>CAWGGM010000001.1:0-122717 GCA_963822115.1 uncultured Pseudomonadota bacterium
GGCACGGCCTGACGTTGCATGTTGGCGCCCATGAGCGCGCGGTTCGCGTCGTCGTGCTCGAGGAACGGCACCAGCGCTGCCGCCACGCTCACCATCTGGTTGGGCGCCACGTCCATCAGCTGGATCTGGTCGTTGGCCGCCATACGGAAGTCGCCGTTCAGGCGGGCGCTGACCAGGTTGTTGCGGAAGTGACCCTTTTCGTCGGTGTCGGCGGTCGCCTGGGCGATGTACTTGCCCTCTTCCTGAAGCGCGCTGAACCAGGACACGTCGTCCGTGACCTTGCCGCCTCCGACAGCCCGGTAGGGCGTCTCGACGAAGCCGTACTCGTTGACGCGGGCGAACGTGGACAGCGACGCGATAAGACCGATGTTCGGACCTTCAGGCGTCTCGATCGGGCAGATGCGGCCGTAGTGCGTGGCGTGCACGTCGCGCACCTCGAAGCCCGCCCGCTCACGCGTGAGGCCGCCGGGGCCGAGCGCCGAGAGGCGGCGCTTGTGCGTCACCTCGCTGAGCGGGTTCGTCTGGTCCATGAACTGCGAGAGCTGGCTGGACCCGAAGTACTCCTTGACCACCGCGCCGACCGGCTTGGCGTTGATCAGGTCGTGCGGCATCAGCGTGTCGATCTCCTGCGACACGCTCATGCGCTCCTTGATCGCGCGGGCCATGCGCACCAGCCCGATGCGGTACTGGTTCTCCATCAGCTCGCCCACCGCGCGCACGCGGCGGTTGCCGAGATGGTCGATGTCGTCCACCGAGCCACGCCCGTTCTTGAGCTCGATCAGGTGGCGGACCGTCTCGAGGATGTCCTGGGCGCTGAGGATCGTCTGATCCAGCGGCGGCTTCTGGTCCTCGGCCAGGTCCCGGTAGAACTTGTAGTTGAGCTTCAAACGGCCGACCGCGCTCAGGTCGTAGCGCTCGGGGTTGAAGAACAGGTTCTTGAACAGCTGGTTGGCCGTCTCCAGCGTCGGAGGATCGCCCGGGCGCAGGCGCCGGTAGATCTCCATGATCGCGTCCTCGGTGGTCTTCACCTTGTCGGCGATCAGCGTGTCACGCAGGTACGGACCCACGTTCAGGCCGTCGATGAACAGTACCTTGAAGTTCGGGATGCCGGCTTCGCGCAGCCGGTCGAGCGTGATCTCGGTAACTTCCTCGTTGCACTCGAGAAGCACCTCGCCGGTCTCGGCGTCGATCACGTCCTGGGCACTCACCTTGCCGATGAGGTCCGCGAGCTCGATCGGCAGGCGGTCGACTTCCGCCTCCCTCAGCTTCTTGATCGCGGCGCGCGTGAACTTGGTGTTCTTCTTGACGACGGTATCGCCGCCGATCTTGATGTCGCGCGTTGCGCGCTGCCCGGCGAGCAGATCGTACTCGATGCTCTTGGCGAACTTGCCGCCCTTCTCGAGATACACTTCTTCCGTCGAGTAGAAGTAGTTGAGCAGCTCCTGCGTGCTGTAGCCCAGCGCGCGGAGCAGGACCGTCGCGTGCATCTTCCGGCGTCGGTCGATACGGACGTAGAGGATGTCCTTGTGGTCGAACTCGAAGTCGAGCCACGAGCCCGAGTACGGGATCACGCGGGCCGAGTAGAGCAGCTTGCCGCTGGAGTGCGTCTTGCCCTTGTCGTGGTCGAAGAACACGCCGGGGCTGCGGTGCAGCTGTGAAACGACGACGCGCTCGGTACCATTGATGATGAAGGTACCGGTCACGGTCATGAGCGGGATCTCGCCGAAGTAGACCTCCTGCTCCTTGATGTCGCGTACGATGCGCTCACCGTCGTCGCGCGTGTCGTACACCATCAACTGTGTCGTCACCTTGATGGGCGCCGCGTACGTCATGCCGCGCTGACGGCACTCGTCAACGTCGTACTTGGGCCTTTCCAGGTTGTACGAGACGTAGACCAGCTCGCTCGTCCCATCGAAGTCCTTGATGGGGAACACACTTCGGAAGACCGACTCGAGTCCGATCTCCCTGCGCTCCTTGGGCGAGAGGTCGCTCTGGAGGAACTTGTCGTAGCTGTTCTTCTGGATATCGATCAGATTCGGGATGTCGACGATCGGTTCGACCATCCCCAGGTTCCTGCGATGTCGAAAGTTCGACTGGACCTTGGACGCCATCTAGTTCCTCCGGACACGAAATGCGCCCCGCGGGAAACGGCAAACCTTGCCGCCCCGCGAGACGCCTACCCCCAAACGCACGCTCGACACATGTCGCCCGCAGAATGCGGGCGCCGAAGCTATCAGGACTGAAGTGACCAACGGCACCGAGGGTCCTACTTGACCTCGACCTTGGCCCCGGCTGCTTCCAGCTTCTTCTTGATCTCCTCGGCCTCTTCCTTGCCGATGGCCTCCTTGATTGCCTTGGGAGCGCCCTCGACGAGGTCCTTCGCCTCCTTGAGGCCGAGCGCGGTGATCTCGCGCACCGCCTTGATGACGTTGATCTTGCTGGCACCAGCCTCCGCGAGGATGACGTTGAACTCCGTCTTTTCTTCCTCGGCGGGACCGGCAGCACCAGCTGCCGCGGGACCAGCCACTGCAACGGGTGCAGCACTGACGCCCCATTTCTCTTCCAGCTCCTTGACCAGCTCCGCGATCTGGATGACCGGGAGGTTGGAAAGGTAGTCGACGACCTGCTCGCGCGAAATCTCAGCCATTTTCTTGCTCCGAAACGTTTCGTTGGTTGTTGTTGGTCTCTTGTCGTCACTTCGGCGCCCGCGGCAGGCCACGGCACGCTGGAAGTCCTGGCGGCTCAGCCGCCTTCGTCTTTGCGTTGCTTGGCTGCCATGACTCCCACCAGCTCGCGGGCGGGAGCATTGAGCAGCATCACCAGGTTCTGCGCCGGCGCCATCATCGTCGCCAGCAACATGGACCGCGCCTCGTCCTTGCTCGGAAGCAGGGCGAGCTGGTTCTCGACCGCCGTGGCATCGAGGACCGAGCCTTCGAGCACGCCAGCCTTGACCTTGAGCTTCTCGTTGCCCTTGCGGAACTCCTTGACCACGCGCGCTGCCGCGCTGGGCTCCTCGTAGCTCCACGCGATGGCGGTCATCCCGCGCAGCGCGTCGCCAAGCCCGTCGAGGAATGCCTCGCCGTCCAGCGCCTGGCGCACGAGGGTGTTCTTGACGACCTTGTACTCGACGCCCTTCTCGCGGAAGACATCGCGCAGCTTGCTGACCTCCTCGACCGTCATGCCGCTGTAGTCGACGAGGACTGCCGAGGTCATGCGCGAGAAGCGGTCACGGATTTCGTTGACCTGCTCGACTTTCTGGGAGCGAAGCATCAGTGGTGTCCTTCCTCCGCAGTCGCGGTGACGGCGTTGGTGTCGACGCGCACGCCCGGCCCCATCGTGCTCGAGAGCGTGATGCTCTTGAGGTAGATGCCCTTCGCCGTCGCGGGCTTCTTGTGGATGAGCTCGCGAATCAGCGCCTGGGCGTTGTCGACCAGTTTCGGCTCGTCGAACGACACGCGGCCGATGCGGCAGTGCACGACGCCTGCCTTGTCGACGCGATACTCGACCTTGCCGGCCTTCGCCTCGCGCACTGCGTCAGCCACGTTCGGCGTGACCGTACCCACCTTCGGGTTCGGCATCAGGCCGCGCGGGCCGAGGATGCGGCCGAGCTTGCCGACCGAACCCATCATGTCGGGCGTCGCGATGACGCGATCGAAGTCGAGGAAGCCGCCCTGGACCTTCTGCACCAGCTCGTCCGAGCCAGCGAGGTCGGCGCCGGCTTCCAGCGCTTCCTTTTCCTTTTCGCCCTTGGCGAAGACCAGCACGCGGACGCTCTTGCCCGTGCCGTGCGGCAGCACGAGCGCGCCGCGCACCATCTGGTCGGCGTGCTTGGGATTGACGCCGAGTCGCACTGCGACGTCGACGCTCTCGTCGAACTTCGCGAAGGACGCCGATTTCACGACGCCGATCGCCTCGTCGACGGTGTAGCGCTTGTCGCGGTCGACCTTGCCAAGCGCTTCTTTTCGCTTCTTTGCCAGTTTGCTTGTCATTGATTCGTCTTTCGACTCCTGGAGACGGTCAGGGTGTCGAGGTGGCCACGGCGTCGTGCCGCGTCAGCCACCCCGCTGCCGCACCAGTAACTTGTGCTGCTCAGACGACGTCGATGCCCATGCTGCGGGCGGTGCCGGCGATGCTGCGTGCCGCCGCCTCAACGTCCGTCGTGTTCATGTCCTTCATCTTGGTCTTCGCGACCTCGCGGACCTGGTCCATCGTTAGCTGACCGACCTTGTTCTTGTTCGGCTCCTTCGACCCGGACCCGGGCTTGCCGGAGGTCGCCAGTCCACACGCCTTCTTGAGCAGGATGCTCGCTGGCGGCGACTTCATCACGAAGGAGTACGAACGATCGGCGTACACGGTGATCACCACGGGGATGATCGTGTCGCCGAGCGGCGCGCTCCGGCCGTTGAAGTCCTTGCAGAACTGCATGATGTTGACCCCGTGCTGGCCGAGCGCGGGGCCCACCGGCGGGGAAGGATTCGCCTTCCCGGCGGGGAGCTGCAGCTTGATGAAACCTGCGATCTTCTTCTTGGCGGATGCCATCTCTACTCTCGCTTCTGAAAGGGCCTAGCGCTTCTCGACGTGCGAGAAGTCGAGCTCCACGGGGGTCGGACGCCCGAAGATGCTGACCATGACCTTGAGCTTCTGCTTGTCGGGCTTGACCTCCTGGACCGTGCCCGAGAAGTTCGCGAATGCGCCGACGACGACGCGCACCTCGTCACCTTCCTGGAACTGGTGACGGGGCTTGGGCTTGACCGCGCCTTCGACGATGCCCTTGCGGAGGTCCTCGATGTGCGGCGGCTTGACCTCTTGCGGACGCTGGTTGCCGATGAAGCCGGTGACCTTCGGCGTGTCCTTGACCAGGTGCCAGGCGTGCTCGCTCATCTCCATCTCGACGAAGACGTAACCGGGGAAGCTGGTCTTGGTCTTGACGCGGCTCTTGCCGTCCTTACCGTGCTCGGTCACCGTCTCGGACGGGATCAATATCTCTCCGAAGCGCTCCTCCATCTTGTGCTGGCGGATCCGCTCCTGGAGCGCGGCCTTGACCTTGTTCTCGTACCCCGAATACGTCGTGACGACGTACCACTTCTTGCCGGTTTCCTCGGACATCTGAGCCTGTCCCCCACCAGTCATGCGCCGTACACCAAAGTCGTGAGAAAGCCCCACAGTCGGTCGAGGAGGGCAACGTAGACAGTCGCGATCGCGCTGGCGATCACGACAACGATGGTTCCGTTGGTGACCATCTGCCTATCTGGCCACTTGCACTTGGACAGCTCTACCGCCACCTCGCCAGCCCACCGCCGGATGCCATCACGACGGTAGGTCTGGATGACGCTGAGAACGCCGATGACTGCCCCCACAATCATCGTGATCGTCCCGCGGTCGTCCTCAGCGTAGCGCAGAAGCTGGGGCACGGCACGAACCGCGACCGGCCACTGGGCCAGGCTATTCCAGATCATCTCGAGGATCTTGCCGCTCAGGTAGGCGACGCCGATCCCGGCGGCGAAGAACGCCGCGTGCACGTACTTGGCCGCGCCCAGCTGGGCCGGCTGGGCTCCGCGCTCGGACTCGGGCTCCTCGTCCTCGTCCTCGTCGCCCGACGCCGCGACAGCGACGGGCTCACCACCCTCGGGCGGGACAAACAGCGCGTCGACGGCTTCGTCGTCGTCGCTCTGCGTCTCGACCTCGGTCTCGGTCTCCGCGTCGCTAGGCGCCTCGACCTCGGCCTCGTCGTCCTTCTTGTTGTCGTCGTCTGTCGCCATCAGATAATCCTGGCGCCCTTTCTTCCGGCGCCTTCAGGAGTCCGGCATCGGGCAGGGGCGGAGAGACTCGAACTCCCGACCCGCGGATTTGGAATCCGCTGCTCTACCAACTGAGCTACGCCCCTATGAGGAGTCGCGGTTTGGACCCGCGACGGCTTGTCGCTCGCTACTTCGTCTCCGTATGAATCGTGTGCTTGTTGCAGGCCTTGCAGAATTTCTTGAGAGAGAGCGGTTTCGAGCCGTCGCGGCGGGCCTTTGTCGTCTTGTAGTTGCGAGCCCCGCAGACCGAGCAACTCAGAGCAATGGGGAGCCGCTGACTCCGGGCGCCGCGACTTCCCGCCACAGCGCTACTCGATGATCTTGGTGACCACTCCGGCGCCGACGGTCTTGCCGCCCTCGCGGATGGCGAAGCGCATCTGCTCCTCGAGTGCGACGCTCGTGATGAGCTCCACCTCGACCGTCACGTTGTCACCCGGCATCACCATCTTGATGCCCTCGGGCAGCTTCACCGACCCCGTCACATCCGTCGTGCGGATGTAGAACTGCGGACGGTAGTTCGTGAAGAACGGAGTGTGGCGACCACCCTCCTCCTTCTTCAGCACGTACACCTCGCCCATGAACTTCTTGTGCGGATGGATGCTGCCCGGCTTTGCCAACACCTGGCCGCGCTCCACACCTTCCTTGTCCACGCCGCGAAGCAGGCAGCCCACGTTGTCGCCAGCCTGGCCCTCGTCCAGCTGCTTGCGGAACATCTCCACGCCCGTCACCACCGTCTTCTCCTTCTTGTCGAAGCCGATGATCTCCACCTCGTCGTTGACGTGGATGACGCCGCGCTCGATGCGCCCCGTCGCAACCGTGCCGCGTCCCTTGATCGAGAACACATCCTCGACCGCCATCAGGAACGGCTTGTCCGTCTCGCGCTGAGGCTCCGGAATCTCCTTGTCCAGCGCCTCGAGAAGATCCGTGATCGTCTTTTCCCACTTCTCCTCGCCGTTCAGCGCGGGAAGTGCAGCACCACGCACGATCGCCGCGTTGTCGCCGTCGAACTGGTACTTGCTCAGAAGCTCCCGGACCTCCATCTCCACCAGGTCCAGCATCTCCTCGTCTTCCACCGCATCGCACTTGTTCAGGAACACCACGATGTGGTTCAGACCCACCTGACGCGCCAGAAGCACGTGCTCGCGAGTCTGCGGCATCACGCTGTCCAGCGCGCTCACCACCAGGATCGCGCCGTCCATCTGCGCCGCGCCCGTGATCATGTTCTTGATGTAGTCGGCGTGTCCCGGGCAATCCACGTGCGCGTAGTGACGGTTCGCCGTCTCGTACTCCACGTGGCTCGCTGCGATCGTCACCGTCTTCGTCTCGTCACGGACGATCCCGCCCTTCGCGATGTCCGCGTACTTGATCTCGTTCGCGAGACCCGCCTTCGACTGCACCTTCACCAGCGCCGCAGTCAGCGTCGTCTTGCCGTGGTCGATGTGACCGATCGTCCCCACGTTCACGTGGGGCTTCGTGCGTACGAATTTCTCCTTGGCCATCGCTTGTACCTTCCGGGTTTCCGGTGACTGTCGAGCTTCCTTCGAGCCCACCACCAGGTTTGAACTGGTGACCTCGTCCTTACCAAGGACGCGCTCTACCAACTGAGCTAGGTGGGCCTTTGTTTGGCTGTCTGGTGTTAGCTGCTAGCTGTTCGGGTTGTCTTTGCGTTGCCGCGTTGATCGCTCACGGCTAATCGCTAACGGCTCTCTCGAGCGGGAGACGGGATTCGAACCCGCGACGTTCAGCTTGGAAGGCTGACGCTCTACCAACTGAGCTACTCCCGCCTAGGGGGGGGCCGTGCATAGCGCTACACGGGGCGAGAGGCCACCCCGGAGCGCCAACGGCACTGAATCAGTCTCTACTATCCTCCTCCGGCTCTTCTTGTCCGGCCGTCAGGCCTACCGCACCTGACTGGCGCCGATGCTCTCCTTCTCCGTGGTCCAGTGGAGGGTGTTGGATTCGAACCAACGTAGGCATAAGCCGGCAGGTTTACAGCCTGCTCCCTTTGGCCGCTCGGGCAACCCTCCGTATCTACAGATTAATTCCTCGTGCTTGTGTTCTGGCGGGCCCGGAGCTGGCGAGGGGACTCGAACCCCTAACCTCCTGTTTACAAAACAGGAGCTCTGCCGGTTGAGCTACGCCAGCAGACCTTCTGGCTGCCCCCACCGCGACGGATGTGCGGGGTGAGCGGCGCGGTGACAATTCTGCAAGGCCCTGATCCTGCTCTAGCAAGTCTGGCGTTTTCCCCCGGCTGGGTACTTCGCGGTGGTGGGAGAAGTCAGCCGCGCCGGCAAAGGCGGCTCCCCTCCGTTGCCGGAGGGCTGGGCCGCATCTGGCACCTTGGTGGAAGAGATGCCAAAAGAGGGCACCCCACCCTTGCCCCGACCAGCTGGCTCTGGATTGGGGCGGACAGAAGGGGACCCGAGGACGACCGGCCTCTGTTAGCGCCGGCCCCGGACCGTGTCAAGCACAAACCGTACCCGGCTTGGCTTCGACGTGGGGCAGCGGGAATTCGCTGTGTTCTCGGGAAGCTCCGTTCCAGGCTTCAGGCTTCAGGCTACGGGCGACAGGGGCTCTCGGGCTCGGTGCCCGCCCTCCGCCGACACCCGCCGTCACTGTGCCGCGCCCCGTCGATGCTGAAGCCTGAAGCCTCCAGGGCCCGCTAGGGCTGACTCTTTTTTTTCTTGAGTCGATCGAGCGCGGCCTGGAGCTGCGCTCGCGTGTACGGCAGCGCGGCGATCGCGGCGTCCTCCTTCTTCATCGCCTGGTGGATCTTCACCTGGGCTTCGCGCGCGCGCAGGACCCACTCGGAATGCTCGCCAGTGCGCTCCGCCATCTGCACCGTGTGGTCCATCATCGTGAGCGCCTTCCGGAGCAGCACGGAGTAGCGCAGTCTCATTGCGCCTTCGAACAGCTTCTCCTTGGGACTGCTGTCGGCCGCACTGGGCGCGGGGATTGCCATCAGGTCCGTGTGCAGGCTTTCGTACAACTGACCCACGCGGTAGCCCGCCATCGCGGACCAGTGCGCATCGTACGCTCGCATCGCGTCCGAGTACGCGCTCTGCGCGTCCAGCAGCAGCTGGCAACGCTTCTCGAGCACGGCAGCGAAGTGGGGAGGCACCGGGTTGAACTTGATGCGCCCCGCCTTGATCCGTCGCACCTCTCCCAAGGCGTAGTACAACTGCGCCAGGTCGCGGGGAATGCGCCCAGCCTCGTCCATGCGGTGGTCCTCGATGATCGTGCGACCCTTTTCGATGTAGTAGGTCGCCGTATCGAGATCCCCGTCCGCGATCAGCCCGAGCGCCTTGCCGCTGTACGTGACGATGCTCTCGAACGGACGCAGATCGTGGTAGCGCTTCATCATCAGGTCGGATGCCTGTCCGGCGCGCTTCCAGTGTTCGAGAAACGCCAGCAGCCGGATGCTCCGCACGAGTGCCGCGCGACCGAGATCGCTCTTCGGGAAGCGCCGCGCCGTCTCCTCGTATCGCTTGAGCGCAGCTTCGCGATCACCTGCGTGCTCCCATGCATCGCCGGCTTCGAAGAGCGAGTCGTCGGCGAGGTCGCCGTCCGGGTCGAGCTTGAACACGCGCTCGAACGCCTTGGCTGCACCAGCCGCGTCGCCGGCGCGCAGCTGTGCGCGTGCCCGGTCGTACAGCTGGGGGATGCTGGCCGCGTCGACCGGCGTGACGATCGTGCGGGGCACCTTGACGTGGTCGACCGGCGGCGGCGGGCCGCCGCGCGCTCTGGGCTGGTGGGGAGCAGGCCCCTGGGCAGGTGCGCAGCCCGCGGCCACGAGCACGCCCAGCACCAGACAGCTGATCAGGGCCGGATGGTGGAGGGATTCGCAGGCGCCCATGTCGTTTCGTGTCGTCTTCGCCCGGGAGGTTCCCGGCAAACAGCTCGGATTCTGCCTCGACGCGCCGCTACTGCGACGCGTCGAACGCGCCGACCCGGCCACGGCAGCTTTCGCGAAAGCGCCGACGGTCAAGCATGACCCACCCCCGGCCAGCACGCACTCCAGACAATCCGCGGCCCAGGCCCGCGAAAGGTATTGACCTCTGCCGTGGTCCCCTTACGTTGGACGAGTGACGGATCGTTTCGTTGCGATGGGACGTTTGCCTATCGACGACGCTACGTGCGGGGCCATAGAGCCACTGCTCCGATCCGCCGAACCCCGCCGGTTGGCTTCACGGTCGTCAGTGCCGGGAAGTCGCAGGCAATCCAGCACTCAGGAGGTGCGTTCCAATGAATGAAGCTACGGCGAGCGACAACGTGCAACAGTTGCAGGCTCGACACCAAGAGCTGGCTGAAGAAGTCAGACAGCTCGAGAAGCGAGCCTACCTGACGCCGGAAGAGCAACGCCACATCACGGAGCTGAAGAAACAGAAGCTCGCTGCCAAGGATCAGCTGTTCGGGCTCAAGCCCACGCAGTAGCTGTCCTGCTCCGGGGGGACCCGCCGTATCCTGATCGGCGCCGCGCAGCGGCGTGGCGCCGTTCTACATCGGTACGCACTGGCTCGACTGGCATTGCTGGCCGTCGGGGCAGTCTGCATTCGACTTGCACCCCGCCTGGCCAGTGCCCGCGTCGGTCGCGGCGCCCGCTCCACTGGTAGTCGCGGTCGCCGTCGAAGCGCTCTTCGACAGGTCGTCCGCACCGCCGTACACGTCCTTGTTCAGATCCTTGAGCGACGAAGCAAGGCGATCCTTCCACTGCGCGCGCAACCCACCGGGATGCTCCTCCTCGATGGCCTTGGCGATCGCCAACCAGTGCCGCGCGTCGGGTCGGAATCCAAGCCGATAGTCCGTCATGCCGCGCAGATAGGCGTAGCGAGCCTGATCCATGAAATCGAGCGAGTCCCTGTCGGACTCGAGCTCGCGCCAGATGGCCAGCGCGTGCTCGTACTCGTTTTCCTCGTAGAGCCGCTGACCACGGTTCAGATCCTCGCGGTACGTCGCACAACCCACGACGCTGACAGCCAGGACCAGCAGGGCGGCAATGCGGGCGGCGATGCGCATGACCCGGCGAGCCTATCCCCAGCGCCGCCCCGGAATCAAGCAGGGCTCATCCCACGCGGCGGTAGCGCAGCCTGAGGACGGGCAGCCCATCGGCGATCGCGCGCCGCTCACGCGGGCTTCGCGCCCCGTAGGGGTTGTCATCCACGCGCGCCGTCTCCGACCAGGGCGACAGCCTGGACTCGCCGGCGACCACCTGCTCGAACTGTTCGGCGCGGTCGAAGACGTCGGTCTGCACGAACAGCTCGCCCCCCGGTGCCAGCGCCCCCGCCACGCCGGCGAGCAGCTCCGCCGTCAGCACCCGGCGCTTGGCGTGCCGCTTCTTCCACCAGGGGTCCGGAAAATGGATGTACACGACCGACAGCGTCCCGGGCGAAAGCCGCGGCAGGATCTCGCGGGCATCGCCGGCGAAAACCCGCCCGCGATCGGACAGGCCGCGCTTTTCCAGACGCCCGTCGACGATGGCGGCCCACTTGCGGCGGATCTCGATCCCGACGACCCGCGCCGTCGGGTCCGCCTCCAGCCGCTCGACCAGGAACCAGCCGCGTCCCGGCCCGATCTCGAGCTCCACGGGTCGGTCGCCCGCCCCGACCAGGGCCCGCAGGTCGAGCGGCTCGCCCTCGGGCAGACGGGGCGCGTCGGCGTAGGGGCGACCTCCGGCCGACGAGTTTGAGGTAGCAGTCATCCGAGCGGTGATATAGCAGCGCCGTGCCCGCGTGGTCGGAGAAGCTGTCGTGGATGCGGCTGCGACGCCATGCGCCGATCGTCGTCGCGACTGCCGTGGTTGCCGTGGCGTCCGTGCTGGCGATCCTGCGCCGGACCCACGGCGTGCCGGCGGTGCCGCTCGACGACGCCTACATCCACTTCCAGTACGCGCGCGCCTTCGCCAGCCTGCATCCCTTCGTCTACTCGCCGGGCGCCGCGCCGACACCCGGCGCCACCAGCCTGCTCTGGCCGCTGCTCCTGGCTCCGTTCTATGCGATCGGCTTCCGCGGTGTGGCGCTGATCCCCATCGCGTGGCTGCTGGGGTTCATTGCACTCGGGCTGCTCGCGTACGAGACGTGGCGCATCTCCCAGCGCCTGCTCGCACACACGACCGCCATCGCCGCGACCGCGATGGTGTTCGCGTTCGGCGGCTACTGGTGGTGCGCAGCGAGCGGCATGGAGGTCGTGCCGTTCGCCTGGCTGTTGATGAGAAGCGCGCGCCGCGCAGCCGAGTGGGGCGAGTCGAAACAGGACGCTTCGCGCCGCGAGCTGATCGAGCTGATCGTGCTGGCCATCGCGACGCCGCTGATGCGCCCCGAAGGGGCCATCGTTTCACTGCTGATCGCCGTGACGCTCGTGGCCTTCCCGCGCAGCCGCCGACGTTGGTGGGCAGTGCTGCCGCTGGCAGGGCCCGTCATCATGCCGTTGCTCGAGTTCGTTGCCACCGGACACTTCGGCAGCACCACGGCGCAGGTCAAATGGCTGCCGCTCAACCCCTACTACGCGGGGGAACGGCTGACGGAGACGGTCGGGCACAACGTGGTCGTGCTCTTCGACACGCTGCTAGACGGGCGGATCTGGAGCGCGGTGTTCGTCCCGGAAGGCTCCCGCTGGCTCACCTGGCTCGCTCTGCCGGCGCTGGCGATCATGACCATGCGGCGGCGGATGTACTGGCGCGGCGCGTGCGTCGGCGTGATCGCGCTCGGCATCCTGGTAACGACCACCTACGACAGTTTCCTGTGGAACCGGCTGCGCTACCTGTGGCCGTTCGCCGCCGCCTGGTTCGTGGCACTGGGAGCGCTCGCCGACGGCGTGGGGACGCTCGCCGCCCGGCTCTGGCCCGGCTTCGGCTGGGTGCGCGTGCTGGTCGCCGGCGCTGTCGTCGGCGGGCTCGCCGCCCACCTGTCGTACTCGCTCGACGATCTCGCCAAGAGCTCCGACGCGATCCGCCGCCAGCAGGTCGCACTGGGCCGCTGGGCGCACAACGCGCTGCCCGCCGACGCGCGCATCGGCGTCAACGATACCGGCGCCATCGCCTACTTCTCCGATCGCCGCGTGTTCGACATCGTCGGGCTGACCACCCGCGGCGAGGCGCGCTACTGGGTCGCCGGCGAGGGCTCCCGCTTCGAGCACTACGAGCACATGAAGCGGAGCCAGCTGCCCACCCACTTCATCGTGTATCCGAGCTGGATGGGGCTGCCTTGGCTGCTCGGCCGCGAGCTGACCGAGCGCACGGTGCACGCAAGCATCCTGGGCGGCACCACGATGGAAGCGTGCGTCGCCGACTACACGGCGCTCGGCACGGGCGAGAAGCCGCTCACGGACAAGGTCGCGGGCCACCAAACGATCGACTCGCTCGACGTGGCGGACCTGGAGAGCGAGGCGTCGCATGACTACCGTCTGTACTGGGCGGAACAGACCGACAACGTCGCGTCCAGCGACAGCGAGGGTCACGTCGACGGAGGGCGCAAGCGCCGCACGCTCGACACCTTGATGCTGAAGCTGGCTCCGGGTGGACTGCTTGTCGCGCGCTTCGACGCCAGCGAGCCGATGGCGCTCAGGGTGCGCATCGACGACCACGAGATCGGCAGCCTGCGGCTGAGCGGCCTGGGTTGGGAGGAACCGACGCTTACCCTGCCGCCGAAGCTCTCGGCCGGACGCCACCGGGTCGATATCGCCGCGCCGGCGAAGCACGTCTTCACCTCGCTGCACTACTGGTCGCTGCGCTGAGCAGTCCCGCCCGGGAAAAAGCGCCGCGGCCTGGTTGACAGCATTAACTGTCATAGTTATTGATGACCCAATGAACGCTGTACAAACACAACAGCGAGCGGAGGACCTGCCGAGCGCACCGCAGTCGCGGCCCAGCCAGAACCCCGAGGATTACCCGGCCTGGCGCGAGGGTCTGCTGGTCGGTGCAGCTCTGCTTGCCCTGACGCTGCTGCAGTATTGGCACCTCGCTTTCCACTGATCGCGTGGCACGAGGCGACGAGAAGCGTAGCGTTTTGTCACATTTTTGTGGCATTTCGCTACGGTTTTCGGCCTCTGCCACCGGCGGACGGGGCTAAGCGGCGTCTGACGTAGCACGGGCCTTCAAAGTAGTGGCACGCGCTGCAGGCCGTGGCTAGGTTCGCCACGTGCACCTCGCCGACGGCATCGTGACGAACGGGCCGCTACTTGTGGGGCTGGACCTCGCGGGAGCTCTCGGGGTGGGCGTGGCTCTGACGCGCTCGGTGACGCGTGACTCGCGCCGCGTGGCGTGGACCGGAACGCTCGCCGCATTCGTGCTCGCGGCACAGGCGATCAATGTGCCGATGGTGCCCGGCGCCAGCGCGCACGTGATCGGCGCGGGGTTGCTCGCGCTCGCGCTCGGTCCATCCGAAGCCATTGTCGCGATGACCGCGGTGCTGATCGTGCAGGCGCTCATGTTCGGCGACGGCGGCATCACCACGCTCGGACTGAACGTGCTCGACATGGCCGTACTGCCCGTCCTCATCGTGCATGGACTGAGACAGCTGTTCGGCGAGACGAAGCGTGGCCTCACGCTGACGGCCTTCACCGGGACGGTCGTCGGCACGATGGCGGGAGCGGCGCTGCTTTCAACCACGCTGGTGCTGGGCGCGGGAGCACCCGCGCGCGTCACCTTCAGCTGGATCGTCGGCGTGCAGGGCATCGCGGGTCTGATCGAAGGCGTGCTGGCCGCGGTCGCCGTGCGCCACCTGATGGGACGCGCGCCGGCGCTTGTCACGAGGAGCACATCCGGTCCCGCGCTGCTTCACAGCGAGCCGGCGCGCGAGTCGCGCCGCGGTCTGGTGTGGGCAGTGGTCGCGATCGCCGTCGCGCTGGTGCTGCTGCCGCTGGCCAGCTCCACGCCCGACGCATTGCAGGTGGTCGTACAGCGGCTGCATCTGGCGGTGCGGTGACCGCGTCCGCGCTCGCGCCGGTCGGACGTGCCGGCGCGCCGCTCCGGCGCGCGGCGTCTCCCGCCGCGCGGCTGCTCTGTGGCGCGCTGCTCGTCGCGGCGATCGCTACCGCCCCCATCGGCTCGCCGACCGCGCTGGCCATTTCGTCCGCGGTCCTGCTCATCGCGCTGCTCGTCACGCAGCCGCGGCCGCGGCCGCTCGCGCGCCGCGCGCTGCCGGCTGTGCTCCTGATCGCCGCGCTGGTTCTGCCGCTGGTAGTGGCAGGAGAGACGCACCGGGCGCTGGCCATGGGCGCGCGCGCCACGCTGGCCGTCGGCGTGGCGCTGGCCATGGCCGCGAGCCTGAGGCTCGACGAGCTGCCCGGAGCGCTCGCGGCGCTGCGCGTTCCGCGGGCGCTCGCGGCAGTGGTGGAAACGATGCTGCGCCAGCTCGACAGCGTGCGCGACGAGGGCCGGCGCATCGTGCTGGCGCGCCGGCTTCGCGGTGCGCGCGGCTGGGGCGTCGGCCCTGAAGTGCTCTCGGCGCTGTTCGTCCGCACCAGCGCGCGCGCCGAGCGCGTCGAGCTCGCGATGCGGCTGAGAGGCTACAGCCCCGATGCGGCACGCGAGCGGGCACGGCTGGGGCGCGGCGACGTGCCGCTGATCTGCCTGGCCGTCGCCATGGCCCTCCTGCTGCACATCGCGGCGTAGCGAGGCCGGCGTGAGCGCCCTGCCGATCCGCATCGAACACCTGGAGGTCTGGCGCGAGGACGGCGCCGAGCGGAAACGCGTGCTCGACGCGCTCTCGCTCGGCATCGCCGCCGGCGAGCGCGTCGCGATCGCGGGGCCGAACGGCGCCGGCAAGACCTCGCTGCTGCTCGCCATGGTCGGAGCGCTGCCGTTCTCCGGTACGATCACGGTCGGCGAACGCGTGCTCGACTCGAAGAGCCTGGACTCCGTGCGCCGCGAGGTCGGCTACGTCTTTGCCGACCCGTCGGACCAGCTGTTTCTGCCCACGGTGCGCGAGGAGGTGGGCTTCGGTCCGCGCCAACGCGGCGACGATGGCGAATCGCTCACGCGGCGCGTGGGCGCGGCGCTCGAGACGGTCGGGCTGACGGGCTTCGAGGAGCGCTCGCCGCTCGCGCTGAGCCTGGGCGAGCAACGACGACTGGCCGCCGCGACGGTGTTGTCGACGGACCCCGGCGTGCTCCTGTTCGACGAGCCGACCGCGAGCCTCGATCCACGCGCGCGCCGCTCGATGCTGGACACCCTGCTCGGCCTGGACGCGACGCTGCTCATGGCGACGCACGATCTGGACGCCGTGCTGGATCTCGACGCACGCGTGGTGCTGCTCGACGCGGGCAAGCTGGTTGCCGACGGACCTTCCAGCGAGCTGCTCCACGACGAGGGACTGCTCGAGCGCGCGGGCATGGCGCTGCCGCTCGGTTTGCAGAGATAGCGGCGCCTGGCGGCGCGCTCGCGAGATGCATTGACTTCCCGCATCGTCACCCCGATCGTGTGCCGATGCGGCGCTGGTTGCTCCTGGCGGTGCTGCTGGCGCTGGGTTGCGCGTCGCAGCACGATCCGACCAGCACGAAACACAAGCAGCCGGATCCCCCGGATGACCCGCCGGCGAAAGCCGCTCCCGCGGCGAGCGTCCCGTTCCACGCCACGCTGAGCCCGACCCCGCCCCCCGGCGACACCGCGAGCCGCTGCCGCGAACAACCCGCGCAGGACTTCCTGCTCAGGAAGGGACAGATCGCCCAGCCCGGCGCCCCGGCGGCGATACGGCGCCAGATCCTCGCCGCGCGCAAGCGCAGCATCGAGTACCGGACGCGCGAGTACGGGCACTTCCCGGGCTTCGGCAGCTCCGCGCTGAACCCGCATCCGCCGCGCTACTACGCCGAGCAGACGACATTCATGGGGCTGCCCGTGGTCCTCAACCGGCGCATCGTGCCGGCGCTCACCTGCGTAGAGGCAGCGCTGAAGCAGGAGTGCTCCGCGCATCCGTACCAGCCGGTGCACCTGAGCGGCATGCGCTTCCACAACACGTACAAGGACTACGAGGTCTCCAACCACGTCTACGGCATCGCCATCGACATCGACCCTGAAAAGAACCCCTGCTGCCACTGCGTGGGGAAATGGGCCAAGGCGAAGGTCTGCAAGAAGCACTTCGACTCGCTGTTCGACGAGATGGCCATGCCAAAGTGCTGGGTGAAGGTGTTCGAGCGCTACGGCTTCCACTGGCTCGGCCACGACGAATTGCAGGACACCATGCACTTCGAGTTCCTCGGAGACCCCGATCGAATCCTGAAGTAGCGGGGGCACGGCGCTGGGGGACGGGCGCGCCACGCGGCCGGGCGACCCTCCCGCCCTTGTGGGTGCTATACCGCCGCCATGCGCCGAAGGCCGCTGGGCAAGACCGGGCTGAACGTCACCGAGCTGGGGCTCGGGACGTGGGGCCTATCCGGCGACGGCTACGGGCCGGTCCCGGAAGCCGAGCAGGACCGGGTCATCGATCGGGCGCGTGCGCTCGGCATCACGTTGTTCGAGACGGCGGACAGCTACGCGCACGGCGGCATGGAGCGCAAGCTCGGCGAGCGGCTGAAGGACGATGTCCGTGCGCATATCGTGACCAAGATCGGCACGGACCGCGACAGCATCCCGCCGAAGAAGCGCTTCGACCCCGAATACCTGAGAACATCCGTGGAGCGCTCGAGCGAACGGCTCGGGCGTGACGTGCTGGACGTGGTGCTGTTGCACAATCCGTCGCAGGTTGCGATGGAGCGGCGCGAAGCCACCGCGCTTCTGGCCGAGCTGAAGCAGGCGGGGAAGTTCCGCGCGTGGGGCGTGAGCGCAGGCTCGGTGGACGTGGCGAACGCCGCCATCGAACAGGGCGCAGAGGTGCTGTCGCTGGCGTATAATGCGCTGTACCAGAACGACCTCGACGAGCTGTCGGAGACCATCGAAAAAGCGGAGGTGGGCCTGCTCGCGCACTCCGTGCTCGGCTACGGGCTTCTGTGCGGGCACTGGCCGCCGAGCAAGAGCTTCACTCTGGGTGACCACCGGGCGGAGCGCTGGACGGGCGACGATCTCAGACGCAGGGTCCGCCAGCTCGACGCGATCCGTCCGCTGATCGGCGGGCAGGTGCTGAGCCTGCGTAGCGGCGCGCTGCGCTTCGTGTTGCACAACGAGCAGGTGAGCTCGGCGCTGCTCGGACCGCGCAACACCATCCAGCTCGACCAGCTGGTGCGCGAAGCCGGCAAGGGCCCGCCGTACCTGGAAGAAGAGAAGCTGACCGCGCTCGAAAACCGCCTGCGCGACGCCGGAGTCGACGTATGACCGAGGCGGAGTCGATCCTGGCGGCTCTGGTCGAGATCGCGCGCGAGGCGTCGCAGATCGTCGAGGAGGTCTACGCCCGGCCGTTCGAGGTCGACTACAAGGGGCCGAAGGATCCGGTCACCGAGGCCGATCGACGCGCCAACGCGCTGATCTGCGAGCGGCTCGAAGCGCGCTTTTCCGGCATACCGGTCGTGGCGGAGGAGAGCGCGCCTTCGGCGTTCGCGGGTTTCCGCAAGGCAGAGCGCGTGTTCTTCGTCGACCCACTCGACGGCACGCGGGAGTTCGTGAAGAGGAACGGCGAGTTCGCCGTGATGATCGGGCTCTGCGACGGCGATCGCGCGACGGTGGGGGTCATCCACTGCCCGACCGAGAACAGAAGCTACGGCGGCATCGTCGGACAGGGCGCCTGGCGCTTCACGACGGACGGGGCGCGCACGCCCATCGCCGTGAGCGGACAACGGGTGCTCGGCAAGGCGCGCGCCGTGGCGTCGCGCTCGCACCGGACCGAGGACATGGAACGCGCCCTGCAAATCCTGGGCGCGGGCGAGATCATCACGCTCGGCAGCGCGGGGCTGAAGGGCGTCGCGGTGGCGCGCGGCGACGCCGAGGCGTACGTGGCGCCCGGCTACGCCGGCAAGCGCTGGGACGCCTGCGCGGCGGACGCGCTGGTGAGCGCCGCCGGTGGCCGCTTCACGGACTCCTACGGCCAGCCGATCGACTACCGCGGGGAAAAGCTGGCCAACGACCGCGGGGTGCTGGCCACCAACGGCCAGCTGCACGATGCGCTGCTGGCGCGGCTGGATGCCGCGCGTCAAAAAGCGCACAGCTAGAAGACCGCGCGCCGGGCGCTTCGGTGATCTAGAGTCGGGCCATGCGCGACTCCGCAGAGGTCGTGATCGTGGGCGCCGGCATCATGGGGCTCAGCATCGCGTACAATCTCGCGAAGCACCACGGCGTCCGCCGCATCACGGTGCTCGACCAGTCGTACCTGTGCGGCGGCGCGAGCGGGCGCAACGGCGGGGGCGTGCGCGCGCAGTGGTCCAGCGAGGCGAACATCCGCTTGATGCAGGAGAGCCTCACGCTCTGCCGCGACTTCGCCAAGGAACATCACATCAACACCTGGTTCCGTCAGGGCGGCTACATGTTCCTGGTGCGCTCCGAAGAGCGGCGCCGCGAGCTGGAGAAGAACGTCAAGCTGCAGAACGAATGCGGCCTGATGACGCGTCTGCTCACGGCTGCGGAAGCCCAGGAGGTCGTGCCGGAGCTTTCCACCGAAGGCATCCTGGCGGCGAGCTACAACCCGTACGACGCCGTGGTGTTTCCCTGGCCGTTCGTCTGGGGCTACGCGGAAGGCGCGCGAGAGCTCGGCGCCGAGGTGTGCACGTTCACGCGCGTCACCGGCATCGAGACGCGCGGGCGCGGCATCCGGGCGGTCGTGACGGACAAGGGGCGCATCGAGACGAACGTCGTGGTCAACGCCGCGGGCGCGTGGAGCCCCGGCATCGCGCGCCTGGTCGACATCGAGATGCCGAACCATCCGCATCGCCACGAGATCTGCGCCAGCGAGCCGCTCAAGCCGTGGCTCACTCCGCTGGTGGCGGATCTCACGGACGGCCTCTACTTCTCGCAGTCGACCCGCGGCGAGATCGTCGGCGGCATCGGCAACAAGAAGGTGCCGGAGGGCGAGAACCAGGACAGCTCGTATCGCTTCCTCGCGCTGTACACGCGCGGCCTGCTGCGCACCTGCCCGATTCTGGGCAAGGTGAAGATCCTGCGCCAGTGGGCGGGCATGTACGACATCACGCCGGACCAGAACCCGATCGTCGGCGAGGTGGACGAGCTCGAGGGCTTCTTCCAGGCCAGCGGCTTCATGGGCCACGGCTTCATGATGGCGCCGGTCGTCGGCAAGCTCTTGGCCCAGCACATCGCCGAAGGCACGCAGCTGCCGCTGTTCGAGCGCTGGAACCTGCGCCGCTTCAAGGAAGGCAAGCTGCTCGGCGAGGGCATGATCATCGGGTAGCGCGCGCCGGGCATCGAGCCGTCGCGGGATTGTCGTGCGCGCCTCGGCGCCGTACGCTTGCTCGATGCTGCGCCCCCTCGCCTTCGCGCTCGCACTTTCGACGGCCGCCTGCGGCAGCTCGCCCTCGGGCAGCAGCAAGAAGCAGCCCCCCAGCTTCAACTACCCGCGCGACAGCGAAATCCGGCTCGACCAGATCCAGCTCAAGGCGACGCACAACAGCTACCACGTCCAGAGCCCGACGATGGCCGATCCGCGGCTGCAGTACACGCACGACCCGCTCGAGCAGCAGCTACAGGAACAAGGCGTGCGCGGGCTCGAGCTCGACACGCACTTCAACTCGACGAAAGGCGTATTCGAGGTCTATCACATCAAGTATCTCGACGAAGGCACACGCTGCCGGCTGCTCACGGATTGTCTACGCGAGATCAAGAACTGGTCCGATCAGCATCCCGCACACCAGACGCTGTTCATCCACCTGGAGCCGAAGGACAACCCGCCGGCGGATGCCGAGCCCTGGTTTTCCGAGCTGGAAGGCGAGTTCCTCTCGGTGTGGCCGCGCAGCCGCATCGTCACGCCCGACGACGTGCGCGGCAACGCAGCGACGCTGCGCGACGCGGTGGAAACCCATGGCTTTCCGACCCTGGGCGAGACGCGCGGCAAGATCCTTGTCTACATCGACAACCACAGCACGTTCCGCGACGAGTACACGAAAGGCGGCAAGGACGTGCACGGCCGGCTGATGTTCTCCGACTCGACGCCGACCGATCCGTACGCGGCGATCGCCATCCACAACGACCCGGTCGCCGACCAGCAGCAGATCCTCGACGACGTGAAGCAGCACCTGATCGTGCGCACGCGGGTGGACGGCGAGGACGCGCCGCTGGCCGCCGACAGCGGCCCACAGTTCGACGCGGCGACGAGCGCCGCGCAGATCGTCACCACGGACTTTCCGTCGGCCGACGAGAACGGCGGCGGCTACATCTTCAATCTGCCCGGCGGCAAACCCTCGCGCTGCAACCCGCTGACCGGCCCCAAGGACTGCACCGCCGAGGACGTCGAGAACCCGTCGTTCATGTGAGTCGGCAGAAGTCGCAAGGGCCGCGGGATGCGCGCTAGCCGGCGGGGTCGTCGATACGCCCGGCGAACAGCACCACGCCGCTCTTCGCGTCGCGGATGAAGAACACGAACGGGTGATCCACGTGGAACACGGTCGTCTGGTGGATCGCCGTTGCTCTCATCACGATGCCCGTCGCCGCAGCCGCTTCGGTCCCCTTTTCGTCGGTCGTCACGAACGCCTGGTGGTAGACCTCGTCGATGTAGTAGCCGGCCTTGGAAGCGAACATGCCGGAGAAGTCGGCACCAGGACCGAAAGCCAGCGGCATGCCCAGCTTCGCGAGCGCGGGCTTGAGCCGGACGCGCAGCGTGGCCTTGAAGCGCGGCAGCGAGAGCAACAGGTCGCCTCCCTGCGTCAGCGCGTCGACGTAGGCGGAAAAGCCGCGCTGATCGAGCTCCTTTTCCACGGCCTGGATGCCCGCGCGCTGTCTCGGCAGAATGATGACCATGGACAGCGCCGGCCCGCCCTTCTTGTGGACGTAGGGAAGCTCGGCCACCTCGGCCGCTCCGAGTTGCCCGTGGCGCGCAGTCAGCCTGGCTTGCATGGTCGGCAGCTTCTTCTCCTGCGTGCCGTCCACGTAGAAGGGCAAGTCCTCCGTGGCGGACTTCTGGAAGGGCGTCAGCCACTTCGCCTTCATGTAGATGGCGTTGGTCAGCACCAGCCGGGTCGCCGGAGTGACGCTCCCCGGCGGCAGCAGATCGGGGATCTTGTGGTGGGTCCGGGCGCTGACCCAGCGGTTGATGGTCAGCCGCGCCGGATCCGGTCGATGGGCGAAGTCGAGCGGCTGGACGGGCGCGCCGTAGTCGGCCTTCGTGAGCTTCACGAACGCGGGGGCCAGCTTGGCGGCGCGGTCCGGCCAGAGCCGGTTGGCGATGGCGAGCTCGGGCGCGTTCTTGCCCGACTTCGAAGCGAGCTTCTCCACCAGCTTGGCGAAGCTGGCGTCGGCGCTCTTGTCGCCTGGGTCGACGTGCAGCACGCGGGCGATCTGCTTGGCGGTCTCGCCGCGAGCGCCGGCGCGGGTCATCGAAAGCGCCGCGGCGATGCTGAGCGGCGAGTAGAACAGGTTGCCCTTGTTCGCAGCCAGCTGGCCATCCAGATCGCGCGCGAACAGGTTCACCGACTCCGCCAGCGTGTGGGGCTTTGCAGGAGCGGCTTCGGAGACAGTTGTGGAGGCGGCATCCGCCGGCGCCGACGCCTCCGCCGCAGCGCCGCCCGCACCCTCCACGATGACCGGCGCCGGCGGCGGCAGGGCGGACGAGGCCGCCGGAGGCGGCGGCGGATTGTGTGGATGGGGAGTGCAGGCCGGAAGGAGCGCCAGCAGGCAGATTGGAACCAGCCGCACGCCGCGATGCCCTGTCATGTCCGCCGTCATGCGTAGAGCGCTACCCCGCGCCGCTCCCGGGCTCAAGGTGCGATACTCCGATCAGGCATGGCTCGCTTCTACGCGCTGGCGCTGTCGCTGGCTCTCGGCGCGTGCTCCGGCACCCACAACGCATCGAAGTCGAAAGCAGAGGACGGCTCGGCATGGAAGCCGGGCGTGGTGCTGCCCAGCCCGCACGACAAGCTGCGCGGGTTCATCGACGTGCGCGGCTTGATCCACGCTCATTCGGTCTATTCGCACGACGCCTGCGACGGCAAGCCGCGCGACCCGGACACCGGGGCCATCAACCAGAGCTGCTTCGACGACTTCCGCCGCGGCATGTGCCAGTCCCAGCACGACTACATCATGCTGACGGATCACAACGACACCTTCGGCGACACGCCCTTCCCCGACGTGCTTCTGTACAGGAAGGATCTCGGCGACCAGCTGATCGAGCGCGGGGGCGGCCCGGTGGCGAACCGGGCCGCGTGCCCCGACGGACACTCGGTGCTGATCCTGGCGGGCACCGAGTCGAACACCATGCCGGTCGGGCTCGAGGGACACCTGCCCGGCGGAGTCGCCGCGCGCAAGGCGGTCTACGGCGACGACTCGCCCGACGCGATCAACCAGTTCAAGGCCGACGGAGCCGTGGCGCTGGTCGCGCATACCGAGAACTGGACGGTGCAGCAGCTGACCGACCTGCCTCTGGACGGCTTCGAGATGTACAACCTGCACGCCAACGCCATCCGCGGCGCGGGCGGAGTGTTGTCGCTGATCGGCAAGCTGAAGACCCCGGACCAACTGCCGCAGTCGGACCTGGTGTTTTTGCCGATCTGGAGCGAGGACCCGCGCTACGTCCAGACCTGGGGCAGCGTGCTGGCCAGCGGGGCGCACCGCGTGACGACCATGGCGACCGACTGCCACCAGAACGCGTTCCCCCAGATCCTGCCGGATGGCGAGCGCATCGACAGCTACCGCCGCATGATGGCGTGGTTCTCCAACCACCTGCTCGTCCAACCCGAGGCGGACGGCAGCTACAACGACCAGGACCTGAAGGACGCGCTCCGGGCTGGCCGGCTGTATGGCGCCTTCGAGGTGCTGGGCTACCCCGAGGGTTTCGATTTCCACGCCACCGAGGGCAACAGCGTGCGCGAGATGGGACAGGAAGCGTCGCTGGCGAAGGGCGTCGAGCTCGACGTCGATAGGCCGCACCTCGCCCAGCTCGACCCCGGCGTCGAAGCGCCGCTCATCAGCTTGCGGCTGTTGCGGGCGAAATCCGGGGGATGGGACGAGATCGCCCGGAGCGACAAGGACCTGCGGGTGAAGGTCAGCCAGCCGGGGGCCTACCGAGCGGAAGTCCGCATCGTGCCGCGTCACCTGCGCGGCTACCTGGCGAGCTACGCCGAGCTGGCGGACAAGGAGTTCGTCTGGATCTACTCGAACCCGGTCTACGTCGTGGACTGAGCACCCAGCCATTTTGACGCATCGCGTCGTAGCGCCCTGGTAGGCTCGCCTGACAAGCCGTACAACGAGCGTTGCAGGCGCGTTGACAGCGCGGACCGGGCCAGCGTACCGTCCGCCAGCGCCGAGAACTTGAGGGAATCGTGGGCCTTTCCGCTCCCCGGGTTCTCGACACGCCGGGTCAGTCTGTGAATCAGCCGCCCTCGGGAGGTATCCGAATGCTCCGCTCCTCACGCGTCACCGCGTCGCTCATCCGCCACCTGATGCTCGGAACCGCCGCAACCGTGGCCGCCGCCACCCTCGCGACCACGGTTATTGGCTGCAAAGACGAAAGCCAGCCCGGTTACTGGGTCGACAAGTTGCAGGATCGGGCCTGGCGTCCGCGCGCCGTCAAGCGCCTCCAGCAGTTCTTCGAGGATGCCAGCACCAAGGCCAACGGGAACAACAAGAGCCCGGAGGTCCAGAAGCTGCTGAACAAGATCGTCCAGCCGCTGACCAAGACCTACATCGACCACTACACCGACCTGGACACGAAGACGCGCGTCACGCTGCTCAAGCTGCTCGCGGATTTCCGCGACAAGCGCACCGAGCCGGCACTGAAGAAGGCGTTCGAGGAGTTCGCCAAGAGCCCCTCGTCCAGCAAGGACGACTCCGACATCAAGTGGGCCGCCGCAGCGCAGACCGACCTCAAGCTCGATGGGCTGGCGGATCCGCTACTGCACGCCTTCCTGAAGCTGAAGGCGCACACCATGCTCGGCGGCGTCAGCTACCGCGACATGAACGAAGCCATGACCGCCGACCCGCAGAAGTCGTGGTCGAGCTCGCTCATCTCGCTGCTCGACGCCGAGATCAAGCCGCCGAAGAACGCCAAGCAGCGCGACGCGGTTGACGCCTACCGCGATCAGCTGTTCTGGCAGACCACGGCCGCCGAGGTGCTCGGCCAGCTGAAGGATGCGAGTGCGGTCAAGCCGCTGATGAAGGTGATGCTCGACCCGACCAAGGGCGACGTGCAGGCGACGGCAGTCCTGGCGCTCGTGAAGATCGGGCAGCCCGCCGTCGACGAAGCCGTCAAGCTGCTGCAGGACAAGGCCCCCAAGCTGAGCGCGTATTCGCTCAGGCGCATCAAGGAAGTCACCGGCGCGAAGAAGGCGCCGAAGAACAAGCCGTACATCCAGACGGCCGCACTGATCCTCGGCACCATCGGTCGTCCCTCGGCGCTCCAGCCGATGATCGAGGCGCTGAAGAGCACGAAGAACGAGGTCAACAAGGCGGTCATCGCCCGCGAGATCACCAAGATCCCGGCCACGCCGGAATCCAAGAAGGCCTTCGAACAGGCCTACGAGTCGATCTCGATCGACACGGTGCTACCGCCGCAGGGCAACAGCGCGCTCCAGGCGCTGACCGAAGCCGCAGGCTCGTTCTACGACCCGGGCATGATCGACTGGCTGCTCGAACGCGCCGAGAAGACCAAGGGCGGCGCCGAGGACAAGAAGGCGCTGCAGGGCACGATCACGATCACCGCGCTCAAGCTGGCCAAGCCGAACCAGATCGCGAAGGTCAAGAGCCAGGCGGTGGACAAGTACGGCACGCAGATCGAAAAGGACGCCTACGCCCTCACCGACAAGATGCTCAAGGCCTGCGGCGACCGCGTGTCGTGCTACCTCACCAACATCGAGAAGAGCGAAAACCAGGAGCAGAAGTCGCAGTTTGCCGGCATCAAGGCCGGCTACATGATCGGCATCCTCGGCAACGAGCAGACCGTCGACGAGCTGGTCAAGCGGCTCGGCTCGATCGACAACGCTGCCGTGCGCTACACCGCGTCGCAGACCATCGACCACCTGCTGCCCAAGGGGTCGGTCAAGGTCGCCGACGAGCTCAAGAAGATCATCGACAAGAACCTGAAGTCGGCGGACCGCGACAAGATCATGGGAGACGCGCCGCTGAAGCAGGTGATGTACCGCATCCGCTCCCGCGCGCAGTAAGCGCACTCCGCCTGGGGCGGACCCGCGCCGGCACCGAAACACCATGCCCACCCTACGACTCGAGGTACTGGACGGCGCCGACGCGGGACGGACTCTCGAGCCCGAAGGCGACGTCGTGCGCATCGGACGGGCGGCGTCCAACGAGCTGGTCCTGAAGGAGTCGCACGTCTCGAGCGAGCACGCTCGCGTCGTGATCGGCGTCGACAAGGTGCTGCTGGAGGATCTCCGCAGCACCAACGGCACAGCGGTGGTGCGCGGCGATAGGCGCATCGTGCTGAGCGAGGACAGCTCGCCGCGCCTGGCACTCGAGTCGGGCGACATCGTGGAGCTCGGCGGCGAAGGCGACGAGAGCACCCGCCTCGCCGTCACGCTCGGCGAGGAGGGCGACGTAGCCCAGGTCGTCAGCATGCGCCCGATCGGCGAGTTCGTCGGGTACACGCAAAGCGTCGAGCGCAACTCCGACGCCCTGAAGACGCTGTTCCAGGTCGAAAAGCAAATCGGCGGCGCGGGCGATCTGGACGGCGTGCTGATTGCCCTGGCGGACGCCGCGCTGGTGCTCGTGCCGCGCGCCACACACGTGACGATCGTGCTGCGCGACGAGCCGGACGGCGAGGCCGACAGCGACGAGGCGGGCTACGTCCCCGTGCTGACGCGGGTGCGGCGCGCGGAAGGCGGCAGCCAGGCTCCCGAAGGAACGGTGCCGATCACGCGCAGCATCTTCCGCAAGGTGGTGCGCGAACGCGCAGCCGTGCTCGCCGCCGACGCGCCGACCGAGAGCTTCAGCTCGGAGTCGCTGCTCGGAGCGAGCATCCGCAGCACCATCGGCGTGCCGCTGTGGAAGGGCGAAGACATCCTCGGCGTGCTGCAGGTGGACAATCGCGACGCGCCGGCCATGTTCGATTCGACGGATCTGGACTCGCTGGGCGTGCTGGCCGCGACGGCGTCGCTGGCCGTGGCCAATGCGCGACTGATCCGCCGGCTCACGGCGGCGGAAGAGAAGCTGACCAAGGAAAACAGCTTCCTCAAGCGGCGCGAGCGCTCGCGCCGCGGCGAGACCGAGATCATCGGCAAGAGCCGCGCGATCTCCGATCTGCTCGAGCAGCTCGACAAGGTCGCCAGCACGCGCGTCACGGTGCTGATCGAAGGAGAGACGGGAACCGGCAAGGAGCTCATCGCCTCGGCGCTGCACTACCGCTCGCGCCGTCGCGAGCGGCTGTTCGTCGCGCAGAACTGCGCGGCCATGCCCGAGAACCTGCTGGAAAGCGAGCTGTTCGGTCACAAGCGCGGCGCGTTCACCGGCGCAACGGACGAGAAGAAGGGGCTGTTCGACATCGCCGACGGCGGCACGCTGTTCCTCGACGAGGTGACGGAGATGCCGATGAGCCTGCAGGCCAAGCTGCTCAGGGTGCTGCAGGAAGGCGAGATCCGCCCCGTCGGCGCGACGCACGAGAAGCACGTCAACGTGCGCATCGTGGCGGCCAGCAACAAGAACCTGGAAGAAGAGGTCAGGAAGGGCACCTTCCGCGAAGACCTCTACTACCGACTGAAGGTCTTCCCGCTGCGCGTCCCGCCGCTGCGCGAACGGCGCGAGGACATCCCGCTGCTCGCGGGCCACTTCCTCGAGCGCTACACCAAGGAGATCGGCAAGCCCGTGGCGGGCTTCGCGCAGGACGCGATGGAGCTGATGATGAGCTACGAGTGGCCGGGCAACGTGCGCGAGCTCGAGAACGAGGTGCAGCGCGTGGTGATCCAGGCCGATCCGGACGCCTTCGTCACCAGCGACCTGCTCAGCCCGCGCGTGCGCAAGGTCGAGGGCGTGGTGTCGCAAGCGGGCGTGAAGCGCGGCACGCTCAAGGAAATGGTCGAACAGGTCGAAAAATTCTTCCTGATCGAAGCGCTGCGCGAGCACGGCAACAACAAGACCAGCGCCGCCAAAGCCCTCGGTATCACCCGCGAAGGCCTGCACAAGAAGCTGCGGCAGCTGAAGCTGACGTAGGCCCCGCCCGCTTCTTCGTCGACGAGCGGACGGCCGTCGTCGGCTCCGCGCGCGGAACAGGGCACAACCCCGATGCGGCTTGCCTGGCAGGTCCTGGCAGCCGCTATCACGCCCTGGCGCCCCCGCCACTCTCGCGCCGCAAAGCTCGTCCCGGCTTCGTCGCGCCGGCGCCGGGCGCTAGCGCCCCGTTCGCGTCACGGTTTGACGAGATGGCCCGCGGCGTCGAAGCAGTCGAAGCCACCGGGCAGCTTCCTTGCCAGCGCGAGGCAGCTGTCGGTGCCCAGGCATTGGCCGTACTGGCGCGCGACGCTCATGTCCGCGCTCTTGTGATGGAACACCCCGCAGTAGTCGGGGGGCAGCGTGTCCGGGCAGCGCTGGGTGTATCCCGTTGAGCCGAGCACGCAGAGCGTCTGCGAGATGAAGCACGAGCCCTGCGGATGATCTGGCGAGCGCCCCGAGCACGGAGAGCCGTAACAGCTCTGCGTGCAGGACCCTCCGCAGAAGTCCGGCGTCCCCGTGCCGGGACTACCCGGACACGACGAGAGCGTCTGCAGGGCGCGGCCGTCGTACGCGCCCAGGTCGGCGTAGCGGCACACGCCGCGCACACCCATCTTCCACAGGTCGGCGCACACGCTCTCGGGCACGCAGATGTAGTCATCCTGTTTGCGCTGCAGGCACACCTCGCCGTCCTTGCAGCCCCAGCACGGCCGGCTGCCATTATCGGCGAGGTCCGAATAGCAGACGCCGCCCTTGGCGGGACCGCCGAGCTGGCTGTCGTAGGGGCGCAGGCAGCCGCCGCCCGGGCACTGATCATTACCCACCCAACCGCACTGGTTCTCGGTGCCGCCGCACAGCCGCACGCCGTCCGGCGTGACGCACGGCAAGCCGCCGCCGCCGCTCCAGCCGCCCGCCGAGCCGCCGCTGCCACCACCGCCGTCGCCGCCGTCTGGCCCGAGCTGCACCACGCGCCCCGAGCAGCCCGCCGCGAGCGCGATGGCCGCAAGCGCGGCGAGTAGCGCGCCCGCGCACGCTACTTGCAAAAGCCGCCTCCGGGCAGGTTGGCCGCCAGGGCCTGGCATTCCTTGGAAGGCACGCAGAAGCCCGTCGCGTCCGCCACCGTCTGGTGCGCCGCTTCCACCTTGAATATGAAGCAACCCTCGGTGGCGGAACACTTGCTGCCATTGACGCCCGCTACGCGCGAGCACACCCCCGCAGCTTCCGGAATGCAGATTCCATAGGGGTGCAGCGGCGAGCGGCCCGTGCAGATCTGCCCGACCGGACAACCGCCGCAGTAGCCGCCGCAGGTAGGCACGTCCGGGATGGAAGGACACGTCTTCGGCATCGGCAGCGGATCGCCGGTCCACACACCGCGGTCCGCGTAGCCAAGACGGTCGGCCTGGCCGTGCTTGGCGACGATGCTGCCCGCGTTGAAGGGGACGTCGTTCAACGGGAACGCCGTTGGAAGATCTGTGAACGTCTGCTGGTTCGAAAGCAAGATTTTCCCGTCGGCTGGCATAGCGCTCGGCACGGGGTCGCTCTCCACGCACGACCCCATCAGACCGGGCCCTTGGTCTGGAATGCACGCAACGCATCCCGCCCTTCCCGTCGGACAGTCTGGCGTCCCGCACCCGCTCCAATCCGGCGCCGAGCAATCCGACCAGCCCGCATCGGCGCCGGCCCCGGCGTCTGCGTCCATTCCGCCAGTACCGGCGGCCCCGGCAGCATCCGCCGATCCTCCGTTGCCGGAGGCGCCGCCGCTGCCAGTGGTGCCGACCTGCCCCCCGCAGGCAGCGAATCCGAGACCGAAGGCCAGGAGCACGTTCCGGATACGAAGAAAGCTCAATCCGTTCCTCCCACGCAAAAGTCTACTTCGAGACCTTCACGAACTCACGGAAGTTGTACGGGTCGGGATTCCCAGAACAAAGCTCTGGGAGCTCGGCTTTGGCTTGGGCGGCGAGAGTCTCGTTCGGACTTGACTCTAGGAACTTCAGAGCCAGGTAGAGTGCCTGGGCGGCCGTCGGTTTGGCCGTGCCGAGTCCGCCGGGGTACCACACGAGATTCACCTCGTCCGGCATCGGGACAACATCCGTCGCGCGAAGCTTGAGCTTGCACACGTTCTTCGTGGTAGCAGTCTGGTGCGTCAGCTCGGCGCAGGTGTCGCTGACGGGGCCGCAGGCCCAGTTCTTGGGGTCGCGCATCGCGTCGAAAAAGGCATTCGCCTGGGCCGCGGTCGCACCCAGCGCCTGCGCTTCCGACTGGGCACTCTGACCGAGGGCGCTCGACGTAAACGCGTACCGCCCATTCGCGCAGTATGCCGAAGAGTCCTCGCTTGGGTCGGGGCAACCGCTCGGCCCCAAAATGTCGGCTTCAACCTGGAGGCACTGGTCAATCTTGTCGTTCAGCCTCCCGGCGACGCCACTGAGCATGTTCCTGGCCTGCTCCTCAATGCCGCTTTGCGCAATGCAGGTGCCATTGCAGTTGTAGGTGTAGGCCAGGGGTGCACCGAAAACAGAGAAATGCGGGAGCCCGCCCGAGAGGTTCACGTCGTATTCTGCCTTTGCTCTAAGGTCCGACCCGGCGAGATAGAACGCATCGAAATCGACATGGCCCTGCACGTACAGGCCAAAACCGCCTCGGCCTTGGGTATTCGAGCTGTCACCGTAGAGGACCGCGGTCTGCCGGAGATAGCTCATGGCAGCGCGTCGCTGGAAGCTCAATTGGTAGTCGTAGCTCTGCAAGATTCCATCCACCCACACGTAGACCTTCGAGGTCTCGTCCTTCGCCTCCGCCAGAACCCCAGGAAGTAGCGAGCCCCACTTGACCCCCAGCTCGCACTCGCCGTGCCTGCGCATGTACAGGCTCCTGATGGCCACGGCCTGATCCTGACCCGGGTTGAAAAGCGCCAACTCCTTCCCAATGGGGTCGGTGTGCGCGCCTGCGGAATGGATGATCCCGATTTCCGTGTGTTGCGCTGGCAGAAGTGGCTCGGAGAACGCACAGGTATCCCCGTTGCAGCCTCCCAGCTGCAAGGCCTTCCAGGTGGCCTCGGAATCGTCCTCCATGAACAGCAACTCCACATTGGAGCCGGGCGAGTCCACGTCGACGGTCAGGTTGTGGGGTGGCTGCTGGTAGTTGTGGACGCTTTGATTGGCGAAGCGCAGATTCCCATCGAGCAGCAGTCGGTCGTTGCCGAGGGCCGACGGATAGATAACGCTGTTGTCGGAGAGGATTTCCACAGGCGCCCGGTTGCAGCCCGTGGCCCCGATAGCGGCGACTAGCCCGGCAAACGACAGCCATGCCGCGCGCCGGCGCGCGCGAACAGCACGTCGAGCGGAGTCTTTTCCGGCGTCGCGGCGCAGAGCGGCGGCGTCCGGATCCCGGCGGCGGAATCCAGTCATGAGCGTTCTCCCGATGGCTCGCTGGCTGGGGGCTTGCGAGCTCGCCCATGGAGCACCCGACGCCGCTCTGCGTGCAACCTACAAAACTGTAGGATCGCTCGACGTGCGCTTCGAGTGCGCTGTCTCCAGCGGGAAAAGCGCTTGACGTGTGCTCCCCCCCCCGCAGGATATTTGTGAGGACTCGGAAAGGAGGACCGATTCCCACACGGAACGCACTGCTGGTCGACGACGAGGCCGCCATGCTGCGGTCGCTGGTGCGCGTGCTGGGGAGCTCGGGTTGGAGATGCGAAGCGGTCGGGACCGCATCGCTGGCGCTGGGCAAGCTGGCGGGCGAAGCCTTCGACGCGCTGGTCGCGGACTACCGCATCGAGCCATTCAACGGGATCGAGCTCTGCCGCCGCGCGCGGCTGGCGGGATTCGACGGACCGATGGTGCTGTATTCGGGGCACGTGGATGCGGACGCGCGGGCCCGCGCGCTGCGCGCCGGCGTGCACGCGGTCGTGCCGAAGGACACCGACGGCGAGGTGCTGGCCGAACAGCTCGCGTGTCGCGGCGGTCGCGGCGGTCGCGGCAAGGCCAACAAGGCCGACGCGAGCGCGGCAGCCGACGCCGCTCCGGCGAAGCCCGCAACCCTGCCGACCAACGGCGCTTCAACCGCCGTCGCGCCGGGCATGCCCGGTGCGTCGCCTCTGGCGAGCTAGCGGGGACCGCCCAGCGCGGTTCCACGATGGACAGACAAACAAGAACCCCGAGCCAGCCGAGCACACAAGGACCCGGGTCGTCGAGGAGGGCGTGGCGCGCACCGAGCTCCCCATCCGCGCAACACGCTGCCTCTCGACGGCTCGGGTCCGCCCGTGCGCTCACGCGCTGGGGGCACACTGTGGCACCGACGGCACACGAAGCCGCACGCTTTCTCGGGGGAATGCCGAGCGCGCTGCGGCACGCGGTTTGCTGGAAATGGGTGCGTGGCTCTGTTCGACCGGGCTGCGCCTCCGTGGGTGCGGCGGACCCTGTACATCTTCCACACGCTGGCGACGATGGCGCGTCGCGTCGCGCAAGATCCGCTCGAGCGCGACGCCTGGCGCACTCTGTTCGAGCTGCCGCAGTTTGGCGTGGTATCGCCCGGCAGGATCTACCGGGCCGGCGAACCGCGCCGCGCGTGGCACGTCCAGCGGCTACTGGAGCTCGGAGTCCGCACGGTGGTCTGCGTGCGCGGCGAAGGGCCGGGCGCACTGCTGCAGCGGGTTGCGCGCTCGGGGCTCGTCGCGCTCAGGGTGTTCGACCTGGGACCCGCCGACCAGTGCGACCGCGCCACGCTGCTCTCTGCTGCCCGGACCGCCCTGGCCCCGGAAAGCCAGCCAGTGCTCGTGTGCTGCGACGGCGGGCGGCATCGCGCCGGCATGACGGTCGCGTGCGTGCGCTTGCTCGAGGGCTGGTCGCTCGACCAGGCGCTCGACGAATACTACCGCTTCGCCGAGCCCTGGCCGTTCGCGGACAACGTGCTCGCCATCGCGCGCTGCGCGGGAACCCAGCGCAGCGCTACGGAAGGTTGTTGGTGAGGTGCGCGCGCGCTGCGGTGAACTGGAGATGCTGCCACGGCATTTTCGTGGCTTGCAACCGAGCGCCCGCCTGGCGCCAGGCGGCGGAAAAGGCGCTCCAGGCGCGCTATTCAGCCCGCGACGCCGGCTTCGGCGCTACTTGGCCACGGACACGTACTCGAGGCGGAGCAGGATGTCGTCCACGTTGTCGAGCTTCAGCCCCGGGCTGCCCTGGTTGCTCAGGAAGTCCTTGCTGATGAAGATCTTGTACTTTCCGTACAAGCCGCGCGCTGCAAGCTCCGAAGTGTTGCCGTCGGCGTAGCTGTCCTTCTCCAGATCCGCGCGCGAGACGTTGAGGAACGCCCGCATCCGCGCGGTGCTGAAGGTGGACGCCGGGTCCTCGGTGGTCTTCTGGATGCCCGTGGGCGAGCCCAGTGCCGGGTCGGCAAACAGGTTCACGCTGGGATAGATCGACGCCTGCTGGAAGGGCTGCCCGGCCGGCGGCGAGCCGCACCACTGGCTGAAGAAGGTGTTGCTCTTCTGCAGGTCCAGGCGCACGAAGCTCGACGGATCCTTGCCGACCCAGAGGTTCTTGCCGGTCACCGATGCGCTCACCGACCAGAGGCGCTCGGCGCAGTCGCTGTTGGTGAACAGCTTGATCGCACCGGCAGGCGCATTGGGCGACGCTGGTGCGAGTGTGAACGGAACCGCGACTCCGAGGTAGTTGCCCTTGTCGTCGACAACCTTGTGCGCCGCCAGATAGTCCGCGAAGCGCTGGTTCTGGCTGTAGCCGCCGCTGCCCGACAGTTTGAGCAGCTCGTTCTTCAGGCTGATGACCGTGACCAGATCGGAGGGTTGCTTGCCCTGCACGGATCCGGCACCCGTCGTGATCAGGTTGTCGAGCACCGATCGGAGTTGGCTCGGGCGCTGCGCCGCCAGCACCTGACTGCGGACCGACAGGCTCTGCTGCAGCTCGTACTCCACGACGCGCACGGACAGGTAGGTCATGCGTTGCGCCAGACGGAAGTCGTGTTGGTATTGAGTGACCGCTTGGTTGACCCAGCGCTCGTCGGTGAGCGGCGCGCGGGCGGCGCCGGCGGTCGCGATGCGCGCCTCTTCGGCGGCGACCGCCGCCTTGCCCTCGCGCACGGCGCGGTCGAGAATCAGCTTGTCGCCGCCGACGCTGGATACCGCGTTCTGGAAATCGTAGGCGGCCTTCTTGGCTTGTAGCCCAGCGGACTTGGCATCCGCGAGCACCGCATCGGCATCATCGAAGCACTGCTTGATGTCACCCTGCCGCTCACGCTGGCTGACGGCCAGATCGAAGGAGTCCGAGACGGTGTCCATCTCGAACTGGGTGATCAGTGAACCCATGTCGAACTGCCCGGCTGCAAACTTCAGGGCCTCGCTTGTTTCTTCCCCTGGGCCGCTGAGCATCGTCGCCAGACTGAATTCCTTGGAGAGTTCGGCGGAGGCTTTGAGCTCCGTAGACGTGATGTCCATCGCGAGCTTGACGCTGCGCAGCGTGGTCATCGTGGCGAACTCGGCCGTCTCGAGCTGCTTGAGGTCCTTGTCGTCCTGGATAAGGTCGTTGCACTTGTTGACCTGGATCTGGAACTTGTCCTTGATCGTGGCCAGATCCTGGCGGGCGATGTCCAGATCCTGCTGCGCGCTGGACACCGCGACGGCATCGTCGCCCAGCGCGCCGGGCTGCACGCAGTTCGGGTCGATCGGCGTGGTGAGCGGTGAGTCACCCAGGTCGAGCGCGGTGGGAAGCGATGCGCGTCCGGTCGGGTACTTCGCGCGGCAGGCATCCAGGATCGGCTGCAGGATCTGGGCGGGGACCTGCGAGTAGTCGATCTGGTACAGCTGGCTGATGGGCACATTGACGCCGCTGCCCTTGTTCGTCGTCACCTGCGCAACCCGCGAGTTGCCACTTCCGTTGACCGCAACGGCCACCAAGCCATCCTTCAGGACCTGGTTGATCGCAGCGTTCGGGACCATCCCCTTGACCGTGCTCCCCACCTGCTTGCGTGCCCCGTAGCCCACGCACAGCGCCACTTCCGCGTCGGCTGTTGTCACCAGGTCGTAGACCTGGGCGGACCGCTGTGAGTCGGTGGCCAGGATCTGGCATTTTGGGTTCGAGGTGTCGATGAAGCAGCTGTTGGGCGTGTATTCGCCGACGCCCGTCCAGTTGTCGATGATCGTGTCCGCGTTCCACGACTGGTTGCCGCAGAGATTGATGATCTTCTCGCCGTACTCCTTCTTGATGCCGTCGAGGCGGGCAGCCGCGTCGTTCGACGACAGCACGGCGCCGAGCTGGCGCGTCCGCAGGGCAATCCACTGTGATTGCGCGGCGTCGAGCGACGTTTGCGCGCGCGCTACGGCTGCGGGCGCCCAGGCGGAGTTGCCGCTGCTGCTGCTGAGCGTGTGGCCGAGCAGGAAGTCGCTGATCGCGGAGAAGCGGCTGCCCGGATCCTGCGGATTGCCGAAATAGTGAAGGGGCAGATCGTCATCCGAGATGCCGAGAGGGTTTTCGCCGTTCTTCAGATGCTCGGCTTCGTCGAGCACGGACTGCAGCGCGGCGTAGGCGCCGGTTTCCGCGGCGGTCCAGCGGGTCCACCATGCCGGCTTCACAGGCTTTGCCCGCGCCGCCAGGGCTTCGCTCAGCGCCATGACCGCGACGGCGTAGCGCGCCGCCTTGTTGGCGCTCTTCAGGGCCGCGTCCTGGCCACCGCCAGTGTAGCGCGCGCGGCGGATCAGCGTCTGTGCGCTCTTGAGCTGCGGGACGAGCGCCTGGGCAAACATGACCGGCAACCCGACGGGTTCCTCGTGTTGCGGCAGCGGCACGCCGGGTAGCTTCTGCTGTGCGACCCACTGGCGATAGTCCGGTTTCGCCAGCACCGTCGGGCTAACACCCATCAGCGCCGAGGCGATGCGCGGGTGGAGCACCAGGTTCCAGCCTTGCAGCGATGCGTCCAGGTACTTGTCCAGTGTGCGCGAGTTCTTGCTGATGGGCTTCGAGCCACCACCGAGGACATAGGTGAGGTTGTCCGACGCGAGGGCCTCGCGGGCGACGAACGCCTGGACGGACGCAAACTGGTACAAGAGCCTCAGCCCGATCGCGGAGCCGGTGTCGTCGGACGCACCCGACACGCCCATTCCAGCGGGGAGGTCGAGCGACAGCGCGTGGGCCAGGGCAGGCTCGAAGCGGCTGCCGTCGATGCAGCCCTTGCTCCCCGCGGCAAGCGACGCGAGCTCCGCGGCGCCCGTGCTGCTCGGAGGAGTAGCAGGCCCGGCGAAGTAGCGATCGAGGTCGTCGGCGCAAGCGTCGAGCATCTCCTCGGCATTCTTCTTGTTCGAGTCGAAGTTCTCGAAATACCCGAGCGCCGCCGTCCCCGACCCACTCGCGCAGTGCAGGTCGCCCGAGACCGTGTAGTTCGTCGAGGTAAGGCTCGGGTTGAAGAGCGTGTTGGGGAGCTGGGACAGATCGGTGTCGCTTGGAGTGGCCGGCGCCGTCCAGCACAGGTAGCCCTGCGCGCACTCCGACGGCGCCTTCGCCGGGTCGAGGGGGGCCCACAGCGCGGCCGCGAAGTCGCACGCGGTCTGGGTCGAGTTGACCGTGCAGCCATAGTTCGACTGCAGCGTGGCGCACGTAGTGGTTGAAGTGGTCGAGCACGGGATGGAGCCGCCGTCTACCGAAGCCGTGTTGCAGGGACTCTCACCCGCCGACGAGCACAGCTTCCGGTAGGGATTGTCGGTCGATTCGCACTGCCAGAGACCCGGTCCGCCGGACAGCGTCCCGAAGGCGGTATTGAAGCTCGGAGCGAACGGCGTCGCCAGCGCGGCATGCGCTGCCGCTTCCCAGGGTAGAGGCGCGAGCGCCGCGGTTGTTGCATCCGGCATCGCCGCGTCACTGGGGTACTGCGGCGCAACTGCGCCCTGGGCGAGATCGCCGGTGCGCCTCAGCGCCAGTTGATAGCGTCCAACCAGCGCCCCCGGGTCGTAGCCGTTGGCGTGACCCAGACTGCCGTCGAGCTGCAGGTCGAACCCCGCATTCAAGGCGTCATCGAACGACGCCGACGTGAACACCGGCGCCACCACGATCTTGCTGCCCGCGCCATCGAGGTACGGTCGCGTCGGGGCCGTGGCCTGCCAGCCGGCGCCGGACTTGCTGATCTTGAAGATCCAGGTGTCCTCGTCGCCGAGCAGGTGCAACGCGTCGTCGACCGCGACGAGATAGCCACTCGCCCCCTTGAACACCTTGGCGGTGACGTGCTCGCCGTCCCCTGGAATCGTCACGGGCTGGTCGGCACCGGCCCGCTCCAACCCGGCAGCGTCGATCTCCAGCGTGCCTTTGAACACCCCGGCTTGCGGCGCAGCCGGTGTGGCTGCGGGCGGTGCGGAAAAGCCCACTGCCAAGCGCTGGACCGCGCTGATCAGTTTCAGATCGAACTGCTTCTGTCCCTTGGGCGCGCTGGCCGGGTCCGACTTCGTGTACACCGTGTTGGGGCCGGGCTTGATGTTGTCGAACTCGCAATCCGCCGCGAACGTCCCGTTTGCCCCGTTGCAACTCACCAGGAGCCCGGGGTCGGCCTGCGCGCGCAGGTGGTCGATCGGCTTGCCGAGCACGGTGAAGTCGACGCGCTGCGGGCCGGTAGACAGCTGACCGGTCACCACCGGTAGGTTGACGTTCCCGATGTTGACGCTCGGCGGCGGAGCGACGTTGCTGGAGTCATTGGCCGCACGGCAGCGGCCGTGCAGGTCACAACGCTGTCCCGAAGCGCAGTCGGAGTCGGCGATGCATTGGTGCGCACACACGCCCAGGTCGCAGTAGCCGCCGCACGGACAGTCGTCGTCCTGAACGCAGACGCTGGCCGCATCCAGCGCCTTCTTGTCCTTCGAGCCCTGCGTGCACAACGCAGAGCTCGTGGTGGCTGTTTGCTTCTTGCTGCTGCACCCGATCAGGGCGCAGGCGGCGACCAACACCGCCGCCTGTGCCCGGAGACTCCAGTTCGGTTTCATGTCTTTCCTACTTCCGCGCTAGTGACACTGCGGCGCGTAGCCATCCAGCCAATTGGTGGGCGAACAGACCGTCCACTGGTGGAGCCAATGGCCCTGGGTCTGGCCGCAGTCCTGCGGATGCGGAAGGAGCGTGTCCCAGCCAGGCGTGTGGTTGCAGTTGTTGGCGTTCTGGTTCCACGCAGTGCCGGAACCGTCAGGAGCCTTTCTCTGGAGGGAGCCGTCGCAGTTGAAGTCCCACTGACTTGTCCGGCTGGTGCCGCACGCCGCGGGCAGCGGATTGTCGCCGCCGCTCTTCTTGGCCTGGTAGTAGGTGGTCTGCCCCGGTTTCGCTCTGGCGTCTGCGTCGCAGCAGTCGAAGCCGCTGTTGGTCCCGTTGAGCAGCTGGTGCTTCGGATCCGCCGTGCGCTGGGAGGCGATCCTCCAGTCGTAGTTGCTGGTGATCCACTTTGCGCCGGAGGGGGCGCCGCCCACCACGGTCGGCCTGAAGGTGGTATCCGTCGTGCAGTACGGCCCGGGGTTGTAGTTGTACAGGGTCGGTCCTCTGAGACCCATGCCGGACAGGGGCTCGGGGTAACCGTCGCCATCCGCGTCCAGATAGAAGTAGAAGGGGAGCGTGCCAGCAGCCGGACAGACCCAGGAGCCACTCGCGCAGACCTCCGGCACTGTCGTGACCACGTTGCCGTTGGCGTCGCAGTACAAGCCGCTCGGGCTGGTAGGCGTGCAGGTCGGCGCACTGGCGGGCGAATAGTCGTCGACCACTCCGTTGCAGTCGTCGTCCTTGCCGTCGCACGTCTCTGTCTTCGGGCCTACGTAGCCCGTGCAGGTACCCCACGCGCCGCCACTGCACGTCTGCGTTCCCTGCTTGCAGATACTCGCCGCCTCGGTCGACTGGTACGTGAGACCGGGCTTGTTCGGGACATCGCACGCCTGCGGGGCGATACCGTCGTCGATCTTCCCGTTGCAGTCGTTGTCGATTCCGTCGCAGATCTCGGTGCTGGCTCCGGCCTCGGCCTGGCAGACCGGTGTGCTGCCGAACGCCGGACACGCCCAGACCGCACTGCAGCCAGTGCAGGGGTCACCGGTGTGCAGGCCGCCGTCGCCCACGGCAACGTTGTCGTCGGTCTTGCCGTTGCAGTCGTTGTCGATGCCGTCGCAGATCTCGACGCCGCCGTTGGTGGGTTGGCACGACGCGTCGGTGCCCGCGTCGGAAGCAGAGCTGTCTGGTCCGGCGTCGGTGGCGCCCGCGGAGCCTCCCGCAGCGGAGCCTCCCGCACCGGAGCTGCCAGAAGAGCCACCGGAGCCACCGGAGCCACCAGCGAAGCCACCGGAGCCTCCCGCATCGGCTCCAGAGCCGGCTGCCCCCCCGTTGGACCCCTGCGTGCTCGTGCTCGAGCTGCCACCGCCGCATCCCAGCGGCATCGCCAGACCAACGGTCAGCAGGACGGAAATGCCGAGGCTACGCGTGCCAAGGATCGAACGGTTTCTGCGAGATTTCATGTACTCCTCGTGTTCAAGCTGCTGGCCCCCGCGGCGTGGCCACGGGGACAGGCTTGGGACAGGCTGTGTGTTTGACCGCCGCGGGACGCACTCGGCGTAACGACGGACAAGGTGGGATTACGAAATTAGCTTCTTGAGCGCAGTCAATGCCAGTAGGCAATTTCGAACGCAGTCATCGAGAATTTCGATGGTGGTGCAGGTCATTGCGCGCGGCTTCGAACGCGCACATCGATCGTCCGGCGCAACCTGTCAGTCGTCGTCGCGTGCAGCGTTGGCGAACGACCGGATCAGACAGCAAGCAGCCGCACCGGGTGCACGCTCACGGGCGTGGATGGCGAAAAACGGTACGAGCACTTCCGGCGCAGGGAGGGTCGTGAGGCCGGAAGCGCCGTCGACATCGGACGTCACGGATTCCGGAGGTACGTAGGCCCACCCCAACCCGGCAAGGACCAATGCCTTGACTGCCTCGAGGGAGCAGGCGGACAGCGCGCCCGGTGCGGACGTGGTCTGGCTTGCCAACTCGATCTCGTCGTACCGTCGCAGTTGGCGCGCCGATACGCGGGTCGAGGAACGGGCGAGGGGATGGTCTTGCGAGGCCACCGCAACCAGCCGGCGGCGCGGTAGTCGCGCCGCCTCGAGCTCGGGCTGCATGGGCTCCCGTCCGACAATGCCGATATCGACCGCGCCGCCGAGAACGAGCGAAATAACCTCGTCGGCGGGGCGCGCCCGCCAGCGCACCACAACACCGGGGTGATGCCGGCGCAGGTCCACAATCGCTTGCGCCACCGCTACCGGGGAGAAGCGTGGGTCGATGGCCGTCCGGACGACGGGCTGCTGTTGCCCACTGTACGAGGACACGAGCTCCCGCAGGCGGGCCTCGCTGCCAACGACATCTCGCGCCGCATCGAACATGGAGCGCGCCACTGCGGTCGGCACGGCTTTCGGGCCGGACCAATCGAAGAGCCGGACGTCCAGAGCCCTCTCGATCATGCCAACCGCGTAGCTGACCGCCGACGGGGCTTTGCGCAGGCGGGCGGCGGCGCGCCCGAAGGAACCCTCCTCCATGATCGCAACGAACACATGCAGCTGGTCGAGCGTCAGCGGAGCCGCCAGATGCCTTTCGTAGCTGCCCGAAGGCCGGTCAGTTGCCGACGCTTCGAGCCCGGCGCCCGCGGGAGGCTCCTCGGGGATTGGAGCAGACGGAGCGCCTGCTGGGGGGTGTCTGGGCAAAGTTTCCTGGTCTCATCTCCCCCGCACTTGGAGCCGAGCCAGCTACGAATAAAATAGCCTTTCATACTTGCATGCGCGACGCAGCCGCGTCAACGACAGCACCGCTTGCTGGTCTTGCGACGGCCACTTCACGCCAACGCCTGGGCGTCCAGACGCTCCGCTCTTTTCTTCACGACCAGGCGCGCCGCGCGGTGCGGGAAACGGACCGAAACGTGCGGCGCTGCAACCCGCGAGAGGCCCTACCCGGCCAGCTTGCCGAGCTCGTCGAGCACCTGCTTGGCGTTTTCCCGCGGGTCGACGTTGGGCATCACCTTGGCGATCTTGCCGTCCTTGTCGATGATGAACGTATAGCGCATGTCGCGGCCGTTCTTGACGGGGACGCCGTAGGCCTTGGCTATCTTGTGCTTGGGGTCGGGCAGCAGGCGGAAGGTGAGGCTGTACTTGCTGGCGAAGGCGCGATGCGACACGTCGTCGTCGGCCGAGACGCCGAGCACGACGGCGTTGTACTTCTTCAGCGCGAACTGGGAGTCGCGCAGGCCCTTCGCCTCGATGGTGCAGCCGGGCGAGTCGTCCTTCGGGTAGAAGTAGAGAACGACCGGCCTGCCCTTGAACTGGGAGAGCTTGACGAGCTCGCCGGTGTGGGCGGTCGCCTGCACTGCCGGCGCCGTTTCCCCGACGCTGGGCAGCTGGCCCGCACTCTGCGGGGCGGCCGCCGGCGCCGTCGCGGAGGACTTGGCGGGCGCCGACTGCTGGGGCTTTGGGTGCTTGCTGCAGGCCGCCAGCGCGAGCGCCGCGCAGCCGAACTGAACGAGTCGCTTTGCCATCGGGGACAACCTTGAACAGCATGGCCCCACATGCAAGCGGTCGGCCCCCGGATTTCCGGTCTACTGGATGCCGTACTCGCGCAGTCGCCGGTAGAACGTGCGACGCGGGATGCCGCTCAGCTCCGCCGCCTTGACGCGGTTCCAGTTGCAGGCCTGCAGCGCCTTGAGGATGCGATCCCGCTCCTCGCGGCGGTGCTGCGAGAGCGTACTGCGACGTCGCTGACTGGTACGCGACGCGCTCGGCTCCGTGGTCCGCACCTCGGATACGGTCGTCGCAGGCGCCCGGGACACCGGCGCCAGGCCGTCCGGCAGGTCCAGATCGGCCGCCTCCAGCTCGGGCTCGTCGCCAAGCACCCAGGCGTTCAGCAGCACGTGCTCGAGCTGGCGCACGTTGCCGGGCCAGTCGTAGCTGGACAGGCGCCGCATGGCATCGCGCGTGAGCTTCTTCTTGTCGCGCTTGTAGCGCGCAGCGAAGAGCTTGAGGAAATGGTCGACGAGCTGCGGGATGTCCTCGGGCCGCTCGCGAAGCGGCGGCAGGTTCAGCTCGACCACGTGGATGCGATAGAAGAGATCCTCGCGGAATTCGCCTTTCTCCACCAGATCGGCCAGGTCGCGATTGGTCGCGAACAGGAGCCGCACGTCCACCGGCTCTTCCTGCGTGCCTCCCACGGGACGCACTCTGCGGTCCTGCAGCACGCGCAGCATCCCCGCCTGCATCTTGTGCGGCATCTCGCCGATCTCGTCGAGCAGCACGGTGCCGCCCTCGCCCTCGCGGAACAGCCCCTTGCGCTCCCTGTCGGCACCGGTGAACGCGCCCTTCACGTGACCGAACAGCTCGCTCTCCAGCAGGTTCTCCGGGATCGCGCCGCAGTTGACGCCCAGGAACTGGGCCTTGGCGCGGGCCGAAGCATTGTGGATGGCCCGCGCGACCACTTCCTTGCCGGTGCCGCTTTCGCCGGTGATGAGCACGGGCACGTCGGTGTCCTTCACGCGCTCGATCAGCGCGTACACGCGGCGCATGGCGTCGCTCGTGCCGACCAGGCCCTGGTAGCCGAAGTGGCCGAGCAAGGTGTCGTGCGCGTCACGCAGGCGCTTGCGCGCCCGCTTCAGCTTGGCCGTACGATGGCCGAGCAGCTCCCTGAGCCGCTCCTGCGCGTCCTCCAGCTCCTCGTTGGCCTGCTCCAGCTCGTCGGCACGGCGGCGGTTCTCGCCCACCAGCCGCGCGGTCTCGATGGCGATGGCGACCTGGTCGGCGAATGCGCGCAGCGTGGGTAGCTCGCTCTGGAAGTGCTGACCAGGGCGCACGCGGGTTTCCACGTAGAGCGCGCCGATGGGGGCACCCGACGGCGCGGCGATCGGTACGCACGCCACCGACTGCAGCATCAGTTGGTGGACCGAGGCGTAGCTTTTCATGCGCGCGTCGTCGCGCGCGCTCAGGGTCACGATCGGCTCGCCCTTCGCCATCACGTCTTCAGCGATGGATCGCGAGAACTCGGCGTGGGGGTCGTCGCCGGCTCGCGAACGCGAAGTGTGGACGGTGAGCGTTCCGTCGTCCTGCAGCAGCAGCACGAAGCCCCGCTCCGCGCGCAGGAGCTCCACGGCGTAGTCGGTGATCCGCGCCGTGAGGCGATCCAGATCGAGCTCGCCCGCGAGCTCGGCATTCACCTCCAGGATGCGGGCCAGCCGCTGCTCGAGCGGCGTGCTCGTCATCGTGGAGATGCTCGTCCGCGCCGGCGATGCGAGCGTGCTAGGGGCGTGCGGGACCGTGCCCATCCGGTCGGCGCGCGGGCGCATGTCGAACGGCATCTGGTGCGTCACTGCGTTGCCCATCGTCATCTGCACCGAGCTGCGCAGCTGCCGTCGCCGCGGGTCGTTCCAGTACACCTCTCTCAAGTCGCGCGGTAATCGCGCCCCGATCGCCTCCAGCGTCGCCAGCGCATCTTCGCGATCGCGGCGGGCGAGCAGCGGCTGGCCGCCGGTCTCCTCGAGCTCCGCGCGCGCCGCCAGCGCCCTCCACACCCACTCGCGTTCCTTCGTCTCCTTGGCGGCGGCCAGTGCGTCCTCGAGCCGCGAGCGGGCGATCGTCTCGTCGCCGGTCAGTGCCGCCACGCGAGCCGTCGCCAGGAGCAGCAGCGGGCGGTGCGCAGAGCTCTGGGCGAGGTCGCTGTCCGCGCGCTCGAGCTGCTGGCGCAACGCGGCGGCATCCGGGTCGAGGCCCCGCGAGGCAACCAGTACGCCTTCAAGTCGCGCCTCCGCCGAGTCCACGGCCCTGCCCAGAGCGTCGTACTCGCTGGCGCAGGCTTCGTAGTCGCGCGCGGCCTGCTCGATGTGACCCAACCTGCCCGACAGCTCCGCCTCGAGCCCCGCCAGTTGGGCCCGCATCACCGGCGGCAGCTGCGCGCGCTGTCCCTCGAGCACGTCGATGCTCTCCCGCGCGCGGGACAGGCGCCCGAGGTACAGATCCGTATTGGCGAGGTTCAGAAGCGCGTAGCGAACGGTGGAGCGGCGTCCCGAACGACGACCCATGTCGACCGCGGCTTCGAAGTGCTCGATGGCGCCGGCAATGTCGCCTCCCATCTTCTTCAGTCCGGCGAGGTTGAGCTGGAGCGTGGCGAGCACGCCCGCCTCGCTGGCGCGCTCGGCTGCGGAGAGTCCGCGCTCGTAGGCCGCACGGGCCGCGTCGATCTGGCCCGCGCGCTGCAACGCCAGCCCCAGGGTGGTCAGCGCCAGCGCTTCGATGCGCGGCGCGCCCGAAGCCTGCTCGACGGAACGCTCGAGCGCCGCGCGCGCTTCGTCGTGCCGTCCGAGGAAGGAGAGCGCCAGCCCCTGGTAGGCGAGGGCCTCGGCGCCGAGCGCTCGCGGCTGGGAGAGGAGCGGCTCGAGCAACTCCAGTGCGCGGGCGTAGTCGCCCGTGCCGACGTGGGCACGCGCAAAGACCAGCGTCCAGCCGCGCGCTGCACTGGAGTCGGGCTCGCGCTCGGCCAGCGGTTGGACGTTCCGTAGTCGTTGAAGCGCTGCCGGCGCCTCGCCCAGCCCGAGATCCAGCCTGGCGCGGGCGACAGTGACCAGCAGCCCCTCGTCGCTGGGCGGCACGGCGTCGAGGGCGGCGCGGGCGTCGTTGAAGCGTCCGCGGTCGAGAAAGAACAGAGCGCGCTCCAGCGGATCGGCGGGCAACGAGGAGGACACCGCCGCTTCGTCCTCGGCGATGATGCGCTCGAAATCCTCGTCGGACGCCACGGCCTCCGAAGCCAGACGGCGCACCAGGCGCCGGAGCTCGCCCGGGCGATAGTGCGAGTGCTCGAGCACGCGGTCGAGAAGGTGCCCGGTCAGCGAAGGCACCGCGCGGCGCACCAGGCCCTCGGCGGCATGACGCTCGAGCGGCGGCACCTCGAACCGCTGCGCTTCGCCCTCCAACCAGCCACAGCCGACGCTCACGATGCAGGCGCCGGCCGCGCCGAGCTCGAGCAGCGCGCCGACGCTGTCGCGATCGAGCTGGTCGGCGTCGTCGACCAGAACCATCAGCCCCTTGGCGTCTCCCCCGACGCCGAGCTCCTCGCGGATCGCGGCGGAGTCGCCGCGCAGCGATTCGTCGATCCAGATCAGCCGCTGTCCCTCGATGCCCAGCGACCACGCGATCCGGCGCAGCAGCGTGGTCCGGCCGGACCCCGCCGGTCCCTCGATGCAGAGCGCTGCGCCGGCCGCCAGCCCGTCCACTGCGGAAAGCAGCCGGGACGAAGTCCGCTCGATGCCCACCACGGGCCACGGTGCACGGTCGCCAGCGTCCTCCTCCTGGGCGGAAAGCTGCCCGGCGCGCCGGAGAGCGCTGGCAAACTCGTCGGCGGAAGGGAAGCGCGCGCTCGGATCCTCGGCCGTCGCGCGTCGCACCACCGCCGTGAGCTCGCGCCGAGCGCGTGCGTCGAGCTTCTTCTTCATCGAGCGGACCGCTTCCTCGAGCGTCACGCCGAGCGCGTAGACCTCGGCCCGCACCGTGAGCGGACCGCCCTCGAACAGCTCCGGCGCCGCGAACTTCGGGGTCAACCCTTCCGCGGGTGCGCCGGACTCCTGCCATGACGCGGCCAGCCCGAGGTCCACCAGCGTGGCGCGCCCATCGGGCGCCACGATGATGTTCGCGGGCTTCACGTCGCCGTGCAGAAGCCCGGCCCGATGCAGCACGGTCAGCTGCTCGGCGGCACGCGCCAGCGCGTCGAGTGACCGCGTATCGCCCCGCTCGACGAGCTCGTGCAGGCTCTCGCCCTCGACGAGCTCGCGCAGCATGAACGGTCGTCCACTTCCCGGCAGCAGTCCGAAGCGGACCACGCGCGGCACGCCCAATCCCTCGAGACCGGACAGCGCGACGGCTTCGCGCACCAGTGCCGCCATCTCGCGCTCGCTCGCCTCCTCGGCGAGCACCTTGAGCGCCAGGCGGTCGTCCGTGTAGCGATCGCGGACGACCCACACTTCCCCCCCGCCGCCCTTGCCGAGTTCCGACAGCGGCTCGTAGCGTGCGGGGAGCTCCAGCGGAGGCACAGCCCCCGCCTAGAGGCCGTAGTCGGCGCCCAGCCCCACGAAGAAGCCGCTGGTACCGAAGCCCAGATCGATGCGTGTGACGAAGTGCTTGGTGGGCTTGATGCGGAAACCGGTCTGCAGAGCCAGCCAGGGGAACAGGATCGGCTTGGAGCCGCCGTTGGCCCAGCTCGCTTCGGTAAAGTTGCCGTAGTGAGTGTTGTCGTTGCCGCAGTAGCCGATAGACGTATTCGGGTCGCCCGCGGCGTTGCAGGGCACGTACTGGCCGCTCGCGTTCTTGTACGCCTGCACGCGATGCAGGTCGCCGAAGACGATGCCGAAGCCGGCGCCAAGCCCGTAGTTCATCGCGAACTCGGGGCTGAAGCTGGTGCTCCACAGGAAGTCCGCGGTGAGCTGGATCATCTTCAGGTTGCTGGTCACGATCTCCCAGGCGGTCTCCGGGTCCGAGCTCGCTTTGATCGCCGTTGGATCCATGTGATACGAGGCGTAGGTCGCGGCGAAGTCGTACTCGAAGCCGTCTTTGCGGATGGCGAACTCGGGACCGAAGTCGTGCACGTACACGGTGCGCCCGCCATCGGCGCCGAACATGTTGATCATGAACTTCGGCACGATGATCCCGCGGTAGCGCAGGCCCACGAAGCGGTACACCTGGTGGGGGTGCTCGAGCGGCGAGTTGCCCTGCTCGGCGTCGGCGACGATCGCTTCCTGGTTGGTGGCGCCGCTCTTCGCTTCCGGCGGCGGGGCATCCTTGGTTGCCGGGGCCGAGGCATCATCGGTCGCTGCCGCCGCATCACCCGTGTCGTCGGGCTCCTGTGCCTTGGCGTTGCCGGTCCAGAAGACGGCACACGCGAGAACGCCTGCGCAAAGCATCGAAAGAGAGCGAGCCTGCATGTTCAAGACCTCCAGTTGTCGTCCGGGAACCCCCGGAACGCCCCACGAGCAATGCGGAAAAGCTGTGCCAACCAGGCGTGCCAGCCGGCGGCGCCGATTGTGCCATGGCACAGTGCCAGCTTGCAAAAGGCACCTGATCCTGGGATATTTGCCGTAAAATGATCCTCCACAGTCAGGTCGTCGAACAGGCGATCGACATCGACGAGCGGGGGCACTTCGTCAAACAGCTGGTCCTGGCGCGCGGCGCCGAGCCCATCGCCATGGTGCGCAAGCGGGTGGCCCGGCTACCCGAGAGCGGCACCACGACCTGGCAGGATCCGGACAGCGTCGCCGCGCCGACGCGCGCGACCGTGCTGCTCATCCACGGCTACGCGCAGAACCGGCATGCGTTCCATCTGCCGTCGCGCAGCATGGTCAACCACCTCGCGCGAACGGGTTTCGATGTGTACAACATCGACCTGCGCGGCCGCGGCCGTAGCGCGCACCTGGGCGCCAAGCGCCCGCTCGGCGTGCTCGACTTCGTGCGCGAGGATGTGCCGGCAGCGCTGGACGAGATCCGGAAGCTCTCCGGGCCCAGGCCCGTGTTTCTGGTCGGACACTCGCTGGGCGGGGTCGTCAGCTACTGCGTTGCGGTAGAGCACCGCGATCGGGTGGCCGGCGTCGTCACGCTGGGCTCGCCGTATCACTTCACGCAGGGCTCGCGCTGGCTCGCGGGCGTGAGCGTGGCGTTCGTGGCGCTGGACCGGCGCTTCCGCCTGCCGAACCTGCCGGTGCCTTCCAGGGCCTATGGCTCCTTCGTGAAGGTGAGCAAGCGCTTCATCGACAGCCCGCTGTATCCGATCCCGGTGCGCGGCTTCCACCGCGGCAGCATGGAACCGCAGATCCTGGACGAGCACATGTCGCTGGCGATGGACCGCGGAAGCATCTCCACCATGCGCGCCATGTTCCGCTGGGCCACGCAGGTGCGGGGACTCAAGACCAGCAGGCAACAGACGCTGTTCGGCTACGGTCCGCGCTTCGAAGCGCTCGACCTGCCGCTGCTCGTCATCGCCGGCAAGTACGACGATCTGGCCGCCCCCGCTTCGGTCAAGCCCGCCTATGACCTGTCGCGCTCGAACGACAAGACGTACAGGAGGCTGCCGTTCGGCCACATCGACATGCTGGTCGGACGCGAGGCGCCGCAGCTGACCTGGCCGCTCATCGAATCCTGGATCGCGCGTCGCGCATCGGTCAGCGACGGCGACACGCACCCGGACAGCGAAGAAGCCGCGTAGCTCCAGGCGCCGTCACCGGTCGCAAACCGGAGCGCTCAGTGCTCGTGCTCTTCGAGCTTCTTCTTCAAGCGGGCGACGTCGGCCTCGAGGTTCTTCACCTGGCGCTTGAGCTCCTTGAACTCCTGGAGCGTCGGCAGGCGCATGGCCTTGGCGAAGCGCTCGGTCTGCTCGGTGGTGAAGGTGTTGACCTTCCCGGGGACCTGCACGAGCGTCATCATGGCCTTCATGAACTGCTCGTTCTGCATCAGCTTGGCGACGCGCGGGTCACCCATCAGCTCCAGGCCCTTCTTCTGCAAGTTATCCTTGATTCCCATGACGCCCTCGTGTCGGCGCAGCCCCGCGCTGCGCGGTCCGAGCGCTAGATAGCGCTCCCGGCTCCGGGAACGCAACCTTCCGAAACAGCTCAGAGGACCTGGACGGCGATGGTCAGCCGACGCCGGTCCATCAGGCACTTGTCAGCGGAACAGATCGACATGTACAGCGTGCCGGAAATTCTGGCCGTCCCGGCTTGCCTGACTGAAAACGGGACCGCCAGGCTGCCGTGCGTCCCGCTCACATTCATCCCACGGGCCACACCCGCCGGGTAGCTCACGGCGCCACCCGGAGCATCTAGCTTGAACTTGTACGGGTACTTGTCGTTGCAGTGGAACGGCGACTTCGCGGTGAGCACGATCGTCGCCGCCGCGGTCTTGCCGACCTGGACGGGAGTGGGAGCCTGGATGAACAGCGTGAAGTGCTCTGCACCGACGGTCGTGCCACGCACCACATGCTGCTTCGGAGGAGGCGGCGGGGGCTTCGCCTCGACAGCGGAGGTGCTCGGTGGATCCGGCGCAGGTCTGGAAGACGCGGTCGGTGCCGCCGGTCGGAGGTGTTCGACTTCCACCGTCTTGGCGCGGGCCGTCGCGGGCGCCTTCGGCAAAGCTTGCGCGGAAGCTCGGGCATCCGCCTTGGGCGCCTCTACGGACGCTTCCGGCTCAGCAGACGGCTTCGGGATGTAGCGGGGATCCGGCGCCGCCGACGCGATGACGACGGAAGAGACGGCTTCTGCCGACGCCGGAGCATCGCTCGACGACGCCTGGTGACAGGCCACGACCAACACAACGAGGCTTGCAGAGCCCGCCACCCCACCCAGCCTCGAGAGTCTTGTCATCGTGTTGCAACGCACGCGCCAGCGTCTACACGGACCGGCAACGCAGGCTGGCAGTCTAGCCGAAAACTCCGCGCCCCCACCCGGCCGCAGGTTCGAGCCAATGAAACCGCGCAGTTCGTGCGGTGCGATGCTGTACGCACATGTGCGCGGCGCGCGGCGTCACGAGCGCGTCGTAGCGCGAGCGGATTCGAGTCGCTACTATGAAACCATGCGGACCTTGGGTGCCCGGCTTACGTTGTTCGCTTGCGCGATTGGCGTAGTGGGTTCCCTCGCGCTCGCTGGTTGCGGAAGCTACGTGAAGCGCGGCACCGCGCTGTACGCGGACGGGCGCTATGTGGAAGCCGCGGAGGTGTTCGAGCGCACCGAGTACCGCCTGCAGGACGCCTCACCGCGCGAGCGCGCCGACTACGGTCTGTACCGGGGCATGACGCTGCTGGTGCTCGGTGACCTGCACAATGCCCAGCGCTGGCTCGCATACGCGTACCAGGTCGACCGCGTGCATCCGGGGTCGCTCCGGTCCGACAAGCGCGCTCTGCTCGCCCGCGGCTGGTACGACGTGGAGCAGCGTCTGCGCGTCGCGGCACCGCCGCCTCTGTTGCCGGGTACTGCCGTCGCGGCCAGCCAGCCTCCGCCGCCTATCCTGCCGCCCGCGGCGGATCTGGCGCCGGGGCAGCGGGCGCTGCACTGACAAGCGCCTACGCAGCCCCGACAGACGATGGGCGACCGCGCGGCAGCGACCACAGCAGCATCGCCACGCCGAGGCAGACGTAGTCGTCGGCGAGGTTGTTGATGAACAGTACGTGACCGCCTGCCGAGAAGCGCATGAAGTCCGTGACCGGACCCAGCGCGAGGCGGTCGATCACGTTACCCAGCGCGCCGGCCACGATCAGCGCCCACGACGCCCTGACCAGCGCGGGCGCGCGCTGCCAACCGCGCCTCGCTGCCCACACGACCGCCACCGTGATCGCGATCGGAACGACGAACAGCAGCGGCTGTCGCAGGTGCGACGGAAGGTCGGCGAGCGCGCCCAGAGCCACGCCGCGGTTGTGGGTCAAGGTCAGGTCGATCACCGGCGACAGCAGCGGCACGCTGCGACCAGGCACGAGCAGCGTCCGCGCCGCGAGCTTGCTCGCCTGATCGGCCGCGATCAACACAGCCCCGAATGCCGCCCACAGTGCGGCGCTTCTCGTCGTGCCGTTCATCTAGTACCGCATTTCCATCGAAGCGATGGCTGCTTCGCACGCGCGGCTCCGCCGCGCAACGCGGTACTAGCACCGTTTGTGTGGGGCGCCGCAGACTCGACTGCGGCAGCCGCTAGCCGGACTGCGAGACGCTTCCGGCCTCCGTAACCTTGAAGTGGAAGCTTCTGTTCCCGTTCGTAACGGTCACCTCGATGGTGTTCGAGTCCACGCGCGAGAACGACAGTCCCAGGCTCTTGTTGAACGGGGTGCCCAGCGTGTAGCTGCCCGCCTGGGGCACGGGGTCGACCCAGCGCATCTGCACGCCGTCGATGGCCAGATCCCACTGCCCGCTCGGTCCGTTCCAGGAACGGCTGCCGTCGACCTGGAACCCCTCGGTGATGCCGCCCGACAGGGGCTTCTGGGTGCGGTCACCGCTACCGGTCGCCGTCAGGCCATCGGAAACGCGCGTCCACGTCACGGTGTGAACGACGTGTCTCGTCTTGTCGGTGAGGCTCCAGGTGACGGTGGCATCTCCGGTGACGCTGACCTTGCCGTTCGAGAAGCCGTCCCAGTGGTGCTTGACCTCCACATCCCCGGAATCGTTACGCACGATGGTGACGGAGGTCTTGCCGCTGAACGTCTGGCCCCGGTAGGTGCAGTTGCCCGGGTTGGCGCCGTACTGGATCGAAAGCGTCGCGTTGTTCAGCGTGATGGCCGCACAGGGCAGCTGGGAAGTGATGAAATCCCGCAGGTTCTGGGCCGCGGTCTGGACGGCATCGCCAATGGTGAAATTGGTGGTGATCTCCACCTCGTTGCTGGTCAGCGCCTCCGCCTGCGCCGCCACGCTCGCCTCGTCCAGCGCCTGCCGAGCCTGGCTGACCGTCAACGGCTTGTTGTTCTGCTTCGGACAACCCGCCAGCGCGAGCGGCAGAGCCAGGACGGCGGTTCCAACCAGTAAACGAGCGTTCATGAAAGCACCTCCAAGCATCTGACAATAGCACGGCGCGTGCCAGCCCCGTCGAGTGGCGGCTGCGCGGAAATCTCGCAACTGCCTCGCCGGCGGACCGAACTGCCGTCCATGACCGAGCTCCAGGTTCATCGCAGCGCACCGCACCCCGTCCAGGGCTCGACCGGCCACGAGCCGCAGGCGTCGCGCACGCGCCGCGCGCCGGACGGGGCCACCGGCGTCGCGCACACGCCGGGCTCGACCCGGCTCGTCGCGCGTCACCTTTCGCGCACAACCTCCGTCGCCCCCAGCGCGCCGAACCCCGCGCGGTTCCAGAAGCGCCTGGAGACCTACTTCGACCAGATGAGCGGTCCCTACACGGTGAACGGCAAGAGCGTCGAGGTTCCGGCGGGCTTCCGGATGCGGGACGGCATGAACCAGGTCTCCGCGGGAAAGCACTACGACCACGACGTGAAGGTCTACACGAAGCGCATCGAAAAGGCGCTTGGCGCCGATGCATAACGGAAGGTCACCGCGGACGTCGGAATGGTCGTCATCGGCAAGGGTACGGCGAAGCAGGTCCGGCGTGGGACTACGGCGTCGGCATGGACTGCTCGGGCTACGTGCACAGCGCGTTTCTGTATTCGCGCGGCAGCGGCGACCGCGCCGCGCCGGCGGCGCGTTACGACCTCGGCACTCCGGACAACTCCGGCCTCCAGCACCCGCTCGCCCACGGCTTCCGCAAGGTCCCGCCCGCCCAGGCGCGTCCCGGCGACTACGTCAAGCTCTCCGACGGCCCCGACCACACCGGTCACAAGCTGATCGTCATGGCCAACGACGTGCTCGACGATCCGGTCCGCGCCGAGGTTGCCAAGGACCTCGGCAACAAGCCGGGCGCGCGCGTCCACATCATCACCGTGGCCTCGTCGTGGGGCGCCGGCGGCGATCCGGACAACGGCGGCGTGATGCAGAAGATGTGGGCCTACGACGAGGGCTCGGGGCGCTGGGCGGACGTTGTGAAGCTGAGCAGCGGCCATCTGTTCGTGGGCCCGTCGAGCACGAAGGGCCCCTACGAGCACACGCTGGACGGCGTATTCCGTCCCCGCACGGAGAAGTGAGCCATGCACCGGATGACATTCGTTCTCGTTCTGCTCGCGCTGGTCGGCCTCGCGTCGGCGGCGTACGCACACCCCTCTGCCGTCGGCAAGACGACGTTCCACGACGGCGTGGACAAGGGCTGCACGCTCGCCGACGGCAACGCGGCGCCCTTCGCCGCGCCGAGCCCGAAGCACCCATGGGGAACCGTGATCACGGGCTGCTTCCGCCAGACAAAGCCGGGCTACAAGACCGTCGCGGTCGTCCGCGAGTGGGATCTATTCCACGGCCGCGCCGTTCGGGAAGCCACGTTCCCGGCCGACAATGGCGCCGATTCGCTGCGCGTCGCCGTCGCGGGCGGGCGCATCCTGATGGTCGTCTCGGCGGCCATGAACATCACGATCGATCACGTCATGGTGCACCTGCTCGACAAGAATCTCGCGCTCGTCAAACAGTGGGATCTCGGGGTGGGAGGCTATGCGGACATCGACGCCGAGGGAAAGCTCGGGGCCGTGATCGTGGACGGCTGGAACAACAGTATCGTGGATATCAGGGGCGAAGCCCTGGAGCTTTGTACGGTGGACATGGCTCGCGGCCGCCTCGATGGAAAGCGCATCTTCCGGTACAAGAAGCCCGGGTGGCCCTTGCTCTACCACGCAGCAGGCAGCGTCCGTGTGCGTCACGGCAAGGTGCTTGTCGTATACACCGAAGCATCACGCACGAAGGCGTACCGCATGTCGAAGGATCTCCGGATCACCGGCGGCTATGTCCGCGCCTACAAGGACTCGATGCACAGCACGGCGGAAGCCTTCATGGCGCTCGGCGTCCACCGCGTGCTCATCGAGTACGGCGATCGCGTCGACGTGCTCCGCCCCTACCTGCAGCTCGACAGGAGGCTCGCTGCGCCTCGCGCGACGGGGCGCATTGGCTTTGCGCGCTGGGCCATCGATCGCGCCACCGGGCGCGTCGCGACGGAGAACGGCCGCGTCGCCGCCCGGGTGGGCGCCCCGTTCAAGCGCTTCGTCGATTTCACGCATGAGCTCGTGTTCCGCGGGGCGAAGATCGGGATCTACGCCGATCGGACCACCGCCGTGCTCTGGGCGTTCGGCCGCGTCGTCATCGTGCGCAGCGCGCCCGGGCTCGGCATCCTGGCGTTCGATCCGGGCAGTCCCGCGTCGCCTCGACACAAGAAGTAGAGCGCGCCCAGCTAGCGGCTAGCCGCTCGACTTGGCGTCGCCGCGCGCGAAGATCGACGCAACGTAGTTGAGCACGTCCGTCGCGCTGACCTCGTTGTAGCCGAAGTAGCGCATCATGCGGCTCTTGATGATGTCGATCTTCTCCTGCGTCTCCTTGTCCACCACGGCGGAGACGAGCGTCTTGAGCTTGATGCTGTCCTTCTGGTCCTCGAACAGCTTGAGCTCGAGCGCCCGGCGCAGGCGATCGTTCGACTGCCAGTCGAACTTCTTGCCCTCCACGGCGCGCGCGCCGATGAAGTTCATGATCTCGCGACGGAAGTCGTCCTTGCGATTCTCCGGGATCTCGATCTTCTCCTCGATCGACCGCATCAGCCGCTCGTCCGGTTCCTCGTCCTGGCCGGTGTAGCGGTTCTTGACCTTCTCCTTGAGCGTGTAGGCCTTGATGTTGTCGATGTAGTTCGCCGCGAGCTTGCCGATCGCTTCCTCGTCCGCGCTGATGGCGCGCTGGACCTCGTTCTTCACGATCTCCTCGTATTCCTGCTTCACGATTCCGATCATGTCCTTGTAGCGCTTGCGCTGCTCTTCGCTGGTGATGAGCGAGTGGTGGGTCAGGCCCTTCTGCAGCTCGTTCATGACCATGAACGGGTTGATGGTGCCTTCGCCCACGTCGCTGACGAGCGCGTTGGAGATCTTGTCCTGCACGTAGCGCGGGCTGATGCCTTCCATGCCCTCGCGCTTGCTCTCCTTGCGCAGCTCCTTGACGGTGTCCTGCGTGTAGCCCGGCAGCACCTTGCCGTCATAGAGCTTCATCTTCTGGAGCAACGTGAGGTTGTGCTTCTTGGGCTCCTCGAGGCGGGTGAGCGCGGCCCACATCGCCGCGACCTCGAGCGTGTGCGGCGCGATGTGCTTGCCGCGCACCTTGTCGCCGTTGAAGTCCTTCTCGTAGATGCGGATCTCGTCCGACAGCCGCGTGATGTACGGGATGTCGATCTTGATCGTACGGTCGCGCAGCGCCTCCATGAACTCGTTGTTGAGCAGGCGCTTGTATTCGGCCTCGTTGGTATGGCCGATGATGACCTCGTCGATGTCCGTCTGGGCGAACTTCTTCGGCTTGATGCGATGCTCCTGCGAAGCACCGAGCAGATCGTAGAGGAACGCCACGTCGAGCTTCAGCACCTCGACGAACTCGACGATGCCGCGGTTGGCGATGTTGAACTCGCCGTCGAAGTTGAACGCGCGCGGGTCGGAGTCGGAGCCGTACTCGGCGATCTTCCGGTAGTTGATGTCGCCGGTCAGCTCGGTCGAGTCCTGGTTCTTCTCGTCCTTGGGCTGGAACGTCCCGACGCCGATGCGGTCCTTCTCGCTGAGCACGAGGCGCCGCACGCGGATATGGTTTGCCACCACCTTGCCCCAGTCGCCCTGGTAGAGCTGCATCAGCCCGTTGAAGATGAAGCGGCTGGCAGGGTCGAGCTCGCCCTCGACACGCACCTTGTACTTCTCGTTCGACAGGCCCAGCTGCTCGATGGCCTTCTCGCGCCATTCCACCGGAATCAGGCGCAGGGGCTCCTCGTGCATCGGCGAGTCGAAGGTGTCCGCACCGCCGGCAGCCAGCCCGCTCTCGGCGAGGTTGGTCCAGGTGAAGGTGTAGAGCGCGCCTTCGGGCGACGCCGAGTACGCTTCGATACCTTTCTTCAGCAGCCGCGCGATGGTCGACTTGCTGGAACCGACCGGTCCGTGCAGAAGGATGACGCGGCGCTCGGGACCGTAGCCCTCCGCGGCGGCCTTGAGCACGTTCATCATCCGCATCAGCGGGATGTCGAGGCCGAACACGGCGTCCTTGCCGCCCTCGATCTCGTCACGGAAGAAGTTGTAGCGGATCAGCTTCTTCTTGTTGTCGATGTACTCCTCGGTTCCGAAGGAGATGACCATGTCGTAGATGCGCTGGAACGCGTTGCGCGTGACCTGCGGGCGCTCGCGGACAATCCCGAGGTAGTCCTCGAAGCTGCCTTCCCACGCCAGATCGCGATAGCGGGCGTAGTCCTGCATCGAAGCGATGGCGGCGACCATGCCTCCGCTTGAAGCCACGCCCTTGTCGCTCTGTGTCATCGACTTGTTCTCGGTCATAGAATCCGTCCTCGAGCAGAGCGCCGGCGCTCCGCGCCCATCTGGGGATGGGAGGATAGCAGACTCGGGGGCCGCTTACCGGCCAGATGGCCGAGCCGATAGGCCCTGCCGCAGGCAGCATGCAAGCGGCTGGAATAGATGAAGTTCTTGTGACGACGACGAGGCCGGTGCGGCTCGCCCCCAGGCGGCCTGTTAGGATGCGTGCCCGCCGATCCCGAACGGCGGCTGCCGCATCGTGACGGAACCGACCCGCATCCCATCGAACCTGCCCGCATCCATCCCGGTGAGCGCTGCGGCCCCACGCCCGGGGGATCCTGCGCTGTTCATCAACCGCGAGCTGTCGTGGCTCGAGTTCAACGCGCGTGTCCTTGCGGAAGCGTCGGAGAACAAGGTTCCGCTGTACGAGCGTCTCAAGTTTCTGGGTATCTTCTGCAGCAACCTGGACGAGTTCTTCATGGTGCGCGCCGCAGGTCTGCAGGCGCAGATGTTCGGCGAGGTCGAGGAGGTCCCCCCGGACGGGCTGACCCCCGAGGAGCAGCTCACAGCCATCAGCGCGCGCGCGCACGAGCTGGTCGCCGAGCACTACCGGATCTGGAACTCGGCGGTGCGCCCGGGCCTCCGCAAGGTGGGCGTCGCGCTCGTCAGCCCGGAGGAGCTTGCCGGGGCGGACCGCATCGCGCTCGACGAACACTTCCGCCAGGACATCTTCCCGGTTCTCACGCCGATCGCCATCGACCCGGTGCACCCGTTCCCGCACGTGCGCAACAAGAGCATCAACGTCGGCGTCATCTTCGACAAGCGCGAGCACACGGCGGAGCCCTCTTTCGGCGTGGTGCAGGTACCGACGACCTTGCCGCGGCTGATCCGTGTGCCGCTGGAGGGTGCACGCCGCGCATTCGTCGCGCTCGAAGACCTGATCTTCCGCAACAAGGAGATGATCTTCCCGCAGATGAAGATCGTCGGGCAGTACTCGTTCCGCGTCACCCGCAACTTCGACATCGAGATCGACGACGACGAAGCGGAAGATCTGCTCATCACGCTGCAGGCGGAGCTCCGGCGCCGCGAGCGCGGGCACGCCGTCCGCATCGAAGTCAGCGGCGAAGCGCCGGACGACTCGATTACCTGGCTGTGCCGGGAGCTGGACCTGGAGGCGCCGCGTGACGTCTACCGCGTGGACGGCCCGCTCTATGTCGGCGACATGACGGGCCTCGTGTCGCATGACGAGCGGCGCGATCTGCGCGACGAACCCTTCGCTCCGCAGTACGTGCCGCCACTACGCGATGCCGACGACTTCTTCGAGACGATCCGCGATCGCGACGTGCTGTTGCACCATCCCTACGAGTCGTTCGAGGCAGTGGTCGACTTCCTCTCGCAGGCGGCCGAGGACCCGGCAGTGCTCGCCATCAAGCAGACGCTCTACCGCACGGGCGGTGAGTCGCCGATGGTGCGCGCGCTGCAGCGCGCGGCCGAGCTCGGCAAACAGGTGACGGCGCTGGTCGAGCTCAAGGCGCGCTTCGACGAGGAGAGCAATATCCAGTGGGCGCGCGCGCTCGAGCGCTCCGGCGTCAACGTGATGTACGGCCTGCTGGGGCTCAAGACCCACGCCAAGGTGCTCCTGGTCGTGCGCAAGGAGCGCGGGGGACTCAAGCGCTACGTGCACCTCGCCACTGGCAACTACAATCAGCAGACGGCGCGGCTGTACGAGGATCTGTCACTGTTTACGGCGCGCGAGGACATCGGCGAGGATGCGACATCGCTGTTCAATCTGCTCACGGGTTACAGCGCGCCGGATCACTGGAACCACCTGATCGTCGCACCACTGGGCCTGCACGAGGCGGTGCTCGGGCTCATCACCCGCGAGACGGAGCACGCTCGCGCAGGAAGGCCCGCGGCCATCGTGGGCAAGATGAACTCGCTGGTCGACGCGGACGTGATCAGCGCTCTGTACTCGGCCGCACAGGCAGGCGTCGAGGTCGACCTGCTCATCCGCGGCATCTGCTGCCTCAAGCCCGGCGTGCCTGGAGTCAGCGACCGCATCCGTGTACACGCGACCATCGATCGCTTCCTCGAGCACGCGCGCATCTTCTGCTTCAAGAACGGCGGCAACGAGGAAGTGTTCTGCTCGAGCGCGGACTGGATGCCGCGCAACTTCCGGCGTCGCGTCGAGGTGATGTATCCGATCCTCGACAGCTCGCTGCGGCGACGCGTGGTGGACGAGATCCTCACCACCATGCGCAACGACAACGTCAAGGGCTGGCGGCTCGGTGCGGACGGCACCTACCAGCGCGTCAAGCCCGGCGACGACGCGCCGCTGCGCAGTCAACAGCGCTTCATGGAGCTCGCACGCGAGCGCGCACGCGAGTCGGAGTCGCTGCTCTCGCTGAGCTCCCGCCAGCTGCTCAGCGCACCGCAGACCCGCCCGAACTTCGAGGCGTCGCGACGCAAGGGACGCAAGAAGCGGCGGCGCGGGCGCGGCGACTAGCGGCCGCGCCAGGCTCTGCGCGTCCGCGCGGGCGCCCGGAGTCCGGAGCCCCGCCCTACGGCTTCGACGGCGTCAGATCGATCGGGTTGTCTGGCGCGCCAGGGTGCAGACCGCCGTCGCCCACCCAGTAGATGTACGCAGGCGCAGGAGCGTTGTCGAGGTACACGTCGACGCGCACGACCGCGCCTGGATCGGTCTGGAAATAGAAACCGTCGAAGTCGTTGCGCGTTGTCGCGACCATCTCCAGCGCGTTCTGGTCGTACCAGTCCACCCAGTCCTGACCTTCGAGACGGTCGGGCGAAAAGCCCTGGATGGTGTCCTGGCCGCCCGTGGAAACGATGATGTCCCAGGAGCACGACGCGCCCGAGACGGCCGTATCGCACGCGGTGTACACGTGCCAGTTGCCGCCGGCCTGGTACTCGACGAACGCGCCGGCGCCCTTGCCAGGGTCGATGCCCGCCATCGTGGCGCCGGTGTCGATGGTCGACTGCGGGACGTTCTTGTTCTGGCCGCCGCCACCAGCGCCGTTGTCATACGGCGCGGTGCTGCTCGAGTAGGTACAACCGCCGAGCAACGCGACGAGCGGCGCGATCACGAGGAGATTTCGAAGCTGCATGGCTTGTTCACCTTCCCTTGACTGGCGCTCCAGCTAGCGACGACCGTGGAAGCCGCCGCGACCGGCCGAGTGGAAATGCATGGCGGGCGGCGAGAAGCTGTGGAAGTGCGGCGTCGAGCGATGCCCAGTGAACGACCGCGCCGGCGAGGGGCGGTACGACGAAGACGACGAAGACGACGAGCGGAACGGCGTGTACGAGCGCGAATAGTGCGACGACCAGCCGAGCGACGGACTGCTGCGATAGCTGCGCGACGGAGCCGCCCGGTACGAACGAGAGCTTCTCACCGCCGGGCGATAGTAGGTCCGCCCCCGCACGCGCGTGGGAGCACGAGCGGCCGGGCGCATGCGCGCCGGCGCGGGCCGCATGGTGCGGAGCGAGCGCGACGGCACGGCGGCGCGCGAGCCGGCAAACGAACGCCCGCTCAGCGTACGCGACGTGCTGCCCTTGGGCCGGCGGGCGCTGAGAGTGCGGGACGAACCGAGCCTATGCGGTACGGTGCGGTGCGCTGTCGTGGGGCGCGGCGCCGGCCTGGAACGCTGTCCGGAGATCCTGTACGGCGACGGGTGGGAAGCGGCGACCGCACGCGGGTTGGCCGGCGTGTGATGCCGGGGCACGGCCCGCGGCGGAACATGCGCACGGTGCGGCGATGGTCCGTGACCATGCGGGCCGTGCCAGCGCGAGCTGTGATGCGCGATGCGATCGATATCGTGCCGGTGGTGCACGATGTGCCGATACACGTGCGGATAGAACACGTAGTCGCTCTCGCAGAACACGTAGGGCACGGGCGGCCCGAACCACAACGACACGGCGACACCGTCGTACCAACCCCAGGTCGGCGGCATCGGCGCCCAGCCGATGTAGTCATAGCCATCGTCGGGAACCCGCCACACGACCCAGGCGTTCGAGTAGCGGCGCCCGGGGATCCACGCCCAGCCGGTACCGCCGACCCACACCCAGCGACCGTAGTGGAACACCGCCCAACCGAAGGGAAGGTCGCTGACCCAGATCCAGTCGCCCGCCGCGGTCAGACCCCAGTGACCCGAAGTGACATAGGGCGCGAAGTCGGAGCCGACGTAGCGCGCGCTCGGGACCCAGACCAGACCGTAGGTCGGATCGCTAACCCAATGGCCGTAGGGATCGAGCGCAGGGCGGAAGGTCGTGAGCGCGCTTGGGTCCCTGTCCCGGTACTGCGTGCTCGCGACGGCCTTGGCGCTACCCGACGCGGGCTTGGGTCGCGCGTTGTCGGAGGGCTGCGCGTCGGGTGCGGGCTGTGCGCTGTCCGACGAGTCCTGGCCGATCTGCCATCCCGAATCGTCCGCCGACTGTGCCCTGGCCAACGGGCCGGCAGCCATCAGCACGCCGACAGTAGCGAGGGCCACTGCCCACCTCGAGAACTTCTGGGCCATCCTGGTAATCATGCGCTTCGCTCCGTACACAGGCAACCAAAGGCAACTGCCGTACCTGTTGTACGCAGCCCACCCCCGATCGGTGCCGCGGCGGCTCTGGTTTCGCGAAATCACGGCAGAATCGTGCCAGGTCGGGCAGAGCCACGGCAGCATCGCGAGCCCCGGCCCGAGCGACGATCGAGAACTATCGGCTGCAGTCTCTGCGACACACCGGACACGGCTCCGCGGCGTCGTATGCTCCGGGCATGCTCGACTTCGATGTAGCGCTGGAGCGCGTGCTGGCAGGGGCCCGTCCGCTGGGAACGGAACGGATTGCGATTGGGCAGGGGCTGGGTCGGGTGCTGGCCGCACCTCTGGCAGCCAGCGCACCCATACCGGCGTTCGACTACAGCGCGATGGACGGCTACGCGATTTCAACACGCGACTTCGCGGGCGACGGACCCTGGACGCTGCCCGTGCGGGGCGAGAGCCAGACGGGTCACCCGGCTCCCGCGCTCGAGCCGGGCAGCGCCTGCCGCATCTTCACCGGCGCACCGTTGCCCGCCGGCGCCGATGCGGTCGTGATGCAGGAGAACGTCGATCGCGAAGCCGACACGGCGCGCTTCGGCGAGCGCCCCGCGGCCTTCCAACACGTGCGCCGCGCCGGCGAGGACCTCCGAGCTGGTGCCGAGGCGCTTCCGGCAGGCACGCGCCTCGGCCCTGGACAGCTCGCGCTCGCCGCCGCGCTCGATCTCGGCGAGCTGCTGGTCGCACGTCGCCCACACGTCGGCATCCTGTGCACGGGCGACGAGCTGCGTGCGCCCGGTTCTGCGCCGCGTCCGGGCAGCATTCCGGAGTCGAACGGTATCGCACTTGCAGCGATGGTACAGAGCGCTGGCGGCGTGCCGCACCTCGCGCCGCTCACACGAGACGACAGGGAAGCCACCCTGCGCGCGCTCGAGCATGCCATCACCGGCAACAACGTCCTGCTCACCGTCGGCGGCGTGAGCGTGGGCGAGCACGACCTGGTACGCCCGGCTCTCGAAGCCGCTGGCGCCGAGCTCGACTTCTGGAAGGTCGCGATCAAACCGGGCAAGCCGCTCGTCCACGGTTCCGTTGGGAAAACCCGAGTGCTCGGCCTGCCAGGTAATCCTGTCTCGGCGCAGGTAACGTTCGCGCTGTTCGGCGTGCCGCTCTTGCGGGCGCTTCAAGGTGACGGGCAACCCTTGCCACGCGCGAACCGCGCCGAGCTGACCCGCGCCGTCCGACAGAAACCCGGTAGGAAAAGCTACCAGCGCGCGCGGCTCGACGGCGATCGCGTCACGCCGCTCGACAACCAGGCATCCGGCGCACCCACGAGCATGGCCTGGGCGAACGCCCTGGTGATCGTACCCGCGGACTCGACCGGCTTCGACGCCGGCGCGATGGTGGACGTGCTGCCACTATGGGCGCTGTAACGCAGGGGACCCAGACCACGGGCGACGACGCGCTTGTCGGCATCTTCGTGGGAGGGAAGTCGCGGCGCATGGGCGGGACGCCCAAGGGACTCCTTCCCGCGCCGGACGGTTCGGAAACCCTCGTTACACGAACGTCACGGATCGCCTGCGAGGTGCTGCCGGGTGCGCGCGTGGTGCTCGTCGGCAGTGCCGAGCCCTATGCGGCGCTGGGTCTGCCGGTCCTGGCCGACTCGCCCTCCGGCATCGGGCCCATCGGCGGGCTCGGCGCGCTGCTTGCCGATGCGGCAGAGCGGGGGAAGAGCCAGGCCTTCGCGATCGCCTGCGACCTGCCCTTCATCAGTACGGAATTGTTCAGACGCCTCGCTGCCGAGCTTCTGGAGGCGCCCGCCGCCGCGTTCCGCGTCGGTGGGATCTGGCAGCCCCTGTTCGCGCGCTACGAACCCCGCACTGCGTTGTCTGCAACGCGTGCGGCGCTCGCCGCCGGTGAGCGCGCCCTGCAAAGCGTGCTGTTGCGACTCGACGTTGCAGAGCTCCCGCTTGATGAAACGCAACATCGCGAGCTTGACGACTGGGACACGCCCGACGACCGCAACAGGCCGCCGCGGTAGTCGTGGGAGTCAATAGGAGTGCGGGGCGTCTTGCCCGCGCATCGATGCTGGGGGTTGTTCGTCAATGGCAAGCGGCTCAGCGGAACCAGGCGGCTTCGTCACACCTAGTCGTGGTCGTGCGCGACGCAGCGCGCGTCCTCCCAACCAACCCAGTAGGGACCATCGGGCCCGTGCTCCCGCTTCCAGATCGGAACGCGCTCCTTGATGCGGTCGATCAGCGCGCGGCAGGCGCGGAAGGCCTCGCCGCGGTGGGGCGCGCTGGCCGCGCAGATGACAGCGGTGTCGCCGACATCGAGGCTTCCTGTACGGTGCAGCACCGCCAGGCGCACGCCCTCAATCTCCGCTTCGATCTCCTCGGCGATGGCGAGCATCTCCTTCATCGCCATCGGCACGTAGGCCTCGTACTCGAGCCGCGTAACCTCGCGCGAGTCGTTGTGATCACGCACGGTGCCCAAAAACAGCGCCATGCCTCCTGCATCCGGCCGGCGCACAGCGGCTATCGCCTCGTCCGCCGACAGCGGCGCCTCGCGGATCTCGAACAACCTTTCACTCATCGCTGGTACTCGCCGGAGCGGCCACCCGATTTCTGCACCAGCTGCGTGGGGCCGATCTCCATGCCGCGATCGAACGCCTTCAGCATGTCGTAGACCGTCAGCGCCGCAGTGCTGGCTGCCACCAGCGCCTCCATCTCGACGCCGGTGCGGTCGAGCGTCTCGACCGCACTCTGGATGCGCACGGCGCGCGCGGATTCGATCACTTCAAGCTCGATCGTCACATGCGTGAGCGCGATCGGGTGGCAGAGCGGGATCAGATCGGACGTGCGCTTGGCGGCCATGATGCCCGCCACGCGCGCGGTGGCCAGCACGTCGCCCTTGGGCGTGTCGTGAAGCTGCAACCTGCGCAGCGCGTCCTGGTTCATCGTGACGCGGCTCTCGGCCACCGCGCGGCGCTGACTCGGTGCCTTCTGCTTCACGTCGACCATGCGCACCCCGCCTTCCGGCGCGACGTGCGTCGACGTTGCACTGTGCCCGACGATCTCGGCGTACGCCTTCTCGAGCCTCCCGGGGCGCCCTCGGCTGGCAACCTTGGCGAGCACGTAGCGATCGAGCGGAGTAAGCGTAGCCCAGAGTGCGGGCGGCAGCGCGCGCTCGGGACCCAGCGCATCGACCAGAACAGCCGGCGGTGTGTCGTCGGACGGTTCGTCCACGGGCTCGACGCGGGCTGCCGGTGGGTCGGCCAACGAGATGGCCACGTGGACCGGCTTGAGATCGACGAACGTGCCTGAACCGGCTTCGACGATCCTGCGCCGTTGCGAGCCCGGCAGGCTCTGCCACCCCTCGCGCGAGAGCTTGAGCCCGGCGCGGTCGAGCGCACGCCGCGCCGCCAGTGGCAGGAGCTCCAGCTCCTCGTCCACCCCGTCGAACCGGTAGAGCTTCACGGTCCCGGAGCCTACCACCATCCCCGGACGGTCAAGCTTGCCAGCGCGTCCTGGCCCGGCCACGCTGCCAGGCGCCGGTGACCACCACGCCCAGCCAGCTGCTCGTCCGGGGCCTGTTCCGGATCTGGAGCCACGTCTACGATCGGCCGGTCTTCCAGTGGACGCTGTACTCGCGGATCCACCGGCGCCTGCTGGAGAAAACCGAAGGACTCGCGCCGCGCCGGATCCTCGACATCGGCTGCGGCACGGGAGAGCTTCTGGTGGCGGCGGCACGGCGCTGGCCGGAAGCAACGCTGGCAGGCGTCGACCTGTCGCCGGCGATGCTGGCGCGGGCGAAGGCGAAGGACTTCGGCCGCAACGTCGAGCTCCGCGAGGGCAGCGTGTACGACCTGCCGTTCGAACCGGGTTCGTTCGATCTGGTGTTCAACACCATCTCCTCGCACTTCTACCTGGAAGGCGAACGCGCGTTCGCCGAGATGGCGCGCGTGCTGGAAAGCGGCGGAACGTTCCTGCAGGCCAGCCTCACGACTGGTCCGCTCGCCTACCTACCAGGCCAGAGCAGCCGCAGCATCAACGTGCCCGGCGCGGTCTACCGCGGACCCGCCGATCAGCAGCGGCTGCTCCGCGGCGCGGGGCTCGACGTGGTCGAGAGCCGCTTCATCCTGCCCGGTGTCTGGCTCTACCACGCCCACAAGCGCTAGCTCCGGGAACGTCGCTTCGGAGCGAGCTTCGTCACGGTCCCCGGGCGCGACGCGGGCGCCCGTACTATGCTGCGCCCGATGCGTTCGATCGCCCTGGTCTGGGTCGCCGCGCTGGGGCTGGTCGCCGCTTGCGGTCCGCACGCCGGGCCCGCGCACGCTTCGGCGCCCGGACAGTGCAGCGCTCGACTGCCGGGAACGCAGCCCGACTTCGCGGAGGCGCCGGCCGTCCAGGCGCCAAAATCGCACATCGCCGTGGACGTCGCGATCGACACGCGCCGCCTCGGACGCGAACTGTCGAGCCGCGTGCCGGTCGTGCTCGCGCAGGCGCGGAACCGGAACGTCGGCGCGCCCGGGCAGGCCACCTACGTCGTGCGGCGCGGCGCCTTCCACTTCGGCATGCGCGGCAGCGATCTACTCGTCCAGACGCCGATCCGCGCGCACATCGCCGTCTGCAAACCGATCGGCCCGTTCTGTCCGGAGTACGGGCACTGCAGTCCACTGCTCGTCTCCACGGTGCGGCTGCCGCTGGCCCTCGACAAGAACTACACCCTGGGGCGGAGCCGCGTGGGAGTGAGCGTCACCCGGGGCTGCGTGCTCGAGCCGATCGGCATGGATGTGACGCCCCAGCTCAAGGACGTCGCGCGGCAGCAGTCCGCCGGGATCCAGCGCCGCATCGATCGCTCCGTGCCGTCCCTGCGCCCCGAGGCGGAGGCTGCGTGGCAGCTCCTGGATCTGCCGATCGCACTCGGCAGCTCGCTGTGCGCGCGCGTTCAGCCGAGCCGGCTCGTGCAGTCGAAGCCAGCGCTGGCTCACGACACCCTGTCGACGCGCCTAGCGGTGTTCGGCAAGCTGGGCGTGGAGGAGCCCTGCAGCGAACGGCGCGACGCGCCGAAGCGCGCGCTGCCTGCGCCCGAGCTCGACGACAAGGTGCCCCGCGACGTCCGCCTGGACGTGCCGATCCATATCGACTGGAGCGACGTGTCTGCGGATCTGAGCCGCTCACTCGCCCAGGACGGGCAGCCACGCATCACCGGCGCGCGCGCCCGCGGCGCCGAGGTCGACGGCAAGGCCGTGGTCGCGCTCGCCGTCACGCTCGATGGCGCCGTGTGCGGCGACGCCTGGCTGATCGGAGAGCCCTACTACGACGCCCAGGCTTCCCGCATCCGGCTCGGCCAGGTGCGCTTCGCACCAGGGCAAGCCGACCGGGTCGCGGAGCTCGCCGGCAGCGAGCTTCCCGCCCGCGTGCAGCGGCTGGCGCGGGTGGCGCTGCCCATCGACCTCGCGCTCGGGCCCCGCTCGCTGTCCAGCCTGGTCCAGAGCCTCACGAAGAAGCGGCCACCAGGCGTGGACGTGAAAGTCGAGGTGCAACCGGCGGAGGTCGACACCGTACTTGTCGACCCGCAAGCGTTGGTGCCGGTTGCGAGCCTCAAGGGCAGCGTCCGCGTCGAAGTGAACTAGATCGGGGCCTGCCACTCGACGCTGCAGCCCCCCGGCCCGATGCTACCTTCCGCAAGCCCCATGAGCCCCGATCCCGACAGCACCGCCCCCCGCGACCGGCGCGGCCGGCCACTTCTCGACCTGCGCGTGAGCGTGACGGATCGCTGCAATTTCCGTTGCCGCTACTGCATGCCGCGCGAGCATTTCGGGCCGGGCTTCCACTTCCTGCCGAGGCGCGACCTGTTGAGCTTCGAGGAGATCGCGCGCGTCGTCGGCATCCTGGCCAACCACGGGTTGCGCAAGGTGCGGCTCACCGGCGGCGAGCCCTTGCTCCGGGCGGAAGTCTCCAAGCTGGTCAAGATGATCGCCGACACGGGCGTCGAGACCGCGCTCACCACCAACGGCTCGCTTCTGGCCAAGCACGCCACGGCGCTTGCCGATGCGGGCCTGGGTCGCGTGAGCGTGAGCCTGGACTCGCTGGACGAAGCCGTGTTCCGCAGCATGACCGACGCCGACTACGGCCCGGGCGACGTCCTCGCCGGCATCAAGGCGGCTGCGGCGGCGGGCCTTCAGCCGATCAAGATCAACGCCGTGGTCCGCCGTGGTACCAATGATCACACGCTGGTGGAGCTCGCGCGTCACTTCAAGGGCAGCGGACACATCGTGCGCTTCATCGAGTACATGGACGTGGGGCTGACCAACGGCTGGCGGCTCGACGAGGTCGTGCCTGGTCGCGAGATCGTCGAGCGCATCGCTGCCAAGCTGCCGCTCGAGCCAGTCGACCCGAACTACCCGGGCGAGGTGGCACGCCGCTACCGCTACCGCGACGGCGAAGGCGAAATCGGCATCATCACCAGCGTCACCGAGCCCTTCTGCGCCGGCTGCACACGCGCCCGTCTGAGCGCCGAGGGCACGATCTACGGCTGCTTGTTCGCGGCGGCGGGTACGGACATCCGCGCGCCCCTGCGCTCTGGCGCGGACGACGCCGCCATCGCCGAGCTGCTCCGCGGCATCTGGGCGCAACGTGACGACCGCTACTCCGAGCTCCGCTCGAGCCGCACAGCGGGCCTCAGGCGCATCGAGATGTCGTACATCGGCGGCTAGCCCAATCAGCTCGCGCGCCCCATGTGTTGCAGCATCCACTCGACGGCGCGCGTCTTGATGGGTAGTGAGGCGGTTTCGGCATCGAGAGCTTTCCGCGCAGCCGCATCGAAAGACATGAGCTCGTGCCCGGGCATGAAGCGCCAGAAGCCTTCATCCTTCGCGACCAGGTCGCTGGTCAGCCCCTCGACCAGCTCGCGCGCAACCCCGAACTCGGCGCTGGTGACAAGCTTCAACCAGTAGCTCGACAGCCGTGGAGTCAGCAGAGGCACGCGGACCGTGTACGGGCGTACGCCCATCAGATGTGCGACGCGCATCAGGAGCTGCTCGCCGGTCAGCGACTCGGGTCCGGGCAGATCGAAGACTCCGCCGACCTCGGGCTCGAGCTCCAGAGCGACGACAATGGCGGCCACCACGTCGTCGATGGCGACCGGCTGGGAACGGTTCTGGAGCCAGCGCGGCAACACCATGAACGGCAGGCGCGCGGCCAGGTCGCGCACGATGCGCCAGCTCTCGCTTTCCGCTCCGATGATCATCCCGGCGCGCAGCTCGAGCGTCGGCACGCTGCCGCCACGCAGAAGCTCGCCGGTGCCAAGCCGGCTCTGCAGATGCCGCGAGGGCCTGCCCGCGGGTGCGACGCCGCCGAGATAGACGATGCGTCCCACGCCCGCTCGCTCTGCCGCGCGCAGGAAGCTCGTGGCCGATGTCCGTTCGCGAGCCTCGAAGTCGCCGGCCTCGCCCATCGAATGGATGAGATAGACGACAGCGTCGACTCCCTCGAGCGCGGGCGCCAGCGTCTCCGCGCTCTCCACGTCGAAGCGCACCCACTTCCGTGATGGCTCGCGCACGGCCATCTCCGCGGCACGGCGGCTGGCGCACACCACATCGAAGCCAGCCCGCACGAGCGCCGGATGCAGGTACCTGCCCACGAAACCGGTCGCGCCGGTCAAGAGCACGCGTGTCATTTCATATCCCCCCTCGCGGGGAAGATAGCACCGGGCACGACCGGCGCCGCCCGGACGGCTTGCGCGCCGGCTTGCCGGACGCAGGTTGAACCAGGGAGGCGAGAATGAGGGCAGTACGAGTCGCGGTGTTGGCGGCGCTGGCACTCGGCGTGGCTGGTGCCTGCGGCGGAAAGACGCTCCCCTTGACGGCCGACGCCGGCGCGGAAGCCGGTGGCGGCGCGGGCGCGGGCGGCAGCACCAGCTACGACGACTGCACGACGAGCGCCGAGTGCCTGGTCCGGCCCGCGAGCTGTTGCGGGGCCTGCACCGCCGCCACGCGCGGCGACGCCATCGGCATCAACAAGGATCGCGCGAGCGCCTGGGTGCAGGACAAGTGCGCCAACACGCCCTGCCCCGCCTGCTACATGGAGCGGGATCCGACGCTGGTTGCCGCCTGCACGTCGCAGCACTGCCGGGTGGTGGACGTGCTCGCCGACAGCGCCACCGCCTGCACGACCGACACCGACTGCCGCATCCGCACCACGTCCTGCTGCGAGTGCGGCGGCGAGCTGGACCGCGCGCACCTCGTCGCGATCAGCGACGAAGCGCGCTTCAGCTCGCTGGTGTGCGAGGGTGTGGGGGCCTGCCCCGAGTGCGCGCCGGTCTATCCCAAGGATCTGGTCGCGCGCTGCTCGGCACAGAAGCACTGCGAAGCCGTCTGGCTGACTGGATAGCCGCGCCGTCACTGCCGACGCGCTACACTGCCGGCCCCATGGGCCTGTTCGACGTCCACGCTCACCTCACCCACCCGCGGCTCCTGCCCGAGCTGGACGCCGTGCTCGAACGCGCCAGGGCCGCTGGAGTCACGACCATCATCTCCAACGGACTGAACCCGGCGGACAACGAGCGCACGCGCGCGCTCGCAGCCCGCGAAAGTCTGGTGCGCCCCGCGTTCGGCCTGTATCCGGTCGACGCCGTGCTGCCGGAGATGGTGGCCGCCGGCGTCGACTACCCGCGCGACGACGACCCCGTCCCGGCGGAGGAAGCCGTCGAGTGGGTGCGGAGCCACGTCGACGAGGCGTTCGCGGTGGGCGAGATCGGTCTGGACGGCTACTGGGTGCCCGGCGAGTTCTGGGAGCGCCAGGAAGCAGTGTTCCGGAAGCTGGTGACGATCGCCATGGAGGCCGACAAGCCCATCATCATCCACACGCGCAAGCGCGAGGCGCGCTGCTTCGAGATCCTCTCGGAAATGGGTGCCGAGCGCGTGGACTGGCACTGCTTCGGCGGTCGGGTGAAGCTCGCGCGCCGCATCGCCGAGCACGGCCACTACCTGTCGATTCCGGCCAACGCGCGCAAGAACGAGGCTTTCACGCGCATGCTGGAGACGTTGCCGCGCGATCGCGTGCTGCTCGAGACCGATTGCCCCTACCTGGCCCCCGAGCGCGGCAGCGACAACGAACCGGCCAACGTGCGCGTCACCGCCGACTACGCGGCCGAGCTCTGGAACGAGCCCGTCGAAAGCGTGGGGGCCCAGCTCGCCGAGAATTTCGAGCGGCTGTTCCGGGCGGCACCGTAGCGAGCGATCCCGGGACCTACCCTGGCGTCTCCAGGGGTTACACTGGTCCGAGCGCGCCAACGCACGCGCTCGCGCCTCGCCGGACGCAGGAGGACGACGATGAACCCCCAGGTCGACGCATTTCTGAAGCGGCAGAAGACATGGCGCGCGGAGTTCGAGAAGCTCCGCGAGATCCTGCTCGCGACGGGGCTCGACGAAGAGCTGAAGTGGGGCAAGCCCTGCTACGCGCTCGACGGCAAGAATGTCGCGCTCATCCACGGCTTCAAGGAGTACTGCGCCATCCTGTTCCACAAGGGCGCCCTGCTGAAGGACCCCAAGGAGGTGCTCATCCAGCAGACGAAGAACGTGCAGGCCGCGCGGCAGATCCGCTTCACGAGCGTCGGGGATGTGAACAAGCTCGAGAAGACCGTGAAGGCCTATCTGCGCGAGGCGATCGCGAACGAGCGCGCCGGGCGCAAGGTCCAGATGAAGAAGACGGAGGACTACGAGCTGCCCGAGGAGTTCGAGTCCAGGCTCGCCAGGAACGCAAAGCTCAGGGCCGCCTTCGCCAAGCTGACCCCGGGTCGGCAGCGCGCGTACATCTACTACTTCTCCCAGGCCAAGCTCGCCAAGACGCGCACCGCCCGCGTGGACAAGCACGTCCCGAGAATCCTCCAGGGGCTCGGATTGGACGACTAGGCAGCAGGAAAACCCTCGAAAGCCCGCCGCGTACGACGGCTGCTGCGGCTACGGCAGCTCCGCTGCGCCTCAGGTCCCGCCGTCCGCGCCCGACATCCCGCCCGCGCCGCCAGAGCCGCCAGGACCCGCCCCGCCCCGCTTCGGTTGCGGCGTCGGTGCCTGCGTCACTGCACCACGCGCAGCGTCGGACCGAGCGCGCGGTTTTCTTTGTCGACCAGCGACTTGGGCTGCGCGGGCATGCGTCCGAGGTCGTCGAACAGGCCGATGCGGAGGCGGAGCGTCGTGGGAGCGAACGAGGCCGGGATGGTAACCGGCGCCACATCGAGCACGATGTGCCCCGGCTTCCACTGCGGCACGCCGAACAGACCAGCGCAGGGCGCGTGATCGGCCGACAGCACGTAGTGCCCGTCGGGGTCGAGCAGATGCACGAACACCCTGAGCCGCCGCTTCACCGGACGGGTCGCCGAGAAGTAGCAGCGCAGCAGCACGTCGCTGCCCGGGTGCACGACGGATTTCGACAGCTCGCAGCCCAGGAGCTTGATGGCGTCCTGTCCGAAGCTGACACCGGCGGCAGTGAGACCAGGCGGCGCGCTGTCGCGTTCGAAGCTGCCCCCGGCGGACAGGATGCGCCGCATGTAGGCGACCCGGCGCGCGACAGCGCCTCCCACGCTCTCGCCATACAGCGTGGCCAGGTAGAACGAGTGCGGGAAGCGATCGGCCACACGCTCGTAGCGCCGCAGCGCCTGGCGGGGCGACGGAGGCTGGCTCGTGTTCCGCTCGAGCCCGACCGGGAAGTTCCAGCCTCTGTCGATCGGCCTGTAATCGCGTTCGAGCTCGCTCCTGAGCCGGGCGGCCGCGAAGGGCCAGGCATCGAACAGCTCGGCGGCCACGGGATGATGGGCGAAGGCTCTGCGGAACAGCCTCGCCGTGACGTCGCCGCTCTCGCGCCACGGTCCGCTTTCGGTCACGGCCGGTGTGAAGAGCCCGTCCTCGTCGAAGATGCGCACCGGCGAGTAGTAGCCGACGCGCCCGATGTCGCGACCCACGTACCAGCTCTCCGACTCCGGCTTCCGGGAAGCATCGAGCACACGGAACAGCTGCTCGATCATGCCCATCTCGCCGATGCGCATCGAGGCCACTTCGGGCGGCGGAATGTGCCGGAGCGACAGCCACGAATCGCGGAAGGCATCGGCGGTCTTCGGTTGGAGCCAGTGCCCCTCGTGGCTCTGGTGCTCGCGAAAGGAGTAGCGACTGTCGATCTGCGCCTGGTAGACGGCCGTCATCGCGATCAGTGCGAGAGCGGCCGCACCTGGAACGTACAGCCAGCGCTGCCGCGGTGCGCGCCGCAGCAGCGCGGCGGCGGCGGCCCCCAGCGACAGCAGCCCGAACAGCCACACGGGCAGCGCGTGGCGCTGGTTGGGCATCCAGTCCGGCAGCACCACGCACACGAACAGGAGGCACGACAGCATGCCCACGAGCGGCGCAGCGTGCCGCCGCCATACGGCGAGCCAGAGCGCCGACAAAAGCCCCGCCGAAAGAAACGCGATCTCGTAGACCGACGCGCCATTGCCGAACAGCTGCGAGAGCTTGGCGAGTTCGAAACCATGGCCGCGCTTGGCGTAGTACGTGTGCGGCAGCCACAGGCCGTAGTACGCATGGCGCAGGGCGAGCAGCAGCAGCGCCAACCCGATCAGCACGAGCGCGGGTGCGAGCGCGCGCCGCACACGCCGACGGAGAGCGCGTCCTGGTCGCGGCTCGAGCACCTGGGCCGCGCCCAACAGCGCGACGTACATCGGTGCTTCGGGCCGGGCGAGAGCGAGCGCGAGGCCCGAGAGCACGCACAGCCCGGCGGTGCGACGCGTGCCGCGCGCCAGATGCCGGGCAAGCGCCAGCGGCCAGGCGAGCAGCAACGCCAGATACAACGGCGTTTCGAGCCCCAGAAGGCCCCAGCTCATGACGTACGAATCGGCCGCCAGCGCCGCGAGCAGCAGCACCGAAAGCACCGGCCCCACCTGCAGAAGGCGCCGCGCGTAGCTCCACGAAAGCCAGAACAGAAAGCCCAGTGAAAGCAGCGACAGCAGCTTGGTCGCTACCACGCCTTCGATGCCGAGCAACATGCCCAGGCTCTGCAGGAGCAGCCAGAGCGGACTGCTGAAGCCCTCGACGCGCTGGCCGGGGTTATAGACCAGGCCCAGTCCGTGCGTGAAGTGATCCGCGTAGCGCAGCGAGATGAACAGGTCGTCTACCGTGCGCGGGAAGTAGAAGACGATCTGCGCGGCCGCGATGATAGCGGTGAGCAGGGCCAGCGCCCCTATCGCGCCCCGCCCCAGCCGCATCAGGTGCCGAACGCCTCCACCAGCTCTCCGAGCACGCCGCTGCCGTCACGGAACACCGGCCAGCCATCGCCCACCAGCACCGCGTCGAACGGCCCCTTCTGCGCGAGCCGCCGCACCGATTCCCGGGCGCGACGCACGTCGGCGAGCTTCGGCTCGGGCAGCAGCGTCAGACGACCCGCTTCGTGCGCGCGCACGAGATCGCCCGTCACCAGCGTGGTCCCCTCGAGGATCAGCGCTAGCTCACCCGGCGTCTTGGAGCCGTCGAGCTCCACAACGGAGAGCCACGGCACAGGCTCGTCGCCCTCGCCCAGCCACAGGTCACACTTGACGGGAAAGTGCTCGCGCTCCGCGCGGGGCCCGGCCACACGCGCGCCGGTCTGTTCGGCAATCGCGGCGGCGGCGCGCACGTGGTCCGAGTTGGTGATCACGATCAGCGACGCACCGCCCAGGCGTTCGAGGTGAGCGGCATCGTGCTCCGACAGCGGCAGCGGGTCGAACAGCACGTTGCCGCCATCGCGCACCCACAGCACCCCGTGGAAGTCGATATCGCGTGCTTCGTCGAACACGGACCAGCCGTACAGGTCGGGTCGATGCAGCTTCTTCATGGCCCAGCGGTAGCGCCGCGCCCCGGGGGGCGTCAACCTCCGCCGGGCGGGTGCCTGGGGCGCGCGTAGATCCAGATCACCGGCACGCCATCGTAGACGCCCATGTGCACCGGAGCGTCGGTGCCGTAGTCGACCCAGATCTGGTACTCGACGTGGTGCATGTGCGGCTCGTGGTGGTAGAGCGCATAGCTCGACGACGCGATGTTCAGCGTGGGACGGATATCATTGCGCACGCGTCCGTCGGCGCGCAGCATGTCCCAGCTCTGGAAGGCCGTGTCGTGCAGGTACAGGACGCCGTTCCTGGACACGTGCTTGTTGATGTAGCCAACCTCGGCGCCGGTCGTATAGCCCCAGAAAGTCCGGTTCAACCCGAGCGTGGCCGCGCCCGACGCGCCGCCGACCAGCGGCGTGTAGGCCGACAGCCCCCAGGGGTGGGAATGCAGCGTCATCACGATAGGCCCGGTGACCACGCTCGCCCCCAGCAAGAGCTCGGTGGCGCGCGTCCGCACGAAGCCCGGTCCGAAGCGCTCGCGCCCGAGCCCCTTGAGCTTCTCGAGGACCAACGCAAAGCCGCGGGCGGCAAACAGGCACAGGAACGGATAGGCCGTCATCCAGTGCTTGGTCCCGCCGAAGATCGGCGTGTGGTGCGACAGCCAGGGCGCGTAGTTGATGAACAGACCCAGCGCCCACAATACGTCGTTCGAATGGCGCCGGGCGTCGCGCGCGTGCGGCTCGAGGCCGATGCGGCGCCCCAGCGCGCCCAGCCTGTCGCCGTAGGCGTACAGGAAACTGGCCACGAAACCGATCACGAACAGAAGCAGCGTGATCCCGGGTACCGTCGCAGCCGTCATCACCCAGGCGTAGCCGCGCGGCATCGGCGGCTTCCAGTAGGTGTGACCGAGGAACTCCATGTTGTAGTAGACATGGCCCATGTGGAAGGCAACATAGGCCGCCAGCCGCTTGCCCGTGTCGTGCCAGATCCACGGCCACCCCAGGTAGAAGACCGCCGGTCCGATCGTCACCATGGCGAACAGCGCGCTCGGCACGGGGATGCGTCCGCCGCGCAGATCGCGCCATAGCTTGCCGCCGCGCGTGATGAGCAGATGCGCGATCAGCGCGAACGGCAGAAGCCACGAGTTGTGCTTCGTATCCAGCAAGAGGCCGTACATCACCCCCGTCGCGATCGGCCACGCCCACCCACCGCGCTCCAGCGAGCGCCAGTAGGCGTACGCCGTGATCAGCCACACCGACGCGACCGGCATGTCGAAGCAGTCGAGGTGCGAGTGGTAGAAGACGCGCGGCATCATCGCGAGCAGAAGCGCGCCGACCAGCCCCGCCAACCGCCCGATCGCCTGCCGGCCCCACAGGTACGTCGTCGATACCGCCAGTGCGCTGACCACCATGCCGGGGAAGCGCATCGACGTGCCTTCCTCGGAGAACCAGTGCCAGTGGCGGAACAGGTACTTGTGCGATAGCGCGAACAGCGACTTCATCAGCGCTGGGTGCTCGTGGTTCGCCGACCAGTAGCGATCCACCGTGATCTGTTGCAGCGCCTGCTTCGGGTGCGTGGTGAGCAGATCGAACCAGTGCCCGTAGCTCTTGGCCGCCTGGAAGTAGAATCCCTCGTCGCGCGCGTAACCGAGGTTCTTTACCGTGGCGAGCAGCAGCCAGACGTAGCCTGCCCCGAGCGCGAGCGCGATGAGCGGGTCTATCGACCGGGACAGGAAGCGTCGCGTCCGGCTCATCGGGTGTCCGCGTAGAAACAGAAGCCGCGCCGGTCCGGGTTGTCGCTCCGCACGTCGAACTCCACGTCGGCGGTGTGGCCGGCGTGCGCGCCCGTCGGCAGGTCGAATCCCTTCCAGCCCTGCGTGTCGTGGTGGACGACGGTGCCGATGGCCTGCCCGTCGATCTTCACCGTCAGTTCGACCGGCGTTCCCACGCCGTCGCGCGTAAGAAACCAGCTCAGCCCGCCATAGCCGTGGATAGTGTGACCGATCGGCACGTTCTTGAAGTGCACGACAGTCGGCCCACCTCCGGGCGGGTGGGCCCAGATGCAGCGGCGCGGTCGGTAGTCGTTCTGGTCGTCGATGATCGTGACGCCCACGAACATGCTCTCGCGCCGGCCGCACTCGAAGCGCCGCCCCGGAAACGCCACGTGACCGAGTAGATCGCCGTCGCTGCGGCGGGCGTGTGGATTCCACCGGCAGTCGCGCCGCCTCGTGCCCTGCTGTTGGTAGGCCTCGGCATCCGCCGGGTCGATGTGATCGACGAAGTTGTACAGGACCTTCGCCGGCGACGGATTGTCCAACACGCGGTAGTGGAAGCGTCCGACCTGCTTTTCCTCCACCGTACGCCAGCCCGACAGCTCCGGTGCCCGCTGGCCGAGGATGCTGATCTCGATCGCGCGTGGGTAGGCCGTGTCGTCGGGGCGGGCTTCGTCGCGCATCGGCATCAAGCGCTGACCGAACGCCAGGCGCGCCAGCGGGTCGGCCCAGTGCGGTGCCACGACCACCAGCTCGCCGGGCCGCTCGAGAGCCGCGATCGTTGCCTTCTGCTCCTGCCACTCGGCGAGCCGCGGTGCTCTGCCCGCGAGATAGAAATGCCCCGCGAGCTCCGCCAGGCCCAGAACGGGCACGGCCAGCCAGAGGTAGCGCGCGGCAGGCATGAGCACGGAGCCTGCCACAATTTTCGCGCTGACAATCATCCCGGCGACGTGCGGTATAACCGCCAGCCATGCCGGGCCGCGCCGCCGCCGCACTTGCCGCCGCGCTGGACCGCGCGAAAGCCGAGCCGATCCGGGCCCTGACCTGGCTGGTTGCGGCGGCAGCGACGCTATACGTCGTCGTCTACCCGTTCACGGTCGTCCACTACCCGCCGATGACGGATCTGCCGTTCCACGCGGCGCAGATGTCCATCTTCCGCCACTACGACGACCCGTCCTGGCACTTCCACGAGCAGTTCACGCTGCACCCGTTCCAGGTTCCCTACGTCAGTGCTTACTTGATCGGAGCGGCGCTCTCCTTCGTCATGCCGGTCACCTGGGCGGCCAAGGGCATGGCGATTGCCATGTTGCTGCTCCTGCCGGCCGGCCTGGCCGTGCTCTTCCACGGCATGAGGAAGAGCCCACTGTGGGGGCTGCTCGGCCTGGGCTTCGCCTGGACCGACGTGTCGCACTACGGCTTTCTCAACTTCGTCGGAGCCACAGGACTGTACGCAGCGTGTATCGGCTGTGCGCTGCTCGCGCTCGACCGCCCGTCACGGCGCCACCAGGTGGCGCTCGGCGCAGCCCTGCTGTTCCTGTTCTTCACTCACGTCTACCGCTTCCCGTTCGCACTGCTGGCCATCGTGGCGACCACGGCGGTGATGTATCCGGCCACACGCCGCATCCGCCCGGTCGTCGTGCCCTGGGTCGGCGCAGCAGCGCTGTTCGGCGTGTGGATGCTCGCGCGTCCGCCAGCGCTCGACGTGGGCCTCGGACATCTCTCGTTCCACGCCAAGCGCTGGCACGAGCTGCCGGGCTATCTGTTCAAGAGCTATCGCGGAACCACCGGCGTACACGAACGGCACATCGCGCTGGGAATGCTCGCAACGTTCGTCGTGCTCCTGGCATCGACCGCATGGCTGGCCGCGCGGCGTTGGCGCGCGAACCAACACGCGCCCGAAGATCGACGCTGGGCGGTCGGCGTCACGGCGCTTCCGGTGCTGCTGGCATGCGGGCACCTGCTCGCCTACTTCGTGTTGCCTATGGGCATGGGCACCTGGTGGTACATTTTCCCCAGGGAAGCCATCGGCGCCGCGTTCATTCTGGTGGCCGTCGTGCCGGACCTGCCGCGCCCGAGTTGGATGCGCCTCTGCGCGGTCGCTGCGATCGCCGTGACCACGGGCAGCATGGGCTACCTCGTCGCGCGGCAGTGGCACGACTTCGACCAACTCACCTGGGACTTCCGCGAGATCATCACGAAGATCCCGCGCGCGCCCCGGCTCTTCTACCTGGTGTACGACCACAGCGGGACAGACCGGACACGCTCGCCCTTCACGCACCTGCCAGCCTGGGTCCAGGCCGAGAAGGGCGGTTGGCTCGACTTCCACTTCGCCATGTGGGGGACCTATCCGGTGCGCTACAGGAAGGGTGGCGTGGTGCCGCCGCGGGTTCCCGACCAGTGGGAGTTCACGCCGCAATACTTCCGCGTGAAAAAGCAGGGCGCCTGGTTCAACACCTTCCTGGTGCGCCATCGCATCGATCCGCACCAGTTGTTCGACCCCGATCCCAGCATCCACCTCGTCGCACAACGCGGCACATGGTGGTTGTACCGCCGCGAATAGCGCGCGTAGCGAAGCGCCCCGATCGCGGCAGGACGACGCACCCCCTGCAGCCCTGGAGGGGCGCGAACGAACCGAATGCGCGGCGGAAAGGGCCAAGTGCGCGATCGCACGGCCTGGGCACGGCGCATGCAGTGCACCGACCAAGTCTAGAGGGGAACCCATGCGCTACGACGAATTGACAGCACGCGCCGTGCAGGCCGGCCTCGGTGTGGTCACCGCGCCCGAGGAGAGCCCCGACACCAGCACCCCCGGCAGCCCCACGACCGCCCAGGCGAAGGACGCCTCCGAGCCACTGCCGAACGACCCGGGATCCAGGGTGGAGGGGGAGGGTCCTGGCAGCCCCGGTCCGGTGAAGGCTCTACGGGGCCCGGACCCACTTTCGTCACCCTGATCCGGCCAATGAGCTGTGGACAACTTGCGGACTACTCGAAGCGTGCATAGAGGTAAAATGCACGCCCTCGGCTCCCCGCCCGGCTCGTGTCGCAAGGCAAGCAAGCCTCGTGTTCTGGTTTCGTTGCTGCAGGAGTGAAATTTCAGATCTGAAACATCTAGGCGTTTGATAGCAGTCAAGTGCCTGACGCAGCGCGTGACCCAGTATGGAACGGCGCCTGCATTACTCCCTGGCGGTGGTAGCCAAGGAAGGCCCGAGGGTCGGCCAGCTACTGCCGAAAACTCCGCACAGCGGTTACGACGTTCCCCCCCTCCGTCGTAACCGCTGTGTTTTTTTGTCTCGGGCCGGCCGGATGTCGGATTTGGCCGCGCGCTGCTCCGCGCGCGGGTAGGTTCGCCGTCCCGTCGAAACCCGAGGGACACGAGCATGAGCTACGCCGAACAGTACTTCGCTGAAGCCACCCGCATTCTGGAGCAGCTCGACGCCGAGAAGGTCGAGCGTCTGGTCGCACTGCTCTCCCAGCTCCGCGACCGCGGCGGCCGCTTGTTCATCCTCGGGGTCGGTGGTGGCGCAGGCAACGCTTCGCACGCAGTGAACGACTTCCGGAAGATCTGCGGCATCGAGGCGTACACGCCGACCGACAACGTCTCCGAGCTGACTGCGCGGGTGAACGACGACGGCTGGGAGTCGAGCTTCAGCGAATGGCTGAAGGTCAGTCGCCTCGACAAGAGCGACATGCTGCTCGTGTTCTCGGTCGGCGGTGGCAATCTCGAAAAGAACGTGAGCGCGAACCTGGTGCGGGCGCTCGGGCTCGCGAAGGAGGTCGGCGCGAGCGTCGGCGGCGTGGTGGGGCGTGACGGTGGCTACACCGCAAAGGTCGCCGACGCCTGCATCGTCGTTCCCACGGTCAACGCCGAGACGGTGACTCCACACACCGAGGCGTTCCAGGCGGTGGTCTGGCACCTGATGGTCTCCCACCCGTCGCTGCAGAAGAACGCGATGAAGTGGGAGAGCGTGAAGTAGCGCGTAGACCACATCGCTTGCCAAATCCGCGACGCCGCAGCACGATGCCGGCGTCATGGGAAAGGACGGCGCAACGACGCGCTACTTCGTCGCGGGCGGGGCCGGCTTCATCGGCAGCCATCTTGTCGACAAGCTGGTCGAGCGCGGCACGGTCACGGTCTACGACAATCTGAGCATCGGCAAACGCGAGTTCATCGCCAAGCATCTCGACTCCGGCGCATGCAAGCTCGTCGTCGGCGAGCTGCTCGACCTGGATGCGGTGACCGAAGCCATGCGCGGCCACGACGTCGTGTTCCACCTGGCGGCCAACCCGGAGGCGCGCTGGGGGCTGGAAAATCCCCGGCTCGACCTCGAGCAGGGCACGATCGCAACATGGAACGTGCTCGAGGCGATGCGCCGCACCAAGACGCCGCGCATCGTGTTCTCGTCCTCGGGCACGGTGTACGGCGACACCGCCGCCTTCTGCGCGGAGATGGACCTCGGGCACCTGCCGATCTCGCTGTACGGGGCAAGCAAGTTCGCGGGCGAATCGCTCATCAGCGCGTTTGTGGAGTGCTTCGGGCTCCGCGCGTGCATCTACCGCTTCGGCAACGTGGTCGGCCCACGCGGCACCCACGGTGCGGCGCTCGACTTCTTCAAGAAGCTCCAGGCGACCGCTGGTCGCGAGCTGGAGGTGCTGGGCGACGGCAGCCAGGCCAAGCCCTACGTCTTCGTCTCCGACTGCATCGACGCGATATTGTTCGGGCTCGACAACGCCACCGAGCAGCTCAGCGTCTTCAACATCGCACCGCCGGACTACACGTCCGTGCGCCGCATCGCCGAGCTGTGCGTCGCCGCGTCGCCCTATCCCGACGCGCAGATCCGCTACACGGGCGGCACGCGCGGGTGGCCCGGGGACGTGCCGCAGTCACGACTCGATCCCGGAAAGCTCGCCGACCTCGGCTGGCGGGTGTCGAAGACCAGCGACGAGGCGGTGGAAGCCGCCATCAAGGCGCTGGTGCGGGAAGTCTTCCCGAGCTGACTCGACGCGCGCTGCCGCCGCGCGTGTCACGGAGCCGGAATGTCCAACGCGGCAAGCGCCGGAATGGCGTCTTTCGCGATGCGGAAGTACGCGGCATCCGACTCGACGCCGACGGCTTCGTAGCCCACTGTCGCTGCAGCCGCGAGCGTCGAACCGGAACCGGCAAACGGGTCGAGCACGACGCCGCGTCCCAGCGGTAGAGAGGCGCGCACGACCTGCCTGAGGAAGTCCTGAGGCTTGAGGCTCGGGTGCGGCGCCAGCGCGCGTTCGGCGGCGCGCGTCGGATGCGACTGGATCACATCTCCAAAAGGCCGCTCGTCGGAGACGCGTCTGAGGGCGCCCGTGCCGAAGCGGCGTAGGTTGTCCTGCACGCGACCCTCGAGCGGCTTGCGGTACAGCAGCCACGGCTCCCACATGGAGCGAGGCATCACGCTCACGTCGGGAAACTCGCGATGCGCATTCTTGGGACGGTCGCCACCGCGCAGGGTCATGACCAGTCGCACGATCTCGCCACGACGTTCGAGCCCCGCCTCGGCCAGAGCCGCGCTGACCAGATACGAAAGCAGCGGATTGGACGCCACCAGCACGTGCGCGCCGGGGACCAGCACGGGCGACAACAGGACAGCCCACTGCTTGAAGAACTGCCCCAGCCGCTCGCGTTCGCGCGGGCCGAGCGTGGTGAAGCGAGGCAGCGGCGAGCGGCGATGACCATCGAAGGACGGCGGGATGCGCCACACTCCGCCGCGACCGCCGCGGAGCTTCTTCTGCTGCTCGGGGTGGTACTCGACCAGGCCGTAGGGCGGATCGGTCACAACGGCATGGACCGAGGCGTCGGGCTGCCTGGCGAGCCATTCGAGACAATTGGCGTGGTACAGCCGCACGCTCCTGTATCTGAAGGCGCGGGCCATACCGCTCAGCCGGACATGCTCTGGCGCTGCCACTCGACCAGCACCTCGAGCAACCGCGCGATGTCATCGGCGTTGTTGTACAGATGGCTGGAGACGCGCACGCCGCCGACGCCGGACGTGTAGCGCACCGAGACCAGCACCTGTCGCTCCAGCAGTTGCTCCATCAGCGCCACGTTCGCTTTCGCGTCGCCGACGCTGAACGTGACGATCCCGGAGCGGTGCTCCGGCGCGCGCGGCGTGACGACGTCGATACCGAGCCGGTCGAGCCCCTCGATGAGCTGGTCCGTCAGCGCGCGCACGTGGTCGGCGATAACCTCGGTGCCGACGTCGCGGATGAGCCCGATCGACGCCCCGAGCGCGATCGCGCCCGGGTAGTTCGCCGTGCCGCCGATCTCCCAGGCGCGCGCTTGGCGCGTAAAGGCGTAGTCCCGCACGGGCGTGATGGAGGGCGTCTGGAAGTACTCGCCCCATCCGCCCTGTGGCGGCTCCACTGCAAGATAGCCAGCGAGCGGCGCGCGGAGCTCGCCTTGCCGGTCGCGACGGAGATAGGCGAAGCCGGCACCGAAAGGCGAGTTGAGCCACTTGTGTCCGCCGCACAGGAGCACGTCGATCGGCGTCTTTCCGACATCGATCGGCATCGCACCGAGCTGTTGGATGGCATCGACCACGAACCACACGTTCCGCTCCCGGCACAGCGCGCCGATGGCATCGAGATCAGCGCGGAAGCCGTTGGACCACTGCACGGAGCTCAACACCAGCGCGCGGGTGCGCGGCCCGATCAGCGGCGCGAGCTGATCGACGCCGATAGTTCCGCTTGCGTGGTGGGCGACGTCGATGCCGATGCCGCGCCGATCGCGGAGCTGCACCCACGGCACCCCGACCTGCATGAACTCGAGGTCGCACAAGAGCACGCGGTCGCCTTCCGCAAGTGGCAGCGACTCTGCGGCGATCGCGAAGCCGTGCGTCGTGCTCTCGACCAGCGCAATCTCGTCGTCGTGCGCGCCGATCAAGGCCGCGGCCTCGGGGCGGGCCGCGCTGCGCAGCTCGTCCATCGCGATGTGGTGCAGCGTGCTCGACGCCGACGGGCAATACAGCGTGCGGTCGAGAAAGGCCCGGATCGCGTCGGTGGCGGCCCGGGGCGCAAGACTGACGCAGGCAGCGTCGAGGAAGGTCCGGTCGGCGAGCGCCGGAAACTGCTGACGGATACCGGCGGGGATCATGATGCGCCCGAGGCTAGATCAGGCGGGGCAAGGACCGAACCCGGACCCGACCACAAAAGCAGCCATGGGCTCGTCCGGCTGGGAACGACGGGCTAGGATTGTGGCAATGCAGGCGGTAGTCCTGGCTGGAGGCCTCGCGACGCGCATGCGTCCGCTCACTACGGATACGCCCAAGGCGATGCTGGAGGTCGCCGGTCGGCCTTTCATCGCCTGGCAGCTGGAGCGGCTGGCCGGGTGCGGCTACTCGCGCGTGCTTCTGTGTCTGGGCTACCTGGGCGAGCAGGTTCGGGATTTCGTGCGGGACGGCTCGCACTTCGACCTGCAGGTCGAATATGCCTTCGACGGGCCGCGCCTGCTCGGCACGGGAGGCGCCCTGCGCCGATCGCTCGAGCGGCTCGACCCGGTGTTCCTGGTCACGTATGGCGACAGCTACCTTCCGTTCGACTACGCCGGACCGCTCAGGGATCTGGACGAACATCCCGACGCCCTGGGCACCATGAGCGTGTTCGAGAACCGCGGCCGCTGGGACTCGAGCAACACGCAGATCGATGGCGACCGCGTGCTCCGCTACCAGAAGGGCTCGGACGACTCCGCCCTGGACCACATCGACTACGGCGCCACCGCGCTCAGGCGCGACGCAGTCATGCGGCTGCCGGCAGACACCGCGGTCGGCCTCGACGCCCTGCAGACCGAGCTGGCACAGGATGGGCGCTTGCGTGCCTATCCGGCCCATGAAAGGTTCTACGAAATCGGCTCCGAGGAGGGCCTCCGCGAGCTCGAGCTCCACCTGTCGAGGAATCACGGTTGATCATTTCACGCGCGCCGGTGCGCTTCTCCCTGGGCGGGGGCGGCACCGATCTCCCCAGCTACTACGAGCAGTTCAGCGGGTTCCTCGTCAGCGCCGCCATCGACAGCTACATCTACGTCACGGCGAACAAGCGTTTCTACGACGACATCCGCCTCGCCTACTCGGAGACGGAAATCGTCCCCAACGTGGACTCGATCCGCCACCGCATCTTCCGCGAAGCGTTGCGCATGACCGGCATCGATCACGGCATCGAGCTGGCCAGCGTGGCGGATCTGCCGTCGAACAGCGGCCTCGGTTCGTCCAGCAGCTTCACGGTCGCGCTGCTCAACGCCCTGCACACCTACAAGCGCGAGTTCGTCTCGTCCCAGCAGCTCGCCGAAGAAGCGTGCGAGCTCGAGATGGTGCGGCTCGGCGAGCCCATCGGCAAGCAGGACCAGTACATCTCCGCGTACGGCAACGTCACCGCATTTACGTTCGACAAGGACGGCACCGTCCACGTGGAACCAGTCCCCGTCCGCGACGAGGTGCTCGACGAGCTGCAGAACAACCTGCTGATCATGTATTCCGGCATCGAGCGGCCCGCAAAGGTCGTGTTGAGCGAGCAGGGCAAGCGCGTGAAGAAGGCCGACAGCGCCACGCTCGAAGGCATGCACCGGATCAAGGAACTCGGGCACGAGGTGTACCGGCTGCTGGTCGACGGCAACACCGATCGCTACGGCGAGCTGCTCCACGAGCACTGGATGAACAAGCGCAAGCTCGCGAGCAAGATGACCGACGAGCGCATCGACGACTACTACGACACGGCGCGCAAAGCCGGCGCCATCGGCGGCAAGTTGATGGGCGCGGGCGGCGGCGGATTTTTCATGTTCTACACGCGCCCCGAGCACAAGCGCAGCGTGCACGAGGCCATGGTCAAGCGCGGGCTCAAGCCACTGCGCTTCCGCTTCGACCTTGACGGCGCGCGGATCGTGGCGAACCTGCACCGTAGCTGAGAAACGACCGCCCTGACGCACGCGCGGGGCACACCGGCGCGGCGCGATATGTTGTGATGGCCAGCGGCGGTCCCCGCCCAGGAGCAGCTTCCGCCCGGTCAGGCGATGAGCCAGAGCCACGCGCACCCCGTCATGCCCCGGTCGCCCGCCGGGCACCACAACCCGTGGCTGATTGCGGTGGTCGTCTCGCTCGCAACCTTCATGGAGGTGCTCGACACGAGCATCGCCAACGTCTCGCTGCGCCACATCGCCGGCAATCTCTCCGTCAGCTACGACGAGTCGACCTGGGTGCTGACGAGCTACCTGGTAGCCAACGCCATCATCCTGCCCATCAGTGGCTGGCTCGCCGCCGTGATGGGACGCAAGCGATTCTACCTTTCCTGCGTCGCGTTGTTCACCGTCAGCTCGTTCTGCTGCGGACTGGCGCCGACACTGGGCTGGCTGGTCGTGTTCCGGGTAATCCAGGGTCTGGGCGGCGGGGGGCTCGCCCCTTCGGCGTTGTCGATGCTGCGCGACAGCTTCCCCGAGGAGAAGACCGGCATGGTCTACGCGCTGTACGGCGTCGTGGTGGTCGCCGCGCCGGCACTGGGGCCGACCCTGGGCGGATATCTGACGGACGCGTACTCGTGGCACTGGGTGTTCTTGATCAACGTGCCCGTGGGCATCATTGCGCTCACTCTCAGCGGCGTCCTGCTGGTCGAGCCGGAAATCGAACGCCGCGAACGCGAAGAGCGATGGGCGCGCGGGCTCCGGGTGGACTACGCCGGTTTCCTGCTGGTCGCCGTCGGGCTCGGCTGCTTGCAGATCGTCCTCGACAAGGGAGAGCGCGACGACTGGTTCAACTCGACGTTCATCCTGGTGATGAGCGGCATCGCGGTCGTGTCGCTGATAGCGCTGGTGATCCGCGAACTGACGATCGACGAGCCTATCGTCGACCTACCGCTCTTGAAGAACCGGAACTTCCTCGCAGCCAACCTGGTGCGCTTCGGTACGTTCGTCGCGCTGCTCGGAACGACGCAGCTGATCCCGCAGCTGGTGCAGATGCAGCTCGGCTACACCGCCATGCAGGCGGGTCTGGTGATCACACCCGGCGCGTTCGTGGTGATCGCGATGATGCCCGGCGTGGGCAAGGCCGTCAGCAAGGTCCAACCGCGCTACCTGATCGCGGCAGGGCTCGTTCTGGAAGCGCTCGCGCTGTTCCACATGAGTGGTTTCAACACCGAAATGGGCTTCTGGCACGTGGCCTGGGCCCGGTGCTTCCAGGCGGCAGGGCTCGGCCTCTTGATCGTCCCGATCACCAGCGTGGCGTACATTGGCATCCCGGGAAACAAGTCGAACAACGCCTCGGCGCTCATCAACCTCTCGCGCAACATCGGCGGCTCCTTCGGCATTGCACTGGCGCAGACCTGGCTCGCGCGCCGTACGGTATTCCACCAGACCCGCCTCGGTTCCCACCTCACGCCGGACAATCCGCAGCTTTCGCAGATGCTGGAGCACGCGACCCAGCGCTTCGTGGCAGCGGGCAGCAGCCTGGTGGAGGCCAAGCACCAGGCGCTCGGTGCACTCTACGGCACCGTGCTGCGACAGTCGCGGATGATAGCCTTCAACGATGTCTTCTATGTCATGGCCATCGGCTGTCTTGTCACGCTGCCCCTCGTCCTGCTCCTCAGGGCAGCTCGCCCCGGGCAGTGACACATCGCTAGGACGCACCGACACGTGATACGCTCGACGCGGAGGGCAGCGAAGCATGAAGACACGGGATGTCGCTCTGGGCCTGGTGACCGCGGTGCTTGTGGCAGGGTGTTCGACCCACTACATCCCCCGCAGTCCCGGGCGGGTCTCGATCGTGATGCAGGGCGGCAGCATCGCCTACCAGCGCGGCGACCACGTGTACAAGGACTTCCTGGGGAGCGGACTGGTGGACGCCGTCGGCGACGATCCGCAGGCGAAAGACGCCGCGGAAACATTCTTCGACAGGAACGTCGGGGGTCTGGTGGCCACGGGGGTCGGCGTGGCGTGCCTGGTCGGTGGCGTGACGGTGCTGGCGGTGGACCAGCCGCCGAGCAGCGGGCGACAGACACTCGGCATCGGCGCGCTGCTCTGCGGACTGGCCGGCGAGATCACCGGACTGGTGCTGCTGACCACGGCCCAGCCGTACCAGTTCGATGCCCTGAACATCTACAACGACCACGCCGAGCAGCGCATGCTGACCCCGCGCTACGCGTATCCCCCGCCCGGCTACTATCCGGCCCCGTCTGCGCCGCCGCCGGGCGGCGCTCCGCCGCCCTCGCCACCTGGCGCCGCGCCGCCGGACTCGGCGACGCCGCCTGCCGCTGCTCCGCCGGCCCCGCCCGAGGCGCCCTCGGCTGCGCCTGCTCCGGCTCCTGGGTCCTGATCGCTCCGCGGTCGCGTCTTCCGCCGCCGCCACCACAGCGGGATCCCGATCACGCCCGCGAGGGTCAAGAGGAAGATCGGAATGGAGAGCTTGAGCGTGCGCGGGAAGTACGAGAACACGACCGTGCTCGAGCCGGCGGAGACGCGCGCCGCCACGGCGTCGTCGTAGTTGAGCGCAGGTTCGCCGTTGGCGCGCCAGCTCGGGTTGAAGTTCATGTTGTAGACAACCAGCGCGCCCGGCGTCGCGCCGGTGACCTGGACCGTGACGCGGTTCGGCGACCACTTCGTCACCTTGGCCGACCCCTTGCCCTCCTCGATGTAGGCTCGGCCCTTGTAGCTCGGGCTCTCCTTCGCGATGGCGCCGATGCCGTGGAAGTTCGGGTCGAGCCCGTAGCATTTGATGACGCCCTTGTTGGCGAACATGCTGAGCAGGATCGGCGGCGCCCAGTCGCGCCGCACGTACTGCGTCGCCGGGTTCTCGTGTTGTTCGAAGATATCCGCGCGGGCGATGTGGTTGGGCTTGACCATCCAGAACGCCTGCGCAAACGGGCGATGCGACACCGTCGCCAGGTCGACGGCGAAGTACACGACCGGGATCAATAGAACCAGGTCTATCCAGGCGTGGTAGCGGATGCGCGGGTCGAGAAAGCGCGCCAGCCAGGCCACGAAGCACACGCCGAGGAACAGCACCGCCGGATACAGGAACCGCGACGGCACGTGCTGTGACGCGAACAGCGGCAGCTTGTGCAGAAGAGGCCAGGGCGCATCCTTGTTGAACGAGCCGAGGCCCATCAACACGTAGAGCAGTCCAATGATCTTGAAAGCGTGCTCGCGCGGGCCGCGTGCAAACAGGATGCCCAGCACCAGCGCGACCACGCCCGCTACACCGATGTAGATGCCCCACTCGTGCCACCCGTAGGCCGGCACGGGGATGGGCCGGGAGGTGTAGCTCTGCGAGTGATCGGTGAGCATCACGATCAGCTCCTTGAGGCCGATCGTCTCGGTAGACTTGATGAGCCGCGGCGCGCGTTCGAGAGCATCGAACACGGCCAATAGCTTGGGCGCAGAGAGCCCCAGCGAGACCACGCCGGCCACGGACACGACGCCGATAGGCCGCCAGCGGCGCGCGAACACCGCCAGCAGTACCGCGTAGACTCCGAGCGCCAGAGCCGCCTGCGGCAGCGGATAGATGGCGCCCATGTAGACCATGAGCGCGAGGATGGCGCCCGCGTAGGTGGCGTTCCTGAAGCGACCCGGCTCCTGGGCGCGGTCGAAGAAGAAGAACACCCACGGCACCCAGCCGTACTGAAGATGCCAGGTGTGTCCGACCGCGGCCTGCAGCGCCCAGCGGCCGTTGAGCACGTACAGGATCGCTAGAAAGCAGCTGAGCGCGATGCTGCGCGTGAAGCGGCGCGCGAGGAGGTACGTGCCGCACAACCCGGTGAGCGCGCCGCCGAGCACTTCCAGACGGATGCCGGTGCGTACGTCGAACAGCAGATAGATGGGCAGGTAGGGCGAGACGAAATTGGTCGCGCCTTCGAAGTGCCCCCACGCGGGATAGCCGCCGCACAACCACGGATGCCACCACGGCGCCTGTCCGTATTTCTTGATGCTGAGCGGCGTGATGTAGCGGAACGCCGTCTCCACGTCCCAGTCGTGGAAGCCGTACGTGTGGAAGTTGGCCAGCATCGGCGCGAGAATGCCGATGGTGGTGCCGATCATCAGCGCCACCGCCAGGATCGTCGCCAGCAGCCGGTAGCCGGCGCCTGGACGCCGCCAAGCCTCCACCATGCGCTGCTTGAGTCGGGCAAACCGGCCCGGCACAGCGCTGTCGCCCCGGGCGGCAGGCCCGGAAGCGTGCCGTGGGGGGAGGCTCGGCATCGGGCTCGGGTCTAGAACAAGGCGCCGGGAGCCGCAACAAGCACACCGCCGGCTCGGCGGCGCCCCCTCGCGCGCCGCGGGCTGCCGGGGTATGGATCGCTGCGTCATGGACGTGATGGGCTTTGTGCGCAGGCGGGTGCGCGAGCCGCTGCTCCTGAAGGAGGCGGAGCGCACGACGAAGGCGTACTCGCCGCAGCAACTCGCACGCATCGTCGAGCTCTCCGACGCCGCGCGTCGTCGCGAGCACGCCGCCCTGGAGCTGCGTGAGGATCGGAGCACGCCGGCCGCGGTCGAGCTGCACCGGCAGGCCGCTCAGCTAGCCATTACCGCGCTCCTGGTAGCCCGGGGCGAACACGGCCTCGAAGGCGTGCTCGAGCCACCGGAAGCGTGGGCGGAGCTCTCGGCACTGCTCGACGCGGGAGCGATCGAGGACCCGCCCGTGGAGCTTCCCGTCGCTCGGCCGCTGCTCGCCGAAGCCGACCCGCTGGCGGTGGACCGGCTGTCGGCAGCCCAGGCGCGCGACGTGCGCGCCGCTGCGGAAGCGACCACGCGCTGGCTCCGCCGTCGCTACGAATCGCGGACGCCGCGCCAGCTCAAGGTGCAGCGCGTGCTCCGGCTCGCCGCCATCGTCGCAGCGTTCGGGCTGCTGCTCACCGCGGCGGCGGCCCAGGCGCTGGCCCCCAAGGACATTGCGCTCGGCAAACCCGTCGTCGCCAGCGGGCGCTTCCGCGGCACGCCTACGGCGTCACACGTCGTGGACGGGGTCAAGGACGGCTCGCTGGGCGTGCACACCTCGCTGCACAAAAACCCCTGGGTCCGGATCGATCTGCAGGCGCCGTACGCGATCACCAAGGTTGTGGTCGTCAACCGCGGTGACGGCTACTTCGACGCCGTCCTGCCGCTCTCGCTGCAGCTGTCGATGGATGGCCGGCACTTCTCCCAGGTCGCCTTGCGCAGGACACGCTTCACCGATACCGATCCGTGGGTCGTGAAGCTACCGGGAAAGGTGGCGCGCTACGTGCGCCTCCAGGTCAAGAAGAAGCGAGCGTACATGTGGGCCAGCGAAATCGAGGTCTACGGAACCAGGAAATAGAATGAGCGAGAACCTGGTCATCGAGAGTCCGCAGAAGACCATCCGCTACGAGGACAGCGTCGACCACTTCGAGAACGGCGTGCTGCGGCTGCTCGGCCTCGACCGCGAAGCCTTTGCCCACTGGTTGGCCGTCAGCGAAGGACAACAGGGCAACGACGTCCTCGAGAAGCTGGGGCATGGCTTTGCGCGTCTCAGCCCGCTCGCACGGACGGAGACCCTGCACACCGCGGAGGTCGAAGCCGGACCCCACGGCGAGCGCGGCGCGATCTGGCATCCAACCATCGCGGAAAACCGGGACTACGGCGTGGCGCGTTCGCTGGACGGCGACATCGGCTGGCTGATCCAGCTGTCCGGTGACGTGTGGCGGCGCGAGACCGAGGCACCTGAGTACGAGGAAGCCTATTTCGAAGGCAACCGGAACCAGGCCGGCGGCTACGGCGAATACGGCGCCCAGCAGGACTGGCGGCTCGAGAAGGCGGCGCGGCAGGTGCGCGAGCTCTCCGAAGCGACCGGCCTCCAGCGCGGCAGCGTGCTCGATGTCGGCAGTGGATACGGCTACTTCCAGAAGGCGCTCTCCGATGCCGGCTTCGAGCAGGGCGGGCTGGAGCTTTCGCGCCACGCGCGCGAGGCCGCGAAGGCCCGCTTCGGCTTCGACTCCCTCGACGGGACGCTCGACAGCCATGCCGCCGAGCTCGCTGGCCGCTACGACGCCCTCACGCTGTGGGACGTGATCGAGCACGTGCCGGACCCCGTCGCACTGCTGGTCACCGCAGCGGGGTGCCTGCGCCCGGGCGGGTTCATCGCGCTGAAGACCCCGAACATCCGCTGCCCCGAAGCGCGCGTGTTCGGGCCGCACTACCACTCGCTGAAGCGCGAACACCTGGTCTACTTCACGCCGCAGTCGCTCACCCGCGCGGCCGAGCGTGCGGGCCTGGAAGTGCAACGCATCACGAGCGTTTCGCACCTGCTGGTCGGCTTCCTGGGTGCCGAGCGCACCCGCGAGCTGTCGGCACAGAACGAAGGCGCCGACCTGATCGCGTACCTGCAGAAGCCGGCTTGAGTTGACAGGCGTCAACGTTGCTTCATCGGCGACACGCTAGGGTGAACGGCCCCCAACGCCCCCGGCTTTCGTCGCGACAGATGACATCGGTCATCTAGGCCGCGGCTGCGACCGGACTAGGGTCCAGCACGATCGCCGCCGGCGGCGACGTAGGCCGCCATGCTGACTCCCGAACCTTCGAACACGAATAGAGTACGCGTCGTCGTCACGGGCGTCGGGTTGGTGACGTCGCTCGGCGCCGATGCCCCGACCTCGTGGGAAGGGCTGGCAGCCGGACACTCCGGGCTCAAGCGCATCGAAAGTTTCGACACGGAAGGCGAGAAGGTGCGGGTGGCGGGGGAGGTCACACCGGAAGTGGCTACTCGGCTGGCCGAACGCCTCCCAGCTGATGTGCGCGGCCGCACCGCTCGCTTCGTGCACTTCGCCTGCGCCGCGGCGGCCGAAGCGCTGGAATCTGCCGGACGGCCGCACGTGGAAGCGCCCGATCGCTTCGGGGTGTTCGCGGGCGTGGGCATCGGCGTGCCGCATCCCTCGGAGGGCTACAAGGTCGGGCCGACCTCGATCATCAAGGTCATGCCGAACGGCGCGGCTGCCTGGATTTCCATTCTGGAAAAGCTCGAAGGTCCGAGCATGGCCGCCAGCACGGCCTGCGCGTCGGGTGCGCACGCGATCGGCGTGGCATACGACCAGATCCGCCTGGGGCGCGTGAGCGGCATGCTCGCCGGCGGCGTGGACACCGTGATCACGCGCGACGTGCTCAGGGCCTACGCCTGGATGCGCGCGCTCAACACCGCCCGCGACGAGGAGCCGACGCGCATGTCCCGCCCCTTCGACGCGACCCGCCGCGGCTTCGTGCTGGGAGAGGGTGCGGGCTTCTTGATGTTGGAGGAGCGCGAGCACGCGCTCGCGCGTGGCGCATCGATCCTCGCCGAGATGCGCGGCTGGGGCGCGAGCTCGGATGCGCACAACATCGTGGCAGTGGCGCCGGACGGCCGCGGCATGGTCCGCGCCATGCAGCGCGCGCTCGACGACGCGGCGCTGCCGCCGGAATCGATCGACTACATCAGCGCGCACGGCACCAGCACCAAGATGAACGATCGCGAGGAAACGCGCGCGATCCACCAGGTGTTCGGGCCGCACGCTTCGCGGCTCAAGGTCAGCTCGCAAAAGTCGATGATCGGCCACGCGATGGGCGGCGCAGGAGCTATCGAGGCGGCTGTAACGGTGCTTTCGGTCCACAAGCAGCTCGCCACGCCGACGATCAACCTGACCGAGCCGGACCCCGAGTGCGACCTGGACTACGTGCCGGGCGTCGCCAAGAAGGGGACGATCCGCGCAGCGATCAGCAATTCGTTCGGCTTCGGGGGGCACAACAGCGCGCTGGTTTTCGCGCATCCCGAGGTCACGTGAAGCCTTCTCTGCTGGTCAACAACACTTCCTTCTCGCTCGAAACCGACACGCTGCCTGCGGCGCTGGAACGCTCCGCCGCCGCCGGCGCGCTGTACTGGCTCGCAGCGCGCGACAAGGAAGCCACCGAGCTTCCGACCCGCGAGCTGCTGGAGCGGGCCAACCGCGTCGCGCGCCACCTGATCTCGCTCGGAATGAAGCCCGGCGAACGCGCCGTGGTGATGTTGCCGACCAGCGAGGGATGGCTCGCGGCGTTCTTCGGGACGTTGCTCGCCGGCGGCGTCGCGGTGCCGCTCGGGCCGAACCTGTCGTTCGGCGGGATGGATCGCTACGCGTCCACGGTGCAGACCATCATGCGCGCCGCCGGAGCGCGGTTCCTGCTGGGCAACGACACCATCGAGGAATATCTGCCGCAGCTGCGGGAACACGGCACCCTGCTGGAGCATTTCGTGCGGGCCGATCTGGCACGCGAGCTTCCCGACGCGGCGGTGCAGCTGCCGTCGCTGTCGGCGGACGCGACGGCGGTCATCCAGTACACCAGCGGTACCACCGGCACGCCCAAGGGCGTGGTGCTGTCGCACCGGGCGCTCCTGGCCAACGCCCACATGATCGGCGAGCGCAGCGGCATGAGCCCGGCGGATGTCGGCATGAGCTGGCTGCCGCTGTTCCACGACATGGGCCTGGTGGGCGCGCTGCTCACGGCCCTGTACTGGCACTACCCGCTGCTCTTGATGCCGGTCGAGTCGTTCCTGCTCCAGCCCAAGCGCTGGCTGACGTGGATGAGCAAGAAGCGCGCAACGCTGTCGGTCGCACCGAACTTCGCCTACCAGTTCGCGGTCGATCGCGTCGCCGAGCGGCACCTCGCCGGGCTGGACCTGTCGGCGTGGCGCAAGGCCTTCAACGGCTCCGAAGCCGTGCGGCCGGGCACGCTGCGCGCATTTTCCGACCGCTTCGGTCCCCTCGGTTTCGACCAGGCGGCGTTCGAGCCGGTGTACGGCATGGCGGAAAACGCGCTGGCCGCCACCTTCCCGGAAGCTGGGCGCCCCTGGCACACGGCCAAGCACGCGGGACGCGAGCTGTGCTCGGTCGGCACGCCGCTGTCCGGCGTCAGCGTGGCCGTGGTCGACGACGCAGGGGAGCCGGTCGAGAGGGGAGCCAGCGGCGTGATCCGACTGTCGAGCCCGTCGCTGATGGACGGCTACTTCGAGAACGAGGCCGCCACGCGCGAGGTGCTTCGCGACGGTTGGCTCGACACTGGCGATCTGGGCTTCGTCCGCGACGGCGAGCTGTTCGTCACGGGGCGGCGCAAGGAGCTCATCATCAAACGCGGGCGCAACTTCACGCCTGACGAGCTCGAGAACGTAGTGCTCGATGTCGCGCGGGGGCGCGTGCTGCGCGCGGCAGCGTTCGGCGCACCGGACGAGCGCGAGGGCACCGAGCAGATCGTGATCGTGCTCGAGACGCGCCCCAACACCGCGCACGAGCGCGAGCTGCTCTCGCGCGACGTGAGCGGCGCGCTGGTGGCGGCGGTGGGCGTGGGGCCCGACGTCACGGTGGTGGTTCCACCCCACACCATCGAGCGCACGACCAGCGGCAAGCTCCGGCGTGCGGCGCTCAAGGTGCGCTTCCTCGAAGGCAAGCTGCCCCGACACGATGCGCCGAGCACCCCTGCTGCGGCGGAGGACGTCGTTTGAAAGCACTCGTCGTCGGCGGCACCGGGTTCATCGGCATGAACGTGGCGCGCGCGCTCGTCGCAGCGGGCCACGACACGCATGCCACGCGTCGCCCGCACGGCAACACGCTGTTCGCCCGGCGTCTGGGCGCCGAGCTGGTGCACGTGGACCTGGACAACACCGACTCGCTCACCGAAGCGATGCGCGGCCGCGAGGTCGTGTTCATGTGCGCGGGGCACTATCCCCGCTTTTCGCTCGACCGCGCAGCCGAGGTAGAGGCGGCCCGCTCGCGGGTGCGCCGCACGCTGGACGCAGCGCGCCGCGCCGGCGTCCAGCGCTACGTGTTGACCAGCTCGGTGGCCACGGTGGGGCGGCCCGCCGCCGGGCGCCGGCTCTCCGACGAGCGCGATCCGGTCGAGCCGCGTTCGCTGCGATCGGTGTACTACGCCGTCAAGGCGGCCATCGAGGAGGAAGCGATGCTGGCCGCGCGGAGCGGGCTCGACGTCGTCGTGCTCTGCCCCACGGCCGTGTTCGGCGAGCTCGACGTGAAGGCGGGCACGGGCTATCTCATCGTGGCGCTCGGCAACGGCGCGCTGCCGTTCTACGTCGACGGCCGCACCAACGTCATCGACGCCGACGACCTGGCCCGCGCGCACCTCCTGGCCGCCGAGCGAGGCCGGAGCGGAGAACGCTACATCATCGGCGGGCAGAATCTGCGCACCAGCGAGCTGATCGAGGAGATCGCCCTGACGCTGGGCGTCGCGTCGGATGTGCAGCCGCTGCCTGCGGTCCTCGCCGGTGTGGTGGCGACGCTGTCCGAGATGCGCGCCCACGCGCTGAAAGACGGACGCCGGCCGCTCATCTCGCGCGAGCTGGTGGACGTAGTCCGCTTCGGGCGCTGGGTCAGCACTGAAAAGGCCGAGCGCGAGCTCGGGCTGCCGGCGCCAACGCCGCTTGCCACGACTCTCGACAAGGCGTGCCGCTGGTACGCCCGCCATCGCTACGTGCGACCGCCACAAGGAGACCGCCATGAGCCTGTCCACACAAGAGATCCAGACCAACGTCGAGACCATCATCCGGCGCATCCGTCCTGATCTGAACGGCGAGATCCGTCCCGACGATCGCCTGCGCGACGATCTGGGTCTCGACTCGCTGCACTCGATGGAGCTGCTGTCGGAAGTGACCGAGAAGTACGAGATCGACGTCGACCCCGAGGATCTACAGGAGGTGCGCACCGTCACCGACGTGGTCACCTTCCTGGCCTCGCTTCTGGATCAGAGCTGATGAAGGTCCAGTTCATCTACCCGGCGTTCGAGCGTCACGCCGAGTCGCACCCGGAGCTTCTGGAGTACGTGCCGTGCGACGAGTACCTCGGCGGCGCGGGGCTTGGCATCGCCAGCATCGCGGCCGTCACGCCGCCCGAGGTCGAGCTCGCCTACCACGACGACCGCATCACGCGCTTCGCCGTGAACGGCTCCGATGCGGACGTGTACGCGCTGTCGTTCTTCACGCCGGCGGCCAGTCGCGCTTTCGAGCTCGCCGACGAGCTGCGCGCGGCCGGCAAGCGCACCGTGTGCGGCGGCATCTTCCCGTCGATGATGCCGGACGAAGCACAGAAGCACTTCGACTCGGTCGTGGTGGGCGAAGGAGAGGGCGCCTGGCTGGAGCTGCTCGGCGACCTCGAGCGCGGCGAGCTCAAGCCGCGCTACCAGGCCAGCACGCCGTTCGACATGAAGGCGCTGCCGCCGCCGCGCGTCGACCTGTACGTCGACGGCGAGTCGCCAACGCTCAAGCCCGACGACTACCCGCTGCAGCTGTCACGGGGTTGCCCGCTGGCCTGCGACGCGTGCGTGCTGCCCGGCACGCTGGGCAAGAAGCTCAGGGTTGTCCCGCGCGAGACGGCGCGCACCGCCCTCGCGAACCTCAGGCGCTACGGCAAGCGCGCTGCGCTGACGGAGGACACGTCGTTCTTCTTCTTCTCGGGCGCGCGGCGTCACTTCCGCGAGTTCCTGCAGGACCTGAAGGACGACCCGCGGCCGAGCTATGACAAGATCAGCTACGTCGGCATCAGCATGCCGATGCTGCTCGCTCTCGACCCGGAGCTGATGGCCGAGATGGTCGACTCCGGTGTGGATCGCTTCTACCTGGTCGGCGGCTTCGACAAGATCACGCGGGAAGCGTTCGGCCAGGGCAATGCCAAGCAGCTCGAACGGGCCGAACACTGCATCACGCGTTGCCACGAATTCGGCATCGACCCGTACGTCTCGTTCCTGGTCGGCAACGACACCGATGACGAGGCGGTGTTCGACCGCATGCTCGGCTTCTGCTCGAAGACGGGCATCGACAAGTGCGAGTTCGCCGTGTTCACGCCCTATCCGGGCACGCCCTCGTGGCATCAGATGGTCGCGGAGGACCGCATCATCGACCGCAGCTGGAAGCACTACAACGACGCCAACGTTGTCTTCCGGCCCAAGCAGATGAGCGCCGAGCGCCTGCAGCGCGGCTACCTGGAGCTGTGGCGCGATTTCTACCACGGCCGCGGCGAAATCCGCGACCGCGAGCACCACGCCCGCACCATCCAGTTCTAATGGCCACCGATCCCTTCACCGCCACAATCGAACACGCCGACGCGCTGGTCCCGCGACTGGCCGTCGACGCGCTGGAAGAACGCGAGCTCTTGCCCGCGATGCTGACGGAGGTGCAGAGCTTCTGCCGCGAGCGGGTGGACGGCGAGCGCATCGATCGCGAAGGACAGCTCGGCGAGGAGCTGCTCTCGGCCGTCGCCGAGCGCGGTTGGTTCGGGCTCACCGTCCCCGAGCGCTTCGGAGGCTCGGGGCTGTCGCTGGCAGCGGCGACGCGCGTCGTCAGCGAGCTCGCTTCGCACAACGGCTCCCTGGGAACCTGCGTGGGACTGCACTCCGGTCTCGCGATGCACGCCCTGCTGCATCTCGGCAGCGACGAGCAACAACAGCGTCACCTGCCGGGCGTCGCCGAGGGGCACACGATCCTCTCGTTTGCCGCCACGGAACCGAATGCGGGCTCGGATATCTCGGGTGTGCGCACCACGCTCGCAGAGCGCGACGGAGGGCTCCGGCTCGACGGCTCCAAGTGCTTCGTCACCAACGGTGGGCTGTGCGGTCTCGTTACCGTGCTGGCGCGCAGCCCCGGGCTCGGCGGCGCGCGCGCCGGGCACACGCTGGTGCTCGTCGACCCGCGCTCGCCCGGCGTGAGCCGGAGCCGCGAAGAGCACAAGATGGGCCTCAAGGGCTCGTCGACGATCACCATCGACTTCGAGAACGTCGAGACCCCGCCCGACCAGGTGCTGGGCGAGGCGTCCCACGGCCTGGAATACGCGCACCGTGCGCTGTGCTGGGGACGCACGTTCATGGCCGCGGGCTGTCTGGGCAGCGCGCGGGCCGCGCTCTGCGACGCACGGGAACACACAGCGGCGCGCGTGCAGTTCGGTCGGCCGCTGGCGCGCTTCCAGCTCGTGCGCGAGGCCCTGGCAGAGTCGAGCGCGGAGGTCTACGCCGCCGAGAGCATGCTGCGCCTGGTCACTGCGCTGGGCGACAGCGGTGCCGGCGATCTGGCCCTGCCCTCGACCATGCTCAAGGTCCTGGCGTCGGAGGGCGCCTGGCACGTCGTCGACAGCTCGCTGCAGCTGATGGGTGGCACGGGCTACATCGAGGACTCGGGCATGGCACGGCGCCAACGCGACGTGCGCGTCACGCGCATCTTCGAAGGCGCGAACGATGTGCTGCGCCTCAGCCTCGCGTCGGCCTCGCTCGGGTGGCCTGCCGCCAAGCTCGCCGAGGCGCGCCTGCCGTGCGCCGGGTTCCCACAGGAAGCCGAGCAGTTCCACGCGACGCTCGCCCAGGTGGCCGCAGCCCTGGCCGCGCTGAAGAAGCGCTTCGGCTTCCGGCTGTTCGAGCAGCAGGTCCGTTCGGCACATCTGGCAGACGCGTGGATCGGCCTGTTTGCCGCCCTCGCGGTACTGCTGCGCCCCGCAGGCGACAGCGCGGTGGCGCGGCTCGCCGTGCGCGTGCAGCTCGAGCGCGCAGCGCGAGCGGCAGACGCCGCCATCGCCGAGCGCGACGAGACCTTGGCCGGCCTGCTAGACGAGCTAGCGCGCGATTGAGGCTGGACGCTTGGAAAATGCCAAAAGCCAAACGAAATTACTATTCAGGTCGCGAACGCCGGATGCGATAGTCGCACGGTGGACGGGGGAATCAGGACACTCGACACCCGGCCTCCCGCAACAACAGACGCGTTGACGGGGCCAGCGGGTTGCCCGCTGGAAAGCCGACTCCCCATGGCCCGCATCCTGATTGCGGACCCCGACGGCATGAGTGCCGCGGCGCTCGCGGAGCTGCTCGCCCGGCAGGGACTCGACGCGACCTGCACCCCCAGCTGGAAACACGCGCTGGAAGCGCTTGGGCAGGGCGGCCCGGATGTGCTTGTACTGGACGTCGCAGCCTGCGGCGACAGCACCTCCCGGGCCGTGGCGACGATCGGCAGTCAACACCCAGGAGTGCAGCTGGTCGTCAGCGCAACGCGGGACCGGATGGCCGGTGCGATCGAGGCCCTGAAGTCCGGTGCCAACGACTTTCTGATGAAGCCCTTCGACGCGGGGGAGGTGGCGCGCTCGATAACCAAGGCAAGAAACGCTGCGAAACGAGGGGCGCCCCAGGCCGGAAGCCAGGGGCAAGCGCTCGTTGGCACCTCGCCGGCACTGTTGCAGCCGCTGAAGTACGTGGAGCGCGCAGCTCCACGTGGCACGACGGTGCTTGTCCGCGGAGAGAGCGGAACGGGAAAGGACCTGGTCGCGCGAGCTATCCACGAGCGCAGCCCGCGCCGCAACGGTCCTTTCGTCAAGGTCCACTGCGCAGCCATCCCCGACACGCTGTTCGAGAGCGAGCTCTTCGGCTACGAGAAGGGCGCGTTCACGGGCGCGGTCGCCCGCAAACGCGGGCGCGTGGAACTGGCGAGAGGCGGCACGCTGTTCTTCGACGAGATAGGCGACGTCGGCCCGTTGATGCAGGTCAAGCTGCTGCGCCTGCTGCAGGACCGCCAATTCGAGCGCTTGGGTGGAACGCAAACGCTCTCGGCCGATGTGCGCTTCGTCGCGGCCACGCACCGCGACCTCGAGTCGCGTGTGCGCTCGGGCTACTTTCGTGAAGATCTCTTCTATCGACTCAATGTCGTCACGGTCTGGCTCCCGCCGCTTCGCGCACGGCGTGGTGACATTCCCGCTCTGGTGCGCCATTTCGCGAGAGAAGTCGCCACAGAAAACCACTGCGACCCCGTCGAGTTCGACGAGCAGGCGCTCAAGCTTCTCTGCCGGGAACACTGGCAAGGCAACGTGCGGGAGCTCGAGAATTTTGTCGAGCGTGTTTCCGTTCTGGCAACCCGCAGGGTGGTCACCGCGGAAGACGTGCGCCGTGAGCTCTCCGGACAGGAACAGGGCCTGGGCGAGACGCTGCCGCACTCGACCCCGAACAACGCTCCCCCGAGCTCCACTCCGCGCACTCTGGGCGAGAGGCTGGAGTCCGCAGAGCGCCGCGCGTTGGTGCGGGCGCTCGAGCACGCTGGCAACAACCGGGCGGCGGCGGCGCGCCTGCTCGGAGTGAGCCGGCGGACCCTGTACAACAAGCTCCACCAGCACAGCCTTCTCTGACCGGGCAAGGTCGAGCTGTGCGGCCTCCGGATCGGCCCAGCCGACGTGTGCAGGTTTCTGCACAGGCGGACGTGCAGCCTGCTGCCTGTGCGCAGCTGCCTGCACACCGCCTGCGCATGGGTGGCAACTGATTTCCGCCAGGATTCCAGCGACATGCCGCGAGACAGGCACGCGGCATGTCATGTGCATTGGAACCGCGGTCGGCACGCCACGTGCCCGACGCCGATATCCCGAGAAAGGACCCGATGATGCGCTGGTGCCACCTTTGTGTTTTCTTCTCCCTCCTGGCCGCCGCACCGCTCGGCGCATGCACCAATACCACCGGCGGCTCGGGAAGCGACCAGAACGGACCCGGCGGCGGGGGGATGAGCTACACGACGTACTGCTCGTCGGCCTGCCAGAAGGTACATACCTGCGACGCAACGCAGGACCAGAGCACCTGCACCAACACGTGCGACAACAGCTTCGCGGTGAAAGGCCCGAAACTCCGCTCGGAGCTCATCTCCAACGCGCTGTCCTGCTACGAGGGCAAGGACTGCGCGTCGGTGCTGTCCGGAACGGCCGAATCCGATTGCTGGAACTCGGCCGCTGCAGCCCTCGCGCCTACCAATGCTGCCAAGAACCTGTGCGATGGGCTCGGCTCGGCCGACGCGAAGTGTGGCTATACCCTCGACCAGGCCGCGTGCCTGAACGACGCCAAGCAGTACAACAACGCCACACTGAACGGCGCCGAAACCTGCCTGTCCCGCGCTTGCAGCGACATGGGTAGCTGCCTGGGGGCCGCACTGGCCGAAAGCACCAGTAGCTCGAGCTCGGGCGACAACTCGTGCCAGTACGCCTACGACGGAGTGTGCGACGAGCCCGACACCTGCGCGCCAGGAACCGACACGGCCGACTGCAGCGGAGGCTGAGCAGCCCCGCGATACAGATCCGCCCGGTGGTCGATACCGTGGCCGAGCCTGTGATCCAGGCCAACGTAGCGCCCGCCCCTACCAACAGCTCCGCCACTTCGAAGAGAGCTCGAAACTTCCCCTCGGCCAATTCGGGTCGGCCAGGTTCGGCCAGTGTCCACTGCGGCCTCGTAGGTTGGCTCCACGCCGGACAGGACCACGGTGCGCTGCCAGGCGATTCGTCGGGACGCGCCGAACCGGACGAGGTGCTTGCGACGACTCCGGAGGGCTGGCGGGCGGCTGGCTCGCGGGCGGCGGCGGCCAGGACGGCCGCGCTTGCCCGGCCCCTGGCCCTCATGTATCTTCCACGCCCCCGCACAGGCGTCGGTCGATGTATAAGCCTACGATATCATTAGTAATCCCGGCACTGAACGAAGAGACCGGAATCGTGGCGACCATCGAGCGCGCCCCGAAGGATCTGCTCGAGGTCATCGTTGTCGACGGCGGCAGCAGGGACGACACGGTCAAGCTGGCCGAGTCGGCCGGCGCACGGGTCATCGTCGAGCCGAGGCGCGGCTATGGCCGGGCGTACAAGGCTGGCTTCCAGGCGGCGCGCGGCGATCTGATCGCCACAGCCGATGCGGACGGCACCTATCCGGTCGAGATGATCCCGCACGTCGCGGACTTCCTCGAACGCAAGAAGCTCCAGTTCGTGAGCTGCTCGCGCTTCCCGCTCGCCGACATGAAGAGCATGCCGATCATGAACAAGTACGGCAACGTCGGCATGAGCATGGCGGCGACCCTGCTCTACCTGCACCCGTTCCGCGACATCTCGTCGGGCATGTGGGTGTTCCGCCGCTCCTTCCTCGAGCAGATGGATCTGGAAACCGAGGGCTGGTGCTTCTCGAACGAGATCAAGTTGGAGGCGTTCTTCACGCAGCCCGGCAAGTTTGCGGAGTTCGTCATCCCCTACGACGAGCGCGTGGGGCCGACGCACAACGTCACCATCTGGCGCACTGGCGTGGAGGTGCTCGGATTCATGGCGTACAAGCGCCTGCAGCACTTCATCCGCTCGCGCATCGCGGACCCGAGCCCCGTGCGCCGCGCACTCGTGCAGAGCGATGACGACGACGAATAGCGACGCTGCCGGGTTCTATGACGAGATGTGGCGCAGCTACGCGCATCTCGACGCGGTAAGCCCCGCCGCCTTCCACCGACGCCGCGTGGTGGTGCACCTCGCAGCCAAGGCCGCACCGGACGCCCGCTCCATCCTGGATGTGGGCTGCGGGCAGGGCGAGCTTCTGCAGGAGCTCTCCGCTGCGCTGCCCGCCGCGAGCGTCAGCGGCGCGGACCTGAGCGAGCAGTCCATCGCCGACAGCCGGAAGCGCAATCCGGACTACGACCTGTTCGTCCTCGATCTGACCGAGCCGGAGTTCGAGAAGAAACACGCACAGCGCCTGGGCAGCTACGACCTGGTGGTCTGCTCCGAGGTCATCGAGCACATCGAGGACGACGGGCTGGCGGTCCTGCGCCTTCGCTCGCTGCTGGTTCCAGGCGGGCACTTGATCGTCACCGTGCCCGGCGGGCGCATGTCGCGCTTCGACAAGGTCATCGGCCACTACCGTCACTACCGCCCGCGCGATCTCGAGCGGCTGATGCGGACCAACCGGCTCGAGACCGAGCGCGTGCTGGCGTGGGGCTTCCCCTTCCACAACGTGTACCGCACCGCGGTGCGCGTCGCGTCGGTCGCAACAATCCCGTCGAACGGCAAGCCGAAGCCGGACAAGGAGCAGAGCGGCGTCGTCAGCAGCGTGCTGGGGCAGGCGTACACGCTGTTCGGCAAGGCGCTCAAGCCGCTGTTCTATTTCAACCTCCCGCGCTGGGGCGAACAGATGATGGTCGTCGCCAGGCGCCCTCTGCACGAAAGACGAGCCCATGAACGCACCGGCTGAAGCGAAGACCGTCCTGCTCACGGGCGCGGGCCGCGGCATCGGGCGCGCAGCTGCGCTGACGCTGGCGAAGAGCACGAGCATGCAGCTGCTCCTGGTGAGCCGCAGCGACAACGCCCTGAAGACCGCCGAGGCGTGCAACGCCGAGCGCGCCGGCTCGGCACAGGGCTTCGCCTGGGACGTGTCGCAGGCCGGCGAGGCGCAGCAGCGCGTGCTCGACGCGCTCGGTGCAACCCCCGGCCCTGTCGCACTGGTGCACGCCGCGGGCGTGCTCGGCCCCACGGGTCCTTTCGCCGAGAACTCGATCGACGAGTGGTGGCAGGCGATGGAACAGAACCTCGGTGGCGCGGTGCGGCTGGTGCACGCCGTGCTGCCGCGCATGCTCGCCGACAAGGCGGGCCGCATCGTGCTGTTCGCCGGCGGCGGCGCCGCCTACGGTTACCCGAAGTTTTCCAGCTACGGCACCGCCAAAGCCGCGCTGGTGCGCTTTGCCGAGACGCTGGCCATGGAGCTCGGCGACGCCGGCCCCATCATCAGCATCATCGCCCCCGGCGCCAACGAGACCGACATGCTGGCCGAGGTGCGGAAGGCTGGCGGCTACGTGCGCACCACCGTGGACATCTCGGAGCCGTGCAACGTCGTCCGCCGCCTGCTGACCGAGGACACGCGCGGACTGAACGGCCGCTTCATCCACGTCCGCGACGAGTGGACGCCGGAAAGCGCCGCCGCGCTATCCGAGGACTTCTTCAAGCTGCGTCGCGTCGACGGGCGCTGAGCTGGCGCAGCTGACCGCGGTCCTTCACGGACCGGCGCTGCCGCGCTAGACGGGGGCCATGAAGGTACTCGTCGTCGGACACGGCTTGATCGGAAAGCAGCGCGCCGCGGCGCTGCACGCGCATGCGGACGTACAGCTGGCGGGCACGGTGGACCCAGCAGGCCGCGATGCGGCGCTCTACGACGGCGCGCCGCACTTCAGTAGCTTCGAGGACGTGCCAGAAGGCAGCTATGACGCGGCCGTTATCGCGCTGCCGCACGATCTCGCTCCGCCGGTCGCGCGCGCCGTGCTCGGGCAGGGAAAGCCCATCCTGATCGAGAAGCCGCTCGGCCGCGATCTGGCAGAAGCGCGGGCGATCGTCGACGCGACGCAGAGGACGAAGCTGCCGAGCTTCGTCGGCTACAACTACCGCTTCATCCCGAACGTGCGCGCCGCGCTGATCAAGGCGCGACAGGGCGAGCTCGGCAAGATGAGGAGCCTGGACTTCCTGCTCGGCCACGGCGGCCATCCGAAGTCGGCCGAGGGCTGGAAGCTCCGCCCGGAGCGCGCCGGCGGCGGCGTGCTGATCGATCCGGGCGTGCACCTGCTCGATCTGCTCCTGTGCATCGATCCGCATCTCGAGCTTGCACACGCCGAGGCGACGCACGGCTTCTGGCCCACCGGCATCGAGGAAGATCTGGTCACGGTGATGAAGCACGGCTCGCTCCTGGCAACGGTGCGCGTGTCGCTCGTGCGCTGGGTCAACACCTTCCGCCTCGAGCTGATGGGCGAGGATGCCTACGCGCTGGTCGACGGGCGCGGCGGCAACTACGGACCGCTCGGCTTGCGCGTCGGCAAGCGCTGGGGCTGGAACGACGGCAGCGGTCGTGCGCAGCGCGAGACGGAAGACGTCAGCGATTTCGGCCCCAAGGACACCAGTCTGGTCGACGAGCTGGGCGCTGTGGTGGCGCGCTGGCTAGGCAAGCCCGCCCCCGACGGCGGTCCGCCGCCCGCCACGCTGGAAGACGGCCTGCGCGTCGCCGAGCTGTGCGCGCGCATGTACGACACGCTACGCTGAGGTTCGTGACCGGGGACACGACGCGCGCACCGACCGAGTTCCGCTACTTCGAGCGGCTGGGCCGGCCCGGCGTGCGGCGGCTGCGCGCCGTGTCCCGCGCCCTGTTCGACTTCGATCCCGCGCCGCCCGACGAGGTCGCCCGTGAGCTCGCGGCGATGTACTACGACGCCGATCCGCTCGCCGAGGCGTTCGTGGAAGAGGTGTACTTCGGCCGTGGCTCGGCAGCGGGCCGCGAGATGCTCGAGCAGGCCCTGACCGGCGGCATCGACTCCGTTGTCGACGCACCGGAGTCGCTGCGCCGCCTGATCGAGGATCTGGAAGAAGATCCGCCCTGGCTCGACCGCGCGCTGGTCGAGCACGGCGCGCGCGTGTTCCGCCGCTACAGCACCGACGTGTTCCGCTTTGCCGGCACCATCACGCTCACGGCCTACGCCGAGAGCTCCGTCGCCAAGCCGCTCGCGCTGACCGGCGCCTACGCCGGCTCCAGCGCGCGCCACCGCTTCCTCGAGACCGCCGCATTCTGGGTCGCCGTGTCCGAGCCGGGCGGCCTGCTGCCAGGCGCACCAGGCCGCGCCGCGGCGCTGCGCGTCCGTATCATGCACGTCTTCGTGCGCCGCAAGCTCCTGTCGCATCCCGAATGGAAGCTGGAGGACTGGGGCGTGCCCATCAGCCAAGGCGATGCGCTGCTCACGCTGCTGGGCGGCAGCTTCGCGCCGGGTATTGCCCTGCACCTGATGGGCTACCGCACGTCGCGCCGCGAGATCGAGGCGCTCATGCACTTCTGGCGCTACGTCGGCCACCTGATGGGCGTGCGCCCGCGCTGGTATCCCGCGTCCCTCGGCGAAGCGGCCCAACTCTCGTTCGTCACGTTCCTCAAGGGCGCGCGCCGCGCCGGTGACGACGGCCGCCGCTTGTGCCAGGCCTACGCCGCGGCCTTCGAACCCGATCCGGATCTGCCGCTCGCCCGCCGCACGCGCGAATCGCTCGCCCACCGCGTGCACCTCGGCACCACGCGCTTCTTCATGCCGCGCGCGGCCTACCGCGAAAATGGCCTGCCTCCCGCGGGGCTATGGGCGCTCTATCCACTGGCGCAAGCGCCCTTCGTCTTCACCGCCGAGACGTTGCGCCGCGCCTTCCCGCCGCTCGAGCGCGTGGCGGATCGCGTCGCGCGCTCGCGCCGCCGGCGCTGGCTCGCGCACTACATGGGCATCCGCCGCGTCGAGTACCGCCCAGCCGAGCGCTTCACCCGCTAGAGCCCCGCGACAATTGTCGGGCAGCGCGGCCCGGGCTGCGATATGCCTCGGACGTGACCAGCACCCGCCGCGGCATCCTCCTCGACCGGGACGCGACCCTCATCGACATCGTGCGCGACGAGGAGAGCGGCGTGCTGTCCGTCGCCTTCCACCCTTCGCACGTGCGCTTGCTCGCCGGCGTGGTCGAGGGCCTCTCGATTCTGCGCGACGCGGGCTACGTCCTGTGCATCGCCACCAACCAGCCCGCGCCGGCGAAGGGCCAGTTCTCCGCCGCAGCCGTCGAGCGCACCAACCAGGCGCTGCTCGACCAGCTCGCCGACCACGGCATCCCCATCGCCGCGCTGGAAGTCTGCCTCCACCATCCCGAGGGCGGCCCCGGCGGCGACCCCCAGCTGGTCGGCCCGTGCGAGTGCCGCAAGCCGAAGCCGGGGCTCCTGCTCGCCGCAATGCAGCACGCCGGACTCGAGCCCGCACACACGTGGATGGTGGGCGATTCGGCCTCGGACGTGCTGGCAGCGCAAGCCGCGGGCGTGCGCTCGGCACTGGTCTTCCCACAGAATCGCTGCGAGCTCTGTCCGCTCAAGGGCGGCCCGAAAGTGACGCCGGACCGCGTCGCGTCACGCCTCGACGAGCTGGCCCAGCTGATCCTGGCCGACGACGGGCTTGTGCAGAACAGGGATCCCGGCTAATCGGCGCCGGTCCCCCGGTCGCGCACCCCCGGCAATACGCTATGGTTGTCTCGCACGGTCCGGTGCGGCCGCCTGCCAAAAGGAGTCTCTCTGGTGCTTTTCCTCGACAGCTCGGATCCCGCGGAGATCAAGGAGATCGGTTCGTGGGGCGTCCTCTCGGGCGTGACCACCAACCCGCTCATCATCTCGCGCGAAGCCGGGAACGTGGACCTGAAGGAGCGGATCCTCAACGTCATCAAGGTTTCCACGGGCCACGTCTCCGTCGAGCTCACCACCGAGACGGAAAAGGAGATGCTCGAGGAGGCGCTCGGTTACCACGAGTGGAACCCCAAGCGCATCTGCGTGAAGGTGCCCTTCAGCGAGATCGGGCTGAAGGTGCTGCATCAGCTCGTCGAGCAGGACGTGGCGACCAACGTCACCTGCATGATGAGCTTCAACCAGGCCTACCTCGCGGCGCTCGCCGGTGCGACCTACGTCAGCTTGTTCAGCGGACGCATCCGGGACATGGGCTACGACGTGCGTCCCATCATCCGCGAGACGCGCGCCATTCTGGATCGCGAAGAGCTGTCGAGCCGCATCATTGTCGGCTCGGTGCGCCACATGATGGACGTGAACGAAGCGCTGATGGACGGTGCCCATATCGTCACCGTACCGCCGCCCATCCTGCGCAAGATGCTGTGGAACCCACGCACCGAGAGCACCATCCGCGAGTTCAACGACGCCTGGAACAACCGCGGGAAGAAGTAGTCCGGGCTACATCCGCCCGCGCATTGCGTCGTAGCGGAGCTTCCACACCATACCGATAGCCTCGGCAAAGATGCGGCGGCTCATCTTGCTCTCGCCTGCGCGCCGGTCCACAAACACGATCGGAACTTCGACGACCTTCAAGCCACGGCGGAGGGCGCGGTACGTCAGCTCGATCTGGAACGAGTAGCCGTTCGACTGCACGCTCGGTAGATCGATCGCCTCGAGTGCGCGGCGCGTGTAGCCCTTGTAGCCAGTCGTCAGATCACGCACGCCGACGCCGAGGATCACGCGCGAGTACAGCGAGCCGCCCTTGCTGAGCACGTGGCGCCCAAGACCCCAGCCTTCCACCCCGCCTCCCGGGATGTTGCGCGAGCCGACCACCACGTCTGCACCTTTGTCGAACGCGTGGAAGAACGCCGGCAGGTACTCCGGATCATGTGAAAGATCCGCGTCCATCTCGATGAAGTAGTCGTAGCCCTCGGCGAGTCCCCTCTGGAACGCGGTCAGGTACGCCGTGCCGAGACCCTGCTTGCCGGCGCGGTGCAGCACGCTCACGCGCGAGTCGTGCTGGGCCAGACCGTCGGCGATGCGACCCGTTCCATCCGGCGAGTTGTCGTCGACGACGAGGATGTGCGCCCCCGGCGCCACCTCGAGGGTCGCCCGCACGAACAGCGGGAGGTTGTAGCGCTCGTTGTAGGTCGGCGTGACGATCAGCGCGCGCTCGCCGAGCGGCGCTGCCTGGGCATTGGAGGAAGCGGGGGCCATGGCGCGCCGCACCGTACACCTGAGCCCGGCAGAGCCGGAAGATGACACCCGTTTGCCAGGCCACCGAGCCGGTGGCACGGGGGAACGCGTCTGCCCTCCTCGGCACCCCGCCTGAAAAGTCGTGACTTATCGGGGGGTTTCCCGCCATCCGAAGTCGTCAACCGGAGCAGCGTGCTGTGCTAGCGTCCGGCCCCGCATCATGCCCGGCGCTCGACAATTTCCGCGCGTGAACGCACGCGGATTGCCGCAGGCCGACCCGCGGGTGGAGCGCATCGGGCGCATCGTAGCGGCGGTCGCGAGCTTGTGGTTCGCCGCCGCAGCAACCTGGGAGATCGCCGGTCCTTTCGGGGCCGGGCACTACGCCTCGTCCGCCTCCGTCGGCATCGCCGGCGAGAACATCTTCCACTGGGGGATCCTGGCGCCGGTCCTCCAGTACACGCTCGATAAGCCCACCGCCGCCCTGTACTACTGCCACCACCCCTGGGGCATCTACTGGACGACCGCGATCATCGTGAAGCTGTTCGGGCATCACGACTTCGTGTGCCGGCTCGCACCGGTGCTGCTGAGCGCCGCTACGCCGCTGCTTCTGTATGGAATCGGGCGCGCGCTGTGGGGGCCGGTGGCTGGCGCGCTGTCGGCCGCGTCGTTTGCCGTGTTGCCCATCGCACTGGCATTCGCTGACTTCAACGCACTCGAAGTGCCCACCATCTTCGGCATGCTGCTGTGCACGTGGGGCTACGTACGGCTCAGCCAGACGTGGAAGCGGCGCTTTCTAGCGGTCAGCCTGCTGGGCGCGTTCTGGGCGGTGAACAGTGACTGGCCGGGGTTCGTGTTCCTGGCGGTGGTGCTGGCCTTCATGTTGCCGCGAGGGCTCTTCCTGCGGCGCTGGTACGCGCCGGTCGACACGCGGCGTTTCGCACAGTGGTGGACCCTGACCGCGTCGATCGCGGTGATGGTGCTGGTCTTCTATCTGTACGAGTTCGAGCATGCCAGGCAGCTCGGCGTGTTCCTCACGCAAGGCCAGATCCGCGCCAGCGGCGCGTCCAAGCCACTTCACGAGGTGCTGGAGAGCCGCAAGTACTGGATCGACGTGTCGTTCACGCCGCTTGCCATCTTCCTCGGCAAGGTGGCACTGCCGCTGCTGGTCTTCAGGCTGATCTTCCTGCGTCGCGACCTCGAGCTGTTCCCGCTGGCGATCCTGGTGGCGGCCACGCTGCAGTACGTGGTGTTCAAGGAGGGCGCGGACATCCACATTTTCTGGCCGCACTACTTCGCGCCGTACTTCGGGCTGGCGATGGGCGCCATCGCCGCGAGCGTGGAAGAGGTGGCGCGCTGGGCGGTGGTGCGGCTGCGCGGCTCGGGCGGGATGCTGGTGCCGGCGCTGTCTTCGCTGGCGGTGTTCATCTGGGTGCCGCTTGCGATCCTGCCCGACGGCATCGACGGACTGAACTACGCGCGCAACACCGGGGGCCGCTTCAACGAGGGAGGCCGCATCATCCACCAGGACGTGGACAAGGCGGTGCTCATGAAGTGGCTGGCGCCGAAGATGGAGAGCGAGACCACGACCGCCTTCAACGTCGCGATGCGCTTCCAGTGGTCGTTTGCCTGGGAGCTCGGGCGCCCGGTCGATCCCATCAGCCCTCCGCCGACCCACCACGGAACGGGCAAGCTCCAGTACTTCCTCGTCGACCCGCGCTTCGTGACCGCGGATACGGAGCTCAGCGCTCTGGCAGGCAAGTTCGCGATCACAGCCGTGGGACCGTACTGGGTGATTGACCGCAGCAAGCCGATGGCGCCCATCACCGGCTACGTGTTCCAGCGCCGCGAACCCAGCTGGCTCGAGTGGTGCTTCGACCAGGCCCACGACCCGATCTTCACGATCCAGAAGAGCGCCTATCACGCGTGGGAGCTCCGCGACACGTACGGACAGACGCCGAATCCTGCCCCACATGGACCGCTGCTCACGCGTGACGCGCGGCGCGTGGCCCACAACATCGCCGTGGAAAACGGCGACAAGGCACTGGCGGACAAGCTCGAAAAGGAGCTGCTCGCGGATCTCGATCGCTCCGTGGCCGTGCATTACAGCGACGGCACCGAGCTGCTCGGCCAGATCTACGACAAGGGCGTCGCGCCGCGGCTGACGCTCTACTTCAAGGCGGCGGGCCCCTCCCAGAGCCCGATGGAGTTCGAGATACGCTCCGAGGTGGAAAAGAAGAAGACCTGGTCGTGGGTCCCGGCCGACGACACCGTGCGCGTGGTGGGCATGCCGTTCAGCATCCCGACCAGCTTCTGGAAGGCCGGGTACATCTACACGTCGGTCACCGAGATCCGCAAACGCCCGGGCACCGAGCGCTACTACGGCTACTTCCACACGACCCGCGGCACCACACCCCCGCTGCCCGACAAGGGAGGCGTGCGACGCACGCTGCTGGTGCTGAAGTAGCAGCCGACAGCCGCTATTTGACGCTCAGCCCGAGCTCGTGGGCGAAGAACGTCAGGGCGGCGGCCTTGTTGCCGACGCGCTGGCTGAAGGAGGCGGTCACGCCGTGGCCGGCGTTCATGCGAGTCATGAGCACGATCGGGTTCTTCGAGATGGTGGCCGCCTGCAGCGCCGCGGCGAACTTGCGGGACTGCCAGGGCGCGACGCGCGGGTCGTTTACGCCGGTCTCGAGCAGCACGGCGGGATAGGCAACGCCGGGCTTGATGTGGTGCAGCGGTGAGTAGGCGTAGAGCCAGTCGAACTGCTTTTCCTTCGTGACAGTGCCGTACTCGCTGACGTTGTAGCGTCCGTTGGGCCACAGCTCGGCGCGCAACATGTCGTAGATGCCGACGAAGCTGGCGACGGCGCGGAAAGCGCTGGGGTGCTGCGTGAGCTCGGCGCCCATGAGCAGTCCGCCGTTCGAGCCGCCCATGATGCCGAGGTGCTTTCGGTCGGTCCAGCCGCCCTTCTCGAGAGCGCGTGCCGCGGCGTACAGAATCGTCGAAGTCGTTCTGCTTGTCCTCGAGCATTCCGTCTTCGTGCCAGCCCTCGCCGAACTCGCCGCCTCCGCGGATGTTGGCCACCGCGTACACGCCACCGTGCTCGAGCCAGGTCAAATACGGTCCGAGGAAGCGCGGCCCCACCACCACGCCGTAGCCGCCGTAGCCGGTGAGGATCGTAGGGCGCTTGCCATCCGGCTTGGTCCCCTCGAGCGACAGCACCGTCACGGGCACGTGGGCTCCGTCCCTCGACACCGCGGTCAAGAGCTGGGTCTTCACCTTCGAGTAGTCGGCGGGCGACTTCACCGAGAAGATCGTCGACAGCTTGCCGGCGGCCGCGTCGTAGCGCGCCCAGCGACCGGCAATGGTCCATCCCGAGTAGCTGAACAGGACCTGGTCGGACTGATCGCTCGACGCCACATCGTTGACGGAGATGCCCGCCGCCGGCAGCGGCACGCTCCGCACCTTCTTTCCCTTCTCGTCGTACTGGTCCACGCGCCAGGTCGGACCGTGCACCATGACGAGCACGAATCCGCCCTTGATGGCGTAGATGCCGTGCATCGCCCATTTGCGCTGGGGGACGAGCTGGGTCATGCGCCCCTTCTCGTCGAGCGCGAGCACCCTGCCGCGGGGCGCAGCCTGGTGGGTGATCACGAGCAGCTTGTCGCCGAGCCAGGAGGCGGCGCCCCCGTTGTCACTGCCGTCACCGTCGTCGCGGACGTTGCTGTCGGGACCGAGCGCCCGCTTCCATTCCTCGCCGTGCTCCAGATACACGCGCGCCGGGCTCCCGTCGCCGAAGTGCACCAACAGAGCGCGGTGCTTGCCGTCGCCGGAAACCGCGAACGAGTACTCCGCGACCGGGGACAGATCCTGCCCGAACACCAGCTTGTCGTCCTTGGCGGGCTTGCCGAGCTCGTGGTGGTAGATGGCCGCGTTGAACTGCAGCTCGGCCGGCTTGACCGTGCCCGGAAGCGGCAGCCGCACGTACACGAAGCCCTTGGCGTCGGCGTCCCAGGCCAGCGCCTGCGGCGTGGTACCACCACCGGCGTGGGGCAGCCTGTCCGGCAGCTGCTTGCCGTCGGACGCGCGTACCACGTGGATTGTCGTGGCTTCGCTGCCGCCCTCGGCGGTTCCGTACGCCACGTAGCGCCCGTCGGCAGAAGGCCAGTAGATCGTGATGGCGGTGCCGCGCGACTTGTTCGGGTCGTACAGCACGTTCGCCTTGCCCTTCGGCCACGGCTGCGAGGCGAGCACGGCCTGCTGCTGCGGAGGCGTCTGCTCGAGGAAGAAGAGCCGCCCTGCCGCCAGCGAGGGATCGAAGCGATCGGTGGAAGTCAGCGAGAGCTCGCGCACGCGCTTCTCGATCGCGGTGCGCTCGGGAAACGAGCCGAGCACTTTGTCGGCGTAGCCGTTCTGCGCGGCGATCCACTTTTTGACGGCAGGCGCCTTGCCGTCCTCGAGCCACCGGTACGGATCCATGACGGCGGCGCTGAAGTAGTGCTCGACCACGTCGTGCTTCGGCGTGGGCGGCGGCTTCAGCGTCGAAGGAGCAGGCGGCTTGGCGCTGGGCGCAGGCTTCGCGCTCTTCTTCTTGTCGTGACACGCGACCAGCAAGGTCGCGCAGAGGAGAACGGGGACGAAGCGCGTCGCTCGTGCTCGGTACATCTCCCTGTACGCTAGCGCGGCCCGCGCGGCGCCGGGCGATTTTTGTGCGCCGCCGGAGCCTGAAGGTCGACCACGACCATGCCTCCCTCGTCGAACAGCCGGCGGTGGGTGCGCCCATACTGTGCCATCGCGTTGATGAGCGCGAGGTAGTACGGGGCCTGGAGCCGCCAGATCTGCTCGCGATCGCGCAGGTGGCGCCGCCATACGTCGCGACGGTACAGCTCCCTGGCCCGACTCGCTTCGACGTAGGCAACATACCGGATACCAAGCTTGTGCAGGTAGGCGGCGATACGCTCGGGCCCTTTCAGCACCGGCATCCCGGGGGGCGGCGAGACGGCGCCGGCCTGGTCCAGATCGAGAATGCGATTACGTCCGTAGTCCAACTGATACGGCTGGTCGAGCATGACCAGCAGCGGCGCTCCACGCGGGACGGCGGCCTGCAGCTTGGCGTACAGGGCCTTGGCCTTGGCGCCCTTGGCCTTGACGCCCGGCGCCTGGCCGATCGCCTCGAGGAAAGCCTCGTGGGATTTTTCCAGCTTGCTGCGCACGCCGTGGATCTGCAGCACGCAGGCGATCAGCACGACCAGCGCCGCGCCCTGCCAGACACGCGGCTGGTCATCCTCGCTCTGGCGGCGCGCGGCGGCGACGCCGACGGCCAGCACCGTCGCGATCACGAACGCCGAGTAGTAGCGACTCAGCGTGGGAGGGTCGACCAGCGTGAACGCCAGGACCATGGCGGCGAAGCCTACGCCCGCCGCGAGGAAGGTCGACCTGAGCGGGCGGCGCGCTCCCGGATCGCCAACCAGAGCTGCCGCCAGCAGGAAGAACGGCAGCGATTCGATGGGCTGGTTGTACAGCGCGCTCTTCCACAGCAGGATCAACTTGTCGAGCACGCTGCTCGCGACGTTGAAAGGATAGCCCGGAGTCTGGTTTCCCTTGAGCAGCGGGTAGAGGAACGTGCCCGACGAGATCTGCGCGAGGATCGCCCAGGGCGCGAGGATCACGATCCCGAAAAGCAGCGCCCAGCCGATCTCGACGAGCTCGGGACGGCGATCGCGCAGCGATCGCGAGCGCCCGCCGCGCGCGAGCAGGAACAGGTAGCTGAGCCCCAGCGCGCCCACGGCGGGCACCAGGTAGTTCTGCCTGAGTGTGCACGCGGCCACGGCCACCAGCGACAGCAGCAGCGCCGCGCGGAAGCCCCGGATCTCTGTCTCGTCCAGCCAATGCAGGGTCTGGTAGAGCGCCAGGAAGAACACGGTACCGGACATCAGACTGGCCGTGTTGATGCGGATGCCGGGCAAGGTCACCAGCACGCCGATGAGCAGCAGGATGAGCGCGCGCGCGGACGCGGCCGCCCCTTCGAGCTCGTCGAGTAGGAGCCCGGCGACCACGATCAGGCACAAGCCTCCGTCGACGAAGAACAGGCCGTCGAAGCTGGAAAACGGCAGCAGCAGCGCGTGCAGCAGGCTCTGTCCGCCGTAGGCGCCCAGCCGCCGCAGGCTGAAAGGCTGGATCAAGGTGCCCGCCTCGAGCATCTCCTTCGGGAAGGCGAAGTAGGCGATCCAGTCGTCGTTGGGATTGGCGCGATGGACGTGCAGCCAACCGACGACTTCGATCAGACCCACGCCGAGCACCACGGCCAGCGCCAACGTGAACAGCCAGTGCCGGCCAGCTCCGCCGAAGGCGCGCTTCCACGCCTCGCTCGCCGCCCCCCGGCGCAGAGCCAGATCCGCGACGAACAAGAGCGCCCCGCCGATACCGAGGACGTACACCACGCCCGGCGAGAACAGCCGGATGAGGTTGAACACGCCGCCCAGGAAGATCAAAATCGCCATGCCCCAGGCGACGCGCAGACCGAGCGGCACGGCCGTGCGGCGCGAGACCAGGTAGCTCAGACCGGAGCCCCAGCCCGCGAACGCCAGCAACAGCACGACGCCCCAGCTGCCGGCAGACAGCGCCTGGCCGCCCTTGCCACGGGTTGCAAAGGCCAACGCGACGAGCACCGCAAGCGACAGGAAGGTGAGCGCAGCGGGCAGGAAAGTGAGGATTCCGGGGCGCTTGCCGGAAACCGGGATCTCGGTCCCCGTCATGAACCCTGGATCCGCGACAGTACCGCGCCCACGCGCTCCAGAGCCTGCTCGGCGCGCGCCAGACTCTGCTCTCCCGTGGGCGCCGCGCGCATCTCGATCGAGACCCAGCCGTCGTAGCCACTGGCGACGAGCGCTGCGAGCGCTTCGTCGTACGGCAAGCGCGTTTCACTGCCGACCGGACCGAGCTCCGGCGCGCTGACATGGAAGTGTGCAAGCGTCGCGCCGTGTGCGCGCACGGCCTCGACCGGGTCCTCGCCGGCCAGCCACATGCCGGCAACGTCGAGGTGCAACCGGAAGCCCGGGCTGTCGACCTCCTGCACCAGCTCGGCCGCTTCAGTGGAGGTGGTGATGAAGTCGCAGTTGTACTGCGGCGGATTGGCCTCCATCACCAGCGCCACGCCGCGACTCGCGGCGCGCTCGCCCAGCTCGCGGAACAGAGGAACGGCAATGCGCCGTGCCTCCTCGGGCGACAGGTCGCCGCGGCGGCGGTTCTTCGGCGAGCCGAACACGAGCGCGTAGGCGCCCAGCTCGGCTGCAACGCGGAACATGCCGTCCAGGTAGTCGACCAGGGCGCGGCGCGATGCCTCGTCGCCGAACAGCACGAGCTCCGGGTGACCGAACAACAGCGCCTGCAGCGCCACGATGCGGATCCCCGCCGCTTCCCAGCTGGCGCGGTAGTCCGCCAGCCGGCTCTCCGGCAACTCGAGCGGATTCGGGTCAATGCGGGTCGGAGCGACCTCCACGCCGCGGATGCCGAGCGCCTGCATGCGCTCGCGCATCGCGGGCTCGTCGGCCAGCTCCCAGGCGATGTTCGAGATCGCGAGCTTCATGACCGCTCCGCTTCGACGAAGGCGCGCATCTCGTCGAGCATCTGCTCGCGGCTGTGCAGGTAGCCGTCACTGCGGCCCCACAGTGCGCTGTGGCGACTGCGCATGTCATAGCTGGCCGGCTGGACACCTTCGGGCGCTACCAGCGTGCGCCCGAACAGCTTCTCGGCGATCTCTCCGACCGTGACCGGCTCGGTGGCGATGTTGAGCAACCGGATGCCGGCTTCCAACGCCTTGTGCGCGTCGGCCCAGGTGCGATCCATATTGTAGAACTGGAACGAGCCGCCCGGATGGATACGCTCCACGTTGTTGTCGTGGATCAGATCGTAGACGGCGTTCTTCTTGAGCCCCTTGGCGAACAGGGCCGGCAGGCGAACCACCATCGCATTGAAGCGTTCGACGCAGAAATCCTCTAGCAGCTTGCGGTGCCGGCCGTAGGCTGACACCTGGCTCTCGTCGATCGGCGACGACTCGTCGTGTCCGCGCGGCACGCCGTACACGTCGACAGTGGACATCAACAGGAACGTGTCGGTGCGCACACCCTCCAGCGCCCGCATCAGCCTCTCGATGGAGGCGCGATCGCCGTCCGGATCCTGGTTCGCTTTCCACTTGGCGCCCGGCGCGCCCGCGCAGGCGACCACGTCGAACTCCCGCCCGCTGATCTCCTCGATGTTCGAGGAGTTGTAGCGGCTGTCGAACCCGGCCTGTCGTGCCAGGCTGCCGCCGACGAACCCAGTATAGCCGATGAGCGCGCGTCGCACGTCCGCTCTTGTATCACTACTGCCGGAGGTTTTCAGTCGCCCCGCTCATGGGTCGTAGCGATGCAGACAGGCCCGCCCCAGCGCCAACAGCACGCCCGCGTTTCCCCGCAAAAACGAGATCTTCGTCGGGATCGGCCCGTGTGCGGGATAGCGCCGGGTGACGGGGACCTCGGTCACCCGGTAACCCAGCCGCGCCGCGCGGATCGCCAGATAGTAGTGCAGCTCGTAGCCCGACAGTACATCGCGGAATACCGCGACGCGCTCGTCCTCGATCAGACGCGCGCTGTAGGCTCGGAAGCCGTTGGTCGTGTCCGTGTAGCGATGGCGCGCCGAGAGCGAGATGAGCGGGGCGTGCAGCAGACGGATGGCCGCCAGGCGCAGTCGCGGATTGTGCAGCGCACGACCGCCGGGCACGAAGCGCGAGCCCTGCACGAAGTCGTAGCCCTCCTCCAGAGCCTGGATGAAGCGCGGGATGGCCGCGGGGTCGTCCTTGTTGTTGCCGTCGATCAGGATCGCCCCGGCGTAGCCCTGGTCGAGCGCGTAGGAAAACGCCATGCGGATCTGCGCGCCGAGCCGGCCCGGGCCCGTCTTGACCAGCAGGCTGCGTACGCCCAGCGAGCGGAGCAGCTCGGGATCGGTCGAGCCATCGCTGCTGCCACCGTCGGCGATGATGATATCGGCCTGCCCGGCGAGCGGCGCCATCTCGCGCAGCTCGGCGTGGATGCGCTCGCCCTCGTTGATGATGGGGATGCACACGCAGTAGCGCGTGGCGCGCTCGCGAAGCTCGTGGATATCGAAGGCGGGGACCTCGCGCCGGGGACGGCCCGCCGCCGTCATGCCGACTCCGTGACCACATTGCGCCGCTCGTCGGGCGGCAGGAGCACCGAGCTGTTGAGCTCCTCGAGCACGTGATAGAGCGGGCGATTCTTGGTCTCGGCCAGGACCCTGCCCAGGTACTCGCTCAGCACGGTGAGGATCATGAACAGGAGCAGGAACATGCCTGCGTTCTGCAGCGACAGAGTGACCCACCCCTCCGCCACTTCCTTCTTGAAAATGGCGATGGCGAACACGTAGCCGATGTACAGGAGGTTCAGGAAACTGCCGAGCAGGCCGAGCGCGCTCACGGCCCGGAGCGGGCGCACGGAGTTGCTCACTATGATGTCGGTCGCGACACCCATCGAGGCAAAGAAACCGCGACCGCGCACCCGGCTCCGCACCTCCGGCTGGTAGGGGAACGGCACGATCTTGGGAGCGACCAGCGGAGCGAACAGCCTGAGGTAGCGAACCTTGTCCTTCAGCTGCAGCATGGCGTTCAGCGCGGCGCGCGGAAAGACGTGGAAGACCGTCGCGTCCTTCTGCAGCGGAATGTCGAGCATGCGGGTGGACAGCCGCTGGAACAGCCGGCGGCCGAGCGCGACCGCCCAGCTGTCGCCCGGCACGCGACGGCAGGTGCCGTACACCACAGCGTCCTCGCGCATCGACAGCTCGACCATCGCGGGGATCTGCTTGGGCGGGTCGTAGCTTGGGAGCAGCGTGACCACGTAGTCGCCGATGGCGCCATCCAGTCCCGCGCTGAGTGCGATGTCGTGCCCATTGTTGCGCGACAGGCGCAACAGCCTGAGCCCCACCACGCGCCCCAGCAGCTCGCGCACCCGCGCCACCGTATCGTCCGTGGAGCCGTCGTCGACCAGCACCAGCTCGTAGTGCTCGAAGGCTGCTTCGAGCACGGCCGCCGTCTCTTCCACGAACGCGTCGATGAGCGCCGCGTCGTTGTACAGCGGCACCACCACCGACACGAAGCAGCTCGCGACCCGGCTCACGATGCCTCCGCGGAGCGGTCCAGCTCGCCGGCAAGGTCGTACACGTTGTCCAGCTTGCCGCCGAGCACGCTCACCAGCCTGGGCAGCCCTGGATTCTTGCTGAACAGGATGGGGCGGCTGTCGTTCGACTCGCTCTGCGGAAGGACCGTCTTGATCTCCCAGAGCGAACGTTCGTACTGCGCCCCTGCGAGCACGGGAAGGTAGCGCGCGGCGTCCCGCAGCATGTGCGAAAACTGGGACGGGCGTCCGGTGCGCAGGATGGCGTGGTTTTCCACGTGGTCTCGCTCTCGCTCCTCCCAGGAAGCGTGGGGAGTGTATCGGACGTGGGTCAGACTGTGAATGCCGCCGGGCGGGAACGGCATGCTGGAGAAGAAGGGCCCGCACATCACCGTCACGCCGGCCTGCGCGAGCTCGCGGGGCGGCGTCACCAGGGCAATCTCGGTGAGCTCGTGGCGCAGCGGGACCAGCGGCAGCCCGGACGCCGCCAGGATGTGGTTTAGCCGCGAATAGGTGCAGTTGAAGATGTAGTCGACGCCCAGCGTCTCCTGGTCGCCTGCAGCGTCCGAGACAACCAGCCCTAGCGCGGACGAGCCCGACCCATCCTGCACCCGGAGCGCCAGGGTGGCGGTCCGGATCTCCACGCCGGCGCTCGAGAGCTCGGACAGCATGCGGGCCCTGAGCCTGTCGGCGTCGAAGGCGTGCTCCTCGGTCAGGTAGGCGGCTTCAATCAGGTCCGGGTTGAACAGCTGCGCTACGGCGACTGGCGCCCGATGCAGCGGCGCCTCGATGCGGCGGCAGAAGCTCTCGTACTGGCGCGCGGTGACCTTCGACTGGCGGCGCGCCACCGCATAGTACTGGGCGAACGAGTCGTCGATGGCCTCGCGGTACTCGGTGACGAAGCGCTGGAAGTTGGCGCGCGAGCGCATCCCGGTGAGGATGCTGCGGGGGTAATGGTAGCCGTTGTGGACGCGCGCCTGGTTGTTGAACGATGCGCGTGTCATCAGCTCGTCTTCCGCTTCCAGCACCAGCACGCGAGGGAAACGTCGCTTCAGCTCCAGCGCCAGGTAGGCGCCGAAGAAACCGCCGCCGATCACGGCAGCGTCGTAGTGGACATCGAGGCTCATCGTCTGGTCGCGTACGTGGCCGCGCGGACAGCCGGGACCCCGGGCCGCCCGGGACTATAGCGCAGCCCCCCCGCACAGGCTCAGCGCGGTACGACCGGAGTCCCCCGCTCCAGCGGGCCGAACTCCAGCTTGCGGGCCGCCATGGAGTTGGCCGGCAGGGCGATGTACTTGACCGCCTCGCGGTGGAGCTCCGGGCGGAGCCTCGAGAACAAAGACGGCTCCATTTCGACCAGATTCTGGTGCTCGCCCGGATCCCGCTTGCGGTCGAACAGCATGTAGCTGTTGTGATCCACGTCGTACAGCAGGCGATAGCTGCCGTCGTACAGCATCCACTGGCGCGGCCTGGGCGGCGTGGCGCGGTCCCAGGGCTGCATCTCGGTCACGAACGGGCCGCGCTGACAGCTGTTGCCCAGCATCAACGGCTCGAGGCTCTTGCCCTGCACCGGCCCCGGCTGCGGCAGGCCCAGAAGGTCGACCAGCGTCGGGAACATATCGAACAGCGCGACGGGCTGGCTGATCCTGCGGGGCTTCATGCCGGGCACATGGAAGATGCAGGGCACGCGCGTCTGCTCCTCGTACATCGTGGTGCCGTGGAACTTGCCGCCGTGCTCGCCGAACTCCTCGCCGTGATCGGCCACGAACAGGAGCAGCGTGTGATCCCACAGCCCCTTGTTCTTCAGGTGGCGCACGATCTGGTCGACGGCGAAGTCGACCATGCGCACCTCGCCGTCGTAGCGATCGCGGTTCGTCTTGTTACCCCAGGGAGCGACACGCTTGTCGTGCGGCCAGTAGTACCAGTGCGGGTCGTAGAAGTGCGCGTAGATGAAGAACGGGTGCCCGCTGCCGGAAAAGCTGTCGACGTAGTTGTCGACGTCGTTGGCTACGCGCGGCGAGCTCTCCTTCCTGGAGTCTTCCATCAGCTTGGCGATGCCGCGCGTCACGTGGTGCCGCGGCCCCGCGAGCGGCTGGCCGTAGATTGCACCCGTGCGGTAGCCGCGGGGGATCAGTGCATCCTGGATGAGCTTGCGCTGCGGCGGAATGTTCGCGTACTGCGACTTGATGAGGTCACGGGCCCAGCGCGCGTGCATGCCGGTGAACAGCGACGGGATGGCAAACGCCGTCTGCGGATGCGGCGAGTAGCATTCGGTAAACTCCACGCCCTTGTCGGCAATGGCCCTGAGGTGCGGCGCGGTGTTGCGCTTGTAGTCACGGATGCGGTCGCCGCGCATCGCATCGGCCAGAAGCAGGATCACGTTCGTGCCTGGCGGCAGCGCGAAGTTCGTGCGGCAACCCGGTCCGTGCAGCCTGCCGTCGAGCGTCCCCAGCGTCGGGTCCTTCTTGTAGGCGACGCCGTCGCAGTCCTCGTCAACGTCATTGCCGATGATCTCGAGCGCGGCCGGGTTGATGTGCTTGTTGTGGTCGTTGCAGTCGCCGCCGCCGAACGACGACGAGTAGCCGTCCTTGTCGTGGTCGGCGCCGCGCGAGATGAGCCGCGGCAGCACGCTCACCAGCACGCCATGCTCGAGCACAGCGGCACGCGTCTCCGGCGCCGTGCTCATGTAGCCGAGTGCCAGCGGCAGCGTTACGACCAGCACGAGCACGGAGCCGGTCGACACGGCGATGCCCGCCCAGCCGCGCAGCCAGCGATCGACGAACCCCGCGAGCAGCACTGCGACGGCAAACGCCAGCATCGACCACAGCATCGCCATCGGCAACAGCGCAGCGACCGAGGCGACCAGCTGGTAGAGCGCGCGGACGAAGTTCAGCGCCACTGCCGCGATCACGACCCACGGCAGGATGCGCCCGACCCGGGGCCAGCGCTTTGCCACAGCGCCCAGCACCCACAGCGACAGCTCGTAGACGACAAGCGCGAAGGCCCACACGACAAGCTCGGCGAGCGCGAACACCCACCGTGCCAGGCCGATGTTGTGGAAGTGGCTCTGGAGGAACCAGCCAACCATCACCAGCGTCACCTGGAACGCGAAGCCGACGCCAACCAGTCCCGCCGTCAGGCGCGGCAGTCGTGGCTTTTCCATGCGGTCGAACGCGCGGCGAACGCCCAGCCTGAGCGAAAGCGCCACCGGCGAAAGCAGCGCGGCCGCGCCCATGGCGAAGGCGATCGCCGCGACGTACAGCATGTGGCGCGGCACGCCTTTGGACAGCAGGTGGCCGAGCTTGACCGCCTCGATGCCACCAGCAATGGCGCCGACGACCAGCGGCGCGCAGAGCCGCACCGCCCAGCGCGCGACGACCTCGACGCGCGGTTCCGACGCGGCGGCCTCGGCGGGCGATTTCTCTGTCGCGGTCATCGGCAGTGGGACAGGTCGCCGTACAACCCGCCCCGGGGCTCGTCAAGCGACCGTCACGGAGCGCTGACGGCGGCGTCGCCGGGCTCTTTCCGCTCGTACAGCGTGAAATCCTCGATCCGCTTGGTCTGGCGGTAGTGCTCGTCGATGAGCTTGTCGAGCTTGGGGAACGTCTCGAGCGCGTGCGCCGAGTCCCGGTTGTCGCCGGTTACCCAGGAAAAGACGTCGTTCCGCTCGACGACGATCACGTCCGGTGGATGGCGATGCAGGTCCTGCAACAGCAGTTGTCGGGCGTAGGCCCGCTGCCACCTCGCCCGCTGCGGCACGTCGTAGATGAAACGAGACGATGGCTGGCGCTGCGAGATCCAGTAGATCACCGGCTCGAAACCCCACACATAGATGCGGGCGTTCTTCGGGGTGTTCTGCGCGATGTCGAGCGCGACGCGGCGATCGGCGTCGAGGTTGTAGTCGGCCACGTAGTACAGCTCGCGGTCGAGCAGCTCGCGGGAGCTGTAGCTCGTCTTTCCGAGCAGGTACTCCATCCGCACCATGCTCCGGTGCCAGAAGCTGCCCGGTAGATCGGTCACGGCCGTTCGCATGTACGCAGCGACCACGAGGAACGAGGCGAACGCGAGCACGCCGCCCGCACCGCCCGGCAGACAGCGCCGCCAGAGCTTGTACAGTCCCAGCCCGGCGATGAACGCGATGAACGGGAGCGTCGCCGAGTAGTGGTACTGGAAGAACTTGGCCTGCATCACGATGCCGGCGATTTGCACCGAGATGATGCCGAGGACGAGGTACAGCCCCTCGCGCTCGCGCGTGTGCAGCGGACGGATGATGAACGCTGCAAGGACGCCGAAGGCGGCCAGCGCCGAGAACTTGAAGAACGCCTCCAGCAATCCGTAGTAGAGCATCCCGGCCGGGTTCTGGCCGTGCCAGCTCAGTCGGGTGTATCCGGGCGTGAAGTGGAAGAAGGTCCAGTCGAAGGCCGGCCACGCGCCGCGCAGCTTGATCCACAAGAGCACGGCCGCGATGGGCACCAGACTTCCGAGCCCGGCCACCAGCACGGGCCACACGGCGGAACGACGACGCGCGGTGCGCTGGAACTCGCGACGCGCCAGGTACGCTGCGCACACCAGCGCTCCGCCGCCGAGTGGCGGTTTCAGCAGGAAGCAGAAGCCGAAGATCGCTCCCATGCCGGCCCATGCGATCCACGCGCGCCGGCGGTTGTAGTCGCCGACGGTAACCACGAGCGCGTAGGCGGTGAGGAAACCGCCGAACGCCTCCGGCTGCCCGGTGTGCCAGAAGCCGAGCTCTGCATGGATGAGCGCGGCCAGCGCGCCACCGATGATACCGATGCGCTGTAGACCGAAGAACTTGCCGGCCAGGCTGCGGAACGCGACCACCATGCCGAGCAGACCGGCCACCTCGAGCAGGCGCGGCGCGAGCATGCTGCGACCGAAGACGGCCTGCGCCAGCGCATACACCAGGAAGATGCCCGGGGGCTTGAAGTCCCACAGGTCGCGGTACGGCATCTTGCCGTGCAGGATGCCGTCGGCAACCGTGGCGTAGATGCCCTGGTCGCGCCCGAAGCTCATCAGCAGGATCTGCAGACAGGCGAAGGCGATGGTCAGCCACGCCAGGACCTGGAGCCAGAAGTCCGGGTCCGTCACGCGCTGGCGGGGCAGTGCGTCCACCGCGTCGGCAGCAGGGGGCGGGACCGAGGCGCTCGGCATGGGGCGAGACGCTAGCGAACCTGGCGCGGCGCTGGCTAGCGCTCCCGCTCGCCCATGCTTGACCGGGCCCCCGGACCCCTCTATTTCAGCTCCCGGCGCCGGCTCCGGCGCCTCGCGCCCCTAGCTCAGCTGGATAGAGCATCGGACTTCGAATCCGCAGGTCGCCCGTTCGAATCGGGCGGGGCG
>CAWGGM010000002.1:0-47943 GCA_963822115.1 uncultured Pseudomonadota bacterium
CGCACGCGCCAAGCCGACGTACTCGCGCCGCCATCCGGAGGCGACCGCCCTGTACCGCGTGGTGCAGGGTAACCTGCTCACGCTCTACGCCGCCGCCGAGCAGGGCTTCGCCGCGCCGCTTCCGGGCTTCGTCAAGGCCGAGCTCGAGCGCTACGTCGACTGCGGGGTCTTGGCGCGGGGATTTTCCGTGCTTGCGTGCCCCGACTGCCAGAGGCGGAGGGTCGTCGCGTTTTCCTGCAAAGGCCGCTCCTTGTGTCCCTCATGCCTGGGCCGGCGCATGGCGGCCGGCGCCGCGGACCTTGTGGAACACATTCTGCCGCCGGGCGTGCCGCTCAGGCAGTGGGTGCTCACCTTGCCGTTCGAGCTCAGGGCGCGGCTCGCCTACCACGGCAAGCTCTGCGGCGCGGTCTGCCACGCCTTCGTCGACTCGGTGCTCCGCTGGTACCGCTGCCGCCTGCGCGAGCGCGGCATCGACGGCGGCAGGAGCGGCGCCGTCACCGCTGTACAACGCGTATCGAGTGATTTCCGGCTCAACCCACATTTCCATTCAATCGGTCTCGATGGGGTGTTCACCGAGGACGCGGACGGCGAGCTCCGCTTCCACGCGCTGCCCTTCCTGACCAACGACGATGTCGCCGACGTGCTGCAGATCGCCCGCGCGCGCATCCTCGCGCTCTTGCGACGCAAAGGCATAATCACGGACGCCGACGAGAGCAGCGGCGGCAGCGGCAGCGGCAGCGGCAGCGGCAGCGGCGCGAGCGTTGTCAGCGCGGACGCGACGCTCGCCGAGAGCGAGCCCGCGCTCGCCCAGCTCGCCGTCGCCTCCACGCTCGGCACCGTGCCGGCAGGACCCGCGCTGCGCCGGCGCGATCCCATCACGCTGCGCGGCGAAGCCAGGCTCCTCCACACCAAGGCGCTGTGCGCCACCCTGGGCGGCTTCTCGCTGCACGCCTCGACCACTGCCAGCGCCACCGACGCCGCGGGAAAAGAAGCGCTCTGCAAGTACATCCTGCGGCCGCCGATCTCGCAGGAGCGTGTCCAGCTCGCCGGCGACGATCTCGTGCGGCTGGTCCTCAAGCGGCCGTTCAGTGATGGAACAGTCGCGCTCGAGATGGACCCTCTGTCCCTGCTCGCGCGACTCGCGGCGGCCGTGCATCCCCCGCGTTTCAATACGGTAAGGTACGGCGGCGTGCTCGCTGCACACAGCAAATGGAGAGCGCGCATTGTTCCGCCGCCGCCGCGCGACGACGACAAGAACGACGACGACGCGCACTGCGCCACGTGCGCGAACACGAAGGACAAGCCGCCCACGCATCGCTGCGGATATCGCCCATGGCGCGAGTTGCTACGCCGCAGCTTCAAAATCGACGTGGAGCGGTGCGAGCACTGTGGCGGCAGGATGAAGCTCCGCGCCCTCGTCGTCACCGCCGCCCGGCAGAAGCAGCGAGAGCGACGTGGGGCAACCAGGAGCAACGAGCAGAGGGCGTTCATCCTACCTACGGGCCGGGGGTGGCGGCAGGGTGGCGTCGCCATGGCGGCCGCCAGGGGGCGCAGCGAATGATCCGCGACCACAGGACGGCTCACGAGCAGTTTCGTGTTGGGCTCTTTCGGGGTGCGCCGTTGCCACCGGAAACGCCAGAACCATCGCTTCCTTCACGTGAGGTTCGTTTCCGAGGGTTTCCACGAGGCCGGATGGGCCTGCACAAGCGTGCATCACACCTGGGGGTGATGACAGGCCTGTGCCGAGCTGCTTCCATGATCCGTGAGGAGGAGCCGGGGTGGCTCGAATGGGCGGCGATCGAGGAGACGGAGACGGGGAGCGACGGGGAGCGTCATCCCCGCTCGACAGTGCTCCTCGCTCATGCCCGGTGCTGGAGAAAGGCAAGCGCCGGGAACCCGCGCCAGGGAGTCCCTCGTCTGGTGTCTTCGAGAGGGTGCTGCCCACCGGGAAAGCGCCGACCGCCGACAATCCACCCGGTCGCGGCGTGGCCGGCCCGGTGCGGGCGTCCCGGCATGCCGGACATCCGGAACGGGTCAGCGTCGACAGCGGCAGCTCGATGGGGCGAGCGATATTGCGCCTGTTCGGTGCGGGTGCGGCCGGCGTCATGCTTGTGCCCCCGACGCTCGATGGCGCGGAAACCGCGGACCTGGGCGGGGAGGTCGCGGTCGAGTTTCACGCTGTTTCCGCGGAAGTGGTGGCAGGCCTGCTACCGAGGCAGCTCTTGTTGGACATCCGTGCAGTCTCGGGCCGACCGGGCCTCTTCGCGCTTGGTCAGCGGGTTCGTTTCCGCGGGAATGCGCAGCTCTTGCTCGACTACCTGTTGGGATGCCCGCGCGTCCAACGATGACGTTCGAGCAACTTCTCTGGCCCCATGAGCGGGGGGATCTCGGCGCACGAAGGCGCGAGCTGGTGAACAGGATGAACGCGAAGCTGAAGCGAGCGCTGAAGTTTGACGAGGAAGAGCCACACAGCTCGGTCTTGCCAATCGAGTCGTCGGAGCACTCCACGCACATCAATCTGGAAACGTGCGGGCGCTAGCGACCAAGTTGTCGCAACGGTAACGCTCGAATCTTCTGCCCACACGACGCGCATCAACTCCGGTGTGTCGCATGGTGTGGGACAAAGTCTAACTCAAGTCTGACTTCGTCTCGAAGCTGGGTTGTGGCACCGTATTCTCGCCGCGACTCCAACGAGAGGGAGACGGATGAAGCGGAGCGGGCGCTCCAATCTTGCGCAGGCGGAAGGCATGGCCGACTCGGGGTCAAATGAGCTTCTGCTGGGAGTCCGCCACTTCCATGTTCTTCCGATCAACGGCTCTGCGACTGCCTTGACAGGCGAAGAGCTCGCGCGTGACGCTGTTTCAATGCGAATTCGTGCGTTACCAACTCCGGTTTTGATGGGCGTGCTGGTGGCGGCGTGCGGCAGTTCCACCTCCTCCACGCCCCCAGACGCGGGCAGGGGCGCGAAATGCGTCATCGGCTCGAACAAGAGCGTTCCCGGTGCCGACCCAGTGCCCGCGAGCTGCAACCCGGCGTGGAATCCGTCGTGGCACTCGTGCGGGCCCAATCACGACCAGGACTGCTGCGCCAGCAAGCTCGTTCCCGGGGGCACGTTCTTCCGCGACTACGACGGCGTCGACCACCTCAGCAAGGCGTATCCAGCGACGGTCAAGCCGTTCCGGCTCGACACGTACGAGATCACGGTCGGGCGCTTCCGCGCGTTCCTGGAGCACGGCTGGTCCACGCAGCAGAACCCGCCCCCGGAGGGAGCGGGGAAGAATCCGAATACGGCGTGTACGGGGTGGGACAGGAACCTCGACTCCGAACTGTGGGAAGACACGTCCCAGGGAGCCGGCTGCGAAAGCACAATCGCAATGTGGGACGCCGGGACGCTGCCGGACGGGGGCCTGCAGGACACCATGCCCACGCTCTGTGCCTTCTACTATGCCGAGATCATTGCGTTCTGCGCGTGGGACGGCGGCTTCCTTCCCACGGAGGGGGAGTGGGGCTTCGCGGCTTCGGGCGGCAGCGAGCAGCGCGTGTACCCGTGGTCTGTCCCACCGACTTCGAAGCTCGTGGACGCCCAGCACGCCGTCTACGGCGGCGTGGCGCTAGCGCCCGTAGGCTCGCGCTCGCCGCTCGGCGATGGCCGCTGGCGGCAGGCGGATCTGGCGGGAAATGCCGCGGAGCTGGTACTCGATGTGACGGCGGAGGGCGAGTACCAGATGCCGTGCGACGACTGCACGAACTGGGGCGAGGGGGCTGCGAATACCTACCACGGGGGCAGTGCCGTGGACTCCGCCAATGCGGTCGAGTCGGCCCCGCGCACGTTGAAGGCCAACACGACACCGATTGGGGCCCGTTGCGCGCGGGCCCCTGAGTAGAGGAGCCAGAGCATGACACGATCCACCCGCAGCCGGCTCCACCTCCTTCTGGTCCTGCTGCTGTGCCTGGTCGCAACCAGCGCCTGCTCCAGCGCGGGCCGTCCGGATCCCGATAGGCGTGCCACGTCGAGCGCGATCACGCAGGGCCAGGTAGATACCGATGGGAGTTTTCGCTGGATCGCGCGGGTCGATACCCCCACGGGCATCTGCTCTGGGACCTTGATCTCGCCTAGCGTCGTGCTGACCGCGGCGCACTGCCTTGAAAACTACGCACAGGGATGCGGAACGTTCAGGTACCGCCAGCCCGCGACGTACGAATTCCACCTCGATCCGCCACACACGGCGGACTTTCGCAGTGTCATCGGCTACCTGCGTCCGCAATCCGCGTCGAGTTCGCACAGTTCGGTCGTACTCTTCAAGACGACGATCACCACTCGCTCGCCATTCCAGTGGACGCGATCCGCATCCATCCGCGTGGCTACCAGGTCAACCTCGACCAGTGTTTCGGAAGTTGCGGTGGCCCAGAGGACTACTACGGTCTGTTCACGCCGTTCGACGTCGCGTTGATGCATCTGGCGGTACCCCTCGACGACTCTCGGTTGGCGGGCGTTGATGCCATCGCGCCTGCCAAGTACATCGCGGGCTTTGGCCAGGACGAGCCGTACAACAATCGCTACGATTTTGATCCGTTCTCCGCGATGAGACCGGACCACACGCGCGTGCTGGTCGGTGGTACTTCCGAAAAGAAACCCGCCCCTCCCGCCGCCCGGGAGATCGCCTACGCTACCTTCACAAGGTTTTCTGCCGGGCTTCCCAATGGTCGCACCACCTGCGACCCGAAAAAGCTGACGCCCTGGAGCGTCGACAAGTCAATCATGAACGTCGAGCCGCTCCACAGCGGCGACGGTTGCCCGAACACCGGCGATTCAGGGGGGCCCATCATCTTGAACGCCAGCGGCGATCCCGAGACCTCCGGCGCATCGAGCATTCCCGGCCTCCCAGACGGGCAGCCGCTCGTGGCCGGTGACTATAACTCAGGCGCTACCGGCCTCGGCGCGACTGCTTGCGATCCGAGCGAGTCGCTCTATGCCGCCAGCTGGGACGCCTACGAGACAGACGTTGGCCCGAAGAATCCCGTGTACGGCGACACCCAGACCGGAACGTTCCTCAACGCCTCCAACAACGACTGGGATCAGGATCAGGTCGACGACGCCGACGACAACTGCCCGATCGCGTGGCAGCAGGATCAATCGAACTGCAACGCCATCGCGGAGCTGGCTCTCGGGTACTCGAAGCGGGGCAATGCCTGCGATCCAGTGCCCTGCGCGCAGGTGACCGCGCCGATACGGTACTACAACGTGTTCCACGCGCTAACCGTCCAGCCTATTCGCGACACGTTCGACCTGACGCTTCTGCCGTCGCATCGCGTTGCCGCACAGGACCACAAGATCGACATCACGCCTTCCGTGTCGGCGATCACTGTGGACGGCGTAAAGACAGACATCCGCTTCTGTCAGGATGACCCCAGCATTGGTCTTTATTGCTCCAACCCCGCGCTGGTCAATGACGCGCTCCTGGACACGGCACCATCCGACCATCCCGACGCGCAAAATCCCTGGCTCCCGGTCACTACTGGATGGGGGCATGGGTCTTGGGCCGTGCTTGACTACGACGGGCGCAAGATCACCGTCCACTGGGACTATAAAGCGGACGCGAAGCGCTGGGAGCAGAGCGGACAGATCAATCCGGCGTCAGCTTGCAGCAACGGTTGCTGCAGCACGGGCCTAAAGGGTCGAATCTGGATCCATACGGAGACTCCAGTCGGCACCTATCCAGCCCAGGTTGTGGACGGCAAGCGTGCGGACTACCGGATCACGAGCCTGGGCGCGGCGGACGGAAAGGGGCTCGCCAACAGCTATCTTGATGTCGCGCCGGATGATTGCACGTCGACGACTGTGAACGCGACGCTGCCACCCAACATCCCGTTCCCGCCGATCCAGCCGCTCTATCCAATACGCTGGCCCTACCCCGATCCGAGCCATCCGGGCATCGCGCCGCCCACGCCGTGGTGGGACGAGGCGACGCGAGAGGACGCGATGTTGTTCCGGCTAGCGGACGGGCGATACGGGCTCTTCCGGGATGACTCGTATTTCGTTGTGATCGATGACCTGCTCGGCACCAAGCTCAAGCAAGAGCTGGCCGATCAGACGCTGGTTTGGGCGGGGGCGGTGGAGCCGGAATTCGAAGCCACGCAGCGCTCCGCTACGCTCGGCATCCAGGCGCTCGCGTTCCGCGCCGATGGCACCAACATCGTCGATGGCGCGATCAGCTCCGGTTCAGGAATGATCGCGCTTTCCGAACAGCGTCTCCTGGACCCGCCTGCGCGGAGCGCCTTCGTTCCCGTGTTCTCCAGAGTAGCCGATGCGGCGTTCGTTGTGGGCGGGCTCCAACCCGGCACGGACCAGCCCACGGGTGATATCTGGTATGCTCCGCTGCGCGGCGGTTGGACACGTGTGCCACTTTCGGGATACGCGCCCGATCACGTCAAGGCTGCGACCTGGAGCGCCCGCGATCACCTGCTCTGGGTGCTCGACGACGAGCCGCACGCCGCGGGTCATGGGGACGACTTGATGCGGCTTGTGCGAATCGGCCCGTACCTGGGTGTCGCGATGCCTGTCGCAAAGTGGCGGCGCGATGGCTACGACGCGTACTATCTCGACATCGACCACGATGGAAACGTGCTTTTCACGCGCGCGTCGAGCCACACGCCGCGCTACGTCGTCGTCCGCTATTCGGCCCGGCCGTGGGAGAGCAACGCGACGCCGACCGTTGCCGAATGCGTACTTCGCGCTGGCACCTTGGTAGGCTCGCCGTTGGTCGATCCGGGCGGGTACACGTTCGTCACGCGAGATCACGGCGCGCCGCACGTGGATCGGGTGAGGGCGCTCGCAGATGGCGCGCTGGCGACTCCGCCGGGGCTGTGTCGGCTATGACGAGGAAATTCAGGGGCCGCCCGTTTTCCTTCCAGCGTTTCCGCCGCCCGCCCGACCACCGACGCGTGTCGCCACGATCTGTAGTCGCACGGACAGGGGTTCACTGCGCCGATCACCAACGGCCGCGCCGGAAACCACGCGCGGGCCCGGGCCCGCGCGATGCAGACGCGGCCGTCTTCCAGCGGCTGCCGCAGTGCTTCGAGCGCGCCGCGCCGGAACTCCGCCAGCTCGTCGAGGAACAGCACTCCGTTGTGCGCCAGGCTCACCTCGCCGGGGCGCGGCATGTCGCCACCGCCGACCAGCCCGGCTTCGCTGACGGAGTGATGTGGCGCGCGGAACGGCCGCCTGCTCACGACGCCCTTCTCCGGCTCGACCAGTCCGGCGACGCTGTGGATCGCCGTGGTCTCGATCGCCTCGTCGAACTCCAGCGGCGGCAGTATGGAAGGGAGCAGCCGCGCGAGCAGCGTCTTGCCGCCGCCGGGCGGGCCGATCATGAGCAGGTTGTGGTTGCCGGCAGCGGCGATCTCGAGCGCGCGCCGCGCCGTGGTTTGACCCCGCACCTCCGACAGATCGCCGAGTACGTTCGCTTCGTCGGGCACGAACGGTGCGCGCTCGGCGGCGGGGAGCTGTGCCTTGCCCAGGAGGTACTCGCATACCTCGCCCAACGTGCAGGCGACGCGCACGTCCATGCCGTCGACCAGGCCGCCCTCCGCGCCATTCCCAGCGGGAATGATGGCCGACGAGATGCCGCGCGCCCGCGCACCCTCGAGCTGCGGCAACACGCCGCGGATCGGGCGCAGCGTGCCGTCGAGCGCCAGTTCGCCCAGCACGACCGTGTCGGCGAGCACGCCCTCCGGCAGCTCTCCGACGGCACCCAGCATCGCCAGCGCCAGCGCGAGATCGAGCGCCGCGCCGCTCTTTCGTAGATCCGCCGGCGCGAGATTGACGGTGATGGCGTACTCGTCGATCAGCACGCCGAGGCGCGCCAGGGCGCTCGCGACGCGCACGCGCGCCTCGCGCACCGCCGCTTCCGCCAGCCCCACCATCTGGAAGAACGACGGCCCGCGCGTGCAGCACACTTCCACACGGATACGATGCGCTTCCAGCCCGACGAGCGTGCTCGCCTCCGCGCTCGCGAGCCCCAGCGGCTTGCCGCAGATCGTCGCGGCGGTGTTGGCAGTGGCAACCATGCCCGCTGCCAGTGCAGCCAGCGTGCCGGCGGCGAAGTGGCGGAAATCCCGCCGATTCGCTCAGCGTGAGGGGTGGCGGACAGGTGGCGTCGCCATGGCGGCAGCCAGGGGGCTCGGCCTCAAACGCGCCTCCGCCGCCTTCTGCGGCGGATGTACACGACCGGCACCATCAGCATCCCGAACAGCGGCGCGCCTCCCACCGGCGCGCCCATGACAGGATAGCAGTTGCAGCCGCCGCCGAAGGACGACACGTGCCCCTTAACGGTCACGGTGTGGGTCACTCCGTCGCTGGTGACGAGGTGCACAGTCCAGATCTTGTCGCCCGTGGTGCTCGTCATCCACGTTACGAGCCCATTTGACGCCCCCGCCTCCACCGTGTGACAAGTGGGGTCCTGAATGCACACCGAGCCGTCGGGCACCTGGATGGCGTCTGGGCAGTCGTTGTAGATCTGCAGGAACGCGTGGCACTGACAGCCATTGCCGCCGCTTTCGACCCTGACGCATGTCGGAAGCGCAGGATCCACCTGTGCGGGTTCGACCATGGCGGTGGACTCCACGAGTGTGTACTGGGTGAATCAGGGAACCAGCCCGAACCACACGGACGGCGCGGTGATGAAGCTCACCCCCAAGTGATCGCGTTGATGAAGATGAGCCGGTGCCCGTGCGCGAGTTGGCGACTTCGCCACCGGCTCAATGCGCACCCCTCGGAAATGACGGATCGCAATCAGGATCGCCTGTCAGACTGCGGCTGAAGTGCTGCGGTAGGCACGGACTGCAACTGTGTGCGTAGTCAATTGTTCGCTCGTGTCGGCTTGCCCTTCGGCAACTGGCATCAGGTGATAGAATCTGGGGCTGGCTGCTGCGACAGGGGTACGGGATGACACGCATGCGCGGATTTCGCTGGGTTGGATTGTTGGCTTTGACGCTGGGGGCTTCGGGGGTGGGAGGCTGTGGTGGGATGTCCAGTGTTGGGGCCGGCGGCAGCGCCGGTGCCGGGGCTCGTCAAGGTAGTTGACGCCTGTTTGCGATGCGTGCGGGTCACGCTGCGGCAGTCGCCGCGTGAGTACAGGTTTCGACGACGCGGTCAGGGTTGAGCGTGACGACTTCTGGGCGCTCCCACGCGCGAGCGTGGCGCGTCCAACGTCGTGGGTTGCGCCGACGGGCTTCGGCGTAGGTGCGGCGGCGCGCCTCGAGCAGGGCGAGGTCGCGCCCATCATGTCGCTGTGCCGGCGTGACGTACGCGATGGCGCTATGCAGGTGATGGTTGTTGTACCAGTCGACGAAACGCGCCACCCAATCCTTGGCAGCTTCCAGCGAATCGAAGCCGCGACCTGGATAGCTCGGCGCGTACTTGAGATGACGGAAGAGCGATTCGACAAAGGGGTTGTCGTCGCTCACGCCGGGACGGCTGAAGGATTTGACGATGCCCAGTGCGTGCAGGGTCGCCAGCATCGTTGCGTCCTTCATCGGCGCGCCGTTGTCGGCATGGAGCACGGTCTTGTCGGCTTCGATGCCGTGCTCGCTGCAGATGCTCTCGAGCAACTCTGCAGCCAGGTCGGCGCTCTGTGTGTCGTGCACGTCGAAGCCGACGATGCGGCGGCTCCAGATGTCGATGAAGAGGTAGAGGAAGAAGTAGCTGCCGCGCACGCGACTGCTGCGGAGGTACGTGATGTCCCACGTCAGCACCTGCAGCGGGCGGCATGCGATGAATTGGCGCGGCTTGTGATGCGTGGGCGGCTTCGAGCGGTTGCGGTAGGCGGCTTGATGGTGACGGGTCAGGATGCGCCGGATGGTGCGCTCGGAAGCGACGTAGCGGCCTTCGTCCGCTGCTTTGGCCACGACCTGCTCGGGGCTCAGGTTGCGGTAGGCAGGCTCGTTGACCAGGGCGATGACGGCCTGCTCCTCCTCGTCGGACAGCTTGTGCTTCGGGGACGTGAGTGGGCCGCGACGCTGGTCCTCGTTGTGCGGTGCCCGGACCCAGCGCTGATAGGTCCGGATGGACAGCCCAATGACAGGCGCGTTCGACACGTGCTCCGGCGGCGACGGCCTGCTGGACGAGCTCCACGATAGTGGCTCTCAGCTGTGGGACGTGTCGTCGTCCTCGTCCGCCCACAGCGCCTGGACTTTTTTTTGCAGCTCGAGCAGGGCCTCGGCCTCCTTGAGGCGCTTCTCGCTCTTGTGCACGCGGCGCTCCAGCTCGCGGACCTGGCGGGACTGCAAGGCGTCGGATGATGCACGCTCGAGCCCACCCAGGGCCTCCTGCTCCCAGCGTTCGAGATCACCTTCGCGAATCCCCTCGCGCCGAAGGAACTCACCGAGTTCTTCGTCCGGAAGCGCTCGCGCCTTCAGCAGTAGCGAAAGCTTCTCACTGGCAGGCCGCTCATCGGTCGGCCGGCAATCATCGGGCTTGGCCACCCCCCGAGCCTGATATCGGCGAACCCAGTCCCGCAAGGTCCAGGCGCTGATGCCCACCTCCAGCGCCAAGGCTCGATAGCTGATGTCGGTGTTCAGGTAGCGAAGAACAGCGGCTTCCCTGACCTCGGCTGGAAAGCTGACGTGACGTTGTTGCATGGATGACTCTCTGGCTTGCCCCTGCGTGAACACGGGAAAAACCAGACGACAACTATCCTGTCAGAGGGGGTGTGTGCGACCACATGGTTCGGGGACAGGAAGAGCGTGGCGGGCGCGCTCCGCTCGCCCAAGGTGAAGACGGTGCTTCGTACGTCGACAGGGCGCGTCCTCCACTGGGTGCCGGACAAGCTTCCGGAGTCGCTGGAGCTCGTGGGGACCGTGGTCGTGAAAGACGATGCCAAGCGCCAGTCGAACTTGTTCGCGCCGTGGGGCATATTCGCGAACGTCGCCTACGAGCATTGGCGCAGCGTCAACGAGCCCGATGGGCTCGAGCGCGATCGGGAACGAGCGGAGCGCGAAACGGAGGGACTTTTCGCGAGGAAGGTCGCCGATCTGAAGCAGCGCGAGCGCATTGACCTCGACGGCGTTGTCCCGCTCTCGAAGCTGGGGTGTTCGTCGAGGACGAGAGCGGCGAGCTCCGCTTCCATCCGCTGCCCTTCCTGACCAACGACGATGTCGCCGACGTGCTGCAGATCGCCCGCGCGCGCATCCTCGCGCTCTTGCGACGCAAGGGCGTAATCACGGACGCCGACGAGAGCGGCAGCGGCAGCGGCAGCGGCGCGAGCGTTGTCAGCGCGGACGCGACGCTCGCCGAGAGCGAGCCCGCGCTCGCCCAGCTCGCCGTCGCCTCCACGCTCGGCACCGTGCCGGCAGGACCCGCGCTGCGCCGGCGCGATCCCATCACGCTGCGCGGCGAAGCCAGGCTCCTCCACACCAAGGCGCTCTGCGCCACCCTGGGCGGTTTGTCGCTGCACGCCGCCACCACCGCGAGCGCTCATGACGCCGCAGCAAAAGAAGCGCTCTGCAAGTACATCCTGCGGCCGCCGATCTCGCAGGAGCGCGTGCAGCTCGCCAGTGACGATCTCGTGCGGCTGATCCTGAAGCGGCCGTTCAGTGATGGAACCTATGCAATCGATCTCAGACCCTCTGTCCCTGCTGGCACGACTCGCGGCGGCCGTGCATCCCCCGCGTTTCAATACGGTAAGGTACGGCGGCGTGCTCGCTGCACACAGCAAATGGAGAGCGCGCATTGTTCCGCCGCCGCCGCGCGACGACGACGACGACAAGAACGACGACGACGCGCACTGCGCCACGTGCGCGAACACGAAGGACAAGCCGCCCACGCATCGCTGCGGATATCGCCCATGGCGCGAGTTGCTACGCCGCAGCTTCAAAATCGACGTGGAGCGGTGCGAACACTGTGGCGGCAGGATGAAGCTCCGCGCAGCCGACGCTCCGGCGCGGCGCGCCGGGTCCAGTGGATCCCATCGGCAGCCGTTTTCTTGTGGGCGCAGCAGGGATCGAACCTGCGACTTCGTCCGTGTGAAGGACGCACTCTACCGCTGAGTTATGCGCCCGGCGGGGCCGCCCTGGGGCGGCCGGCCAGGTTGCCCATGGGGGCAACGGCCGCGCTACATAGCGCGGCCGGCGTTGCTCTGCAATCGGAGCGCGTGGGTCCCGCGGGCGGCGGTGGGCGCTTTCCGGGCGCTGGGCCGGGCGACTCGGCTGACCCGGCTCTCTGCCATGGTGTTATAGGAGCCACCCCATGACCGAGCCTGCACCCGAACAGCGGGAAGCCCGACGTCGACGAGATCGCCTGATTGGGCTCGTGATCATCAGTGTGACATTCGTGGTGGCGCTGGGCGTCTCGTGGTGGGCGCGCCGCGCCGCCCGACCGGAGCTGAGCAAGCCGCCGGCCCCACCGACGACCGCCGGCCTCGTTGGCTTTCCCAAGTCGGTGGATCCGATCAAGTCGCTCGCGGCGGCACGCAAGACCACCGAGCGGAGGCTGTTGCGCGGGATCACCGCCGAGGGCGTCAAGAGCGACGGCACCGTCGACGTCGACAAGCCCGCGGGGCGCATCCGCTACGAGTTCCAGAGCCCGCCGGGACAGGGCCCGCAGCCCAAGCGTCCACCGGACACGCTGCCGCGCCGCCCGTACTGCGGGAGGCAGACGGTGCACATCACCAAGAAGGGTCTGTACGCCGACCCGGACGTTGCCGGCTATCTCTGCTCGCCACGGCACTACGACGAGCTGCCCGATCCGCGCTGCAACATGAAGGACGTGTGGGCGCGCGCGATCGCGAAGGGCGCGCCGAAGGATCATCTCGCGCGCATCGAATACTACCGCGCGCACGCCGGCCCCGCGTGGCGCTTCGAGCTGCCCGGCACGCGCTATCGCTTCAGTCTGTATGGCGATTGCGGGCGCGAGCTCAAGGGCGACGACGCGGCCACCATCTTTCCTTGAGGTTCAGCCGGGCGGCGGCGCTTCGGAAGGCGCGTTCTCGGCGCCGACACCGGCCGCGCGGCGCAGCCAGCTCCACAGCTCGTCGCGTCCGGTGCCGGTCTCTGCCGAGAAGCCCAGCGCGCGGATCCCGCTCTCGCGCGTCAGCTTCGAGAGGGCGGGCTTTCGTCCGGACGAAGCCAGCTTGTCCAGCTTGGTCGCCACGACCAGCGTGGCGAGCGGCGGTCGCGACGTGCGGGCCGGACTTTCCAGCATCTCGAGCAGATCGCGGTCGTCGGCTTCGATTCCGCGACGCACGTCGACGAGCACCACCACGGCGCGCAGCGTGGGCCGCTCGAGCAGGTAGCTCTCGATGAGCTCGGCCCACTGGCGCTTCTCCACCTTGGAGCGTTTCGCGTAACCGTAGCCCGGCAGGTCCACCAGCGTCAGCACGGCGCCGTCCGCCGCGCGCGCCCGGTAGAGCGAGATCTGGCGCGTGCAGCCCGGCGTGTTGCTGGTGCGGACCAGGTTCCGGCGGTCCATCAGGCAGTTGAGCAGACTGCTCTTGCCGACGTTGGAGCGTCCGGCGAAGGCGACCTCGACGCCCACCGGCGGCGGCAGCTCTGCGGGGGCCTTCGCGCCCGCGGCGAACTCGGCTTCTACGATGCGGGTTTGTCTGGTCTTTCCGGAGGCCGCCACGGCGCAGAGTGTTGCCTGCCTGGCGCCCGCCGGCCAGTGCTGGCGGAAAGTACCATTCCCGCGCTACACTCGAAGCGGTGTCCTTGCTTCGCCCAGTCCTGGTCCTGGCCACCGGCGCGGCGCTCGTGTGGGCTTCGGGTTGCACGGCCTTTGCTGGTGCTTCGGATCTGCTCGGCAAGACCGACGGCGGAACGGGCACGGTCGACGGGGGAGGCTACGGCGGCTCGGCGGCCGCTGGCGGTTCGATCGGGTGGCCATCGGGGGGCACCGGCGGCAGCAGCACGGGCGGGAGCGGCGCGTCCGGTAGCGGCGGCTTCAGCGGCGCTGGCGCCTCGAGCAGTGGCGGCACGGGCGGTTCGGGCACGGGCGGTAGCGGCACCGGCGGCAGCGGCACCGGCGGTTCGAGTACCGGCGGTTCGAGCACCGGCGGCAGCGGCACGGGCGGTTCGAGTACCGGCGGCAGCGGCACGGGTGGAAGCAGCACCGGGGGCGGTGGCAATCCGGAGTGCACCAGCAACGCCGATTGCGCCAACGGCAATCCGTGCACGACGGACACGTGCGTCGGCAGCACATGCAAACACAGCTACGTGGCGAACGGCACGACCTGCGGTGGTACCTACTGCAGCGGCCTCAGCAAGTGCGACGGCAACGGCAACTGCGTCCAGGGCGCACCACCGCAGATCAACGACAACAACGCCTGCACGACCGACAGCTGTAGCAATTCCTCGCAGACCGTTACGCACACGCCGGTCAAAGTCGACGATGGCAACCCGTGCACGGACGACATCTGCGATCCGGTAACAGGGAATATCACGCACCCGCTGACCAACCTCGACGACAGCAACGACTGCACCATCGACAGTTGCGATTCGAGCGGCATCCACCACATCAAGCCCTCGAACACTACCGAGTGCGGCAGCTCGTGCTCGCAGAGCACGTTCCACGTCACCTACGAGACCCAGACGAGTGGCTGCGGGTCCAGTATCGGGTATCAGGGCAACCAGGTCACCTGCGCCTACAATTGCGGCACCAGTTTCAGCGCGTGTGGCTCGTCCTGTCCTGCGGGCTACCACATCACCTACGAGACACAGACCAGCGGTTGCAGCTTCACGATCGGCTACCAGGGAAACCAGGTTACCTGTCACGTGGACTCCGGAAGCTCGTTCCAGACGTGCAACTCGTCGTGCCCGAGCGGCTACCACCAGACGTACCAGAGCCAAAGCAGCAGCTGTAGCTTCACCATCGGCTACCAGGGCACGATCACCACCTGCACGAAGAACTGATCACCCCGCCCGCCGCCGCTTCACCGCACCGACAATCGTCGCCAGCTCTTCGCTCCTGAAGAGCTTCGCCGCGACCAGGAACGCCGCACCGAACAGCATCGCGCCGAGCGCGCCGGGCAGCATGCGCACGACGGCGCCGTGGCCCACGTGGGCGCCGAGCCAGCGAGCGCTCCAGATACCGGCCGCCAGCGCGGGGGCGACGCAGAGCAGGGTCCGCGCTGCCGCGCCCGCGATCTCGAGGAAGCGCGTGTCGGCCAGCCGCCGCCTAAGCAGCACCCACAAGAGCAGCATCTGCACGAAAGCCGAGCCCGTGACCGCCACGCTGATGCCGACGTGTCCGAGCGGCCCGCGCAGCCACAGCGCGAGGCCGATGAACGCGCACAGATCGATCGCCGAGACGATCACCGGCGTGCGCGTGTCGCCCAGCGCGTAGTACACGGCCACCAGCTGCCGTACCGCCGCGACGATCCAGATCCCGGAGCCCAGCGCCATCAGCGCCAGCGCCGTCTGGTGCGCGGCAACCGGTCCGAACTCGCCGCGCTCGAAGATCAAGACAACCAGCGGCTGCGCCAGCCCGACGAACAGCGCTGTGGCGGCGATGCCGACGAACAGCGCCAGGCGCATGCCGAAGGCGAAGGTGCGGCTGACCTCGTCGTGGTGGCCGCGAGCGGCAAGCAGCGACAGGCTGGGCAGCGTCGCCGTCTGTAGCGCCATCACGAAGATACCCTGCGGGAAGTCGCACAGCCGGAGCGCGAAGCCGAAGTAGCTCTGCGAGCCACGCGGCAGCTCGGACAGGAAGCGCCGCGCCAGCACCACATCGATGTAGTAGATGCCGACACCGACCAGCACAGGACCCATCCGGCGCATCGCTTCGCGCACGCCGGGATGTTTGAAGTCGAGTCGCGGTCGGCCGAGGTAGCCGATCTTCTTCAGGCTCGGTCCCTGCGCCACGACCTGCATGAACCCGCCGACCAGCGCGCCAAAGGCCATCGCCAGGATGCGCTGGTAGCCGTGCGCGCCGAGCCAGCCGGGGAGCAGCAGCGCAAAGACGATGAACCCGACGTTGAGCAGGCCCGGCGCGAAGGCCGTGACCACGAAGCGCTGGTGCGTGTTGAGCGCGGCCACGCCCAGCGCCGCCGTGCCCATGAAGAAGATGTACGGGAACACCCAGCGCGTAAGCGTGACGGTGCGCGCGAACTGTCCCGGCTGGTTCTTGTAGCCGGCCGCGAACAGGTCCACGAGCTGCGGCGCGGCGATCACGCCCGCCACGGCCACGATCGCCAGGATCACGAGCGACAGGCCGCGCATGGCGTTGAAGAACTTCCGCGCTTCCTCCTCGCCGTGCTGTTCCTGGGTCTGCGACAGCACGGGCAGCACGGCGCTCTGCACCGCGCCCTCGGCGAGCAGTTGCCTCAGCACATTCGGGATTACCCAGGCGACGAAGAACGCGTCGGTCGCGCCCCGGCTGAACATCGCCGCCAGCACTTGCTCGCGACCCAGGCCGAGGAGGCGGCTCAGCAGCGTGCCGGCGGCGGTGATGCCGGCGCGCCCGGCAATCCGCTTCCGCTCGGACTCGCCGTGGCTCTGGGCGTCGCTCGGCTCGGCGGCGCTGGGGCTTTCCTCGGCCACTAGCCGGCTGTAGCGCGGCCCCCGCCAGACGGCGAATTTCCTGCGACTTCCCGGCTATTTCCAGCGGGTCAGTGGCCGGATTTCACTTGCACGGATTGAGGAACGTGCCGCAGGCCTTCTTCTTCTTCTTGTGGACCGGGGCGGCCCGGTGCGGCGCGGCGTGATGCACGGGCTGGAGCTTGGTGAGCTCGAGGTGGCGGGTGATGTCCTGCCCGGCAACCACATCGAAGCGGTCGCTGGCGGGCAGATAGCCGCGGTGTGTGGCGGTGCAGCGGTGCGGACCGGGGTCCAGCGTCGCACTGCCAGCGTCGACCGCAAGCTGGCGGCCATCGCAGTCGATGCGCTCGCAACCGGGCTCGCATTCGAAGCGCACGACAGCCTGGGCCGGAAGCTCGGGTGCCGCGGAGGCGCTTGCGGCGGCTGGCGCCGCGCTCTGCACGGACGCTGCCGACGACGAGGGCTCGGGTGATGCGGCGGCCGCGGAGCGGGCGAGGGGACCAGCGGCGCTCGCGGCGGGTGTTGGCTTCGAGGAGCCGGACAGGTGCACGACGAGCAGAACAATCGCGCCGAGCGCGACGACGCCGCCGGCGATGCCCAGTGGGACGACGAGATTCCGCTTCGCCGGCACTCCGTAGCTTGCGAGCTCCTGGTCGGTGGGAATGGCGTCCGTTGCTGGCGCAGGCGGCGCAGCAACGGCCGGCGCAGGCGCAGCAACGGCCGGCGCAGGCGCAGCCGTCGCAGGCGCAGGCGCCGTCGGTGGGGGAGCCTCCGCTGCGTCCTGCACGCGCACGGTCGACGGGGGCACCGAGACCGGTGTGGCGGGTGTGGGGGGCGAGATCGGTATCGCTTCGGGGGCCGCGGCCTCCTCGTCGGCGGGCGGTGGACGCGTCGGTACGCGCAGGTACGCGAGCGGCTGGGCGCTGACCATGGCGACCGGCTCGTGCTGCTCGCTGCTGGGCGGAGGCTCGGACTCGGGCTTGGGAGCCACCTTCTTCGTTGTCGGCGGGGGCGGCTCCGGCTTCGTCCTGCTGCTTGGCACAGGCCTCGGCGGCTTGGCTGGACCGAGCTTCTGCTGCAGGGCCGGACCGGGGCGCGGCGGGGCCTGCGGAGCGTCCTTGCCTGCGGCCTGGATGGCTTTGCGGAAGTCGGCAGCCATCGCACCGACCGATTCGAATCGCTCTGCCGGTCGCGGCGACAGAGCGCGGCTGAACCAGCCGTCGAGAGCCGCGTCGAGTGTGACGCCGAATTCCTGCGCCAGCGCGGACGCGGACCCGATCGGCTCGCACATCTGCTTCCACAGTGCGTCGGTGTAGATGGGCTGCTGTTCCGCGGCGGGAAAGCGGCAGTGTGCCGTCAGTGCGTGGAACACCACCAGCCCCAGCGCGAACACGTCCATCTTCGGCGTGCTGGCCTCCGCCGGATCCGCCGCGTCGGGACCCAACCACCCCGGCGTTGCCGTCCAGCCGGGAGGGAGTGCGAGCGCTGCGCGCAGCCGCCACGCGCCAAAGTCCGTGATGTACACGGCGGGCTTGTCGGCGGGCTCGACGAACACGTTCGCCGGCTTGAGGCCGCGATGGACCAGGCCGGCCTTGTGCGCGGCATCCAGCGCGGGTGCCAGCGCGTCGAGCATGGCCGCCATTCTCTCCACCGGCAGCGTGCCGCCCGCGCGCACCTGCTCCGCCAGCGAAGGCCAGACGATGCGATCGGTGACCACCCACGGTGCGGCGTCCGAGCCCGAGTCGATGCGTTTCGCGAAGGCATCGAACGGCAGCGCCGCGACCTGCTTCGCGGTTTCCTCGAAGGCTGCCCAGGCCTCGGACTTTCCCGCGAGCTCCGGCGCGAAGCGCTTCAGCGCTCCTGCCTGGCCGCTCAGCGGATCGCGGGCGGCGTACACCTCGCCCAGCTCGCCGCGGCCGATGAACGCCGCGATCTTCCAGCGCCCGCCCACGCTCGTGCCCGACGCGAGCGCGGGCGCTTTCACTTGTCGCTCCTGAGGCTCTTCACGGCTTTCATGATCGCCGGCACCTTGTCGTCGCCTTCAGGCTTGAGCACGGCTGCCGCACCGACCAGCGCCCGCTTGTCGGGAAGCTGCGCCACGACGACCAGTACGGACGCCGGCTTGCCCGACATGTGCGGCGGGTGGCCGAACTGGCGATGCTTGTTCACTTCCCACAGCTCGATGTCCAGCCCGCCGTCGGTGTCCACCTTGGTCTGCGGGTGCGAGAGGCGCGTCTTCAACGCCTTGCGGGCCAGCCTGGTGATTTCGAGTCCGTCGAGCAGCTTGTCGATGGCCTTGCTCGTGTCCTTGGGCCACGGGCTCTTCGAGATGGAGAACGCCATGGCGGCGACCTTTCCACTCGCAACGGCGATCGAGGCTGCGCTCATGTGCGCGTAGGTCCAGCCAGGCGGCGGATGGAACGTCGCAACCCCATCGCCGATCTCGAGCTTCGTGTCGGCCGTGGCCGAGCACTTGTCGTCGATCGACTTGCAGCTGGGAGGAGGAGGCGGCGGCTTGGCCGAGGCCGTAGGAGGAGGTGGGGGAGGCGCAGGCGGCGGCGCGGGAGGCTTGGGGCGACAGGCCGCGGCAGACAGCGCAAGCACGACCAGCAGGGTGGACAGCCTGGTTTGTGGCATGGCTCCGTTCATCGGGGGCGGACGTTCCCGAAATTACCAGCTTATTGGCCCGGCGTGCAGCTTTCGCCCAATGGCGCCCCGACTAGGCCCTTCTGCCCCCTGCTTCGACGCTTTCCCCGACCGCGATCAGGCCCAGACGCGCGGGATCCAGCCCGCGGCGTTTCCACTCGGTACGCAGCCGCTCGGGCGGTTCGTCCAGCGGTTCGTCGGTGAGCTTGAAGGTGCCCCAGTGCATGGCGACGAAATGCCGGGCGCCCAGATCCACGAAGCCCTGCGTCGCCTGCTCCGGATTCATGTGCTGCTGCTCCATGAACCACGCTGGATCGTACGCTCCGATCGGCAGCAGGGCCGCGTCGATGTCCGGGAAGCGCTGTCCGATCTCGCGGAAGCCGTCGAAGTAGGCGGTGTCGCCCGCATGGTAGACGCGAGCGCCACGCCCCTCGATGACGAAGCCGCCCCAGAGCGACTGGTTCGTGTCGGAAAGCCCACGCCGGCTCCAGTGCTGCGATGGCACGAAGCTCACGCCCACGCCGGCCACCTCGGTGCGGTCCCACCAACCGAGCTCGATGCAGTCGAGACCGGCGCGCTGCACGTAGCGCCCCAGTCCGATCCCGCCGATGATCGGCGCACCCACCGCCGCCAGTGTCGGCAGATCGAGGTGGTCGTAGTGGTTGTGACTGACCAACGACGCCGCGATCGGCGGCAGCTCGTGGACGCCCAGCGCCGGCGGCACGTTGCGGCGGATGCCGCCCGTGATCCTGTCGAACAGCACCGCGTCGGTCAGCAGGTTGACCCCGTCGAGCTGTACCAAGAAGCTCGCATGCCCGAGCCAGGTGAGCCGCGCCGGCTGGCCGGGGCCAGGCGGCGACGAGAGCGCGCCGCGGGCGGGCTCCACACGCGGCACAGCAGCGCGCGCCGGCGACCGCCGCCGGCGACCAGCCAGGCGATCCACGATGCCCCATTTGAGCACGCTGGAGAAACGGTGCGGCCCGCTGCCGTCCAGATTGACGAAACGCTTTCGGTTCATGGAGCAGGATTCCCTGCGGGCTGGCAGCGTAGCACTGCTTTCGGCGCTGCAGGTTCTGCCTGCTCGCTCTATGCTGGGTTGCCATGAGATCCCCGATCGCCCTGTCGCTTGCCGTGTCGCTCCTCTTGCCGCTCGGCGCGTGCAAGAAAAAGCCGTTGCCCAAGCCGCTGGCCGAGGGCCCGGGCGCGGCGGCGTCCGCAAAGTTGCCCGAGCTGGTGAAGAAGTACCAGGCGATGAGCGCAGCCGAGCGGCTGGGCGCAGCCAGGAGCGGCTGCTACGTGTCGGAGAAGTGCAATGCGCTGCAGGCGCAGGCGCTGTTCCAGGCCGCGAGCGGCGAGGAAAAGTCCGCGCTGCAGGCCGCGGCGCGTCCGATCTTCGCCGAGCAGTACGAAAAGGAGCTGGTCGCCAAGGGCAAGAAGCCGGACAGCGTTGCCGCGACGGGCGAGGATGGCACCACGCTCGAGGTCAAGGGCCCGCCGTGCAACCGCTTCCTGATCCAGAACTTCATGGGCGACTTCGGCGCGAGAGCGCGCATGCTCGGCTTTCTGCACGTTGCCTGCGAGAACAAGGCGCTCAAGGCGAAGGCCGATCTCTGATCACGGGTACTTCGCCAAGCACGCCTTGAGTGTCGCGTCGTCGACTGGCGGCGCGTCGAAACCGGGCGGCGTCATGAACGGCGGATCCTTGAAGTCGAACATGTCCAGCATCGCGTCGGCGTTGGCGTCGCGCGCGGTCATTGCCGGCAGGTTGAAGCGGGCTTCGACGAAGCGGAGGATCGACGTGTGGTCGTGCAGCTTGTGCGACACGAAGTGCTTCTTCGCGTACGGCGAGATCACGAACACGGGCACGCGGAAGCCGTAGCGGTCGAATCCGCCGAGGTCGGCATCCTGCTCGGGGGGCGTGCTGTCCGGAGCGCACGCCTTGGGCGGCGGCACGTGGTCGTACAGGCCGCCGTTCTCGTCGTAGGTGACGAACATCACCGAGCTCTTCCACAGCGGGCTGTTCATCAGCGCGATCATGCGATCGTGGACGAACTTCTGCCCGACCTGCATGTCACCCGGCGGGTGCTCGCTGCTGCGGCCGGCGCCGCCCGAGTCGAAGACCGAATCGACGAAGGAGACCTGCGGCAGCTTGCCGGCGACCGCGTCCTTGTCGAACTCGCTGATGTCCGCAATGTGGGTCTGGTTGGCCAGGAAGGTGGTAACGAAGATTGCCTCGGGCGGATAGTTCGAGCGGTAGATCTTCCAGCTGACTTTCGCCGCGCTCAGTTCCCTGAAGATGTTGTTGCCGTCGGCCGGCGGCGGCTTGTTCGAGACGCGGCCGAAGCTGGTAGCAGCGTAGAAGTACATGCGGTTCGGCCAGGTCGGGCCGAGCAGCGAGCAGTGGTAGTTGTCGCCGATGGCGAAGGTGTTGGCCAGCTTGTAGTAGAACGGGATGTCGTTCTGGTCGTAGTAGCCCATGGCGCGGGAGCCGGTCGGGTCGGAGCCCTTCGCGTTGGCCTTGGCGAAGCCGTCGTTGTTGCCTTTATCCCACTCCGTGTGGCTCGCCTTCCACGAGTGGTCGGTGTCGTCGAAGCAGTACTCGGTCTGGTGGACAAACGGGATCGACGTGCCGTCCGGCGCCGGGTTGGCGGCGCTGGATGGAGCTACGTTCACGTCCTTCTGCCCGTACTCCGGCAGCTTCTGGAAGTAGTGATCGAACGAACGGTTTTCCTGCATCACGAGCACGATGTGATCGATCGGGATCTGCTGGCCGACGCAGCCCACCGTGTCCTTCGGCATCGCGCCGGCCGCGAACGTGCATGAAGTGCGGTCCGCCGCCGTCGTGTCGCTGGCGGCCGGATCGCACAAGGGCGGCTTCGAGGAAGAGCCCTGGTCCGACGAGGAACAGGCGCCGAAGGGCAGGGCGAGGGCGAGCAAGGGCAAGAGCCAGATGGATTTCACGCGGCCAGCATAGCCGGAAACCGCTGCCTGCCGCAGCCCCGCCCAGCAATCGACGCGATGTCGTCACGCGCGCGTCATGCCGTGACGCGCCGCAGGACCCCCGTGCTAGCGCCGGCCCTTGAACCCCATCATCTCCTGCACGACCGACTCGCTCGCTTCCGCGATCTCTTCCTGCTCGCGTGCTTCGTCCGCGCAGTCCTCGCACATCCGGCGGTTCTTCCCCCCGATGCGTACGGTCTCCAGCTCGTCGACTTCTTCACCGCATTGCTTGCAGGTCGGCATGGCGGTCGATCCTAGTTTCACGCCCGGTCCGCGACAAGATGACTCCTCCCCAGCGCATGCGGCGTCACGTCGCGGCGCGACCCCGCGATCCTGACGCATCGCAGGTCACGACGGCGACTGCCGCCGCGCTGCTTGACCGGCCACAGCTCCTGGGCCATGCAGGCCGCAGAACGGCAACGCCACACGCGGAGACAGCGATGCTCGAGTTCGTGGACGGCAACACAGCAGTTGTCCGGGCGGCGGTCGACGCCGGCTGCGACTTCTTCGCCGGCTATCCGATCACCCCGGCCACGTCGATCCTGCTGGAGGCGCTGCGTGAGCTGCCGGTCGGCGGCGGCGTTGCGGTGCAGGCCGAAGACGAAATCGCTTCCATCGGCATGTGCCTGGCCGCGGCGATGGCCGGGCGCAAGGTCATGACCGCCACCAGCGGCCCGGGGATATCGCTGTACTCCGAGACCATCGGCCTCGCCGTGATGGGCGAAGTGCCGATGGTCATCGTCGACGTGCAGCGCATGGGGCCGGCAACCGGCGGAGCCACCGCCACCGCCGATGGCGACGTCCAGTTCGTGCGCTGGGGTACCAGTGGCGGCTACCCGATCATCGCCCTGTGTCCGACCGACGTGCGCACGGCCTACGTGCTGACGCGCCAGGCCTTCAACCTGGCGGAGCGCTACCGCGTGCCGGTGTTCGTGCTGTCGTCCAAGGAAATTGCGCTCACCTGTCAGACCGTCGACCTCGCGGCCGACAGCACCCTGCCGCGGGTAGAGCGTACGGTCTACGAAGGGGACGACCCGTACCTGCCGTATCACATCGACGAACCCGGCGACGTGCCGGCCTTCAGTCCGCTGGGCGGCGAGCACCGTGTGCGCTTCACCACGTCGATCCACGACGAGCGCGGTATCATCACCGGTGACCGCACCAAGATCGCGCACAAGCTCGGCCACCTGGAGGCCAAGCTGCCGGACAACGCCGAGGACGTCGCCCTGGTGGACAGCGACGTGCAGGACGGCGCGGGCGACCTGGTGCTCGCCTACGGCGTGGCGGCGATGGCGGCGCGCGACGCGGTGGACAGCCTGCGCGCCGACGGTCACGCGGTGAGCCTGTGCGTGCCCTACACGCTGTGGCCTCTGGCGTCGGACGCGATCCGTGCGGCGGCCAGCGGCTGCAAGCGGGTGATCGTGCCGGAGCACAACTTCGGGCAATACGCTCGCGAGGTCGAGCGCCTGCTGCCGGAGTGTGAAGTGGTGCGCATCAACCAGGTCGACGGGGGTCTCGTGACCCCGGGTCGCATTGCCGCGGGAGTGCTGGGATGAGCGCCATAGCGAGCACGGAGCTGTCGTATCTGGTGCACAACCTCGCCTACGGGTTCTGCCCGGGCTGCTCGCACGGGCAGGTGGTGGATGCCCTGGGCAACGCCCTCGAGCAGCTGGCGCCCGTGAAAGAGCAGGCGGTGGTGGTCAGCGACATCGGCTGCGTGGGCCTGGTCGACAAGCACTTCGACCTCAACACGTTCCACGGGCTGCACGGCCGCTCGGTCACCTACGGCACCGGCATCAAGCTGGCGCGGCCCGAGCTTTCGGTGTTCGTCCTCATCGGCGACGGCGGCACCGGCATCGGCGGTCACCACCTCATCCAGGCAGCGCGTCGCAACGTCGACATCACGGTGGTGGTGTTCAACAACTTCAACTACGGCATGACCGGCGGCGAGCACTCGACCACGACGCCCCAGGGCGCCCGCACCTCGTCGACGCCCACCGGCAACGCCGAAGCCCCCCTCGACATCGGCGCCCTGGCGATGGCCGCCGGCGCCGGCTTCGTGGCGCGGCTGCCGGCCTTCGACAAGGAGCTGCCGGCGGTGCTGGAGCGCGCTGCCCGCTTCAAAGGCTTTGCGCTGGTGGACGTGTGGGAGATCTGCACGGCGTATTTCATGCCGAACAACAAGTTCAAGAAGAAGCAGCTGCTCGAGCTGTCGGAGAGCCAGCAGATGCCCTTCGGTGTGCTGCGCGACCACGCGCCGGCGCCGCGGCCTGCAGCGGCGCTCCCGGCGGCGAAGCGCATCGAGCTCGAGCCGAAGTTCGACGCCGACTTGCAGCAGCCCTTCGGCATCCTCTTGGCGGGCGCCGCTGGCCAGAAGGTCAAGAGCGCCGGCACCAGCCTGGGGCGCGCCGCCATCTCGGCCGGGCTCCACGCCACCCAGAAAGACGACTACCCGATCACCGTCAAGACCGGCCACTCGGTGGCCGAGGTGGTGGTGTCGCCGCGCCCGATCCGCTTCACCGGCATCGAAGCGCCGGACGTTGCGCTCGTGCTCACGCCGGAGGGCGCCGGCCGCGTCGCGGACACGCTGCGGCGCATGCCGGCGAGCGCTGCCATCTACGCGGATGCGTCCCTCGAGCTGCCCGAGACCGCGGCACCAGTGACCCGCCTCGACTACCGCGCCGTCGCCCGGCAGGTCGGCCGCGACAACCTGGCGCTGTGGGCGCTCGGCCACATGCTGGCGCGGCACCGCCCCTTCCCAGCCGAAGCGCTGGCGGATGTCGTCCAGCGTTTCACGCCAGCCGCCTACCGTGACGGCTGCGTTACCGCAGTGGACAAGGGCGTCGAGGCTGCCGGTGACGACGGCACGCCCATAGCGTAGTTCCGCACGATGCGCGCAAGGCCGCACAGTTTCGCCGAGATGCGAAATCACAGGCTTGCCGGCGCGACGAGGGCGCCAGGAGCGTGACCGTTGGAAGACCGCGAACACCCAGTGCTGCCGAGCGAAGGGGCCGACGAGCAGCGCGAGACAATGGAGGTGCTGGAGCCCTTTCTTCATGCTCGCCATTACGCGGCCGGTCAGGTTCTGTGGACCGAGGGCGAAGTCTCGGGCCGCTTGGTGTTGCTAGTTCAGGGGCGGGTCAAGGCCGTTCGCGTGTTGCCCGATGGCTCCTCGGTCTTGCTCCACGTGTTCTTTGCGGGCGACATCTTCGGCTTTCTGCCGTTCGTGGATGGCGGGCCGTATCCGGCCACGGCGATCGCCGTGGATGAGGTCGACGCGCGTGTCATGTCCCGCTCCGAGCTGCGCCAGGCCATTCGCAAGGATCCGCAAGTGGCGATGGTCCTGCTCGGGGCGCTGGGAAAGCGACTGCGCCAGGCCTTTGGCCGTGTCGGGGACCAGGCGCAGCGCAGCTCGCTGGCGCGTGTGGCGGCGGCCCTGTCGCTCCTGCTTCCTGAAAGGGGAGCAGCGGACGTCACCACGATCATCGACGTTCCATCACCGATTCACGACTTTGCCGCCGACGTCGGGATGACCCCGGAGACCTTCTCCCGAGCCGTTACCCAGCTAGTCGAATCCGGCGTGCTGCAAAGGCTCGCCGTCCCGAAGCTGCAGGTGCTGGATGCGACACGCCTGCGCCAGATTGCCTCGGGACAGGGGAACGCGTAGGCGAGCCCAGGAAAACGTCGTGCCTTGACCTCGGATCAAGGCTTCGAGCCGTGCCCTCCCTACGATGTGGTCGTGACCGCCGACGAGCGGCGGAAACGAGAACAAGGATGCACGCCATGATCGATCCGAAGGAATACCTGGCGGCGGGGCAGCAGCTCCACGGCCACAAATGCCCGGCGATGCCGCTGGGACTCAGGGCGGGCGCAGCCGCCATGAACAAGCTGGGTGTGGAGCGAGCCAAGGACGGCCAGCTCGTGGCCCTGCTGGAGCTTGGCGAGGGGCACTGCGCCCACTGTTTCGCCGACGGCATCCAGATGATCACCGGCTGCACCTTCGGCAAGGGCAACATCCAGCAGCTCGGCTACGGGAAGTTCGGGTTGACCCTGGTGGACCGGGCGACAGGGCGGGCGGTGCGAGTCGTTCCCAGAGCCGAAGTGCAGGGGGCGACGAAGCAGACGCCGTTCTTCAAGGAGTACCGCGAGAAGGGCATACCGGCGTCGCAGGTGCCCCCCGAGGTGGTCGAGCCACTCATCGAGCAGGTGATGGGAGCTCCGGACGAGAAGATCCTCGCGATCGGCGACATCGAGACCCGGGAGCTGCCCAGGCGGGTGGAGGCGTTCGACTCCTTCGTCTGCGAGGAGTGCGGCGACATGGTCGTCGAGAAGTACGGTCGGGTCGTCGGTGATCGCAGGCTCTGCATCCCCTGCCAGCACGGGCTGCTCGAGCAGAGCAACGCGCGCGCCAGGTGATCGCGCAATACCCGGTATCTGCCGATGTGGCTCGTTCTGGCCGTCTGCATGTTCGCCGTCGCCCTGGTCTTCTCCATGCTGGGCCAGGGCGGAGGGGCGCTGTACACGCCGCTCCAGGTGTGGCTTGGAATCGACTTCCACGAGGCAGCGACCACGAGCCTGTTCCTCATCATGGTGACGTCGGTCGCGGCGTCGCTCGTGTTCCACAAGGCCAGACGAATCGACTGGCCGCTGGCCGTGGTGCTCGAGTCGGTGACGGCGGCGGGCGGGTTCGTGGGCGGGCTGGGGTCGGGCCACTTCTCGGGCGCGGCGCTGTCGCTCTTGTTTGCCGCGGTGATCGGCACCGCGTCGATTTTCATGATCCGACCGATGAGACAGCGCCAGGGGTTGTCGCAGCGACGCGGCGGCCCGCTTGCCTGGAGGCGTCAGCTGGGCGATCAGACCTATTCGGTGAACCTGGCGCTCGCCCTGCCGTTCTCGTTGCTCGCCGGCGCGCTCAGCGGAATGGTGGGGGTGGGCGGCGGCCTGATCAAGGTGCCGGTGATGGTGCTGGTGCTGGGCATCCCGATGGACATCGCCGTCGGCTCGAGCGCGCTGATGGTCGGCCTGACCGCGGGCGGCGGCTTTGCCGGCCACCTTCTGCACGGCCACTGGAGCTGGGAGCTATCGTTGGTTCTCGCGGTGGCCGTGTTTGTCGGCGGCCAGATCGGAAGCCGCCTCACCGTGAAGGTGGACAAGGCCAAGCTCAAGACGGGGTTCGGTTGGTTCCTTGTCGTCATCGCCGCAACCATGGCGTTCAAGGCGCTCGGGTAGCGCCGTAGCGGAGCGCAATCGATGAAGCGGATGCGCAAGCTGCGCGGGGGCCCAGGCCGCGCGATTTGGCTGTGGGGGGCCCTGTGCGTTGCAGCGTTCGCGTGTGCACCTGCGACCGCCCAGGCGCAGGAGGGGAGGCTCTACCTGCGGGGCGACGCCACGGCCTACCGCCTCGAGCGGGCGCCCTGGAAGCTGTCGCTCGGGCCGTTCCTCAAGAACGAGAGCCGGTTCCGCGAGCAGGGCCTGGTGCTGGAGAAAGTCTCGGTCGGGATGAAGGCGCAGTTCGTGCCCTGGCTTTCCGTCCAGGCGTACTACGCGCACAAGGACGTATGGAGCACCGGGCATGCGCAGAAGCACATGGCCGTGGGCGATGTCATCGTGGCGGTGAGCCCGGGCGCCTTTCGCCTGGCCGACCGGAGCGGGAATGAATGGCACGCAACCGATGGCTTCTACCGCTACCGCAATGACTTCGAGGTGCTGTGGCGCACCCCGGCGCATTGGTTGGCCGTCTGGGGCTCGGAGGAGCTGCGTGTGGATTCGGACCAGGAGCGAGTTACCCAGAACGATGTCGCGCTCGGCTTGCAGGTCGCTCCGACTCGCGGCATGAGCATCCGACCTTTCTACGACATCGAGCACCTGCGCCGCGGCAAGCCCCGCTGGGTGAGGAGGTGGTACGTGGGCCTTTCGGTTGCGTTTCGTGTCGGGGATGGCGAGCGACGCTCTGGCTCGCGAGGGCCGTAGCTTCCCGTGCACGAGGCCCGACGAACGGCCGCTTCAAGCCAGCGATCTACCCGAGGGCATGCCTGGACGCGAACAGCCGGTACTCGACCAGCCGGCGAGCCGAGCGCGCCGACCAGACCCACGGCTGCCCACCACGCTGAACGGCGGAGGGCGGGAAATGTCCCAAACAGGACGTGGGAAGTCGCCTCCTGCACTCGCGCCCTCGATCAGACATGAGGCCTGGTGATATCCTCGTACAACGAGGCTTCGCCCGTGCAGATCCATCTTTTTTTCGGGAGCTCCTGATGACACATCGCCGACTTGGCTGGGGCCGACTCGGGCTCGCCGCCGTGGTCGCTCTCACCGTTCCCTTGGCCTGCGGCGGTAGCAATTCCTCCGGGCTCTTTGCTGGTGGCGGCGGGAACACCCATGGCGATGCTTCGACAGGCACGGGCGGCTCCGGCACGGGCGGTTCCGGCACGGGCGGCTCCGGCACGGGCGGCTCCGGCACCGGCGGCTCCAGCACCGGCGGCTCCGGCACCGGCGGCTCCGGCACCGGCGGCTCCAGCACCGGCGGCTCCAGCACCGGCGGCTCCAGCACCGGCGGTTCCGGCACGGGCGGCTCCAGCACGGGCGGCTCCAGCACCGGCGGTTCCGGCACGGGCGGCTCCAGCACGGGCGGTTCCGGCACGGGCGGTTCCGGCACGGGCGGTTCCGGCACGGGCGGTTTCGGCACGGGCGGAGCGGGTGGCAGCGCCACGGTGTCGATTCACTGCGGAAACTCCGCCTGTACCGGTCCGTCTCAGATCTGCTGCGCCAGCAGGGACGGCTTCACCACACCAACGAGCTACAGCTGCATCGGCGCCCAGGACCCGTGCACCTGCTCCAACGCGGGATGCATGGCGGCGCAGCTCCACTGCGACGGCCCGTCAGACTGCCCCTCCAATGAAGTGTGTTGTGGCACCTTGACCAACGAAGGCTATTCGACAACCGAATGCGCCGCGAGCTGCGCGGGCAACAACCACGTGGTTATCTGCCAGCCCAACGATCCGGTCATCTCCTGCACCGGCGGCCGGAGCTGCCGGCCTAGCCAGTTCCTGTCCGGCTACTACTACTGCGGCTGAAATGGGTTCAGCGCGCCGCTTGGGCCCCATCGTCGAATGGCGGTGACGGCGCCGCCCCGGCTGCCGTCGATGCCGCGCGCCTGCAGGCGGCGGCGGTACCAGTCGAGGACCTCGTGCCGCTCGCGCCGGACGTACCGGACCCGACATCGGGAACCGCGCTCTACGAGCGTGGCGTTCGGCTGAGCTAGCGCACCGAGCCGCGGCCCCACACGCCACGAAAATAGCCGGAGCCCGGCCGGCCGAGGCGCGCTAGGCTCGCGGCGTGCTCGTCGACGAAATCAAGAAGCGCATCCTGGCGGCGATGAAAGCCGGCAACACTCTCGAGAAGGAGGTCCTGCGCGTCGCGCTGGGAGAGATCCAGACCGAGGAAGCGCGCGGCACGAAGGCCGACGACGCGCTGGCGGCGAAGATCGTGAAGAAGCTGATCAAGTCGAACCGCGAGACGCTGGAGTCCGCGAGCGACGCGGAGCAGCAGGCCACACTGCAGAGCGAAATCGCGGTGCTGCAGCAACTGCTGCCGGAATCACTGTCGGTCGACGAGATCGTCACCGCGCTCGCTCCGGTCGCCGATGCGATCCGCGCCGCCGGCAACGACGGCCAGGCCACCGGCATCGCCATGAAGCATCTCAAAGCGAGCGGCGCCGAGGTCGACGGCAAGGACGTGGCCCAGGCCGTCCGCACGCTGCGCGCGTAGCTCGCCCGATCGGGCTAGCCTTTGCGTACTTCCGCTGGCGCCCGAGCACCTCGGAGCACACTTCGTCTCCGGCGAGGACCGTACCGCTTCGGCACGTGCAGATCGGCGACGGGCATCGAACGCCCCGAGAGCGAGAGAAGATGCCAGGCGGGGGCCTCGCGCATCGGAATCACCGTTCCAAGGCGAAGCAGCCCTGCGACGCTCAACCGCAGATTCGTAGCAGGAACCCGACGAACAGGATCGAGAACCCTCCGACCTCGCCGATGACGAGCAGCACCATGCCGGTGGTGGTGACGAAGGTGCGGCGCTCGAACTGGTTGTCGGTGGCGTCGGCGAGGCCCAGGCGGACGTAGGTGATGACGGCGCTGGCAAAGAAGACGAGGGGCAGTGCCGTCGCAACCAAGGTGAGGGCTACGGAGAACGGGCTGAAGCCAGCGAAGCGCGCGAGGACGAGGCAGGCGAAGCTGTACAGAAGCGCCGCACGGTGGGCGGTATCGACGTAGTACGGTGCCCGGTGGGTGGGGCGCGTCAGCATGGCGCGCCATTTCCAGATGCCCGTCACGAGGCCGGTGAGGAAGAAGATACCGCAACCGACGAGGGCGAGCGTAGTGGCGGGGGTCATGGCCGGACTATACTCTCGCGGCGGTGTCTACGGTCCGGTCCCGGGCGGTGCGCCCCGCGCCGCGCCCGCTTGACGCCGCGCTCGGCGTCGCGCGAGCCTCGCTTCGATGAAGTGGCTCGTGCTGCCGCTGTTGCTGTTCGCCGCAGGTTGCCACCAGCACGGTGCCTGCGTCTGGACTCCGGACAAGCGAAACGCCACCGTCCAGCACTGTCGCGACGACCTCAGCAAGGCGCGCTGTCTGGGCGACCAGAAGTACGTCGGCCTCAGCACCTTCACACCGCACGCCAAGTGTCCCGCGCTCGGCTTCCCCTGCCTCGGCAACGCGGTCGACGCCGCCTGGCGCCAGGCCAGGCCCGATGGAACATGTCCGCCGGGGACGTTGCGCTAGGCGCGACGGCGCTTCGTGTCGCCTCGTCCGGGATCTTGCTGGCCTTGCCGCCGCGGTAGTTGCTGGGGTCAGCCGCGGCGCGAACGGCGCAGTGCGAGTGCGAACAGGCCGAGCAGCAGCGCGAGCGGCGGGTCGCCTTTCTGCCGGCGACCCGCTGCGGCGAGTACGCCGGCGTAGCGGACGGTGTTGAAGCGCGGGGGCGGCACGGCGGTGGTGAGGCGGCAGAGCAGCGAGAACGGGAAACCTACCGCCGGGACCCGAACAGCGGTGCCAGCTCGGCCCGGAATCGTTCGAGCTCCTGTTGGTGCAGCCGGGTCAGCTTCTCGAGCTTTCGATGGCCGCGCGGCGTCAGCTCCAGACGCCGCACTCGCGCGTCGTTGGCGTCCGGGCGCGCGCGCATGAGCCCGAGCGCCACGGTGCGCTTGACTAGCTCGCTTGCCGAGTGGTGGCGCAGTTGCAGGCGCTCGGCGACATCCGCGACCGCCGGGGGCTCCGTGCCGGGGAAGCCACGCACGGCGAGCAGGAGCTGGTGCTGGGCTGGCGTGAGCCCGGCTTCACGCGCGGCGTTCTCGCTGAATCTGAGAAACCGCCTGAGTGTGTAGCGGAACGTCGCGAGGGCCTGGAAGTCCGCGTCGACGAGGCGTCTCTGGGTCATGCCCTCTCTCCAATCCGGGCGCCACGCTGGGCTTCGATCATCACCGTACGACCGGACAGTAGCAGGGCCACGACCGCGGCTGTGAGCGTCGTGGGCAGCAGCGCCACGCCGGCCATGCCGGTCACGACCAGCGTCGCGCCGAGCGGGGTCTTGGTCACCGCGCTGCAGAGGCCGGCTGCCATGGCGGTCATGAGCATTGCGGCATCCACCGCTGGGATCTCGAGATGCAGGGCACGCCCGACCGCGAAGCCGGCGAAGAACAGCGGGATGATGAAGCCCCCAGGCCAGCGCCCCGACAGCGCCAGGACCACTGCCAGAAGCTTCGCAGCGGCACCGAGGAGCAACGCCCCGAGCAGCGCATGACCGAGCGTGATCCCGTTGACCTGTCCCTCGCCGAACGTCAGCGCAGCCGGCGACAGCAGCGCGAGCGCGGCGATTCCGACAGCAGCCAGTACCGGCCGCAGCGTCTCGGGCACGTGACGGAGCACGTCGTCGAGAGCGCGGTGGAGACGCACGAACGCGAGGCCACCGGCTGCCCCGAGCACGCCACAACCCGCCGCCCAAAGGATATCGGTCGCACTGTGGGATCCCGCGGCCGGCAGTGTCCACACCGGAGAGAGGCCGAGTCCGGTGAGCCCGACATACACGCCATAGCCACAGAGCGCGCCGAGCAGCGCGGGCACGAGCGCCTCGCCGTAACCGAGCTCGCCCCGATGTGGCAGCTCGAGGGCGAACACCGCAGCGCCGACGGGCGCGCCAAACAGCACCGTGAACGCGGCGGACATGCCCGTGAGTGTCAGGATGCGACGCTCGCGTTCGCCGACGCCTCCACGCCGGCCGAGAAGCGCGCCGAGCGTGCCGCAGGTCTGCACCAGCGGTGCTTCCGGACCGATCGGGCTACCCGCGGCGATGCACAGGAGCGATAGCGGCACGAGTGACTTGAGGCGACGGGCGTCTTCCGGCCCGCCGTGGATGTGGATGTTGTCCACCAAGAGCTCCACCGACCCCGGCGAACCGAGCAGTCGCGTTCCCAAAGCAACTGCGATGCCGGTTGCCGCTAGAATGGTCGCCTGGATGGCCCAGGCGTGATGCGTCGGCCACAACAGCGACATCAGCGCCCGCAAGCACACCACATAGGCGGAGCCCGCGAGCCCGCCCACCACTCCGACGAGAGCCACGCGGGGAAGCGAACGCGGCGTGAAGGTGAAACGTGACATATCGTGGCACGATATGTATCGTGGCTCCTGCAGGACGACAAACTGCGCGCAGTACCGACCCACCGCACCGGCCGGCCGCCCGCGATGTGGTCGTGACATCTTGGATCTGCCCCCACATTGATCCTCGTCGTTCCGAACCCATAGCCACCGACACGATGGTCGAGCGCGACATGCCGATACGCCAACATCGCGGGAGAGAGCTCGAGCTGCTGCGCCCGGACGTGATCCGCGGTCTCGCGCAGCGGCTCAAGGTGACCCGCCTGCTCGACTACTTCCCGGAGCGCCCCGTGTGGGCGCTGTTCATGTTCGTGAATGGCTTCCTTTCCATCGCGCTTCTGTCCGCCGTCGCCATGATCACGGGAACGCCGTTCGTGTTCCCGTCACTGGGTCCAACGGCATTCCTGTTCTTTTTCACGCCGCTTTCGCCGACGGCTAGCCCGCGGCACACCCTGCTCGGCCATGCCATCGGCATCGGCTGCGGCTATGGAGCGCTGCTGGTCTGCGGGCTGGCACACGCGCCCCCGACCATCAGCGTCGGGGTCGACGGGGCGCGGGTGTTCGCCGCGGCATTGTCGCTCGCGGCAACCGGCGGCTTGATGATCCTGTTCAAGGCCGCGCACCCACCTGCCGGCGCGACGACGCTGATCGTCTCGCTCGGAATCGTTACGAAGCCGCTGTACCTGGTGCTGATCGAGGTCGCGGTCATCGTGCTCACGCTCCAGGCAGTCGCCATCAATCGTCTCGCTGGTCTCGACTACCCGCTGTGGGCCCGCCGGCTCGAGCCCGAGCCGTCTCCGGGGAGCGAAGAGAAGTGAGGAGCGAACGCGGAACCGCAGGGCGGGCCACACTGTGGGGCCTGTTCGTGGCCGGGCTGGTCATCGTCGGGATCTACTTTGGCAGTCGCGAGCTACGCGATTTCGACCCCGCGCTCGTTGCCTATGCGGGGGCGTCGGTGTTCTGCGCGTTTGGACTCGGCTACCGCTACGCGATGTGGCTGTCCCGTCCGCCCACGCGGCTGTACTGGCGGCGCGGCTGGCAGACGTTCCTCGCTCCGTCGCGCCTGCCAGGAAACCTGGCGAAGCTGTTCCCGCTGTTCTGGAACAACATCGTCGCCCAACGCTTCATCGAGAAGCGCTCCCATGCGCGCTGGTTCGCCCATCTGTTCATCGCGTGGGGCTGTCTGCTGGCCGCGGCGATCACGTTTCCGTTGTCCTGGGGATGGATCCACTTCGAGAGCGCGCCGCATGCGCCAGGCGTCTACCAGGCGTTCGTGTTCGGCGTGAAGGTGCTTTCGTTCCCGCTGTCGAGCCCCCTCGCGCCGCTCGTCTTCAACGTCCTCGATATCGCCGCCGTGATGGTGCTCATCGGTGTGGGCATTGCGCTCTATCGGCGCGGGCGGGACCGCGGCGCGCTTGCTGTGCAGCAATTCGAGAGCGACCTTCTGCCGTTGATGTTGTTGTTTGCGGTTTCCGTCACGGGCCTCTTCCTCACGCTCTCGACGCATCTGATGAAGGGCATCCACTACGGCTTCTTGTCCGAGCTGCACGCGGTGACCGTGATCTTCACGCTGCTGTATCTGCCGTTCGGCAAGTTCTTCCACGTGTTCCAGCGTCCTGCGCAGCTAAGCATCAAGTTCTACAAGGAGGCGGGACAGGAGCAGGGAAATGCGACCTGTTCGAGCTGCGGCGAGCCCTATGCAACGGCGCTCCAGATCGGCGACCTGAAGAGCGTCCAGCACGCGCTGGGAATCGCATACGCACAGGACCAGATGCACTACCAGGACATCTGCCCCGCCTGCCGCCGCAAGTCGCTCGCCGTGACACAGGACCGCCTCTGGCGAAAAGCGCGCATGGGAGCGAGGAGATAGGACGATGGCAAGGTTGCCCGTTTCGATACCCGAGCTCGTCGGCGAATGGGGCCCCCGCCTGCACACGGTGCCGGCCGGCGGCTGGACGCCCGTTGGCGACGCCGACCGGCTCGTGAAGACGCATTGCTGTTTCTGCGGACAGCAGTGCGGCATCCAGCTCAAGGTCAAGCACAACAAGGTTGTCGGTTTCGAGCCGTGGGAGGACTTCCCGTTCAACCAGGGCAAGCTGTGCCCGAAGGGCGTCAAGCGCTACATGCAGGGCGACCACCCGGACCGTCTGCTCGAACCGCTGGAGCGCGTCGACGGTGTGGGCTTCCGGTCGATCGACTGGGAGAGCGCGCTCGACCGCACGGCGAAACAGATCCGCGCCATCCAGGACAAATACGGCCCGGACAGCTTCGCCATCCTGACCGGCGCGTCGCTCACGAACGAGAAGGCGTACCTCATGGGCAAGTTCGCGCGCGTCGCCGTGCGGACGGCCAACATCGACTACAACGGCCGGCTGTGCATGGTCTCGGCGGCGGCCGCGTCGAAGAAGATCCTCGGCATCGACCGCGCCGCCAACCCGTGGAGCGACATCCGCAAGGCGGAGGTCATCCTGGTGGCGGGAGCCAACGTGGCCGAGTGCGCGCCGATCACCACGGAGTACCTGTGGTCGGCCAGGGAGAACGGCGCGAAGATCATCGTGATGGATCCGCGCATGACGCCCATCGCGCGCACGGTGGATCTGTACATTCCCGTTCGCTCGGGCGGCGACATCGCCGTGTTCAACGGCATGCTGCACGTGATGATCGAGCGCGGCTGGATCGACCGCGACTTCATCCGCGATCACACGACGGGGTTCGAGCAGGTCGAGGAGGTCGTGGGGAAGTACACGCCCGGGTACGCCGCGAAGATCGCCGGCGTACCCGCGAGCATGATCGTGCGGGCGGCCGAGCTCTGGGGACCGCCGAAGACGAGCTTTCTCCTGCACGCGCGCGGCATCGAGCATCACTCGAAGGGCGTCGACAACTGCATGGCGGCCATCAACCTCGTCGTGGCGAGCGGTCGCATCGGCCGCGAGGGGTGCGGTTACGCCATGATTACCGGACAGGGCAATGGCCAGGGCGCCCGCGAGCAGGGACAGAAAGCCGAGCAGCTGCCAGGGCAACGTGACATCGAGAACCCCGAGCACCGCCGTTACATCGCCGGAGTGTGGGGCGTGCCGGAAGAATCGATCCCGCATCGGGGTCTGAGCGCGGTGGAGTTGCTCGAAGCCATCCACGACGAGCGCATCAAGGGGCTGTTGCTCATCTGCTTCAACCCGATGGTTTCGCTGCCGGACCAGCGCTTCGTCGGCGAGGCTCTCGAGAAGCTCGAGTACTTCGCCGGCATCGACTTCTTCCTTTCGGAAACGCTGCGCTACGCGGACGTCGTGCTGCCCGGCTCGTTGATGGAAGAGGACGAGGGCACGACGACCACGGTCGAAGGGCGGGTCGTCCACCACCAGAAGGCCGTGGACCCGCCGGGCAACGCGCGTGTGGACTGGGACATCATCTGCGACCTGGCCGCGCGGCTCGGCGTGGGCGACAAATTCGCCTTCCAGTCCCCGAAAGAGATCTTCGACGAGCTGCGCGTGGCCTCGAAGGGCGGGGCGTCCGATTACTACGGCATTACCTACGAGAAGATCGACGAACAGAAGGGCGTGTTCTGGCCGTGCCCCGACCTCGACCATCCCGGCACGCCGCGCCTGTACGAAGGGGCGCGCTTCGCCCACCCGGACGGCAAGGCGCACTTCCAGCCGGTCGAGTGGCACCCCGCCGCGGAGGAAGCGGACGACGAGTATCCGTTGACGCTCACGACCGGTCGCGTGGTCTCGCAGTACCTGTCCGGCACGCAGACCCGCCGCATCGGTGGCCTCGTGAACCAGAACCCGGCGGCCTATTGCGAGCTGCACCCGCGCCTGGCCGACAAGCTGGGCGTCGCGCACGGCGATTTCGTGCGCGTGGAGAGTCGGCGCGGGGCGGCCACGGTGCGGGCGATGATCGTCAAGACCATCCGTCCGGACCATGTCTTCATTCCCTATCACTGGCCGCTCGAACGGGCGGCCAACAAGTGCACCATCCGCGCACTGGATCCGGTCTCGAAGATCCCGGAGTTCAAGATCTGTGCAGTGCGCGTCGCGCGCGTTGAACAGCCCGACGACGCGATCGCGCACCTGGAGCCCCAAGCGGGAGGGACGGGATGAGCGATCTCGCGTTCTTCATCGACTACTCGCGCTGCATCGGCTGCCAGGCCTGCGTGCAGGCGTGCGAGGAGTGCGACACGCACCGCGGCCGTTCGATGATCCACCTCGAGACGATCGCCCGTCGGGACACCGTGCAGACGGCTCCGCAGGTGTGCATGCACTGCGAAAATCCCATCTGCGCGCGCGTTTGTCCCGCCGACGCCATCAAGCAGACGCCGGACGGTGTGACGCAATCGTCGCTCAAGCCGCGCTGCATCGGTTGTTCGAACTGCGTCCTGTCGTGTCCCTTTGGGGTACCGAAGTACGAGACGGACTTCGACCAGATGATGAAGTGCGACTACTGCTACGACCGTACCAGCGTCGGCAAGCGGCCGATGTGTGCGACGGTCTGTCCGTCGCAAGCGCTGGCGTTCACGACGCGCGAGGAGATGGAGCGTACGCGTAGTGGCATAGCCGTGAACGAGTGGCGCTTCGGCAACGAGATCGTGCGGACGAAAGTGTTTGTCGTGGTGCCCCCCGAGACGCAGCGCGTGGAGGTCGACGTGGTCGGCCTCCGCAGGAAGGGCGGCGATCCGAGCGCGCTTGCACCCGATCCTACCGATGTCGCAGCTCTTCTGGAGGAGACTTGACATGACGGACGAGAAGAAATCCCTGCCCAGGTGGCAGGCGGACTTCCCCATCCAGTGGGATGAGGATCACTACGTCACGCGCCGCGAGCTAGCGAAGTTTCTGGCACTCGGCTCTGCGCTCGTCGCAGGCGCCAATGTCGTGGTCGCGTTGGGCGGGACGCGCCGCTCGGCGCGCGCGTATCCTCCGAAACACATCGCGTCCGCTCGCGCGCTCCGCGCGGGACACTCGCTCCTCTTCCGGTATCCCACGGCCGAAGATCCGTGCATCCTTGTACGGACTCGCGAGGGAGCGCTCGTTGCTTTCTCGTCGGTGTGCACCCACCTTTCGTGTGCAGTCGTGTATCGCGCGTCCGACGATCGACTCTTCTGTCCCTGCCACCGTGGGCTCTTCGAGTGCGGCCCACAGGGCGCGCATCCCATCGCCGGGCCGCCCGAGCGCCCGCTGCCACAGATTACGCTCGATGTGCGGGGCGACGATGTGTACGCAACCGGAGTCGTCGGCTGAGCCATGAGCTATCGCAAGCAAGGACAGCAGCTGTTTACCGCTATCGCAGCGCTGATCGGCATCCTGGTCATCATCCAGCTGTGGCTTCTCGCCACCTCGCTCGACGCGGTGCTCGGCGGCGACTCTGGCATTGCTGCGGCCGCCGCCGTCGCATCGCTGGTGCTGGTCGGTGTCAACGGGGCGCTCTTGCTCTATGTGCGCGGCTTCGACAAGCGGCTCGGATCGCACTGACGCGCGACGCTCCCGCAAGCCCCGGCGCGAGGTTGTCGCTGGGGATTGCGGCGAGGACCTACCCTGCACGGGAACGAGCCAGATGCCATGACATCGGTCAATCCACGTCGACGCGGAGAGGCATAACATTCCGCTACGTAACGGCTGCTCGGTATCGATACTCTCATGCCTCCCCGAACTTCGAATGGTGCCCGGACTGCCATCTCCGGCTGGGGCGGGCGGCCAGTCATGGCGCGCGAGCTCCGGACGGAGCGACTGGATAGGGCCAGCGCCGGCGTGCCGCTCTCGCGCGGCCTTGGCCGTTCCTATGGGGATTCGTCGCTTCCGCCTCCGTCTTCGCCGATCGTGCTGAAGAGCACATTCGCGGACAGGATTCTGGCCTTCGATCCAGCGAACGGCCTGCTGCGCGCTGAAGCTGGCGTCACGCTGCAGCGACTCTACCAGGTGCTGCTTCGCCGCGGCTGGTTCACGCCTGTCTCGCCAGGCACCTGGAACGTCACGCTCGGCGGCATGGTGGCGGCGGACGTGCACGGCAAGAATCACCACCGGCAAGGCACCTTCGGCGAGCACGTGGTCAGCCTGCGGATGGCTCTGGCGAGCGGGGAGCTCGTCGAGTGCTCACGAGAAACACATCCAGACCTCTTCCGCGCAACCCTCGGCGGTATGGGCTTGACCGGTCACATCCTCGAAGTGGAGGTCCAGCTCGAGAAGGTCCCCTCACCGTGGATCTACGCGGAAAGCCGGTGCATCCCCGACCTGCGGACGTTCCTCGAAGAGCTGGAGCGCTCGGCCCGGAGTTGGCCCTTCACGGTCGGTTGGTTGGACTGCCTGGCGGGCGGGCCCCATCTCGGGCGTGGAGTGCTCTTCCGCGGCAGATGGGCGCTACCAGAGGAGGCACCCCCGGAATTTCCAGAGCCGTACCGCCGGCCGTCCATGCCCTTCAGCGCCCCATCCTTCTTGATGAGCCGACCCGCGGTCGCCACGTTCAACCGCTTCTACTACTACGCACACTCTGGTCGTCGCCAAGCTGGCATCGTCCATCCGCAATCTTTCTTCTACCCGCTCGACGCGGTCGGCCACTGGAATCGACTCTACGGGCGGCGCGGTGTGACCCAGTACCAATGCGTTCTGCCGCGCGCGGCCGGTAGCGAAGCCGTGGAGCGTTTGCTCGAGATTCTGACCGAGCGCGGTGGGGCCTCGTTCCTGGCGGTCATCAAGGACTGCGGCGACGAAGGGCTCGGCATGCTCTCGTTTCCGCTACGGGGGACATCCATCGCGCTCGACCTGCCGATCCGCAGCACGACGTCCGGGCTGATCGACGCGTTGAACCAGCAGGTGACGGCAGACGGCGGCCGCATCTATCTGGCCAAGGACGCCTTCAGCCGGCCGTCGCATTTCCAGCGCATGGAGCGGAGGCTGGATGGTTGGCTCGAGATCCGCGATCGGTATGACCCACAGCGCCGTCTGCGCAGCGCACAGTCGGTTCGACTGTTTGGAGACCCAGCATGAGAGTCGCATTTCTCGGAGCCACCAGAGGCATGGGACGCGCGTTGGCGCGGAAGATGGCGGCGCGCGGCGATGCGCTGGCGCTGCTTGGTCGCGACGAGCAGGAACTGGAGCGCAGCGCCGCGGATCTGGAGACGCTGAATCCCGGCGTACAGGTCGGCACCTTCCGGTGCGATCTGGAGCGGTTCGACACATTTGCTCCGGCGCTGGACTATGCTGAACACGAGCTCGGAGCACTCGACGCGGTCGTGGTCACCGCAGGCATGTTCGCGACTCAGCAGGCGCTGGAGGAGGACCCCGAGCTCACTGCCCGGCTGTTGGACGTGGATTTTCGCGCGACCGTGCTGTTCTGCGAAGAAGCTCGCCACCGGCTACTGGCGCGGGGAGGGGGCACATTGTGCGTGTTCGGATCGGTTGCCGGCGACCGCGGGCGGCGGCCCGTGGGACTATACGGCGCTGCGAAGGCTGGCCTCGCGTGCTATCTCGAAGCGCTCGATCACAGGTATCGAAGGGAGGGTCTCCAGGTCGTCTGCGTCAAGCCCGGCTTCGTCAAGACGAGCATGACCGATGGGCTACGCGTACCGCCGTTTGCCGGTGAGCCGGATCGGGTCGCTGTAGACGTGCTGAGAGCGATCGATCGAGGTACGCCGGTCATCTACACTCCGGCTGCCTGGCGTTGGATCCTTGGTTCCATCCGCCTGATGCCAAGAGCGGTCATGCGGCGCGTCGACATCTAGACGAGAGGGACCGCTTCTGCCCATCTTGTAGAGCGCGATGATGCGAATCACGGACTATCTCGTCGACGACCACCGGCGCCTGCATGCTCTGCTCGACAAGGCGGATTCGGAGCCCTTCGACGCCGAAGCGTACGCTGCGTTCCGCGGCGGGCTGCTGCGCCATATCGGGATCGAGGAGAAGATCCTCTTCCCGGCGGTGAAGCGCCGCCTGGGCCAGCCGCTCGAACGCGCTGCCCGCCTGCGCGTGGAGCACGCTGCGCTCACGTCGCTGATGGTGCCGTCCCCGGACCGCGCGCTGTGCACCGAGATCCGCGGTCTGCTCACGCGACACGACGCACAGGAAGAGGGGCCGGACGGCGTGTACGCCGAATGCGAGGCAGCGCTCGTCGACGAGAGCGCCGCGCTCTGCGCGCGTGCTCGTGACCAGAAACAGGTGCCCGTGTCGCGCTACTACGACGGACCCGAGGCGCACCGGACCGCCGCCTCTGCGCTGGCGAGCGCGGAGAAGATCGCGGCGGCGCGGAAGCTCCGCCGATAGGCTCGGGCGTCGCTCATCATCGCTCGCGCGGCAGCAGCAGATCCTCGAGGAACAACGCCGTCAGCTCGGCCCGACCGGCTAGCCCGTCCTTCCGGTACACGGCCCGCGCTTGTGCGCCGTGGCTTCGCTGATCGAGCGCACCTCGGCGCGGCGAGCACGGCCACCGCCGCAAACGCCGCGAGCACCGACCAGGATCCGTCCCTCGGATGTGAGCCGTTGGGATTCCAAGCGCCTGGAATGCTTGCATATCACGTTTGGTGGATGGCTCGACCAGCGCCCGGCACCCACGTTCCAGGCGTTTCCCGAACCCGGAGGTAGCCCGAAATGGAAGCTCTTCTGTTCCACCCGAAACTGGTCCATGTGCCGATGGCGCTGGCCGTCTTGATGCCGGTTCTTGCAGGCGGCTTGCTGCTCGCTTGGTGGCGTGGCTGGCTACCGGGCCGGACCTGGATCATCGCCGTCGTGCTCCAGGCCGTGTTGGTCGGCTCGGGCCTGCTGGCCATGAGGAGTGGCGACGCGCAGGAACCGCGCGTCGAGAAGGTGGTGGCCGAGCGCGCCATCGAGCAGCACGAGGAAGCAGCGGAGGTGTTCATGTGGGCGAGCGGCGCCGTGCTCGCTCTGATGGCGCTCGGTGCTGGCCTCGCATCCCGCCGACCGGGCCGCCCGCTCGCCGCGGCAGCGACCCTGGGCACTGTCGCCGTGCTCGGGCTGGGCTATCGCACAGGGCAGGCGGGCGGCAGCCTCGTGTACGAGCACGGGGCTGCGCAGGCCTACACCCATCCGGTCGCGGCTGCTCCCGCAGCAGTCGGCGATGACGACGACTGAACGGCTAGCGAATCACCACACGTTTCAGCAGCTCCACAAGAACACGCGGTAGAAGCTCCGGTCTAGGGAGCACTGTATAGCCGCCGGGACCGAAGATCCGTGGCACGTAGGCCGGCGCCTCGCGATCGACGGTGAGACACAGCACGTGCATCCCCTGCCGGCGTGCTTCGACCACCGCCTGGTGCGTGTCCTCGACGCCGTAGCGACCCTCGTACTCGTCCACGTCGTTTGGTTTGCCATCCGACACCAGCAGCAGCACCTGATGCCGCGCCGGTCGACCCGCGAGGAGCGCGGTCGCATGCCGGAGCGCGGCACCAACGCGGGTGTAGCGCTCGGGTTCGAGCCCGGCGATGCGCCGCCGGACGGCGCCGCTCAGCCGCTCGTCGAATTGCTTGAGGGCCGCCGTGGTCACTGCCAGGGGGCCTTCCCCGGAGAACGCGAGGATCGCGTAGGGGTCGCCGAGGGTCTCGAGCGCTTCGCACACCACCAGCAGCGCTTCCTTCTCAACGTCCACCACGCGCAGCTGGGCAGCGACCCAGCTGTCAGTCGACGCGCTCGCATCGACCAGCAGGCACAACGCCAGATCCCTGCGCCTCGGTCTGACGGACTGATACAGCCGGCCATCATCCGGCAGACCAGCACTTCGATCCGCGTACGCCATTACGAAAGCATCAACGTCAACGTCGTCGCCATCACGCTGGCGGCCGAGCCGCAGTCGCTCCGGGCGCAACCGCTCGAAGCGCCTGCGGACCTCACGCACCAGTCCCGCGTGCCGCGCCAGCGCATCGCGGACCCAGCGCTCGTCGCCCGCCGCGGGTTCGATCGCGCGCACGACCGCGCCGCGCTCGCGGTAGCAGCCGCGCTGGTAGTCCCACTCCGGGTACACGATGCCCCACGCCGACGCGGCGGGACCCGGCGCGGGCGCGGCGCGCTCGGGAAGGCTTTGTCCCAGCAGGATCTCGCGTGCGCGCTGCTGTGTGCGCACGAGCCGCGCCTCGGCCAGCTCGGACAGGGAATCGGCCAGCTCGTCGGCGTCGGCGTCGAGGTCGCGATCGGCCGGCCGCTGGAGGCCCATCGGATCCTCGACGCTCTGCTCGGCGTCGTCTGCCTTGACGATGAACGTGCCGGGCCGGTCGTCGTCCTCGTCGTCGGTCGCCTGGCGGACGCGCGGTCGCCGCCGCATGCGAGCGATACGCGGTGCCGTCGTGGGCTTGTCGGCGTCATCGCAAGGAACGACCCGCGGCGTGCAGCCTTCGACGCTCGTTTCCAGCCGCCCCCACAGCTCCACAGCGCCAAGCCCGCGATATGCGGCCGCTTCGCTGATCTGCCGGGCGCGTTCGAGAGCCCATGCCCTGGACGCAACCGGTCCGCCCTCCACGGGAGCCCACGCGGGTGGCCTACTCGGCGGCAGGCGCAGGATCTCGCGCAGCAATGCTTCCACTTCGCGCTCGGCCGGGCGCAGCGCTTCGGGATGCGGGCGGCACTCGAGAGCGTCGAGGCGCGCTCGTGCGAGCGCTGCCTCGAAGCCCGGCAGCTCCCGGGCCAGGCTCTCCTCGACTGCCACGGCTTCCGCCAGCACGAATAGATCGCGGGCCAGCGCATCGCTGTGGGGTGGCTGGTAGCGCGCGCTGCCTCGCGCTACGCGCGCCGCCTGCTGGAGCGCCAGCAGTTGATAGCGTCGCGCGTCGTGCTCCCGTACACCCGATGGTTCGAGCGAAGGCGGCAAGCGGACGACGCGACCGTCCGTCGATGCGAGCGTGCGCTGATCGACCAGGTGCCGCGGTAGGCGACGCACCAGACGTGCGAACAAGCCTGCCGGCGCCGGCGGGTCGGCGGGGACCACCGCGGGAGCGGCCCCGTAGAGCAAGGTCAGCAAGAGCTCGATGCGCCTGCGCACATCCGCGAGCGCCACCCGTTCCGGCTCGGACGAGTAGCGGCGCCACAGCTTCTGTGCGGCGGAGGTGGCGTGGATGGCCGCCTGGATGAGCAGCTCCTCGGGTTCCGACACGCTACACCGTCGCGTCGATCAGATCGCCCACCGCTCCAAGCAGCTCGGGATCATCGCCCAGCGGCGCCATCAGCGCCGAGCGACAGGCTGTCCGCGGCGGGATCCCGCTGGCGATGAGCCGTGCAGTCGCAACGAGCAGCCGCGTGCTGGGCACTTCGGACAGACCCCGCTCGTGCAGGCGTCGCACCCGCCGCACCAACTGGACCAGCATGCGCGCCACGTCGCCAGCAACACCGCCCTCGTGTGCGACGATCGCCGCTTCCTGCTCGGGCCCGGGAAAATCGAAGTCCAGGGCCACGAAGCGCTGGCGCGTGCTCGGCTTCAGATCCTTGAGCACGTGCTGGTAGCCGGGATTGTAGGAGATGACTAGCTGGAAGCCGGGTGCTGCTTCGATCAGCTCGCCGGTCTTGTCTACCGGCAGCACGCGCCGGTCGTCGGTGAGGGGATGGATCACGACGACTGTGTCCTGCCGCGCTTCCACCACCTCGTCGAGGTAGCAGATCGCCCCGCGCCGGGCCGCCAGAGTCAGCGGACCGTCCTGCCACACCGTCGCGCCGTCGCGCACCAGGTAGCGGCCGAGCAGATCATTCGCGGACAGGTCGTCGTGACAGGCCACCGTGATCAATGGACGACCGAGCCGCCACGCCATGTGTTCGACGAAGCGCGTCTTGCCGCAACCGGTCGGGCCCTTGAGCATCACCGCCAGCCCGCGCGCATGACACATCTCGAAGATGCGGATCTCGTCGGCGGTGGGCAGATAGTACGGCTCGGCCTCGTAGCGTCTGAGCCCGTCGGCATGCACTCGCGCGACCACCGGGTGTCTGGGTTCCCCGTCGGCCATCTATTCCCCCGGTTCCGGCAAGGCCTCGGACGCGGGCTCCGCCCCGGCGGCCTCGGCAACTCCTCCGAGGCCAGCCTGCGCGCGACGGGGAATGATGAAGAAGAAATCGAACAGGTAGAGCGCGACGCCGAGCGTGAACAGGCTACCGGTTGCGATCAACATCACGAAGTGGACACGTATCTTCGCCTGCACATCCAGATAGCCAATCCCCATGATGCGTTCGAGGTAGGTCTGGGCGATTCCCCCGGCCGCGAATGCCATCGTCATGCCGAACATGCCGGCCACCTGCAGCCAGAAGGCCCACATGCCGACGGCGCTGCCCTTCTCGTCGTCACTGCCGCTGAGCGAGGGCATGGCGTAGGTGATGAGGGCGAGCACGATCATCACGTAGGCGCCGAAAAATGCCATGTGACCATGCATGGGCGTGATGAGCGTGCCGTGGGTCCACTTGTTGACCGAGGGCCAAGTGTGCGCGAGGCCCAGGACGCCTGCGCCCAGCGCCGAGTAGATCGCGCTGCCGATGGTCCAGTGCAGTGCCAGCCGGTTCGGGTGGGAGAAGCCCGAGCGCCTCAGGGCAAAGTAGGCGTAGATGGCCATGCCCAGGAACGACAGCGGCTCCAATGCGCTGAAGATGCCGCCGATGGGCAGCCAGAAGTGTGGCACGCCGATCCAGTAGTAGTGGTGCGCAGTACCCAGAATGCCGGAGATGAATGTGAGCCCCACGATCACGTAAAGCCACTTCTCCATCACCTCGCGGTCCGCTCCGGACAGCCGGATCAACAGGAAGGCCAGCATGCCGCCCTGGATCAGCTCCCACACGCCCTCCACCCAGAGATGCACCGTCCACCAGCGGTAGAAGATGCTCATCGTGTAGTTGTTCCAGCTGATGAGGGCGGGCAGGTAGAGCAAGGCGCTGGCGATGAGCCCTCCTACCAGGACGCCCTCGGTCGTGGTCCAGCGCCCGGCCTTCTTGATCGTCATCAGGATGTTGAACAAGAACAGCAACATCACGCCGACGATGATCAGCTTCATCGGGAACGGTTGTTCGAGCAGCTTGTTTCCCGTGGTCCAGCCGAAGAAGTAACCGACGATGATAGTCAGTCCGGTCAGCGTCCAGATGGCGATCTGCCAATAGGCGAGCTTCTCGCTGTAGATCTCGGTGCGCGACTCCTCGGGCACCAGGTAGTAGGCCGCACCCATGAACCCGGTAAGCACCCACACGATCAGCAGATTCGTGTGCATCTCCTTCGTGACATCGAAGGGCAGGATGTTCAGCAGTGGATCGGGGCCGATGTACTTCGCGGCGGAAAGGAGGCCCAGCACCATCTGCAGGCCATACAGAAGCAGGGCGACGACGAAGTACGGATAGGCGACACGCTGGCTCTTGTACCGCATCGGTTCACTCCAGGCTCATGAGGTAGGCTGTGAGCTCGTCGACCTGTTTCGGCTTCAACGTCTCGTTGAAGTTGGCGGGCATCAGCGACTGTCCTCCGGCCGAGAAGGTCGCGCCCGGAACGATGTAGGCGCTCGGATGCAGGATCGATTCGCGGATGTAGCCCTCGGCATCCGTGGCGCTGCCGTGATAGCCGGGGCTCTTGATCGTCTTTGCCGCGCGCGTGGCAATGCCGGCGAGCGATGGGCCGACCAGTTTCACCCCCGGCGCGACCGAGTGACAGCTAGAGCAGCCCGGCGGTGTGGATCGGAAGAGAGCCTCGCCGAGTGCCACCGGATCGCTCGATGCCGCACCCGGTTGTTCGGAGCTGACCTGGGGAGAGGCCGCCCCCGAAACGAGGATTGGGCGTGGCGGCCAGCCGTTGGTGTTGATGTGCGACACCCAGGTCAAGAATGCGATCAGGTGGTTGATGTCCTGGTCGCTGAGGTGCAGGTTCGGCATCAGCCGCCGGTTCTTCTTCTCGCTGTAGAAGCGCGAGGGATTCTTCAGGAACTGCTGGAGGTAGGCCTTGCCGCGCTGCTGTGCGATCTTGGTGAGATCGGGCGCGTAGTAGGCGCCCTCCCCGAGCAGGGTGTGGCAGTTGGTGCAGTTTTTGCGATGCCAGACGTGCTCGCCGGCGATCACATCCGGCGTGAGCTTGTTCTCGTGCGTCAACGCGGGGACTGCGCGATGGGTATCGATCGTCAGCACGATGAAGACGGCCGAGAACAGTGCCGTGGAGATGTAGAAGAACAGGCGGGTGTGTCGTTTGGTCATGGGGGAACTTCCTGGCTACACGTGGATCTGGCTCCAGTCGCTCCACACGATGCCGCCCGCATACACGATCGCCGCCAGCATCAGCACGACCACCACCACGCACAACACACGCGTTGCGCCGGCCCACCTCGGTGCACTCTCGCGCTCATCCGGCATTGGTCCCTCCACTCGGAATCAACGGTCGCTTGCCGCCGACCGTTGGTGGGGTCGACGTGTAGATCTCCGGGCGCGGGCGTTCAACCGCGCCAACGCGAGATGGGTTGGCACACATCTTGGCCTCCATGCATTTCCGCCGACTTGCCTGTTGGACAGAGGGCGGCTCTTCCATGCCCGTGATACTCCCGCGCCGTTTTTTGCCTATGACATTGGTCACCGGCGCGACGGCGGGACTTCAGAAGCGGAATTTCATGTGGCAGTTGGTGCTCCCCTCGCTGCCACGCAACGCTGCATGAAGTCTGACATGCCGTACGTGGGCGAGTCGACGAAGTCCTTTCCGGGGTGCCAGAAGGCGACGGCGTAGTACATCGCCCACGCGATGACCCCGATCAATACGACCCATGCCCAGGTGGGCACCGGCGCAGGCGTCTCGGCCTGCGAAGGTTCCCAGTTCTCTTCGCGGCCGCCTCCGAAGGCGTGGACAACGACCGACAGCTGGCCTTCGACAACGTCTCCAGCAGCGAGCCCCTGGACCGTAATGGCGGGGCCGTTCCGTACAGAAAAGGGAACACGGCGCACGCCCTTGTTGCCCTGCTGATCCCATGCCTCGACGCGCAGCACGTGCTCGCCATCCTCGAGCTGGCGGGTGTCGAGGTTCAGCCCGACGGGCGCCTGGTCGTTGAACAGGGGAGTGTCCGAGTCGTCGAGATACGCGACCACGCAATCGGTCAGCCCATTCACGGTCGTGCCCCGTCGTCGATGGGTGCAGAGTCGTCCAGCACCGCGCGCTTGATGTGACCGGGGGTCTTCTCCCCGGGCCGGAACAGGAACCGGATAGC
>CAWGGM010000003.1:0-180329 GCA_963822115.1 uncultured Pseudomonadota bacterium
GGGACACAAGGAGCGGCCTTTGCAGGAAAACGCGACGACCCTCCGCCTCTGGCAGTCGGGGCACGCAAGCACGGAAAATCCCCGCGCCAAGACCCCGCAGTCGACGTAGCGCTCGAGCTCGGCCTTGACGAAGCCCGGAAGCGGCGCGGCGAAGCCCTGCTCGGCGGCGGCGTAGAGCGTGAGCAGGTTACCCTGCACCACGCGGTACAGGGCGGTCGCCTCCGGATGGCGGCGCGAGTACGTCGGCTTGGCGCGTGCGGCAGACGCGGCGGACACGGCGCGCGCCTGCGCAATCGGCGTGCCGGCACGGCAGAGCCGTGATCTACGCTATTTCGTGCGCGCGGTGGGGTGGCGACACGGTGGTCCGCCGGCGGCGACCGCCAGCACGACGCGCTCATCTGCGTGGGGCCCCCGCGCGGGCGCGAAGCGGCTGGCCCAGAAGTGACGCAGTAGAGCTTCCCTGCTCAACGGGCTGCACCACGACTACCGGCGCGCGGCGTGAAGAGGTCGCAGCGACGCTTCTCTTGTCGGCGGATGCGCGAGTAGCCGGGACAGCTGCCCGCGTAGCCGCGCTGCCAGATGGCGATCGACCTGGCGGCGCGTGTGCTCGTGGCGCCGGGGAGCGCCAGCTTTCGATTGCGGCACTCGTCGATGTCCACCCTGATCAGAAGGGGCTGGCTGCTACAGGACCCGCTCGAAGGCGCCGCCTCGCGAGATCCACGTCATGCACCCTGGGCTTGCCGGTACAGCTCACGCCGAATGGATTCGTGGCCGCGCCCGGGTCGTTGCTGGAAAGCGTGAGCGTCTGGTTGCTGGTGCTCGCTGCGGTCGGCTTGCAGGTAATCGTGAATTTCACGGAGGCGCCCGGAGCAATCGTTTGCTGCGTCGCTGCACTCGCGCAGCGTGTTCTCCAGTTTCGAATCGTCCCGAGCTGCCAGCACCAGATCGATGCCTTCCGCGGCGAGACGCCTCGCAATGTAGACGCCCAGCCCCCGCGAAGCGCCCGTCACAAGCGCCCGCTTGCCTTTCAATCGTGTCGACATGGCGGGACCATACCGCGCCGGAGCGAGCTCGTCTGGTTGGCACGCCAGGGGCCTGGTCGCGGCGGCGTTCCCGGGTCCCACCGACTGGCGGATGACGATCTCCCCGCGGCAGGCTGCGCGATGACCTCGCTGTACATCACCCTCACGGCGTTCTGGAGGACGTTTCGGCCAGCTCGCCCGCGGCGGCACTCCAATCGTCGGAGAGCTGCGAACGAGACTCTACACGACACCCGGGGATACCGCCGAGCGGTGTCCCCAGTCGCGTGCCCGCTCTTCAGCCCACGGCCTTCTTCACCAGCGCGCGGATCTTCGCATCTTCGGAGGCAGTCAGCTTCGTCAGCGCGTAGGAGGTCGCCACATGGCCTCGGCGTCGAGGTTCGCCTTGTCGCGGGTCCGCGCTCCTGCCCTCGGGCGTTCTACGAGTCGGCGTCGAGCAGCCGCATTGCCAGCTCGGCGACCTGCTCCGGGGTTTCACGCGCGGCGCACGGCACGGCGCCGGGGATGTCCACGTGACCGCCCCACAATACGAGCGGTCCGCGACGGCCGAGCTTTTCGAGCTGGGCCTGGGGGGCGCCGGTCATGCGCAGATCGACAATCACGAGCGTGCGCTCATCGCCGAGCGCCTCGAGCGCGTCCCACAGCGTGTCGAGATTCGCGACCGCGAGCGCTCCTGCAGCCAGGACCGCAGCCAGGCGTAGGCGCGCTTCGGCGTCGGGGCTTACGGCGACCACGCGGACGGAGGATGACTCGATTCTGATGGTGGGCCGCGTCTCCGGGAGTTGGATCGACGGAACCTTCAGCGCGCTCATGGTCGTCGCCCGATGGGCCGAGCGCACGCCCGATACCGCGGGGCTCCGAGAGGGCCCGCGAGCGCGGCTCACCAGGGGCCTCAGCTGCTCGAGCATGAGCCCCGAGGTCATCGGTCCAAGGATCGCCTGCACGGCATCCAGGAGCGGGCCGGCAATGAACTGCTCGAATGTCGCCGGGTCGGCCGGGACCGAGTCGTAGCCCCCGAGCGCGAGCGCTCGCGCGATCACCTTCGTCTTGACCGGGGCGGACGCGAAGGCATCGAGAACCTCGTCGACAGCGCACCTCAGAGCCGTGGCGGGCGCCGGGGCGTCGCCGCCGGGCTTCCGTGCCGGATTGGCCATGTTGTCTACAAGCAACGGCCGTCCAACGCGGGAGTTAAGGCCTACCTGCCTTTCCCAGGCCGGGTTCCGCCGGGCTAGTCGCCGACCTGGCAGGCGCACATGCATGCGCCCTCGTGACAGACGAGGCTCATGTCCGTACAGATGTTGCACTCGTCCGGGTTCGACTTGTGGCAGTCGGAGTTCACGACGCAGCCCGGAGCATCGGTCCCCGCATCGGAAGGGCATGCACCCAGGCTGCATGCTCCGCCGCCCAGATCGCAGTAGCTCGCCGGTGGTGAGCAGCGCGCGCCCGTCGGACAGCAGGAGCTGTGGATGTGGCCGTTGCTGCAGGATTCGAGCGGGCTGCGCCCGTCGGGACACTGCATGGCATCCGGGCCGGCGTCGCCGTTCGATCCCTGCGTCGACGCCGAGCCGCCGCAGCCGGCCAGGATCCCTGCAACCAGAAACAGTGCTGCTACGGAACGCTTCATGGCGTCCCGCCCAGCGAGTTCCGTGCCAGGCGGGGTGCGCGCGCGAATCGCACGTTCCTGCCGCGCCCGGCAAGACCGTGGCCCAGATTGCGCCACGGCCGCCGCCCGTGCAGCGACACAGCTGTCTGGGCCGCTGCGCATGGAGGACAACGACTCGCGACTCCAGGGGGAGCCGATGCGCGGGCGAGCGGGCGTCACGGGGGAACACGACCGGACCGGGGACGAACGTGCGCCGCGGTGTTCCGTGCCGAGCAGACGGCGCTGAACCAGATCGCGCAGCAGCACCTCGAGGCGGAATTGTGTCGGGGAGCGACCGTGGAACGTGCTAGTCATCCTTGCGGGTGGCTGTGGGTGGCCGGCCCAGTGCGATCGTCAACGCGATGCGTGGCTTCCAGGGTGGATCCACGTGCCGTTTGGAGCACCAGACGCTCGCTTCCTTCCCTCTGGCGCTCCTCGATCGGACAAACCTGTGAATCTACGTCTCTTGCTTGCAATTCTAGCGGTGACCTCCACCTGCGGGCTCGCCTGCGGCTCGAGCAATTCTGGCGGCGGGGGTGCCAGCGGCAGCGGCACGCAGAGCGTCTCGTGCAACCTGCCGAACACGAACCAGTGCGGGATTTTCACTGTGGCGTCGGCCGACATTTCGGCGATGAAGCAGCAATGCACCAAGGAGGGCGGGACGGTCGTCGATGCCTGTCCCTCGGCGAACCTCGATGGCTGCTGCACCACAGGCCCCCTAAAGTACTGCTACTACAACGGCGCCGGGACGCAGACGCAGCCGCAGTGCCAGCCTGGCGGCGGCACATGGGCGACCACAATCTGACCGCGCATTTCCTGGCCGACACTTCGACGCGCTGACAGCTCGGGACACCAGACGCCTCGCAGGCCCGATTCACGCGGACGAAGTCGCAGATTCGGTCCCTGCTGCGCCCACAAGAATCCCTGGCGTCACTGGCGCTCGCGCGCCCTGCAGCCGCCTGGCGCCGTGTCGCGCGCGAGCGTGGCGAGCGCGCTGCGTCCACCTGCAGCGACACCCGGTGACCGCAGCGCGCGACAGCGCCCAGGCACCCACGGCCAGCGCTGGAGCGAGCATCACGTTCCGGGTCTGGAACACGCGTGCCAGCCTACCCGAAGCGACAGCACGGTCAACGCAGTGCGCGCGAGCCCGAAGCCAGCAATGCCGGTCGCTACGCAGCGACCTGTGCGTCCCCTACTTGCGCGCGGCCGTCACGTCGAGGGCCAGCTTCTTGGCGACGTCAAGCTGGGTGGCGTCGGGTTTGCCGAGGCGCACGACGATGAACGACAGCTGCATCTTGTCGCGCCACGACAGGTGGCGGCTGCTCGCCGTCCACATGGCCTCGTCGCCAACACCGGAGACGGCGACCTTCCCGGAATCGTGGCCGGGCAGCTGGCGCTGCGACGTCTTGAACGCCTTCTGCGCGGCAGCGGTGTCGGGCCAGGTGCTACCCGGGATGTACTCGACCTGGAACACGGGAGACATCGCCCCTGGCCCCAGCTTCCCCTTTTTCCCCTTGGCGAGCTGCGCGCCGGCCTGCCGCATCGCCTTCATCGGGTCGTAGTCAGGGTTCTTCCACTGATAGAAGCACGCCTCGTGCAGCGTGTTGCTGTGGCGCTGTGTCACCTTGATGCTTGGGGCGAGGCCCACCGCGCTTCGCACCATCTTCTCGGTGAGCACCGTGCACGGGTTGACCTCGGCGGTCTTGGCGGCGGGCGCCTTGGTGTTCGCCTTGGCGCTTCCACCGGCGCTCGCCTTCGCGCTCGTCTTGGTAGCGCTCTTGTGGCAGCCGAGCGCCAGAACCACGACGCAAAGTTCAATGATGACCAGCTTCCCTCCACGCATCACATCTCCCCTTTCCTACCAGAGCTTCCCGTTCTTCCACTCGTGGACGAGCACGACGAGCAAGTACACCGCGCCGAGGCCCACGCCGATGAGGGCGATCCACAGCATGCCGTCGAAGATGAAAGCGGGGATCTGCATCAGGCGGCCTCCACGTCACGCATCTCTTCGCCGAGCTTGGCGAAGTCGAAGGGCACCGGCGCGATGCGCCGGCCGATGACGACGCACAGCATGCTCACCGAGGCGCCCACGAGCGCCGCGGTGTACCAGCCGATGAAGAAGTAGGCGAGAAGCCCGGTGGTGGTGCCGAGCACCATGCCCAGCGTCGCGGCTTTCGGGTTTGCGTGCTTCCAGTACAGGCCTGAAGCGATCGGCCAGATGGTGGACGAGACCAGGGCGCCGGTCATCGCGATCATCTTCGCCAGGGTCGTGGCCTTGCTCCAGCACAGTGCGATCGACAGCACGCCGAGCCCGAGCACGAGCAGCCGCGCGGCGCGCCGGAGCTCGGGGCCGCGCGCCTCGGGCCGGAACACCCTGCGGTATACGTCCTCGACGATCAGATCGCTCGTGGCGGCCAGCAGCGAATCCAGCGACGACGCCAGCGACGCGAACACCACGATGAAGATCAGGATCGCGCCGATTCGCCCCATCATGTGCGCGACAACCAGGGGCCCCACCATGTCCAGCGCGGGCACGTTGATGCCGAGTACCGGAGCGAACAGCGCCAGGGCGCCTGCGACGATCGGCACCGGCAACCACGCCAACCCCGCAATCGTGAACGCCTTGAAGCCCACGCCCTTCCTGTAGGCGAGCGCGCGCGACCACCACACGTTGCTGTGGAAGATCTCGCCGAGGCCAAACAAGAGGTTGTTGAACAGGAACATGATCGACGCGGGCATCAGCATGTTCAACAGCCCGGGTCGGGTCGCGGCGAGCTTTGCGTGGATCTGCGTCGGGTCCACCTTCTCGAAACCGATGAAGCCGACCACGCACAGCCCGATCATGATGAGCAGGCTCTGGATGAAGTCCGTGCCGATGACCGCGTGCAGGCCGCCGAGCAGCGTGTAGCCGACACACACCCCGGTGATCACCATCATCCCGTACACGTAGGGAATGCCGGTCAGCGCCTGCAGCAGGACGCCGCCGGCCATGCCCATGCTCACCAGCCAACCGAGCCCGTAGAAGAACGAGATCAAGAGGAACACGACCCAGGCCGAAGTGCCGTAGCGCGTGCGCACGAAGTCACCACTGGTGTAGCCGTGCGGCATCAGATGCTTGATGCGCTGGGCCATAGGCGCGAACAGGATCAAGCCCACCGCACCCAGCGAGTAGCCGACCATGCCCCACACGCCGAAGCGGTAGGCCACCTCCGGCGCGGCCATGGTGGTGTTGGACGTGACCCAGGTGGCCATTGCCGTAGCGGTACCGAGCGCCAGGCCCACCTTGCGCCCGGCCAGCATGTGGCCCTCGAACGTCGTGCCGTGGCGACCCCAGTACCAGCCGAGGAAGACCCACAGCGCGGAGAAGAACGCGAGGATCAGCCAGCCCGTCGTGGCCGACAGCACCGGATGCGTCACCCGATCTCTCCCTTCTTGTGGGCGCGGTGCCCACTCAGGACGAGCAGAATCGTCGCGAGCGTGACGAGCGAGCCCACGAAGAAGAAGGAGAACGCCATCGTCAGCGAGTACGGGCGCACCCTCACCACGCAAGGGTCGGAACGCCGCGTGACGTGCCCGGCGTGGACGATACCGACCGTGTAGCGGTACTTGCCTCCGGATCGCCCGGTGAGCGTGGTCGCGAGCGCACGCCCCTGGAACACCGTCCGGACCTCCGAACCGTGACGCTCCACCACGCGGTAGACCGCGGTGGCGGGACCCGACCACTTCAGTTTGAAGGCGCCGTCGCGGTTGGCGCCTACATCGGTATTCGTCCCTTTGGGACAGGTGAGGCTGAGCGGCGCCGCCATCAGGTCAGCTGCCGCTCTTCGCCGTGCGCTGCTTGATGCCGTCCATCATTACCGGGTAGTCGCCGAACATACGGAACACCCGCTGCCCGCCGAGGTCCCCGAACTTCTCCCGCCAGATCCGGTAGTAGAAGAGCATCTCCTTGGACTGCAGCTCGGCCTCGGGCCACTGCTCGCGCGCCTCTTCCAGCTCGGCGTCGCTGATCTGCGAGTTGACGTGCTCGATGATGTGGCGCGCGCCGCTGCCCTGGTCGAATGGCATCTTCTCGCGCCACACGATGTCGTGAGGGAGCAGGTCGTCGAAAGCCTGGCGCAGGATGTACTTCTCGATGCGGCGCCCGCCCTCTTCCTTGACCTTCACGTCGCAGGGCAGGTTGAGCGCATATTCCACCAGCCTGCGATCGAGGAACGGCACGCGCGCCTCGAGCGACACGGCCATGCTCATGCGATCGAGCCGCTTGCACTCGGTGTTGTGCAGGTTGTTGATCAGGGTCCAGGACGCATCCACCATCTCGGGGAAGCTCATGTGCCGGACGGCCTTGTAGCCGGCGAAGATCTCGTCCGAGCCCTCGCCGCAGAGCACCACCTTCAGGCCCGCGCTCTTGGCGTGGCGCGCCGCGAGCAGCGTGACCACCGCGCCGGTGACCATCGAGGGGTTGTAGCTCTCGACGTGCCAGATGACCTCGGGCAGCACTTCCAGCATCTCGTCGATGGTGAACGGCTGCACGTAGTGCTTCACGCCGAGGTGCTCGGCCACGCGCCGCGCCGCCTCCACGTCGGGCGACCCGTCCATGCCCACCGTGAAGGCCCGGACGTTCGGATTGTACTTCGCCGCCAGCGCCGTGATGATGCTGGAGTCGAGGCCGCCGGACAGGAACGTGCCCACTTCCACGTCCGCCATCAGACGCTTCTTCACGGCGTGATCGAGCAGCTCCCGCACCATGTGCGGATCCGGCACGCTGCGCTGGGTGGCCAGGAAGTAGTACTGCTCCGGACCGCGCTCCGTCAGCCGGAAACCGGGCGGCAGCATGCGCACCATCTGCGGATCGGTGCCGCACGCGAGCAGCGCCTTGGCCTCGGACGCGAAGTACCAGCGGCGCCCGTCCCGCGCGTAGTACAGCGGCTTGATGCCGATCGGATCGCGCGCCGCCAGGAACGTCTGCCGCTTGCGATCGTAGAGCACGAACGCGAACATGCCGTCGAGCAGGTTCACGCAGTCCTCGCCGTGGTCCTCGTACAGCGGCGGGATCACCTGGGCGTCGGAACGCGTGAGCAGCTGCTTGTCGGACAGATCCGCCGCGATCGCCTCGTGGTTGTAGATTTCCCCGTTGCACACCACGCGTACGTCGCCGCTCTCGTTCCTGAGCGGTTGCTCGCCGCGCTCGAGGTCGACGATACTCAGGCGGTTGATGCCGATCCCGCAACGATCGTCATGGAACTCGTAGCGCGTGCTGTCTTCGCCGCGATGGACCGTGGACTCGAGCATCGCGTTCAGCAAGCGCTCGTCGTTATCGTTGAACATCCCGACGATGCCGCACATAGTCCTTTGTTGGTACCGAACGCGAGCGACAAAAGAAAGGTTATCGAGCCAATTCCGGCTCGATTTCTTCCGCTGCACGCCGCACTGCGGCAACAGAGTAGGACAGAAAATGACAGCCCAACCCGTCTCTCCGAGCAGTGCATCACCGACGTTCCCGGCATCCGCGTCGGGCACGCGCAGAGCGACCCCGGCAATACCGGCTGCACGGCCATCCTGTGTGAACATGGCGGCGTCGCTGGCGTCGATCTGGGCGGCTCCGCGCCGGGCACGCGCGAGACCGAGATGCTCAATCCCACCAACATGGTGATGAGCATCCACGCCGTGCTGCTCACCGGCGGCAGCACCTTCGGCCTGGCCGCAGCCAGCGGCGTGCAGGCCTATCTGGTGGAGCACGACATCGGCTTCCACGCCTCCACCGGCGTGGTCGTGCCCATCGTGCCCACGGCCTGCATCTTCGATCTGGATGTCGGCAAGCCGCACATCTACCCCGATCACGAGATGGGTTACCGTGCCTGCCAGGCAGCCTCGCCGAGCCGAGCCCCGTGGGCAGCGTAGGCGCGGGCACCGGAGCGACCTGCGGCAAGGCGCTGGGCAGCGACTACTCGATGCGCGGCGGCCTGGGCACGGCGTCGGCCTCGCTCCCCGGCAACGTCGTGGTCGGCGCACTGGCGGTGTGCAACGCCTGGGGCGACGTGCTCAACCTGCGCGGCGAAATCGTCGCCGGCGCTCGCGATCCCGCTTCGACGGATCGGCTGCTGGGTACGGAACGCTGGCTGCTCGAGCAGCCGGGGCTGGAGACGCGCTACTTCGGAATGGACACGACATTGTGCGTCGTCGCCACCAATGCTGGCTTCAGCCGCGAGGAGATGACCAAGATAGCGATGATGGCCCAGGACGGGATCGCCCGGACCACCCGCCCCTCGCACACCATGTTCGATGGCGACGTCGTGTTCTCGCTCTCGGTGGGGCACGAGCGCTCCAACGTCAACATCGTCGGCGCTCTCGCAGCGACGCTGGTGAGCCGGGCCATCATCCGCGGCGTACGCGCCGCCAACCAGGCCGCCTAGCGTCGCCGGACAGCCCAGAGCGGTTGCAGACGCCTCGAACGGACGAATCCGCGTTACAGTCCGGCGATGCCGGTCACGCCCGATCTGCCCCGAGTCAGCATGCCGTCGATTGTCGAGTCGCTGGGGCTCCACCCGCTCGGGGAGCGCTTGCGGCAGGCCGCGATCGCGCTGCGCGGCGCCGAGGACGTGCCGCCGTCGAAGTTCGGGCCGTCCAGCCTGCGCCTGCTGTCACCGCGCTTGGCGCTCCCGCTGTGGTCGGGACGCTTCGTGGTGCCGCGCCACGCGATCCTGACCAACCTGTTCAACCATACCCAGACCCCGATCGCGGACGGCTGGTCCGTGCGGAAGACGCAGGTCCGCGACTTCCGCGGCGGCACGCTCACCTACAACAGCCACAACGGCAGCGACCTGTCGATTCCACGTGGCACCCTCGTGGTGGCACCCGCGCCGGCCCGGGTCGCGCGCATCGCCGCCGAGTACAACCGGGGCGGCCTGAAGGTGATGCTCGACCACGGTGACGGGCTGTGCAGCTGCTCGGCCCATCTGGCCCGGGCCCTGGTCGAGGAGGGCGATACGATCGCCCGCGGCCAGCCCTACGCGGTGTCGGGCTACAGCGGCCTGGACGGTCTGGTCAGTTTCCCGTTCGGCATCCCTCACGTCCACTTCAACACCTGGCTCGACGGCGAGCCGGTCGATCCGTTCGACGAAGACCCAGAGCAGAGCCTGTGGCTGGGCGGTCGCCCGACCCCCGCGAGCGGGGACGAGGACGATCCACCCTGGACGCCCGATGAGCTCGATCGAGATGCGATCGACGAAGTGATCGCAGGTTGCCTGACCGCCACGGTACGCGAGCGGCTGGCCAGGCTCGAGCCGCTCGAGCGCCGGGGGCACTACCTGATGTGGGAGCAGAACTACTACCCGACCCGCTTCCCGGTCAGACGCCGTCTCTACCGGCAAGCTCATCCACGCCGGCCGCGGCTCAGCCTCCCCTTCCCCGCTCGCGATTTCGACGGCGTGGTGTTCGCCGATCAACTGTAGGGTGGTCCGCTAGCCTCGCGCTTCCTCGAACTTCTTCACTTCGAAGCGTCGCAGGGTGACCGGCGTTCCGGGTTCGATGCCAGCTTTGCGGCGGGCGATCTCGACTTGCATAGTCGCGTCGGTGACGCCGGGGACGTCGGGCAGAAGCAAGCCCTGCCGGCCCAGACCGTCGCGCACGACCACCCCGTAGCGCGCCGGGTCCAGCTCGGAGACGCTGGAGACCGGCTCGTCGGGCATCAGCACGCTCACTTCAATATGTAGATCCGGAAGCTCTTCGGCAACGACCGCCGGGAAGCGCGGGTCGCGCGTGGCGGCGAGGACGGCGCTGCGAGCCGTCTCCTGCGCGACATCGCCTTGGGTGGCGACGAGCGAACCAATACAGCCCCGCAGGCTCCCGTCCGGATTGCGCAGGGTCACGAACACCGGCGCTGGCGGCGCGTCGGGCCGGCTGACGGCCAACCGGCGCCCGGAAAGGTCGGCCTGGATCGCCTCGCGCGCGAGGCCCGGCAGCAAGGGGCCGATGTCGTCCAGTTCGCTCATGGCCACGGTCTACGCCTCCGGCGGCCGATTGTCAGGAGGCTCGGTCGCGCCGCATGACGCACGTGATATGAGGGCAGCGGATCCATGTCCGACCGGAGCTCGCCCAGCCGCCCGCAAGCGGTGCGACCGAGCGCGCGCCTGCTGCTCGGCGTGCTCGCGCTCTCGGCCCTGTGCGGCTGCCGCGCCACCTTCCGCGACCCCAAGGTGCCCGCGGGCAGCGAGCATTCGAAGTGGTCGAGCTTCTTCCTGGGCGGGCTGATCGGCCACGAGCGCGTCGACATCCGCGACTACTGCCCTTCGGGCCGCGTCCACGAGGTCGTGACCGCCGAGGACGCGGCCACGCTGGTGGTGACGCTCGTGACCGCTGGCATCTACGCACCGCGCCGCGTGTACATCACCTGCGGCAAGGAGAAGTCGCGGTGAGGCTGGCCCCGGCGATCGCGCTGGCGCTGGGTCTCGGGGCAACCGGCTGCTTCCGCACCAGCGTCTACTCGGGCGTGCCGCCCGGCCGCGCGGTCGTCGACAATCGCTGGCACAGCGGCTTCCTCGGCGGCCTGGTCGAGACGAGCGGGCCGTACGATCTGGCAGAAACGTGTCCGGGCGGCTGGGCCGAGCTGTACGTCAAGACCGGCTTCGGTCGCGTGCTCGTGCACTACCTGACCTGGGAGATCTACAGCCCCCAGAACGTCACTATCGTGTGCGCCGCACCCGGCATGCGGGGGCCCGCACCGGCGGGAGGCTACCCGATGCCGGCGCCTCCGCCTGCGTCGTCGGCCTACCCTCCGCCTCCCGCTCCGAGCGCGGTGCCACCGCCGCCACCGCCGCCCATGCCCGTACCGCTCCACGAAAAGCACTGAACCGCCAGAGCAGCGCGCTACAGTCCCGCCATGAGCCAGCCGCCGATACGGGTCGAGCTCGGCCGCGTCGCCCGCATCGTGCTGGCGCGGGCCGACAAGCACAACGCGATGACCGTCGAGATGGGGAACCTGATCGCGGAAGCGGTCGAGCGTATCAACGCCTCGAACGAGCCCCGGGTCGTGCTGATCGAGGGCGAAGGACGCGCGTTCTGCGCCGGCGGCGACTTCAACGTCATCGAGCAAAATGCCGGGCGCCCGCCCGAGGAAAACCGGGTGGGCATGCTGCGCTTCTACCGGCGCTTCCTGTCGGTGCTATCGCTGCGCGCGCCGAGCATCGCCGTCGTACACGGCGCAGCGGTCGGGGCAGGCCTGTGTCTGGCCATGGCCTGCGACGTGCGCCTTTCGGCGGGCGAAGCGCGACTGGGCGCGAACTTCGTCCGGGTCGGATTGCATCCCGGCATGGGCTGCACGGTACTGTTGCCGCGGCTGGTGGGGCCCGCCAAGGCCGCCGAGCTCGTGCTCACCGGCAAGCTCATCCGCGGCGACGAGGCCGAGCGCATCGGCCTGGTCAACAAGGCCGTGGCGCGCACCGACCTGCCGGCGCTGGTCGACGAGACCGTCGAGCAGATCACGAGCGCGGCGCCGATCGCGGTCGCGCAGGCCAAGGCAACACTCGCGGCCGGTCTGATGCGCGAGGTCGACGATGCGCTGCACCGCGAGGCGGGCGCGCAGGCGATCGATTTCACGACGGGCGATCTGCGCCGCGCCATCGCCGCATTCCGCGCCGGCACGACTCCGGAGTTCTCGGGCGAGTAGCCGTAGATGGAGACTTTCCGCATCGCTGGCGCGGCCGGCTTCTGGGGCGACCGCAACGACGTACTGTCCGACCAGGTCAACGGTGGTCCGGTGGATGCCGTGATGCTCGACTACCTGGCGGAAGTCACGATGTCGATCCTGCGGCGCAAGCTCGCCCGGGATCCCGCCCAGGGCTACGCCAGCGATTTCCTGGTGGCGCTCGAGCCCGCGCTCGACACCATCGCCGCCCGGGGCATCCAGGTGGTCACCAACGCCGGCGGCATGAATCCCCGCGGCTGCGCCGAGGCGGTGGTCGAGCTGTGCCGGGCCCGGGGCGTCCGCGGTCTGCGCATCGGCGTGGTCGAGGGTGACGATCTGATGGACCAGCTCGACGCCCTGGTCGCGCGCGGCGTGTCGCTCGAGCACCTCGACAGCGGCGCGCCGCTTTCCACCGTCCGCGAGCTCGTGATGAGCGCCAATGCCTACCTCGGCGCAGCGCCTCTGGCCCAGGCGCTGGAGCAGGGTGCGCAGATCGTGGTGAGCGGCCGCTGCACCGACTCGGCGCTCGCACTGGCGCCGCTCATGGTCCGCTTCGACTGGCCCGAGGACGACTACGACCGTCTGGCGGCCGGCGTGATCGCCGGACATCTGCTCGAGTGCGGCGGACAGGCGAGCGGCGGCAACTTCGCCGGCGGCTGGCAGGACGTGCCCGGGCTCGAACGGCTGGGCTACCCCATCGCGGAAGTGAACGAGGACGGCAGCATGGTGATCACCAAGCACCCGGGCCTCGGCGGCCGCGTCACACCCGCCGTGCTCAAGGAACAGCTGCTCTACGAGATCGGCGATCCGCGCGCGTACCTGACTCCGGATGCCAGCGTGGACTTCACCAGCCTCCAGCTTTCCGATCTCGGCAACGACCGCGTGCGCGTCTCGGGCGTGAGAGGCAACGCGCCGCCCCGCGATCTCAAGGCGTCGCTCAGCTACCACGACGGCTTCCGCAACGTCGCGTCGCTCTTGTTCGTGTGGCCCCACGCCATCGAGCGGGCGCGCGCCGCGGCCGAGCTGCTGCTCGCGCGCTGCCGGCATCTGGGGCTCTCGATCGACGATCACCGCGTGGAGCTGGTCGGCGTGTCCGCGGCGCACGGTCGGATGGCGACGGAGCCCGTAGCCGAGCCGAACGAGGTGCTACTCAGGGTGGCTATCCGCAGCCACGACCGCGAGAGCACACGACGCTTCGGCCACGAGATCGCGCCGCTGATCACTTCCGGACTGCCCGGCGCCTGCGGCGGCCCGGGCCTCGCAGGGCGGCCGGATCCCGCGCCGATCATCGACTTCTGGCCGACGCTGGTCCCGCGCGATGCGGTCGAGCCGCGCGTGGAGGTACTCGAGTCGTGAAGACGCCGCTGTACAACCTGGCGCACGCCCGCTCGGGCGACAAAGGCAACCGCTGCAACATCGGCGTCATCGCGCGCCGCCCGGAGTACTACCCGCTGCTGCTCCGCGAGCTGACCGCCGAGCGCGTCGCCGCCTGGTTCGGCGAGCTCGGCCAGGGCCCGGTCGAGCGTTTCGAGCTGCCGAATCTGGAAGCGCTCAACTTCGTGCTGCACGACGCGCTGGACGGCGGAGGCCTGCGCTCGCTGCGCATCGACCGCCAGGGAAAGACCTACGGCTACGCGCTGTTGCGCATGCCGATCGACGTTCCGGACGAGCTCGCGGTCGAGGATCTGGTCGGCGGGGTGTAAGCGCCCGCCAGCGCTGCGCGTTTTCGCGGACAGACACCCGGAATGCGCCCTATGCGCGGAGGTCCGCCCATGTCCCAACGTCTGCTCGTCCTGCTCGCCCTGTTCGTGATCCTGGTCGGCGGTTGCGCGAAGCACTCGGCACGCGTCGTGGGCGCCGGCGCATCGGCGCCGGCGGATCCCGCCCAGGGCGCCGCGAAAGGCCTGCCCCCGACTCCCGGAGCGTCCGGCGACAAGGCCGTGCGGCGCATCATCCGCAACGCGTCGCTCTCGATGACGGTGACCGATCCGGCCGCCGCACAGCGCAAGGCGTCGGCGATCGCGACGAAGCTCGGCGGCTACGTCGCGAACACCACAAGCCATCGCCTCGGCGCCGGCAGCCGCGACCCGCTGCACGTGTCCGTCGAGCTGCGCGTGCCCGCCGATCGACTCGACCGCGCGCTAGCCGAGCTCAGAAAGCTCGCCAGCGGGGTCGACAGCGAGCAGATCAAGAGCCGCGACGTGACCGACGAGTATATCGATCTCGACGCGCGCCTCCACACGCAAGACCAACTGGAGAAGCAGTACCTCGCCATCCTCCAGCGCGCCGACAAGGTCTCCGATGCGCTCGAGGTGCAGAAGCAGCTCGCCAGCGTGCGGACGGAGATCGAGAAGCTCCAGGGCAGAAAGCGCGTGCTCGACGGCCAAATCGAGCTATCCACCATCAAGCTCGAGCTCGATCAGGCTCAGCCACTGGTGAGCGCCTCGTTCGGCTCGTTCTCGAGAAGCGTGAAGCACGCGGGAGCCGACGCGATCAACCTCGCGGCCGCGGTGATCAACGGCGTGATCCGTATCGCCGGCCTGCTCCTGCCCATCCTGCTCCTGCTGGGCCTGCCCGCACTGCTCGCGCTGCGCTTCCTGCTCAGGCGCCTGCGCCGCCAGAGCAAAGCGTGGAGCGCCTAGCGCTCGACGCGCGGCAGCGACGCTAGAAGTCCTCGAGGTTCTCCCGCAAAAAGCGCAGGATGAGCCCGTTGTTCTGGTGATAGTGCTCGGGCACGTCGTCCCAGATCCACTCGTAGGCCCCGTCCACCCAATCGGCGATCTCGGTCATGTTGCGGGTGAAGGGCGGGAAGCGCGCGTTCTGCGTGCCGGGCACGTCGACCCAGTATCCGCTGAACACGAGGAACGCCCGGTACGGATCGGCTCCGCCGGACTTGCGCTGGATGCGGCTCACCAGGCGATCGAGCCCGAGCGAGCGCAGCCCGTAGGTCGGCAAGCCGCGGCTGCCGAGGGACGGCGGCGACAGCACCTGGCTGGGCACGATGCCGCCCTCGCTTCGCGGCGGCCGACCGCGAATCACGTCGCGGTCGATGTAGCCGGCGATCTCGCGCAGCAGCGACAGCTGGTACTCGCCGCTGGTCGGGTACAGGGCATGCGACCCCTCGCCCACCGCGATCACCGGGTGCTCGCCCAGCTTCAGGGTGCGCTCGTCGTCGAATGGCACGCGGATGCGCCCCTGCGACCAGCGCTTGAGCTTCTTCAGGAAGAAGATGGTCTGGTTCTCGAGGTGACCGGAGATGATCATCGAGCTTGGCCGGTCGCCGCCGTCGAACACCAGCATCATGCTTTCGCGATCGAAGACGTGCGGGCCGATGTTGGTGATGCGCGCGAGCCCCGTCTTGGTGTCGTAGGCGTAGATCTGGTGGTAGCTGATGAAGAAGCGGTCGCTCTGCGGGTCTTCCAGGTACGAGTAGTAGATGACCGCGCTGTACGGGTCGCCGCCCAGCGAGGCGAACACCGAACGCTTCATGCTGAAGAAGTTGAAGTCGAGCAAGTACTCGCTGTGCCCGTTGAAGCGCATGAACTCGCCCAGCTGGCCGAGCGGAACTGCCTCCTTGCCGAAGATCGTCTTGATCTTCATCACCTCGTCCGACTCCCGGATCGGCGGCGCGCGAAGCAGCGTGCGGAACGACACCGGAAAGTACTTCTCGCGCTGGCTGAACACGAAGATCGGCGCGTAGCGCTGCGCCAGCGCGTCGATCTCCGCCTGCGTGCGTCTCAGCGCCGACTGCACGAACACCCACTGGCGCCATAGCGGCCGCTGCCACTCCTCGTTGTCTCCGACCGCGTCGACGCGAACCAGCCACGCGCCGTCGGGATCGACGCCGCGCCGGAAACGCAGGCGGAAACGCGGCCTGTCCGGCGAAAACCGCCCGCTTCGGACGTGCTCGCCCTGTCGCGCCTCGTAGCGGAGAAAGTACGGACCTTCCGCGCCTATCACGCGCTCCACGTCGGCTGCGTGCGTGCGCAGCGCCGGCATCTCGATGGAAAGCACGCGGTTGCCCGCGTCGTCGAGCTCGCTCTTGCGGATGTCGAACATCCGCCTCGGGTTTTCGGCAGCCTCGGGGGCCATCTATGTCGATTGTTCGATCTCGCCTACCGGAATCCTGAACAGCCGCGCGGCCGTCTTCCAGGAGATATTGTCGATCTGCTCCTCGGTCAGGTCCAGATTGCCGAGGAACTTGACGTACGGCCCCATCGTCACGAGCGGCCAGTCGCTGCCGTACATGAGCTGCCGACCGGGGTCGCCCATGTACATGATCATATCCCTGACCCGCGTCTTGACGTAGCGCTCGAACTCGTAGTCGAAATCCCCCAGCGTGAGCCCCGAGATGTCGGCGTAGACGTTCTCGTTCTTGTACAGGACCTCCGCCGTGTCCTGGAGCCAGGGGTTGCCCAGGTGGCAGATGACGAATTTCACGTTCGGGAAATCGACGGCCACGTCGTCGACGAGCAGCGGGTGGGCCTGCCGGACCTTGGCCTGCTTGCTGTAGGTGTCGCCGGTGTGGATCATCACGGGGACGTCGTATTTCTCGGCGATGCGGAACACGCTCTCCAGCGACGGGTCGGTGATGGCGTACCTGTCGTAGCCCGGGTAGAGCTTGATGCCGCGAACGCGCCCGTCGCGGATGCGCTGCTCCATCTCGAAAAGGTCGGTGCGCGCGTCACCGCGCCAGCGCAGTCCCTCGACCACGGTCGTGCGGGGATCGTTGGCCAACGTCTCGAGCACCTCCTCGACGCTGGGGCGACCGAGATCGACCTTGTACGAGGTGAGCACCACGGCGTGATCGATGCCGTGTTTGCCCATCTCGTCGAACAACCTCTGCACGTGCTCCCGGGTGGGGCGGACGACGCCTTCGGCGTGGTAGTCGTTCAGGTGCACGTGGCAGTCGATAAGCATCGAAATCCTTTCGCGGCGCTCAGTGGCTGTCGGGGTTGTAGGGGTCGGTACCGGCTTTCTTCTCGGCGGCGTCGGACACGCCGTCACCGTCGTAGTCCGCGACCGGCGGCTGGGTCACGATGATCTCGGCCTTGTTGGACGAAAGGTCGCTCTGGAACAGATGCACGACCTGCTCGTCCAGCTGGCGGATGGGGAGCTCGATCTGGATCTTCTTCGGGATCAGGGGCCAGCGGTTGGCCGGGTCGGCTTGTGGATCGCCCGGCATGAACTGCCGCCAGTCGAAGCGATTCGTGCCCAGCGCATGGGTGGACGGCGAATACTGCACGGCCGCCGCGCTGGCACCCTCGAGGTTGTCGCTGACCGGCGCGGTGACCTCCTTCACCCCGTCGATCGACCGCAGGAACGGCTTGGCCAGCGGCATGCCGAAGGCGCGGATCAGGGCTCGCGTGGAGATGTTGGCCATGATTTCGTCGTCGACGGTGTAGCTGATGAGCACGCTCGGCCGGCGCTGGCGCGGCGCGACACCGGGCAACTGCGCGCCGTAGATGCTGGGCGCATACGAAAGCGGGTCGCCGGCCTCGGTGATCTCGGCCATCAGGTTGATGGCTGGATGGAACTCGTCCATCGGCGCGTCGCCCTGGATGCCGAAGCTGCCGGTCGCGAGCTGGCCCACCAGGCCGTGCATCTTGTCGGAGTTGGTGGCGATGAGATTTACGAAGCCTCCGCCCGGCACCTGCAACGCCGCGGCGCGGATGTCGGGCTCCACGGCAACGGTGATGGTGCCGATCATGCCGCCCAGCGATCCTCCGTCGTAGTAGATGTGCGTCGGATCGAGCTTCGGGACGGGGCCGCCCAGCGCAGGGCCGAGCGGCGAGAGATCGAGCGCAGGGTTCTCGATCAACCGCACCAGGTTCATCTCGTCGACGACCGTCTGGCGGAAGTTGTCGCGAATGTCGACGAAGTCACTGAACCCGCCGAAGAAGCCGAGCGGCAGACCGGCGTGGTCGGGCAGGCCGTCGGGTCCCTGGTAGCTGCCCTTCTCGTTGTTGGCGACATCCGGAATGGCGGTACGCAGGCCGTGCCCGACATCGTCGATGCCGATCACGGCAAAGCCGCCGCGCGCCAACTCGTTGGCGATGGCGAGCATCTGGCCGCGATCGTTGGCGAGCCCGTGACCGAAGATGACGACGGGATAGCCGGAGGCGGGCGCCGCAGCCTTCGGCACCACCAGCGTCACCGGCACCTTGGCGTTCGCGTCGGCCACGCGCACGCTGCCGTCCGCGGCGTGCTCGAAGTGGCCGTCCTTGTCCTGGAAGCTCGGCGACACGAACGCCCCGCTGGCGATGACGCCGATCGCGTCGTGGGCAATGCCTCCGGCGTTGTCGACTCCGGGCCACTCCCTGCCCTGTGCGTCCTTGTCGGGCGTGCCGAGCCAGGCATCCAGGTCGGGGTTGGACGAAATTCCGAAGATGGTCGTGGTGTAGGGCGACGCGCCGGCGGCATCCAGCAGCAGCTGTGGCGGCGGGAACAGCTTTTCGTCACGCAACCGTGCGCGCAGACCAGCAAGCTCGGACGCGAGCTTCGAGGTCGTGAACACCGCCAGGCCCGCGACGTCCGTCGGCTTGGCGACAATGCCCTGCGCTACAAGCTGGTCGAGGGCGCCACCGTACAGATTGTCGGCAGCGCTGTGGCGGTTGGTGGCCCCGGAGTGTTCGATGGCGGCGAGCGCGCGATCCGCTCCCAGCCGACTGCCGTCCGCAGCACGCACCCCGGTCGTCACCACAGCCGCGTAGCGCACGCCGGGCGAGAGCACCGCCCACGGCAGTACCGAGATGCAATGCAGCGACGGCAGATAGGCGGTACGCACCGGATAGCGGGTACCCAGCGCGGGTGACGCCGGATCCACATCGACCAGCAAGACCGTCGAGTCCGCGGCGAGCGATGCCTTGGCATCCCCGGGCAGCGATGAGGGATCGACGTTGCCCGTGGTAAACAGCTCGCTGGCGGCGGTGCGCCCGAAGCCATCCAGTGTCGAAAGCCCCTGGGCGAACGCCTGGCTGTTGTGCGTCACCAGGCGCGACAGCCCGGGCAGGTCGGCAACGACATGGCCATCCTTGCCGAGGTACAGGTCGCTCGGGAACGGCACGGCTCCATAGTCGGGTAGCCCGCTCGCGGGCAGCTGGAACTGGACGACCGTGGACGTAGCGGACGGGACCGAAGGTTGTCCCGAGCAGCCAGCCAACACGACTCCGGCGACCGCTGTCGTGATACGAGCCGCGCGCTGGAAGCGTCCACGCATCGGCCTATGCTACATCGGTCGGAACCCGGGCGCAGCCTCCGCTCCCGAAGCAGGCGGCCGGAGCGCTCGGCGTGCCAGCATCAGTGCAGGCGCCCGACGCGTGCGGCAACACGCTCGGTCAACTTGCCCGACTCGATCAGCTCGACGAGCCGCGCGATGTCGTCGTAGAGCGGCCGGTCGTCGACCAGCGGCGGCACGACCTCGCGCACCGCGGCGTGAGCCTCGGCGACCCCCGCACCGGGCACGAGCGGTGCGCGCTGGTCGAGCCCCGCCGCAGCCGTGAGCATCTCGATAGCAAGCGACCGGCGCACATTGTCGACCACGCTCGAAAGCTTGCGCGCGCCGATGCTGCCCATGCTGACGTGGTCCTCCTTGCCGGCGCTCGACGGGATGGAATCGACGCTGGCGGGATGACACAGGACCTTGTTTTCGCTGACGAGCGACGCGCTGGCGACCTGCGCGATCATCAAGCCGCTGTTCAGGCCGCTGTGAGGCGCCAGAAAAGGCGTCAGCCCGCTCGACAGCGCAGGGTTCACCAGCTGCTCGACACGGCGCTCGCTGATATTGCCGAGCTCTGCGAGCGCGATGGCGGCGAGATCGAGCGCGTAGGCCACCGGCTGCCCGTGGAAATTGCCGCCACTGATGATCTCCGCGTCCCCGGAGTCGTCGACGAACACACTCGGGTTGTCGGTCACACTGTTCATCTCGCGTTCGAGCACGTCGCGAGCGAAGCCGAGCGCATCGCGCGAGGCGCCGTGCACCTGCGGCATGCAGCGAAGCGAGTACGGGTCCTGGACCTTCCCGCAGTGGGCGTGACTGACCATGATGCCGCTGTCTGCCAGCATGCGTCTGAGGTTGTCGGCCACCGATGCCTGTCCCGGGTGCGGGCGCAGCTTCATCAGCCGGTCGGCGAATGGACGCTCGGACCCCTTGAGCGCTTCCAGGCTCATCGCTCCGGCGATGTCCGCGCAGGTGGCCAGGCGCAATGCATCGAAGAGCGACAGCGCGCCCCAGGCGGTCATGTACTGGGTGCCATTGATCAGCGCGAGACCTTCCTTGGCCTGGAGCTCCAGCGGCTCGAGCCCGGCACGCCCGAGAGCCTCGGCCCCCGACAGCCGCTCGCCGTCGAAGTCCGCTTCACCTTCGCCGATCATCGATAGCGCCAGGTGGGCCAACGGCGCCAGATCCCCCGAAGCGCCGACGGATCCCTGCGAGGGGATGCGCGGCACCACGCCGCGCTCCAGCATGCCGAGCAGCAGCTCGACTACGCGGCGACGCACGCCCGAGTGGCCGAGCGCCAGCGTCTGTGCGCGGAGCAGCATCATGCCGCGCACCGCTTCCGCCGGCAGGTCTAGACCCACGCCGGTGGAATGGCTGCGAACCAGATTGCGTTGCAAGCGCCGCACGTCGTCGGCGTCGATGCGCGTCTCGGCGAGCGCACCGAAACCCGTGTTGACGCCGTACACGCGGGGCGCATCGTCACCGGCGGCCGCAATGCGTTCGACCGCCTCGCGCGAACGATCGACTCGCTCGCTGGCGTGCGGGTCGAGCACAACGGGTTGTGCGCGTCTCGCCACGCGTTCGAGATCCTCGAGGGAAAGTGACTTGCCGAGTTGCACGGGCGATTGGGTAGCGCTCACGCCCGGAAGCTATACCCGGAGAGCGATGGATCCAGGCCATTTCGCCCAGTAGCCACCGGAACGCCGCCCTGCGTCATCGGAATGACCGTTGGCAAGACCACACGATTGCTTTGGACACTGTCGTCCAGGCTCACTATTCTCGCCGGCCCGTGGGCCGCTATTTCTCCATCCGGATTCCGCTCTGCGCTGGCGCGCTGTCGTGTGTGTGCGTGCTCGGCTCCAGCTCGAACGCTCTCGCACAGGCTGGCGCACAGCAGAAAACTGCAACGCCCACTCCGCCACCGCCCGTTGCGCCGCGGACCGGAGGTGCAGCGCGGCCGGTGCCACCGCCACCGCCGCCGTCGGACGAGACTGCAGGCACCGGGTTCAAGCAGCGTTTCGTTCTGGACACCGGACGCGTGAAGGTGCTGCCGACGAAACCGCACACGCTGCACATCCAGATCCACGGTCAGTACCAGGTGCGGCTGAGCGGCCTCACCAACCTGCCGCTTTCGCCGTACCCGGGTGACGCGGCAAGCGGCTCGCTGGGCCAGACGGTACGGCTGGTGCACTGGCTGCGCATCACGCCGCGCCTGTCGGTCGGGCCCAAGCTCTCGCTCGTCGGCCAGATCGACGTGCCGCGCGGCTTCATCGCCGGCCAGACCACGAGTCACGTCCAGGCTGCGGAGCACCCGATGGACGAGCACCAGCCGCTCGAGGTGGCACCGCGCTGGCTGTATCTCGACTGGATGTCACCCGTGGGACTGGTGCGCGTCGGCCAGCAGCCGTCCCACTGGGGCATGGGCATCCTCGCCAACGACGGTGACCATCCCACGCTGTTCGGTGACTACCGCGACGGCTCGATCGTCGAACGGGTGCTGTTCGCCACGCGCCCGGGCGGCAAGGACTCACCGTTCAACGTCGCCCTGGCGGGCGATCTGGTGTTCAAGGATCCGAACGCGAACCTGGTGGACGGCGATCACGCCTTCGAGGGCGTGCTTGCCGCTTTCTACCAGGACCGCGGCGACAACATGATCGGCCTGTACGGCGTGTACCGCGACCAGCGGCGTGCCACGAACGCGCCGCTATCACGGGACTTCACCGAGAAGCTCCAGGTGTGGGCGATGGATTCGGCCGGGCGCTTCAACACGAAACTCCCTGGCGGGCATGGCCACGTGTTCGGCGAGTACGAGGTCGCGTACATCCTTGGCAAGACCAACTACGCCCGGACGTTGACGCAGACGGTGGAAAACCGGATGGAGGACGTCCGGCAGCTGGGAGCCGCGGCGCGCCTGGGTGCCGTGACCACCGCCGGCCAGGGCGATCAGCGCTGGGGCGACTTCGTAGCGTCGCTCGAGTGGGGCTGGGCGTCCGGCGACGCCAATCCGAACGACGGCGTCGAAAAGCGGTTCACGTTCGACCCGAACCACAACGTCGGTCTGATCCTGTTCAACGAGGCGATGGCGTGGAAGACGGCCCGCGCAGCCACCATCGCCGAAGACCCCACACTGTCGGCGCGCCCCAGCCCCGGATCAGACCTGCTGCCGAGCAACGGCGGCGTGTTCGGTGCGACCTACCTGAACCCCACCTTCGTCGTGCGGCCCGAGCGCCAGCTCGACCTGAAAGGCGGAGCCGTGATCGCGCAGACCACGGCCGACTTCGTCGATCCGGTCTACGTCGGCACCAACGGCCGATTCAGGAACTACGACCGCGGCGCCGCCACGAGCCACGATCTCGGACTCGAGCTCGATGCCGGCGTCGAGTACCGCCTGCCGCTGGACTACGGCATGAAGCTGCAGCTCGGCGCACAGGGCGGCGTGTTCTTTCCTGGCAATGCCTTCGCGGACGCAGCCGGACACCGCATGGAAAACCAGTACATCGGGGTAGGCAGGCTGGGCCTGCAGTACTGAGCCCACGGGAGAAGCAGACATGATGAAGCAGACTGCCGCGACCCTGCTGACACTGGGCCTTGCTGCCGCTCTGACCGGTTGCGCCGCGGACAAGGTGCCCGGCGGCCTCAGGCGTACGCCGCCCGGCAACGGTCCCACCGTGCGCTTCGACCTGCAGCACAAGCCGCTGCCCGAGATCCCGTTGCCCAACAACGCGGCCATGTGGCCTGACCCCACCAGCCGCACCGGGCTCAGGGTCAACGCCAGCGCTATCGCTCCGACGCGTATCGAGGCCGACGCACGCAAGAAGTTCGACCAGCTTGAGGGCTGGGGCACGTTCGCCCCCATCACGGTCTCGTTCGACAAGAAGAACAAGGACGACGGCCGACCCGCAATCGATCTCCAGAACATCAAGCGCCGCCATCAAGGGGACGACTACGACTTCGCCAACGATGCGGTCTACGTCGTCAATCTGACCACCGGTGTGCCGGCCGTGATGGACCTGGGCGAGGGCGCGTTCCAGTACGTCATCAAGGACAAGAACAAGTACTGGCGGAACGACACGCGGCGCTCGGAAGAGAACCTGCTCTGGGACACGGTCGACGAGACCGTCGACCCCGCGACGGGCAAGTTCGACCCCGATCGCACCGTCGACCACACCGAAAACGGCAGGGCCATCTACAAGCCCCAGTGGGACACGGACTTCGATGGCGTGATCGATCGTCCGAACCTGCTCGACCCGACGGCGTGTCCGAACCAGGCCCTGGTCGCCCTCGGCAAGGCGAGCGAGCTCGACCGCGACCGCTGCATCGCCGACAACCTGCTCACCTGGTACGAGCGCGAGACCGACACGCTGATCATGCGGCCGCTCGTGCCACTCGACGAGAAGACCAAGTACGCGGTGGTCGTGACGGATCGCGTGGTGGACCCGGATGGAAATCCGGTGCGCTCTCCGTTCGACTACGTCTACTACCCGGCCCAGGAAAAGGGCATCGAGAAGCTGAAGACGATCCTGAACAGGACCGACACGCCGTTCTCGAACTACTACGGTGACATCGCCGGCACGGGCCTCCAGCACGTCGCGTTCGCCTGGACGTTCACCACGCAGCCGGTGCAGGAGGATCTGCACCTGATCCGCGACGGCCTGTACGGCAAGGGACCGTTTGCCCACCTGTCCAAGGAGTACCCCGCACATGCCGATATGCAGCGCGCGGTCGGCCCGGTCGACGACGAGGCGCTGGCGCAGGGCGCGGCGGAACCGCCGGGATGGCAGAACACCGCCAACTGCAAGGACAAGGCGACACACTGGCGGATCGTCAAGGTCGACCAGGTGAAGGACACGCTCAGGAGCCTCGCCCAGCAGGGCTTCGGCATCGACGGTCCGACACTGGAGGCGCTCTTGAACTCGTTCAACGCGATCGATCACCTCGCGATCGGCACGTTCAAGAGCCCCTTCTTCATCTCTGGCGGACCCAAGGGCACGTCCCCCACGGCCTCCTTCGACCTCGACTACACGACCGGCCACGGCAAGCAGTACACCGACACCGTGCAGTTCTTGATTTCCGTGCCCAAGGAGACCGCACAGCACCGCCAGCCCTTCCCGGTGGCGTACTACGGCCATGGCTACACCAGCTCCATGGTCGAGTCGCTGGGCTTTGCCGGCTCGCTGGCGGAACAGGGCATCGCCACGGTGGGCATGAACGCCGTGTTCCATGGGCTCGATCTGGGCGAGACGGAGAAGAAGCTCGCAAAGAGCCTGTTCACCAGCGCATGCGAGGGGCCGTTCTCCAGCGCATTCCTGCAGGGGCGCTACCGCGACCTGAACGGAGACGGCATCCCCGACTCCGGGGGCGACTACTGGACCAGCTACATCTTCCACACGCGTGATGTGGTGCGGCAGAGCGCCATCGACCTCTTGCAGATGTTCCGCATCTTCGAGAGCTACGACGGCAAGAAGCTCGACACGGAGCAGAGCGACCCGGACCCGACCAAGAAGACCATCGCAGGCGACTGGGACGGCGACGGCGTGCCCGACGTGGGCGGCCCGGACAACCAGTACTACGCCTGGGGCGAGTCGCTGGGTGGCATCCTCGCACCCTTCGTCGCCGCGCTGGATCCGAAGGTGATCGCCGCCGCTCCCACTTCCGGCTCCGGCGGCCTGCTCGACGTCGGTTCGCGCACCGTCCAGGGCGGAGCGTTCGAGGGCATCTACCTGCGCAACTTCGGCCCGCTCGTGGTCGGCGTGCCCGCCAGCCAGTTCTACGACAGCTCGGGCAACCACCCGCAGACGGCCTGCAAGAAGAACGAGGTCTCGCTGCGCTTCATCATGATCGACGTGAACAGGACCGCGGAGGTCGAGTTCCAGTGCGTTGATCTGGCGGGCAGCACCGGCGGCGCGGGCCTACCCGAGGGCGGCACCGTGCTCGTGACCGACGCCAGAACCGGCGATGTGCGCTGCGCGCGGATGGACAAGCAGGGCATCTTCCGCATCGGCATGCCGACCACCGCGGGCGACGGGCTGGAAGTGCAGATCTGGGATCACCCGGACATCGTCGATCGCTACGGTGACCATGGCTGCAACATCGACGCGAGCAAGGGCAAGCGCATCGCGCTGATCAACACCTGGGGACCCGGCACCGTGCCGGCGGGTGCTCCCGATCCCACCGGGCAGAGCTCCCAGCCCGTGTGCACCGCCAAGGGCGGCTGCCACAAGTTCCAGGACTACTACCCCGCGGCCGGCGATCGACTCACCGCGCTGGTGGACGGCTTCGGCTACATCCGCCAGACGCCGGACCTCAGGCGCTTCATGGGGCTGGCGTCGAACATCATCGACCCCGGCGACCCCATCAACTACGCGCCCTACTACGCGCTCAAGCCGATGCTCGATCCGTTCGGCAAGGTCCAGCCGCCCACCGGCGTGCTGAACATCGTGACCGTCGGCGACATGAACGTACCGCTGAATTCCGGCATCGCTCTGGGACGGGCAGCAGGCGCGGTGCCCTTCATGCGACCGGACGCGGCGGAGAAGTACCCCGAGTACGCCGACTATGCGACGCCGCAGGCGCTGTACGAGAAGCTGGGCGGCAAGACGCCGAACCGCGTGCTGGTCGACGATGGAGTGCTGGAAGGGATGGCGCGGTTGGAGCGGCATCCGCCGAAGGATCTCACGTCGTGCAAGCAGAACATGGTCCCGCTGTCCGCGGACCCGAACGACATCACCTGCCACCCCAACTGCACCGCGACGGACAGCTCGGCCTGCCTTTCCCACCAGCACTGCGAGGCCGGTCGCTGTGTCGCCGACGCGGTCAGCAAGGACGACTGCGCGCAGTCGCTGTACGACGTCGACGTGCTCGATGACGGCGCGGCGACCTACGGCGAGGACCAGGCGCAGGAGCCGCTGAGGCTGGCGCGCATCGCCAGGCCCGTCAGCGGGGGCAACAACGTGAGCGCCGACGTGGACGCGGTCTGGGCGCCCCGGCTCCACGGCGAGCCCTACAGTCCGGACAAGGGCGCGTGGACCGCCGACAAGCGCGTCGAAGCCCAGCTCATGGCGTACATCGAGCCCAAGGGCGTGCACGGATTCGACTACAACGACCCCTGCCAGAGCTGGCAGACAGGCGCCTACATGATCAACCTGATCGGCCATTTCTTCAGGAGCGGCGGCGCGGATGTCTACTACCTGTCGCATCCTTCCAGCCACGAGTGCCTCGGCCGACCGATCGGCAAGGGCGGCTGCCCGTTCGTGCAGATGCCGTAGCTGCCCCGCAGCCCGCTGGCGGGACGCGCGCCAGTGGACTACGCTCGCGCACCCGTGAGCGACGAGACCACGAGCGAGTCGGTCGACGCGGAAGCGGCGGACGCCGAGGCGGGCCCCGCCCCGCGATCAAGCGCGGCTTTTCGGAGCTGGCTCCACCTGGCAGTCGCGCGCCTGTCGGCTTCGCTCGCGGGCGCAGCGCTGTTTGGCGTGCTGGCCGCTGTGCTCGACGCCAGCTGGTCGCGCGCGGTCGCGTCGGAGCCGCCCGCGCTGGGCACGCTGTTCGCTGCCGACCTGGGCCTTGTCGCGCCCGTCGCGCTGGTCGTCGGCGTAGCCGTCGCAGCCGCGTCGCTCTACCTGCATCCGGCCGAGCCCCCTTCGCCCGGCGGGTTTGTCCGCGCGCTGTCGCCGCGCGACAAGGACAAGCGCGCTTGGCTCGCCGGGCTCCTGCCCCTGTCCGCAATCGCCGCGGTGCTCTGGATGATCGTCACCTCGCGGGTGGCGCTCACGCTGCTCATGTCCACGACTTCGCCGCGCGTCAGCGGCGCCGCGCTCGGTATCGCGGCGGTGGCTCTCGCTCTGCTCTTCGCCATGCTCGCTCTAGGCGGCGCGCGCCTGCTCGCGGAGCTGTGGCGCGAGTCGCCGCCCAGCCCCATCCGGACCGGCGGCGCCGGCCTGGCTCTGGCGCTCGCGCTGTTCGGCTACGCCGTCTGGACCGGCACGACCAGCGGCAACGGCGGCGTGCTGGCGATCTTCGGCGTGCTCAAGCGCCCGGAGCTCGATCTGCGCGCGCCCGGCCTGCTCTTGCTGCTCGCGCTGGGGAGCTATCTCGTTCCGGCGCTCGCGCGCCGCGTGCCGACTGCGGCGCTCTTGCTCGTCGGCCTGTTGCCGCTCGGGTTCACCTGGCGGAGCGCCACGAGCGCGCTGGATTCGCGCCATGTCGCGCTGCCGCTCGGACGCGGTGCGCCGCTCGGCAAGCTGGCGCTCGGACCGCTGCGCCGCCTGGGCGACCGCGACCACGACGGCTACAGTCGCTGGTTCGGCGGCGGCGACTGCAACGATCACGACCCGCACATCCATCCGGGTGCAGACGACATTCCGGGCAACGGCATCGACGAGGATTGCTCCGGCAACGATGCCAAGCCCGTCAAGCTGGAGGCGCCCGCCACGCCCGAACCGAAGACCGCCAAGGAGTGGATCGACCAGCATCTTCCCAAGAAGATGAACGTGGTCCTGATCACGATCGACACCCTGCGCTACGACCTCGGGTTCATGGGCAATCCGCATCCGGTGTCGCCCAACATCGACCGCCTGGCGAAGAAGAGCACCGTGTACGAACGGGCGTACTCCCTGGCTTCATACACGGGCAAGAGCGTGGGTCCGCTCTTGATCGGCAAGTATCCGAGCGAGACGCACCGCGGCTGGTCGCACTTCAATCACTACGGCAAGCGCGACACCTTCGTGCAGGAGCGGTTGCAGAAAGCCGGCATCCACACCATCAGCGTCCAGGGTCACTGGTACTTCGAGAAGAACACGGGCATCGGGCGCGGCTTCGACGTGACCGACCTGAGTGCCGTCCCCAGGATCCCGCAGGGCGAAAGCGACCGCACCGTCAACAGCGACAAGCTCAGCGACGCGGCCATCGCACAGCTCTCCAAGCCGGACAACACCGACAAGCAGTTCTACCTCTGGGTGCACTACCTGGACCCCCATTCCGAGTACGTGCCCCACAAGGAGTTCAACTTCGGCTCCAGCGCGCGGGACCTGTACGACGGCGAGGTGGCGTTCACCGACAAGCACGTCGGCAGGCTGATCGACTTCATCGAAAAGAGTCCCTTCGGCAAGCACACCGCCATCATCATCACGGCCGATCACGGCGAGGCGTTCGGCGAGCACGGGCTGTTCCGCCACGGCTTCGAACTGTGGGAGGAACTGGTGCGCGTGCCGTTCATCTTCTACGTGCCGGGCGCGAAGCCCCACCACATCAAGATCCGGCGCAGCGCGATCGACCTGGTCCCCACGATCCTGAAGCTCTTCCGCCAGCCGCTGCCACCCAGCGAAGCAGAGGCCCCGAAGGGCAGCTTCGACTTCGTCAGCGGACAGTCGCTGCTGCCGGACATCTTCATGCCGCCGGGCTACACGCCCGAGGAAAGGATCGTGTTCGTGGACATGCCGGCCGGACCACACAACGGCGAGCGCCAGGCGTTTATCGAAAACGATCTCAAGCTCATCGCCTCGCGCGGCCGACCGCTGGGACTGTACAATCTCGCCCAGGACCCAGGCGAAAAGAAGGACCTGCTCGACGACAAGGAGCTCAAGGAGCGCGTTGTCGGGCGCTTCAATGCATTCCGCCACCGCCTGCGGAAAGTCTACGTGAGGCGCACGCCGAAGTAGTCGCGCCTGCGGCAAATGCCACCGCTTGTGACGCGGATGGCAAGCGGCTAACCTTGTGGATCGTGCGCTCGTACTGGGTCGAATACCGGGGCAGCCGCTACCGGCTGCATAGCGGGGTCACGCTGATCGGCCGCGCGGAGGACTGCGCGTTTTCCATCGACGACCCTTCGGTATCCAGGGCACACGCCAGGCTGTCGCTCGAAGGCGGTGAGCTCAGCATTACCGATCTGCGCAGCAGCAACGGGACTTTCATCAACGGCGAGCGGCTCGTCCACACCACCACCCTGCGCGCTGGCGACGTTGTTGCAGTGGGCGACTCGACGCTGAAGGTCGCGGTCACCGAAGGCGCCAGCTTCTCGACCGTCCCGCCCGGTATCGAGATCATCGAGCAGGCGGCGCCGCGTCCCCAGTCGGAGATCAGCACGGAGCCCCAGTTCAGCTCGATAGAAGTGCTGGAAACGCTGATCGCCGGCGTGGAGGCTGCGGATGACCCCGCGCAGCTGGCCGTGATGGTGCGTACGTCGGTCGATCGCCTGCTCTCGATGGTGGAGGCCAAGGGCCAGCAGCTCGGCGCCGGGAACGCCGCACGCCTGCTGAACATCGTCCAGAACATGAAGACCTGGTCGGACAGCGCGGACCACGCCGCCTGGGCCGACAAGGTCGCGGCGAAGCTCGAGGGCTGAGCGGGCTGTGCTGGCGTCGCCGGAGCGCCCTAGTCCGCGAAGCGATCGGACTGCGCGAGCAGACCCGGCAACCCGCCGGTGTGGACGAACAACACGCGGCGCGGCTTGTCCGGCATCCTGGACAGTCCGAACAGCGCCTTTCCCGAATAGACAGGATCGAGCACCAGGCCGGTCCGGCGCGCAACGTCCAGGATGAACTCGCGCTGCTCGTCGCTGGGCACTCCGTAGGCCAGCCCCTTGAAGGCATCGTGCACGACCAACTCCGCAAGGTCGCGGGCTTCCGCTCCGCGCGCGACGGCTTCCAGCACGATCCGCCCGATACCCCCCTCGAAGTAGCCGCGGTCGTAGCAGACAGCGATCGCGTGCGCGACCGGGGCCACGCCGAAGCGTTTCGCGCCGAGCACGATGCCGGCGGCAGTGCCCCCCAATCCACAGGCGTGCACCACGGCGTCGAAGCCGGAAGGGCCACCACCGAGCCCGAGATCGAGCTGCGCGCGCACCTCGCGCATGGCCTCCAGGTAGCCGTAGGCTCCGATGCCGTTGGAGCCACCCTCGGGGATCACGTAGGGCCGCTCGCCGTTGCCTTCGAGACCCAGCGCGGCCTCGGCCATCAACTGCTCGCGCTCGCGGTACTGCTCGACGGAGATGAAACGGAGCTCGGCGCCAACCAGCCGGTCGAGCAGGAGATTGCCGACGTTCGCCTGGGGCGCCGACGGATCGGCCGCGCGCAGGAACAGAACAGGACGCAGCCCGAGCCCGACCGCGCACAGCGCCGTGGCGCGGGCGTGGTTCGACTGCACCGCGCCGCAGGTGAGCACGCTTGTCGCCCCGCGAGCGAGCGCATCGGCGAGCAGGAACTCGAGCTTGCGGATCTTGTTGCCAGCCTCGGCACCGGCGGTCATGTCATCGCGCTTGACCCAGACCTCTGCGCCCACCAGCCGATCGAGCGCATCGCTCCTCCAGAGCGGCGTGGGCAGGTGCGCGAGGTGGAGCCGCACGGGCATCAGCCGACCGCGATCAAGCGGGCGCCGCCTTCGACGGCATCACCGGCCGCGACGAACACTTTCTGCACGACGCCGGCGCGCTCGGCCACCAGCTCGTTTTCCATCTTCATCGCCTCGACGACCACGAGCGGCGTCCCCTCGCCCACCTCGTCGCCCTCGCTCACCAGCAGCTTGACCACCTTGCCGGGCATGGGAGACACGACCACGCCTTCACCGGGGCCGCCCTTCTTGCCGCGCACCGATGCAGTGGCGCGCATGCGCGCGCTCTCGACCTGCACCGTCGCACGATGACCGCTGGCGTACACGTCGAGATCGGGTAGCTCGCCGTCGACGACCAGATCCAGCACGCGCCCATCCAGGCGCACGCTGAGCAAGCCGTCGCGTGCGACCACGTCGGCATCGAGCGCCTGCACCGCTTCGCCCTCCGCGTCGCCGATGACGCCCAGCCGGTAGCCGCCGCCGGGCAGTTCCGCAACGTCGATGATGTGTTCCTGCCCGTCCAGATTGACGAAATAGCGCATCGTGTCGGCCGGAAAGCTATCCGAGCGCGGGCAGATGAGCAACCCGGATTGCCAACCACCACGGCGCGTGGGCAACAACAGCTGGTACCCTAGCGAAGATGCAGGCGGTTCCGTCACCGGGCACAGAGCGAGTGACCATCGAGCCGCTCACGTGTGCGAACTGCGGCGCGCCGATTCCGCTGGGGGATGCGTCCACCGCCACCTGCCCTGGCTGCGGCAACGTCAGCACGCTGCCCAAGGCCTATGTCGAGCTCCGCGAGGGCGCACGGTTGGCGGACGCCGACCGCGAGACGCTCGCCGCTCAGTACGCCACCGCGTCGCGCCCGTCGCCGCTGCTGGTGCGCGTCTGGGCCTGGGCGGGTCGCTTCTTGATGGGAGCGTGGGGAGTGGCCACGCTTTGCATGATGGTCGCGTTCGTCGCGGCATCTACGTCTCCGATCCCCAGAGCTTCTGGTCCGACGCGGCGATCGCCGCGATCGCCCAGCTGATCGTGGGCGTACCTGCTGGGCTCGACTGGTATCTGCATCGACTCGGCGCGCATGGCTTCGACCTGGCCGACGCGCTCGGCATGTGGATCGGGCTGTTGCTCTCGGTGGCGGCCTACGTGCTCGTGTTCGCACCCTGGGTCCTGCTCCGCTACTGCAGGAAGTCGACAGCCGCGATCACGCGCCTGCAGGAAGCGCTCGGCGCGCGACCCCCAGCGCAGCCCGGCGGCGCGGCCACCTGCCGTGACTGCGGCGCGGCACTCGACGTGCCACCCGGCGCGCTCGGCGTGCGCTGCATGTACTGCCGCACCGACAACCTGGTGCAGGTCGCCACCCGGAAGGCCCGCGCCGAGCACGAAGCGGAAAAGAAGTTCCATCGAGAAGTGGTCAGCGCTCTCGCCGAACACGACGCCGAGAGAGAGCAGCGCCGCAAGGCGTTGCCGGGGCGGCTCGTCTCGGCAGGCATGAAGACACTCTTCGCCGTCATGCTGATGACCTTTGCCGGGCGCTGCACCGAGGAAAATGGGCACATCACGGCGGCCAACCTGCACCGCGCGCCTGCCGAAGAGGGCAAACTGTTTCCGGGACTCGACGGCAATCACCTCCAGGTCGTCAAAGAGAACCAGCGAGTGTCATCGAAATCCGTCGCCTACCAGCGCGATATGGATGTCCAGTCCTATCGCGTGTCCCTCGAGCGCGGACAGCGGCTTGTCACGCACGCCAGCAGCCCAGAGATCTCGCTCGATCTGTATCGCCACGACACCTCCTGGCGCCAGTTTACCAGCGAAAATTGCGGCTGGGCGAAGGACAACGCCGCCAAGCGTTCCGCGCCGTACACCGGATGGTACAAGCTCGCCATCCACCGCCACGCGACGGCACGCGAGGTCAAACGCGCCCAGGACTACAAGACGCCGCCGCTGCGCTTTACCTGGTGGTGGAACACGTCGCCCCCGTGAGCGCGTGCGAGCGTCGTCGCCGCGACGGTTCCCGGCGACTGCCGGGTCGCTACGGGCCGTCGCGCTCTCCCGGCGTGCAACACCTCCGATGGCGTGAGCGCACGCGTCCGCTAGCTCTTGTTTCCCTTCGCCAGCGGGTGCGCCTGGTCGTAGACGCGGATCAGCTGCTCCAGGGACAGGTGCGTGTAGCGCTGGGTCGTGGAGAGGCTGCTGTGGCCGAGCATCTCCTGGATAGCGCGCAGGTCCGCTCCACCTTCGAGCATGTGCGTCGCACACGAATGCCTCAGCGCGTGCGGGTGCAGGTCGGGACGGCCCGAGCCCAGCGCGCCATAGCGCTGTACGAGCTTCTGCACCCAGCGCACTCCGAGCCGCTGGCCGCGACGAGCGAGCAGAAGCGCCGACGGGTCCTGGTGGCCGGTCTTCGGATGCCGGAGCTCCGCACGCCGCGGCAGATAGGCGGCGAGAGCCTCGAGCGCCTTTTCGCCGAGCGGTACGACCCGTTCCTTGTCGCCCTTGCCGATGACGCGCAGCTCCGCCTGCGCCGTATCGACCGACTCGAGATCGAGCCCCGCGAGCTCGCTCACGCGCAGCCCCGAGCCGTACAGCAGCTCGAGGATCACTGCGTCGCGCAGCTGCTCCGGCTCACGCCGGCCGGACTGCTCCGCCGGGGCGACCATCACCTGGGCCGCCGCATCCACACCGAGGAAGGTCGGCAACCTGCGGCGCACCTTCGGGCTCGCGAGCAGCGCTGCGGGGTTGTCGCGTATCGCGCCTCGCCGCTCGAGCCAGGCGTACAGGGCGCGCACCGCCGCCAGCTTGCGCGCGATGCTGCTGGCGGAGCGCGTCCGCGCCAGCTCACCGAGCCACGCGCGGAGCAGCAGCTTGTTCACATCGACAAGCTCCACCGGCCGCGACAAGCGCTCGCGGAGAAACGCCGCGAGCTGCCGCAGATCGCGATCATACGCCTTGACGGTATTCGGTGACGCGCGCTTCTCGTTCGCCAGGTAGTCGGCGAAGCGTTCGATGCTCCGGCCCAGACCATCCTGCTGTCGTACGGCACCGCCCACCGATCTGTTCTACGCCCTCCACACGGCGATAGTCCAACAAGCTGCACCGACGATCGCCAGGATCAGCCCGAGTCGCGCCTGGGAAAGCACCAGTCGACCGTCGCGGGTCACGCCGCGCACGACGACCAGCCAGAGGCCACCGAGAGCCAGCAGGAAACCCAGCGACAGCAGCATCACCCACACCGCCGCGGGTGCACTGTCACGCTGGAGCTCGGCAAGGGCGCGTTTCCTCGCTTGCTGGTCGGCGTGCGCCGCTCCGCTGGAGCCGGCCTCGAGCCGCGCCAGGTTCTGGTTGGCGCGGTCGAGCTGGGCGCGTTCCGGGATCCAGACGTGCCGCGTCTCCAGTGCAGCTCCGCGGACCGCGCGCCACGCCATGCGCGCTGTCTCCGTCTGCCCCGCCGCCTCGGCGCCCAGCGCGATGGCATCGAGTCGCTCGTAGGCCTGGGCGACGTGCGGAGCGCCCGGCGCATACAGCACGGCGGCGCGCCGAGCGTGATCGATCGCGGTGCGCAGGTCGCCCTGGTTGAAGGCCGCGTCGCTCAGTCGCATCTGCCGATTCCCATCGATGACGGCACGGGCGGTCAGCGCCGCTACCGCCATCACGAACAGCATCAACGCCAGCGCGACGCCCCTGAGCCAGCGTCCCGCGGTCATAGGAAGTCGCGCCGCCGGAAGATCAGAGTGGCTGCTCCGAGAAGCCCGATGCTCCACGCCAGCGCCTGCCCGGCTGCCAGCAGCACGTAGTGCCCCAGCGACGGCCCCGCGGCTGCTCCGGTGAGCAGCGGGCGCGGCGGCACGTACAGCATGAGGTTGGGCACGATCCTGGCCAGGACCGCGCCCATGCTCTGGATGGCGTGGCCGAACACCCGCGACGGCATGTGCGAAAGCGTGTCCGCGGAGCGGCCGACGATGAACACACCGAAGGTCAACACGGCCGTGAGGAACGGCGAGGAGAACGACGAGAACAGCGTCGCTATGGCCGCGACGATGCCCACTTCGCACAACGTGAGCAGCGCGGAGCCCAGCACGACCCGGCGATCGTCCGGCGCGCCCGCTGCCAGCCACCACGCGACGATCGACAGCCCGGTCGCCCACGGAATCGGCAGGAAGCTGCGCCAGCGCGGTGCGCGCCAGCCGACGACCAGCACCAGCACCACGCTGCCGAGTCCCACGGCCAGCACCAGCGAAAGCGAGCGCCCGGACAGCACGCCCAGCGCCAGGAGAAGCGCGGCCGCATTGGCGGCGATGAACACGGCCAGGGTGAGCAGCGTGCCCACGTACTTGCCGGTCAGGTACTCGCCACGCCCGATCGGCCGCGCCAGGATCGGGAACACCGTCTTCAGCTCCAGCTCGCGGTACAGCGAAGTCGCGCCCAGCACCACCGCCACGATGATCCCGTAGATGGAGATGGACGCCGACCCGATGTCGCTCACCGCGCGCATGGTGTTGCGCACCGCAAAGGCACCGACCACCAGCGAATAACCGAGCGTCGCCAGCGCCAACGCGAACAGCCCGTGCAACACGCGCGCGCGCACCGCCTCGCGGTAGGTATTCAGCGAGATCGCGCCGATGCGCGGCAACATGGCTCTCTCCTTACAACAGCCGGGCGGGCGTGACGACCCCGGCCAGACGCCCAGCAGCATGGCGCACCGACGTGGAAAGCCGGGTGACCCGCTGGAATATCGCGGAGATGGCTCACGGGTCCGCCACGTAAACGTCCAGCTTCCATGTCCCCGACCCTCCGGCGTAGCCGTCGACCTGCACGTAGTAGTCGCCGGGATCGAGCGTCAAATCCAGATAGCTGCGGTCGGTGACGTATCCGGCAGCGCAGCCCTTGGCGACTTCCTGACCGGGACACGACGGTCCACGCCGCACGTCGAGCAGCGTGTTGTAGCTGCTGCCCTTCATGTCGAAGATGACGCGCTTCTTCTTGGAAAGGGACAGATGCAGCATCTGGTCCGGCGCGCCGCCAGGTGGTTGAGCGCCCAGGTCGCAGCCGGCGTCGTAGTCTGCGTTGGCGTTGGCCGTCGTCCCCTCGAAACGCCCACCGCCAGCCGGGATCTCCACCGCGTCGGCGCAGGTATCGGCGAACGCGACGAACACGGGCGGCACGGCCGGTCGCACAAATGCCGTGAGTTGAGTGGGCGTCGAGTTCACCGCCTCGACCACCGCGCGGTAGCTGCCAGGCGGCACGCCATACGCGGCTGCGCGATTCGGGCTGCTGCCCGAGGTGCCGCACGACAGCACGTCACCCATCCCGCATGGCAGCCGGTCCAGCCCCACTCCACCGGTGTCCCCGTTGGAGATGCGTTCGACCAGGAGCACGTCCGACTTCTGCGCGAGGTCGAGGGCATAGGCCGCGTCGGGCGCGCCCGTCAGGCAGCCAAGCTCGATGTCGTCCGTGTGCGCGAGCAGCGGCACGTCCAACGTGGTGCCCGGCGTCAGGGCCGGCGGGTTCGAACAGGTCTCGTCCGGAGGCGGCTGGGTGGGAGCAGAGAGCTCCAGCAGCAGATCGGCTACCGTGGGCGCATCCGCAGTCACGCTGACGTAGTAGTCGCCGGCCGGCAACGCACGCTCGTAGAGGTCGACCGTCGGGTCGCCCTTGCGACAGGTCAGCTCGTCCACCTTGCTGGAGCACGCCGCGTCGCGCAGCGACACCGCCGGTGAGCCGTAGCCGTCGAGCGAGCTTGCATACAGATGCACGTCCTGGGGCGCGGACAGCGAGAAGTGGTAGACGAGCTCCCCCAGCGATCCGTCACAGGCGCTCGGCACGTCCTCGGTCGCGTCGATGATCGGCACCTGCAGGTGCGTGCCGGGGGCGAGCGTCGACGCGGTGCCGCAGGTCTCGTTCGTCGGCTTGGGTGTTGCGGACAGAAACTCGACGGTCAGCTGCACGTCGTTCTGCCCGTCACCGAACACATAGAGCGGGTAGTTGCCGCTGGACAGGCCGCGCAGCCTCAGCCGCGCGATCGTGCCTCCGGCCGGCGCCTGCATACTCGCAGCACAACCGATCTCGCTCGAGGGATCGCCGCACTTCGAAGCCGAGGCCAGCGCAATGTTTCCCGACGGGGTTGTGGCGGTGACATCGACGTCCACGGCGGGCCCCTGGGGCACCTCGATCGCCGCGACCACGTCGCGCCACGAGCCGCCGCTGCCGGCGCAGCTCGCCGAGTAGTCGCTGGAGGCTGCAACCAGCGACATCGAGTAGTTGCCGGAAGCCTTGATCTCGAGCGGGTCGACGCAGGTGTCGTACTTGGGCGAGACGCACGGCTGCTCGTCCACCTTGCCGTTGCAGTTGTCGTCGATGCCGTTGTTGCAGATCTCGGGGCTCTTGCTCGACACCAGCGGATCGTTGTCGTTGCAGTCGCCGCCACCCGGGCAGTTCCACGGCGGATCGCCGTCGCCGTCCGCGTCGCGGGGCGTGTGTTCGCAACTCTGTGTCGCCTCCACGCAGCGGTCGACCGTGCAGGTGTTGTCGTCCGAGCAGGCCACCGGAACGCCCGCGATGCAGCCCAGCTTGGGATCGCAGACCTCCGCACCGTCGCAGTAGACGCCGTTGTCGCAAACGGAATCGTCCGGGGTCGAGCGGCAACGACCGATGGTCTTGTCGCAACGATCGACGGTGCAGGCGACGCCGTCGTCGCACTGCGAGTCGTCCAGACACGGACCGCCCAGCATCGAACCATCCACGCCGGCGTCGGCTGCGTCCCGGCCCCCGTCCGCGGCATCGGACGCGCCAGCGTCGCCGACGAAGGGGCTGGGCGCCGTGGAGCTGCTGCAGCCGAGCAGCAGCAGCACCACAAACAGGACGGCCTGCTTCATTGGTAGATCCTTCTATCCTTTCTCCGCCGAAGCGAAGGGAAAGAGAGCAAGACCCCCTTTCAAACCGTGCGTGCGGATTTCCCGCACACGGCTTACCGGTGGTCTGTCGGCGTGCAGCATTACGCGGCCTCCTGGTTCCAGAAGGGCTGCTCCGGGTAGCGGACGGTGCCACGCAGGCGGTAGAGGCCGAGGTTCTCGAAGTAGTCGCGCGTCCAGCCGTCCGCCTCGCCGGGGCGCAGGTGCCGCCCCTTGCGCTGGACGCGCAGGGTGCGGAGCCGGCGTACGACGTAGTCGTCGAGCTGGTTGAAACGCGTCGCGGCATTGCCCGTGCGGAAGTAGTTGCCCCAGCCCCGCAAGACGGGGTTCAGGTCGGCGATGACATCGCGGATATCCGCGTGACACCGTGACCTCGGAGTCAGCTGCTTCACGCGCTGCCGGATGCGCTGCATGGAGCGCCGGCTCGGCCAGCGCTGCAGGAAATAGAGGCGTTTCCGCTTCTGTTCCCACAGCTTGCCGCTCAGGCGCTTGTGCAGGTGGCAGCCGAGGAAGTCGAAGCCCTGCTTGCCATCGTAGAGCTCCACCCGCCTCGTCTTGTCCGGGTGTAGCTCGAGACCGAGACGCTTCAGGATGACCCCGATACGCGCCTCCGCCAGCTCGCAATCCTTCCTGGTGCGGCACACCACCACGAAGTCGTCCGCGTAGCGCACCAGCGTCCCGAGCGGGCCGCTGTGGCGCGTCCACAGCACGTCGAGCACGTGCAGGTAGATGTTGGACAGCAAGGGCGAGATGACCCCGCCCTGCGGTGTGCCCGCTATCGTCCGCGAGACGACGCCGTCCTCCATCACGCCTGCTTCGAGCCACTGCCTCAGCAGCTTGAGCACCCGCCGGTCCGAGATGCGCCGGGCCACCAGCTTCATCAGCTTGTCGTGGTCGATGCTCCCGAAGTAGTTGCGGATGTCAGCGTCGAGCACGTGATGAGCGCCCTTGGCCCCGAGCTTCCTCAGGGTCTCCAGCGCCATCGTCGCGCTCCGCTTCGGCCGGAAACCGTACGAGCACGGAAGGAAATCCGCCTCGAATACAGGCTCCAGCAGCAGCTTCGCCGCCATCTGCACTACCCGGTCCCGTACCGTCGGGATCCCAAGCGGCCGCTTCTTCCCATCGGCCTTCGGTATGTACCGGCGGCGGACCACCTCCGCCCGGTACCTGCCTGCGCGTAGCACAGCGCCGGGTTCTTCAAGGAAGCGCTCGACTCCGTACTGCTCAACGTCGCGGATCGACTGGCCGTCGACTCCAGCGGCGCCGCGATTCCGTCTCACACGCTTCCACGCCTCCTGGAGGACGTCACGCCTCCAGATGTGATCGTACAGGGCGTGGAAGCGCCTACCCGGTGCCCGCTTGGCTGCGGCCCAGAGCTGCCGTTGCAGTTGTTGCACTTTGTCGCCCGGCCTACGGCCGTCGGGGTCGTTAGGTCCGGTCTTGCCGGCCATTCCCTCGCGCGTACCTGCTCCGTCAGCATGACCACCGCAGGGACCCTTCCCTCCCGCCGCGTTGTTCTGCACGGCGTTCGTTCCCGTGGATTGCGCCACGGTCTCCGGTACTACGATCCCCTCGGACTCCCGCTGTGCGGCGCTCGACTTCGCCTTCGGCTTATACGAGCCACCTTGCCGTGACTGCGGCTGCACAGACGGGCCTCTCGTGTTCCGCACTTCTCCCTGCACGCGTGCTGCGCCCCATACCCCGCCGGAATCGCCTGCGCGCTTCGGTACCAGCGCAGACGATGTTGCCTTCGCCGTGACATGAGCGGCTCGGCTTCCGGATTGTTCCTCTGTCGAGGCTGCAGGCTTCACTTCATGTTGCGGCCCGCGTGCTTGCTCCCCGCTGCACGGCTCTCGCCGCCTGACGGGCTTTCGACGCCCCGCTCGGGCACGGAGGTCTTCCTCCGATACCTGGGGCCTGCTACCCGGCGCACCGACGCCTACCGGGACGGGACTTCCACCCGCTGGAGAAGCGCAGCGAGCGGCGGACGCACCTTCCCCCGAAGGGTCCGGAACGTCCGTCGCGTCACGACGCACCATGCGGCTAGCCTAGCGGGCCCTGGGCTCCGGGCGACAGGGCAGAGGCCGGGGCCCGGGATCCACCGATTTTCGTCCCGTCAGCCGAAAAGGGGCCCCCGGAACGCCTGCCCGCCCGCGAGGACGCGTAGCCGTGGCGCGGGAGGCATGGCATGATGCTGCGCCGTGTCGCACGAACGCCTCACCCGGCAGGAGCTCAGCTGGCTGCTCGCACAGGAGGCGCGCGGCGCCGCCAAGGCACTTCGCGAGGGCGTGAGCCAGCTCAAACAGCCAGGGCCGAGCATCACGACCTCCCAGCCGGTCGAAACCACGCTGGATACGCTGGACGAGGCCATCAGCCGGCTGAGCGAGCTGCAGACCGGACCAGGCAAAGCCGCGCGCCGCGGCCGCATCGACCTGGCCGCGCTGCTGTACGATCTGGCACCCGGCGCCCGCATCGCGATCGAGCCTGGGGCAGGCACCGAGGTCTTCGGCGAAGAAGCGGAGCTCCGGCGCATGCTGCATGTGCTGATCAGCCAGACCAACAGCACCCCCTCGGTGCCCAGCGCCAGCTCGTCGCCCGAGGTCCGCATCCGCCGCCAGGACCAGTGGGTGCGCATCAGCGTGGATCTGGGACCCGACAGCTCGGCCACGGCCGCTCTCGAGCGGCGCTGGTTGGGCCGCATGGCAACGCGCCACGGCGGTCGCCTGGAGCTGGAGAGCGGCACGCAGTCGGTGCTTCTGCCCGCCGACGGCGCCAGCGACCAGCGCGAGGTGGTCGAGCTGCGCAAGGAGCTGGAGCAGGCGCAGCAGCTTGGCGAAGCCTACGCGCGCGAGCTGGCCGCCGCGTTCTCGGCGGGTGAGCTCACGGCGGCGCCGACCCCGGCGGAAGCTCCTGGCATCGACGCCGAACGCTTCGAGCTCCTGGTGTCGATGGCTGCGGCACTCTCGCGCACGCTGCGCGGCATGCTGGAGGGCCTGCGCGGCGACGCCGCGATGGCGAGCGAGGAGCTCGGCGAACAGTCGGTGCTCGCCGAGCGGCTGTCGCACCGCGTGACCGCTGCGTTCGAGCTGTCCGGCGAGCTGTCGCGACTCGCGGAGTGCCCGCTCGACGAGCGCCCGGCAACGCTCGACGCCGCCCGCATCGCCCGTGAAGTGGTCGCAGAAGCCGCAAAACGCGCTGCCCGCCACGGAGTGGAGCTGACGCTGAGCGCTCCGGACAAGCTCGAGCGGGAGCTCCCCCGCACGACGTTCGAGTTGCTGCTGTGGTCGCTCATCGAGCATGGCATCGCCGCCACGCCGCACGGCGCCCGGGTGGGGGTCGAGCTGGGCGCGGCAGCGGACGGCATCGAGCTGGTGGTGCAGGACGGAGGGCCGCGCATACCCGAGGTTTCCCGGCAAAGCGTGCTCACGCACCGGGTGGACCCGGCGTCGCTGGGGCGCCCAGAAGGTCTCTCGCTACTGGGAGCTCACGTAGTCGCCGGCCGGCTCGGAGGGGAGCTGACGCTGGCCGAGACGCCGGATGGTCACACCGAGGTGCGGATGGCGCTGCCGGGGCATGGCAGCGCCCCCGCACCGACTGGATAGGCGCCGTCCAGCCGCCCCGCGGGTTTCCGGCGCGCGCAGCCGATCTGGGTTACTATCCCGCGTCATGCGCATTCTTGTCGTCGAGGATCAGGACTCGATCCGTCGCATGATCGAGGCCCTGGTCCACGCCCGGGGATACGAAGTGGAAGCCGTAGCGTCCGGTACCAAGGCCATCGACGTGGCGATGACCAGGCCTCCGGACCTGGTGCTGCTGGACCTGATGCTGCCGGGCCAATACGACGGCTTCGAGGTCTGCAGGCGGCTGCGCACCGACCCGGCAACGAAGACTGTCCCCGTCGTGATCATCAGCGCACTGGATGACGCCGACTCGCGGGCGCGCGCCAGCCAGGCCGGAGCCACGGCGTACTACACCAAGCCGTTCAGCCCGATCGCCCTGCTCAAGGAGATCGATCGGTTGAAGGCCTTGAGCAGCGCTCCGTAGTAGACATCGTCGCCCGCCAGGCGTCGCTCTGGGCTACTGCAGATTCAGGAAGCTCTTCGCCCGCTGCTCGGCAGCGGTGATCAGGCTCTTGGCCTCGACGGCGGGGATGTTGAGCCGATGGCACAGCCGCTCGATCAGCTCCTTCTCCTTTTCGTGCTGCTCGCCGTCGATGTAGGTCAACAGCACTGCATGCTGCAGCAGCACACGACGATCATCGAAGCTGAGGTCCGTCAGCGGGATGTCGTCGAGGCTCTTCGGCGAGGAGGCGTAGTTCCGCACTTCCTGCGACTCGCTGGGCGTCGCGTTGAACGCCTGCAGCAGTGCCTCGATGACTTCCTTCTCCTCCTCTGCCACGTGTCCATCGGCCCAGGCGACGCTCACGAGCCCCTTGAGGATCGCCATGTTCTGATCGTGCATGGCTGGAGAATCGCATAACGGCGCGTGGCGTCAACGCGCCTCGCACCCCACCGCGTCCGCTGCGCCAACGGCGGCTTCGAGCGGCTCCTCGGCGTCTACCGTGGCGGGCGGCGGGGTCGGTTCGAGCCCAGCCATGCGCTTGAGGTCGCCCCTGAGCTGCCGGTCCGTGCGGGTCTCCGCGACGGCAAAGCCGGCAAGGAGCTCCGAGACGTCGCTCTCGCGGGGGGCAAATCGGGGCGGCGCCGGCACCGGCTTTTCGTCCGGGATGCGCGGCGGAGGCGTGGGCTCGGGCTCGGGCTCGGCCGCAGCAGGCCCAGGGTGGGTGTCGACGATGGGCGATCCGCCAAGTACCACCACGGACGGCTTCCAGCGCGGCGCCACGCCGGGAGGATCGGCGGACGGTGCAACGCCAAAGGGCTCCCCGACGCGAGCCGGCGGCTGCTCCACACTCGGCTCCACCTCGATCCACTCGATCTCCTCGTCCTCGAACTCGGCGTCGAGCCCGGGCGCGGGCTCCGCGCTCGCGCGCGGCACGACTTCCGGCACAGCGGAGGCTTTCGCCTCGGACCCGGGCCCAGGCGTCGCCTCCGGTTCGAATACGGGCGGTACGCGCTCGGTGACGTCGGTCTCGATGATGTCGACCGGCGTCAGGCTGGTCTGCGGGTTGCACATCGTGCCGAGCACGGGGGTCTCGGGGACGGAGCGCCGCACTTCGGTTGCCGCTCCGGGCGGCGGAGACAGCTCGACCACGACGTCCACCTCCAATGCAGGCGCCTCGACCCTCTCGCCGCGGGCGCGCGCGAGGATGGTCTCCGGTGCGGTCTCGTCTTGCTGCGGCTCGTCGTGCGACGCGACTTCCGCCTCGGGAGCCGCTGGGCTCGACTCGAGCACGTCGATGGGGACGCTCCACTCGTTCGGCTCGGGCTCGGGCGCGGGCTCGGGCGCCAGCGCGGGCTCGGGCTCCGGTGCCCGCATGACTGCCGGCGCGGCCGGCCGTGCATCGGAGCTGGCCGGCGCTGACGTTTCCGGTTCGAGCTGGAACGCCGAGATGTCGACGCGTCCCGATTCCAGCGCCCGCGTGGTCTCGCGATGCAGCCGCGCCAGCGCGCGGCGCGCTGCCGAGCGATTGACCGGAATCAGTGCGGTCTCCAGCTCGCGGATGAGAGCATCCACGCCTTCGCCCGACGCCCGCTGCATTGAACGGAACAGGGCCGGCGTCGCCGAGCTTGCGACCTGCATCAGACCGCGGAGCAATCCGCGCAACGACTCCTCGGCGGCCTCCGCAGCGCAGGCCTGCCCTGCACCCACGACGCGCACCCCGCCGTCTTCCGCCAACACGATGTCGGCAGCGTGCATCCGTCGTGGCGCGCCCGCGCTCTGGTCTGCTGCGCCCAGCACCAGATAGCCCGCAAGCTCTGCAACCAGTGGCGCGCGGCGCGCCTGGGCTGCAGCCATCACCTCCAGCAGCGTGACGCTCATGAATTTTCTCCGCGTATGCGGCCCGGCATCGTTTTCATGCTGCTCTTTCCACGCCGCGCACGAGCACGCCGGCGGCGTGCAGGTAGCGCTTGGCGTCGCTGATCGTGTAGGTCCCGTCGTGGAAGATCGAGGCGGCGAGCGCGGCGTCGGCGCCGCCTTCGCGCAGTCCTTCTTCAAGGTGCTTCAGCGTGCCCACTCCGCCGGATGCGATCACCGGCACCGGAACGGCGTCTGCTACGGCACGCAGCAGCTCGAGATCGTAACCGGCCAAGGTGCCGTCACGATCCATGCTGGTCAGCAGGATCTCGCCGGCTCCGAGTGCGGCAGCGCGCACACACCACTGTACGGCGTCGAGCCCCGTGGGCCGCCGCCCGCCATGCGTGAACACTTCCCAGCCCCCGGCGGCGCGATGCTTGGCGTCTACCGCGACAACCAGTGCCTGTGAGCCCCACGCTCCGGCGATGTTGGCGATCAACTCGGGATCGGCGATCGCGGCGGTATTGATGCTCACCTTGTCGGCGCCGGCGTGCAGCAGCGCCCGCACGTCGTCGGGGGAGCGCACACCGCCGCCCACCGTGAGCGGCGTGAACACGACATCGGCAGTCCGCTCCACTACGTCCAGGAGCGCACCTCGTGCCTCGTGGGAGGCGGTGATGTCGAGAAACGTGATCTCGTCGGCACCGTCGGCGTCGTAGCGACGGGCCACCTCGACGGGGTCACCGGCGTCCCTGATGTCAACGAAATTGACACCCTTGACCACACGGCCGTCCCGCACGTCGAGGCAGGGGATGATGCGCTTCGCCAGCATGCCCTTGCCTTTCCCCATAACGGAGTCCCGGTCCACTGGACAAAGACCTTGCAGCTGCTCCCCTACCCCGGAGGGCACGGATCCTGCTGCGGCCCGCGAGCCGGGCATCCTTCCTGGCAGCAGCCTGGCCCAAGCAAGGACTGGCCAGCGGAGGTATAGTGGCCGCGATGGTTTTCTGCCCGCGCTGCGGAACGCAGAATCCGCCCGCACAACCGGCCTGTTCGGCGTGCGGCAGCGCGCTGCAGAGTGGAGCGTCCGCCGCCCCCGCACCCGGCGCGAAGAGCGCGAAGCTCATGCACACCATGCTGGGCGTGGGCGCCGGCCCGGCACCCGCCGCGCCCGCGGCTGATCCCCACAAGACCCTGCTCGGTGTGGGGGGCGAAGCTCCGACGAAAGCCGTGTCGCCGACTTGGCCCGACGCGCCGCCAGCCCAGACGCCACAACCGGACGCCACAGCCCCGACCTGGCCCGGCCAGGCAGAGGGACCTCCGGCTGCCGCTGGCGGAATCGCGGCGCACAAGACCATGCTCGGAGTGGGTGCGGTCACACCTGCTGCGACCGGCGCCGCACCACAGCCCGCCGCAGCACAACCCCAGGCGCAGGGTGGATTGCAGCGCACCATGCTCGGCATCGCGCCGCAGCAACCGAACCAGGCGCCCCAAGCCGCGCCGCCTGCCCCGGCAGCAGCACCGGAGTCGTTGCCGATAGCCTCGGCCCAGAAGACCATGCTGGGCATCGCGCATCCCGGCATCGCGCCGCTCCATCCGACCGCCGAAAAACCAGCGCCCGCCGCCCCGGCCTGGAACGCAGCTGCTGCGCCCCCCGCAACCGCAGCCGCTCCAACCCCGGAAGACCTGTCCGTACTGCCGGGGCACAAGCCGCGGCGCGTGTCGCTCGTCGCCGTGCTGGCGATCGTCGGATTCGTGGCGCTGTTGGCCGGCGTGGTCGTCGTCGCAGTGTTGTGGAAGAGCAGCGGTCCGCTATCGGCCAAGGTCACGCTCGACCAGCAGAACCACGAGCAGCTCGAGCTCGGCTGCCCGGGATGTCCCGACGGAACCCGGGCGACGCTCGGCAAGGGGACCGCGACGTTCAAGGCCGGCCACGCCGTCCTGCCGGTGGCTCGCCCCCTGCACATGGGCGACAACGATCTCGAGATCGCGCTGACGCGACCCGGCGAGAGCCACTCCTCCACGATCGCGCTGACCGTCCCGGTCGACTACCGCGTGCGCGGCGACCTCTCGCTCCTTTCGGAGGAACCGCCGAAGCTGCGGGTGACGGTGACGGCACAGAAGGGCTCTTCGGTGACGGTCGATGGCAAGCCCGTCGCTCTCGCAGCCGACGGCACAGCCCACTACGACGTGGATGTGACCCACGATCTGACGGGCGCGGCCAGCAACGTCCAGCCTCTGGAACGCAAGGTGGCCTACAGCGTCAAGCCACCGCATGCGAAGGCACCCGACAGCGGCGAGGTCAAATTCCAGCTCGGCATCGTCCCGCTGGTGATCGATGCGCCCGGTCCGCGCATCGTAACGGATGCGCAGACTTTCATGCTTGCTGGCCACACCGCCAAGGGCGGAGCGGTCAGCGTCGGCGGTCGGCCCATCAAGGTCGACGCGCAAGGGAGCTTCGCCCAGCTGATGAACGTCTCGGCAGTGGGAGAGACGACGATCAACGTCCGAGCGACGGCCAAGGACCGCGCGCCGCGGCTCTTCCCGCTGCACGTGAAGCGTGTGAAGAGCCTGCGCGACGAAGCAGCGAAGTTCCAGAAGAACGCCATAAAGAGCTACGCCGACATCTCCGGTGCGATCGATTCGAAGAAGGGAAAGGCGGTAGCGCTCGCGGGCAAGGTGGTTGAAGCGCGGACGGACCACCACCGCAGCTACGTGCTGTTCGACGTGTCCGGCGGCTGCCGGCACGGCCCCTGCCTGGCGCGGCTCGTGTACGGCGAGAGCGGCCACTTCGAAAGGAACGACAAGCTCACCGCATTCGGACAGGTCACCCGCGGCGTCGATGGCCCCCGGCGGGGCAGCACCATCCCCGAGATTGCCGTCGACTTCTTCCTGAAGGGAGCGGCGCGGTGAGCGAGTCGGCAGCCGAGCTCCAGGTCTGCCCCGCGTGCCGCGCCCGCAATCTGGGCGACGCCCGCTTCTGCAGCCAGTGCGGCATCCGGCTGGAAACGGGAAGCGAGGAGGGCGATAACGAGCGGTCGTCGGTAGCCGGTGCGGACAGCATGGTGAGCCTGGTGGGCGCCGCCACACTGGCAGGCGATACGCCGAGCGACGACGAAACGCACCTGGCCGACCCGCTGATCGGCGTTGTGATTGCCGATCGGTACCGCATCATCGAGCCGCTCGGACGCGGCGGAATGGGCGTGGTCTACAAGGTCGAGCACGCGCGGATCGGCAAGCTGATGGCGCTCAAGATCCTGACCGGCGAGCTCGGCAGGAACACGGAGCTGGTCGCCCGCTTCAAGCGCGAAGCGCTGATGGCAAGCAAGCTATCGCACCCCAACACCGTGCAGGTGTTCGACTTCGGCAGCTCCGAGGGCATGACCTACCTCGCGATGGAGCTGCTGCGCGGCAGCGATCTGGGCCGCATCGTGCGCCGCAGCGGCCCACTCGGACCCGCGCGCACGTCGCGCATCGTGATCCAGATCTGCAGCTCGCTGGCCGAAGCGCACGACCACGACATCGTGCACCGCGACCTGAAGCCCGAGAACATCATTATCATCAAAGGCCAGGCGGGAGACGACGTCGTCAAGGTCCTCGACTTCGGGCTGGCCAAGCTGCGCGAATCGAAGGAGCTGGGCGAGGTGACCACGCGCGGCGCCATCGTGGGCACGCCGTTCTACATGTCGCCGGAACAGATCCGCGGCGAGGCCGTGGATCCGCGCAGCGACGTCTACTCGCTGGGCGCCCTGATGTACGTCTGCTTGACGGGTCAACCGGTCTTCGACTCGGCGACCCCGATGGGCATCCTCACCAAGCACCTGACCGAAGAGCCCGAAGCGCCCAGCCGTCGCTTCCCGGATCTCCGTATCCCGGGCGCGCTGAGCGCGATCGTGATGCGGGCGCTGGAGAAGGACGCCGAGCGACGCTTCCAGAGCGTGCGCGACCTGCAGCAGGCCCTGGTCGACGAGCTGCGCGGCGCCGGACAGAGCAGCGTGGATCTGCTGCTCGACTCCAAGCAGATGCGGGAACTGGCCGCCGCGGATCGCGAAGCCGTGACGCGGGGCGAGGTCGAGCGCTACGAGAAGAAGCTCAAGCGTCGCGGCCAGTACGCGACGGCGAGCTTCGGGCTGGTGCTCGTCGCACTCGCATTCGGCGGCTACAAGCTGTGGACCACGGCCAGCAGATCGCGCGACTTCAATGGGTCGGAAGTCGAGCCGAACAACTCGCCGGGCACTGCCACGCCACTGCCTTTCGGCAGCGAGGTCCGCGGACAGATCGGGCGGCGCCTGGACCCGCAGGACAGCGACCGTGATTTCTACAGCGTGACGGTGCCGCCCGGCACCAAGGCCGTACGTCTGACCACCACCGCGTTGCCCAACATGGCGCTGTGCACGTACGTCTACCGCGTCGGCCTCCAGAGCCCGCTCGGGCGCTACTGTCCCGGCGCGCCCGGACGGGGCCTGGTGGTCAAGGCGCTGGATCTGGAGCCTGGCGATTACCTGCTGGGCGTGATGCAGGATCGCGAGCGTTACACCGCCGACCCTGCACCGCCGGTGCTCGAGAACATCTCGGACGTGTACCGACTGAAGCTTTCCGCCGCAAAGCCCGGGCAGGACCAGGAGGTCGAACCGAACGACAGCCGGCGCGATGCGAACACGGTCGCACGAGGACAGGCTTTCCACGGCCAGATAGCGTGGATGCACGACGTGGACGTGGTGTGCGCCCCGCCCGGCAGCGGCAAGGTGTGTTTCGTCGTCAAAGACGCCGCGACCAGACCGGACCTCGCGGTGCTGCAGGTCACGCCCATCGGCGGTCCCGACGACGGCATCCCGGTGCGCGTGCACGCGGGCGGCAGCTTCCAGGCATCGCCGCGCGATGTGAAGAGCCCGTGGAAGAGCGCGGAAGTCCCGCTGGGGTCGGCTCCGGACAGCGCCTGCGTCAAGCTCGAGCTGGTGCCGAATCCGTGGGCTCCCACGCCACACCCGCGCGTCGCGCCTGCGGGCGACCAGGAGTACGTGGTCCGTGCGGAGTAGCCGGACGCTGGCAGCGGTGGTTTCGGCAGGACTCGTCGCCGCGGCAAGCCTCGCGGCCGCGCAGCCACTCGATCCAACCCTGCCCCACGAGCTCGTGGTTGGGCTTCCGGCCGCCCCCGCAGCAATGCTGCGGCTCGATCCAGGGCGTACCGGCCTGAGCAGGAGCCCGCTGCCGGTCTCGCCGCGTGTGCTGTGGCGCGCCCGCGCCCAGGGCGGCATTGAGCACTCGGTCGGCGTGGACAGCACGGGGGCGATCGTGATTTCAAGCGCGATCGGCCAGGTCGTGCAGATCGCTCCCGACGGCAAGACCGCCTGGACCGTGCGCACCGGACGCGGCGCGCCACTCACCACGCCGGTGATCACGAGCGACGGCACGCGCGTCGTCCTGGTTCCGGGCCCGGCGTTGATTGGCATCGACGCAAAGGGCCACATCCGGTTCAAGCGCGCGCTGCCGGCACCCGGCCTGGCCAGGCCCCATGTCGGCGCACCTCTACCTCTGCCAGGCGGCGGTCTAGCGCTCTCCCTCGGCAATAGGTTGATCCGCGTCGGGCCGGCAGGCGGAATCATATCGACCGCGGACGCGCCGGAAACAGTACAGGCGCTGCTCGCGCGAGGCGGCTCGCTGCTCGCGGTCACGCAGCGCGGCAGTGTGTTGTCGTGGCAGCCGCCGGATGGGCCCTCGCTCATCGGCAGCCTCGGAGGCACGATCGACGGCTGGCCCGCACTCTGTTCGTCACGAAGCCTGTGCGCCTCGGTGGACCAGCACCGGCTGGTGGAGCTGGACCTGGATACCGGAATCCGGCACGTGCGCCTCGACGACAGCTCCATCTCGCTGCTCGGCTCGCCCGCCGTGACGCGCGGTCACGAGACACTGACCGCGACTACCGACGGACTGGTGCTCGGCCACGACGCGTCGGGGAAGGAACTCCTGCACGTTGCGCTCTTCTCCGGCACGGTGGCGCCGGGCAGCAAGGTCGCTCCGATGCTGGTGCGACGCACAACACTGCCCCCGCTCATCGTGGACCGCACCGGCACGCTGGGCTTCGCGCGCCCCGGTCTCGACGCCGGCGTCGTGACGCCCGCAGGCGACATCCACACTGCACCCGGCACCGCCTGCGCCGACCCCGTCGGCGTGACACCGGCTGGTCCGCACAGGATGGTCGCCGCCTGCCGTTCGGGCCTTTTGTGGCTTGTCGGCGACAAGGCCGGCGACGCGCAGGGTCGAAAGCGCCAGCCCGCGCGCCCGCGCGCTCAGTGATAGAGCGCCGTGAACAGGATCGTGATCGCGCGTGCGGTCGTCGTCCGCTCCGGCTCGCTGCCCGACGCGGCGTGTACCGTGCGCGCGCCGGTCAAGCGCAGCATTCCACCCATCGACCACTGCGGCGCGATCCAGGCCGCGTAACCGATCCATACCCCGGCGCCGTAGCCGGCATACGAGGTGCTCACACTGCCGCCGGTGGCGTTGTCCTCGAGTGACAGGCCCGCACCGCCGAGCATTCCTCCTACGTGGAAGCCGCCCTTCGGGTCCGGAAAACCGTCGATGAACGGGCCGAGGATCGCGAAGTTCAGCGTGGCGTTGACGTCCTGCTGCTTGCCGTCGATCTCGTAGCTCGGATTCGGCGCCGTGTTGCCGAGCAGCGCTCCTCCGAGCACCACGCCGGGCGTCGGTGTCCCGCCGATCATCAGATCGAACGCACCACCACCACCGGACAGCGTGGTGTCCGCCAGGCCATTCTGGCTGACGGTGCTGCCGATGAATCCGCCGCCCAGACTCATCCGCAGATAGAACCCATCGTGCATGTGGTAGGTCCGTGGCCGCGCGGGTGGAGGCGGCGGCGTCTCGACCGAGATCCCGGGTCTCGACGGCGGCTCGCTCGACGGCGGAGGCGGCGGCGGAACCGTGCGCGGCGCGGCGCTCGCGTCCGCGGTGGCGGCAGGGGGCGGCGGAGGCGGGGGCTCCTGGGCACGAGCAGGCAGAGTCGACAGCAGGAACCCGGCCGCCACAGCAACGGACACCCCGACAGGAGCGCCAGCAGTCGAGCGGCAATACGGAAAAGTCGTCACGTCTTGAAGCAAGGGCCCGCCGCGCGCGCGCGTCAAGGGCGACACGCCATCGGATGCGGCGGTCGTCGGGACGCGCAGCGCTTGCGCACTCCGACGACGCCGCAAACCGCCGCAACTGCCAGACTCACCCCGGAAACGACCAGTTCCGTTCAGGGCAGACCGGGCCGAGCCCGCCCGATCAACATGTGGCCGTGGACCCAGTCGAGCGCCCGCTTGATATGCTGATAGAGTTCCGGACTGGGCACCGTTGCCGCTAGTGCCTTCGAGCCTGGATTCGTCTCACCCACCAGCGAGGCGTCGTCCACGAGCACCTTGTCGGCGGATGCCTTCAGGAACAGACAGGGCTGGGTCGTCATCGCCGCCTGCGAGCCTTCCAGATGGCACCAGCCGCTGGCATCAGGCTTGTCGCTGACCGGCGTGACGCTGGACAGCACGATGGGCAGGGCCACCGAGCACTTGATGATCGACGCTTTCACCGCGTTGCAGTCGCCGTTCGATGGCTTGATCCACAAGCTGACCTTGAAGGCCTTGTTGGCCGGCGCGGCAGCCTGCCCGAGGAAGTCCGTGCCGGGCGTCATCACGCCACACGCCACGCCGGAGTGGCAAAGACCACCCGTCTCGCGCACCAACTGCGCCTGCTGCCCGTTCGCGATCGCATACCAGCCGTACTGACCCGACGCGCCGGTGAACTCGAAATCGCCGTCGACCATCAGGTTGTTCTTGATGTTCGTGTTGCCGTAGGGATTGCGCTGCTCGACGGTGCGCACGCGCTGGGCTGTCTGGGCCGGCGGTACCGGGGACTGCCCGCCGCTGCCCGCCGCGTCCACGCCGCTGTCCGCGCCGCCGACACCACCTGTAGCTACGGGGTCCACGCTCGTCGTGCCGCTGCACGCCGACAGCGCGAGCACCAGGCTCGCTAGAGCCGGGACAATGCGCGCAGCGCTCATTTGAGGTGGCTCCTCACCCAGGCAAGCGCCGCTTCGTAGGGCATGTCCTTGCCCTGCAGCAGTCCGGACTGCGTCTGGTCCACGATCACGTCCGGCTGGATGCCGTGACCGAGCAGTGCGTTGCCCTGGTAGTCGATGGTGTCGCCACTGGCAAACTGCCACGACAGCCGTGACCAGTACTGGAACTGGTAGAACGACGAGAACGCGCCCGCCGTCTGGTGCGGTCCGAAGATCCGCACGTCCGGCGCGCCCTTCATGCCGTGCGGCAGCCAGTCACTGGCCGATCCGTCGCGGTCGACGATCAGCGCAACAGGCAGCTTCAGGTCGGCGCTATCGCTGCCGACGTGGTAGAGCGTGCCGTTGCCCGACTTGAACAGCGCGAGCCCCTCGGCCTGGGTATCCGGACCGTTGTAGTCGGCCACAGACATGAAGGTCGGCCCCACCGATAGATCGAACGGCTTGCGGACGAGCTGGGTGAGCTTCTCGGGCGCGTCGATGGTCCCGCCGTTGCCGGCACGGTGATCAAGAATGACGCCGCGAGCGTTCTGCTTGAAGAAATTGACCGAGTCCTGCAGGAATGTGTCCACCTGCGGACCGTAGAGCGAGTCCCAGGTGATGCCGTAGATGTCCTCGCCGGGCTGGGAATCGACCACCTTGTCCCGCCAGTTGGAGAAGCCGGCGTAGTGCATCGTAACGGCCTGGGACGACGGCGGGTTTTCCAGGTGGTAGGCCGGGCGGTTGTCGCAGTAGGCCACCTTGCCGCCCACCGGAATGTCCGTGACCGGTATCGTGTCGATCGTGTCGGAGCAGGTCATGCTGGACGAGTCGCAGCGGATCACGCTGAAGTCCCTGGCGTAGCTCGTGATGAGATCGCGCATTGCCTCGACGAAGTCTGCGTCGACATGCGGGTCGTCAGCGGCGTGGTAGCCCCAGTTGACCCCTGTGAGCGAGCGCGCCCACTCGATAGGATTTTCCCCGTCGACAGCGACCAGACGATCGCCGGCATGCAGCCCCATCGTGTTGTCCGGGCCCGTGTACGCGACCAGCACGTCCTCGTGCCCCGGCGCGGCGGGCCAGGTGGTGTGCGAGAGATCGGCCTGCCCTTCCACGAAGCACGCGCCGAGCCGCCGCGGACTGCTGTGGATGCCGATGGCCGACGAGGTGTCGGTGTGCCAGTCGTGCAGCATGCGCATGCCCTGGAAGTAGTCGTTCCAGAAGCTCCATGGCGTGGTCGCCGTGCGCATCTTCTCCATCTCGACGAGCGCGCCCGGCAGGTAGTGAGTGCGCGAGTAGTGCCCGCCGAAAAAGTGCTTCACTCGCCCGATCAGGTAGTCGACGACGCCGTTGCGATAGGCGATCGGCGGCAGCGGCGGCACGTAGCGGTCACCCTGCCGGCAGCGTCCGGAGATGCACACGCTGCCCGGCTCGCACACCGGGTCGAACGCGCCGAGACAGGTGCTGCCGGGATCGTAGTTGCCGGCGGGCACGACCTCGATCGCGTCCACGTCCGCCTCGGTCTGGTCGAGGCGCACGTACGCCCGGGCGAGCTGGCTGCCCGTGACGCTCACCGGATTCGACTCGAGCTCGACCCAGCCGTCGCTGGTGACGCGCCCGGTCGGAAACATGTATCCGACCTCCGAGTCGCGATCCTGCGAGGTGTATTCGAACACGGCACGCGCCGATGCCCGTCCGTGACGCACCCAGACACTGAAGCGATACGAAGCGTCCACGGCTGGCAGCGGCACTTCGACGTCGAACGGATCCCGCAGGGCCTTGATGTGGACGTAGCGCGAGCCTTCCAGCGCCAGCTCGTCACCGGGCTGCCCCCCCGCGTCTCCCAGGTGCAGGTGTTGTTGCAGGTGACCTGGAACGTCCCGCCCTCGGCAGTGCTGCCCGAGTCCTCGAACGACTGCGCGGCAACGGCATCCGCATCGAATACCAGATGCCCGGCCGCATCGAAGCTCGCAGCCCGGGCGGCGCCGTGGGCGAAGAGCACGGCTGTGGCAAGAAGCAGGGCCGGCGTGCGAGCGCTCATCGCCCCCTCCATGCGCGGTAGGCCTGGAGCGCGGCGCTCGGCGGACGCGTCGTCGGCTGGAGGTACTTCTGCAGGATCTTCTGCATCTGCTGCACCGTAGCGATGTCGCGCGGCGACGGTGGACCGAACGCCATCAGCGGCTGCGCGCCAGGCGGCGCAGCGTGGACCACCGCGTCATCGATCAACGCTTCGCCGTTGCCACCGAACTGTGCGTCGAAGGCCATGCAGGTGGCGCTGGTGCGCTGGGGAGCGACAACCTGGAAATGGCACCAGCCGCCGGCGTCGGTCTTGCCGTCGGCGTCGGTCAGCGGCACAGCCGGGTCGCCCGTCGCGCTGCAGCTGAACAGCTGCACGTGCACGTCGGAGCAATTGTCCGAAGGCGGCTTGACCCATGCGCTCGCGCTCACCTGGGCGCCGCTCGGCGCCACCCCGATCGCCGAAGCCTTGCCGTGCGCGACGATGTAGCCGCACTTCATCCCGCTGTGGCACTCGGCGCCGATCTTGATTTCGGGGAAGGTGCCGACGCCGATGAACAGCGATGCATCGACCCAGCCGTACTCGTCACCGAAAGCGGTCTGCCACTCGAAGTCTCCATCCCAGAGCAGGTTATCGCTGGCTGCAATGTCACCGTAGGGATTGCGCTGGATGACCGTGCGCTTGACCTTCGGGGGCGATGGCGGCGTACCCGGCTTGTCCGGCGGCGACGATGTGCTGGCTTCCGCTCCCGCGTCGAGGCGGCCGCCGGGCAGCGGATTGACCGCGGTGCCGCTGCCGCAGGCCACAACCACTGCGCCGATCAAGGTCGCCAGAGCGAAAACCCGCTTCATGGTTTCAGCTCCGAACGCACCCAGGCGAGCGCCGCGTCGTAGACCGTATCGCGACCGGCAAGCAGGTCCGACTGCAACGGCAGAACCTGCACGTCGGGCGCCACGCCGTGACCGTTGAGCATGTTACCGTTGGCGCTCACGGTGTCACCCACGGCGATCGAGTAGCCCAGCCCCATCCAGTATGCGAACTGGAAGCGGGTGGAGAATCCGCCCGCCGTCTCGTAGGGAGCGAAGATGCGCGCGTTCGGTGCGCCCTTCACGCCGAGCGGCAACCAGTCACTGGCCGAACCGTCGAGCGTCGTGAGCAACGCGACGGGAACGGCGAGGTCCGGATTCGAACTTCCGGCGTATTCGGTCTCGCCGAGCTTCGCCAGCTTGTTGAACAGCGTGACGCCCTCGATGGTGTTCTGCGGGCCTTGCTCGTCCGAGCTGTCGCGGAACACGAAGATATCCAGCGGCGTCGGCTTGCGGACGAAATCCCAGATCTTCTTCGGGCCGAGCGAGGTGCCGCCGAATCCAGTGCGGTGATCGAGGATCACCCCGCGGGCCTTGCTGCGCCAGAGGGCGACCGCTGCGTCGAGAGCCGGCCCCACGTCGCCCTGCCCTCCGCCCCCGGTGACGTACAGCGAGCTCCACTGCAGGCCGTAGATCGCCTCGGTGGCATTGCTCTCGTCGGCAAGCCCCGAGTACGTCCCGTATGAGGAGTGCTTCGCGCCGGGCACGTGGAGGAAGGGCCGGTTGTCGCAACTGATGCCGCGGGACGTCCCCGGCGGAGACGGCGGCAGGTCGCTGATGGAAATCGTCTCGGGTTTGGACGCGCAGGTGCCGCTGCTCGAGTCGCAGCGCAGCACCTGGATGTGATCAGCGAAGCGCGCGATGAGCGACCCGAGCCGCGAGGCGTCCTCGGCGTGCGTCTCGTGGTTGGACGCGGTCCAGAAGCCGTCGTCGACGCCGATGAGCGAGCGCGCCCACTCGATGGGAGGGCGGCCATCGACGCTGACCAGGCGGTCACCGGTGTGCAGCCCGAAAGTGTTCACGTCGCCGACGTGCGACACCAGCACGTCGAGATAGCCCGGAGCGGACGGCACCGCCGCCTGCGAAGCGTCGGCCTTGCCCTCGATGAAACACACCGCGATCGGCTTGGGATTGTCGATCACGTAGCCCGCGAGATCGCTCTCCTGCGTGTGCCAGTCGTGCAGCCGATGCACCGCGACCTTGAAGTGCTTCCAGAAGCTCCATGCGTCCGTCGCGGAGCGCATCGCGTCGATCTCGGCACGCGCGTTCGGCAGATCACGGCGGCGGTTCTCGAATGGTCCGAACAGATAGTGGAAGCGCGCGTCGAGATAGCTGACGAGCTGGTCGCGGTAGGCGACCGGCGGCAGCGGAGGGACCTGGGCCGCCATGTTGCGGCAGTGTCCCCACTGGCACTCCTGATCGGGACCGCAGGACAGCGGGTCGTTTGCCCCCGCGCAGGTGTCCTCCTGCACCGCCGGCCCGGACACGGAAATCTCGATGGCGTCAACGTCGGCGCCCTTGGCGGCCGGCGAGAACAGACCGACCTGCACGACCTTGGCGTGTGAAGCATCGAACGCGAACGCGTCGGTCGACAGCTCGTACCAGCCGTCGCTCGTCATGCGCCCGGTCGGAAACAGCTGGCCGTACTCGTCGATGCGGCCCTTCTCGTAGCCTGCCTCGGTGGTCGCGATGACCTCGCCACGCGCCCACAGGCTCACGCGATAGGTGTGCGAGTCGGCAGACAGCGAGACCGGGATGTTGATGCCCTGGTACTGCGCGACGTGCAGTACGTGACTGCCCTGGATCGCATCCGGGTCCTGGGTGATATCGAGCGGAGGGCCGGCGTCGGCAGCTCCACCAGCGTCCAGACCAGCGTCGCCCGCGTCGGCAGATCCGTTCGACGGCAGATTGGGATCGCCAGGCTCGAAGCCGAGCGTCCAGGTGGCGTGCGGGTCCAGCACCAGCATGCCCGTCGGGTCGAAGCTCGCCGCCGCGGCCGCCGCCGAGCCCGAGAGCGCGACCAGCGAGACCAGCACGCCGACGGTACGGAATTGGGGGCGGGACGACATGACAGGCAAAGAAGCGCATGGCGTCGTACCATGCTCACCTGGACGCGACCAGACGCCAGGATGCCTTGAAATCAGCTGCAAACAGCCTCGACACCTGCGCCGGAAATTGCCGGCTGGGCTGGATCATGCGCCCCCTGGCGATAGCGGTGGGCGATGCGTATACTTGTCCGTGATCAGGCGCCGATCCATGGGCGCAGGAGTATTCGCAAGCCGCACGGAGGACCCGCCCGCGATGATCTCGATAACCACACTCGCAGCTGACAAGGTCAAGGATATCGCCCAGACCGAGGGCCTCGATGGGCAGGGTCTCAGGCTGCGCGTGATCGGGGGCGGATGCGCTGGCTTCCAGTACGATCTGTACTTCGAGGATGCGCCGACGGACATGGACGAGACGTTCGAGTCGAACGGCGTGAAGCTGTACGTGGACCCGCTGAGCTTCCAGTACCTCGACGGCACGGAGATCGACTACGTCGAAGGCGTCCACGGTTCCGGGTTCAAGTTCGGCAACCCGAACGTGACCGGGACCTGCGGCTGCGGCTCGTCGTTCCAGGTCTAGCCGTCCCCGGCAGTCTGCTGCACACCGGAGGCCTCGACGCCCTCGCCCGACTGGGCGAGGAGCGTTGCTGTGTCATTTTGCCACAGTTTTAGGCTCTTATCGTGGCATTGCACCACGAAATATAGCCCTGCGCGCAGCTGTGAGGCTTCCAACGAGCCGTCTGGGCGCGCTCGGAAGAAAACGACGGTGCATCCTGCTTTTGGATGGAACCGTCACGCGTGGTGACTCGTAATAAAATTCGAGTGAACACCAAGCATAGAGCACTCACCGATTTGAGAGTGTCATCGCTGCTATTGACAAGCCAGTGTCCAGGACACAAGCTGTTCAACAGATGAGCTGGAACCAGTAGAGGGCTCGGGGGCTCGAACTTCTAGAACTTCCAGCGTGAGACACGACACAAAATTCTCGTTACGTAAGGTAAGAAAAACCATGGCACGCGAAATCGATTCCTCTGTGTCCCGCTACATGTCGTCGGTGCAGCAGTACCCGAAGCTCTCACGCGAAGAGGAGCTCGAGCTCGCACTGCGCTGGAAGAACGATGCCGACGAGGCGGCCGCCGACGCGCTGGTGCGCGCGCACCTCCGCTACGTCGTGGCCATCGCGCTCAAGTACCGGCGCTATGGCCTGCCGATGGCGGAGCTGATCGCCGAAGGGAACTTCGGCGTGGTGCACGCGCTCAAGAAGTTCGAACCGGAGCGCGGCAATCGCTTCGTCACCTACGCGGCCTACTGGATCCGCGCCTACGTCCTCAACTACATCATCCGCTCGTGGAGCCTGGTGGGCGTTGGCTCCGGCGCGCTTCGCTCGAAGATGTTCTTCAAGCTGCGCCGCGAGCGGGTACGCATCACGAACCTGGTGGGCGAGGGAGAGCATGCCGACGAGCTCCTGGCTGAGAAGTTCGGCGTCTCGCGCCCGCAGATCGTATCCATGATGCGTCGCCTCGAGGCGCGCGATGTCTCGCTCGACAGCAAGGTGTTCGACGACTCGGTGACGAGTCTGGTGGACACGCTGGTCTCGCCGGACATCGATCAGGAGCAGACCTTCGCTGGCAGCGAGGTGCAGGACATCATGCGTGACACGGTTCGCGAAGCGGTGGAGACGCTCGACAAGCGCGAGCGCTACATCGTCGAGCACCGGCTGATGGCGGACAGGGAGGACGAGCTGTCGCTCGCCGAGATCGGACGCCGGCTCGGCGTGTCGCGCGAGCGGGCCCGGCAGCTGGAAGCGCGCGCCAAGCGCAAGCTGCGCACGCGCATCACGGACATGACCGGCCCCAGCAGCGAGATTCTGGAACTGTCGAGCGCTGCGGCGTAGGCCGCCGACCAGGCAGCCTGTTCGTGCTACGCTCCGCTGCGTCGTAGCAGTCCAGGCGATCGCTCGCGTTTTCGCGAGAGGAAAGTCCGGGCTCCACAGGGCAGGGTGCCGGGTAACCCCCGGTGAGGGTGACCTCGAGGAAAGTGCCACAGAGAGTAGACCGCCCGGACCGGCCTCGCCGCTCCGGGCAAGGGTGAAACGGTGGGGCAAGAGCCCACCGCGCAGCCGGCAACGGTTGCGGCACGGCAAACCCCACCCGGAGCAAGACCGCGTATAGGGGCGTTCGAGGGCTGCCCGCCCGAGCCCCAGGGTAGGTCGCACGAGGCGCCCGGCGACGGGCGTCCCAGATGAATGATCGCCAGCTCGAACCGGGGAGACCCGGTAGAGCGACAGAACCCGGCTTACGGAAGGCTGCGACCGCGCCGGCGGGGCACACGCTCCGCCGGCGCGCGATTTTCCATGCCTACTGCGCCGCGAAGACGAACGGCACCTTTACGGTCGTGCTGCCGCTCGAAGCGGGGAATCGCCAGCCGCGCACACGGCTCGAAATGCAGCTGGCCAGGCCGTGATACCCGCGCGGATCGCCCGTGGTGCTCGCGCCGCGGACGCTGCCCGACGGCGAGACCTCGATCGTCACCGCTACGCGCGCCGAAGAGGGCGCGTCCTTGTCACGCGTGTCGAGGGCCGGCTGCCAACAGCTGCGTTTCACGCTGCCGGTGTAGCGACCCACGGTGCGCTGCACCGCCGACGAGTCCAGAGGCTGGCCGGAGCTTTCCGCGTGCGACCCTCCCGAGGGACCGACGTGGGGGCCTTTGGAGAGACCCGAGAGACCCGTGAGGCCGCTGAGTCCCCCACCCTTCCCCTTGTTGGATGTCTTGCCCGTGGCCGAGCCCGCGTGGCCAGTCGCGTGGGCGGTGCCGGCCTTGGCCGGCTTGGTGTTCGCCGCCGTCTTCTTCTGGTCGTCCTCGCCCTTGTCGTCGTTTGCGTTGTCCGCCTGCGGCTTGTCGGTGGACTTCTCCGAGCCCTTCGCCGGCACCTGCACGTACTTGACGATGGGCTGCGCGGGCTTCTGGCGACTGAACACCACGAAGCCGATGGTGAGGCCGAACATCAACGCGACCACGACCGCGATCCACGGTGCGTAGGACGAGGCGCGCCGCCGCGGGACGAGCGCGTCGAGATCGAGGTCGTCGACAGTGCTCTTCTCCGTGACCACCGCTGGGCCCGTCGCGCTCCTGGCCTCTGGAGGCAGCGTCGCGGCGAACGGATCGGCGAGCGCCCCGCCAGCGGGCGGTGCTGCCGGCGCCGCGAACGGATCCTTCATCGGTGTCATCTGCGCGGCAGGCAACGACCCGACGTTCCGGGCTCAGCGGCGACAGCGAAGCGCGGGCACTCGACACGCCCTCATCCACGATCGCGACCAGCTCCGGGAACGTCTTGAGTGGCATCCACTCTTCGAAGCCATCGCGCCAGACCAGCGACTCCTCGGTGATCGCACCGGAAGCAGCCTTGGAGCGCAGCTCGCTCAAGCGGATCGGGCCAACCGGGACGCCGTTGATGCCGACGTACCATTCCTCGGAGCCGACGAGATCAGGCAGCGCGTGGGACTCGGGCGCGGCAACGGCCTGGGCGAAGGCTCCCGCCAGCGCCCCCACGCCCGCGATCATGGTGCGCTCCTCGTCGTCGTCGTAGCGCACCAGGCCAAGCGCTGCCGCCGAACCATTGGAACCACCGCTTTCGCGCGCAGGCGCGTTCGGAGCGTTCGCATCGGGTGCGAGCAGATTCGCGGCGGGAGCGGACGGCGCATGCGTCACCGGAGCTGCACCACCCGGAGCGCGAGCAGGCGCGGTGGCGTGCGCCGGGCGCGGCGGCGCTGCCCGCGGAGGGGATACCCGCGGCGGACGCGGCACGCCCGCGGCGCGTGGCGCCGACGGCGAACGCCCCACCGGCGCAGGTGACGCGGTCGGCGAAGCGCCTGGAGTTGGCGAGGCCCCGCCAACCGGAGCCGGCGTGGCGGTCGGCGAAGCTCCGCCAACCGGGGCCGGCGTGGCGGTCGGTGAAGCGCGTGGAGTTGGCGAAGCTCCGCCAACCGGGGCCGGCGTGGCGGTCGGCGAGGGCGTGGTGGTCGGCGACGCCGGCGCGTCCCCTGCCTGCTCGTCGCTGGGCAGCTTCCGCGCCACCGAACCCTCGGTCACGGCCTTGCTGATGTGGATGACGTGCCCGCACTTGCGGCACTTCATCCGCACCGAGCGGCCCGCGACCTTTTCGTCGGCGATCTGGTACTTCGCCTTGCAGCTGGGACAGAGGAACTTCATTCAGCTGGGGGCCCGGGCCTCGGTGGTGTTTCGGACGGGGAGAGGATAGCGCGAGGCCCCGCCCCGGGCGAAAGCTCTTTCGTGCCGTTCAGGTGGCTTTTCCTGACAATGACGGGGCCAGCGCCCGTATCGACGACTTCTCCGGAGCCTCAAAGCAGGCTCAGAAGGTGCTGCTTGATCGACTGGCGCGTGGCGTCGTCGGGCGCCAGGCCGAGTGCCCGCTCCCACATCTCCGCCGCCTTGTTCCTGAATCCAGCTTTCTGGTAGAGGATGGCCAGGTTCTTGACCGCCGGGAAGTGGCGGGAGTTGATCTCCACGGCCGTTTCCAGCTCGCTGATCGCCTCGTACACCTCGCCCTTCTTGCCGAAGAGCAGGCCGAGATGGAAGTGCAGGCGGTAGGCTAGCGGGTCGATGCCGACGCCCCGCTTCAGGTATTCGATAGCCTCGTCGATCTTCCCGGCCTTGTAGGCCGCGACACCGGCGGCCAGCGCCTTCTCGGCCTCGGCGGAGATCTCCCGGGCCCGCTGGCTGTCGCTCGGCTGCTCTGCTGCCAGACAGGCCTCGACAGAACGGAGCACGTCGGCAATCCTGAACGGCTTCTCGATGTAGTGGTCGACGCCGCAGCTCTGCTTCAGGTCCTCGGCGTACCGCCACCCCCGGTAGACCGCGCTGACCATGATGATGGGGATGTGGCCGTAGCGCTTGCTCCCCTTGATGCGGCGAGCGATGTCGAAGCCGTGCACCTCGGGGAGCATCGCGTCGAGCACGATCAGGTCGGGCGCGTGCTCCTTGACCATGCGGAGCGCGAGCAGGCCGCGGTCCGCCTCGAGCACGCGGTATCCGCGCGTGCCCAGAAGCCGCTTCAGCATCTTGCGGATATCGGCCTCGTCGTCGACGATCAGGATCGTCCGGGCGTCGTCCGACGCCTGGGGCGACTCGAGCATGTGCTCCGGCAGATCCGTGACGACGCTGAGCTCCCGCGACACGTCACCGAAGTCCGTGTCGGAAATCTCGTCGGTCTGCGAAACCCGTCCCACCGCGTCGTCGACCACGACGCCTGGCGACTCGAAGCCGCCGGACTCGGTGCGACGGTGCAACGCGCCGGGCGGCGGCTCCGCCTGCGCCGGTGCCAGGGGCGACCCGTCGGGCGCGAGACCGACCTTCTCGAGCACTTCCGGCGGACAGCGCGGCCCGACGTAGAAGTCCTCGCCGCGCGTCTTCTTGGTGTAGGCCTCGTCGATGATCTGTCCGAGCACGGTCTCGAGCGCGACGTACGGATAGACCTTCTTGCCGGTCACGAACTCGAGCTCGTCGATCACCTTCTTCTCGCGCGGATTGGCCATCGCGATGAACAGGCGATCGTCCCGCACCAGCACAGGCAGGATCAGGTGCTTTTCCGCGATCTCGCGCGGCAGCAGATCGAGGTCTTCAAGCTTGAGACAGATCTGGCCCAGGTCGATGCCGGGGATTCCGTGTTGCTCGCTCAGGGCCTTGAGCGCCGAAACGTCGGAGATCGTCCCCTGCGCCATCAGCCGCGAAGCAAGCCGATGACCGGTCGCCTTGTCGGCGAGCGCCTGCTCGAGCTGCCGAGGGCTCAGTGCCTTCTGCTGCAACAGGATGCGACCGATCTGTTTCTTGGGACCGGAGCTCATGTCGAAACGGGGTGATTATTCCACGATGCTGGCGCATTCGCCTGGAATTTCACGCGGATTGCCACAACGAGGGCCAACGCCGCAGGAACCCGCGCCCGAGCCACGGGCGACATCAGGGCTGGAAGCCGGGAAACGAGCACGGCCCCCCACAGGTGTTTTCGACCTTGCCGGTCCGGAGAAACTGGTCCGTCTGCTGCTGGTTCTGGGGCAACTTGCGGATGTCGCCGTGCACGTCGTTGTCGGACAGCGGCGTGGCATTGGTCTCGGGCGGCGGCGGCCGGCCGAGATCGTAGAAAGTGAGCGCGAGATCGCCGCCACCTGTCGTGGCGTCGAGGCCCCACACAGCCAGTGGCGAGGGGGAGAGCAACGGCGTGCCCAGCGTCCGTGCCTGGATCTCGGTCGCGAGATTGGTCACCTGGCAGTCGCCCACTCCAGCCTGGAAGAGCAGCTGCTTCTTCTTGGTCCCGGGCAGCGGCGGGTGGGTGCCCTGCGCGTAGGCCGTGCCGGAAGCTTCCGACATGTCGAACAGCGACTGCCACAGCGCCATCACCAGCTGCTGGTCGACCCGGTCCGGATAGCCGTTGCGGAGCGACGGGTAGAACTCGGTCCAGTCCACGCTGCGCTGGATCATGAGCGAGTACGCGGTACCGCCGACCTGCAGCACGCCGCGCTGGATGTCGGGCGAGTACGCCAGCAAGCTGGAGCCCAGGATGCCGCCCTGCGAGATGCCGTAGTAGTAGACCTGGAAGGGATCGACGACGGCGCTCTTGCCGTTTTCGAACGTCTGCGGGTCCTTGAGGATCTGCTTGGCCGTCCGCGTCAGCACCATGAAATTCACCATGGACTGCTGCAGGCGATCGCCGATCCAGGGGAAGTCGTTCACATCCTTGACCGCGGAGAGCGCCGCTGCGCTCGCACCCACGCCCGCGGCTTCCGTGTACGACATGCCGATCCAATCGGTCGCGATGCAGACGTAGCCCTTGTCATTGCAGAAACCGCGCGTGTGCCCGCTCGACACCTCATTCATGCTGCCGAGCAGACCATGACCGTAGACCAGGAGCGGATACGGGCCGTTCGTCTCGGCGCTCTTGGGGATCACCAGCTCGAACGGATACTGCGCGTTTTCGACGATCTTCGGCTTGCCGTCGGCGCCGATGGAGAGCTTCGTGTCCGCCACGGATCGGTCGTTGTTGGTGAGGAAGCTGGGCACCGTGAACGTGCCGGTGATGCGCTTCGAGATCTCCGGCGTCGGATTCTGCTCGACCTTGTCGATCTTGTATCCGATGCCGTCGGGTCCGACTTTCGCCAGGGCCTGGTCGCGCATCGACAGCACGTTGCCCGTCATCTGCTGGAGGCTGGCCGTGTGGAAGTCCCAGGCCAGCAGCAGATCCTTCTTCTGGACGCCCGCCTTTTCCAGCGCCGACAGTACGTCGGGCAGGTCGTCCAGCATGCGCTTGCCTCCCGGTTTGTCGCTCTTCGCTCCGGAAAGCGCGCTCTTGAAGCCCGGAGGCATCGCGGGCGTGGTGCCGTCGACCGCCTTCAGCGAACGGGTGATGCCGACCGCGTAGCGGTGGTCCGGCTTCAGGATGATCGCCGGGCGGATCATTATCGGTTGCCGTTCGTCGGGCGTGATGTCCGACGACAGGTCGACCTCGCTGAAATGCGGGACCAGCTTGTCGGTTTCCATATCGACGAGCACGGTGGCGCTCTTGGGGTCGAGGCTCTTTGTGTAGTCCGACCTGGGCGGAAGCGACGCCGCGTCGATCTTCTTCTTGAAATAGGCGAGGATGGGCGTGGCGGGAGAAAAGCCGTCCAGACGATTCCACGGAGCCGGGTCGAAGGGACCACCAGCAGCCGAGGTGGGCATGGCATCGGACGCGAGCGCAAGCCGGTATCCGGTCTTCGTCGTGGCGTCCGTCTGCTCGTACGCCATGGACGGGAACGGCAAGGCACAGGCCCCGGCGGTACGGAACGGATTGCAGCTGGCCGGAAGACCGTCCTTGGGAAGCTCGAGCTTCTGCGGAGGTGCGGACGAGCTGCCGCAGCCAGCAAACAGCAGGAGCATGGCGCATAGGCCAAGCACGCGTACCCTCATGTCCCGCATGGTGCCGAAGGTCGGGCTGCCCGGCAAGCCAGCCGGAAGCCCGAGCGCGCCGGCCGGCGCGCGGTCAGGCTCCCCCTTCGAGCTCCGCCAGCCTGGCCGCGGCGAACTGCTCGTAGCGACCTTCGAGGATCGCCTCGCGCGCGCCGGCCACCAGGCGCTCGTAGAAGTAGAGATTGTGGAGCGTGATCAGACGGTGGGCGAGGATCTCGCGCGCGATGTACAGATGCCTGAGGTAGGAGCGCGTGTATCCGCCGCGACAGACAGGACACGGGCACCCCGGCTCCAGCGGCGACAGGTCATCGCGGTAGCGCGCGTTCTTGATAACGAGCTTGCCGCCGCTCACGAATACCTGACCGTTGCGCGCGTTGCGGGTGGGCATCACGCAGTCGAAGATGTCGATGCCCGTTCCAATCGCCCGCAGTAGATCGGCCGGAGTGCCCACGCCCATCAGATAGTGCGGGCGCTCGGGATCCAGCCGCGGCCCCACCTCGCGGAGCGCGCGGTGCATCTCGGAGGTCGGCTCGCCCACGCTGAAGCCTCCGAGCGCCAGACCATCCAGCGGCAGGCGGGACAGCGCCTTGGCGTGCTCGAGGCGAAGCTCCACATCGGTTCCACCCTGCACGATGCCGAACAGCGCCTGGCCGTCGACCTTCGCAAGAAGACAGCGCTCGGCCCAGCGCGTGGTGCGCTCCACCGCCGCGACCAGGTCCGGGCGCGGAGAGCGCCCCGGCGGGCACACGTCGAGCTGCATTGCGATGTCGGAACCGAGCAGGCCCTGGACGCGCATCGACTCCTCGGGCGACAGCAGGTGACGCGAGCCGTCGAGGTGCGAGGAGAACTCGAAGCCGTCTTCACCGAGCTTCGTGCGGGCCGCCAGCGAGAAAGCCTGGAAGCCACCCGAGTCGGTCGCGATGGCGTGCGGCCAGCGACAGAACTCGTGCAGGCCGCCATGCTGGTGGATCACTTCCGGGCCCGGACGCAGCCACAGGTGATAAGTGTTCGTGATGAGCATGCGCGCGCCGGTGCCCTCGACCTCGTCGGGCGTCAGCGCCTTGACGGTGGCCTGCGTGCCGACGGGCATGAACGCGGGCGTCACGACCTCGCCGTGACGCGTGCGGAGAACGCCCGCGCGCGCAGCCCCGGAAGTCTTCTGGAGCGAAAAGAAGCTCACGCGCACCGCTCCGGAATCCACATGGCATCACCGTACGACAGGAAGCGATAGGACCTCTGCACGGCTTCCTCGTAGGCGCCGAGCGTCCGCTGCTTGCCGGCAAAAGCCATCACCAGCGCCAGAAGCGTGCTTTTCGGCATGTGGAAGTTCGTGAACAGGGCATCGACCACGGAGAAGCGATAGCCGGGCTGGATCAACAGCCGCGTCTCGCCCGTGTACGGCCGGACGTGGCCAGGTCGCCCGGGATCGGCAGCGCTCTCCAGCGCGCGCACGACCGTGGTCCCGACCGCAACGACCGGAGCGCCGCGCTGGCGCGCCGATTCCACCTGCGCGGCGAGCACGGCATCGACCTCGATCCGCTCGCTGTGCATCGGATGCTGGTCCAGGTCATCGGTCGCCACCGGGCGGAACGTGCCGACGCCGACGTGCAGCAGCAGCCGGCCGAGCTCGACGCCGCGCGCTTCAAGCCGGGACAGAAGCGCCGCCGATAGATGCAGCCCCGCGGTGGGCGCCGCGACCGACCCGGGATGCCGGGCGTAGACCGTCTGGTAGCGCTCGACGTCCTCGGCGTCGTCTTCGCGCCCGAGGTAGGGCGGAATGGGAACGTGGCCATGCCGCTCCAGCGCCGCTTCCACCCCGCCCTCCGCACGCACGGCGACTTGCAGCGTGCCGTCGTCGTCGCGTTCGACAATCTCCATCTCGATGGGCCCGGCATCGACGAGCGTACCCGGACGCAGCGGCCGGTTCGCGCGGCCCAGCGCCTTCCAGCGCTCGACACCGCCGGCGTCCCCTTCGCGCGACAAGAGCAGCAGCTCGACCCGCCCGCCGCTGCCGCGGCGCGCGCCAATCAGCCTCGATCGGTACACCCGCGTGTCGTTGACGACGAGCAGTGCACCCTCGACAACCAGCTCCGGAAACTCGGCGATACGTCGATGTTCGTTCGCCCCGTGCCGGACCACGAGCAGACGTCCGCCGTCGCGCTCGGGCGCCGGACGCGACGCGATCAGCTCGTCCGGCAGGCGATAGTCGAGCTCCTGGGTCTTCACCGCCGAAACCTGGCACGAACGTCCCGCCAGAGCACGTCCCGGCTCGAGACGTTGGACCCGGACGGGATGCGCCTCAGCGCTTCCATTCGACCTGGTAGCTGAGCCCGAGCGTGAGGATCCGTTGCAGCAGAGCGGAGTAGCCGATGCCGGCGCTCTCGGCGCTCTCGGCGAAGTCCTCGCCGTACTTCAGATCTGGGTTGGGATTGGCTTCCAGGACATAGACCTGCCCGTCGGCGGCAAGCCGGAGGTCCATGCGCGCGTAGCCGCTGAGGTTCAGCACACGGTAGATGCGCTTGCACAGTCGCGCGATTCGCGCTTCCTCGGCGGATGACAGACCTTCGGCACGACTCGTCTTGATCTTGTACTTCTCCTGGTAGTCGAGGTCCCACTTGACCTTGGCGGTGGCGATGCGCGGCACATGCTCCGGAAGCTGCGTGAGCGGCAGCTCCCAGACCGGGAAGGTCTGCAGGCGCTGGTTGCCGATGACGCCGACGTACAGCTCGCGCCCATCGATGTATTCCTCGACGATAACGTCGACACCGAACGTCTCGTGCATGAACTCCACGCGCTCGCGCAGTTTCTCGTCGTTGGTGACAACAGATGCCTGCGAGATGCCAAGCGATGCCTCTTCGTTGATCGACTTGACGACCAGCGGGAACTCGAGCCTGCGCGGTCGCTTCACCTTCCGGCGCACCGGGAAGACGTGGAACTTCGGCACGCGGATACGATGGTAGGCGAGGATCTCCTTCGACAGGGCCTTGTCCCTCGCCAGCATCATGCCGCGCGGATTGCAGCCCGTGTACGGCTTGCGAAGCAGCTCGATGTAGCTGACGACGTGCTGGTCGTAGACAGCCACCCCGTGGAAGTGGACCAGCAGGTTGAAGGCGATGTGCGGTCGGCTCTCGGCGAACGCATTGCGGATGGTTCCGAGGTCGGAGCCGACGCCGAGCATGTACACCTCGTGCCCGAGCCTCTGCAGACCGGCCACCACGTCGTACTCGGTGGCCCATTCGGCGATTTCCTTCTCGCTGTAGCCGTCGAGACTGACGGGCGGAACGAGATCCTCGTGCATCAGGACCAGGACGCGCAGCTTCTTCATCGGACCCGCGCCTCCTAGGACCTCACCAGGCGGTGGTGACCGCCGTGGAGGTAGTTCATGGTCTGCACGGTGAGCAGCATCATCGCGTCCTGCTTCACCTCGGCCTCGTCACGCGCGACCTTGAGGTCCAGCTTCTCGCAGCGTTCGATCATCTCGGCGAGCACCTGATCGATGGTGTACTGGTACTCGCCCGTCCAGCGTGCGACGGCTCGTCGGATCTCGGGGCGCACGCGGCGAAGATATGCCGCCGCGGAGCGGCCCTTCTGCCCTTCGGGCAGGACCGGGAACAGCCGCCGGAGATCGCGATCGTAGAAACTCGGATAGTCCAGCCCGTAGCGCTGTTTCTTGCGGGCGTAGTGCTCGCGGAGCGTGGTCTTCAGTCGAGGCAGCGACTCGAACCGCTCGCGCGTGCGGACGACGGGCTTCTTGCCGGCAACGTCCTGCATCAAGCGGTCGACGTATTGCAGCTTCTTGAGCGCGCTCCAGCCGCGGTAGCGCTTGCGCCAGCGCGAGTGCGGGTCGAGCCACACTGCAAACGTCTCGGCCCAGTCCTCCGCGGGGTGGCTCTGCGCGTACCAGAGATCGAGATGCAGGACGTAGCTCTTGCTGTACGGTTTGGGCTGGTAGAAGCGCGCGTACGGTTCGGAAAAGCGACCGAACACCTCCCGCCAGCTTCGCTTGTAGTGCAGCCGGAAAGCCGAATCGAGAGCGTGCGCCGACTCGTGCCGGAGCAGCTGCATGCACCAACGCGGCGTGCCGCCCTCCACCTCGAGCACCTGGCTCTCCTCGAGCTTCATCAGACGTGGATGCGCGAGATAGAACGGGATAGCGATGCCCGGCACGCCGTCGGGCGAAAACCACTCGCTCGACAGCCAGCAGTGCGGCCGGAAGTCGATGTCGCGATCGGCGAGCTCGTCGTACAGGCGCTCGATCCTGCGTTCGAGCAGCGTGCCCTTGATCTCCAGCTTCAGGTCGCAGAAGCGAAGGTCGAGCAACTGCTCGTCATCCAGGCCCGCCCACGGCGGTTCCGGGCGCCGCGCGTTGTTCGAGGTCGCCTTCTTCTTCTTCGCGCGCTTGGGGGCGGGCATGGCTGGAAGGCATCTTGCCCCAGCCCAGGTGCGTCGCGCTACCGGTTGTCGAAAGTGATGCCGAGGCGGGTCATCTTCCGCCACAGCGTGGTCGGACTGATATCCAGCGCCTCCGCAGCCCGCTCGCGGCTGCCGTCGCTTGCCCTGAGCGCGGCTTCCACCGCTTCGCGTTCCGCATCGTCGACGATGTCGGCCAGCGTCTGGCCCGTCGCCTTGGTGGCCTTGCGCGGCAGCTGGGGCAGGATGTCGTCGGCGGTGATGACGCCTCCGGACGAGAGCGCCACCGCCTGCTCCACCATGTTCTCCAGCTCGCGCACGTTCCCCGGGAAATCGTAACCGGTCAGTCGCTCGATAACGCCTTCGCCCAGGCGCGCCTGGGCGCTCATCTTGCGGTTGTACTTGTCGAGGAAGAACTGGACGATGATCGGGATATCCTCACGCCGCTCACGCAGCGGCGGCAGATGGAAGCGGGCGACGTTCAGCCGGTAGTACAGATCCTGGCGGAAGCGCCGCTCCTCGACCGCCTGGGCCAGGTCGATGTTCGTGGCCGCGATCACGCGGATATCGACCTTGATCGGCTTGTTCTCGCCGACGCGCCGCACCTCGCCTTCCTGGATCGCGCGGAGCAGCTTGGCCTGGAAAGACGGCGTCGTCTCGGCGATCTCGTCGAAGAAGAAGGTCCCGCCGTCGGCCTCCTCGAACAGGCCCTTGCGCGCCGTGGCCGCGCCGGTGAAGGCGCCCCGCGCGTGACCAAACAGCTCGCTTTCGAGCAGCGTCTCGGTGATGGCCGCGCAGTTGACCGTGACGAAGGGACGATCGGCCCGCTTGCTGTTGGCGTGGACGGCGCGCGCGATCAGCTCCTTGCCCGTGCCGCTCTCGCCGGTGATGAGGACGATGGCGTCGGTCGGCGCGATCTTGACCACGCGCGTGAGGATGTCGCGGATGGCCTGCGAACGACCGACGATGTTGTCGAAGTGGTAGCGAGCCTTGAACTCCTGGGCGAACAGCTGCACCTGCCCGTGCAGCTTGCGGCTCTCGAGCGCCTTGGAGACCTTGACGATCAGCTCCTGCTCGGTGAACGGCTTCTGGATGTAGTCGAAGGCGCCGAGCCGCATCGCCTCCACCGCGCTCTCGATCGTGCCGTAGGCCGTCATGACGATGACCTCGGTCATCGGCTGGGCTTCCTTGATGGCGCGGAGCACCTCGATGCCGTCGTACTCCCCCATGCGCAGGTCGGTGATGACCACGTCGTAGGCGCCGGTAGCCCCCATCTCGCGCCCCTGACCGCCGTCGGCGGCCTCGTCGACCTCGTAGCCTCCCCCCCGCAGCATCATCGCCAGGGTGGTGCGCATGTTCCGCTGGTCATCGACGACCAGGATCTTTCCCATGCTGTCGCTGGTCGATGCCCGACCCGACGCGTCCTGCGCCCCGCCAGCCGACTCCACCTTGTCGCCGTGTGTACCCTGCAAGCTCTCCACCCTCGTCCAGTTCGGGCAGCGACGATATTCGCCGCACCTCCGGATCCCGGCACGGCTAAAGCTAGGGCGCCGGAAACCCGAGCGCCAGAGCAACCGGGATACTAGTCGGAATTCCGGCGAGTTCCAGCCCGATCGGGGTCATGGCTCGAGAGCGCGAGGCGCCGGCTCGTACCACCGTGCCGGGCTCAGCGCTTGCGGAACGCGTCCACGTCGATGTCGAGCCGCTTCAGCTCCTGGTACAGCCACGGCCTGCCGCAGCCAAGGTCCCGGGCAACCTGGGCAACGTTGCCGTTCCGCAACTTCAGCGCGGTCTCGACGCGCGCCCGGAACGCGGCGTCGTCGTTCGAGGCCGGAGTCGCGGCAACGGGCGGCGCCGGAGTGCCGGCGGCAATCCCGGGCGGCAGATGCGAGACAAGGATGTGGGTGGTGCGTTCGAACGTGGCCCGCGCCGAGGCCGTCATCACCGCGCTTCTGAGCTCGCGCACGTTGCCGGGCCAGTTCCACAGCACCAGCCGTTCCATGGCCTCCACCGAGAACTCCATCCGGCTGGACGGCTGGAAGTGTGTGGCGAGCAGAGGGATGTCCTCCTTCCGAGCGCAGAGGCGCGGAAGCTCGATCTTCCAGGTCGAGATGCGGTGGAGCAGATCGAGACGGAAGCGCCCGGTCTGCGCCAGCGCGTCCAGGTTGGCGTTGGTGGCGGTAATCACCCGGACGTCGATGATGCGAGGTCGGTCCTCGCCAACGGCGCGCACCTCGCCGCTTTCCAGCGCGCGCAGCAGCTTCGCCTGCGCCTCCATCGGCAGGTCGCCGATCTCGTCGAGAAACAGGCTGCCACCCTCCGCTTCGCGGAACAGTCCTGTTCGCGCGCCCTGCGAACCCGAGAATGCGCCGCGCGTGTGCCCGAAAAGCTCGGACTCCGCGAGATTGTGCGGGATGGCGCTGCAGTTGACCGGAATGTAGGGCCCCGGCCGTCCGCTAGCGGCGTGCAGCGCTTCGGCCACGCGTTCCTTTCCGGTTCCCGTCTCGCCGAGCAGCAGCACTGCGTGGGGGAGCGGCGCGACCGTCGCGACCAGATGGCGGATCTCGGCCAGCCGCGCGCTGCCAACGAGCGGCGGTTCGGTAGACGGGGCCTCGCGCTCGAACAACTCGATGTCGTCGACGACCGTCAGCAGGTTCTTCCCGCAACGGACGCAGGCTCCCACTGGTGCGAACGTTCCGCTGTCGTCCACCCTGTGGCCGTTCACGAATGTACCGTTGCGGCTCCCCAGATCCACGACACGGATGCCGCCTTCGGCAGGGTGGAAGTCGGCGTGCTCGCGCGACACCTGCGAATCCTCGAACCGGAGAGCGAGGCTCTCGTGGCGTCCGACGCGCAATATGCCGGTCGCAACGGGCTGGGGCCCCGGCAGGCGGGCTCGACCTGCTTCCGCGAACACCGGCACGACGCCGACAACGGGACGCGCCAATGCAGACCGTATCGGCCAGCGGCGCGTCTCGGTCACTTCCGCCATACCCCCGGCATTCTAGCGCGAGGATGTCGCTCGCCAAAGCGCCGTCCTGGAAAGAGCAGAGCGGAGCGCTGTGGCCGCGCTCAGGCGTTGGAAAGCTGGGCGCGGGATCGCCCCGCTCGTCGCGCCTCCTCGATCGCATCGGCCAGTTCGGCCACGTCGAACGGCTTGAGCAGGATGCGATCGGGCGCCGAGCTGCCGCTGATCGAGGAGCCCGCCGTGGCGGAGATCAGCACAATACCGAGGTCGGGACGCGCGTCCCGGAACTGCTCGGCGAGGCGCCGGCCATTGCCATCGCCGAGCAGCACGTCGATCACAGCCACGTCGATCGACGCCTTGCATTCTTCAAACAACCGCCGGCATTCCGCCGCGCTGATCGCCACGTAGACCGAATGACCGGAGCGCCGGAGCTGTCGGGCGACCGCTCCCGCGAGCGCCGCTTCGTCGTCGGCCAGGAGCACCAACGCCGGTGCGACGGTTCGCTTGGTGCGTGCAGTCAGCGGAAAGTCTGGTCGCGTCACCGCGGTGCGTGGCCATTCGACGCTGAACATCGCACCCCCACCCGGCCGATCCCCGATCGTCAGCGTCGCATCGGTCGAGCGGGCCACGGCGTCGACGATCGTCAGACCGAGTCCCATGCCCCAGCTCTGCCCACCACCTCGGCGTTTGCCCTTGGTCGTGAAGTACGGTTCGAGGATGCGGTCCCGAATCTCCCCCGGAATGCCGGGACCGGAATCGGCTACGACCAACCGGACGCCCCCGGAAGCGGTGGGCTCGAGCGACACTTCGATACCCCCGCCGACGGGACGCACAGCGTCGCGGGCGTTGACCAGGAGATTGAGCACCAGCTGGTGCAGGCGCGCGCGATCGCCGACAACTTCAGCCGCAGCATCGTCGATTTCGAGCATGATCGGCACTGCCGCACTGCCGCGGCCGAGTAGCGCCGCGACCACTCTGAGCTCTGCGGCCAGGTTGACGGGGCGCCAGCTGCCGGTGTCGTCGAAGGCCATGGCGTTCAGCGAACGCGCCAGCGACGCTCCGCGCTCGGCCTCGTCGATGATCGCCGAGAAGTCCGCCCCGGAGTCGCCGACGCCATCTTCCGCGTCGGCGCGACCGGCCTGCGCCGTCGCGACAATCGCCGCCAGCATGTTGTTCAGGTCGTGGGCGAGCCCCTCAGCAAGGCGGGCCATGGACTCGCTTCGTTCCCGCTGGGCGAGCGCCGTCGCCGCGGACACGCGTTCGGTAACATCGACCAATGAAAGCAGCCTGCCGCCCGCTTCGCGGAGCGGCTGACCGCGGGCTTCAACACGGAGCTCCCGCGCGTCGACGCGAAGCAGCATGTCGTTCACGTAGAAGGCGTGACCTTCGGAGCAGAGCGATTCCAGCATCGAAGCCAGACCCGCGCTCGCGCCGCCCACCATCTGCTCTGCCGCGCGGCCGACACAGCTGTCGCCGAACCAGTCACGGAAGATGCGGTTGGCCTGGAGGATCCGTCCGTCGGCACCGATGACTGCCAGCGGATACGGCGCACTCTCGAACGCGTCCGCGATCACGCTACCTTCGGTGCCAACCACCGGATTCCCTCCCGCGCTGCAGGGCGACCCACCCCGCTGTTCAGAACCGCCCCGTGGTCATCACGATACCACCTCCGCGGGGCAGCGGAGCAACGTCGAACGCAACATCCACGTGACTTCCGGCTGGGCGCTTGTGGCTGGCGTCGCTCTCGGGAGCCTTGTGCGACCGCTTCAGATCGCCCAACAGAAGGACGGTCCCCACACCGACGCCCACGACGCCTACACCGAGGCTGATGTTGGTCAGAAGCTTGTTCTGGTTGAACTTGTTGTAGTCGTCGCGGTTCGGATGGGCGTCGAAAGAGTTGGCCGCGCTGTTCGCCTGCAGGCCGAAAAACACGGTCCCCGCAGCCCCCACGACACCGACGCCGTAGGCCACCCAGGTCAGCGGCCGGATGCCGCCACCAGAACCGTGAACGCCGTGGTCCCCCACCGCTGTAGAATCCTGGTTCTGCTGGTTGTCGTCCTTGCCCGGCATGAGCGTCGATAGCGCGACGCTGCGCACCGTGCCCGCCGCGATGTCGAGCGTCCGGAGCCGCGCTCCGTCGACATCGAGCAGCGTCACCTTGTGCTTGCCGGGGAACACGTAGACGCGATCGCCGCCCTTGAACTCGTTGTCGTCCACCCGGACGCGCTGGTTTTTCTTGCCCAAAAGCTCGATGGTCCCCAACTGCGGCTTGAGCCGCGAGAGCCGATCGATCGCGTCCGCTCGATCCTGATCGGTGGACTGCGGCAGCCCGAGCACGCGCTGGAAGTCCTGGGCGGCCTTCGCGTATTCGCCGGCCTTCTGCCAGGCGTCGCCGGCATTGATGAGCGGCGCGGGGTGGGGCTTGATGTGGAACGCATCCTCGAACGCGCGGGCGGCGTCGACGTAGCGCCCGGCGTCGAAGGCTTTCTGGGCGGCGTCGAAGAAGCGCCGGGCGTCAGCTGCCGTGTCGGTGTGAGCGGTGCCGGACGGCTTTTTCGCGGAACTGTGGTGCGCCTTGCCGTGTGAACCGCTTCCCGCCCAGGCAGGCGTGGTTGTCAGTAGCAAGGACGAGACGAGTACGGCTATGCCAGGCGTGCGGGGAGTGCGCATGGTTCAGCAATCCTCCGGCAATGCTATCATGGCTTTCGACATGTTGCGCTCCCGCCCCCTGCTTGGCGTCCTGGTTGGCTTTTCCCTGTCCTCGCTGGTTTGCGCTCCGGGTTGTCTGAGAACCCTGGACGAATCGCGGATCGGGCAGAGCAACTCTTCCGGCGGAGCGGCGGGCAGCGGTGGCGGAAGCGCCGGGTCAGATGCGTCCACCGGTGGCAGCGCCGGACAGCCAGACGGCGGAGGAAGCGGCGGCAGCGATGGCTCCGTGGACAGCGATGGCGGGCTCGACGCTCCCGTGGACGCCCGACCCGAAGCAGGATTCACGCCCTACGACAAGTCCCAGCACCCGGTGGTCAACCTGCTCGGCGGCGCAGGTACCCGTCTGGTAGCAGTGGACAAGACGACGGTGTTTGCCACCACATACGACGATCTCAACGCGAACCTGGTCAGCGTTCCGATCGCTGGTGGCCAGGCGACGACGGTAACCACCACGGCGCTGAGCCGCCCGCAGACGCTCGTCGCTCCGCAGAACTCGATCTCCGTCTACTACGCTGGCGCGAGCGCAGCGGATGTCGGCGTGATCGGACGCTTCCTCAAGAACACGGACGGCGGCGCCAATCCGGAGCATACGATCTCCGTATCGGGCGGCTTCGGCAGGGCGATGGGCATGGTGGCGGCCAGCGACAACAACGCGTACGTCAGCGCGCGAGCGACGAGCAAAGGAGAACCGGTTCTGCTCAAGTTCTCGCTCAGTGCCTCGACGACCACCGCGGTGCCACTACTCACGGCCGATAGCGGCGGCGCGACGGGCGGCCCGATTACGATGAGTCAGGGCTGCGTCTACTGGATCAGCAACGGCGGGGTCTGGGTCGTCCCCTCGTCCGGCGTGGCGACCCAGCCTGCACCGGCGCTCGAGCAGCAGGTGACCGACGCCATCGACGTCACTTCCGACTCGAGCAACATCTACTACACGCGGGGCACCGGCGAGGTCTGGCAGCGCGCCGTCTCGGGCAAGTGCGACGGCAGTGGACCGGCCGAGAAGTACATCGCGTGGGGCTACACGAATATCGGCCATGTCGGCGTCTACGGCAGCACCGTGGTGTGGGGCGCGCGCGGCGACCCCGGCAACAGCTACCAGGGCGGCGGAATCTTCACGACAAGCGTCGGCGGCTACGATGTCGTGCAGATCGCGCCTCCGGACGACGGCGTGGACGACATCGCCGTCGGCCCTGCCGAAATCGTGTACTCGACGCTCAACGGCTACGTCCGCAAGGTCGCAAGATAGCCGCCCGCCGGATGGCGCGGGCGCCCGCTCTCACTTGTAGGGATTGCTGCGCGGAAGTCCGGCCGTGTCCGAAGGAGGCGGCGGCTTCTTCGCCGTGGCCGTTGCCTTGGGTTTCGGCGCGGCATGGTGCGCTGCGGGTTGGGGGGCAGCGTGGTGGCGCACGAAGTGACGCGCGGCGTGAGCGTGCGAAGCCGCCGCATCGCTCGCCTCGAGCGTGTTGACGTCGACAGTTGGAACGTCGTCGCTCGCCGACGGCGCCGGCGCGGACTTGGATGCCGGCGCGGCGACGGCGGGCTGTGCTCCAGGGCCTGCGGACACGTTGAGCACTTTGGTCGTCGTGCGCCGCGGGCTCATCGCGAAGAAGATCACGACGCCGATGGCCACCAGAAGGCCGCCGATGCCGACGACATAGCCGAGCATCCCGCCGCGGCGGGGCGTACCGTGATGGGACACCGTCTGCGGCACTGTGGTCGCGCCGCTCTGGGCCACGCCAGCGTACGACCCGGTAACGGACGACGGGCTGCTCACGCCGCTGTTGGAGATGGGCGCTCCGCCCGGAGTGCTCACGCCGCTGTTGCTACCCACACCGCTGACGCCGCTGACGCCACTGACACCGCTGACGCCGCTGACGCCGGTCGAGCTGATGTGCTCGCCTCCCATGAATGCCGGCTCGCTGGACAGCAGCGGCGACGCGGCGGGAGCGCCGGCGCTCACCGCCTTGAGGGCGGCCCGCACGGCCTTGCGGCGCTGCTCGATGCGCGTGCCCATCACTCGTTTCAAGAGCGCGCCGATGCCAGCGCGCGGCACGAGAATGCGTTCCTCCTTGAGGTACGCTTCCAGATCCTTCTGGAGCTCCTCGGCCGTCTGGTAGCGGCGCTCGATGTCCCGCTCCAGAGCCTTGAGCACGATGCGCTCGAGCTTGGGCGGGTACTTCTCGTCGATCTTCGACGGGCTAGGGATCTGGCCGGAGACGACGAGGTGCAGCGTTTCGGCGTCGTGCTCGCCGCGGAACAGCCGCCGCCCGGTCGTCAGCTCGAAGAGCACGATGCCGAGCGAGAACACGTCGCTGCGCCGGTCGATGCGCTTGGCCATCGCCTGCTCCGGCGACATGTACCCGAACTTCCCCTTGAGCTGACCGGCGCTGGTCGCCTCGCTCAGGCGCCCCATGGCCTTGGCCACGCCGAAATCCACCAGCTTGATCGCGCCGTCCGTGCCGATCAGGATGTTGTGCGGCGACACGTCGCGGTGCACGACGCCGAGCACCTGACCATCCGCGCCCTTGGCCTCGTGGGCAGCATGCAGCCCGGCGGCGGCATCGGCGATGATGCGCACGGCCATCTCCGGCGGGATCGGGCGGCGCTTGCCCGCCTCGGCGATGATGGCGTGGAGCGAGTCGCCCTCGACCCATTCCATCGTCATGTACATCGCGCCGTGGTGTTCCCCGACCTCGTACACGTCCACGACGTTCGGGTGACGGATGCTCTGCACCGAACGTCCCTCGTCGAGGAACATCTTCACGAACTCGGGATCGCCCGCGAGGTCCGCCAGAATCGCCTTCACCGCCACCAGCCGCTGCTCTTCGAGCTTCTCGGCGTGTTCGCGGGCGACCCAGACGGTCGCCATGCCACCGCGCCCGATGCGCAGCAGGAGCTCGTGCCTTCCGAGCCAGCTACCCCGCCTGAGATCTTCGGTCATCGTGGCAAATTGTTTCGGCTCGAAGCGTACACGTCAGAACGAACCCGAACCGCCCAGCGCGTCCGTGCGACGGCTTTGAATGCTATATTACTACGCTTTTTTCGGATTGCGCGCATCCACGGCGTGACCCGTCAAGCAACCCAGGGGCTGGCGCTGGACGAAATGGGCGGGGTTTCCCTACATCCGACGACACTCGCCCGGGCAGCCGGCGGGCGATGCGCCAGGTCCGCTCTGCTTTGATCCAGGCGCGGGTAGTGCTAACCACGCCGCTTCCCGACGGACATGGTGGCAAGATGGCAAGTCTGAAAGAGCTGCTCGGCAGCGGAGACAAGCGCAGCGCGGTGATCGACGACGCCTGCAAGGTTCTGGACCTCGAGGTCGCGGACAAGGGCGGACTGGGCGGCGTCGCGATCAAGGGCGCCTACAAGCTCGTTCGCGGCATCAAGCCCGGTTTCATCCGCGAGGTCGTCGACCATCTGCTCGATGATTTCCTCGATGCGCTCGACCCCATCTACCAGGAGGCCCTGGAGAAGAAGGAGGCCCCGGGCACCCATATGAAGAAGGATCCGGGTCGCGTCGCGGACGCCCTGCTCGCCATCACCGACGAGCGCGCCGAGCAGGCCAAGCGGGGCGCCATCAAGAAGACCTACGACAAGCTCCGCCCGACCGCCCGCAAGCACGTCGAAGCAGCAGCTCCGCGGCTTTCGGAGATGCTCGATCGGCACGTGCCGGCGGCCTGAGCGTCGCCAGCGCCGAGCCCCGGCGCGGTCCGGGCAGGCTTTTCCTGGGATGCGGCGCAGATTTCTCCTCGCATCCTTCCCGAAGTTGCCTTATTTGTCGGGCAGCGTCCGTCGCGTCTCCGAGTGTCCTCCTCACGGACAATCCGCCCCGTCCCCCGAGCGGCTCGCGCCGAAGGGACGAGTGCCCCGGGAAGGCAGCGTGGACGGTATTCGACCATTTCACTCGACAATGATCCCGCTCATCTTCGAGTGGCCGCCACGGTCTGTGGTGGTAACCCTGCCGTCGCCGAAGTGCTAGTTCTCCGCGCAGGCGCGTGTCCCGGCATGCCCGGGCAGTTCCCAGCCGGCTGAGCCGGCCAACGTATCGACTCCAAAAAGGGAAATCCGACACACATGGCAACGCAGGCGACTCCCCTCTCCCCGCCCGCTTCGGCGGTCCCGGAAAGCAGCAACAAAATCCGTGGTGCAGTGGTCCGTTTCGCTGGCGATTCCGGTGACGGGATGCAGGTCACCGGAGCCCAGTTCACGTCGGCCGCCGCACTCGCAGGCAACGATCTGGCCACGTTCCCGGACTATCCGGCAGAAATCCGCGCGCCTGCCGGAACGCTGTACGGCGTCTCCGGTTTCCAGATCAACTTCGCATCGCAGGATGTCTACACGCCGGGTGATACGCCGGACGTGTTGGTGGCGATGAACCCCGCCGCGCTGAAGACCAACGTCAAGCAGCTCAAGACCGGCGGCTTGTTGATCGTCAACAGCGGCGCGTTCGGCACCGCCAACCTCAAGAAGGCCGGCTACGAGACGAGCCCGCTCGATGACGACTCGCTCAGCGGCTACAACGTGCTGTCGATCGACATCACGAAGAACACGCTCAACGCGGTCAAGGACGCGGGGCTGTCCACGAAGGAAGCGAATCGCTGCAAGAACTTCTGGACGCTCGGGCTGATGTTCTGGATCTACACGCGCCCGCTCGAGCCGACCATCAAGTGGATCGAGTCCAAGTTCAAGAGCCGCCCCGACGTGGTGGAGGCGAACATCCTGGCGCTCAAGGCCGGGCACGCCTACGGCGAAACGACCGAGATCTCGCACTACCACTACGAGGTGCCGGCGGCGCCCGTCGAGAAGGGCACGTACCGGAACATCGGCGGCAACATGGCGACGGCCTGGGGGCTGATCGCCGGCGCGCAGCTGAGCGGGTTGCCTCTGGTGCTCGGCTCCTACCCGATCACCCCAGCTAGCGACATCCTGCACGAGCTCAGCAAGTACAAGCACTTCGGCGTCACGACCATCCAGGCCGAGGACGAAATCGCGGCGGTCTGCACCGCGATCGGTGCTTCGTACGGCGGCACCATTGGCGCCACCACCACCAGCGGACCCGGTCTGGCTCTGAAGGGAGAGGCGATCGGCCTCGCGGTAGCCACCGAGCTTCCGCTGGTCATCGTCGACGTGCAGCGCGGCGGCCCCAGCACTGGTCTGCCGACGAAGACCGAGCAAGCGGACCTGCTGCAGGCAGTCTACGGCCGCAACAGCGAAGCCCCGCTGTGTGTGCTCGCAGCGTCGACGCCCGGTGATTGCTTCCACATGTCGGTCGAGGCGGTCCGCCTGGCCCTGGAGTTCATGACTCCGGTGATCCTGCTCACCGACGGCTATCTCGCCAACGGCGCCGAACCGTGGCGGATCCCGGAGGTGAGCAGCCTGCCGAAGATCGAGCCGCACTTCCGCACCGATCCGGAAGGCTTCCAGCCGTTCGCCCGCGACCCCGAGACGCTGGCGCGCAACTGGGCCATCCCCGGTACGCCTGGGCTGGAGCACCGCATTGGAGGCCTGGAGAAAGACTACAACAGCGGCAACATCTCCTACGACCCGGACAACCACGACAAGATGTGCCGCACCCGCGCCGCGAAGATCGCCGGGATCGCGAACCACATCCCCGAGCAGAAGATGGACGTGGGACCGGACTCCGGCAAGCTGCTAGTGCTCGGCTGGGGCTCGACCTACGGCGCGATCCGCTCGGCGGTGGAGCGTTGCCGCGAGCGCGGCCTCGAGGTGTCGCACGCACACGTGCGCTACATCAACCCGCTGCCGAGAAACCTCGGAGACCTCATCTCGCGCTTCGACCGCGTGCTGATCCCCGAGCTGAATCTTGGACAGCTGGCCAAGGTGATCCGCAGCGAATTCCTCATTCCTGCCGAGAGCTACGCCAAGTGCGAAGGCCAGCCGTTCCGTATCGACGAAGTCGAAGACCGTATCCGCCAGATGATGGAAAGCTGAAGACCATGAACGACGTGATCAACGCCCCCAAGCTCACGCGCAAGGACTTTGCCACGGACCAGGATGTCCGTTGGTGTCCCGGCTGCGGCGACTACTCCATCCTGGCGAATGTCCAGCGCGTGATGCCCGAGCTCGGCGTCCCGCGCGAGAACATCGTCTGGGTTAGCGGTATCGGCTGTTCGAGCCGCTTCCCGTACTACATGAACACGTACGGCTTCCACACCATCCACGGCCGCGCACCGGCTATCGCGATGGGCGTCAAGGCGGCCAATCCCGAGCTTTCGGTGTGGGTGGTCACGGGAGACGGCGACGGGCTGAGCATCGGCGGCAACCATCTTCTGCACGCCCTGCGCCGGAACCTCGATATCCACATCCTGATGTTCAACAACAGGATCTACGGGCTCACCAAGGGCCAGTACTCGCCCACCAGCGAGTTCGGGAAGATCACGAAGAGCTCGCCGCTCGGCTCGGCGGACCAGCCCGTCGACCCCGCCACCTTCGCGCTCGGCTCGGGCGGGAATTTCGTGGCCCGCTCGATCGACGTGGACGCGAAACACCTGTCGGAGATGCTGCGCCGCGCGGCGGAGCACAAGGGCACGACGTTCCTCGAGATCTACCAGAACTGCAACGTGTTCAACGACGGCGCGTACGACAGCTTCCGCGAGAAGGCCGTCCAGGCCGAGCGCCAGCTGCGCGTCGAGCACGGCAAGCCGCTCATCTTCGGCAAGGACAAGACGCAGGGCCTGAGGATCTGTCCGAGGACTCTGTCGCTCGAAGTCGTCACCATCGGCGAGGATGGCGTCACCGAGGAAGACATCCTGCTGCACGACGAGACGAACGCGACGCTCGCCTACATGCTGGCGCGCATGCCCTACCCGCAGTTCCCGGTCGCAGTCGGCGTGCTGTACGCGGTGGATCGTCCGACCTACGACGAGACCCTCGTCCACCAGCACGAAGTGGCGATCGAGAAGTTCGGCAAGGGCGACCTCGACAAGCTGCTGCACAGCGGCAACACCTGGAAGGTCTGAATCCGGCGCGGGGGCGCTTCGCCCCCGCCACACCATCCCGTCGCCTCCGCGCGTACGGGTCTGGTGCGTCTCTCGTAGCCGGTCGCGCCCGCCTCTGGGCGGGTTCTAGCCGCGCCTCGGCTTTGCGCTTTCGCTTTCGAGGATGGGCGAGAAGAAATTGTCCTTCTTGACGTACTCGTCCGGGCTGAAAGCAAAGCGGTAGCTCGGCGCAGCGCGCTGGTTGCAGTCGGTGCGTTCGCAGAAACGACACGTGATGCCGACCGGCACGCCGATCCGATCCGCGCGCTCCGGCGCCCAGCGCGGCTGATCGTCGGCGAACGTCAGGTGATGGGCGTCCTCTGCCTGCGTGCCGAGGCCGATCGAATACACCGTTCCCTTCACCAGCGAGCCGCGCGACGGCGCGGTGGTGATCCTGGCGAAGCAGAAGAATGCGGCGCCGTCGGGCATCACGCTGAATTGCTTGGAGACCACGCTGGGCGTGAGAAACGCCGTATGCGCAACCCATTTCGGGCACGAACCGAGCCCGCTGGGGAAGGTCAGCCCTGTCGCGGAGTAGCGCTTCGACAGATTGCCCGCGATATCGACGCGCATGAAATGCATCGGCACGCCCCGATACTTGGGATCGTTCAGATTGGTGAGGCGATGGGCGGCAGCCTCGTAGTTCATCTCGAACAGGTCCGCGAGTCGGTCCACGTCGTAGCGGCAGCGCTGGGCTTCCTCGAAGAAATCCCGATACGGCATCAGCATGGCGCCCGCGAAGTAGTTCGCTAGATGCACCTTGATCAGGGTGAGCGTCTCGGCGTGACGAGCCTGGAAGGCCCGGGTGGCGCGGTCGTGGATGCCGCGTTCTTCCAGCACTCTCAGACCGATGACGTGAGCCAGGTCGAACTTGCGCCGCGCTTCGCTGAGCTCGCTCGAGATCTCGAGCTTGCCGGCGTCCGGGTCGTAGCGACGTACCACACTGGTCCCGCCCTGCTCCCGTCGCACGCTCGTCTCCACGCCGAGCCCGGCCAGCACACGCCCGAGTTGGTCGCTCAGCACGCGGCGTTCCAGACGGAACTCGCGGCGCACGGAAGAAGCGGCTTCCTCGATGGCCGGAAAGTAGTTGTCGCTTTCCTGGACGAAGTCCGCGACCTCGTCCAACGGCGAATAGTCGAACCGCATCGACGAGTCGGTGATCCCCGAGCCGTCCGCGAGCGACGCGCGCGCCTTGCGGTCGGCCTCGCGGCGGGACACGAGCTGCATCAGATTGTCGAGCTGACCGCGCGTGTTCTTGTACAGGTTGAACAGCGTGGTGATGGTCGTGACGGCACGCGGCTCTGCGCTCAGCGACGCCAGGGCGTCCTTGTCCAGATTGAGCGAGCGCAGCAGAGGCTCGTCGAGCAGCTGCGCGAGACTTTCCTGCACGGGCTGTTCGCCGAGGCTGGAAAGGAACGGCTCCGGATCCGCGTCGAGCAGCTCGAGCGCCTTCCACAGAAGCGGCAACTGGACGGTCCGGCGGCCTTTCTCGATCAGGTTCAGATACGCCGGCGAGATGTCGAGACGCCGGGCGAACTCGGCCTGGGAATGACCGCGCTCGAGTCTAAGCTCGCGCAGACGCCGCCCCGCGAGGGCGTTCAGCGCTCGGTTCTGCAGGATCCGGGGCATCGGGCCGCCTTCATTTACAGAATTCGTCAATAGTTTACAGAATGCTGTAAAGCAAGCCGGGCCGGTCGGCCCCAGGCGGTTCATACTGAGGGTACATGAGTCCGCTCCCGCGCCCACGCGCGCTCGCGGAGGGGGTCCTGGCCAGTGCGATCGCGCTGGCACCCGGCCTGACCGGCTGCCAGCACGATTCCGCTGGCGGCTCGCCGGCCGGGCATCGCAGCGTCGCCACCACGGCGGCGTCCAGCACGACACGACTCGGCGCCCTTCCACACCCAGCAGCGCAGCTCCCCCCACCGGCACGGCCGGAACGCACCTCGCCGGCTCGCGGCCGACCCTGCCCGCCGGACATGGCGCTCGCCGGATCCGTGTGCGTCGATCGCTTCGAGGATCGACTCGTGTCGCGCGCCCCGGACGGACAGCTCCGGGTCCATCCCTGGTACGAACGCCCGCGCGCCGGCACCAACTACATGGCGGAGTCGCGCTCCGGCGTCTTCCCGCAGGCGTACATCAACCGCTTCGAGTCGGCGGCTGCGTGTCGCGCCGCGGGCAAGCGCCTGTGCACGCTGCGCGAGTGGTTCAACGCGTGCCGGGGCGCCCGGCGCATGCCCTACCCCTACGGTCCGCGCGAGCGCTCCGGCGTCTGCAATGTCGGCAAGCCGCATCTTCTCGGGCGCTTCCACGGAGAAACCCCGGGACTGTGGAGCTATCGCAGCGCGTTCAACGACCCACGCCTGGATCAGGTAGCCGGCTTCCTGGCGCGGACCGGCGCCTACAGCCACTGCGTCGGCAGGACCGGCCTATACGACATGGTCGGAAACCTGCACGAGTGGGTCTCGGACACCATCAGGCCACCCGGCTCCACGATGCCGCCGGTTGCCCATCGGGTGCTGGCGCGGCTCGACCGCGAGGCGGGACATGGGGTGTTCATGGGCGGCTTCTACAGCACGCGCGATGAACACGGAAACGGATGCGGCTTCGTGACGATCGGGCACCAGCCCGCCTATCACGACTATTCGACTGGGTTCAGGTGTTGCCGCGCTCCGGCTCGGGACGCGCCCCGGACACCGTGATCAGTTGCCCTGCCAGGGACGACCCAGCTTGGCCAGCGCGGCTTTCGCATCCGCACGGTACGGCGAGTCGCGCGGCCCCGTACGCAGGAAGGCTTCCCAGTGCTTCGCGGCTTCTTTTCTCGGGCCGAGGGCGCGCGCCATGAGGTAGTGCGCTTCCCACAACCAGCGCGGCTTGTCTGCCGACTGCTCGCCGATCTCGATCGCCTTTCCGAGCTCCTTCTGCGCCTCGGCGTCCTTGTGGTTTTGCACCAGGAGCTTGCCGTAGCGGAAGTGCCAGGTCGCATTGTCGGGCTGGGCCGTCGTGGCCTTCTGCCACTCGCTCATGGCGTCGGCAATACGGCCGAGATCGTAGTACGAGTCCGCGAGCGCCGCGTGGGCTTCGTTGCGACTGGGTCGGAGCTCCAGCGCCTTCTTCAGATCCTTGATCGCATCCTTCACGGCGCCCTGCCGGTAACGCAGGACACCGCGCTGCCAGTATGCGTCCGCCAGGTTCTGGTCGATGGACAGGGCCTTCTGCAGAGCGTGTTCGGCGGTCTGCACACGCCCTGCTTCGTTCGCAGCCCACCCGACGTACAGCCAGTACTCCGCGCGGTTCGGGTCGAGCTCGACGGCGCGCTGGAGCGTCTTCAGCGCCTGCGCCAGGTTGGTCCCCTCGAGCAGCATGGCCCGCCCCAGACAGTGGTTGGTCTCGGCCGAGTTGGGGCGCTGTTGCAGCACCTTGCGAAGCAGCTTCTCGGCTTCCTTCGCGCGTCCCGCCGCCACCTTGCCGCACCCGACCCGCAGCATCAGATCGAGATCGTCCGGCGCCTTCGCCAGTGCCGATTCATAGGCCTTGAGGGCTTCTTCAGTGCGCCCGGAAGCCTCGTACAGAAGACCGCGTTCCAGAGCCAGGCCCGGATAGTCACGGTCGACCTTCGCAACCTGGTCGAACAGCTTGCTGGCCTGGTCGAAGTCGCGCGTCTGCCTGAGCGCTATCGCAAGGTGGAACTTCGCGCTCACGTCCTCGGGGTCGAGAGCGAGTGCCTTCTTGAACTCGGCGGTGGCCTGGTCGTAGCGGCCCTGTGACAGAGCGAGTTCGCCCATCGCCTTGTGGATCTCGGGAGAATCCGGAAGTTTCGCGCGCGCTTCCGCGAGCGTCTTGGTCGCCTCGTCGTTGCGCCCCAGCTGTCCGAGCAGTATCGCGAGCGCGACATAGGCCTTGATCGCATCGGGATTCTTGCGGCCGTTGGCGATAGCTGCCCTGTAGCCTTGCTCGGCTTCCTTGCGCGCGCCGAGCGCTTCCTGGGCCTTGCCGTACCAGTACGCGACCAGCATCGACTTGGGATGCGCCTCGCGCAGCTTCTTCATCATCGTGCGCGCATCCTGGAGGCGCTCGAGCGCGATCTGGGTCTTCGCGACGCCGACCTTCGACGGGATGTCGTCGGGATTGGCCTGCGTCGCAGCTTCGAAACGGGCAAGCGCTTCCGAGTAGCGCCCCGCCCGGTACAGCGCATTGCCCAGCCCTCGCAACGCTCCGGCGGATTTGGGATCGATCTTGAGGGCTTCGCCGTACGCGGCTTCGGCATGCGAGATGCGCGAGCGCGCCAGGTCGATGTCACCCAGCAGCGTCTGGGCAGCCACGATCTCGTCGTCGCTGGCGTCCTTTCTGCTCTTGATCACTTCCTTCAAGAGCTTCATGGCCTGCGGTTCGTCGCGGTCCTTCCGCCAGGCAAGCCGCGCGAGCAGCACGCGCGCCCCGACGTGTCCGGGACTCCTCTTCAGCGCTTCCGCAGCGAACTTGCGCGCCGCCTCGTCGTCGCCGGCGGCGAACTCGGCGCGCGCCAGACCGTACGCCGTGCGCGCGCTCTTCTCGATGCTGCGGGCCTTCTGCCAGGCCGACAGCGCCGCTTTGGGTTCGCGAGCACGCAGCGCGATCTCGCCCAGGGTGACCTGGACGTCGATGTCTTTCGGCCGCTTCGCGGCAATGCGCTGCAAGCTCTGCCGCGCACGGGCCAATTGCCCCTCCTCGGCGGCTTGAGCAGCGCGCGCGAGGTCGAGATATTCGACGCCGTCGTCGTCCTTCAGTTCCTGAAGCAGCACCTTGGCGCGCGCCTCGACTTCGGACTGGTCGCCGAAGCGCAACTCGCGCTCGTAGCCGACGTAGGCGGCGTAGGCGGCCAGCGCCTTGACGCGTTTGGCTTGTGCGCGCGCGCGCTCGACGCTCTGCTCGGCCTTGGCAGCTGCAGGCGCGGTGTCGCGTGCAAGATCGACCCGCGCCTTTTCGACCGTGCTTTGCGTGAGACGCCGGTACTTGCCGGCGTTCACCTGATCCATGATCCAGTAGGCCCCGTATGGACCCAATGCGGGCACGAGAGCGAGCGCGGCGCCACCCAGCAACAGCAGCACGATCACACCCAGCACGATGCGCGAACGGCTGAGCCTGGATTTCGGGAGGTCGACCGGCGGCGCCGCCTGCTGGGGCATGAACCGCTCGGCGACGTCCAGTTGCGGTGGCGCGCCGGGGGCGGGCGCGGCGGATGGTCCGCTGTCGCGCTCCTGCGGGATCGCCCCGAACTCCATGTCGTCCTCGGCCGGGCGCTCCTGACGAGCCGGCGCGGCATCGAGCCCGACGTCGGCTGCGCCGTCGTCGGCCCCCTCGAGGTTGACCTCGCCGTAGCTCACACCGCCACCACTGGCGCGCACGACGCCTTCCGGTTCGGCGGCGGCCGCAGGCGAAGAAGCGGGTGGCGGCAGTGATGACGCGAACGGATCGGACTCCGGCGCGGAAGGGGTAGCGCTCGGCGGCGACGCACCGCCACCGCCGACAAGCGGGAGCTCCAACTCGCCGAAACTACCGCCGCGCGCAGGCAGCCCACCTGCAGGCGCAGGCAGCCCACCTGCAGGCGCAGGCAGCCCACCCGCAGGCGCAGGCAGCCCACCCGCAGGCGCAGGCAGCCCACCCGCAGGCGCAGGCAGATTTCCGGCCGTTTGCGGTAGCCCAGCGGCGGGCACTGGGAGGGCCGAGGCAGGCGAAGGCAGTTCCGCGCCCCCAGGCGAAGGCAGTTCCGCGCCTGCAGGCGAAGGCAGTTCCGCCACACCACCGGGCGCGGGCAGATCGCCCGTCACAGCCGGAAGCTCGCCCGAGAGCGACGGCAGATCGATCTCACCGAACCCAGCGGTTTCCGCAGCCGCGGGCGCGGGCAGATCGAGCTCGCCGAAGCCGCCGGCGGGTGCTGCCCCTCCCGCAGCTGGCGCCGGCAGGTCGATCTCGCCAAACCCGCCACCACCCGTCGCTGGCGCAGCGGGTGCCGCGGCAGCAGGTGCCGGCAGGTCGAAGTCGCCAAACCCACCTCCACCTGCCGTAGGCGCAGCTGGAGATGCACCGGCAGGCTCGGGCAAATCGATCTCGCCGAACCCGCTACCACCTGCCGCAGGCGCAGCTGCCGCGGCTGGCGGTGCTCCGGCGGGCGCGGGCAGATCGAGCTCCCCAAACCCACCGTCACCCGCTGCAGGCGCAGCTGGCGCAGCTGGCGCAGCCGGTGGTGCTCCAACGGGCGCGGGCAGATCGATCTCGCCGAAATCCAGCTCGTCCGCGTTGGCCGGAGCAGGCTCGGCTTTCGGAGCGACCGCGTGTGCCGGCACCGGAAGATCGACATCGGGTCCGGCATCGCCAGCTGGGGACGGTCGCGGCGCCGCCGGACGCGGTGGCGCCGCCGCCGGACGCGGTGGCGGACCTGGACGCGGCGGTGGACGCGGTGGTGCCGCACGGGGCGGCGGCCGCGGTGGTGCTCCACGGGTCGGCGCCGCAGCGGGACGCTCACCACCCGGAGCCGGTGCCGGGGCTTTCGGACGCGCTTGCCCAACCGTAGGCAGGTCGATCTCGCCGTACGGATCGTCACCGCCTTTGCCTGGCGCTGCCACGCCCAGCATCGTTGCCTTGTGGGCCCGCGCCGGCGCGGGCTTGTGGGCAGGCGCCTTGGCGGCGGGTGCGGAAGCAAACGCGCCAAGAACCGGGCTCGGACCCGTTCGCCGCCCATCCGTGGCGGGCGGCTCCACCTGGAACGATGTGCCGCACTTTGGGCAGCGCATCTTGAGCCCCCCCGAAGGCACGCGCCGTTCATCGACCTGGTAGGGAGCCTGGCAACCGGGGCACTCGACCTTGAACATCGCGGCTTTGCGAGTCTTAGCAGGAGATCCGAGGGCTTGTCGCGCATTGTGCAGTCCCAGCGGGACCGGAAACCATCACGCCCGGGTCGCGATCCGTGGTAGGCGACAGTGCCGGAATGCAGAGGTGGACCTTCGCCGCGTTCGGCGCCCTGTTCGCTGCGGCGGTCGCCGTGGTGCTCCTACAGGCCCGCAGGCCGGTCGAGGCACCGGTCGCCCCGCTGGAATCTGCGTCCGCGGCACCCCCCGCCCAGCCCGCACCTTCCGCCTCGGTTCCCGACGCGGGCCGGCCGGAGCAGACCAAGCGGCCGGATGCCGATGCCGGCGCTTTCGATCTCCTCCCGAACGGCAAGCCGGTGCCACCGCTGCCTGCAACTGCGCCGCACAGCGTGGGCTTCGGGGCGATCCTGTTTGCCTATCGAGGGGCCCAGTCCGCGCCCGGCAGCGCACCGAGCAAGAAGGTCGCCCGAAAGCGAGCCGAGAAGCTCGTCGATCTAGCGGAAAAGGACTTCGCCGATGCCGTCAAGCACGGTGATCCAGGCTCGACGGCTGACGCTGGTCATATCCCGCGCGGCGTGCTCGAACCGGCAGTGGAATACATCCTGTTCACGCTGCCGAAAGGCAAGGTCTACGACAAGCCCGTCGACAGCCCCCGCGGCTACTTGATTCTCCGCCGCAATGACTGACGACCGCGCCTAGGCAGCAGGCCCGCTGTAGCCTAGAGTCGCGAAAGTCAGCGTCCCACGCCCGAAACGAATGTCGAGCAACTCGAGACCGCCGAACGCGAGCACATCCGCAGCGCCTCCTGACCCCGCGCTGATCACTTCCACGATCAACCGCCTGCGGGCAGAGCACGATGCGACGACGGCGTCCGCGTCGCAGGCGATCCTGCTCCACGAGATCGGCGTACTCGAGGAAGCGCTCGGCGACGAAGCTGGAGCTGCACGCGACCAGCTCGGCGCCGTCAATGTGGAACCGGACTTCCGCGAGCCGCTGGAACGTCTGATTGCGATCATCTCGCAACGGCGATCGTACAAGAACCTGGGGAAACTCGTCGAACGCCTCGTCGCCGTCGCCGATGCGCCCGAGGAGCGCTCCCGTGCCCTGCTGGCCCTGGCCGCCTTCCAGGCGGATCAGGATCAGGACCTGGAAGCGGCGCGCAGCACTCTGGAAGAAGCCGTCACCGAACGACCGGAGGACGCGGCGGGTTGGCTCGCGTTGGAGGTGGTCGCGGGCAAGCTGGATGACGCCGCTCTCAGGCTGAGGGCACTCGCCGCGCGTGCGGGGCTGACGCAGCACCCCACATGGCGCGCGCTACTGCTTGTCGATCTGGCGTCGAACCAGGTGGCCGCGGGGGATGCGGAAGCGGCTTTGCAATCGCTGGACCGCGCCATCGAACAGAAGAGCGAAGTCACGTTCCTCGCTCTGCTCGCCCTCGAGGAGCTCGGCCGCCGCGAAGAGCGGATCGACGTGACGGCTCGCGCACTGGAGGCGCAGGCCGCCCTCATCCAGCGATCACTGGACGACGATTCCACGGCGAGCGCTCTGGGTATCCCGCGCTACCGACGTACACCCGCAGCTGCAGCCGATGCCTGGCTGAGAGCAGCCGAATCGCAGCGACAGCAGGGCAAGCTGGAAAGCGCGGTGGCGCTGCTCGATCAGGCGCTGGAGCGCGTGCCGGGTCACCCCGCACTGTTGCATGCGCGCATCAGCGCCGCCGACGCCGCAGGCGACACCAGAGCCGCGACCCGGTTCGCGAAAGCGGCCCTCGACGCCGGAACCAAGGGCGCGCGCGCGGCAGCGTTGTGGTTGCGCGTCGCCGAAGGCGCCGCAGCGGAAGGCAACGCTGTGGAAGCGCTCGAGTCCGTCGACAAGGCGCTCTCCGAGGATCCGGGGTGTGTGCCCGCGCGCGTGCTCCAGCTCGACCTGCTGGCTGGCGGCCTCGATCCGCAAAAGCTCGCATCGGCGCTGGAAGCGTGCGCGGAGCAGCTGCCGAACGACGAGGCCAAGGCGCGCTTCTACCTGCTTGCGGCCGACGGCTGGGCGCGCATGTGCGGGGACGTGCCCGCAGCCAAGGCGGCTTTTTCCCAGGCTGGCATGTACGGCGCGGCTCCCAGCGTGGTCGCGCGGTCGTCGCGCATGCTGGCAGCGCTCGCGAGCAACGACGGCTGGTACGAGGAGGCAACGCGACGCCTGCTGGCGGCGGGTGCAGCCGAGGCCGAGCACGCGAGTCTCGGATTCGAGCTGGCCCGGTCGCGGCTGCTCAGGGGCGATCGCCAGGCCGCCGAGCGTGCACTCGTGGCGCTCGCCGCCGCGCCGGGCGGTGCCTGGCTGGGGCACGCGCTCAGAGCGTACGCGCTCGAGCTCTCGCCGCCCCCGCAGTCGGGAGCGGACAAGCCCTCGACAAGCATGGTTCCGCCCGCCGAGGAGACGACCCCGCCGCTCGTGGCGCTGGCGCAAGCCGAGACAGATGCAGACGCCGCACGCGCGCTGCGCACGGTGGTCGCGCTCAGGGCGCTCTCCACCGGGGACCGCGACGACGCCATGCAGCAGCTGGAGGAGCTGCACGAGGGCGACCAGTCCGACACGGTCGTCGCCAGCGCGCTGGCCGGTGTAACTGCAGCGTGCGGCGACGCCAAGCACAGCGCCCAGGTGCTCGCCGCCTGCGCTGCGGCGTCGCAGGACACTTCCCTTTCTGCAGCGCTGGAGCTGGAAGCGGGGATCCGATACTGGCAGACCGGCGAGCGCGCAGCGGCGATCGAGTCTTTCTCGAACGCGGAAGCCGCGGCAGCCGATTCGAGCGCGGTCTTGCTCGCCTGGGCATTGCGCGCGGGCGACCCCGACAACATCGAATCACGTCGCCGTGTGCTCGAGTCCGGCAGCGACAGTTCAGGACTGACGAGCCTCGAGCGTTTTGCGCTCGAGATCGGCAGCGACGGAGACAGCTCCGAAGCCCGTCGGTCGCTCGACGCGATCGGCACGCTCGCTCAGCCGGACCTCGCCCTCGCCGCCACGTTGGGGCGGGCGCTGTGGCTCGATGCGACCGAGCGCGATGCGAGGCTGGAAGCCCTGGAGCAGCTGGGAACGCACTCGGCCGCCGCACAGGCGATCTGCCGCGCCGCGGCCTACCAGCTGGAGCTCGAAGCGGCACGCGAGAGCGGAAACCTCGACCCCGCCCGGCTCGAGCGAAGCGCGCGCAGGTGGGCCGAAGACGACACTTCGCCGGCACCTGCGCTGGAGTGGCTCGGCGCGAGCGTCGCGTTGGACGATCCCGACAGCGAAGTCGCTGCCCGTCGCGCTCTGGCGGAACGACTCCAGGGAGAAGCGAGCGCGGACATGCTGGCCAGCGCCTCGCTCGTCGCGCATCTTGCCACGGGCCACGACGAAGCACTGATCGAGTCGGACGAACCTGCGGCAATGCTCGCCAATCTCGAGCTGGCGCTGCCTGGTTGCGACCCGCGGCGCCGAGCCCGCGCGTTGTTCGCGATCGACGACACTCTCGGCGAGGAGAGCATCGCCTTGTCGATGGCGCTCGCCGGCTGGAACCAGCTCGCTGCGAACGAGGTCGACGGCGCGCTGGACTCCTTCCGCGCGGTGGTCGAGACCTATCCGCAGGAGCTGATCGGCTGGGAGGGGCTCCGGGCCGCAGCGCAAGCCGCCGGAGACCGGGCCGGCGTCGCCGAAGCGTGTGCTGCGCTGGGCGACATCGTGACGGATGACCAACGCGGCGCCGAATTGTGGGAGGAAGCCGCGCTCATCCTGATCGACGAGCTCGATGACAAGGAGCGCGGCGAGTTCGCGCTGTCGCGCGCCGTGGAGCGCGACATCGGTCGCTTCGTGGCGTTCGATCGCCTGTTCCGCCTCGTGAGGTCCAGAAAGGACGGACCCAGACTGCTCGAGCTCATCTCCGCTCGGCTCGACGTCGCGGAGGACCCGGAGGAAATCGCGAAGATGTTCTGGGAACGCGCGCGCGTCCTCAGGAGCGCTGGAGACCGCGACGGTGCGCTCGCCGCGCTGGAGAACGTGACCATGCTCGAGCCGGATCACGTCGGCGCGCTGGCCCTCTCCGGCGAGATCTACATCACCAGCAAGCGGTTCCCCGAAGCCGCCGCGAATCTCGCACGCCTGTCAACTCTGTCAGACGCGCCCGTCAAGCAGAGGCTGATGAGCGGCGTGGCCGCGGTCGACCTGTACGAAAAGAAGCTGGGAGAGCTGGACAAGGCGCTCGAAGTCCTGGTGGGCCTGCACCGCCAGGGACTGAGCACGCTTCCGGTAAGGGAGCGACTCGCCCGCGCGTCGGCCCGGGCCGAGTCGTGGGATCAGGCCACCGAAGTGCTCGAGCAGCTGATGAACGAGCGCGACACCAAGGAGGGTCGCGTCGAGGCAGCGCGACTCGCGATGGCCATCCATCGCGACCGCCTCGACAACCCGCCAGGAGCCGTCGCTGCGGTCGAGAAGCTGCTGTCCGAAGAGCACGCCGACGGCGAGGCGCTCGATCTGGTGCTCGCAGACACGCTGCCCGCCGAGACCACGCGGCGGTTGCTCGAACGCGGCCGTGAGGCGCTCGTCCAGCGGCTGAGCAGCGATCCAATGGACGCAGAGCAGGTTGATCGGCTGGCGCGGATCGCGGGCAAGCTCGAGAACGCACCGCTGCGCCAGGCCGCGCTCGGCGTGCTGGTGGCGCTTGGCGAAGGCACACGCCAGATCGACGGCGAGCTGGCGGTGCTCGACCAGCGCGTCGCGCGGCTCCCGCAGATCGCCATCGACGAGAGCGCGTTGCCCGAGCTGTGCGACCCCGACGACACGGGTCCGATCCCCCGACTGGTCCGCGAGCTGGCCCCGACCATCGCCGAAGCGCTCGGCCCCGGGCTGACCACGTTCGGCGTCGGAAAGCGCGAACGCGTCGACCCCCGGGCGGGGCTGCCGGTTCGCAACAACGTCGCCGCGTGGGCCGGCGCCCTCGGACTGGGCGATTTCGATCTGTACATCGGTGGCAGCGATCCCAATGCCGTCTACGGCGTCGCAACGGAGCGGCCAGCGCTCGTGATAGGCAGCGGCGTCGGGGCCCCGCTTACGCCGTATCACCGCCAGCTGGTAGCTCGCGAGCTGTTCGCACTGCGCCGCGGCACGACCATCCTGCGGCATCGTCCCCCGACGGACATCGCAGCGTTGATCGTGGCAGCCTGCCGATTGGCTGGCGTGCAGGTTCCTTCTCCCCACTACGCCATGCTCGACGAGTTCGAGCGGCAGCTGGGCAAGCAGATGGCCCGCCGCGTACGGCGCTTGCTGCCCGACCTGGCGGGGCCGGTCGCAGAGGTCGGACAGGATCTGCTCTCGTGGGTCCAGGCCGCAACCTCGAGTCTGGACCGCCTCGCGGCAGTCGCCGCTGGTGACGTGTCGTATGTGCTCGCCGACAATCCGGGCTCGAGGGGACAGATCGGGGCGTCGATTGAAGCCCAGGAACGAGCCCAGCGGCTGCTCGGCTTCGTGTTGTCACCAAGCTATCTCGCAGTGCGGGAACGGCTGGGAATGGGAGTCCGATGAGCGATCGGGATCAGCGCGACCGCAAGTCCTCCAGCACGGGACCGGAGACGGAGTCCCCCCGTCGAGGCGGCTCCGGCGCGGGGCGCAGTGGCACCGCAAGCAGCATCGGGGCCGAGCTCGGTGGCGATCTCGATTTCGAACCGGACGCGTTGCTCGATTCGCTGCTTGCCGACGACGACTCGGTTCCAGGTCGGCCCACGCCGGCTCCACAGGCGCCCGCTGCGCCAGCGCGTCCTCCCGCACCCGCTGCGCCAGCGCGTCCTCCCGCACCCGCTGCGCCCCCGGGTCCCCCCGCGGCCGCCGGGCAGCCGCGTCCTCCTGCGCCGCGTCCTGCCGCGCCTGCTGGAGCACCGCGTCCTCCCGCGCCGCGCGCGCCCTCCCAGCAGCGTCCACCTGTGCAACGTCCTCCTCCCGCGCCGCGCGCACCTGGGCGCCCTCCCGCGCCACGCGCGCCCGCTGCGGCCGGGTCGCCCCCTCCGCCGCAAGCCGCAGCTCGACCGGAGCACAAGCTGCACGAACCGGCGGAGCGGATGTTCCCGCCCGACGAGGTGACCGCCGTAGGCGAGCGCAAGTCGCCCGAGCCTCCCGCCGCCAGCGGCAACGTCGCGGGTGCCGGCGGTGCCGACGAGATCGATTCGTTGCTTGCTGAACCGATGCAGTCGGCACCGCCGCCGGTAGCTGCACCTGCTGCCGAGGCGCCAGCAGAGAAACCTGCAGCGGCGGCTGCTGCCCAGGCGCCACCAGAGGAACCTGCACCGCCCGGGGCGGCCACAGCAGCGGAACCCGAGCAACGCGTTTCCAAGCCGGTCATCTTCGAAGACGACGGCCTGGAAATGCTGGAAGGCGACTCGTTCGCCGGGCCGCCCACGGCCGACGAATACGAGGACTTCGCCGGCGGCGCCGAGGCCTTCGACGACGACATCGCTCTCGACAACGATCTCGCGGCAGGCGACGACAACGTCGCGCTCGACGACGACATCCCGCCTAACGACGAGCCCCGGCTCGACGAACAGGCAAGCCGTCCACCCGAACCCATCGATGATTTCGAGGAGCTGACGCCGTCGCACACGCCGGACGAAGCGCAGCTCGCTGCACGCGCCGCAAGCGTCACTCCGCCACCCAGCGTACGATCGGTGCGGCGCGCCGAAGGACCGACCGCATGGAGCGACGAAGCACCCGCCGCTGCACAGCTCGCGACGCGCAATCTGCGTGACGAGTGGCTGGCCCGCGCCGAGTTCCTCGAGGGCGAGGCGAAAGCAGCATCCGAGCCGCAGATGAAGGCCCGCGCACTGCTCGTCGCTAGCGAGCTATGGGCGATGGCGGGTGAAACGGCGCGCGCTCGCGACGCCGCGAGCGACGCGACGCTGGCTACGCCATCCATGCCGCTCGCACACCGCCAGGTGCGCTGGCTCGCCGCTGCAGAGGACGACTGGGCCGCGGTTGCGACAGCCCTCGAGACCGAAACGCGCGCGTCTCCGACACCTGAAGCCCGAGCGCACGCGTCTCTGCTCTCGGCCGAGCTCCACCGTCTGGTCCTCGGCGACACCACGGCTGCCAAGCGCAAGCTCGAGCAGGCGGCCCGGGCGCTGCCGTCCGACCCGCGCGCCCACGTGATGAAGCTCGCCGAACAGCTCGGACAGAGCGCCGACGTTCCGCGCGTGCGCTGGCCCGAGGCGCCGGCGCTTGCCACGCTCGTGCAGGCGACGCACCAGCTTGTCCGCCAGCGCGGCGGAACCCCGCCGGAGGACGCGGACATCGACCGCTCGACGACCGTGTTCGGCGACGCCAGGGCGGCAGTGGTCGCCGGCGATCGCGGTACAGCCGGCGAGGCCGTCGCGAAACTGGCACAGGTCGACGGCATCGAGCGCGGCGCGCTCTGGCTCGCGGCGGCCCTTCTGGCGCCATCCACCACGACGCGGCCGCGCTCGATCGAGCTTCTGCGGCGCTTGCTTGCGCAGGGGCCCGACCCGATCGCCAGCCGTGCGCTGGCGGCGCGGGCGCTCGAACAGGGAGATCCTGTCGCCCTTCAAGCGGCGATCCAACCGCCAGAGGAGCGGGCAGACGGAGCCGAAGCACCGGACCCGTTCACGGCGGCGGACCGCGTCGCGCTGGCTGCGCTTACTGATGGAACCGCGGAAGCAATCCGTAGCGCCATCGAGCAGCTCGGCAGCGATGACTCGCTGCGCCCGCTGGCAGTCGCGTGCGAGGCCAGCAGCCTGCCGCTGGGCCAGTTGCCGCAGACCAGCAGCGGGAACGAACAGTCGCAGAGCCAGGTCCGGCTCGGCCGGGCTATTGCGGCACAGGTGGCGACGGAACACGACCCGGCTGTGCTGCGCATGGCGACCGAGAGCTTCGAGATAGCTCATCCCGAACATCCGCTGTCTCGCGTTCTCGCGCTCGAGCTCGCGGTCGCGGAACGCGACGCAGGGCGCATCGCCGAAGGGCTGACGGCGTGGCCCGGCGACGAAGACGATCCGGAAACGTCGCGCGATCGCCACCTTGCGGCGGGCCTGGTCTACGAGGCCGGCGGCAACAGCGAAGCAGCCATGCGGAAGTACGCTTCTGCGCTCGCTGCCGATGCCACCTTCGAGGCAGCCACGCGTGTCCTGGCGTCGCGTGCCGCGCCCCACGGAGCCGCCGAGCTGCTGCTGTCGCTGGCGCGCGCCAGTAACGACGCGCAGCGCGCGCTGCTACTGCTCGAAGCTGCCGTCCGCCGCGGCGAGGAAAATCCCGAAGGCTACCAGGCGCTCCTGGACGAGGCCGCCGATGTCCTCCCCACCCTGCCCTTCGCGTATCGCCTCGGCGAGCTGCACGCGCGCCAGCAGGGCGACGCCGATCGCGTGATCAGCTGGCTCAGGCGCCGCCGTGAAGCTTCGACCGATGACGTCGAGCGGGCGCTGGACCAGGTCCGCGAAGCGCTGCTGGTGGCGGACACCGACCTGCAGGCCGCTGCCGCGCTCGTGGAGGAAGCCTGCGAAGCACGCCCCGGTGACGTGGCCCTCCGGGCCCTTCACGATCGACTGACCCCGGGGGCGCGCGCCAGCAAGGGCGAGTGGCGGGAGAAGCTCGCCGAATCGCTGGAGCCGGACGCCGCACTTCCATTGCTGCTCGAAGCCTCCCTGGAATTCGAACGCGCCGGCGATGCCGAAGGCGCTGCCCGCACCGCGGTCGCCGCCGTGTCGCGCGGCGGTGGCGAGCTCGCGCGGATCGCCGCCGAGCGCAACGCCGGCGCCGGACCGGGGTCGGCGGCCTTGAGCGAGGAGCTGCTCGGACTGGCACGCGCCGAAGAAGACCCGGTCGCGCAGCGCGAGCTGTACGAGCGCTGCAGCCGCCTCGACGGAGCGCGCGGCGACCAGTCGAGCGCACTCTTGTGGCAGAGCGCAATTCTGGAACGCGAACCGGGCTATCTGCCGGCACTGCGCAAGCTCGAGCAGGCCTACATCGAGGCCGGACGCGACGACGAGCTGGGCCCCGTCGCGGCAACGCTGGCGCCGCTTCTGGACGAGAACGAAGGCGCTGCCCACGCCATGTACGCCGCGCGTGTCCGCGCGCGGAACGGCGACTGGCTGGGGACGCGGGATCTGGTGGACATCGCCAGCACGGCCGACAGCCCGTCGCTCTGGGCGCTGAGAGAGCTCAGCGCGCTGGCTCGTGCCAGCGGCGACGACGAAGCCGTGCTCAAAGCCGACCGCTGGCTCTGCGATCTGTCGACGCGCGGCATCGACGCAGCCACGCTGGCGCTGAGGGCCGCGGAAGCGGCAGCCCGTCTCGGGCAGCTCGACGAAGCAGGCCGGCTTCTCGAGCGCGCGGTGGAGCTCGTGCCGGAGCACCTTGTCGCTCTCACGACGCGCGCCGAGGTGCTCGACACGATGGGCGATGCGACTGGCGCCGCGGAATCGTTTGAAGCGCTCGCGGCGGCGAGCGCCATCCCCGCGCACCAGCTCGGCGCCTGGCACCAGGCCGCGCTGTTGTGGCTGGATAAGGTCGGCGACAAGGAGCGCGGTCTCGCTGCTCTGGAGCGCGCCGCCGACATAAACGTCGCCAACGAGGACATCTTCGATCGCCTGCAGGCGGCCTACGTGGCCGCGGACGAACGCGGCAAGCTCGCGGCCCTGCTCGAGCGACGCCTGGAGCAGACGACCGATCCTGACGAGCGTATCTCGCTCGAGGTCACGCGCGGCCGCGCGCTGGCCGAGGTCGGCGACCGCGCGGCCGCCAAACAGGCGCTGGCCGCGGCGCTCGATGCGAATCCGGATCACGTCGAAGCCCTGGACGCTTTCGCCGAGATCTGTATGGCGGAAGGCGACTGGAGCGGCGCGGAGCAGGCGTGGATCCGGCTGGCACGCCATGCGGCCGATGCCGAACATCAAGCGGACATCTACGAGAAGCTCGGCGAGCTCTACGACACGGAGCTGGACAATCCGGAGCGAGCCGAGCTGTCGTACCAGGAGGTGCTCAAGCGACGCCCGGACGACGCGGCTGCAACCGAGAGACTGGTGGGCGTCTACGGACGGCTGGGCGACACACAGAAGGCCGTGGAGCTTGCCAACGGGCTTCTGACCCGCGCGGATACGCCCGACCTCAAGCGCGAGCGCACGCTGCTTGTTGCGCGCGTCTACGAAGACGTCGTGGGCGACAAGAAGAAAGCGGAAGCCACGCTCGACCGCGCACGCAAGCAGTGGAGCCAGAGCGGAGCCGTGCTGAAAGCACTGGCCGACTTCTACCAACGCAACGGCGAGGACCGAGCGCTGCACATGGTGCTGGACCGCGCGGCGGCCGACTCGCGCCGCGCGCTCGGCACGGGTCGTTTCGACACGTCCTTCTTCGAGATCCTGGGAACCGTGGCGGAGCTCCGCGGCGACGCCGACGCCGGGAAGGTCGCTATCTCGACGGTCGCCGCTCTGGAAGGCAAGGAAGACCCCCTGCGTGGCGCAGGACCCGCTGCTGCGGACGCGAAGCTCGACGACCTGTTGGCTCCCGAGCTGCTCTCGCTGCCGTTCCGGGCGCTCTTGAGGAAGGCCGGAGACGCACTCGACGCCGCCTACCCCCTCGACCTGCGCGTGCTGCGCGCAGCGCCGATGCCGGCCGAAGCCCAGGAGTTCGTCGGGCACATCCAGCAGCTGGCCAAGGCGTTCGGCATCAACGGTCTCGATGTCTTCGTTTCCACGACAATCGGCGCGACCTGCATGCCGGTGAGCTCGAACCCCCCGCAGATCGTGTTCGGCAAGGCGCTGCTCGACAGCGAGGACGAGGCCGCTCGCTACTTCCTGCTGGTGCGCGCACTGAAGATCCTGCAGGCGCACACTGCCACCCTGTCGCGCACCTCGCCTATCGATCTGTGGCCGCTCACGGCTGCGTTCCTCGGCACGTTCGCCCCGAACTGGCAGCCGCAGGGTGTCGACGCGAAGAAGCTGGCCGAAGCGCGTCAGCGCATCCAGGCGGCGGTGCCCCGCAATCTCGACTCCGATGTCCCCATGCTCGCTCTGGAAGTGGCCGGAGCCATCGGCAACCGCGCGACGCAGCTCGCGACAGCGGTCAACCAGTGGGGCAACCGCACAGGGCTGCTCGCGCTGGGCAATCCGACGGCTGCGCTCAGGGCCATCTCGCTGGCCGTGGGCCAGCAGGGTGGAATCCCGGAAGAAGGGCCCGATCGCATCAAGTGGATCGTGCGGCACCCGGAAGCGCGCGACATCGCCGTGTTCAGCGTGAGCGAGCAGTACGGCGAAGCCCGCCGGCGCTTCAACCTGATGGGCTGAAGCGCGCCCCGCCACCGCCTACCGCTCCAGCATGGCATCCGCAGAGCTAGCGGACGCTGAAATGCACGGGGCGACTGGTGAGACCGTCCCGGCTCTGCACCTCCAGGCTGTGCGCTCCCGGCGACAGCGTCCAGGACACCCGGAACGGGGCTCTGCTGCGACCGACGACCGTGCCATCGACGACGAAGCCGATCTCTCCGCTGTCGTGCGGTGCGCGCGCCGCGAGCACGATCTGTTGCTGCGCGCGGGGCACATCCGGGTCGTACACGAAGCCGGCACCATCGAACGGGAACGCGACCCGCAGGCGCCCCGCCACCGCTCTGGAAGCCACCCGCGGGCAGCGCGGCGAGCTTCGCGTCGGCAGCGTGGGCCGCCCGGCAGCAGCAGCCCACGACGCGTACTCTGGCGGATAGCGCTCGAAGACGCGCTCCTCGACCCGGGTGCGGCAGCCGGGACCGGCGACAAGTCCGTTGTCCTGATCGACCTTCACGCGCACATGCATGCTGCAGGTGCGGGTCGGAACGTGTCCCGGCCGGAACAGCTCGCGACGACGGTGTGGACAATCCGGCCCCGCCAGCTCGCCGCTCAACGGGCAGATCTCGGCGGAGACGAGACCGGCAACGCTAGCGAGCGGCGCCGGGTGGTCGATACCGCGCATCGCCGCCAGCATCACATCGTGGAACAGCGGACCCGCGCCCGTGACTCCACTCGAGCCGCTCATCGGGTGACCGTCGAAGTTGCCGACCCACACCGCCACCGTCCGCTCGTGCGTGAAGCCGACGGTCCAGTTGTCGCGATATCCCTTCGACGTTCCCGTCTTCGCCGCAACGGGGAACGGCAGCTCGAGCGCATTGCCGCGACCGAACGCGGGGAGCCGCGCCGCGCCGTCGGACAGCACGTCCGACAGCACGGCGACGACCTGTGGATCGATCACACGCACTGGCTTCGCGTCCGGCGGGTACACCGTGCGGCCGTTGTCCAGCTCGGCGCGCAGGGCGAACCGGAGCGGCAGATACAAGCCACCGCGAGCCAGTGCGGCATAGGCCCCGGCAAGGTCCGCCAGCCGCACCTCGCCATCGCCCAGCGCCAGAGCGGGACCATAGTGCTCGGCGTCGCGATCGAGCGTACCGAACCCGAGGCGCCGCAGCAGGCCGAGTATTGCGCCCGGACCGACCCGCGCCGCCGTGTACACCGCCGGCACATTCAGCGAGTTCGCGAGCGCATCCCGAAGCAGCACCGGCCCGTGGAAGCGCCCGTCGTAGTTTCGCGGCGCGTAGTCGCCGTGGTCCGTCGGCAGGTGCAGTTCCACATCCGGCAACCGGGTTGCCGCTGTCATGCCGAGGCGCTGCATCGCCACGGCATACACGAAAGGCTTGAGCGTGGAACCGGGCTGGCGCAGCGCCAGCACGCCGTCGTTCTGCCCGAGCCCGGCCTCCGAGAAGAAGTCTGGCGAGCCGACGTACGCGAGCACCTGCCCGGTCCGGTTGTCGACGACGATCGCCGCAGCCGCACTCGCGTCGTACGCGGCGACGCGACATGCAGTCTCCCGCACCAGTGTTTCCACTTCGTGCTGCAGGCTTGCATCCAGCGTCGCCTGGATGAGCTGGGCGTGCCTTGCGCGACCGAGCTCCGGCTCGAGCGTGCCGTTGGAAAGCTCGCGCACCAGATGCCAGGCACCGCCCGCGCTCGCGTGGCGCTGCAGCCTCAGCGGCTCGGCTTCTGCTCGCGCGACATCGGTCGCGCTGGCCAGACCCTGCTGTCGCATCCGTTCGAGGATGCGGTTTCTGCGAATGAGGACTCGCGCCGTACCGCGACGCGGATCGTACAGCGTGGGCCCGCGCGGAATCGCGACCAGCGTCGCGGCTTCAGCGAGGTCGAGGTCCAGCGCGGGCTTGTCCAGGTAGTAGCGGCTGGCCGCGCCGATGCCGCGGAGGTTCGGACCGAACTCGATGCGGTTCAGGTATTCGTCGAGGATCTGCGCCTTGTCGAGCGACGCCTCGATGCGCAGCGCCACGACCATCTCGTGCAGCTTGCCGCCCACGGTCCGGGGACGGTGGAACAACGCACGCGCGAGCTGCTGCGTGATGGTGCTCGCACCGGAAACCACGCGCCGATGCCAGACGAGCTGACCTGTGGCGCGCAGCATGGCAATCGGATCGATCCCGGGATGGTAGAAGAAGCGCGCGTCCTCCGCCGCCACCAGCGCCTTGGGCACCCATTGCGAGACCTGGGCGAGCTCGAGGCGCTCCGCGAGCTGGCCGCCGGGCGTCCGGATCTCGCGGATCAGCCGGCCGTGTCGGTCCAGCACGCGCAGCGCCGGACGCGGCGGCCCGTGCACCAGCCCCGGCGGCAGTGGTGTCAGCGCCGCAGCCACCACCAGCGCAAGAGCTGGCGAAAGCACGGTCACTGCGAGCGCGAACAGCAGGCGGCGTCCGGGAGCGAGCAGCCGACGGGTCACTGGACCTCCACGCGCATCGCAGCCGTGCGCCCGAACACCTCGGGCGTGTACATCTCCTCGGCTTTCGTCGGCGGCTCGACGAAGCTGCCCGCCGTCGTGGCACGCGCCAGGTAGCGGTAGTGATAGATGCCGGCCGCCATGTGATCGACGAAGAACACGACACGGTCATCCCGCACCTCGCGGCGGTACCAGCTGCTCAGGAACGCACGCCCGCTGGCAATCGCGTCGTCCGCCGAGTCGGTGCAACCGACGCAGCTCACTCTGCCCGGTTCGCCGCCCGAGCCCGGCACGTCCAGCCACGACGCGGTCGTCGCGAGCCCGGCGTCCACGCCCTCGAACCCCGCCGGCAACGGATCGTCGATCGCCACATACTCGCGCGGACTGGGCGTGACGATGACGAGATCAGCGAGCACCAGGTCGCCCGCAGCAAACTTCTTCGTTCCCACCTCCGGAATGGTCCGGAGCGCGGCACGGAGGTCTTCGGGCGAAACGCGCCGCAACGTCTTCTGCACGTAGAAGCCACGATCCAGCGACGTGGACGGCAGGCTGAGCGGAGCGTAGCGGAGCCGCGCCTGGTAGAAGAGCGACCCTCGCCCCGCCTTGTCGAACACCAACAGGCTGCCGCTGCCGAGCTTGGATGCCGCCACGTCCTGGCCCACCGCCGAGGCGCTCCGGCCACGCATGGCGGTGCTCATCAGCTGCTTGCCGCCCAGCCACACCCGGGCGACGTAGTCCGGCTTGGCTGCCTCCTGGGCCTTCCTGTACTCGTCGAGCGCCAGCAGCGCGTACGCCGTTTCCTGCGTCGAGCGCCAGGTACCGCCGTGGCGCGCGCGCAGAAGGCCGCGCGCCAGCCGCGCCGCCAGCGGATGGTGCGGCTGCACCGCCAGAAGCGCCCTGAGCACCATGGCGCTGGTGCGCACGGGAGAGTCCATCAGCACCGCGTAGTCGTCGCCAACGTTCTCGGCGACCGTCGCGGTGTCGCCGGAGATCCTGAGCTGGTTTTGCACGTTCTGCTCGAGCTCGTGCACCATCGCCGGCTTCTGCTTCGAGATCGCCATGGCGTGCAGCAAGAGAGCGCGCGCGAACAGCGGCAGCTTGGCGCGCCGATCGTACAGCTGGCTCATGTAGCCGGCGTCGGGCTGGCCCATTTCCGCCAGCACGTCGAGCATGAAGGCGGCCGTGGACGCGAACAGCTTGTCGTCACGCCAGAGCGACAGGTAGCGGCGGACGTAGGCCGTACCGCGCTCTAGCGCACCGGACGGTACGAGCTCGCCGCGCCGGTGCGCCTGATCCAACGTCCACAGCGCGTACGCGCTCACCCACGGCAGGCTCCGGGGCGAATCGGGCCAGAGCCCGAACCCACCGTCGCCGTGCTGCCGCTGGAGGATCTTCGCTACGGTCTTGTCGACCACCTGGTCCAGATCACTGGGCAGCTTGATCGAGAAATCGTGCGCCAGATCGCGAAGCGGCAGCAGCGGCATCAGGCGACTCGAGAGCTGCTCCGTGCAGCCGTAGGGATACTGGACGAGCTGGTCGACCCCGCTGCCGAGGCCGACCAGCGCCGTCGAAGACAGACTGATCGACAGCTTGCCCACGTCGCGGCGGATCCTGGCCAGGTTGCCCAGCTTCTCGCTTGCGGCCTTGTTCGTGCGCCCGTACAGCGCGACCGCCTCCATCGCCGCCGGCACCTGCACCTTGCGCTTGACGCGCACCGCGTCGTGCTCGCCTTCCGCGCTCACGTCGAAGCGCAAGGTCGCGCCTCCAACGTGCGGAGCTCTCATCGGAAAGCGCACCTCGACCGAGTCGTTGCGGCCGACCTCCACGGTGCGCGTTGCGGCACCCGACAGGGTCAGTCCCTGCACGCTAGCCCGGACCTCCACCTTGGTCGGGCCGAACTTCTTCGTGCTCACGATGACCCCCGCATCTATCGAGTCGCCCGCGCGCAGGAAGCGCGGCAGGGCCGGGCGCGCCATCAAGCGCTTGCTGGTCGTGACCCGTGACTCGCCGAAGCCGTAGCGATCGCGTTTCGAGACCACGATCGCCATCAACCGGTAGGTCGTCAGGCTCTCCGGCAGCTTGAACGAGACGTGCGCGTGGCCGTCGGCACCGGTCAGCACCGCCGGGTTGAAGTAGGCGCTCTGGCGGAAGTCGTGGCGAGCCGGCGTCCCGTCGCTTCCGCCGCCGCCGGGATTGCCCTTCTCCTGCCCGAGCACGCCGGCCAGGTCGGCCAGATCGACCGTCGCCAGCGATTCGCGGGACTCGATCGTCGCCACCCCCAGCGGCCGCGGACTCGTAAAGACCGGCACCGGGTCGGGCGTCTTGTAGTCGATCAGCGAAAGGACGCCTTCGTCGACAGCGTACAGGGTGACTTCAGACGGCTCGGGCCGCCCCGCGGCATTCGTGACGACAACGTCGACCTTCAAATTGCCGCCGGGCTCGAGATTGCGTCGCGAGGGTGTGATCCGCACCTTCAGCCGATGCGCCGCGGGATCAACGTCGAGCTCCGCATAGCCGACTCGATACGCTGGCGCCCCCACGTCGGGCGCATCAACAGTCGGCGGCGCGTGCGTACGGCCGCGCAGCAGATGCACCGAAACGAAGGCATTGGGCCCGAGAGCCGCCGTTACGGGCACCCGCACCGTCGGCGTGGCGCCGTGAACGTGGACGCGCCGCACGTAGTGCACGCTCGCCGCCTCGACCGTCACCAGGGCGTCGGCGTCGGGGAACGGCGACTTGATCAACACGCGGGCCGTGTCACCGACGCGGTATTCCTTCTTGTCCAGCGCGAGATCGACGCGCAGCTGATCGCTGTCCCCCCAACTCGGGCCGCCTGCGCCGATGCCGTACAGGCTTTCGGCCGATTCGATGCTGTTGCCACGGGAGTCGCGCGCCGTCGCGTGGATCAGGTAGTAGCCGCCCTGCGAGAACGTCAGCGTGCACGGCGCCGCGCCCCCGGCCCGGGTCGTCACGTCACAGTGGCCGACCTCAGTGTCCACGGGCCGCGAAAGCGCGTGCATGCGAGCGCCCGCACCCTGCCGAGCCAACGTCCAACGCCGGCGGACCAGCGCAACGCGCACGCGGCGTCCCGCCAGGCGCACGCCCGTCGGCGAGAGCGCCACGATCCCGGTCTCGACCTGGCCCGGCGCGTTCACGAAGTAGTCCTTGGGCTGCCGGATGCCGATGTAGAACCTGCCGGGATGCACGATCGCCGAAGTGGAACCCGACAGCGACTGCCGCGACACGTCGGTCACCTCGGCTTCGGCTGTGACCAGCTCCGGGCCGCGCTGGGCAGGCAGCGAGAGCTTCATCCCGAGCGAGGCCTGGCCTTTCCTATCGAGCCTGGCTTTCTTCGAGCGCAGCGAACCGCCCTGGTTCGATTCGTCGTCGAGGTCCATGTAGAAAGCCGTCGCGTCCGTGACGAAGCCATCGCTGCCCGGAGGAGAAAACCACGTGGGCGTGTGCGTCAGCTCGATGCGTGCCGCCGCGTGCGACATCGGCGAGCCGAACAGGTAGTCGCCGTGCACGGTCCAGTGCGCGGTGTCGCCGCGGATGAAGGCCGGCTTGTCGCTCTCCACGCCCACCTTGAACTCCGCTGGGCGGTACTCGGCGACCTTGAAGTAGCGGCCGATGCGACCTTCGTCCAGCCCCCGGGTCACCAGCGACCAGCTCCCCAGCGCAGCCGACCGCGGCAGCTTGAAGCGGAGGCTGAACGTGCCGAACTTCAACGTCGTGACCGCCTGTTCGGCGACCTTGTCGCCCTTCGGCGAGTGCAGCTCCACGTGCAGCGTCTGACCGGCGACGATGGCATTTCCGCCCGGCACCTGGCGGCGCACGATCGCCTTGACGCGCACGCTGTCGCCCGGGCGGTACAGCCCGCGCTCGGTGAACATCATGCCGTACTGCGGCTCATCGCCGCTGAGGTCCATCGGCACGCCGGTGCGCCAGGAACCGATGTAGTCGCCTACGCGGCGGAAACACCAGTCGCCGGCCTTTTCCGCCACGATGACGGCGTCCCGTGTGTTGCGGTAGCCGAAGTCCGGGTCGAAGGCCTTCTTCGGGATGGTGACCAGGCCGCGCTTGTCCGTCCTGAACGCCGCGGTCGACAGCCCATCGAGCCCGACTACGCGCACTTTCGCACCCCGCACCGGCGCCGCATCGGAGAGCCGCGTGACCCACACCACCGAACCGTGGTGCGAGACCTTCGCGCTGATCGCCAGATCCGTGACCTGCACCACGCGGAATAGCCGCCGCTCCCGCGTGTTGCGACCGTCGTTGTAGCTCACTCCGATCGCGATCGCGCCGCGTCGCGTCCTGCCACCGAGCACGCTCGCCGGGTCGACGTTGTGCAGCGACATGCGGTTCTCGAGCCCGCCGGGCCGTATCCGCTTCGAGCGCACGCCGGCAAGCGAGGCCAGCCGGTCGAAGCGGGACGCCGGAGCCGCGTCCTCGAGCAACGCGGGAAGCGCGTCGGGATGAAGCCGGGCAGTGAGCAACCGGTAGGCGGGAGTGTTGAGCGAGCCGATCGGGATGGGGCGACTCGCCGTCGGCTCGAGCGTCTGGCCGTCCAGACCGATCTCAACGTCGGGCCAGAAGTCGTCGATCTGCATGCGCTGCGTGAAGCTCTTGTCGAGCTTCTGCCCGTAGCGGTCGCGGAGCTTTCCGCTGATGTGGATGGTGTAGCTGTGCGCCGGACGGAACCCGCCGACCAGGGACACATACCTGGTCGTGACGTCGTCTTCCCAGCCGCCCCATTGCAGCTTGACCGGCGGCGACACGCTGACCGCCCGCTCGAGATCCCGCATTTTCACGGGCGTCGACAGCGAAATGGACATGACCGACCCCGGCTCGCATCTGCCGTGCGGCGTGTACTTGGGACACTCGAGTGAAACGACCGACAGCGGACCGTAGGTCTCGAAACCCACATGCTCTGGTGTCTTCGAGACCAGCGGACCCTCGGTGCTGGAGAGGCCTCGCGCGATGCTGAAGCGGATCCTGCTGTGGACAGGCAGCCGCTGGACAGGCCGGATGACAAGACGCTTCGGCTGCGCCGGATCCGGCTGCTCCACGCGGAACGCGAGCCGCTTGAACAGCTTCCGCCCGCCGCTGTGCGCCGCCGAGAGCGTGCCCAGCCGCTCCAGCACCGCCGGGTCGATGGGCTGGTTGAAGCGCAGCTCGAGCTTGGCGGGCGGAACCAGCCCGCGCGCGCCGTCCCAGGGCTCGGAGCGCACCAGCCGCGGCAACGGCGTGGTGAGCGCGAAACGGTAGGGCTTGCCCAGCGTCGAACCATCCAGCGCGCGTGTGCTGGCCGGGACCTCGACGCGAACGCGCGTCGCACCGGGCAGTCGCCCTCCCGCCGGCACGAACACCACCGCCCGCGTTCCCACCCACTGCCAGCGGCCGGGGATGGCAGGCTGGAGCTTGATCGGCGGGGTTGCCTCGCTCTCCGCGGTGCCGAGTGAACGCAGCGGTCGGCTGAACACCAGGCTGAGCTGGCTCACCGCCGCGGTTTGGCCGCGCGGAGCAGCGTAGACGACACGGAACGGCTCGGTCCGCGCACCCTTCGCTTCCCCGGTGCCGAGCGAAAGCGTGCGGCGCGGCGCCACTTCGGGCGGCCTGTTGCCCTGGATGCACGCCGCAATAGCGACCAGCAGGAGCGCCGCCAGTGCGCGCATGCGACGCAAGGGAACGTGGAAACGGACGGAGGACGTTGGGTCGCGCGGAGTCACGCGTCATCTGTCAGCAACGACCATGCCGCGCGTCGCAGGCGGGATCCTGGCGTATCCGGCGCCTTTCCTGTGGCTCGCGAGACGCAGGCACGCGGGCTCCCGCACACGCCGCGTGGGCGCGAGGAGCGCGATGGTGGTATCCGGAAAGCTGCGACCCGATGGCGACACTCCGCTGCCTGCTGCTGCTTCCGCTCGCGCTGTGCGTGCCGGTCCGCGCCGCCGCCGAGCCCACCGCGCGTTTCGGGGACGTACGGCCGTCGACAGCGGAGTCGCCATCACCACAGCACTCCGAGCCCACACCAAAGCCGCCAGACCCGCCGGCTCCGCAGCACGCCCCGCCGGCGCCGCGGCACGCGCCCGCGCCACCACAGCAGCAACACGGCGTGGATCCACCCTCCCACTCCTGGGCGCGCGGCAGCATCGCGGAGCTGATGCGCCGCGGGCGCAGCGACGAGCGACAGGGCGAGGCCATCCGCGCGATGACCGAGTACACGCGGGCCATCCAACTCGATCCGACGTACGGAGCCGCGATCCTGCGGTTGGCACGGCTGAGGCAAGCCGCCGGCGAGCTCCGCGAAGCCGAACGGCTCTGCACAACGGCCGTACGCCTGCGCGAATACCACACGCAGGCCCTGGTGCAGCGCGCACACCTCTACCGCGACAGCGGACGCGACGCCGAGGCATTCCGCGACCTGCGCGCGGCCGTCGACAGCGACGAGACGAACACGGCGCTGCACCGGGAGCTCGCCGGCTGGTATGCCAGACGCCGCATGTGGCCAGCGGCACTGGCCGAGTGGCGCCGACTGGCCGCGCTGCTCGAGACGCGCCCGGGCTCTGCCGCACTCGGCGAAGCCCGTCTCCAGGTCAAAGCGCTGGCCGAGCTGGCCGGGCCGTCCGATCCGGTGCGTGCCGGCGCTTCGGAACGCAGCTGGGTGCGCCGCGCGCTGGCGGCCATGGCGCGCTAGTGCCGCGCCTCGACACCAGCTACTCGAGCTGGTCGATCGGCGCCCGGCACACGTGGCGCAGGCGACAACTTCCGCATTGTCCGCCCGACCAGATGGCGTCGAACTGCGCCTGTGCGCGGTCGAGCAGGTACTCGTCGTCGGTGAGGATGCCGAGCTCGAAGTTGCGCCGCCCCTCGCTGCGCGCACCGAGGCCGGCGCCCGTGAAGTTCGCGCTGCCGACATACAGAAGCCGGCCGTCCACGGTCACGGTCTTCATGTGCACCCGCGGGCACTCGCGCAGCAGCAGGCGCCCTGCCAACCCCGGGCGCTGCCGGAGCTCGGCCTTGAAAGGCCTCGAAGGAGGCGAGCCGTGAAGGATCCGGAGCTCGACCCCACGGTCGGCCAGCGACTCCAGTACCTCCAGGATCGACATGTAGCGACCGCGCGCGCGGGCCCGGGTGCCGACCGGTGCCTGCACGCGGAGCTCCTTGAGATTGGCTGTCGCGATCCACACAGCCACCTCGGCTGCCGGCAGCTCGCCGGCAACCAGCTCCTCGTAGTGATCGCGCCCCTCGAGCAGCCGCAGGCTCACGCGCCGCGGCTGGGGTCGCTCGCGGGCCGCGTTGGCCCGGGCAACCACCCCCTTCACGCAGGCTCCGGTTCGAGGTGCGCCTCGGCAACCCGGCGCACGTCGTCGGGCATGGGGCAGCTCTTCTTGTGGTCGAGATCAGTGGCAACCACGGTGTGGCGCACCACTGCTGCAAGTGTTTCATCGCGCTCGCGCACGAAGCGGTAGCGGATCACCATGCTGCGATTGCCCAGGTGCACGACGCTCGTCTCGATGCGCGCGGACTCGCCGTAGATGAGCGGGGCCTTGTAATCGACGTCGACGTGGACAGCCGGCAGACCGATGCGACGCGACAGGATGAGCTCGATGTAGCCGCCGTCCAGAGGAAAAAACAGCTGTTCCATCGCCTCGTGTGCGTAGGTAAGGAAATGTGGGAAGAACACCAATCCGGCGGCATCCACTTCCTGAAAAGCCACTGTGCGCCTGGAGACAAGCATCGACCCAGGCTAGTCGGCGGCGGCGACCAGGGCGAGTCTCGACCGCGCCGGCAAGCGCACGCAATCGTCAAGCGCCTTGCGGTAGGTTCCGATTTGACCGAAACTTTTCGGCATGAGGCGTATCGCACTTGGCTTGGCGTGCATCGTTGCTGTGGGTGGCTACATCGCTGGTTGCGGAAGCACCGGCGGGACGGCCAGTGGCGGCAGCACTGGCGGATTTTCCAGCGGCGGAGCCGCCGCCAGCGGTGGCGCGATCGGGCTCGGCGGCGGCGGAGCCTCGAGCGGCGGCAGCGGAGCCTCGACCAGCGGCGGTAGCGGCGGCAGCGGAGCCTCGAGCAGCGGCGGCTCCGGGGCAACCGGCAGTGGCGGCGCCGACGCCTCGGCCGGCGGCAGCGGGGCGACTGGCTCCCAGGACGCAGGCGTTCCCGACGTGGTCTTCAGCTACGACGGCCCTGCCGACGACGGCGGCTTCAACACGGATGCCTCTTGCCAGGACTTCACGGCGAAGGCCGACCCGCTTCCCCTCGACATCTACGTGGTGCTCGACCGCTCGGGATCGATGGCCAACACGAACCCGCCGCGCTGGCCGGCGGTGACCGGCGCCCTGAAGACATTCTTCGAGAGCTCGAGCACCAAGGGCATCGGCGCCGCGCTGACGCTATTCGCGCATCCAACCAAGCCCGAGTGCAACGCGAGCAGCTATGCGACGCCGATGGTCGCCATGGCACCACTGCCGGGCAGTGCCACGGGCCAGGCCCTCACGCTGGTGAACACGATGAACCAGTACCCGGCCGGGAACAATCCCATCTACACGCCGACCCTGGCGGCGATCACCGGCGCCCTCACGTACACCAAGAGCTACAAGACCGCGCACCCCAAGGACTCGGTCATCGTCGTCCTGGCCACGGACGGCATCCCGGGTGACCCGACCTGCGGAAGCACCCAGACGGCGTCGGCAGTCCAGACGGCGATCGCCAACGGCTACAACGGCTCGCCGTCGATCCGCACGTTCGTCATCGGCATCGACCCCACCAGCACGATGCAGACGAACCTGTCCAACTGGGCCAAGGCAGGCGGCGGCCAGTCGTTCGACGTGGCCACGTCCGGCGGCTCGTCGCAGTTCCTGCAGGCGATGCAGTCCATCCAGAAGAGCGCGCTCGGCTGCAAGTACAGCATGCCGACCACGGACGCCGGCATCATCGATCCCAGCAAGGTCAAGGTCCAGTACACGCCCGGCGGCTCGAGCACGCCGCAGGATCTGACCAAGGTCAGCGGCTCCGGCGCGTGCGGCAGCGGCGGCGGCTGGTACTACGACAACAACCAGAACCCGAGCACCATCACGCTCTGCAAGGCCTCCTGCGACACGGTGCAGGCGGACTCTGGCGCGAAGGTCGCGGTCTATCTGGGCTGTCTCGGTTCGTAGGCGCCCAGGCGCACGCGCCGATGCGAGCGGGCGCGCGACGGCGTCAGCGCACCGGTCGGGCGACGTTCGGCGTACGCCACGCCGCGCCTTGGTCGTCCGAGACGAGCACCGAGTACGTGAACGACGGCTGCGGCGAGCCACCGTACAGCAGCACGCGCCGTCCGACGGCGAGCAGGCGACCCGGCACCTTGATGCGGGCGCGAAGCCCCGGATGCGCGGCTTCGTCGTAGGCAACGGTGAATGGCGTCCAGCTCTTGCCGTCGTCGCGCGTCGAAGCGACGCGCACCACGCCGTGCATGGTCACCGCCAGGATGGTGGTCCCGTCGACACGAGCGATGTCGAGCGGGTAGCGCGGCAATGCGCCCAGGCCATGGAAGCGCGGCAGCGGCATCGGACTGCAATCGTCCCGGTACGGACACAGCACGAGCGAGACGGCCCGCGACTTGCGGGGCCGGACCGCGACAACCGCGGCCTTGTCGTCGCACGCGGCCGCGAACGCGTTCTGGCTGGACGGCGCGAGGTCGACCGTCTCCGGCGCACCGTCGGGGCCGTACGAGGTGACGGTCATCCGGGTGCCGTCGTCGTTCAGGCCGAAGCTGAACGAGTGCTCGCCGCCCTGCGCCGAGCAGCGCCCCGCGAAGCCGGCAACGCCGCTGCTCCTGACCGGCGCGGGCGTCCAGCTCACTCCGTCGTCGACGCTGCGGTACACGCTCAGGTTTGCCGCGCGACCCACGGCGACCAGCAGCTCGCCGTTCTGCATGCGACGCGCGGTGCGGTAGAGCGAGCGCCATGCCGGCAGCCCGGTACCGACGCCGGGGCGCGGTAGCTCGACCGGATGCACGGCCTCGTACGCGCTGAGCGAGGGCTTGACGAGCTTGGTGTAGCCGTGCGCGAAGGGCCAGGCGTGCTTGGCCAGCTCGGCCACCGGGCGGGTCGTGACCCGCAGGTCGTCGAGGTGGAAGGCGCCCGGCGCGCGCGGATCGTCCGCCGCCGCTCCCCCGTACTCCACGAAGTTCCAGGCCGTCGCCCGATGGGCACGCTCGATGCTGGTCGAGCCGGTCAGCTCCCGCGCGGCCTTGGCGCAGCGCTCGAACGGTCGCTGGTCCGCCCGGGCCGAGACCAGGCGCCGCCGCACCAACCGCCGGAACTCGGCCGGGTTGTCCCGGAGCAGCGACGGGCCCATCGGCCCCACCATGCACAATCCGTAGTCCGCCAGCGTGGTCGCCGCCGTGTGCAGCTGCCAGGCCGCCACGGCCCGCGGATACGCCCACCATCCACCGCCGACCACGAGGCCGAGCGCGAGCACTGTGCGGATCCGGACCGGCGGACGGGCGATCTCGTGCCTCGGGGCTTCGGCAGTCGCTACCGGCATGACAGCCGAACCTAGCGGTCGACCACCGCACGGCCAAGATTCCGGCTGGTTGCGCCGGGCTCCGGGCGCTCCCTGCCCTACCCCAGCGCGTAGTCCAGATCTGCCAGCAGATCGTCGGCGTCCTCGATCCCCACGCTGAGCCGGAGCAGTCCGTCGGCGATCCCTGCCTGCCGCCGCACATCGGGAGGCATGGTGGACGCCGTCGTCGATGCCGGATGCGTGACGAGCGACCGCACATCACCGAGGCTTACCGCGTGCGAGATCAAGCCCACGCGATCGAGCACGCGCCGCCCCGCCTCGAGCGACGGCAGCTCGAATGCGACCAGCGAGCCAAACGCTCGCATCTGCGTCGCCGCGAGCGCGTGCCCCGGATGCGACGAAAGCCCCGGGTACCACACGCGCGCGACCGCCGGGTGCTCTTCGAGGTGCGCCGCGATGCGCGCGGCCGACGCACAGGCCTGTGCCTGCCGGAGCGCCAGCGTGCGCATCCCGCGCGTGATGAGGAACGCATTGAACGGCGCGAGCACGCCGCCAAAGCCTTTCACGATCACGTCCCGCACCCGTGCGATGCGATCGCGCGACCCCGCCACCGCGCCGCCGATCGCGTCGCCGTGACCGCCCAGCGCCTTGGTCATCGAGTGCAGCACCAGATCCACACCCAGCGAGAGCGGATTCTGCGCGTAGGGCGTCGCGAACGTGTTGTCCGCCACCACCACCAGGCCGCGCTCGCGCCCGAGCTCCACCACGCCGCGGATGTCCGTGATGGACAGCGTCGGGTTGGCAGGCGTCTCGACGTACAGCGCGCGCGTCGCCGGACGGAGCGCCGCGCGGTACTCCTCGACGCGTGTTGCATCGACGAAGCTGGCGTCGATGCCGAGCGCCGGCAGCCGCTCACGTAGCAGCCGCGACGTTTCCCCGTAGCAGGCCAACGGCGCCACCACGTGGTCGCCCGAGCCGAGCAGCGACAAGAGCGCACCGGTGACCGCGGCCATACCGCTCGCGGTGGCGACGGCGGCGTCGGCAGCTTCGAGCCGGGCCAGCTTGGCCTCGAGCTGCTCCACGCTGGGGTTGGCCCAGCGCCCGTAGATGTAGCGCTCGTTTTCCCCCCGGAACGCGGCCGCGGCTTGCTCGGCGCTGCCCAGCGCAAAAGCGCTCGACAGCACAAGCGGCGGCTCGAGAGCCTCGCTCCCGTCGCGTCGCTCGCCGGCGTGCACGCTGCTCGTCGACCGACCGTGCTCTCGATCGGCCACGGCGGGCCCTACGCCTCGATCTTCTGACGCTTGCGGCGACGGCGCGCCGCTTCGCTCATCTTCTTGCGGCGCTTGACCGAGGGCTTCATGTAGTGACGGCGGCGCTTGAGCTCCCGAAGGATGCCCTCTGCGGCCATCTTCCGCTTGAGGTGCTTGATAGCGCGCTCGATGCCCTTGTCACCGACCTGGACCTCGAGCGGCTTGCACTGGACTGATTCGCTGGGATTCGACAAGGGGCCGGACGTATGACATCCGCCGGGCCGGACTGCAAGAGCCAAGTCGCGCCGCGCTGGACATCGGCTGGGCGTTTGGCCCAAGCTAGCGCCCCCATGGCGGACGCGAACCGGACGCGACCGGTCGGCATCAAGGCGCCCCACGGCGCCCGGACCCTGGAAATCAGCTGGGCTGACGGGCACAAGTCCGCGTTTCCGCACCGGATTCTGCGCGGCTACTGCCCCTGCGCCGGCTGCCAGGGCCACTCCGGCACGATCGTGTTCCAGTCTGGCGGGAATCTCGAGCTCCGCAAGATCGAGCAGGTCGGCAACTACGCCGTCCAGTTCGAGTGGGGCGACGGCCACGACGCCGGCATCTACTCGTTCCGCTACCTCCGGGCCCTCGGCGACCTGCTCGACCAGCATGGCGCCCAGGAGCTCGAAGCCATGGGCGAGCTGCCACGCACGTAGATCGATGAGCCAGCCCGAACGCCAGCGCGTCGCCATCCTCACGACCTCGTACCCCACGAAGGAAGGCGAAGCCGCGGGACACTTTGTCGAGACCGAAGCCCGCGCGCTCGCAGCGCGCGGCCACGACGTGACCGTGATCGCGCCGGGCCGCGGCGTCGGCATCGGCGAGCCGCACGTCGAGTGGCTGCCCGACAGCGGGCTGTTCGGCTTTCCGGGCGCACTGGCGCGCCTGCGCCAGAGCCCGCGCCGCGCACTGGGCGCGCTGCGCTTCGTGATCGGCGCGCGCCGTTCGCTGCGCGACCGGGGTCCGTTCGATCGCGTCGTCGCCCACTGGCTGGTGCCGAGCGCATGGCCCGTCGCGCTCGCCAGCAGCGCGCCGCTGGAAGTGGTGGCCCACGGCAGCGACGTGGCGCTGCTCTTGCGGCTGCCGCGCGGCATGCGCACGGGCATCATCCGCACGCTCATCCGCCGCGGCGCGCACTTCCGCTTCGTCTCTGCCGAGCTGCGCCACCGCCTGGCGCGCGCCACACTCGAGGAGCTGTACGACGTGAGCCGCGTCGAACCGTGCGCGATCAACGTCTCCGCCGCACCGACGCGTCACCGCGCACGGCGGCGACTCGGAGTCGCGCCAGGCGAGCGGCTGATCGTCATCGCCAGCCGCCTGATCCGGGAAAAGCGCGTGGACGTGGCGCTGCGTGCGGCGGAGCTCCTGCCCAGGGCGACCCTGGTCGTCGTCGGCGACGGCCCCGAGCGCGCCGTGCTGCAGGCCGAGTTCCCACGCGTGCGCTTCACCGGCGAGAGGTCGCGACCCGAAGCGCTCACCTGGATCGCCGCGGCCGATATGGTGCTCAGCGCATCGCGCGACGAGGGCGCGCCCACGGTAATCCGCGAAGCGCGCGCGCTCGGCGTGCCGGTGGTCGCCGCCCCCTGCGGCGATCTGCACGCCTGGGCGGAGAGCGACCCCGATCTAGCGGTGATCAGCGCCCACTAGCGCCGGAACCGTAGCGAAATGTCACAAAGTCGTGGCATTTTGCTACGGACGAAGCCGGGCGCCGCATGGCGGCGCGAGCGTGGCGTTTCCACGCTGCCGAGCGGCTGCCAGGACCCACCAACAAAAATCAGCCGATCCGGGGGCTGCCCCCAGGCGCTGTACGCCGCTCCACGGTGCGGCGCGCTCCGCTGCGCTCCGCGCGCCGCGGGCCCGCCAAGGCCGGTCGCTCCGCGCCCGCCCGGGGGCCCCTGGGCGGGGCTCAGCCGGCGCCGGCGCGGATGCGCGGCATCAGCTCGACGAAGTTGCAGGGGCGGGTGCGCGAATCGAGCTGCGGGATGATGATGCGTTCCATCGCCAGCCGCACCGCGCCCGGCGACCCCGGCAGTGCGAACACCAGCGTGCCGCCGCACAGCCCGCCCGTCGCGCGCGACTGGATGGTGGCGGTCGTGATTTCCTCGTAGCTCAGGGCGCGGAACAGCTCCCCGAAGCCTGGAATCGCCTTCGTGATATGCGGCTCGAGCGCCTCCGGCGTCACATCGCGCGTGGTGATGCCGGTGCCGCCGGTGCTGACCACGACGTCGACGTTGACGTCGGCAATGTACTCGCCGAACTGGGCCCGGATGCCCTCCAGGTCGTCGGGAATGATGCGGCGAGCAACGACTTCGTGACCCGCGGCGGTCAAGAGCTCGATCGCCTGGGCCCCGCTGCGATCGGTTTCCTCGGTGCGGGTGTCGCTGATGGTCATGACCGCGACCTTGATAGGCACGAATGCGCGCTCGTTCATGGGCCCCGAGGATAGACGACCGCGAGCCGTTGTGCCCGTACAACCAGGAATTCGCTACACTCCAGCCGGGATGAACGGGCAGGAGCTGATGTCGCCGGCGGGCGGAGCGGGTAATCCCGGCGGCGAGGGGCGAATCCAGGTGCTGGGCGCGGTGCGCTGGGTGTTCCGCGACGCCGACTGGCTGAAGAGCGTCTTGATCGGCGTCGTATTCATGCTGATCCCCGTCGCTGGGCCGATCGCGCTGGCGGGCTGGCTCTGCGAGATCCACCAGCGGCTGGTGCGCGGACACCCGCGGCCCATGCCCAGGCTCGATTTCGCCGACTTCGTGCACTACCTCTCGCGCGGGGTCACGCCGTTCGTGGTGCAGCTGGTGGTGATGCTGCCATCGCTGCTCATCACCTACGGTCTGCTCGCTGCCGGGGGCTTCCTGGTGTGGATGGACGTGCAGGGCGGCGCGGGCGGCGTCGGACTGCTCATCGTGGCGCTGGTGATCGCCCTGTTCGGCGTCGTCGCCTGGGCCGCGATGGCCGTGTTCGTGAACGCCGCGCAGACGCGCGCCGAGCTGACCGAGGATCTCGGGCAGTCGCTGTCGTTCGGCGCGCTGATGCAGTACTCACGCGCGACCTGGAAGACGGTGCTCTGGAAGTACTTCCTGTTCGCCTTCGTCGCGCTCGGGCTGGCTCTGTGCGGGCTCGTGCTCTGCTACTTCGGGATGTACCCGGCGATGGTGATCCTGCAGCTGGCCGGCGTGTCGTTGCGCTTCCAGATCTACCGCGACCACCTGGTGCGCGGCGGAGCGATGATCGCCGTGAAGCAGCCCGTAGCCCTGCCGTCCGAGACGCCGCCCCCGGCGCCTGCCGCCTACCCAGGGTACTGATGGGCGACGAGCTGGGCGTCCCGCAGGCGCTGGCACCAGGCCCTGCAACGGAACCTCGGCCGAGCGTGCTGGCCGCGCTGCGTTTCCCCTTTGAAAGCCCAGGCGCTGTGCCGCGTCTGGTCGTCATGTCGCTGTGGCAACTAGTGCCGGTACTGGGCTTCGTTGCGCTGGGGGGCTACCTGTCCGAGACGGAGCGCCGGCTGTGCGCCCGGCATCCCGAGCCTGCACCGATGCCGGCGCTCAGGGACTTCGGCCACTACCTGCGTGTCGGCTGGAGGCCGGCGCTGGTCGCGTATCTCGCCGGTACGGCGCTCGCGCTCTTGACGTACGCGGTGCTGGCGCTGTTCTTCCTGGGCGGCATCGCGGGGCTTGTCTCGTCGAGCGGGAGCCTCTTGCCGCTGTGGTTCGTGCTGGGCGCACTGGCGGAGCTGGCGTTCGCCGCGACCGGCACGGTGCTGGTGAGCGCCGCGCTCACGGGCCTGGAGCTCGGAGGCGACCCGATGGAGGTGCTGACCGGGCGCTGGCTCGGCCGATACGCGCGACGCACCTGGCTCCGCGCGCTCGTCGGCTACGCGCTGCTCGCGCCCGCGGCGATCGTGCTCCTGGCCGCAGGCGCGCTGGTGTGCGGCGTGGGCTTGCTCCCGGCTCTGGTCGTGGCAGAGCTGTCGGCAGTGCACCTACGCTGGCAGCTGTACGAGCACGCCGGGCGGCAGAGCGGGCTGCTCGAGCCGCACGCACCGGCGCTCCTGGTTTCGGAGAGGCGCATCCTGCCGCCGAGGCTGGAGCCGTGAAGCGCGTCCTGGCGCTCGCACTGCTGCTCGGCTGTTCGGCGTGCCGCCACGCAGCGTCGGCAGCTCCAGGGCACGAAGCTCCGGCGCACAGCGCCGCGAGCGCGACCACGGCGAACCATCCGGCGGCTTCGGTTTCGGCGGCGGCTTCGGCGGCGGCTTCGGCGGCGGCCGCGCCAGCGCCGGCGCCGACCGGTCCGCTGCCGGTCATCCACGGCGGCGGCCAGCACGCGGTGCGCGGCGCGCACGGCATGGTGACGAGTGTGGAGTCCCAGGCCACGCGCGCCGGCGTGGAGATCCTCCAGGCGGGCGGCAACGCCGTCGACGCGGCCGTAGCCGTCGCCTACGCGCTCGCGGTCACGCATCCGAGCGCGGGCAACATCGGCGGCGGCGGCTTCATGCTGGTGCGGCCCAGGGGCGGTCCGACCACCGCCATCGATTTCCGCGAGACCGCACCGGCAGCGCTGACGCAGCAGTCCTTCGACAAGATGATCGCGGCCGGCGCGATCGGTCCGGCCGCGGTGGGAGTGCCGGGAACGGTGGCCGGGCTGGAGCTGGCGCATCAGCGCTTCGGCAAGCTGACGCGCGCGCAGGTCATGGCGCCGGCCATCCGCCTCGCGCTGAAGGGCCATCGGGTCGGCCAGCGCGAGGCGCTCACCGTGCTCTGGAACTGGGCGAAGCTGCGCCACGACCGCGCGGCGCGCAGCATCTTCGGCCACGGTCAGAAGCCCATCAAGGCGGGCGAGTTGCTCAAGCGCCCGCTGCTCGGCGCGACGCTTCAGCGCATCGCAAGGCAGGGGCGCGAAGGCTTCTACCGCGGCGCCACGGCCCGCGCGCTGGTGCGTGCGCTCCAGCGCGGCGGCGGGATGTCGCTAGCCGATCTGTCCGGCTACCAGGCGAAGCTGCGAAAGCCGCTGCGCGTCCGCTACCACGGGGTCGAAGTGGTGATCATGCCGCCGCCGTCGGCCGGGGGCGTCGCGGTCGCCGAGGAGCTGGGGATGCTCGACAAGCTGCGCGCCTGGAAGCAGCCCGAGGGCTCGGCCGAGGAGCTCCACCTGTTCATCGAGGCCTCGCGCCGCGCGATGGCGGACCGGCGCTTCGCCGTCGTGGACCCGGACTCGCTGTCGCCGGAAGAGCGCGCCAAGCGGCGCGCGCATTGGCTGGATGCGGGCGAGCTGCTCGCGGACAATCCCATCGACCCGGCTCACGCGACCCCGTCGACCCAGGTGAGCCCGCTGTACAGCGCAGCGCTGAAGGAGGTCGAATCCGCGCACACCACGCATTTCTCCGTCGTCGACGAGAGCGGCATGGTGGTCAGCTGCACCACGACGCTATCAGCGGGGTTCGGAGCCAAGATCGTCGCGCCGGGCACGGGCGTGGTGCTCAACAACTCGGTCGCCTCGTTCTCGACCGCCGGCGACAACCTGCCGGCGCCAGGGCGCCGCACGCTCAGCTCGATGGCCCCCACGCTGGTGCTCGAACACGGCTCGCCGGTTCTCGTGCTGGGCTCTCCCGGCGGCGACACCATCCCGAGCACCGTGGTCCAGGTGCTGCGGAACGTCGTGGACTACGGCATGACGATCGACAAGGCGGTAGCCGCGCCGCGCATCCACGGCAGCTTCGCCCCCGACGAGGTGCGCGACGAGCGTTCACGGCCGATCCCCGCGAAGGTGAAGCGCAAACTGGAGAAGATGGGCCATCACTTCTCGAAGAAGCGCATCCCGATCGGCGACGCGAACAACATCCTGATCGCCGATGGCGTCGCGTACGGCTACGCCGACCGGCGCGAAGGCGGCCTGGCGGCTGGGCCCGACAAGGCGCCCGACAAGGCGCCCGGCACCAAGCCCTGACAAGCCCGCTGAAGCGCTCGCGCGGCAGCGAGCCACCGCGAGCCCGCGCCCGCGAGGCAGCGGCGGGGGTGCTCGAGGGGGCCCGATGCGCGGGAGGCGATCAGTGGAGCAGATCGCGATAGAACTCGCGGCGCCACTCGAAGAAATGCGAAAGCGCGGGATCGTCGACGTAGCGCGGCACGCCGACACCGGCCAGCGCCTTCACTTTCAGGTCGCGGGAGTGCGGGAATTCCAGATGGAATGTCAAGCCGACGGCGGCGACGTCGGCCAGCGTCGGTTGATCCCCACACAGATATCTGGAGCGCTCCAGCCGGTCGCTCAGCTCGACCAGCAGGTTGCGCGTCGAGCGGTGCGCGCGCTCGGCCATGTGGCGGGGGACCGGAAGCTTCCACGCGGCCCTTGCGGCGGACGCCCAGACGCGCGCCGCGCGCGGCCCCACGCCGTACACTTCCACGTCGAAGACACGAGCGATGGCGTCGCGGTCGCCCATGATGGCGTCGAACCAGGCGACGGGCGTGGCGCCGCCGAAGATGCGGTCGATGCGCCGCTCGAGCTCCAGCACTTCCTGCCGGGCCGGCTCGTCTTCCGGGAGCAGGCGGCGCCGGTCGGGGAACTGTTCTTCCAGGTAGAGGGCGATCCGGGTCGAATCGTTGATCACGCGGCCGTCGTGCTCGATCACCGGGACCTTGCGTTGTCCACTGAGACGATAGACACCGAGCTGCGGCAAGCCGAGCTGGTGCTCCACGATCTCGTAGTCGAGCTCCTTGAAGTCGAGCAGCGCCCTGCCCTTCTCGGAGAAGTGACTGAGTGGGAAGCGGTGGAGTTTGATACCGGGCAATCTCTTCCTCGCTGGCCTGCGTGCGTCTGGCTTGTACCCTGCCGGAGCGAGCGCCGTAAAGCGCGTCAGAGCCGCTGGATGCGGCGACGCACCCAGCTCAGCGCAGCCGTCAGCGGCAGGCGCGTCCGCGCGGCGCTCCGGACGCGGCAGTCGTCGAACAGGCGCGCGAGCGCGTCGGCGTCGAGGCTGCCGCGGCGGCCGATCAGCACCAGGCTCGTGGCCGGCGTCACGTCGCCCCACGGCTTTCCGAGCGACAGCTCCGCGCGGCGCCCCACGACCTGCAGGATGGCGCGGTGCTCGGGGCGCTGGTCGAGGTAGACGACGCCCTTGGCGCGGAACACGCTCGGCGGCAGCTCGGTGGCTGCCTCGCGCAGCCGCTCGAGAGACAAAAGGTCCGGCGTCGTGTAGCTGACCGTGCTGAATTCATCGCTGTGGTCGTGCAGCGCGGCGCCGGAGCCCGTGCCGGCCAGCTCGGCCGGGTCGCGCGGCTCGAGCAGCGCCTGCGACGCCGGCGAGCCCACGCCGAGCAGGAGCTCGAGTGGAGCCTCGGCGCGCACGGACTCCACCAGGCGGGCGCTCGGCACGAGCTCGTGGATGTGACGGCGCAGGGCCTCGAGCGCGGCTGGCTCGACCGAGATCGGCCTTGTTCAGCAGGATCACATCGGCCAGGGCGAGCTGTTGCCGCGCCAGCGTGAAGTTGTCGTCGTCCGGCGCCGGAAACTGCTCGGCGTCGACCACGCACAGCACGCCGTCGAGCTGCAGCGGCCAGCTTCGCGCCATCATCAAGAAGCTCTGCACGACGCTGCCTGGATCGGCCACGCCGCTCATCTCCACGACGATGTGCTGCGGCGCGTCTTCACGGCGCAGAAGATCGCGAATCGTCGTGATCAGATCTTCGTTGATGGTGCAGCAGATGCAGCCGCTGCTCAGGCTGATCGTTCCGTCTTCGACACCGACGACGAGCTGGCTGTCGATGTCGACATCGCCGAAATCGTTCACCACGACGGCCATGCGACGCCCGTGCTCGCTCCGGAGGATGCGGTTCAGGAGCGTGGTCTTGCCCGCTCCCAGGAAACCGCTGAGGAGGGTGACCCGGACGGGCTCACGGACGGAGTGCTCGGTCATCTGGCAGGGCAGTACTGTACTCCGGAGTGGCTCGGGTCGCAGATCCCGGGCGCCCGGCGCCGGGATCTGGTAGACGATGCCAGGCGACGCACACGCCCGGTGCAATCATGATTCCCCTGCAACCCGACTCGAGGAAGCTTGCGCTGGTCATGGTGGGATTGCCCGCCCGCGGCAAGACCTTCGTTTCGCGAAAGATCGTCCGCTACCTGTCCTGGCTCGGCTACCGGGCGCGCGCGTTCAATGTGGGCGAGTACCGGCGTGCGCTGGCGGGGGCGCGGCAGTCAGCCGATTTCTTCCGCCCCGACAATCCGGAAGGGCACGCCGCACGGGCCCGCGCCGCGATGGCAGCCCTCGACGACATGATCAGCTGGTTCGGACAGGGCGGCGAGGTCGGCATCTACGACGCGACGAACACCGAGCGCAGCCGCCGGGACACCGTGTACGAGCGATGCCAGGCCGAAGGCGTGCAGGTCATCTTCATCGAGTCCATCTGCGAGGACGAGACCGTCGTCGATGCAAATGTGCGCGACAACAAGCTGCGTTCGCCCGACTACGCCGACGTGGACCCCGCGGAAGCGGTGCGGGACTTTCGCGAACGCATCGCCCACTACGAGGCGACGTACGAGCCAGTCGACGACGCGGACAAGAGCTACGTCAAGCTGATCGATGTGGGGCGGCAGGTCGTGGTCAACCGGGTCGAGGGCTACCTGGGAGCTCGGCTGATCTTCTTCCTGATGAACATCCACCCGGCCAAGCGGCGCATCTGGCTCACGCGCCACGGCGAGAGCCATTTCAACGTCGCGGGTCGCATCGGTGGCGATCCTGGACTCACCGATCGCGGGCGGCAGTATCGCGACTCGCTGGCAGCGTTCATCGAACGACGCACGCCCGGCAGCAGCGTTGTGGTCTGGACCAGCACGTTGCGCCGCACGCTCGAGTCCGCCGCGGCCATCCCGGCGCTGTCCGTTCCGTGGCGTGCGCTCGACGAGATCGACGCCGGCATCTGCGACGGCATGACCTACGCGCAGATCCGCGACAAGATGCCGGACGAATACGCGGCGCGCGCGTCCGACAAGCTGCGCTATCGCTATCCGCGCGGCGAGTCGTACGCCGACGTGATCCAGCGACTGGAACCGGTGATCGTCGAGCTGGAACGCCAGCGCTCGCCGGTGCTGGTGATCGGCCACCAGGCCATCGTCCGCACGCTCTACGGCTACCTGATGGGACGCCCCCAGGAAGAGTGCCCGCACATCCCGGTCCCGCTGCACACGGTGCTCGAGCTCTCGCCCACCGCCTACGGCTACGAAGAACAGCGCTTTGCGCTGGATCCGCGCCTCGACGGATGACGCACTAGCCGGAATGGCGTCACTGACAGGTCAATGCGCCGGGCGTGTACGCGTCGTCACGACACGACAGCCCCTGGCAACACCCATCGAGCCCGTGGTTCTTCAGGTACGTCGCCGAGCAGTTCTCGCTGCGTACGGCACACTTGCTACCGCCGCCGCAGCCGACAGCAAGGTACGCCGACCCGACAAGCAGCAATAGCAGCGCGACCAAACCCCGAAGCGTCGTCCGCGAGAAGCGGCTGTGCAGCTGCATCCAGAACCTCCCACATTCAGGACGGAGGCGCGCCGCGATCTACACCCTGGCGGCCACCGCCACGGGCATCATCTCGCAACATGTACCGACGCGAAAGTCCGGTCGACACCCGACCAGGCCAGCGCTCGGGCTGCGCGGGCCAGGGCCAGTCGATCAGCAGGCAGTGCCCGGAGCGCCGGTCGCTTCGCAGGGCTGGCCGGGAGCGCGATCGGTCACGGGCAGCATCCTGTCCAGCTGCGGCGTGAAGACCGGCTGGGCCGGGTGACTTTCCTGCCACAGGCCGGCCAGGTTCTGGATCCGCTCTGCAGCCTGGGTGTGCTCTGCCAACGGAGTCTCCGGCGTGCCCATCGGCAGCGCAGCCGCCATGGCGGAAACGGCGACGATCGCTGCTGCCACGCCCACACCGCGGAGGGTACGCCTCCACGCGGGCATGACCCGCGGCGGAGGGATCGGGGCCGCCTGACACTGTGGTCGATCGGCCCACCAGGTCGGCATCGTAGAGACAGACATGATGACCTCCTTCCCGACAACAGGTGGGGGGAGCTTCGGGGAGTGTCGCGCGGCAGTCGGCACGCGCGGCATGTACCGGGTACGATAAGCACCGATTTCCCCGGTGCAACATCACCGCTGCTCCCGGAGGCGCTCTCTGGCCTAGCCTAGCTGCCGGACGCGCAGTCCACGACCTGCCAGGCGCAGACGGCGCCGTCGGTGTGGACGCAGGCACCGACGCGCGCGTAGCTGCCGTCGTGACAGCGACGCGTCGGGGAGATAGGGCGCGGCCCGCAGCGCGACGGACTGCACGGAGTGGCAACATCGCCCGCCGCTGTCGTCGGCGGCGGAACATCCGAGCTGCAAGCAACAAGCCCAGATGCGGAGAACATCAGGGCGACAAGCAAGCCGCGCGCGATCGACATCGTCCCACCTCCAGGATGTTGCGCGGGCCCGTGCGGCGTCGCCCGGACCTGCGCATCCAGCTACTCGGCCGGCGGCAGCGGCGCGTCCTTCACGTGGATCGGACCCGGCGCCGGCGCGGCACTACCGGTATCGGCTGCCGCCGTGGCACCCGCCACGGGGCTGAACACGAACTCGTACGAAGCGGCCGCCGGACGGGCGCCACCAGGAGTGAGCTTCAGGCTCGGGATGTACGTCAACACGCACTGCTGCAACGATTCCGGCGCGGTGGTCTTCTCGGGGATGATGGTCGGGTCCACGAAGGCCCCGGTCTTGGCCTTGACCTTGAACTTCACCGCGACGGTTCCGGCCGCATTGAGGTCCTGCTTGACGGCCTGCGCCTGGCATTCCGTCAGCTGGGAGCTCTGGCCATTGAACACCTTGGTCACGTCGCGCGCGTAGATGTTGTCACTGCGCACCGCGCAACCGGCGGACAGGACGGAAGCGGCGACGATCCCGAAAATGAAAGCTTCTCGCACGGTTGTTCTCCCTCGATCGAGTGCTCGGCAGCGAGCGCGCCAACAGTAGATGGCCCGCCACGGGAGTCAACAGCGAATGGCCACCACGGCGCGAAGACTGCGGTGTTTCCGGGCAAATAGCGAGCCGCTCCGCCCCCTTGCGGGGACAGAGCGGTCCAACATACCCAGCGATTGTCGAGGAGGCAGCGCCGTCAGCCGTTCTGGCGACGCTGGAAGGCCGGCGTGTCCCAATCGTGATCGAGACTCGACGGGAACGTGATGCGCTCGCGAACCGGTGGCAGCGAGGACTGCGGCTCGCGCGGGGAGGACGCCTGCAGGCTGGCCGCGGCAGCGGCGGGACGCCGCGTCGAGTAGGCCGGCATAGGCTCGCGCTGCATCTGCCGCGCGGGGGCAGCGGGACGCTCGGCGATGCGCCGCGTCTCGGCAGCGACCTCGACCGGGATTTCCTCCTCCATGTGGTCGAAACCAGTGGCGATGACGGTGACCTTCAGCGCGTCGGCCATGCCCTCGTCGATGCTGGCGCCGAAGATGATGTTGGCATCCTCGTGGGCCTGTTCCTGGATGAGCGACGCCGCTTCCTGGATCTCGCGCATCTTCATGTCCGGGCCACCGACAACGTTGATCAAGACGCCGGTCGCGCCTTCCACCGAGATGTTGTCGAGCAGCGGCGACTGCACGGCCTGCTCCGCCGCGAGGCGCGCGCGCCCCTCGCCCTTGGCGCAGCCGGTGCCCATCAACGCGCGGCCCATGTTGGCCATCACGGTGCGCACGTCGGCGAAGTCGACGTTGACGATACCGTCGAGCGTGATGAGGTCGCTGATGCCCTTGACCGCCTGGTAGAGCACCTCGTCCGCCTTGCGGAAAGCATCGACGAACGTCAGCTCGTCGTCCGCCAGCGTCATCAGCTTCTCGTTGGGGATGGTGATGAGCGTGTCGACGTGCTCGCTCAAGAGACCGAGGCCCTGCTGCGCGCGGCGCGACCGCTGCCGGCCCTCGAAGACGAAGGGCTTGGTCACGACGCCGACCGTGAGCGCACCGGCCTCGCGGGCCAGCTGCGCGATCACCGGAGCCGCGCCCGTGCCCGTACCGCCGCCCATGCCGGCGGTGACGAACACCATGTCCGCGCCGTCGATCGCCTCCTTGAGGCGCGTCACGTCCTCCAGCGCCGCCTTGCGACCGCGCTCCGGGTCCGCGCCGGCCCCGAGGCCGCGCGTCACGCTGGCGCCGATTGGAATCTTCTCGGCCGCGGCGTTGGCGTTGAGCGCCTGCGCGTCCGTGTTCACCGTGATGAACTCCACTCCTTCCAGCCCGAAGTGGATCATCGTGTTGATGGCGTTGCCACCCGAACCGCCCACGCCGATGACCTTGATGCGCGCCTGGTACTGCTGCGCGTCGTCGGCGAACTCGATAGAGAAACTCATCGTCCTATCCTCCCGGTGCGGCCTGTCACCGCTTGCCTCCACTCGCGTCCGGGGCTGCCTCTCCCCTTGTGGACCCGACCTTCAGCTCTTGTCGTTGCCTCTTCGCAATCTCCGTTGGGTACTTCGTATCGGGAACGGCTCAGAATGCAGCCCTGAGCCAGTTCCAGAATCCACTTCTGCGCTCCGCCACCGCGGCCTCCGGCTCGGCGGCGGCCTGCTGGGGCGCCTGCATGCCCTGGTGCTGGTAGCTCTCGGCCATGTGCTGCGCGCCGTAGCGCACCAGGCCCACGCCGGTGGCGTACTGGGGCCCCTGCACCAGCTGGACGATGCCCTTGACCGCCGTCGGGAAGCCGAGCCTGACGGGCATACCGAGGATCTCCTCGGCGCACTCGACCATGCCTTCCATGAGGGAGGCACCGCCGGTCAGCACGCAGCCCGAGCTCACCTGCTCGAGCAGACCGGTCTCTTCCATGCGGCGGCGCGCCTCGCTGAAGATCTCCTCCACGCGCGGCTCGATGATGTCGCTGAGCAGGCGGCGCGCGGCGCGGCGCGGCGGGTGGCCGCCGACGCCGGGCACCTCGATCTCCTCGTCGTCGGCGATCATGCGACCCAGCGCGCAGCCGTAGTTGCGCTTCAGGCGCTCGGCCTCGGCCATGGGGGTGCGCAGACCCGCGGCCACATCGCTGGTGATGTTGTTGCCACCGGCGGGGATCACGCTGGTGTGCGCGATGCCGCCGTCGGCGTACAGGATCAGGTCGGTGGTGCCGCCGCCGATGTCGATGACCGACACGCCGATTTCCTTCTCGTCCTCGCTCAGCACCGCGTCGGAGCTGGCCAGCGGCTCGAGCACCACGTCGGCCACGGTCAGGCCGCAGCGCTCGACGCAGCGGATCACGTTCTGCACGCAGCTGGTGGCGGCGGTGACGAGGTTCACCCGGCACTGCAGCCGGACGCCGCTCATGCCGATCGGGTCGCGGATGCCGTCCTGGTTGTCGACCACGTACTCGCGTGGCAACGCGTGGAGGATCATGCGGTCGGCGTCGACCGGGATCGCGCGAGCGCCCTCGAGCACCCGGTCCAGGTCGGCCCGCGTCACCTCGCGCCCGCTGATGGCGCACACGCCGTCGGACACCTGGCTCTTGATGTGGCTGCCGGCAACGCCCGCGTAGACCGTCCGGATCTCGACGCCCGCCATGGTCTGCGCCGCGTCGATGGCCTCGCGGATCGAGCGGACTGTCCACTCGATGTTGCTGACCACGCCCTTTCTGAGGCCGCGGCAGGGAACGTTCCCGACGCCCAGGATGGTGATCCCGTCGGCGTCGACCTCGCCGACGACCGCCGACACCTTCGTGGTGCCCAGGTCCAGGCCGACGATGATCTCGGGAGGAAGCGTAGGGTCTATCATGTGTTTCTCGTGTCAGCTGGTCGCCCGACGACCCGCTTGGGGGCCCGGCCGGAAGTCGGTCCGACGCTGCCACCAAGGCCGAAACGGGGCCAAGTTTTCACGAATGCTTCCGGGGTAGTTGCCATCCGGAGGCCCGCGGCGCCCTGAGTGCATTTTCGCTGGCTCATCGCATCCTCACGACGACGCGCTCGGGATGCGCCTCGTTGTCCAGAAAAACGATGTCCGGGCGCTGGCCCTTGGCGCGCAGCCTGCCGATGACCCGCGCGGCCATCAGAAGCTTCTTGCGCCAGGGACCGTGCCCCAGCTCCAACGTCACACCATCCTTGCCGACCGTCAGCACGACGCCGCCGCCCGGCATCAGGTGGATCTCCTGCGCCGGATAGGTGTGACCAAGCGGAATGCGCTCGTAGTTCTCCAGAACGTCCAGCGCAACTCCGATGCGCTGGATCGCGCCCTTCTTGTCGCGAGCCAGATCGTCGGCGGTGATTCCGGTGATGACCGGCAGGTCGAACGGGTCACCGGGGCCGACCTGCTTGAACGGCTCGCCCGTGCGCGTCAGAAGGTACAGGCTGCCGTCGATGGACGCGATCGCCCGCGCGTCGCGCTCCGTCAGCTCCACGCGCAGCGTGCCGGGCAGCTGCCGCGTGATCTTGACCTCCTTGACCCAGGGATCGGACAGAAGCCTGTGCTCGGCCTTGGCGGTATCCAGCGCGAAGATGTTCTGTCCCACGCGGATGCCGGCCAGCTTCTCGATCTGCTGTTGTCCCAGACGCCGGCCACCGCGGATATCGAGGCTCTTGATGGCGAAGCGCGGCGTGCTGAGCGCGTAGCGGTGCGCGCCCCACGCCACCGCGACCGACGCCGCGACGACGATCAGCACGCCCGAGGCCAGCTTGAGCGCCGACCACAGCGACGACAGCACCCGGCCGCGCGGCGTGGGCGGCGTGCTCTCCGCCCGCCTCGATTTCGAACGCACCGGCCCCGGCTTGGGGCTCTCGCCCTCGACGTATGCGTCCTCGGCCGGCGCCTCCACCACCCTTGCCTGCGTGCGGCTCACGGCTGTGCTCCCTTTTCGCCCGCCCGGGCAGTGATGTTCGCCGACACGTCGGCGAGCACCTTGTTGATGTCGCCGGCCCCGAGCGCGATGACGACGTCGCCCGGTCGCGCCTCGCTGGCGAGCTGTCCAGCGACGTCGGCGCGGTCGGAGACGTAGCGCACCGCGTGGTGGCCGTGGTCGCCGATCGCCTGTGCCAGCCGCTCCGCCGTCACTCCCGGGATGGGCTTTTCGCCCGCGGGATAGATGTCCGTGACCAGCAGCAGGTCCGCCTTGTTGAACGCGCGCGTGAAGTCGTCGAACAGGTGCTGCGTGCGCGAGTAGCGGTGCGGCTGGAAGGCGACCAGCACGCGCTGGTCGTAGGCGCGCCGCGCCGCTTCCAGCGTGGCCACGATCTCGGCGGGGTGATGGCCGTAGTCGTCGACGAGCGTGACGCCTTCCACCTCGCCGACCACCGAGAAGCGCCGCGCAACGCCGTGGAACGTCGCCAGCGCCTCCTTGATCACGTCGAGCGGCACCTCGAGCTCGTCGGCGATGGCGATCGCCGCCAGCGTGTTGAGCACGTTGTGCTGGCCCGGCATGCGCACGCTGAACTCGCCGAGCGGCTCGCTGTGCTTGTAGGCGACGAAGCTGGTCAGCGTGCCGCGGAAGTTGATGGCGCGCGCCGAGTAGTCCGCCTGCGGCGACACACCGTAGGTCACGTGCCGGCGCCGGATGCGCGGCAACAGCTCCTGCACCGCGGGGTGATCGAGACACAGCACCGCCAGGCCGTAGAACGGCACCTTCTCGGCGAACTCGACGAACGCTTCCTTGATGGCGTCGTGGCTGCCGTAGAAGTCCAGGTGCTCGGGGTCGATGTTGGTGATGGCAGCGATGGTGGGAGTGAGCCGCAGGAACGAGCCGTCGCTCTCGTCGGCTTCAGCCACGAGGAGGTCCCCCGCGCCGAGCCGCGCGTTGGAGCCCAGCGCTGCCATGCGGCCGCCGACCACGACGGTCGGGTCGAAGCCCGCCGCGCGCAGCACCGTGGCGACCAGCGAGGTCGTCGTGGTCTTGCCGTGCGAGCCGGCGATCGCGATGCCGTATTTCACGCGCATCAGCTCGGCCAGCATTTCCGCACGCGAGATCACCGGCGTGCCGAGCGCGCGGGCTTCGGCGATCTCCGGGTTTTCCTCGTTGATCGCGCTCGAGTAGACGACCACGTCCGCGCCGTGCACGTTGGCGGCACGGTGACCCAGGTCGACGCGCACGCCGAGCCGGGCCAGCCGGCGCGTCGTCTCGCCTTCGCGCAGGTCGGACCCGGACACGTCGAACTCCAGCGTGCGGAGGATCTCCGCCAGGCCGCTCATGCCGATGCCGCCGACGCCGATGAAGTGCACGTGCCGGACGCGTCCGCGGAACATCAGGCCACCCCCTGCATGGAAAGCGTGCCCGCACCATCTGGAGCGGCGTCGGCGCCGTCACTGTGCCGCACCTCCGTCGCCAGGCCGGCCAGCACCAGCAGGTCACGGGCGATCGCGGTCGCTGCGTGCGGGCGCCCGAACGCGCGTGCCGCCTCCGCCATCTGCTCGAGACTGCCCTCGGCGGATGCCAGCCGATCGATCTCGCTTGCGAGCCGCTCTGGCGTCGCGGCTCTGGCCTCGACACACACCGCGGCACCGGCACGCGCCAGCGACTCGGCGTTCTTGAGCTGGTGATCGCCGGCCGCGTACGGATACGGCACCAACACGCTCGGTCGACCCACGGCGCAGATCTCGCTGACTGCACTGGCGCCGGAACGGCCGACAACCAGATCGGCCGCTGCGATGGCCGAGGGCATGTCGTCGATGAACGGCACTACCGCCGCCAGCTCGCTGGCGCCGAGCGAAGCGTACAGCTCTTCGACCGCAGATCCGTGCTTCGGGCCGCACTGGTGCACGACGCGCACCGGCGTGGCGGCTTTCGCGAGCGCGTGCGGCACGGCTTCGTTCAGGCTCTTGGCGCCCTGGCTGCCGCCCAGCACCAGCACCCGCAGCGTCCCCGCTCGCCGCGAGTAGGGGCGCGACTCGAAGCCGCCGCGGATCGGCACGCCGGAACGCAGCACACTGCCTTTCTTGAAGTAGCGCTCCGGCTCCTCGAACGCCGTGTACGCCCGCTGCACGAACGGCGCGACCAGCCGATTCGCCAGACCGATGACCGCGTTCGGCTCCATCAGAGCCAGCGGCACGCCGGAGAGCCGCGCGGCAAGTGACACCGGGCCCGCGGCATAGCCGCCGATCGAGAACACCGCCGCTGGCCCATAGCGCTTGACCAGCGCGCGGCCCTGGCCGACCAGGGCCGCAGCGCGTCCCATGCCCTTGAGCGCGCCCGACACGCCTCCGCCGCGGATCGGCAGCACGTCCATCAGCTCGAGCTGGTAGCCGCGCTCGGGCACCACGCGCTTCTCGAGCCCGCGCGACGTGCCCACGAACACCAGCGACAGCTCCGGCGCGATAGCGGACAGCGCGTCGGCGACGGCGATCATCGGAAATACGTGACCGCCGGTTCCGCCGCCTGCGAAGAGCAGCGTCGTCATGCGCCCTCCCCCGCCGGCGTGATGCCGGGCTGCTTCACGCGACGCTTCTTCGGCTTGGCCTTGGCCTTGCTCTTCTGCTTCTTTTCCGGAGCAAAGTCCGCTTCGCTGACCAGCATGGCGCTGGCCTCGGGCTCCGGCCCCGCGCTGCCGGCGACGCGCGCATTCGCGGTCCCGGGCCGGTTGCGCGACACGTTGAGCAGGATGCCCATCGCGGCGCAGCTCACCAGGAGCGACGAACCGCCGTAGCTGATGAACGGCAGGGTCAGGCCCTTCGTCGGCAGCATGGCCATGGCGACGGCCATGTTGATCAGCGCTTCGACGCCGAACAGGATCGAGATGCCGAACGCGATGTAGGAGCCGTAGTCGTCCTTGGCCGCCAGCGCAGTGCGCACGCCGCGCGCGACGATCACCAGGAACACCGTGCACAGCAGCAGGATGCCGATGAAGCCGAGCTCCTCGCCGATGATGGCCGAGATGAAATCGGTGTGCGCCTCCGGCAGGTAGAGCACCTGCAGGCCCTTGCCGAGCCCGAGCCCGGTGATGCGCCCCGAGCCGAAGCTCATCACCGACTGGAACGGCTGGTACGCCAGATCCTGCCGGTGCTGGTTCATGTGGAACCAGGCCAGCATGCGCTCCCAGCGGTAGGTCTTGAAGCGCACCAGCCACGCCGCCCCCACGGCGCCCACCATGCCCACGCCGAGCAGGTAGCCGAGGCGCGCGCCGGCGACGAACAACAGCGTGAACGTGAGGAACAGCAGCACGACAGCGCTACCGAAGTCGGGCTGCTTGAGACAGAGCAGCATCAGCGCGCCGACCATGATCAGGTGCGGCAGCATGCCGATGGAGAAGCTCTTGACCTTCTCCTTCTTCTTCTCCAGCGAATACGCCAGCCACAGGATCAGCGCGAGCTTGGCCATCTCCGACGGCTGCACGTTGATCGGGCCGAGCCTGAGCCAGCGCGCGGCGCCGCCGCCCGAGTGTCCGAAGCCCACGACGCTGAGCAGCATCAACCCCGACACGGCGATCAGCGCCGGATAGGTCAGCAGCTTGAGCTTGTGGTAGTCGAAGCGCGACAGGAAGAAGATCAGGGTCAGGCCCATCCCCGCGTAGATGGCCTGGCGCTTGAGGAAGTACTGCGGGTCGTGGAAGACGGTCGTCGCCTCGATGACGCTGGCGCTGTAGACCATCACGACACCGAATCCGATCAGACCGATCACGACGGCGGCGAGCACCACGTCCACCGGACCGGTGCGCGGTCCAGGCGCCGTCAGCGAGTTCCACAGCTTCTTCACCGCGCCTCCGTGCGCCGCGGCCGCGCGGCGAGGTTCTCGACTGCTTCCACGAAACGATCGCCCCGTTCGGCGTAGTTCTCGAACATGTCGAAGCTCGAGCATGCAGGGCTGAGCAGGACAGCGTCGCCCGGACGCGCCAGGCGATAGGCGCGCTCGACGGCGTCGGACATCGACTGGGCGCGCTCGACAGGCACCCGCTCACCGACCGCGGCGGCGATGCGCTCGGCGGCCTCGCCGATCACGACCAGCGCGCGACCCTTGTGCTCGAGCGCAGCCACGAGCGGCTCGTAGGACCCGAGCTTGTCGCGGCCGCCGGCAATCAATACGCCGCGGGGCTCGGTGAGACCCGATAGCGCCGTCACCGCGGCACCGACGTTGGTGCCCTTGGAGTCGTCGTAGAAGGTGATGCCGTCGACCACGCCGGCCAGGGCCATGCGATGGGGCAGCGCGCGGAAACGCGCCAGGCCGTCGGCGACCGCCTGGCGCGACACGCCGAACTCGCGCGCGGCGGCGACCGCTGCCGCGGCGTTGTCGAGATTGTGGCGGCCGTGCAGATCGCTGCCTTCCAGCGAGAAGCGCTCGCCGCCGGCGTGCTCGACCACCTCGCGACCGTCCACCGCGTAGTCCCCACCTTCTCCGAAAGTCACCACGCGGCCGCGCCCGCGCGCGGCCTGCTGCGCACACAGCCGGTCGCCCGCCGGGATCACAGCGATGTCGTCCGGGGTCTGGTTGACGAAGGCGTTGCCCTTGGCACGCGCATACGCCGCCAGATCCGGATAGCGATCGAGGTGGTCCTCGCTGATGTTGAGCAACAGCGACACGCGCGGCCGCAGCGTCGGCGCGCGCTCAAGCTGGAAGCTCGACGCCTCGACGACCAGCGCCTCCCAGTCGCCGTCCACCGCCTCCGACAGCGGCGTGCCGAGGTTGCCGCCGACAAAGGTGCGCGCGCCACCGGCCGCAACCAGATGGCCGAGCAGCGTGGTGGTCGTGCTCTTGCCGTTCGTGCCACCCACCAATGCGAGGGGTGCGTCCAGAAAGCGCCAGGCCAGCTCGAGCTCACCGATAACCTGCGCGCCCGCCGCCTCGGCCGCTTCCAGCCTGGGGAAGGGCGGCACGCCGGGCGAAACCACGATCAGATCGGCCTGCGCGAAGTCCACACCGTCGTAACCGCCGGCAACGACCTCGGCATCGAGCTCACGCGCGCCGGCAGCGAGTCGCTCGAGCGGCGCGGCATCGGCCGCTACCACGCGGGCGCCGCGCGCAGCACACAGCCGCGCGGCGGCAATGCCGCTCCGGCCGAGCCCCACCACGATGACCTGTCTTCCCTCGAGCTGCATCGGCTACCTCAGCTTGAGAGAGGACAGGGCCACCAGGGCCAACAGGATGGAGATGATCCAGAAGCGCACGATGATGCGCGGCTCGGGCCAGCCCTTCTGCTCGAAGTGATGGTGGATCGGCGCCATCAGGAACACGCGCCGCCCGAACAGCTTGAAGCTCACCACCTGCGTGATGACGCTGACCGCTTCCAGGAAGAAGATGCCGCCGATCAGGATGCTCAGAAGCTCGTTCTTGGTCAGAACGGCCATCATGCCGAGCCCGCCGCCGAGCGACAGCGAACCGACGTCCCCCATGAACACTTGAGCGGGATAGGTGTTGTACCAGAGGAAGCCCACGCCGGCGCCGATCACAGCCGCACCGAACACCGCCAGATCGCTCATCTCGAGGATGCCGGGGATGTCGAGGTACTGCGCCATCGGGCGGCCGAACAGGATCAGGCCGGCGATGTACGCCCACACCATGTACGTCCCGGCGTTGATCATCACCGGGCCAATGGCGAGGCCGTCGAGACCGTCGGTGAGATTGACCGCGTTGCTCGTGCCCACCACCACGAACAGCGCAAACACGATGTACAGCCACAGCGGCAGCGAGACCGGGTGCTTGTGGAAGGCCACGAACGGAATCGACAGCCGCGTCCGGATCGCGATCCAGTCGGCAGGCATCTTGTTCGTGTCGAGAAAGACATAGCCAATGGCCGCGCCGCCGATCAGGAACTGCCCGAGCAGCTTGTAGCGCCCGGGCAGACCCTTGCTGCTCTTGCCCGTGATCTTGAGCCGGTCGTCGATGAAGCCGATGGCGCCGTAGCCGGCGGTCACCGCGGTCGTGGCCAGCACGAACACGTTCTTCACGTCCGCCCACAGCACGGTCGGCACCAGCACCGCCAGCAGGATCAGCGCGCCGCCCATGGTCGGCGTACCGGCCTTGGCCTGGTGCGACTCCGGGCCTTCCTCGCGGATGATCTGGCTGATCTGCTTGCCGCGCAGTTTCTTGATGAACCACGGCGCCAGCACGAAACACATCACCATCGCGGTGATCGTCGACATGATCGCGCGGAACGGCGTGTAGCGCAGCACGTTGAGCGCGCTCGCCCAGCCGAAGCGCTGGCTCAACGGGTAGAGCAGCTCGTAGATCACGCTGCCCTTCCCTTGGCCTGGACCAGACCCTCGACGATGCGCTCGGCGCGCACGCCACGCGATGCCTTCACCAGCACCACGTCACCGGCGCGGACCCGCTCGAGGACCGCCGGGAGAGCCAGCGCGGCGTCCGGAGCGAAGACCGCATCGAGCCCCGCTTCGCGCGCCGGCGGCAGCATCAGCTCGGCATCGCCCCCGACCAGCACCCACGCGGCAGCGCCGCTACCCGCGAGCTCGCGACCGAGCTGGGCGTGCTCGCGCGGCGACGCGTCTCCAAGCTCGCGCATCTCGCCGATCACCAGCACCAGCCGCGCGCCGCGCGCCTCGGCGATCTCGCGCGCGGCGTCGACCGAGCTCTTCACGCTCGCAGGGTTGGCGTTGTAGCTGTCGTCGAGCACCACCGTGCCGTCGCCGAGGGTCAGAGGGCTGAGCCGCCCCGGCTCGCCCGCATCGCCGAGCGCGGCCGCAACGCGCGCCGCATCGACAGGCTCGCCGACGACGCGGTCGGCCACGGCCAGCGCGGCGAGCGCGGCGAGCGCGCCGGGCAGCCCGCACAGGCCGATATCCATCCCGACATCACCCGAAGGACGACGGATCGAAAGCTCTGCACCGGAAAGCCCATGCGGCACGCGCGACAAGAGCCGGTAGTCGGCGCGCGCGGAGGCGCCGTAGCCGATCTTCAGTTCCGCCGGGCTGTGTTCGAGCTGCCGCCGCACGTGCTCGTCATCGACGTTGCCGATAGCCGTGCTGCCGCGCCCGAGCGCCGACAGCAGCGCGCCCTCCTCGGCTTCCACGGCATCCAGATCGCCGATGCCCTCGGCGTGCTCGAGCGCGATCAGCGTCAGCAGCGCCACGTCGGGCTCCGCCACCGCAGCGAGCTTTTCCACCTCGCCGCGCTGGTTCGTGCCGATTTCCACGACGGCCGCGCGATGCTCCGGACCCAGGCCGAACAGCACCATCGGCACACCGACCTGGTTGTTCAGATTGCCACGGCGGGCATGCACCGCGCCGGGCATCAAGGCCTCGAGCGCGGCAGCTACCGCGCTCTTGGTCGTCGTCTTGCCTGCCGAGCCGCCGATCGCGACCAGCGTCCCGCCCCAGCGATGGCGGTGCAGCCGCGCGAGCGCGCCCAATGCTTCCAGCGTCGACGCTACCCGCACCAGCGTCACCTCGTCCGGAACCTGGACCTCGCGTGAGACCAGCAACGCCGCCGCACCCGCGCCCGCCGCCTGCGCCGCGTAATCGTGCCCGTCGAAGCTCTCGCCCTCAAGCGCGACAAACAGCTTGCCGGCCACATTCCCCCTCGAATCGGTGGTCACCCCGCGCACAGCGCGCGCCGCGCCGGCCAGCACCTCGCCGCCCGTCGCGTGCGCGATCTCGGCCAGCGAGAAGGCGGCGTTGTTGTCGGGGATCGGCGTCGCCATCAGCGCCCCAGCCTTTCGCGACGCAGCGCCAGCGCGCGGCGCAGCTCCACGCGATCGTCGAAACGACGCGTCACGTCGCCGAGGATCTGGTACGGCTCGTGCCCCTTGCCCGCGACGAGCACCACGTCACCTGGCTCGGCCAGCGTCACGGCACGCTGGATAGCGGCGGCGCGATCGAGGATCGTCTCGAAGGGAACCTTGTGCGGCGAGAGTCCCGGCTCGATCGCTTTCGCGATCGCCTCGGGCTGCTCCGAGCGGGGATTGTCGTTGCTGATGATCGCGTAGTCTGCACCGCGACCGACCGCGTCGCCCATCAGCGGGCGCTTGTCCGGATCGCGGTCGCCGCCGCAGCCGAAAACACAGATCACGCGGCCCTGACCCAGACCCCGCACTGCGGCAAGAGCGCGCGACAGCGCGTCCGGCGTGTGGGCGTAGTCGACCAGCGCGACGATGTCGTCCACCGGCACGTCGCAGCGCTCCAGTCGTCCGGGAACCGCGGGACACAACGACAGCGCCTCGGCCGCCCGCTCGATGGGCAGTCCGAGCGCCTCGACGATGCCGAGCGTGAGCAGCACGTTGTCGAGGTTGTGCTCGCCGACAAGCCGGCTGGCGATGCTCACCTCGCCCGACGGCACCCGCACCCGTCCGTGCAGGCCACGCGCGTCGAGCACCACGTCGAGCGGATGCACGTCCGCTGCCTGCCCGCGTCCGACGCGGATCACGCGCCCTTTGGCTAGCCCGGCAAAGCGCGCGCCCGTGGCGTCGTCCACGTTCAGCACCGAGACATCCGGCGACAGATCCGTGAAGAGCCGGAGCTTGGCCGCCGCGTAGCTCTCCATCGAGTCGTGGTAGTCGAGATGGTCCTGCGTGAGGTTGGTGAACGCCGCCACGCCGAAGTGCACCGCGTCCACCCGCGCCTGCGACAGCGCGTGGCTCGAGGCCTCCATCACCAGATGCGTGCCGCCGCGCGAAAGCACCCGCGCTGCCAGCCGCGAGATGTCGTCGGCCTCGGGCGTCGTCAGCGCCGACTCCGAGCGGTCGCTGTCGAAATCGTAACCCAGCGTACCGAGCCGCGCTGGGCGCGCCCCGGCACCGGCGAGCACATGCTGGACCAGCCAGGCCGTGGTGGTCTTGCCATTGGTGCCCGTCAGCCCCACCACCGACAGCTGGCGGGTCGGGTGACCGTGCACGGCCTCCGCAGCGAGCGCCAGCGCCAGCCTCACGTCATCGACCTCGATCGCCGGGACATCGAAGCGTCCCGGCACGCCGTGCTCCACGATGACCGCCGCCGCGCCACGCGCAATCGCGTCCTCGACGAACGACAGCCCGCTCGCGCGCCCGCCACGCCGCGCCACGAACAAGTCGCCCGCGCGCACCTGCCGCGAGTCGTGCCGTACATCACGGACCACCACGTCCGGGTCACCGACAAGCCGCGCGCCGACGCGATCGAGCTCGCGCGACAGCTCACCGACAGCGATGCCGGAGCGCAAGCTCTGCACGTCGAGACCCTTGGTCGGCACGGGCATGTTCATGTCGCAGGCTCGAAGACCAGAAGCAGGTTGTCGCCCTTCTTCAACACTCCACCGGGCGACGGACGCTGCCGCGCCAGAAGCCCGGTACCTTTGACTTCCGGATGCACGCCGAGCTCGATGGCGTGGCGCACCGCTTCGCGCACGGGCCAGCCGGTCATGTCCGGCAGCCGCACCGAGCCCTGCGGCACCGGGCCGTCATCCTTCTTCACCTCCTGCACCGGCGGCGTCATCCCCTCCTTTTGGCGCAGCATCGCGATGGTCGCGTTCGCCGGGTCCGCCTCGTGGGCGAGCTTCTTCATGTCCACGGGCTTGGTGCCGCGCGGCGTAAGGCCCATGTACTTCAGCGCCATCTCGCCAACCTGGCGGAACACCGGCGCTGCCACCGCGCCGCCGGCGTGCTCCACCATCGGCTCGTCCACCATCACCGCAATCGTCACCACCGGGTGATCGGCAGGCACGAAGCCGACGAACGACGCCACGTACTTGTCGAGCGAGTAGCGCCCCGTCGCCGGATCCGTCTTCTGCGCGGTCGCGGTCTTGCCCGCTACCTTGTAGCCGGGAATCGCCGCGGCGGTGCCCGTGCCCTCGCCCTCGGTGACGCTCACCATCATCTCCGCCATCACGTGCGCTACCCGCTCGGAGATCACGCGCCGCCTGACGACCGGCGCGGCCTCGCGCACCACTTCGCCGTCGGCCGTCGTCACCTTCTTCACGAGGATCGGCTGCATCAGCTTGCCGCCGTTGGCGATCGCCGACGCGCCCATCGCAAGCTGCAGATTGGTGACGCTGATGCCCTGCCCGAACGACGCGGCCGCCGTCTCGACCTGAACCCAGGGCCGCCCGCGGGGACGCAGCGTACCGGACGACTCGCCGGGCAGCGGAATGCCCGTTTCCTCGCCGAAGCCGAAACGACGCAGGCCCTCGTAGAGCTTGTCGCCGCCCATGGCGAGCCCGATCTTCGCGGCACAGATGTTCGACGACACCTGCAGGATCTGCGACGGCGTCAGCCAGCCGGAGCGGTGCGTGTCGCGGATGACGATGTTGTCGAGCGGCATCCTGCCGTTTTCGCAGAACAGCTTCTGCGTGGGCGTGATCACGCCGTGCGTCAGCCCGAGCGAGAGCGTGAACATCTTCATCACGGAGCCCGGCTCGAACACGTCCGTCACGCTGCGGTCGCGTCGCTGGCGCGGCTGGCTCTCGGTGTAGTCGTTCGGGTTGTAGTGCGGCCAACTCGCCATCGCGAGGATCTCGCCGGTCTGGGGCTTGACCACGATGACCGATCCGCCGTCCGCCTCGAACGTGCGCACCGCGTCGCCCAGCGCGCGCTCGGCCACGTACTCGATGCCCTGGTCGATGGTCAGCTCGACGTTGTGACCCGCCAGCGCCTGGTCGTTACGCATCCCCCCGGAAAAGAGCAGCCGCCCGGCGCGATCACGCAATCCCTTGAGCTGCTCGACGTTGCCCTTGAGCTCGCGGTTCATCGCCAGCTCGAAGCCGTCCTTGCCCTCGCCGTCCGGCGCGACGAACCCGAGCACGGTGCTGGCCAGCTCGCGGCGCGGGTAGTAGCGATGCCCCTCGCCCTCCACGACCAGACCGCGGATGCGTCGCTGTCCGTTCTTCGGCCTGGCCAGCTCGCGGATGCGCTCCGCTTCCTCGGCGCTGATGCGCCGCTTGAGCCAGGTGAAGCGCCGCTTCCTCAGGATCTTGCGCTCCACCAGCGCGGGGTCGAGCCCCAGCGCCCGCGCGATGCGGTTGGCCGCGTCGCGTGCAACGTACGGCACCTCGGCCGGCGGCACTCCGCGAAGCAGCTCCACCGAGTCCATGCTCACGCTCGGAACATCGACGCTCACCGCCAGAGCGCTGCCATTGCGGTCGTAGATGGTGCCGCGCTTCGGCGCCACGTGCAGGCGCCGCTGTCGCTGCATCTCGGCCAATTCGCGCCAGGCTCGACCGTCCTTCACCATCAGGTCGAAGCCCGCCGAAACAACCAGCCCGAGCCCCAGCGCAAGCAGTCCGCACAGGATCCCCATCCGCATGCGGATCCAGCGGCCGCGCGGCGTACCCAGGCTGCTCTCGTTCACCGCACCCCTCCGCTGGCCTGGCCCTTTTCGTCGACCGTCGGCTCCTTGCCTGCCGACAGGATGCGATCGGGCGTGGGCTCCTTCATGCCGAGCAGGGTGCGGGCGACGAGCTCGACACGTTCAGGCGTCTTGTGGCTGGCGAGCTCCAGCTCCATCACGCGCTTGACCTCGCGCAGCCGCGCCACCTTCGCGTGCGACCTGCCTAGCTCGTAGCCGAGCTGCACCGAGCGCACGCGCAGCCCCAGGTACAGCACGAAAGCTGCCGTGGCAGCGAGCACCGCCAGCGTCCAGAGCACCAGAAACGAACGGGATTCGTTCATGCCGCGCTCTCCTCGTCGTTCAGCCGCGCTGCACGCAGCTTGGCGCTGCGTGCGCGCGGGTTGTTCGCGCGCTCGTCGTCGGAGGCGGTGAGCGGCTTCTTGCTCAACCGTTGCCAGCGAGCCCGGTCGACAAACGCCCGCTTGACCATGCGGTCTTCCAGCGAGTGGAAGCTGATGAACACCGCCACGCCTCCGGGGCGAAGCACGCGCGGCGCGGTCTCCAGCAGACGCGCGAGCTGATCGAGCTCGCCGTTGACCGCGATGCGCAACGCCTGGAACGTGCGCGTCGCCGGATCGATCCCTCCGACGCGCCGTGGACCGACCGCACGTACCACGGCGCGCCGGAGGTCCAGCGTCGTCTCGAGCTCGCCGGCGGCCAGCGCCTGCTTGATGCAGCGAGCCACACGCCGCGAGCGGCGTTCCTCACCCAGCTGGTAGATGACATCCGCCAGCTCGTCCTGCGACAGCCGCTCGATCAGCTCGTGCGCCGTCTCGCCCTGCGTCGGGTCCATGCGCATGTCGAGCGGACCTTCCACGCGGAAACTCATGCCGCGGCCCGCATCGCTCAGCTGGTGCGAGCTGATGCCGAGGTCCGCGATCAGCCCGTCCACCTTGGCGACGCCCGCGTCGCGCAGCCAGTCTTCCACCTCGTCGAAGCTGGCGCGCGCGACGCGCGCGCGAAGACCGAACTTCTGCAAGCGCTCGCGCGCGGCATCGAGCGCCGCCGGGTCGCGATCGAACGCGATCACACGCGCGCCGCTCTCCGCCTCGAGGATCGCCGCGGAATGTCCGCCGCCACCCGCGGTCAGGTCCAGGTACACGCCACCGTCGTGCGGCGCGAGCGCCTGCACGACTTCGCCCGGCATCACCGTGGTGTGCTCGAAGCTCGGCGGAGGTTCGATGATCTCGGCAGCCACGATCATATCCGTATCTGCTCCATGACGGCCTGCTTGAACGCTTCCTGTTCATCAGGCGACATCGCGAGCGCAGCGTCCCAACGCTCCTTCGACCACAGCTCGATGTTGCGTCCCATCCCCGCCCACAGGGCGTCCTTGCCGAGCGTCGCCTTTTCCCTGAGGTGCGGCGGCACCAGCACGCGCCCCGAACGATCGAGCTCGCACTCGATCGCTGCCGACACGTACAGCCGCCGGAAGCGCACGATGTTCGGATCGAGACGCGGCAGCTCCGACATCTTGCCTTCGAACTCCTCCCACGCACGGATCGGGTAGACGTGCAGACAGGGATCGAACGGCGCGGGCGTGATGATGAAACGCGAGTCGCCGTCCGCCACGAGCGCGTCACGGAAACGCGCCGGAAGGCTGACGCGCCCTTTGGCGTCGATGCTGTGGACGAACTGCCCGCGGAACATGCCTGACCCGACCACCAGATGGGAAGGTGCGACACTCTGCCCCACTTTCTCCCACTGGACTGGCCGACGCTAAGGGCGTCCAGGGTGTGCTGTCAACAAGTCGGCAAACGCATTCCCTCTTTATTTCCGGGCGGTTGGAAGCCTTCATCCACCCACATGCTCACTCGTTCAGGTACTTGGCCCGGGGTCCGGCGGCGCGAGCCAGCTTCTGGTTCTCCTTCCAGGGGGCACCCCCCCGGGTCCCGGAGCAGGCCCACCCCATCCGACCCCGCAGCCCAAAGACCGTAACCGTGTCAAAATGCCACGAATTTGTGGCATTTTGACACACACACCTAGCGCTCGGTCGGCAGCCGGAACACGCCCACGAACAGGCCCACGGCAACCAGCGACGGAAGCAGAGCGATCAGCGTCGACATGACCGGGGGCATCGCAAGCGCCGTGCCCCCCGGCGATCCAGCTGGAAACAGCTGGATCGTGCCGCGATGGAGTGTCCGGCGGACCGCAGTCCGTGTCCGCTCTCCCACGCGCCGCGCGGCTAGCGCGGCTTCACGTTCTCGCGCACCCAGTCGACGATGTCGGCCAGAGACGAGCCGGGCTTGAACACCTTCTTCACGCCGGCCGCCTCGAGCGCCTGCACGTCCTCTTCAGGCACGATGCCGCCGCCGAAGACCGCGATGTCGCTGGCCTGGCGCTGCTCCAGCTCCTTGATGACAGCGGGGAAGAGCGTGTTGTGCGCGCCGCTCATGATCGACAGACCGACGGCGTCGACGTCCTCCTGCACGGCAGCGCTGGCGATCATCGCCGGCGTCTGGTGCAGGCCGGTGTAGACGACCTCGAAGCCCGCGTCGCGCAGCGCACGCGCCACCACCTTCGCGCCGCGGTCGTGGCCGTCGAGGCCCGGCTTGGCCACCAGGATGCGCACCTTCTGCTCGCCGCTCATGGGGGCGGACTATACAGGTCGCGGCGCCCGGAGCATCCGGATTTTCGCGTGCTGCTCAGCCGGGCTCGAGGCGCACGACCAGCGCGCCGAGCACCGCGGTGGCAGCCGTCTCGGTACGCAGCACGAAGTCGCCGAACCGCGCCGGCGCGAAGCCCGCAGCGCGTGCCTGTGCGAGCTCGTCGGGCGAGAGCCCGCCTTCCGGCCCGATCAGCAGCACCAGCGGCTGCTCCCGTGACCAGCCGCCGAGCGCTCTGCCGAGTGGCGCGCTCGCCTCCGGATCGAGCACGATCCGCCGCGCGCTATCCGACCGGCCCAGCGCGTCGCCGAGCGACAGCGGTCCGTCGATATCCGGCAGGTCTCCGCGTCCGCACTGCCGCGCCGACTCGACGGCGATGCTACGCCAGCGCTCGCGGCGCGACGCCGCGCGGTCGCCGAGCTCCACGACGCTGCGCTCGGTCTGCACCGCGACCACGCTGCGCGCGCCGAGCGCCGTTGCGTCGCGCACCACGCGATCGAAGCGGTCGCCCTTGCCGAGCCCCTGCAGCAGCGTGACATCGAAGGCGGGCAGGTTCATCGCGATGCTGGGGCTGTCCAGCCGGCACCGCGCGGTGCGTCCCTCGAGCGCGACGACCTCGCCGCCCGCCTCCAGCTTCGCGTCCGGATCGAACGCCACGAAGCGATCGCCGGGCCCCAGCCGGTGCACGCGCAGCAGATAGCGCGACGCCGTTTCGTCGAGCAGGCGCTCGCCGCCGACAAGCTCTGGAACGAAGACGCGGACGATGCGGGCCAACGCCAACGTGATAGCACGCAGCGCGCTGGCCCGGGTGGCGCGTGCTAGATCGCCAGGGCGTCGATGGCAGACAAGAATCGAGGCATGGCGTGGCTCCTCGCTGCGGCGGCGGCTGCCGGCGTGATGATGGAGATGCAGCATCACCGGCACGCTGGGCCGGCGGCGGCGACGACCAGCTCCGCCCCCGTGGTGCCGGCATCGAGCGCCGTGGGAACGGCGGTGCCGCCTCCGCACGCGGCCACCCGCGCGCAGATCGAGACGACGCTGGCGACGCTCGAGCATGGCGTGAAAGCGGGAGCCAGCGACGCCAAGGCGCCATGGATACTCGCGCAGGGACTGCTCGCGTTCGGTCCGCACTTCGCGGCGGACGACGAGCGGCCGGCAGTAGACGCCATCGCGAGCTATGCCGAGCGGAAACAGGTCGGCGGCAGGACGCTGTACGCTTTCCCGGAGAAGAAGCACGACAGCCTGGTGGAGCCACAGCCCGGCATGCTGGTCGAGTCGATGCTCGACGCCGGCGTGCCGCTCGATCGCAAGCTGGTCGCGTCGGACGCGACGGAGGTCACGCTGGGGCGCCTGGTGCGCGACCTGCAATCCACGGCGCGCATGCCGGGCAGCGACGCCGACTGGCACCAGGCGCCGTGGACGCTCGGCGCGCTGGCTCTCGACAGCAGGCTGGGCGACAAGGACGCGCACAGCGGCAACGTGGACCTGGCCAGGTTGTGCGGCAGAGCGCTGTCACGCCTGGAGCAGGACGACCGGGTGCTGACGGAGTTCCATGGGGATCCTACCAGCGCGTTCGCTGCCGGCTCGTCGCTGCGCAAGGCACGGCTGGACGGAAGCGGCATCTACGGCTACGCGAGCGGCGGGCTGCCCCTGGTGCAGGCGGTGGTCGAGTGCGTGATGCAGGGCGGCAGCGCGGCCGACAAGCGACGCATGCGACGACAGCTCGGCGTGCTGCTGTTCCGCTACGAGGCGGAACGGCACACCTACGCCGCGCTGCTTTCGCGACACCCTGAAGCGGCGTTGGGCCTCCGCGTCCACCAGCAGCGATTCTTCGGGTATCTGCTGGAGACGCTGGCCCTGGCGCGCCAGCTCGGCGCCTACGACCCGCACTCCGGGGGCGGGCAGCGCATCGATCGCGTGATGCTCGACGCGGCGGGAGATCTCGCGACGGTGGTGAAGCAACTCGACAAGAGCGGCGTGTACGGGCGGCTCGATGCGATCCGCAAGGATCACGAGCGGACCTACCTCGACCTGATCGGCGACGGCTGCCATGCGATCCGCGGACTCCGCCAGACGCTCGACGTGCTGCCCAAGTAGGGGCGCACAGCCCGCCGCGGGTCCAGCCCACCACGGCGACACCGGACATGCCGACCGCCACGCGACGCTGCGCGACGTCAACCGACGCGCAGCTTGCCGCCGTAGTCCACGTAGGTGGCCAGCGCCGGCACGCTGTAGAGCACGTCGGCCCGCTCGGCCACCGGGGGCGGCTTCTGGCCGGCCTCGAGCACAAGCGCGGTAAGGCGTCCGCCGTACACGCAGCCGGTGTCGATACCTGTCGCGTCCGGATGGAGCTGCGGCTCTTTGCGCGCGTTGTGACCGAACACCACGTGCGGACCACCGACGTAGTGCTCGGCCCAGAGCGCGCCGCCGAAGCGATGCGACGGAATGCCATCGGCGTCGATCGTCCGGATGTGCGTAACGAGCCACGGGTCCTGCTCGTCGAGCGGGACACCGGGCACGATGCCGGCATGCACGACCCTGAGGTCGTGTCCAGGCAGGTCGACGGATAGCGGCAACGACTCGAGCTGCGCCCAGTCCTCGTCGTCTAGCTCGCGCAGCACGCGCCGGTGCGCAGGCGAGAGGCGCGGCCCGGGCTGGCCGCGCGAGCGTGCGTCGCGGGCCGCCAGCAGCCGTTCCTCGTGGTTGCCGACCACTGCCCGGGCGCCAAGCGACCGCACCCGCCCCAGGACCCCGCGCGAATCCGGCCCGCGCGCCACGAGATCCCCCACGAAAACCAGCTGATCGTCCGCCCCCACGGCGAGCCGCTCGAGCAGCGCATCCAGCTCCGCTGCGCAGCCATGCACGTCGCCGACGATCAGGGTCCGACCCATAGCGAGAAGGTAATTGCCGGAAAATACGTGTCAATTCGGGCAGGTACCCAGGCGCCCGCAGAAAGCCACGAAAATCCGTGCTCAACGCGTCCCGCGCAGGGCTATTCTCGGCCGCCCGGGCACCGCAAGGTTCCGGACCGCTTGCGGTTTTGGCCGCCTGCGTGATAGCCGTGCAAGTCGAAAAGTCAGGGAGAACATGAGCATGCCCGTCCGCGTCCGCTCCGTGGCCACTCCGGCCCTCGTCGCTGTCCTTGCCCTCGGCCTTACCGGCTGTGACCGCAACGAGATCAAGTACAAGCCCAAGCCGGCGCCCAGCGGCGCGAAAGCCACTCTGCCTCCGGTGCCGAACGTCCCGCAGAAGCCCATCAAGAAGGGCGATGCGTACACCGTGTGGGGCGCAAGCTACTACCTGCGCAGCCGCGTCCATCACAAGGAAGTAGCCGACAAGAAGCTCAGCATCACCGGGTGGATCGTGAAGACCAACCTGCCGGAGGCGCCCAAGTGCGCCGTGCACAAGACAGGCAAGGCCGATCCCGACAACTGCAATCCGCCCATCCCCGCGTTCTGGATTGGCGACACGAAGGACGCCAAGCTGAGCGACTGCATCAAGGTCGAGGGCTGGGCGTCGAACTTCGCGCAGATCTACGACGCCATCGAGAAGTACAAGAAGCTCAAAGGCGACGAGAAGGACACCGGGCCCAAAGAGCCGGTAAGCGACGAGCTGTGGGCCGTGCCCCTGCCCTACCCGCTGCCCGTCAAGGGCGTCGAGGTCACTGTCACCGGCAAGTACTCGACCACGTTCACGCGCTCGTCGACAGGTACGGAAGCCGACCCGATCATGGGCCTGATGACGTACGAGAAGATCGCCTACAAGACGAAGCCGACCGAGCCGGCAACGCTGCCGGGCATGAAGAAGGACTGAGCCGGTCCCGCGCCGCCGCTTCCATGGTGGCGCCGCATGCAGCACAGACCTACCCTGCTTGCGCGTGCAGGGAGATAACCGAGTCCAGCGTGGAGCGGCTTTCGTGCTGCTTCTTGCGCTGCTGGCGCTCGCCGGCTGCGTGAAGAAGCCATATCCGGCCGATCGCCCTGTCGTCGAGAGCGTCCAGCTGGAGAACGCCGGCTCGGTGGACACCGATGACGTCCTCGGCGGGCTCGCCACGGCTGCTTCGCCGCGCTTCCTCGGGCTGTGGGACGGCGTTGTCTTCGACTACGAGGTCTACGACAAGGCGCTGCTAGCCAAGGATCTGCAGCGCGTCGAGCGCTACTACCAGCGCCGCGGCTGGTACGAGGCCAAGGTCACGGCGGCGCGCGTCTGGTATCCGGACCCGGGCGACCCGCATCACGTGAAGGTGCAGATCCGCGTGGTGCCGGGACCGCGCGTGGTGATCGGCAGCGTCGGGGTCCACGGGCTCGAGCACCTGCCTATCAAGATCGCCACCAAGGCCTATGCCGCCGGCACGGCGGTCCTGGCCAAGGGCACGCCGTTCGAAGCCGACGCCTTCCAGGCGGCGAAGAAAGCGATCGGGGACACGCTCGCGGACAACGGCTACGCGTTCGTCAAGGTCGACGCGCACGCGAAGGTCGATCTCGACACGCTCTCGGCCGAGATCGAGATCAACGTCAAGCCCGGACCGGCCGCCACCTACGGCAAGGTGAGCATCGTCGGGCTGAAGGAAATCCCCGAAGGCCCGGTCCGCGCCAACCTGAACATCGAGGAGGGACAGCCCTACTCGCACGCCGATCTGCGCGAGGCGCAGGACGCGCTCATCAACCTGGGCGTGTTCGCCAGCGTCGACGTGCGCCAGGACACCAGCCAACCCGAGACCCACAAGGTCCCGATCACCGTGGTGGTCCGCGAGAGCTCGCTGCGCACCCTCAGAGTAGGCGGCGGCGTGCGCGCGGACGTGCTCAGGCTGTCCGGCCATCTGCGCCTGGGCTGGGAGGATCGCAATTTCCTGGGGGGAATGCGCAACTTCTCCATCGACACGCGCCCGGGCGTGACGCTGTTCCCAGCCAGCCTGTACCAGCTCAGCAGCCTGGGCAAAGGCGTCAAACCCGTTCCCGAGAACTACCTCAGGGCGGAGCTCAAGCAGCCATCGTTCATCGAGGGGCGCACGACCGGCTTCCTCGCCAGCGAGTTCAACGTCTACCCGCTGCTCTACCCCAACATGAGCGTGACCGACCGCATCATCGGCTACCTCGAGCTCAAGGCCTCGGCGGGCGTCGAGCGCGCCTTCTTCGGCTACCACTTCTACGTCACGCCTTCGTACAACTGGCAATCCGACCGCCCGTTCATCTATCCGAACAGCGTCGACAAGCAGAAACCGGCCGGACTCGATCCGGTGCAGGTGTCGTTTCCGGAGCTGGTCACACACCTCGACTTCCGCGACAACCGCATCGAGCCGACGCAGGGCTTCTATCTGACCAACTCGTTGCAGATCGCGGGCTACATCTTCGGCGGCACGGTCAGCGATGTACGCATCCGCCCCGAGGCGCGCGTCTATCTGCCATTGACCCGCTCGCACAGCGTGGTCCTGGCCGTGCGCACGGTCGTCGGCCTGCTGTTTCCCCACAACTACGGCAGCTCGCTCGAAGACCCCTCGCTCAACCCCTACGACCCGGCGGTCGTCCGCGATCAGCACAAGCTGCTGTTCCGCGCGTTCTACTCCGGAGGTCCCGACTCCAACCGCGGCTACGCGTATCGCGAGGTCGGACCGCAGGGCCCGCTCGGCTTCCTGGTGCCGACCGGCGTCAACTGCTCGCTGACGCAGCCGGGCCCGAACGGAACGACGACAACGCTCAGCTACGCCCAGCTCCCCGCGCAGTGCATCCGGCCGCTCGGCGGACTGACGCTGTGGGAAGCGTCGCTGGAAGTGCGCTTCCCCATCGCTGGCCCGGTGCGCGGCGCGACTTTTCTCGATTCCAGCGACGTCACACGTAGAGTGGCCGACATCGCGTTCAATGCCCCGCACCTGTCGGCAGGCGCCGGGCTGCGCTACACCACACCCGTGGGGCCGTTGCGTTTCGACGTAGGCTGGCGGCTGCCGGGGCTCCAGGTCATCAGCGGCACGCGCAACGAGGGAACGCCGGGAACGACGTTCGGCCTGCCGATCGCCATCAACATCGCGCTGGGAGAGGCGTTCTGATGGGCCCGGGCACGCGCCGGCTGCTCCACATCGTGGGCCGGGCTCTCGCCGCGCTCGGGCTGACGGCCGTGTTCCTGGCGTCGACGCTGGCCGGATTCCTGCTGCATCTGGATCTGCCCGCGGGGCGCCGGCTGGCTGCCAAGGCGCTGTCCAGGCTGCTCGGTGACGTGTTCCAGGGCAAGGTCACGGTCGGACGCTTCGACGACATCGACGCGGACAGGATCATCGCGAGCAACGTGGAGGTGCGGGATCCGCAGGGCAACATCGTGCTGGAGGTGTCGAAGCTGCGCGCCAAGGCGGACCTGCCGGGCATCGCCCAGGAAATCCTCTGGGGCGGACAGAAAATCGACATCGTGATCCCGCACGTGCGGGTCGAGAAGGCCGAGGGCAACATCCTGCCCGATCCGAAGACCGGCATCCCCACCATCGCGGCCGCGTTCACGCCGGTGACGCATCCCGCCAAGCCCGGTGCAAAGCCGTCTGGCCCGCCGCGACAGGTACACGTCTGGCTACCGCACATCGAGATCGGACGAGCGTACGCGCGCGGTAGTGTGGCCGGTCTGCCCACGCTCGAGACCGAGCTCGCACAGGTGCAGGGCTCGGTGCTTGCGACGCCGAAGGGGGTCGCCGTCGACGTGTCGCGCTTCGGCACGATCGTGCGCGGACTCGCCGGCACCGACGCGCGCGGCACCGGCACGCTGCACATCCGTGAACCGGGCGCCATCTGGGCGTCCTTCGATGGCTACCTCGGCAACGTCGAGTTCGGTGCGTTCACGCGCGTGGACGGCAACCGCCTCACCGCAACGCTCGATCTTCCGCGCGCGAAACCCGAAGCCATGCGCGCGCTGTTCCCCGCCTGGCCGCTGAAGCACGACATGGCCGCGCACATCGAAGCACGCGGCCGGCTACCCGAGCTGTCCACCAGCGCGACCTTCGACGTGTCGGGCGCCCACATCAAGGCGCGCGGGCCCCTGCACCTGGCCGGCAACGTCGGCGCAGAGCTCGATGTGAATGCCCGCCACGTCAACATCCAGGCGCTGTGGCCGAAGGCGCCCGAAACGGACATCACCGCGAAAACGAGCCTGGGCATCTGGAACAAGAACGGACAGGTCGTGGTCGACGTGAACGGCACCACGCAGCCGACCGAGATCGCCGGGCAGCCCGTGCCGGCCGTGGACGTGAGCGGCACGTTCAACGAAAAGGGTTTCAACGGCAAGGCGACGCTGCACGAACGCGGTCTGCCGCTGAAGATGGCCTTTGCCGTGCACCCGGACGGCGCCATCGACCTGGACGCGCAGTCGCGGGGCTTCAGTATCCAGGGCGCGCCGCGCCTCAAGCAGTACACGAGCGCACGCGGCGAAGCGCAGATGCGGGTCAAAGCGCGCATCGCACACGACCATCTGGACGCCTACCTGACGGCGGACGTGAACGACTTCGCCCTGGGGGACGTGAAGCTCGGCCACGGCCGGATCACCGGTCACGCCTCCGGACCCATCGCGGAGCCGAAGCGGCTCGCCATCGATGCGCAGCTATCCGGCAAGGACATGCGCGCTGGAATGTTCTCCTTCGACAGTGTCGACGCCAGCGCGCGGGGTCCGGTGCTCGAGCCGCATGTGCAGGCCCAACTGAAGGACCGCTTCGGCCCTTCGATCAAAGCCTCCGCCGTCGTGCCGACAGAAGGCGCGACGCGGATCAGAAAGCTCGATGTCGAGGTCAAGCGCGGCAGCGCGGCTCTTCACGGCAAGGTCGCCAGGCTCGACCTTTCCAGAGGCAACATCGAGATCAAGGACCTCGCTCTGACCGGTGCCGGGGGCGAGCTGCACGGCTCCGCGCTTGTCCGGCCGAGCTCGGTCGCGATCCACGCCGACGGCAGCGGTCTCGACCTCGACAAGGTCGCCCAGGCGCTCGGACTGCCACGCGGCACCGTGGGCGGCAGGCTCGGCATCCACGCGAACGTAACGAGCAGCAAGAAGACCTCCAGCGGCGAGGTGCGCGTCGCGCTCGGCAACGCGTCGATCATGAGCTTCGGGGGGATCTCGCTGCTGCTCAACGCCAAGCTCGACGACCAGAGCCTGGACGGCGATGCGTCGGTGCTGGTCAAGGACATCGGCGCGCTCGGCGCACAGTGGGAGACGACGCTCGCCGGTCCCGTCCAGAAAGGGACCTCCTGGCGCGACATCATCGGTCAGGCGCAGGTGCAGTTCAGCAACGTGAACCTGATGGGACTCGAGCACGCGCTGCCGAAGAGCCTGCACGTCGACAAGGTGACGGGACACGCGTTCGGCCAGTTCCGCATCGAGCGCAAGCTGGCTGCTGCGCTGCCCAGCGTGTCCGGCGTCGCCGGCACGAAGGGTCTGGATGTCGTGCGCACCGTGCCGGGCGAGAAACCCGAGCACATCCAGGGCGTGGATGTGCAGGTTGGCGGACAGATCAACGGCGAGACCGGCGCCACCAACGGCACCACGCGGCTCATCTACCAGGACAGTGTGCTCGCCGCCGCCAGCGGGCAGCTATCGGTCGATCTCCCCCGCGCCGTCCAGGCCCCGCGAAAGCTCGGAGAGCAGCTGATGCAGACGCCGATCACCGCCGTGCTCAACGTGCCGGACCGCTCGCTGGACGCCCTGCCGGGACCGCTCCAGCCGCGCGGCGTCAGCGCCACCGTCGGCGGCAAGCTCAGCCTCACGGGAACACTCGCCAGCCCGACGTTCAGCGCGCGCGCCACGGCTCGCCGCATTTCCTTCACGGGTAGCCGCTATGCGACGCCCTTCGATCTCGACGCCAGCGCCCAGTATGTCCAGAAGACGGGACGTTTCGGCGGCACCGCCCGCGTACTCGCCGGCAGCCGGCGTCTGGCACTGCTGACTGCACAGGGCACGGCTCGCTGGAAGAACCTGATCCACGACGTCCCGGCGGACACGCCGCGCTGGACCGGCGGCGTGCAGCTTCTCCTGGACGGGCTTCCGCTGCGTCTCGTTCCCCAGCTCGCCGACAACCACGTCGACGGCGAGCTGTACGGTTCGGCCGCGCTGCAGCGCCAGAAGCTCCTGCCCCAGCTCGCCGCCAACGTGGACGTACGCGGCACCAACGTGGACATGATCCCGGTGGGCGACGGGCGCGCCACGGTGCGCTCGAACGGCGAGGCGCTGAACGCTTCGCTGCACTTCGACCACAACGGCGGCAGCCTCGACGCGCAGGCCCACGCGGCGCTCGGCTGGCAAGGCATCGTACCGAGCGTGGACGACAAGCGCCCGGTGCGCATCGATGTGGGCGCGCAGCACTTCGACGCCGTGGTGCTCACGCCCGTGCTCAGCGACGTGCTGAGCGAGCTGAGCGGCAACATCGACGCCAAGCTGTCCGCCGTGCTGTCGCGGGAACGGGATCCGGAGCACCCCAAGCAGAAGCGCTGGACCGGGCAGCTCAGCGGCCAGGCCGACATGCAGCACGGCGTGGTGCAGATCGCCGCCCTGGGCATGCGGCTGACGGACGTGGCCTTCAAGGCGACCGCCACCGGCAAGGGGCGCCGCACCGAGATCGTGATCCCGAGCGCTACGGCGAAGTCCCGCTCCGCGGAGCGGAACATCGCGGCCAGCGCCAGGCTGTACCTGAACGGGCTCGCCCTCGACCACGGCGTCGCAGCCGTGAACCTCGGCTCCGGGCACAGCGGCGTACCGCTGATGACCGAGGGCGTGCAGCTGGCAACGGTCACGACCGGAGCGCCGATCACTGTCAAGCTGCGCCGCGTCCCGCAGCAGATGCTGGTGGACGTCGACGTGCCGAAAGCGGAAGCGAAGCTGCCGCGCGCCACTTCGCGCAACGTGATCTCGCTGGAGCAGGATCCGGACATCGAGGTGCTGCAGCCGCTCGGCGAGCCGGTGGAGCACCGCAGCGGCCAGGCGCTGCCCTGGCGCGTCGCCTTCAAGCTGGGCGACGTGCGCATCATGCGCAGCGATATCGAGGTCCCGATCCGCGGCGAGCCCGTCATCGAGATCGGCAAGAAGGCCGAGGTCAAGGGCTACGTCTCGCTCGAACCGGGCGGGCGCGTGCCGGCGCTGGGCAAGGTGTTCGTCATCGACGGGGGGCGCGTGACCTTCGACACGGGCAACTCGTCCAACCCGCACGTGGACGTGACGGCGAGCTGGCGATCGCCGGAAGGCACCACCGTGTACGCGACCGTGCAGGGCACGGTGAAGGGCGCCAAGCTCAGACTGAGCAGCGACCCGGCGATGCCCGAACCCGAGATCATCGCGCTCTTGCTCGGCGGCCCGACTGGCGAGAGCGAGGCGGGCTCCGGCGGCCAACAGGCGCAGGCGATCGGCGTGGGCGCCGCCGCGCTCGGCTTCAACGAGCTGTTCTCGGAGACGCCGCTCGGCGCCGTGCAGTTCCGCGCCAGCACGCGCGAGAACCGCTACACCTCCACGTCGAATCCGGCCTACACCGCAGCGGTCCGCATCAGCGACGAGGTCTGGCTGGAAGGCACCTACGAACAGGGCGGCGCCACCGGCGGCGCGGGTGACCCGAACGCCTCGGGCGCCAGCAAGGCCGCGTTCAGCGCAGCCATCGACTGGCGCTTCCACAGGAACTGGTCTTTGCGTACCGAGGCCGGCAACGCCAGCACGGCCATCGACCTGCTCTGGCACTACCGCTACTAGGGTTGCCCACCGCCGCGGGTAGCGGATCCGCGACCGTCCGGCAGTGTCCGGCAGTGTCCGGCAGTGTCTGGCGCCGGCCGGACGTTTCCGCGCCGGACCGACAACAAAACCAGGGGAATTCCCCACTTGCAGGGGCTGGCACGGTGTCTGCTCCTGGTCACGCCCATGAGCCGCTTGCTGCGTTGGGTCATCCTGGGCTTGGTCGTTTTCGCCGTCGCTTGCTCGCCGGCAGTGGGCGAGCGCCACCTATCGGGCTATCGCGCCACCGGTGCCGGCGACGATCTGGTGTTCGGCACGGCGGATCTGTCGCATTTCACCGACGAGGGCGGCTACGCCGTGTCGAAGGTGATCGCGGCGGGCGGGCCCGCGACGCGCGGTGGCTTCCTGTTTGATCTGTGGGGGGACGTCGGCAGCTCCAAGGTGACGCCGGAGGTGCGCGGCGTGCGCGATGACGGCACGAAGACCGACTGGGTCCCCGCCCAGATCACCTGGCAGGAGGCGCCGCATCTGGTGGCGCGCGCGGACCTCGGCGAGAGCGTGACCGCGACGCAGATCCGCATCCCGTCGGGGCAGGTCGAGCTCATCCAGAACATGATCTACGACGCGGTGACGCCGGCGGAGGTCGCCGCGGGCGACTCGCAGCCGTCGTCGAACGTCGGCTCGAAGAGCCAGGCACTGTCGTCGAGCTTGATGGGCCTGGTGCAGCCGCGGTCCGCATGGAATGCGCGGCCGGCACGCTGCTCGAGCACAGACGCGAACAAGTACCGCATGACGATCCACAATACCTTCACGCCGCCGTCGTCGTCCGGCGGCTATGCGGCGCGCATCCGCTCCATCCAGGCGTACGACCAGGACACACACGGCTGGTGCGACATCGGCTACCACTTCCTGGTCACCGAGGACGGCCGCGTGTGGGAAGGCCGGCCGGTGGACAAGATGGGAGCGCACATCGCCCACCACAACACGGGCAACATCGGCATCGCGTTCGTGGGCTGCTTCCAGAAGGGCGCGTGCGACGGCATCACGAGCTCGAACGTGCCCACCGAAGCCGCCATCGAGGGCGCGGGTCACGTGATGCACGCTCTGGCGCAGGAGTTCAGCATCTCGCCGTCGTCCGCAGACATCGAAGGCCACCGTGACTTCCCCGGCGTGCACACCACATGCCCTGGCGACGGCCTGGAATCGCGCGTCCCGGACCTGATCGCGATGGCCGACGGAGCGGCGCAGCCCCCCGCGCAGGGCTCGACCGAGCCGCCGGGGCGCGCGCTCGGCGTGGTGTGGGATCTGTCGCAGAACGTCCTCGCCGGCCACCAGCGGCAACGTGCGCATCGCCGGCGCCACCGTGAGCATCGTCGGCGGCAACACGTCGACGACGGCGCGCGCGGGCGACGCTTTCTGGTCGCTCCAGCTTGCGCCGGGCGACTACGTGCTGAGCGCGTCGGCACAGGGGTACCAGAGCGCCACCGAGACGATCCACGTCGACAGCGGCTCCGACACCTGGGGGTCGATCGGCCTCGAGCCGGACGGTGCGGGCAGCGGCGGCGCGAGCGGAAGCGGCGGCAGCGGGGGCTCGAGTGGCAGCGGTGGCAGCTCCGGTACGGGCGGCACCACGGGCAGCGGCGGCACCACGGGCAGCGGCGGCACCACGGGCAGCGGCGGCACCACGGGCACGGGCGGCGGCAGCTCGCAGTACAGCGCTGTGGTACAGGCCGCGCTCGATCGTGCGCAGGCCGGCGTGGGCTTCTCGTACTGGTGGGGACACGGTCGCTTCCTGCCCGGCGGGCCCACGAGCAGCACCGCCGGCTCGTGCAGCGGCAGCTGCCCCAGCTGCTCCCACGGCGGCAGCTACGGCGGCGACTGCTCCGGCTACATCGCGAAGATCTGGCAGGTGCCGTCGCAGAACTCCGACCTGACGGTCGACTCGCACCCGTACAGCACGCTCGACTTCTACTACGACACCGCCTTGTGGACGACGGTGTCGCGCAGCAACGTCAAGGCCGCCGACGCGTTCGTGTACCGCAGTGGGAGCCACGGGCACATCTTCCTGTACGGGAAGGGTGACGGTTGGGGTTCGATCTACGCCTACGAGTGCAAAGGCTGCTCGTACGGCTGCGTCGCCGGCTACCGCACAGCGTCCAGCGCGTACCACGCGATCCGCCGCACCGGATACTGAGTCTGGACTACGCTGGCGGAAACGACGGGCAGCCCAGGCGCCCTACCACTACAGCTTGCGGGCGCTCGCGCAGCCGACGTTGAGCGCGAGCTCGAACTTGCCTTCCGACCAGTACTTGTCGACGGCGTCGCGCACGTAGTCGAGTGGTCTTGTCAGGTCGTCGACGCCGAAAGCAGCCTTGAGCTCGGGAATCACGAGCAGGCGCGCGACCGGATCCTCCACGAAGGCGCGACCGCTGTCGAAGGTGAGCTCGGTGGAGCGGATCTCGACGTCAACGTTGTCGAGGCCGGCGTCTTCCAGCTCTTCCGACAGCGTCTCGATGGTGGGGCGGCTCGACATCGCGTCCTCCACCGACTTGCCGAAGTCGCCCTCGTCGAACTTGAGCGCGTACTCGCGTAGCAGATCGCCCACTTCCTGGAACGAGCCGCGCAGCGGCACCGCCACCAGCGCCTGCCCGCCCGGGTACAGGATGCGCGCCATCTCCGAGAACAGCGCCATACGCTGTTCGGCGCTACCCACCGGGTGCAGCGACAGCGCGTGCGAGAAGCTCGCCTCGTCGAGCGAGGTCGGCAGCTCGCTGCCCTCGACGTACTCGATGGGCGGATCGCCGAGCAGCGCGGCCTTGTTGCGCGCAAGCTCCAGCGCGGACTCCGAAGGGTCGATGCCCACGATGCTGGACCCCTCGACCTTCTCGTACAGCTGGCGGTCGGGATAGCCGGTCCGGCAACCGATGTGGGCGATGCGCGCGGCTTCGCCCGCCAGGAGCATCTCGAGCGCCAGCTCGCCGTACAGCGACAGGTAGCGCGGCACGACGAACGTCTCCATGACCGCGGCATCCGCGGGCGCGAGCCTGTCCACGGGAATCTTCACCACGAAGGGAGCTATCAACCTACGGCAGCGGAATCAATCCGTTCCTTCCGACCGGCCCCTGGAGCACGTCCGGAGCCAGAATCCGCCCTTTCCGGAGCGGACGGAATCGACCTGGCCCGCTGGCGCGTTAGGATTGGAGCCGTGCAGCCCCTGGTCCGAGCCGCCGTGTTCACCGCGGCGCTGTCCGCCCTGGTCCGGGCCGCAGCGGGCTCCGCTGCGCCCGGCGACGCGGAACAGGCGCACCGCGCAGGCCCCGCGGCCACGGACAACGCGCTGCCCAGCCTGTGTCCGCCAGGCACCCTGCCCGACAACGGCGTCTGCATCCCCGTCCCGAACAGCGAGCTCGGGGGCAAGCAGCTGCCGGCAGAGAAGAACGGACACCACGATCGCAGCGGACACTGGCACGTCTACGATCAGATCCCGCGCCGGCCGGACCGGCCCGCCAACTACCGGCGCTACCGCTACCCGGTACCGCCCGAGCCAGGCCAGTCGCTGGTGATGAGCGGCTACGACCTCGACCTTCCCGACTACGAGCAGCGCCGCGGCCCGAAGCTGAAGGCCGTGGGTCACGGCGGCATCGACCTGGCCGAGCCGCGAGGCACGCCGGTCAAACTGATCGACCTCGAACACCAGGTGGGCAACGCCGAGGTGCTCTACGTCGGGCCGCTGTTCGGCAACACCGTGGTGACGCGCCATACGCTGCGCGAGGGCGGCCACCTGCGCGAGTATCTGGTGCTCTACGGTCACCTGCAGGGCCCCGCACCGGGGCTGACCAAGGGCATGACGGTCAAGCCCGGTGCGCTGCTCGGTTTCGTCGGCGACTCGGGCTCGCCTGGTATCGTGCATCTGCACCTCGAAGTGCGACGCGTCCGCGAGGGAGAGAACCCCGCCGACTTCACCCCACGCGAGATCGTCGAGAACTCCCGCACCGTCGTCTGCGACCCGCGCAACGTGCTGCCCCTGCGGAAGAACTAGCTATCCATTCGTCGACAACCGACCGTATCGGCGCTCGACGGAAAAACGCCGCGGCGAAAGGGCTCGCGTCGGGTACGCTGTCGTGGTGGAACTGCCCAAGCGCTACGACGGTCGACCCATCCTGCTCATCATCGAGAACTACGCGCTGTCGGTGATCGGCGAGCTCGACGACGACGCAGCGCATCGCACCGAGGCCATCGTGCAGCACGTGTGGGGCGACAACGAGCCCTGGGCCGACACGGTCCGCGTCCAGCTCGGCTGGACGACGGACGTCGACGACGAGATCCGCGACAACTGGCGGCGGTACCGCGAAACTGCAAAGACACAGCAGGAGGAAGCGATCCCCCGGCAGTTTGCCATGATGTTCGCGGACGCCGTCGCACAGGCCGCGGACGCGGACGCCGGAGGATCGTAGCCGGCTGCCGACAGACCGCGGCGAACCGGGTCGGGCGCCCGGCTTTCTCCGAGCTCGGCGGCCAGCGCGAGGTTTCCTGGCGCCGGACCTGACACTCTCCGCTCCAGTGGTTAAGCGTGCTTTGAGCCGAAGACTATGGTTATGCTTTCGAAGGAAGGGGCCACAAACAACATGGTGCGTCATATACTTCTAGCTACTGGTGCCGCCGCCCTCGTTCTGGGGGGCTGCGGGTCGAGCAATTCCAGCACCACCAAGAAGTCGTGCGGGCCCGCCCATTCGGATGCCGACGTGCTCCTCGTGGGCACCTATCATGGCGTCAAGGGGGACTACTCGACCATCCAATGCGCGGTGGACGCGGCCAAGCCCGGCGCGTGGATCCTCGTCGCGCCGGGTGACTACCACGAGGTCAACGACCTCGAGCACCCACCGTCCAAAGCGATGGCGGACGCGGGGGCCTTCGGCGGTGTGCTCATCACCAAGGCGGGGCTGCACATCCGGGGCATGGACCGCAACAAGACCATCATCGACGGCGACAAGGCGGACGCACCCAAGCCGTGCGATCCCTCGGCCAAGTACCAGACCTACGGCTCGAAGAACTCCAAGGGCGAGCCCATCGGTCGCAACGGCATCGTTGCCTACAAAGCCGACAACGTCTGGATCGAGAACCTGACCGTGTGCAACTTCCTCGCCGGCGCCGCCGGCGCGGGCTTCGAGATCTGGTGGGACGGCGGCCAGGGCTCGGGCACGATCGGGATGAAGGGCTACTGGGGCAACTACCTCAACGCCACCTCGACCTTCTACAAGACCCCGGTCAAAGACCAGATCGACGTGAACGCCACCTACGGCATCTTCGCCAACTCGGCGGAGGGGCCTGCCAAGTGGGACAACGTGTACGCGTCGAACATGAACGACTCGGGCGCCTACGTCGGTGCGTGCCAGCAGTGCGACGTGACCATCGACCACTCCCAGTTCGAGTACAACGCGCTCGGCTACTCGGGGACGAACTCCGGCGGCACCGTCATCATCCAGAACTCGGAGTTCGACCACAACCAGGACGGCCTGGACACCAACAGCCAGGTAGCCGGCGACCCGCCGCCTCCCCAGGACGGCCGCTGCGCAAGCGGCAAGACCAGCTCCATCACCGGCACCAACTCGTGCTGGGTGTTCCAGAACAACAAGGTGCATGACAACAACAACGCCGACGTTCCCGCCGCCGGCTCGGCCGCCCAGGGTCCGGTCGGCACCGGCATGACGATCTCCGGCGGCCGCTGGGACACCGTCATGAACAACACCTTCTCCAACAACAACGCCTGGGGCGTCCTCTTCCTGCCCTTCCCGGACGACGGCACGCCGTATGGCGGCAAGACCTGCGCCGACTACGGCGGAGTGGAAAACCCCCTGGGGCTCGGTCTCGGGTGCGTGCTGGAGTCCGAAGGCAACGCGCTCATCGGCAACACCTTCGTTAACAACGGCTCCTTCGGCAACGAGACGAACGGCGACTTCGGCGAGCTGACGCTCAGCGCGGGCAAGCCGCAGAACTGCTACAAGAACAACACGGCGCCGAACGGCAGCTACCCGACCGATCTGGAGACGACCCAGTCCACCTGCGGCCCGCTGACCACGACCAAGCACCAGGGAGCGCTGCTGGCGCAGGTCGGCTGCGACACGGGCAAGCTGCCCTGTGACAAGACCATGCACTACCCCAAGATCACGACGAACGTCGTGATGCGCCCGCTGCCGACGACCCTGCCCAGCATGCCCGACCCCTGCAAGGGCGTGCCGAGCAATCCCTGGTGCCCGTAGGCGTCTGATCCGCGCGCCGGCGTCGCTAGTTCAGCGACGTCGGCATCGTGATGCGGCGGTTGGCACACTTGGAAGCGGCGGGCCACTCGTCGAACGAGATCGGCACGGTGGGATAGGTCGAGCTGACCCAGACGTTCGGGAACGGGTTCCAGTTCTGGGCACAGTGCAGGCCGTCCTTGCCGCATTCGCAGGTTTTGACGCCGGGGTGCACCTTGCTCACCTGGAAGTGCAGGTGGACACCGGTCGAGTGCCCGGTGGTGCCCGCGACGGCCAGCGGCTGGCCCTGCGTGACGTGGGCGCCGCAGGTGATGCCAGCCTTCGCGGAGTTGTACCTCAGGTGCATGTAGATGGACTGCGTGCCATCGCCGTGATCGACCACGAGCATGTTCACGTCGGTGCTGCAGGTCGTGCTGCCGCAGCCGGTGTTGCTCGATAGCTTCATGTGCGTGATGGTGCCGCCGCGCGCGGCCCGCACCACGAAGTTGGTGTTGTTCGCCCAGTCCCAGGCGTACTCGTCGGAACCGACGTGGTCATTGCAGCAAGCGTCGTTGCAGTCCTGCGTCAGCCTCATCGAGATATTGTGCGACCAGGGCAGGTGGTAGCTCTTCTTGCTGACGGGCAGCTTGCAGTAGTCGTCGTAACCGGCAGCAGCCACGACGCAGCCGTTCGAGCACTTCTTGGCGCTGGTCGGCGCGCCGGGGCCGTTGCAGTGATAGAGCGTGTTCTTGTCGGCGTTCAGCACCTTGTCGCCACCGCAGTAGTCGCCGACCTTGGCCTTGGCACCGCACTTCGGCGGCGGGCTGGTGCTGCCGCCGCTGCCCGCCGTACCACCACCTGCGCCTGCGGCGCCGGCTCCCGCGCTACCGCCCGCGTCGACGCCACCGCTGCCCGCGCTGGCGTCGGAGCCCGCGTCGTTACCCGTCGCGCCTCCTGCCCAGGCTCCCGCTTCGTAGCCCGCCGTGCCACCCTGCCCGCCGCTGCCCGGACCGGCAGAGCCGCTGTCGCCGCTCGACGAGCAGCCCGCCGCCACGAGCAGCGCGGCGCCAAGCATCAAGACACGTTGCCTGCCGGGTATGTGCATCGCCAGAACCTCCGCATGCAACACTATCACAGGCGCGTCGGCCGACGCTCACGCGCCCGCCCACCGGCGCCGGAGTGCCGTTCCAGGCGACATGGTCGCAAACGGACGCGGGGTGCCGCGCGCGCACCGCAGCCACGGGCGGCGAGCGGCCGGCTACCTCAGAAGGTCTGCATGGTCGCTGGCGAACTGCTCGAAGCTGATCGGCGGGCGTCCGAGCACCGCCTCGACATCGTCCGAGACCACCGCGCAGCTGCCCTCGCGGACGATAGCGTAGAGGCGAGCCAGCTCCTCGATGGCTTCCGGAGGCATTCCCTGCGCATGCAACGCACCCCGGAAATCGCTGTCCGGAATGCCCGAGTAACGGATCTCCCCGACCCGAGACTTTCGACAGGATGGCGCAGGCCTCCGCATGGCTCAGCGCCTCCGGTCCGGTGATCGTGTATTCCCTGCCGCCATGGCCATCCCCGGTGAGCGCCGCCGCGGCGACCGCCCCGATGTCCCTCGCATCGACGAACGAGACTTTCTCGTCGCCAGCCGGGAGGAAGAGCCCACCGGCGTTCTTGATCATCGCGAGGTAGTAGCCTGGAACGAAGTTCTGATTGAACCAGTTCGGGCGGAGCAGGGTCCCCCGTCATCGCGAAACGCGAATCGACCCAGCCCCTCCACCGAGCAACAGTCGTGCCGGACCTACGTTCGCACCACCGAATGAGTGGAGCTCCAGGAAACCAACGCAGGGGTTGCGTACCCCGCCCAGCGCACACGAAATTGCGACGCGCGGCGCGCCGCACGTGAGCCGGACCATTGGCTCGAGCGAAAGTAGCCCGGTCCGCCTCGGGGCGTAGGTTGGGCGGCCTACTCGCGGTGCGCCGGTGGTCAGCGGCTGCCGGGCACGGCGCGGACGAGGATCTCCTCGACGATCGATGTCTTGGCATCCGCGTAGTTCTGCACGTGACGCCACGTGCGTGAGGCTAGGTCACGCTTGGTCTGCTCGTAGAGCTTGCGGTCGGCGGGGTGAGCCCGAAGCCGATCACGAAAACGGAGCATGCGGTCAATCTCGACACACCCGTGTGAAAAGACGTGGAGGTTGATGTTGGTGTCTGGCCCCTTCACAACGCGGTGCTCGTGCCAGTTCGGTTCGCGTATACGAAGGAAATAGCCGCGCTGTTCAAGCGCCGGTAGATAGGCCGGCTCGTCCGATGAGTCTGGCAGGACGAGAAGAATGTCGATCTTCGGCTTGGCTGCCAGTCCTGGGACGGCTGTGGAGCCAACGTGCTCGAATTGCAGAACGAGGTGGCCCAGCGCGTCGCGCACGCGTCGCGCCTCGCGCTCGAACAAGCTGGGCCACGCAGGGTTGTACTCGACGATGTTGATGGGCGCGTCGTGGGGCTTCAGTTCACCAACGGTGTAGGCGGCAATCTCGGCGTCCGTTGACTGTTTGCTGGTCATGGGCATCAGTCGTCCCGCTCACTCGCCCGCCCAACGAATCGAAATTCAGCTGCGAAGGCGCAGCCAAGACATCTCCGGATGCTACCACCTCAACTGGCGTGCCGGTTGCACGGCCCCGGCAGAGGGCCGCCTTCGCCAGCTACAATTTCCTGTTGGGCGGCGTGCGCTCGCCCAGTCCGACGGCGGCTCGCTCAGGCGGGCACGTCCACGTACGCGGACGAAGCGTGGGGCTCGGGTACCGGCAATCCCTCAGCACGCAGTCCGTCGATGTGGAACGCGATCGCTTCCGCGATCTCGTGCTCAACGTCCTCGCGCGTGGCCCCAGTGGCGACGCACCCGGGAAGGTCCGGGGAAAACGCCGAGAAGCCCGTGGCGGTCGCTTCGACGATGACGAGGTACCTCATGGTCTCAACCCTGCCTCTTCTAGCACGCTGTTGAGGGTGCCGGGAGCCAGCTCGTCGCTGGGCTTTCCGGCAATCGTGACAAGCCCGGGCTTTGTCGGATGCTTGAATTGCCGATGCGAGCCGCGCTGCCGGACCTGTGTCCACCGCGCCGGCTGCTCCAAGCCCGAGGCCGATCGGAAAGTAGAGGCGGTGGCTGCTGGGCGGATTTTCGCCCATCTGGTCGAACACACTCACGTTCAACAGGTACAGGCCCGTGGCCGCCGCGCCGATGCCAGTGACGAACGCACCGAGCCCGACCCACTCCAGCGCGCGGTTCGGCGGTTTCACCCGCCAGACCGCGTCGTACTTCACGTGCACTCTACCGGAACCGGCCGGATGCCCGTGGTCGAAGACCTCGAAGCGGTACTCGCCCGGAGCCAGGTACAGCGTGCACGATCCGTCGCAGCTATCCGGAGGGTTGTCGGGATTCTCCTGTGCGGGGCGGACGCTATAGGAGAGCCCGGGCTTGCCCGGCGACAGGTCGATCCGCACGTCCGGCTCGCGATGCTTCACGGGCAGGGGCTGATACTCACCCGGCGGGGGCTGTTCATCCGGTGGAAGCGTGGCCTGCGCGCGTGCAGTCAGCGGGCTGGCACAGGGTGACAGCTACCGGCACGGGCGAGGAGCCCGATGCCCTGGAGCCGAGCAAGACCACCGTCTGCAACGTCCTCGAGCGGCACGGGCTTGTCCGAGCACGACAACGCCATCGACGCCTTCCCGAACAAGCTACCGTCGCTCGAATACCCTTCGCACTTCGAGCAACGCCTGGTCAGCCGCAACGGCGGCATTCGCTGGCGCAGCAACTGGGTCAACGTCAGCCACACCCTCGCAGGGCAGTACGTCGACCTGGAAGAGATCGACGATGCCCTCTGGACCGTCTACCTCGGCCCAATGGAGCTCGGCCGCCTTCACGAACGAGAGCTGGTTATCGAGGACACCCTCGGTCGCAGAAGCCGAAATGTGTCACCCATGTCCTTGGGCTAGTTTGTTACCCTTGTGCCTGACCGTTCACGTCGCGCTAGACTTCGGGCGGAGGCCATCGTGGATTTCGCGTTCACCGCAGTGTTCAAGAAGGTGCCAGAAGGCTACATCGCGTTCGTCGAGGAGCTACCCGGTGCCAACACGCAGGGCGCAACTCTCGACGAGGCGCGGGAGAACCTCCGCGAAGCCGTGCAGCTCGTGATCGACGCCAATCGCGAGCTCGCCCGGGAAGACGCTGGGGACGACGTGATCCGCGAGTCGCTCAGGATCGCCAACGGGTCCTGGATTCGGCGCGTGGCGGAGCGCGTGGTAGCCTTCACCCATGCGCACGTTCACCGCCGTCGTCGAACGCGACCCCGAGACCGGCCTCTACGTCGGGTACATCCCGGGATGGCCCGGCGCCCATTCGCAGGGCGCGACCGAGGACGAACTGCGGTCGAATCTCGAGGAGGTGATCGCGATGCTCCTGGAGGACGGTGAGCCGGTGCTGCAGTCGGAGTTCGTCGGGACGCAGACGGTACGAGTCGCGTAGTGGGCGATGTTCCTGTCCTGAAGCCTCACGAGGTCGTCGCCATACTCCTCAGCCTCGGTTTCGATGAGGTGCGACAGCGCGGTTCACACAAGCAGTTCCGTCATCCCGATGGTCGAGTGACAACAGTTCCCTTCCACCCAGGTCGCGACATCGCTCCAGGCCTGACGAGGCGGATTGCACGCGACATCGGGATGGACCCGAAGGAGTTCGTCGCCCTGCGGTGAACGGCTCGCCAGTCCGCCCAACGAACCGCCGCTCAGCTGCGAGCGCCCGGCCCAACATTTCCTGATGCTACCACCTTCCAGGCGCGGCTCGCGACGCTGCCTTCGTCCGATGGTCGCCGAGCGTGCCGCGCGAAGCGGAACGAAGCCCGCCAGCCGACACGACGGCGCTCGACAGCTGAAGCGGCTTGTTGGGCAGCGAGGTGCACCACTCCGGTGTGGTCTTGGAGGCTGAAGACGCCACGGTCGGCAGCCTCTCCGGATGGAACCACGCGGCAGCCCTGCACCGCTCACGCCCGGTAGCCGAAAGCCAGCCGGCAAGGCGCCGCCGACCGCGAAGACTTCACCGTCGAGCGCGGCAGCCAGTTCCCGATAGGACTCACGCGACCGGATGCGGTCCGAGACCTTCCCAAACATGCGAGGCTGCCCAACTATTATTCGAACGTCCAGCATAGCGCCGCGGCCGAGCCCTGCATAGCGCCGCGGTCGGTTCGGTTTGTTGGGGTTTCCGGCGTGGAGCGGCGCGACATGCACTTCCGCGTAGCGCCATAATCAGTGCACGGCGCCGCGCCGGCACTGGGCGGGTGCTAGCGCGCGCCCAGCGCTTCCCTCACCCGTCTCACCGCCGCCGGCAAGTCGCGCAGCACCAGCTCCGCCTCCAGCCGGAGCACGCGCCAGCCCAGCGCTGCCAGCGCGCGGTCGCGCCGCGCATCGTGCCGCTCGCGCCCGCAGTGCGCACTCCCGTCCACTTCAACGACAAGCCGCGCAGCAGGCGCCGCAAAGTCCGCAATCCAGCGCCCCCCCAATACGTACTGCCGCCGGAACTGCACGCCGCCCACGCGCCGCCCCGACAGCGCCGCCCACAGAGCCGCCTCCGACCGGGTTGGCGAATGCCGCATACGCGCAGCGTATGCGGCGAGCTCGGCGCGACGATGAGCGGAACAAGAGCGATGCATGACGATGACCTCCCGCCCGCCGTAACAGCGGGCCTTCACCCAGGAAGGCCCGCTGTTACGGCGGGACGGAGATGTCAGCGTTCGTCCCAAGCTGTGCCCGCGCCGTGCTCTGCCGCGCATGTCCCCTCCGGCCGCGCGCGGCGCGCGGAGCGCGTCGCGTCCGGCCTTGGAGGGGACCGCGGGCCCCAAGGGCCCGCGAGGGGAGGCAACTGGTCACGGCACCAACTTGTACCCGAACCCGTACACCGTAAGAATGTGCTGCGGCTTGTCCGGCCGCCGCTCGAGCTTCTTCCTCAGCTTGACGATGAAATTGTCGATCGTGCGGTTGGTCGGGCTGGCGTCGACGCCCCAGATCTTGTTGAGGATCTCCTCGCGACCGACGGGCTGGCCCTGCCGCTCGTACAGCAGGCGCAGGAGCTCGACTTCGTAGAACGAGAGGTTCTCCGGCTGCTTGCCGGGGCGCTGCACGGTGTGGGCCGTAACGTTGACGCTGGCGCCACCGACCTCGAAGACGAGCACTTCCGACGGGCGGTTGGCGCGGCGGAACAGCGCGCGCAGTCGCGCCACCAGCTCGCCCACGCTGAACGGCTTGGTCACGTAGTCGTCCGCGCCCACGTCCAGCCCGCGGATCTTGTCCGCCTCCTGGCTGCGCGCCGTCAGCATGATGATGGGCATGAAGGCGTCGAAGCGGCGCAGATCCTCGCACACCTGGTAGCCGTTCACGTCGGGCAGCATCAGGTCGAGCAAGACGGCGTGGGGGCGCTCCTGCCGGGCCATGTGCACGCCTTCCTTGCCGTTGGCCGCCGTGACGACCCGGAAGCCCTCGAACTCCAGTGCGTCCCTGAGACCGAGCGCGATATGCGGCTCGTCCTCCACGACCAGGATGGTCTTTCGAGGCTCCACCGCGCATCATCCTGCATCAACCCCCGCCGCCCAGCAATCCCCCCCTCGCCAGGGTGCCGGGCGTCAACTCCCCGAACAAAAACACGCGGGGCGGCACGCCAAATGGCGGCCGCCCCTGCGCGGTGTGTGCCGGCTCTCAGCCGCCCGTCGCGAAGGTCGCGCCGGCGCAGGCGATGAACACGTTGGCGCCGTCGGTGGGCGTCTTCACGTCGGCGCCGACGAAGCGCAGCAGGCGCTTCTCGGTGTCGGGGCACTGCGCGATGAACTTGCCGTTGCAGGTCTTCGCATCGACGCAGGTCTGGTCGATGTAGCAGTAGCCGTCAACGCCCTTGCCGACCGGGTCCTTGTTCAGGCAGTCGCTCAGCCCGGTCTGGCTGTCGAGCTGGTTGATCGCGCACATCTGGTAGTCCGAGCACGGTGTCTGGCCTGCGCCGTCGCACTGCCCGTCCTGCTTGAGGCGCGCACGCACGGCCGCCTCGAGCTTGGCACCGTTGTCGCCCGCGAGCGGCGAACGGCCCGGCGTGTTGCTGCAGTCCTCGGCCTTGCTCGAGGGCAGCGCCTCGACGACCTCGCAGGGAACCAGACCCGTCTTCTTGTCGGGTGCGAGCTTGCGCGGCAGGCACTTGCCGCCCAGCACTTCCTTCAGACGCTCGATGATGGCGCTGACCGCCGGGTTGTAGCCGTAGCTCGGATCGGTATCCGGCACCGCCGTGGTCTTCGGGCAGATGGAGGCCACGATCGAGTTGCTGCCGTAGTCTTTCAGCACCTGCAGCTGGCGCAGGCCGGGGTAGGCCTTCGCGAAGTACTGCGTCGTGCTGTACTGGCCGGTGCTCGGGTCCTGGCACAGCGGCTTGTTCGGCGAAGCGTCGGGCTGGCCGAAGGTGCCGCAGTCCTGCCCGTTCTGGCGAGGCGTATCCAGCGGGAAGATGCAGGCGTACTGCAGGTCGTCCCGGTTCGGGATGTCGTACTCGTGGCCGTTGATCTTGTTGGCGCCCACGCCCGAGCTCGGCGGCGCGATGGCATCGCCCGTGATCGGGTTCGAGCCGCTGCGCGGGTCGATCGACTCCTGCATCAGCGGATCCTTCGGCGCCACGTACTTGTTCACGTCGCCGACGATGTCGTCCCAGATGCCGTCCGCGGTGAGCTGGTCGGCCGTCTTGTACTTGAGCTGCGTCGGGTCCTTGAGCGTGGCGTCGGTCGCGATGTCCTGCCAAGGCACACCGGTGATGCCGGCCAGGAAGACCAGCGACGAGTCACGCACCGTCCCGCCCTTCTGGGTCAGGTCCGAGTAGATCGGGTTGGCTTCGGGCGTGTCGCCCTTCTGGCAGGCCAGATCGGGGTGGTTCGGGCAGATCTGCTGCTGCGTGAGCGCGTTCACGTAGCGCTGGGTCGGGTAGAGCAGATCCAGACCGAAGCGCTTCTTCTGCTGGAAGCAACGCAGGTTCAGTGCGTCTTCCTTGTCGGTGAAAGCGCCCTTGGTGCAGGACGAGTCCACCTTGATGGCCTGGCAGCCCGAGGGCGGCGAGCTCTCCTGCAGCGCGCAGGAGCGGCAGCAGGGGCTGTTCGGGTCGGTCGCGCAGGCCGCGGTCGCGCGCGGCATGTGATCCTGGCGCGCCACCAGCCAGCCGAGGCCGGTGTCGGAGATCGAGCAGTCGTCCTCGTCGGTCAGGAAGATGATCGCGAGCAGCGAGTCGGGACGCAGGAAGTTGGCGCGCTCGCCGGGGGCGCCGTTGGTGCCCACGATTTCGGTATCGACGCCGTCCGGCGACGAGTAGTTGTTCGTGACCTTGACGTTCGCCGGGGGCGCAGGGTCCACCAGGAAGCGGTACCAGGCCTCGAGCGACGACTCGAAACCGCAGCCCTTCTCGCCGGCGGCCGTCACGTGATTGGTGAAGTCCGTCTTCAGCTGCGTGCCGTTGGTGCCGTCGAAGTTGAGGAAGCCCATGTTGCCGGCGCTCGGCAGCCCCGAGCGGACCTTCGGCAGCAGGTGACCGTGGTCGTTGTTGTTGGGGTTCGACTTGTCCGGCCCCTGCGGGTTGCAGAAGTTGGTGGGCGGACCGTGACCACCGAGGCTGGAGGTGATGACGCCGATGTGGATGTCGTTGACCGGCTTGAACTCCTGCTGCGGGCCGTTCGGGTACTTCGAATTGGTGCAGGTGGCGCCGGTCGCGGGGATGCTGTCGCCGTTGTCGTTGGTGCAGACCTGGATCGGGTTGATCAAGCGGTCGACCAGCTGCGGAACGGCCTTGGCCAGGATCTGCTGCTTGTCAGCCATCGAGATCGAGTTGTCGATCATGAACAGCAGGTCGATCTTGTCGACGGCCGTCTCCTTGACCGTGTCGACGAAGAGGTTCTTCGTGGTCGGCGTGGACGGCGCGACGGGCCTATCCAGACAGCCCGTCGCGAGCCCCGCGACGGTCAGGACTGCGATAAGGCCGGCCAGCCCGGTACGCACGAGGCGCGCCGAGAGGCTCGACTTGGACTTGGGCGCTGCTTTCAGCTTCATCGAACAAGCTCCTTGGATGACCAGGGCCCACACGCCGTCGGGCGGGCGGAAGCCCCCGACAAGCTGGGCGGGTGGAGGATTGGTCTGACCTGGACCGACATCCACTCACCGGCACGACAACCGGCCGCCCGAGCGTAAGTGCCCGGGACGATTGTTGTCAATCGCGGTCCGGGCACCTGGCGAGCGGAGGAAGGCCACCTCATGCTGGAGCCTGTTCGCAAGGCCCATGCCGGCAGGATCCTGGGCGTTTTCCAGGGAAAGTTCGAGCGGCGCGCCAACCAGGTTGGCACGCCGCCCACCCCGGTTGGCCCGGGCGCTCCAATCCGGCCCTCAGTTCGTCTTGAAGGTGGCCCCCGCGCAGGCAATGAAGACGTTGGCGCCCTGGGTCGGGGTGTCGCTCTCCGGCACGAAGCGCAGCACGCGGCGCTCGGTCTCGGGGCACTGGTTGATGAAGGCCGGGTTGCCCTGGTTTCCGTCCACGTAGCAGTAGCCGTTGACGCCCTTGGCGACCGGGTCGTCATCCAGACAGCTCTGCAGACCGGTCTGGTCGGTGAGTTGCTGGATCTCGCACATCTTGAAGTCGGAGCAGGCCGGCTGACCCGGACCGCCGCACTGCCCGTCCTGCTCCAGACGCGCCCGCACCGCGTCGGCAAGCTTGGCGCCGTTTTCGCCGGTGAGCGGCGCGCGTCCGGGCTTCTGGGATGGCCAGCAGCGAATCCGGACGCAGGAACGCCGCGCGCTCCTTCAACACTTCCTTGTCGACGCCAACCGGTGACGAGAAATTGTTCTGGACCTGGACGCTCTGGGGCGGCGCCGGATCCACCAGGAAGCGGTACCAGGACTCCAGCGACGACTCGAAGCCGCAGCCCTTCTCGCCCGCGGCCTTCACGTGGTTGGTGAACTGCTTCTTCAGGTCGTCGCCGTTGCTCCCGTCGAAGTCCAGAAAGCCCATGTTCTTGTAGCTCTGGAGATTGCGGACCGTCGACAGCAGATGGCCGTGGTCGTTGTTTATCCACGCCTTCCCACAGCCGCTCCTCCCGGCGGGCTGGCGCGGTGTTCTGGATCGTTGTGCGGGGCGTGTCGGGAAACGGCTCACACGCGCACGATTTTTTTCCGGACTGCCGGGAGCGAACGCTTCAGCCGTGCGAGGTCGTCCCTGGCTCGCCCGCGTCGGCACGCGTGCCGTCCGCTGGCGGCGACAGCCACTCGCGCAGCGCGGCGAGCTGCCGGCGGTTGACGCCCTTCACCGCGAGGATCGCGTCGTCGCTGGCTTCGCGGATGGCGTCCACCGAGCCCAGCGCGGACAAGAGCGCCTGGCGCGTGCGCGGACCGATACCCGGGATGGAGTCGAGCTCGGAGGCCATCCGCCGCTTCTTGCCGACCTTCTTCCTGCCCCGGTTGGAGAAGCGGTGCGCCTCGTCGCGCGCTCGCGCCAGGAGGAACAGCTCGGGCGTGTTCGGGCGGAGGGGGATGGGGTTCTTCTGGCCGGGCAGGTAGACGCGGTCGACCCTCTTCTCGCCCAGCGCGGTCTCGCGCTCCTTGGCCAGGCCCACCACGCTCAGGTCGTGCAGACCGAGATCGCTCGCGGCCGTGAGCGCGACGGCGAGCTGGCCGCGGCCGCCATCGACCACGAACAGATCGGGCAGCTCGTCGGGCAGCGGCGCGGCGTCTTCTGCCGCTTCGCCCGCCTCCCCCGGATTGTCGGCCACCGACGCGGCAGCGCGCGCCTCGGCCGCAGCGCGTCCACGACGGAAGCGTCGACCCAGCACCTCGTACATGGCCGCGTAGTCGTCGCCCTCCCCCACCCCGCGCACGCGGTAGGTGCGATAGCGCTTCTTGTCGGGAACGCCGTTTTCCAGCGCGACCACCGCGCCCACCGTGTCCTGCCCGCCCAGATGCGAGATGTCCACGCACTCGATGCGGCGCGGCAGCGTGGGCAGCCTGAGCCGCTCCTGCACGCGCGCCAGGCGCTCGTCGATGTCCTCGGCAGCGCGGCGCTTCTCGTCGAAGGCGTGCCTGGCGTTCTCCATCGACAGGTCGAGCAGCCGGCGCTTCGGACCGCGCGCCGGCGCTAGCAGCTGGCAGCGCCGCGTCGTCGTGCCCTTGAGCTTCGCGATCTCCTCGCGCCGCTCGCTGAGCCACTCGGCAACGCCGTCGGCGCCCTCCGGCAGCACCGGCACCAGCACCTCGTCGGGAATGAGCGCGGCGCCCGGCCCGCCCTCGCTGTAGTGCTCGCGCAGGAACGCGGCCACCACCTCGTCGTCCTCCACCTCGACCTTGGCGCTGGAGAAGCTCGCCGAGTCGACCACCCTGCCCGACCGCACGTACAGCACGTTGAGCTCGACCAGCTCGCCCTGGCGGTACATGCCGAGCACATCCTGGTCGCGGTCGGACACCAGCACCACGCGCTGCTTCTCGCGCACGCTCTGCACGGCGGCGATCTGGTCGCGGTAGATGGCCGCGACCTCGTACTCCATGGCCGCGCTGGCATCCTGCATGCGCTGCTGGAGGTCCTCGGTCAGCTCGTCGTGACGGCCATCGAGAAACAGCGAAACCGCCCTGACCTGCTGCGAGTACAGCTGGCGGTCGACCTCGTAGACGCACGGCGCGGGGCAACGCTTGATCTGGTATTGCAGGCACGGCCGCCGGCGGCCGGCCAGCTCGCGATCGGAGCAGGTGCGCAGCTGGAAGTGCTTTTCCACCAGGTGAAGCGTGCGGCGCGCAGCCGTCGCCGAGTGGTACGGGCCGAAGTAGCGCGCCCCGTCGTTCGAGGGGCGGCGCACCAGCTCGAGGCGCGGCCAGGGGTGGATGGTCGAGAGCCGGAGGGTCAGGTACTCCTTGTCGTCGCGCAGCTTGACGTTGAAGCGCGGCTTGCCCTCCTTGATCAGGCTGTTCTCGAGGATTGCCGCTTCCTTCCCGGAAGCCGTGACGATGGTCTCGAGGTCGCCGATGTTCCGGCGCAGGTGCGGGATGAACGCGCGCGTGTCGCCGGTGCTGTCCTGGAAGTAGCTGCGCACACGCGAGCGCAGACTCTTGGCCTTGCCGACGTAGAGCAGCTTGCCCCGCTTGTCGCGGAACAGGTAGCAGCCGGGGCTCGCGGGCAGCGATTCCAGCTTCTTTTCGACCTCTTCGGGGAGCAACGCGGCTCAAGGTAGATCGCGGCTCCAGCAACGACCAGCCGGTCGCATCGGTCGTGCCCGGCCCGGAGGCCGCCCGGGGCTTCCTTGACGGAGTGGCAAGCGGTTTCCAGGATTCCGCCACCCCCATGAAGGCTTTCGGAGTCGAGCTGTCGAGCGCCGCGGCGCGCGGAGCGCTGATCATCGCGGTAGCGGTGGTGGCAGGGCTCGGCATCGGTTTCGTGCTGGTGCCGCGCGTGCCCACCGCGGACGACGCGAAGCCAGCAGCGCCGGTGGTGCGGCTGCTCGGGCAGCCGCTGAAGCTCGACGACCAGGCGATCCCGCGGGCCCTGGAGCGCGTGCGCAGCTACGCCGCGCGCGCCATCGGGCTGCGCATGCCGGACGGAAAGGTGCGCGAGTACCTGCCGGGCCGGCTCGGCGCGGGCATCGACAAGCTGAGGCTGACCCAACTCGTGCGCGACGCGCGCGACCCCACCAGCCCGCTCAGACGCGCCTGGCGGCAGAACGGGAAGAAGGGGCCGCTCGATCTGCCGGTGCCCATGGTGATCGACGTGGACCGGGCGCTGCCGACGATCCTGGTGATCAAGGACGAGCTGGACCGGCTGCCGAAGGACGCGCACCTGGATCTGGAGAAGAAGAAGCTCGTGCACGAGGTGCCGGGAAGGCTGCTCGACGTGGACGCGACGCTGGGCGCGGTGGCCGACGCGCTCCAGGCCGGCAAGCACAGCGCGCCGCTGGTGTTCGAGCACAGAAAGCCGCACCGCGTGGCCGCCGAGCTCGACAACGTCGAGTTCGATCACGTGCTCGGCTACTTCTCGACCGACTACAACCGCGCCCGGCGGGCCGCCGCGCGCACGTTCAATCTGCGTCTCGCCGCCTCCAAGCTCGACGGCTACGTGATGCTGCCGGGCGAGGTATTCGACTTCAACGACGTGGTGGGGCCGCGCGACGAGGCGAACGGCTACAAGGTGGCGCCGGTGATCGCCCAGGGCGAGATCGTCGACGGAATGGGCGGAGGGACGTGCCAGATCTCCGGTACGCTGCACGGCGCGGCGTTCTTCGCGGGCCTCGACATCGTCGAGCGCTACCCGCACACGCGCCCGAGCTCGTACATCAAGATGGGTCTGGACGCGACGGTCGTGTATCCGACCATCGATTTCAAGATCAAGAACCCGTTCAAGTTCCCCGTGGTGCTGCACGAGACCGTGAAGAACGGCAAGGTGCGCGCGGAGATCCTCGGCCCCAAGCGGACGCGCACGGTCACGCTGATCCGTCACATCGACAAGGCGATCCCGTTCGACCAGGTCGAGCGCGAGGACAAGCACCTGCCGTCGGGCATGCGCGTGCTGGCGCAGCGCGGCGTGCCCGGCTTCAAGCTGCACCGCTACCGCATCGTGCGCGACGGACCGTACGCGGTGCGCGAACGCTGGGACGACACCTATCCGCCAACGACGCAGATCATCAAGATTGGCACGGGCGACATGCCCCGCGACAGCGTGCACGTCCACGGCGACCGGCACCCCGAGTACGTGGCCGACGAGCTGCTCACGATGACGCAGGGCCTCGACGTGGACGACAAGGACACGCGACCCGGAGGAGCGACGCAGGCGTGGCGGAAGAAGGGCAAGTACGGCGAGCCTGGCTGGCAGGAAAAGGCGGGCATGCCGGTCTGGCACTCCAGCGACGACGACAGCGACCACGCCCGCCACCACCACAAGAGCGCGCACCACAGCCACGAACACCACGGCCGCAAGCGCTAGCGGTCGTCGAGCGTGCGCGTCCAGGTGGGCTACGGGGGATGCGTCCGGTTGGAACGAGACCCCGCTTCGCGGGGGCCCCTATCTCGTTCCAACCGGACGCATCCCCCTACGCCCCCCAAGGTCGAGCGGGCACCCAAGGCGCCTTGCGGGGTTTCGCTATTTGGGGCGGCCTACTTCTTGTTGTTCTTCTTCGGAACCAGCACCGATCGGCCCAAGCAGGCGGCGATTGTCGAACCAGTCGACCCACTCGTCGAGCGTGGCGAGACTGGACTGCCTCGACCCGGTGCATGTCGTGCCTGGCGGCCGCCGCCGGCGAACCGGCCGCCCGCCACCCCTCGCCCATGTGATTCCGCACGCTTCGAGCGGGCGCGGCGCTTGCCAGAGCGCAGCCCGTGCTGCGCCCGCGCGCTCCCGACATCAGCGACGTCGCCTCGCCCAGCTATCGGCGCCGCCGCCAGCCCGAGCAGACGGCGCTCTACCAGATCGTGCAGCAGCACCTCGAGGCCTTCCTGGAGGAAGCTCGCGAGCGCTACGCCCGCGGCTTGCCGCGCTACGTCGAGCAGGAGCTTCGCGCGTACTTGAAGTGCGGCATCCTCGCGCACGGCTTCGCCCGCGCCGAGTGCCGGCGCTGCGGTGAGCCGCTGCTCGTCGCCTTCTCGTGCAAGCGTCGCGGCGTCTGCCCGTCGTGCAACGCCCGCCGTATGCACAACACCGCCGCCCACCTCGTCGACCGCGTCTTCGCCGACGTGCCGCTCCGCCAGTGGGTACTCACCGTACCCTTCGACCTGCGGATGCTGCTGGCCAGGAACGCCGCCGCCTTCGGCGCCATGTGCCGCATCCAGGCCGAAGAGCTGCTCGCCTTCCACGAGCGCCGTGCGCGCGAGGCGGGGATCGGAAAGCGCCGCGGTGAGAGCGTGCGCGGCGCCGGCGTCTCGTTCCCCCAGCGCTTCGGCGGCAGCCTCAACCTCAATACCCACAACCATGCGGCGTTCGTCGACGGCGTGTTCGTGATCGAGTCGGGATCAACACCCGTCGCCATCTCCCAAGCGACCTTCCACGAGCTCCCGCCGCCCGAGCGCCACCAGATGGACGCCGTCTGCGGTCGCATCGCCACGCGCTTCATCCGCTGGCTCGAACGTCAGCGGCCTTCTCGGCGTGGAACCCGATCACTTCAACAACGAAGCACCGGAGCCATCCGCTCTCGATAGCTGCAGCCAGCTCTCGCTTGGCATTGGCAAGCTCACAGCCGTGCCGGGCGAGAACGCCCGACCCGCGGACGCCGAAGAGCAGGCCGAGCTCGAGAAGCTGAAGCCAGCGCGCGGTCGCCGCAGCCGCTACCTGGGCGAGGCGCAGGGCTTCGGTCTGCATGCCGCCGTCTGCGTCCCTGCCGACAACAGCTTCGGCCGCGAGCTGCTGCTTCGCTACTGCGGTCGCCCTCCGTTCAGTCTCGAGCGCTTGAGCCTGCTCCCCAGCGGCCACGTCGCCTACCAGATCAAGAGCCCCTGGCGCTCCGACCAGACCCACCGCGTGATGGAGCCCCGCGAGTTTCTCGCCCGACTCGCCGCGCTCGTCCCACCGCCCCGCACTCCGCTCGTCCGCTTCCACGGCGCCATCGCGCCCAACTTTCCCCACCGCAGCGCCGTCGTCGCGCTCGCACCCAGGCACACCGTCGACCGGAATCCCGGGTCGTGCGCGAGCACACCTGCGAGTCGCCAAATCGCGGCAGAGCACCAGGTCCGCCCGCCCCTGGAACGCTGCGCACCCGCGCTCGTGGCGGAGCACAGCGCGACCGGCAATCTCGAGCGCCGCGTCACGACGACGGCCGTGTGCTCACCACGAGCTCCCGAACCAGGCCACGGCGTTGCCGGTCGCCCGCCCACTTGTCGTGCCGAAGCAGAGTGCGACGCTCTCCGCACCTTCGACAGCGCCATCTCCCGCATCGACTGGGCCACGCTGCTTCGCCGCGTCTACGACATCGACGCCCTCGCCTGCCCTTGCGGCGGGCGCCTCCGCTTCACCGACCTCGTCACCGATCCCGACGAAGCCCGCACCGTCCTCGAAGGCCTCCTACTCCCCGCGACCCCACCCGCGATTCTTCCGGCCCACGCGGCGCCCGATCTCCTCGACCTCCCACCGCCCGACCCCTAGCCAGACCGCGCGCCCGGCGAGCGCCCGCACCTCCGCCCACTCAAGCCACCGCGCGCGGCCAGCGCGCCGGTGCGCGTTGGATTCGATCAACCTGGCCCAGCATAGCCCCGGAACGAGTTCGTGGATCGAGCGTTATGTCCACTGATTCCAGGTGGTTACGCCCTTCCACCAGCTTGTCCGCGCCGATCCCTGCCGCCGACCCGGACTCCACTGTCTCGCGTGGGCCGCTCGGCGTACACTTCGGGAATGGGGTTGGAATGCCTGGCCTTCCACTGCCACTGCCTGCCGAAGCTCGTCTCGCGTGCTCTCCATGCACCGCAGTGTCCGCGCTCGTGACGATCACGTCACGACGGGGCAGAGCGAGGTCTTACGGACGATTCGGGACGATTCGGGACGATTGAGACTCCCCCCGAGAGCGCCACCGCGGTCCCCTCCTCCATCGGCCCGACCGAGCGACACGCTGACGCGCAGCCGACAGCTGGGCCCACACGCGGGGGTGTAGTCGAGACGGCGCTGGCGCGCGCCCTCGCGTTCGCCGGGGAGGCCCAGCGCTGGGAGGTGGTGCAACGGATCGCCGGGGAGCTGGAAGCGCATCGCCTGGCACGCGAAGGCGCTGCCGGCGAGGTGAGCGCGCTCGACGCGCAACGCTGCCAGCGCCCCCCTCACTGCACTGTTTGCACCATCCGGAAGCCCAGCCCCGGGCTACCGAGCCCAGCCGACGAGACGATTATCTCCGCTGCCCGGAGAGACGAGGGCCAGATGTTGAACAGCCCGCCACGCACCTGGATGCCCTGCTGCCCGAGGTTCTGCAGATCGAACTGCGCGCCCCAGTCGACGTAGGGCCCATCGACGTATCCGTGAGGCACTATGGCAGAACCGACCCACTCTGCCGCGTTGCCGATCATGTCGTAGAGCCCCCATCCGTTGGGGTGCTTCTGTCCGCCCGGATGGGTGAACCTCCCCGCATTGGCGCAATACCAGGCGATGGGCGACAGGACCGGGTCGTCGGCGCAGGTGTACAGCGTCTCGGACGGGCTCCGTTGCACGATCTCGCCGGTGTAGACGCTGGTGCGCGTCCCCGCGCGGGCCGCGTACTCCCATTCGGCGCCGGTTGGCAATCGGAAGCCGGGACAGTCGTAGACCGAGCTGCCCGCGGTGCGGGCGGCCTTGCAGGTCATGCCCTTGCCCAGCTGACCGGTGCAGCCCGAAAGCACGTAGCAGGCGGGCAGGCCGTGCTGCTTGGAGACGAGGTTCGTGTAGGCCAGCGCCTCGCTGAAGGTCATGTTGCCGACGGGGCAGTCCGGCTTGGAGCAGTCGCCGGTACCGTTCGTCATCAAGCCGCTGGGATTGGGGACGCCCGCGGCGGTCCACTCGGCCTGGGTGAGCTCAAGCTGCTGGATGCGGAAGCGGTGGGTGAGTGTGACCTCGCCGGGGTCTTCGGAGTACTTGGCGCGACCCCACTCGCACCAGGGCGAGCCCATGATGAAACAGCCGGGTTCGATCGTGCACCAGCCTCCCGAGCAATCGGGCTTCGCCTTGGGCTGGCCGCAGGGCGGCTTGTACTTATCAGGAAGATACGGGTTGCGGTAGCAACCGGCATCGTCCCCGGCTCCAGCGTCCGTGCCCGCGCTGCCTCCCGACGACGCCCCCCCCGACACGCCCGTGCCGTCGGCCCCAGCCCTGCCGCCCGTGGGTGGCGGGCCGCCCTCGCTGGACCGCCCACCGGTGCACGTGACGTCGGCGACACCGAGCGCCACGGCGCCGCCGAGGACTATCCAACGAAAAGCGCTCCTAGTAGTTGACACCGTGATCTAGTCCAGAAGCCTGGAACCGGAGATACCGCGAGTCCAGCTGCCCGCCGTAGTAGAGTTGCGCCGCGCCTTCGAGCTGCGACCAGACTATGGTCTGGTTGGCGGTGCACGGCGTGGAAGTGTTGCCGTTGCAGGCGATCTTGTAGATGTCGAAGAGCTCGGGGAACGACGTGGCGTTGTACCCGCTCGCGTAACTGGATACGTCGAAAAGAAAGGCGGACCAGTCCCACTCTACACCCCGGCCAGCGTGTGCGCAGTGGTTCTGCTCCCACAGGATATCGTTGTAGCTGTCACGGGCCATCGGCGGGTAGAGATACGTGCCGTCGTCCTTCCGGAAGGGCTTGTAGTACACGAGCGTGCCGTCCGTCTGGTACCAGTTGTTGAATACCTTGGTCGCGAAGCTCTGCGCGAAGCCCTCGACCTCGGCCACTCCCTCTTGTTCGCCCGACTGCAGACAGTGCTCGGTGTTGCCCCAGGTGCTCGGATCGTAGTTGCACTGGCAGGCCGTCTCACCGACGTTGAGCTCGTAGTCACGCGAGATGTCGCCCATGCTGGCAAACTCGACCATGTGTCCGATCTCGTGTGCGATGATGAACTTCCAGTGCGGTTCCGCAGCGCCGTTGATGGTGCGGCTGCCCAGATGGACGATACCCGGTCCGGCGCAGGAATCGCCGCCGTACTGTGAACATCCTTCGTTGGTGTGGATCGTGTAGGTGCCGTTCCAGATCCCGAGGCTCCCGATCCAGCCGAGGTAGTTGTCGAAGAAGGCGTGGACCGCTACGACGCGGCTGGCGATTGCCGCAGCCTGGATCGCGTCGTTGTTGAACGACGGGTTGACGGTGATCGTGCTGTCCGCGGTCGGCGCCGTGAAGTCGCCCCAGACTTCGTAGGAATACTCCACGCCGTTGGACATGTGGTAGGTGTCGAAATTGACGCCGTTGAAGTACATCCCATCGGTGGCCTGCTGGAGGCGATAGCTGCCCGATGCCGGCAGAGGCACGGAAGGCGTGCACCCGTTGATGTCGAGCTGCCCCTGCCAGTATGCAGCGTTGTCGGGTTCCGACAGTATAAATGCGTGGGCGTAGGACGCAGGTACGTTCTGCCACAACGTCGTTGCAAAGGCGTCCTCGCCCCTGTCCCGCCGCGCCGCTGCGCCAGTGGGTGCTGACGCTGCCGTTCGAGCTGAGGGCGCGGCTCGCCTACGACGGCAAGCTCTCGGGCGCCGTGTGCCGCGCGTTCGTCGACTCCGTCCTCGGCTTCTACCGCCGCCGCCTCGGGGCGCGCGGCATCGAGAGCGGCAAAGGCGGCGCTGTCACCGCCGTGCAGCGCGTGAGCTCCGACCTACGCTTGAATCCGCACTTCCACACGCTCGCGCTGGATGGAGTGTTCGCCGAAGACGAGGAGGGCGGCGAGCTCTCGTTCCACGCGCTGCCGTGTCTCACCAACGACAACGTCGCTGACCTCTTGCAGATCGCGCGGGCGCGCATCCTCGCGCTGCTGCGACGCAAGGGCGTGATCGCAGACGACGCCGTCAGCGCCGACGCCAGGCTCGGCGAGAGCGAGCCCGCGCTGGCGGGGCTTGCCGTCGCCTCCACGCTCGGCACCGTGCCGGCAGGACCCGCGCTGCGACGCCGCGAGCCCGTCCGGCTGCGCGACGACCGTGGCCTGGAAGTCACCAAGGGCCTGTGCGCCGCCGAGGGCGGCTTCTCGCTGCACGCCGCCACGACCGCCAGCGCCAGCGACGCCGCCGGGCGCGAAGCGCTCTGCCGCTACATCCTCCGCCCGCCCATCGCCGCCGGGCGCGTCCAGCTCCTCGGCGACGAGCTGGTGCGCCTGGTGCTGAAGCGACCGTTCAGCGACGGGACGTTCGCGATCGATCTCGATCCGCTCTCGCTGCTCTGCCGGCTCGCCACCGCCGTGCCGCCCCCGCGCTTCAATACAGTGAGATACGCCGGCGTGCTGGCCGCCGCGAGCAAGTGGAGGGCGCGCGTCGTGCCGCCACTGCCAGCGGCGGAACAAGAGAGCGACGACGCGTGCCCGACGTGCACGGCGAAGGACAAGCCGCCTACCCACCGCTCGGGCCATCGCCCATGGGCCGAGCTCTTGAAGCGCAGCTTCCGCATCGATGTCGAGCTCTGCGGCAAGTGCGGCGGCAGGATGAAGCTGCGCGCGCTGGTCGTCACCGCCGCCGGCATCCGTCGCTACTTGCGCTGGCTCGGCGAGCCCAGCGAGCCGCCAACCCTCGCTCCCGCGCGGGGGCCGCCGTTCTTTTCGAGCCGCGTCATCCGCCGAAGGCTCGGCGAGCCCGTGCAGGCGGAGCTGTTCGACGCGCATTGAACGCGCTGTCGCGGGCGCACAGGTGTGTCCGCCGGACGGCGCCGTCGCCCGGAATGGCCCCAAAGAGCCTCGATAGCGCGACCCCAACGCCCCAGACTGCCCTCTGAGGTCCGGAAACTTCCCGGTCAGGGCCTGGTGTGGCCCCGACGCGCAGCGCCTCGCCGCCTCGCAAGGGCGCTTGTCCC
>CAWGGM010000004.1:0-470482 GCA_963822115.1 uncultured Pseudomonadota bacterium
AGCCTGAGCCGCGCCGCCGAGATCCTACGGCTCAGCACGCGCGACATGCGCGCCATCGCCGCCGGCTGGACAGACTGAAGATGGGGGCGCGTGCGGATTCTTCTCTTCGACGCAAACGTACTGATCGACCTGTATGACGCCGACAGCTCGATCTTCCGCGTGATCTCGAGCTCGGTCGGCCCGGTGCACGTCGTGCTGCCCGTGTTCGAGGAAGTCGGTCAGATCGACGAGGCCGAGGCCGAGGCGCTCGGCCTCACACTCGTAGAACCAGACCTGGGCCACTTCGCCGCCGCCGCGGAGCTATCGCGCCGCCTATCGGAAGAAGATCGGATCTGCCTGGTGATCGCGCGCGACGCAGGCTGGACCTGCGTCACGAACGACCGCGCGCTCCGCCGCGAATGCGACGCGGCCAGGGTCGAGGTCATCTGGGGCCTCGAACTGCTCGCCCTCACCGTCGAGGCGGGAGGGCTGCCGGCGTCGCGCGCCGCCGAACTCGCGCGCGCCATCGCCGAGAACAATCCGACGCACATCACCGCGGCGGTGCTGGAGCGGTTTCTCCGGCGGATTGGGGAGGGATGATGGCGCTGCACGCGGGGCGCGTGACGCCCTCGCCACCAGCTGTGCACCCGATCCGCCGCCCCCTCACCCCGTCGCGATCTGCACCCACAACGGCAAATGGTCGCTCATCTCGTACGTGAACTCCCGCTTCCCGAGTCCTTCCCCCGGAAACAGCTTCGCGATCCCGCCGGTGTAGAAGTCGATCGTGCCGCCGAGGCCGGTGAAGTGGCGGGCTTCCGCGGGCAGATGCAGGATCTGGTCGTAGCGTTTGTTCCGCTCGAGGTTCGAGCCGTGCTCGCCGAGTAGCGCCTTGGGCATGCGCAGGCCGCGCGCGGTGATGGCCTGGTACGACGTAGGCGAGAGCAAACGTCGGCACGCATCACCCCACGCCGCTTGCCCGTGACCGGCGACTCTACAGGTGCAGAGGAGCGAACTGGGCTATTCTTGCCCTTGATAGAGAGAGCGATGCGATTCGACGAGAAAGCGCGGGAGAACCTGGATTCGAAGAAGCCTCCGAGGCGCTGGACCTAGCCGGACGGTTCCTCGAGCTTCTGGGCGAGGAAGGTGGCGAATGAACCGCGTCCCGCCAAGACTTGCTGGTGCGCGTTCGCGAATCGATGGAAGGTCGGCCCGTGCGGTGGGCGGGCCCCCCGGACCTGGTGGGCGACTACGACGGACGCGAACGCACGCTGGAAGTATTCAACGCCGATGGCAAGGACCAGCGCAGGCTGCTGCGTCAGCTCCGACCAGTCCGGCCCGAGCTCGAGGATGCCGCGGGTGGCCCGGTAATCGTGATCTTCCACACCGTTGCCGAATCCGCCCGCCTGCACGCCGCCTTCGTACAAGCAGCTCTGTGATCTCGCCGGCGTCACACGCGCGCGGCGTCAACGTGTACAGGTACGCGCACGGTGCCCCCGCAGTCGGAGCGGCGGTAGCGCTAGTCGGTCGTCTGCGGGTCCGGCGCCTCGCGCTCCCACACGAATGCGAACTGGTTCCCCGTGTTCGTCTGGAAGACGGAGTGGAGTTTCCATCCCGAACCGCCCGGCGGCGTCACCGGGAGCCCTTCTCCCGTGCTGTCCTTGTTGACCTGCTTGGTTACGACGTACTCGGTTGCCATGGCTTGGAGCATACCGTCGGATTCACGCGTGAGGGTTCTCGCGCAGCTCCACCACGCTCACCAGATCGAACTGTCCGATGATCTCGGCGATGTAGCGCAGCGCCGCGCGCTTTCTCCGCCGCCGCGCCGCTCACTGCGCGGCTGCTGCTCCCTTGGTGGTGGGCGCGGGGCTTGGTGGCGCCGTTGGTGGGGTTTTCGGGCGTGGTGGCGGGCACGCTGCCATCGAGCGCGGCCGGCGCCCGGAATGTCGAACATCCTCCATCCCTCCCCGCCCCACCCCGCGCCCATTTCGGCTCCAACGCCGCCCCTTTCGCCTCGCGTCACGCCCATTTCGCCTCCGCGCATCGCGTCCCGGGCGCGGTCGATGCCGCCCCTTCGCTCGCGCGACGCCCGTTCCGCCGCGAAATCACGCCTCCCCGGCACCGATTCGTCGGTCCCCGCGGTGATCGACGATTCTTTGCCGGGGACGACGAACTTTTTGTTCGGGACGTCGGGATTTTTTCCCGGGACGTCGACTCGCGCGCGCGGGACGTCGCTCTGCGCGGCGGTGCGAAGGAGGTGCGCGGCGGGGAGATCGTGTTCTGCGCTGCGCGCGCGGCGCGGCGCGGCGGGGAGCGAGATCGAGGGAGCACATTTTCCGGTCGCGGGAGCCGCCTGCGGCATCGCCGGAGCCGACTTCCGTGTGGCGCGCGCCCCGCGCGGGCTCGGCGGAGCGGGCAACGCGGTCGCGGTTGCGCCGCCGCGCGTCGCGCGAGCAGCGCACGGCATCGCGCGAGCTGCTGCGCAGCACATCGCCGCGCATCGCGCGCCGACTTGACGTGACTCAACCCCCTGACGCCGCGACGCGTCAGCGAGTGGAACTCTGCCGACGGCCTGGATTGGCATCCATGGATTCCACGTTGTCCATGTTCAGCGTTGCACGACCCGGGCGATGGAGTGATAGTCGCCGGCCTTGGGGAACGCGGGGGCGTGGGGCACCCGCGTGAGCGCCGCATTGGCGCATCTCATCACACGGGAGGAAGAATCATGAGCAGGCTCACCCTTGGTCAGAAGGCGCAACGCGTCCTGGAACTGTTGTTCGGCATGCGCAACGCACGCATCGCTTCGCTACTCGCAGCCCACGGCTTCACCGAGAAGGATCTCGACAAGGGCTGGACGTTGCTCAAGGCCCTGACCGAAAACCGTCTGGCCAACGTGCCACCGCCTCCGGCGGATCCCAGCATCCTGCTGCGCGTGGACCAGTGGGAAAACATGTGGTTCCCGATCGCCGAGGCGTCGCTGCAATACAGCTATCCCGAGGCCTACGACTACCTGTTCAACAACCTGCACCAGACCGACGGCGTCGATGTGCTGGTCAGCGTCGGCACCTTCATCGATCGCTTCAACCAGCTCGCGTCGCAGAAGAACGTGAAAGACGCCGCGGCCGCGCACAAGCGCCTGGTCGAGCGCGGCCTGAACAAGGCCACCGTCGACGAAGCCGAGCAGCTCTTGAAGGCCGCCGGGACGATCTCCAAACAGGTACCGCCGCCCGCTATCGATCCCAAGCAGCAGCAGGCCGCGGAGGACGCGCTGTGGCACTGGTACCTCGAGTGGTCCGGCATCGCGCGCGTGGTGATCAAGGATCGCCGGCTGCTCCACCAGCTGGGCTTCCTGCACGCGGACAGCAGCAGCTCCAGCGCGGAAGAGACCAGCGCGCAGCAAGCTGCCGCCGCGCCCGCTCCGACCAACGGCGCAGCCGCGCACTGAGCGTCAGCACAGGGTAGCGCCCATCGCCCGCCCCGGCTCTCCGCGGGCGGGCGATGGCGTTTTGTACGGGAGGGAAACATGCACCACGGCCGCCTCAGCCAGCCCACCGCCCAGGGCCTGTCGGTCCTGCGCCAGCGCCTCGCCCGCGCCAACGTGCCGTCGTCCTGCCTCGACGAGACGCTCACCATCGCCACGTGGAACATCCGCGAGTTCGGCCGCCGGCGCCGAAAGCGCGCCTCGCTGCACTACATCGCCGAGATCCTCGGCCAGTTCGACGTGTGCTGCATCGTCGAGCTGCGCGAGGACACGCGCCAGCTCGACACGGTGCTCGGCTACCTCGGCCCCTACTGGCGCGTCGTCTACAGCGACTTCACCCCCGACCGCGCCGGCAACCACGAGCGCCTCGCCTTCGTCTTCGACCGCCGCGCCGCCGTCTTCACCGGCCTCGCCTCGAACGTGCAGGCGCCCCGGGCGAAGGCGGCGGCGGCGAGTACGTCGCCGACGCCCGACTGGTGGCGCCCGCCCTACCTCGCCTCCTTCCGCGCCGGCAGCTTCGACTTCGTGCTGGTCGCCGCCCACATCCGCTGGGGCGGCGACGGCCACGCCGGCGAGGCCGCGCGCCTACCCGAGATCCAGCTGCTCGCCGACTGGGTCTCGCGGCGCGTGCACGCAGCGGCGCATTCGGACCACGACCTCGTGCGTGGTCGGCGACTTCAACATCCCCTCGCTCGATAGTGAGCTGTATTCGACCGCTGCGCGCGCGGGGGCTGCGCATGCCCGCGGCGCTGGCCGGCGAGCACGGCTCCAACCTCGACGAGAACAAACGCTACGACCAGATCCTCCACCTCCCCCGCTTCACGCATTCCTTCTCCGGCCTCGGCGGCGTGGTCGACTTCTACGCCGGCGATCACCAGGCGCTGTTTCCGCGCTGCAGGATGACGAAGCGGGAGTTCACGTACGAGCTGAGCGACCATTTGCCGTTGTGGGCGCAGGTCAGGACGGACGTGGAGAGCGAGCGGGTGGATGTGGGCGTCGGGGTGGCGGCGGAGTAGGCGCACCCTGACGCGGCTCACTCGACGCGAGGAACGCCTCAACCAGCGGATGCGTCGAACACGGTCGGCGCCGTGGTCCAGCTCACTGGGACAGAAGACGTGGCACTCTGCCCGAACTGATCCCTACAGACGACGCTGACCGACGGCCCTGCGGCAAGTCCCACGCTCTTCGCGAGAGCATCGGTCAAGCCAGGGACGAAGGAGATCGCGAAGCTCTGAGAGACGTTGTCCACTTCGAATGACGCGAAGCAGGGCCCCCGCTGCCCCGCGTCGGCTGCGCTGCACGCGGAAGTATCCGTGACCTTTCCGCTATCGAGAACCCCAACCTGCACCCCAGCCGGCATGCCAAACGTGCAAGTCTGCTTGAACCGTAGCGGGTTCGCCACAGCAACGGCGACCAAACCGCCGTTGGCCAGTTCCTTGCCGCCAACGGAGACGATCGCTGGACCCTGCGTGGCGACACGAACTGTGGCGAGGGGCGGCGTGAACCCCGCAACGCGAGCCGAAACGATGTCGGCACCGTTCGACGACTTCGGCGCGGCCTCCAGAAGCGCCGATGCGACTCCAGCGCAATCGGACCTTGTCTTCCCGCACGCGTTGTGACACGCGACAAGCTCCGCCGTGCTGAGGCTCCTGATCACGGAGTCTCCTTGCGCTGACACGACGCCGCCACTGCTGGTCCAAGTGACACGCCGGCCGAGCAACTCCGCGGCGGTGTACACGGTAAGCGCCGATGTCGTCCCTCCCGATGCCGGCACCTGGCACTCCACGTGCGTCGGGTCGTTGTTTTGCCCGCAACTCACGTCGGTGCAGACCTGAGGGGACGGTGGTGCTGGCAGCGCGACGCATGTGGATCCCTCCTTGGTAACGTCCTGCTTGCCGAAATCGGCGACGACAACCGCACGCGCCGTCAAGGTGTGGCCACCGGCGCCGCCGGCGGTCGTGCAGGAGGGCGCAGCCTGGAACGCGAAGAGAGGCGCGCTGGCTGACCAGGTGGCAAAGCCGGGCGCCGCCGAACTCGCAGGTGCACCCAGCACGGACACGGACTGGACGCCACAAGGCGCGTCGGAGACTGTGCCCGTGACCGCAACCAACCCCGTCCCTCCGTCCGCCTGCGCAGCGTACGGGGCCGCGGCCGGATCGATCGCGACCTGCACTTTGTCCGTACAAGTCCCGGCATGCGGCTCACCCAGGTCGGCGCATGCGGCAAAGCCGATAGCGAGGGCCGGAATCAGCAACATCAGGTTGGGCGGAGCGATATTCATCGGTCGACCTCCTACAGCCCCGAAGCGGCGATCGGCAGTGCGTTTGCCGTATAGCCCAAGGTGAGCCCAAGAGCGGGAACGAACTGTGTCGTGGTGATGGACGTGGACGACCCGACGTAGTCGCCTACCTTCAAGCCGTGGGCGAGCACTATCGCCCTGCGCACCCCTACGACAGGTGTGAACGTGAACCCTCCGATGGCAAACTCCCAACCTAGATAGGCCGAGGTCAGGGCCTGGACCTTCCCGCCCCCGGGCGAGACCTTGAGCAAGCCAAGGCCGGCGAACAGCCCCATGTGGAACTTGCCGAGCTCGGTCAATCGCTGCTTGCTGAGGAACTGGGTGTATCCCGCGATCAATTCGAGATCGACCGGGCTCCAGCCGTCACGATAGACGAGTCCGTCGCGCACACTGTACGAGGCGGTACCGCCTGCAATGTTGCCGCTGCTATCCCGATCTGCAAACGGCGTGATGAACCCAACTCCAACGCGGATTGCCCCCGCGTACTCCTGCTCCACGAGAATTTCCAACGTTTGGGTCGTCTGCTTGTCCGCGTTGCCGGCCGCATCATAGAGTTCGGTCGTCACGGTGAATACGCCCGGCGGTCTGGGCTGGAGAACCAGACGATGGATCCTGCACGAGGGTTTCGCCCCGAACGCCTTCGCCCCGGGCGGACCGGCTTTTGGCTCGATCTGAGGTCCGATCAGCTTCGCGGTTGCTGATGTCTTGACCTGCACATTGGCCGCCGCGGGCGCGGCCACGTACACCACCAGCGGCGTGTTCGGCCGGAGATAATTTCCTGCCTTGATTGCTGTTCCGCAAGCGCTTGGCGCGTTCAGATACCCCAGACAGTTGCGTACGTCCGTCGGGAGTGAGTAGCGGTCGCCGTTGAGTTTGTAGGCCGCCTTGCGCATGTCCACGTAGGACACGAGCAAGTATGACCCTTCCGGATCCGCGAGCAGCTGGGCGTTGTCGGGCGTCTTGCACGTGACCAGCTTCGGAGCCTCTTTCGGACCGGCGCCGGCCTTGACAGCCGGCTTCGCACTGGCGATCGAGATCTTGAGGTCCCCGGTCAGGTTCACGTCGACGGCGGCGGTCTTCCCGGGCGGGCCCGGGTCGGCGACCGCCGGCCCGGCAGACGCGCAGGCAATTGCCACGACGGACAGGCAGACGACGCGCAACGGCAACCAGTTCGCTCGCCACAGAACGACGCGACGCGCGACCCCCGGACAACCCGCACTCCCCATGGGAAGCGAATATCTCACGGAAACCGCCCACTCGTCAATTCCGTTCCGCACGTAACTTGCGTTCCCACGCTTTGACGACGACTCGCCACAGAACAACCGACCCTACGGCACCCAACGTAGCTTGCTTCGGATTCTTACGGGCTCGCATCATGGAACTTGTCACGATCTCGTCGCTTGACGCATCCGGTAGTGCGCGAGACCGGGACGACGCGCGCGATACCATTGCCGACACAGACAACGCGCGCTGTGACCGGACCCGTTCTGTCTCCGCAATTCGCGGCGCGAACAGCAGGACGCAGTTTGCCAAATGGGTGCATCTCCATTTATTTTGGTTGACATATAAAGTCACATGTTGAACCTAGTCGGCAGTTGATTGGCGCGGCTTCCCAGCAACGACAGGGAAAGGGGTAACGCATGGCCACCAAGCCATCCAAGCGCATCAAGGTCGCCATTCCCGGCGTCACGACCAAGACCAAGGTCGGAGACCTGACGGTCGGCCAGTTCATCGAGCTCATGGCCCAGGTGGATCGCCAGCGGGCCACCCGCACGCCTACACCCGCGGAGATGGACAAGACGGTCGCCGAGGTGCACCGCATCATGGAGAACCCCAAGAGTCAGTTCAACGTGATGCGGCGGGCTATCGTGACGCGGGGAGCGCTGCTCGCGAAGCCGCTGCAGCGTCTCGACGCAGGGCCGTCACCGCACGTGACAGCCAAGGCCAAGGGCGGCACGGTCAAGCGGAAGCGCTAGCGAATGGGACGCCTCGTCGCATCGCACTACAACGTGCTCGTGCCGCTGGCTTCGGGTCGAACCGTCGCCTACAACGCCCTGAGCGGAGCCCTCGCTGTGTGGGAGCCGGCCGAGTCCCAGGTATTCGACCGCATCGCTGCGGCAGAATCGGCGGAAGACGAACCGGACGTGGTCATGACCCTGCGCTACGGCGGTTTCGTGGTCGACGAGGAATTCGACGAGTCGGCGGCTCTCCGCGCCGAGTACGAGCGGGTGCGCTTCAATCCGAAGCAGATGGTGTTCACGGTCGCTCCGACGCTCGCCTGCAATTTCGGCTGCGACTACTGCTTCCAGGGCCCCGACAAGCCGAGCGGGCGCATGTCGCCGGCCGTGCAGGACCAGACGGTCCGGTTCGTCGAGGCGAAGCTGGACTCGATCGAGCGCCTGCACGTGGCCTGGTACGGCGGCGAACCGCTTCTCGCCATGGGCGTCATCGAGTCGCTCTCCGAGCGGTTCATCGAGAGCACGTCCCAGGCGGGTGTCCGCTACGACGCCAGCATCGTCACGAACGGTTACCGCTTGGACGAGGCCACCGCACAGAAGCTACTCGGGTTCCGCGTCAATTCGGCACAGGTGACGCTCGACGGGGCCATCGCAGAGCACGATCGCCGCAGGACGCTGCTCGGAGGCGCGGGGACTTTCCAGCGGATAACAGCCAACCTGGCTCCGGTCGTCCGCAACACGCCGCTTCATGTCACCGTCCGCATCAATATCGACGCTCGCAATGCCTCGGGCATCGAGGCGTTGCTCGACGACCTGGTGAGCCAGGGTTTCGCTGGTCGCAAGAACTTCGGCGTCTACTTCGCGCCTATCGAGGCCATCACCGAGGGCTGCCACAACGTCGTCAACGAGTGCCTGCCCAAGTCGGACTACGGGCAACTGGAGGCTCGCTTGATCCGCTACGCATTCCGACGCGGACTCACCGGCAAGCCCTACCCGCCGCGTTTCCGGGGCGTGTGCGGTGCCGTTCGTCCCCGCGGCTGGGTGGTGCTCCCCAATGGCGATCTCCACAAGTGCTGGGACACCGTCAACTCCCCCGACCAGAGAGTGGGCAGCGTCGCCGACCCCGCCGCCCTCGCGGGCGACCGACGGGCGCTGAGATGGTTGCAGTGGTCGCCATTCGACAACGCCGTGTGCCGGTCCTGCAAGCTGCTGCCGACCTGCGCCGGTTCGTGCGCGCACAAGTTCTTGAACCCGACCCAGACGCTGGGCGAAGCGGGCAGCCTTCCCTGTCCGAGTTGGAAGTTCAACATCAAGGAGAAGCTAGTCTTGACTGCCGAGGCGACCGGAGCCATCGAGACGACCGAGTACCTCGAAGACGACGTTCGAACCATCAGCACCGACTTGAGCGTGCTGAGCCATTCGGAAGCGACGGTGGGGTAGCGATGCGGTTTCTGGTTCGACCGGCTGGTGCGCGCGCCCGCTCTGCGACGTGTTTCGGGGGCGGCTGCGGGAGTGATGCCGCGTGCACCGGAGACTCGTGCTCGACGGCCTCCTGCGGGACGGCCGGCTGCGTAGCAGCCGCCTGCAGCACGGCAGTCTGCGGCTCCGACGCTGGCTTTGGGGCGGGTCGCGCAGCAGGTTACTGCGCCGCCGCGGCGTGCGATGCGGACGCCTGCGGAGCAGCCGCCTGTGCCGCTGACGCGTGTGCCGCAGCGGGCTGCCTCGCCGACGCCAGCGCGGCAGTCGCCTGCGCGATAGCTGACTGCGCTGTAGCAACGTCTGGCGGCGACGCCTGCGCGGGCGACGCCTGCGGCGCGGCGACGTGCGCCGGAAATGCGTGCGGAGGGGACGCTTGCGGGGTCGAGGCCTGCGCGCTCAACCTCTGCGGGGGCAATAGCTGCGCTGCCGAGGCCTGCCTGATCGCAGTCGAGGGCGTTGAAATCATCGGTTGAGAGTTTGGAGAATCGCCATGCCGATCCAGTTCAGTGGAACACTTGACCCAGGGGAGTATCAGCTCTGGACGACCTGGGGATGGCGGCCGGACGTGCCCGTGCACTGGCAGGTGATGCCGAAACCGGGCCGGCAGATGTCGGAGTTCGCCCTGCGAGCACTGGCTGTCGAGCCCGGACCCGATGGGAGCATCAGCTACGCCCTCACCGTATGGAACGTTGGCAAGAAGCGGGCCTCGTTCAACGCCTACTACACCGAATTGCTCGACTGCCGCCCCCCACCGCCACCACCACCTCCGCCGCCGCCCAAGGTCGTGAAGTCGACGCTACGCAACCCGGTGGTGAGAGTGCAGCCGGGCATCCCGCTGGATACGCATCTGGTTTCCCCGTTCGGCAAGACGAAGAAGAAGAAGAAGGGGAAGTAGAAGCTCTCTTCTGTCGGCAGGAGCTCGGAGCTTCTCCGAGCTCGCCCGAGCTGCGCGCCCACGGAACGGCCGCGCCGAAGAACTGCCCCGCGTACGAAGCATTTCTTCGCGCTGCGAAGGGGCCCGGCATGGCCCGCCCCTCGACGTAGCGTGGCGGCCACCACCGGCGCACAGCAACGTCGCCATCGTCATCCCTGCGCTCGAAGCGGGAATCGACGGCGGCACGATGATTGCTGCCCGTGGCACTCATGATGCCGACCCCACAAGAGCCGATGCTCTCTGCCCCCGCCGGACTGCCGCGAAAGCGGGTGCTACGATGATGCCCGTGGCGGACAAGGACCAGATCGCGACGGAGCTCATCGAGCACCACTTCACCGTGGAGCCCGAGCTCACAGCGGTGTACCGCGTGCTGGGTCCGCGCGAGGATGCTGCCGACGAGCCGATCAAGCTCCTGGAAGTGAACGCCAGCACGCCGGCATCCGCCAGCGTCGAGATATTCGGCTTCGCCCCAACGCGCGAGGTCCCCTTCCCGGTCCAGATCGCCGAGATCACGCCGAGCGAGCTCGAGCGGCTGCAGCGCGACCCCGCGCAACTGCCCACTGGCTGGAGCCTCGCCAGCGCCCGCGTATTCAAGCGCCCGCAGGCAGCAGAGTGAGCGCGGAGCGCAGCGACTGGGCGACTGGATTGCACCGGACACCCGTCGCGAACCGCGCTAGACTTGGCTCGATGGCTCGCGTGACACAGACGACACCGATTTCCGAGTTGCGCGAACGCGTGCGGTCGGCAGCGGTGCGCGGTGTGGACCGCTCGGACCGGCTTGTGCGCAGCGTCCAGCAGTCGCTGCGCGTGGAGGGCTATGAGGTTCGCGAGCAGGCGATCCGCGACGCCCTGCGGCGAGTCGAGCCCACTCGCGCACGGTAGCCAGTGCGCATGCGGGCGCGCATGGCGGGCTGGCTCCGCGCGATGCGGACGACGGGCTTGCCGAAGCCGACCTGGGCCGCCCGGACCGGCTGCGGGCCTTCTATTTGGAACGGCTCGTCGCTGCTTTCGAAGACACGTAGCCTCGGACATCCCGGCGACCACGACTGACGTGGTGGAAACACCACGCGGTGGCGGTCGCCACCGACGTCGCCACCCATCCGCAGCTCTGTCGCTTGCACAAACATTAAATAGGATTTAATTTTAGTGCATGCCCCGACTGTCGCCCGAAGGCCAGCGTCCCGACTGGAACGGCCTCTACGAGCTGGCCGCGGCCCAGGGTGGCTACTTCACCCTGGCAGACGCGGCGGGCGCCGGGTTCTCGGCACCGCTCCTGCATTACCACGCCCGCATGGGACGCATCGAGCGCGCCGGACGCGCCATCTTCCGGCTGGTGAACTTCCCCGTGACCGACGAGGAGGATCTGGTGCCGGTGTGGCTGTGGTCGGAGCGTCGCGGCGTGTTCAGTCACGAGACGGCGCTCGCGCTGCACGGGCTCTCCGACGCGCTGCCGTCCAGGCTGCACCTGACGCTTCCCGCTGCGTGGTCGAAGCGACGGCTTCGCGTTCCCGAGGGCGTCCTGCTCCACTTCGCCGACATCCCGAAACGCGAGACGACGTGGAAGGGCCCGGTCCGCGTGACCAGCCCGCTGCGCACGGTCCGCGACTGCGCGGCGGGCGCCGTGCCACCCGACATCGTCCGCCAGGCGACGAGCCAGGGCGTCCGACGTGGACTGTTCACGCGCGACGAGCTCCGCGGCACGTCAGGCAGTCCAGGCCCGCATCCTCCACATCCTCGGCGACCGAGCCGTCACCGAGGTGTCCGACAGCGGGCTCAACGAACTCGCTGATAGGGGTACCGAGCCCTGATCCACTGATGGAAGTACCGGCCCTTCGAGGTAGCGCCCAGCAGACCGCGGTACACGTTCGGCGGGACGTCACTGTAGGCGTACACGCGCCCGCCGTGGAACGTGATCGTCAAGGCACGAGCCTGCTCGTCGTAGGCCACCGATTGAAGATTGCTCGAGAGCAACCGCACCGCGCTCGGCAGCTGCGCCGGCCCGCTCGGTCGGGGGCCCGGTGAGTGCGTCTGCACGCGCGGCCGCGGAGCCCTGCCCTGCCCTGTTGCAGCCGCCGGCTGTCCGACGAGCGCCGCGATGCGCCCCAGTCTTTCGAGCAGCAAGGGGCGGCGCGCCTGGCTAGCGTCGTCGCCTGGAAGATGACCTGCCAGGGCTTCGAGGAAAGCAGAATCACCAAGCCATTCCGCTACGGCCTGCCCGATGAACACCCGCAGCTCATCGGGCGCTTGCCCCAGTTCCTCCACCAGCTCCTGGCGCCCGTCGACCAGCGCGATGAAGTCCTCCATGTCGTGGTGATACAGGTCGTTCTCGCCACGACCGAGGAAGGCTTCGATCTTCGTTGCGCAGAAGTGCACGGCATCGACGATATGAACTGTGCCGTCCGGTCCCTTCACCTCGATCGCGTGCTCTATTCCACTCGGATACCAGACGTTGCTGAACCCGAAGACTGCCGGATCGACTGGCATGATATCTACGCGAACGTCCTGAACGACCCAGCGACAGAGCGGCGCGTCTTCGTCCATGCACTCGGAGAATCCTCGCTCTCGAAGCCGCGCGCCCAACTGATGGTATTCGACCAATGTGCTGGTGCCGACGACGCAGTCCACGTCCTGCGTCGGACGAGCGGGTCCAGCGGCAGAATCCGTGACGAGTAGCTCGCGGATCATGCCGCCGACGAACACGACCTGACCCGCGATATCTCCGAGGCAACGAGCTACCGTCCAGAGCTCGTCGGGTGCCTTCATGCTGCCAGTCTGCGCTCGATCTCGTGCGTCGCAAGCTTGCGCTCCCGCGCGCGCCCTGCACGTACCGCATCGACCAAAGCGAGCCACTCGTACAGCTGCGGGTCGCGTAGCGCAGCGGCCGGAGCAGACCGGTACAGCGGAGCGAGCCCCTCACCGCGTGCCGTGCCCTGCGGGTGAGGCCAGACCGGCGGCAGATCCGACTCGGCGAAACGGGCCTTGAGCGGCGGTGCTGCATACGAGGTCGGGACGCCGCGCGTGACGCCCCTCCACTCGGGGGGAAAGACGTAGCGCAAACCGTGCACCAGGAACTCCCTCAGTGCCTCCTTGCGCACCGAGCGATCCTCCGCGTCGAGCAGTCCGCTCTTCGTAGCGCGCTTGACCGCAGCGTGTGCTTCGGACGCGCTGATGCCCGTCGCCTCCGCGAGCCTGGGGAGAGTCCTCTGGTCCGATTCAGCATCGATGAGCCTCAGACAGATGACTATATCCTGCGGTTTCAACACGTCTTTATGCTAATCGCGATTCGCGAATCACGCAAGACTGCGGGCGCAGGGCTGGGCGACGAGAACGCCCGTCGCCCGCCGCGTGAGCGCGGAGCTCCACGCGAAGCGAGCCCCCCGGCCTACCGCCCCAGCGCGTACCGCCGCACGACGCGATTCTCGAACAACGCGCGGAGCGCGGCGTGGACATCGAGCCGACTGGCGTCGAAGGTGCTGAGCAGCAGCAGGAAGTCGAGCTCTTCGTCGTCGGCGCGCTGGATCTCGTCCCACGCGTCTTCGGTCAGAGGCATGTGCATACGCTCTGTGCCTCGAGCGATGGCGGCCACGCGCGACTCGCGGTCGGGCAAAGCGCCGAAGAACTCCGGGTCGAACCCCTGCCGGCCGATCACTTCCCCCGCCCTGCGTCTCGGCCTTGTCCGGGCGTGGCGGTCCGCCTGCAACAGCCTTTCGCGATCGTTCGATGCGGCCGTGCGAGCGTACCTGCTCGGCGTGGTCGGCGAGGCTCCCTGGTGATAGGTTTTGAACATGCGGCGCAAGGCCAAAGCTAGCGAGATCACGGTCGGCTCGAAGGTGGAGTTCACGTTCGACGGCCGGCGTGTTGTCGCACTCGTCGTGGAGGATCGCGGCCACATAGGCTGGAAAGGCCGCCGCCTGCTCCGCGTCCGCCTGCAGTTGACTCCCCCCACCCGTCCGTTCGAATTCGAGATCCCGGAAGAGGAAGTGAAGCTGGCGGCGTGACCGGGTCTCGCATGCGCCCCGACCATCCACTCTGGCAGCCGCACCCCGATGACCGGGACGACGTGCGCGATGCCATCGCGGGCGCAGAGCGCGGCGAGTTGCTTTCGCCGGAGGCGTCCGAGGCGTTCCTGCAGTGGCTGGAAGGGAACGTAGACGACTCGTGGCGCGACGAGCTCGGGTAACCACGGGGCGGGTCGCCTGCTTGCCCCATCCCGCGTAGCATCCCGCCATGCTCCCCATCGACCAGATGCCCCGCGTGCCCGGCTTCGAGACGCCGCGGCAGCTGTACTGCGTGCTGGCCGAACCCGCGCCGCTGTTCGGAATGGAATATCCGCTGCGCCGCACGCGCGTCGATTGGCAGGCGCTGTGCGATGCGGGCGCGCGGGGCGTGCTGTGTCTGCACGCGCCCGCGCACTACGAGCCCACCCCGCTGAGGCTGCTGGCGACGATCGATCTCGAGGATCTGGTCGCGGGCGGCCCGCCGCGCGATCCGCAAGGCGAGCTCGCGCGCGTGGAACAGGCGGCAGCGCTGGTGCTCGCCGAGGTCGCGCGAGGACGCGGCGTAGTCGTGCACTGCGCCGGCGGTCGCGGCCGCACCAGCACCGTGCTCGGCTCCGTGCTCGTCCGCCTCGGCGCCGACCCCCGCTCCGTCATCGCCTACCTCGACCAGCTCCACCAAGCCCGCGGCACGAGCGGCTGGCCTGAATCGCCCTGGCAGCGCGACGTGGTGCTCGGCGCGGGCCCGCCGTAGCTGCGCGCGAGCGTCTTCTTGCCGTGGTCGGCGAGGCTCCCTGGTGCGGCGCCGTCGGACCGGCATCCAGGAATCAGAGAGAAAGCCTCACTCCGGCGAGAAAAGGATGGGATACACCACCGTGACGATGCCGCCCTCCGGCTGCGGGAACACGAGCTTGCGATAGGTCGCGAGCATGCAGGGGACCACGTCGGGATCGGGGAACTTCGAACCGGAACACGTCCTTGACCACGAGCGCAGGCACCCGCTGATCCACCCAGATCAACACGGTGCGGGGGTGTTGGGCGTGCGGGTGCAAAGCCCTGTAGCGTTTCATCGCCTCGAACACCGGGGGGCTGCCATATGCAGCAGTAGCGCGCGACGCGGGGCGACGGCGCAGCTTCGTGGATCGGCTTCGTGGTACACCGTGGCGGTGTTGCGTTGCGTGCTGTTTGGCTTGGCCGCTGCGATGGTCGCCTGCGCTACCCCGAGGCGGACGGCGTCTCACGCACGACGACCGGCTCCAGCTGTGGTCGAGGTCGCGCCGCCGACCCATCGCGGACCGGAGGGCACGGCCGAGACGCCGACATCTCCCAGCCATGCAAGCTTTGAAGCGTCCGCCTTCAACCTCGACGGGCTGCGCCTTGGTGCGACGATCGGTGACTTCGGAGGTCGCCACAAGTCATCGCTCTGCGACGACGACCCGATCGAAAGCGGGAAGCGACACGTGTGGTTCTTTGCCCCCTGCAACCACAAGCGCGCGCTGCCCGACGCCACCGTTGTCGCGGTGCTCGCTACGCCCGCCAAGGAAGGCGCCACCCCGGCGGGCAAGGCAACGGCGATCGCCTGGTTCGGCGGCAACTGGCCCACCCATGCGGGAGTGTTTCCGGTTCCATTGCACACGACACTCACCGAAGTCGAACGCGCGCTCGGCCCCGGCCAGCGCCTCTTCGACTTCAAGGGTGTGCTGGACGGCGGAGAGCACCTCGTCGTCTACCGCCACGGCGAGCAGATCTATTCCGTCATCCAGAACGGCGCCGCCATCGGCTTCGTCATCGGGCGCATGAGCCACAGCCCCAACGACGAGGAGTGGCGGGGCCTCGTCGGCAACGCACTACGCCAGGTACACCCGGCCGCGCGCTCAACCGAGAGTGGCGGCCGCCACCGGCGGACAGCGACGTCGCCACGCGGGGCAGGTGCAAATCAAACCGGATCCGCACCGATCCGCTGCTTGGCCCGCGCATTGCTCATCCACGCACGGCAAGCCTCACGCTTGTCGCTCCCCTCCCATAATGTTATGTAATGTTATGAGCGCTCCAGCTAGTTCCCGACGCCCAACTAGGTGGGACGTCGTCATCACCGAGTGGGCGCTCGACTCGTACCTCCGGGGCAAGCTGTGACTCTCTTCCGGACCACACCCGAGCAGAAGCTCCAGCTGGCCTCGATCGTGGTGGAGATGATGGCCGCGGGGCTCGAGCGTGATTTCATCGTGCAGGCTTCGGAGCTCGCGCGTGTGGACCAGGGTGTCTACGACCTGATGGAGCTGTGGCGGGACGCTGCCGGCGACGCCGCCGAGCGCGCGGAGGTCATCGCCGATCTGCAGGAGTCGATCGACGACTACGCCGACGCGCCGCCGGCACCGGTCCACAAGCCGCACATCGAGCTCGAGCAGCTCGATGACGTTGCGCAACGCGTGATGGCCGAAAAGGCCAAGCTCCGACGCATCATCGATCGTCATGGCGGCGTTTCGGCCGTGGCCCGCAAGACCGGCATTCCGCAGCCTTCCCTCAGCCGCATGCTGCACTCGCCGTCCATTCCCCGGCGCTCGACGCTGTACCGTATCGCCAACGCTCTCGATCTGCCGGAGACCGACATCGCGTTCGAGTGGACGAGATAGATCCGCCGGTGAAAGCCGGCACGCGCCTCACTCCAGTGCCGCGTACTCCTCGTCCGTCAGCTCCAGGGTGGCGGCGTGGAGGTTCTCGATCAGGTGCGTCAGCGAGAGCGTCCCGGGTATGGGAAGCATCGCGGGCGAGCGGCGGAGCAGCCAGGCCAGCGCCACCTGGGTCGGCGTTGCGCCGTGCGCGCTCGCGATGCGCGCCACCTCGGCGCCGTCCGCTCCGCGTAGCGGAAAGAAGGGCACGAACGTGATGCCGGCCGCCGCGCAGTGGTCCACCACCGCGTCGTGCTTGCGCTCTTGCAGACTGTAGTTGTTCTGCACCGCCGCGATCGGCACCACCTGCCGCGCCCGCTCGATCTGCTCCACCGTCACTTCCGAGATCCCGACGCGCTCGATCGCGCCGCGGTCCACGTACTCCTTGATGGCGCCCAGGCTGTCCTCGAGCGGCGTGTCCGGATCCACGCGGTGGAGGTAGTAGAGATCGATGCGCTGGGTGCGCAGGCTTTCCAGACTCTGCTCGATCTCGCTGCGCAACACTTCGGGCCGGCCGCGGCCCGCCCCACCGTAGCCGCCCTTGGTCGCCACGATCACCCGGTCGGGGATCGGCGAGAGCGCCGCCCCGAGGGTGCGTTCGCTGGCTCCATCCGTGTACAGGTGGGCCGTGTCGATCATCTGCACGCCCGCATCCACGGCCGCCCGGATGAACTTCACGTTCTCCGCGGTGTTGTGCAGGCGGTTCGTGCCGAGTCCGATGCGCGTGATGTCTTGGTCTCCAAGCTGCATGGCGAGGTGGAGCATAACAACAACCGGGATCCAGTCGAACCTGGACGAGGCACGCCCTTTGCCCTGCGGCGGCGCGACCGCTCCGAGCGGTGACACGGAGCCAAGGCGCGCTTACATTCCTGTCGCCTGGCTTGCGTCCTCGACGCAGGGGAGGGTCATGCACGCGCTACGCCGTCTGGGCTTCGGCCCGTTCTTCGCCCAGCAGCTCGATCCATCACGCGACGCCGGGGCCATCGTCGCGCGCGTCGCCGCCGAGCACCGCGGCGCCTACGAGGTCTGGTCGGCGAGCGGCTCGGGCCGGGCGCAACTTCCGGGTCGTTTGCGCCACGGGGGCGAAGAGACGGCGCCGGCCGGGGTCGGCGACTGGGTGATGGTCGACGCCGAGCCCGCCCCGGAGCGCACGGTGCTGATCGAGCGTCTGCTCGAGCGCCGCACGCTCTTTTCGCGCGGTGCCGCGGGAAGGGAGACGCGGACCCAGGTAGTGGCGGCGAACGTCGATCTCGTCTTCGTCGTCGTGGGTCTCGACGACGATTTCAACCTGCGGCGCATCGAGCGCTACCTCGCCCGCGTCTGGGCCAGCGGCGCCAGGCCCGCCATCCTGCTCAACAAGGCGGACCTCTGCGCGGACCTCCCGCTGCGGGTTGCCGCCGTGGAGCGACACGCCGTGGGCGTTCCGGTCTACGTCGTCAGCGCCCTGCACGCCGAAGGTGTGGAGGCGGTACGCGCCAGCATCGGCGAGGGCACGACCGTCGCGCTGGTGGGCTCGTCCGGTGCCGGCAAGTCGACCCTGGTCAACGCACTGCTGGGCGAGGAGCGCATGCGCACCGGCGAGGTGCGCGCCGGCGACAGTCGTGGTCGCCACGTCACCACCCATCGCCAGCTGGTGCTCCTTCCCGACGGCGGCCTGCTCCTCGACACCCCCGGCATGCGCGAGCTGCAGCTGCTCGACGAGGCAGGGCTCGACACCGTGTTCGAGGACATTGCGAGCCTCGCCGAGGCCTGCCGCTTTCGCGACTGCCGGCACGACAACGAGCCGGGCTGCGCGGTGAAGGCAGCTGTCGAAGCGGGGCAGCTGGACGCCGAGCGCTTCGACCACTACCGCAAGCTCGAGCGCGAGGCGCGCGCCAACGAGCTGCGCCACGACAAGCACAAACGGCGACAGGCGGAGCGCGTCTGGGGGCAGCTCTCCGACGAGGTGGCGCAGCTGCGCAAGTGGAAGGGCGGCAAGCCGTAGCGGGTGCCCGAAGCCGACGAGGCGACCGGGGACGGACAGGTGGTGCGGCCATCGCCCGGAACCGCGATATCCACATGGAACACCGCGACGCCGGGAGGCGACGGCGGCGGCGTCCGCCCTCCCTCGCTGGCTGCAAAGAATCCCTCATCCTGCACTTGACATGTGTTCAGTGAAACCTACGCTAGCCCCATGTTTTCAGGGGGCGCGGTCGCAATGACCGGCGTGGGCGAGCGGAGGGCGCGCGCGGCTCCGCCAAACGAGGTGCTGCGGCTCGATTCGCGGCTGGCCGAGCTGGTGCGGGGAGAGAGCCAGGCGCGGCTCATGCTCGGCGAGCTGCTGGATTTGCTGGCGCGGCGGGGCGGGCATCACGAGCTCGGGTTCTCTTCACTCGGCGCGTATGCGCGGGAGCGCTGCGGACGCAGCACGCGCTGGGCGAACGAGTCGCGCTTGCTCGCCCAGCGCGTGGCGCAGTTGCCGCAGCTGCGCGCGGCGCTGTCGGGCGGCGCGGTCGGCTGGTGCATGGCGGAGCTCGTCGCGCGTCACGCGACCGCAGAGACGGACGCGGCGCTGACGGCGCGGGCGCTCGGCTCGACCGTGCGCGGGATGCGGGCGCATCTGGTCGAGTTGAATGAGGGGGCCTCTGCGGGTTTGTCGCCCGCTGCCGCCGGGCCCGGCGCCGTCGACAAGGTGACGCTCGGTGTGACGCTGGGCGCGGCGGATGCGTGGCTCTGGCAGTGGACGCGCCGCTTCGCCGAGCACGTCCTCGGCGAGCGCACGGCCGAGGGCTTCGTGCACGCGCTGCTCGCCGAGAGCTACAGCTCGCTCTCGCACACGCTGCCAGCAAACGATCTGGAGGCGTTCGAGCAGAGCGAGCGGGAGGCGGAGGCGAGGAACCGTTGGCGGCAACAGCTCGAAGCCTGGCGCGAGGAATCGGAAAGGCGCTGCGAGGACAACTTCACGGAGCGCGGTCCCGGGGGGAAACCCGTCGCGCCCTTCTTCGAGCTGCCCGGGAGCCTGCAGGCGCTCGACGCGCGCATCCGCGAGCTTTCGCGCGGGCTGGCTCAGCGCGAGTTGGAGCTGGGCCGCGCCGCGCTGGCGTTCCATGAAGCCGAGGGCTGGCGTCGGCTCGGCTACGCAACCCGGTCGCAGTACGTGCGCGAGCGCCTCGGCATCTCGCCGTCGAGCTTCAAGGCGAAGGTCGCGCTGGCGCGGCGCTGGTGCCGGCGCGTCCGGGAGGCGCTGGGCGCGGGAGAGATCGGCTACGAGTCCGCGCTCTTGATCTCGCGCGTCGCGACCGCGGAGACGGCCGATGCCTGGGTCGAGTCGAGCGCGGGCCCGCACCGTCAAGCTCCTCGAAGAAGAGGTGCGCGCCGCCGAGCTCTCACGCGACATCGGCGGACGCGTTTGCCCGCCGCCTGAAGAGACCGTGCGGCAGCTCCGGAAGCTCGAGTCGCGCGTACTCGCGGGCGACCGCGACGCAGTGCTGGCAGCACGAAGCCAGATGTCCGCCAGGCCCGGCGCCGGCGGCGCGAGCGTGCGGATGGATCTGCGGGTGACGCGCGACACGGCGCGCTTCTGGCGGACGCTGGCCCAGGTGATGCACAAGCATCTGCCGCGCGGCACGAGCTTCGTGCGCCTGCTGTGCGACACCTTCTGGAAAGCGTGGCGCCACCTCAGCGAGCGCACGGAGAAATACGCGCACATCTACGCCCGCGACCGCTACACGTGCTCGAGCCCCGTGTGCTCGCGCCGCGATGTGACCCCGCACCACGTGCAGTTCCGCTCGCGTGGCGGCAGCGACGAAGACGACAATGTCATCGCTCTGTGCACCTGGTGCCACCTCGAGGGAGTGCACGGCGGGCGCCTGGAAGTGACGGGACGCGCCGGCCAGCTGGAGTGGCAGCTGGCCGCGTGCCGGGGCCGACCGATGACGAGCTGGTGGCCCTGGGGGGAACATCGAAAGACAACGTCTGGCTCTCGCGGAACGTGAACCTGCAAGCCACGATCCGTCACTACGACGGCGCGAGCTGGTCCGTGGCCTACACGGGCCAGGCCGGCTTCATCACCAGCATCTACGCCGCGACCCCCGACGACGCCTGGGCGGTCGGCGTCGAGGGCGGCGCGCTGCACTGGAACGGCACGGCCTGGTCGAAGCCGGCAAAGAAGCTGCCGCGCGACATCGGCTACCTGTGGGGAAGCAGCGGAAGCGACATCTGGGGCGGCGGCCTGTTCGGCGCGGTCCTCCACTACGACGGCGCAACCTGGTCGCCCCTACAAGTCACCAGCGCCAGTGTCGTCGGCGTGACGGGCACAGGCCCGAACGACGTCTGGCTGCTCGCGAAGACCGGGGCGATTCTCCATCATCCGTGAGCGTGCCAGCCGCCGGCGCAATTCCCCACCCCCTGTTTGCGTAGGGGGGCTTCGCGGCGCGCTTCACGCATGAGTGGGTGTGGGGCTATACGACGCTCCACCTCCGCTACTCGTTCATGATCAGCGACGTGCATTCGCGCGTGTTCCCCCGGGTGTTCACGCACGAGCTTGGCACGCGGCTTGCGCTGCCTTGCGTCGGGCAATGAAACGTCCCATAATTGACAATTATTGTATACCGGACATATTTATCGAACGGAACCTGCCTCTGCTCCGGAACACGTGGGACGAGATGTATCCGGAGAACCCCGTGGGAGAGCACAACGGTGACTGATCCGCTATTCCTGCTGGGCAAGCGGCCCGCCGGGCCGTTCGCGCGGCTTAGGCACAAGCTGCTCGACAGAACGGAGGCGGTGCAGCAGGCGTATGCGCAGCATGGGCGGGCGCGCTGGGTCGTGCCGCATGCGCGGTCGCTCGCGTTGCTCACTGGCGCTGTTCACGCGCATGACCGCTGGCACCGGGTGCTGTTGCTCGAGCCGGCATCCACGGCGCGGCGGGAGGTGTTGCACGCGCTGTTCCGGGTGGTGGTCGCGCCGGATGCGGGAGTCGCACTGCTGCCGCAGGCCGAGCTAGCGGAAGTCATGGCCAGCAACCACGCCGAGGATCTGTTCATCGGCGGAGCCGTCGACCGCGAGGACCGCGCGCTCGTCCTGTATCGCGGCAATCTGGATCGCGTCGTGATCCCGTTTTCCTGGTTCAGGGCGCGGCGTGGCGGACCGCGTCCGGACTTCGACGCCTTCGGCGTCACCGACTTCGGACAGACGGTCCAGCTCGGCAGCTATGAAGCGGCGGCCGACGCCATCCTCTACGAGTTCGATGCGGCAACGCGGCGGCGCATGAGGGCCCGCGAGCTCGAGCGGGATAGTTCACTGGGCGGAGCGGTCAGACGGCTGCGTCTGCAGCGCGGGCTGTCACGTTCCGATTTCGCACCGCTCGACCAGAAGACTATCGCGCGCATCGAGCGCGGGGAGGTGCAAGCGCCGCACGCCGACACGCTCGGCCTGATAGCTCACCGTCTCGGCGTCGAGCCGGCGAGCCTCGGGTCCTACTGACCGTCATGGAACCGCATACCTCTCCGCCATCGCCTTCACCGCGTCGCGCATCTCCTCGCGCAGCGCCTTCGGTTTCTTCACTTCGATCAGCGCGCCGTAGCCGAGCAGCCAGCCTCGCAGTTCCATGGTGTCGGGAACGGTGGCGCGGAGGCGTTTGCGTGACGCTCCGTCGGAGGAGAGCTGCTGGTCCTTGGCGATGGGCGTCTCGGCGAGGGTGAGGGCGACCGATTCGTCGACGAGAGCCTCGAGCACGATGGGATCGCCGAGCGCGAAGCCGACGCCTCCGGAGGCGACGTGTTGGTCGAGATCGAAGCCGCGCGGGCGGCGGGCGCGCTTTTCGAGCGGTTCGGCGCGGGTCATGCGGTGGAGCAGCATGTGGTTCACGTCGTCGTAGTCCCAGAAGGTGCAGACGAGCGTGAGCACGCCGTCGCGCACGACCAGGCCCAGCGGATTGACCTCGTACTCCTTGGTGGAGCTGGTGCCGCGCTTCTTGTAGAGCGCGGTGAAGCGCCGGTCGTCGAGCAGCGCGGCGTACACGCCGTCGAGCACGCGCTTCGGTACATCCGGCGGCAGCAGCGGATGGCCGCGCGGCACGACGCGCACCTTGCGCGGCCAGCTGGCGAGCTTGGCCGTCGCCGACTTCTTGAGCACCTCGCGGGCGCGGGCGAAGTGCGGGTCGAGGCTCTTGAGCGTGGCGCGCGGCAGCACGGACGCGAGATACGCCTCGGTCATGCTGAAGGTGACCGCCGCAGGTACGCCCATGCCCGGGATCTCGACCAGCGGCGCCGAGCCGTCCCAGTACCAACCGTAGGGCTTGTCGCGATCGTCGCAGCGGAGCGTGGTGAAGCGCGCGGCGAGCCGCTCGAGATCGCGCTGGATGCTGCGGCGCGTGACCTGGATGCCCTCCTGGGCGAGCAGCGCCTCCAGCCGCGCCGTGTCGATACGGCGCGGAGAGCGCGGCACGTGGCGCATCAACGCCCACTGTCGATAGATCGTGTCGGCATCGTTCCCGGCGCGCGGCATGACCGTCGAGTGTAGACGATCGCGCCTGCGACAGGACATGTCGCAGCCCCGCCGCATGGAAATTCCATGTTCCGGCGCGGCTGGGTGTTCAAGGACGACAAGCTGCTCATGTTCGAGGAGGACTCGGTCCTGGTGCTGCGCGGATGGTCAGCATGTCGTGCCTGGTGGAAGACCGAGACGACGGGCTGGACCGCGACACGACCGCAGGGCACGTTGATCCGCGACATCTGGTCGACCTCCCGGCCGCGCTATGTCGAGCGCTGGAAGGACGAGCCCGACGAGCAGAGGCGCATCGGCCTCCGGCTCCGGAGCGAGGCGGCGCGACGCTTCATCGCGCTCTTCCCTCCGGAAGTGTTGCGCGTGGTCAAGCCCTACCCCGAGCGGCAGTGGCACGTGCTGTCGCTGGTCGCGCGCTGCCCGGGTGCACTCGATCTCGCACGCGACAACCCCGCCCTGGCCTTCGCGCTCGCGTCGAGCTGGGTGTTCCGCCCGCGGCGGGTGAAGCAGCCGATGCGCGCAGCGCGCGCCCTGGTGGGCAGGAAGCGCACTGCCATCCTCGAGGCGCTCGGCTTCCCCGCCTCCGCCGCGGTCGCGCGCGTACTGGCGAAGATCCCGCGGCGGGCGGTCAGCGTGCAGTCGCTATTGTATCTGCGCGCGACGCTGCTCGCACCCGATCCGCCCAAGGCGCTGCACCACCTGCCGCGGCTCGATGCGGGCGTGCTGCGGATCCTGTGCGATCCCGCGCTCTTTGCGCTGTCGACCTGGTCGCTGCTGGAAGAGGTGGCTCGGGAGAGACCGAGCACGCAGCGCGCGGCGTACTTGCTGCGCGACACCGCGGCGATGCACCAGACGGTGCTTGGCACGCCGCTTGGCCCGCAGCGCTCGCTCGCGCGCCTCGAGCGGCTGCACGACGAGCTCGCGGGGGAGTTCCAGATCGGCTGTTGCCGGTTCGAAGCGCCCACCGAGCTACCGCCTCCGCCGCTGCCTGCCGGGCCCGGCATCGAGCCGCTGCGACGCGCCGCGGACATCATCGAGGAGGGGCGGACGATGCGGCACTGCGTGGGCAGCTACCTCGGGCGCGTGGCGACGGGCGCCGTGTACATCTACCGCATCACCGAGCCGGAGCGCGCCACGCTGAGCGTGCGCTTCACGCCGCACGGCTGGAAGGTCGACCAGCTGAGCGCCCCCGCCAATGCGCCCGTGTCCTACGCTACGCTCCAGAGCGTGAGCCACTGGCTCGCCCAGCACAGCCCCGGCCATCCCGGGCGCTGGGTCGACGAGGACGACGACATCCCGTTCTGAATCGCTGCGACCAGTTGTGTCGCAGGCAGCGTGTAGTGTGGAAACGTGAAGACCTCCGCCACCGATCCCATCCGCGTCGACTTCGTTCCAGTCTCGGCTCTCGGTCTGCCGGGCCGCATCGGGATGACGTTTGCCCCCGGCAAGAAGGCGCCCGGCATCGGCGGCCGCTGGGACCGCGACCTCGTGGCAGATCTGGACAGGCTGCGCGACGTGTACCGCACCAGCATGCTCGTCTCGCTGGTCGAGGACGACGAGCTGCGCCACCTCGGCATCACCGCGCTCGCCGACGGCTGCGCGGCCCTGGGCATGCAGCTCGTGCGCTTTCCGATCGTCGACGGCGGCGTGCCCGGCTCGCTCGCGGACTTCGACGCGCTGGTCGAGCGCATCGTGGCGACGGCGCGCGAGGGCGGCAACGTCGTCGTGCACTGCCGCGGGGGGCTCGGCCGCACGGGGCTGGTCGCAGCGGCGTGTCTGGTCGCGTGCGGTCACGCGCCGGCCGAGGCCATCCGCCTGGTGCGGCGCAGTCGCCCCAGAACGGTCGAGACAGGTGAGCAGGAGCGCTTTGTCGAAGAGTACGCTGCGCTCGCCGAACGCCGCCCGACCAGCACAGCGCTGCCGGCTCCGTCGCGCTTCCGCGGCTCGCTACTCGGCGGCGCGCTCGGCGATGCGCTGGGCTATCCGATCGAGTTTTCCAGCAGCGGCTTCGGGCCAGAGCCGCCAGCGTCGCTCGCGCCCGACCACCACGGCCCGGCGGCCATCTCCGACGACACGCAGATGACGCTGTTCGCCGCGGAAGGCATCATCCGCGCGGTGCAGCGCGCGCAGCAGCGCGGTAGCGCCTCGCTGGTGAACGTCGTGCAGCACGCGCTGCTGCGCTGGCTTGCCACGCAGTCGCCCCGGCTGCAGCTCGATTCGCCCAGCGAGCGCGGCTGGCTCGTCGGCGACGCGCGCCTGCACGCGCGCCGGGCGCCCGGCAACACCAACCTCGGCGCGCTGCGTTCACAAGCCGCCGAGTGGCGAACGCCCAGCGTCGACCACCCTCCGAACAACAGCAAGGGCTGCGGCGCCATCATGCGCTCGGCGCCGTTCGGGCTGGCGGCGGCAACGCGCGAAGAAGCCTTCGAGGCCGCACGCGACACGGCGGTCGTCACGCACGGGCATCCGAGCGGATATCTGGCGGCCGCGTACTTCGCGGCGCTGGTGTTCGACGCGGCGCGCGGCACGTCGCTCGGCGAAGCGATGAGCGCAGCGGACGAGCTGCTCGCTCACGAACGCGCCTGCGACGAAGTGCGCGCTGCCGTCGCTGCGGCACAGGGCGTCGCAACACGCGGCGTTCCCGACAGGAGCGCCATCGAGTCGCTCGGCGGCGGCTGGGTCGCCGAGGAAGCGCTCGCCATCGCGCTCTGCTGCGCCCTCACCGCAGGCGAGCCGTCGGAGGAGTCGATGCGCGCCGCGCTATGGCGCGCCGCAGCCCACGCCGGCGACAGCGACAGCACCGCCAGCCTGGTCGGCAACCTGCTCGGCGCCGCCTGGAGCGACCAGCAGCTTCCCCCGCGCTGGCTCGCCCAGCTCGAGCTCCGCGACACCCTCGAACGCATCGCCGAGGATCTGCACGCCTCGTCCGTCGTCGGAGCCCAGCTCGACTTCGAGTCGTATCCACCGAATTGAAAGGCGCCCCCCATGCACTACGACACCTACAACCGCGAAGAGCGCGCCGCCTGCGCGCACCTGTTCCGTCTGCTGCACGAAGGCCTGGCCGACGAAGCTGCTTCGAGCCCGCTCGCGGACATGCTCGAGACGGTCACGCCGGAGCTCGAGTTCCACGACGGCGCGCCGTCGCTGCGCCACGCCACGGGAACCGTCAAATGGTCCGCCGCCCCCTAGCACTCACTTTGGCGTCAGCTTCAGGATGTGGCCGCTGACCTCGAGCCAGTAGACGCTGGTGTTGTCGACGGCGATGTCGACGGGGGCGGCTTGATTGGCTGCGAGGACGGTGGGCGTGCCGCCGTTGACGGGGACTTTCAGGATGTCACCGATGGCCGACATTGCGGAGCCGCTCTTCTGGTCGATCCAGTAGACGCTGGTGTCGTCCGCCGCGATGGCGATCGGGTAGGTCTGCCCCGATGCCAGGGTCGCCTGCGGGCTGCCGCCAAGCGCTCTCATAATGGAATTCCCCGTCGTGTAGTAGACGGCGCCGTTGCGGGCGGCGATGGCCTGGCCGCCGTTCGTCGGCGCGATCGGCGATTCGTTGCCGCCCGCGGTCGGCACTCCTAGCACCTCGGCCTGGCCCATCCAGTAGACGTACCCCTGATCGATCGCGACGCCGTAGCCAGCAGGGTCCCCCGTGCCGAGGTGCTGGACGGTTCCCCCCTGGATCGGGATCTTGGCCATTCCGCCGAAGTCCACGGTGAAGTACACGCTCGTGGCGTCGACAGCGACGCCTTCTGGCGAAGCCGCAGTGGAGGCAAGCACCACATCCTTCCCGCCCGTCTTCCGCACCGAGTGCACGGCACCCGACGTGAAGCCGTGGCTGGTGAAGTAGACGTTGAAATCGTCCACGGCGATGTCGTCGACCAGTCCCGAGCTCAGCAGGGCAAGCACGCCGAGCTGCTGTTGGGTAGAGATGCCGGTCTTCGGGATAGTCAGGACGTTGGAACCCTCGGTCCAGTACACGCGCTGGTCGTCGAGAGCGAGCGCCGTGCCTCCGGTCTGGACCGGCTGGATCGTCTGCAGGCAGCGCCCTTGGGTGCACGTTCCGTTGCACAGCGTTCCGCCGCACGGGACGCTGGGCGCTCCGCCCTGCCCGCCGGCACCGCCCTGCCCGGCCGCGCCGGCGACCGCGCCGCTTCCCCCGCTGCCACCACCGGCTCCGCCGCCCGCCGTGCCGCCGGCGTCCGGGTCTACGAGCAGGCCGCCTGTACCGCCGCCCGCATCATGATGTCCGCTCGACTTCGATCCGCTGCACGCCGCCAACGCGCACGCCACAACCGGAAGCAACCAGCGAACCCCGGACGCCGCACCAGCCACGTCTCCAGACGAAAGCGCGCGCAACGTATTCCGCATGAAACCCTCCCAAGCTAAAGCCAATATGGAAGAGTCGCTCCATGGGGCGCTGCGGGTCAACCGGCCCTGCTCCGCGCCCTGCCCTCGGCGCGTGTGACTCCAGGACTGCCCCGGCTGGGGTTGCCCGGAGACCGCCGGAGCGCGGCGCTGCGCCCGCGGCTCAACGCCGCGCTGCGAGCGGCGCGTTGTATTTTCCGTTGCCGTCAACGTCGACGTAGATGGGGTTGGTCAGCGCGACGGGGTAGACGCGGAAGCCGCCGGGCTCGCCGACCACCGGAACGAGCGGGCGCGCGCCCTTCACGAGCGCCACGACGTAGGCGTCGCGCTTCACATCCACGGTGAAGCGCGCGTCCAGCCGCGTCACGCTGCTGCGTCGGCGGCACGCGCCACTGATCGGTCTGCTTCCCATTGACGAACAGCAGCACGCGCGACACGTCGATCCACGGCGCCGCCTGCACCTCGATGTGCCCGACGGCCTTGCCGCTTCGCGCCTCGACCGTGTCGCCCAGGCCGCCGCCGTCGACCGAGAGGCGCACGAACGGGCCGGTGGTCAAGAACGAGCGCCCGGCACGCAGCGCATGCGCGAAGCTCTGCGGCGTGAGCGCGCCGGGGCGATCGCTTGCGACGCGCAGGTAGTTGCGCGGATAGCCGCCCTCGTTCTTGGTCAGGTGGTGGGTGTCGGAGTCGCCGGTGGCCGTGAAGCGGTAGCCGTGATCGAGCAGCCGGAACCAGTCGGGCAGCACGGCGCGCACGCCGGTCCGGTCGCCGTCGCGATAGCCGTTGAGCAGCTCCAGCGCGTTGAACGCGTACGAGGCGCCCGCGCGGTGGAACTCGGCGCGCTTCGCATCGAGCTTCGCGTCGTTGAAGTAGCCGATCTGCGGGAAGTGCGGGTGATAGACGTCGATGAGCGCCCCGGGAAAGCGCCGGCGCACCTCCGCGAAGATCTGGCTGGCGGTGCGCCCGCGCACCCGAACCGCGCCGCCGCGCGGCAGGCCGGGGTGGACTTCCAGCGGGAATGCGCCGTAGTGGCCCCAGTGCTGGGTGGTGATCTCCTCGCCGACGATGCTGGTGAGGTAGCGCTCCGCCCCCAGCTTGCGGATGACCGGCGCGTAGTCGCTCAGCGTGTTGTGGTCGGTCGAGACGATGAGCTCGACACCGTCAGCGGCGAACTCGTCGACGCGCGCGCTCATCGGCACGACCGAGTCGAACGAGCGCTCGGCATGGACGTGGAAGTCGCCGCCCAGATAGCCCGTGCTGTCGACCACGTGCGAAAGCGTTGTCTCCAGCCGCGCGCCGCGCGGACCCACCCGGAGCCCGCGCTCCACGTGCAGCGTCCACTCGGGCCCACGGCTGACGTACACGTCGTAGCGGCCGGGCGGCACGCGGATGATCCCCTCGCCCGCCAGCGAGAAGACGCGGTTGTAGGCCGCCACGCCGCCGGCGATGCGCAGCGGATGATCGTCCCTGGTAAAGGCCGGAGCGCGCGAGCCGGCCGCGCCGAGGAAGGTCAGCTTGCACGGGATGAGCTGGTGCGTGACGGCGTCGCGCACCGAGAAGGCGAGCGGCGCCGACGCGCGGCGCGCGGGCGTGGGGCTGACCCGCTTGAGCGTGTAGGAAGCGTGCACGGCGTGCGCAACGTGGGGGACCGTCACGCGCCTGCTCCGGTGCGCAGCCGGGCGGGCATGCGAGCACGCCGGGACCGCAACGACCGCGGCGGCCGACGCCCAGAAGAGCCCACGCCACAGACCCCGGCCCAGCTGCCGCGCAGCGCGCGGTAACGACCGCAGGGGGGCTTTCACCCCCCACAGCGTGACCGAATTCGCGCCGCCGTCAAACGCGACGGCCAGCGGCGCTAGGGACTCGCCAGACAGGTGCTCGGAGAGCCCGAGGAATCGCACTCGGTCCCGGCGGGACAACTGGAGTTGTCGCAGCCGAGCGCACAGATGTTGCCGATGCGGCAGTAGGCGTTGTCCCCGTAGCGCTTGGTGCAGATGTCGAGGTTGTTGTCGGGGCAGTCGACGGAGCACAGGCCCTTCATGTCCCCGCCCTTCACGCAGTACAGGCCGTCCGCACAGCCGTCGCCGCAAGGCTCGCTGAAACCCGCCTTGTGGCCACCTCCGCAAGCTCCCACCACGAGAGCCAGACATAGAAGCAGACGCCGCATCCCTCGCATAGCAACCTCCTGATGGAACACGGTAACCTGCCACCGGGATACTCCGCAAGTGGTGGAGTTTTCGCTACTCTCGCGCCATGGCGCTCCCCCGCCCGTTCAAGCCCGGCCCCTTCGACGCGCTGCCCGACGCGCCGCGGCGCCCGCACATCTACTTCGAGACCAGCGAGCGCCGGCTGGAGATGACGTCGCAGCCATTCGGAAAGATCGGTATCCGGCTGCGCGAGCACGGACAGGGACCGCCGCTGCTGCTGGTGCACGGGCTGATGACGAGCAGCTATTCATTCCGCTACGTGATGGAACCTCTGGGCCGGCACTTCCGCGTCATCGTGCCGGATCTGCCCGGCGCCGGGCAGAGCGACAAGCCGGACGCGCGCTACAGCGGCGCGGCGCTGGCGACCTGGATCGTCGAGCTGGTCGATGCGCTCGGCATCCGCGGCTGTGCGGCCATCGGCAACTCGCTGGGCGGCTACCTGTGCATGCGCGCCGCGCTGGACGAGCCGGGCCTGTTCGGAAAGCTGATCGACATGCACTCGCCGGGCCTGCCCGAGGCGCGCCTGACGGCGCTGCACGCGGCGCTGTCCGTGCCGGGCGTGCAGGCCGCGCTGGCGCGCTGGGTGCGGCGCGATCCCGAGCGCTGGGCGCACAGGAACGTGCACTACTTCGACGAGAGCCTCAAATCGCGAGAAGAAGCCCGCGAATACGCCGCAGCCATCTCCGACGCCGCCGGCGCACGCGCCTTCGTGCGCTATCTGGCCGACGCCCTGGCGCCGCGCGAGCTCGGGGACTTCGTCGCCCAGCTCGAAGCGCTGCGCGCAGCGGGCAAGCCCTTCCCTTCGGAGCTGCTGATGCTGTACGCGACCGAGGATCCGATGGTGCCCCCGGACGTGGGCCGCCGCCTGCACGCGCTCGTGCCCGGCGCCGAGCTGGTCTGGCTCGAGCAGAGCTCCCACTTCTGCCACGTCGACAGCCCGGAGCGCGTGGTGGAGATCGCGCTCGGCTTCTTCGGTGCGGGCTGAGCACCGAGCACGGTCGGCGCCGAAGCCGCTCCCGGCGTGCCAGCCCCTCGAATATGAGGTAGGGTTGTCATCCAGGTGTCCCAAGGGAGGGTCCATGGGGCGAGCTTATTTTCTTGTTGGAATAGTCTGTCTGGGGTGGGTCGCGGCGTGCAGCAGCGACAGGCCCGTACATGTCGAGAGCACGGCAGCGCACGGCCAGGCGCTGGGCGCGCAGGTGTGGGCGGAGAGCCAGCTCATCACCGCGAGCGACAGCCAGCTGACCGACGGCTTCGGCACCGCGATCGCGATGTCGGCGACCACGGCGCTGGTCGGCGCCCAGGGCCACGACTCGGCAACGGGTGCCGCGTACGTGCTGGTGCGCTCGGGAGCCAGCTGGGTCGAGCAGCAGAAGCTCGGCGCAGACAGCGGTGCGCCCGGCGACTCGTTCGGCGCGGCGGTCGCGCTCGACGGCGACACGGCGCTGGCCACGACCACGGCGCAGGGCACGCCCAGCTATGTCTTCGTGCGCTCGGGCACGACCTGGACGGAGCAGCAGAAGCTGCTGCCCGACGACGGCGCGCCCGGAAACACGTTCGGGCTCTCGGCAGCCGTGTCCGGCGACACCGCGCTGGTCGGCGCCACGCAGCGCATCAGCCCGACCGCGCCGGGCGCGGCCTACGCCTTCGTGCGCTCGGGCACGACCTGGACCCAGCAGCAGAAGCTGGTTCCGGACGACAGCGCGGACGGCGACGGCTTCGGCATCGCGCTGGCGGTGGAGGGCGACACCGCGCTGGTCGGCGGCTGGACCGACTATCTGCATTCCGGAGCCGTCTACGTCTTCACGCGCTCGGGAAGCGTGTGGAGCCAGCAGCAGAAGCTGGGCGCCAGTGACAGCAGCACCGACGACGAGTTCGGCAGCGCCATCGCCATCGACGGCGACACCGCCCTGGTGGGCGCCAAGAGCGTCGCCTACGTGCTGGTCCGCTCTGGCACGACCTGGAGCGAGCAGACCGAGCTCCAGGCCCAGCAGATGTATTCGGCGCTCGGTCCGTCCGTCGCAGTGGCGGGCGACACGGCGCTGGTCCGCGGCAAGCTCGGCAGCGCCGGCGCGGCGTTCATGTTCGAGCGGAGCGGCACCACCTGGAGCGAGTCGCCGGTGCTCCAGCCCGTCGAGAGCGACATCATCGGCTTCGGCCTGAACGTGGCGCTCCAGCCGGGGCTCGCACTCGTCCGGGGCACACGCAACGAGGGCAATACCCCGCGCGGCGTGGTGGTGGGGTTCGATCTGGGTGCGCCGGACGGCGAGGCGTGCACGAGCAACGCCGACTGCGCCACGACGCACTGCGTGGACGGCGTGTGCTGCGACACGGCTTGCACCGGCGCCTGCGCGGCGTGCACCAGCGCCAGGACGGGCGCCACCGACGGCACCTGCTCGAGCGTGGCCAAGGGCTCGCCCGGGTCGCCGTCCTGCGCTCCCGACACGTGCAACGGCGAAAACCAGAACTGCCCCTGCCACGGCGACAGCGACTGCGCGGCGGGCCTGGCGTGCGTGGTCTCCACGGGCAACTGCGTTCCCCCTGGCACACTTGGCGCGCCCTGCGCGACCCCTTCCACCTGCTCCACGGGCTACTGCGTGGATGGAGTGTGCTGCAACGCGGCCTGCACTGGCGCCTGCGAGACGTGTTCCCGGGCGAACGGCGCGTCGTCGGACGGCACCTGCAGCCCGTTGCCCGCGGGCTCGGTCGGTGGCGGGACGTGCGGGCGCTATCGCTGCGACGGCACGAGCGGTCAATGCCCCACCAGCTGCACCAACGACAGCGGGTGCGCGTCGGGCTACGCGTGTTCGCCCCAGCGCCAATGCATCCGGCCCGGGGGCGAGTGCTCGAACGATCTGACACAGTCGATCGGGCTCGGCGGGATCACGAGCTGCGCACCCTACACGTGCAACCGGAATACCGGCCAGTGCCGCTTCACCTGCGCCGACGACACCGAGTGCGCTGCCGCCTACTTCTGCAACAACGAGTTCGTCTGCCAGCGACGCAGCGCGGACGGCGGCGTGGACGCGGGCGGCCCTGGCTACGCCTACACCGGCAACGCTCCGCACTTCAACCGCGGCTGCGGCTGTCGCGCCGCGGGGCGCCACAGCCGAGGCGACGCGCCGTTCGTGCTCGCGCTCGGGCTCTTGCTGCTCGCCGTGCGACGCCTGGACGCCACGCGGCCGTAGCGCCGGCGGGGTGCGCCTAGCCGCCGGCGGCGACGCCGAGCTCGCGGGCGAGCAACGCATACGACTGCTGGCGCGCCGCGGGGTCGTGGATGTGCGTCATCACCATCAGCTCGTCGGCAGCGCACTGTCCGGCCAGCTCGCGAAGGCGCGCCGCGACGCGGGCCGCACTGCCCACGACGTGGCGCGCCCCATATGTCCGGCGCAGGGCTTCCTCGTCCGGGTCGTAGCGGTAGGCCAGCGCTTCCTCGACGCCGGGCAGCGGCAGATCGCGCAGCCCCTGGGCAAAGCGCAGGCCGGACAGGTACGCGCTCGCCGCCAGCCGCTCGGCCTCCTCGTCGGTCTCCGCGCAGATCGCCGACAGCGCGAGGATGGCGTAGGGCGCGTCGCGGTAGCGCGACGGCGAAAAGCCGCGCCGGTACTCCTGCATCATGCTCACTGCGTCGTCCGGATTGATGTGCCGCGCGAACGCGAAGCCGAGTCCGAGCCGCGCAGCCAGCCGCGCGCCGTAGTCGCTGGAGCCGAGCATGAACAGCTCCGGGCGCGGCACGCCGGCGGGGATCGCGACGATCGAGCGCGCGAACGGCTCGCGCGGCTCGGCGTCCGCGTCGAGGTAGCCGAACAGCTGGTCGAGCTGCTTCGGGAAGTCCTCGCCGGCCAGCGCCTGGTGCGAGCGGCGCAGCGCCAGCGCCGTGCGCGGGTCCGTCCCCGCGGCGCGCCCGATGCCGAGGTCGATGCGCCCCGGGAACAGCGCCTGCAGCACGCGGAACAGCTCCGCCACCTTCAGCGGGCTGTGGTTCGGCAACATCACGCCGCCCGAGCCGACGCGGATGCGCTGCGTCGCGGCCGCCACCTGCCCGATCATGATCTCGGGCGCGGAGCTGGCCAGGCTCATCGCATTGTGGTGCTCGGCCAGCCAGTAGCGCGTCAGGCCGATGCGCTCGGCGTGTTGCGCCAGCTCGATCGTGTTCTCGAGCGCCTGCCCCGGCGTCGAGCCCGCCGGGATCGGTGACAGATCGAGGACCGAAAGCGACAGCGACACGCGCTACTTGAAGTCCTGCACGGCCCACACGCTGCCGCTGGTGCCGGAGAAGCCGCAGGCAACCATCGTGTACTTCGTGCTCGACATGTTGAGATAGTGGCCGTGCTGGCTGAAGTTCGTGCCCGGCCCTTCGTTCCACATCATGTCCAGGCAGCTGCCGCTGGCCGAGCTGATCTTGCTGATGGGCCAGCCGGGGCACTCGTTCTGCGCGTGTTCGCCGCAGGTACCGAACGCGCCGTGGGCCTTCCCGCTCTGCTGGTCGCTCCTCGCCTCGCCGTCGGCGCACGAGCCCTTGTTCCAGAGCTTGTAGGGCGGCAGCTTCAGCGTCGCGCGGTAGGCGTTGATCTTGTTCACGCACTGTTGGCGCTGGGCGGCGAGCGGATCGCTCGAGCTCCCGGTTCCACCCGAGCCACTGCTTCCGGAGCCGCTGCTACTGCAACCTGCGACCGCCACTGCCAGCAAGACCAGACAAGCCCGTTTCATGGGCTCAAGTGTACACCTGACGCGCGAAAGGGGCCCGGAAACCCGACGATTGGCCCGCGACGCGCTTGCGATCCCGGGCTATCATCGCCCATTGTCGTGAACCATCGAAGGACCAGAGCATGAGCGAGAGCCGCTACCAGATCATCGAACGCATCGCGGCAGGCGGGATGGCGGAAGTGTACCGGGGCGAGAGCGCGGGCATCGAGGGCTTCCGCAAGAAGGTCGCCATCAAGCGCGTGCTGCCCAAGCTGTCGTCGAACCGCGAGTTCATCAACATGTTCCTCGACGAGGCGCGGCTGTGCGCCTACCTGAACCACTCCAAGTGCGTGCAGGTGTTCGACATCGGGCAGGGCAACGGCTCGCACTTCATCGTGATGGAGTACGTCGACGGCGCGGACCTCAAGCACGTGCTCGAGTACCTGACGGAGCACAACCAGCCGATGCGCGTCGAGGTCGCCTGCCTGATCGCACAGGGCATCGCGGAGGGGCTCGCCTACGCGCACCAGGCCTGCGATGCGGTGGGGCGCCCGCTCGAGATCGTGCACCGCGACGTCTCGCCGCAGAACGTGCTGATGACACGCTTCGGCGAGGTCAAGCTCGTGGACTTCGGCCTGGCCAAGGCCAGCTCGCACCTCACCTCCGAGGACGAGGACATCGTCAAGGGCAAGTTCGGCTACCTGGCGCCCGAGGTCACGCTGGGCCAGGGCGCGGACAAGCGCGTGGACATCTTCGCCGCCGGCATCCTGCTGTGGGAAATGCTGGCCGGGCGGCGCTTGTTCCTGGGCCAGAGCGACATCGAGACGTTCAAGCTAGTACAGGCCGCGCGCATTCCGGACCCGCGCGAGACCCGCCAGGACATCCCCGAAAACCTCATCCGCGTACTGGCCAAGGCTCTGGCCCGCGACCGCAACCAGCGCTACCAGACCGCCGACGAGCTGGCTCGCGATCTGGCCACGGTGCTGGTCGGCCTGCAGCGCCCCGCGTCGTACCAGGATATCGGCGCGCTGGTGCGCGAGACCGCAGCAGAGCGCGAACAGCAGCGGCGGGCCGAGGGCGCCGACAACGCCGGAATGATCGGCGATCTGATCATCGACGAGCTGCACAACTTCTCCGGCGAGGTGGACAACGCGGAAGACCGCGTCTCGCGCCTCGGCACGCAGGGCGTCGAGGCCGGCAGCGGCTTCGAGGATCCAAGCCAGTGGGGCCTCGACGCGCTGTTCGAGGAACCCGCCCCTGCGCGCCCTGCGCCCCCTCCCCCGCCGCGCGCCGCCCAGCCGGCCATGCCGCCCACGCCGGGTGCTAGCGCTGGCGCCGCGCCGCAGCCGCCGCCGCGGCGTCCTCCCCCGCCGCCGCGCGAACGCATCCAGAAGCCACCGGAAGAGAAGAAAGAAGGACCGTTCTGGCGCCGCTGGTTCGGCAGCTGAGTCGAGACGAGGTGAAGCATGGGCTTGAAATGGACGCGGGAGAATCCTCCGCACTGGGACGACAAGAAGGCCGCCATCCTGGGCGGCGCAGCGGCGGGGGTCTTCGCTCTGCCCGACTACAAGCAGGGCGACGTACTGCCCGGCGAGTGGTGGCGCGTCGAGGACGACGCGGGCGTCGCGGGCTACGGCTGGATGGACACGGTGTGGGGTGACGCGGAGATCCTGCTCGCCGTCGATCCCGCCCGGCAGAAGCAGGGCGTGGGCAGCTTCATCCTCGACCATCTGGAAGCCGAGGCAAGAACGCGCGGCCTGAACCACCTGTACAACTCGGTGCGCCCCTCGCACCCCGATCGCGAGCGCGTGACGCGCTGGCTCGAGAGCCATCACTTCAAGCCGTCCGAAGACGGCGCGGTGCTGCGCCGCGTGGTGACGCAGAAGAGCTAGGCCCTACGCCGCACGGCGCGGGCCTTCTTCTTCGCGACGGCCTTCTTCGCGACGGTCTTCTTCGCGGCGGCCTTCTTCTTCGCAACGGCTTTCTTCGCGCCGGTCTTCTTCGCGCCGGTCTTCTTCGCGCCGGTCTTCTTCGCGCCGGTCTTCTTCGCGACGGCGCGCGCCGGCCGTCCGCTGCCGCGCGCCTGCGTGACGCGGCTCGGCTCCGGAATCAGATCCAGGAAACCGAAACCTGCGCGCGACTCGAGCAGCTGTACGCGCCGCTGGTAGGCGTCGCGCAAGAGCCGGCGCAGCGTGTCCTGCGGCGAGGCGCCGAGCGTGTCGGCGAGCTGCTCGAGCATGCGGTGCTCGGCCGTGGTCAGTTCGAGAGCGAGCGTCTGTCGGCGCGCCATGACGGCAATGCTACCGGCCCCACGACGCAGGGCAAGCGCAGCGACGCGGGGTGCGTCACGTTCCCGAGTGCGGCAGCCCCTTGGGCAGTGGACAGGAGTGCGTGCCGTGCTTCTCGTCCCACTGCTGGTGGTACTCCTCGGCCTTCCAGAAGCGTCCGATGGGGTCGATTTCCGTCACGACCGTCTTGCCCAGCTCGGCCTGGGCCTGCTGCTTGGCGGCGCGCGCCTGTGCGGCCTGCTGCTGGTCGAAGGTGAAGATGGCGCTGCGGTAGTTGCTGCCAACGTCCGGGCCCTGGCGGTCGAGCGTCGTCGGGTCGTGGTTCTTGAAGAAGACCCGGAGCAGCTCGGGATAGGTGATCCGCTTCGGGTTGAACTCGACCAGCACCGTCTCGGCGTGGCCGGTCGTGTGCGAGCTCACCTTCGGGTAGGTCGGATAGGTCGTGTGCCCGCCGGTGTAGCCGACGGCCGTGGCCACCACGCCCGGCACGTGCCGGAACACGTCCTCCATGCCCCAGAAGCAGCCGCCCGCGAACGCCGCCAGATGGTCGCCCTTGCGCGGGACCAGCGGCGTGCCGGCACCGACGTGGCCGGGATCGGTGCCCACACCGCTGGCGGACACCGCGTGGACGGACGCCGCGTGGTCGGCCTTCGGCCCGGGCTCGCTGGCGGAGCTGTGGCAGGCGGGCAGCGCGAGGGGCAGAAGCAGGGCAAGCAGGACTTTGCGGCTCGTCATACCCAGCCTACGGCGGTCAGCGCGCTCTGGTTACGCGCCGGCACGATCGGCCGATTTCGGCTAACGTGATGCCTGGAATGCATCGCCGCTTGTTCCTGCTCGCCGCAGCGATCGTGGTCGTAGCGACCGGCTGCGTCTCGAAGCCGACCATGAAGCTGAACCACGCCGCGATCAGCTCGGCCGGTCCGGCGGGCATCGGCATGGACGTGTACCTGAACGTCACCAACGACAACAGCTTCGACGTGCAGGTGCGCAACGTGCGCGTGCAGACCACGCTGCAGGGGCGCTGGACGCTGCCCTCCATGGCCTACAGCCCGAACCAGTGGCTGCAGGCCAAGCACACGACCGTGGTGCGCGCGCCGGTGATCATCCCCTGGGCGCTGGTGCCGCCGCTGTTGGCAGAGACGGCAATGAGCCCGACCATCTCCTACCACGTCACGGGCTCGGCCGACGTGACCGCGATCCGCTCCATCGGCATCAAGAGCGACAACTATCCGGTCGACGAAAACGGCAGCATCCCGCGCGGCGCCGTGCTCGCCGCCGCGCGCACCATGTTCCCGTACAGCCGCTAGCCCATGTTCCGCGGCGCCGGTTCGCTGCTGCTGTTCATGGCAGCGTCCGATCTGTACGGGGGCGTCGTGCTGTCGGCCGCGGCCGTCCGCTACAGGGAGCTCCTGACGGGGACCGGGTTCTCTCTTCGCCGCTACTACATCCTGATGGGCTGGGCGCCGTTCGCCTACCTCGTGCTCGCCACGCTGGTCGACGTGCGCTACCTGGTGTTGTTCTTCGTGGCAGGCGTCGCGGGCATCGTCGGCGAAGTGCTGGTGGCGCTGCTCTGGCGCCGCTACTTCCACGAACCGATCTGGACCTACAGCTATCGCTCGGTCCTGTCCGGGCACACCAGTACGATCAACTTCCTGCCCTGGGCCGTGGGCGGGCTCCTGTTCGTGGAGACGGCGCGGCTCGTGCAGGGAACGACCTCGCTCGGCCTGTCGCTGCGCGCCGTGGCCGTCAGCGCAGCGGCAGTTGGCGCCGGGCTCGCGCTGGCGTGGCCCGCACGCCGCTTCACGGCCTCGCGGCAAGGCCGCTTCTCGGCCGCGGGATTTTCGCTGTTCTGCCTGCCCGTTGCCACCACGGCACTCGCGCTCGGCCTGTTGTGCGGCGCGCGCTACCCGCTGATGATGCTCGCTTTCTCCCTCGTCGGCTTCGTCACCGAGTACACCTACGGCCGCAGCATGAGCGTGCTGTTCGAGCGCGGTCTGTGGACCTACAACCACTGGCGCATCGACGAAGGCCACACCAGCTTCGTCACCCTGCCCCTATGGGCTCTGGGCGGCCTGTACTTCTACTTCATCGCAAGCGCGATCGGGTTGTGAGACCCGAAGCACGCCAGCGAGCGTGCGCCATCCTGCACCCCGTGCTCAGCCCTTTCGGGCTGCCTGGCCTTCGGGTACGTACGTCACGATCAGCTCGTCGGCGAGCCGGCGCAGATAGTCCGCGTAGCCACCGAGAGAGTGGATGCGCTCGAACCGCTCCAGGCTCTTCGCCACGACTTCGGGATCCTCGTTTGCGAGCTCGACCCGCGCTGCAGGCAGCAGCCGCGAGTTCTCTTCTTCGACGTGCGCGCGCTCGAAGTGGATGAGCGTGTGTGCGCTCCTCACCAGCTCCCCGATGCGGGAGGTGGTCCAGGCGTGTCGATCGGTCGCGGCCCGCTTGAGCTCCGCGTACAGGACGCGCTCCTGCGAGTGTTGCTTGCGCACGAGGGTCAACGGCCCCACCGTCGCGGCGAAGCCGTGACGCTCCAGCGCAGGGAACAGAACGGTCTCTTCCTTCGCGTGGTGGATGTTGTCGGCGAAGTCCGAGAAGAACGTGACGAACCGGAAAAGATCGTGCTGTTCGACCTTCTTTTCGAGATCCACGGCGTCCACGTACACTTCGAAGGCGGCCACCACGTCCGTGATCAGGCGGTGCTCTTCGAGAAGCCTATCGACCAGGTCCATCGCGATCCTTCAGTGCCGGGTTCACCCGGCGTGGGCGTAGCCGTCGTACAGTCCGGTCAGGAAGCTGGAAACCCGCTCCATCGGCCCGTCACAATCCCGGCCCACGGCGTAGTCTCGAGCGGCGTGGTCGCGGCATCTGCACGACTACATAGCATACCACGGATCTTCGGGACCGCGGTTCGGCGCTACCGATACCTTCGCGGCGCGAAGCGGCTCTTCCAGTCGCCGTGCGAGAGCCGGCGCAGGCCGCGCGCCTGGTCGACGTGCACGAAATAGGTGTGCGCTTCGCTGCCGTCGGACAGCACTACCCTGCCCCGGTGGAAGCGCGCGGGATGGTCGCAGCGCACGTCGCACGCGCTCAGCGTCTTGAAGTCGACCTCGTACAGCTCGCCGCGGACCGCCGTGCGCCCCGTGTCGAGCAGACCGGCGTACACGCCCAGCTCCACCAGCGTGTACTTGTCGGCGGTCGTCGCCTCCCCGAGGGGTTGGGCAGGCTCGAGCACGTCGTGGCCCGGCTGCCCGGACAGGAACGTGCCGTAGACGAACAGGCGGAAACGGCGATCTGTCGGGGCGGGCATCTACATCAAGGTTATCAGCAGGCCCGCCAGGCCCGCCAGCACGGCGCCTTCCACCCACGCCGCGTTGAGGTTCCTGTCGTTCTGGATCTCCTTGTCGATGCGCACGCCGGGCAGCAGCAGGTAGTCGATGAACAGGCGGAGCAGGAGCAGCAGCACAACGCCCACCACCCAGCGCACACCGAACAGGCTGAGATTGTGCCCCCAGCCGATGAAATCCCCAGCGATAGCGCTCACCAGGATCAACCCCATCGCGATCAGGTGCATGCCGAGGGCGACGCCGGCCGCGACGTTGTCGTTCTCGATCTCCTGCGACACGTTGTAGCGGCACACGGCCATGTAGATGTAGCCGTAGGCCACCAGCCCGACCTGTCCGAGCGCGAAGAAGGCGAGCGCGGTGTGCGGTCCCCCGCCCCGACCCTCCAGCGCCGCCGCGACGATCAGCCCGCTGGCGAGGTAGGCGCCCATCTCGACCGAGCCCGCGCCGACGTTGCGATCGCGGACGATCTCGGTCGTGGTGCTGAACTTCGGCAGCAGCACCTTGTCGACGATGATGCGCGCGAGGTTCAAGAGCAGGATGCCGAACGCCATGTAGCCCGCCGTGTCGAGCAGGTCCTTCCACAGCGGCGTGCCAGGCGCGCTCGGCGTGCGCAGCGGGCCGATGCACACGATGAGCACGGCCAGGTAGTAGCCAGCGACGGACATGCCGACGGCGGGGTTGTCACGCGCGGTGAGCTGTTCGCTCAGCTTGTAGGGCGTAAGGATGTCCTTGAACAGCCGCGCCACCACCAGCATAACGAGCACCACGCCGAGGTACGCGAAGTCCTTGGGAAGGGAGAACACGGTCGTCTTCAAGAGGGCGAGGCCTTGCTGCATGGCTCATCTCCAGTCGTGTGTGCGGCGTCGCGGGGGGTGGCGGCCTGTCACCTACTGCCAGTCCTTCCAGCCTTCGAGGTAGCGGCCGAGCACGATCGGGTCGTCGAGCGTGCTCGCCTGGTGCGAGGCGATGCGCACGTCGCGCGGGAACTCGAACAGCCGCGGGATCATCGCGTTGTCCAGGTAGCGCGTGGGTACGTGCAGCCGGATCTTCGAAACGTCGATGGGGAAGCCGGCGGCCAGCACGAAGCCCCAGTCGCCGAAGGACGGTACGTCGGCGTGGTAGGGCGCCACGTGCAGCCCGACCGCGTGCAGCGTGTCCGCGATGCACCAGAACGCCTTCCTGGCGAAGAAGGGGCTGGTCGCCTGCGTGACGAGCACGCCGTTGTGCGCCAGGTGCCGGGAGAGCAGCCCGTAGAACTCCAGACTGTAGAGCCGCGCCAGGGACACGTCGTTCGGATCGGGCAGGTCGATCACGATCACGTTGAACAGCTCGTGCGACTTCTTGGCGAAGACCCAGGCGTCCTCGTTCTTGATGTGGACCTTCGGCGAGCGGAAGCTGTCGTGATTGATGCGGCGCAGAAGCTCGTTGTCGCGCGCCAGGTTGGTCATCGCAGGATCGAGGTCCACATCCGTGACCGACTGCACGTCCTTGTATTTCAGGATCTCGCGGGTCGCGATGCCGTCGCCGCCGCCCAGCACCAGCACCTTCTGACGGCTCTGGGCCAGGGAGAAGGCCGGGTGGATCAGCGCCTCGTGGTAGCGGTACTCGTCCAGCGACGAAAACTGCAGGTTGCCGTTCAAGTACAGCCTGAGGTCGCCGCGGTGACGGGTGACGACGATCTTCTGGTAGGGCGTCTGCCGCACGAGCAGGACCTGGTCGTCGTAGATGGCGTGATGCCAGGGCCTGAGCAGCGCGGACGAGAACACGAGCAGCACGCCGATTCCGACCAGCCCTCCCAGCCCGAACAGCGTGAGGCCGACGCTCTGCCGGTGCGAGAGCTGGGCGCTGAACGCCTTGAGCACCACCAGCGCGACAACGATGTTCAGCGCGCCGGTGACCAGCGAGCTCTTGAACGTGCCGAGCAGCGGCAGGAGCGCGAACGGGAACAGCAGCGTGGCGGCGAGCGCGCCCAGGTAGTCGAGCGACAGGATGTTCGACAGGCTCACCTCCAGCGCGAAGAAGCGCCGCATGGCGAGCACCAGCATCGGGATTTCGAGCCCCGTCAGCGTGCCGATGGCCGCGATGAACAGGACCATCGCGGGGTAGTACAGGTCGGTGTAGGCGTAGATGCCGTACAGCGCGGGGATGCTCACTCCGCCGACCAGACCGAGCGCCAGCTCGACCTTGACGAAGGCACCCAGCACGCGCTCGCCCAGCATGCGCGACAGGAACGAGCCGATCCCCATCGACGCCATGAACAGGCCGATGGTGATCGAGAACTGCTGGATGCTGTTGCCGAGGAAGTACGACGACGCGGTGCCGATGAGCAGCTCGTAGACGATCGAGCACAGGCCCGCCGCGAACACGGCGACCACCAGCACGGTGATCTGGCGGGAGCTCAGTGTGGCGCGCTCGTCCGCGCGCTCCGGCGCCGGCGGTGCGGCGTCGGTCGGACCGTCCGTGAAGCTCGAGGCGTCGGTCGCCATATGCAGAGAAGCCCCGGCTACTTGCCGGGATGCATTCCGCCGCCGCGCGTACCGCCGCGCACGCTACGGCTGTAGTACGTCTGCGTGCTGTTGAAGTACCAGAACGACGAGTGGTTGCTCCAGCTCTGGTAGCCACTGTAGCCGTAGCCGTGCAGGCTCGGGATCATCAGCGCGCCGTAGGTGCCGAGCAGGCCGACCCCCAGAAGCGACAGGAGTGCGATCTTCACCAGCGCCTCCCCTCAATCGTCATCGTCATCGTCATCATCCAGGCCGACGGTCGCCGGCGTCATCATCGCGCCCACCACGAAGAAGAAGACCCCGCCGATCAGCCCGACGAGCCCTGCCGCGAAGTAGGGCACGCTGCTGCCCATTTCCGGTGTGATCCAGGCCGAGATATTGCCGCCGATTTGCTTGTACTTCGGCTGTTCGGTGTACAGGTGGGCGTAGTACGTGCCCTTCTTCGGCACGGTGATCTTGAAGCTGAACTTGTTCTTCTGCTCGTCCCAGCGGCCTTCGTCGTAGCCCGTCTCGTGCCAGAACTCGTAGCCGAAGCCGAACAGGTATTCCTTGTCCTTGTCGAGCATCTCGCCATCGAGATACGACCAGCCGTAGCCGTTCAGCGCCTCGTGCACGGTGATCTCGAGGACGGTGTTGTCCTTCGTCGTGACGATAGGACCGAGGATGCCGCCGGTCGCGGGCAGGGTCCCCGACACCGTCTTGCCGTCGTCCGAACCGAACACGGCCGAAGTGATCAAGCACACGATGCCGAAGACGAAGATCATCACGCCCGCGATGCGGATGGTGCGCCCCATCTCGCGCTTGCGCTCCGCCTCGCTGAGGACCGGCTTCCTCGTCTCGGCGGGCGGCGCACCGTAGTCGAGCCCCGGCGCGCCGTAGCCCGGCTGCTGCGGCGGGACGTAGCCCGGCTGTGCCGGCTGCTGTCCCGGCGCGCCGTAACCCGGTTGCTGCCCCGGCGCGCCGTAGCCCGGCTGCTGTCCCGGCGCGCCGTAACCCGGCTGCTGCCCCGGCGCGCCGTAACCCGGCTGCTGCCCCGGCGCGCCGTAACCCGGTTGCTGCGGAGCTGGATAGCCCGGCTGCTGCGGATAGCCGGCCTGTTGCTGCTCTCCGGCGCCGGGTTGCCCCGGCTGCGGTTGCCCGGGCGCCCCAGCTGCACCCTGGCCTCCACCCGGAGGAAAAGGATTCCCCGGAGGTCCCTGCATCACCTTGATGATGCGCAAGGATCGCGCCCGAAGTCTACCGTTATCCGCGCGCCAGCACCGCGCGCAGCTCCGGCTGGCGTCGCATTTTCCAGATCCTGCCCTCGACCCAGTAGTGCCACAGCACGATCATCCAGAACGGCACGAAGAGCCACGACCAGCGCGGGCTCGCCAGCCCCACGATCTCGATCACGCCGACCACGGCGCCGTATGCCAGCGCCATCATCAGCCAGCGCCGCACCATGCGCCGGCGATCAGGGAAACGCCGGCGCTGGAAATTCATCATCCAGCCCTGGTACTGCACGTCGTGATACGTCGTTTCAAGCGCTTCAGCGACGAGAAACGGCGTTGCGGTGAAGTACAGCACGAGCCCGCGCGTGCCGAGCGCCGCCACCATCAGCAGTATCTTCGGCAGGTTGATTGGGAGCCCGTTCATCAAGCGCCAGATCTGCCGGAGCGCGAAGCAGCCGAGAGCGAACAGGAACCCGTACCAGACGAGCTGGGCCACCATCGGCGGCACGTTCGGGAACGGCGCGCTGCTCTTGCCGTAGATGATGGTGTGGCGCGGATTGCCCGTGTAGTCGTACAGATAGAACGCAAAGGCCCCCAGGTAGAACGTCGCGAAGTCGATCCATTCGTCGAGCTTGTCGCGGTCGCTGTTCACGGCCTTGTACGCGCGCAGGATGCCCCAGTGCTGGCGGATGATGTGCCAGCTGCCGAACAGCGCACCGAACACGATCACGTACGGGTCCCACCCCATCGCCGACATGACGAAGCCCGCTGCGATGAACGCCCCCAGCCCCCAGGTGTGCGCCACGCGAAAGCGCGCGAAGGACTCCTTGTCGAGGTGGGTGCGCGAGAACGTCTGGAAGATGTGGGGGTGGTCGAAGACGGCGGTGAACAGGAAATACGTGATCAGCACGCTGCCGGTATGCGGCGCGAAACCGAGCGCGCACAGCCCGTGGTACATGCCGAGAAACAGCAGGGTCAGAACGCAGCTGCCGATGAAGAAGAACAGGTCATAGCGCTGCCCGACCAGCCAGTTGGCGGACACGCGCTTGTTGCGGGTACGGCCACCGGCACGAGCGGCAACGGCCGGCGCGGGGCCAAATCCACCCAGCTGCTCCGCACCGCCCGGGATCGCGAGCGCTCCGCGATCGTGCGGCGCGGTGCCACTATCCACCGCGCTAGCCACGAGGCACGCATGGTAGCGGAAAGACCGCGGCTCTGCAGCCGCTCCGGCCAAAACGAAAATCCGTCCGATCCCACGGGCTCGGCTGGTATTCTAGGTCGGCGATGCGAAATCGAGGGGATGTCGACCTGTGGCGGTTCCAGCTCGGGGGCGCTGAATTCGTGGTCGCCAGCCGCGACCTAGTTGCGCCACTCGCGCGCTACCCGCTGACGCCCGCCGAACAGGCGGTGTGCCGGCTCGTGCTCGACGGACACTCGAACGAGGAAATCGCCAGGGAGCGCGGTACGTCGAAGCGCACCGTCGCCAACCAGCTGCAGTCGGTCTACATCAAGGTCGGCGTTCGCGGCCGCCGCGAGCTCGCCGCAGCTCTGGCGACCCGGTAGTGCGCTACGCCGGGGCCATCAGCGTCGTCGAGGCGGCGACTCGGCTGCCCCTGGACGCGTGATTTCAATCGGCGAGCGCTTCGGAGCTGCGCTTGCCGCGAGCGTTTCTGAGCAGCAGCGCCAGCGGCATGGACCCGATGAACACCACCGTGACCAGGAAGAACACGTGGTTGTAGGCGAGCACCGCCGCCTGGTGCGTGACCTTGTACTCCAGCAGCCGGAATCCGCGCAGGGTCGCGTCGTATCCGGTGATGCCGCGCTTCGAAAGCCCCGCGACCGCCATCGACATGAAATCACGCGTCGCGGGGTCGAAGGCCGTTACGTGCGTCATCAAGTGCTGGCGATAGCGCGAAGTGCCCGTCGTGATCTCGGTCGCGGCCAACGCGATGCCGACACTGCCAAACACGCGCCGGACGACGTTGTACAGACCCGTCGCGGCGGTCATCTTCGCCTTGGGAATGGTGGCGACCGCCGCAGTGCTCAACGCGACGAAGATGAGGCTGAAGCCCACGCCCTGCCAGAGCTGCGGCATGAACACGCCCCAGAAGCCGATGTCGGTGGCCAGGTGCGACAGCTGCCAGAACGAGATAGCGCCAACGCCAAGCCCGGCAGCGACCAGCAGTTTCGGCCCGAGGCGGTTGTAGAGCCGGCCAGCGATCGGCATGCAGACCAGCATGGCGAGGCTGCGCGGCATCAGCGCAAGCCCCGATTCGAAGGCGGGGTAGCCGAGCAGCCGCTGCAGGAACAGCGGCAGCACGAACAGGCTGCCGTACAGTCCCACGCCGAGCACGCCGCCGATCATCGTCGCCGAGGTGAACGAGCGGTCGCGCAGGATGCGCAGATCCACCGCCGGATGCTCCGCCCACAGCTCGCGCCACACGAACAGGAGGAGCCCGATCACCGCGACGGCTGTCATCGTCACGATGTAGTTCGACTCGAACCAGTTCTTGCGCTGCCCCTCTTCCAACATGATCTGCAGCGCACCGAGCCCGGCCGTCATCAGCCCCAGCCCGACCCAGTCGATCTTTCCCCGGTCGCGCTCCAGGTACGGCGGGTCGTGAACGAAGCGGCCCACCAGCATGAAGTTCACCACGCCGATCGGCACGTTGATGTAGAAGATCCACGGCCACGAGTACACGTCGGTGATCCACCCGCCCAGGGTCGGACCGATGGCGGGCGCCAGCACGACGCCCATGCCGAACATGCCCATGGCGATGCCGCGCTCCTCGACCGGAAAGGACTCGAGCAGGATCGCCTGCGAGACCGTGATGAGCGTCCCGCCGCCAAAGCCCTGCAGCACGCGGAAGACGATCATCTCCGGCAGGCTGTGCGCCAGCCCGCACAGCATGGAGCTGACCGTGAACAAGAGGACGTTGAACAGGTAGAACCGCTTGCGGCCGAAGCGGGCGCTGAGCAGCGCCACGATCGGCATCACGATCACGTTCGACAGGATGAAGCCGGTAACGACCCAGGTGATCTGTTCGATCGACGCGCCGAGCGTGCCCGCCATGTCCGGCAGTGCCACGTTGACGATGCTCGAGTCGAGCACCGCCATCATCGTGCCGAGCAGCACCGATCCGGCGACAATCCACTTGTTTTCAGCCGCTTCCGCCAACGCCGGACAGCATGCTCCCGAGCGCCGGACTTTGCACGCCGGCTATTGGCCGGGCAGCGGAGCGGCGACCGGCGCTCTGGCGCGCCCGCGCGCGTGGCGCGCTGCGCGCTCTTCGCCCGTCAGCTCGTAGTGCGTCGGGTCGAAGCGCCGCGTGCGCGCGCGGAACTCGAAGGTGAAGCCCGGCCACAGTGTCGTGTTCTTGCCGGTGCTGGTCTGGTACCAGCTCACGCAGCCGCCGGTCGACCACACCGTGCGCGACAGCCGCGCGTGCAACCGCTGGTTGTAGCGGTCCTGCACATCGCGACGCACCTCGAGAGACCTGAGGCGCCGCGCGCGCAGCGTCTTCATGGCGCCCATGATGTATTCGATCTGCGACTCGATGATGTACACCATCGAGCTGTGACCGAGCCCGGTGTTCGGGCCGACGATCATGAAGAAGTTCGGGAAGCCCGCCACGGTGGTGCCCTTGAACGCCTCGGCGCCGTCGGCCCACTCGGCGTTCAGATCCTTTCCACCGCGACCGCGCACCTCGAACGGCGCCACGGCCTCGGCCGCCTGGAAACCCGTCGCGGCAATGATCGCGTCGAGCCGGTGCAGTTTGCCGTCGCGGGTCAGGATGCCCTCGGGGCGGATCTCCTGGATGCCGTCGGTGACCACGTCGACGTTGTCGCGGCAGAGCGCCGGGTAGTAGTCGTTGGTGAGCAGCACGCGCTTGCAGCCGAGCGTGTAGTTGGGCGTGAGCTTTTCGCGCAACACCGGATCGCGCACGCTCTTTTCGAGAAACCTGCGTGCGAAGCGCTCGCCGAACTTGTTGATGCGCGGATCGACGACGAAACCGAGCGCAAACAGCTCGTGCCGCCAGTACTGCGCGTAGCGTGCGAGCTTCTGCGTGAAGGGCAGACGCCGGAAGCGCCGCTGTTCATCGGCCGTGATCGCGCGGTCGGGCTTGGGCAGGATCCACGGTGGCGTGCGCTGGAACAGCTCGAGCTTCCCCACGCTCGGCGCGATCGACGGCACGATCTGGATCGCGCTGGCGCCGGTGCCGATCACGCCCACCGTCTTGCCCTCGAGCGGCGCGTCGTGATGCCAGCGCGCGGAGTGGAACAGCGTGCCCTCGAAGCTGTCGAGCCCGGGGATATCGGGATACGACGGCCGACTGAGGCCGCCGCAGCCGGACACCAGCGCGCGCGCCTGGATGTGCTCGCCGCTGTCGGTCTCGACGTCCCACAGCCCCGTGTCCTCGTCGAAGTGCGCAGACGTGACGGCGGTGCCGAGACGCAGATGCGACCGTAGACCGAAGTCGTCCACGCAGCGGACCAGGTAGTCGAGGATCTCCTGCTGCGGCGCGAACTGCCGCGACCAGTCCGGATTGGGTGCGAACGAGAACGAATACAGATGCGACTCCACGTCGCAGGCGGCGCCCGGGTAGTGGTTGTCGCGCCAGGTACCGCCGACCTGATCGGCCTGCTCGAGGATGGTGAAGTCCTCGATGCCGGCCTGCTTGAGGCGGATGCCCATGCCGATGCCGGCAAAGCCGGAGCCGACAATCAGGATGTGATCGTTGCGAGGGGGCTTCGGCTGCCTCATATTGACCGATACTTGTATCGGCGAATGAACATGTCAAGGATCAACTCTGGCCATAGCAGCGCTCTTGTGGTGTTTCTTCGCCACTGCTAACCAATAGAATTATCGGCATGAACACCTGGATCCGGCCATGGCGCGCGCCCTGACGCGGGAGGAGTCGAAGCTGATCACGCGGCGCCGGCTCCTGGAAGCGGCCGCGAAGATCCTCCGCGAAGCGGGCTCGGCCGCCCTCAGCGCGAGCGCCGTCGCGCGCGAGGCGGGCATCGCGCAGCCCACGTTCTACGTGCACTTCAAGGACAAGGACGATCTGCTGCGCACGCTCGCCCGCGAGAAGATCGACGCCATGCGTCGCCCGCTGCAGCAGGCACGACGCGAGCTGGTCGCGGGCCAGGGCGGGCTGGAAGCACTGCAGCGCACCTTCCGCCTGCCGCTCGAAGCGCTGGTCGAGCACCCGGAGCTGTTCCGGCTGTATGTGCAGCAATTCCACGACCCTGGCTCGCCCTTCGGCGCCCAGGCGCGCGAGCTGCGCCGCGAGCTGGAGACGGATCTGGTGGAGGATCTACGCGCGCTGGGCGTTCCGGCAAGCACGGCTGCCGAGCGCCAGCGCCTGGACATGATGGCAGCAGGGATGATCGACCTGACGCAAACGCTCGCGTTGGGCTACATCGACGGCCGCTACAACGACCTGGACACCATCGTCGACATGCTGACGCGCTTCGCGCTGGGTGCGGTCAGCCCGCTCGGCGAACACTGATACGGGCACAGCATGACTGTGATGTCACACCGCTGGAGGAGCGGAGCGACGCGACAGCGGACGTCGGGCGATGGCACGCCTGTTGCTGGCTATCGAACGCTCGCGTGAAGCCGCTGGGGTGGCTCCCGGGGCCTTCGCGGGCATCCTTCTACGCTGCCGTCGCCGGTAGAACCCCGCAGTTGGCGCGTCTGCCGTTCGCGCGTACGCTCTCTCACTGTGAAACGCTTGCTCTCGCTTTCCTTGGTGACGGGCTGCGCGCTCGTCGTGGCCGCCGCCTGCAGCAACACGAAGGTGAAGAAGAAACCAGGTGGCGGCACTGCCGGTGCGTTCGAGGGTGGTCTCGAAGCCGGCGGCGGCTACGGGGGAATGGGCGGAAACGGCGGCTTGGACGCCGGCCCCGATGTGGTCGACGCTGCACAGGACGTCGCGGCCGAAGCCGCACCACCACCTCCGCCGCTGTTCTTCTCCGTCTCGCCGGGCGCGCAGGGCCAGCCGGGCACTGGGGTCGCACAGCAGACGTCGCCTGCTAGCGCCGTCTACGGCTCGGCGGGCGCCGCCATCTCGCACACTGCCGGCAGCAACCTGCTCGTGGTCTCTGCGGCCCAGCTCGGCCTGGACGCGGGCGACGACATCGACGCGATCGCCGTGAAGAAGCCAGTGCCGGCGCACCCCTTCTACTACTTCTCGGTGGCCGGGTCGCAGTCGTACAGCATGGCTGGCGACGTCACCTTCGTCGCGCAGACGCATGAAGAGCGCGGTGATGTCTTCCTGTCCGACGGCACGCTCTTCGACGACGCCTCTGAGGGGGATCACTACTTCGGCCACAACGGCGTGTTCGCCACCGGACTCTCGGTGGGGCTGGGTCCGCACACGCTGACCGCAGGCGCGGACGCGGGCACGGCCGGCGCGGGCGGCGCAGCCGCCGCGGGTGGCACCGGTGGCACCGGCACGGGCACAGCCGGTACAGGCGGCACCGTGGGCACAGCCGGCGCAGGCGGCGCGGCGGGCACGACGGTCGTGGACGACAACCTCGACGCGCTCGAGATGGGCGTGACCGCGGCGAACGCGGGCACCGCCTACTTCTCGGTCACGCCCAATGCGAAGGGCGCGGCCGGCAGCGCCGTGGCCGCGACCCCGGCGAACGAGCGCGGCTGCACCCTCTACGCTTCCGATCGCGACGGCAAGAACCGCGTCGTGTACAGCTGCGCCGAGCTGGGCCTCGAGCCCGGCGACAACATCGACGCCCTGGCCGTCTTCGACCTGGGCACGGGCACGCGCGTCTACTTCTCGGTCGACCAGAGCTCGCAGGGCGCCGGCGGCAGCGTGGTCCGCTCGAGGCACGACCAGAACGCGAACCTGCCCACGCCGTACGCGGCGGACATCTACTCCTCCGACGGCACCTCCGACAACCAGCTGCTCGTGGACGGCACTGGCCTGGGCCTGGACGACTCGATCGACGTCGATGGCCTGGCCGTGCGCGACGTGTCACGTCCGCCGCGGTACCTGCTGTCGTCGACGTGCAAGCTGACGCCGAGCCCGTTCGGGGATGGCGGCACCAACAACTACTACCGGCTCGGCGAGCTCTCCGGCAGCCTCGTGCTGCTGGAAGCATACGGGTCGGAGCCCACCGCCGGCGTCTACGATCTGTCGACCTGCAAGCAGGTCGGCACGTCCGCGACCTTGCAGACCGGCTACAGCGGCAGCACGTTCGTTGCCGTGCCGCGGACAGGCTGGTCGACAGCGCAGCCGCTGTCGAACCTGGACGTGTGGAGCTTCAGCTACAGCTTCAGCGGCGTCGCCATCGTCTTGGTGCAGCAGGACGCGAGCACCGGCCAGACGCTGGCGACCTACCACGTCCCGATAGCGAACGGCTTCTACGCCATACGGGCAACCTACCTGCCGGCCACGAAGCAGTTCCTGCTCGTCGGTTCCTCGAACTCGAGCGAAAACGGCATGCTGCTGATGGATGTTCCGCAGGGCGGCAGCGACGCGGGCGTTACGACTCTTCCATCGGTGACGTCGATGCCCACGTCCTGCAGCTACGACATCCCGACCGCCATCGGTGTCGATCCGGCCTCGGGAGTGCTCGAGACGGCTACGATCAGCGGGTCCTTCACCTCGCCGCCCAATGCCATCGTGTGCCAGATCTCTCCCGACGGCTATCCCGCCCGGCCCTATCGTTCGTGGAACGACGGCAGCCTCCCGCTGGAGCAGGGCATCGTCGTCCCGGGCAAGGCGCTGTACATGACCACGCACACCTCCATCGACTTGACCGTCAACACGTTCACGCCGCCGACGAGCGGCGGTCCGGCGGACGCGGGCCCGGGCTGACCGAAGTGCGTCGCGCCGGCTAGGCGCGGCGCGAGCTCGGAGGCGGCAGCTCGTCCATCCCGCTGACGGGCACCGAGATGAAGCGCTGCGGTCCGCTGTCGGCGTCCCAGCGCATCAGCGACGCGACGGGCTTGCCGTCGATCTCCTGCACGACCAGATGCGTGCGCGACGCGGGCGCTGCCGGATGGGCGCCCTCGGGCGTCTCTTCTTCCGCCCAGGCGCCGAGGTTCACGTAGGTCGCGTCGGCGCCCTCGGCGCGCTTCACCTCGGGCGCATGCGTGTGACCCATCACGATGAACGCCGCGGGGAACAGCGTCGCCACCTGCGCGGCGCGCTCGCGCAGCGACGCGCTGGCGTCGATCGCGCCGCGCGCGCGCCGCCACAGCCACGCCGCCGGCACCACCAGCGCGAGCCCCGCCGCCACCTCCACACCGAGCAGCGGCGTCCAGCGCGCCACCATCAGCCACACCAGCGCGGCCAGCGTCACCACCGCCAGCGCCACGCGATCGATCATCACACCCGCGAGGATGCGGAAGATGCTGCGCGTGATGGGCGGGCGCTGCAGCAACGCCAGCGCGCGCAGCTTGACCAGACTGAGCTGACGCGCCTCGGCGAGCAGGGCCATCTTGCGCTCGTGCTCCTGGCGCACCCAGCGCGCCGCGTCGCCCACGTGCTCGCGATAGATACCGATCAGCGCGGCAATGGCGACCACGAAGCGCTGCCCCAGCCGCAGCATGCCGCCCACGCCCAGCTGCACGCCGAAGCGCAGGTAGTCGAGCGCCGTGGCGTTGTCGTGGCCAGCCTCCATCATGCCGCGCGTCGGGCGCACCACGTAGCGCAAGAGGATGTCCGACAGCGAGCGCAGCGAGCGCTTCGGATCACTGGGCAGCACCGGATGCAGGATGTGATCGTAGGAGCAGAAGTCGTCGTACTGGTGACCGTGCTCGATGTAGACCACGCCCTCCTCGTAGTAGAACCACTCGGCGAACTCGACGCGGCCCCGCGCCGTGGGCGCGTGCAAAGCCAGGATGTCGGTGAACGCCTCCTGCACCGGCTCCCAGTGGAAGTCAACGTCGTGGTTGCCGCGCACGACCACCAGCGTGTTGCCCGCTGCCACGAAGCGCGCCAGCGCCGCGAACACCTGCTTGTGGTGCGCGGCCACGCGCCGGAGCTTTTCCAGCGTGTGGTCGACGGCGCTGCCCAGGCCGTGCAGCCGCTCCTCCTCGTTGGGCTCGGTCTCGAGCGCGCCCTCGGGCGCCGACACGCTCATGCCCACGAAATCGACCAGATCCCCCGCGATCACCAGCCGCCAGGGCCGCCCGCCGCGCGGCCGCTCGCGGTACCAGTCGAGCAGCGCGACCAGCTCGTGATCGCGCCGCCTGCCCGCCTCGCCGCGCTCCGGGGCACCGGGGCGGGCGTGCTGCACCAGGTCGCTTCCCAGGTGCACATCCGAAAGTACGAGCAGGTTGTGGGCGGTCATCAGCACGAGACCTCCTGAAGTTACTATGGGCCTTCCGGAGCGTCCCGTCACGTGCTCGCAACCTCGGAGCATGTTCTTGTCATGATCGCGTCAGGAAGCGCTCGCGTCGTAGTGCGGCTTTTCGCTACGCTGGCCCCCGCGGAGCCCGATCCGCGGGAAGGTAACTGGTATGACCATGGAATCGATCCGGGTCTCGGCGGTGATTCCGGCGAGCCCCGAACGCGTGTACGCCGCCTGGCTGGACAGCAGCGAGCACTCGAGCATGACCGGGGGGAAAGCGACCGTGGATGCGCGCCGCGGTGGACGCCACACGGCATGGGACGGCTACATCCAAGGGCGGAACCTGGCGCTCGTCAAAGGGCGGCGCATCGTGCAGGACTGGCGCACCACGGAGTTCCCTCGGGACGCGCCCGACTCGCTGCTCGAAATCCGGCTGGCGCCCGCGCCCGGCGGCACGCGCGTCACGCTGGTGCACACGCACATCCCCGAAGGCCAGGGCGAGCGCTACAAGAGCGGCTGGCACGACCACTACTTCGAGCCGATGCAGAACTACTTCGGTGCGGAAGCGAAACCCGCGGCTGCGAAGAAGGCTGTGAAGAAGGCGCCCAGACGCGCCGCGCCGAAGAAGGCCGCCAAGCGCGCGAGCGCTGACAAACCGCGCACAGGGAACAAGAAGAAGACCGCAGCCAAGCAGGCTGCGCCTGCGAAACCCGCTGCCGCGAAGCGCGCGGCCCCGAAGAAGGCCGCCAAGAAATCCGCCAAGCGCGCGGCCCCGAAGAAGGCCGCCAAGAAATCCGCCAAGCGCGCGCCGAGTAGGGGCGCCGGGAGATGACCGCGCGCAACGCGAAGACTCCTTCGCGCTGCTGAGCCTGGCCGCGGTGGAGCAGATGCTGATCCGCAAGTACGGCCGGGCCAGCAACGTCGAGGTCGCCGTGCCGACCGACTGCGCCGCCAAGCTCGCAGCGTGCATCCGGGGCGGGAGCGCGCAGGTGGAGATGGAGTGGGACTTCCCGAAGGGCGACAGCATCAAGCTGGAAGTGCCGAAGCCCAAGCAGGACGGCGCCGCTGTGATGATCGATCTCTCGTACGCCACGCCGGACGTTTGGACGAAGGAAGCGATCAAGAAGAGCCCCGCGCTCGGCAAGGGGCTGTAGCCCGCGCGCGCGGGACGCTGACCGCGGCGAGGCTCGACACATGCCCCTCCCCGTCGTTCTGTTCTATCGGTGGCTCGCGCGGCTTCTGTAGAAGCCCAAGCCCACGCGACACGTTGCTGGTCTGCCAGCGTCCGTCGCCGGGCGCATCCGGCCTTCGCTCGAGGCCCTGGCGCCGGACACACCTGCAAACGTAGCGGAGGAGATCCGGCAGGAGATCGAGGACGCCCTGCGTGAGTGCCTGCACGAGCGCGGCGTGGCCATCGACGCCTATCGGCTCGTGCTCGGGGCCGATCCGCTCATCACGGCGCGGATCCTGTGCGTGGCGGACAGCCGTTCATGGGCCATCGAGCATTTCGATGATTTCCTCGACTTCGGCCTTGTCGGCGCGTGGCGGGCGGGATGCTCTGGGTGGCGCGCTCGCCGGCCTTGACGCGCTGCGCGTCGCACTCCGCCATCGCGACGACCTCGCGCGCTACGGGCACGGCCTGTCCCTTGCCGAGCTGCTCGGCCGCGCCGCAGCGCTCGCAGACGCCAAGCTCGATCTGGTAGCTGGCGCGGCCTTCGTCGCCGGGGCCTTCGAGCACGTGGCGCGCCATCAGCAATAACGTGGCGTCGTCGTCGAGCGGCTCGTTGCTGTCGCGGCGCAGGCGGGCGACGGCCTGGCGGAAGCTGGCGAGCGTGTCGGCCGAGACATCGAACGAAAGCCGATGGCGGCGGGCCTCGTCGCGCGCCACGTCCGACGGGCGATCGCCGGGGGCGCGGCCGCTGACCAGCCGCTCGATGTCGCGCACGCTCCTGCCTCGTGCGGCGGCGAGCCACTCGGCTTCGGTGTCGGGCGTGGCGACGCGGGTGAGCTCGCGCACGGCGGACCAGCTCAGGGCATTGCCGGCAAGCGCTTCGTCGAGCGCGGGCAGCTGCTCCAGCGCTTCGGCCACGCGCAGTCTCTCCAGCGTGGCGCGCGGGCTGTGGCCGAGCAGGCGCTCGGCGTATTCGACGAAGCTGCCGAAGCCGAGCCGCGCGTGCACCTGCTGTCGCCACGCAACCAGCAGCCAGCGGCCTTCCTCGTGATCGAGCGCCGCGCGCGCCTTGGCGATGCGCGACAGCTCCGCGTGCGCACGCTTCCATGTCGCATTCATGGGGTTCCCTCCGCGCGTTTGTGTACCACGCAGTTTCGAGGCGCTGTGTGCGGCGCGCTGGCGCGCGTTCGCGGTTGCGATCGCGATGTTCGTCGTCCTGCGTGCGAAGCGCGCTGGGCGCGGCAAGCGGAAGGCACTGCGCAGCGATATCAAGCGGAGCGACATTCACAGCGCGCGCGTCGCGCCGGATCGTGTCAAATGGAAACGACGCACGTGGGTCGATTTCCTGTCGCGCGGCGACGCGCGCATTCCTTCACGACCCACGTGGGCACCCACACTCACCGCGCACCGCGCGTCACTCCCGCCGCGCATCACGCCCTCGCAAAGCGCCGTCATCAGGGCGCGCCGAGCCGGCGGTGTCGCGCCGATACCCACGGGCCCCAGCGGCTGCCAGGACCCCCGGGGCCCGATCCCACGCGCGACAAGGACGCGGCAACCGCACGCCACGGTGCTAGGCTTGTTCCAGGTCGCGCACGCAGCGCCGACCCACGGGGGGGTGGGATGGACGCACAGGGCATCTACAGTTCCGGGAGCGTGCGCTCGCTGTTCGACGAGATGGCGGCGTCGTACCCGGTCGTGAACCTGCTGTCGTCGTTCGGACTGTCGTGGTGGTGGCGGCGGCAGGTGCTCCGGCGCGTGACGTTCCACGACGGCGCGCGCGTGGCGGATCTGATGTCGGGCATGGGCGAGCTGTGGCCGGCGCTGCTGCCGCGCATCGGCCGCGGCCGGCTCGTCGCGGTCGACATCTCGTCGAGCATGTCCCGGCGCGCGCAGCGCCGCTGGGCGCACCACGCCGGCGCGATCGAGTTCCACGTGGCCGATGTGCTGCGCGCACCGCTGGAGCCGGGCTCGCTGGATGTGGTGGTGTCGTCGTTCGGGCTGAAGACCTTCAACGCCGCGCAGCTGGAGCGGCTGGCGCAGCTGATAGCGCGGGCGCTGCGTCCCGGCGGGCAGTTTTCGCTGATCGAGGTCTCGCTACCGCCGAACCGCTGGCTGCGCGCGCTGTACCTGTTCCACCTGGACCGGGTGATCCCGCTGCTGGGCCGTCTCTTCCTCGGCAACCCGGCCAACTACCGCATGCTCGGCGTGTACACGCGCGAGTTCGACAGCGCCCGCTTCGTCGAAGAGAAGCTGCGCGCCCGGGGGCTCGAGGTGAGCTACCACAGTCACTTTTTCGGCTGCGCGACCAGCGTTGCGGGTCGGAAGCCCGCGCCGAAGGCGGGCGGCGCGCCGGCCCAGGGCCCCGCGCTCCCCCACGGCGGTTGAGCGAATTCGTGACCCTGCCCGGGAACCCCAGCCCCCCGGCAGGTGTCCTGACGGGTATCGAACGACATCGCCGCTGATTCACCATCCAGCGAGAGCGAGGAGAGCCGTGACCCGACTTCGTCTATCGGTCGTGACCGCGACCGCCGTGTCCCTGTGCGCCCTGTCTGCGGGTGCACAACCGAAAGCCGCACACAAGAAGGCCGCCGCCAAGGCGCCGAGCGTGCTGCCGCTGCGCCGCGTGCGGCTGTACGAGAGCGGCATCGGCTACTTCGAGCGGCGGGGCATGCTGGCCTCGGGCGACGTGGGGTTGCCGGTACCGGCCGGGCATCTCGACGACGCGCTGAAGTCGCTGGTGGTGCTGGGCGGCGGCAAGGGCACCAAGGTGTCGGGCGTCGAGTTCAAGAGCAGCGTGAGCCGCAGCATGGCGCTGGCGCTGGCGGGACTATCGGGCAACGGCTCGGAGCCGCTCGGCTTCAAGGCGCTCCTGGCGACGCTGAAGGGGGCGTCGGTCCAGCTCCAGACGCACGGCAAGACGGTGCGCGGCCGGCTCGTCGACGTGCTGGAGCCGAAGCAGAGCAGCCTGTCGCGCTGCGAGACGCCCGCCCAAGCGCCGAAGGGCGCGAACAATGCCAAGGCGCCCTGCGTGATGGTCAAGCAGAGCACCGTCGTGCTCTTGACCGACAAGCGCGAGCTCCGCCGCTTTGCCCTGTCCGACGTGAGCAGCGTGCGGCCGACCGATCCGGCGTTCGCGTCGCGGCTGGAAGCAGCGCTCGGCGCGCTGTCCGATCACGGCGCCCAGACCCAGAAGACGCTGCACGTCTCGGCCAACAGCCAGGCGCCGGTCACGCTCGGCTACATCGCCGAGGCGCCGATCTGGCGCTCGACCTATCGCGTGGTGCTGGAGCAGAAGGGCGCCCAGGGGGTCATCCAGGGCTGGGCCTTGATCCACAACGACACCGACGAGGACTGGAAGCGCGTCACCGTCGATCTGGTCAACGGCCGTCCGGACTCGTTCCTGTTCCCGCTGGCGGGGCCGCGCTACGCGCGGCGCAAGCTGGTCACGCCCCAGCGCCAGCTGTCGAGCGTGCCGCAGCTGCTCGACAAGACGGTCGACAACATGTGGACCGGCGAGAGCGCCGGTGAAGGCGCCCTGGGGCTCGGCGCGATCGGCGAGGGCGGCGGCGGGTCCGGCTACGGGATCGGCATGGGCAGCATCAGCACCGTGGGCCACGGCGCAGGGGTGAGCGGCAGCACCGCGAGCTCGGCGCTGTCGGTGGGTAACCTGGCCGCCATCGAGCAGGTCGACGGCACCGAGAGCGGCGCGCTGTTCCGCTACACGCTCCCCCACCCCATCGATCTGCACGCGCACAGCTCGGGGCTGGTTCCGTTCATGGAAGGGAAGATCCCCGCCGAGCGCATCGCCTGGTTCAGCTCGCCGGGCGGCACCGCGCACAGCGCGCTCCGATTGGTGAACAAGACGCGGCAGACGCTGCCGCCGGGGCCGATCTCGGTGTTTGCCGACGGCGGCTTCGCCGGCGAGTCGGCGCTGTCGCGCACCAAGCCGCGCGAGGTGCGCTTCATCCGCTTCGGCCTGGATCTGGACGTGGATCTGGATGTCGCCCACCAGAAGTCTGCCGACGAGCCGCGCGTCATGGCATTCCGCGACGACCGCCTGGTGGAGGATTTCGTGCGCCACAGCGTGGTGACGTACAAGCTCGAGAACCGCAGCGGCAGCGGGCGCACGGTGTACCTGACGCTGGCCGTCGTGAACAACGCGCGGGTGCGGGGCGCGGATCGGCTCGACTTCGACCACGAGGCGGGCCGCGCGCTGGCCGTGTTCCACGTGGGCGCGCACAAGCAGCTCGACAAGACGCTGAAGATCGACGAGGGCCTGAGCCACAGCCACGCGTTTTCCACGCTGACCTCGAAGTTGCTCGCGAAGTGGGCCAGGTCGCCGCTCTTGCCGAAGGCGCAGCGCGCCGCGCTCGCGAAGGCGTCCGACTACCTGCTCAAGGCCGAGGTGCGGCGTGCTGCCATCCCGGCCCGTAAGGCCGACCTGGCGCGGGTGAAGCAGAAGATCGTGGAGCTGCGCGAGGACGTGAAGGCGCTGGGCGTGGCGCACGCCTCGGGCACCGACAAGATGAGCCAGCGCCTGATCGACGCGCAGGATCGGGCCGACAAGCTGGAAAAGCGTACCCGCGACCTGGCCACCGGAGGCCCGCGAGCAGGACAACCTCGCCCGGGCCGCGCTGAAGGCGCTGCCGCACGGCTGAGGCCTCTTCCAGGGGTTGACGGCCTTTCCGACCGGGGCAAGACTGCCGCTCCGTCGCGCCGGCGCGGTGCGGCCAGGAGCCACGAACATGGGACTCGAACCGGCAGTCATCACCTTCGGCGCGTACAGCCTCGGCTGTCTGCTGGTCGTGCTGTACAAGATGGCGCGTGAAGAGGACATGGCAACGGCGTTCCTCGGCCTGTCGGTGGTGTACGCCTTCGTGTGGGGCTGGCGGAACGCGAAGACGGAGTACGTCGGACGCATGTCGCTCGGCGCGGTGATGAGCACGTGGAGCTGGTGCATGGGCGCCATGGCCTTCTACTGGCTCATCATGGCGCCAAAGGGCTGAGCCCGCGCTACTGGCACACGCCGACGTTGCACGTGGCGGGCGCGGTGCAGCCGCCGCCGGTCGCTGCCGTGCACAGGTCCTGCCCCGACCAGTTCTTCACGTTGGTCTTGATTTCGGTGACCGCGCCGAGATCGGCCGTCGTGCAGCCCCAGGCGATGACGTGACAGTCCTGGTCACGCAGCAGAAACGCAAAGCCGTACGGTTTCTGATCCAGCCCCTGCTCCGGCACGATGGGCTTGTCGGGCGCCACGCTCTGCTGCTGGATCGCCAGGGACAGGTTACCTGCCGAGAGCGCGGCGTCGGGCGGACACTGGCCGTCGAAGACGGCGGCCTGCAGCACCGCTGCCGACGGCGAAAGGGAGCAGGGGTCGACCAGCGTCCACTTGGTCTGGCAGCCGGCGGGCTTGCGCGAGTCCTCGACGCACACGCCCACGGCGCCGTCCCTGGAAGAAGTCGCGGTCGCGCTGGTGCAACCGGCGAGCGCCAGCACGATGCCGGCCAGAGCGAGCGCGACGCATCTCATTGGTAGATCCTTCTATCCTTTCTCCGCCGAAGCGAAGGGAAAGAGAGCAAGACCCCCTTTCAAACCGTGCGTGCGGATTTCCCGCACACGGCTTACCGGTGGTCTGTCGGCGTGCAGCATTACGCGGCCTCCTGGTTCCAGAAGGGCTGCTCCGGGTAGCGGACGGTGCCACGCAGGCGGTAGAGGCCGAGGTTCTCGAAGTAGTCGCGCGTCCAGCCGTCCGCCTCGCCGGGGCGCAGGTGCCGCCCCTTGCGCTGGACGCGCAGGGTGCGGAGCCGGCGTACGACGTAGTCGTCGAGCTGGTTGAAACGCGTCGCGGCATTGCCCGTGCGGAAGTAGTTGCCCCAGCCCCGCAAGACGGGGTTCAGGTCGGCGATGACATCGCGGATATCCGCGTGACACCGTGACCTCGGAGTCAGCTGCTTCACGCGCTGCCGGATGCGCTGCATGGAGCGCCGGCTCGGCCAGCGCTGCAGGAAATAGAGGCGTTTCCGCTTCTGTTCCCACAGCTTGCCGCTCAGGCGCTTGTGCAGGTGGCAGCCGAGGAAGTCGAAGCCCTGCTTGCCATCGTAGAGCTCCACCCGCCTCGTCTTGTCCGGGTGTAGCTCGAGACCGAGACGCTTCAGGATGACCCTGATACGCGCCTCCGCCAGCTCGCAATCCTTCCTGGTGCGGCACACCACCACGAAGTCGTCCGCGTAGCGCACCAGCGTCCCGAGCGGGCCGCTGTGGCGCGTCCACAGCACGTCGAGCACGTGCAGGTAGATGTTGGACAGCAAGGGCGAGATGACCCCGCCCTGGGGTGTGCCCGCTATCGTCCGCGAGACGACGCCGTCCTCCATCACGCCTGCTTCGAGCCACTGCCTCAGCAGCTTGAGCACCCGCCGGTCCGAGATGCGCCGGGCCACCAGCTTCATCAGCTTGTCGTGGTCGATGCTCCCGAAGTAGTTGCGGATGTCGGCGTCGAGCACGTGATAGCCGCCCTTGGCCCCGAGCTTCCTCAGGGTCTCCAGCGCCATCGTCGCGCTCCGCTTCGGCCGGAAACCGTACGAGCACGGAAGGAAATCCGCCTCGAATACAGGCTCCAGCAGCAGCTTCGCCGCCATCTGCACTACCCGGTCCCGTACCGTCGGGATCCCAAGCGGCCGCTTATTCCCATCGGCCTTCGGTATGTACCGGCGGCGGACCACCTCCGCCCGGTACCTGCCTGCGCGTAGCACAGCGCCGGGTTCTTCAAGGAAGCGCTCGACTCCGTACTGCTCGACGTCGCGGATCGACTGGCCGTCGACTCCAGCGGCGCCGCGATTCCGTCTCACACGCTTCCACGCCTCCTGGAGGACGTCACGCCTCCAGATGTGATCGTACAGGGCGTGGAAGCGCCTACCCGGTGACCGCTTGGCTGCGGCCCAGAGCTGCCGTTGCAGTTGTTGCACTTTGTCGCCCGGCCTACGGCCGTCGGGGTCGTTAGGTCCGGTCTTGCCGGCCATTCCCTCGCGCGTACCTGCTCCGTCAGCATGACCACCGCAGGGACCCTTCCCTCCCGCCGCGTTGTTCTGCACGGCGTTCGTTCCCGTGGATTGCGCCACGGTCTCCGGTACTACGATCCCCTCGGACTCCCGCTGTGCGGCGCTCGACTTCGCCTTCGGCTTATACAAGCCACCTTGCCGTGACTGCGGCTGCACAGACGGGCCTCTCGTGTTCCGCACTTCTCCTTGCACACGTGCTGCGCCCCATACCCCGCCGGAATCGCCTGCGCGCTTCGGTACCAGCGCAGACGATGTTGCCTTCGCCGTGACATGAGCGGCTCGGCTTCCGGATTGTTCCTCTGTCGAGGCTGCAGGCTTCACTTCATGTTGCGGCCCGCGTGCTTGCTCCCCGCTGCACGGCTCTCGCCGCCTGACGGGCTTTCGACGCCCCGCTCGGGCACGGAGGTCTTCCTCCGATACCTGGGGCCTGCTACCCGGCGCACCGACGCCTACCGGGACGGGACTTCCACCCGCTGGAGAAGCGCAGCGAGCGGCGGACGCACCTTCCCCCGAAGGGTCCGGAACGTCCGTCGCGTCACGACGCACCATGTGCGTGAGCCTAGCACTGCTCTCCCCCGCTCCACCCTGCCAGCGGCATGTGGGATTTTCAACCGATTGACGGCCGGCACTTCGCCTGGGAACCATCAAAGCATGCGATCGAAGCTCCCGTTCCTCATGATGCTGGTCGGCGCGCTGATTTCCTGCAAGATGGTCGATGCCGTCAAGAAGCGGGTGATGGGGGCCGCGGCCCCGGCCAGTGCCACGGCCAGCGCGTCAGCGCCCGTGGCCTCGGCGTCGGCAGCAGCCGCGGCGACGCCTGCGGGCGGCAAGGTGGTGCCGGCACCGTCGGCGTGGAAGGTGGCCGACCTCGCCGTCGGCCAGCATGCGACCTACCGCATCAAGCAGGCGAATGGCTCCGTGGCGACCGTCGAATACAAGATCGTCGGCAAGAAGGGAGACGCCTACTGGATGGAGGTGGACAACCGCCGCACGGGCAAGCCCCCGGCGATGTTCCAGATCCTGATGTCGATCCCCAGCCGCACGACCACCAAGGGAGTCGATGTGAAGGGCATGCGCATCAAGGTGGGCGGGCGCGTGCAGGAATTCCACGGCGCGATGATGCGCGCCATCGAGAAGGGCACGAGCAAGTACCTGGATGCTCTGTCCGTCCCGAAGCTCGCGGGCAAACCCCAGCAGGACAAGACCGTCGCAGCCGGCAGCTTCAAGGGTTGCTACAAATGGCGGGCAACGTCGAAATTCGGAGGGCTGAAGTCAACCGGAACGCACTGGAGCCATCCAGCCGTGCCCATCATGGGGCTGGTCAAGAGCGAGCTGGAGGACGGCACGAGCGTCGAGTTGATCAGCTACGGCATGACCGGAGCCAAGGCGGGATTCTAGTGCTGCGCCGGAGCCCCACCGCCCTTGCGCTGTCGGCGGGCCTGCTCGCCTGCGTTTCGTGCGGCGCGCCGCAGACGCACAGCGAGAGCCGCGCGGCGCGGACGGCGCCACCGGGCACGTCCGCGCCCATGCCGACCGCGTCGGAGCCAGCTCATGCGGCACCGACGGCTACCACGTCGGCGGCGCCCCAATCGGCAGCGGTGCCGGGTCCCACATCGAAGGCAGCGAAGCACCTGGTCGTCAGGACCGCACCGCTCGGCGCCGCGCATGCGAAGACCACCTACAAGGTGAAGTACGCGCCGGAGGCCGTGGTGCTGGACCAGAACGTCGCGCGCGCGCTCAGCGCGAAGAAACCCGGGGAGCTGGACTTCGACGCCCAAAAGCTCGGGGCGCGCGCGAGCAGGATCAAGCCGGGCAAGGTGCTGCTCGTCTACGGGAAGGCGCTGGCCCGCGTCGAAAGCGTCCAGCGTCGCAGCGGTCGGCTCGTCGTGCACACGAGCCCCGCTACGCTGGCCGACGCCATCGAGCAGGGAACCGTCGCCTGGGACGTGTCGCTGCCGCTCGATCGCGCGCACGTCACCGCGGCGCTGGCCCCCGCGGACCAAAGCCGTGCACTCGCGCGCCTCGACCGCAACGGGCGCTTCGCCAGCACGAGGCTCCGGTCCGAGGGCAACGCGTTTTCCAGCCCCGGCGTGCTGTCGCAAGGCCCGATAGACTGGGCGTTCCAGCGCGGCCCGATGACCTACAAGTTCCGCCTGGAGCCGAAGGGCAAGGCCGTCGACATCAAGATCGAAGCCATCAAGAAGCAGGGGCCAAAGGCAACGCTCGCGTACACCGCGCATGGGACCTTCGAGAACGTGCGAGGCAGGGCCCGCGCCGACTACGCCGATCACAAGCTGACCGATCTCGACTACGAGCAGCCGGAGCTGGTCGGGGACATCACGCTCTCCGTGGCGGCAGCCGGCTCGGGCCTCGGCAAGATCGACTTCCCGTTTCCGGGCGCGATGTTCGGCTATCTCGTGATGGTCGGACCGGTGCCGGTGAAGATCAGCGTGGGAGCCAAGCTGATCGGCTCGATCACTGTGCCGGCCCGCGCTTCGGCTCGCGCCACGGCCAGATTCCGGTTCCGGAGCAGCAGCGGGTTTTCGTACGCCGGCAACAACGTCAAGGTGAAGGGCAACATCGGCAACCTGACGCTTTCGCCCAAGCCGTTCGACTCGGCGGCGATGATCGGCATCCCGGTCGACGCGCAGTGGGGCGTGGCGTTCCCCCGCGTCAGCGTCGGCGTCTTCGACAACGTGTTCGTGCCCTTCCTGCATACCGGCGTCGTCGTCGGCACGTCCCTGAAGTGGGGCCCCGTGTGCAAGTACGGCTACGTCAAGTACGTGGCCGAGGTCGGCTACGATCTCGGGGTCTTCGGCGTGAAACTGAAAAGTGCCAAGAAGACGATCGCAGAACGCGAGAAGAAGGCGCCACCCGGCGGCTGTCCGGCCAGGAAGTAGCCGGGAGCCTCACGACGGCGGCAGGCCGTCGAAGTCGTCGTCCAGGAACTGGTGCGACAGGCTGGACAGCGCGCGACAGTAGGCGTCGGGCTCGGAAGTGAAATAACCGCGGCGGGCCAGCGCCTGCACGAAACCCTTGGCGTCGCCACGACGAGCCGCCCGGATCGCGAGCGGGTAGCGCCGCTTCAGCATGCGCACGTAGTCACGAGCCCCTTCCTCGGCACTTCGATAGGCGCGGAAGCGGCTGCGCACGCGCCGTGCGTCGTCGTCCGGGCCTTCACTCGTCCACCACACCGCGCTGCCGCCGCGGGGAGCCGTACCCTTCACGCCGGCAAAGTTGAAGTCGACCATCCAGCGGCCGCGCCCCGTCTCGAGCGCCCACTGCGCCCAGAGCAGCGCCAGCGCCTTGTCCGGAGGCGGCTTGCCGAGCACAGCCTCCCAGGCGTCGGACAGATGCTGCGCGGCCTCCTCGGGGCGCATCGGCGTGGGGCGCTTCGACCACCCGGACGGATCGTCGTCGTCCGGCGCGGCGGTGATGGTCACTGGAGCCACCGGCAGCGTTCGGGCGACCACGACGGCGGCCTGGGCCGGGGGATCTGGCGGGCGCGGGGCGTGACTCCGGGCCAACCGAGCTGCGACGGCACCTCCGCCGAGCGCGCCGACCAGCAGCGCAATTCCGACCGGGCCCAGGCGTCCCGCGTACTCGGGCAGATCGGGGCGCATCGCCCAGAGCCGTCGGGCGCGGGTCGCAGCGTTCACCATGAAATTGAAGCGGAAACGGCCGGATCCGGGCAAGCAAAGCGCCGCTTCTGTGTTGACGATGCCGCGCGGGAGCCGCAAGCAGTTCTGCACGCCGGCGACAGCTCCGTCCCGGCCACCGAGGAGGCAGCATGTCCGAGCGCTATGAGCTTCTGTACTGGCCGTCGATCCAGGGTCGCGGCGAGTTCGTCCGCCTATCTCTGGAAGAGGCCGGCGCCGACTACTCCGACGTGGCCCGGCAGAGCGGCGGAATGAAGGCGCTCAGGCAGGTGCTGGAGTCGGGTGACGGCGGGCTGCTGCCCTACGCCCCGCCCATCCTGCGGCATGGCGACTTCGTCATCGCACAGACCGCCGCCATCCTCATGTACCTCGGGCCCCGCCTGGGGCTGGTCCCGGATGACGAGAAGAGCCGCCTCGGCGCGCACCAGCTGGAGCTGACGATCACCGACCTGGTCAAGGAGGCGCACGACACCCACCACCCGGTCGGCAGCAGCCTGTACTACGAAGACCAGAAGGCCGAAGCGAAGCGCTACGCGAAGGAGTTCGTGAACCACCGCATCCCGAAGTACCTCGGGTACTTCGAGCGGGTGCTGGAGCGCAACGTGCAGAGTGACGAAAAGCACCTGATAGGCAGCACGCTCAGCTACGTGGACCTGTCCATGTTCCAGGTGATGGTGGGGCTGGACTACGCCTTCCCGGCGGCGATGAAGAAGCTCGCCCCGCAGACCCGGCGGCTCAGGGCGCTGGCCGACGCGGTGGCCGCGCGCCCGCGCATCGCGGCCTACCTGGATTCGGAGCGCCGGATACCGTTCAACGAGGACGGCATCTTCCGCCGCTATCCCGAGCTCGACCTCCAACCGGAAGGCTGATCGAGCTAGTTCGCCTGCACCAGCTGGCTCGCGAGCTGCTCGCCCTGCGTCGTGGTGGCGGCGTGGTCCTCGATCACCGGAGCCACACCGCTCTGGCCGGTGAAGGCGATGTAGGTGACGCCGCTGTCCGCGCCGCCCACTGCTGGGTCGGGATTGATGCCGAGGCTATTGGCCATCGCGTACGACGCTTCCCCGATGATGCTGCTCGGTCCGATGTCTCCGAACACGCCGTAGGTCACCTTGCCCTTGTAGATGACGGCGATGATGCTGCCGAAGTGCAGGCCCGCCGTCTTGTACGAGAAGATCGAGCTGATGCCCGGCACGACGACGTACGGCAAGTTGGCCGCGTCGAGGTAGTTGCCTTGCGAGTCCGTCGCAGCGGTCTGCGCCTGGTACCAAGGGTCGGTGTTCTTGTTGCACTGCGTGCTGGTCAGCCCGTCGCAGTCGACGTCCATGTCGGCCTGCCAGTAGACCGCGCCCTGCAGCTGGCAGACAGGCACCGTGGCGCTGGTGTTGCTGTCGGTCTTGTACATCCCGTTCGACACCTGCTGGCAGTTCTTGAGCAGGGCCAGCAGGTCTGCCGCGCTGGGCGGCGCGCTGCTCTGTCCGCCACTGCCACCGCTACCCGCCGCGCCGCCGGCCGACACTCCGCCCGCGCCGCCGCTGGTCGTGCCCGCCGCGCCACCCGTCGCGCTGCTGCCGCCCGTGCCGCTGCTCCCGCCGCCCCCGACGCCAGCGTCACTGCCGGCGGCGCCGCCCGCGCCGCTCGTTGCCCGGCTTCCGCCCGAGCCACAGGCCACAGCAAACAAGAGCGGCAACAGACCGAGAGCACGCAGGTTCATCACAGCGATGCTCTCACACAACGCGATGACCGTCACCGCGCGCGCCGCCGCTAGTCCTTCTTCTTCGCCGCCGTCTTCTTCTTCTTCTTGGCGGGGGCTTTCTTCTTCGCCGCCTTCTTCTTGGCGGGGGCTTTCTTCTTGTTGGCGGTCTTCTTCTTGGCGGTCTTCTTCTTGGCGGTCTTCTTCTTGGCAGGGGCTTTCTTCTTCGCGGTCTTCTTCTTCGCGCCTGCCTTTGCGGTCTTCTTCTTGGCAGGCTTCTTCTTCGCGGCCCCCCTGCTCTGCGCTGCCGGCGGCTCCGGCGGATGTTCCACCGCGATGTCGCTCTGGGCCAGCCACTCGCTCACCAGCGAGCGCTCGCCCGCAGGCATGCGCGTCGGATCGAACAGCCCCGGAGCCGTCTTCGGATCGAAATCGCTCACGCCGGTGTCCTCCGGCGTGGCCGGCGGCTCGACATCGAGCTCGCTCTTCGCCAGCCACTCGCTCACCAGCGAGCGCTCGCCGGTTGGTACCTGTCCCGGATCGAACAAGCCAGGCGCCGCCTGCGATTCGAGCTCGCTGGTTTCAGAGCCCTCAGCCGCAGGCAACGTCTCGACACCCGGCGCGCTCTTCGCCAACCACTCGCTCACCAGCGAGCGCTCGGGCATCGACGCGGCGAACACGCTCTGCTGCGCCGGCACCGGTTCGGCCACTCCCACCGACACGATCCGCGACGACTCGATCGGCCCGTCCATGGCGTCCGCTGTCGCGGCCGGCCGCGCCGACGGCACGCCGAGTGCGCCGAGCAGCGCGCTGTAGGCGGCCCGCACACTGTCGAAGCGCGCGTCGCGATGGATGGCGAGCACCTGCTGCACCCAGTGATCCATGTCCGGCGACAGCGCCGGCCTGAGCTCGCACAGGCTCGGCCGCTCCGCCGTGGTCGTCGCAATGAACTTGTCCCTCAGCGAGTCGAGCTCGAACGGCAGCCGCCCAGCGAGCGCGCGGAAGACGATGACGCCGAACGAGTAGACGTCGACCCGGCGGTCGAGTTGGTCGGTGCGCCCTTTCCACACCTCGGGCGCGATGTAGCTGGGCGAGCCGACGATGGTGCCTGCCGCGGTGAGCGGATTCGCCTCTTGCATGCGCGCCAGTCCGAAGTCGAGCAGGCGCACCCCTCCCCCGGCGCGGCGCGAGACCAGGAACACGTTGGCCGGTTTCAGATCGCGGTGCAGGATCCCGGCAGCGTGCGCGCGCTCGAGCGTGTCGACGATGGGCGACAGCAGGAGCACAAGCTCCTCGGGTGCAATGCGTTCGCGGCGCTGCTCCAGCTCTTCGAGGCGCTGCTCGAGATCGATGCCGTCGAGCAGCTCCATCACCAGGCACAGCTTGCCCGCTGCGCTGGCGACCAGGTCGTAGACGCGCACGGCGCTGGTACCAGCCAGCTCCACCAGTGCGCGTTGCTCGCGCTTGAGCCGCTCGACCAGCTGCGGATTCTGCGCGGCGGAGTCGGTCAGCATCTTGACCGCGACGACTTCGTTGGTCAGCCGATCCAGCGCGCGGAAGACCAGTCCGTGTCCGCCGCGACCGATGATCTGTTGCAACTCGTAGCGCCGCGCGATCGTGTGCCCGACGAGATTCGGAGTGTGCTCTACGTCGGGCATGCAGCGCAGTATAGGCTCCACAGCACGCGACGTCAGCCCGCACAGGGAGCCAGGTGCAGCGTGAACGTGCCCGCCGGCAGCCGTATTACAATCCGCTGATTGTCGGCGTGATAGTCCCAACTCCATCCCGACGGACCGCTCACGTCCAGACAGATCGAGGCGCCGAGGTGCCGCTTGGGAGCATACAGAATCGCCGGGCTCGTACTGCCGTTGGCCTCGAGCTTCACGTCCAGGGCATGGCTGGAAAAGTCGTAGGAAAGCGAATCGAGCTTGCCGGGCACCGCGATCGGATACGGCCGCGAAAGCCGGTTGACGATGTCCTGTCGCACGTTGCGATGCTCGTCGAGCACCGCCTGCGCGCCGGAGATCGACGCATCACCCTTGCTCGGCGTGGCCTGTTCGAACGCCCAGTAGCTCGAGCCGACGAGGTACTTGTCCTCGAGGCCGACGTGCAGTTCCAGATCCTGGTCCGCACTCGGAAGATCGTTGTTCACGCCCCACTCGCCATTCCACCAGGGCACACCGAAGGTCGCGGCTTCCTTGGCCGCGTTGGCAAAGTCCAGCTTCTTGTTGTCCGGGTTGGGCGGCTGCTTGAGCAGGTAGAGGTTGGTCCAGCCCGAGTACAGATGCGGGGCGTACACGATATCCGGATCGAGCTTCGAGATCGGTTCCGCGTACATCTGCAGCGTCTCGTTGCGGATCCCGGGAGCGTCGAAGAACAGGATCCCCTTCGCGCCTTCCTTGCGTAGCTCGGGGATGATGTGCTGCAGCGCAGGCAGGTACTGCTGCTTCTCGAAGTCCGGCTGCTTGAGCGTGCCGGCAGGCTCGTTGAAGATGTCGTAACCGAGCAGCGCCGGGTGCGAGCCGAAACGCGCGATCACCTTGCCCCAGGCGGCAAGGTAGGCGTCCATGAGCCCGGCGTCGTTGTTCCAGAGGTGGTCGAACAACTGCCTGTAGCCGGTCGTGCTCGGCGTGTAGTCCGCCGGACAGGTCCAGTCGGGCGCACCGTTCGCCGACAGCGCGAGCGTGCTCTTCGGGTCGACAGCGCAGTGCCCCCACAAGTCGTGGTGCCACTCGAGGATCACGGTCAGTCCTGCTGCCTTCGCCCTGTCCAGTACGTCGCCGATCTGGTCGAGATAGGCGGTATCGTACTTGCCGCGCTCGGGCTCGATGCGGCTCCAGGAGATGGCCACGCGCATCGTGGTGAAGCCCCACGACGCGATCAGCGCATAGTCGTCCGGTCTGACCTCACGCCCACCGTGGTCAACGTCCTGAAGCGAGTGGTGCTCGATCCCACGCAGGATCACCTGGCGTCCTTCGGCGTCGACGATGGCGCCGCTCTTCACCGACAGGGGCAGGAAGGCGCCCTCGGCGAGCGTCTCGTGCGTGCCCTTGGCGTGGACGCCTGGCCCCGGCGTGTCCGGGTTTGCACTACAGGCTGTGAGCAGCAGGAAAGCTGCGGAAATGACAACCGTGGCAGAATGCCGCGCGCAGAACACCTGCCAAGGATGCGCTAGCGCCGCCCCCCCCTGCAAGTCCGGCGGACCGGCGCTATGATCCCCGCGATGAGGAGGAGGACCCAGATCGCGCTCGGCGCGACGCTGGCAGCGCTGGTGCTGGCAGCCGTCGTGTTGCGGATGCTTGCAACGCGCTTCCACGCCCAGGTCGCACAGGCGAAGAAAGATCTCGCGAAGTCGACGGCGACCGGACCACGCCCACAACTGCCGGCGATCGCGCTCGAGTATCTGGCCCGCGCGGGAGTCGCTTCCAACGGAAGCCCTCGCGTCGTGCGCATCGCCCAGCAAGGCGAGCTCCGCAGAAGTCCCGACGGCGACTGGACGCCATTTTCCGCCGTGCAGCGCCTCGCCGTGCGCGACGTGGGCTTCGTATGGCACGCCAGGATGAAGGTCGGACCCGGCGTCGGCATCGAAATCCTCGACCAGTTGACACCGGAGTCGGCGAGCACGGAGCTGCGCCTGCTGGGAGCCATCCCTCTGTCCGACGCTGGCTGCGAGCACCTCGAGCGGGCGGGGATCCAGCGCTATCTCACCGAGCTGGCGTGGGCGCCTCATGCGATCCGGGACAACCCCGCGCTGCAGTTCCGCTCGCTCGGCGACAGGAAGCTCGAGGTGGCCGTGGGCGAGGGCAAGGAGCGTGCGAGCGTGGAACTCGAGCTGGACGCACAGGGCGACATCATCCGCAGCGTCGCGATGCGTCCCCGCATCGAGAAGGGCGCAGTGGTGCCGCGCCGTTGGGTCGCCGAGCTCTCGAAGCACGATCAGCTCGGCGCGGTCCGCGTGCCCACCTACGGCGAAGCCCGTTGGGAGCTGCCGAGCGGGCGTTTCGTCTATTTCCGCGGACAGGTCCAGTCGCTGGAAATCGACTAGTCCGGCGGGCGCGACGTGGCGGTACCCTGCCGCCGTGACGGACAGCGACGAGTATCGCATCGAACAGTTCTCGCTGGACGAGTCGGGCTATGGCGATCTGGCGGAGCTGATCGAGACGGCCTTCGTCGAGGATGCGACGGAAGAAGGCGGGACGATCGCCTTTTCCGAAAGCACCTTCTCGCTCGTGTTCGGCTCGCCCGCAATGCCGCGTGATCTGTTCGTCCGTGCGGTGCATCGTCAAAGCGGAAAGGTCGTCGGGTTCCTCGGCGGCATTCCGCGCAACGTCTCCTGCCGGGGGCGCATCTACCGGCTTGGCGTACCGGCGTGGGCCGCCGTGCATCACGCGCATCAGCGGAAGCAGCTGTCCCAGCGCATGGGCATGAAGCTGCTCGAGATCGCGCGAGAGCGCGGCTTCGACGGCGGCTTCGCGTTCTTCGAACCGGAGGCGCACGGCATCGACATGGGGCGCGCCGTCGCACGCGAAGCCGGTCTGGAGATGCGCGAGATGGCGCGCGTTCGCCGCTTCTTGATCCGCGTGTTCGACGTGAAGGCCGGAGCCGGGGTCGTGAAGCTGCGCTGGTTCGAGCGTCTCGGTCTTTCGCTGCTCTCGACAACCCCGCGTCCGAAAACCCAGCGCGTGCGCCGCTTCCGCCCCGACGACGCCGAGCGGTTGTTCGAGCTCTCGGCCGATCACGTCGAGCACAACCAGCTCGCCGTGGTGCGCGACCACGATGATTTCCTCTACTACCTCGCCCATCCGGACGTGCTCGCAGTGGTGCACGAGGACGAGTCGGGCAAGGTGGATGGCTTCATGGTGGCGTGGAAGATGCGCCTCGCCGGCTTCGGGCGCTGGGTTCCGTTCGGGTGGCTCGACTTGGTCCACACCTACCGCCTGATGCGGGCACAAGCGCGCGATCTGGCGCGACTTCTGTGTCTCGAAGCCAAGGCCCTGGGCTGGGTCGGCCTGCAGATGCCCTTCATCCCCTACTTCGATCCGCGTCCGCTGCTGCGCGCCCGCTTCGTGTTCTTCCCGAAGGATCTGATCGTGTCGCTCTTTGATTTCACGGGGCTCGCGCTTCCCGAGCGCGTCGAGTCGTTCTACTTCGACTGGCGCTGAAGCGCGGGCGCACTACATCGTCATCCGGATCCACGCCATGTAGCCGGCGTAGCCGAGCAGCAGCAGCAGCGCGATGCAGGCGAACACGACCAGCTTCAGGTGGCGCCGCGTTCCGAGCGTTTTCATGGACTGATCCAGATCGAGATCGTCCAGGGCGGGCTGCGCTGGCGACGGGGGAATCGGGGACGCGAGGACCCGATCACCCTCCGGCACGCGCTGCACGGCAGAGTCGAGCCCCGCCGTCGAAGGCGTGTGCAGATCGCCTGCGCTCATACTGCTCGCCGTGGCGCTCGCGACCTCGTACTCGTTCGCGATCTCGACGCGTTGTTCGGCCGCGCGGATCGCCCGATCGATGGTGCCGCGCCGCCGCGCGACGCGCTCGCCCAGCTGGCTCTCCAGAAAGTGGGCGATATCCCTGGGCGTGACCGGGGCGCAGTGGCGGGACATCGCCGCCTCGATCGTGCGCTGCATCTCCTCGGCCGTGTCGAAGCGTCCCGTCGGCGGATACGACAGCGCGGTGTAGACAATCTCGGCGACATCGCCGGGCACGTCACGCAGCGGCGCAGGCGGTCGGCCGCGCGACAGCAGGTGCAGCATGGCCAGCTGGTTGTCCGCGTCGTAGGGGACGTGGCCTGACAGCAGCTGGTAGAGCATCGCGCCCATCGACCAAACGTCGGCACGGCGATCCAGTGGGGCACCGTTGGCCTGCTCGGGCGACATGTAGGCCACGCGGCCCTTGAGCGTGCCGGCGCTGGTCTCCTGCGTCAGCCGCCCCATGGCCTTGGCCACGCCGAAGTCGATGAGCTTCACCTCGCCGTTGGTCCCGAGAAGCACGTTGGCCGGTGACACGTCGCGGTGCACGACGCCCAGCAACTCGCCGTCGTCGCCGCGCACCTCGTGGGCGGCATGCAGCCCGGCACAGGTCGCGGCTGCGATGCGCAGCACGATGCCGAGTGGGAGCTTGTGCTTCTGCCTGTGCACCTTGCGCCTGAGGGCTGCCAGCGAGTCGCCCTCCACCCACTCGAGAACGTGATAGAGCACGCCATCGTGTTCGCCCAGGTCGAGGATCTGGGCGACGTTCGGGTGGTGCATGGCCGAGACGATGCGGGCCTCGTCGAGGAACATCGCGTGGAAGCGCGGGTCCTCCGCGTGCTCGGCGAGGATTGCCTTCACCGCCACTAGACGCTGCATGCCGAGCTGGGTCTGCATGCGGGCGACCCAGACCTGCGCCATGCCGCCCTGGGCAACGGGACAGAGGAGCTCGTAGCGACCGAGCCATTCTCCGGGATAGAGCGACCCGGCGGAGATTGAAGGCGTACTCAGCCCCACCGCAACACTTTTGCTCGGGACCCACCATGAGCGCAAGCAGCAGCCGCCCGGGCTCGAAAATCTGCTTGCCGGCCCAGATTGACCCCCCGGCGCGACGGGACGAATCTGTGCAGCCATGAGCCTGCAGACCGCTACGAGCCGAACGCTCTCCCGAATGTTCCGTAACGTATTTTGGCTGCGCGGCCAGGAAGCCGGGCTCCACCGACGGCTCGCAGGCTCGCTCGGGCTTTCCACCAGAAACGAGCTCGAGCGCATGGCTGACGAAATGGAGCTCTGGGAAGGGCGGGCCCGGCGGGCGCAAGGCGGAACCCGGCGGCGCAACATCCTGTTCATCACGGTGGACCAGCAGCGTTACGACGCACTGGGCGCAAACGGCGGCAAGGTAGCCCACACGCCGGTGCTCGACGCCCTCGCCCGGAATGGGGTCAACTATCGACACGCCCACGTGCACAACGTCGTGTGCATGCCCTCCCGGTCCACGATGCTGACCGGCCAGCATCCGCAGACGCACGGCGTCGTCGCCAACGGCATCCCACTGCCGCTCGACGCACCGAGCGTGGCGCGCGAACTCAGGCGCCAGGCTGGCTACCGCACGGCGCTCATCGGAAAGGCGCACTTCGATCCGCACCTGGACCCGAGCCTGCACTTTCCCGAGAACCGCTTCGCCTTCGAGGATAGCTTCGGTCCCTGGCGCGGCTTCGAGCACGTGGAGCTGGCCACGCACGGCCCGATGGGTGGCCACCACTACGCCGACTGGCTGTGGACGAACCACCCTGACGAGGTGCGCGGCTTTGCAGCGGTGCTGACCGGAGCGGGCGGCGGCGATACCGGCGCGCCGGAGGTGGCCAAGAACCCGATCCCGCGCGAGCACTACCACACCGACTGGGTCGCCGATCGCACCCTGGCCTGGCTCCGCTCGCTACCGGGCGACGAGCCGTGGTTCTGCTGGATGAGCTTTCCCGACCCGCACCATCCGTTCGACCCGCCGTACGAGGAGGTCAAGAAGCGCATCGACTGGCACGACGTGCCGCTGCCCGTGGGCCACCCCGGATCGCGCGACAGGATCGAAGCCATCCTGGCCGACAAGCCGCGCCATTGGCTCGACTGGTACCAGGGACGCTTCAGGAACCCCGAGGGCGGCCCCACGCATTTCGTACCCGGACGGCTGGAGGAGCGGCAGCTGCGCGAGGTCTGCGCGATGATCCACGTCGAGAACGAGCTCATCGACGAGGCCTGCGGACGCGTGCTGGCGCACTTGCGCGAGCGAGGCATCGACGACAACACGGACGTATTCTTCACGTCGGACCACGGCGAGCTCCAGGGAGACTACGGGCTTCTGTTCAAGGGCCCGTACCATGTGGAATCATTGATGCGGATCCCGATGATCTGGCGCCCGGCGCCGTCGGCCCACGTAGACCCAGCCGAGATCCAGGAACCCGTCGGGCATATCGATCTGGCGCCGACCTTCTGCCGCATCGCCGGAATCGACATTCCCGAGTACATGGAGGGAGCGGCGCTGCCCGTGCAGCCAGGCTCGGATCGACAGCGCATCATCACCACTTTCGACAGCCAGTTCGAACAGGTGGGGATGCACCTCAGAACGATCTACCGCGACGGATACCTGTGCACGACGTACGCGCCGCGCAGCCATGGCGAAGGCGGCCGCTTCCCCCTGTACTGGGCGCTGTGGGGCACCGGTACCCGGGTGCCCGACTACGACGGCAGCGAAGGCGAGCTGTACGACCTCGGCGAGGACCCGCTCCAGCGCAAGAACCTCTGGAACGACCCGGCACGCCGCTCCCTCCAGAACGAGCTGCTCGCCGATCTGCGCGACCATCTGCCGAAGGCGCGAACGCCGCCGCTGGACGTCGAAGCTCCGACGTGAACCAGGCGTCCAATCCCGAAGGCATCATGTGGCATTTTGCCACGCACGTGTGTGGGACACGGGCCGGTTCGCGCGTCCGGAGTGCTGCGCCGCGGCAGAAGCGCCGAGCCTGTCCCGGAGCGGCCCCGGAGACCGCAGCTCAACACGCTATAATAACTGAGAAATTCAATGTTGTGCCGTGCTCGAGGCGGGCATCTCTGGCGGGACGTGCTAGGGTCCCCGACGGAATCCGTGGCGCGGCGCTCGTTCGCATCCCGATGCGACGGCGAGTTCCGGGTCTGGAGTCCAGGTCGCGCGTCCCGCTCCCCCGCGCGGGGACCAGACGCGTGCAACGGCACCTACCAGGAGGTATCGATTGCGAAGCAGCGGCACCACTTTCAGCAAGCGTCAGAGGGAGCGCGACAAGCGCGAGAAGAAGCAGGCCAAGGCCGAGCGCCGCGAGGAGCGCAAGGTGGCTCGCGCCGACCGACCGAAGGAGGCCGACCTGGGCGAAGATCCCGATATTGCCGGGATCGTGCCGGGGCCGCAGCCGCTCCCGCCCGAATTCGAGTAGGGCCGCGCGGCTCCGCCTGGAGCGGACGAGGCGGTCACAGCGTGAACAGCGCGAGGTTGACAGACCCTCGCGCTGATCCACAATTGTAATTCGTACTATTTCAGTACGAATTACCGGATGGGTGCTGGATGCTGAGGATCACGAAGCTCAGCGACTACGCCGTGGTTGTGTTGCAGAACCTGGCCGCCTGCGCGGACCCGTCGTGCGACTGCACGTCACGGGAAATCGCCGAGCGGACCGGCATTCCGCGCCCCACGGTCAGCAAGGTGATGAAGGATCTCGCTCGGGCGGGAGTCTTGTCGTCGCAGCGGGGTGCGCAGGGCGGGTTCTGTCTGGCCCGCGAGCCAGGACGCATCTCGTTGGCCGAGATCATCGAGGCGGTGGAGGGACCCATCGCGCTGACGGAGTGCAACGGCGACGGCGAGGGCAGCTGCGATTTCACCGGAGCGTGCCCGGTCGAGGAGAACTGGCTGCGCATCAACCAGGTGGTGCGCAGCGCGCTCGACGGCATCAGCCTGGCCGACATGGCAGCGCCTCGGTCGCCCGCGCTCCTGAATCTGGGGCGCGCGCCAGAGGCCGAGATCGCCGCCCCGAGCGAGGAGAGATGACTGCATCGAACGAGCAACTGAGCCGGATCATCAAGTCGGACTACAAGGCCGGCTGGGTCACGGATATCGAGCAGGACACGGCGCCGCCGGGCCTGAGCGAAGACATCATCCGCTTCATCTCGGCGAAGAAGAACGAGCCGGAGTGGCTGCTCGACTGGCGACTGAAAGCGTACCGGCACTGGCGCGAGATGAAGCTGCCGACCTGGGCCCGGGTGAGCTACCCGCCCATCGACTACCAGGCCATCAGCTACTACTCGGCGCCGAAGCAGAAGGCGGACGGACCGAAGAGCCTGGACGAGGTCGACCCGGAGCTGTTGCGCACGTACGAGAAGCTCGGCATCCCGCTGCACGAACGCGAGGCGCTCGCCGGGGTGGCAGTCGACGCCGTGTTCGACAGCGTGAGCGTGGCGACGACGTTCAAGAACAAGCTCGCCAGCATGGGCATCATCTTCTGCTCGTTCTCCGAAGCCGTGCAGGAGCACCCGGAGCTGGTGAAGAAGTACCTGGGCTCGGTCGTGCCCATCAACGACAACTTCTACGCGACGCTCAACTCGGCCGTGTTCAGCGACGGGTCGTTCGTATTCGTACCGAAGGGCGTGCGCTGTCCGATGGAACTATCCACGTACTTCCGCATCAACGCGGCAAAAACCGGGCAGTTCGAGCGCACGCTGATCATCGCCGAGGAAGGCAGCTACGTGAGCTACCTGGAAGGCTGCACGGCCCCGATGCGCGACGAGAACCAGCTGCACGCTGCGGTGGTGGAGCTGGTCGCGCTCGACGACGCCGAAATCAAGTACTCCACGGTGCAGAACTGGTACCCCGGCAACGAGCAGGGCCAGGGCGGCGTCTACAACTTCGTGACCAAGCGCGGAAAGTGCCAGGGCAAGCGCTCGAAGATCTCCTGGACGCAGGTGGAGACGGGATCGGCCATCACCTGGAAGTACCCAGGCTGCATCCTGATGGGCGACGACTCCGTCGGCGAGTTCTATTCGGTAGCGCTGACGAACAACTACCAGCAGGCCGACACCGGCACGAAGATGATCCACATCGGGAAGAACACCCGGAGCACGATCATCTCCAAGGGCATCTCGGCCGGTCACGGGCAGAACACCTACCGCGGCCTGGTGAAGATCCAGAAGGGCGCCGAGGGCGCGCGCAACTACTCCCAGTGCGACTCGCTACTCATCGGCAGCGAGTGCGGCGCCCACACCGTACCGTACGTGGAGGTGAAGAACGGGTCGAGCACGCTGGAGCACGAGGCAACCACATCGCGCATCGGCGACGATCAGCTGTTCTATTGCCGGCAGCGCGGGCTTTCCGAGGAAGACGCCGTGAGCCTGATCGTCAACGGCTTCTGCAAGGAAGTGCTGAAGGAGCTGCCGATGGAGTTCGCCGTCGAGGCGCAGAAGCTACTTGGAGTGAGCCTGGAAGGAGCGGTCGGATGAGCGCGCCGATGTTGAAGATCGAAGGCCTCCACGTCGAGGTCGATGCAAAGCCCATCATCAAGGGTCTCGACCTCGAGCTCGCGACGGGCGCGGTGCACGCCATCATGGGGCCGAACGGCTCCGGCAAGAGTACGCTCGCCAACGTGCTCGCGGGACGCGACGGCTATGTCGTGACCAGCGGGCGCGTGAGCTACCAGGGCCAGGATCTGCTCGCGATGCCGGCGGAGGAGCGCGCCCGCGAAGGGGTATTCCTGGCGTTCCAGTACCCGGTCGAGATCCCGGGCGTGAGCAACCTGTACTTCCTCAAGGCGGCGCTGAACGCCGTGCGCACGCACCGCGGGCAGGACGAGCTCGACGCCATGGACTTCATGGATCTCGCCCAGGAGAAGATGAAGCTGGTGGAGATGGACGCTGCGCTCGGCCAGCGCGCGGTCAACTCCGGTTTTTCCGGCGGCGAGAAGAAGCGCAACGAGATCTTCCAGATGGCGCTGCTCGAGCCGAAGCTCGCGGTGCTCGACGAAACGGACTCGGGACTCGACATCGACGCACTGCGCGTAGTCGCCTCCGGCGTGAACGCGCTCCGCAGCCCGGAACGGTCCATGTTGCTCATCACCCACTACCAGCGGCTCTTGCATTACATCGAGCCGGACCAGGTGCACGTTCTGGTCGACGGGCGCATCGTGGCGACAGGCGATCGTCACCTGGCCGAGGAGCTGGAGCGCTCGGGCTACGCCGACTACGAGAAGCGAGCCGAAGCCATGCACGAGGCCAGAGCATGACGGACGTCGTCGAGATGCCCACGGCGCGCGCGGACAGCGAGGTGCCGTTCGTCGCAGCGCTCGACGCGACAATGAAGACGTCCGCACCCGGGCCGGAGTGGCTGTCCGCTCTACGCCGCGAGGCCAGAGCGTGGTTCAAGGCGCACGGGCTACCGCACCCGAAGCAGGAGGCGTGGCGCTTCACGTCGCTCAGACCGATCGCGCGGCTGTCGCCGGTGCCCGTGCGCTCGACTCCCGAGCTCGCGGGTGCAGCGCCAGCTGGCGTGTCGGTGCGACATCTGGACAGCGCCGGCCCGGAGCTGGAAGCGTATCTCGGCAAGCTCGGTAGCACGAACCACGCGTTCGCCGCGCTGAACACCGCCCTTTTCGAAGACGCGCTCATCGTCGAGGTCGCACCCGGCACAATCATTGAAGAGCCGCTGGAGCTCGCGCACGTAGCGCGGGGCGGCGCGCACCCGATGCTGTCCACCCCACGCCTACTGGTAATCGCCGGTGAAGGCAGCCAGCTCCGTCTCGTCGAACGCTATCGGAGCGAAGGCGGCACCAGCCTGACGACCGGAGTCACGGAGCTATTCGTGGCCGACAACGCCGCGGTTGAACACGTGCGCGTGCTCGAAGGCGCTCTCCAGGCGTTCGACATCTCGCTCGTGGCTGTCCGGCAGGCTCGGAACAGCCGCTACACCTCGCGCGTGGCGACGTTCGGCGGCGCGCTCTCCCGGTTGGATCTGCGAGTGCTCATGGACGGACAGGGCGCCGAGTGCACGCTCGACGGGCTGTACCTGGCGGGCGACGACGAGCACGTCGACCACCAGACCTTCATCGACCACGCACACGCGCACTGCACGAGCCACGAGAAGTACAAGGGCGTGGTGTCGGGCAGCGGGCGCGCGGTGTTCGACGGCGGCATCACCGTCCGGCGGGGAGCGCAGCAGACCGACGCGCACCAGGAGAACCGGAACCTGGTGCTGTCGGATCGGGCCACGGTCAATACCAAGCCCTCGCTCGTGATCGACGCCGACGACGTGAAGTGCAGCCACGGAGCCACCGTGGGTCAGCTCGATCCGGCAGCTCTGTTCTATCTGCGCGCGCGAGGCATCGGCGAGCCCGAAGCGCGCGCGCTTCTGGCGTTCGCATTCGCGCGCGAGATGACAGAGCGCGTTCCGCTGCCGGCGGTCCGACGCGAGCTGGTCGAAGCGGTGCTGGCGCGCATGGCCGAAGGGCAACAGCTCGCCCGGGAGCTCGAACCATGACGCTGGCACGGACAGTTGGCGTCAGGGAGCCGCCGCTCGACCTCGCGCGGGTGCGCTCCGACTTCCCGGCTCTGTCCCAGCGGGTCCACGGCCATCCGCTTTCGTATCTGGACAACGCCGCAACGGCGCTCAAGCCGCGCGTCGTCATCGAAACCGTGGAGCGCGTGTACACGCGCGATTCGGGAAACGTCCACCGCGGCGTCCATCTCCTGTCGCAGCGCGCAACCGAGGCCTACGAAGGCGCCCGCGAGAAGGTCCGGGAGTTCTTGGGCGCGAGCAGCACGCAGGAGATCATCTTCGTACGCGGCACAACCGAGGCCATCAACCTGGTGGCGCAGAGCTACGGGCGGAGCCGGCTCGAGCGCGGCGACCAGATCCTGCTCACGGGGCTCGAGCACCACTCGAACATCGTCCCGTGGCAGCTCTTGCGGGAGCAGATCGGCGTCGAGCTGGTCGTGGTTCCGGTCACCGACGAGGGCGAGGTCCGGCTGGACGACTTCGCGGCGCGCCTCTCGCCGCGCGTGAAGCTGGTCAGCATCGCGCACGCCTCCAACACGCTGGGCACCGTGCTGCCTGTCGGCGAGATGGTGCGGCTCGCGCACGAGCACGGCGCGCACGTCCTGCTCGACGGCGCGCAGGCGGCGCCGCATCTGCCCATCGACGTGCAGGCGCTCGGCGCCGATTTCTACGCGCTCTCGGGCCACAAGCTGTACGGCCCGACGGGCATCGGCGTGCTGTACGGGCGGAAGGGAATTCTGGACAAGATGCCGCCGTACCAGGGCGGCGGCGACATGATCCGCTCGGTGACCTTCGAGCGTACGCTGTACAACGATCTGCCGTTCCGGTTCGAAGCGGGCACGCCGCACATCGCCGGCGCGATCGGCCTGGGCGCCGCTATCGACTACCTGACCAAGCTCGATCGCGATGCCCTCCAGGCGCACGAGCAGGACCTGCTCGAATACGGCACCCAGCGGCTGCGGCAGATCCCGGGGCTCCGGCTGATAGGCACAGCCCCGCACAAGATCGGTGTGCTGTCGTTCGTGGTGGATGGCATCCATCCGCATGATCTGGGCACGATCGTCGACAGCGAAGGCGTTGCGATCCGGACCGGCCACCACTGTACGCAGCCGCTGATGGAGCGGTTCGGCGTCCCGGCCACGGCGCGCGCGTCGCTCGCTCTGTACAACACCCGGGCCGACATCGATCGCCTCGTCGAGGCCGTCGAGAAGGCGAAGGAGCTCTTTTCCTGATGCCTGATCTGCGAGAGCTGTACCAGGAGATGGTCCTCGACCACGGGCGCCATCCACGCAACTTCCACGCCATCGAGGGGGCCAACCGCGAGGCGGAGGGATACAACCCGCTGTGCGGCGACAAGCTCAAGCTGGAGCTGCGCATCGAGGACGGCATTGTCCGCGACGTCGGCTTCACGGGCGCGGGCTGTGCAATCTCCACGGCGTCCGCGTCGACGATGACCGAGACAATCAAGGGGCGGACCGTGGAAGAGGTCAAAGCGATGTTCGAGGGCTTCCACGCGCTGGTGACCGGACAGACCGTGCAGCTCGAGCTGCCGAAGAAACTCCGGGTCTTCAGCGGCGTGGCGGCCTATCCGATGCGTGTCAAGTGCGCGACCCTGGCCTGGCACACGCTGCACGCCGCACTCGAAGGCCAAAATGCCGCCACGACGGAGTAGGAATGTACGCAGAATCGAAATCACAGCCCGAGATGCTGGATGCCGAGGGCGCAAGGCGTAAGCTCGATGTCGTGAACGCCTACGAAGACGAGACAGGCGACGACTACGTGCTGGAGGGCGATGGCTTCGCCCCCACGCCGGGACAGGTGGACCGCGAACACCTGACCGCCGCGCTGCTGGACCAGCTGCGTACCGTACGCGATCCGGAAATCCCGCTCGATATCGTCGCGCTGGGCCTGGTCTACAGCCTGGACGTGAGCGAGGACGGCGACGTGCACGTGCGCATGTCGCTGACCGCGCCGGCTTGCCCCGTCGCGGGCGAGCTGGTGCAGCAGGTCCACGACAAGCTGCTGTCCACGCGCGGCGTCTCGCACGCGAAGACGGAGCTCGTGTGGGACCCGCCCTGGACGATGGATCGCCTGGACGACACAGCAAAGCTCGCGCTGGGGCTCCTGTAGACGCCGCTTGCGCGGGCCCCGTGCGGCTCTACATTTGGAAGTAGATGGAACAGGCCACCCACAGCGACGAACCGCGCGTCCGGGTCACGCCCGAAGCCGTGGAGTACGCGAAGAAGAAGCGCGCCGAAATCGGCAAGCCCACGGCGGCCCTTCGCATTGGCGTCAAGGGCGGCGGCTGCGCCGGGCTGACCTATGTAACGGATTTCACGGACGAGCCGCCGCGCGAGCGCGACCTGATCTACGATTTCGGTGGTCTGCCGGTGTACGTGGACACGCGCAGCCTGCGCTACATCGAGGGCAGCGAGCTCGCCTACGAGAAGACGCTGATGTACCAGGGCTTTCGTTTCCACAATCCGCTCGAGGAGTCGACCTGCGGCTGCGGCATGACGTTCAGCGTCAAGAAGGAGCTGAAGACCCTCTAGGCAGTCGCCCCCGACGCCTCGACAAAACGATTGCGGGGCGCTGCTTTTCGTAGTCTATGGCGGCAATGCTTCGAACGACCAGGGTGCCGGCAGCGGTAGCCCTCGTGGTGTGCGCGACTCTGTGCGCGTGCAGCTCGTCAAACAGCAACAACGGCGGCAGCAGCGGTGCCGGTGGCAGCAGCGCGGGCGGCGCAGGCGGCACGGGCGGCACCAGTTACGTCATCCCGGATCTGTGCGTGACGAAGACGCCTTCGTCGGATGTCGCGGATATCTCGGGGCACTGGGCGTTCCAGACCGTCGGCTCGCAGGTGGTGCAGGCGCCCGCCATCGCGAAGCCCTTCCACACGCGGGTTGTCAGCCTGCTTCTGGTCGACCTGATGCAGAACGCCGGGAACGTCATCATGAAGGCGTCGTACTGCGCACAGAGAGTCGACACCGACTCGAAGATCGTCCAGACCGTGCTGCCCGACGCGTTCGTCAAGGCGCTCGCACCCTACACCCGCAATGCCACGTACGAGATGATCGGAGGCATGCGACATTTCAAGTCACCGGACTTCCCCGAGGTGCTCGGCGCCAAGCTCGCGGACCCGATGAACGACGCGCTGCCCACCGACGCGACCGACAGCCGGGTGTTCGATCAGGACAACGATGGCAACCCCGGCATGACCGTCAAGATCACCGGCCTCATCAGCGGCAGCGCGGACGTCGTGCAGCGCCTCACGTCGTCCTACGACGGCCTCGCCGTCGACAAGGATCACCTGCAGGGCAAGCTCGGCTTCAAGTCGGAGCAGAACATCCTCGACTCGAACCCGGCAGCCATCAAGAACCAGTCACCGAAGGGCTCGCCCGACCCCGTCGCGTGCAACAGCCACTTCGACGCCGTGCGACTGCCGGCGAGCGCCGACTGCCAGTACATCCTGGACAACGTCGCCAAGCTGTTTTCGACCAACTAGCCGAAGCCGGGGCGGGCCTCACGGCAGGCGTGGCGTATCCTCGTGTGACAAGCGGCTGCCAGGACCCGCCAGACTATCTGGGTAGTCTGAGCGCGACGCCTCCGCCGAGCATCCAGCCCTGCGCGGACCAGCCGGGATAGCCCGGGTTGTTGGTCTGCAGGCCCTGGGCCCCGGGTAGCGGCTGGTTCTTCACGATGTCCGTGGCGTTGTCCGGCACTTCGTCGATGACGGGGTGGGCGGCAGCCGGACTCTTCACGACCGAGCGCTTCAGGAGCAGCTGTCCGCTCAGGTAGAAACCCATGCCGAAGCTCGCACCGAGCACCGAGGTCGGTGTGTCGAACGCCAGGCTCGCGACGATCCTGGAGCTGTCGACGTAGTTGGTGCGACCGGTCTGGTCCGGCACGGGCGACGGCACGTAGCCGAGATCGGCGGAAACGCGTTGCCGGCCCAGGTCCAGCGCACCGCCGAGAGTCGGCGAGATGGTGTCGTGCCAGGCGTCGAGCGGCCTTTCGTTGTGGCGATCGCGGTACTGCGACCAGCGCGTCAGCACTGCCTGGGCACCGATCTGCCAGTTCTTGCCCAGCCCGTGCGGCCGGCTCGAGTAGCTACCGCCGATGGTGACGCGCAGCGGTTCGTAGCCCTGGGAGAAGTGATAGATCTGCTTGATGGAGTTCTGCCCTGCCGGGTAGGTGTAGTTCCAGAAGCGCAGATCATTCTGTCCGTCGGTGTTCATGGACGTCGCCATGTGGACCAGCATCGTCAGCTGGAGGTGCTCCGATGGCTGGGTCAGGACAGAGAAATACGGCGCGGCTGTTGTAGCCGTGCGGATGTTCGGACCTAGCAAGACCACGCTCTGGTCACCCGCGTCGGGGACATAGACGGCCATGTCGGTGCGCGTGCCGATCGAGATGTCCGCACCGCCACCGACCGACAGCCAGTCGTTGAGCCGGCTGCCGAGGGCTACCGCAAAGGTGGTCGTCGTCTTGCGGTCACCGAGCAGCTCGTAGTGCAGCTGGTTGGTGAAGTACTGCGAACGCTCGTCGGAGAAGAAGCCGTGCTGCTCGAGAAAGCTGTGCAGCGGCAGGAGCGTGTAGAAGCCGAACACCATCCGCTCGCCGAATATCGGACGCACGACCCCGAGCGCGGCATAGCCGGTCGTGTCCCGCACGAGCGTGTTCTGGCGCGGATTGACCAGCTCCGCGGTCGGCAGCGGACGCAGGCCCAGCGGCTGGGTCGCGCCCCCCGGACCTCCGAGCTGCGCGTTGTAGATCGACTCCGGCACATCGACGCCCGGCGGCCGTGGCAAAAGATCGATGCTGGTGTGCGTGATCAGCACGAAGTAGCCGGCTTCGGTCGTGGCCGGCGTGTCGGGCAACAGGGCCGGGTTGAAGTACGCGACCGCCGCGCCCCGCCCCAACACGCGCGCGCTCATGCTGTTCGTGCTGGTGGGCGCACCGATCAGCTCCAGCGTCGCGCCCGCGCGTGCAACAGGTGCTGCGAAGAGCAGTGACACCGCAACAGCAACGGCAGGCCCGAGGTCCCGCATTGGCCGCCAGCATAGTAGATGGGCGGAGTGATCGCGACCCTCCACGACAGGGCGCCGCAAAAGGCCCCCCGGATCAGACGAGCGGTTCGAGAGTGGCCGCGAAGTGCCGCAGCAACGGCGGCTCTTTCGCGATGCGGTAGCCCGGAAGGCGATCAAGCCGCTGCGCAACGCGCTGGGCCGTCTCTATCACCCAGTCGACGTGCGAAGCGGTGTACACACGGCGCGGCAGGGCCAGGCGCACCAGCTCGTGGCGGGCCGCGTCGCCGAACATGAGTGTCCCGATCTCGACCGTACGCACACCGCCCTCGAGAAATAGCTCGACCGCGAGCGCCTGGGCCGGCAGCTGCTCGGGCGGGATGTGCGGCAACGCACGCGCCGCGTCGATAAACACGGCATGCCCGCCCGGCGGCTCGACGATCGGCAGCCCGGCTTCGCGGATCCCGTGAGCGAGGTAGGCGACGGTAGCTTCGCGGTAGCGCAGATAGTCCGGGTCGAGCGCCTCCTCCAGACCGACGCCCATCGCCTCCAGGTCGCGACCTGCAAGACCGCCGTAGGTCGGAAAACCTTCGGTCAGGATGAGCAGCGTCCGGAAGCGTTCCGCCCAGTCGTCGCGATGCGTGGCGAGGATGCCGCCGATATTGACGATGCCGTCCTTCTTGGCGCTCAGCGTGCAGCCGTCGGCCAGGCGGAACATCTCGTGGGCGATCTCGGCGGGCGTGCGCTCGCCCTGGCCCGCTTCGCGGCGGCGGACAAGCCAGGCGTTTTCGGCGAAGCGTGCGGCGTCGAGGAACAGCGGCACCTTGAAGCGATCGCACAGCGCGCGCACCGCCTTGAGGTTCTCGAGCGACACCGGCTGTCCACCAGCCGCGTTGTTGGTGAGCGTGACCATCACGAGCGGCACGTGCTGCTGTCCCGAAAGGACCCGCTCGAGCGCCGCCAGATCCATGTTTCCACCAAACGCGTCGGTGCTTCCGACCGGGATGTCGTGCGCTACGCCTCCCACGTGCTCCAGGTTCGCCCGTGTGGTGTCGAAGTGCGTGTTGTTCGGAACGAGGTCACCCGGCTTCACGACCGCTTCGAACAGGATGCGCTCGGCCGCTCGCCCCTGGTGCGTAGGCAGGATGTGCCGGTAGCCCGTCAGCCGCCGGACGATCGTCTCGAAGTGCTCGTAGGATCGGCTGCCCGCGTAGGACTCGTCGCCGCTGAGCAGTCCCGCCCACTGCCGGTCGCTCATGGCGCCCGTCCCGGAATCGGTCAGAAGATCGATGGTGACCTTCTGCGCGGCGATCTTGAACAGGTTGTAGCCCGCCTGCCGGAGCAGCCCGCGGCGTTCGGCCTGCGTGGTGAACGGGATGGGCTCGACGGCCTTGATCCGGAACGGTTCGACGATCGTCTTGAAGGGCGTCTCGGTCATGCGTTGCCTATTTCCAGAATTGTTGGCGCGACACCAGATCAGCCATGACGATGGTCATCGACCGGCGTCACTTTGGCGCCCAAGCGTAATTTCCCTGGACACTGGCTAGCGCGTCCGCGTAGGGAACGCTCGCGTTGGCGGGCTCGTTAGCCGGTTGCATCTCCACGTCGTGGGCAGCGCACCGGAATTCGACCGCGCCGCCCTTGCGCGACGCGCTGACCGCATGGCCGTCGCACAGGATCTTCACGTCGTAGGGATACACGAGCCGGGGCGCGCCCAGTTCGAAGTCACCCTCGGTGCCGTCGGCCTGGAGCGAGAAGACGCGGGTCCCAGGGTCGAAGTGAAACCCCGAGAAGCTGCCAGGAACGGCGTGCGGAAACGGGCGCGCGAACAGCACGATACCGGGCGGACGCAGCTTGCCCCGGCCGAACGAGCCATCCGGGTTCTTCACCTTGTCGAACAGTCCCCAACACGCACCGCCGTTGTTGTCGCAGCCCCATTCCTCGTAGCACCACATCGACCACGACAGCCCGAGCTTGTCCGCAACGCCGAACGCGGCGTCCGACCACTGGTAGCCGTACCTGGTGTCGATGCTCGAGCCCATCTCGCCAATCAAGAGACCGGCGCCGTAGGTTTTCGCCTCGTCGCGCGTGGCGCTCATGCTCTTGTCGAGCCGCGCAACGTCTCCTACCACCCACGGATTCACACTCGCGACAAGACCGGTGTAGATGTGTGGCGCGTACACGGCATTCGAGTCGAAGAACTTTCCCTCGGGCGTGTACGCATCGGCAATATTGCGCCGCGCGTCCGGCTCGAAGAAGATCGGCACTTCCTTCCAGTGCGCGCGGATGGTCTTCGTCGCGCGCTGGTAGAAGGCCCACAGCCGGCCGCTGTCCGGGAATTCGGTCGGCTCGTTCATGATCTCGATGCCGACGACTCCGGGCTGTCCGCGCAGGGCGTCCATCAGGCGGCCGAGCATGTCCAGGTACGACTTCTGCAGGTCGTCTTTCCGGTCGTAGAAGGCCTGGTAGTTCGCGTTGATACCGGGCTGGAATGGATTCGAGCCTCCGCCACTGCTGCCGTCCGCTGGAGGCAAGGGCGGCGCGTGGGCCCACAGCGGCGCGCCGTCGTCGCCAACGAAGCGCGACCAGCCATCCTGGTGCAGATCCACGAGCGTGTAGATGCCGGCAGCGTGGCAGTCGGAGATCAGCGACTTTATCTCGTCGATAACCGCCGGGTCGAACTTGTGCGGCGTGGGTTCGAGCAGCGACCAGTTGAGCGGGAAGCGGATGAAATCCATCCCGAAGTCGTCGGCGAGGCGACGGCAGTCGTCGGCCGTGAACGGCGGCAGCGGCCTGTACCGCTGCGAAACGTCGAAGATGCCCTTCTTGCGGAAATTCACGCCGCGCAGCATCACCTGCCGGCCGTCCGCATCGCGAAAAGCGGTGCCGTCGGGGTGCAGAGCCACGGGTGCAGCAGGCGGCCCGGCGGGCGTGGTGTTCTTGCCCGAACAGGCAGAGAGCACCACGAGCGCGACAGCCAGAACAAAGCGGAACGAAGCGGACCAGGTCATGGACCTGCTCCGAGCGTATCATGCGCCGCGGGCTGCAGCGCCGCTCGAACCACGGCGCTGCAGGGGAGCGGTGTTCTCAGCGCGCTTGCCCGAGATCGAGCTCGAGACACAGCCGCGGCGCGGGACGGAAACCAGCGTGCTGGAAGAAACCGATCAGGCCGACGTGGTCCCACTCCACCTCGGTCTCGATCTTGGCAATCCCGAGGCCGCGCAGGTTCGTGCCGAGTTGGTTGAGCAACGCCTTGCCGACGCGGTGTCCTGCGAACGCCGGCGAGACGCCCAGCGAGTCCAGGATAGCGACGGGTTCCGGCAAACCGAACTCGCCATAGTACAGCCGCCCCATCATGAAGCCGGCCGGCTCGCCTTTGACGAAGGCTGCAAGCGAGATGCGCACTCCTGTGTCCTGGGAGCTTTCGGCGAGCTTGACGCGATAATACTCGCGCCGCGAGCGGCCGCTGTGTTGCTGATCGATGCGCACAACCCAGTCGAGATCCTCCTGGGTCAGTGTGCGGACCTCCACATGATCGGTATCCAGGGTGCCCGGCTGCCGGTCGAGCTCATCCATGCTGCCTCCTGTTTCTCGCTGTCGGTTCAGTCGACCGAAACATCGCGCAAGCGCGCCCACTGCTGGCCCATGCGCTGGAGCGTCTCCTCGTCGACCGTCTCGACGGCCACGGGGAGAACGATTTCCTCTTCCTTCTGGAAGTGCTCGCGCGCAACGTCGATCATTTCCTGCACCCTACCGCGAAGCAGCTCGAGCTCGGAAATGGAGCGTATCCCACTGAACAGCTCGTCGATCTGCTCGTGCTCGGTGCGCATGGCGGCCAACGGGCCACCGCTCTGGCGCGATTCCAGGCGCGGAAACAGGAGCTCGTCCTCCACCTTGGCGTGGCTGACGAGCACCGGAGCCAGCAGCTCCATGGCGGTCTGGAGCGCCACCACGGAGTGGGTTTCCGCGATCATCTCTTCGAGCCGATCGAAGAGCGCATAGAAAACAGCATGCTCCGCCAGGAGCGCATCGGTTATCCTCATCTATGGATCCTCTGCACCAAGTCTGGCGCCAGGGGACCCGTTGACCAATGACACACGTCAGGGCCGCGCCCCCGGACTTGACGAGCGTCATTTGACAGTGGCTATCATCACGCCCCCTCCGGATGTCCCGCACCAGCTATCTGCTCGTTCTGGCCCGTCTCGAGGCCGAGCGGCGTCGCAAGCTCGGCGTCATCGCCTCGGCCTCCCAGCTCGAGCTCGCGGCTGTGGAGGACACGAACGCGGCCTTGGCGTGGCTGGAGCACCACGAGCCGGAAGTCGTCGCGTTCGAGAGCTCGACCCCGAAAGCCGAGCAGCTCTGCCAGAAGCTCAGGGGCCGGAAATCCTGGGGCCGGGTCCCCATGCTTGCATTGGCCGACGAGCCGAGCGACGCGCACGTCGAAAAGCTGTTCGCCATGGGGGTCGACGATGTCGTCCCGTTGTCCGCCTGGCCGGCATTCATCGCGCGCGTGCGGGCGCTGCCTCGGGTGGAGTCGATCCATCCCCCTCCCGCGCGCGGCAAGGCCATCGTTGCCGATCCGGAGCGCCAGCGCTGCGACGTGATCGGACGCGTGCTGACCAACGCCGGCTTCGACGTGCGCTACGCGCTGGACCGTCGGGCGCTCGAGTACTACTCGCTCCAGACCGACGTCGCACTCATCGTTGTCAACGTCGAGCTCGGTGCCCCCCGCCAGTTCATCGAACAGGCGCGCAAGAACAAGAGCAACGCGGCGTGGGTCGTAGCGACCCGGCGCCGCGACCTCGAGGAACACACGCGGGCGCTCGCCGATCTCGACAAGGTCGCGTTGGCTCCGGCTCTCGGTGCACCGGAAAGCGTCCTGTTCATCGCCAACGAGCTGCTCTCCAACCGGCGGACCGCTCGCAGCAGCACGCGCGTACTGCACGGGACGCTGGTCGCGTTCCGTCCGGCCGGCACCGATTCCGACGATATCGGCTTCTCCTACAATATCAGCGGCGACGGGCTGTACGTACGCACGCTAGCGGTGCCCGAGGGCGAGGAAGTGTGGTTGGAGCTCTCGCCACCGAAGCACAACCGCCGGGTGCGCCTGCTCGGTCGCGTGGTGTGGCGGAGGGGCTTCGAGGGCAACATCGGCGCATCGGTACCACCCGGCTTCGGCGTGCAGCTGCTCGACGGACTGGGGGACGCGCTTTCCATCTGGCGGGAAAGCTACCTCTCGCTCGATGGCGCCAGCGAGACAGCCCACAAACCGAAGAAGAAGCCACCACCCCCCAAGCCCAAGCCGCCCGCTCCCGGCACAGCGCCGGAGCCGGAAGTGGTGGAAGCGATCGAGGACGTAGAGCCGGAGCTCATGGCGATGGCGCCCAGGATGGCGTCCCAGCCGGACATCGCGCGCATCTCGGCGCCCGAGATCGAGATCGGGCGAACCTCCGTGCCGACGGGGCTCGTGGAGCCCGGGCAGGGCGCCTCCCCGCGGCCCGAGCGGACCCCGCCAGCACCGGCAGCCGAGCCCGCCCCTGCTCCGGCGGTCGAGCCCGCTCTTCCGCCGCAACCTGAAGGTTCGCGCGGCGGAGTGGGACTGCTCGTGGCACTGCTCATCGTTGCTGCAGGCGCCGCGGTGTTCGTGCTCTGGCAACGTGGGATGTTCGGAGCGCACCAGGCGCCCACACCGGCACCTGCCGAAAAGCCAAGCGCGGTTGCCCAGAAAGCCGATCAGGCGCCTCCGGCACCCAAGCCGACGCCCTCGGCCTCCGCCGCACCCAAGCCGCCGCCGGAGCCCACGGCGGATCTCTCCGCGCTCACGCCGACCGAGGGCTACCTGTACGTGAAGACGACGCTCGACGCGAAGGTCTACATCAACGGCCGCGTCATCGGCCCCACCAACCAACCGGTGAAGACCGGCTGCGGCATGCGCTTCGTGCGCGTGGGCAAGCCCGTCGGTCACTGGCTGACCGAAGGTCGCTCCGTGAAGATCGAGTGCGGCAAGCTCACCAAGGCCGAGTTCACTCCCAGCCCCCCGCCGCCCACGGCGAAATAGAGCCCGAAGCGGCCGGCGAGCGAGGCTAGAGCAGCTGCAGCTGGCGCGGCGCGAGCCGCTCCATCACGGCCTGCTCGGCGGCGTCCAGCCAGCCTTCGCGCGCGCCCGCATCGAGCCTGAGCGCCGACAGACCCCGCTCCTCGATCTCGCGGTCCAGCCGCTCCTCGATCGCGCGCTGGAACACCGGATCGGTGGTGCGGATGCCGTCCGCTGTGGCGTCACCCACGATCGGTACCTGGATGAGCAGATCGTACGACTTCATCCAGAACGCGACGAGCGAGTCGAGCCCCTCCTGACGCCCCGCTGCGAGCAGCAGGTACACGTAGTTGTCGAGCGCGCTGCGGTCGCACAGGACGACCGGATAGCGATGCTCGGCGATCACTTCCTCGGCGATCTGCGTGTGCAGGATCCACGACTCCGAAGCGAGCCCTGTTTCCTCGTTGATGGGCAGCGGGCAGCGGCGCGCGACCTCGTGGACCACCTCGAGCACGACGTCACGGGACTTGAGCCGCGCAGCGAGCCCGTAGCAGAGCGTCGTCTTGCCGACACCGTGCGTCCCCACGAACGCGACCTTGAGCCGCTCGTCACGGTTGTTCACGCGGCGATTGTAGACGATACGCCCGACGCCCGCGACCGCGCCGTTCGCGGGTAGCGACGCGCGCCGGGATGCGGCAGGATCGCCGTCGTGGCCGTGCTCACCCGCCGTCGCCTGATCCAGACCGGCATCGCCGGTGGCGCGCTGCTCGCCGTCGGCGGCAGCGTGCTCGGCTGGGCCACACTCGGCTATCACCTCGAGCCGGGCGAGCAGGCCATCGGGCTGAGCGTGAAGGAGTTCTGCGTGGTGCGCGCGATCGTGGACGCCATCGTGCCGGGCAGCGGCAAGCTCAAGCCCGGCGTCGAGCTGGGCGTGCCGCAGCGCATCGACGAGGAACTGTGGGCGTCCGACGACGGCATGCGCTCGGACATCCGGAACATCCTGCAGTTCATCGAGCACATCCCGCCGCTCTACGGCCATTTCGGTCGCTTCAGCTCGCTTCATCGCGAAGCGCGCGAAAAGGTGCTGCGCTCGCTCATGACCTCGTCGCAGACGATCTTCGTGCAGGCCGCCACGGCCGCCAAGGAGCTCGTCTACCTGTTCTACTACTCGCACCACGAGAACTGGGCCGCGCTCCAGTATCCGGGGCCGATGGTCGACTACGACAAGCCGCCCCCGAGCGCGCTGGCCTACCAGCGCCTGCTTTCGGCGCGGAAGGCGGGCAAGTCGTGATCCACCAGGGTCCGGAGCTGATCCAGGCCGGCAAGGACGTGAGCGAGCAGTGCAACGTCTGCGTCATCGGCTCGGGCTGCGGCGGCGCTTCGCTCGCCGCGCGTCTGGCCGAGGCCGGCAGGAGCGTCGTCATCGTCGAGCAGGGCGGCTACTACACGAAAGACGATTTCGATCAGCGCGAGACCCACATGCTCGCCAAGATCGACGGCGGCCGCGGCCTGCACACCAGCGTCGACGGCTCGATCGCCATGACCTACGGGCACAACGTCGGCGGCGCCAGCGTGCACTACTGGGCCGACAGCTACCGCACGCCGCCCGACCGGCTCGAGCTGTGGCAGCAGGTGTTCGGCATCGAGGGCCACACCGAACAGATCCTGAAGCCGCACTTCGAGCAGATCGAGCGCGACCTGCACGTGTTTTCGGCGACCGAGCCATACACGAACCGCATGAACCGGCTGCTGCACGACGGAGCCAGGCAGCTGGGCTGGAGCGTCAAGCGCGTGCCGCAGGCACGCAAGGGCTGCCTCTCCAGCGGCTTCTGCATGCAGGGCTGCTCGTACGACGCCAAGCAGAGCCAGCTCATCACCTACATCCCACGCGCGCTCGAGCACGGCGCGCGGCTGTATTCCGACATGCAGGCCGCGCAGCTCGTCTCCGACGGCGGCAAGGTCAAGCGGCTGGTGTGCCGCGTGCTCGATCGCGCGACGGGCCGCCCGGCGGGGCCGAAGCTCACGGTCCGGGCCAAGGCCTTCGTCGTCGCGGCCGGCGGCTACGGCACGCCGCTCTTTTTGCTCGAGCAGGGGCTGAAGAGCAAGCTGCCCGCCATCGGCGAGCATTTTTTCTGCAATCCCTGCCCCATGGTCCACGCCCTGTTCGACGAGAACATCGTGCAGTGGAAGAACATCCCCGCCGCCTGGGGCATCGATCACTTCCGCCGCGCGAAGTACGACGGCAACGAGCAGATCTTCGGCCGCCCCGGCTCGGGGCGCTACATGGAAGGCGGCTACCTGTTCATGGCCAACCAGCTGCAGCCGGCCACGCTCGCCGCCGTGCTGCCCGGCTTCGGGCAGGAGCACGAGAAGCTGATGACCAGCCTGCCGCGGCTGGGCGGCACCATCTGCTGGATCGACGACGCCGAGGAAGGCCGCGTCACGCTCGAGGATGGACGCCGCAAGGTGCACGTGCCGCTCACCGGCGGCAACGCCGAGCGCATCCGCGACGCCTTCTACAAGCAGGCGCGCCTGCTGCTCGCGGTCGGCGCGCGCGAGGTCATCTTCGGCGACACCGCCGACACCCGCATCCACCACGGCGGCGAGATCGAGAAGGCCGTCAAGCGCCTCGACCTCCGCCCCGCGCGCAACGTCTTCGCCGCGCCCCACCCCGGCGGCGGCGCGCGCATGGGGCGGAGCCCGGAGACGACGGTCGTCGACTTCGACCACCGCGTGCACGGCTTCGACAACCTGTACGTCTCCGACCCGAGCGTCCTGCCCACCCCGCCCAGCGTCGATCCGAGCCTGACCATCATGGCCTTTTCCTTCGTCGCCGCCGATCGCATCCGGGCCGCGCTCGGCTAGCCAAGAGCGCCAGGTTTGTTGGGGGGTCCTGGCAACCGCGCGGAGCCTCTCAGAGCGCGTAGCGCACGTGGAATTGCGCTTCGGAGGCGATGTCGTACTGCATCTGGGGCTTGTCCGCGGCCTGGCCGGTCAGGGCGCTCTCGGCGGACGAGCCGTAGATGCTGCCGCTCTGGGCGCTCGCGAACGTGGGGCGCGTGGTGGCGAGCATGCGCACGGTCGCGCCGAGCTTGAGCTGGCGCGTCACGTTGATCTCGCCGCCGAGCCCAACGTAGCCCATCGGGTAGACGCCGCTCAGCACGCCGGTCGGCAGCGAGACGTGCGTGTACTCGCCGCCGCCGCCGAGCTCCACGTAGGGCGTGATCACGAAGTCGGGCAGCATGCGGAAGCCCGCGCCGAGCAGCGCTTCGGTGGACGTGCGGTCGAGCCCCCGTTTCACCGTGGCAGGGGTCGCGCTGTACAGGTCCAGGGCGAGCTTGCCGTAGAGATACTTGTTCCAGTCGAGCGTGCCGAACACGCCGAAGCCGTTCATGCGGCAGGCGTCCCACATCACGCCGCCGTGCGGATCGCGGAAGCCGTAGCCTCCGATGCGCGCGCCGAAGCCGGGGCGGAACTTCCCGGCGGGGGCGCGCTGGGCCGGCGTGACGTGGCCCCCCTGGTCGCGCCCAGCGGCCGGGTCGTTGCTTCCGAAGATCGGATCGGCGCTGGCCGACGCTGCCAGCGTCATCACCCCTGCCGCGACAAGTATTCCCTTGAAGTCCATGGATCCTCCTCCGGTGCCTTGCAGCGCCGGCGTGCCGTCCAGTTCGTGTTCGTGGCAGCCCGTAGCGCGAGCGTTCAAACAGGGTTTGCGTCGGGGACGCGTCGAGAACGGGCGTACACGGAGGCGTCGCCGCGGATTCACACTCCGCGCGGAATGCATCGACTTTCGAATATCCGGCGCGCGCGGGGCAACGGTCGCGGATGGATGCTGCTTCGTGCCTTCGCTCTTTCGCTCTGCATGGGCGCGCTCGCCTGCTCCAATGTCACTGCACGGAGCGATGCCCGCGCGACGCTCCACGGCCGGCTGGGCATGAACGACGTCTCGATCCTGTTTCCGCTGCCGCACGGCCGCCAGCTCGACTCGCTGTTGAGCGCGAGCACGACCGCGGCGCACGGCGAGCTGCTGCCCTACGCGGACTTCCAGCTCGCGCCGCGGCTCACGCCGGCGCACGAGCGGGCCGAGGACTACCAGCACCTGCGCGTCGTGGCCGCGCGCATCGACCCGTGCTTTCCCTCGCTCGCCAAGGCGCCGGGCCCGGATTGCCGCTTCCAGGTGCGGCTCGTCCTGCAGCCGCTCTACGACGAGGCCGGCCAGGTCGTCGCCGCGGATGCGGCCGTCCACGCCTTCTATGACCTGCCGGTCGACGATTTCCTCGCGCTGGTGGGCCAGCTGCTCGACGCGCAGCAGGCGGCCGCGCCGCTGCCGGCGAACGCACCGCTCGGCGTGCAGCCCACGCTCCGGGCCGAGGGGCTAGACGGGCCCTACGCCGCGAGCGTCGAGAGCGCGCTGCTCGCGGTCGTCGGCAGAGAGCGGCTCACGCGCATGACCTTCGCCGCGCTTGGCGCCCGGGACGCCGCGCAGACCTACGGCGGCTTCGATTTCGCAGCGGGCGGCGCGACGCCGATCGCCATCCTCGATCCCGGCCTGACCCAGCAGACCTTCGACAACGCTTCCGGGGACGACCTCGCCTTCGACGCGACGGTGCTCCCGGCTCTGGCGGATCCGCCCGAGGATCTCTCCCCGCTCTTCGACTCGGCCCGCGCCCTGAAGCTCGGCGACGCGACGAAGTGGTCGCTCTACCAGTCCGCGCTGCGCATCGAGAACCCGGCGTACTATTCGTCGGAGAGCGTGGACTGCGTGAGCTGCCACGCCGCCCAGCCCGCGCGCCGCTGGCTGGAGCGCCAGGGCGACTTCGCGTCGCGCTCGAGCCCGTACCGCTACCCGTCGGACTTTCTCTCCGACAGCGCCGCGATCGACGACACGCGCACGCTGCGCGCCTTCGGCTGGCAAGGCGCTCGCCCGTCGATCAACGCGCGCGTGGTGCACGAGACCGCGGCCGTGGCCAGCTACCTGGACCGGCAATTGCTCGAGTGACGGAACGGCAGCCTGACGCTGCCGCGCGCTGCTCAGTAGCCGTTCGTCGAGTACTTCTCGAGCGTGACGTTCGTCACCGTTCCGCCGCTGCCGATGCTGCCGGCCGACGCGAGCGCGCCGTGGCCCTGGTAGCCGCCCAGGTTCGGCATGACGATGCAGGTCTCGCCCGACTCGCACAGGCCGTTGTCGTTGCCGATGCCGTCGCCCACGACTTCGACTGCATCCAGCAGGTAGTTGCTGCTGCAGGTCGAACCGTTCCAGCTAGCGCCGGGGATCAGCGCGCAGTCGGCGGAGGACGAGGAGCTGGAAACGTACCAGAGGTGATTCGCGACCGAGGTGCTGGTCGGCGCCGGGATGATGCCGCGCGCCTGCGTGCTGTCCGACGCCGACAGGCCGAAATCCCAGATCTGGCAGCTGCTGCCGGTGAGGCAGGCCCCACGCGACCCCGCCCCGGGCATCCCGCTGGCGAGGCCCCAGCCACGGTAGTGGCTATCGAAGCCGGACCAGTCGCTGATGCTGGAGAAGCCCGCTGTACCGTTGGTGTCCGACGTGTTCGTCGCGTCATCGACCGCCACCTGGCCGAGGATGCCGTTCTCGACGTGGCCAGTGGCTGCGGTTGCCGTGGAAGCGCCCGCCGCGGTGCAGCCACCGGTGGCAGCCAGGCCCGGCTGCGTCCCCTGGGTGACGAGGCAGCTGGTGGACAGGTTGGTCACTGTGAACAGACCCGAGAAGGCGCTGTAGTCCGCCTTGTACAGGTTCACGTCTTTGGTGCCGTTGTCGGCAGTTCCCGTGTTGTGCAGCTCGGTGTAGGTCGACTGCCACACGTACAGCCCGTATCTGCCGTTGTTGGCGAGCGCGGAGTCCAGCACCTGGGTATTGGCCGAATTCTCCATGTACAGGCCGTCGTTGACGTTGTTCACGGCGGTGAGCCCGAGGATCACGAAGTTTCCCGAGTACGTGCCGACGTACACGCCCGAGCTGCCGTTGTCCGAAGCGATGACGTTCGCGAGCACGTTGTTCGCGTCATTGCTGGTGTAGAAGCCGTGGCCGGGGCTGCCGATGGCGACAATGTCCGAGAACAGCGTATTTCGCACGAAGTAGTCATCGATGTTCGCGTCGCTGGTTCCATTGCCGTTGTGCAGCGACACCACGTCGGCGAACTGGCTGTTGTTCAGATAGTCGCTCTCCAGCCCGGTGCGGGTGTTGTTCGTGATCAGCAGGTGCTCGAACTGGTCGCTCTTCGTGCCCTGGCTCCCCGTACTGCCGACCAGCATGCCGCCGCCGGTGTTGTCCTGCGACGTAAGGTTCTTGTACGTGCTGTTGTTGGACAGCGCCAGCACATGGATGCCGAGCTTGTTGCGCTGGGCGGTCAGTTGCTCCACGTCGCAGTACGAGCCGCCGACCTCGATGCCCGTGCCCGTGTTGTCGGTGGCCACCAGGTTCGTCCACTTCGAGTTGTTGGAGTTGCTGATGGAGATGCCGGTCCGGCTCGAGCCGCTGACCTTCAGCTTGCGACCCACGCTGAACGACGCACCGATCACGTGCAGGGTGGCCGAGCCGATGGCACCCGACATCTCGCCTTCGAGCCACAGGAAGGAATGCGCCTGCGCGAAGAGCACGTCGTTGCCCGACGTCCCGGAAGTCAGGCTGACGCCCGGCTTGATCACGACGCCGATGTGATCGGCGTCGATGCTGAAGCCGGTACCGGTGTTCTTGGTGAAGACGTAGATCCCGCTCGGCGTCGAGAGGCTGCTGCTCGTGCTGTCCGCGATCACGGGGTTTTGCCACCACACGCCGGGCGAGGACTGGTCGGTGTTGCTGCCGTCGGTGGCCGTGACGGAGTTGTCCTTCCAGGTCGGCGGCGTCGCCGTCCAGTCGATCAGATCGGACAGGTACTTGCCGGGCTTGAGCCCGGTCGAGATCGCGCGCACCGTGCCGGTCGAGTCGTCGCAGGCCCAGTCGAAGGCGCCCAGGGCGTCGCTGACCGTCACGCCCGAGCAGCTGGAAAGTCCGGTCATGTCGAACTCGCGCAGCTCACCGGCGTGCAGGCAGAGGTCCGGGCCGGTTCCGTTCGTCGTCGGGTCGCAGGCCGTGTCGGAGGCGTCCAACGCCGAGGTCCCGTCGTTCTTCACGTAGTCGTTCCAGTTGGCGCCGTTGACCGGATACAGCGCGGGCGGTCCGGGCGGTCCGGCTTCGGCGTCGCTGCCGCCGGCGTCGCTACCGCCGCTACCCGCGCTGGCATCCGTGCCGCCGCTGCCCGCAGTGCCACCGGTTCCTCCGGCCTCGATCGCGGCGTCGGCACCCGCACTGCCGCCGCTGCCACCGGCGTCGAGTCCTCCGCTGCCGCTGCTGCCGGCAGCCCCGCTGCCCTGGCCGGCGCTTCCGCCGCCACCTACCGGTTTCTTCGGGTGGCTGCTGCTGCAGCCACCCGCCGCGGCACCCACTACCGCCAGCGCGAGAACGGGAACAAGGTACAAGGATCGGGCGGTGCGCATGCTGGAGCCTTTCTTCAAGACAGTTCCCTCGATGGTGCGCCAGGGCCCCGCGCAGAACCATCCCCCGTTCGGGGGAGAGTTCCGGCTTCAGTCGGTGACCAGCAGCGACCTGAGCTCGGCGCGATTCGTCACGCCGAGACGCCGGTAGGCTGCGCGCAGGTGGGTGCGCACAGTTTCCGGTTTCAGCCCGAGTACCCCGGAAATTGCCGGAACAGTGGCGCCGCTCGCCGCAAGGCGTGCCACGCCACGTTGGCGTGGCGACAGCAACTCCTCGGCAGGCGATGTCGGCGCGTCCGGTCCCAGGCTGTGCACGGTGTCGTCGACGAACACAGCCAGCACCCGGCGACTGTCCGTCGACCGTGGCGGCATGTTCGCGAATTCAACGCGGATCCCGCCGGCCAGACGCTGGCACCGACCGAGCAGACCCGAGGCGTGGAACTGCGCCTCCGCGCGCAAGAGAGCGCGCTCGATGCGCCTCCAGCCGCGCGCACCCACAGGCCCCAGCCTTTCCTGCCACAACAGCCGAGCCGCGCTCGACCATTCTACCCGTCCACCAGGAAACGCGATGCTGGCGACCTTGCCTGCTGCTCCGGCTGCCTCCTCCAGCGTGGGTGCATCGGGATGCTGGAGTGCGCTGAGGGCGTAGCGCGTTCCCAGAGCGCCGACGAGATGAGGGTAGACGAGTTCGAGTATCGCTAGATCCTCGTCGTCGAAGGGAGGCAGGCCGCGCTCGCGATAGAACAGCACGATGATCTGGCTGCCGAACGGCACCGGCACACGCGCCATCGCTCCGTCCCCGAATCCGGCGCTGAAGAACGCTTCGAACACGGGACTCTGTCGATGCTCGCCGGAGGCGCGCGCCACGAGATACCAGACGCCAGGCGCCTCGCGGAGCACGGTGGGCACGGCCGGATCCAACGTCTTGATCCGCTCGTACTCCGCGCGCCATCCATCCGGCACACCGGTTTCGATCCCCCAACCGGAGAAGCGTTCCTCGGTGCCGAACACAACACTGGTCACGCCCAAGGCGCGCTGGAGCTGCACCTGTAGCTCGGCTGCATCTTCCCGGCTCGCCACGCCGCGCTTGAAGAGACGCACGAGCTGCACGAGCGAAGCCGAATCGGCGTTCAAGTCATCCCCAGGGTCCCAAGCTTCCCACACTGGAGAGTCGCCCGGCCGCACCGGCAGAGCAAGTGTCCCCGCCTGCCCGACGGGATTCGACCTGAAAACGGGCAGTTATGCGGCGCGTGGGAGCGGCCCCTCGAGGGGGCTCGCTGCCGCACTTCCGCCTTGCACGAGACAGGAATGCCAGTGCACGGGTTTCCGAATAGATGTACGGATCCTGCCGGGACTGCAGGGCAGGTCGATCATCGGAGCCACCCCGACGATCTCGAGCGCTTCACGCGGAACGAGACAGGGAACTGACGGGACAGGAGAGCGGGCGCGCCCCCCTCCGCGTCAGTGGCCGCGGCCGCGCCGGGTCTTCTCGCAGCTGCGCGCGACCTCGCGGCCGACGAGGCGCATGTAGTTCTTCGACGGCGGCGACTTCGTCCTGTCCATCAGGTAGAAGGAGCTGGTGAAGTGGGAGGGCTCGCCCGACTTGAAGTGGAGCGGCATCATCCGCTTCGGACGCGGAGGGATGTGGATTTCCGACTTGCCTCTGGGAGGCGCGCCGAAGCGCCCGCACAGCGCGCCGCGGCAGGTCAGGGTGCCGTCGGTGCGGTAGCGGCGGAACGGCGTGGTCCAGAACAGGCGCTTGCCCTTGAACAGACCTCTGGCCACTCTGCCGCGGCGATCCGTGCCGACTCTGGTGGCGGTGTCGCTGGTGATCGTGGTCTTGACGCCGAGCACGCTGGTGGTCACCGGCACGTAGGCGCGCATGCTGTACGACACCACTGCGACCCTGCCCTTCAGCACGGGCTTTCCGTGCACACTGCGGAAACGCAGCCGCAGCCTGCCGGGACCGATGTTGAACGTGCCGTTGCCGGCGCCGAACGGTGTGTCCGTGATCTTCAGCTGGCTTCCGCCGAGCGCATAGTCCACGACCCAGCTCCCGCACGCGGCGGGGTCGGCCTCGGCATCTGGCGGGCGGGGGGCGATGAGCAGGACGACGGGCAGCAGCACAGCGAGCAACACACGAGCCGATTTCACCGCGAGCAGGCTTGCATGCAGATCCGGCCCTCGCCATGTGGGGAAGTGGCGGATCGGGTACCGAAGTGTGCGTCGGCGCGCCGCGCCGTGGGCCTCACCAGAGCGCGACGAGCCACGCGGACGTAGCAACGTTGAACGCGTCGTTACACAGCAGAGCGACGAGGCCGGGGCGGGCTTTGCAGCCGCCGCAGTGTTGCGGGGGCCCAGCAGTTGAAAGCGGCTGCCAGGACCTGCCAGAAGCCCGAGCGGAGCTACGCGGGCGCGGCGGCCATCGCGGTGGGTGATTGGCCGCGCTGTTCGAGCTGGTTGTAACGGTAGGCGCCGAGCAATGCAGCACCGATGGCGCCCGCGAGCGGACCGTCGGGATGCGTGACCACATCCACCTCGCCGAGAGCACGGCGGCGGTTTTTCTTCTTCTTCTCCGCTTCGAGCAGCTCGTGCACGGCGGCAACCAGGCCCTCGTCGCGGGACAGGCCACCGGTGAGCATGACCACGCCCTCGGCCGAGACCGCGCGCAAGAGCTGCACCAGCCGCCCTGCGATGCTCAGGTGGATGCCCTTGAGGATGTCGGTCGTGTCGATGCCGCGCGAGACCATGTTGATGACGTCGGTCTCGGCGAGCACCGCGCAGATGCTGGACACCTTCTCGGGGCTCTCTGCCTTTTTCGACATGGCACCTACGTCGTCGAGCGGCACACCGAGATAGCGCGCGATGTTCTCGACGAACTGCCCGCTGCCGCTGGCACACTGGCTGGTCATGCGGTGGGCCAGCACGCGCCCCTGTTCATTCATGCGCAGGGCCCGGGCGTGCAGCGCGCCCACGTCCATCGCGGCGCGGGCGTCGGGGCGAAGGAACAGTGCTCCGCGGGCGTGCGTCGTCATGCTGTAGAAGTGCCCGGTGCGGAAACCGACGCTGTCGCCGTCACCCGTACTGGCGATGTAGTCGAGCTCGGCGCGGTCGACGCCGGCGTCCTTGCACGCTTCGTCGAAGGCCGCCCCGATCACCTCGATGACGTTGCGCCTGCGCAGACGCTGGGTGTTGTTCGCAAGCAGCTCGCCGTCGGAGCCGGCCCGACTCCTGGCGATGACCACCTTGACCGCTCCAGCCCCGGGATCGACGCCGGCAGTGAGATGCGATTGTTTCATGTCACTGTCCTCCTACGGGCGCGGCCTCGGCCGCTGCCTGCACGAACGTGGGTAGTACCGCTGGGCGACCGGCTGCAACGTCGTCGAGACCGAACAGCGCGGCGCCGAGCGCTCCCATGAAGATCGAGTCGGGATGGGCGTTGAGCGTGATCTGCTTGCCGTAGTTCTCGTCGACCAGCTCGCGCAACACCTTCGTGGCCATGGCGTTCTTGCACACGCCGCCGGTGAAGGTGAACTCGTCTTCGATGCCGCCGGAACGGGCCAGGAGCGACATTGCGCGCAGCATGATCGAGCGGTGCAGTCCCGCCAGGATGTCCTCGCGACGTTCGCCGAGGCCGAGTCGCTCGCGCAACTCTGCGCCTGCGAAGACGGTGCAGGTGGAGTTGACCTTGACCACGCGTTCGGCTTGCAGCGCCAGCGGGCCGAGCTCGTGCAGGCCCAGGTTCAGCTCGTCGGCGATGTAGCCGAGATAGCGGCCGCAGCCCGCGGCGCAGCGGTCGTTCATCTGGAACGAGGTGACCACGCCCGTATCGTCGACCTGGATCGCCTTGGTGTCCTGTCCGCCGATGTCGAGCACGGTGCGCGTGCCGGGGAACACGCGATGCGCCCCGCGGCCGTGACACAGGATCTCGCTACGGACGGCCTGCTTGGGGAACGGCAGGGTCTGCCTTCCGTAGCCGGTGCCGACGAACGAGATCTCGTCGATGGCCTGCGATACGATGGCCTCGACCGCACCGAGAAGCAGTCCCGAGTCGGGATTGTCGTCGTCGATGAGCCGATGCGCCGCGCGCTTGAGCAGCGCACCGAAATCGCGCGGCTTGAGCTGGGTTTCCACGTCGAGGATGGCGCGGTCGAACAAGCCGACCACGCGCTCGAACCCCACTTTGCCGTCGGCACTGACCTTCTCGGCGCCGGCCATGAAGGCCGCGCCGGCCAGGTCGCGGAAGAAGTCGCTCTTGCGAGCGCTCGCGCCGACGAACAGCTTCGGCGCGTCCTTCTCCATCCCGTCGAGCACCTCGTCCACGGCCGGCTGCAGCTTCGCCCGGTCGCCAACGTAGGTCAGGCTCCTCAGCACGCGATCGATTTCTTCGCGCAGCTCGACGAGCTGGTCGAGGTAGAGCTCGAGGCGGAAGGCCTCGCTCAGATCCTCCTTGTCGGCGAGGACCTTGCCGCTGGCCATCGCCGCGCGCTTTGCCAGCTCGCGCTCCAACATCGTGAAGCGGGCCGCCGTGAGCGCTTCCTCGCGCGCCACAGCGCAGGCCACGTCGTAGTTGCTGCGGCTGTTGGTGATGCCGCGACCGATCATCTGGCCCTGCTCGTCGAGCAGCACGGCCTTGGTCGTCGTGGAACCGAGGTCGATACCTACAACGCACTTCATGACGCGACCCTCCGTTTGCGGGCGTCCAGCATCTGCAGATAGCTCTGCAGTCGATTTTCGATGTTGGCCTTGCCGAAGTAGCGCGGGTCGACCAGGTCCGACTCGATGAAGCCGCCGGGCACGCCAGTGCGTCTTTTCGAGCTCGCGCAACACCAGGAGCTGTCCCGCCGAGAACGAGTTGCAGGACTTCACACTGTTGATGAGGAAGCCGTCCGCCTGGTAGTCCTTGATGTAGCGTTCGAGCAGCTTGGTGCGCGACGGCAAGCCCAGGTTCGTGTAGCAACCCAGGCAGTAGTCGGCGAGGCTCTCCAGCGGGTTGTCGGGGCTGTGGCGGAAGCCGGTGTCGTACAGGCCGCCAACCCGCGTGTACGTGCTCGAGACGACCGTCGCGCCTTCACGGCTGAACATGCGCCAGAAGTCGTGGAAGTTGGTCCAGTTCGGCGGCCCTTCCACCACGAGACGGAATTTCTCTTCCGTCGCCAGGCCGTCGGGCGTCATGGGGCCGAGCTTCTGCTTGATGCGCTCGTCCACCTCGGCCCTGAGCTCGCGGTAGTACGCGACGGCATCTTCGGTGCCGCGGAACGCGCTGAAGATGGGACCGACGTAGTAGACGCCGCCGAAGTAGCCGTCGATCGGCGACGGGCGGTGTTTCGCCGACTCCCACACGGCGACCAGATCTTCCTCGGCCTGGCGCGAAAGCTCGAGACGACGCGAGAGCTCGTCCAGGTCGAGCTTCTTGCCGGCGACCTTTTCCAGAGCCGGAATCACTTCGCGCTCGAGCTGGTCGACGACGTACTTGCGCATCTCGTCGGTGATGCGCCCGTCCGGCTGGTAGGGCACGTGCAGCATCACGACCGGGCAGTTGTACTCCTCGCGCAAGAGCTCGAACCACTTCATGAACGTGAAGCAGCCGGTGTACGACAGGAGCAGCAGGTCGGGCTCCGGCAGCTTGGTGCCGGTAGGGCCGATGTTGCCGCTCTTCATCATGCCAATGTCGCACTTGACGTAGGTGCACACGTCTTCGGAGTGCCCTGCTTTCTCGGCCTCGGCGATGTACGCGCCGCTGAGCTTGCGCATGCCGGACTGCAGCGCGTTGATCTCGGGCAGAACCGGCAGCAGGCCCAGCGAGCGGATGAGCTCGGTGAGGTTGCCGGGGACGAAGGTGTAGACGACCTTCTTGCCCTCTTCCTTCGAGTGCTCGAGCCGCTGGAAGTGCTCGGCGATCATCCGCTTCTGGCGAAGCTGGCTGTCGTCCTTCTTGGCGGCGGTCTCGGTGTTCTTGTCGTCGCTCATGCTGCACTTCCCCAGAGCTTGACGGCGTCGGAAAAGGCGCCGGCCTGTTCGCGGATGACCTGGAATTGGCCGGTGTTCTCGGCAAACTTCAGGCTGGTGTGTGGGATGTTCTCCCGGTCGAGCGCTGCCTCGAGCATCGGCTGGTCGAGCAGAGCCGGGTCGCAGAACGACGCGGCGGCGAAGATCACGCCCTCGGCTCCCGCCTGGCGTACCTGCTTGACGAGCGAAGCGCCCTTGACCAGCTCGCCGATGTAGCGCGAGGCCGTCGGCGCGCCGCTGTTCACGTAGGCGAGCGCCAGCGCCTCCACGGGGTCCTGGCCGGGCTCGATCTGGATGGGTCCTTCGATGCTCTTGAGCCCCAGCTGGAAGTCGTCGTCGACGATGTCGCAGCCGGCGGCCTCCAGCGTCTTGATCAGACCGAACGGCGGCTGCTCGCAGAACGAGCCGCGGATGACGACGCGCACGTTGTCGTAGACGCGGGCCTCGCGCGCCTTCGCGGCGTCGACGAACTCGCGGATGAACGCCGTGTGGGCGTCGGCTTCGAGCAGGCTGCCGGCGCGCGCCACGAGGTACGCTTCCGACGCGCGCACCCGCCATGGCTCGGCACGCCTGAGCTCGTCGAGCTCCTCGAGCGCCTCGCGGCGCTTGTTCTCGCGTGCGATGGCTTCCCTGAGCGCGTCGTCGTCCAGCGCGAGCGCGCCGCGCTCCTTCAGGCCGCTGGCGATTCGGCGGAGCTCGCCGGCGTAGAAGCGCCCACCGAGCTCGGGATCGAAGTTCTGCGGCAGATCGACATACGCTCCGTAGCGGTCGGGGAACAGCATCGCCCACATGCCGCCGAGGTTCCTGATCACGTCGCAGATCGACGGGAACAGCATACCGTCGAGCACGTCGAGACGACCGGACAGCGCGAGCTCCACCGTGCTGCGTGGAATGTGGCAGATGTACGACTGGAAATACGAGTCGCCCCGGATGATGTCGAGCTGGTCGCCTCCGCCGAACACCGCCACCGGCAAGGCGCCGATGGCTTCGATCAGCGGTCGCGGCACGTAGATCGGCATATAGCCGACCGCGAGCCGACCAGGGTGGTCTTCCTTCCACTGCCGCACGGCGTCGAACGACAGATCGTCCGCCAGGCGCCGCGCCTTGGTCAGTATCTCGGCGGCAGGATCGCCCGCCGCCCCCGTCGACAGCTGTTCATTCATCCCGTCGCTCCTTCCTGTGCCCGTTCGTGAGCCGCGTAGTGGGCTTCCATCTTCTTCTGCACGCCCGTGAACGGAGAATGTTCCGCCAGGCCCCCGAGAATGATGCGGTGGATGCTGCGCGCGAGCACCTCGGGGGACCCGTGCCGCGCCGGCTCGTACCAGCCGTACATCCAGTTGAGCATTCCGAACACGCAGTAGGTCGTCCGCTCCACTTCGGCCGCCTCGGGGCGGCCGCGCGTGCGATTGCGCTGCATGATCTCCTCCACGATCTGGTGGAGCAGCTCGTAGTAGGCCTCCTTGCGGCGGCGCACCTCGCTGCGGTGTTTCGGCGGCAGCGCGGAGGCTTCGTGGATGAGCACGTGCATCTCGGCGGGGTTCTCGTGGAAGTGCCGCACGTGGCTCAGGATGAACAGGTACAGCCGCCCGATCGGGTTCTCCACCCCCTCGAGCACGGTCTGGGCGCTCTCGAGCAGCGTGGTGAAGGCATCACGCTGCACGGAGAACAGCAGTTCTTCCTTCGACTCGAAGTAGTTGTAGAAGCTCGCCGGGGAGCGGCCGGTTACGCGCGCCAGCTCGCGCATGCTCATGCCGTGGTAGCCGTGCTTGGCGATAGCCTGCGCCGCGGCGGCGAGGATCTCGGCGCGCTTGGCCTCCGGACGGCTGAGCACCGCGCTCACTCGTCCCTCCACACGGGCGAGCGCTTGGCGAGGAATGCCTCGATGCCTTCGTTCGCATCGTGGCTGGGGAGCAGTCTGGAGATGTACTGCTCCTCGGCAGCGGTCATCGCTACCTCGAGCACGCCTGGCATGCCGGCTCCCAGACGTGCCGCCTGGACCGCCTGACGCAGCGAGAACGCGGACAGCGCGGACAGCTCGTTGACGTAGAAGCGTTCGGCGAGCTGATCGAGGTCCTCGTCCGGATTGGCCAGGACCGTGACGAAGCCCGCCTGGGCGGCCGTTTCGGCATCGAGCGATGCTCCGGTGAGCAGCAGCCGCTCGGTGCGGGCCGCGCCGAGCCGCATCGGCCCCATCGCCGCAAGCACGGGCGGGAACACGCCCAGCTTGATCTCGGGGCAGGCGAAGCTGGCGCTCTGCATGGCCAGAACGAAGTGACAGCACAGCGCAATCTCGAACGCGCCGCCGAGACAGCGCCCCTCCACCAGCGCCGCGACGGGCACCGGATAGCTCGCGATGCGCGCCGCCAGACGGTGGAACCCCGAGAGCATCGTCGGGGCCAGCTCCTTGCGATGCTCTTCGACGGAAGCGCCGAAGGAGAAGTGCTTGCCCGCACCCCGCAGCGTCACCAGCCTCAAGTGGGGGTCGTCCACGTGCTCGGCGAGAGCCGCACCGAGCTCCTTCATCACGGCCATCGTGAGGACGTTGCCCTTGGGATTGTCGATGGTCAGGGCGAGGACCCGACCGTCTTCGCGCAGCTCGACGTGAACTAGCTGTTTCATCGCATCTCCTCAGTTCTTCGGATCGAGCACCATGCGCGCGGCCAGACGGTGCGCAGCAAGATCGCCAAGCAAGTCGTTGAGACGCGACATCGGCGCGCGGTCCACGAACGGCTCGATCTCGACCTGGTGGTTGTAGATGAGCTTCAGGACATCGGGGTACGCCTCCACCGGGCAGCCCCAGCTGCCGTGCACGGTGGCGTCGAACGCCATCAGGTTGCTCAGCCGCACCTTCACCTGGTCGCGCGTGAAGCCGACGATCATCAGCGTCGAGGCGTGCGACAAGAGCGTGTAGGCGAGCATCTGCCCCGGCGCGGTGCCGCTGCACTCGAAGATGCGGTAGCGAAGCGAGGGAACGCCCCACTCCTTGGCGTAGCCCCACAGTTCCTTGCGCACGTCGCGGGGCTCGCGGTCCTTGACGTCGACGGCGTGGTCGACACCGAGCCTGGACGCCGCTTCGATGCGCCCCTTGTGCACGTCGCACACGACAACATGGGCGCCCAGCGCCCGCGCGATCTGCGCTGCGAAGCCGCCGACACCGCCGGCGCCGATGACAAAGGCAACGTCGCCCTTCTCGAGCCCGCTGCGCCGCACGGCCTGGTAGGCGGTGGACACGGCGTCGGCCACAACGCCGAGCGCGTCGATCTTCATGTCCGCCGGTGCGTCGGCGAGCGACACGAGCGGCGCCGCGGGAACGAGCATGTGCGTCGAGAAGCCGCCGTTGATGTCGTTGCCCGGCATCTTCTGCCGCTGGCAGGCGTTGCCGCGACCTGCGCGGCACATCGGGCAGTCACCGCACGGCAGCACCGCGGGCACCAGCACGCGCTGCCCGACCAGCGAGCTGTGACGGCCGCCGGCAGCGACCACGGTGCCCACCGCTTCGTGCCCGAGCACCAGCGGCAACGGGTGCCGCGGCGCCACCGAGCCGTCGGCGAAGCCGAGATCGGTGTGGCAGAGGCCGCATGCGGTCACTTCGACGACCGCTTCGTCGTCGGCGGGATCTGCGATCTGGAGAGTCGAACGCGCGAGCGGCTTGCCCGCTTCGTTCAGAAAATAAGCCTGGGCATCTGTCGTCATCACTGCCTCCTGCGTACGAACGATCGTTCGTAAACCTGGAGGAGCAAATGACGAATATCAGCGGCCTGATTCCGATCGGCTCTTGATCGCTTCGTTCACCTGGGCGTAGCGCCGGCGCAGCATCGGCTCGAGCCGCGGCCAGACGATTGGGGCCAGAATCCCGCGAAATCGCTCGCCGTGGATGAACCGGGCGTGCCCGTCATCGACCTTTTCCAGCAAGAAGTAATGCTCGCCACTGAGCATTCTGCGCTGCAGCCTGGAGCGTGGCCCGCGCCAGCGCAGCTCGCGGTCGGCCTCGGCGCGGAGCAGCGTGCACTTGATGGGTACGCGACGCCCGGCCAGGGCCAGCTCGATGTCGACCGGCGCCCCGGCCTCGAGCCGGCCTCGCACGCTGGGAATCACGGGATTCCACTCTCCCCAGCGCTCGAAGTCCGAAAGCAGCTTCCAGACGCGCTCCACAGGGGCGTCGATGTCCGTAGTGGTGCGGATTTCCCTCATGACTGGCCACCTCGACGATGCGCCTGGAGCGTCACATCGCGCCGTGCCCGACGCAACCCTGGACGCGGCGGTCTGCGCTGTCCGGGGCACGCAATTTGCTCGTTTCCGGGCATGGACAAGTCGGGCCGGGTGGAACGGGCGCTGACACTGCTGGGCGCTGCAGTACTCGGCGCCGGCATCGCGCTGACTGCGCAGAGGCTGCTGTCACCCCGACCACAGTCGCCGGTCCAACCGCCGGCGACGCCGACCGCGGTCGCGCGGGGGCCGGTTCTTCCGATCCCGGCCCCTGCCGCCCAGGCTGCTGGACCCGACGCGGGCTCCACGAGCCAGCTTGAACCGCTGGAACTCCCGCCCCTGGAGGCCGCGCCAGCAGGCGCTATCACCGCACAACCTCCGGCCGAAACACCGGAAGCTGGCCCAGCGGAGGCGGCAGCCGCGCCCAGCGAGGCTGCGCCGGAACCCGCCGCAACATCCGACGCCAGAGCGCCGGAGGCCGCACCACCCCCCGCGCCGAAGATCGAGCTCGCACGCTGCGGGCCCGGGAACTGCGCGGCCGGCTACGAGTGCTGCAACGACAGCTGCGGCATCTGCGCGCGACCCGGCGAATCCTGCGCACAGGTCGTGTGCAACGCCTCGCCCGTCCCCAGCAGCGAGCACTGCGGCATCAACACGTGCAACGTCGGTCAGGTCTGTTGCAACCCGAGCTGCGGCATCTGCGCGCCGGCTGGCGTCGATTGCGACACAACTCCGTGCGACAACGCCATCCAGTACCCGTACAGCGTTCCCTGCGGAATGAACACCTGCAACGTCGGCGAGATCTGCTGCAACCCGAGCTGCGGCATCTGCACGAAACCCGGCGAGAGCTGCTCGCACGAGACGTGCAGTTGATCCGCTAGCCTGCCGCGGGGCGGGCGCCGGCTTCGAAGCGCGCGCGGAAGACGCTTTCATCGGTGTCGACCCGACGGAGCTCGAAGCCGAGCGCGAGCGGCTCATCGTGGAGCTTCCAGGTGAGCATGCGCAGGCGCTGTCCGTTCTGGTTCTCGCGGCGGTATTCGACCCAGAGCTTGCCCGGCATCGCCGGGACAGCGGGATAGGCGCCCGCCGCGGCGGCGAGCTGGCGCGTGTCTTCCACATAGTCGGCGTAGCGGGCCTGGTTGACGTGCTGCAGAATGTCCTGGTCGCTGGGCTGCACGGTGATCTCGCGCGACCACGCATCTTCGGGGGCAACGCTCTGGAGCGGCTCGACCGACGGCACAACGTCCTCGACGACGAAGGCGCGGACCGCGTCGGGCACGGCCTTCGGCGCGCCCGTGTCATCCAGCATCACCACGGTGCAGCTGGCAAGCGCCGCCACACCGGCGCCCGCGCGCACGATGCGGTGGCAGAAATCGAAGCTGGTGCGCCCCACGCGGCTCACCCAGGTCTCGATCACGAGCTCGGCGGGAAAGCTGATGGTCTCGTAGCACTCGAGCTTCTGCGCGCGCACGACGCCGCGCTGGAAGTGCAGCTGAAGCGGGGAACCCGGCGCGGCCAGCGCCTGCCAGCGCGCGTGCTCCGCGTAGCGCAAGAGCGCCGCCGGCGGCACGCTGCCGGTGGCGTTCATCTCGTAGCCACGGACCTCGATCGACTGCGATGTGCGGAAAGTCGCCATAGTCCGCCGCGTAGCATGAAAGGCGCCCACTCGGGGAGCCCGCGGCTGCCGGCGTCAATCTCCGCGAGGCGCGACGTGCGCTCCAATCGCGGTCAGCCCTTCGCGCGTGTCGATATCTTCGACGATGCCCGGATCGTCGACGGGTACCCCGACGCGATCGCCCACCTCTGCGAGAACGTCGCGCGTGATCGCGGTCGGCGCCGCGCGCTCGATGTCGGCAAATGCGGCGCTGTCGATCAGGAACGGGTGACCGCGCCGCCCGGCGTATTCCGGTTGCAGCACGATGCCCTGCCCTGCTTCGTGGGCGCGAAGCAGCGCCGCAACAGTCCCGGGTCGCACGCTGGGGTGATCGACGAGCGCGACGACGACGGCGCCCGCGTCCCCGGCGGCAGCGACGCCGAGCTGCAGCGAGTGGAACATGCCGAGCTCGGGTTCGGGGTTTTCCACGACGCTGTGTGTGGCTACCGCATGGGCTATCGCGGCCCCGTGCGGAGGACCGACGACCACGACAACGCGCTCGCATCCGCCCGCGAGCAGCGTGTCGCACATGATCGACACGAGCGGACGGCCGTCGAGCTCGGCCAGCGCCTTGATGGTGCCGGCGCGGCGCGACGCGCCGGCAGCGAGCACGATGCCGACCGCGCGCTGGTCGGCGCTCACGCCTGGGCCCGCGCGCCCGCGACCGGCGCATCCGGACGGGCCGCGGCGGACAGCGCCTGGCGCACCAGGACCGGCACCATGTCACGACGGTAGTCGGGATCGCCGGGGATGTTGGCCATCGGATGGCACTGCCGGAACGCCCGGTCGGCCACGCCCTTCACGGCGCTGTCGAAGGCGGACGTGCCGGGCTTCTTTCCGGACAGGGCGTCGGCAGCGCCTTTGACGCGGATCGGTTTCGCCTGCAGCGCAACCAGGACCACGTCGGCGTCCTCCACCTCGCCGTTCGCGGCCACATCGACACGCACTGCGACGCCCAGCTGCGGGAAGTCGATCGCCAGGCGGTCGCGGAGCTTCCTGTACGCGCCGCGATGCCCCGCGTGCTGCGGCGGCACGCGGACCTCCACCAGGATCTCGTCCCGGTCGACGTGCTTGTTGAAGATGCCGTCGCTCTTCCACAGCTCCTCGATCGGGATCTCGCGGCGCCCTTCCGGCCCTTCAAACACCAGCTGCGCGCCGAGCGTGGTGAGCGCGGGGACGCTGTCGTTGCTCGCCGCGGCCACGCACTTGCGACCGCCGGGGACGACGTGACACACCGTGCCGTCCTTCTTCAGACAGTAGCCCAGCGATTTGCGCCAGAAGCGGCTCTGGTTGTACCAGCGGCAGCGCGTGTCGAGCATCACGTTGCCGCCCAGCGTTCCACTGCGGCGGAGCTGCGGGCTCGAGATCTGCCCTGTCGCTTCGGCCAACGCGGGAGCGAGGCGCTTCACGTCTTCATTGTTGGCAACGGTGTCGAGGCTGTTCATCGCGCCGATCACGAGCGAGCCGTCGCTCTCGACCCTGAGCGCGCGGAGTTCGTCGACATGGGCGAGCGAAACCACCAGCTTCGGCTCGAGCAAACGATGCTTCATGTTGGGCAACAGGTCCGTGCCGCCGGCGATCAGCGTCACGTCGGGCGCGTGATCGACCAGCAGCTGGATCGCCTCGCGCACGCTGGTGGGCTGGGCAATGTCGAAACGCGGTAGGCGCAACATCACTCGCCTCCCGGGAGCGCAGCCTGGACCTGCTGTTGCTCGTTCTTCGCGGCGCGTTCGCGCAGCGCAGCGAGCACGCGCGCCGGCGTGAGCGGCAGCTTCGTGAGCCGGATACCCACCGCGTCGAACACGGCGTTCGAGAGCGCCGGCAGCACCGGGTGCAGCGGCCCTTCGCCCGCTTCCTTGGCGCCGTAGGGTCCTTCCGGATCGATGCTCTCGACGATGAGCGAGTGGATTTCCGGCGTGTCGAGCGAAGTGGGGATGCGGTAGTCCAGCAGCGACGGCCCCTGGTGCAGGCCCTTGTCGTCGACGCCGTGCTCCTCCATCAGCGCCTCGGCCAGGCCCATGTAGACCGAGCCCTCCATCTGCCCGGCGACCAGCACGGGATTCAGCGCGCGGCCGCAGTCGTGGGCGACCCAGACATTGTGGACCAGGATGCGGCCGGTCTCCGTGTCGACGCTGGCGTCGACGACGTGGGCCGTGAACGAGTACGCCGGCGAAGCGCCGATGGATCCGCCGCGGTACTTTCCGCCGAGCTCCGGCGTGTTGTACGCGCCGGTGGCGCCCAGCGTGTCGAAGCGCGCCTCGGCCAGACGGATCGCGTCGCGCGTGCTCATGCGGTGGTCGACGTCGTCCACGTCGATCACTTCGCCGAGCGACATCAGCACGCGCTCCGGCGCCACCTGCCACTCGGCCGCGACGGCTTCGACGAGCTTGTCCTTGACCTTGCGGCAGGCGTCGATGGTCGCGTTGCCGACCATGAACGTCACGCGGCTGGAGTACGCGCCGAGATCCACCGGGCACAGATCGGTGTCGGCGGCGTACACGCGAACGTCGGCGGGATCGAGCCCCAGCTCCTCGGCGACGATGGTGCGGACCACGCTGCTCGATCCCTGCCCGATGTCGTTGCCGCCCGTGAACGCGGTCACCAGCCCCGAGCGATCGAGCTTGAGCTGGATGCCCGCCTGCGGCATCTCGTTCGGGTAGATGGGGTAGTTCGTGCCCGTGATGTACATGCTCGCGGCGACGCCCAGGCCGCGGCCGAAGGGCAGCTTGCCGCGGCGCTCCTTCCAGCCGCTGGCCTGCTCCACCGCGTCGAGCGCCTGCCGGAGCCCGCTCGAGGTGATGCGCTGGCCGTTCACCGTCTCGGTGGAGGCGCCCTGGTAGTTGATGCGGCGGATCTCGATCGGATCGATGCCGAGCTTCTCCGCCAGCGTGTCGAGCTGCACCTCGAAGGCGAAGCGCGGCTGCACCGAGCCGTGACCGCGCTTCGGGCCGCAGGGCGGCTTGTTCGTGAACACGCGCGTCGAGTCGAAGCGGTACGACGGGAAATCGTACGGCCCGGTGAGCAGCTGCCCCGAGTAGTACGTGGTGACGAGCCCGTACGAGCTGTACGAGCCGCCATCGATGAGGATCTTCGCGTCCACGCCGAGCACGCGTCCGTCCTTCTTGGCGGCGGTGCGGTAGTGCATCTGCATCGGATGGCGACCGCGATGCGCGTAGAAGACCTCTTCGCGCGTCCAGAGCATCTTCACCGGCCGCCCCGTCGGCCATCGCCAGCTTGGCGACGCAGAACTCCAGGCTGAACGGGTCGGATTTGCCGCCGAAGGCGCCGCCCAGACAGGGCTGGATGACGCGGATGCGCGACTCGGGCAGCTCCAGCACGCGCGCCAGAGCGCGGTGCAGGTAGTGGGTGATCTGCGTCGCGGACCACACGGTCAAGACGCCGTCGGCGTCGTAGCGCGCGACCGCGCAGTGCGGCTCGATCGCCGTGTGCGTCGTGCCGTGGAAGTTGTAGTCGCCTTCCACCACGACGTCGGCATCCGCAAGCGCGGCGTCCACGTCGCCGAACTCGAGCTTCACTTTCTTGGACACGTTGCCGTGCTTGGCGCCCTCGTGGATCGCCGGATCGTGGCGGACCAGTGACTCCTCGGGATCGAGGTACGGGTGCAGCACCTCGTACTCGACATCGATGAGCTCGAGCGCTTCGAGCGCCGTGTCCTCGTCCACTGCGGCCACGGCGGCCACCTCGTCTCCGATGAAGCGGACCTTGTCCACGGCCAGCGCGGTCTCGTCCATCGTCCAGGGGATGATGCCGTAACGTATCGGCAGGTCGCGCCCGGTGATGACAGCGTGCACGCCATCCAGAGCCAGCGCCCGTGACGCGTCGATGTTGACGATGCGCGCGTGCGGATGCGGGCTGCGCAGCGTGGCCGCGTGCAGCATGCCCGGCAGCTGGATGTCGTCCGCGTAGAGCGCGGTGCCGGTTGCCTTGGAAAGCCCGTCGACCTTGCGCTGGGGCTTGCCGACGACCTTGAACTGCTTGCCCCAGGGAGCCTCCGGTCCGTGTCTGTCGCGCGCCGCCATCGCTAGCCGCTCCCGTTTCCGCCGGCCTTGCCGGGCTTGTCCGCCCACACCTGCCAGCCCTGCCGCGGCGGGGTTTCGCCGCGCATTTCCGCAGCGCACAGCTCGACCGCGTCGACGATCTGCACGTAGCCCGTGCAGCGACACAGATTGCCGCTGAGCGCCTCGCGGATTTCCTGACGCGTGGGCGAGGGGTTCTTCGCCGAGCAGCGCCTTGGCCGAGAGCATCATGCCCGGCTGGCAGAAGCCGCACTGCAGCGCGCCGGAGCGATCGAAGGCGTCCTGGATCGGATCGGCGCCCTCACCTCCCGCCGCGCGGTGCGCCGGCATCAGGCCTTCGATGGTCGTGATCTCGTGCCCCTCGGCCAGCACCGCGAGCGTGACGCAGGCCTGGATAGGCTCGCCGTCGATGAGCACGGTGCACGCGCCGCAGTCGCCCTTGTCGCAGCCCTGCTTGCTACCGGTCAGCCCGAGCTTGTAGCGGAGCGCTTCGAGCAGCGTCCAATGCGGCGGCACAGCGACCTCGACGCGGTCGCCGTTCACGCTGAGTGAGACTGTTCGCACGTTTCCCATACTGGACCTCGGACCGTCCGGGGCAGACCCCGAACCTAGCGCGGTTTTCCGGCTCGCGTGGAGGTCTGGCTGCGACATTTCCGGCCTGTTGCCCCGCTTGTGGCTCCGTTTGTCGGTCTCGCCGACATTTTCCGCCCCAAGCCGCAGCTTGCAGCCCCTTTTGTCGGCCAGACCGACATTTCCGGCCCCTTGCCATAGCTTGGGCCCCTTTTTTGTCGGTCTCGCCGACATTTTCCGCCCCAAGCGCCGGCTTCGAGCCCCTCCTTGTCGGCCAGACCGACATTTCCGGGCTCTTGCCACAGCTTCTTCCCGCAAGCCCCGCGACAACGCGTCGCGCTACTCCGCCAGGACGCTCTTGCCGTTCGGGCGCACCCAACCAGGTACCAGAGCAGGCGCGCCCCGTCCGTCGCTGCAGCCCGATTCGACCATTCGGGGCTTCTGGATCGTTTCGGAATTACGGCTCTGTTAATCTCGACAAGTTCCTGTTCGATGACCGGAAAGACCTCGGGGGGGAGTTGGCTCGCTGATTTCCATGCGGGCACGCCCAGCGCTCTCGAGGACTTCTACCGGGACTACTACCCGACCGTCGATCGCGCGGTGGGACGGATCATCGATGGCGCCGACCGCGAGACGGTGGTCCACGAGGTATTCCTGCGCGTGCTGTCCAGCGCCGAATTCCGGCAGGGGTTGCGCGGCGGATCGCCAGCAGCGTGGATCGGGACGGTCGCGCGCAACCAGGCCATCGACTACCGGCGCCGGCGCGGCCGCGAGATCCCGCAGGCCGAACCGAGCGCTCGTCTGGACGACGACGAATCCCGCGAAGAGGCCGCCACGGTGGCTCGCCTGCTGGTCGAGCGCTTCCGGTCGGAAGTGTTGCCGGAAAAGTGGGCCCCGGTGTTCGACGCGTGCTTCGTCGGTGAGCTGACGCAGCGTCAAGCCGCCGACAAGCTCGGCATGTCGCGCACCACGCTCCTCTACCAGCAGCACCGCATCCGCGCGCTGCTGCGCTCGTTCCTGCTGGAGGAGGACGCATGACGCACTGCAAGGAGCGGCGGCTGATCGACCGCCATTTCGAGCTTCGCCTGGGCGCGGCCGGCGAGCGCCGGCTGCGGGAACACCTACCGGACTGCGCGGCGTGCCGCCGCTACTACGAGCGCTGGCAGCTCTTCGAGAAGCTCGATCCCGGCGCGCGCGATCCCCAGGAACGACTCGCCTTCGCGCTTGGCTTGCGGCGCGGGGCGATGCGCCGCTTGCGCCGGCCGGCGTGGGCATTGCCAGCAGCCGTGGTCGCCGCTGCAGCGTGTGTCGCGTTGCTGGTGATGCGTCCGCGCTCGACCCCGGAGTTCCAGGCACGTGGAGTCGTGGCCGAGCCGGGCATCTCCGTCTATCGCGTCTTGCCGAGCGGCAAGTCTGTTCAACTAGGCGACTCGATGCGCGCCAGTGACGAGCTGGCATTCGCGTACGACAATCCGCGCCGCGCGACACGCTTGATGATCTTCGGAGTCGACGACCGTCAGCACGTGTATTGGTATTTCCCCGCGTGGGTCGACCCGGCGAAGTCCCCTGTGGCAGTCTCGATCACCGTGGGGCGACACGAGCTGCCGGAAGCGGTCGCGCAGCATCTCGAGGTGGGGACGCTGACGCTGTACGCGCTGTTCACCGACAAGGCGACCACGGTGCGCGACGTGGAGGGCTCGCTCGCTCGCTTCACCAAGACCGCCGCCTGGTCGAAGCGCGTACGGGTGACGCCATGAGAGCGCTGTTCGCCGCTGCCATCGCGCTATTGCTCGTGGCCTGCACGGGCGGTCTGCCGCTGGACAATCGACCGTGCCCCTGCGCCGACGGTTACACCTGCTGCGAGCTCACGAACACCTGCGTGAAGACGTGCGCCTTCGGGCTCACTCCGAGCGATCCGCACGTGCGCCTTGGGGCGACGCAGTCGTTTACGGCTGGCGTTCCGGTGACGTGGTCCGTCGACGAGGGAGGAGGGGGAAGTATCGACGCCGACGGCACCTATCACGCGCCCATGCATCCCGGGACGTACCACGTGCGGGCCACCACGCGGATCGGTGCGAGCGCGACGACCAGCGTCGTGGTCGGACCATCGGAGCTGGTGCATCTGCTCGGCGCGCCGGGCGGCACGGGCACGATCGATGGCACCCGTGGGACAGCCCGCCTGGCGAATCCGACGAGCATCGTCGGCGACGACAAGTTCCTGTACGTCAGCGTGTCGGGTGTGGCTGCCTACGCGGACCTCACATCCGAGTTCTACGAGTGTTGGTCCTATTGCTCCGACGACTGGGTTCAAACCTCTGGCCTGGGGACATTTCTGCTCGGTCCGTGCATGACCCAGCACTGTCCGGGCCTCTTCGCCCCGGGCGTCCGGCGGATCTCCCGCGCGACCGGAGACGTGACCTGGCTGGTCAAGCAGCACTTCTTCGGCTCGCTTGCGATCGCGGGGTCCACTCTCTTCGGCGCCCTCGACAACGACCTGCAGGCAGACGGCGGCCCGGGGCGGAGATTTCGCTTGCCCCTGCTCCGCGCGTCATCGTCGAGATCGATCGCTACAGCGGCAAGCGCACGCCATTCGCGGGAGCGGATGTGAGCGACACGCCGCGCGACGGCGTGGGAAAGGCCGCGCGCTTCGGCGACATCCACGGGATGGTGGGCGATGCGGATGCCCTGTATGTCACCGATGGCTCGCTGCTCAGGAAAGTCGATCTCGCGACAGCTGCCGTGACCACGCTGATGGCCCCGGCGAGCTGGAGCGGCAAGCCGAACGCAACCGCACAGAATGGCGCGCTGGGCGCGATCATGTCGCGCGACCATAGACTCTACGCGGTCGACACCGGGAAGTCGGAGCAGTCGGCCGGAGGGCAGTCGCTGCAGACCGTCTGGCGATACGACCTTGCGACCGGAACGGTGGCGAAGCTGGGCCTGGGCCCCCCCGGGGTCACGGGGCTCTGCTTCGATGCGGACCCGCAGCTCGCCGCCATTCCCGGGTCATACAAGTTCCTTGCGGGGGACGCCCTGTTCTCTAGCTGGAGCCAGCCAGGCGACGGCTACAGCGAGCAGGCGCCCTTCGCTGCACCCCAAGGCATCTGGTGCGCGCCGGACGGCTCGGTCTACATCGCGGACACGGGTGACAGCGAGATCGAGGAGATACCCCTCCACGACAAGCCGAGGACGCTTGCAGGAGCTGTCGCCGGCCAGGGGACGGACACCGCTGGGCCGTACATGCGCTTGCCCGAGCCCACAGGACTGAGCAGCAACGCGGCCGGAGACGTCGCGGTGTTCCCACCGCTGGCGATCGTCCGGGCAGACGATTTCTCTACAGTCGAACGGTACGACATTCCGAACGACACGATCGCGATGGGGTCGGACGACAAGCTCTACTACGTCAAGCGTATCGGGCAGGGTGATGGTCAGCTCGACGAACTGGATCTCGGTACGGGTGACGTGTCGCCTGTTTCCGGCTATATTCCCGGCAAAGCCGACTCCATCGCCTACGGTGGGGTGAGCTACCTCGCATACGATGGAGTGGGCTCGCTCTATCTCGTGGGCGATCTGGCCAGCTACGGCTTGTGGCGCGTCGACCCGTCGAACGGCGACAGCGAGCTCATCCTGTCCGATCTCCCCTTCCAGGTAATGGTCGTAGACGGGACGCGGCAGATCTTTGGCGCGTCGTCTAAAAACGATGCGGGTGAGTGGAAGCTTGGAAGTGAGTGGAGGCTTGGACGCCTGGATCTCTCCACGCACCAACTGACGTGGCTTCCCACTCCGCCCGACGGCTGGGAGCCCAGCGCTCTGGCGTACGACCCGGCCGGCATTCTCTACGTCGCGGAGGAGTACCGCCAGCGCGTCCGCGGCCTCGTCCTCGCTACGGGCAAGGTGTTCGACCTCGTGGGCAAGCCGGGCGAGAAGGGCCTGCGCACCGGACCGCTGGCGACCGCGCGCCTGAACGGTCCGACGGCGCTCGCGATCCTGCCGAACGGCGCTCTCGCGATCGCCGACGGACCCGAGAACACCGTGGTGGTGGCCCGATGACGCGCTGGGGGCTGCTGCTCACCGCGGCGCTGCTCTTCGCGGTCCGTCCCGCGCACGCCGCGCCGCGGAGGGCCGCATTTGCCGTCGTCATCGGCGTGAATCACGCCGTGGAGCGTGACCTGCCCACGCTGCGCTACGCAGACGACGACGCGGTCGCCTACGCCCACCTGTTCCGCTTGCTCGGCGCGCGGACGCATGTCCTGGCGCGCCTGGACGAAAATACGCTGCGGCTCCATCCCGAAGCGGCGAAGGCGACCCTGCCTCCGACGCGGGCCTCGCTTGCCAAGGTCGAGAGGCAGCTCGCAGGCGAGGTCAAGAGCGCGAAGCGGCACGGGCAGTCCACGACGCTCTACCTCGTCTACGCCGGGCACGGCGCCGTCCACCACGGAAAGGCCTACGTCCTTCTCGAAGACGACCGGCTCGATGCGGCGCGGCTCTCCGCGTTCATCAAGCAGGTCGGCGTGGATCGCGCGCACGTCATTGTCGACGCTTGTGATTCGGGTCTACTGGCGGCGAGCCGCGGGCCCGGCGGGCGGCGCCGGCCCTACGCCGGCTTCAGTCACATGGGGCCGCTGTTCGACAGTCATCGCGTGGGCCTGTTGCTGTCCACGTCATCGGGTCGCGAGAGCCACGAATGGCAAGCGTACCAGGCCGGCGTGTTCAGCGACGAGGTGCGCTCGGGCCTGTACGGCGCGGCAGACGCCGATCACGACGGTCGCATCACGTATCGCGAGATCGCTGCGTTCGTCAGTCGCGCCAACGCGGCGATCCCGAATGAACGTTTCCGTCCCAACGTTTTCGCGCGGCCGCCGGCGGGCTCGAGCGTGCTCGTCGACCTCCGTCCCGCAGTGGCGCGCCGGATCCATATCGGGCATGCCAGGAGTGCGCACTGGGTGCTCGAGAATGCGAAGGGAGTGCGGCTTGCGGACTTCCACCCGCGCCCCGACGGCGATGTCAGCGTGCTCCGCCCCGACGACGGCGCGCTGTTCCTGCAACGCGTGGGCGCGACCGGCAACGGCGTGGAAAAGGAGTACGCGATCCCGGCGGGGCGCACCGCGGTGGATCTGGACGAGCTCCAGTCTGAACGGCCACGGGTCGCCATGCGCGGCGCTGCGAACGAAGCACTTCGTCTGCTGTTCACGCTGCCGTTCGGCGAGGCTGATGTGAAGAGCTACCGCTTTCCGCCGCCCGTGCCCTGCACGCCAGTGAGCGGAGCGCCGGATCGAGCGCCGCACGAGGCCGCCTGGCGCAGGCCCACGGGGACCATCCTGCTCGGCGTGGGCGCGGCCGCCGCGGTGACGGGCGGCGCTCTGGTCCTGTCCGCCGCCAACACCCGCTCCGGAGCTGGCACGCTCTCGCAGCGCGACATCGCCGCCGAGAACGCGCGCATCGCCGATCGCAATCTGGGCGCCAAAATCTCGTTCGGAGTGGCTGGCGCCGCGGTCGTCTCGGGGCTCGCCGTGCTGTTCTGGCCCTCGGGCTCGGGCACGATCTCCGCGAGCGTCGGGCCCGGTGGGGCTGGGATCACCTACGCGCACCCGCTCGCGTTCTGACTCTGTCTTTCCACGAAGTGATACCGTCCCGGCCCCGGCCTCCAGCCGCGCGCGACGACTTCAGCTGGGCATCGACCCAGAGACGGGTGCAGTCGCGGCTACTTCTTCGAGAGCGACTTCAGCTTCTTCTTGGCGACCCGGCTCACGAAGCTGTCCTTGTCCTTCGCGAGCTTCGCGATCACGCTCCTTGCCGCCTTGGCGCCCTTCTGGTCGCAGGAAACGAGCGTCGACATGGCCGCGTAGCGCGTGTTGGGGTCCGGGACCTTCGCGCTGGTCATCCGCACGGCGACGGCATAGCCCTTCTTCTTCTCGGCCTGGTCCGCATGCCTGCAGGCGAACTGGACGGCCTGCGCCAGGTCGAGACCGAACGCGTTCGTGACCTTCGTCGGATCGCTCGTCCTCTTGTCGACGTAGTTGATCACCATCCCGGCTAGACCCTTGCAGCGCGCGCTTCCCGCTGCCCAGACGACGGAGTCGGTCTTGTCGTCCGCGCGCTTGACCGCGTCTTTCAGGAGCGTGCACGGCTTTGTGCCAGGTGAGGCGGCGTTCGATAGCCCCATCGCCGCCCGCTTGATGACCTTGCCGCTCTTGTCCTTGAGCAGCGTGCCGACCAGATCCATCTCGGCATCTTGCGACGGATTCTTGGGGAATCCGTGGTCGATGATCCCGAAGGCAACCGCTCTCCGCACCTCGACGCTGGGGTTCTTCGCCAACGCCTGGAGGCGATCGGCGAGCCCGAGCTTGTTGAAGTCGGCCTTGGAAAGCCACCGGACCGCCGCAGCCTCGACGTCGTAGTGATTGTCCGGCTTCTCCACCGTTGTCAAGCAGCCGCTCGACGTGCGCTTTGTCCGCGAGCAGCTTCTGCGGGTCGTGCAGGGAGCGCTTCGACGCAATGATGGCGAGCTTCTCGTCTTCGCCGGTCAGCATGTCGAAGAGCGCCTGGTCGGCCGCATCCGTGTCGAAGTAGGCGTCGCGGCTCATCCTGAAGTCGCTGAGCGCCTTGCAGTGCGAGAAGCGCTTCTTCTCGTACTTGCACGCGAGGATGGGCTTCGTGAGAGCGAGCATCTTCGCATCGATCGAGGGCGCGGCAGCGTTCGCGCTCGCCGAGGCCGACGCCGCCGCCGTCGAATTGGCCGGCGTTGCCTTCGAGCCGGAGCTCTTGTTGCGCGAGCAAGCGACGGCCGCCAGGGCCAACGGCAGAACCACAATCCCGATGTTCCTCGTCATCGGCGCCCTGATACTCGATCCCCTCGCAGATGTCTTCGACAATACCCGGACGTCGATCAAGGTCGACAGCTCCCGCGCGCGACGGGCAGGCAAGCGCCTCCGCGTGCCAGCCCGCGGCCGCATGCGCTCAGCGCGCGCGATGGAAGTCGAAGACGTAGCCGAGGCGCGCACCGAAGCTGTAGGCGGTCGCGCCACCCGCAGTGCCCGAGAGCACGAGCTGGCCCGGTCCCTGGTCCACGTGCAGCCCTAGCGGCAGCTCGCGGCGGGCGCTCAGCATCAGTTCGAGATGGCCGTCGACCTTGGGCGAGATGGCGCCGGTCCGCCACGCCAATCCCGCGTCGAGCCCCACTCCGAGCAGATCGAGCCGCGCCAGCCCGAGCGGAGACGCGGCCGACATGCGCTGCCAGGCAACCGCGGGTCCCAGCCTGAGCCCGACGTCTTCCGACAGCTCCGGGTGCAGGCGAAGCGCGGCTTCGACGCCGAGGTCGAGACTGGAGCCGGTGTTGGCAGCGCCGCCGCCCAGGTAGCGCGACTCGATACGATCGAGCGCCAGTCCGCCGACGCCGATGAATCCCCCGACACCCAGCTCGGCTAGGGGCAGGTTCAGGCCGCCGTGGGCTTCGAATCCGAGCACGGCCGGACCGAGATCGCTGCCAGAGCCGTAGCCGCGCGCGCCGGCCAGCGCGGCCAGGTCGACGGGCGTGGTGTGACGCGCGAGCAGCGACGCGCCGGCGGACAGCTCGAGTCCGTCGGGCGGCTTTGCGTGCGCTGTGACCGAGAGCAAGCAGGTCGCAAACGCGGCGATCAGTGCGCTGCAGATGGGTTGCTTCAAACGCGGGTCCTCCAGGAACGAGCGGGCCGACCCCGCTGCTCCCCGTCTCACTGCACGTCACGGGCCAAACGCATATCGGGTCTTTCTCGCGCCAGTCCGCGCGCGGGCACCGTCCCGACGTTCACGCGAACACGACACGGCGATCAGGGCGCGCCGCGTGCTCCAGAACGAGACGTACTGTTCAGCCTTCGAGCCCCCACTCCCGCGCCTGCTCGCTGATGCCGGCGTTCTCGGGAACCTGCTCCATGAACGAGGCGCGCAGCGCGGCGTCCTCGATAGCCGCCGCGCGCTCCGACAGCCTCTCGAAGGCGAGCCCCAGCACCTCCCGCGCCTCTGCGCCAAGCCCCATCGCTTCGAGCGCGCGGGCCCGGCATAGCCGAAGCGCCATCTCCCCGTCGGCACCGCCGCCGAGCTCGTCGAGCAGAGCGGCGCCGAGCTCGGTCGTGGCGAGCGCCTGCTCCGCGTCGCCACAGAGCAGCTCGGCCTCGGCCTCGCGCGCCAGCGCATGCACGCGGACGGGTGGAAATGGCTCGAGCAGATCCGCGGCGCGACGGGCAGCGGCGCGCGCCTCTTCTGTCGCGCCGCTGGCCAGCTGCAGCCCCGCAAGATGGCTGAGCGCTCCGCCCTGCATGCGGCGGTCGCCCTGCGCTTCGAGCATGGCCACAGCGGCGACGAGCAGCTCGCGCGCCGCGTCGAGCTCGCCGAGCCGTGTGAGCACGTAGCCGAGGTTTGTCTTTGCGGCCGCGACCACGTTCGGCAGACCGAGCTCCTCGGCCAGATCGTGCGCCGCGCGCAGATGCTCCCGGGCTTCCGCGAAGGCTCCGAGCTCGTAGCTGCCGTGCCCGGCATTGTGGCGCTGGATGGCGGCATTGCGCCGATCGCCCAGGCGCGAGAACGTCTCGCTGGCGAGCTTCGACCAGGTTGCGTAGTGCTCCGTCTCTCCGCGGTACAGCGCACGCGACGCCTTGCTCGTCATCCAGCGCGCTCGCGTTGCAGGATCGGCACAAGCCGGATTGTCGGCGATACCCTCGAGCCGCTCGAACAACCTGTCGGCCACTTCGAAGCGCCCCGTGTGCGTCAGCACCGCTGCGGCGCGCGACGCCGCTTCCACGAGCGGAGGCGACGGCTCGTCCCAACACGGCATGTCCAGCAGCGTCTCCACGATCTCGACAGCCCGGTCCAGATCGCCGGTCTGCTGGCAGGCGCTGACCACGACAAAGACCGAACGGAACCAGTACGGAGTCATCTCCGGGAGCGCGGAAAGAGCACGCTCGCCCGCCGACTCGGCATCGCGGTACTCGCCGCGCCACAGATGCGCTTCAGCTTCCAGCCTGAGCAACTCGGCGAGCTCGCCGAGAGCGCCCGACTGCGTCACCATCAGGTTCTGTGCGCTGGACACCGCGACCAGCGCCGCCTCGAAGTCATTGCCGTCGATCGCGTCCTCGGCCGCGCGCCGGTACCACTCGAGCGCGCGCTCCGCGTCGCCGCCCTTCTCGAAATGACCGGCGAGCACCAGCCGTTCGGGCTCGCCGGCCTGCTCGAGCCAGCGGCCGGCAGCGAGATGACCGCGCGTGCGGTCCTCTGGCGTGAGCATGGCGTAGGCGGCGTCGGCGACCAGCGCGTGACGGAAGACGTACTCCACCTCGCCGGGGAAGCGGCTGCGGTAGCGCGGCGTGACGACCTCGCGCTCGACGAGCAGCTCCAGCCACTCGCGGATGTCGACCGCGTCCAGGCTTCCCCCTATGAGCGACCCGATGGCGCCAGGCCAGAAGGCCTTGCCGAACACGCTCGCTGCGCGCAGCGTGCGGCGCGCAGCATCCGGCAGCGCTTCGAGTCGCATCTGCACCATCGCCAGAACGCTGTCGGGCAGCTGATCGCGATGCCCCTCCCCCACCGCACGGATCAGTTCCTCGAGGAAGAAGGCATTGCCGTCGGCGCGCTTCACGAGGTTCTTGACTGTCTCGTCGTCCAGCGAGTCGCCGAGCGCCTCGCGCACCAGCTTCTCGGCGGCGCGGCGCGTGAGCCCGCCCAGCGCGATCTCCTGCGGCTCGCGCTGCGTCCATAGACCGGGGAACCGCTCGTGGACGCCGGGGCGGGCCAGCGCCAGCACCATGAACGGCTTTTCCGTCGCGGCGCGCAGCGCGGCGTCCACCAGCTTGACCGACGGCAGATCGCCCCAGTGGAGGTCTTCGAGCACGAGCAGTACTGGCTCGTGCTCGCACTCGGCGAGCACCAGCTCCTCCCACGCGCGACGCATCTGATCGCCCATCAGGATCGGGTCGCGCCGAGCTGCCATCAGCTCCGCGCTGGTGTCGTCGGACGGCAGGCGTGCGATCTCACCGACGAAGCGCGCGACGCGTTCCACCGAAGCCGCCGGCACATGGCGAGCGACACGCTCGAGGAGCCGACTTCGAGAAGCGGCCGGTGGTTCTCCGTCGAGCAAGCCGACGAACTGGCGGATCACGCGCCCCAGCAGGCCGAAGGGCGAACCCGCGCTCGAGGGGTCGGCGCGGGCAATCCAACCCTGCACTTGCGTTCCACGTTGGTGCAGTCGGCGGAACAGCTCGTAGCGCACGCGCGATTTGCCGACTCCGGCTGGACCGGTAACGAGCGCGACGCGTGCCATAGGCTCTTCGAGGCATTCGTCCACGAGACCCATCAGGAAGCCGAGCTCGCGCTCGCGACCGACGGTAGAGGTCGGCTTGCCGAGCAGCTGCCTGAGCGTGTCCGTCTCGGGGCGCTCGCGCTCGAGGCGGAACGCGCCGCGCTCTCCCGGCTCGACCGAGAACCGCGCGTCGACGAGACCTGCCGTGACCGAATCGACGCAGACTTCACCGGCGCCAAGCCTTTCGACCAGCAAGGCAGCCCCCTCGATCACTTCGCCGAGCGGCACGGACGGCCCGATGACCGCGCGACCTGTCGCCAGCCCGATCCTGGCTTCCGGAACGATCTGCTTCAGACCGAGCGCACAGCGAGCTGCACGGCAAGCCAGGTCCGTCGCGGAACCGCCACCGCCCAACGTCACAACCAGCGAACCGTCACGCAGCGGCTCGAGCCTGCCGTTGACGGCCGCCACCGCAGCCTGCAGCGATCGCGCGACGCGGCTGTCGCCCTCGTCGTCCTGCAACGGCCTGTCCAGCAGCGTGACGCCCGTGCTCGTGATGTCGAGCGAGGCGGAGGAAGGCCCCAGATCGCCCGACACGGCCGTGAGGATCTCGCTCGCCAGGAGCACGCACACGACACGTCGCTCGGCGCCGGTAATGATGCCGGACGGTCGGCGGGGCGCCGTGTCGATCGCGTCCTCCAGATCGACACGCGCCAATGCCGATGCCAACTCGGCCAGATCGGAAGGCCGATCGTCAGGCTCCTTGGCGAGCATGCTGGTCACCAGCTCGTCGAGTTCTTCAGGCAGCTCGGGCCGGTACTCGCAGAGCCGCGGAGTATCATCGAGGATCAGCTTGGCCAGCACCGCGAGAGGCGCCTTGGCCGAGAACGCGGCGCGCCCCGTCAGGCACTGGAACAGCACGCAGCCCAGCGAGAATACGTCGGCCCGACCGTCGATGCGCCGGTCGCCCCGCGCCTGCTCGGGAGCCATGTAACCGGGCGTGCCGAGCACGGCACCGGTCATCGTGACCATCGTCGACGCCGGACCGGACTGCCGGGCTACGCCGAAGTCCAGGATCTTGGCGCGGTCGGGACGCCCGTCGACGAGCAGGATGTTGCTCGGTTTAACGTCGCGGTGCACGACGCCGCGGCCGTGCGCCAGTGCCAGCGCATCGCCAACCCGGGACGCGATCATGAGCGAGTCACCCGCTTCGATAGGCTCGCGGCGCAACCGCGCGGCCAGGGTCTCCCCCTCCAGCCATTCCATCGCCAGGTACGGGCCATGCAGGCCCGCCACGCCATGATCGACGTAGCGGACGATGGCTGGGTGTCTCAGTTCCGCCAGAAGCTGTGCTTCGCGCGAGAAGCGTTCGCTGGTGGCCGCCTCCTGGAGGATCTTCAACGCTACGACGGAACCGCTGGAGTGGTCCCGCGCCCGGTAGACCACCCCCATCCCACCCCGCGCGGCGAGAGCTTCGATCTCGAAGCGATCGGCGACGACGTCACCGGCTTTCACCGGACAGGAGTATAGGCGACCCGGCTCGAAAGCGAGTCGCGAACACGACGAACTGCGACAAACCCCGGGACTTTGCCGCTACTTTCGAGCGCTGAGGGACATCATTGCCGGGCGCCGGCCGGAGCGGTAGCCCAGACTATCCGGATGAACGACCTCGAAGCAGCAGCGCAGCGCTTCGACCGCGACTACCCGGAGCTGGCTGCACTCCGCCAGCACAGCCCGCGGGCCATCCGCGATTTCGAACACGTGCTCGCGCTGTCGCGACGCTTCCGGCGGGATGTAGTCGAGCCGAACGCGCTTTCGATCGATCGCCGTGTGATGCAGGACCCGCGCTGGGTCGCTGAGGACATCCTGAGGGAAGCGGCCCGTGTCGGCTTCTTCTCGCTGGTCGTGCCGCGCCCGTTCGGCGGTGCGGGTCTGCCGTTCGGTGCCCTGATCGTCGGTCTGGAGGAAATCGGCGCGGGCTGCCTCGGCATCGCGAACCTGATGGCGGTGCACGGCCTGGCTTTCGCGACCGTGGCCGCGACCGGCGACCTGTCCGCAGTCGAGCGCGTCAGCCGCCTGCTGGTGGAGGGCGAGCGCGAGGGCCGACCGCGACTGCTCTCCACCGGCATCACCGAGCCCTCGGCGGGGACCGACACCGAGGACGTCGAGTTGCTCGCGAGCGCACACCTCGACTGCGAGGCGCGGCCGGTGCGAGGCGGCTATCGCCTGCGCGGCCGAAAGGTGTTCATCAGCAATGGCAGCATCGCGCACACGCACGTCGTGCTGATGCCGACCAGCCGCGGAAATCCGGTGGACACGACCTTCGCATTCCTGGTTGAAAGCAGCACGGAGGGCTTCCACGTTGGCCGCGTCGAACGCAAGATGGGGCAGAAGGCCTGTCCCGCAGCGGAGCTGGTCTTCGACGACTGCTTCGTTCCCGAATCGGCACGCATCGGCAAGCGGCCGATCCCGGGACGGCAGCTCGAGCTGGTTCTCGGCGCCACCCGCGGCGGCGTCGCCGCGTGGGGCGCCGGTGCGGCGCGGGGCGCCTACGAGCGGGCTCTCCGGTTCGCGCGCGAAAGCCGCGCGGGAGAAGGCTTGCTGGTCGACCAGCAGTGGGTGCAGCTCAGACTTGCGGACATGGCCCGCAATGTGAAGCTCGCGCGCAGCGCCTACATCGAGGCGATGCTGTCGAACGAACTGTTCGGGCTGTCGTCGCTCGTCCAGCGCGGGGGCGTGCAGGACCTCTTGATGCGTCGTGCTCCCCGGCCTGTACTCGACAGTCGCATCGCGCAGCGGCTGCTCAGCTCCCGGCGCGCCCGCGAACAGGTAGAACGAGCCGTGGACGACATGGATCAGTGGAAGGTCGACGCCTCGTCGGCCATCGGTGCTGCAGCCAAGGTCTCCGCGTCCGAGCTTGGCATGGAAAACTGCCACATCGCGCTCGACATCATGGGCGCTGCCGGCCTCCGCCACGACCAGGGCATGGAGAAGCTCTACCGCGACACCAAGCTGCTCACGATCTACGAGGGCACCAACCAGCTGAATCGCATCGAGCTGTACAAGAAGGGCGTCGCCCGCGACGGGCACAGCGGGAAGACGGCATCATGAACGACGAAGAGCGCGTCCTCGTCGAGTCGAGCGTAGAGCGCTTCGCCGAGCGCTGGGTCGGCCCGAACCTCGAGCAGCTGGAGCACTATCCCGACCGCCCGCTTCCGGAAGGGTACCTGGACGTGCTCCGCGAGCTCGGCCTGCTCGACTTCGACACGCGCGCCGAACAAGGCTTGCCGTTGCTCGCGAGCGCGCTCCGCACACTCGCCGATGCGGCCGCCGCGCCGGCGGCGCTGGTCTTCGCACATGCGCTGGGGCAACACCTGCTTCTCGAGGACAACCAGCAGGCAGCCGGACTGTGCGCCTACCCCATCTACGCAGAGCCAGAGTCTCCCACGCTATCGTACGAGGAGACGCGCGACGGTATCGTGCTCGACGGCACCTGCCAGATGGTCGTCGGTGCGCCCGTAGCCCAGACGTTGGTCCTGCCTGCACACGGACCCGGCGGCATCGCTCTGCTCACGCTCGAGCCGACGCTGCGCGGGCTCGAGGTGGGCGAGCCGCTGCTCACGCTCGGCATGCGGGGCTGCCCGACCGCAGACGTGACGCTGTCCGGAGCGCGCGTGCCGTCGGCGGCGTCTACGCGCTCCGCCGGCGCGTTGATCGAGCGGGTCCACGCGCTGTTCCGCGCGCCCGCCGCGGCCATTGCTGCAGGCGTGCTCGCGCACTCGACGCGCACCGCAGCGAGCTACACGACCGATCGCTACCAGGGCGGACACAACATCATCGACTACCAGGAGGTACGCCGCCTCCTCGCAGGCATGCTGGCCGCCGGGGCGCTGTGCGCGAGCGCAACCCGGGAGCTTCTGGACAACCCTGCCGAGCCGGCAGCCACGGAGCTGTTCCTGGAAGCGAAGAAGCGCGCGGCGCGTGCCACGTGCGACGGCGTCCAGCTCCTCGGGGGCTACGGCTACATGGAGGACTACGGGCAGGAACGCTGCATGCGGGACGCCAAGCAGGCCGAGTACCTGCTGGGCCGCCCGGAGATGCTCCGGCAGGCCGCAATGGAGCGTTGGGCCGCCGGCGGCGCGGCCGTGTAGGTGTTCTGGAGGCTGACACCCCAGAGCGCAGAGACACCGCAAAAACCCCGCACCTTACCCGTCAGCACTGTCCCGAAACCTGACATCGGTCATCGCGGGAGAGGGTCGCGCGGTCTACCCTGAGGCTGCCGCATCATGCTCCCGAAAGCGGCCCTCCCCCCGCTCGACGTCCCGACCCTGGCTCGACTCTTCAGCCGGCGCCGGGAAGTGCTCGCCACGTGGCGCCGACTCTACGAGTCGAGCGTGAAGGCGGAGCCGCGCATCGACTCGGGCGCGTTCGAGAGTGTGTTCGGGCGGGAGCTGGATGGGCTGGGCGATCCGGGCGTCTCGGCGCGACCGGACGCCGTGCAGGCCACCTTGCGTGCCACGGCGGTGTGCTTCGCACGTCGCGGCATTCCACTGTCACACCTCCTGTCGGCCGCCGCGGCTGCCGAGGCCGCCGTCCGCGAAACGCGAGGGAACCTCGGCGCCTCCGACCAGATCACCCTCACCTTGCTGGAGACGGCGCGGGCACGCGTGTACTCCCAGGCCTATCTGGATTCGGACCGGCAAACCCTTCCGAGCTGCGATCGCTCGCTGGTACCGCTGCGCGCACCACGCGAGCAGAAGCCGCCGGACCCGGGGCTGGTCGGCACCAGCGACGCGATGAAACGCGTGCGCGACGCCATCCACCTGGCCGCGGGAGGACCGACCAACATCCTTTTGTCCGGCGAAAGCGGCACTGGAAAGGAGCTCGTCGCGCGCGCCATCCACTCCGCGTCCGGACGCGAGCGGTTCGTGACCGCCGACGCGAGCTCGCTGTCGGCAGGCCTACCGTACGAGCAGCTCCACGGCCGTCCGAGCGCGCCAGGTCTGTTCGCTGCAGCGGATGGCGGCACGCTGTTCCTGGACGAGATCACGGATCTGTCGTCGGAAGCGCAAGCCACGCTGCTCAGACTGCTCGAGGCACGTCGCGTGCGGGCCGTGGGCGACGACGTCGAGACGCCCGTCGACGTGCGGGTCATCGCGTCGACCAGTCGCGACCCGGAAGCCGAGATGGCGAGCGGCAGGCTGCGCGACGAGCTGTACTACCGCCTCTCGGCGTTCACCCTGCGCCTGCCCCCGCTGCGCGAGCGCCGCGAGGACATTCCCGAGCTGGTCGAGTACTTCCTGGGCACCTTCTGTCACCGGCGCTGCGGCTGCATCTGGGGCGTGTCGGAGCCGGCCATGCGCGTTCTCACCGGGGCTCCCTGGCCCGGAAACGTGCGACAGCTCAAGAACGCCGTGGAGCACGGCGTCACCCGCGGGGACAGCGCGCTCATCCAGATCGAGGATCTGCCTCCGGAGCTTCAACGCGGCGATGTCGTGCTGCACCCGGCGAGGAAAACCAGCCGCGAACGCGCTCTGCCGAGCCTCGCCGAGTCCGAAGCCGAGCTGATCCGCGAGACGTTGCGCCGCTACGGCGGCAACAAGGTCCGGACCGCGCAGTCGCTCGGCATCTCGCGGAACAAGCTGTACGATCGACTGCGCAAGCTCGGACTCGGCTGACGAAAGCGCTCAGCCGACTACAGCGCAGCGCCAGAGAACGCGGGCGGTCCGCTGCTCAGATCGTATCCCAGTCGAAGCGCTCGACCTCGAAAGCGTGCCCCGCGAGCGACTTGATGAGCTCGTCGTCGTTCTCCTCGATCATGGCGAAGTTCTGCTTCACCCGGCGCTTCGCCTGACCGGAGAAAACGCGCAGGATCTCCAGTTCGCGGGCAGACGCCTCCGCGCCCTTGTCAACGAGCGCGGTGTTCACCCGGCTCATCACGCAGGCCAGCACGAACAGGTCGATCATGATCTCGGAAAGGCGTCGCGATGCGAACTGTTTGCCGATGATCTTCTTGCCGTGCTTGCGCAGGATGCGGTCCGCTGCCGAAGCCAGATCCCGCGTGGCTTCCTCGAACAGCGCGGCCTGGTCGGCGAGCGCCGGGTCCAGCAAGGTGAAATGGCTCTTCTCGCCGCCGATGCCGGTCATGAGCGAGGCCTGCTTCATGGCATACTCGCGCATGACACCGAACCCCTTGATGGGGTCGCTGAACACGCCGCGCGCGCTCTCGGCCAGCGCCTTGAGCTGCGTGGCCACGTCGCTCATTCCCGTCAGCGCGATGAACAGCCTGAGGATGTCGTTGGTGCCCTCGAAGATGCGGTTGATGCGGGAGTCGCGCAAGATACGCTCGTACGGGTACTCGCACATGTAACCGTTGCCGCCGGCAATCTGCAGAGCCTCGTCCGCCGTGCGCCACAGCGCTTCGCTCGCGAACACCTTGCTGATGGCGGCTTCGACCGCGTAGTCCTCGTAGCCGCGGTCGATGAGCGCGGCGACCATGCTCACGACCGACTCGGCCGCGTAGCAGTCGACCACCATCTGCCCGACCTTCTGCTTTACCAGACCGAAGCTCGAGATGGGCTCTCCGAACTGTTTACGCTCGTTGGCCTGCTTCGTCGCCATCTCGATGAGCTTCTTCATCGCTCCGACGGAGCCGCCGCCGAGACCGGTGCGCCCGCTGTTCAGGATGTGCATGGCCGTCTTGAAGCCCTTGCCCACCTCGCCCAGAACGTGATCGTCGGGCACCTTGACGTTGTCGAGCATGATGGTGGTCGTGGAGCTCGCGCGCAGGCCCATCTTGTCCTCGTGTGGCCCCGCGCTGACGCCCTCCATCTCGGTGGTCACGATGAAGGCGGTGAGATGCGGGCGACCGCCCTCCTCGCCGGTCTTGGCGAAGACCGTGAAGAAGTCAGCCATGCCACCGTTCGTGATCCACAGCTTGTTGCCGTTCAGGACCCAGTGGTCGCCCTCCTTCACGGCCCGGGTCTTGATCGAGGCTGCATCCGAGCCCGCGCCGGGCTCGGTGAGGCAGAACGCGGCGATCATTTCGCCTGTCGCGAGCTTGGGGTAGTAGCGCTTGCGCTGCTCCTCGGTGCCGTACAGAAGCAAGCCGCGCATGCCGATCGAGCTGTGCGCGCCGATCGTGACAGCCGTCGAGGCGTCGTACTTGGCGACCTCTTGAAGCGTGCGCGAGTAGGCCGCGCTGCCGAAACCGAGCCCGCCGTCGTCTTCGGGAATCACCAGGCCGAAGAGACCGAACTGTCGCAGCTCCTCGATGTACTCGGCAGGCATCTCGCCGGCGCGGTCCCACTTGCGGAAGTCCTCGGTGTGAGGTTCGAGCAGCGAACGCATGGGACCCGCCAGGCTGCGAATCGTCTCGCTCTCCTGGTCGGACATGCTGGGAAACGGCAGGATTACCTGTTCCTCGATTTCCCCCATGCACAGCGAGCGGATGAAGCTGATGCTGGTGTCGACCACGGCTACCTCCTTGGCCGCGGGCATACCCCGGCCGTGTCGCCGAGGTAGCACAAGAGCACCGCGGCGCCATTTCCATTGATATCCATCATGTTCCGGGCCGTCGTCTGATTGTCTGCTGACAGAACCCTGAACTGCCGGGACCTAGGCTCCCGGCATGAACACCGCAGAAAGCACCCGCGTCCTGCTTACCAGTGTGATCCGTCCCTTCGGCGGCCCCGGCGAAGGCGATTCGGTCGGCGCCGAGCTGTTCCACGCCCAGGTCACCCGGGCCCAGGGACCGTTCAGCCTGAGGCAGGTGATCCGGGTCTGGGCCATCGACTACCTGGCGGAGAACATCCAGGCGCCCTCGGTCACCCTGCACTATCCGTCGAAGCGCGAATTCATCCGCGAGCTCAAGAGCGGCAACTACACGCACGTCGGCATCAACTTCGTCGTCGCGACGTTCCACAAGGTGCGCGAGATGGTGCCGCTGATCCGCCGCTACGCTCCGGGCGCGAAGATCGTCCTGGGCGGCTACGGCACGGTGCTACCCGACGACGTGCTGGCGAAGTGGGGCGACGCCATCTGCCGTGAAGAGGGCGTTGGCTTCCTCCGCCGACTGCTCGGCGAGTCGACGGACGCGCCCATCCGCGCGCCGCACGCGCCGATACCTTCGGTGCAGGTGCTGTCGCACCAGCTGCCGAGCGTGGTCGGCCACGTGACGGCGGGCCTCGGCTGCTCCAACGGTTGCGACTTCTGCTGCACCTCGCACTTCTTCAAGCAGAAGTACGTCCCGTTCCTGAAGACCGGCCGCGAGATCTACGAGGCGCTGCTCGAGACCCGCGCCCGCGCCCGCGCCGACGGGAAGGAGATGAACGGCTTCATCGTGATCGACGAGGATTTCTTCCTGCACCAGCGACGGGCTCGCGAGTTCCTCGACTGCGTGCGCGAAGGTGGCGAGTCCTTCGGCTTGATGGGCTTCGGCAGCGTGCGCGGGCTTTCGCAGTTTTCCGCGCGCGAGGTCGCGGAAATGGGGTTCGATCTGGTCTGGAACGCTTTCGAGGGGGTCGAGTCCGGCTACCGCAAGCAGCAGGGCAAGACCATGCCCGAGCTGTACGGCGACTTGAAGAGCGTGGGCACGGCAACGCTCACGTCCATGATCATCGGCTTCCCCTATCAGGATGAACAGACCGTATGGCGCGAGTTCGATCAGCTGATGGAGCTCGAGCCCGGCCTCACCCAGTGCCTGATCTCATTTCGCCTTCCCCGGCACGCCCTTCCACGCACAGGTCATCGGCGACGATCGCTATCTCGAGAAGTACCGGACCGCACCCGACCTCAGGCGCTGGGACGGCTTCGCGATGCACTTCAAGCACCCGCACTTCAACGGTCCGGCCGCCGTCGAGGAGTTGCAGCGCGCCATCTACGAGGAGGACTTCCGGCGCCTCGGTCCGAGCCCGCTCCGGCTGGCGCGCGTGTGGCTCACCGGCTACGAGAACCTGAAGAACGACGAAAACCCGCTCCTGCGTGCGCGTGCTGAGCGGCTGCGGCTCGATGCGCGCGGCATCCTGCCCGCCACGCGCGCTGCCATGGCGTTCGCACCAAGCCCGGAGGTGCACGCGCGGGCCGAGGCACTCCGGCGCGACATCATCCGGCTGACAGGCGAGCCGACCGCCCGCGAACGAGCGATGGATGCCGCCGCGCCCGCGATGTATCTGCTGTCCCGAGCGGGGCGCGCGCTCAACCTGATGCAGCAACCCGGCCTGCTGCGCACCGAGCACCGCACGGCCAGCGCGGAGGCGACGCAGCACACGCGCCACACCGTCCGGCTGCAGGGCGGTCTGTTCGCCGGCCCCGCGCGCGGTCTGCTCGAGGACCTGGCAGAGAACGGCCGCCGCGCGCTCGCCCGCGTGCTGCCCGATCCGCACTCCCACACCGCGGGGCTCGAAACAGTGACGACGCGCAGCACCGGGATGCCGCGTTCACTGCCCGTACTCCCGGACGCGCCGCAGGCAGCGTGCGGCGCGCAGGCTTGCGCGCCGCAGCCGCTAGCGGTTCAGCCGTAGGCGAGCCGCTCGAGAACCTCGGCGTCGGCGATCTGCACCGGCCTCGACCGCGAGATCGCACCCTCGGTGCGCAGGCGAGCCAACGCCCGCGACAGGGTCTCCGCGCTCATTCCCAGCGTGCGCGCGAGCACGCGTTGCGGCATGTCCACGACGGGCCCGTTGCTCTCGCGCTGGCGGAGGAGCAGGAAGCGCGCCACGCGCTCCACGGCGGTCCCGCCAAGCTGCGAACGCTCGGTCCCGCGCTGTCCGGCTTCACCCAGCGCCAGCTCGAGCAGTGCACCGCCGGGCGTGTCGAGGCGTCCGACCCACGCTTTGATGGCGCGGGAGTCGAGCGCGCACGCCTTCACGTCGGTCAACGCCATCGCGCGGTAGGGCGACGGCGCCCCCGTGACCAACTCGAGCCCGATCATGTGTCCCGTCGAGCGCACCGCGCACCATAGCTCTGCACCGCTCTCGTCGGTCGCTCTGAGCAGCACCTGGCCGTCGCGGATCAGCCACGCCGACGGAGGCGGCTCGTTCTGTTCCACCAGCAGGCTCCCGGGCTTCTTCTTGATCTCGTAGAAGGGGCAGGGATCCGGCTGTGATGCGCGTCCTAGGACGCACTCCTGGCACTGGGCTGGTACGTCGTTCATGACCCCCAATCTGGACCCGTAGCCGGAGGCCGAGCAAGACGGCGCCGCGGGATTGTTGACGTCCATCATTTGAAACATGACGCCACATCGACCCCGATGTTCCCTAGTTTCACGCAGAGCGCGCCAGCGGGGCGATGACCTATGTCATGCGGCGCCGGGACCAGGTCCACCACACTGACTGGCAAGGAGGTGTCGGATGGGAGCTACCTCGTCAAAACGTCCAGTCGCCTTGCTTATTCCCCTCCTGCTCCTGATTGGATGCTCGCGACGGGACTATCGCCCCGGGTCGACCTACTACGACCGGAACGTCGCCCCGGAGCTGCCGCGCGGCCCCTGATAGCGACGTAGCCCGGCTCCGGAACGGTTGCTCCTGCGCGGGATCCGGCATCGGCGCGACGAACCGACCCCCGACCGGGTATCCTCGGGCACATGGCAAGACCTGGCATCTGGTCGTTCGCGTTTGCACTTCTCCTGACGGCGGGATGCAGCAGCGGTGGCAGCGGCGGTTCCGGGTCGGGCGGGCAGAGTTGCGCGGACATCTGTCCCGGCGTGGTGGCAGCGCACTGCTCGCAGGGACCCACCAGCGAGTCCGACTGCGAGTCCGGGTGCGCCACACTGCGCGCGAGCAACTGTGCCAGCCAGTACAACGCACTGCTGAGCTGCGGCGGCACCCAACCGCAGTTCACCTGCGACTCGATGGGCAGGGTCACAGTGACCGGCTGCATGCAGCAGGAGCAGAACCTCTATGCGTGCCTAGGGGGCGGCGGTTCCGGCGGCTCCGGCGGTTCGAGCAATGCAGATTGCGCGAGCGTGTGCCCGAGGATCGTCGCGGCGAAATGTTCGAACGGCCCGCAGACGGAGGCCGACTGCGAAAGCGGCTGCGCCACGACCGCCACCGGCAACTGCGCTGCGCAGTACAACGCAGTGGTGACCTGCAACAAGGCCGTGGGCTCAGGGGCCACGGTGACCTGCAGCGCCAATGGCCAGCCCGTGGTCACGGGGTGCGAGGCCCAATACGCCCAGCTGTATAGCTGCCTGGGCGTCTGACGCCGCCGCCCGCACGCCCGGCGCGTGCTAGCCTCCGGCCAGCGTGCAGCGCCTGCTTCCTACCCTCCCCTCGGCAGGGGGCGCGCGCGAGCGACGCGCCCTCGGCGGGTATGCGCGTATCGCCATCGCAGCGTCGCTCTGGGGCACGTGGAGCCTGTTCTTCCGTCGCGCAGAGCGCATGCAGCACATCGCGCCGGCGCTCGAGGCGTTCATCGTGTTCGCGGTGGTCCTGGTTGCCGTTCTGCCCGGCGCATGGCGCGATCGACCCGCGGAGCGGCGACCGCTAGGGGGCTGGCTCGCCATCGCGGCGCTGGGCGTGTGTGACGCCCTGAACGCGCTGCTTTTCTTCTGGGCGATGCAGAAGACGAGCCTCGCCATCGCGGTGCTGTCGCACTATCTGGCGCCGGTCCTGATCGCTTCGGCTGCTCCTTTCGTGCTCCGCGAACGCCTGCGCGGCGGGACGGCGATCGCGCTTGGAGTTGCACTCGGCGGACTCGTGCTGCTGCTCGAGCCCTGGCACGCCGAGACGCACGGCGCTCTCGTCGGGGCGCTCTACGGGATGGGCAGCGCGGTGTTCTATGCCTCCAACATCCTCGTCACCAAGCGCATCCAGCACCTGTTCAGCCCTCGCGAGATCCTTGCGTGGCACATGCCGGTCGCGCTGGTCGTGCTCGCGCTATGCATGCCTCCTGGCGGCTTCAGCATAGGGCTCATGCCGCTGCTGCTCGTGGCGGCAGCGGCGCTGCTCGCCGGCGCGCTGGCGGGCGTGTTGTTCCTCTCCGGGCTGGTGCGCGTGGATGCGAGCCGCGCCGCCGTGCTCACTCTGCTCGAACCCACCGTCGCGGTCTTCATCGGCGCGGCGATCTGGCACGAGCACCTGGGCCTTGCCGGCCTGCTCGGCGCGATGCTCGTGCTCGGTGGGGCCGCCGCGGTGATGAGAAGTTGATCCGGGGACCGGATACGTCGGGATGCGATACCCTCGCCTCATGACCATCGACGAACGGGATCTCGGCACCAGCGAGGGGCGGCTGTGGCGACTGATCGAGGAGCGGACCCGACCGGATGCTGACACGACCGCCATCGACCGGCGCATCTTCGATCTGTTCGGCGAGCGCTGGGCGATCATGTTCACGGACCTCTCCGGGTTCTCGCGCCGCGTCGAGGAGTTCGGCATCACCCACTTCCTCCAGATCATCTATGAGCAGCGCAAGATGCTCTTGCCGATCGTGGAGGCGCACGACGGCCTGTTGATCAAGAGCGAGGCGGACAGCTTCCTGTTGCTGTTCCGTCATCCTGAACGGGCACTGGCCTGCGCCATCGCGATGCAGCGCGCATGCCAGCAGACAAGCCGCCGGCGTCGACCCGAAGAGCAGATCCTGCTGTGCGTCGGCATCGGCTACGGCGACGTGCTGCGCATCGGCGACACCGACGTGTGGGGCCGCGAGGTCAACGCCGCGAGCAAGCTCGGCGAGGACACGGCAAAAGCACACGAGATCCTCGTCACCGACGACGCGCGCGAGGCCCTGGCCGACTTCGCCGGCGTGACGTTCCGCGCGCGCGAGCAGGCCGTGACGGGGACCAAGCAGAGCTTCCTCGTCGACTACTCGCAAGCGTCCTGATCGCGCAGAGGGCGATCAGAAGCCGGGATCGTACTGCCAGCTGTCGGCGCGGCCCGGCGCGGAGGCGTCCGGCGCCCGCACGACGCGGCTCGACCCAACGAACGAGGCGGCGCGGTGGGCGGGAGCAGGCCTGTCGTTCACCGGCAGGAACGCACCGATGCCGATCAGGACGCTCACAACCAGCATGGCGGGAAACAGCCAGCTCCGCCGGCCACGCCGGAAGACCGCCGGGTCGGGGGGCGGCTCGCTCCACGTCACCGGACGGTAGGTCGAGCGGCGGAGCGTCGCCGCCTCCTCTTCCGCGAAGGCTTCGTCCTCGCCGTCGAGCTCCACGAACGCGTCGTCCGGAAGGCTCACCGGGCGCTCCGGCTCCGGCAGAAACGGCACGCTGATCCGCTCCAGCTCTACCGGCACCCCATCCGGATAGCTGATGCGATCGAGCTCCGTGAGCACGTCGTCCGGAAGGCTGATGGGGCGCGTCTGCCGGGCACGGATCGCCTTCGCGATCGCCTTCGATCGGTCTGCAACGGCCTCGCCGATCGCCGCGCGCGCGAAGGCCGCAAGCTCCTGGCGACAAGTCGCGTCCTCGATGGCGGGGACAGCATCGACGAGCGCGTCGGCAAACGCGCTCATGCTCTGGAAGCGTCGCGCGGGATCTTTCTCCAGCGCGCGCAGGACCACGACCGAGAGCGCGTCCGTACACTGCACCCGGAGTGACACAGGCGGCACTGTCAGGCGCGATCGCTTCAGCATGCTCTTGAGGCGCTCGAGCGCGGTGTCGCCAGGGAACGGATGACTTCCGGTGATCAAACGATAGAGCACGATGCCGAGCGCGAACACGTCGCTGCGATGGTCGATCGCGCCGCCTTCCGCTTGTTCCGGAGCCATGAACGACGGCTTGCCTCCGACGAACCCATCCGGGCACGCCGAGATAGCAGAGGGGTGCGAAGCCCTGGCCACACCGAAGTCGACCACCTTCACCGCACCGGTTGTCGTGAGCAGCAGGTTGTGCGGCGAGATGTCGCAATGCACAAGCCCCATCCGCTCGCCGGAGCGCGTCTCGATGCTGTGCACGGCGTGCAGGCCCAGAGCGGCATCAGCCACGATACGCGCAGCAAGCGCGACCGGCAGACCGTAGGCGCATTGCTTCTCGACTGTCGTCAGCGGTTCGCCATGCACCCACTCCATCGCCAGATACAGCGTGCTGTCCGTTTCGCCCAACTCGCGGATCTGCGCGATATTGGGGTGTTTCGCGCGCGACGCGATGGCGCCCTCTGCGCGTAGCATGCGCTCGAAACGCGGGTCGCCTTCGTAGGCGCGCCGGATCGTCTTCACGGCAACGAGCTTCTGGAACCTGCGCGGGCCGACCAGGCGCGCCGCCCACACAATCCCGGTGCCGCCCTCGGCGATGGACAGCAAAAGCTCGTACGTTCCGAGTACGGATCCGGCGCGGAGGCCGCCGAGCGTCTGCGGGGCGGGAGTCTTGGTACGGCGCATTCGTCCCCAGGCAGCGAACGAACCAAGCTAGCAACAAGCCAGCGCCGCGCAAGCGACGGGCAGCACTCCAGTCCTGCCATCGAGCACCATGCAATTGGGAGGCAGTCTGCCAATCTCGCGGAGTCATCCCGCCGGCTTGCTTGTTCCGTGGGATTGCGGGCTGCGTGTCGAAGTTGCCCTTCGCCGTCGGGCCGGTGACATCCTCGGTGAGCTTGCCGTCCTTGTCGCGCGCCTCCGACAGCCGGTACGGCACGTCGATGTGCCCGTCGACGAGGATGAAGCGGTGCGCCAGCTCCTGTGCGTGCTTGCCCGGGCTTCCCGCGAGCGAGCCTTGTGGACCTCCCGCGACAGGGATCTGACGGACATCAATCACGCGCTCACCGAATGCCCGATCTTCGGGAATCGTCCCGGTCCTGGCCCCTCGCCTGCGCGAGTATGCGTTTGGAGGTTTCGGGATGAGGACGTGGCTACCGGCGCGGGTCGGATGGATGGGTGTACTTTGTCGGGGGCTCGGTCTCGTGGCTGGAGCGTGCGGCGACAACAGCAAGGACGCGATCAAGGCCGCGGGCATCGCGGAGGGGTGTCTGCTGAACAGCGACTGCAACAACCCGTTGACCTGCGCTTTCCGCCGCTGTCACCAGCAATGCGTCGAGAGCCGCGACTGTCCCACCGGACAGCGTTGCGTAAAGGACAGCGACGGTGTCGGCGTATGCCTATTGCCGGACGAAAATGGCTGCGACAACGCTGGGGCGTGTCCGGGCGCGACCTTGTGCGCCAGTGACATGCAATGTCGCAGCGGATGCCAGCGCGACACGGACTGCCTCGCCAGCCAGAAGTGTGCGGACGCAGTGTGTGCCGAGCCCGGGGAGCTGGTGAACGGTCACCTGCCAGGCGCCGACGCGGGCACGGGCGGTACGGGCGGCACCGCAGGCAGTGGCGGCGTGTCGGGCAGTGGCGGCGTGTCGGGCAGTGGCGGTACTGCGGGCAGCGCGGGCAGCGGCGGAGTCTCGGGCAGCGGCGGTACCGCAGGCGGTAGCGGCAGCGGCGGCGCTTCGGGCAGCAGCGGCAGCGGCGGTACCGCAGGGCTGGACGGCGGTGCCGACGCCCCCGCGGGCGGCTCGGCCGGCAGCGATGCTTCTGCAGGCGGAAGCGCAGGTGCGGCGGGAGACGGCGGCGTCGTCACGCTGCCGACGCCGGTCCACTACTTGGGCGGCGTCGTCGTCGACTCGGTCGGCAGCACCCACGGGACGTACACCAGCACCACTTCTACGACCGGCATCCTGGGCAACGCGATCAGCATCGGGGACTCCGCCGACCAGATCCTCATCGCCCACACCGCGGCGCTGGACGTGACGACGAGGATGACGCTGGGCTTGTGGTGGAAGCCGCTGTTCTCCGCCGACAACCAGGCTTTGATCTCGCACGCCAACGCGTACCGGCTCTACTACGACGCCGGGAGCTTCAAGCTCGCGCTAAGCGGCGCGTCCACCACGACCACCTTTGCCGCGCCGGTGGCTCCGGACGGAGGGACACTGCAGACCGGCAGCTGGTACCACGTGGTCTGGGTGTACGACGCGACCACCTCGCCGAACCTGAAAGCCTTCATCAACGGCGTCGAGACCACGTTCGACTACACCGACGGGCCGATCAAGGCACAGGCGGGTCGTTTGGACATCGGTCGCTTCAACCCCCAGGTGACCTACGGCAGCTACGACGACGCGTTCATCTCCAAGACGGCGTTCACGGATGCCGAGGTGCAGGAACTGTGGAACGGCGGCACGGGCAAAGCGGTCGGTGATTGCTCCACGTGCCAACCTGGCGCGTACTGGAAGCTCGACGATCGTCCGACGAACGTCGTCTCCGACTCCGTGGGCACGTCGAACGGCGTGGTGAACGGCTTCGTTATCCCCGACGCCACGGGTCAGGTCGGCGAGGCGGCAGCCTACGCGCCGAACAACACCTACTACATCTCTATCCCCAACGACGCGACGCAGCAGTTTTCCACGTTCAGCGTGGCGTGCTGGTTCCGCCCGAACACCTACATGGTCCCGAACAGCACGCGTCAGGGCATGGTGAACAAGTCCTCGGCGACGACCGGGTTCGCCCTGGGCTTCGGTTACAACATCAACGACCCGACAGTCGGCCCCGTGACCGGGCCGTCGTTCACCGTGGACGGCGAGTCGGTGTTCGACTCGTCCGTCACCTTCCAGGCGGGCAACTGGTACCACCTGGTCGGCACCTTCGATCGCAGCAAGCTCCGGCTCTACCTCGACGGCAGTCTGCTCGCCGAGGCGAACGGCCCGGCCACCCCGCTGAAGACCTGGGGCAGCGACATCATCTTCGGGGCGCTGTCCCACTCCCAGTATCCGCCCGACGGCGACATCGACAACGTCGTGATCTACGACGTGCCTCTGACGGGCCCCGAAGTCGCGGCGCTGTACGCGCGCGGCCTCGCCGGAGACCTCGCCTATCCCTGATCGGAACGCGCGCAGCGTTTCACCTGCGCTGGCTCGTGACGAGCCAGCGCAGGATCGAGGGTCGGACCCGGCGGGGCTGGCCCGCCATCGCGCGGGCCCAGCTCCGCGCGCGGCGGCTCTCTACAGATCGAACACCCGCTTGGGGTTGTCGTACAGGATGGCCTTCAGCGTGTCGGGCCTGAGCTCCATCTCGTCGAACTGCTTCAGGTAGCGCTCCCAGCTCAAGCCGTTGGAGCCGAACAGCACCTTCTGCGCGCCGGTCCGCGACTTCATGAAGCCGACGAGCGCCGGGCTGAAGTACTTCGGCAGCCAGGCGCTGACGTTCAGGTAGACGTTGGGCCACTTGGTGGTGACGGCCAGCATCTCGTCCACCCACGGCCAGCCGGTGTGCGTGCCGACCAGCGTCAGCTTGGGGAAGTCGCAGGCAATGCGGTCGAGCACCATCGGGTGACCGTGCTCGCTCGGCATGGCCTCGAGCACGTGACCGACCTGCATCTGGACCGGCACGCCCAGCTGCTCGCAGCGTGCGTACAGCGGGTACATCTTCTTGTGGTCGAGCGGAATGTCGTAGCCGTAGATGTGGACGTAGACGCCCTTGTAGCCGCGCTCCTTGATGTCGGCGTCGAGCTTGTCGAGGCTCTCGCGGATGTGGAACGGGTCGTAGTCGGCCAGACCGAAGATGCGCCCGGGGTACTTCCTGGTCAGCGCGCTGATCTGCTCGGTCATGTCGAGCGCGAAACGCTCCTGCCGCATGTAGGACCAGGCCAGCAGGTCCGTCGCCAGCACCGTCTCGACGCCCGCATCGTCCATCGCCTTGATCAGCTGCGCGCCGTCGTCGTAGCCGTCGCCCCACGCCTGCTCCACCGCACACTTCAGCTCACCGGTCGAGTTGGTGGCCTTCACCCAGCTCTGCTTCCACTCCTTCAGGAGCAGCGGGAAGAGACAGTCGATCGCTCTGTACTCGGGCATCGTTCCTCCAATCGGCTCGAGCGCGTGCGTGCGCGCTCGAACGGCGCATTCCAAGGGGCCCCGAAAGTATTCGAGCGGGCCCGGGCGGGTCAAAGCGTCCCAACCGGGCCCCTGACGTCCATCAAGGAGCGGATTTTCGCTAGCGAGAGTGCGCCGAAAGCGAGGAACTACCACGGCCGCATGGCCGGTCTCTGGCCGGCGCTCCGGCGGTAGCCAGGGAGCATCCCGCGTCCTGCCAGTGTACCTTCGCCCCCGTGGATACGAACATCACCATGGCATCGTGGGTGTCCGGGCACGCGAGGCGCACGCCGGACAAGGTCGCGCTGATCTTCAAGAGCGAGCGCATCACCTATGCGGCGCTCGACGCGCGGGTGAACCAGGTCGCCGCTGGGCTGAGGGACGCGGGCGTGCGCAAGGGCGACCGGGTCGCCGCTCTGCTGCTCAATTGTCCCGAGGTGCTCGAGCTCCTGATGGCCTGCAACCTGCTGGGCGCGATCTTCCTGCCGATCAACTTCCGGCTGAGCGCCGAGGAGGTGTCGTTCATCCTCGAAGACGCCACGCCCGAGCTGTTCGCGTTCCACAAGGTTTTTGAACCCATCGCCATCAAGGCGCGGGCCTCGACGCGCGTGCACACCTGGGTCCGCGTGGGCGATGCGCCCGGCGAAGGCGAGCGCTCGTACAGCTCGCTCCACGAAGGCCAGCCGACGACGCTGCTGGCCGAAGTGGTGGGCAGCGACGACCCGGCCATGATGATGTACACGTCCGGCACCACCGGTCGGCCGAAGGGCGCGCTGCTCAGCCACGGCAACCTGCTCTGGAACGACGTGCAGGTGCTGCTGAGCGTGCCCGCCCAGGACGACGACCTGAACTACTGCGCGGCGCCGCTGTTCCACATCGGCGGCCTCAACGTGCTGACCGGTCCGATGATCTACCGCGGCGGAACCACCCTCATCGACGAGAAATTCGATCCGAAAGCGACGCTGGAAACGCTGGCGAGCGAGAAGGTGACCTGCTCGTTCATGGTGCCCGCGATGTGGGGCGCGCTGGCCGCGGTCCCCGACTTCGACAAGTACGACTTGAGCTCGCTGCGCTACGCCATCGTGGGCGGCGCGCCCTGCCCGCTGACCGTGCTCGAGTTCTACAAGAAGCGCGGCATCCGCTTCCAGGAGGGCTTCGGCCTGACCGAGACCTCGCCCATCGTGTGCCTCTTGGCTGCCGAGGACGGCATCAGGAAGAACGGCAGCGTCGGTCACCCCGCCGCGCACGTGCAGGTGCGCATCGTCGACGAGAGCGACAGCGACGTGCCCGAAGGCGAACCGGGCGAGCTTGTCGTGCGCGCGCCCAACGTGATGCTCGGCTACTGGAACCGCCCCGAGGAGACGCGCGAGGCGCTGCGCGGTGGCTGGTTCCACACGGGCGACCTGGCGCGGCGCGACGAGGAGGGCTTCCTCTACATCGTCGATCGCAAGAAGGACATGGTCATCAGCGGCGGCGAGAACGTCTACTCGGCCGAGGTCGAGCAGGTCCTCCACCGTCACCCGGCCATCGCCGAGGTGGCGGTCATCGGCGTCCCCGACGAACGCTGGGGCGAAGCCATCGTCGCGGTGGTCGCCACCAAGGAGGGCCAGAAGCGTCCCAGCCTGGACGAGCTGATCCAGTTCTGCGAGGGCAAGCTCGCCCACTACAAGCAGCCGCGGCAGGTAGAAAGCGTGAAGGCGCTGCCCCGCAATGCCACCGGCAAGGTGCTGAAGAACGAGCTCAGGATGATGTTCGGCGGTGCCGAGAGCGCGGTGAAGCGCTAGTAGAGGCGCGCCCGGTCCGACCAGACCCCCGCTCAGGTCGCGCCCAGCCGCAAGAGCAGCGTGTCCACGATCCAGTGCACGTGCTCGCGGCGCTCGCGGCGCGGACCGGCCGAAAGCGGGTCGTCCCCGCCCCACGCATCGGACAGGGCGGGCGCGTAGAGATAGTAGTTGTTGACGATTCCCGCGAAGCTCACGAAGAACTGACGCGCGGCGAGCGGCCCCGACTCCGGCACCAGCCCTTCAAGAATGGCCTGCACGCGCTCGTGAAGGAGCGCGAGCCCGCGTGCAATCTGCGGCAGGTGCGTGGAGGCCGACGTGATCTCCATCTGCACCAGCCGCACGTAGCGATGGTGGTCCTCGATGAAGTCGAGGTACGCGTCGATGAACCGGTGCAGGCGCGCGGAGACATCGCCACCGCTGTCGGCCGACTCGAGCACGCGGGCGTGCGCGGCGTAGTAGCGTTCCAGCACGCGCTCGAAGAGCTCGTCCTTGCTCTTGAAGTGGTAGAAGACGGACGCCTTCTTGAGGCCAGCCGCCTCGGCCACGTCGCGCATGCTCACTCCCGGGAAGCCGCGCGAGGAGAACAGCTCGTCGGCGGCATCCAGGATGCGCTCGGCCGGGTCCCCGTTCGTCATGCCGGAGATTCAACCGCAACCTGACCGATCGGTCAATATGAATCCGGAGCCAAGCTCATGGAAGTCCATAGGTTTGCCTAGGCGCCTTATTTTTAGCTTGCATGACCTGAAAAACGAGCGTATCCGTTACTGACCGATCGGTCAGCAGATGAGAAAGGGGCAGAAGTCATGCAGCGTGTAGTCGGCGGCGAAGTGGTAGCAGCAATGCTCGCCCGCGAAGGGGTCGAAAAGGTTTTCGGAATCGTCGATGGGACGTACATGGGGCTCTACGCGAGCTTCAAGAAGTACGGCATCGAGCTGGTCTCGCCGCGGCACGAGACGAGCGCTGCGCACATGGCTGGCGCCTACGCGCGGCTCACCGGCAAGCTCGGCGTGTGCATCGCCAGCAACGGACCGGGCGTCGCCAACGTGCTGCCCGGCATCGCCGTCGAGAACGGCGAAGGCAACCGCGTGCTCGTCATCACCAGCTCGCGGCGACAGGGCATCACCTACCCCGACCGCGGAGGCGCGTTCCAGTACTTCAACCAGGTCGGCGTGACGCGCGCCATGACCAAGTGGAGCGGCGCCGTCCCCGATGCCGCCCGCATTCCCGAACTGATGCGCCGCGCTTTCCGCGTGGCGTATCACGGCCGTCCCGGCGTCGTGCACATCGACGTGCCCGAGAACGTGATGAACGGCCCGTCCGAGATCGCGGACGACTATCTGCGCGAACCGCACGAGTACCGCCGCACGCGGCCGATCGCCGCGCCGTCCGGAGACGTCACGGCCGCCGCGGAACTGCTCCGCGGCGCGAAGCGCCCGCTGATCCACGCTGGCAGCGGCGTCGTGCACGCGAGAGCCTACGCCGCGCTCGCGAAGCTGGCCGAGCTCCTGCAGGCACCGGTCAGCACCAGCTGGGCGGCGCGCGGCGCCTTTCCCGAGCACAACCAGCAGGCGCTGCCGACGAGCGCGCTGGAGGCGCAGAAGGAGGCGCGCACCGCCGCGGACGTGGTGCTCGTGATCGGATCGCGCATGGGCGAGACGGACTGGTGGGGCAAGGCGCCGTACTGGGGACGCCCCGGACAGCAGCGCTTCATCCAGGTCGACAGCGACGAGGAAATCCTCGGCATGAACCGCCCCACGGACCTGGCTATCCTGGCCGACGCCGGCGAGTTCATGCAGGCGCTGGCGCGCGAGCTCGAGCAGAAGCCGGCCGACGAGGCGACGAAGAAGGCACGAGCCGAACAGCTGGTGAAGCTGGGCGGCATCAAGGAAAGCGAGCGGAAGAATCTCGACGCTGCGCTCGAGAACATGGCGAGCCCGATGGGCCCTGCGCACGTGCCGCACATCGCGCGCAAGCTCCTGTCGGATGACGACATCGTCGTTGCAGACGGCGGCAACACGGCGGTGTGGGTGCAGTTCTTCTTCGACGTGAAGAAGCCCGGCACCGTGCTCGGCACGTTCAAGTTCGGCATGCTCGGCGCCGGGCCAGGCCAGGCGCTCGGCGCGCAGATCGCCCAGCCCGAGGCCCGGGTCATGTGCATCATCGGCGACGGCGCGATGGGCTTCCACGCACAGGAGCTCGAGACAGCGGTGCGCCAGAACCTGCCCGTGGTGTTCGTCGTGCTCTGCGACAAGCAGTGGGGCATGGTCAAGCTCACGCAGCAGTTCGGCCTGGGTACCGTGCGCGAGGCGATCGGCGTCGAGGAGCAGGGCACCATCAACACCGACTTCTCGGAGATCCGCTTCGACGAACTGGCCCGCGCTATGGGCGCGCACGGCGAGCGTGTCGCCGATCCGGCCGAGCTCGAGGGCACGCTGCGCCGTGCGCTCGAAGCGAACAAGCCCGCCGTCGTGCACGTCGACGTGGATCCGATGCTGCACCTGTGGGCGCCCGGCCTGCAGGCGTTCAAGGAGATGCACCAGGAGCCGGCGGGGTGAGCGATCGCCCCGCAGTCCTGGTGACCGGCGCGGCGGGCTACATCGGCGGGCTGACCGTCCAGGCCCTGTCGCGCCGGCGCGGCGAGCTGTCGGCGCTGGTCGCGCTCGACGTGAAGGAGGCCGCGGAAAAGCTCGACGGCGTCGACTACGTCACCATGAGCGTGACGGACGACAAGCTCGGCGAGGTCATCGAACGGCACGGCATCACCACGGTCGTGCACCTCGCCTCGGTGGTGCGCCCGCCGAAGCACGGCGGCGAAGATCTCGCCTACCAGGTCGACGTGCTCGGCACGAAGAACGTGCTCGAAGCCTGCGTGGACAAGGGCGTGCGCCGCCTCATCGTCACCAGCAGCGGCGCGGCCTACGGCTACCACGCCGACAGCCCGCCCTGGCTCACCGAGGACGACCCGGTGCGCGGCAACCAGAGCTTCGCCTACTCCTGGAACAAGCAGCTCATCGAGGAGATGCTCGCGGACTACCGCAACAAGCACCCCGGGCTCGCCCAGCTCGTATTCCGCCCCGGCACGGTGATCGGCAAGACGGTGTCGAGCCCGGTCACGGATCTGTTCGAGAAGCCGGTCGTGCTCGGCGTCCTCGGCTCCGCGTCGCCCTTCGTGTTCATCTGGGACGAGGACGTGGTCGAGTGCCTGCTGCGCGGCGTGTTCGGACACAAGTCCGGCATCTACAACCTCGCCGGCGACGGTGCGCTCAGCCCACGCGAGATCGCCCGCGAGCTCCACAAGCCGTATCTGCCGCTGCCCGCCCGCGCGATCACGCTCGCGCTTTCGGCGCTCCAGCGGCTGGGAAAGAGCGCACGCGGCCCGGAGCAGATCGACTTCTTGCGCTACCGCCCGGTGCTCTCCAACCGCCGGCTCAAGGCCGAGTTCGGCTACACCCCGAAATACTCTTCCCGCGAAGCCTTCCACAGGTACGCGGCGCACAAGGCGCGCTCGTGACGAGAACTTTTGCGGACAAGGTCGTCGTCGTCACCGGCGGCGCAGGCGGAATCGGACGCGCGCTATGCCGTCGCTTCGCACAGGGCGGCGCTCGTATCGCCGCACTGGATCTCGACGCGGACGCGCTCGCTGGAGTGGAGCGCGAAGGTGTCCTCGCAATCCGTTGCGACGTCACCAAGCCGGACGACTGCGAGCGCGCCATCGCCGAGGTGCGCGAGCGTCTCGGCGGCGTCGACGTGCTCGTCAACAACGCCGGACTCGTGCACCGGAGCAGCTTCCGCGACACCGATGTGGACGTCTTCCGACGCGTGATGGAGGTGAACTTCTTCGGCTCGTTGAACGTCACCAAGGCCGCGTTGGAGTCGCTCATCTCGCGCCGTGGTCTCATCATCGTCACTTCGAGCATTGCGGGGCTGGTGCCGCTCTATGGTCGCAGCGGCTACTCGGCGAGCAAACACGCCCTGCACGGCCTGTTCGAGACGCTGCGCTCCGAGCTCGAGCCGGAGGTGGGCGTGCTGATGGTGTGCCCATCGTTCACGCAGAGCGGCTTCGAAGCGCGCGCTCTCGACGCACACGGCGCGCGCGTCACGCGTGGGCGCTCCAAGGTCGGAAACGAGGCAACGCCAGAGAGCGTCGCCGACGCCGTGTTCGAAGCCGCCCGGAAGAACCGCCGCCTGCTCGTGCTGTCGCCCGTCGGCAAGCTCGCCGTCTGGCTCTCGCGCGTCGCGCCCGCGCTCTACCAGAAGAACATGGTCAAGCAGCTCGCCAGCGAGCTGGGCCAGCGGTAGCTCATCGGTCCCGATCCGGAATCAGCGACCTCTCGATCCGGGGGCCGGCAGGATGTTATGCTGCGCTTGGAGGCGATTCGCCCTCACGTGCACGTTCATCCTTTCTGCAGGAGCTCTCGATGACACACCGTCGAGTTGGCTGGGCCCGACTCGGACTCGCTACCGTGGTTGGTCTTGCTGTCCCGTTGGCGTGCGGCGGCAGCAATTCCAGCGCCCTTTTCAACGGCGGCGGCGCTGGTGCGAACGGTGACGCCTCGGCGGGCACCGGCGGCTCCAGCACCGGCGGCTCCAGCACGGGCGGCTCCAGCACGGGCGGCTCCAGCACCGGCGGCTCCAGCACGGGCGGCTCCAGCACGGGCGGCTCCAGCACGGGCGGCTCCAGCACGGGCGGCTCCAGCACGGGCGGCTCCAGCACGGGCGGCTCCAGCACGGGCGGCTCCAGCACGGGCGGCTCCAGCACCGGTGGCTCCAGCACCGGTGGCTCCAGCACCGGCGGCACTGCAGGTACGGCTGGCGTGGGCGGCACTGCAGGTACAGGTGGCACCGGCACGGGCGGCACTGCAGGTACCGGTGGCACCGGCACCGGCGGCACTGCAGGTACAGGTGGCACCGGCACGGGCGGCACTGCAGGTACCGGTGGCACCGGCACCGGCGGCACTGCAGGTACGGGTGGCGCCGGTGGCGCGACGTTCTCGATCACCTGCGGCAATTCGACGACATGCTCCGGTCCGTCCCAGGCGTGCTGCGTCAGCAGGAACACCGGCTCGCAGACGCAGTACAGCTGCATCGACTCCGGTAGCCAGTGCAAGTGCAGCGGAACGTACTGTCTGAGCGCCAAGCTTTCGTGTGACGGTCCCAGCGACTGCCCGTCCGGGCAGGTCTGTTGCGCCACGCTCGTCAGCCCGCAGTCGACCAGGTTCCGGGACTTCACCTGCGCCAACAGCTGCAACGGCTCCGGGCAGTACGAGGTCTGCCAGGCCAACGACGGGGTCAACTGCCCGAACGGCACGCAGTGCCGCCAGAGCTACCTGAGCGGCTACAACGTCTGCTACTAGCGCCAGCGGCGCGACATGAAGCCGCAGCCGTCGCGCCGCTAGCGCGTCGGCAGATCGCCGACGGCGGTCGACGCGTCCAGGTACTTCTTCAGCTTGCCGGTGAGGTAGTCCTTGGCCTTGCCGCGCCAGAGCATGCCCGGGTCCTTGCCCGAGAAGCGCACGCTCTTTTCGCCGACCTCGACGCTGCCCTCGATGCTGACGACCATGTACTTGCCGCGGATGTTCGCGCGGTCGTCGCCGTCCCAGGTCACGTTGATGCCGTGCTTGTTCGACAGGTAGTCGCCCAGCGCGTGGATGCGCGCGCGGGCGTCCTCGATGGACAGGCTGTGCGGATACTCGATCTCGAAGGCCATGACGGCGGCGACCCTACACGCGCGCGTTTTCGCGTCCAAGCCCGGGCTTGGCTCCTTTTCCCACGCCTCGCACCGGTGGGCTGCCCCGCTCGCGTCACCAGCACTCCACGGCGGGCGGGCTGCGCCCGCCCGGGCCCCCAAACGCGGCGCTCCGCGCCGCGCGGGGCCCCCACGCCCCGCGCTTGACAGCCCTGGCTCGCAGTGGTCTAGTGGATGAGCCACTCATTCACCCGGTGACCTATGGCTACTGCCCAACCGCTCGAACGCCGCTCGCTCGTCGACCTGCTCACGGAGAAGCTCCGCGAGGAAATCCTGAGCGGCCGCTACAAGAAGGGCGCCACGCTGCCGCCCGAACGCGAGCTGGCGGAGTCGCTGCGGGTAAACCGCACCTCGCTCAAGCACGCGCTGATGCGCCTGGAGCAGCTGGGGCTGATCGCGATCCGCCACGGCATCGGCTCCATCGTGCTCGATCCGGCGGAGTCGGCGGGCGCCGAGCTGATCGCCTACCTCGTGTTCCGGGAGCAAGGCATCGACGGCAAGATGCTCGGCGATCTCATCGAGGCGCGCACGCTGCTCGGCGGCTTCCTCGCGCGGCTGGCCGCGGAGCGTTGCCACCCCGAGGACCTGGACCGGATGGACGAGCTCGTGGCGGAGCTCGCGAATGAATCGCTCACGCCCGCCGAGGTGCAGCGGCTGGAGCTCGAGTTCTTCCGCGCTTCGCTGATGGCGACCAACAACACGGTGTTCGCTCTACTCGCGAACTCGACGTTCTCCGTCTACCGCTCACGCGCGGCGATGTTCGAGGACGCCTTCGCCGATCGCGCCTTCGTCCAGGAATCGGTGAAGCGCATTCGCGACGCGATCGAGAACGGCGACAGCACCAGGGCCGAGCAGGCCACGCTCGAGTATCTGAAAGAAAACGGCCAACGGCTGGTCGACGCCGCAGTCAAGCGCATGGGCGCCGAGCCGGAGCGCACAACAGGGAAGAACTAGCCGCGACCACGCGTCGCGAGGGAGGCAGCATGAGCATCGGACTACACGGCTTCAGCGAGACGATGAGCGGCACGTGGACGCCCGTCGACGGCAGCGGCCGCCGCGTACTTTCTTTCAGCGTCGACGCCGACGCGACCAGCGCCTTCCACTACCTGAAGGACGGCGCCATGCAGCTCGTCGGTACGATGCGCGCCGAAGGCCTCGCCGCCATGGCGCCGGCGGAGGGTCGCCTCGAGGTGCAGCTGCTGCGCCGCCGCATCGCGTACAACCTCGAGTTCAAGGGAGACGATGGCAACCTCTACCGCTTCGACGGCGAGAAACATCTGTCCGTCTTCCGCCCGGTCAAAGGCGCTACCACGCTGCCAGGCGAAATCACCGATCGTCACGGCGCGGTGGTCGGCCGCGCTCTGGTCCGCTTCAACCTGCGTCGCGATCTCGTGAGCTTCGTCCGCACCTTCCGCGCGGCGCGGCATGAATCCCGAAAGCTGTCCCCCAAGACGACATGACCACCCAAACGGCCCCGGATCTCGTTTCCCTGTCCACCAAGCCCGCCCAGGCTCCCCAAGCCGAAGCGCCGGGCGAGCGCGCTCGCGCCGCGTTCGGCGAGCGTGGTTTCCGTATTGCCCGCGCGCTGGCCGAAGCCGTGTTGCCACCGGGCACGCACCTGCCCGGCGCGGACGATCGCACGCTCGATCGTCTGGCAGCCTCCGTGGGCTATTTCGGCTTGCCGGAGGGCGGCTTCCCGCGCCTGCTCGATCTACTCGAGGCAGCGACGCTGCCTCGCTTCCGAAAGCGCTTCACCCAGCTCTCGCGCCAGGACCGCGCCGCCTTCATCGAAGGCTGGCACGACAAGGACCCGCTGCGCCGCGCGCTGTTCGTGGGCCTGGTCTATCCACTGCGCAACGCGCACTTCGACGACAAGGCGCTCTACTCGAAGCTCGGCTGCGTGTGGGAGAACCCGCGCGTCGCGGACGCGACGCCGCGCTGGATGCAGCAGGTATCGTCGGCAGCCGATCTCGACGCGGAAGAGATCGAGTGCGAGGTCGTGGTTGTGGGCACCGGCGCGGGCGGCGCGGTGGTCGCCAAGGAGCTGGCCGAGCGCGGCGTCGCGGTGTTGCTCGTTGAAGAAGGCGAGTACCACCAGCGCAAGGACTTCATCCGTCGCTCCATGCCGGCCACACGCAGGCTGTACAAAAATGGCGGGCTCACGGGCGTCGTCGGCAACTGCGTGATTCCAATCCCGCTCGGACGGAACGTCGGCGGCTCGACGACCATCAACACCGCCACCTGCCTGCGCGCGCCGGACTGGATCCTCCAGCGCTGGCAGACCGAGCACGGCCTTGAAGATTTCTCGCCCGAGGAGTTCGGCCAGTTCTACGACAAGGTCGAGTCGACGCTGGAGGTGGGGCCCGCCAGCGAAAAGGCCAACGGCGCGCCCGCCGAAGTCGTGGCCCAGGGCTGCGATGCGCTCGGCTGGAGCCACTTCCCGGTGCCGCGGAACGCGCCGGGCTGCGACGGACAGGGCGTCTGCCAGTGGGGCTGCCCGACCGAAGCCAAGCGCAGCATGAACGTCTCCTACGTGCCGATGGCTCTCGAGCGCGGCGCGCAGCTGGTCACGGGGCTGAAGGTCGACCGCATCCTGATGGAGCGCGGTCGCGCCGTGGGCGTCAGTGGCCGTGCCGTCGGAAGTGGCAAGACGCTGCGCGTCCGCGCGCGCGGCGTGGTGCTGGCCTGCGGCTCGCTCGCGACCCCCGCGCTACTGTTGAAGAACCGTCTCGCCAATTCCAGCGGCCAGATCGGCAAGAACCTCACCATCCATCCCGCCACCGGCGTCAGCGCGATGTTCGATCGCGACATCCGCGGCTTCGAGCACGTGCCGCAGGGCCACGGCGTCGATCAGTTCCACCGTGACGGCATCCTGATCCTCGGCGCGGGGGCGCCGCTCGACATGGGCGCCAACATGTTCCCCTTCGTCGGCGACCGCTACATGGACGTGATGCAGAACTACGACCGCGTCGCCTCCTACGGCATCATGGTCGAGGATGGCCCGAACGGTCGCATCGTGCTCGGTCCCGGCGGAGTGCCGGTCCCGCTCTACCGCCTCGGTAGGCGCGAGCGGCGATTGCTCGCGCGTGGCGCTGCGGCAGTGGCGCGCATCTTCCGCGCGGCTGGCGCCTCGCAGATCTTTACGGAGATCACGGGCCACGGGGAGCTCGCCACGCTCGAGGACATCGAACGACTCGAGCGGAGCTGCCCGGGCCCGCTCGACATCGTCATGATGGCCTTCCACCCGCTCGGCACCTGCCGCATGGGCGTCGACCCATCGAAGAGCGTCGTCGATAGCTTCCACGAGACCCACGACGTACCCGGCCTGTACATCGTCGACGGCTCCGTTGTTCCCACCAGCATCGCCGTCAACACCCAGCTCACCATCATGGCCTTCGCGACGCGCGCCGCGTCGCTGATCGCCGAGCGCTTCAACTAGCGCCTCCAGCCGGGCCCCGCGGGTGGACCGGTTGACGGCAATGCCGCGGACGGCCACGCTGCCGCGCTATGGATCTGTTCGACGAGCTCGGTCCGGAGGTGGCGCGTGAGCTTGGCTCAGAGCGCGAGCTGGTTCCCGCGCGCTTGATCCTGGCCAGCGATGCAGCCGAGCAGCTGGCCACGGCGGTGGCCGGGGTCGTGCCCGGCGGCCGCGTGGGAGTGCTGTTCGACGCGCGCACACGCAAGGTCGCCGGGGAGCGCTGTCTGGCGGCGCTCGGTGAGGCAGGTCTCCAGCCCCTGCCGCACCTCGTGCCCGACCGCGGTGACCGTGATCCGATCTGCGACGACGTGACGGAGCGACGCCTGCTCGAGGGGCTACCCGAGCTCGACTTCCTGCTCGGAGTGGGCAGCGGGACGGTCAGCGATCTGACCAAGTGGGTGGCGTTCCAGCGTGGGGTCCGGGCGGCGATATTCGGAACTGCCGCGTCCATGAATGGCTATGCCGCGGCCAACGTGGCGCCGAGCATCGACGGTGTGAAGAGCCTGTTCAGCGCGCGCGCCCACCGCTTCGTCGCAGCCGATCCCGAGGTGCTGGCCGCAGCGCCGCTCCGCCTCACCAGCGCAGGCCTGGGCGACATCATCGCCAAGAGCGTCAGCACCGCCGACTGGAAGATAAACGAGCTGTTGTTCGGCGAGCGCTTCGTGCCTGCGGTGGCCGGCATCATCGACGAGCTGGAGCACCACTACACCGAACAGCCACAGGCCATCGCGAGAGGCGACGCAGGGGCCATCAGCTCGCTGTTCCGCGCACTGGTCTACTCCGGCTGCGCCATGACCCTGCAGGGCAGCAGCATGCCGGCTTCGGGCGGCGAGCACCTGGTCAGTCACACGCTGGACATGCGCGCCGAGCTCGAGGGCAGCAAGCACGATCTGCACGGGCGTCAGGTCGGAGTCGGCACGATCTTCGCGGCCGCGCTGTACGAGAGGGTGCTCGGGCTCGACAGCCCCGGATTTTCGCCGGGGCCCCTGCCCTTCGATGCGGCGACCTGGGGAGCGCGTGCCGGATCGGTGCGGAGCCATTTCGACAAGCAGAGCGTACGGCTGGCGGCGGCGTGCGAGAAGCTCCAGCAGCCCGGCATGTGGAATCGTCTGCGCGACACCCTCGGGCCGATGCTTCCGTCCGCCAGGTGGGTAAAGGAGATCCTGTCCGGAGCCGGAGGCGCCCACCGCTTCGAGGACATCGGCGTGAGCCGCGAGCGGCTGACCTGGGCGGTCCTCAACGGCGCGCAGATCCGCGAACGCTTCACGTCGCTGGACCTGGCGTGGGCAACGGGCGTGCTGCCGGGCGCGGCGAGCGAGATCATCGACGAGTACTTGAGCTAGCGCCGTCGTCCGGGAGGCACGACGGCGCGCCGCTACTTCTCGACCATCTTGTCGCCGAACAGGTCCTTTTCGAGCTTCTTCATCTTGTTCGAGAGCGCGTGCTTCTTGAACAGCGAGTAGCTGACCATGGCCTTGCCGGTCAGCGTGCTGTCGAGCTTGACGTTGCCGCTCTTGTCGATGCGATAGCCCTGCTCGACCTTTCCTTCGCGCGGGTCGGACGTGTAGAGCACCGTGTCGTAGCTGCCGTTGTTGTCCGTGTCGTAGTACGACCAGGCCAGCCCGTTGCGCTGGAAATAGGCGAACTCGGCGTCGAACTTGCCCTTCTTGACGAGCTTGTTCACGTCGAGCTTCTTCAGCGACTTGAAGCGCAGCGTGCTCTCGTCGAGGTCGACCAGGTAGCCGTCGCTCCCCTGCCCCTGCGCCACCACTACCGAGCGCTTCTCCGCCTTCGTCTTCATCAGCGAGAAGCCCACGCCGCGGTGGTCCTTGATCGGGTCGGGGAACGAGCCGAGCCCGCTGTCCGACGCCGCCAGGATCGACAGGAAGCTCTTGTCGACCATGGTACGCAGGCGTGCCTGCATCGCAGCATCGTGAAGCAGGTCCGGACGGATCAGCTTGCGGCCGATTTCCTCCGGCGCGGGCGTGCGCTTGCCCGAGGCGTCGACGTGCCAGGCCTCGGCCGCGACGTAGAGCCGTGCCCGGGGCGAGTGCAGCACCAGGTCCATGCGCCCGTCGTTGTCCGTGTCGTACCAGGCCCACATGTGCGTGCTCTGGGTAATGACGGACACTTCCGGATCAAGCACACCGGGCTTGAGCTTCTTCTGCACGTCGAAGAAGAAGGGCAGTGACTTGATCGAGTTCTGGTCGGCGTCGACTACCAGCCGCGTGCTGAATGCATTCGAGACGCGGATCGCGTCCTTCACACCGTCGTGATCCAGATCCTGCGTCATCGCCTTGCCGGTGCTGCCGACCGGCTCCGGCAGCGTCTCGCCGAGCGATGACGCCGCCTCGACATAGCGCTCGGGAAACGCCGCCAGGGCCACGCGCTGTAGCCGCTCGCGCAGCGCCGGATCCTTCATCAGGCTCATGCGGATGACGCGCCCGCTGATGAGCGAGTCGTCCTTCTTCAGCGCACCGTCCTTGTCGATGCGGAAGGCAGCACTGGCTCGCCCGGTCGTGCCCTGGTCGACGAGCAGCACGTCGTACTTGCCGTCGTTGTCGGTGTCGTACCAGACCAGCGAGCGGCGCCCGACGCGCAGGTAGACCGCCTCCGCGTCGAAATCGTGCTTCTTGTACGTATCGGCGAGGTCGGGCAGCGCGCTCTTTCCCTTGTAGCTGTTCTGGTCGAGATCCATGAACACGGCCGCGCTCTGGCGCGTGCAGTAGAAGCAAGCGCGCCGCCCCTGCAGCAGGAGCACGTCGACCTTGCCGTCGAGGTCCGCGTCCTCGTAGCTCGCGTCGCCACCGCCGTCGCGCCACGGGTCGGGCACGAGCTGGGCCGGCTTGTCCGCGTGGTGCTTCAGGAACTTCCTTATCTCGCTCACGTGGACGTGGAAGCTCAAGAGTCCGCCCGTCCGCGGATCCTTGTTCGAGAAGGCGTTCAGTCCGACCAGCTCGCCGCGATTGGTCACGAGCGGTCCGCCGCTGTCGCCGGGCAGGATGTTGCACGTCGACTGGATGACGAGCCCCAGATTCTGCTTGTCCAGGTACTTCTTGAACTGGTTGGAGGCCTTCTTGCCGGCGGCGTTGTTCTTGAAGCTGGCCAGCGTCGCCAGATGGTCGGACAGCTTGCCGAGCGCGGAGATCTCGCCGGCCTTGATCGCCCAGAGCATGCCCGCGCCGGCGTTGCCGATCGCGATCACCGCCTCGCCCGGCACCGGCTTCTGCCCCGACAGCGGCACGAACGGCAGCTTCTTCGGCGGATGCTCGATCTTCAAGAGCGCCAGGTCGCGCAACTTGTCGTCCTTGTACACGTACGCGACGTACTGCTTCTTGTCGCGCTCCATGCCGCCGCTGTTCTTGTCGATGTGGCCGAGAACGATGTTGACGTGTGTCTTGAAGTCCTCGGTGCTGCCGTGCTCGACAACGTGGTGGTTCGTCAGCACCCAGCCCGCCGGGTCGATGATGACGCCGCTGCCGAGCCCGCCGTTCACGCGCACGATCACTGTGGCCGGCGCCACCGCGCGGTAGACCTCTTCCGCGCTCTTCGGCGGCCGCGGCGCGGAGCGCACCACTCCCAGGCTGTCCGGCGCGACGGCGTTGCGGGCGCGACGGTCGATCAGCTTCGGACTTGCGACGCGCTCGCTGTCCGGAATGTCCTGCTTCTTCTTTTTCGCCCCGGCAGATTGCGAGTCCGCTCCCTTGTGCGCGACGGGAGCAGCCGGCGGCGGAGCCGCTCCACCGCACCCCATCCCGCTGAAAACGAACGCAAGTACGGCGACCTGCACTCCCGTCCTGCCCGAAAGTCCGAAACCACCCACGACGAGACTCCTCCGCAGTGTTCCCGCATGCCGGGAACCCGACTGGCCAGCGACCCAGAATAGCAGAGCGCGGCCGGTGGCTCATTGCCCTCGACAAGTGCCCGCCGAGCCGACATGACAGCGACGTGCCCGGAATCGACAAGACAGCCAGGAGAGCGACATGACGTGGGAAAATGCCTGGCGCGAAGGCAGGACAGGCTGGGACGCCGGCGGCTCGCCGCCCGCGCTGCTCGAGCTGGTGCAGGCCGGAGAGCTGCCTGGAGGGCGCGCGCTCGTGCCGGGCTGCGGCGCCGGCCACGACGTACTGACGCTGGCATCCGGGGACCGCACCGTGGTCGGGCTCGACGTAGCCCCGACAGCGGCAGCACGCTTCGCCGAGCTCCGTCGCGAACGCGGCGTGCCGGAGTCGCAGGCGCGCATCGTCACGGCGGACTTCTTCGAGTTCGAGCCGGACGCGCGCTTCAACCTGGTGTGGGACTACACCTTCTTCTGCGCCATCGATCCGTCGCAGCGCCCGGCGTGGGGCAGGCACATGGCCGAGCTCGTCGCCCCCGGTGGCCTACTGGTAACGCTGGTGTTCCCGGTCGTGCCGGGCGCCCCGCCCGATCGCGGCCCGCCCTATGCGATCCATCCCGAAGACGTGCGCGCCGCCCTCGGCGACGCGTTCGACAGCGTGGCGGTGGAACCCGTGAGCGAGAGCCACCCGGGCCGCGAAGGCAAGGAGATCCTGGCGCGCTGGCGCCGGCGCTGAGCGAATAGGATCGCCCGACGCGGCGTTCGAAGCACATGGCGCCGCATTCCGCTATCACGCGACGGGCGTTCTCGCTCGGCACGCTGGCCGCCGTGGCTGCACCGGAGCTGCGCGCCGCGGGGCTGTCGTCGCTCCCGCACGTCGCACTAGGACGCTTTCCGACGCCGGTCGATCACGCCGAACGACTCGGCGCACAGCTCGGCATCGAGCGCCTGTACGTCAAGCGCGACGATGTCGGCGGAAAGCCCTACGGCGGCAGCAAGCTGCGCAAGCTCGAGCCGCTGCTCGGCGCAGCGCTGGCCCAGAAGCGCTCGCTGGTCGTGACCTTCGGCGGCGTCGGCTCGAACCAGGCCGTCGCGACCAGCGTGTACGCCTCGCGCCTCGGGATGAAGACCTGGCTGTTCCTGCTGCCGCAACCGCCCAGCGCCGAAGTGCGCGAGAATCTGCTGGCCGACGCGCGCTATGGCGCCGAGCTCTTCGCTTCGCCGGGACAGCGCGGCGAGCGAGCGGCTGCGCTCAGCCGGGCGGCGGCGCAAGGACAGACGCCGTACATCATCCCGATGGGCGGCTCCTCGCCGCTCGGCAACACGGGCTTCGTGCATGCGGCCCGCGAGCTCGCCGCTCAGGTGCGCGCCGGCGTGCTGCCCGAGCCGGACGTCGTGTACATCGCGATGGGCACGATGGGCAGCGCCGTCGGGCTCGCGCTCGGGCTGCGTGCGGCCGGCATGAAGACGCACGTCGTCGCCGTGCGCGCCTCCAACCCCGGCACCTCCACGCCCGCGCGCTTCTTCGCCCTCGCGCGCCGCACGGCGCGCTTCCTCCATGACCACGACGTTGCCTTCAGTGCGCAGGGCCTGTCGCGGACGGCGGTCACCCTGGACGGACGCCACCTCGGGCGCGGCTACGCCTTGCCGACGCGAAAAGGGCACAGAGCCATCGAGCTCGCGCGCCGCCTCGCGAACCTCGAGCTCGAGCCCGTGTACACGGCCAAGGCGCTCTCTGCTCTCATCGACGACGCGCCGAAGCTGAAGCACAAGACCGTGCTGTTCTGGAACACGCACAACTCGCGCCCGCTCGATCTGCGCAGCGTCACGGCGAAGCAACTGCCACGCGCGTTCCGCGGGTATTTCGCGGGAGCGCGCTAGGCGCGCGCGGGGGCGAGCTGCTTCGTCCACGTCGAGTCGCGTGCATCGCAGTCCCCGATCGTGGGACAGCAGATCATCACGCGACAGTGGAGTGTCTTGGGCGCGGACATTTCCTGCGCCAACCCGCGGCTTGCGCTCCGAAATGCCCGTTTTCCGGGCCTTTCGCCCCCTCCCGGTGAGCTTGCTGCCTGAAATGCCCGTTTTCCGGACCGTCCACCCAGCTTGCTTCAACTTGCTCCTCGAAATGCCCGCCTTCCGGGCCTTTCACTCCGCTTGCTTCGACTTGCCCTCCGAAATGCCCGCCCACCCGCCCCTGCAAGCACTCTCGATCCTGCAGCCGACTCCATGCTCCGCCATTCGTATCGAATCAACGTCGCTGCACAACGGGCGCCGGCGCAAGTCTCCCCCGCTCGCGCGCAGCCGCAGGCGAGCACGAGCTTGGGGGAGACCGCAGGCGCCCAGGCGAAGCCGAACCCGAGTGGACCGAGTCCGGGAGGGACCACGGTCCGCGCGAACCGCCGAGCGCCCGAAACGCGCAGTGAGCACCAACAAGACGAAGTCCAGCTGCGCTGGACCGAGTCCGGGAGGGACCACGGTCCGCGCGAACCGCCGAGCGCCCGAAACGCGCAGCGAGCACCTACGAGTGGGGGCACCCTGGTCAGGGCAGGAACCAGCCCGCGGCCTTGTTGCCGCACTCTTCCTTGTCGAGCCAGCTGATGGTGGCGTGGGTGGAGCCGGCGTAGCCGGGCCAGCCGGAGGTGGAGACGGTGCCGTCGCCGTTGGAGATGACAACGTGGCCCCAGCCGCCGTTGCAGCTGTTGGCGGCCCAGAACAGGATCGCGCCGCACGGCGCGGCCTCGCCGGGAGTGAGCTTGCCCGCGTTCTGTACGTTCGCGAGCGCATCCTTGGCCGACGGCGACGCGATCAACGAGATGCTCTTTCCGGCGTTCGAGTAGGCGGTGTACACGAACTTCAGGCACCAGTCGCTCCACTGCGACGAGCAGCACGACAGCTGCGACGCCTCCCACTGCAGCGCCGCGTTGGCCGTCGCGGTGCACGAGTTCTTGCAGTAGTCGGAGCTGCCCGCAGCCGCCGTGACGCAGCCGTTGGCGCAGTGCTGTACCACGGTGAGCGCTCCGCTCTTGCAGTCGTAGAGCGTGTTCGCGTCACCGTTCACGCCGTCGTTGCCGCAGTACAGGCCATCGCCGCTGGGGCAACTGCTGCCGCCGCTGCCGCCGCTGTAGCAATAGTCGGCCTGGCCCGACGGCGCGGTGACGCAGCCGTTCGAGCACGTCTGCTTCACCGTGACGGCGCCGTTCTGGCAGTCGTAGAGCGTGTTGGCGTCCAGGCCGAGCCCGTCGTCACCGCAGTACGCGCCGTTGCCGCCGCTCGGACAGCTGCCGCACGAGTCCGACGTGCCCGCGGGCTGCGTGGTGCAGGAGCCGGGACACACCTGCACGGCCGTGAGCGTACCGTTCGTGCACTGGTAGAGCGTGTTGGCGTCGCCGTTGACGCCGTCGCCGCCGCAGTACAGGCCGTTGCCACTCGGGCAGCTGCCGCAGTGATCCACGATGCAGCTTCCCGAGCACTTCTTCTTCACCGTCCAGGTGCCGTTGGTACACGTGTACAGCGTGTCGAGATTTGAGGCAGCCGGGTTCTGCGCGCTGCCGCAGTAGTCGCCGTTTCCACTCGGACACGAAGGCGGCGCACCGCCGGTGCCGCCTGTAGAGCTTCCGCCCGTGGAACTTCCCCCTGTGGAGCTTCCACCCGTAGAACTACCTCCCATGGCGCTGCCGCCCGTGCCCGAGTCGGGGCTGCCGCCTGTGGAAGAGCCGCCAGTAGCCGAGCCGCCGGCATTCTGACCGCCGCCGCCGTCGGGCCAGCCGACGGTACCCACGCCGCCCGAAGACGAGCCGCCCGAGCCGTTCGAAGAAGCACCGCCGGAGCCGGCCGCGCAGGCCACAAGAAAGACAGCAACGAAGCCGGCAGAAAAAGTACGCATGGCCAGGATTGTATCCGAGCGGCCCGCGCCGGTGGCGCCCGACGAAGGGTCTACGGCCAGAATCCAGTGTGTATCCAAGCTGACAGCACGCCGGGATGGGTGGGCTAGCGGGCCTGCGGGTGCCCTTGCCGGGCTGACGGCGCGCACGACGGGGCAGCATGCCGGGGCCGGGGTCGGGGGATGGGACCCTTGGGGGGGTGGAGGGCGGCTGGACGAGCTGGACGGGACGCGACGGCCGCCCGGAGCCCACCCGTGAGGGACCCCGCCGCGCGCAGCGAAGCGAGCACGGCGGGCGCCACAGCGCTGTGAAGCGACCGGGGAGCACCCCCAACCCATTGATTTTACGCGTAGTTTTCGTTAACTGTGCATTATTTTGCATCATGCATCCATCATGCAATTCTACTGCACATGGGCTGGTTGCGTGAGCTGATGGCGGCGGCCCAGCCGCCCATTCGCAGCTTCGGAGCGCTCGCCCGGGCCGCGCTGGAGAGCCCGGGCTGGCCAGCCGACACCCATATCCAGCCGCGTTCGCTGGCCACCCTGCTGGGCAAGCTCGACCGCGATCAGGAGCTGTCCTGGCTGGCGGACCGCAGCGACGTGCAGCAGGTCCTCGCCGAGCAGCTCGGCTGCGCGCCGGCGGATCTCGGACACGCCGCGCCCGGGGCGCAGCCTGCACTGCAGACGGCCACGCGTCGCGTGCGGCTCGACGACGCGCCGTACGCGCGCGCGCTGGATCTCGTCGACGAACCGCTGTGCCCTGGTTTCCCTCAGGAACTTCTGCATCCTGCGCGTTGGGATCGCACGTGGTGGTGCGCGCCGGGAGGTTCGGGACGCAGCCTCGCCGGGCGCTGGCTCGAGGCGCGCGGTCTTGCTGCGTTCGTGCACGGCTCTGGCTTTCATGAGGTCAAGGTGCCGTCGCTTGGCGCGGTGTTCGTCGAGGTCACGGCACACGACGCTGCGGCGCCAGCGCGGAGCGGGCCGATCTGCGTAGCGGCTCCGTTCCTGCCAGACAACGCTGGCGCGTGGCGCGTCATCGAGTCGCCGCCTGTTGCAAGCTATATCGACGCACTGGCGGATTGGCTCGCCGATCGCCTGCCGCCCGATGGCCGCTTCGAGGCGGCACGCGCCGTCGAGTGGATGCGCCGCGGTCCGCTCGCCGCGGGTGTGGTGGACACGCTGGGCACGGCGCTGGGGCTGCTCGGGCTGGTCGACGCGCTCGGCGTGCGGGCGGTGTCGGGGCGCACGCCGAGCGAGCTGGCCCGCCGCTATTTCCGCGATCGGCTAGCGCAGGCGTCGGACAAGGGCAGCGCCGATGCAGCCTGGCTCAAGCGCACGGGCTTCGACGTGCTGGTCGGCGTGATGCGCCGCGTGCTCACCGACTCGGACGCGCCCTGGGACACGCCGCGGAGCTTCGATGCGTGGCTGGAGCTGGTGCCGCCGGAGCAACAGCGCGGAGGCGATCTGGAATGGATGCGGCTTTCGCTAGCGGAGAGCGGCGCACCGGTCCGCCCCTCCGACATCGAGAAGGCGGCGCGGCTCGTGCCGCCGGGGGCGTACCGCATCGTGCGCGCACTGTCGCGAGCGGGTCTGCTCCAGCCGGTCGGCGGGGGTGACGAGCTCGCGCTCCGGCCGCGCTGGTTCGCGCGGACGCTGCTGTTGGAAGCCCGACAATCGCTGGTCGAGGGCTCGGCGTTCGAGTGGGGCGAAGCGCTTCTGTCTCGCCATGCTGCGGCGGGCGTCGCCGAGGCGTTGCAGCGTCGCATCGAGGACGAACAGGCGCCCATCGAGGAGGTGCTGGAGCTCGAAGCGGACGACAATCCCGCGGTGGTCGCGGCGCTGGAGGCGCTGTTCCGCGGCGTGGGGCTGTCGCTGCTGGGCGGCACGGAACTGCCCCTGGAGCAGCTGGAGGCGCTGTGGGACGAGCAGATGCGGCTGCTCGTGGACCTGCCGGGACAGCTGCCCGGACCGCGCGTGGGGCCGACTCCGGGCGCCGAGGGGCAGGACCAGACAGGCAGCTGGCATCTGGCCGCGCTGGCTCTGGGCGAGCAGCTTCCGGACGGAAGCGGCCGCAAGCAGCCGCTGCTCCGACCGTGGAACGCGACGGAGCCGCCGCGTGGTCTGCGAGAGTTGTACGATCGCATCGCGACGGCCGGGGCGTGGACGGTCCAGGCCTGCGCGCTGGTCGACCGCTTGCGCGGCGCGGTGGGTAGCGTCGCGCTGGACGGGGGAGGGCCGCACCCGCTCGAGCGACCCGGGCTGGTGCTCGACGAGGTCGTGCATGGCGTACTGGGCTGGGAAGCGCTGCGCGATGTGACCGGCGCGGAAGTGGAAGCGCTGGTGGAGCTTGCGCGCCGCCGGAACATGGCGTGGGCGGAGGTTGCCGCTGCGATCTGGACCGCGTGGAGCGAAGAGGCACGACCGGGCGACGATTTCCCGGCGCTGCTGGCTCCCGATGCGCCGCACGTGGCGCGCTTCTGGCCGCATCTGCCGGGGTCGCTGCTGGTGCGGCTGCTGGCGCCGCGCGGCGGGGCATCGACGCGCGTGCCGTGGAGCGAGCTGGGCGAGGAGCAGTGGGCGGCCGTGGTGGAGGGCTGGGCGTCGCTGCGCGCGGATGCCGAGGGCGCCCGGACGGCGTTCGGCGCGATTCCGGAAGAGCAGGCGATGCTCGCTGTGGACGCGGGCGTGCTGACCGACGCGGAGGCCGATCGCGCCGCGCTCTCGGCGCTGTGGGGGCGCTTTCCCGAGCAGCTCTCGGCGCGCTTCGAGGCGCAGCGCTCCGCCGCAGGCCTGGCGCAAGCGCTGCCGCTCCTGCTCGGCGCGCCACCTGCGCGCACGCTGGACGCCACCCGGCTCATGGGTTCTGCCGCCTCGCTGCTCGAGCTCGACGAGCGCGATCTCGACCAGGTCAGGGCCTGGCTTTCCGAACGCGTGCGCGCGCGCGCTCCGGCGTGGCGCGACGCCTACACGCTGCTGGCCCGCGTCGAGGAAGGGCTTTCGCCAATGCGGCACGCGTGACAAGGCAGCGGGCCCGCGCGGTGCTAGCCTGCGCGGCGCATGGGCACTCCCTCGAGGCGCTCGCTCGCGGCCAGCCTCGCTCTGGGGGCAGCGGCAACCAGCGCGGCACTGATGGCGCTGGGCGTGGGCGCGATCCATCTGGATCTGCTCCGGCCGATCCAGGGGTTTTCAGCGTTCCTGCTGTCGCTCGTCGTGGCACTGGCGGCGCTGTGTGTCGGGCTTGTGGGGGTGGTGCAGACGCGCGGCGCCCGACGCCGCGGGCGCTCGCAGGCCGTAGCGGCCACGCTGTTCGGCGTCGTGGTGCTGGGCGCGATGGGCTTTCTGCTGGGCGCGGCGCGCGGTCTGCCGACCATCAACGACATCACCACGGACACTGCCGACCCACCCCGCTTCGTCGCCGCGAAGAAGCTCGGGCCCAACGTCGGCCACGACATGCGCTACCCGAGGTCGTTCGCCGCCGCGCAGAGCAAGGCGTATCCGTTCGTGCGACCTATCCAGCTCGATGTGCCGCCCAAGGTCGCCTTCGACCGCGCCGAAGCGGCCATGGGGATGCTCGGATTCCACACGGAGAGCGCCGACGCAGCTGCGGGGCGCATCGAGGCGACGGACACCTCGACGGTGTTCGAGTTCGTGGACGACATCGTGGTGCGCGTGCGCGCCGCGGGGTCTGGTTCGGCGGTGGATATCCGTTCGCGGTCGCGCGACGGCAAGGGCGACCTCGGGATCAATGCCGACCGCATCCGCAGACTGAGCGAGCTGATCGAGAAACCGGCGGCGGACGGCGCGGACTGAGTCGCGGCGCGCGCCTGCATTTCCACGGCCCAAGAACCTTCGGCTCGAAACCTTCAGCTCTCCGGCCCTTCGTGTTGATCCCGCGCCCCGCGCTGCATCCTGCCGTACGCGCCACGAGCTGAGTCGTTTCAGGCCGCCTTGTCCGCGGCTGGCTCGACCACATCGGTGGCTTCGAGGGGCGCGTCGGCGTGGTAGTCGGCGGGGGCGGTCTCGTCGACGCCGCGTGCCACACCGAACATCGACAGGAGCCACGTCACGAGCACGGCAACGACCAGGTTGACGATCACGCCCCATAGCGCGGCGTAGCCGGGCACCGTGAGCGAGCCGAGGTGCAGGGCGAAGATGGTCGACTTGAAGCCGCGCGTCGACGCCATCCAGGTGCCGACGCCCATGCCCGCGGCCCAGCCCGCGATGAGCCCGGAGCGATGCAGCTTGTTGGTGTACAGGCCGAAGATGACGGCGGGGAAGGTCTGCAGGATCCACACGCCGCCCAGCAGCTGGAGGGTGATGGCGTACTTCTGCGGCAGGAAAATGATGAAGCCGAGCGCGCCGAACTTGACGACCAGGCTGACCAGCTTGGCCATGCCCGCTTCCTGCTTCTCGGTGCAGTCGGGGCGGAGGTATTCCTTGTAGATGTTGCGCGTGAACAGGTTCGACGCGGCGATGCTCATGATCGCGGCGGGGACCAGCGCACCGATGGCGATCGCAGCAAACGCGAAGCCGGCGAACCACGATGGGAAGGCGTACAGGAACAGCGCCGGCACGGCGTAGTCGGCGTGGTACTGCTTGAAGCCGGCCGCAAACTCCGGCATGTGCGAGACGCCCGACGCGAGCGCCATGTAGCCGAGCAGCGCAATGAGGCCGAGCAGGAACGAGTAGGCCGGCAGCATCGCGGTGTTGCGCTTGATCACGTCGCGGCGGCTCGAGCTGAGCACTCCGGTGACCGAGTGCGGGTAGAGGAACAGCGCCAGCGCGGAGCCGAAGGCGAGCGTGGCGAAGGCGCTGTACATGCCGAGGTTGCCGCCCTTGGGGGCCGGCAGGATCAGCTTCTTCGCCGGTACCGCCGCGAACATGTGGGCGTAGCCGCCGAGCTTGGCCGGGATGACGATGACGGCGGCCAGCACGGCGATGTAGATGATCAGGTCCTTGACCACGGCGATCATCGCCGGAGCGCGCAGGCCGCTCTTGTAGGTGTAGGCCGCGAGGATCGCGAAGGCGATGATGAGCGGCATGTCGGCCATGATGCCGTGGCCCTCGATGCCCATGGCCGCGATCACCACCTGGATACCGACCAGCTGCAGCGCGATGTACGGCATCGTCGCGAGGATGCCAGTCAGCGCGACCAGCAGCGCCAGCGTGGGGCTGCCGAAGCGACCGCGCACGAAGTCGGAGGCGGTGATGTAGCCGTGGCGGCGCGACACGCTCCACAGCCGCGGCATCACCATGAACACGAATGGGTACGCGATGATGGTGTACGGCATCGCGAAGAAGCCGAGCGCGCCGGCACCGAACACCAGCGCGGGCACCGCGATGAACGTGTAGGCGGTGTACAGGTCGCCGCCGAGCAGAAACCAGGTGATGAGCGTGCCGAAGCGTCGCCCGCCGAGCCCCCACTCGTGCAGCTGGTCGAGGTTGCCGGCGCGCCAGCGCGCGGCGACGAAGCCCAGCACCGTGACCAGCCCGAACAACAGGATGAAGACGATCAGCGCCGGCCAGTTCACCATGGTCGACTACGACTCCCGCGTGGCGAAGTAGACGACGGCGGTGATCAGCGCGCCGATACCGATCCACAGAAACAGGTACCAGTAGAAGAACGGGAAGCCGAAAAGCTCGGGCGTGAGCTTGTTGTAGAACGGCACCCACAGGGTCGCGACGAACGGGATCAGCAGCAGCAGGTACCAGCCCCACTGCTCCTTCTTCGGCGCGTCGCCGTCCCCGGAAGGTTCCCTCTCCATCCCTCGTCTCCGGCGCGGGACGATATCATCTTCCGGCGGCGCGGGGGCAATCCGTCGGAGGCGCGGCGCTCAGAACGACTGCGTCGAGAAGTGGAAGAACAGCACGTGCGGATGCGCCGATAGTGGTTGGAGCACGATCGCGCCGTCCCTGCCGCTTCCCATGTAGTGGATGTCGTGACAGCCGTTGTGTTGCGAGTAGCCCGTGCCGAAGACGGAGATGTGGTTGACCCCGGAAAGCTCGCTTTCCAGCTTCTTCGCGACGGCGGATGGGCTCATCGGTGTGAACTGCGAGGACTTGAGCCCAAGCGCGACGTAGTCGAGCGCGTCGCTGCCGTGCCAGCCTTCGGACCACGCGCCGTCGGGCAGCGGCATGTCGGCTTCGTATATCAGCACGTCGCCCTGGAATTTCCCGATGTCGACGGCCACATCGTACACGTTGCCAGCTACCCGCACCTGCAGGTGCACGTGACTGTAGTCGCCGTTGCACGCTTTCGAACCGCCCTGTGGCACCACGTACGAGAGCAGCCCGTCGAGCCGGCCGTGGTAGGTGTCGATGGCGGTGCCGTTCTGCTGCGACAGGGGCGTGCAGGAGGAGCTGTAGCTGGGCGTACCGTCGCTCACGCCGCTTGCGCCGCCCGCGCCGCCCGCGCCGCCCTGCGCGCTCGCTTCGCTTTCGACGGCGGCATCGCTGGGCGCGCTGCCCGCGCCGGCGTCGCAGTGACAGCCGGTAGCAGTCCGCTGGCTCGCCGACGACCCGCCACACGCGACGAGCAGGGACGCCGCGGCGGCCATCAGCAGCGTGCGAACGGTCGGACTCGTCATGGAAATTCTCCTGCGGACTCTCGAGGACGGCAAGCGCGTCATGCTAGCAGACGGCGCGGCACATTGCCCGGCTCTGTCAGTCGCGCTGCCGCGCCCCGCTGCGCCGGCGCGAAGCTCGGGAGCGGGGCTGCCTGGCGGCAGCGCGCTGCGCCAGCACGCCGTGCCGCTCGTGCATCAGCGCCAGCCGTTCGGCGAGCTGTGCGGACAAGAGCGGCGGGACAGCGTTGCCGATCATCGAGTAGCCGTCGACGATGCCGGCGGTGCGGAAGCGGAAGAAATCGGGGAACGACTGCACGCGCGCCGCTTCGCGCATGCTGATGGGGCGATCCTCCCAGGGGTGGAAGTAGCCGTAGGTGTCCTTGCCGATGTGCGCCACGATGGTCTTGCACGGGCGGTTCGCGCCGAGGCGCTCGAACCAGTCGCCGTGCTGCTCGAAGCCGCGCGCCAGATAGCCCGACGAGAGCAGATGGTGGGCTTCGTCCAGCTCCGCTTCTTCCATCATGAGCCGGAGCAAGAGCCCGCCGTCGACACGCTGCAGCAGTGCCTGGACTTCTGCGGCAGGCGGCAGGCCGTCGAGCGAGCCGGCTCGCAGTCGCTCTTCCAGTGCGGAAAGCAGCGCGCGGAGCTCCGCCAGGGTCGGCGAGGTCCTGAGCTTGTAGTCCATCCAGCGCTGGCCCGGACCGAACTTCCGCATCAGGGCCTGGTCGTCGGGACGGGCGCGGCGGACGATGTGCGCGTCCGTGCGGCGCGGGCTCTCGCTCTGCCCGGGTGCGGGCTGACGGACAAAGCGGAGGTAGCGGAGCTGCGCTGCGGGCAGGCGCTCGTCGAGCAGCGTGTAGGCGTCGACCTCGTGGTCGGGACGAGCGCCACCATCGCCGAACGCGAACTCGCCGGGCGACGCAAGACCGGAGAGCGCCACCGAGAGCGGCACGTCCTGCATGCGGGGTAGCTCGAAGAACTCCTCCGCCGCGCTCGCGGCGCCAGGCCCCGAGCGGAAACCAACCATCAGGTAGCGCTGGCGATCCTGCGGCACGGCGTGATGCCGCGCCTTGAGCACGCGCGAGCCGACCTCGTAACCGAGCTCGCTGCCGGAGAGCGCGGCGATCGACTCGGCGAGCACGGCCGCCGCGTCGAGCTGCCCGCTGGGCGTGCGCAGCACGGACTGGAAATGGGACACGTTCTCGAACACGAACGCCGCCGGGCGCAGCGCTTCGAGGAACAGCACGTACTTGTGCAACAGCGCGTTGCGCTCGTCGCCGTAGTTGTCCTCGGTCCAGGCCGAGGCTCCCTGCTCGCGCAGTCGCTCCAGCACGGCGCGACCGATGCGGCTGAAGCCCTTGCAGGGCGGACCACCCAGCACGAGATCGACGTGGCGCCCGTCGTTGTACAGCTGGCGCAGGCGCTCGTGGGCGTCGAGCGAGAACGCGGCGCGCAGGCTGTCGCGGCGCGCGCGCCAGCGCACCCACAGCGCCCGAAGCTCGCGACCGGGCCTGCTCTGGAGAAACGCGACCAGGGTGCCCGCGCGCTTCGGCACGACACGCTGCTGGCCGCGGCCACGGCGTTTCGCGCCCTGGCCCAGACGCTCGAGCGCACCGTCCCAGAGTTGTTCTGCACCTTGTTTCAGGGTGCGCGCCAGCGGCGCGTCGAGCGGCGCCTCGCTGGGGTCGACCAGCTCGTACTCCTGCCGCCACGGCTGCGCGGCGAGCTCGGCCGTGCGCAGCGAAGCCAGGCCCATGCGGGCGGAGAAGCCGCGACACACCGCCAGCGAGAACACCTTGGCGTCCACGCGCGCGAGCGCCGCGCGGAAGGAGCGCGAACCGACGAGCGCCCGGCGCGCGGCGGCGTACTCCTCGTCGATGGCTCGCATGCCGGACAGGAACGACGCCAGACCAAGCTTCCGGAGCTCCGTGTGAAGCCGCGCATCGCCGCCGGCGAGAGCGAGATGCGTCAGATAGTAGAGAAGGATCTCGCTCGGGTGGTGGAACCACGAGATGTCGCACTGTCGCCCCACGGGAACGCGCGCGGAGCGTGACGGGAAGTTGCCGTTGTAGCAACGCAGCGCGACCGCGTCGTTGTCGATGCCCAGCACCGTCTCGAACTCGACCTCGCCGCCAGCGAGCTCGAAACCGAGCGTGAGTCCGCCGCAGCCGCAGAACAGATCGACGACGCGGGCGTGCATGGGCACGGGCCACCGTAGCTGCCGCGGTCCGCCCGGGTCAACGCGAGCGGCGCCACGCGCCCGACGAGGTCCCGCCAGGCGTCTTCGAGAGTCAGTACCGATGCGTGCGGGTTAGCCGCAGGTTCCCAGCACGTTCGGCTGGGTAGAGCTGCACGCCTCGCCCGGGATGCACTGGGCATCGCCCCGGAGTGGCTGGATGTTGTTCGTCGACGGCGAGCAGGCTTCACCCGACGCGCGGCAGACACCGCGGGTGCTGCCGCTGTGGATGACGCACTCCTGGCCCGTCGCGCAGTCGGTGGTCGACGCGCAGCCGTTCACGCAGCGCCCGTTCAAGTCGTTGTCCACCACGAGGCAGGCCTGGGTTCCGTGGCAATCGCTGTCGGAGAAGCAGAGCTGGTCGAGCTTGCGGCAGAAGCCGTACGACTTGCCGTTGACCTGGGCGCAGACTTGCCCGCTACCGCAGCTCGCGGTGCCGGCATCTCCGCCGGACGGATCGCAGTAGGCGCGGCATGCTCCGGGCTTCGGCGGATCGGGCTGGTCGCACCTGCTATTCGACGAGCAATCGCCGTCGCTTTCGCAGAATCCGACGCACAGTCCGGTGAAGCCGCCAGGAAGACCGCTCGTCTGCTGGCATCCGTAGCCGCTCACACAGTCGTCCCCGCTGTTGCAGGGCTGGAGGCAGACCGAACTATTGCCGCCCGTGCCGATGCAGGTGCTTCCAGAAGCGCAGGGGTACTTCGACGTGGCGGTCGGCGCACAATCGAGGGTAATGCAATGGCCCGCCAGGCACGCGCCCACATCGGCCGGGCAGTCCGCATCGCGGGTACAGCTCGAACCGAAGACGGGGGAACCGGACGGCGTCCAGTCGCAGCGGCCCGTCGTGCTGTTGCAGGTGTACGGAGAGCCCGGCTCGGTTGCTGCGACAAGCCCGTCGTGCCGGCTCTGGCCGAAAAGCACGTTGCACTCGGCGTCGCTCACGCACGCCTCGACGCAGATCGACTCGGCCGGGTCGCAGGTGTAGCCGCTGGGGCACCCGCCGTTGGTTGCGGCGTCGAAGGTGCACTTCACGCGGCACACGCCGGTTTCACTCGAGCTGCCCTTCAACACGGTGAATGTGTTCACGTTGAGGCCGATGCCGTTCCAGCTCGGCGATCCGCCGAGCGTGTCGCTGCAGTGACCACAGGCGCCGCAGCTGTCGGGGCTTACGCCAGGATCGCAGCGCTCGGTGCACTCGCCGCCGGGCGCGAAGCCGATCTCGACGGAAGACGGTGCTCCAGCGAGGTACTCGCCGGAATGCGCGGGGTCGGGCGTACCGATAGGAATGTTGAACGCGTTGCCGAGAGTGAGGTGGGGACCGCTGGAGAGTTTCGTCAGCTCCTCGGCGCAGCCGAGACTGCCGTTGCAGGTCGTCGTGGAGTTGCAGCTGCTGCCCAGATCTCCCGCCTGTGGCGGCAGACAGGGCACACCGCCGCTGCCGCCAGCGCCGCCCGCACCCGCACTGCCGGCAGCACCGCCATTGCCCGACGCGCCGCCGCTGCCGGCTGCTCCGCCGCTGCCCGCCATGCCACCGCTACCAGCCGCTCCGCCGCTACCGGCCGTCCCGCCACTGCCCGAGCTTCCAGCGGCACCGCCACCGCCGGTCCCCGCGCTGGCGTCCGAGCCTGCGCTGCCACCCTGCGCGCCACTTCCGTCCACTCCAGCGTCGGCGGACGCGCCGCCGGCTGCCGGCGAGCCGTGACTGGCACTGCTGCCGCAGGCGGCAGGCAGCCCCAGAGCGGCCACCAGCGCCGCCGCTCGAAGAACAGGTCCCAGCACGGTGTCGGATAGTTGCGAGCGCATAGATCTCCTTGTGGCAACCCCAGGTGGTCAAGCCACCATGGCGCTATCACAGAGGCGATCGCTCCGACCATGGAGCAAAATTTCTTGCAGGGCTCAGTGCAGGAACAACCTGAGCCCCGACTGCACCACCACCATGCCGTACTGGTCGGCCGCGGCGGTGACGTCGGCATCGCGCAGGGAACCGCCGGCGTGGACGACGTAGCGGACGTTGCTGCGGCTGGCGCGGTCGATGTTGTCGCGGAAGGGGATGAATGCGTCCGAGCTGAGCGCGACGCCCTCGAAGCGCTTCGCCCACTGAAGCCGCTCGTCGCGCGTGATGGGCTCGGGTCGCTCCGCCAACGCAGCGAGCATTGCCTCGACCTCGACCGCGGACAGCTCGTCCCAGAGCAGGTACTGGTCGATCGCGTTGGTCTTCTCGGGACGCTTGGCGCCCTCGCGGAAGCGCAGACCGAGCACCTTGGGGTGCATCTGCAGAAACCACTTGTCGGCCTTGCTGCAGGCGAGCCGGGTGCAGTGGATGCGCGACTGTTGCCCCGCTCCCATGCCGATGACCTGGCCGTCGTAGGCGACGCAGACGGAGTTCGACTGGGTGTACTTGAGCGCGACGGTGCCCACGAGCAGCGTCTCGGCCACGTCGTCGGGGATGTCCTTGTTCTTCGAGACGACGTTCTTCAGCAGTTCCCGCGAGACCTGGGCCGTGTTGCGGGTCTGCTCCAGCCGAAAGCCGAACAGGTCGCGGTCCTCGCGCTCGGGTGGCTCGTAGTCCGGATCGATCTGCAGAACGAGGAAGGCGCCCTTCTTCTTGGCCTTGAGGATCTCGAGAGCTTCGGGCTCGTAGCCGGGCGCGATGAGGCCGTCGGAGACCTCCTTGGCCAGGAACTTCGCGAGCGACACGTCGCACACGTCGCTCACCGCCGCGAAGTCACCGAAGGACGAGAGCCGGTCGCCGCCACGCGCGCGAGCGTACGCCGTCGCCACCGGCGAGAGCGCGCCCGGGTCGGCGATGAACTGCGACGCGCAGAACGCTTCGTCGAGCGGGCGCGCGATCGCCGCACCGGCGGGGCTGACATGCTTGAACGATGCTGCACCCGGCTTTCCCGTCGCCTGCCTGAGCTCGCGTGCGAGCTGCCAGGCGCCGAACGCGTCCAGCAGGTTGATGTAGCCTGGCTTGCCGTTGAGGATCTGGAGCGGAGACGGTTCGCGGTCGACAACCAGCCGCGCGAAGGACTGATGGGGATTCGTTCCGTACTTGAGCTTCACTTCCATGGTCGACTCCTCCGCGCTCCCGGCGCGCATGGCGGGCGCGCGGTTCGACCCATGTCACATTCCGGCCGCGATCGCTACGGTGACGTGCCGACCGTGACGGACATGCCGAGATCGTTGTCGCCGTCGGTCTTGCTCCACATGTTCTGGTCCGCGAAGCGGATCGTGCGGCGGGGATCGGCGGCGAGATGCGGCGAGGGGTCCGGCATCCGGACGTAGAGCTCGTAGCTCTGTCCAGCCACGAGCCCGGTCGGCGCCGCAAGCGAGAGATCCAGAGTCGCCGAGGCGCCGCCCAGGGGCATCTGGCGGCGGGCGTCGGCGAGAGCCGTGACCGCGAATGGACCACCCTGACCGGTAAACACGATCTGCAACGGACGCGGGTTGTAGAGCTTGCCGAACCCCGAGTTCGTGAACGACAGAGACACCTGCATCGCGCCACCGGCGTACACCGTCTTCGGCGCGGTGGCCTTGTCGAGCGTGAAGCGGTAGCCGAGGCGGCGACTGATCTCCGCCAGACATCCCTGGCTCTGCCACTTGTTGTAGATGTCCGGCCAAAATGCGCTGTTCAGGTAGTCCCAGTTCGACGCCGCCATCTCCGTGAGCGAGCTCTGGCAGTCGTTCGCGCTGTTCAGGCCGTCGATGTCGCACGTCTCGCCGCCGGTTGCGGTGATGCGCGTCACGGCCGCAGCGATGGCGTGATCCTGCTTTTCGGTGGTGCCGTCGTAGGGGTCGTACCAGCTGCCGTTGTCGCTAGCGTCGAGGAAGCAGTCATTGTGCAACCCCACACGACTCTGTTCGGACCCGTCGAAGCGATTGGCTTCCTTGGGCAGCGCCGTGTACCAGCCGAACTTGTACGAGCTCGACAGGTCGGCCGGGCCGAGGAAGTCCGGCTTGCGGAACTCGATCATCATGCCGGGCGGCGCGGAGGCCACCAGCGCGTCCTTGATCTGGTCGCGATACAGGCCGCTGCTATCGGAGCCGAACTCGAGATCGTTGGTGCTGTTGTGCCACTCGCCCCAGCGACCGATGAAGCCGGCCTGCAGCACCGCGATGACGTTCCTGGTAGTCGTGGAGCAAGGGGGACAGCTGCTTGATGTGACCCAGCACCACATCGATGGGTGCGTCCGAGCCCGTGCCGCTGCGGTTGTACGCGAAGCGCAGCACCGCCTTCACCGCGCCGCTCCGCCACCCCGCCATCTCCTTGGCCAGACTGTCGAGGAACGACTGGGGCAGCGGCGAGCTCTGGTACGCATCCAGCCGCACGAACCGCATGCTGAGCGTCGGGGGCGGAGCCACGGACGCGACGGGCGCGGGATTCTTCGGATCGGTGAAGCTGTCCTCGACGTACCAACCGCGTTCGGGATTGGGGAAGTCGGTGGTCTTGTCGGCGGTGTAGGTGGCGGTCTGCGAGCCGGTGGCCGGCGCAGCATCCGCTCCTGATGCATCGGTTCCCGATGCGTCCGTGCCCGCGGCGTCGGCGGGCGGCGCTGCATCGGCGTCGACTCCAGCTTCAGCTCCGGGCGACCCGGCGTCGCGACCGGTGGTGGACGTGCCCCCACTCGAGCACGCGGCGAGGAACAAGGCGATCAGCGCCGGCGTGAAGACCCTCATCCGGACAGGATGCCACCGTCCGGCGCCGACCGGAAGCAGCAGGCGGAGCAAGCCGCGCGTCCGTGGTACGGATGAAAGCGATGACCGCGAACAAGCGGAACAAGCGCTCGGCGCTGATGTCGCGGATCCGCGGGCGCAATACGGCACCGGAGACGATCCTGCGCAAGGCCTTGTGGGCGCAGGGCATGCGCTACCGCATCCACGCGCGCACGCCGGTGGGCAGGCCGGACGTGGTATTTCCGGGACGGCGCGTGGCGGTGTTCATCGACGGCTGCTTCTGGCACGGCTGTCCGGAACACTACGTCCGGCCGCGCACGCGCAACGCTTTCTGGGACGCGAAGCTCGCCGACAACGTCGCACGCGATCGGCGCCAGACGCTGGAGCTCGAAACACAGGGGTGGCGTGTCCTGCGCGTGTGGGAGCACGAGGTGTTCGAAGCGCTGGACGATGTCGTCGAGCGCGTGCGCACCTGCTTCGATGGCGCGATTCCACGGCGCCGAGCCGCGTGGCGCGTCAGCGAGGTGCGCGTGATCGACGCCGGAAGCGATCTCGAACGCCGCACCCTGACCGACCTGCGCGTCGCGGAGAAGGTCCGGGTGGTCGAACGCTACCGCACCACCAAGCGCTGGAAGCGCCCGACGGACCTGTACCCGAAGCGGCGCTAGAAAGGCTTCGACGCCCGACCCCTACAGGATGTGCCCAGCGAGCGACAGCGAGCCCGCGATGAGCGGAGCGAGTCGCGTCGGGGTGCTCGAGGGGCGGTGAGCCCCCTCGTGGAGGATTCCGGCGGGGGCGAGCGGGAGGGAGGAAAACGGGCTATCGTCCGCGGCGTGGGTTCAGTGACGCGCCTGGCTCGCGAGGGAACGCGCTACCTGGGCGCGGCGCTGACCGGGCACCCGCCGGCGCTGGGCCTCGAGCGGCGCACCTACGCCCGCGCCTTGCTCTCGGCGTTGAGACCGCACTTCTTCGTGTTTCCCGCGGGCGCCGTGCTGGCCGGCGCAGCCTCCGCCGGCACGCTGCGTGCGCCCGTGCACGTCGCGCTGGCCGCCGTCGCTGCCGGCCTCGGCTGGGGCGTCGGGCAGCTGGTCAACGATCTGCTGGACATCGAGGCGGATCGCGTCGACGCGCCCCATCGCCCCGCGCCGCAGGGGCTTCTGCCGGAAGCTCCCACCGCCGCTGTCGCGATCCTGCTCGGCGTCGCCGTTGCGGTGATCACGGTCGGCGCCCATGCCGCGATGCTATGGCTGGTGCTGGCCGCCGTCCTGCTCCTCATGGCCTACCAGCCAGCGAAGGCACATCCGGGTCTCGGCAATGTCGCGCACGGCGCGCTGATCGGCACGGCCGCCGTGATCGGTCGCGCTGCCGCCCTGCCCGGCGTCGAGCTGGAAACGACGCTCCCGGCCGTGCTGCCCACGGCGCTGTCCTGTGCTGCCGTCGCCGCGTTGTACCTGCAGGCCAACTACGAGAAGGACCGCATCGGCGACGCACAGGCCGGCTATCGCACGCTGGCGCATGTGCTCGGTGTGCGCGGCAGCGCAGCCGCCCGCGGCGCCGGCAGCATCGCCTTCGCGGTCGCCGTATTCCACCTCGGCATCGTCCAAGGGCCGATCGGCCTCGGGTTGCTCGCACTCGCGCTGCTCGCCTCGCTCGGCTCGGCGCTGCTGGCTCTGCTGGGCGGTACCGAGGCGGCGTCGCTGGCGGGCTATCGCTGGGCGTGCCACGGCACCGCTGCGGCCATGCTGTCGCTCGCTGCGCCGCTGCTGGGCGCCGCCGGGTCGGTCGCGGCCCTGCTCATGTCCACGGCGCTCACCGAGCGCGCGTTCTCCCGCTCGCTCAATCCGTGACCGGCGCGGCCAGAGCCGCGGCCAGCGCTTCGAGGATCGCGCGGGGATCGGCTGTGCGCAGCGCCGGCAGCCCGCGCACCGGAAGCCGATCCGAGGCAAGCTCGCCCAGGCGCTCGCGAGCGATGCGCGTCTGCAGGGCGCGGGCGGTGAACTCGGCGCGGTACGCATCGAGCGCAGGAGCGAGCTCCGGCCGGACACTGTCCCCGAGCCCGGCGATCCACGTCGGGATCTCGTCCACGGCGCGGTTCAGCAGAATCTCGCCCGGAGCCAGCGACCGGGCGCGCAGCTCGCCGAGCAGGTAGCCGGCGTCGTCAAGGGACGAGCCGCTCGGTCCGCTGACGATCACGTAGCGGGTGTCCGCACTCTGCATGCGCTGCTCCACGCTCCTGACCAGCGAGAGCCAGCGCCCTCGCACTGGCACGAACTCCTGAAACAGCGCTCCGATGTCGCGAATAGCCTGGGCTCCAACCAGGTGGCTCACCAGATTGCCGACGCGCTTCTTTCCCCAGGACACGATGCCGCGATCATCGGGTCGCTCGTCGAGCGCCACACCGGCAAGCCGCGCCAGCCCTGCCACCCACTCCAGGGTGCGCGCTTCCAGCATGCGTCCGAGCCGCGCCGGGTAGTCGAGGAACTCCAGCGCGTGGCGCGACGGCGCGGTATCGAGCACGACTTCGTCGTACAGTCCGCTGCCGAGCTCGTGATCGACGAACGCGATGCTGATGAGCTCGTGCACACCGGCCAGAGAGTTGCCGAGCTCGCGGTACATGCCGTTTTCCTGCACGCGACGCAGCGCCTCGGGATCCTCGAACAGCCACTCGGCGAAGCGGTCCACCGAATGTCGGGAGTCGGGCATGCGCGCGTGCAGCGTCGTGCCGCCCACCTCGACAAGGCTGGCCTCGATGCCGATCTCGACGCCCAGCGCGTCCGCGAGACGTCGCGCCGGGTCGACCGTGACGACCAGTACGCGGCGCCCGGCCCGCGCGTGGGCCAGCCCGAGCGCGGCAGCAGTCGTGGTCTTGCCGACTCCACCTCCACCCAGCACCACGGTGAGAGCTGCGGCGGCGCTCACGTCGTGACTCCGAGCAAGGCGGCAAAGCTCCGCGGTTCGGGATCCGCGAACAGGTCGGGCACCTCCGCCACCCGGGCGCCGGCAATGCTGCGCAGCGAAGCGAGTGCCAGCGTCGTCTCCGCTTGCGCCGCCGAGTCCGCGGTCAGCGCCGCCGAAAGGGGAGCGTAGCGCGGGTCGGCTTTCGCGCTGTCTGCGGCAGCCTCGAGCTCTTCGATGGTGGGAACGTCGCGGCACGCGATTGACGATCACGATATCCGGAACGCGATCGAGCTCCGAACGCAGTCGCTCGCACAACTCGCCCGTTTCGCTCGCGACCACGGGCTCGGCCGTGCTCACCACGACGATGGCGCTGCGCTCGGGGCTGAGCACTTCCTCGAGGATCGAACGGCACATCTTCGCAGCTGGTCCGGTGCGCAGGAAGCGCTCGGCCGCGGCGACCACCCTGAGCCAGTCCACGGCATGTCCGGTTGCCGGCAGATCGACGATCACGCGGGCACCCTGCATCTCGCGGGCCAGCGTGCGGACACGCTCGAGAGCCACCAGCTCGCGCACCGCGGGGACGGCCTGCATCACGCGCTTGAGCGTGCGCTGCCGGACGATCACGCGCGCCAGCAAGCGGCTCGAGATCATGCTCGCGATGGCGGCGGAGAGGGCGTCCAGATAGTCGACGGTGACAGTGCGCACTCCGTCGGCCTGCGCGCCCAGGGCGCGGGCAGCAGCGTGCATCCCTTCGAACTCGACGAGCTGGGCGTGCCCGCCCCTATCCGCCTCGGCGCGCGCCAGGGCGGCCGCAACGGTGCTCTTGCCCACACCGCCCTTGCCGGTGACGAACACGATCTGCTGCGCTGGGGAAAACATGGGCCGACGCCCAGTCCTAGGCCGACTGGCGCCGGGTTAGAAGGGGTGGAGCGGCTATTACGGTCGGAAGCCCGCCCGAAGGCGTGTGGACCGACGGGTTCTACCCCGATCAGCGTTGCGGTGCGGCCGGACCCGGAGCCAACATAGCAGCATGAAAGCGCTTGTCCTCAGCGGCTCCTTCGGCCTCGACAATCTCGCCCTCGAAGAACGGCCCGAACCGAAACCGGGACCGGGACAGGTGCTGCTCAAGATGCGCGCCGTGTCGCTGAACTTCCGGGACCTCAGGATGGTGGAAGGGCTGTACAACCCGCGGCAGGCGCTGCCCCTCGTCCCGGCCTCGGACGGCGTGGGCGAAGTGACCGAGCTCGGTGCGGGCGTCGACCGCGTGAAGGTAGGCGACCGCGTCTGTCCGCTGTTCGCACAAGGATGGATCGCCGGCCGCCCCGAGCGTGAGCGCATCCGCCGTACGCTCGGCGGACCGCTCGACGGAACGCTCGCGGAGTACATGGTGGTGGACGCGGAGAGCGTGGTGAAGGCGCCGGGACACATGAGCGACGAACAGGCGGCGTGTCTGCCGTGTGCGGGCGTGACGGCATGGAACGCGCTGGTCACCACCGGCAGGGTGCGAGCAGGTGACGTGGTCCTGACGCAGGGTACAGGCGGCGTGTCGGTGTTCGCAGTGCAGATCGCCCGCCTGCTCGGGGCGCGCGTCATCGCCACCAGCAGCAGCGACGCGAAACTGGAACGTGTGCTCGAGCTCGGCGCGAGCGACGGCATCAACTACAAGAAGGATCCGGAGTGGGGAAAGACCGCCCGTGGACTCACCAGCGGCGGGCGCGGCGTGGACCACATCGTGGAGGTAGGCGGCGGACACACACTCAAACAGTCGCTCAAGGCGATCGCGCCGGGCGGGCAGCTGAGCATCATCGGGGTGTTGTCCGGCGTAGCGACGGACCTGTCGGTCCTGCCGATCCTCATGAACGGCATCCGTCTACACGGCGTGTTCGTGGGCCACCGCGACAGCTTCGAGGCGTTCGTGCGCGCCTGCGAGGTGGATCAGCTCGATCCGGTCGTCGACCGCGTCTATCCGCTGGAAGAGGCGCGGGAAGCATTCGAGTACATGAAAAGCGGCGGCCACTTCGGCAAGGTCTGCATCCGCGTTGCCGAGTGAGCCCGCAAGCGGCAGCCCCAGCGGCCGATGAACGCGGACCCGCCGAGAGGCATCCTACCCACCGATGACGCCGGGATCCCAGCGGCAACAGCGCGAATTCACTAGCAAGACTACCGGCTGGTCTTTCGCTCTCATGCTCTTCGTGGCGGCTCTTGGCCCGGCATGCAGCCACACGCCAAGCGCAGACGGCAGCCGGCCGCCGAACGCGCCGGAATACGCGGAACACAGTCCCCGGCCCTCGGCCGCCAGCGTCGTGCTCGACATGCCGGATCCGCACGAAGAGGTGAAGGATCCCGGAGCCGCGATCGCGCTCATCGGCCAGCAGGCGGTGATCGTCGAACACGAGCTGCGCCTGGCGCGCAGCAAGAACGCGACGCAGACGGCTGACTGCATCGACGACAAGCTCAGCCAGATCCACGCCCAGGAACGCATGGGGCAGGACCAGTCCAAGGTAATCAAGCAAGCCCAGGCGAGTTCCGACAGCTCGCGCGAGCACCAGGCGCGCGTGATGATCGGCGTCGCGCGAGATCGCGCTCGGGAGCTGGCTCGCGAAGCGGATCGTTGCGGCGCGCGCGTCTCGAACGGCAGGTCGGAAACCGACGTACAGTTCGACCGGTCGCGAGCGGCGTCGATGGGCGCGATGCCGGTCGTCCCCGCGCGGTAGGGGTGTAAGCAGCATGCCGCCTGCCCGTTGTTCGCAGCGGAGGCGACAATGCGAACCCGGATTCTCACCGCGACAGCTACCCTGTGTGCCCTGAACCTGGCGGCCTGTGCCGCCGCCATGAAGTCCGGGCCGAGCGGGGCTCCGCATATGGCAGCGCCAGCCAAGGTCCAGGCCACGGCGAAGGCCGACGCACCGGCAGCGCCGAAAATGGCGGGCGGCGCGCCGGAAGCGCCGCCGGCAGTGGCCGAAGCCGCGCCGATGGAGCACGCGGCAGCCGACACCAGCGTCGCGCCCGCCGCTACCCCTCCCGCGCCGTCAGCTGCCATGCCAGCGGGACGCGCCTCCGCGCCGCGCGCTCCGGAACACGCCTATCGCGGCGCCAGGACGGCGGGCGGCGCCCTGATGCCCACCGACGCTGTCGTACGTCCGGCACGTCCCGCCGTCGCGCGCTCGGGCGTCAAAGCCGGCGAGTGGGACGACAACGCGAACTACAACGAGTTCAAGCGCTTCCTGACCACGGAGGACGGCGTCGGATTCCGGCACGTCAACGTCCGCTCGAGACGCTTCATCGTAGTCGAGGACAAGCACGGCAAGGGAGTGCCGAACTGCCCCGTGACCATCAGCGATTCGCGACAGCACCAGACCACGCTCACCACGACAGCATCGGGCCGCGCGATCCTGTTCCCGTTCGCTGAAGGGCTTTCCGCCGGCAAGCTGACGGCGACAGCCCGCTGCCTCGGTGTCAGCCGGTCGAAGAGCTTCACCACCAAGGCGAGCGACGGCTTCGTCGACCTGAAGCTCGACAGAAGCCGCAGCAATCTGTCACGTCCGCAAGTGGATATCGCGTTCGTGCTCGACACCACAGGCTCGATGTCGGAGGAGATCGCCGCGGTCAAGCAGACCATCCGCCAGGTCGCCGCCAAGCTCGACAACCGGCAGATGAACGTGCGCATCGGCCTGGTCGAGTACAAGGACCGTACGGATTCGTACGTCACGCGCGTGTACCAGATGTCGAGCAACGTGCGGGGATTCTCCCGCATCGTGTCGCACCTCAGCGCGGACGGCGGCGGCGATCGCCCCGAGTCCGCCAACGCGGGGCTGCACGTCGCCCTCACGAAGCTGAACTGGAGCCCGCACTCGGCCGTGCGCATGGCGTTCCTGATCGGCGACGCGCCGCCGCATCTCGATTACGCGAACGACACCAGCTACACGGTGAGCATGCGCGACGCGGCCCACCGCGGCGTGCAACTCTTCACGATCGCCGCGTCGGGTATGGGCGATCTCGGCCAGGTGATCTGGCGGCAGATCGCGCAGTACACCGGCGGCAACGAGATGTTCGTGCTCCGCGGCGGCGCAGGACCGCAGTCGACCGGCGGCGGCGACCCGAAATCGAGCTGCGGCGGTACGCAGACGGCCTACCAGAGCGGCAACCTGGACGCGCTGATCATCCAGAAGATCCGCCGCCAGGTCGCTGCGCTCGAGCAGAACCCGCTGCGCATCGCGGGCCTGAACGGCGACGAGAACGCCAAGCCGTGCTCCGAGCGCCTGGTGCTGGCGAAGTAGCGGCTACTTCTTCCCGGGCTTCTCGCAGGCGATGTTGCCGCCTTCGGTGGAGCACTGCTTGCCCCGCTTGCACGTCTCGTCCCGCACGAACCTGCCGTGGTCGCACTTGACGATGCCCTTCTTGTCGCCGCCGCAAGCGATCCTGCCTTGCATGCTCTTGTCGCAGGGATCGCCCACCTTCGCGACCGACATGTCGCAACCGAGCTTCCCTCCGGCCGCGGCCGTGCAACCATCCGCACCACGGCAGTAGTTTACGAGCGTCATCTTGCCGCTCTGGCATGCAAGCAGCTGGACGCCGTCGGTGCTGCAGGCCTTGGCACCGGGATCGTCGCAGGCGTCACCGGGCGCGGAAATGGAGGTGTCGCACTTGGCGCGTGCTCCCTCTTTCTGGCAGCCGTCCGGGCCCCGACACTGCTGCAACTGGTACTTGCCGCCGTGACAGGCGACCATCTGCTTCTTGCCCAGGCACAAGGCCGCCCCCTCGTCGTCCGTGGAACACGGGTCGCCGGGCTTGTTCTTCGAGATGTCGCAACTGACGCCGGCGTCGGTGTGGGCACAGCCGCCGGGACCCCGGCACGGCGTCGCGATGTAGTGTCCCTTCTGGCACGCGAGCTGGGTGTGGCGATCCTGGCAGCGGGCCTCGCCCGGGTCACAGGAGCTGCCCACCTTGGGTCGGCAGCCGATCAGCGCGAATGTGCACAGGCAGAACAGGAAGACGGGACGAAACGGAAGCGAAGGGCGGGCCAGCATTGTCTTGCTCGTCGGTTCAGGGGTTGCCGCGGCGCAGTTTGGCGAAGGACGACCGCGACCTTACCCAGCTTCATCCCGTCAGCCAATCAAGAGGTTCGGCCAACGCCCCAAGCGAACAGGAGGAAAAAAAGGGCGCCGCGACCTGCGCGACGCCCTGGAAACGAGAGAGAACCCCGAGCTAGCGCCGACGACGGCGGCGCCGACCGAACGCGAAGGCCGCGAAGGCTCCGAGCAACGCGAAGCCGGCGGCAGCGTCGCCTCCGGTCGTTCCCGGCTGGACGGCGCAGCCTACCGAAGCGTTGGCCTCGCCCGAACAGGTGTTGCCGCTGCAGTTGCCGTTGGCGCTGGCGCTGGCGTCGACGTGCACGTCGAGCAACGCGTTGAGCGCATCGATGCACTGCTGGAGGTGGCCGCCATCGTCGACGTATTGTCCGTCGCAGAACAGCGCGCCGTCGGGCTGCTGGCACTGGGTCTCGCAACCGCCCTGCAGGTCCGCCGTGCACTGGGCGTAGCCCTGTGACTGGCAGTTCACCTGGCAGTCGATGTTGGCTTTGCCGTCGCAGTGACCCTCACAGCTGGCCTGGCACTTGGCCTGGCAGTCCGCGGAGGGAGGCGTGCCGCTGCAGCTCGCGTCGCAGTGCGCCGAGATGGTCGCGTTGCACGAGGCCACGCACTGGGCGTGCGCGTCGGTACCTGCCGCCGAGCTCGAACAGTGCGCATCGCAGTCGGCCTGGGCCGAAGCTTCGCAGTCCGCCTTGCAGTCGAAGCTGCCGGGGTTCACGTTGCACTTGGCCCCGCAGTCAGCGTCGCAGCTGGCGGTACAGCTGGGTAGAGTCGCGTTGCACTGCCCGTCACACTGCACCTCGAGCTTTCCCGAGCAGGCCGCTTCGAAGTGGACCGGGGTGCAGTTGGCCGTGCAGCCGCCCTCCACTTCCACCTTGCACTGGGCATTCGCGTCGACGTTGATGTCGCCGCAGGCATCGATACCCGCGTGCGCCGTGGACGGAACAAGGAGGGGAGCGGCCAGCGCCGCGGCGAACAAGACCGGTGCGATCAGCTTTCGCATGTGTGGGTTCTCCTGTGAGCCAAGCAACAACGGGCAGGGCCCTTCGGGCTATCTGCCCCTTTTTCGATCTACGGCGTGCGGGGAATCTTCTTCCCGGATAGCAAGGAGCGAGCCAGGCGCACCGGCGAATCCGGGCGCCATAGGTTGGACACCCCGGCTCCCCGATCTGTTCAACGCTGCCTGCCGTAGGCAGCCTTCTTCTTGAGCGCGGCGAGCTCCGTTTCGGCCTTTTCCAGCCGGCGCGTCAACCGCTGGCGTCGCTGCTGTTCCTTTTTCAGAAGCTGCTCGACGTCGTCGGCCCGCTGGCGCTCGGCCACGACAAGGCGATCATAGGCAGACTGTATCCGTTCGGTCTCGGGGCGCACCTTGAACAGGTACACACCCATTACAGCGGCGAGGACGACGAGTGCGACAAGAGCGCCAAGGCGCCCGACCAGTGCCTGCCGGCGCGCGCGCGCCTCGGCTTCGATCGCCACCAACCGTTGTCGATGTTGCTCGGTCTGGGCAAGCAACTCTGCGCGAGCTCGTGTCTCGGCCTCCGCAAGCGCACGCGCCACGGCAAGCTGCTTCATTGCCTCGATGCGCGCCAGCTCGGCGCGCTCGCGCTCCGCTTGCTGTTGCCGCTTCCGCTCGCGCCCGCCACCCGCACGCTCGAGCTGGGAGAGAACGTGCGCGGTGTCGTGGCCCTGCCCTGCCCGCTGCTGTTCCAGATCCCTCAGGCTCTTTAGGGTGAACAGGATCGAGCTTTGCTTGAACCCGGGCATGGCTTGCAGCTCCCCGGGCACAGGACAGCCCGCGGCGGTCACTCTCCTCTCAGACAAGCTGGGCCCGGCCAGCTTGGGAGAAAAGCCACGGCCCGCCGGCCAAGGGTGCTCGCTCGTTCAGGACACGAATCCATCGCCAGCGTGCATGCGGCGCGCCCGCCGGTGCGGCTTCCCCGGGTCTACAGGCCCATCTGCTTGGCGATGATGACCTTCATGATCTCGTTGGTACCAGCGAAGATGCGCTGCACACGAGCATCCATGTAGGCGCGCGTGACGGGGTATTCGAGCATGTAGCCGTATCCACCGAAGAACTGCAGGCATGTGTCGACGACCTCGCCCAGCATCTCGGTCTGCCACAGCTTCGCCATGGAGCATTCCTTCACCAGGTGCTTGCCGGCGACGTGCTCGCTGATGAGCCGGTCGACGAAAGCGCGGCCCACTTCCACCTTGGTGGCGCACTCGGCCAGCTTGAACTTGGTGTTCTGGAACTTGCTGATGGGCTTGCCGAATGCCTTGCGCTCCTGCGTGTAGGCGATGGTGTCGGCGAGCACCTGCTCTGCGCTGGCCTGCGCGCCGATAGCGACGACCAACCGTTCCTGCTGCAGCTTCTGCATCAACATCATGAAGCCGCCGCCTTCGTCGCCCAGACGATTCTCCGCGGGCACCCGACACTCCTCGAAGGCGAGCTCGGACGTGTCCTGCGATGCCATCCCCATCTTCTCGAGCTTCTTGCCCTTGGAGAAACCTGGCGTTCCTGCTTCCACCACGAACAGCGAGATGCCGCGATGCGCGTTCGCCGGATCGGAATCGGTCTTGGCCGCGACGATGCACAGGTCGCACAGGATGCCGTTCGAGATGAAGGTCTTCGCGCCGTTGATGACGTAGTGGTCGCCGTCGCGCTGGGCGGTGGTGGCAATACTGGCCAGGTCCGAGCCGGTACCCGGTTCGGTCATCGCGATGGCGGTGACGATCTCGCCCGACGCGCAGCCTGGCAGCCAGCGCTGCTTCTGCGCGTCGTTTCCGAAGGCGTGGAGGTACGGCACCACGATGTCCGAATGGAGCGACATCGCGAACCCGGACTCGTAGGCGCGCGCCAGCTCCTCGATGACCACGACGGAATGCAGGAAATCACCGCCGGCGCCGCCGTGCTCGGGCTCGAGCCACGGACACAGAAAGCCGCCCTGTCCCGCTAGCTTCCAGGTCTGCCGGTCGACCATGTGCTGCTCGTTCCAGCGCGCCTGGTTCGGTACGACCTCGCGCTGGATGAACGTCTTGAACGACTGGCGGAACAGCTCGTGCTCTTCCTTGAACAGATTGCGCTCCACGTTGCGGCCTCCTTCCAGGCGGCGGAAGCCTAGCCTCCGGCCGTGGTTCCAGCCAAGCGCACCCGCTGGAGCATGATCATTTGCGGCCCGCCAGCGCCCGGGGTTGACCGGACGGTGGCAGCTTGCTTGGTTGTCGCCCGTGCGAACCTGGTCCCTGCCCCGACGAGCTCTGCTCCTTTCGTGCGTCCTCTCGACCCTCGGGGCCTGCCACAGGTCCGACAAGAGCGGCGCGGACAAGCCTCCACCCGTCAAGATGCTCGAGCGCACCATCGCCGCTTCGAAACAGACACAGGTGATGCCGCTCGCGGTGGGCCAGTGGACGCGCGTGCGCGTGACCCGTCCGGACGAGACGTCGACGTTGACCGACAAGGTGATTGGCCAGGAAGGGGACGCCTTCTGGATCGAGTCGGTGCTGCAGCGTCCCGGGCGCAAGGTGATCACGCAGGTGCTGGTCTCGATGAACGGTCGCGGCTCGCCCGGCGAAGTCCGCGAGCTGCGCGTGAAGATGCCGGATCAGTCGCCCCAGACCTACAAGGGGCGCCAGCTCCGGTCGGCGCAGCTCATGTACGAGCGGGTGCTGGAAAGCCTGCGCGTCCCGAAGCTCACGGGTCCCACCGCAAGCGTGCGGGTTCCCGCCGGAACGTTCGAGGGCTGCTACAGCCGTCACATCTCGTCGCAGTACCGGAACATCAACGCCGACGCGACGGTGTGGACGCATCCGGACGTGCCCATCAGCGGCACGGTCAAGCGGCTGAGCGACAACAAGGAGCTCACGGCCGTGCTTGTCGACTTCGGAACGAGCGGCGCGAAGAGCTCGTTCTAGCCGCCCGGCAGGCAGGCCAGCTGCGCGGCCGCCGGGATCAGAACGGCACGTCGTGCACCGGCGCCCCACCCGTCGACTTCGGCTTGGGCTTCGGCTCGGGCTCGGGCTTCGGCTGCGCCGGAGCAGGCGGCAGCGCGCCGAAGCTCGCTACATGCTCGACGGGCGCTGCAGTCTTCGCGGGTGCTGCAGTCTTCGCTGGCGCCGCGGTCTTCGCGGGTGCTGCAGTCTTCGCTGGCGCCGCGGTCGCGACGTGATGCTTCCGCGTCTTTTCTTGTGCGGGCGCGGGCGGAGTGGTCTTCGCGACGGGCTCGGGCGGAGCGGGCTCTGGAGCGGCCTCGGAGGCTGCGGGCGCCTCGGGCGCCGCTGAAGGCTCCGGCGCCGCCTGGGTCGTCGCCGCGGTCTTCGCCTGCGTCGCTGGAGGCGCGGGCTGCTGGGGCGCGGTGGTTGCTTTCGGGGTGGGCTGGGTTGCCGACGTGTCGACAGTCGGCTCCAGCCCGTTCCGGTGGCCCGGTCGCACGACTAGAGCCAGCAGAAGCAGCGCCGCGGCAACGAGGACCACGCCCGCAACAACGCGGCGTGTCTGTGCCGCCCGCTCGGGCGGCACAGAGCGATGGTGTGCCATCGCCGGCTCGAGCGTGGCGCGATCGTCTTCCGGGGGCTCCGCCTGGACGGCAGCGCCGCCCTCTTCGTCTTCTTCGTCTTCTTCGTCCGCGTCGTGCGCTTCCGCCGCGTCGGCGGGCGCTTCGTCGGCGTCACTGGGCGGCACGGTGGAGTCAGCCTCGGCCTGCGCCGCGCCCTGCTCGTCCGCGGCTTCATCCGCGGGCTCGGGATGGGCATCGGCCGCAGCGTCCTTTTCGGTCCGGGCAGGTGGAAACTCACTCGACCGGCGCGCTTCTTCGAGAGCAACCTCGGTCGCGCCTTGCAGCAGCGACTCGAGCTCGAAGCGCCTGGCCGCAATGTCGTTGCCAGCCAGATGCCAGAACGCAGTGGCGATCTGGTGGCGGTCGGCAACCAGCTCCGGCGCGGCCTTCTCGAGCGCCTGCGCCAGCTCGGTCGGTCCGGCGTAGCGTTTGGCAGCATCGTGCGCGAGCGCCCTCTGCAACACCTTCGCCAACGGCGCGGGCAGGTCGTCGGTGTCGGGTGGCAGGGCCATGACCATGGCGCCGGCGATATCGTCGCCTTCCGTACCGGGCACCAGCGGACGGCCTGTCAAGAGCTCGAACAGGATCGCGCCGAGAGCGAAGACATCCGCACGCGCGCTTCCTCCGATCTGCTGACCCGCGAGCTGCTCCGGCGCCTTGTACGCGAGACGCCTGAGCGGCCCCTCGCGCGGGGCACGGCATGCAGCGACAGCCAGGCACACCGGCGAGAGCAGTGTCACGCCGCCCGCGGTGATGTGCACCGAGGCGGGCGTCAGATCGCCATGCGGCTTGCCCAACGCCTCGAGCCCCGCCACGACATCGAGCACGATGCGGACCGCCATCCCCGCAGGTAGGGTCTCTGCGCTGTCGTGCGCGATCGCAAGTAGCGTCGCCAGGTCCAGCCCCTCGACGTGCTCCAGCACCGCGTACACGCTGTCGCCCTCGGCCGCGACCGCCATCACGCGGAGCAGCAGCGGAGAATGACGCGCCGCCGCCCTGCGCATGAAGCCCAGGAACGCCTCGCGGGATTCGGCATCGCCCAGCGCCTCGGACTTTAGGCGGATGAGGCGCAGGACGCGTCCGGGCTGCTTCGCGGAGCGCGCAATCCACAGCTCCGACACCACGTCGCTTCCGATGCCCTCGAGCAGCTCGTAGCTCCCGACGGTGATGGCGAAATCGCTGGCGTCCGTAGCCCTCACGGCGGGTGAGCTAACCACAGACGTGGCTCCGAGGCGAGCCGCGGTTGACAACTGCTTGCAGCACCCTGGAGGGAGCCGCCGGCTTGACGCCAGAACACGCCAATCGGAATTTGGAAGACTGATGAGATTTTTCCGCCCCGCCGCGATTGTGCTGTCGCTGCATCTCTTGTCGTGCCTGGGCTGTTCGGCAGGCCAGCAGCAACCCGCGACGGCCGGCGGGCAGTGCCAGGCGGTGCTCCACGCGGCCTGCATTCGCGCCATCAGCGACTGCCACCTCTCGGGCTATCCCTCGTCGGTGGACGATTGCGTCTCGCAGAACCAGCCGTCCTGCTGCGCCGACTCGTGCGACAAGACCGCTCTCAGCAGCCAGAGCGACATCGAGCGCTGCCAGCGGGCAATCGCTGCGGCGTCCTGTGACGTCTTCGACGGCGGTGGTCTGCCGCCGGAGTGCCTACACGTCGTGAGCTACTGAGGCAGACGCCATCCCGTCCTCGAACAGACGCCGCACGAAGTCGTTGGCAAATACCCCGTCGGGATCGAGCTCCCTGCGGATCTCGTCGAACCTGCCCGCCATGGGGTACAGCTCGCGGATGTCGGCTCCGGGAAGCGAGAACTCCTTTCCCCAGTGCGGTCTCCCGCCCATCGCATGCATGATGCGCTGGAATCCGGAAAAGTACTGCTCGATCCCTTCGCTTTCGAACATGTACGCGCCCACGTGGCAGCTATCGCGACCGTATGCGGGGCTCATCATGATGTCGTCGGCGGCGACAAAACGCATCTCGACGATGAAGTTGACGTGCAGCTGTTCGCGCTGGATGAGCTCGCGAAGCGCGTACATCGCGCCCACACCGTAGTCGAGCGACACGGCGAACTCGCTTTCCCGGTGCACCGGGATCTGCGGGACGTTGAACACGCGGTCCGAACGGGCCACGCGCCGTTCCTTGCGGAAAATGGAACCGCCAACCACACGGTTCAGGGCTGGGATCAGCGCGGGGCGCGCCCTGCCGGCGCGCAGCAGAGCCGAAAACAGCGCCAAGGACGCGGCCGAATCGTCGAAACGGCGCGAGAGGCCGCGACGCGTCGCCTTCCTGCCGCTGCGGTCGGCCACATACACCTGGATGGAATCGGTGTGCGGGAGCCACCACAGCTTGACGTGTTCGTGGCTTTCGAGAAGCTGCGGCAATCGATCGAGCGCACGCTCGAATCCGAGCGGCTCGGTAATCTCCTCGAGATTGAACGCCGGCTCGCACTGCAGGGTCACGGTGCTGACAATGCCGAGCGCGCCGAGCCCGACACGGGCAGCCGACAGCAGCTCCGGGTTCGAGGCATCGATGTCCAGGGTTTCGCCCCGACCGGTAACCAGGCGCATACCGACAACGGTGGTCGCCAGGTTCCCGAAGCCCAGGCCGCTGCCGTGCGTTCCGGTCGAGATGGCGCCCGCGATGCTCTGCTTGGAGATGGAGCCGAGCACGGACATCGCCATGCCGTGCTCACGCAGGCGCTCGCCGAGATCCGACAGCCGGATGCCGGCCTGTACGGTGATCCGGTGCTGCTGTCGATCGACGTCGAGCACGTCGGCGTAGTGGTCGAGGTTCAGCATCACCCCGCGGGTGCAGGCGATGTCGCTCCACGAGTGCCCGGCACCCACCACCTTGAGCCCGAGCCCGGTGTGCGCGCAGTGACGCACGAGCTCCTCGAGCTCCCCCTCGCTCTGGGGCTCCTGCCGGGCCACAGGCGTGCAGCGCTGCGTGCCGGACCAGTTCTGGAAGTCCCGCGCGCGGCGTGTGGACGGGGACGACACGGCACGAACAGTACATGAGCCGGCGCCGCTGCGGGGCCCGTGGGGCTTGATCTCCGGCAAGTCTTCGTCGACACTGTTGTCGAAAAAGCATGCCCAAGATCGTGGACGAGCAGCAGCAACGACAGCGCATCCGCCAGGCCGCTCGCCGCGCGTTCGCGCGGCTCGGCCTCGAGGGTACCGGGCTGCAGCACGTCGCACGCGAAGCGGGGCTCGGCCGCTCCAGCCTGTACCACTACTACCCGGACAAGGCGTCCATCGTCGGGGATCTCGCCGACGAGCTGCTCGAGGAGGAGACCGCGCTGTACGAGCAAGCGCTCCAGAGCGAGGGCAGCCCGCTCGAACGCATCGAGCGGCTGACCGTCGCCATCGTCGAGCTGCTCGACCAGTCCGCGGCTACGGGCCGGCTCATGCTCCAGATCTGGGCGGGTGATCCCGATCGCTTCCAGTCGATGCTCGAGACGCTGCGCGGCACGTTGGCCCAGCTCGTACAAGCGGGCCAGGCGCACGGAGAGATCGACCCGGACCTGGACCCCCAAGTCGCCGCCACGCTCGTCATCGCCCTGACGGATGGCGTGCTGGTGCAGGGATTCATCGACCCGCGCTTGTTCGAGCACAAGGGGAGGCTCGGAGACGCGCTGCTCACCGCGGTTCGGCGAATGCTGGCTGTCGATTCTCCCCTGATGGAAGGAGAAACGTGATGGATCTGGTTGTGGCTCTATTCATCATCTCGGGGACAATCGGCGCCGCCGACATTCTGTACTACCACTGGTACAGGTTCAGGCTGTACAAGCAGCCCGGCTCGCGCATCGAGACGCTGACGCATGTCTTCCGCTCGTTCACGTTCGGAATCGGTGCGTATACGCTGCTGCACTATCTGCCGCTCGGGGGCTGGTACTGGGCCATTGCGGCGTTGTTCGGTCTCGACTTTCTCGACGAGATCGTCGACATCCTCATCGAGCCCAGGAGCCGCGAACCGCTGGGCGGACTGCCGGGGCCCGAGTACCTCGTGCACATGATCTCGACGACGCTCAACGGCGGCGCATGGGTCATGTTCCTGGCGGTGGGCTGGGCGGGACGACTCTCCGGCACCGCGTTGGTCGCGCGGCACACCGCGCTGCCGGCGTGGCTCGCGCTCGATGGCAATCTGATCGCAGCTACCGCCGTGTTGATCGGCGCTGGAGAGCTCGCGCTTCTCGTCAGGGCGTGGACGGCAGACAACACAGCGGCGCCGACGCCTGCAGTCTGACGGCCGCGCGCGACACGATCGGCTAGACTGCCAGCATGGTGGCTGTGCGAAACCGTTTCGCGATCCTGGTGGGATGCGCGCTGCTCGCAGCCTGCGGCGGCAACACTTCGGCGGGCAGCGGCGGTTCGGCGGGCAGCGGCGGTTCGGCGGGCAGCGGCGGTTCGGCGGGCAGCGGCGGTTCGGCGGGAGGCTCGTGCGTGAAGCAGTACTCCTCCACCCTGCCGGGCGTGAGCATCCATTTTCCGGACTCGCAGCGCTGCCTGTTCTCGCTGGCCGAGGCCAAGGCGGGCATCGACTTCCACTACGAGGTCGTCATCGCGCAGCCGGTCGACAACGTCGTGCCGGTCCCTTCGGATGCGGGCGGCTGCGCAACGTCGGGCCCAAGCGGGCTGTACGTGGCCGGACAGGTCGGTGGCAGTGGGCAGAACTACTGCGTGTGCGACACCGGGCTCTGTCCGCCGCCACCCGACACGCCGGTCACACTGCAGCCCGGCACCTATCCAGGCTCGTTCAGCTGGCCCGGCGTCAACTGGTCCGGCCCGAGCGACACGGGCAACCCCTACGGACCGTCTTTCCCGCCCGGCAACTATCAGCTAACGATCGGCGCACACGGACACATGGGGCCCCAGGGAGGCCCCACGTTCAGTGTGAGCGGCGTGCTCGACGTCGGGCTGACGCAGTAGCTCAAGCGCGCGCGGCGGCCGACGCCGCCCCCACGCCCGCGCTGCCGGGCCGCACCACCCGGTCGCCGTAGAACGTGGCGCCGCTCTTGGCCATCTCGACCAGAACCGGCGCGGGCGCGAAGCGCTTGCCGTGCTCCTTCTCGAAGCGCTCGAGCCGCCGCACGATCTCGAGGGAACCCACCGAGTCGACGTAGCGGAACGGCCCGCCCCTGAACGGCGGGAAGCCGAGACCGAAGATGGCGCCGATGTCGCCGTCGCGCGCGCTCCGGAGGATGCCCTCGCCGAAACAGTGTGCGGCTTCATTCACCATGGAAAGCACGCAACGCTGGACGATCTCGCTCGACGGCTTGTCGGTGATGGGCTGGATACCGAGCACCTCGTACACGCTGGTATCGACGTGCTTGCCCTTCTTCTTCCCGTCGTAGAGGTAGAAGCCGCGCTTGTTCTTGCGCCCGAAGCGCTTGTCGGCGACGAGCTTGTCCATACCGGGAGGCGCCTTCATCCGGTCGCCGAAGGCCTCCAGCATGATGTGCCCGACCTTCTCGCCGACGTCGATGCCGACCTCGTCGAGCAACGTGATGGGACCGACGGGGTAGCCCCAGTCGACCAGCGCCTTGTCGATCTTCTCGATCGCCACGCCCTCGCCGAGCAGATACGCCGCCTCGTTCATGTACGGGCCGAGGATGCGCGACGTGTAGAAGCCGACGCCGTCCTTGACGACGATTACCGTCTTGCCTTGCTTCTTGCCGAGCGCCACGCAGGTCGCCGTCACCCACGGCGCCGTCTTGTCCGTCACGATGATCTCGAGCAGCGGCATCTTGTGCACCGGCGAGAAGTAGTGCATCCCGATCACGCGCTCGGGGTGCTCGGCCGCTTCTGCGATGCGCGTGATCGGCAGCGACGATGTGTTCGACGCGAAGATCGTCTCCTTGCCGCCGTGCTGCTCGATGTCCTTGATCATGCGGTGCTTGAGCCCGAGGTCCTCGAACACCGCCTCGATCACAACGTCGATGTCGGCAAAGCCGCTGTAGTCCACGGTGCCGGTGACGCGCGCCATCATCAGGTCGCGGTCGATCGGGCTCATGCGCCTGCGCTGGACGCGCTGGTCCAGGATACCGCGCACGTACTTGAGCCCCGCTCCCACGCCACTATCGTCCTTGTCCTTGAGGCGCACGGGGAGCTTGGCCACTGCCGTGGTGACGTAGGCGATGCCCGCGCCCATCAGGCCAGCACCCAGCATCCCAACCTTCTTGATCTCGTGCGGCTTGACCGACGGGTCGTCGACGCCCGAGTCCTTCTTCATCTCGGTCGTTGCCGTGAAGATGTTCATCAGCTGGGCAGCCTCGGGGCTCACGACGAGATCGCCAAACGCGTTGGCCTCGGCCTCCAGCCCCTTGGCCATGCCGCTCTCGAGCCCGGTGCGGACGACCTCGAGGATGCGCTCCGGCCCGGGATAGTTGCCGTGCGTCTTCGAGAGCAGCTGCTTCTTCGCCTGGTCGAACAGGAACTTGCGACCCAGCGGGTTTTCGGCCAGCGCAAGCTCGCTCAGCTCGTCCTTGTCCAGCAGATGCTTGAGGCGGTCGAGCGGACCTTCTTTCTTCCTGGTGGGTTCGCCCGCCAGCCGGAGCGCGTGCTGCACCGCCACATCGAGCAGGATCGGCTGCGGCACGACCTCGTCGACAAGTCCCATCTTGCGCGCGCGCTTCGCGTCGATCTGCTTTCCGGTAAGCATGAGATCGAGCGCTGCCTGCACGCCGACCAGCCGCGGCAGCCGCTGGGTACCGCCCGCCGCGGGCAGCAGGCCCAGCTGCACTTCCGGCACGCCGAGCTTCGTCTTCTTGTCGTCGCTGGCGACGCGGACGCGACATGCAAGCGCCAGCTCGAGTCCGCCGCCAAGACAGGCACCGTGGATCGCGGCGACCACCGGAACGCGGAAACTCTCCAGCCGATCCATCGCTCGCTGGCCCGTACGCGAGATGTCCGCTGCGTCGGCCGCCGTTCCAACGCCCTTGATCATGTTGATATCGGCGCCGGCCAGGAAGCTATCTGGCTTGCCCGAGGTGAACACGATGGCCTTGACGTCCCGGTCATGCTCAAGCTCGTCGAACAGCTTTGCAAAGTCCTTGGCGAAGGAATCCTTGAGCGTGTTCATGGTCTCGCCGGGGACGTCCATCCGCACCACGGCGACGCCGTCCGGGCGCTTTTCCAGCGAAAGGACCTCGCGCGTCGCCGACCCGTTGCCGTTCGTCTTCGTTTCCATCACGCCGCCTCCAGTACCATGGCCGCCCCGAGCCCACCGGCTGCACACGCGGTGCACAGCGCCAGCTTTCCGCCGCGTCGCTTGAGCTCGCGGAGCGTCTGCGTAATCTGCCGCGCCCCCGTCGCCGCGAACGGGTGACCGATCGCGATCGATCCGCCGTTGACGTTGAACTTCTCCCAGTTGACCTCGCCGATTTTCTTGCTGCGGCCGAGCTTCTGCTGGGCGAAGCGGTCGCTGGCGAAAGCCTGCGTGTTGCTGAGGATCTGCGCTGAGAAAGCCTCGTGCATGTCGATCAAGTCGAGATCCGACAATTCGATACCGGCGCGGTCGAGCGCGAGCGGCGTCGCATACGACGGCCCCATGAGCATCTGCCCTGCCGGGTCGAGCGCGGCAAACGCATAGCTCTTGATGTAGCCGAGCACGTCGCGTCCTTCGGCTTTCGCTTTTTCCGCGTTCATCAGGATGAGCGCGCTGGCACCGTCCGTGAGCGGCGAGCTGTTGCCCGCCGTGATCGTGCCGTGTTTGCGATCGAACGCTGGCTTCAGCTTCGAGTAGCTCTCCAGCGACGAATCGCGGCGCACCAGGTTGTCCTCGTCGAACGCCTCGTACTCCGGCGGCACGAAGACGTGCATTACCTCTTGCTCGAAGCGACCGTCTTCCCAGGCCTTGGCGGCCAGGCTGTGGCTGCGATGCGCGAACTCGTCCTGCGCCTCGCGGCTGATGCCGTTTTCCTTCGCCATCTTTTCCGCGCTCTCGCCCATGGTGAGCCCGGTGGAAGGTTCCTTGAGCGCCGGCGGAACCGGCACCAGGTCGCGCGCCGACAAGCCCTTGAAAGCCGCCAACCGCTGCCCGGTGGTGCGCGCACGGCTCGCCTCGATGAGCGCTTCGGCGAGCTTCTTGCTGACCGCGATCGGCACATCGCTCGCGCTGTCGGCGCCACCCGCCAGACCGCAGTCGATGGCTCCAGCCATGATCGCCTCGGCGACGTTCACTGCCGACTGGTAGCTGGTCGCGCAGGCGCGGGAGACGCTGTACGCCTCGATGTCGCGCGGCATGCCCGTACCCAGCACGATCTCGCGGGCAATGTTGGGCGCACCCAGCGACGGCACCACCTGTCCGTAGACGACCTGCTGGATCTCCCCGGGGTCGATGTTGGTGCGCTGCAGCAGCTCGGCGACGACGAGCTTGCCGAGATCGAGCGCCGACAGATCCCTGTACGCCGTGCTCTGCTTGGCGAACGGAGTGCGGAGCCCTGCGACGATGGCGACCTTGTGGGCGCCGTTGCTGCTCTCCATATCGATTCCTCCTGGCGCGCCACACACCGGGCACGCCGCTGGGACCCGCCGAGCGCCGGCAGCCCGCCGCCTGGATAAGCATCATGACGCGCCGTGTCAAGGCGCGCACGCGGATGCGGCTGCGAGGGAGAAACCCCGCGAGGACGCGTCAGCCAAGCTCGGCGGCGGCCGCGACCGGCGCGGTGCGCACCACGCCGCTGTCGCTGCGCGTGCCGGGGAAACGGACCCGCACCGAGACGTTGTCGATTTCGCCGCACAGCGTGCCAGCCAGCGCCATCAGACCATGGCGGGTGGCGTCGTCGGCCTGCTCGTCGGCTACCAGCAGCAGCTCGCCGCCCTCGGCCTGCGCCATGCACCGACACGCCACGCGGGCGATCTGCGAGCGCATGCGGGCGAAAGCTGGGTCCATGTTGCCATTGCTGGCGATGAGCCCGAACCGGAGAGGGCCATCGAGAGACAGGATGCGATGTGTGACGCGCGCCTCGAAGTCGGCCGACGTCTCCCCAGCAAGTTGAGCTTCGACAACCGAATTTGGCGCATGGTCTGCGCCAGCCATCTCGGGCCAGCCCGCTCCCACTTCCATGACGACCAGCGATACGCCGGTCTCGTCGTTATCCATTTCCATCCAAGCCCCTCCTGGCGGAGCTGCCCGGGGGCGCTCACGCCGAGTGTATTGCCAATCCACAACTCGGCTCGTGCATTCCCGAGCCGCATCACTCGAGTCGACGCAGTACGGCCATTCCGCCCACATCCGACAGCCCGGTGACAGCCGAATCGGGAACTCCGTCCCGCATCGCTAGCTGTCAGTCAAGCGTCCTGACAATGGGATCAATGGACGCCCACGTCAAGCGCTGGCGACCAATTGTTGCAGCCCCGGCAAGACGGCAGCGGGAACGCCTCCTGCACTGCATGACGCGCCGCGTGCAAGCAACGACCGACCCGTCGGTCGCATGCCGTCAGGCACACACCTTCGGCTTGCGATCGATCCACGGACGCGCCTTCTCGAGCTGGGCAGCGAGGCGGAACAGCGTCGCCTCGTCCGCGTAGCGCCCGACGAAGTGCGCGCCGACGGGCAGACCGTCCTTGTTCCAGAACAGCGGCACGTTCATCGCGGGTTGGCCGGTGACGTTCTGGATCGGCGTGAACGGCGAAAACTGGGCGGCGCGCATCAACGGCTGGAGAGGATTGTCCTCCGGGGCGTCGAAACTACCGAGCACCAGCGGCGGCTCGGCAAGCGTCGGCGTGAGCCAGATGTCGTACTTTTCCATGAAGCGCGCGACTTCGCGCGCGATGCGCTGCAATAGCCCGATCGACAGCAGATAGGTCGACGCGCTGTGCCCGCGTCCCATCTCGGCCAGCGCCAGGCTGAGCGGTTCGACGTTGTCCTTGGTGGCGCTCTTGCCAGTCAACATGCCCAGACCGTCCAGCGTGGCTGCCGCGCCCGCCGTCCAGGGCACCATGAACGCCTGCGTGAGCATGTCGCCTGCGATTGGAGGATCGATCTCTTCCACGTGGTGACCGAGCTCTTCACACAGCTTCGCGGCATCGCGCACGGCTGCGACGCAATCGGCGTGCACGTCGACGCCTGTGGGGGCGTGCACCGACATCGCGATGCGGAGCTTGCCGGGCGAGGCTTTCACTTCCTCGACATAGGGGCGCGCCGGCGGCGGCGCGAAGTAGGGGTCGCCCGGCATCGGGCCGTGTGTCGCGTCGAGGATCGCGGCGCTGTCGCGCACGCTGAGCGTAACAGCGTGCTCGACCACCAGCCCGTTCATGATGTCGCCCAGGTCCGGCCCCAGCGTGATGCGACCGCGCGTCGGCTTGAGTCCGAACAGACCGCAACACGAAGCAGGAATGCGGATCGAGCCACCGCCGTCGTTGGCGTGCGCCGCCGGCAGGATGCGCGCGGCCACTGCCGCCGACGAGCCGCCGCTGGAGCCGCCGACGATGTGCGCGGTGTTCCAGGGATTGCGGGTCGGGCCGTAGAGCACGGGCTCCGTCGTCGGCAGGAAGCCGAACTCGGGCGTGTTGGTCTTGCCCACGAAGATGAACCCGGCCCGGCGCAGACGTGCGACCAGCTCGCTATCGTGATCCGGTACGTAGTCTTCGAGCATGCGCGAGCCGGAAGTGAACGGCACGCCCTTGCACGCCGCCAGGATGTCCTTGAGCAGATACGGGACGCCCTTGAACGGTCCGTCGGGCAGCTCGCCGCGAGCCGTCTCGCGAGCCTGGTCGAACATGGGGCGGATGACGGCGTTGATCTCCGGGTTCAGCTTCTCGATGCGCGCTATCGCGTCGTCGACGAGCTCGAGTGGCGAGGCCTCGCCGCGCCTGACCAGCTCGGCAAGGGCGGTCGCGTCGTGGGTGTCGGTCATGCTTTGGCTCCAGGCTGGGGCGCGACGTGCGCGGGGCCCGATGTTGTGCCGAAGCGGCCCTGCGCATCTACAACAAAGCGACAGGCAGAAGCCCGAGAACCGCCAAGCCCACCAGCAGCCACAGCGAGAGACGCCCCGTAGCCTGGTTCGAGATGCTCCGCGCGTAGATGCCCTTGATCAGGTTGTTGCTCGCCGCCGCAAGCGTGATCGCGATGGCAGCCACGTGGATCGTCGTCGCCGAGCTCTGCGTCACGCCCAGGATGAACGGGTCGACGTCCGTCACTCCCATGATCGCAGCCAGACCATACACGCCGCGGTGGCCAAGGTGCTCGGCCGCCAAGCGCGTCAACACCAGCATGCCGACGAAGACCGCGGCGAAGACGAACGCCGTACCCAGCTCCAGCGGGTTCTTCGTTGTCACTTCCGAGGTGCTGTCCTTTTCGGCGTGCTTGCGTCGCGTGAGCAGCCAGCCTGCCAGCCCTGCGACCGCCGCAAGGAGCAGGAAGGCGGGCGCCAGCGCCTCGCCCAGCGGTCGATTGAAGAACAACACCAGCACCACAAGCCGGGCATACATCACGCCGGACGCAGCCAGGATGCTGCCGGCGAAGACGTTCGGCGCGTTGTGCGACCTGGCCCGGCGCGCCAGCGCGATGGTCGTCACGGTCGAGGAGTAGGCACCGCCCAGGAGCGCGCCCAGCAGGATGCCGCCGCGACCGCCGAGCACTTTCTGCAACACGTAGCTGCCGTAGGACACGCCGCACACCGCCACGACGACCAACCACGTCTTGAACGGATTCAGATCGAACGCGGTAAACGAGTGGTTGGGCACGATCGGCAGGATGACCACCGACAGCAGCAGGAACTTGGCAAACGCGCTGATCTCCTCACCGGCGATGCGCGAGGTGAGCTTCTCCAGGGCGGCCTTCAGCTCCAGCAGCAGCACGGCCACCACGGCAAGCGTCGCAGCGAGCCAGTACAGTCGTTGGTAGACCACGGCGCCGATCAGATAGACGAGCAGCCCGCTCATCTCGGTGGTCATGCCGGCCGTTTCCGCGGTCGACAGCTTGTGACGGTACGAGACGACCATGAACGCCCCGACCACCACGAAGCCCAGGATCAGCGGCAGCACCTGGGAGCCGGAGAGCAGCGCCAGCACGTAGCCCACCAGGCCCATGAGCGGGAAGGTGCGCACGCCACCGAAGGCGTAGTGCGCCGTCCTCGTCTTGTGTTCTTCGCGTTCGAACCCGACAAGGAACGACAGGAAAAGAACCAGCGCGATCTGGACTACTTCGGGGGGGAGCAGATTCGTCCAGGCTTCGGACATGTCTCAATGTAAGGATAGCCGTTCGGCGGTGCATCCGTGCGGCGCCTTGCTTCCATCCCGCCCCGGACTACCTTGCTGGTCGATGAGCGTCGACAAGCTTGCCTGGCTTGGGCTTTTGCTCCTGGTTTCGGGGTGCCATCACAAGAGCAACCTGCCGGAGCCCTCTGACCGGAGCGACGGCCAGTTGCCGAAACTGGACGTGCACCGCGCAGGAGAGCACGCGATCCACGTGGATGGACGGCTGGACGAGCCCGCCTGGCAGAGCGCGGTTTCCACCGGGCTGTTCGTCAACCCGGGCAGCGGGAAGCCCAATCAGGCCTCGCACGTCAACGCTTCGGCGAAGATGCTCTACGACGAGAACTACCTCTACGTGGGCTTCACGGTGTTCGACCCGGCGCCGTCCACGCCGTTCAAACGCGGCGATGTCGATCCCCACATCTGGGAGCGCGCCTCCGGCGTCGAGCTGATGCTGCAGCCCGGCGATCCCGGCAACAACAAGAACTACTTCGAGATCCAGGTCGACACGAAGGGCGCGGTCTGGGACACGCGCTTCGACGACTACAACCGGCCCATTACGGGCTCCGGTGCTGCGCGCCGCTTTGGCCACCAGGAGTGGTCGGCGCACCTGGAGCGCGCGGCCCACGTCGACAACGGGCACTACACGATCGAGATGGCCTTGCCCTGGAGCGCCATCACGGGCGTGAGCGCGCACGTGCCCCCGCACCCTGGCGACGTGTGGCGCGCCAACATGTACAGCTTCCGCGACGGCCAGCGCGACGCCATGGCCTGGTCCCCGATCCTGGGCCAGGGCAACTTCCACAAGGCAGCCCGCTTCGGCAAGCTGCGCTTCGGCCCCGGCTAGAACTTCGCGAAGTCGTAGCCGAGGGTCGCGCCCAGCGCGATGCTGTCGCCCGGATGACCGATGTCGAGCAGGGCGAGCTGGGCCTGCACGTCGACATCGCCGAACCGGTAGCCGGGCAGCACGTTGAAGCCGACCTTGACCCGGGTCGCCGAGTCGCTGCCGCCGGCGAAGTCCTGGCGGGCCATCAGCACGTTCAGACCGAGCTCGCCGCCGATGTGGAATCCCTGGCACTTGCCCGAGACGAAGTAGCGGCCGCCCAGCCATATCGGCAGGTCGCTCAAGCCGAGCTTCTGGGCGACGCCGCCGATCGTCGTCGATGTCTTGAAGCCGTACAGATAGCCGATGCGTCCGGTGACACCGACCGAAGGCGTCAGACCGTAGCCGACCTTGACGAGCCCGCCGAGCAGCACGCCCGTGTCGTGGTGGAGATTGCCGACTGGAACGAGCAGGCCGACGTCGACGCCGACCGCGCCCCGCGGCTCGTCGCTCGTGCTGGCGTCGGATGACGTCGCGCTCGCATCGGCAGACGAGTCGGACGACGCATCGGCAGACGCGGTGTCGGTCGACGCCGCGTCATCGCCTGCTGGCGCGTCGTCGGCGTGCGCGAGACTGGAGCCTAGGACAAGGGCGGTGCCTAGTGCGAGGGGGACAATGCGACGGAACATTTCGGGCTCTCGTTGAGGGAAGGGCCCCGCAGCCTACTCTGTTGAAGCCAGCCGGTGGCCAGATTTCCGCGACCAGGAGTGCAGGTAGCGAGCGAAAAGCCGGAAGCGCCACGCCCGGGAGCGGCAACTGGGAGCGCGGACCGCCTCAGATATGCAGCGCGCGGCCGTCGACGGCGAGAGCGGCTTCGTGCACCGCTTCCGACAGCGTCGGATGCGCGTGGCAGGTGCGGGCGATGTCCTCGCTGCTGGCGCCGAACTCGATGGCAGCCACGAGCTCCGCGATCAAGTCGCCGGCGCGCGGCCCGATGATGTGCACGCCGAGGATGCGGTCGGTCTCCTTGTGCGCGAGGATCTTCACGCGGCCGTCGGTGTGACCGAGCGCGCGCGCGCGACCGTTGGCGCTGAACGGGAACATGCCCTTCTTGTAGGGCGTGCCGGCTTCTTTCAGCTGCTCCTCGGTCGCGCCGACGGAGGCGATTTCCGGATCCGTGTATACGACGCCGGGAATGGCGTCGTAGTTCACGTGCCCGTAGCCGGTGGCGATGTACTCGACGCAGGCCACGCCTTCCTCCATGGCCTTGTGCGCGAGCATCGGCCCTTCAATCACGTCGCCGATGGCGTAGATGCCGTCGATACGCGTGTTGAAGTGCTCGCCGACCGGGATGCGCCCGCGCTTGTCGAGCTCAATGCCAACCGAGTCGAGGCCCAGGCCGTCCGTGTTCGGGATGCGCCCGACCGAGAGCAGCACTCGATCGCAGCTGATGGGATCGGAGCCGTCCACCGTGACCTTGACCTTGTCGCCCTCGACCTTCGCGCCGGTTACGCGGGCGCCGAGAGAAAAAACCATCCCCTGCTTCTTGAACAGACGCTGGGCGTCCTTGGCGATCTCGCTGTCCATGCCCGGCAGGATGCGATCGAGATACTCGAGCACCGTGACCTTCGAGCCCAGCCGGCTCCACACCGAGCCCATCTCGAGCCCGATGTAGCCGGCGCCGATCACGACCAGATGTCCCGGCACCTCCGGATACGACAGCGCCTCGGTGCTGGTACCGATGCGATCGCCGTCGAGCTCCACACCTTTCAGAGGCGCGACCTTGCTGCCTGTGGCGATCAGGATGTGCTTGGCCGACAGCTCCGTGCTGCCGTCGCTGCTCTCGACCGTGACCTTGCCCTTGCCCGTGATGCGGCCGTGGCCCTGGTAGCGCGTGACCTTGTTCTTCTTGAACAGGAAGGCGACGCCCTGCGTGTTCGCCTTCACGACGTCGGTCTTCTTCTTCAACATGCGCTCGAGATCGAGCTCGACGCCCTTCACGTTCACGCCGAAATCACCGAGCTGGTTCTTCGCCTGGTAGAAAAGCTCGCTGGCCTCGAGCAGTGCCTTGCTCGGAATGCAGCCAACACGCACGCAGGTGCCGCCCAGCTCGCTCTCCGACTCGATGCAGGCGACATCGAAACCGAGCTGCGCCGCCCGGATCGCCGCCACATACCCGCCCGGCCCCGCACCGATGATGACGAGGTCGTGGTTCTTCGTTTCAGTCATCTCAGACCTCGAGCAGGATGCGGTTGGGTTCCTCGACGCATTCCTTGATGCGCTTGAGGAACGTCACGGATTCGCGACCGTCGACGACGCGGTGGTCGTAGGTCATCGCGACGTACATCATCGGGCGCACGACGACCTGGCCGTCGCGGACCACCGCGCGATCCTGGATGGCGTGCAGGCCGAGGATGCCGCTCTGCGGCGGGTTGATGATGGGCGTCGAGAGCAGCGAGCCGTAGATGCCGCCGTTGCTGATGGTGTACGTGCCGCCCTGGAGCTCCTCGAGCTTGAGCTTGTTGTCCTTCGCGCGCGCGGCAAGATCGGCGATGGTCTGCTCCACCTCGGCGAAGCTCAGTCGATCCGCATTCCTGATGACGGGCACGACCAGCCCGCGACCGCCGCCGACCGCGACGCCGATGTCGTAGTAGTTCTTGTAGACGATGTCGGTGCCGCGGATTTCCGCGTTGACCTGGGGAATGAGCTTCAGCGCCTCGATGGCCGCCTTCACGAAGAAGGACATGAAGCCGAGCTTGATGCCGTATTTCTCCTGGAACTTCGGCTGGTACTCCTTGCGCAGGGCGATCACCGCGCTCATGTCGATCTCGTTGAACGTGGTGAGCAGCGCGGCGTTCTGCTGCGACTCGACCAGCCGCTCGGCGATGCGCTTGCGCATGGGCGTCATCGCCACGACCTCTTCTTCGCGACTACCGCTGCTCGGCGCGGGGGCGGGCGCCGGTGCACGAGCGGGGACCGGCGCGCGGGCCTCGTGCCGCTGCACGTCCTCCTTGAGCAGCCGTCCACCGGGCCCTGTCGCCTGCACGTCGGAAGCCGAAAGGCCGCGTTCGGAAAGCGCGCGCTCCGCGGCAGGCATCACGCGGGTCTCGCCCTTCGGCTCGGGCGCCTGGGCGGGCTTGGCTTTCGCCGGCTCGGGCGCCTTGGCGGGCTTGGCTTTCGCCGGCTCCGCCGGCTCGGCCGATTTCCCGGCAGCCTCGCCCTCTTCCATGAAGCCGATCACGTCGCCGACCGACGCCGTCTGCCCCTGGTCGACCTTGATCTCCAAGATGACACCGGCCACCGGTGCTGGCAGCTCGACCGTCACCTTGTCGGTCTCGATCATGACGACGGTCTCGTCGCGATCGGCGTGGTCACCTTTGTGCTTGAGCCACTCGCCGACCATCACCTCGGTGATCGACTCGCCGACCTCGGGCACCTTCAGTTCAACTGGCATGGGGTAAGCTTCCTCTTCTCTCTGGAATCAGCCACCGAAGGCGTGGTCGATGATTTCCTGGGCCTCGAGACGGTGGCTGCTGGCGGAGCCGGTGGCAGGGCTGGCCGACTCCACACGGGAGACTACCGAAAGCGGATAGCTGCCGAAAACCCTGTCGCCAAAGTGGGCCCGTAGATGCCGCCAGGCGCCCATGTTCTCGGGCTCGTCCTGGATCCAGACCAGCGGCGTGCCCTCGGCGTAGGGCTCGAGCGCCGCGCGGACGTGGCTGTCCCGAAGCGGGTAGAGCTGCTCGAACCGCAGAATGGCCACGTCGTCGCGACCGAGATCTTCCCGCGCCTTTTCGAGCTCGTAGAAGATCTTGCCGCTGCACAGGAAGACCTTCGAGACCTTGCGGCCGTCCGTGTGCGGTAGCGTGTCCGGGAGGATGCGACTGAAGCCGCCCTCGGCGAGCTCGTCGAGCGAGCTGGTCGCCCGCGGATGACGCAGCAGGCTCTTGGGCGTGAACACGACCAGCGGCTTGCGCCAGCGCCTGAGCACCTGCCTGCGCAGGAGGTGGAAGAACTGCGCCGGCGTGGTCGGCTGCGCGATCTGGATGTTCTCCTCCGCGGCCAGCACCATGAAGCGCTCGAGGCGCGCGCTCGAGTGCTCGGGGCCCATACCCTCGAAGCCGTGCGGCAGGAGCATCACGATGCCGCTCAGCCGCTTCCACTTGTCCTCGGCGCTGGAGATGAACTGGTCGATGATGACCTGGCCGGCATTGACGAAGTCGCCGAACTGGGCCTCCCAGAGCACCAACCCGTCGGGCCAGTCGAGGCTGTAGCCGTACTCGTAGCCGAGCACGCCGGCCTCGCTGAGCGGGCTGTTGTAGATCTCGATCTGCGCCTGGTCGGACGACAGGTGCATGAGCGGCATGTACGCGTGCCCGTCCTCCACGTCGTACAAGAGCGCGTGGCGGTGACTGAAGGTGCCTCGCCCCGAGTCCTGCCCCGTCATGCGCACACGCACGCCCTCGGTGACCAGCGAGGCGAAGGCGAGCGCTTCACCTGCCCCCCAGTCGAGCGGGCGATCGCCTGCCGCCATCTCGCTGCGCTGCGAGAGCAGCCGCCCGATCTTCTTGTGCACATGGAAGTCGTCGGGCAGCCGGGTCTGCATTTCCAGCAGCTGCGACAAGCGCTCGCGCGGCACGCTGGTCGCAACCTCGCTGACCTCCGTTTCCGGTCCGCCGCGATAGCCCCTCCATTGGCCGCCCAGCCAGTCCTGCACCTTGACGTAGTCGTCGCGACGCGCTTCGCCGAGCTCCTTCTCCAGCTCCTTGCGGCGCTCGACGGCAATGGTGTCGGCTTCTTCCTGGCTGACCTCGCCCAGCTTGAGCAGGTGCTCGAGATAGCCGTCGCGCACGCTCGCCCGCTCGCTGATCGCCTTGTACATCAGCGGCTGCGTGAACGATGGCTCGTCGCCCTCGTTGTGACCGTGGCGGCGGTAGCCGTACATGTCGATGACCACATCGCGACCGAACTTGTCGCGGAAGTCGAGTGCCAGCCGCACGACCTGCGCGACGGCCTCCGGGTCCTCGCCGTTGACGTGGAAGATCGGGATCTGCAGCATCTTCGCCACGTCGGTGGCGTAGGTGCTGGAGCGGCCCTGCGAAGGCGGCGTGGTGAAGCCGATCTGGTTGTTGACGATGATGTGGACGGTGCCGCCCGTCGTGTAGGCGTCGAGACCGCTCAGATTGAGCGTCTCCTGGACGATGCCCTCACCGGCGAAGGCCGCGTCGCCGTGGATGAGCAGCGACAGCTTGGTGCGACGGCCGCGGTCTCCCACCCGGTCCTGTTTGGCACGCGTGCGACCGAGCGCCACCGTGTTGACGAACTCGAGGTGGCTCGGATTGAAGCAGAGCGACAGGTGCACCCTGCTGCCCAGCGCCGTCTCGAAGTCCGAACTGTAGCCGAGGTGGTACTTCACGTCGCCGCTGCCGTAGAAAAGCTCCGGGTCCTTGTCCTCGAACTCGCGGAAGATCTCGCGCGGGCTCTTGCCCATGATGTTCGCCAGCACGTTGAGCCGCCCGCGGTGCGCCATGCCCAGCACGATCTCGTCGGTGCCGTGCGCGGCGGCGCGCTCGATGGCGAACACCAACAGCGGAATCAGGCTCTCCGATCCCTCCAGCGAGAAGCTCTTCGCGCCCAGGTACTTCTTCTGGATGAACTCCTCGAAGATGACCGCATCGGTAAGCTTGGTCAGGATGCGGAGCTGCTCGTCGCGCGCGAGCTGCACGCGGTTCTCGCTGCCCTCCATCCGGTCCTGCAACCAGGTCTTCACATCCAGGTCGTCGATGTGCATGAACTGCACGCCGATCGAACGACAGTAGGTGTGCCGGAGCTTCTCCAGGATCTGGCCGAGCGTGAGCACCGGCTCGCCGTAGATGGTGCGGGCCGAGAACTTCCGCTCGAGGTCGCGATCGGTGAGGTCGTAGAACACGGGATCGAGCTCGGGCTGCTCGTCGCGCGGCAGACCGAGCGGATCGACCTTCGCAACCATGTGCCCGCGCACGCGGTAGGCGCGGATCAGCTGGTCGACGCGATCCTGGCGCACTGCCGCATCTGAGACGCCGGAGAGCGACGGCGCGGCAGCGGGCGCCGCGTGGCCGTTGGCGCCCGCCGGATTGAACACGCTATGCGGGCGGAACGACGGACCCAGCGCGACGCGCTCCCCCCTTTCCGCTTGCTGGTCGAAGTAGCTCCGCCAGTCGGACGGTACCGAAGACGGGTCGCGGAGGTACTCCTCGTAGAGCCCCTCGACGAACGCGAGGCTCAAGCTGTTGGGCGAGCGTGGGGCGCTATGCATCGGGTTTCCTGCCGTTGGGGTCGCACCTGGGCCGCGCGGGGCTTGGCTCCCGCGAATTCCGGTTGAGCGCAACCTGTAGCGGAAAAGGCGCCCAGCGAAAACGGCGAGACCGCTTCCAGGTGCGGGACCCGGCGAGCAGAAATGATCTGCAACCCCGGCCGGGGCAGGTCAACCCCGGCCGATCGTTGCGAAGGATCCCCGACGCCTAGCTCAGCGCGTCGATCACGCGCCCCAGGCGGGCGCGGATGTCCTCGGCGACGGCTTTGATCCCGGGCATCGCGGCGAACTCCGCCACCTGCATGGGATCGAAAGCGGAAACGACCGTCTTGCCGTCGTCGCCTTCGTAGACGATGACGTTGCACGGCAGAAGCAGGCCGATCTCGGGCGCCGCGGAGAGCACCTTGTGGGCCGCCGGCGGGTTGCAGGCGCCGAGGATCTTGTACTTGCGGAAGTCGACGTCGATCTTCTTCTTGAGCGTCTCCTTCACGTCGATCTCGGTCAGGACGCCAAAGCCTTCCTTCTTGAGCTCCTCGGGCACCTTCTGGAGGGCCTCTTCATAGCTGCAACCAAGCACCTTCTTGATACCGATCTTGTCCAGATCCACTTCTGCCTCCGTCTATCGTTGTCTAGTCGCCCACCAGGGAGCGCTGGATGTCCTTCGCCTCGTCGTACCGTTCGCGGGGCACGAAGATGACCGTGCCCTGGCTGCCGAACGCCGAGACGAATACGTCGTATTTGAGCATGGTACGGATGCCGCGACCCTCGAGTTGCTCGACGACCATCCTTCCCATCGATTCGCTGGAAACCGGGGGAAGCTCGGCCCAGTGGATGTCCTTGGGCGGCGGTTCCGGCGGTAGCTTCTCCACGAGGCCTAGGCCGCAGTCGTCGCAACGATCGGTGCCGGCCACATATTCGAGCCGGCAACTAGGGCAGAAAGGCATAGCGACCTCCGGGGGGTTCTCTGGCTGGTATGTAGCAAAGGTTGTGCCGCGGAAGGCATCTGTCGAGGGGCGGGCTGCGCGCTACCGCACGCTTTGCGCCGTCGCGACATGGATCAGCAAACGTTGCGGCAGGGGCAGCGTCAACGCGACGCGCGGCGACGGGGCGCGCGCTGGGGGCGCTCGGCAACGCGCAGGTAGCCTTCGCAGAGGAACGTGTACAGCTGCTGGGTGAGCACATCGGCGCTCTCCTCGGCCAGCCCGAGCGTGACAGCCTGGTAGAGCAGCTCCTTGAGCGCGCCGATGCTGAGGTAGGCGAGCACGCGCGGCTCACCATCGGCCACGATGCCCAGCGCCTGCCCTTCCTTCAGGCTCTCGGTCAGGAGCTGCACGACCGAGTCATAGAACGTGAGCAGCTTGCGGTCGAAGGCCGAGTCGATGCCAACGGCGTCGGTGAACAGGATCTTCGTCATGGCGCGCTCGGCCAGCGCGACGCCCACGATCGCGCGGATGTTCTCGCGCACCTGCTCGGAGACCGAACGGGACGCATCGTCCGTCTCGATACGCTGGATCGCCATGGCGATCTGTGCGCTGAAGCGGTCGATGAGATCGGAGAAGACCGCGCGCTTGTCCTCGAAGTACAGGTAGAAAGTGCCGCGCGCGACGCCGGCCTCGGCCACGATGTCGTCGATGGTCGATTGGTGGTAGCCGCGCTTGGAAAAGACGTTCCTGGCCGCGGTCAGGATGTGCTGGCGGCGCTCGGCCTTGGTCGCCGCGCTGCGCCTGCCGCCGCTTTTCGCCTTTTTGGTCCGCGCCGCCACGAGCTCGACGGATACTCCGCCGCCGCGCGCCGTTCAAGCACCCGGCGAGCGACAGCGATTGTGACTAGGGCTGCAGAGGCGGCACGGTGACGACCTCGAACGCCGAGGCCGGCACCGTCTTGAGGGGACTTATCGCGTTGTCGGGCCAGGCCGGATCGGCGTCGCCCTGGAAGTAGAAGTCGGAGCCGTTGTCCGCCAGGATCATCCCGTACTTCTTCATGGCCTTCAGGATGACCTGCGACGGCGCGGGGAAGCTGGAGATGTCGAAGCTCGCTTTCAAGCGGACGCGCAAGCCCATCGGCGGCGAATCGGCGCCGCAGCCATTGTTGCCGGCGAAGTGGGTCGCCGGCTTGACGTACTTGTCCATCGAGCAGTGCATCGTGAAGCGGATGGCGTGCTTGACCTCGCCCGCCTTCACCTCGCTCCAACGCAGAAGCCCCGGCAGGATCGGCAGGCCCGCGGCGTCGGCGCTGGTCCAGCCCATCGGGCGCTGCTTGTAGCTGAGCTTCGTGAGATCCCACTTGGCTCCGCTGCCGCACACCCAGCCGCTACTGCCGTAGTGGCAGGCCCAGCCCTCGTACAGCATGCACACGCCCTGCTGCACCACGATCATGTGGCAGTCGCCGCTGCAGTTGGTCGGCGTGCCGCCCTCGATGATCGCGCTATTCGGACCGGGGAACGGATAGGGCCCAGCGTCGCTCTCGTTCGGCGACTTGTTGAAGCTGATGGACACCTTCGCCTGGCTCGCCGGAACGACGTTGATCGGGATGCCGTACTGCCCCTGCCCGCCGTAGTCGGGGTGGATCTTCTTGCTGCCGACGATGTTGTGGATGTGCTGCGTCCACGTCGCGTCGACCGCTTCGCCGGAGATGTCCTTGTTCCAGTCGTCGGCGCCGGTGAACACGGTGCAGCCGCCCACTACCGGCAGAGACGAGCTGCCACCGCCGGTGCCGCCTGTTCCGCTGCCGCCGGTGCCGCCAGTACCGGTGCCGCCAGTACCGCTGCCGCCGGTACCACTGCCGCCGGTACCACTGCCGCCGGTACCACTGCCGCCCGTGCTGGTGCCGCCCGTGCTGGTGCCGCCCGTGCTGGTGCCGCCCGTGCCACCGGTGGCGCTGCCTCCTGCACCTGCGCTGCCGTTCGACGAGCTGCTGCTCGACGAACAGGCGCCCACTGCCAGGACGAGCGACGCGCCCACACACACAAAAGCCAAGCCCCGGGTCCTCATCGGCGACGCTCGACGGCACTCGGATGTCCACTGGCGCGGCGCGCGATCATGCGCTCCAGCTCGCCCCTATCGAGCCAGAAGCCCTGGCAGCTCGAACAGCTGTCGATGTTGATGCCCGACTTGTCGAGTGAGTCCATCGAGCTCTGGCACCGGGGACACTGCACGCTGCGGGGCAGTGTCGCCGAAGCGCGCGCGGAGGGGCAAGCCCACCGGCGACAGCCCGCCCCGGGCCCTGGCCCCCGCCGCCGTCCGCCCCACTCGAGACTGGTATCCATTCGCTGACACGCCTGTCAGTCGCGCCCGACCCATCACCCCCTGCCGCGGCGCGTCAAGCCGCGGGGAATACTCGGCTATCGCGATTGTTTCTGGCTTATTTCATGCCGTCTCATACCCAGCCTGGCCCGGCGCCGATCGCCGCGGGCTTGCCAAACATCAACAGACCGCGTAGCACACTGACATCAGCGTCAGTGAGAGCCCGGGGGGCCACTCCCTGAGCAGTACCGAAAGGGGCGTGAGCACGCGATGAGCGAGCTTGTCATCGGAATGGACGTTGGATCGACCACCGTGAAAGCGGTCGTGATCGATCCAGAGACGCGCAAGATCCTCTGGCACGACTACCAGCGGCACCACACCAAGCAGCCAGAGAAAGTGCTGGAGCTGCTCGAGGCGATCCTCGGAGCCTTCCCCGACCAGCCGTCGGACGCGTGGCGCATGTTCGTCACGGGATCGGGCTCGGGACCGATCGCCGAGCCGACCGGCGGGCGCTTCGTCCAGGAAGTGAACGCCGTCACGCTCGCGGTGGAGCAGCTGCACCCCGACGTGCTGAGTGTGATCGAGCTTGGCGGCCAGGACGCCAAGATCATCATGTTCAAGGAGGATAGGAACACCGGCCAGAAGACGGCCAGCACCTCCATGAACGACAAGTGCGCCTCGGGCACGGGCGCCACCATCGACAAGTGCATGATCAAGGTGGGCGCGGAGCCAGGCTTCGCGACCAGCCTGCATTTCTCGGACAAGAAGCTGCACCACGTCGCGGCCAAGTGCGGCGTGTTCGCCGAGACCGACATCGTCAATCTGGTCAAGACGGGCATCCCGAAGGACGAGGTGCTCAATTCGCTCGCCGACGCGATCGTGCTGCAGAACCTGAGCGTGCTGACGCGCGGCAACACACTGAAACCGAAGGTACTTCTGCTCGGCGGTCCGAACACCTACCTGCCTTTCCTGCAGGAGTGCTGGCGGCAGCGCATTCCCGAGACCTGGCGCGACCGCGGCTTCGACTACCCCAAGGACGTGCCGATCGAGGAGTTGATCTTCGTTCCGGAAAACGCGGATCTGTACGCGGCCTTCGGCGCCGCGACCTACGGCATCGCGGAGGGCGGCGACGACGCGCGCTTCAAGGGGCTGGATTCCCTGCGCGACTTCATCACCCACGGTCGCCGTGCGCGCCTCGGCGAACAGGCCGGTCCGCCTCTGAGCGTGGACGAGTCGGAGACGAATCTCTTCACCGACACGTATCGCATCCCGAAGTTCGCGCCGCCGAAGCTCGAGCAGGGCCAGGTCGTGCGCGGCATCATCGGGCTCGACGGCGGCAGCACGTCGTCCAAGGCGGTGCTGACCGACCTGGACGGCGAGATCCTGTGCAAGGCCTACCAGCTCTCCAAGGGCAACCCCATCCAGGACACCAAGGAGCTGCTCGCCAGCCTGAAGGAGCAGGTCGAGTCACAGGGCGCCACCCTCGAGTGCGTCGGCTTCGGCGCGACGGGCTACGCGGCGGACGTACTCGAGGAGTGCGTGCTGGCCGATGTGAACATCGTCGAGACGGTCGCGCACATGATGAGCGCGGTGCACTTCTTCGGCGATGTCGACGTCATCTGCGACATCGGCGGGCAGGACATCAAGGTCCTGTTCATGAAAAACGGCGACATCCAGAACTTCAAGCTGTCGAACAGCTGCAGCGCAGGCAACGGCATGCTGCTGCAGGCGATGGCCGACCAGTTCGGCCTCCCCGTGACGGAGTATGCGGACAACGCCTTCAAGGCGAGCCTCGCACCGAAGTTCTCCTACGGCTGCGCGGTGTTCCTCGACACCGACCGCGTCAACTTCCAGAAGGAAGGCTTCCAGAAGGAGGAGCTGCTCGCGGGCCTGGCGCAGGTGCTGCCGAAGAACGTGTGGCAGTACGTCGTGCAGATTCCAAGGCTCGCTTCGCTGGGGCGGCGCTTCGTGCTGCAGGGCGGCACGCAGTACAACCTCGCGGCGGTCAAGGCGCAGGTCGACTACATCAAGCAGCGCGTACCCGACGCCGAGGTCTTCGTGCACCCGCACACGGGCGAAGCGGGCGCGATCGGCGCGGCCATCGAGACGCTGCGCCGCTACAAGCGCACCGGCAAGACGCGTTTCATCGGCATCCAGGCCGCGCTGGACCTCGACTACGAGACGAAGAACGACGAGGAGACCGTCTGTCACTTCTGCGCCAACGAGTGCAAGCGCACCTTCATCGACACCAAGCGCCCCGACGGCTCGCACAGCCGCTATATCTCCGGCTTTTCCTGCGAGAAGGGCACGGTCGAGAGCAAGGAGGCGATGCACGCGCTGGTCGCCGAGCGCAAGAAGATCGCCGCGCAGCACCCGAATCTGGTCGAGTACGAGGCGCGGAAGGCCTTCCAGCACTTCTACAAGTTCCAGCCGCAGCCGGAAGCCGGCGCGCCCACCGAGGACGTGCGCGTCAAGAAGGGCATCTTCCGCATCAAGCACGAGAAGTACACGCGCCCGTTCCAGCGCTCGAGCCAGGAGACGCTCGACCGGCTGAAGGACACGCGCATCGGCATGCCGCGCGTCCTGAACATGTACTCCACGGCGCCGTTCTTCCGGACGTACTTCGAAGCGCTGGGCATTCCGAAGAAGAACGTCATCTTCAGCGAGCCGACCAGCGAGGAGATGTGGGTCGAGGGCGGCAAGTACGGCTCCATCGACCCCTGCTTCCCCAGCAAGGTGGTGCAGGCGCACATCCACAACCTGCTCTTCCACCAGCACGCGCCGGAGCGGAAAAAGCCGCTCACCCACATCTTCTTCCCGATCCTCACGCACGTGCCGAACTTCGTCGAGGACACGATGGACAACGCCTCGTGCCCGATCGTTGCCGGCACGCCGGACGTGATGAAGGCGGCGTTCACCAAGGAGGTCGACTTCTTCGCCCAGCGTGGCATCGAGTACGTGGACCCGGCGTTGTCCTTTGCCGAGCCCATCCTGCTCGCGCGGCGCATGTTCGAGACCTGGGGCTCGCGCCTCGACATCACCGAGGACGAGAACGACCACGCATGCCGCGAGGCGTTGAAGGCACTGGCCGCCTTCGAGGCGGACCTGCAGGACAAGGGTCGCGCCATCCTCGACACGGTCGAGGACGAAGACAGCATCGCGATCCTGGTCCTGAGCCGGCCGTACCACTCGGACCCGGGCATGAACCACGGCATCCCCGAGGAGTTCCAGGTGCTCGGCTACCCGATCCTGAGCCTGCGCTCGATCCCCAAGGAGCGGAAGTATCTGGACCGCTTCTTCCTCGACGAGCTGAAGGCCGGCACCATCAAGACGCCGCTGGAGCTGAACCACGTCTGGCCCGAGAACTACTCGGCCAACAGCGCGCAGAAGGTGTGGGGCGCGAACTTCGCAGCACACCACCCGAACGTGGCTGTGCTGGACCTGTCGAGCTTCAAGTGCGGCCACGACGCGCCGACGTACGGGCTCATGGACTCGATCATCCAGACCGCGAAGACGCCCGCCGCGGCGCTTCACGATCTGGACGCCAACAAGCCGGGCGGCTCGATCAAGATCCGCGTCAAGACGTACGCGCACTCGCTCAGGCTGCAGCAGGAGCGGCTGGAAGACGTGAGCGCGAAGAAGCGCGAGCTGTCGCACGCGATCGACAGGAAGCGGCTCGAGCTGATGCGCTTGAAGCAGCAGCAGCTCGAGAGCGTGAAGCGCCACGACCCGATGCTTGAACACCAGATCCAGGAGATCGGCGCGAAGGTCCGGGCCTACGAGGTCCAGCAGGAGCTCCCGCCGGAGCCGCCCGATGGCATGGTGCGGCTGGGCAAGAAGACAGACGACGGGCGCATCGTGCCCGTCCACCACAACACCGCGATGACAGGAGAGGCGGCTCCGCCGCCCGCCGAATAACGACGGACAGCGAGAGCACGGAGGGAATGAAGATGACGATGCAAGCCGACACGGGACACGGAAAGCGCCTGCCCATCGCGGGACAGAAGGAGTTCGACATCGACGCGGAGCTCGCGCGCTTCGAGGCCGAGGAGCGCAACCGGCTCGGTCTCGACACGGAGGAACGCTGGATCGAGGACATGGCCAACCTCGGCTTCACCAAGAGCGAGAAGTCGAAGATCACGATCCTCCTGGGCGGCCTGACCATGGCGCAGGACTACCTGGTCGAGGGCGCGCTCTCGAACCTCGGCTACACGGTGCTCGCGATGGACTGCCCGGACAACGACGCTCTCCGCGTTGGCAAGGAGTTCGGCAATCGCGCCCAGTGCAACCCCACGTACTTCACCGTCGGAAACCTCGTGAAGTACCTCATCCACCTGCGCGACGACAAGGGGATGAGCACGAAGGACATCGTCGACAAGTTCGTGTTCCTGACGGCGGGCGCGTGCGGGCCATGCCGCTTCGGCATGTACGTGACCGAGTACAGGAAGGCGCTGCGCGACGCCGGCTTCGACGGCTTCCGCGTAATGCTGTTCCAGCAGCAGGGCGGCCTCTCGCAGGCCACCGGCGAAGAGAGCGGGCTCGAGCTGAAGCTGCCGTTCTTCCTCGCGCTCATCAAGGCGCTGGTCGCCGGCGACGTGCTGAACGGCATCGGCTACCGCATCCGTCCCTTCGAGAAGGTGCCCGGAGCGACCGACCAGGCTCTCGAGAACGCCAAGCGCATCTGCTACGACGCGCTGGCCCACGGCGGCAGCATCCTGCTCGCCCTGTGGAAGGCCAAGTACGAGTTCGCCAAGGTCGAGGTCGACCGCCTGCAAGCCAAGCCCCGCACGGCCATCATCGGCGAGTTCTGGGCGATGACGACCGAGGGCGACGGCAACTACGCGCTGCACAAGTTCTTGCAGAGCGAAGGCAGCGAGTGCGACATCCAGTTCGTCACGGCGTGGATCCTCTACAATATCTGGGAGGTCCGCTTCGACACGCAGACCCGCGCCGAGCTGCGCGGCAAGGACAAGGCGACGCTCGGCCTGGGCGATGTGGGCGACTACGGCGTGTTCATGCGCCGCGTGGGGCTCGTCGTCGCCGACAAGCTGGTGCGCGCCATCTTCCAGACCTTCGCGCACGCTGGCGGCTTCTACGACTACCACCTGCCCGACATGGACCAGATCGCCGAGCTGGCCGCGCCCTACTACAACAACGATCTGCGCGGCGGCGAGGGCCACATGGAGGTGGGCAAGCTCATCCTCAACGTGGTCAAGAGCAAGGCCAGCATGACGCTCAGCGTAAAGCCGTTCGGCTGCATGCCGAGCTCGAGCGTCTCGGACGGCGTGCAGTCGCTGATCACTGAGAAGTTCCCCGGCACCATCTACTGCGCGGTGGAGACGAGCGGCGATGGCGCCGTGAATTTCTACTCGCGCGTGCAGATGTACCTGTTCAAGGCCAAGCAGGCGGCGCAGGCCGAGTTCGACCAGGCGCTCTCGAACGCCGGCCTCACGCTGGAGCAGGCGCGGCAGTTCCTGAAGGATCACCCGCGCTACGCGCACGCGCTGCACCGCGCGCCGCACACCGCCGCCAGCACCGGCGCCGATCTCGTCAACGAGATTGCCAGCGTGTACGGCAAGCCTGCGTGGAAGGTCGCGCTGATCAAGGCGCGGGCGCTCGCGGGCCGAGCGGGCAGCGCGGGGCGCAAGGCCGTCGTGACGGCACCCACGACGCTGAAGAGCGCGGCGGGTGTGACCGCCCAGGGCGTCGTGGAGCTGGCCGAGATCGCCAAGGAGCGCGTGCTGAAGCGCGACAGCGGCGTCACCAACATCGCGGCGGCAGCGGGCGGCTGAGCCGACGCCTTGCGGAACACCGGTGGCGGGCGTGCATGCGCCCGCCACTTTCGGTTTTTTGCGGCGGGAGCGCGACCGCGACGTGCGCGCCGGATCGGCCTATGCTGGGTGGACCGTGCCCCAACCTGTCCGCCATCTCGCGCTGCTTCTCGCCCTCGCGGCGGCGAGCGCGTGCGGCAGCAGCGGCTCGAGCGGCACTGGTAGCGGCGCCGCGGGGGCGGCAGGCGCGGGAGTTGGCGGCGGCTCGAACGACGCGGGGGCGGACGCAAGCGGTGGCAGCGCCGGCATGGGCGGCACGGCGGGCAGCGCGGGTTCTTCGGGTTCCGCCGGCAGCGCGGGCTCGTCGGGCACGGGCGGCGCAGCCGGTGCGGGCGGCACGGACGCCGGTCCCCCACCCGATCCGTGCAGCACTGCTACGCCGTCGTGTCCGGCGGTGCCATCGAGCACGAAGAAGGGCAAGGGGCTCATCCCCATCGATCGCTGCGCCTTCCCGCTGGACAGGACCAAGCAGTGGACGTCCTTCGCGCCACTGGTCGACGCGCTGCGAAAGAAGCTGCCCTCCGCCGGCCTGTCCGGCGTGCTCGGCGATCTGAACCGCAGCGTCGTGGTCACGAGCAGCGTGCCCGGTGGACCGGCGGGCGTAGTGTTCGCGTTCCACTGGGACTCGTCGGAATACACCAAGGCGTGGTGGATCCCCCAGGGCATCACCGGCTCGGCCGACGCGGACGCGAGCGGGCAGGTGTTCGGGCGCCGCGTCGTGGTCGTGAGCTTCTACTACGACTCCGCCAAGGATCCGGGCACGACCGGCGAGAAAGGGATCCGCGTCGCGTTCGTGGACGTGACGAACGAGAAGGCGCCGAAGTACCGCTTCGCGCTGCTCGTGGAGCCGACAGGCACGACGAGCGCGCCGGACTTCGCGCCTGTCAACATCCACGCCGGCGGCATCGCCTGGGTCGGCGACCACCTGTACGTCGCCGACACCTTCAACGGCTTCCGCGTGTTCGACACGCGCCGCATCTACCGCGTCGCGACCGGACAGAGCAGCATCGGCTGCAGCAGCGGCACCTGCTACGCCGGCCTGTACAAATACATCCTGCCCGAGGTGGGCTCGTACTCGCGCAGCACGAAGTGCTCACCCCGCTTCTCGTTCGTCTCCGCGGTGCGCGACGCCAGCGGCACCGGCCTCGTCTCGGGCGAGTACTGCAGCGGCACTTCGTGCACGGCTGCGCTCGCGGGGCGGCTGTTCCGCTGGCCGCTCGATCCGGCCACCGACCTACCCGCCGCGGCGCGCATCTGGCCGTCGCACGCCTGGTTTGCCGCCGAAAGGCAGCTACAGGGCGCCGCAGAGAGCGGCAGCAGCATGTACATGTCGTCGAGCGAACCGGCCGGGGCCGCGGGCGCACTGTTCAAGGACACGACCAGCAGCCACAAGAGCTTCACGTGGATCGATTCGCCCGAGGATCTGATGATCGATCCTGCGGAGAACCGTCTCTGGAGCCTGTCCGAAGCCGCGGGCGCCCGCTACGTGTTTGCCGCGAAGCTGTCGTCGTACTGACGGGCCGATTCGAACGCCGCCGGGCCGGCGTGTATACTCCGCCCATGAAGAATTCGAGGCGGCGTCATGTACGGTGATGTGGAGTCCTGCGGGGTGTGCGGGGGCGACGGCTACATCACCAACGCGCTGGGCGGCAGCAGCAAGCGCTGTCCTGCGTGCGGCGGCACGGGGCGACGCAACGAGGAGCCGCTGATGCGCGACGTGACCAAGACCAAGCCGTCGCACTACCAGCCGACGAACAAGAAGGTGAAGCCCGAGAAGCAGACCTGGCCGTCGACGCACCAGGGGGATGTGCTCGCCAAGGAAGTGAAGGCCGCCACCTGCGACGACCAGATGAAGGAACGGCTGATCCGCGAGATCATCGACTACGAAGGCACGCACGGCACCTGCACGCAGACCTTCACCAAGAAGCTCCGCAAGCAGCTGCGCGCGTACGTCCCGGCCAAGTAGGAGCGACGATGCCTCGGCACCGCGTTGCGCGCTGGGTGGCCGCACTGGCGCTGGCCGCCGTCCCGGTGGCGTCGCTTTCCGCTTGCAGCTCCCGCTCGCGGGGAGGGACGTACGGGAGCGACGCTGGGAGCACGGTGCTCAGCACCGTGGCCAAGCTGTCTCCGGAAACCACCACGCTCGAGGTGAACCAGACGGTCAAGCTGTCGCCAGTCCTGATCCAGAAGGTGCGCGACGCGAGCGGCAAGCTCTGGACCCACTCGTACAACGACATCAGCAAGTTCAACTGGTCGGTGCTGGAGTCAGGCGGCGGGACGATCGAACCCGACGGCACCTCGGGGATGAGGAAGGTGTACCGCGCGCCGGGCTCCGCAGGCGTCTACCACGTGCAGATCGCCTACACCCAGGACCCGGGCGTGACCGCCACGTCTACGCTCACCGTCACCGCCCAGCCGCCCTGCCCCACCGACTACCAGGGGGCGGATGGCACCGCCTGCACCGAACAGGGCCGCACCTGCGAGAGCGGCGACTGCGCGAACAAGAGCTGTCTGTTCTCGTACGCGGACGCCGGCTCCGCGCCGCCCACCTGCAGCGAGCTGCGCTGCCTGTCAGGCAAGTGGCACTACGAGAAGTTCTGGCTGGACCCAACCTGCGCAAACCCCGACGCCGGCGACGGCGGCAGCACGGATGCCAGCACGAGCGACGCGGACGCGGCCAATGGCGACGCCGCCGCGGACGCTTCGGACAGCGGCCTGGACGGATCCTGAGCTGGCTGGGCGGCGCAGCGCCGTCACTTCCAGGTGCGCGCGACGGCGATCGCGCACACGATCGCGACGACAACCAGCGCGATGATCGTGCGGCGCAGCGCGGCGCGGCGCTGCTCGCGGCGCGTCTGCAGCACTTCCTCCAGCTCGTAGGCCTGGCCCGCCGAGCGCTGCCACGCTCCCCGCAGATCGGACGAGAGCAGGTTGGCAGAGTTGCAGAACAGGCAGCGCACGAAGGTCGAGCCGGGCGCATCGGGCAGCGGCGCACCGCACGAGTGGCAGAGCGACGGCGCGCCCGGCTGGAGCGGCGGGATCGCGCCCATGTAGCGGGAGAGCTGGCGCACCGCGCGACGGTCGACCATGGTCGCACGCTCGACGCCGAACAAGGCGACCGTCGCGAGCGTGAGCGTGGCCGAAGCGAGCGGCGGAAGCAGCGAAAGGCCCCAGCCAGCAGCGCTGCCCATCCCGACTGCGAACGTCAGCCCCTGCAGCACGATCGCGCGCCCGGCCGTCGGCTGCGCCATCAGGCGCGAGAGCGCCTTTTCTTCCTTCTCGCGCGCGCCGGCCAGCCCGCGAGCATCGCGCACGCGCTTCCGGACCTGCTCGGGCATGGCGACCGCGCTGCCACAGAACGCGCACTTCACCTCGTCCGAATCCGCCGGCGTGACCAGCGCACCGCAGCCCGGGCAGCGCAGCACGGCCGCTTCGGCGTCGCGCAGCTCGGCGGCGGGAGCCTCCCCGGGCGGCTGGACCACCGCCGAGATCGAGTCGGCGATGACCTCCAGCTCGGCGCGCTCGTCTTCTCCCCGGCCATCCGCGACGAGCTCGACGCGGTCGGCGGTCGTCACACGCAGCAGGTACTGCTTCACCTGGCTGGCCCCGACGGAGTAGCTCACCCCGTCGTCGTACACGTCGGTCGACTGCACGGCGTCCCATGCGAGCGAGCGACAGCCGACGCGCCGTCCGAGCACGCTCAAGCCGCTCGGCTCGAAGCGGATGTCACTGCCGCGCATCACCCAGCCCGCTGCCCCGAAGCCCAGCGCCAGTGGCAGACCAAGATAGCCGAACGGCATCGGCATCAGCGCGAACAGGTGCGCGCATCCGAGGCCGTAGCCGACGAAGAACATCGACGAGTTGCCTAGCGACAGCGGTCGCCGGAACGCCCGATCGGGAACCACGAGCACGACGATGACAGATCGCGAGGGGCCCGGGGAGGGCGAAGCTCCGCGTCCTGATGGGCACCATGCTACCGTGTTCGTCGATGCGACAGCTTGGCTTGGTGTTCGCGGTGTTGGCGCTGTCGGCGTGGGAGTGCGGCAGCTCGGGTTCGGGCGGACACGTTCCCAGGGCGGAGCGAGCGGCAACGACGCGGGGCTCGACGCGATGGGCGGCAGCGCCGGGTCGACGCCGGACGCTTCGGGCGGCGCATCGGGCAGCGCCGGCTCGGGCGCGACGAGCGGATCGGCAGGTAGTGGCGGCGCAGACGCGACGGCCGCAGTTTCAACACCACCGCCAGCGGCAGCTTCAATTGGACGACCTTCGACGGCAGCGGTGCGTCGCCCTACGGCGGCGTCTACAACAGCACGCCCTACGAGTGGTACAGCGCCGACGCCACCGCCGCCTTCACGCCGGGCAACAGCGGCGTGCTGCTCCGCATGAAACCCGACGGCCCTTCCGACGCCCTGATCGTCGACTATGTCGAGATCTGCTTCGACGCGAACTGAACACGACGCACCGGTGGCGTGATACCCTGGCACAATGGATCGCCAACGCGTCCGCGGCGCTCTGCGCTTCTTCGGGGAAACGTTCGCCCCGCTGCTGATCTTCTACGCGTTCGAGCACCTGGTCAGCCTGCTCGCGGCCATCATCTCGGGCATCGCGTGCGGCGTCCTGATCGTCGCGATGCAGATCAAGCGCGAGAAGAAGGCGTCGGCGTTCACGCTGTTCGTGGCCGGGTCGGTGGTCGGCTTCGGCATCCTCGACCTTCGCTACCAGACGGGCTTCTTCGTCAAGCTCGAGCCCGCGCTGGGCAACGCCATCACCGGACTGTTCTTCGTCGGCAGCGTGCTGTGGGGAGCGCCCGTCATCATCGAGTTTGCCGAGCGCAGCCTGGGTCGGAAGATCGAAAAGGCGCGCGGCTACCTGACAACGTGGACGCTGCTCTGGGGGCTGTTCTTCTTCCTGCGCGCCGGCACCTACGTGTGGATGGCGTACAACGTCTCGCTCGACCGCGCGCTGGTCGTGCGAGGCTTGGCCGGCCCGCTGTCTTTCGTCGCCATGTTCGGCCTGGAGATGGCCACCCGGTTCCTGCTCTACGGCAAGCGCGCCTTCGGCAAAGCCGCGGCCGAATCCATCGCGGAGCCCGAAGCGACGCCCGCGCTGGTCACCATGGGAGACAGCAGCGGCACAGACGGAGCGGACACGCCGGCCGAATCGCCGGACGACGCGACCGCGACGTAGCACCGCCCGTATCAGTTCACGCCGCAGGCGAGGGCGCCGATGCCGTAGTCGGTGCAGGTGCAGGATTCGCCAGCGAGGCAAGCGCAGTCCGGGCTGGTGCCGCAGGCGGCGGGCAGCGGCTGGCAGGCAGCGTTCCCGCTTTCCCAACGGCAGTACTGCTTGCCGAGCGTGCAGGTGGTCTGGCCGCAGGGGAACTGTCCCGCGGGCGGGCAGCCGGCGGCGCCGGTGATGGCGAAGTAGGTGTCGGGCGGACACACGGGGTTGCCGTGATCGGGACACGTGGGCTTCGCCCCGCCGCCCGAGTTGTTGCAGCAGAAGTAGGTCGGCGGGTTGAAGCAGGCATCCGGCGGGCACTGGTCGATCGGCACCCAGCCGTAGAAGCACTTCCACTCGCCGTGGTCGCAATCCGCCATGCGCACCATGTCTCCCGCGCATGCCGCTGGCACGCACTGGAACAGCTGCGCGGGATCGCACGCTCCGCTGCCTGCGCTGCCTGCATTGCCGCCGGCGCCAGCGCTGCCCGCACTGCCGCCGGCGCCAGCGCTGCCCGCACTGCCGCCGCTGCCGCCGCTGCTCGTGCCACCGCCCGCGCTGCCGCTACAGCCGGGAGCAGCGCACAGACCCAGCGCCGCGACGACCAGCAGCGTCGACCTACGCACGACCACCCGAGGAGGGCTGTTCGATGCACCCGAGCACAGGGAGATGATCGGACCAGGCCGCGCGCCTGTCCAGCCCGCGGGGCCCCCCTTGCGCCCACCGGCACACTGCCTGATATGCATGGAACACGAACCATTGCTTCGACCGGAAACAGACATGACTGGAAACGACAAGCTTCGCATCGGTATCATCCTCGCCAGCGTGCGGCAGGGGCGGCGGGGAGAAAAGTTCTCGAACTGGATCCAGGCGCTGCTCGCCGAGCGGCCGGACGTCGAGGTACGGCTGCTGGATCTGCGCGACTATCCGCTCGGGGGCTATGCGTACGAGAAGAACCCCGCCGGCATCGAGCAGACGTACGAGGACGAGACGGCACGGCGCTGGTCGGAGACCATCCACGGTCTCGACGCGTTCGTGGTCGTGACGCCCGAGTACAACCGCGGATATCCCGGCCAGCTCAAGAACGCGTTCGATCACGTGTTTCTGGGTTGGCAGTACAAGCCGATCGGATTCGTGAGCTACGGCGGCTCCGCCTCGGGCGCGCGCGCGGTAGAGCAGCTGCTCGGCGTGGTGGTCGAGGCGCGCATGGTGCCGGTCCGGACGGGCGTCAACATCCGGCTGATCGGGCTCCAGCTCGACGACCAGCAGCGGCCGGCGGATGCGTTCTATGCCAGGCGCGCCGCAGGCATGATCGACGAGCTTCTATGGTGGGCACGCGCGACGAAGCGCGCCCGCGCCGAAGAAACGCCGCCGGGTCTGTAGATACGCATCGCGACTACCCGCCGCGACCGATCGTGTCTACGTTCCCGCCCATGACGGAACCTGTACTGAACCTGGAGCGGGACGGGGGCATCGCGCTGTTGACGCTGAACCGCCCGAAAGCAATGAACGCGCTGTCGCGCGATCTGCGGGGCGAGCTGACGCACACGTTCGAAGCGCTGCACGACGACGATGCGGTGCGCGTGGTGATCCTGACCGGCGCGGGCAAGGCCTTCTGCGCCGGTCTCGATCTGAAGGAACTGGCGTCCGGCCAGGGTGAAGCCGGACAGCTCGCGGGCGACGAGGGGCTGCGCGTGGTCACCGCCATGCGCAAGCTGGACAAGCCGATCATCGGCGCCATCAACGGCTTCGCCATCACTGGCGGCTTCGAGCTGGCGCTGGCGTGCGACGTGCTGATCTGTTCGAGCGACGCGAAGTTCGCCGACACGCACGCGCGCATCGGCATCATGCCGGGATGGGGGCTGAGCCAGATCCTCAGCCGGGTGATCGGGCCGTACCGCGCGCGCGAGCTGTCGCTCACCGGCAACTTCCTCGAAGCGGAGCAAGCCGAGCGCTGGGGACTGGCCAACCGCGTCGTGGCGCCCGAGGTGCTGCTCCACACCTGCATGGAGCTGGCGCGCGACATGCTGTCGTGCGATCCGGCGCTGCAGCGCGAGTACAAGCGCAACATCGACCAGGGCTGGGAGATGACCTACGCCGACGGCCGCCGCCTCGAATCCGCGCGCTTCCGGGCGCATGTGCAGACGCTGACGGCGAACGCGATCGCCGAGCGGCGCGAGCAGGTGACGGAGCGGGGAAGAGAGCAGGGCGGCAGCTGAACCGCGCTGCGCTGGTTTGCCCGCTCCGACAGCGCGTGCGGCGGGGCGAGCACCACAAGGATGAGCGACAGCACGATGTTGTGGAGCGACTCCTCCACCCCGAGCGCCAGGACACCGAGCTGCCGGAACAACGGGACCTGGTGGATGTAGCGCGCCGACAGACCGATCCCCAACGCCGTGCCGAGCAGCCCCATCATGAAGGTCGTGACGCCCAGCGCTACCGCCAGCCGCTGGTACCTCGCCTGGGGGCGTAGGGCGTACAGCACGGTCGCCGCCACCAACAGAAACCCGAAAACGGAGATCGGAATCATTCCGAACCCGCCCGCCACGTAGAAGTCCTTCATCCTGCCTCCTCTCCGTGAAAGAAACCGCTTGCGGAAAAGGGTTGGCATTTTCCGGAGACGAGCTGCCCCTTCTCGACCGTGGCGCCGCGCGCTACGCTTGGCCCCCCATGAGCGCCCCCCAGCGTTGTGCCAACTGCGGAGCCATGATGACGCCGGGGTGGACCGGCCGGGTGTATGCGTGCCCGTATTGCGGGACGCAGGTGCAGGTAGCCATCGGGGCGGACCAGATCGCCGCAGGCATGGCGCTGGATCTGGCCAACATGGAGCAGTTTCTAGCGCAGCTCGCCAACACGCTGGCCACCGGCTTTGCCGAGCACACGCGCATCGAGGCCAACGGCCGCGTCGTGCTGTCGATCGAGATCAGTCTGGAGCCGGACGTGTTCATCGCCAAGCGCGACGGGCAGCAGGTGCTCGCGCAGCACAAGCGGGTGGTGCGCGGCATCGCGCTCAAGACGGCCACGCTGCCGCTCGATCAGTGGGTGGGGATGCTGACGCAGAGCCTGGCCAACCACGCCAACGACAACGCGCGCGCGGCGTGGGTGCTGGCGCAGCTCGGAGGACCACGTTGACGCACCAGTTCCTGCCGGATCGCCCGGTCGACGAGAAGCTGAGCCGGCAGCACGTCGAAGCCGGCGGACTGCCGCTGCGCGCCCAGCGCCGCCTCACCGAGGAGCGCGCCCAGGGCAGCGCTCTGTTCACCAGCACGCTCAGCCCCGCGGAGACGGTGGTCGCCGCGCAAGCCGGCTTCGAGCCGGTAAGCCAGGTGATGGGCTCGAGCATGTACCACGTGGGGTTCCAGAGCACCTTCTGGGGCTATAACGGCGGCGAGCTCACCGCCCTCACCCAGGCGTACGACCACGCGCGCGCGCGCGCCCTGGGCCGCATGCGCGCCGAAGCGCAGATGCTCGGGGCACACGTCGTGGTCGATACACGCTTCGAGGGGCGCGGCTACGACTGGGCGGACGACATGGTGGAAATCACCGCCATCGGCACGGCCGTCCGCATCCGCGGTCAGCCCCCGCCAGCCGAGCCGGCTCTGACCCTGTTGAAGATGGACGAGCTGTCGAAGCTGCACCACGCGGGCTACGCGCCTGCGGCCATCGCGATGGGCAACTGCTTCTGGTTCGAGCCGCATGCCGACTGCACAGTCGAAGGCTCGTTCTTCTCCAGCGAGCTGCCGACCCACACCCGGGCCAGTCTGCAGGCGCGGCACCTGGCGGTGGAGCGGTTCCGCCAGTTCGCGCGTCACTTCAACGCCGACGGCGTGGTGGGAGTGCGCGTGCACCGCGAGAGCAAGGAGCACGAGCACTCGGGGCACATTCGCTTCCACATGGAGGTGATGCTGATGGGGACCGCGGTCGTACGCCGCGGCGACGCAGCTCCCCCGCCTCGACCGCGCCTGGTCGTGGACGTGGCCGACCGCCCGCGCAAGCACGGCACCCACACTTTCTAGGCGCGTTTCACCACCTAGCTGAAAGAGATCCTTCGATGACCCAGAACCCGAACCCACAGCAGCGCCAGGCGCTTCCGCAGCACGCGATGGAGCGCATCGGCGCCATGCGAGGTGCCCAGGGGCAGCGCTTCTTCACCAGCGATCTGACGGTGAAAGAGTTTCTGCTGGTTCGCGAGAGCGGCTTCGAGGCAGCCGGGCTCGTGATGGGCTCGAGCATCTATCACGTGGGCTACTCGAGCTCGAACTACAACCAGAACCAGGAGCTCACGGTGCTCACGCAGGCGATGTACTCGGCGCGCGAGCTGGCCATGGCACGCATGGAGGAAGAAGCCCAGGCGCTGGGCGCCGACGGCGTCATCGGCGTGAGGCTCAAGGTCAACCGCCACGCCTGGGGCGAGAGCCTGGTGGAGTTCGTGGCCATCGGGACGGCCATCTACGCGCGCGACGGCTCGAACTGGCACGCGCCGAACGGCATGCCCTTCACCAGCGACCTGAGCGGGCAGGACTTCTGGATGCTGCTCAAGAGTGGCTACCGGCCGGTTTCGCTGGTGATGGGCAACTGCGTCTACCACGTGGCCCACCAGACACTGGGCGGCTGGTTCAAGCGCATCGGGCAGAACGTCGAGATGACAGAATTCACCCAGGGCCTGTACGACGCGCGCGAGCTGGCGATGGAGCGGATGCAGTACGAAGCACAGGTCGACCGCGCCGCTGGCGTGGTCGGCGCGGAAGTGTACGAGTGGAGCCACGGAGCTTGGGACTCGCACGTGCTGGAGTTCTTCGCCGTGGGTACGGCCGTGCTGCCCATCAACATGGCCGAACCGCCGCCGACGCCCGAGCTGGTGATGAGCGTGGACTCCTGAGGACAGCATGGCATTCACGAGCGATCTCTCCATCGACGAGCTGCTCCTCATCGAGGAGATCGGCTTCGAACCGATCGAGCTTTGCATGGGCTCGAGCTACTTCCACATCGGCTGGCAGCGCTCGGCTTGGAGCCAGAACATGGAGCTCGGCAACGTCTCGCAGCTGATGCTCTCGGCGCGGCTGTACGCGATCGAACGCATGCTCGAGCAGGCCGAGACCTTCGGCGCCGACGGCATCGTCTCGATGTCGGTCGACATGGTCCGGCACGGCCACCATGCCGAATTCACTGCGATCGGCACGGCGGTCCGGCGTCGCGACGGCCAGGGCGCGACGTGGCGCGTCGGGGGCCGTCCCTTCACCTGCGATCTGTCCGGCGAGGACTTCTGGGGGCTGGTGCGCGGCGGCTTCCGCCCGACAAGCCTCGCGCACGGGGTGTGCGTCTACCACGTGGCGCACCAGGGCCTCGGCGCGTGGTTCAAGCAGATGGGGCAGAACATCGAGCAGCAGCAGTACACGCAGGCGCTGTACGACGCGCGCGAGCTCGCGATGGAGCGGATGCAGGGCGAAGCAGCACGCCTCGGCGCGCACGGCGTCGTCGGCGTACAGGTGCGCGAGGGCAGCCACGGCTGGGAGTCCCACGTCGTGGAGTACATCGCGGTCGGTACCGGCGTCGCGCCGATCGTCGACCCGACACACGAAGTGCACCAACCGCCCAGGCTCGTGATGTTCGCGCAGGATTGAGCGCGGCGCGGCGTGGCACTTTCAAGGAACGCCGAGGGCCATGGCTCGTAGGTCCCTCTCCAACCTGGTCCTGCTCTGGCTAGGCACGAGCATGGTGCTGATGGTGGCCGGCGGCGCCGTGTGGTTCGAGCTCGCCGGAGGAAGCGGTTTCTTTTCGCGGGGGCCGGCCTACTCCATCGGTGCCCTCACCATGGGGATCTGGAGTGTCTGCATCGCGCTGCCTCATCTGCTCACGATGGTATACTGGGCCAAGGCTATCGGCTCTTCGGAGCGGACGCGACTCGGGCTGCTCGGCAGGATGCTGGTCTTCGCGTTGCCCCAGGCCACGCTGTACGCCATGATCATGGGGATCCATGGTTTTTTGATGGCCTACGTCACGGGAACGCTCGCACTGTGGTTGCCGCGGGCGATCATTCCGCCACTCGGCCCCGGCGCGTTCGCCCGAGACGCGGGACCTTACGGTTGACGTCGCCCCAGACGCAGTCGATTCTCGTCGACGTGGCGACCGCGGTTTCCGACTGCGCTGCTCGCGTGGCTAGCGGGGAGCTTCGTCGCATTCGCTGCGCTGGTCCGACATCATCCATCCTGGAACGGCCCCGTCCTCATGGCTGTCCTCATGCTGCCCGGGTTCGCGCTGTTCGCCCTGGTGGCTGCGTGGTTCACGCGGAAGAACCTGCGCTGTCCAGCCTGCGACGCGGCCATCCAGCTGTACGGAACGCGCTACTACGCGCGAAGCTTCAACTGCCCGCACTGCAACCGCGCCCTCTCGCAGTAGCCCGGAACTAGCTGGCCCGCCTCATCTCCGCGATCGTGCCGGCAATGGTGTCGAGTACCTGCTCCTGGTCGATCGAGCGCAGGTACTCCGCGTACTCTTCGAGCCGACGGCCGAAGGCGCGTCCTGCTTCAGTGTCGCGCTCGAAGTGCGCGGCTTCCAGATTCGAGATGTCGAAGTTGATGAAGCCACGGCAGTCCGGCGAGCCGCACAGGCACGGATCGCGCCCCGGCTCGTTCTGCGTGACCCAACCGTAGAAGATGGTCACTTCCTCGCCCGGCGTGATGGGGCGCATGCATTGGATGCGCCCTTCGCCGCTCGAATAGATGGCCGCATTGGGGTTGCAGCTGTGGTTGCAGAGCCAACCGCCCGGCAGGCTGGTGTCCGGAACGATGACCCAGTACCGGTCCGAAAGGAGCGTGAACTTCGAATCCGCCGCGGCGATCGCTTCCGGATCCTGCACGTCGAGCCGGCGCTGTTTCGGCGCGTACGGGACGATCACGTCACCCGGCTCGAAGCGGCGCCGCGCGAAGACTCCCCTGCCCTCGATATCGCTGTCCCGGTACAGCACCGGCGCCAGGCTGAACTTCTTCTTGCGGGGCTTGACCATGTCTCGACCGGCCGTGCGCGCGAAGAATACCTGCCACGCGCCCGGAGCCCAGCCAAGATCGGTTCAGGCGCAGCCTTCCGACGCCGCCAGGCCGACCAGCTCGTGCGCGTCGCTACAGTCGAGATCAGTCGCGTCGCGCAGCAGGCGGAGCGCCCGCTGGAGCCAGGCTTCTTTCTGTTCCGGCTCGCTCTCGAAAGCCGTCTTGAGTGCGTCCCGTGCTTCTGCGGGAACGGCGTTGCTGTGAAGAAGAAGTCTCGTGATCGAAAACGCCATGTCTGTTTGACCCGGTTCCGGGCGCAGCTGCGCCCAGCTAGAGGAATATGGGGCATCGATCCGCCCCGTCAAGATGTCCACGGCGGCGCCGGACTGGACGGCCCAGCCGTCGAGGCCGCTCGAGACATAGGTCGCGAGCGTGCCACGGGCCGTTGGCCGGTCAGCGCGCCGCGCCCACAAGACACCAACGCCCACCCGGAAAGCCGGATGGGCGCTGGTTCGGTTGGGCGAGCGCCGCCAGGGGCTGCCCCCCGCTCGACTACTGCCAGGAGCAGCCGGGCTGGGCGGTGCAGGTGACCTGGGTCGACAACTGGTCGCAGGCCGTCGCCGTGCCGGAGCAGGTCGTGGTGTTGTACGTGCAACCCGCTCCGTTGCACGCACTTACCGTCTGGTAGAGCGTGCAGGCCTGCGGTGTGCCGCCGCACGTACCGTTCGCGAACGTACAGCCGATGAGCTGGCCGCATCCGACCGCTGTGGTCTTGGTGCTGCAAGCATCGGGGGTGCCACTGCATCCCGCTGTTGTCTGCGTGCACCCATCGGCAGCCGCGCAGTCGACGGCTCCCAGCGTGTTGCATGCCGAAGCCGTGCCGGTGCATGTCGGCGCAGCAGCGTCTGCGCCGCCCGCGCCAGCAGTACCGGCGTCTGCGCCTGCCGCGCCAGCAGTACCGGCGTCTGCGCCTGCCGCGCCACCCGCAGCCGTGCCGCCTGCGCCTGCAGTGCCGGCGTCCGAGCCTGCCGTGCCGCCAGCGCCCGCTGTGCCCGCTGTGCCTGCCGTGCCCGCGGTGCCCGCGGTGCCACCGGCGCCTGCCGTGCCACCGGCGCCTGCCGTGCCACCGGCGCCTGCCGTGCCACCGGCGCCGCCCACTGCGCCGCCAGCGCCGGCCATACCCGCGCTGCCAGCCGTGCCGGCACTACCGGCCATGCCCGCGCCGCCGCCGCCCATACCAGCGGTGCCGGCGCCACCCTCGGTCGACCCGCCCGTGCCGCCGCCGGTGCCCCCGTTGTTGCTGCTTCCGCAGCCCTGGAACGCCAGAGCGCCCGCGAAAATCCCGATAATTGTCAAGCTAGTGCTGGTTCTGATCATGGTGTCTTGACCCTCGCTAAGGGCAGTCCGTGGAGCGAACCGCACGGGATTATGACGACCGTCACCCAAAGGCAAAGAACGCGCAATTCTGGCGCCTGGCGCACTCGGCCCGCGAGCCGACCCCGAGCCGCACCGTCGCTTGACGCCGAGCAGTTGTGCCTGGAAGAAATGCCGCCATGAAGGATCTCGACACGCCCAAGGTGCGCCAGCTGCTCAACTCCATCCTCGAGCACGAGCTCGCGGGGGTCGTGCGCTACACGCACTACGCACTGATGATAACGGGGCCCAACCGCATCCCGCTCGTAGCCTTCATGAAGACCCAGGCCCAGGAGTCGCTGACCCACGCCGAGCAGGTCGGCGAGCTGCTCACCGGCCTGGAGGGCCATCCCTCGCTGAGCATCGCCAAGCTGGAGGAGTCCAACAAGCACTCCACCCAGGCGCTCATCGCCGAGAGCCTCAAGCACGAAGAAGCGGCGTCGACGCTCTACAAGGAGCTGCTCACGACCGTGCAGGACGCGAGCGTGTACCTCGAGGAGTTCGCGCGCTCGATGATCGGCCAGGAAGAGCTGCACCAGCTCGAGCTGCGCAAGATGTTGCGCGACTTCATCTAGGCGCAGCGGCGCCGGCCGCGCACGCGGTCAGGGCTCGATCACAGCCGGATCCAGGTCGACGCCGATCGGGCAGTGATCGCTGCCGAGGACGTCCTTCTGGATGAACGCCCGGCGCACGAAAGGCATCGCCGATTCGCTGGCGAGCACGTAGTCGATGCGCCAGCCGACGTTGCGTTCGCGCAGACCCATCCGCTGGCTCCACCAGGTGTAGTGGCCGCCCTCGGGCGTGAAGGCGCGGAAGGTGTCGACCCAGCCTCCCGATAGCCAACGTCCGAAAGCGCGACGCTCCTCGGGACGGAAGCCGCTGTTTTCCCTGTTCTGTCTGGGGCGGGCCAGGTCGCTGTCCTGGTGCGCGGTGTTGAAGTCGCCCATCACCAGCACGCGATCACCCTGCGCGCGGTAGCGATCGAGACGCCGGCGCAGCGCCTGGTCGAACGCGAGCTTGTAGGGAATGCGACTCAGGTCCCGGTTCGGACCATCGCCCTTGGGGACGTAGGTCGAGCACACCACCAGCTTGCCGAAGCGCGCGACCAAGACGCGGCCTTCCACGTCGAAGCGCGGCGCGAGCGCCATCTCGACGGCGTCCGGCTTCTGTCGCGAGAGCAGTGCCACGCCGCTGTAGCCGGGGCGCTCGGCAGGCGCGTAGTGCTGGTGCCAGCGCGCACGACGGATGCGCTCGGGCACCTGCTCGGGGAAGGCCCGTACCTCCTGCAAGCCGACAACATTCGCACGGCTCCTGCCGAGCCACTCCGACAGGCCCTTACGCTCGCAGGCGCGGATCCCGTTGACGTTCCACGACAGTACGCGGAAATGCCGCATGGGCGCCGACTGTAGCGTCCGGACCAGGCTCTCCCAAGCATCCGTGCGTCCAGGACTGGCCCGGCGTCCGGCCTTTGTCGCCTTCCGTGACCGCGCGGCTCATGACACTATCGCCGGTCCGTGCGCCTCGCCGAACGCATCCCCGATCCCAACGTGTGGCGCGTGTACCGGGCCACACTGGCACTCGGCCTGGCCTACGGCATCGCGATTTCGCTGACGGCGATCTTCCTCGACCAGATCGGCTTCAGCAAATCGGATATCGGCACGCTGGCCGCGTGGTTCGCCACCGGCATCGTAGCGCTTTCGCTGCCAATGGGCGGGCTGATCCGGCGATTTTCAGCCAAGACAACGCTCGCCATCGCACTCGGCGGCTACGCGATCACCGTCTCGGTGTTCCCGTTTCTGCACAGCTACACGTCTATCGCGGTGGTGCGCTTCTTCGACGGCGCCTGTTCGGTCGGCGTCTGGGTCAGCAGCGAAACCATCCTTCTGGAACGCTCCGGCAAGGACAACAAGGCGTTCGTGACCAGCCTGTATGCGATCGCCATCGCCGTCGGTTACATCGCCGGACCACTGGCGGCGCGGGCCATCGCCGCCGTTGCGCCACTCCGGGCCGGATTCGTTGCCGCCGGCGTGCTCTCGGCGCTCACGTCTGTGTACGTCACGACGCGACTCGAGCGTGGCCCCCGGCACGCGGGCGACCGGCCGCACGACAGCGAGTTCGATCCAGACGGTGTGCCGCCGGCGGGTTCGGCGATGGGCGTGCTCTGGCGCATCAAGACGTCCTGCTTCGGCACCTTCGCCTATGGCTATTTCCAGGCCAGCGTCGTGCTTTTCCTGCCGCTGTACCTGATGGAGTCGAAGGGCATCGCGGAGAAGCAGACGATCATTATCCCGGCGTTCTTCGCGGCCGGCATGCTGCTGTTCTCCAACTACGCAGGCCGGCTCGGCGATCGCTACGGCCACCTGCTGCTGATGCGGCTGCTCGGCATCGTGGGCACGGCGATGGTGCTCGGTTTCGTGTTCCTCGGCTCGTTTTCGATGATGGCGCTCGCGGTGTTCATCGCTGGTGCGACGATCGCGAGCATCTCTCCGGTGAGCCTGGCGCTGCAGGGCGTGGTCTCGGCGCCCGCGGAGTACAGCCGCGCCACCAGCATCTACAACGCTTTCTACGCCGCGGGCATGCTGCTGGGCCCGCCGATTTCCAGCATGATCTTCGAGCACTTCGGGGGCGCTGCGATGCTCTATCACCTGGCCGGCCTGTGGGGTGCGTTCGTCGCGTTCACGCTCTTGTTCCATCGCGACGACCCGGCCGCTCGGCGCGCGCCGGAACTTTCCGCGCCCCCCGCGTGAAGGCTGTCACTGTCGAGCCGGTCGCACCGGGAGTAGGATTGGAGCGTCATGCTTGCTCCAATCGCCCGCTTGTTCCATCGTGAAAGCCGGCTCCGCGCGGGCGCACTGGTCGCCGCGCTCGCGGCGGCCGGGCTGTTCGCGGCCTGCTCGAGCAGTCCCCAGGTCGTCGACGGCACGAAGGACGGAGGCGGCGGAAGCGCAGGCTACGAGGGAGGCATCTGCCCCGCCGGGCAGTATGTCTGCGACGGCAACGTCTCCCATGCCTGCGACGGCAAGGGCGGCCAGCTCGACTCCACGGACTGCGCGGCGAAAGGACAGACCTGCGTCGACGTGCTCGGCTGTGTGACGTGCCTGCCGGGCCAGGCGAGCTGCAGCGGCGGCAAGGCCAAGGTCTGCCGGGAGGATGGCTCGGGCTTCGACGAGTTCGATTGCGATCCCTTGCAGGGCATGACGTGCGACCCCGACGGCTGCAAGGGTGCCTGCGCCCCACCGCAGCTCAAGGACAGCTACCTCGGCTGCGACTACTACCCGACGATGACGCCGAATCCGGTGTGGAGCGGCTTCGACTTCGCCGTGGCCGTGGCCAACGCGGGCACCCAGGCGACCGATGTGCACGTGACGCGCGGAACGACGGACGTGAAGACCGTCAATGTGGCGCCGGGCGCGCTGCAGGTGATCACACTGCCGTGGGTGAAGGAGCTCAAGGGCGGCGACGTGAACGCCTGCCAGCAGCCGCCCGAGCCCGGCGCCACGCGAGTGGTGAAGGGCGGGGCCTATCGCCTGCGCACCGATCAGCCGGTGACCGTGTACCAGCTCAGTCCGCTGAAATACCAGCTGTCGCCGGTACCCGCGGGCTGCCCGCTGGGCAAGGACTGCCCCGGCGGTTTCGGCAGCGATTGCCTGTCTTTCTCGAACGACGCTTCGCTCCTGATGCCGGCCACCACGCTGACCGGAAACTACACATCGCTGGCCTGGCCGTCGCGGGACACCCGCGCGGGGTTCGTCGCGGTGACGGCAACCCAGGACAACACCCAGGTGCAGCTCATCGGCAACGGGGCGTTCGCGGCCGGTGCCGGCATCGATTCACAGGGCAACGGCACCGTGACGCTCGCGCGCGGCGACGTGTTGCTCGCGCTGGCGGGGCACGGCGGCAGCGCGACGAACAGCTTCGGGCCGGATATCAGTGGGACGCGTATCAAGGCCTCGGCCCCGGTACAGGTCATCTCCGGACAATCGTGCGCGAACATCCCCAATCCGGACACGGGCGAGTGCGATCACATCGAGCACGCGATGCTGCCGAGCGAGACGCTGGGCAAGGACTACCTGGTGACGTTCCCCGCCGCACTCGCCAGCGTGTCACCACACGTGGTGCGCATCGAGGCCGTCGACAAGGACACGCACGTGACCTTCGACCCCGCGGTCCAGCCGCCCGCCACGCTACAACCGGGAACCGCGCCGCTCGAGCTGGACAACGTGAAACAGGATTTCCGCGTCCAATCCGACCAGCCGATCCTCATCACACAGTACATGCAAGGCCAGACCTCGGTACCGAGCGGAGCGGGCGACCCCTCGATGGCGGTGGTGGTACCGACCGCGCAATACCGGACGAAGTACCTGTTCATCGCATCGAGCAGCTACGACACGAATTTCGTCAACGTGGTCGCACCCACCGGGAGCAGCATCACGCTGGACGGGACGAATCTGCCCGCCTCGGAGTTCTCGACGATCGGCGGATCGGGTTTCTCGGTGGCACGACACAAGCTGTCGCAGAGCGACGTACACAGCATCGAGTCCGACCAACCGTTCGGTATCGTGGTCTACGGCTACGGTCGCTACACCAGCTACATGTATCCGGGCGGGCTGGACTTGAAACGTATTGCCCCCCCTCCCATCTACTAGAAGGTAGGACAAGGTAGTCGGAGCTGCGACCCAAGATCCGTCAATACGAGAAAGTTTCATAATTCCCGGATACTCTTACCACGCGGGCTTCCTTGCAGAATCGAGAGCATCGAGCCCGCCTCGCGCGTCGTGAGACGCGAAGGAGGTCGCCATGAGTGCTCCCGTGTCCGGAAGAGTTTCGAGAAGGCGTGCCCGGCTGCGGAGCGCAGCTCTGGTGTCGGTTTCAACCGCGCTGTTGTTGCTGATGCCGGCGTTCGGCTGCGGAGGCTCGGGCCAGACGAACCAGGGCAGCGGCAGCGGAGGTTCCGCTGCGAACGGTACCGGCGGCTCGGCTGCAGATGGTGGCATCGGCACCGGCGGCAGCGCGGCGAACGGTTCGGGCGGCGGTGCAGCCAGCGGCTCGGGCGGCGGTGCAGCCAGCGGCTCGGGCGGCGGTGCAGCCAGCGGCGGAGGCGGACCCATCGGAAGTGGCGGCAACAGCGGGTGTACACCGACCACCTGCGCCGACGCGAATGCCGCGTGCGGCAGCGTTCCCGATGGCTGCGGCGACACCCTCAAGTGCGGCACGTGCGGCAGCGGGAAGATCTGCGACTCCAAGCACCAGTGCATCTCGACCAACGACGCCTGCACGCAGGCCGGCGTCGAGTGCGGAATCATCACCGACGTCTGCGGCGACCCGATCAACTGCGGTTCCTGCCCGGCCGGCGAAGTGTGCAACGGTTCTACCGGGAAGTGCGGCCCATGCCAGCCGATCACCTGCCAGAGCGTGAAGCTCTGCGGCACCAACTCCGATGGCTGCGGCGGCTCCATCGACTGCGGCGCGTGCGGCTCCGGGATGGCCTGCGACAAGGTCACCCACACCTGCGAGACCTGCCAGAAGACGACCTGCGCCGCCCAGAATGCCGAGTGCGGCACGATCTCCGACGGCTGCGGCGCCACGTTGAACTGCGGCGGCTGCCCGCAGGGTGAGACCTGCATTGGCAATGTCTGCAAGCCGCCACCGCCTCCAGCCGAGTGCCAGAACCAGGGCAAGAACTGCGGCACCATTGTCAACAGCTGTACCGGGCAGAAGCTGAACTGCGGCAGTTGTCTGCCGGGCGAGGTCTGCTCGAACAACGTGTGCACGGCCTGCGTGCCCAAGACCTGTGCGGAGCTGGGCGTCCAGTGCGGATCAGCGAACGACGGCTGCGGCGGAACGCTCTCGTGTGGAAACTGCAAGGTCGGCGACAAGTGCAACAAGAACCAGTGCTGCACCCCGACGACCTGCAAGGCCCAGGGCAAGGACTGCGGGCACATCTCGGACGGCTGCGGCGGGACACTGGACTGCGGCAACTGCTCGAACAACGAGAAGTGCGGGGGCGGCGGCACTGCCAACGTGTGCTCGCCCTGCGTGCCGAGGACATGCAGCGGCGAGGGCCTGACCTGCGGCACCCACTCCAACGGCTGCGGCGGGCAGATCGATTGCGGCACGTGCGCGACCAACGAGAGCTGCGAGAAGGGACAGTGTTGCGCGCCCACCACCTGCGCGGCCGAGGGGAAGGACTGCGGTCAGATCTCCGACGGCTGCGGCGGGACGCTCGATTGCGGCACGTGTAGCAACGGCGACGTGTGCGGCGGCGGCGGAACCGCCAACGTGTGCGCGCCCTGCGTGCCCAAGACCTGCACCGACGTGGGTGCAGAGTGCGGCATGGCCAGCGACACCTGCGGTGGCCAGATCAACTGCGGCAACTGCACCACCGGCCTGCCCTGTTACAAGAACCGCTGTTGTACGCCCACCACCTGCTCCGCGGCAGGCGCCCAGTGCGGCACCATTTCCGATACCTGCGGCGGGCAGCTGGATTGCGGCGCGTGCGGCAGCGGACAGGTCTGCCGCTCCAATCATACCTGCTGCACGAAGAAGACCTGCGCCGGCATCGGCCGCTCCTGCGGCACGGCTGCCGACGGCTGCGGCGGCACCCTGAACTGCGGCGCGTGCCCCGGCACCCAGGTCTGCCTCGCCAACGGCACGTGCTGCGCGCCTATCGATTGCACCACAAACTGCGGCTACACCGGACCCGACGGCTGCGGCGGCACCGTCACCTGCCCGGCCTGCCCGCCCAACTGATCGACGAAAGGCAATCTTGAGACGGACAACTCCGGGGCTCACGCTTCTGGCATTGCTGACCGCGCTGTTCCTGCTGCCGGCTTGCGGCGGCGGGAAAGGCAGCGGCGGAAGCTCCAGTGCCGGGGCCGGTGGCAGTGCCGGGGCCGGTGGCAGTAGCGGTATGGGGCAGCGCTACGGTACCTGCAGCGTCGATCGATGGTGCTGGGAGCGACCTTCACCCCAGGGCAATCGCCTGTATGGCGCGTGGGCCGACCAGCTCATCAACGTCTGGGTGGTCGGAGCGAACGGCGTGATTCTGCATCACGACGGCGTGAACTGGAGCGGCATGTACGCGCCCTCGCATAGCGATCTGCACAGTGTGTGGGGCAGCGGGCCGTCGGACATCTGGGCCGTGGGCAACGACAGCACGGTGGTGCACTACGACGGCAAGAGCTGGTCGAGCTTCGACGTGGAACCCGCCAGCGACGCGGGAACGCCGCCGACGCACAACTTCTGGGCGGTGACCGGCACGGGACCGGACAACGTCTGGGTGTTCGGCGGCGGCGGCGTCATCTACCACTACGACGGGAGCAAGTGGACGAGCGACACCAGCCCGGTCACCACAACGCTGCTGTCCGCCTGGGCGGCTCCGGGAGGCGACGTGTGGGCCGTCGGGGCCCAGGGCAAGATCATCCACTACGACGGCACGAGCTGGAAGGCGCAGGCCAGCGGCCAGACGGCTTCGCTGTACGCAGTTCGCGGCAACAGCGCGAGCGATGTGTGGGCCACGGGCAGCAACGTGATGCTGCACTACGACGGCACGAGCTGGAAGAACGGCGCGGCGGGCGCGCCGGCCGGCACCATCAGCGGTGCGGTCGCGCTGGCTCTCGACGGAAAGGAAGTCTGGGAATTCGGCGGCGGTGGGCACGCCGCGCGCTACGACGGCAGTACCTGGACCGCTCTGGATACCGGCATCACCGACGAGCTCTGGGGCGCCACCCGGCTCGAATCGGGCAAGGTGCTCGCCGTCGGCGATCACGGTGCGCTGCTCTACTACGCCGGCGACAAGCGCGCGCAGCTGACAGGCGGCGGTGTGAAGAACCATCTGGCCATCGGCGGTACCAGCGGCAGCGACGTGTGGGTCGTGGGCGACGAGGTGCTGCACTTCGACGGCCAGAAATGGAGCGTCGTCGACACGAAGAACCCGCGCTCGCTCTACGGCGTCGAGGCCACCGCCAAGGACAGCGCCTTCGCAGTGGGCACAGGCGGCACCATCCTCTCCTGGGACGGCTCCACGTGGAGCGACGTGGTCAGTGGCACCGGCTCGTGGCTTCGCGGCGTGTGGGCCGATGGCCAGGGCACGGCGTTCGCCGTCGGCGCGTCGGGAACCATCGTCAAGCTTTCGAGCGTCGCCGGCTGGAGCAAGCTCGCGAGCGGCGTCGGTGCGAACCTGAACGCCGTCTGGGGCGCCGACGCGAGCCGCGTCTGGGCAGTCGGCGACGGCGGCACCGTCCTCGGCTGGGATACCGTCAAATGGACCAAGGTGAGCGTCAGCTACGAAGCGGGTGCCGCTCCGTCACTGCGAGCTGTCTGGGGCAATAGCGCGGACAGCGTGTGGGCCGTTGGCTCGGACGGCAGCGTGCTCCACTACGACGGAACGAGCTGGACCGAACAGGCCGGAGGCGAAACCTACTCGCTGAACGCCGTCTGGGGCAGCTCCGGCGCCAACGTGTGGGCCGCAGGTACCGGCGGCACACTCCTGCACTTCGACGGCACGAGCTGGACGCCCTCGGTGAGCGGCACCAACGTAACGCTCGACGGCCTGTGGGGGAGCGGCCCCGGCAACGTGCGCGCGGTCGGCGAGGACGGGCTGATCCTCCACTATCAGCCCTGAGCCAAATCCAGCGGCGCCGCATCCAGCGTCGATTCCGCATCAACGACGCACCCCCTTGCGGCAAGACGCTTCGCCGCGTATGGCACGTAGCGTCAAAAAAGGACCCCATGAGCGAAAAAGAGCACGAAAACCGCATCGTCCTCCACATTGCCGGTACCGACCGCCCCGGCGTCACGGCGCGCCTGGCCGAGACCATCGCCGAAGAGAACGCCCAGCTGGTCAACATCGGCCAGTCGGCGTTGAACGGCTACCTGATGCTGTCGGCCATCGTCGACATCCCGCCGAACAGCAACGCTCTGCGTCGCATCCTGTTCGACGTGGCCGAGCAGGGGCTCAGGCTGGAGGTCAGCGCGTTCCGCCCGCAGATCGAGACGCGCCCCGCGGAGATGCCGGGCCTGTGCGTCACGGTGCTGGGCGACCTCGCACACGGCACCGCGGTCGCCGCCCTGACCCGTTTCATGGCCTCGCGCGGCATGAACATCCACGAGATCCGCTCGCTCAGCGAAGAGGGGCTGAGTGGCCTCGAGCTGATCGCGGACGTGGATCCGGGCAAGGAGCTCGACGAGCTGGGCTTTGCCGACCTGCGCGGCGCCTTCCTCAAGCTTGGCAAGGACCTCGGCGTCGACCTGGCGGTGCAGAAGGACGATATCTTCCGTCGCAACAAGCGGCTGGTGTGCATGGACGTGGACTCGACCTTCGTGAAGGGCGAGTTCATCAACGAGCTGGCGGACCTGGTGGGCGTCAAGGAACAGGTCGCCGCCATCACCGCCCGGGCGATGCGCGGAGAGCTCGACTTCAAGCAGGCTCTGGCCGAACGCGTGAAGCTGCTCGAAGGGCTGCCCATGCAGAAAGCCCAGGAGCTCGGCGACAAGCTCGAGCTCACCCCCGGCGCCAAGAGTTTCGTGCGCACGCTCAAGAGCCTGGGCTTCCGCGTCGGGCTGGTCAGCGGCGGCTTCGATTTCTTCGTCGAGGAGCTGAAGACGCGCTTCGGTCTGGACTTCGCCTTCGCCAACGAGCTGGAAGCGAAGGACGGCATCCTCACCGGGCGCGTGAAGGGCACCGTCGTCGACGCCGAGCGCAAGGCACAGGTCCTGCGCGACATGGCCAAGGTCTACAAGTGCCGGCTGGAGCAGACGGTCGCCATTGGCGACGGCGCCAATGACATGTTCATGCTGCAGACTGCGGGCCTCGGCATCGCCTTCCGCGCGAAACCCAAGTTGCAGGAAGTGGCCGACATGAGCCTCAACCATCACGAGCGGCTGGACACGCTGCTGTTCCTGATGGGCTTCAACGCGCGCGACCTGCGCAGCGTCGAGTAGGCGCTATCTCACGGGTAGTAGCACTTCACCGTGATGCCGCCGCTCTGGTCGTCGCAGGTGCAGGCCGGCGAATAGGGATTGTCGGCGTGGGCGCCGACGCAGGCGCAGGAGGGTGCACCCACGCACTCTGTCGGCAGCGGGATGCATTTCGTCGACCCCGCGTCGCTGCACGACAAGGCTGCATCCGGTGTCGAGCCGAAAACGGGCGACGCGCCCGCGTAGTCGATGTGGCAGTAGTGCGTGCTCCCGTCACAGCACACGCCGTCGCAGTCGAACACGCCCGCGTCGATGGTTCCGGAGTCGGGCCAGGGGTTCCGGGTCGCGTCCGCGCCCGCGTCGAGACCCTGCGAGCCCCCAGCGTTCCCAGCGCCCCCGCCCGCTTCGACGCCTGCGTCGCTGGCTGCCGCGCCGCCTGCCCCGCCCGCGCCGCTGGACGCGCTGCTCGACGAGCCGCACGCCGTGGTCAGCACCAGCAGAAGGACGGCACCAGAACCCCGACGCACCATGCGGAGATCATGCGCTGACCCGCGCCGCAAGTCACGAGTCGATTTTTATGGTTAGGTACGGAGCCATGCGCCGTGCAGAGTTCCGCGACGAAGAGGGATCCGTGCACGCCAGCGAGCCGCAAGCCGGCGTGCTCCACTACGTCGTGGAGGGCCGCCTCAGCCCCGGGCTCGTGGAGCGTTTCATCGAGTTCGCCGAGCAGAGCCCGGGCGACAAGATGCGCTTCTTCCACGACTGGTGGGAAGTCGACGGCTACGACAACCAGGCGCGCTACACGCTCACCAGCTGGTCTCTGAAGCACCGCAAACAGATCGAGAGCGCGGACATCCTGACTCGCTCGAAGATCGTCAAGATGGGCGTGTCCGTCGGCAATATCGCACTCGGCGGCCTCGCCAAGCTGCACGACAGCCCGGCCAGCTTCCGCCAGGCGCTGCTGGCAGCGACGGGCAACACCAAGACGTAGCCGATCCGCTCCAGAGCCGGAACCGCTACACTGGCGGAGATGAGCACCCGCCCCTACCGCCGCTGGGAAGCACTGCTCGACCGCTTCGTGGACGACGAGCTGTCCGAGCGTGTGGAGCGTGCCGGTCTCGGGGTCAACGAATACGGCTACGACCGCTGGGGTGCATCGACCGCTGCGGCGCGCCGGGCGCTGTCGCTGTTGAAGGTGCTGTACCAGCGCTACTTCCGCGTAGAGACGCGCGGGCTCGAAAAGGTCCCCGAGGGCCGTGTGCTCCTGATCTCCAACCACAGCGCGCAGCTCGCCTACGACGGCATGCTGATCGCGGGGGCGATGTTGATGGAGGCCGAGCCGCCACGATTCGTGCGGACGATGATCGAGCGCTTCTTCGCCGAGCCGCCCTTCGTCAACCTGTTCATGACGCGCATGGGCCAGCTCATCGGTCTACCGTCGCACGCGCGGCGCCTGCTCACCGAGGAAGAAGCCGCGGTACTGGTCTTTCCCGAAGGCGAGCGCGGCGGCGGCAAGGTGTGGAAGGACCGCTACAAGATCATGGGCTTCGGACAGGGCTTCCTCAGGCTGGCTCTGGAAACGGAGACGCCCATCGTGCCGATCGGCTTCGTGGGCGGCGAGGAAATGTGCCCGAGCCTGAGCCGCATGGAGCCGCTCGCCAAGCTGTTTGGTGTGCCGTACATCCCGCTGACGCCCACGATCCTGCCCCTGCCGCTGCCGGTGAAGGTCCTGATCAACTTCGGTGAACCGATCCGCTTCGAAGGCACAGGGAACGAGGAGGACGAGGTGATCCGCCCCATGGTCGAGCGGGTGGAACGCGAAGTGAAGGCGCTGATCGACGAGGGGCTCGAGCTCCGGCAGGGAGTCTTCACGTGAGCGACGCGGTGCTCGTCACCGGCGCAGCCGGTTCCACGGGACGCATTGCCGTGCGTCAGCTGACGCGCGCGGGCCGGCGCGTGCTCGCCGTCGACCGTCGCGCCATCGACTACCTGCCGTCCGGGGCAAGCTCCCACCAGCTCGACGTACGCAAGCGCGGTTTCGACGACCTGCTCAAGCGCGAGCGCCCGACGACTCTCGTGCATCTGGCACGCATTTCCAGCTTCGAGGTGCCCGCGGCCGAACGCCATCGCGTCAACTTCGAGGGCACCGTGCGCGTATTCGAGGCGGCGCTCGCCGCCGGCGTGAAGAAGCTCGTGCTGCTCAGCCGCCACACCGTCTACGGAGCACTGCCCGACCAGCCCCAGTTCCTGGGCGAGGAGCACCCACCCTCCGCCGGCCGCACCTTCCCCGAGATCCACGATCTGGTCGCGGCGGACCTGTACGCGGCCGGCATGCTGTGGCGGCACCCCGAAGCCGACGTGGTGGTGCTCCGGCCCGTGAACGTCCTCGGCCCCGGCGCCAACACGCTGTTTTCGCGCTACCTGATGCAGCGGCGCGTATTCACCATCGCCGGTTTCGACCCGCTCTACCAGCTCTTGCACGAGGACGACCTGGGCGTCGCCATCCAGCTCTCGCTCGCCGACGGTGTGCGCGGCGTCTTCAATATCACCGGCCCCGGCGACGTGCCACTGCACGTGATCGTGGAGGAGTGCGGCGCCCGTCGCGTGCCGCTGCTCGAGCCGATCGCGCGACGCGTTCGGGGCCGCCTGGGCTTTCCCGCCATCCCGAACGGCGCCATCGACTTCCTCAAATACGCCTGCACCGTGGACGGCCGCCGCTTCCAGCAGGCAACGGGCTTTACCCCGGCCCACAGCCTGCCCGAGACTCTCGCCGACATGCGCGAGCGACGGCGGGCGCGCTACGGATAGCGACCGGTGCGACCCGGGCGGTGAGACACGCAGTCTGCTCGCATATGTCAATCTCGAGCTGCTCCGGCCCGCTGCTTGTGCGCGCCCCGCCGTCGCCGTAACCTTGGCTTCATGCTCGGTCTTTCTCGTTGGAGCCTGCTGCTTTTCGTTTCTCTCGCCGGCGCAGCGGCGGCGGGCGCGTGCAGCGCCAACGGCAGCCACGCGCACAGCGGCTCGGGCGGCTCGGGCAACGCAGGCGGCGCGGCGGGCGCCGCGGGCGCTGCAGGCTCGAGCGGCAGCAGCAGCGGCGGCGACGCCGGCATCGTGATCGACTCGGGCGGGGGCGGCAGCGACGCAGCACAGGGCTTCGACGTCGAACCCGCGGCGCTGCAGACGATCAAGGTCACACTCGGCCAGAAGACGCCGACGGTCACGTACACGGCGACGCTCGACGGCAAGCCGGTCAAGGTCGGCTGGACCGTGGATCGCGGCGCGATCGGCACGGTCGCGCCGGGCACGGCCACCAGCAGCGTGTTCAGCCCGACGGGCACCACCGGCGGTCTGGTAAACGTGATCGCCGGGCTGAACGGGCAGACGATCCAGCGCCAGGTGTTCGTCCAGCTGAGCGGCACGCAGAACGGCGCGAACGCGAGTGCGCCGGGCGAAGCGTCGCAGATCCCTTCCGACAAGAGCCAACTGTCGGTGGGCGGCGGGCTCGGCGGCGTTGGCGGTGAAGGGCTCGGCGGCAAGGCCAGCTCGGCGGCGACCGCCGCGCTCGGCAGCCCGACCGGCAACGGCCAGGCGCAGGGGCTCCGCTTCCTGTACCCGTACGACGGCACGGTGTGGCCGCGCGGTCTGCTGGCGCCGCTGGTGATGTGGGATTGGTCCGTCGGTGACGCGGACGCGATCCAGATGCAGCTCACCACCACCAGCGGCTCGTTCTCGTGGACCGGAACGTTCAGCGCGCCGCAGATCCTCACGCAGACCGGAGGCAAGTTCATCCGCCATCCGGTCCCCCAGGACGTATGGAAGATGGCGACCGACACGGCCGGCGGCAAGACGCCGTCGGGCAAGCCGGACCAGCTCACGCTGAGCCTGACCGTCGAGAAGAACGGCCAGGGCTACGGTCCCATCAGCGAGACGTGGAGCGTGGCGCCGGCTCGGCTCGCCGGCACCGTGTACTACAACTCGTACGGGACGCAGCTCGTCAAGAACTCGATCGAGCACTCGTACAACAACGGGCCGCAGTTCGGCGCGGCAGTCCTCGCCATCAAGAGCGGTGACACGGGGCCGAGCGTGGTGGCGGGGACGGCGAGCGGGCTTGGCTCGGGTGCGGGCTGCCGCGTCTGCCATACGGTGTCGTCGGACGGCAGCACGCTGATCGCGCAGCACGGCGACGTCTATCCCCGCACCTCCGCCTACGACCTGAAGAACGGCAACGCCGAGTCGATCCTGAGCAGCTACGACAACCTGTTCGGCTGGGCGGGGCTCTCGCCCGACGGCAAGCTCGCCTTCACCAACGCGGCGGATCTGGCCGCGCAGGCTCCGTACAGCCGGCTCTACAGCTTCCCGCCCACCTCCGCCACGCCGCTCGCAGTCCAGGGCATCCCGGCGGATCTGAAAGCGGGCACGCCCGCCTTCTCGCCGGACGAGAAGCACGTCGCTTTCGACTTCCTCTCCGGCACGATCGGCAATGTGACCGGCAACGGCAAGCAGCTGGTCGCGATGGACTTCGACAAGTCCACGCTCACCTTCTCGAACCTGCGCGTGCTGGCGACGATGCCCGCCAACGACGCCAACAAGCGAGCCGGCTTCCCGTCCTTCTTCCCCACCAACGACTCGGTCGCCTACCACTACCAGATCACGGCGGCCAACCACCGCTACAACACCTGGCACAACGCCACGGCACAGATCTGGTGGAGCGATCTTGCGACCGGCAAGGCGGCCAATCTCGACGCACTGAACGGTCTGGATGCGAGCGGCAAGAACTCGTACCTGCCCACCAACGCAAGCCACCCGGACGACACCATCCTCAACTACGAGCCCACGGTGAACCCGGTGGCCTCGGGCGGCTACGTGTGGATCATCTTCACCAGCCGGCGCATGTACGGCAACCTGGCCACGGGCGATCCGTGGCTGTCCGATCCGCGCCACTACGACGCCACCAGCCTGAGCCAGATCACCACCAAGAAGCTGTGGGTCGCAGCCATCGATCTGAATGCCAAGGCCGGCAGCGATCCCAGCCATCCTGCCTTCTACCTGCCGGCGCAGGAGCTTCTTGCCGGCAACGCGCGCGGCTTCTGGGTACTCGAGCCATGCCGGTCGGACGGCTCGAGCTGCGAGTCGGGTGACCAGTGCTGCAACGGCTTCTGCGAGCCGGGCGGCGACGGCGGCGCGCTGGTCTGCACGGACAAGCCCCCGAATGCCAACTGCTCCGGAGTGCAGGAAAAATGCACGACTGCCGCGGATTGCTGCGACCCGTCGAACCTGTGTGTGAACGGCTTCTGCACGGAGCCTGGGCCGGCCTAGGCGCACAGCACTGGTGACGGCGCAAAGGCGGCGTTGATCGTCGTCTATCACCGCAGCGATTGCGGGTGAAGCTCACCCGGAGTGCGCAGAGCCGCGCCAAACCAGCGGCACGAAAGGTGCTACTCCCAGCGCGGACGAAGCCCTGTCGCGCGCATCGTCCGGGGAGGGCAGCATGAAGACCGTCTTCGTCAATCCGGAGCACTGCATCGGCTGCCGGCAGTGCGAGTATGCCTGCGCCGTCGAGCACTCGCGGAGCCGCGACCGGGTGCTGGCGCTGTTCGAGGAGCCGCTGCCGAGCCCACGCATCCACGTCGAAGCGGGCCCCTGGCTCAACAGCTCGTTTCCGGACAAGTGCCGCCACTGCAATCCGGCGCCCTGCCAGGGGGCGTGTCCAACCGCCGCCATCTTCCGCGACGATGACCTGGACCTGGTGCTGATCAACACCGGCAAGTGCATCGCCTGCGCCATGTGCGCGATGGTTTGCCCATTCGACGCGGTCACGTTCCACACCCAGTCGAACGGACATCCGCCGGCCCTGGTGGCCACCAAGTGCGACGGCTGCGTCGACCGTGTCAGGCGCGGAGTCGAGCCCGCATGCGCGGAGGTCTGCAAGGTGGATGCGCTGGTCTACGGCGAGCTGAACGAGCTGATCCGGGCGGGGCGCGCGAAGGACAGCTTCGCGTTGCTCACCGTCCGCAAAGCAACAGAGTCGATTCGTCCCGAGGCGCCGGACAACGTGCTGGGCTGGCGGGGCTGGGGAGAGGAGGCCACTTCGGTGGCGGAGGGAGTTTCCCATGACGACGCGCCGTCCCACTGATCTGCACCAACTGAGCATGCAAGCCGACGCGCGGGCGATGATCGAGCGCGCGCGTGAGGAAGGCATCGAGACCGTCTGGGATCGGCTCGCCGCGCAGGAGCCGCAGTGCGGCTACTGCTCGCTCGGGCTGAGCTGCCGCAACTGCGCCATGGGTCCCTGTCGCATCGACCCGTTCGGCGAAGGCCCGCAGAAGGGCGTGTGCGGCGCGGACGCGGACACCATCGTCGCGCGCAACCTGGGGCGGACCATCGCCGCTGGAGCCAGCGCGCATTCCGACCACGGCCGCGACATCCTCGAGGTGTTCGCCGAGACCGCCAAGGGCCAGACCACCGGCTACGAGCTGCGCGATCCAGAGAAGCTCCACGCACTCGCGGCCGAGCTAGGCGTCGGCGTGGACGGCCGTCCAGACACCAACGTCGCGCGCGACGTGGCCTCCGCGCTGATGGAGGATTTCGGATCGGCGAAAGACCACGTCGGATTCGCGGACCGCGCTCCGGAAAAGCGCATGGCCCTGTGGAAGAAGCTCGGCATCGTGCCGCGCGGCATCGACCGCGAGAACGTCGAGATGCTGCACCGCACGCACATGGGCGTGGACAACGAATACGTGAACATCCTGCTGCACGGCCTGAGGACGAGCCTGTCCGACGGCTGGGGCGGATCCATGGTGGCCACCGAGCTGTCCGACGTGATGTTCGGCACGCCGAAGCCCAACATGTCGCAGGTGAACCTGGGTGTGCTCAAGCGCGAGAGCGTGAACATCGCCCTGCACGGCCACAATCCGCTGCTGTCCGACGTGATCGTCCAGGCCGCTGACGATCCGGAGCTGATCGCGCTCGCGAAACAGAAGGGCGCCGACGGCATCAATCTGGTCGGCCTGTGCTGCACCGGCAACGAGCTGCAGATGCGCAAAGGCATCCCCATGGCCGGCAACCATCTGATGCAGGAGCTGGTACTGATCACCGGCGCGCTGGACGCCATGGTGGTCGACTACCAGTGCATCATGCCGGCCATTGTGGATGTGGCGAAGTGCTTCCACACCGCGGTCATCTCGACGGCGGACAAGGCGAAGTTCCCCGGCGCGACGCACATCTCGTTCGATCCGCACCGCGGCATCGAAATCGGCAAGGAGATCGTGCGCCGCGGCATCGAGGCGTACGAAAACCGCAATCCGGATCGGGTGCGCATCCCCGGCGAGCCGGTCAAGATGATGGCCGGCTTCAGCGTCGAGGCCATCCTCGGCGCGCTCGGCGGTACGCCCCAGCCGCTGGTCGACGCCATCGCCAAGGGAACGATCCGCGGTGCGGTCGGCGTGGTGGGCTGCAACAACCCGAAGATCCCGCAGGATCACGGGCACGTCACGCTCACGCGGCGCCTGATCGAAAATGACATCCTGGTGCTCGTCACGGGCTGCGCTGCCGTCGCGAACGGCAAGGCCGGGCAGATGGTGCCCGAGGGCGCGAAGCTCGCCGGCAAGGGGCTCGGCGCCGTGTGCCAGGCCCTGAAGATCCCACCCGTGCTCCACATGGGGTCGTGCGTCGACAACACGCGCATCCTGGTGCTCGCTGCTGCGCTGGCGAAACACCTCGGCGTGGACATCGACCAGCTGCCGCTCGCGGGCGCCGCACCCGAGTGGTACTCGGAAAAGGCCGTCTCGATCGGCACCTATGTCGTCGCCAGCGGCATCTACACGGTGCTCGGCGTGCAGCCGCCCATCTTCGGCAGCAAGAACGTCGTACAGCTCCTGGCCGGCGGGCTCGACGGGGTGGTCGGCGCGAGCTTCGCGGTGGAACCCGACCCGGAGAAGGCCGCGGTGCTGATCCGCCGTCACATCGAGTCGAAGCGCCAGGCGCTCGGCCTGCCGTTCATCGACCCGGCATCCATCGTCATGCCCGGTCACGCGCAGGCGGCCGAGTAGAAGGGAACAGCGACATGTGCGACATCCCCGGGCATTCGCACGAGCACGGTCACGGTCATCACCACCACGGCCACGAGCACGATCATGAACACCAGCACGGCACGGCCGATCAATTCCGCGTCGTCCTCACCGGCAAGGGTGGCGTCGGCAAGACCAGCCTGACCGCCATGCTGGCGCGGCTCCTGTCACGCCGCTCCTACCGCGTCCTGGCACTGGACTCGGACCCGCAGATGAACCTGCCCTACGCACTCGGCGTGCCGACGAACCAGGCCCGGGCGCTGGTGCCGCTCAGCGAAAACCCCGAGTACGTCGAGGAGAAGACCGGCGCCCGCCCCGGCTCCGGCTGGGGCCTGTTCTTCCGGCTGAATCCCGACGTGCGCGACGTGGTCGACCGCTTCGGCGTCGTCGGCCCCGACGACGTGAACCTGCTGGTGATGGGCACGCTGGTTCAGCCCGCCGCGGGCTGCTTGTGCCCGGAGAACTCGCTGCTCGCCTCGGTGGTCGAGGCAATGAATGTCCGTCGGGACGAGCTCATCCTCATGGACACGCAGGCCGGCGTCGAGCACTTCGGACGCGCCCTGGCCAAGGGCTTCCGTCACGCGGTCGTGGTCACGGATCCCTCGTTCAACGGCGTGCAGGTCGCGCTGCACGCCGCCCGGCTCTCGCACGAGCTTGGCATCCCCTCCGTCCATCTCGTCGTCAATCGCGTGCGCAGGGCCGAGGACGAGGACAAGGCGCGGCGCCTGATCGAAGGCGAAGGGGGGTTCGCGTTCGCTTCCGAGCACTATCTGCCCTGGGACGAGCGCCTGCTCGAGATCGAACCGGCGGTCGGCCCCCTGCTGCGCGATCCCTACCCGCCGCTGGTCGAGGCGATTTCGGGTCTGGGCGACGCCCTGATCCAGAGCGAGAGCGAGCTGGCATGCGCGTCGTGATCATCGGAGCAGGGCCTGCAGGGCTCACCGTCGCGGAAACGCTGCGGCGGTACGATCACGACTCCGCGATCACGATGCTCTCGGCGGAGCGGCACCCACCCTACGCGCCGCCAGCCATGGCCGACCACTTCCTGACCGGCCGGGAGGAGACGCTGTTCTGGAAGGGACGCGACATCTGCGAGCGGCTCCGGGTCGAGTTCCATCCGGGCACGAGAGTCCAGCACCTCGAGCCCGATGCCCATCGCATCGAGCTCGAAGGTGGCGACTCGCTTTCCTACAATCGACTCGTCATCGCCTCGGGCAGTCGGCTGTACGCACCCGTCGAGGGGGCGGAGCTCCCGGGCGTCTCCAACTTCAAGTCGCTGGGCGCCGCCATGGCCCTCGTCGAGCGCGCGCGTCGCGGCGAAGCCCGCCGGGCCGTCATCGTGGGCGCGGGGTTCATCGGCGTCGAGGTCGCGGTGCTGCTGCGCGAGCTCGGGCTGGAAGTCTCGATGATCGAAGCGCTCGACCGCGTGATGCCGCGCATGCTCGACCCCGAGACGGCAACCATCGTCGGCGCAGAGCTCGAGCGGCGTGGCATCAAGCTTCAGCTCGAAACGCGTGCAGATGCCTTCACCGGCCGCGGGCGCGCCGAACAGGTCGTGCTCGAGTCCGGCGAGGTGGTTGGCGCCAACGTCTTCGTGGCGGCCACCGGCGTGAAACCGAATCTCGAGTTCCTCGAGGGTTCGGGTATCGATGCCGCCTGGGGCATCAGGGTCGACGACCAGCTGCAGACGAGCGCGGCCGACGTGTACGCCGCCGGCGACGTGGCCGAGACCGTCGATCGACTGACCGGCGAGCGCTATGTCCACGCCATCTTCCCCAATGCGACCGAGCAGGGGCGGGTGGTAGCGCACAACCTGCTCGGCTACTCCGAGCGCTACGCCGGCTCCGAGTCGATGAATAGCCTGAAGCACGTCGGCCTGCCGGTCATGGCCGTGGGCGCCCAGAGCGGAGAGCAGGAGCTCAGGCTTCGGGAAGGCAGCTCGCTGCGCAAGCTGTTCCTGAGCGGCGGGCGCATTGTCGGCTTCCGCCTTGCCGGCGACGTGCGCGCCGCCGGCGTCTACCGATCGCTGATGCTGCGGCGTGCGGACGTGACCGCGTTCGGCAGCCACCTCATCGACCCAACGTTCGGCGAAGCCGACCTCGTTCTCGCCCACCGTCCGGCAGTCTAGAGGGGCTGGCGTTCTCCCCTGCGCCGCCCCACGCGCGTATCCCCGGGAGGTCATCCGATCCCCCGGGGATGCGCGTATCCGGCGACGCTGGGCGGGCGATCGCGGTCGCCCACCCACAAGCGCCTCACTTGTAGGCGATGGCCGCGCTGCTCGGACCTGCCAGCGCCATGACCTCGGTCGAACGGAACCCGGCGGCGCGCGCCCAGCTGTCGAAGTCGGCAGCCGGTGTAGTCGAAGCCGTCGTGCGTCTCGATCAGCATGTTCAGGGACATCAAGAGACCGAAAGCATTGTGCCGGCGGTCGTTGTCGATGACGTTCTCGATCGCGATCAGCACGCCGCCGTCGTTCAGACTGTTGTAGGCCTTCTTGATCAGCGCCTTCTTCTCCTCGACGCCCCAGTCGTGCAGGACGTTGCCGAACGTGATCACGTCGACGCGCGGCAGCTCACCCTGCATGAAATCCCCTTCCACGACCCGGATGCGATCGGACAGCCCCGCCCGCTCGATTTCGCGGCGCGCGACCGGGCCGACGGGCGGCAGGTCGAAGTTGATGCACTCGAGGTGCGGGTGGCGCTGGGCCAGCGCGCGGCAGAGCGCGCCGTTGGCCCCGCCCGCATCGCACACACTCTGGTACTGCGAGAAGTCGAATTTCTCGGCGAGCAGGTGGAAGTTGCCGTTCTGGATGCCGGACATGCCGCGGAGGAACTGCTCGAGCCGCGCCTCGTCGGAGTACAGACCATCGAACAGGTCCCCACCGCCTTGCTTGATCTCGTTCTGCGGCGCGCCCGTCTTGAGCGCGGGCGTCAGATCCCCCCAGAAGCGGAATAGGCGGGCGTTGGCCATCTCCAGCATGCCGCCGACGTAGGCGGGACTGTTCCGGTCGAGGAAGGCCGCGGTGTCGGGCGTGTTCTTGTAGCTGGCGTCCTGGCCACGTCCCTCGCGCTCGAGCAGCTTCATCGCGACCAGCGCGTCGAGGAAGTCGTGGGTCGCGCGCTCGTGCAGGCCGAGCCGCTCGCGGATCTCGTCGGCCTTGGCCGGCCCCTCGGCGAGCTCGGTGAACAGCCCCAGCTCGACCGCGCTGACAGCGCCTTCGAGCCCCAGAAACCCAGCCAGTTTGCAGGATGTGTGACGGATCAAGTCATTTCGTGCCCCCTTCTGGTTGGGATGCCCTGAAATAGCAGACCGGATCCTGCAAAAGTACCCAATCGCCAACTAGAAATGCAATAATGCAGGTATGCTCAACTGGGAGCTGCTCCGCTATTTCGTCGCCCTCAGCCGCGCCGGCAGCCTCGCCGGGGCCGCACGCCAGCTGCACGTGGACCAGACCACCGTGGGTCGGACTGGCCGAGCAGGAGGTCGGGAGCTCCGCGCAGCGCGCCACGTCATCACCAGCCGGCGAGGAGATGCTGGGAAGCCCACGTCGACATCGACTACGATGTATGCCGCGGAGAGCTACCTCAGACGCCGCGGCACGCCCACGCCAGGCCAGCTCGAGGGGCACGACGTGCTGTGGTTCGGCGACGACATGGAAGTGCTGAACCGCGATCGGCGCTTCCGCGCGCTGACAACCGGCGGCAGCATCGTGTTCCGGGCCAACGGCATGATGCTGCTGACCTCGGCCGCCGTCGCCGGCCTGGGCGTGGCGCTGCTTCCCTGCGTGATCGCGGACGCGGAGACGACACTGAAGCGCATCGAGAGACCGTTCAACCACGGGGACATGTGGCTCGTGACCCACCGCGACGCGCGCGAAAACGCGCGCATCCGCGCCGTGAGCGACCACCTGTACGAAAGGTTCCGCGAGCTCCGCCCCGCGCTGGCGGGAACGGGGCGCTGAAACCCCACTGGTTCGGGCTCAGCGTCGCGAAGCCGTGACCTGCTCGCCGTTTTGCGGCGCGATCGAGGCGACGCGCTCCCGCGAAGAGCGGGTCACGCGCTCCACGACCTCGAGCAACGCGGCGAACGCGAAGGGTTTCGGCAGGTGCCCGTCGGCCCCGGCCTCGAGCAGCAGGTGACGATGCTCTTCCCCCACGTGCGCGGTCGCGGCCACGATGGGCAGGTGCTCGCCGCCGTCGCGCGCTTCCCGCTCACGCACGCGGCGGATCAGCTCGATGCCGTCGATGCCCGGCATCTCCACGTCGGTGAGCAGCAGGTCGAACGAGGACTCCGCGAGCCTCTCGAGCGCGCTCTCGCCGTTGGCGGCGAGCGCGACGTCGTGGCCACTTCGCGCCAGCAGCGTGCGGATCGCCTTGCGGTTGATGGGATCGTCTTCGCACACCAGGATGCGCAGCGCTGGGCCGTCGGCCGTCGCGGGGATAGCGGCGCTCGCGCGCGCTTCGAGCAGATCGGTGGGACCGGCGGTGGGGCGGTCGGGGTGTGCGCGCGGCAGACCCAGCTCGACCACGAACGTCGAGCCGTGCTCGCCGCTGGTGGCTCGCACCCTCCCACCCATGCATTGCGAAAGCTCGCGCACGATCGCCAGACCGAGCCCGGCGCCGTCAGTGGGCGCGTCGGAGGAGCTGGCCTGCATGAACGGCTCGAAGATGCTGCCCAGCTGTTCGGCAGGCACGCCAGAGCCGGTGTCGGCCACGCCGAGCACGATGCGGTCAGCGTCGCCCGGATCCTCTGTCAGCCGGACCTCGATCGAGCCGCGTTCGGTGAACTTGACGGCGTTGCCCACTAGATTGCGGGCGATCTGCGCGACGCGAACCTCGTCACCGATGCGGCACGCGTCGACCCCGTCATCGGCGCGCGCGCTCAGCGTGAGCCCCTTGTGGGCGGCTTCAGCGGCCAGCGGCGCGATCGCGTTGGCAAGCGCTGTGTGCAGCGAAAACGGCTGCGTGTGCAGCTCCAGCGCTCCCGCATCGGCGCGCGTCACGTCCAGCACGTTGTTCAGCAGGGTGAGCAGCGCACCCGCGGAGGCCTGGGCAGTCTCGATCTGGTCGCGTACCGTGGGCGGCACATCGCCCATACGCGCCAGATCGGTCATGGCGATCACGCCCTGCAGCGGCGTGCGAAGCTCGTGGCTCATGTGCGCCAGGAAGCGGCTTCGCACGCGATTCGCCTGTTCCAACGACGCGGCCGTCTCGGCCAGCTCCTCTGCGCGGCGCTGCGAGACGCGCCGGAATGCCGCCGTCACTCCCAGGAGCAGGAGGACGTAGAACAGCCCGGCCAGGCTGCGTTCTGCCGCGCCCTCACCGATGGCGCCTGGAACCGTGACCCAGGGTTCCACCAGCGCGACGAGCGGCACCAGGATGATGGTAGCCGTTGTCCACACGATAGCTTCGCGCTTCCGCCCCAGGATCAACACCGAGAAGCCGACCAGCGACAGCCACCACTTCGACGACGGCATGTCGTACGCCGCCGGCACCAGAAGCGCCACCGTGGCCACGAGCGCGGTCCCGTGAACGGCCACGCCCGAGCGCCGCTCGGCGTCGCGGCGGTACCACAAGAACAGCACCGCGATCGCCACGGCGCCGCCAGCGTTGCCCCACCACGGCGTCGCGCGACCGGTGGTGAGCTCGACGACGTAGCGCAGCACGCCGAACGTTGCGCATGCGATGAACACCGCGACCATGCCGATCGCGACGAGCCGCGAGCGATCGCCGACGATATCGTGCTGGTCGTGCCCGCGGATCAGCTTCGCGACCGACGGTCGATCCGGCTCCAGCGCTTCGCTGTGCTGTTGCCGCCTGTCGCCCTCGTCGCTCATGATACAGCGCCCTCAGCCGTTTCCAGCACCCCTCACCAGCTGCCGCTCTGAACAGACATGCTGGATCACATCCTATGGAACGGCCTATCGACCGGCAGCGATAAGTTTCCCGGGGATTGACCGGGATCATGACGCATCGCGCAGGCTGCTCATCCTTCCAGGGGGATGCCGGTCCGCCGCGGGACCGGGCGCTTCCGCCCGCGGCGGTGACATTGCGGTGACCTTGCCCGTGGCAGGCTGGGAGGCGTGCTGGCCCGACGCGCTCTACGGCTCCGCGACTACGCACTGTTCGCGCTGGCCGCCCTGGCGCCGGCGCTGGCCGTGGGCGTGCTGGCGCTCCGGGCGCTGTCGAACGAGAACGCGGCGGCGTTGCGCGAGACGGCGGCGGGCCTCGACGCGGCGGGCGAACGGCTGTCGCTCGGGATCCACCAGGCGCTGTCGCGATCCGAGAGAGCGCTCGGCGCGGCAAGGCTCGATCGCCCCACGCCCGGGCTTGCGCGCACGCTCGACACGCTCCGCCCCGCGTTCGCGACTGTGGTGGTGCTGGGCGCGGATCGCGCGCTCCTGTGGCCGGCTCCGCCGCAGAAGACCCAGACGCCCGCGCCGGCCAGGTGCGATGCCTTCGCCCGGACGCTAGCGGACCCGTCGGCGCACGGTCGCGCGGCGGCGCGACGCGCGCTGCTCGCGAACTGCGCGGAGCTGCAGAGCGCGACGGGGCGCTGGATCTGGCCGGTGGTAGCGCTGGACACGCCCAGATCCGCGGACGCACCGCGCATCGTGGACTGGCTACAGCGGCACGCGGGACTGCTATCGAACGCACAGCGCGAGGCAATCCGGCTTGCGCTCGGAACACTGCCTGCGCCGGCGCGACGGCGCGCGCTCGCCGCACTGTCGCAGGGCAGCGCGACGCGTGCGGCGCTGCAGGGCGAGCTGGCCGAAGCCGGCGTGGCCAAGGCGCTGTCCGCGGCTCCGGACAGCGCGGGAGTGGTGACGTGGCACGCGGGTTCCACGCTCGGCGCGCTTCGACCGTTGGCGGACGGACGGCTGGTGGGCTTCGTCGTGGACGCCGCCTCGCTCAGGCAGGCACTCGACCAGGGCGCGCTCGCAGCCGGCGCCGACACGCGAGTGCACGTGCAGCGCGGTGAAGGGCGACCGCTACCCTCCGGACACGCGCTGCCGACCACGCTGTCGGCGCGGGTAGCACTGGCGCCCGCGCTCGCCCTGGCCGTAGTGCCCGCCGATCCGCACGCGGTGGCGCGCCACGCCGAGCAGAACCGGCAGCTCCTGGCCGCGCTGGCGCTCGGCTCGACGCTGGTCGCGTTCGGCGTGGCAGCGCTGTTGTTCGCGCGGCTGCGCGCGGCGCAGCGCTCCAGCGAACTGCGCACCGACTTCGTCTCCGCCGTGTCGCACGAGCTCAGGACACCGATCGCCTCGGTGAGGATGTTCGCGGAGCTGCTCGAGGAGGACCGCGTCGAGCCCGGCGAACGCCGCGAGGTGGTCGACGCCATCGCGCGCGAGGCGCGCCGGCTCGGCGAGACCGTGGATCGGCTGCTCGGCTTCAGCCGCATGGCAGCCGGCCGCGCGTGGTGGAACGGAACACGGAGCGCGTTGCCGACGCGGTCGCGGCGTCCATCGACACCTTCGAACAGCGCCATCCGGACCTGCCCGCGGTCGAGCGTGCGCTCGACAGCCGACCTGCACGCGCCGATCGACGCCGCGCAGATCCGCCTCGCGCTGGACAACCTGCTCGAGAACGCGAGGAAGTACGCCCCCGAGGGCGCACCCTACCGCGTCGAGGTAGCGCGCGAAGGACGCGGCGTGGCGATCCGCGTCTCCGACCGCGGCCCGGGCATCGCCCTGCGCGACCAGAAGCGCATCTTCCGGTCCTTCGAACGCGCCGACGACCGGCTGAGCCGCGCTACCGAGGGCAGCGGCATCGGGCTTTCGCTGGTGCGGCACGTGGCGGGCGCCCATGGCGGACACGCGCGCGTGGACAGCCGGCCCGGACAGGGCGCAACGTTCATCATCTGGATCCCGGGGAACGAAGCATGAACGGTCGACAGGAAACGGTACTTGTCGTGGAAGACGATGCGAGCCTCAGGCTTGGCCTGACCAAGACGCTGCGCTCGGAGGGCTACGCCGTGCGCACGGCGGCAACCGGACCGGAAGGGCTGGAGGCCGCGCTCGCCGACCCGCCCGATCTGGTGTTGCTCGACCTGATGCTGCCGGGCATGAACGGCTTCGAGATCCTCGAAGAGCTCCGGCGCCGCGACGCCGAGCTGCCGGTCATCCTGCTGACGGCCAAGGGAGCGGAAGAGGACAAGGTGCGCGGCCTCGGCCTCGGCGCCGACGACTACGTGGTCAAGCCGTTCGGGATCGCGGAGCTCCTGGCGCGGGTGGGCGCCGCGCTCAGGCTCGACCGGCTGCGCGCTGCCGCCGTCGAGCGAGTGGACGTGGGCGCGCTCAGCGTGGATTTCAGCTCGCACGCAGCCGAGCGCGACGGTGCTCCGATCGAGATGACCGCACTGGAGATGAAGCTCTTGCGCTTCCTGCTCCTGCACGAGGGGACGCTCCTTCCGCGCCAGCGCATCCTGGATGCAGTGTGGGGCAGCGACTACTTCGGCACCGATCGCACCGTCGACAACTTCATCAATCGGCTCAGAACCAAGCTCGAGCCCGATCCGCGCCACCCGGTGCATCTGGTGACGGTGCGCGGCGCGGGCTACCGGCTGACACGAAAGGCCGCGGAGACACAACGGTGACCTGGCGGAGAAAGAGCCACGACAACGCCTGCGCATCCTGCTTCCACGGACATCGCGCTTCGCGATGCAGACGTGGAGGACGCACCATGACCATCAATCGCACTTTCATCAGCCTGATCCTGGCCGCAACCGCCCTCGGCGGCTGCGGCAATGCCCGTGACCTGTCGGACCTGCGCAGCACCGGCCCGCGCTCGCGCGCCGCCACTTCCCGGGCCAGCAGCGGCACCAGCGCCGCGCTGACCATCGAGCAGGCGTCGCAGAAGCTCGACCTGGGCAAGAACGTGACGGCCGCGCGCGCCGCACTGGAACGCATCGTCGCCGACCCGACAACGAGCGCCGACGATCACGACCGCGCCGCGCTGGCGCTCAGCCGCGCCTATCAGGCCGAAGGCCAGCACGAGCGGGCGGTCCGCACCGTGGAGGATCTCCTCGCCGCGCATGTCGACGATCGCCGCTGGGCGCTGTCGCGCGCCACTTCCAAGCAGCTCCGGCTGCTGCTCACTGGCAAGTCGGACGACGGCCAGCCCGCGTTCAATCCAGACACGGTCGTTGCGCCCTTCGCGCGCGTTCTGACCCGCTACTTCTCGATCGGCGCGGACAAGCGGCTCTCGGTCAACATGCTGCTGTTCGGCGGCAGCGACGCCACCAGCGACAAGCTCGGCACGTTCGCGATCGGCGAAGCAGCGCGACAGATGCGCCTCGAGCGCTGCCCGCTGTGCCAGGACGATCTGCGGCGCGACATCCACATCGGGCGCACCTCCTGGGTGGGGATCCCGGAAAACCGCGACCGGCTCGCGGGCGCGCTCGACGTGTTCTATTTCGACCTGGGAAGCGACCGGATCCCGACGCGCTACGAGAAGTACCTGCCTCTGCCCGAGAAGGAGATCGTGGGTCATCTCGAAAACGGCGAAGGGCTGATCGCGGCCAAAGAACGCAAGGGCGCGCCGCCCGCGATCCTGATCGCCGCACCGCGCCGCGCACAGCTGGCCGACGTGGAACAGGCCCTGTCGAAGCAGACACGCCTGCCGACCGAGCCGGTGGTGGTCCAGGTCTCGCCTGCGCCCCGACCCGGCGAGATCCGCGGCGTGGTACGCGCGGCCTTCCCCGGCTTCAAGAGTTGCTACGACAAGCTGCTCCAGGCCACTCCGACAGCGGCGGGACGCATCTTCCTGAAGTTCAGCATCGGCGCGGATGGCAGCGTGGCCGATGGCAGCATCGACGCCGCACGCTCGAGCCTGCACGACGACGCGTTCGACAGCTGCGTGCTGGACGTGACACGCAAGCTGCACTTCCCCGCCAGCCACCACGGGACGACGACCGTCGACTATCCGATCTCGTTCTCGCCCGACTCGGCTAGCGCCAGGTAGTGACACGCCAGGCAACCGGTGCGGATGACGATGCCGCGCCGGGGGCCAGGCACTTTGCAGCCCTGCAGCGTCGCTATGGAACGGTGAGCGGGCTATTGGCCATCGAGCCCGGGCTCCCGTCGTAGCCATTGTCCGGAATCGCCACGGAGATGTTGCCGGACGACTTGTCCACGTTGCCCCCGACCGTGACGAAATGGAGCGCCCAGCTCGTCAGATTGCCGGAGTTGGCATAGTTGCTGTCACCCACATACAGCGTCCACGTGCCGGTCGAGTCCTTGCCCTTGAACGCCGCCTGGAGCGTCGCAGGACCAGACGCGGCGCCATGATCCGGGTGGAAGCTGCAGATCGGGGGATTGCCATCCTGGCAGACGGTGCCGCCGAAAATATCGCCGCCCATCTTTTCTGCGCTGGTCGGCGCGGAGTCATCGAAGGTCACCGGATGGGCCGAGGAGAGATTGGACCCGTCGCCGTTGCCGAAGCCACCGCCGTCATCCGCCGACTCGGTCTCGCCGGGGCGGCTCATCAAGGTGATGGTTTGACCGGCACCGTTGAGCTTGATCGTCAGATCGCCACAGTGGTCGTGCTGGATGCCAACCTCCACAGTCATGCTCACGATGGTCGAGCCACCGGTGGTTCCCCCGGCCCCGCCCGTCGCGCCGGTCCCACCCGTAGCGCCAGTGCCACCCGTCGCGCCGGTGCCGCCGGTGCCACCTGTCGCGCCGGTGCCGCCGGTCGCACCCGTGCCGCCGGTCGCACCCGTGCCGCCGGTCGCACCCGTGCCGCCGGTACCACCCGTCGCAGCGGTGCCGCCGGTCGCGCCTGTGCCGCCCGTAGCGCCCGTGCCACCTGTCGCGCCGGTGCCGCCCGTCGCGCCCATGCCACCGATCGCACCCATGCCACCGGTCGCACCGCTTCCCCCGACACCCGACCCCCCAGTGGCGGCGGAGTCGGGTCCGCCATCGCCAGGGCCAAACTGCGAAGTGTCCCCGGGTTGAGTGTTCAGACCACAGCCCACCATCAGACCGAGCGTGAGGGCCGTCATGCCAGCAAGGAACGTGAGGGAGCGCGAAGGTTTCATGCAGTACCTCTCCGCCTACAATCTACCATGGCTCACCCACCGGGCGACGCGCCGGAACGGGCGCCCCCAACACACTTCTTCCCACACACACCTAGACTGTCGTACCTGACCCAACATGTCCGCGACACGACGCCGTCCGTCCCTACGTCTGGTTCCAGCCACTGAAGAACTGCGCGGCGTCGCGCCGCGCAGGCTGGAACGCGCCGCACGCACCTGCTCGCCCGGCGACGCGGCGCATCGCGGCCTGGTGTACGTGACGGCGACGTTGGCGCGCCGTGGACTCGCGATCTGCAGCCCGCCGGGAGCACGCGCTCCGGTCTCCGCGGCCCTCGACATGGCGGAAGGCTGGGCCGGCGGACGCGCGAGCGAGCAGGCCGTGGCCAAGGCGCGCAGCGACGCTTTCAATGCCGCCGCGGCGGTGGAGCGCCGCACCATCGACGCAGTGCGCGCGGCAGGGCTCTCGCAGGACAAGAAGAAGACCCTGCTCGACGCGCACGCCGAGAGTGTCGTGGTGCGCTACGTGGGCCTGTCGACGAACTACGCGACTGGCGCGGCGCTACTGGTGCTCGACGGCGTTGCCGATCCGGCCGAGCTCGCCCTCGTCGCGCAGCAGGTCGCCGGCGCGGTCGCGTACCAGTCCGCCGGGCTCGGTCCGGCGCGCTCGGCGGACATGCGCGCCAGCGCCTGCGAACAGGCTGAGTGGGAAGCCGAGCGCCAGGGCGCGCCGGAGGGGCACGGCGTCGGCGCGCTGGCCATCCAGCTCTTCCACGAGTACCTGGGCGCGTACTGGAAGGACCAGAGCGACGCGCAGCGCGCCTACTTCGGTGAATTCATCGAATGGGCGCTCGGCTAGCGCTTGAAGTCGCTCGCGGCTCAGTCAACGCTTGCGCGCCAGCAAGAGTCCGTCGCCGATGGGCAGCATGCTCGTGCTCACCCGCTCGTCGCGGGTGATCTTGGCGTTGAGCGCGCGGATCGCGCGCGTGTCCTTGTCCTGCACCGACTCGTCTGCCACGCGGCCGCTCCAGAGCGCATTGTCGATGGCGATCAACCCGCCCTGCCGGAGCAGCTCCAGGCTCCGCTCGTAGTAGGTGTCGTAGTTTTCCTTGTCGGCGTCGATGAAGGAAAAATCGAAGCTACCTCCGGCACCTTCTTCGACCAGCCGCGCCAGCGTCTCGACGGCAGGGGCCAGTCTGAGCTCGATGCGGTCGGCAACCCCGGCCTCGTCCCAGTAGCGGCGCGCGAGCGACGTGTACTCCTCGCTCACATCACAAGCGACGATGCGACCATCGGCCGGCAGCGCGAGCGCAACCGACAGCGAGCTGTAGCCCGTGAACACACCGATCTCGAGCGCGCGCCGCACGCCGCACAGCTCGACCAGCAGGCGCATGAACTGCCCCTGCTCCGGGGAGATCTGCATTCTCGAGTTGGGCAGCTTCGCGGTTTCCTCGCGCAGGCGGGCGAGCAGCGGGGGCTCGCGCAGCGTCTCGCGCAGGAGATAGGCATGCAGGGCGTCGGTGACCTGGATGGTGCGGGCGGACAAACGGTGCCTCCTTGAAGAAGCGCGGAGCGTAGGACAGCGCGCCCCCTTGCGCACGGCTAGCCGGAAGATGGACGCTGGTGTCGGCGGCAGAGTATCGTCACCGTGCATGCAAGCCAGCGCGCCGCCAGCTGCATCGTGGGTCGTGTACGTGCTCGTGTCGCGCACGCGCGGCACGTACGTCGGGATCTCCACCGATCCGGACCGGCGACTCGAGCAGCACAACGGCCTGCGCGCCGGCGGAGCCCGCAGCACGCGCGCCGGCCGCCCCTGGAAGCTCGGGACCGTGTATGGCCCCTACGCCAGCCGCAGCGAGGCCCTGTCGGTCGAGTATCGCGTCAAGAAGCTCCGGGGCCGCCAGCGCCTGCGCTTCGCCGCCTAGCTGCCGCAGGGAAGCCCGCCCAGACGACCGGCCGCACGGCCCGCAGCGAGGATGCCTTCCCAGACGCGGCTCGGGTGACTATCCTCCTTGGCGGCGGGCACTTTCCCATCTCTGCTCGGGGTTTTCATGCACACCAATTGCGGTCGTTCTCCTCGCACCCTGTCCCACTCGCTCACAACCCGACTCGCTGCCGCCTTTGCCACAGCCGCGTTCCTGCTGCTCGTCGGCACCCAGGCGCACGCCCAGATCAAGGAGCCTGGCGCTCATCCGGACTACTCGGTCGAGCTCGAGCCGCACGGCGTGTTCAGCTGGGCGTTCGGACCCGACTGGGCCAGCGACGGCTTCGGCGTGGGCGCACGCGCCACCATTCCCATCGTCAAGCAGGGCCCGATCAAGACCATCAACAACTCGATGGGCATCGGCTTCGGTCTGGACTGGGTCCACTACAGCAGCGCCTGCTGGAACTACTACGGCTGGGGCCGCTACTATGGTGGCCCGGTTCCCGGCGGGTATGACTGCAACGGCAACAGCCTGCTGTTTCCCGTCGTGCTGCAGTGGAACTTCTGGCTGACCAAGGTCATCAGCGTGTTCGGCGAGCCGGGCCTCGCCATCGACCACACCTGGTACGACTACTACGTCGGAGGCGCCTGCCAACCGTACGGTCTATGCCCGGTCACCTTCTCCCACACCTACGTGCGCCCCGTCTTCCAGGGCGGCGCGCGCTTCATGTTCGGCGACACGGTCGGGCTGACCGTGCGCGTGGGCGTGCCCTACATCTCGCTGGGCGCCTCGTTCCTGCTCTGATCCCGGCCCGGGCCGGCAGGCAGGGCGTGGCCCCTGCCCTCGCCGGCCCGAAACGCGTCATCGGCCGGCAAGGCGCATCCCGCGATTGACGCGCGCGCGCCTAGCTCCCAGCATAATCGTGGATATATGTGGTCCTCCACCTGGGTCGGCGAGCGCTTGCAGGCGGACGGCCTGATCAACTACGCGCAGCTCCAGTCCGCGCTCAACAACATGAAGCTGCATGACGAGCGCATGGAGGAGGCGCTCCTGCGCATCGGTGCCATCGACGAGACGGGGCTGTTGCGCTTCGTCGCGGAGAAGACCCGCACGCAATACGTCTCGACCGCCAAGCTGGCGCGCCTCAACGTCCCGATGGCGGCGCTCTCCAAGGTGCCCGAGCGCACGGCCGAGAAGCTGCTCGCCTTCCCCGTCCGTTACGACAAGGACAGCGACACGCTGTCGCTGGTCTCGCCGGATGCAGGCATTCCCGAGCACGTCAAGCAGATCGCGATCGCGACCGGCGTGAAGAAAGTCCGGGTCTACTTCGCGCGGCCGGCTTCGGTCCAGGCTGCCATCGCCAAGTGGTACAAGGGGGAAATCCAGTCCTTCGCGGGCGTCGACCTGGAGACCTTCTCCCAGCTCCAGTCGACGAGCGACATGTTCGACGACGGATTGCAGAGGCGATCCACCCGGCCGCCACCTCCGCAGGAGCGGCTGGCCCCGCCGCCGCTGCCGCCGGGAACCCACGCACCTTCCATACCGTCCGGGGTTCAGTCCGCGGCGCAGCTCTCCACCCCCGGCGCCGTCAGCTTTACGCCCGACGCGCCGCGCGCAGGTCCGGATCGCCGCCTGCTCGATCTGGCCGAGATGCTCAACCTGATGGTCGCGCTCAACGAGAACGCGCGCGACGAGTTCCGCGGCCATTCCGCCTCGGTCGCACGCCTCGGCCGCCTGCTCACCGAGCGCCTGGGCCTCGACGAGATGGCGCAGATCGAGCTGACGATCGCCGCCAACCTGCACAACGTCGGCAAGACCGTGTCCTATCACCTGACCGCGCTGAACGCGGCGCAGTACGCCACGCACCGCACCGCGGCGGAAAAGCTCGTGCAGACGCCGGTGCGCCTGCTGGAGAGCGTTGGACTGCCGGCGGGCTCCAACCGCGCCGTCTCGGCCATGTACGAACGCTTCGACGGCCAGGGTTTTCCGGGACATCTGGCCGGCAAGGACATCCCGCTCGGCGCGCGCATCCTCACGCTCTGCGACACGTACTCCGACCTCACGCTCAACCCCCGCAATCCCTACCGGCGCGTGCTCGCACACACCGAGGCGCTCGATGTGCTCGGCCAGCTCAAGGGGAGCTTGTTCGATCCGGACCTGGTGGAACTGCTCGGTCATCTGGTAGCCGGGGAGGATCTGAGACGGAAGCTCTCCGACTCCGACTCGATCGTGCTGCTGGTCGAGCCGAACCTGGACGAGGCGACGCTGATCGAGCTCAGACTGGTGGCCCAGGGGTTCGAGGTCGTGCTGGCGCGCAGCGCGGACCAGGCGCTGGAGAAGGCCAAGGAGGGCCGCGTGAGCTACGTGCTCTCCGAGGTCGAACTCACGCCGTTCGACGGCTTCGAGCTTCTACGCGCGCTGCGCGAAGGCGAGACAACGCAGGAGATCCCGTTTTTCTTCGTAGCGCGAGCATCGGACACGGCCAGTGTCGACCGCGGGTTTTCGCTGGGCGCGCAGGACTACGTCGTCAAGCCGACCAGCGGCGATGTGCTGGCCGGCAAGCTCCGGCGCCTGGGCAGGACCCGGGAGCCCACCGAGAAGCGCCCGAGCGCCGGCGTCGCCGGCTCGCTGTCGGAGATGGGCCTGCCGGATCTGGTGCAGATCCTCGGCGCAGGGCAGAAGAACGGGCGGCTCGCGCTGAAGTCGGACGAGCACGCCGGCGAAGTCCACTTCAAGAGCGGCCGCATCGTGCACGCGACCTGCGACGACACGCTCGTCGGCGCGGATGCGTTCTACGAGCTGCTCGCGCTGTCGTCCGGCGCCTTCGAGCTCGACCCGGCGTACGAGCCGAGCGAAGAGACCATCCAGGCCAGCAGCGAGTCGCTGATCCTCGAAGGCTTCCGCCGCCTCGACGAGCGGAATCGCTGAGGAAACCGGAAACTTTTGCGCGGAAGTTGGCCCACGACCGGGCCCTCTGGCAAAAGCGCCGATGCAGGCAAGTGCGTCCGGCAGCGACCAAGGAGCTGACGGCACACAGAGCTCTGGAGGACTCCGGTGACTGCGCGACACGGCGTAGCTCGCCAGGGCAGCGCACCAGTTTGCGGGGAGACACCATGATCACAAGCACCGAGGAGATCGAGCGACCTACCGAGTGGCTGCGTTCCCTGCAGGAGGGGCGCCGCGACTACAACTGGCTCGTGCGCGACGCCGGCAGCCTGGTCAAGGCCGCCTACCGCCTGGCCTGTGCACGCTGCCGCGTGCAGCCCGTACCCACCCGCATCCCCACCGCACGCGAGCTCTACTCCGCAGCCCGCACCATCGCCCGCAGCACCGGTCAACGCCATGTGCCCGGTGCAGATCTGCTCGTCGCCGACTGCGCCTTCGCCGGCCTGCCCGTGATCGAGCCGCTGTCGCGGAACGCGGCGTAGCGGAGCGTTCAGACAAGCGCGCCGAGGGGCGCACTGGAGCGCGCGGCGCCCCCCCGCCCCGCTGGGCTACGGCGGACCCAGCTCCACGGCCAGTGTGAACAGGCTGTCGGCAGGAACGCGGCGCTGCGGATCGGCAACAACGTCGCAGCGCAGCGCGATTCCGAACCCCGACGCAGCCAGCCACTCGAGCGCGCCGTTGACGAAGTAGCCCTGGTACGAGAGACCCTGGTCCAGATACTGGTGGTGCACCCGCGCATACCCGCCACCCGCCAGCAGGGCGAAACGCCGGCTGAGCATCGCAGCAGCCACGGGTCCAACGCTCCACGCCTGCGCGTCACCACCAGCAGGCAGATGCGCAACCGTGAACGCCGCCCCTTGCACGCCCGCACCGAAGCGTCCGTAGATCCGTGCAGCGCCAGTCAGCCCCGCGCGAGCCCCCACCCAGCCGAGCCCTGCAGAAAACCGCACCAGCGCCGGCGGCAGCTCTACGGGGTGGGTTGGCTCGGTAGCAGCCGCAGCGGGTAGCCGCAACAACGCCGCGCACGACAGAGCTCCGATAGCGGCTGCGATCTTCACGACTCGCTCACGGAAGCGGCGACCGGATTCGTATCGTCCGCCAAGCAGCGCACGGCGGGCCGGAGCACACGGGGAGGGACAAGCATGAAACCGAAAGCGACAAGCGCCTCTCCAACTACGGCATCGCCGCCTGGATCTGCGTCATGTCCGCGTAGGGGACGCGGGCGATGGTGTAGGCGGACTGGACGTTGTAGTGGCCCGGCGAGATGGCGCCCCAGAGTTCGGTCGGAGTGGGGTAGTTCCGGCCGCCCCACACGTAGCCCTGTGGCAGATCGCTGGTCCACACGCGGCCGGTGTCGACCTCTGCCACCCAGGCCTGGCTGTGAACGGCGGCCGAGCCATCGGCGCGGCTCAGCGTGATGTCAGTGAAGTGACCGTTCGCGAACCTCGAGGTGCCGTAGAACCTCGGCGTGTTGGGCACCAGCAGCTGCCGCTGGATCTTGGTGGCGTCGGTCGTGAACGGCGTGCGGTACAGATCGTGGCGCTGCGCGAGCATCCGGCTCGGGTCGGCGGGATCGGGGACGAGCTGCGTGCCCTCGTTCCACACGATCCACTTGCCATCGGTGGCGAAGCGGTCGATGTCGACGCTCGCGCCGCCCAGGAACGGCTTGGCCACGCCGTTCTGCACCACGAACCAACTGCTTCGATCGGTGAACGCCTCGACGAAGACGGCGTTGCCCGAGATGACGGCGGAGTCGTATTCGCCCGGCGGCGCGCCGGGCAGACCCGCGACCTTCTGCGCCGTGCCGGCCTTCACGTCCACCATCGACATGAAGTTGCCGCCGAAGGCCTCGACGATCCAGTCCTTGGTGAAGAAGGCCTGATTGGGTGTGTTCTTGCCTATGAACGCGTCGCTGTAGCTGAAGTCCGGCGTCGTATCCAGCATCAGCTCACCGGCGCGGTCCATCGGGCGCAGCATCCAGCGCTGGTTGGAGTACAGGCTCTGGTAGCGAATGGCGGTCGTCCCATCCTGGCCAATCGTCATGCCTGCTAGCGTCGTGCAGGCGCTCACGTCCACGCGAATGGCGGATACGGCCTTTCCGGAAGCGTCGTACATGGCCACCGTGAAGCTCTTGTCGGGATTGTGCAACCCCAGCTCCACGAGGTCGGGTCCCGCTCCGAAGCCGTCGACGGCGGTCGAGCTGGGCGCCGAGTTGACCGGCTTCGCCCCCGGCCACCAGCTCGGCTCCAGCCATTTGCATCCGGGGCACCAATCGCTGCGGTCATCCCACTTGAGCGCCGGCACGCGCGCCGTGATGTCGTCCGGAACGCACACCGACAAGCACCCCTTCGGCAAAGCAGGTGAAGCGTACCATCTGGCCCACTGGCACGCCTGCGCGCCCGCATACGGCGGGGCGGCGTCGGTCGCCGTCGCGTCCCCGGCCACACCCGTACCACCGCTGCCGCTTGCGTCGGGCGCTCCCGCCTGCGCATCCGCCGCCTGCCCCGCCGCGCCGCCGGTTCCGCCCCGCGCACCGCTGGTCGAGCTGCCCTGGCAGCCCGACCAGATCGCAAACGCCAGCGCCAGCGAGACGAGCCCTGCTGCCGCGGCGCAGCGTCGAAACAGATCGGATGTGCGCTGTGGAACCACCCTTGTACTCCCAGAGTGCGCGCCGGAAGCCCGGAGTGTCAACACGCGCCGGCGCGGCATTGCTCAACGTGGAATCCGGGCTCGAGCACGCTTCAAGGGTCCCGACCTCAGTACTGTGCGGTCGTCTCCAGCCCGAAGCTGAAGTAGCCGGTGTGCGCGGGGCGACCACACGGGCCTCCGGAGCTCGTTTCGTTGCCGGAGCAATCTCCGGGGCCCGCGAAGTGGAACAAGCCCGCCGCGTACGGCCCGAGACGCAGCCAGGACGCTACCGTGATCGGAACGCCCAGACCGACGCCGAACGTCGGACCGCCGCCGGTGTAGCCGTGCTGGTCCGAGATCGCCGCGCCCAGGCCGCACTCGAAGAACAGCGCCCCGCGGCGGCCCAGCACGGGATACAGGCGCATCAGCAAGCGCAGGCTTGTCGTCATGGCGGGATGCCGCTGTCCGGTCAGCGTGTCGACGTAGCTGAAGCGCGCGTACCCCACGGAAAACCCCACGGCCGTCCGCCCCAGCGTCGGCAACAGCGCGTGCAGGCGCACGCCTTCCCCCACGTGCGGCACGCAGTCCTGGTCCGTGCAGATCGGATACGCCCCACCCAGCCGCAGACCAAGCTCGCGACGACGCGCGGGCGGCGCGGGCGCAGCGCGCGTCGTCGCGACCGCACGCGGAGCGCCGGTCCCGCTGCGCGCCGGTACGCTGTGCACCGGGGCGGCCCGCGCCGGTGCCGCCGCGAGCAGGACGCAGAGCGCCCAAAGCGCCGCGGCAATGCGTCGCCCCCGCGCGAGGCGATGCGCGCCTGGCACGTGAGGGGTCAGCGGTCCGGCGGCGAAACGGCTCACTGCACGTTGGCCGTGTACGTCACCGTCTTGCCGAAGCACGTCACCGAAAACACGTCGGTCCCGAATTGAAACTGTAGTGACAGCTGGCGCCATGGGTCCGAGGGATCGGGCGCTCCGGTGACGACGACGGGGCCGCCCTGGACAGTATCGAGCGCGAAGTCGTCGCAGGGCCCGAGCAGGTAGTGGCCGTCAGCGAGCCGAGCGCCCAGGTAGTAGTGGCTGGTCGCGAGGTACGCAGGGAAGCTCAACGGCAACTGCGTGATGGCCGGCGCGGAGCCGTCGGCGAGGAAGATCGATTCAACGCTGGTCGCTGGATCGGCCACATCGATCGTCTCGTGGATGCTGCCGGCGTGCAGGTCGATTCCCGTGCCGGCCGTGGGCGGCGCGACGAGATGGAAGTTGTCGGAATCCGGCTCCAGGACGAGCGCACTCGCGGGCGTGGCGCTTATGGGCTCGGCGCCGAAGCCCGTCAGCTCCTTGCCTCGCTCGTCGAAGTGCTCGAGCCGGAAGGAGTAATCGGCTCCGGGCGGCAGCGCGATCCCTTCCTTCGGCAAGCCCAGGATCCGTTCGTTCGGCATAGCCAGACTGCTGGAAGCGATCGCCTTCACGAAGAAGTCGTGACCACTCTCGCCCGTGGCCGTCTTGGCGTCGATGTGGGCAATCCCCGCTTGCCCTGCCTGGAGCACGAGCAGGCCGCTCTTGAAGCTCTTCACCCCCAGCCGCTCCGGGTGGTCGGAAGTCGCGCTCGTCAGTTTCGCCGGCGCCGCATTCTCATCGACCTTGAGGCGGAGAGTGGCACCGGCCGCGATGAAAGGCATGTCCCCGTAGTTATCGATGCCCGTCAGATCGGTGAAGATCAGACTATTGGGCGGGGACGGGACGGGGCCGGGGAAATCCAGGCAGGCCGGCACGAGCAACAATGCCGCCAAGCCCCCGATGCGCGCCAGCCGCTTCACGGCATCGCCGCCTGGATCTGGGTCATGTCGGCGTAGGGGACGCGGGCGATGGTGTAGGCGTAGCCGGTCATGATCGGATTGGGCGAGATAGCGCCCCAGAGCTCGGTCGCCGTCGGATAGTTCCGGTCGCCCCAGGCGTAGCCCTGGGGCAGATCGCTGGTCCAGGCGCGACCGGTCTCCACGTCCACCACCAACGCGTCGGTGCGCAAGGGGGTGCCGGAGTCGGCGTCCAGATCAAAGATCCCTGTGAAGTGGCCGTTGGCGAAGATCGGAGAACCGTACAGAAGACGCGTGTTCGGCACCAGCAGCTGCCGCTGGATCTTGGTAGCGTCCGTGGTGAACGGCGTGCGGTACAGGTCGTGACGCTGCGCGAGCATGCGGCCCGGATCGGCGGGGTCGGGGACGAGCTGCGTGCCCTCGTTCCACACGATCCACTTGCCGTCGGTGGCGAGCCGCTCGATGTCGACGCTCGCGCCGCCCAGGAAGGGCTTGGCCACACCGTTCTGCACCACGAACCAACTGTTCCTGTCGGTGAACGCATTCACGAAGACGGCGTTGCCGGAGATGACGGCATCGTCGTACTCGCCGGGGGGCGCCCCGGGCAGGCTCGCGACCTTCTGCGCCGTGCCCGATTTCACGTCCACCAGCGACATGAAGTTGCCGCCCAAGGCATCGACGATCCAGTCCTTGGTGAAGAAGCTCTGATTGGGGGTACTCTGACCTATGAAGGCGTCGCTGTAGGTGAAGTCCGGCTTGGTGTCGAGCATCAGCTCGCCGGCGCGGTCCATCGGACGCAGCATCCAGCGCTGGTTGGAGCCCAGGCTCTGGTACCGCATGGCCGTCGTCCCGTCCTGGCCAATCATCATCGGAGCAAAGGTCGTGCAGGCGCTCACGTCCACGCGGATGCTCGCAACGGGTTTGCCCGAGCTATCGTACATGGCCGCGGTAGAGCTCTTGTCGGGATTGTGGAGGCCAAATTCGACAATATCCGGACCGGGCCCAAACGCTTGTACGTACGACTCGACCGGCGCCGACTTGGCCGGCGTCGCCCCAGGCCACCACCTAGGCTCGAGCCACTTGCAGCCCGGGCACCAGTCGCTGCGGTCGTCCCACTTCAAAGCCGGCACGCGCGCCGTGATGTCATCCGGAATGCACACCGACAAGCACCCCTTCGGCAGAGCGGGCGACGCGTACCAACCCGGCCACTGGCATGCCTGCGCACCCGGATAGGGCGGGCCCGCGTCGGTCGCCGTCGCGTCCCCGGCCGCGCCCCCGCTCGCCACGCCGCCCGCGTCGGATGCGTCCGCCTGTGCGTCGGTCGCCTGCCCAGCCGCGCCGCCGGTTCTACCCCGCGCACCGCTGCTGGAGCTGCCCTGGCAGCCCGACCAGATCGCAAACGCCAGCGCCAGCGAGACGAGCCCTGCCGCCGCGGCACGCCGCGCCATCACTGCCACCCTGGCGGTAGCTGGTGCGGCTTGTCAGGCCGGTGGAAGCTGCTGCCCGGGATCTCCAGGGCCTGGATCGGCCCACGCGGCCTGTGTTGCATCGCCACGCTCACGCCGGAAGCGCCGCGCGAGTCGGGCGGAGCGAGAAGCGAGCCCTGTTTCACCAGCCAGCCCGTGAGCTCGACGCTGTCCCGGGTGGGCGCCAGGGTCATGAACAGCGTGCTGCCCGGCCCCTTGCTTTCGGCGAGCAGCAGATTGCCTGGCTGGGTCGCGGACAGATACACGCTGCTGCCCGCGCGGAAGTAGGGCGTGGTCGCCAGCACCGTTGCCGCCCCGCCCGACTGCGTGATGCGCACCAGCCGCAGGCGCCTGGACCAGGCGCGCTGCTGCACATCGATCAGGTACAGCTGGGCGTCCCGGGCGCGATAGACGAGCGAGAGCGGCGTCGCGTCCGCATCGATACCCGAGAGCGGAATGATCGTGGGCGGCGGCGGGGTCCCTCCGAGCCCGAAGATGTCCGGCAACAGGACGATCAGCTGCTCGCCGGAGTCGGTAGCGGCAACGCCGTAGACCTTGTTCTGCATGGCGCTGGCCGCGAACACGTGGGTCGGTGGCGGGTCGTAGTCAATGAACTGGTAGTTGATACCGACCAGCGCCCGATCGAACGCAGCCACGACGCCGGTCACGTTGAGCGTCTGGCGATCCAGCGAATAGGCGCGGGCAAAGTAGCCCCCGGCGCGCAGGAAGGAGACGGGCTCGCTGACAGGCACCAGCATCTGCGTCGGATCCTGCAGCATGGTCACCAGGCCCGGGTCGAGCTTGGACGTTTCGTCGACCTGCAGCCCCTGGCTCATCTCGACGATCACGTTACCATCCTTGAACAGCCAGGTCGGGAAGTCGTTCTTCAGACAGTTCCGGCAGGGCTGGTCGACGATCGACGTGAGATCATGGCCGCAAGCGGGGCCCGGCGGGCAGGTCAGGCCGCCGCGCAGCAGGCCGGAGACGATCCCGGGCTCCTGGATGAAGTAGTGATCGGCCGCGTCGGCGACCGTAGCCTGCTTGTTCGAGGCATGCGCCAAGTCGTCGGCATTAAGCGGGTCGGCGGCGAGCTGGTTGGAGGGGAACTCGGTCGAGTCGAGCTCGGAGGTGTACGCCCAGCCCAGGCCGTTGAAGCTCTTCGAGACGGCAATCAGGTCGTCCTCGTTGTTGACGGGCTGCAAGCCCAGCAGATCGAAATCCTTGTCGAAGCGCCACAGGGCCGAGGCGTTGCCGGTCTTCCAGGTGTTGTAGACGTAGTCCGAACTGAAGCGGTAGTTGCGCTCGACGGGGCAGCTGCCGTCGAGATAGCAGCCGTTGTTGCCGTTCTTGTCGTGCTTCTCGTCGTAGAGCGGCTGCGTGGTCTCGGAAACCCACTTGGAATTGATCGACCTACCGTCGGCGCCGGGATAGCTCTTGTGGTTGCCGATGGTGCAGCGCGCCTTGCCAGTGTCCGTGAATGTCCTACAGAAGTTGACGCGCGTATCGAGGTCGTCCTCCTCCCCCTTTTCGCAGTTGCAGTGCGCGAGCTGGGTGACGCCGTTGGTGCTCCAAAGGCCCTCCATCTGTTCGCCGCCCCAGTCGATCTCCTGCTGCGAGGTCCAAGCACCTGTCGTGCAGTGGAGCGACGGCGACTTGCACGACGCGGAGAACTGGTCGACCAGCGCGTTCGTCTTGGTGCTGGCCCTCGCGCTGGGGTACGGATCGCAGGCGTCGCCCCGCGGGCGTACTTTGTCGGTGGTGGGGTAGTACCGGCCGATGTGAAGCTTTTCCTCCGCATGGACGTTGGAGTTGAACTGGTCCTCGTTCCACACGTCCGGGCAGTTGTCGACGTCGTCCGGGATGCAGTCGCCGTCCTTGTCTGGCGCTCCCGGAATGCGGTCGGAATGGGGGCACGGATCGCAGGCGTCGCCGATGCCGTCCTCATCACTGTCGAGTTGTGGGTCCGCCGGTGTATTGGTGGCCGAGTTCTGCGTGTCGGGACAGTTGTCGTCGACGTTCGGCACGCCGTCGCCGTCGGTGTCGACGGCGTAGTCGAAGTAGAGGTGAGACGTGCCGTGCCGGACATTCAGGATCGGGTAGTGGCGCTCAGGGTGGTCCGGGTTCAGGAACGCGTTCGCGAACCAGCCGTACGCAACCTCCGTGGCGGAGGCGGCGACGAGCGAGGTCAGGCACTGCTGGTCCTTCACGTCGCAGGTGGGCAGGGTTTGGCCGCTGTAGTTGAGGTACTTCGCGATATCCTTGCCCATGTTCTGGAACGCTGACGCGACCTTCTCCTGCGCAGTAGGAATGGCATTGCTCGTGGCAAGGCTGTCGCAGGCGTCCGAGGGGCAGACGAGACCTGTCGGATAGAGCCCGATATTGCTGCAGTCATAGGGCTCGGCCTTGAGCTCGGCGTCGCCCCCGTCGCCAAACTTCGTGATCTTCACGGCTGGACTCACCGTCGTGGTGATCTTGAGGCAGGGCTGATCGAAGTCCCGCCCGTATGGGATCTGCTGCATCCAGCGGTTGGGCTTGTCGTCCCCATACGGGTTGCAGCTTGCGGAGCGCTTCGAAGGAATGAAACCCACGTAGAGGCGGATCCGGTTCAGCTTGACCCAGATATCGACCTCCTTGCAGCCATAGCCCAGCAACGTCTCCACCAGTCCCCCCGCGCCCGTGCAGTATGGCAGGTCGTTCTGGCTTCCCCCGCAGTGGAAGAAACGACTGTCGGGATTCTGGGTTTCTACCACCACAGGGAGCCACACGCCGGTCGAGCCGTCGCGGGTGCCGACGTAGGCGTGCGAGGGATCCAGCTTGACGAACAGTCGGACGTTCGGCCTGTCAGGTAGGTAGAGCGACAGCTGCGTAGCCACGTCACCAGGTAGCGCCATGCCGATATCCGACAGGAAAGGCAGCGGATTGGCGTTCACCAGCGTCGGGCTTACCAAGGGGTGCCCGTTGAACGGAGTGATGATGAACCCGGCCTGATCGCGTTGGGAAGGGTCCTCGGGCCACAAGCAGGCATGATCCGGCCCAGGAAGGCAGCTGCTATAGAGGCGGGGGAGAAAGTCGGGGTTCACGATCACCTCCGCGTTCGCAAGGTTCCCGACGAACAGGTCCTCCAGCTTGCTCCGTAGGTCGTCGAGCGACGCGGTGTCCACGTCCAGCGTCGCCTCTTTCCCGCCCTTCACGTTCGGGTCGAGGACGACATCGGTCGGGACCAGGGCGCCCTTCCCATGATCGACGTTGCTCCGCGCGACCTCCTGCTGGCTACATCCAGCCTCGACCCCGGCAAAGAGGACTACCGCGACCAGAAGGGCAAACGAGCGAGCGAGCGAGCGAGCGAGCGAGCGAGATGCGTGCCATGCGAGCCTCCGTGAACGACAGTCGCTCTGCGGAACGAAGGCGTCAACATGAAACGCTGTGCTGACGTCTCGTTACCTGGAACCGGGGAGCGGTCGCGCACGACGTGGGCTATCCACAGGGCAACGCGCGCCCGGCGCAGGGCGTGACGCCGTGGGCAGTTCCTGGCGATTTCCTGCCCGTCCGCGCGCTCCGCGCGCCCACAGCCGGCGCGGGCGCGGAAGCGCTGGCTAGCTATTCCATGTTTGACTTAAACATGGATTCTCCGGGCGATGGGATCGGATCCGCGGGATTCGTGATACAGTGGCCGCCGCTGCCGGGGGGCGCTCATGGGGGGCGTCCGGGTGGTGGGGAAAGACAGGGAGGAGAGGCATGCCTTCACGCACGCTTGTGAGGATCCGCCGGGACATCAACCGGCTGGAGTCGACCATCGACGACAACAAGGACGCGCAGCCCGCACTGGCGGCGCTGGAGCCGCTGGTGCACGCGCAGGCGGCGCTGGTGAACAAGGCCTGGCAGCGCTACCAGGGCGCAGCGGTCCAGGGCGACAAGGAGCGCGCCGAGCGCGACACGGCGCTCGGCAAGCTGCACGACTGGATGGGCGCGTGGCGGCCGGTCCTGCTGTACACCGTGCCCGGCGCGGAGCAGAACGTGCGCACGCTGCCGCCGAGCGGCGCCACGCCCGACGATCTGATCCGCGCCGCCGGTGACATCGCCGCCTTCATCAAGGAAAACCCCGGCACGGCCGCGTACCGCAAGGCCGCGCTCGACCAGCTCGGCAATCTGCTGGACCAGGCCCGCAAGGACACCGACGAGGCGAACGTCGCGCTGCCGGCGGAGACCGCGGCGCGCGCCGCCTTCAGCGAGGCGGCCCTGGCGGCCAACACGCTGGTGGTGCGCGGCAGCGAGGTGGTGCGCGCGTTGTTCGGTGCGCACTCACCGCAGTACCGCCAGTTCATCGACCACAGCCCCGCCGATCAACAGCAGGAAAGCGCGGACGCGAGCGCCGGCGAGCCCGCGGCCGCCGGCTCCGGCAACGGAGCGGCAGCGGGCGCCAGCGCCTGAGCCAGATCCCGCGAGGCGCCGGCGGAGCCCGCCGCGCCTCGCGGGGAGCCCGCCGCCCTTTTCCGGGAGCCCGCCGATCCCGGGCGGAATCCAGCGGGATTTCCCGGGTTTCTGCCGCGCTAGCAGCGGAGCCCGGCTCCAGATGAACGGCGCTCGACGCCAAGCGCAAGGTGCCCCGCTCCAGCGGCGCGGTGCCCGGGTCGAACGCTCGGGCGGTCGACGCCAATTGCAGGGCGGCCTACGCCAATCGCAAGGTGCCCGTGTCGAACGACGAGGTGCCCGGCGCCAATCGCGAGGCGGCCGACTCGAACGCTCGGGCGGTCGACGCCAATTGCAAGGTGCCCGTGTCGAGCGACGAGGTGCCCGTCGCCATTCGCGAGGCGGTCGGCTCGAACGCTGCGGCGGCACGCTTGCTTCGAGCGCAAGCGGGGCGCACCGAAGGTGGCCGCAGCCATGCGTGGCGGCACGTCGTGACGAGCGAAGCGGCGGGCGCGGCCTTCGCGGCGCAGCAGGCCCCCCGCAGGCGGAGCCACCGCAGCACGCGCGCGTCCACGCGTTGCGCATTGTGCGGAGCCGAGGACTTGGGCCTGCGAGTACGAGAAGGTCCGACCGACGCGAAGCGCGCCGTCACAAGCGCGCCGCACCGTCCCCCCGACGCCAAGCGCGCCGTCACCCGCGCGTCGCGCCGCTCACTTGTCGAACGGCCCCGGCCGCCCCTCGACCGCCTTGGTCGCGTCGGACAGCTCGCTGCCCTTGCGCAAGCAGCCGTAGCAGTCGCCGAGCCCGAGGAACCCGCAGCCGCGGTGGGACTTCAGCCGCTTCAGCTTGCCCAGGCAGCGTCGATCGCCCTCCTTCTGCACGCGCGACAGGAGCTCCTTCACGTCCTTGCACTTGTGCGTCTTGCGCAGCTCGAGCGCGACCTTGAGCGCGTCCGACGCCTTGGACTTCACCGCATCGCGCTCCAATAGCTCCTTGGCGTGCTGGGCCAGCGGCCTGCGGACCCTGCTCGACGTCGCCACCTCGTAGATGATGTCCACGCCAGCCGACCCCAGCGGACCCGCCGCAAGCTCGAGCGCTGCCTGCGAGCTGCGACTGTCCTCCGCGGCCTTGCGCAGATCGTCGAGCACCGCCTGGTCCTTCTTGAACGCGGAATCCTTGTCGAGCGCATGCTTGAAGGCGTTCACCGCCGCCGGCAGGTTCCCGCTCCTGGTGTAGCCCAGGCCGAGCGAGCGCCACACGAATGCATTGCGCTGCGACGCCGGCTTCTTCTCCAGCTCGCTGATCGCCGCCGGGTCGCCGCTCTCCGCTCGCTTGAGCAACGCCCTGAGCTTTGGATCGGTGACCAGCGACTCCTTGGCGCGCTCCAGAACCGAGCCGCTGGACCCACCGCCAGCGGCGATCGCGACGCCACCGATCACGGACAAGCCGACGACCAGCACGACCAGCGCGGCGGCCGCCAGCGCCCACATGGGGATCGGCTGGCCGCCGATGCGCACGGTCCGCTTCAGCGTCGCGAGCCATTTCTGCGGCAACGCCGCCCGCTCGAGCGGTTCGCGTCCGGCGCCGGGCGCGATCGCGCCCGGCGCCGTCGCCGCTCCCACAGCGCCCGCCGAAACAGGTCCCCCGAGCATCGTGTCGCCCAGCGCCAGCGAGCTCCGCGCCGACGACGCAGGCCCAGGCGACGGCGTGACGGCGCCTTCGAGGTGCCTGAGCCGGGACAGCAGCTCGTCGGCCGTCTGGATGCGCCCATCGGGCGACTTGGCGAGCTGGGTCATCACCAGCGCCGAGAGCTCGGGATCGATGCCCGCCGAGAGCGGCGGCGGCTCCGCGGTCATCTGCCGGGTCAGCACGCCGACCATGTCGCCCTCGCCCGCGAACGGCGTGTGCCCTTCGAGCATCTCGTAGAGCAGGATGCCCACGGTGTACAGGTCGGAGCGGGCGTCGACGGCCTGACCCACGGCCTGCTCGGGCGACATGTACTCCGGCGTGCCGAACACGCTGCCGACGCGCGTGAGCGCCGGCTGGTCGCGCGTGTCTTCCGCGCTCAGCTTGGCAATGCCGAAGTCGAGCACCTTGACCGCGTCGCGCTCGCCGGGCCGCGGCACCAGCATCACGTTGTCCGGCTTCAGGTCGCGATGCACGATGCCCGACGCGTGCGCGGCCGCGAGCGCCGCGGTGATCTCGCCTGCAATGTTGAGCGCGCGCGCGGCGTCGAGGGTGCCTTCCTCGTCGAGCACGCGCCGGAGGCTGCGCCCCTCGACGTACTCGAGCACCAGGTAGAAAGAGCCGTCCGGAAGACGCCCGAAGTCCTTGGCCCCGGCGACGTTCGGGTGCTCGATGCGCGCGGCGGCAACGGCCTCGCGCTCGAAGCGCGCCACCACCTCGGGCAAGTAGGTCATCTCGCGGTGCAGCACCTTCACCGCCACGGCCTTGCGCATGTGCACGTGCTCGGCGCGGTACACCGAGCCCATGCCGCCCGAGCCGAGCAGAGCTTCGACCTGGTAGCGGTCGGCCAGGACCTGGCCGACCAGCGCTTCCGCGCCTTCCTCGCCGGAGTCGGCCGCGCTGTCCGGCGCCTCGGCGTCGGGCGATGCGGCAATGGTGGGCGCGCGCGCCACTTCCGCTCCGCCCCCTGCCTTGACGCCCATGACCGTCGCCTGCTCGCTGGACGCGAAGCGCTGCCGCGCGAAGGCAGGCGGCTCGCCACTCGCCGCAGCGCGCACGTCGGCGAGCATGGTCCCCGCGTCGGGGTAGCGGGCATCGCGCGAGAAACCGAGCGCGAGATCGACGATCGCGCACACGTCGGCCGGCGCATCGGGAGCGACGCTGGCCAGCGGCGGTGCAGGCTTGGAAGCCATGGCGACGAGCAACTCGGTGTCGTTCTCGGCTTCGTGTACCCGGCGCCCCGAGATGATGCGGAACATCATGGCGCCCAGCGCGAACAGGTCCGTGCGGCCGTCGATCTCCTGCGTCTTGCCCAGCGCCTGCTCGGGCGCCATGTAGGGCACGGTCCCGAGCGTGATGCCCGCCCGCGTGCGCTCCGTGCCCGCGCCCGGTTCAACCAGACGCGCCACGCCGAAGTCGAGCAGCTTGACCCGCCCGACCTGGGTGATGAACAGATTGCCCGGCTTCAGGTCGCGATGCACAACGCCCTCGGCGTGCGCCACGACCAGCACCTCGAGGATCTGCTCCACGTAGTCGAGCAGCTCGTCGAGCTCGAGGCCGCCCTCGCGCTTGAGGCGTTCGGACAGCGGCTCGCCGTCGAGCAGCTCCATCACGATGTAGGCCGACCCCGGATCCGACGCGCCCTGCTCCAGCACCTCGACCACGCCGGGGTGCGTGATGCGTTTGGCAGTCGACCCTTCACGCAGGAAGCGCGAGCGGACTTCCTCGCTCTGGCTCATCTCGGCGTGCAGCAGCTTGACCGCAACGGACTGGCCTTCCGGACCACGAGCCGCGTAGACCGCCGCGGCTGCACCGGTGCCGAGCAGGCGCTCCAGCGTCCAGCGCTCGCCGATCACCTGCCCAATGCGCTGGGCGGCCATCTCGTCGGTATTCGGCAGTGATCCCTCCGGTGTTTCTTCGACGCGAAGACCCGGCCGATCCTTACGCCCGGCCGGGCCGGATCCGAGCCTAGCCCTCTCCGCGGCGGTGTTCTAGGGCGAGCGGGCCGGGGCCCGTTTCCTCGCGCATCATGTGCAGAAGTCTCGTACCACCTCGTACAATACCCGCTGACCCCAGCGGTAGCCCGCCACCGGAATGCGCTCGTTGTGGCCGTGGTACATGCGCGTGAAGTTGAGGTCGGGGCCCAGCTCCACCGGCGAGAAGCCGTAGCAGACCGCACCCAGCTTCGCGTAGGCGAAGGAGTCCGTAAAACCCGGGATCATGTAGGGCACCGGCGTCGCGCCCGGTGCGTGCTCCGCCAGCCTGTCCACGATCGCGTCGTAGAGCGGGGTCTTCGAGGAGAAGACCGTGCCGTCGTGCTGGTTGTGCACGGTGAGCTTCAGGTCCGGCCCGATCACTCGCTGCACTTCCGCGAGGAACTCCTCGACGCGCCGGCCCGGAATGACGCGCCCATCGACCTGCACGCTGGCCGACGAGGGGATCACGTTCACCTTCTTCCCGCCGGCGAGAATCGTGGGCGAGGTGGTGTTGCGCAGCATGGCGTTGATACCCATCGCCTGGTCGGGGCTCTTCTTGCCGATGATGTCCAGCAGACGCCCGGCAAGCCGCGGCTCGAGCAACAGCGGCATCAGCTTGTTCTGCGGAAACGGCGCGCCGCCCGCCAGCGTGCGCAGGAAGTTCTCGACGACGGGCGTGTTGTGCTGCGGTAGACGGGCGGCTCCGAGCGCGGCGATGGCGCGCCCCAGCTTCACCACCGCATTGTCGGCGTGGGGCATCGAGCCGTGGCCCGGCTCGCCCTTTGCGGTGATCTCGAACCAGCAGATGCCCTTTTCGCTGACCTGGATCGGATAGAAACGCTCGTTGCCCATGTACAGCGTGTGGCCGCCGACCTCGTTCAGGACGTAGTCGGCGCGCACGAGCTCCGGGTGCTGGTCGACGAGGAACAGAGCGCCGCGGTTCGAGCCGGCCTCCTCGTCGGCCACACCGGCGAAGATCACGTCGCGCTCGAGCTTGTCGCCCTGACGCTTGAGCAGCACCAGGCTCATCAGCCCCATCGTGACCATGTTCTTCATGTCGATGGCGCCGCGTCCCCAGATGCAGCCGTCCGCCTCGGTCGCCGCAAACGGTTCGTGCTCCCAGTGCTGCGGATCGGCGGGGACCACATCCAGATGGCCGTTCAAGAGCAGCGGCCCCTTCTTCCCGCTGCCTTCCAGCCGCGCCACGATGCTGGCTCGCGTGGGCTCGCTCTCGTGGATCTCGTAGCGGATCCCCTCGCGGTCCAGGATGCGCGCGATGTAGTCCGCCGCCGGGCGTTCGTTGCCGGGCGGGTTCGTGGTGTCGATGCGGAGCAGATCCTTGAACCAGCCAATCGATTCGTCGGTGACGGCCTTCCAGTCGAGTTCCATTGCGCCGGCGAGCCTACGCGACCCCGGCGCGCATGCGAACCCCTCGGGCGGGCGGGCTTGCGCAGGCTGCTGCCCGGAACGGTGGCGAAGCGGGGTGTGTCCGGGCGCAGCGAGATAGGGGTCCCCGCGAAGCGGGGTCTCGCTGCGCCCGGACACACCCCGCGAAGCCCCCAAGCGACTAGATAGACTTCTACCCGAGCAGCTTCGTGGCCAGGATGGAGAGCAGCGGGGCGCCCACGATGACGGCGAACAGGATGAGCCAGGCGGCGGGGCGGCCGAAGTTCAGGGTCTGGCCGATACCGCGGCGCTTGGGCACGAGCAGCGCGGGGTCGTCCGGTGCGAAGTAGATGAGGCCCTTCGCCTTCCAGCCCGAGCTGCGCGTCCCCAGTACCTCTGAGCCGGCCAGCTCGCGGATTTCATCCTGCACGCGCATCAGCGGCCGCAGATACACGACCAGCGGCAGGAACATGGCGACGCCAGCCACAAGCAGCGCGACCAGCAGGCCCACGCCCGGCATGCGCCCGGCACGGGCCGCCACGGCGATCGACAGCCAGGTGATGCTGACGGATAGGTTGGTGCCGATGATGATGAGTTCGAGCAGGCGCACCATCAGCCCGCGGCGCTCGCGCTGCAGCTCGGCGTAGCGCTCCGCGTTGTCGGGCGGCAGCGCCCAGCGCTCGCGCGACATGCCCCACGCCACGCCCCACATCAAGAGCGTGTCGAACATCTGGATGAAGCCCAGGCCCCACAGCTCGCGCGGGCTGCCGTAGCGGTTGGCGTGGCCCTGCGGGTCGAAGTGCAGCGGCACACTGTCCGGCATGCGCGTGAGGAGCCACGCGAAGGCGACAGCCGTCACCAGCAGCAGCACCAGGTTCAGAACCTGCAGCGGCGCCGAGACGTAGCTCGTCGCGGACGGCTGCTCGCCGAGCGGCACCGTGTAGCGCCCCGGCACCCGCGCGACGGGCAGCGAGCGCACCAGCCCCACCACCTCGCCCAGCATCCACGCCGTGGGCAGCAGCGGTGCCAGGCTCGCCGCGAGCACGAGCATGCCGCTGGGATCGCGAACGAACACCAGCGCCATCGCCACCAGCGACACGATCGCGTTGACCCACACCAGACGTCGCGAACGCGCTCGGTCGGCGTCCGAGAGCTCGCGACCGAGGTGGATGAAGAAGAGCCGCCGCGGATGCGAGACGCGCGCGACCCAGTGGATGACGAGCGCCACGCTCGCAATCGAGACAACCAGAACCAACCTTGCGACGAACGTCATGATCCGCCTCCATCAGCACGGCCCGCGGCGCGGGCTGCAAAGAACCTGTCGAGCGCCCCGCGGATCAATTCCTCGATCCGGGCACGGTCGGCTCCGGCGAGCACCCAGCGGCTGATCAGATCGTCGAGCCGCCGCTCGTCGTCGGGCGCCATCGCTGTGCGGTAGGGCGCGTCGGGCACGCGCACGCGCGCGCTCGCGCCCTGCCTGAGCTCCACCAGCCCCTCGTCCGCCAGCGTGCGGTAGGCGCGCGCGACCGTATTGAGGTTCACGCCGACCTGTCCGCCGAGCTGTCGCACGCTGGGCAATCCAGCGCCGTCCTCGAGCTCACCCCGGGCCACAAGTGCCCGGATTTCATCCGCTATCTGACGATAGACCGGGACTGCGCTGTCGAAGTCCACGGTGATGGCTGGGCTGCTCGTGACGGCCATGTGTCTACTGTATGCGTACAGTAGACAGTTGTGTCAAGGGCTTCCGTGCCGGCGGTGTCCCGGGTCACAGTCGCCGAGCGGAGGGCTCGATGAGCGACACGGTACTGGTCACCGGAGGCTGTGGATTTCTAGGAAGTGCGATCGTGCGTGCGCTGGTCGAGCGCGGTCGGCGTGTGCGCGTGCTCGCGCTGCCGGGCGAAGCGACCGACAACATCGCCGGGCTCGACGTGGAGCTGGTGCGCGGCAACGTCTTGTCCCGCGAAGACGCCGAGCGCGCGGTCGACGGCGTCTCCACCGTGTTCCACGCCGCCGCCATCTACAAGGCGTGGATGCCCGACCCGACGGCGATGTACGAGGTCAACTCGAGCGGCACGTTCAACATGCTCGAGGCGTCGCGCCGCGCTGGCGCGAACGTCATCTACACCGCGAGCATTGTCGCGCTCGGGCGCCCGCCCGAGGGCGCCGTCGCCGACGAGACCGAGCCGTACGAAGCGTGGGACATCGACTTCCCGTACAGCCGCGCGAAGTACCACAGCTACAACATCGCCCGCGACTTCGCGCGCTGGGGCCTCGACGTGCGCATCGTGTGTCCGGGCCTCGTGTTCGGGCCGGGCGACATCGGTCCCACGCCGAGCGGCAAGCTCATCATCAACTCGCTGAAGGGCAGCCCGCCGGTGTACATGGACGGCGGCGCCAACTACGTCGACGTGCGCGACGCGGCCGAGGTGCACGTGCTCGCCAGCGAGAAGGGGCGCGCGGGCGAGACGTATCTGGCCACGGCGCACAACCTGACCAACCGCGAGCTCTTGCAGGCCATCGGGCGCGTCACCGGAAAAGAGCGCCGCCTGTTCAAGATCCCCGTCGCGGTGGCGCGCTCGGCCGTCGCCGGGATGGAGCGCGTTGCGCGCCGCACCGGCAAGGAACCGCTGCTGAGCCGCAGCTTCTTCGAGTACAGCCTCAAGCCGTCGTTCTACTCGAACGACAAGACGCGCACGGAGCTCGGCGCGAGCTTCCGCCCCGTCGACGAGACCATCCGCGACGCCGTCGCGTATTTCCGCGAGCGCGGACTGCTTGCGTAGCGCGCCGCCGCGCCCGGGCTGGCCCGTCAACCGCAGAGAATGAATCGGAAATAGCCGCGCCATGACGATAATCAAGTCGAGCGTGATACCCTGCAAGCATGGTCTGGACCGGGGCTCGCCAGTTGATCCTTCCGGCGGCATTGACCGTCACCACCGTCGCCGTCGCCGGCGCCGTGATGTCCTGCGGGGGCAGCAGCTCGCCGCAGCCGAAAAAGACGGTCGCATGCAAGGATCTACCCAACTCCTACTGCGAGAAGTGCAAGGACAGTCAGGGCGACGTGATATGTGGCCCGAGCTCGAACTGCTACGACGCCAACGGTGGCTGCGCACCCGGCAGTAGTGGTTGATAGCCCATGGCGGTCCGGTCCGGACCGCGAGTAGCAGAGACGATGACCGACACCGTCCGCTGGCGGCGCGCGAGAGTCGTGCGCATCTACGACACGCTCGACACGACGGTCGTCGTCGGGCCTGACGGTCGCGCGCACCAGCTGCGCGCGGAGTCGGCGGAGCTGGCGAACGCGCTGTTGTTCTTCCTGCTCGAGCCGAGGTCCCGCCGCGAAATCATCGACCGCGTCGAAGCGCTCACCGGGGCGGAGCTCGGCGAAGACAACGTCGTCGATCAACTGCTCGAGCTGCTAGCCGGGGCCGGCGCGATCGAAGCGGTCGAACAGGCGGACGCGCCAGAGCTGGCGATCCGGCGGCCTCCCCGCGTGGTGCTGGCGCTGTCGGGCGCGGTGAACGCGATGCACGCGCCAAGCATGGTGAAGTGGCTGCTCGAGCGCGGCTTCGAAGTGCGCGTGGCGGCCACCCGGAACGCCCTGCGCTTCATCAACACGTACGCCATCGAATCGCTGGTGCACCATCCGGTGGCCGCGGACATGTTCGAGGGCGAGACGCGGGTTCCGCACATCGATCTCGCGAGCTGGGCCGAGGCGGTGCTGGTGTGGCCGGCGACCGGGACGACGCTGTCCCGGCTCGCGACGGGCGACTACGACTCGCTGGTCTCCGCCATCGCTCTGGCGACGTTGGCGCCGGTAGTCGTCGTGCCGTCCATGAACGCGGGCATGTACGCGGGCGCCGCCGTGCAGCGCAACATCGAGCAGCTGGTGAAGGACGGCATGCACGTGCTGCATCCTTCGTTCGGCATCGAGGTCGCCGACGCTCCGCTCGAGCGACAGCACAAGCTCGGCCCTGCACCGCCGATCGGAGTCGTGGTGCAGATGCTCGAAGCCGCGCTCGCGCTCGACCGCGCAGGGCGCAGGTACACCCCGCAAAATGGTCCCGAGTGGGACGCCGTGTACGCGTCGGAACGCCCCGAACAGCTTCCCTGGTACACCGAAGCCGCCGATGCGGATCTGATCGAGCTGTTCGAACGGCTGGCCCCCGACAGGTCCTGGGTGCTGGATATCGGAACGGGGCTCGGGCAGCTGGCCGTGGCCGCTGCCGAGCGCGGCCACCAGGTCGTGGCGACCGATGTCTCGAAGCGCGCGCTCGACGAAGCAGCCCAGCGCACTCCCGATCTGCCGGTGCTCTGGCTCGAAGACGACATCACCGACAGCCGCATCCACCGCCAGTTCGACATCGCCTTCGACCGGGGCTGCCTGCACGTGCTCCAGCCCGACGCGGCCGCACGCTACGCCGGAAGCGTCGCCTCCCTGCTGCGACCAGGAGGGCTTCTGCTGCTCAAGACCCACGACAGCCAGGAGGGCGACCGTCACGGTACGCTGCCCTACACGCGGGCCGCGCTCGAAGAGCTCTTCGAGGGTTCGTTCGAGATCGTCGAGGAGCACGCGAGCGACTTCCCCGGTCCCCAAGCGACACCCCGCGCCAGGCTGTTTGCGCTGCGGCGTACGACGCCGGACTGACCAGCGCGAGCAGCCCTCCGAGGCCCCGCCACATTGGCGCGGGCTCGGCACCGAGCACTGACAGCCTGTCATCGCCGATTGGCGCCCGAAGCGCGATCCAGTGGGATTTCCGCTGTCCGGCGCGCTGGCATCGCGCTTGCTCTTGTCGGCCCCATGCTCGAGGTCGACGTATCCAGCCTCCTGTTGGCCGTGTCCGCGGGGTACCTGGCGTGGCGGCTGCTTGCGCTGTGCGTGCGGGTGTCACGAGCGCGCCGCGCCTACCCGCGGGAGCTGCCCGACGCGCCAGAGCAGGTCGACGAGGAGTGCGACCGCGTGCGGGCGACCCTGCTCGGCCTCGCCGTGGGCGACGCGCTGGGGCTGCCCTTCGAGAACGTGCCGCGCGCGCTGTCGCGCCGGCGCTTCGGCGGCGGGCTCTGCTTCCATCGCGGCATCGTCCGCTTCATGCGCCGCGCAGGCGACGTGTCGGACGACACGCAGCTCGCCATCGCGGTGGCGCGCAGTATCGACCCGCGCGGCGAGTACCTGCCGGAGCGCTTTTCGGACGAGCTTTCGCAGTGGTGGAGCTACCGCGTCGCCGCGGGTCGCACCACGACGGCAGCGGCCCGGCGCCTGCGCGACGGCCGGCGCGACAGCGCCAGCTTCAGCCCTGGCAATGGCGCGGCCGTGCGCGTCGCGCCGCTCGCGCTGGCGCATCGCCGCGACCTGGACGAGCAGGAGCTGCTCGAGGACGTGGCCGTCAACACTGCAGCCACGCACCGGGGACACGCGGCCGAGTCCGCGGCACGTCTGGTCGCGCTGCTCGTGTGGCGCGCTCTTCGCGAACCGGCCGGCGCCGTCGCCGACCCCGCCGTCGCCGCACGCTGGATCGAACACAGCGCGCATCGCAGCAGCTTTCCGCTGGATCACTATCGCGACGCGCTCGCACTCGACGCGCCACTCGAAGAACAGCTGCTCCACTGCGGCAGCTCCAGCCACGCGCTCATGAGCACCAGCGCGATGCTGGTCGCGCTGGTCGGCTGCCGCGGCGATGTCGAGCGCGGCATGTCCGCCGTGCTCGCCGCCGGCGGCGACACCGACAGCGTCGCCGCCATGCTGGGCGCGATCCTGGGCGCCAGTCTGGGTACGGCCGCCCTACCGGCCGAGCTCGCCGAGCGCGTCCAGCACCGCGCCACGTTGATCCACCTGGCGGATCGACTGGCCGCGCGCCGCGCCGAAAGGCCCGCCCATGTCTCCGGACGCGTCGTCGAGATCGACGACGACATCTCGCTGCGCCACGTCGACGCCATCGTCAACGCCTGGAACAGGAACTGGATCCCTGCGTGGCTCTTGATGCCCCAGGGCGTGAGCCGGGCGATCCGTCTGGCAGGCGGGCGCCGCGCGCTCGGCGAGGTGTCGCGGCGCGGGCCGCTGCCGCTCGGCGCCAGCGTGGAGACCACCGCCGGCGAGCTCGACGCGCGCTGGGTGCTGCACGCGGCAGGACTCGATCTGTCATGGCGGGCCTCGCCGGAGTCGGTGCGCGCCGCAACGCGGAGCGCGCTCGCGCTGGCACGCTGGCTGGGCGCACGCAGTGTGGCGCTGCCGCTGATCGGCGCGGGCACCGGCGGCGTGAAGCCCGCGCTGGTGCGCCGCATCATGCTCGAAGAGCTGGAGCTCTGCCGCGACCACTTCGACCGGCTGGAGCTGGTGTGTCCGCTCAACCCCGCGCCGGAGCGCGTCGCGCGCGAGATCCGCGTCACGCCGGCCCCGCCGCGCGAGCCGCTGCTGCCCGGGCCGTTTCCGCCTCCCCCGGCAGAGCGACCGTCGCACCCTTCGTCGCGCGCTTCGCTCTGGTAGCGGTTCACTATTGAAAACCAGAAGCTCCGGGCGCAGGTTCTCCGGGTCACGCAGCGGAGGGACGGAGCATGAAGATCGGAGTTCTGGGCACGGGAACGGTGGGGCAGACCATCAGCAGCAAGCTGGCCGAGCTGGGCCACGAGGTGAAGATGGGCTCGCGCAGCGCGAAGCACGAGGGCGCCACCGAGTGGGCGAAGGAACACGGCGACAAGGCCTCGAACGGCACCTTTGCCGACGCGGCGGCCTTCGGCGAGCTGGTGTTCAACTGCACCAGCGGCGAAGGCGCGCTCGCCGCGCTCAGCGCGGCCGGCGACAAGAACCTCGACGGCAAGATCCTGATCGACCTCTCGAACCCCCTCGACTTCTCGAAGGGCATGCCGCCGTCGCTGTTCGCAGGCAACACCGACTCGCTGGGCGAGAACATCCAGAAGAAGTTTCCGGGCGCCAAGGTCGTCAAGACGCTGAACACGATCAACGCCAACGTGATGGTCGACCCGGCCCGCGTCGGGGGCGGCGACCACGACCTGTTCATGAGCGGCAACGATGCCGAGGCCAAGGCCACGGTCGGGAAATTCCTCATGGAGCAGTTCGGCTGGAAGAACGTCATCGACCTCGGCGACATCACGACCGCCCGCGGCACCGAGTCGTATCTGCCGCTGTGGCTCCGGCTGATGGGAGCGCTCGGCAGCGCGGACTTCAACGTGAAGATCGTGCGCTAGCGGCAGGGCGCGCGCGGGCCTATGCTTCGGGCGCCGTGCCGGCCCCTTTCTTTCGAGCCTCGCTCTCCCGCGTCGTGGCTGTCCTCGGCGCGGGTATCGCCATCGTGGCTGCGCTGTCGTGCGGGCGGCAGCGCAGCGCTCTGAGTCCGGCCGCGCACTCGCACGACGGCCTTGTAACCGAGAACGTGCTCAGGCGTGACTACGCGGGCTCGGAGACCTGCAAACCGTGCCACGAGAAGATCGAGAAGCAGTGGCTCGTCTCGCCGATGCATCGCATGACGCGATTGATCGACAAGACGACGATCCACGCGCCGTTCGACGGCCAGGTGTTCCGCTTCATGGGCGACACGGCGCGCATGGAGATGCACCACGGCGAGCGCTACCTGGTGCTCGACTCGAAGCACTCCGGGCATCGCGTCTACCGCATCACGAAGGTGATAGGCGGGCGCTATCGCGAGGACTTCGTCGGCATCGAGGTGGCGGGAACCGGGCGCTACAGCGGCGAGGTGGCGAGCGACGAGCGGGTGATGCCCGTGTCGTGGCTCGTCTTCAACCACAGCTGGCGCTACAAGGGCTACAGCGTGATGACGCCGGAGCGCGACGGGCTCAGACCCGGCGCGGCCTGGCGCAAGACGTGCATCTTCTGCCACAACACGGAGCCGTACCTCGACTCCACGCTCGACGAGCTGTACGGCCCTCACTCGCCCGGCTACCAGGGCTCGGCGAGTATCGCGCTGCCGGCACGGAAACGCTTCCGCTTCGAGATCACCGACGCGGAGGGGCTGCGGGACGCGCTGACCGACGAGCGGCACTTTCTCGGCGCGCCGCTCTATCACGGCAGCGACAAGCCGCGCGCGTGGCTCGCGGCGGCCATGGCCGAGATGCGCCGACGCTTCGACACGAAGAAGCTGCTCGAGGTCGGCATCGGCTGCGAGGACTGCCACGGCGGCGCGAAACAGCACGCCGACGACCCGCTGCACATCAAGCCGACGTTTGCGGTCCGGAGCGGGTTCATGCGCGTGGTCGCGCCCGACGGACGACCGCTGAACCACGCGCAGAACATCAACCGCGCCTGCGAGCGCTGCCACACCGTGCTCTTCTCGCGCTACCCGTACACGTGGGAGGGCGGCCATCGCTACGGGCATCCCGGCGGCAGCGGCATCGTCTCCGGCGAGGCCCGCGACTTCCTGCTGGGCGGCTGCTCCACGCAGATGAGCTGCGCAAGCTGCCACGACCCGCACACGCGGGATCCGGAGCCGAAGCTCGATGCGCTCGCCGGCCCGGCCGGCACGCGGCTGTGCACGCATTGTCACACGAAGCTGCGGAGCCCGAACGCGATCACCGCGCACACGCACCATCCGCTCGGCAGCGCCGGCAGCCAGTGCATCAACTGCCACATGCCGAAGAAGAACATGGCGCTCGACTACACGCTCACGCGCTACCACCGCATCGGCTCGCCGACGGACAGCGCTCGCGTCGAGCGCGATCGGCCGCTCGAGTGTGCCCTCTGCCACAGCGACAAGAGCGTGGAAAGCCTCACTGTCACGATGGAGCGCTGGTGGCACAAGCGCTACGACCGCGCGGCGCTGCACCGGCTGTACGGCCCCGACCTGAAGGAGAATGCCATCGTCGCAACGCTCCAGTACGGCAAGCCGCACGAGCAGGCCGCCGCGCTGGTCGTCGCGGGACGTGATCATCTGCGCGCAGCGTTGCCGTTGATGGTCGACCAGCTCGACAACCGCTATCCGCTGGTGCGCTACTTCGCGCGGTCGTCCATCCAGAAGCTGACCGGCGAAGCGTTGCCGCTGGACATGAGCGCGCCGGGCAAGACGCTGCTCGCCGAGGGTCGCGCCTGGCTGCAGAAGTACGAGAGCACCGCCTCGGCCCAGCGCTGAGCTTCACGGGGAGCCGTTAACCAGTTGGCGCTCTTGGCGCGTTTGGCGGTTGGCCCTCGTCACGCGCCGAGGCCGGGACGCACAGGGCGGCGCGAGCGTTGCGTATCCAGGACGTAGAGCGGCTGCCAGGACCCGCCAGCCTCAATTGCTACGGGTAAAGTTCGATTCGTGGGCGCGGAAGCCGAGCTCGACGAGGTAGAGCGTTGCACCCATGGTCTGGCGGACCGCAAAGCCGAAAGTCGGCCCTTCGCGGTTCTGCGAGTAGCTACCGCCGTGGCGCTTGCCGAAAGCCAGAGTGATGCGCGCGGACGCCTCGTCGCCGAACGCTGCCGGCGCGCCGTGCCGGCGCGCTTTCGCGGCCAGCACCCAACCGTCATGCACCTGGACCGTGGCCGCCATCGACTTGAACAGATCGAGCGAGAGGTACGCCTCGATCGGGAAGCTCACACCGAACGGGATGGTGCTGGTGATGCCGTCGATGCCGGGTCCGCTGCCCACGCCGAACGCAACGCGGCGCCCGATCGGCACGGCGGCGCCGATCATCATCTGTAGGCCATAGAGGAAGCCCTTGCTGCCTCCGAGCGACGCGTCGAAGCCGCCGTACAACGCGATCGGATCAGCATCGCCCATCATCCGGAACGACAGCCCGAGCGCGCCGAGGGCGCGCGCGCCACCGAGCTTGTCGGCCTCCGCGGTGTAGCCGCCCTGCAGGAAGATGTCGCCGTCGACGAGCTGCTTGAGTCGGTAGCGCGGCTTGTGCGGGGCGGTGGTGTCGAGCAACCTGGGCAGCCCGAGCTTGCCGAGCCAGGGGAACGGCAGCCGCGGGCGGGGCACCGGCGCGATCGTCGGCGCCGCAAGCCGTATCTCGATGCGCGTCTGGCGCGCGCTCTGCTCGAGGCTCTCGAGCTGGTCGAGTGCGTCGTTCTCCACGCTCTCGGCGTCTTCCTGCGCCCGTTCGAGCTCGAGGTGATCGGGGATGCCGCGAGCAACGCCCTGCACGCCGGCGAGGCGCTTCTTGCTCTCGCGTGCCGCGCGCAGACGCGCGTTGGCGGCGGCGATGCGGTCGGTCAGGTCCGTGGTGGCCACACGCACGTCCTGCTGATCGCCGAGCGAAGCAAGACGCGCTAGAAGCTGGCGGTAGCTGCCGGCAGGGACAACCACCGTCACGACGCTGCCGCTCGCCTGCACCAGGTGGCCCCCGAGATCGCTGGCGGCGTTCTTGATGTGGTCGACCGCTTCCGTGCGGCTCGTCACCGACAGAAGGACGCGAACCTTGCGCTCGAGCTCGGGGGCGGCCCGCGACGCGGCGGCATGCGTCGCGACGACCGGCTGCGCGGCGGTGGGGTTCGCAGCAACCGGAGGCGCCGCAGCACGCGCGGCCGGCGCCAACGCGCAAAGCAGAAAGAGCACACGAAGCCGCGCCATACCGAGCCCGTTCAGGACGGTACGCGGCGGGTGCCGGGCGGTCAACGAACGCGAGCCCGGTACCGGTCCGTCACGCGATAACGCCGGCTACCAGCTGGAGCTGGGCGGGCCGGCGGACACCGAGGAAGACGAACGCCTGCGCGAGCTCCTGGGCGCTCTGTCGTCGTCGGAGCGAGGCGCGGCGACCGCCGTCGCCTGGTCGCGGAGCGTCATGTCGCGGTCGTTCTCGCGGCGTCTCGCCAGGGACACGTCGCCGCCGTCCCAGGCGACGATGGCCGGCCGCGGGAAGGAGAACGAAGTCGCGAAGGGCACGAAGTACGCGCCAGAGTCGAGGATCGCGAGCGCATCGCCGCGAGCCAGAGCCGGCAGAGCGATCGAATGGCACAGCGTGTCCGCCGGCGTGCAGATCGGCCCGACGAGACGATAGCGCTTCATGCCTCGACCCGGCGCGAGCGGGACGACCTCGTGGTACTCGTCCGGTACCGGCTCGGCGACGTTGATGCCAGCATCGAGCACCGCGGTGACGACGCCATTCTCCTCGTCGCGCAGGCTCAGGATGCGGGTGAGCAAGAGCTGGGCGTCGCCGACAATGGCGCGGCCGGGCTCGAGCTGGATGCGCGGCGGCGGCCCCCCGAGCTGACTCGCGTGCTCGTCCACCAGCTCACGCAGCAGCGCCAGGTAGCCATCGCATCCGAGCACCGTGTCCGGATCCGGAGGTAGAAGATCGAGTCCGAAGGTCCGGTTCAGCCGCTTCTCGACCAAGCCGAAGCGGCGCACCGTCGGCGTCGGCAGACTTCCACCGAGGTCGACAATCGGCACACTGACGCCAAGCTCCCGGCGCACGGACGCGCGGAAGTCGAGCACCTGCGACACGAACCTCCTGGCCTGGAGCTCGCTGTCGAGCGCGAAGCCCAGATGCGCGTGGATGGCCTCGAAGCAGAGGTCGGGGCTTTCCGAAAGCTCTGCGGCGGCGCGCATGGCCGCTCCGCTCTCGATGCGCTCGCCGAACTGACCCGACCACGCCGAAACAGGAATCACGCGCACGCCGACGCGCGCACGCACACCGACCGCGCGCGCCGCCTGCGCTACACGTGCGATCTCGGGCCGGGCGTTAGCGTTCACGAGCACGCCGCGTTTCACGGCCTCGCGAAGCGACGCGTCGCTCTTGCCTGGTCCGTTGTAGATGATGCGCGCCGGGGGAACGCCGAGCTCGAGCGCAAGCCACAGCTCGTGGGGCGAGATCACTTCCGCGCCCATGCCCGCGCGGTGCAGACGCTCGAGCACGCTCGTCGTGGGGTTGGTCTTGTACGAAAACGCGGCGTCGATCTGCGGCGCCGCCGCGAGGAATGCCTTGGCGTTGTGTTCCAGCCGATGCATGTCGAGCAGGTGCAGCGGCGAACCGAAGCGCTCGAGCAGCGCTTCGAGCAGCAACCCCTCGCGGTGCAGACGCCCGGCGTCGTCGCGAGCCAGGCGCCAGTGAGCAAGCGGCAGCTCGCGACGCTCGGGCCATGTCCGGACCAGTAGCGACCTGACTGCACGCTTGGTGGCTTCTCTGGCCCACAAAGGAAGCACGCTCCCCCCTTCAACCCCAGCGATGCGGCGCCCTCCCTGCAGTGTCAACCGTGGCGGATGGCAATTTGCCGCGCTGCGCCAGAATACCCGCGTTGATGCCCGTCAAGACTCCAGGCATGCTTGGGAGCCGGCCCTGGGGGCCGCGCAGCTCGGGAGTCCACAAATGCGCCCTGCGAGCCGCCTCGCTTTTTCTCTGCCTTTCGCCCTGTTGCTGCTCGGCTGCAGCGGCAAGACGGCCAACAGCAGCCACAAGAACCAGCCGAGCGGCCAGCTTCCGTGCGCCATCGAGCAGGTGCTGACCAACAACTGCCGCAAGTGCCACACGGATCCACCATCGTACGGCTCACCGATATCGCTCATGACCTACGCCGATCTGGTGGCGCCGTCGCTCAGCGATCCGAGCACGCCGGTCTACAAGATGATCGAAAAGCGCATCCACGGCGATCCGACCCGCATGCCCCCCAATCCGAATCCGCCCCTTTCGGCAGCGGACACCAAGGTGCTCGATGACTGGATCGCGGCGGGTGCGCCGCCCGCCGCCGCGGGCGACACCTGCCAGAGCGACGGCGGCGCGGGCGACGGCGGCATCGTGACCAATCCGCTGGCGTGCACGCCGGACGTGCACGTCGCGCCTCCGACACCCTGGCAGATGCCAGCAACCCTGGACGGGGCCTACGTCTGCTACGGCTTCAACGTCCCGGTCGGCTCGGAGCGCGACATCACGGCCATCGCGCCGCATATCGACAACAAGAACATCCTGCACCACATGCTGCTGTTCCAGTCGGACACGTCGTACGGCAGCACGCCCCAGCGCTGCGACAACGACATGGGCATGAACTGGAAGCTCATCTACGGCTGGGCGCCGGGCGCGAGCACCCTGCAGCTGCCGGACACGGTCGGTATCCCGGAAAATGGCACGGCCCACTTCATCGCGCAGATCCACTACGACAACAGCACGCATCTGAGCGGGGAGAGCGACAGCAGCGGGTTCGACCTGTGCACGACCGACAAGCTCCGGCCGAACAAGGCAGGCGTCATCGCATTCGGGACGATGAAGTTCACAGTCCCGGCGCATGGCTCGCTCGACATCAGCTGCAAGTACCAGGTGCCGAGCGGAGTACCGACCATGCACGCGGTCGCGGCGCTGCCGCACATGCACGAGATCGGCAAGCTGATCGAGACCACCCAGCTCGTCGGCGGCCAGGGCTCGCCACTGCCCATGGGCAAGAAGGACCCCTGGAACTTCGAGGAGCAGAGCTGGGTGCCGCTCGACAACACGGTCAACCCGGGCGACGTGATCACGACGCGCTGCGCGTGGGACAACCCCACGGACAAGGACGTGAGCTTCGGCCTCTACACGCAGGACGAGATGTGCTTCTCGTTCACGATGTTCTATCCGTGGGATCCGAGCATTCCCTGGCTCGGTCCGTCGTACATGTCGCAGTGCAGCCCGACGCCGTAGGGAAAGCGCCAAGTTGTCGCCTGGCAGCCGCAGCGGCAGCGTGCCAACCAGCCTGATTCCTGGTGACGCGTAGCGGAGCATTGCTGCGCGAGGGCAAGGCGTGATAGCCCGTTCGTCGTGCTTGATCAGATCCGTGGGCAGCAGGGGGGCTTCGGCCCCGGAGGTCCTCCACCAGGCGGGTATCCGCCGGGTCCACCAGGCGGATACGGTCCGCCGGGTGCGCCTCCCGGTGCACCGCCAGGAGCTCCGCCAGGCGGTCCGCCCGGCTACGGTCCCCCCGGAGCGCCCCCTGGAGCTCCCCCCGGAGCAGCGCCGCCAGGCGGCTTCCCCGGTCAACAGCCGCAACAGTTCGGGCAGCCGGGTCAGCCCGGCTACACCGCAACTCCTGGCAAGCAGGGCAAGGGCTTCAAGTACGCGCTGATCGGCTGCGGCTGTCTGCTCCTGATCGGCATCGCCATCGTGGTCTTCCTGTTCGCCTTCGGCGGTCTGACGTACCTCGGGCTATCGAGCTCCGATTCGTCGGCCACCTCCACGCCCGCGTCCCCCACTGCCGCTTCCAAGGCGGGCTCGAGCGGCGGCAGCACCACATCAACCTGCGCCGACGCGATCAAGTGCTGCAAGATGCTCTCGCACAATGTCCCGGCGGCAGCGGCGGCCTGCGACAACCTGAAGAAGCTGCCGGCCGTCGGCGACGGGTGCCAGAGGGCGCTCGACAGCTACCAGAAAGCGCTCAAGGCGCAGGGCAAGACCTGCCCGTAGTCTCTAGCGGCCGATCAGCCCAGCTAGCGCTCCGAGCGGCGTGGTGAAATAGAGAACCACTGCCGCTGCGAGCACGAGCGCGCTGTTCGCGGCAGGGCGCAGCCGGAGAAGTTCGATCCATTCCGCGGTGAGCGATTGGTCGGGCTGGGTGTCGAGCAGGTCGAGCGGCGCAACGTCGGGCGAGGCGCCGACCAGCGCACGCATCAGGGCGGCTTCCATGCGCTGCTCGGCCTGCGGTGACGGATCGAGCGCGTGCATGAGGGCGGCGAGCTGTTGCTCCTCGGGATCCAGACGTTCCGGCTCCGTCATGATGCGCTCCTTGTGTGCACGGCCGCGACCGCCTCGGAGCCCAGCGCCTGCTCCAGACGCGAGAGCAAGCGGCGACGTTGGCGCTCGCAGATCTTGCGGACGTTTGCCTCGCTGAGGCCGCAGATGCCGGCGACCTCGGCCGCGCTGAGCCCACCGCCATAGCGCAACGTCAGGCTCCAGCGGTCGCGGTCGGGAAGCTCGGCCAGTAGCAGGAGCAACTGCTGCCCGAGGCGCGCTTGGTCGAGCCCCGAAGCCAGCGGGTCGCTGTCCGCGTCCGGGTCCAGATGCGCCGCCAGCGTGCCCGGCTCCACGCTCTCGAGGCGGCCGAGCTTTGCGGCGCGCTTCCTGACGTTGTTCACCGCGATGGCCAGAAGCCACGAGACGAAGCGCACGCCGGGACGACGAGCGTAGCGGTCGAGCGAGCCGAGCGCCTTGAGGAACGTGTCCTGCACGATGTCCTCGGCATCGGCGTCGCTGGACACCATGGATCGGACCACCCGGTACACGCGCGCGACGTGCAAGCTGTACAGCTCGCGCGCCGCGCTGCGTTCACCCTGCCGCGCGCTCGAGACCAGGCGCTGCACGGCCTCCTCGTCGGCGGGGTCGGTTCGGGAAGCGGAAAGAGCGCCCGCAAGGGCTGCGAACAGAGCAAACACGAAAAGCCTCAGACTGCTCCGCGGCCCTCGAGGAAGCCCAGCGTCCACAGCGACGAGCGATACGCCCCGACGGAACCGGCAACGAGCACCGCTACCGGAGCAAACAACACGCCACCGACCACGAGCGCGGGCACGAGCCCCGCCAGGAAGTAGATGCCGAAGCCCAGCGCCGCGATCGGCAGAGCGACCAGCGCGCCGCACAGCTCCATGGCGGTTGCGCCCAGTCCACCGGCCACCAGCAGCTTCAACGAGTTGGCCAGGCGCCCGTGCAGGTAGCGCTTGGCTGCGCGGATGGCGGGCAGCGCCTTCTCGTCGTCGAGCACCGCGATGCGCAGCGCGTACATGTAGATGAAGTAGAGCGTGAGCAGCCACGGCACGGCGGGTAGCGCCAGGAGTGCCGTCGCTACCGCGCCGAGAGCGACCGGATACGCGCCGAGGAGCCCGCCGCCGACGGGAGCCGCCACGACCGCCAGCGTGAGCAGGAACGCCGCACCCAGCGCGGCCTTGATTCCGGCGATCGTCCAGAAGTGCCGCGTGCTCGCCCGGAGCTCTTCGCGGATGCGCCCGCGCTCGCCGTGCTGGGCGCGCTCGACGCTGTCGATCAAGGCGGCCTCGCTCAGCAGGTTCATGATGAGCGCTGCGAACCCGAGCACGACCGCTACGCCGAGCAGCGGCCAGATCCAGCCCGGCAGCGCACCGCCGTGGTGGCCGTGGTGGCCGGTATTGCCTCCAACCCCTCCCCCACTGGCAACGAAAAACCCGAAGAACAACAGGTACTTGTTGGACCTGATGGTGGAGAAGGCCTGCTTGGCAATGCGAATGATGTCCATGATGCGCTCCTTGGTCGAAGTGCCGAATCGACCTGGAAACCCGCACCGCGCCGTTTCGTGACAGATTTTCTTCGCGGCGACGAAAAAGGCCGAGACCGCCGTCAGTAGTGTGGCGGCGGCTGATCGGCGGGGCCCCGGTCCTCGAGCAGGTGGGTCACGCGCTCCTCGAGCGCCTTGACCCGGGCGGACAGCGCATCGATGACCTTCTGCTGCTCGAACACGGCGTCGCTGAGCTTGTCGAGCACATCCTGCTGATGGGTGTAGCGGACCTCCAGGTCGACCAGGCGCTCCTTCATGCGACCTCCCGTCTTGTCAGGGCAGCACGTTCTCGATCCGGTGCATCGTGTGCAGGACAACCAGGATCAGGCCGATCACGATGGCCGTCATGAGCAGAAAATAGCCCGGCCCCCGCCCCTTCCGCCGTGACCCTTTTCCGCGATCGTCCGGACCTGCCACTTCAGCTCCCGTGAACGCGCTTCAGGATCGTGTCGTGCATCTTCTGCTGCTCGTCCACGAGGTGCTGGGGAGCCTCCGAACCGCAAGGCTCGAACTTCGTGGCGTGGGTGCCGGAGTTCATGTCGCACGAGAGCTTGATACCGAGCCGCCCGTCCGCCGTACTCACGTTCCACACGTAGCGGTACTTCGTCTGCGACATCTCGGAGACGTTGTGCGTGCGCTGGACCGTCGTGATCTGGAATGTCGCGGGGTCCTGCTTGTCGATGTTGTATCCGAGGTCCTCGAGCGAGGCGATGGACGCGTCGTACAGCGCTTTGGCAGAGCTCGAGGTCTTCTCGTCGACCGGGGTGTACGCCGTCATGTGAGCGCTGTTGCAGCCGACAACCAGGAGCAACACACCACACAGAAGCGAAAAAGCGTGCCGGACCCGTACGCCCCGCTGCGCAGTCCAGGCGGAAAACGTCGCAAGCACGCGAGCAGGGTACGACGATCCGCCGGTCTGATCTACAGTTGCCGCGCCGCTCGCTGAAGCGTCCGGGCGGTCTTCTCTCCACCCATGTGGGTCCACCTCCACCTGGCCGCCTGCAGCGCGGTCGCCAACCTGGCCCCCGCCGCGGGGCAGACCGACGTCGCTGACTGCCACAGCCCGTTCGCCAGCAAGGCCTGCCTCGCCATCTGGCTCCTGGTGAGCACGCCCTTCGTCGCCTCGGGCGGGACCTACTCGCTGCTTTCGCTGATGCGCCGCAAGGTGCTCGCGCCAACCCGGGTCTCGCTGTACGCGAGCATCGCGGCCGGCTTCCTGTACGCCTTCATCACCAGCTCGCTGCTCCAGGTCATTCTGGACGAGTTCGGGCTTCACTCGAACTCCCTGGCCGTCGAGCTGTTCCTGTTTCTGGTGTGGACGCTCGTTCTCCAGGGCATATACGTCCGGCTCGTCACGCGCATCTGGCTGCGTTGATCCGCCGGAAATAGTGGCGTTTGCCGCTTCTCCAGCGGCTCGACGGCGCTGGCCCGGTCTGTGCATTGCGCCGGGCCGGGCGATCCGGCAAGGCTCGTGGTCCGCGGAGAGGCTGGAGCGGCTGGCCCCCGGCCCAAGGAGGATGTGATGAAGAAGTATCTGCTCGGCTGTGTCGCACTCGGTGCGTCGCTCGCGCTCGTCGCCTGCGGCGGCAGCAGCACCAGCAACCTGAACGCCGGCGGCGCGGCGGGCAGTGGCGGCACCGGAACCGGCGGCAGCGGCGGCACCGGAACCGCGGGCAGCGGCGGCGCGGCCGGCGCGAGCGGAATGCCGCTTTCGGACCTCCCCGGCAAGCTCGCAAGCGCGTACTGCGCGCTGTACGACAAGTGCTACGGCCCGCTGGTGTCGGCCATGTCGTCGGGCGAGGACTGCGTGGCCACCACCACGAAGTCGATCGAGGACGGCGGCTTCAGCAAGCTGCAGGGCGAGATCGATGCCGGCAAGGTGGTCTACAACGGCGACAAGGCGCAGGGCTGCCTCGACGCGATCGCCGCGACCAGCTGCGACCAGCTGCTGCATCACGACCAACCGGCCTGCGACGCCGCGCTCGATGGCACCGTGCCCATCGGCGGCGACTGCAGCATCGACGCCGACTGCAAGGGCCAGGCCTACTGCAAGGCTGGCGCGGCATGCCCGGGCAAGTGCACAGCGCTCGAGAGCGCCGGCGGCAACTGCCAGGCCGACGAGCAGTGCCAGGACGGCCTGAGCTGCGACAAGAACACCAAGAAGTGCGTTCAGCCGGCGGCCAAGGGCCAGGCGTGCCAGGGCGGCACCGAGCCCGACTGCGCGCCACCGTACATCTGCATTGGCAGCGACACGAGCAAGGCGCAGACCGGGACCTGCATGGACTGGCACGATGTGCTCGTCAACAAGGCCGGTCAGAGCTGCGATGTCACGAACTTCAAGTGGTGTGAAAACGCCGACCCGTGCGTCATCCAGAGCGTGTCGGCGACCGGAACCATCACCGCGATGTGCGGCCAGAAGGTGGCCGCAGGCGCCGCGTGCAAGGCCGCGGTGCCCGATCAGTGTCCTACCGGCCAGTACTGCAAGCTACAGCCGCAGTCGGTCGACGGCACCTGCACACCGCTTCCGACGTCGGGACAGGCCTGCGCGGGGATCAGCAGCAGCACCTGTGCTGCGAACCTGCGCTGCGACAAGACGAGCCAGACCTGCAAGCCATTGCAGAAACTCGGCGAGGCCTGCAGCGGCGACCAGTTCTGCTACAGCGGCTACTGCTCGAGCGGCGGCTGCGCGCCGCCAGGCTGCTCGCCGTAGCGGCGGCGGCACGCGGGGTGGCTCCGGAGGGGGGCCGTCCCGCGCGAGCCGCACTATAACTCGCGCCCAGCGCTGTCGGCCCGCGCGCGGGCGGAAACAGATACTGTTCCATGGCGGCCCATCTGATATGCTCGCGTCGATGGGGGTGTCGAGCAGGCAGGCCGTGGTTCTCGGCGCAGCGCCGCTGCTCGTGGCGTGCGCGCGGGCAGCGGCGCCTCCGTCCGTCTCGCCCATTCCGCCGGATTCGCCGAACTGGTCCACCACGCCTGCACCCTCGCCCGAGCAGCGGATCATCGACCACTCTGCCGATGCGGTGGCCGTGTTGCGCGCGAACATCCCAGCCGGCTTCTCCGAGCGCTGGCTGGAGCGCGCCCGGGGAGTGATGGTCTTTCCGGAGATCGGCGGTGCGGCGATCACTTCCGGAAAGGGCGTGCTCCTGGCGCACCAATCCGATGGTACATGGAGCGCGCCGGCCTTCTACTCGCTCCAGTCGGAAAGCGCGTCGCTGTCGAACCTGGCCTCGAACGTCGCACTCCTGCTCGTGTTCACGGACGCCTCGACGTTGAACTCGGCGATCTGGGGCCTCGCGATCGGCACCAGCAACAGCGTCGCTCGCGACGTCTCGGGCTCTGGCCGCACCGGCGTTTCCAGCAAGGCGAAACGCAGCATCTACGGGTTCGTCACCGACGGTAGGAGGGTCTGGTCGGTCCCCGTTGATGGCATGCAGGTCTCGCCGTTCGAGAAGTTCGATCGCGCCTACTACGGCCCGCGCGCGACGACCTACGCCATTGTGATGGACCACAGCTACTACCGATTGGGCAAAGGCGCGCTCAGGCGCGCGCTCACGGTTCGACCCATGCGCGACTAGCGATTGCGGGGCGAAGTTGCGCCGATCGTGCTATTGTCTCGAGTTCCAGGTTCCTCGGGATACTGCCGATGACCTGACCGGGAGGTAAGCATGAGATTGCCGGGAGCTCTCGCGATCGTCCTTGGCATGGCCGTCGTGGTGGCGTGTGGCGACCAGGGCGGGCAGCCGCAGGATCTGCCCGAGGGCGCGCTAGGCACGGTGCAACAACCGCTGACGTGCGCGGCGGCATCGGCGAGCACCTGCGTTCTCACGACCTACGACGGATACTCCATCTTCCGGAGAACGTGCTCCGACAACGGGAGCTTCTACACCACCGACACCAAGGCCGACGTGTGCTGCACGGCCGGAACGAGCGGTTGCAGGTATTCCGGGCTCCGCTGGCAATGCGTGGAGTGGGCCCGACGTTACATGTGGAAGAAGTGGGGGCACATATGGTCGGGCGTGAGTGGCGCCAAGGACATGTGTGCGAATCACCCGAGCGGGACGCAGCTGGTCTCGAAGCCGGTTCCAGGTGACGTCGTCGTCTATGGCGCAGGCGCGTGTCTACAGAAGAGCAGCTCCGGGAGCTGCATCGTCAGAGCGGACGCCACGTACGGCCATGTCGGGGTGGTGGTGGGAAACCCGAGCAGCAAGAAGGATCGGGTCAAGGATCAGAACGGGCCGCAGAACGCCCACAACGACTACCTGAAGGCAGCCGCCAAGTGCTACGTGCACGCCAAGAACAACCCGCGCTGCTGGGCGGGCAAGGTGAGGACGGTTGCGGATTCGGCTTGCGCGTCCGGAAGCGCGACGCAGAAGTGCACCTCGTCCAACAACTGGGGCGCGAAAACGTGCGTCCCCGTCGCCGGCGGCACGGGTGGCACCGGCGGCGCGAGCAGCACCGGCGGCGCGAGCAGCACCGGCGGCGCGAGTAGCACCGGCGGCGCGAGTGGCGCGAGTAGCACCGGCGGCGCGAGTGGCGCGAGTAGCACCGGCGGCGCGAGCGGCAGCGCCGGCGCGAGCGGGTCGACTGCGGGTGCGGGCGGCTCGATCGGCACCGGAAGCGATCCGGATGCGGGCGTCAACCAGCAGAAGACCCGGGTGATCGCGAATCAGAGCAGCGGATGCAGCGTGGGTCCGGTCGATGACGAGCCGTCCGGCGCGCCGCTCGTGCTCCTTGGTCTCGCGTTGGGGCTCGCCGGCTTCAGGCGCGATCGCGCGAAGCGACGCTAGGTCGTCCGGGGATCCGCACAGCCTCGAACGGACGAACGGACAACCTGCTCAGGCCGCGGCGTACTTGGCGCCCAGCGCTTCTTCGGCGAGCTCGTCGAAGCTCATCCGCTCGACGCGCTTGCGATCGGCCTCGGTATACAAGCGGTTGATCACCTCGGCGTCCACGCCCAGCACGCGCTCGATGATCCGTCCGAACAACAGCCGCACCGCAGCGCTGTCGTTGTAGGCTTCCTGCAGCGCTGTCATCGTCTTGACGAAGGCGCTGCGCCGCACCGTGGGCTTGGTACCGAGCAGCTGGATACGCTTGAACGCTTCCTTCATGCGGCGACCTGACGGATCCACCACCTGCATCGGCCGGAAGAACACGCCGCGGAAGAAGGGCGCCGCGAAGTACAGCACGTTGGCAAATGCCCAGATGGCCTGGGCGCGCCGCGCTAGCGGCTGCTTCGGCATCGCCTTCAACTCTTCGGCGTACTCCTTCGAGGTGTAGTAGTCGACCATGTGGAAGTCGATGGCGATGTGACGCGACTCGTCTCGATTGATCAGCGCCATCGCTTTCTCGCTCATCTCGTCGTGAACGTGATCGTTGACGGACCTGAGCAGCGCCACGTCCAGGATGAGCTCGCCGGCGGTGATGTAGGCGTTCGCGATCTCGGCGGACACGTACTGGATGGCGTGGACGAAGTGCGGCGTGAAACGGCGCAGCGCCGGGTTCATCTCGTACGCCTTGTAGCGGTGCACGTCGTAGTAGTCGGCCAGCATCTGCGCAGCGTGCGAGTGGCGGATCTCGTCCTTGACGAAGGTACGGAAGATCTCCTTCAGACGCGGGTCGTCGACCTTCTTCTCCTGTTCCGCGAACAGAGCGCCGGCCAGTCGCTCGATGCCAGCCATGTCGGTGAAGTACTGGACGATCGCGATCTCGTCGTCCTTGTCCATCTCCCGCGGCCGGCCATTCCAGTCCAGATCTCCGACCTGCCACTGCTCCCGGTGGCACTTGTCGAGCATCGAGTCGAGATTCATTGGACCCTCCTTCAGCGGGGCCGATCATACCATCCGAGCAGCGTGGACGCCGCGAGGTGGGAGGCTGTGCTCCCTTCCCCGACATCCGGCGTGGTAGGAGGGGAGTATGCGTTGGTTAGCGGTGTTGGCACTGGGCGGCATCGGCCTGGCTACGGCGTGCGGACCGGCAACGCCGGGCCCGTGCAGCCCCGGCGTCAACGAGTGCCTGGCGCGTTGTCCCGGCGGCGGCAGAAGCGATCCGCACGAACACCCGCCGCCCACGACCCGGAACACGCAGTCACCGTGCGAGCAGGCGTGCCAGTCCCGGTACTGCCACTAGATGAGCGACACGAGCACAACGCACCGCACACGGCGTGGTCCCGTGCTGGCCGCGATGATGCTCGCGATGTTCATGTCGGCGGTGGAGGCCACCATCGTGGCCACCGCGATGCCGACCATCGTGGCCGAGCTCGGCGGCTTCTCGCTATTTAGCTGGGTGTTCGCGATCTTTCTGCTCACGCAGGCCGTGACCATCCCGGTCTACGGCAAGCTGGCGGACATGCGCGGGCGCAAGCCCGTCTTCTACGTCGGCACGACGATCTTCCTGCTCGGCTCGCTGGCGTGCGGCTTCGCCCACACCATGATCCAGCTCGTGGTGCTGCGCGCCGTCCAGGGCGTCGGCGCAGGTGCGGTCCAGCCCATCGCCACGACGATCGTCGGCGACATCTATTCGCCGGCCGAACGCGCGAGGATCCAGGGCTGGCTCTCCAGCGTGTGGGGGATCTCGTCCGTGATCGGACCCGCGCTCGGCGCGTTCTTCGCCGAGAAGCTGACCTGGTCGCTCGTGTTCTGGATCAATCTGCCCATCGGCATCGCCTCGATGCTGATGCTGGCCGCCTACCTGCACGAGGACGTCGAGCACCATAAACACCAGGTCGACTACCTGGGCTCGGTGCTCTTGATGGTCTCGACCACGCTGGTGATGCTGGCGCTGATCCAGTACGACGAGCTGTCGAGACAGGGCGGCTACGCATTCCCCGCGCTGGTCCTTTCCGGAGTGGCCGGGCTGGTCGCCTTCTTCCTGCACGAGCGCCGCGCAGCCGAACCGCTGCTGCCGCTTTCGCTCTGGAAGGACCGGGTGATTGCGGTCGGCAACTCCGGCGCGCTCGTCACGGGCGCGCTGATGATGGGTATCACCTCGTTTCTGCCCACCTACGTGCAGGGCGTGATGGCTCGCTCGGCGATGGTCGCCGGCTTCGCGCTGGCGATGATGTCGATCGGCTGGCCCATAGCCAGCACCATCGCGGGCCGGCTCATGCTGCGCACGTCTTACCGGTTCACCGCGGTAGCCGGCGGCGTCGCGCTCATCGGCGGCGCCGGGCTGCTGGTCGCGCTCTCGCCCGCACACGGCGCGCTGTTCGCCGCAGCGGGGTCGTTCGTTACCGGGGCCGGCATGGGGCTCACCAGCACGGTGTTCATCGTCTCGATCCAGACGGCCGTGCCCTGGAAGCAGCGCGGCGCGGCCACCTCGTCGAACATGTTCAGCCGCATCGTGGGCCAGGCCGTGGGCACCGCGCTGTTCGGCGCGGTGCTCAATGTCGGTATCAGCGAGCGGGCCGGCAAAGCCGCGCTGTCATCGGGCGCGCTGGACATTCTGATGGACCCCGGAAAGCGCTCGACCCTGGAGCCGGCCCGCCTGCACGAGCTGTCGAGCGCCCTCGCCGGCGCGCTGCACAGCGTCTACCTGATCGGCGGCGCACTCGCTGTCGTCACGTTCTTCGTCGTGCTGGCAATGCCGACGCAGCTCAGGCCGGAGCCGGACTGACGTCGCGACGGCTACAGCGCGGGGTTGTGCGTCAGGCGTGCGCCTTTCACGATGTCTAGCCGCTCCGCCAGTGCCGGCGCAGTGTGCTCGCGATCCACGAACAGGAAACGCTCTATCTCGAGCCCACCGTCGGCAGTCGCCACCAGCATGCCCGCGTCGTCGATGTCGATCACCGTACCGGGAACTCCGCTAGCGGCCTTTTCATGCGCCGCGAGCACGCCGAGCTTCATGCCGCGGTAGAAACAGTGCGCGAGTGTCGCGCCGCGGCAGGCGCGTACGAGCCGCTCCAGTCTCGCCGCCGAGTCGGCCCAATCCATGAGCCCGTGCTCCGCGCCGAGCGGCGGAAAGTGCGTCGCCGCTCCGGAGTCCTGCTCGCGCTCCGCCGATAGTCCGCCGGACACCAGCTCCACCGCGAGCTCGGCGCCGGCGCGGTCCACAGCCTCCGCGAGGCTTGCGCTGGTGGCGCCGGCGGGGACGGGCACCGCGCGCTGCATGAGGATGGGTCCGGCGTCGATCTCGCCGGTCATGCGGTGCAATGTGATGCCGACTTCGCGCTCGTCGTTCAGGATCGCCCAGAAGAGCGGGTCGCGCCCGCGGTAGCGCGGCAGAAGCGACGGATGGCAGTTGACCGCGCCGAGCCGCGCGGCCTGCCGCACCTCCCGGCCGAAACGCTCGGGCCAGCCGGCTACCAGCAGCAGGTCGGGCTGCATGCGCGTGAGGCGCGCCACGAAACCCGGCTCGTTGACGCGGATGTGGCACTCCAACGGGACCCCTGAACCAGACAAGGCCGCCTCGGCGGGTGCGCCCTGCCCCGTCACGACCAGGATCGGCGCATGGCCGGCGCCCACGAGCGCGTCGAGATACAGACTTGCCGTCCGGCACCAGGCGAATAACACCACGTCCATGACGAGCACCCTTAACGACGCAGCCGACCCGGCACAAGGTGCGCGCCGGCTGCTGCTCGTCCTGCCGAGAACCAGCTACCGGGGGGAAGCGTACGTACGGGCGGCGCACCGGCTTGGCGTCGAGCTGACGCTCGGGAGCGACGGCACCTCCGCGCTCAGCCGACACGGCCGGCCCGTACTCGAGCTGGATCTGGCGCGCCCCGACGCCGCGGCCGAGACGGTGCTGGCCGGCGGGCAGCGCTTCGACGGCGTGCTCGGCACCGACGAGCCGAGCACGCTGGTCGCCGCGCATGTAGCCCAGGCGCTCGGCCTGCCCGCGAGCGCTCCCGACGCGGCATGGTGCACGCGCGACAAGCGCCGCATGCGCGAGAGGCTCGGCGGCGCGGGCGTGCCGCAACCTCGTGCGCGTGTGCTCGAACCGCACCAGGGCGCCGCAGCTCTCGCCGACACCGACTTCCCCTGCGTGGTCAAGCCGCCGATGCTCAGCGGCAGCCAGGGCGTGATCCGCGCCGACGACGAAGCCGGGCTCGCGGCGGCGATCGCCCGCGTGCGCAGCATCCTCGCGCGGCATCCCAGCAGCTGGCGCGAGCACCCGGACTTCCATCGCCTGCTGGTCGAGGACTACATCGACGGGCCCGAGGTCGCCGTCGAGGCGCTGATGCAAAACGGCCAGCTCGAGCCGATCGCGGTGTTCGACAAGCCCGACGATCTCGTCGGTCCCTTCTTCGAGGAAACCATCTACGTCACGCCCTCGCGCCACTCGCCAGGCGTAGAACAGCAAATCCTCGAGGTCACCGAGCGCGCAGCGTGCGCGCTCGGCCTGCTGCACGGCCCCATCCACGCCGAGCTGCGCATCGCTCGAACAGGACCGCAGATTGTCGAGCTCGCCGGCCGCTCCATCGGCGGCCTGTGTTCCCGCACGCTGGAGCTGTGCGCCGAGAACCTCGAAGAACGCCTGGTAGCCCATGCAGTCGGCCTACCGGCCCGCTCCCTGGGCGTCGGCGGCGCCGCGGCTGCAGGCGTGATGATGATCCCCATCCCCCGGGCTGGCGTCTTCCGCCACGCCCGGGGCGTCGAACGCGCCCGCGCGGTCGAGGGCGTGGAAGACATCGTGATCACGGCCCGTCCGGGCGACGCGCTGTACGCGCTGCCCGAGGGTTCGAGCTACCTCGGCTTCATCTTCGCCCGCGGCGACGCGCCCGGGGCCGTCGAAGCCGCGCTCCGCGCCGCGCACGCCGAGCTCGAGCTCCAGCTCTCTCCGCTGCTCTCGCTCCTATAGTCGGAGCCGATCGTCCAGGCCGGCGTCGTTTTTCCTCTGTGGAGCGCGCCGCCTGGGCTAGCCTCGGCCCCATCATGTTGAGCAAGCTCTCCAGCGAGGAACGCCTGCTACTGCTTGAGTTCGTGTGCGCCTTCGCCTGGGCGGACCTTGAAGTCCGCGACGAGGAACGCGACCTGGTGCACCGCCTGGTCCGCCAGCTCGACCTGTCGAAGGAAGAAGCGGCAAAGGTCGAAGAGTGGCTGCGCAGGCCGCCGAAGCCCGAGGACATCGACCCCAACAAGGTGCCGCACCGCCATCGCGAGCTGTTCCTGGCTGCCGCGCACCAGATGATCGCCAGCGACGGCGAGATCTCGCCCGAGGAGCAGGAAAACTACGAGCTGCTCAAGCAGCTGCTCATGCCCGCCGGCTAGCGCCCGGTGAGGTGCACTTCCGACCAGAGTTCCAGATCGTGCGTGCCCGGAATCGGCAGCGGGCGCCTCAGAATCTCGCTGCCTTCGGGGAATACCCGGTCCGGGTAGTAGACCCACTCGCCTTCGCTGCTCTTCTTGACGAGCCTGGGCTGGTCGGCGCTGTCGCCCGGCGCGAACTCGGGCTGCTCGTGCTGGACTCGCAGGCGTGCGCTCTTCACTCCAAGCGTCACGATCTGGTAGCGCGCGACCAGATCCATGTGGTTGCCGCGCACGTCGGCGCTGCTATGCACGTTCCAGCGTGCGCCCGCACCGAACTTTCCTGAAGGAAGAGCCTCGGCGCTGGACATGAGCGAGGCCGCCAGCGCCAGGGTCAGCGGGTTCGGGTGCTTCTTTGGGCCCTGGAACTTCACGTCGTCGATCACGCCGCGAACATCCATGCTCCCGCTGCCCTGGATGGGGTCGCCCAGCACGCCGGCCTTGGCGGCGCCCTGGGTCATCATCTGCACGAGCTTCGGGTCGCCGCGGGTGCGGTAGCGGAAGGGGCCGAGCGTTGCGGAGAAGCGCGCAGCGCCGTCGGCTCTGACCCGACCCACGTGAACGTCGACCGGCGCCTCCACGACGGACGCTGCAAGCTCGCTGCCCTTGTGCATCACGCGCGTCACCGTGGACAGATCCAGGCGCTGCTCGGCACCTGTGCGGAACGCGCGATCGAGCACGCGTCGCGGCGCCGCCCCGCGAGCGACAATCGTGAAGCGGGAATCGACGCTGGACGCCCGGGCGTCCGTTCCCCCATCGCCGCGCGCAGCCCCGGCGTCGACGGCGGGCTTCTCCGCCGGGTGAGCCGCGGACTTCGCTGCTGGGCGGCTGCCGCCGCACGCGACGAGCAGCACAGCGGAAACGAACAGCAGCGACCGCCGTCTCATCCCGGATCGCGTACCACAGGCGCGGGAGTCGAGCAGCAGCCGCTCCGCCCACCTGCGATGCGCTCGAACTGTTCGGCGCTGGGCTCCGCGCAGCAGAACCACGACTCGGTGAGCCGTGGCACGAAGACCGGCTCGTGCGCCGGCAGCGGCGGGGCCTCGCGCCCGGCAGCGGCATAGGCAAGCTGGCGGATGCGCTCGAGTGTTTCCCGGTTGCCAGCGCCGCACTCCGCACCCGCTTCCACGACGCGGCTCACGTCGCGCTGCAGCGCGTCCATGCGCGGGTCGGAGTGCGACCAGCGATAGCCGAGCGCTTCGGCATCGAAGCCCTCGACCCACCCGGGCAGCCCGGGCGCGGCGGTGCCGCCGCTTCCTGCCGGACGCCGCTCCCCACCGCGCTGCCAGAGCAGCGCAGAGCCGGGCGGCACGAGCAAGCGGATGGCGAGCTGGATAGGGTCGACGTGCTCGGTGAGCTCTTGCGCGAACACGAAGTCGAGCAGCTCGAGGTAGTCGTCGAGCGTCGCCCAGGGCGAAAACGGCACCAGCGACGGCCGGAGCGGGATGCCGGCCTCGCGCGTGATGCGGAGCGCCAGGGACACGTCGGCGCGCGTATGTCCCTTGTCGAGCTCGGCGAGCACGCGATCGGACAGCGACTCCACAGCCGACACGACGAACGCGCAGCCGAGCTCGCCCAGCTCCTTGAACAGCTCGCGATGCTTGATCACGTGCTCGACCTTGACGGTGATGTCGAAGCTCAGTTCCGGATAAGCGGCGTGCATGCCGCGAACCACGCGCATCGCATGGCCCGGGCCGTTCAGGAAATCCGGGTCGCCGAAGGTGATGTGCCGGGCGCCGGCCGACACCTGCTGCGCGATGTCGGCGAGCACCACATCGACCGGCACGACGAAGAAGCGCCCGTCGTACACCGGCACCACCGGACAGTGACGACAGCGGTAGCGGCAGCCGCGCGTCGCCTCGGTGTAGCCGACGACGCGCTCTTCGCCGGCGCTCGGACCGACGAGCCGCGCGTAGCGCTCGAGAGCGGGCAGCCCGCGCCGCACCGGCAGCTCGAACGCGGTCTTTCCAAGTCGCGGCGGCGCTAGAGCGCCGCGCGTCGACAGGCCGTCGATGCCGCTGGGCGGCTGGCCGCGAGACAGCCGCCGCGAAAGCTCGACCAGCGCGGGCTCGATCTCGCCGCCGATCACCGAGTCCACAGCGCCCTCGAGCAGATGGGCTGCGTTCATCCAGGCATACAGACCGAACATGCACACGTGCGCGTCCGAAGCGGCCCGCACCTGGGAGGCGATGCCGGCGCCGAGCCGAAGTGCCGTGTGCATCGGCACCGAAATCGCGACGAGGTCGGCGTCGCGGAGCTGCTCCGGACCCGGAGTGCCGAGCGAGGCATCCAGCGCAGCAACGTCGAAACCGGCCTTTTCCAGCGCGGCCCACGCCGAGGCGAGCGAGAACGGCTGGTGGCCGAGCTCGTAGCAGGAGACGAGCAACACCCGCATGCGGCGCTCTGCCGGCATGCTACTTCGTCGGACGCGGCACGTAGTCGGGCGGCAGCTGGGAGCCTTCACCGAAGAAGAAGTTCTCCAGCTCGGTCATCCACACCTTCTGGCCCTGCTCACTGGTGAGGTCGAGCCGATACTCGTTGATGAGCATCTTCGAGTGCTCGAGCCACATCTTCCACGCTTCTTTCGACACGCTGTCGTAGACCTTCTGGCCCAGCTCGCCCTTGAAGGGCGGCTTGTCGAGCCCCTCGGCCTCCTTGCCGAATTTCACGCATTGCACCATACGCGCCATGGCTAGGTTCTGGTCGTTCCAGGCGGCCGCGTCAACCGGCGCCCGGGCCAGACGAGAGCGGATCATACATCCCCAGTCGTTCTTCCTGCCCGATCTCGACGGCTTCGTCGCGACCGGGCTCACGCGTGGGCCGTGGAGCCGCGACCACCAGCACGGGGGCCCGCCGGCCGCTCTGATGGCCCGCGCCATCGAACAGGAAGCTGGAGATGGCATGCGGGTCGCCCGCCTCACCGTCCTGCGACCAGGTCCCGGCCGCGGGGTCCCGCGGGACGGGATTCCCTCCCGGCGCCTTCCTTTCTATATTGAACTCGAGCGAATGCCTTTCGACCCCAACCCCGAGCGGCAAGGAACGGTCTTCGAGTTCGAGGACCTGCCTGATGATCTGCCGCGGCCGCCGTTGGCGGCGATGCGCTTCTTCCGGCGGACGGGAGTGAAGATCGCGCTGAAGACCTGGCGGAAGCTCCCGATCGACGTGCGCTGGGCCATGGCCGCCGAAGGCTCTCGCGATCAGGTCGACGAGACCGTGTCCCGCGCGCTGCTCCGCCACGTCTCGCTGCGCGAGCTCGAGCTGATCGGCGATCCGAGCTACAGCGAGAGCAGTCCGGTCCCGGGCCTGGTCGAAGCGCTGGGGATGGGCGAACACTGGCGCGTCGATACCTGGCCCTTGCTCAGCTCCTTCCAGCGTTTCGTACTCAACTTCCTGGCGGGCAACCGCAGGCTGTTGTGGCGGGCCTTCGAGGAAATCAGCGGACTTTCGCCCCACCCCGGCACTACCTGGCGCGGGCTTCTGGCACGCGCCGAAGTGCAGATCCGCGCGCCGAAGGAAATAAAACGAGACCTGCTGCGCCTGCTCGTCCACGAGCAGTTGCTGGAAGGACGCGGGTTGATCCTGGCGCGGGCGTCGGGTGTACGGGCGGCGCGCTCGGCCAACGACATCTTCGACCTGTATGCGGCGCAGACAGCCGGCACCATCGAGCTGGACTGGCGCGTGCGCGAGCTGCAGTCGTCGGTGCTGTGGCAGGCCCACGCCAGCACGCATGACGGCGAGTTCTTCCCGGCGGCGTCGCTGCTGGCTGCGACGACCGCCGCCGTGTGCCTGTACGACATGATCAAGGAATTCGACCCCGAGGCGAACGTGCAACAGGCCCGCCTGGTCGAAGAGCCCTGGGAGGTCGGCAGGTACGAGTGGGACGAGGCGACGCAGCTGTATCCGCCGTCGCGCTGACAGCCTACGCCCGGTAGATCGAACCGAGGAACGTGCAGCTTCGCGGATGCCGTGCGACGCGGATCAGGCAACGCACGTAGGCGCGCACACCGAAGCTTCGCATGATGACCAGACCGTGCGTGAACAGATGACGGGTCTCGATCGTGCCGTTCATGATCAGCCTCGCATGCTCTCGGTGGTAACGCCGCGCGGCCAGCCCGGCCAAGCAAACGGCGTGAGCAGACCGGCTGTGTATCCACTTCTCGGCCGACGTAAAGCCTCGATTGAGCGAAATCCGCTGGGCTGGAAAAGCGAGGGCCGCGACATCGCATAGCGATGCGCGGCCCTCTCCGCGGGTGTTCCAACGGGGTTGGAACGCGGGCGCCCCGCGGGCAGTCAGAAGATCGACGGTTGGTCGGGCGTCTTCTTGTCGTCCTTCTTCTTGGTGTCCTTCTTGTTGTCCCCACCACACAGCACGGAAGGCTGGTCGGTCTTCTTGTCCTTCTTCTTCTTCGCGTCCTTGTTGCCACCGCACAGCACGGAAGGCTGGTCGGTCTTCTTCTTCTTCTTCTTCGAGTCCTTGCCGCCGCCGCACAGGACCTGCGCGGAGGAGCCGGACGACGCGGAGGCGATGGCCGGCGTGCCGAGCAACAGCCCGGCTGCCGTGAACAAACTGATAGCGGTACGAACCCCGAGAGCCTTGGTCATGGCGTAGGCTTGGAGCCCGGATTGACAGGTGTCAAGCGGCCTCGACGCGCTGCGGCAGCGACGGAAGGGCCGGATCGCCCCCCAGGCCGGGGACGGCTTCGTGATAACAAACGCGGACGGGTTCTGTGGGCCGGCTCCGCGCAAAGCTTGCGCGGCCGGCGATAGCCGCGGGACCGGGACCAGGAGATACCAGTGAGAATCGTCTGCATCGGCGGCGGGCCCGCCGGCCTCTACTTCGGCATCCTGATGAAGAAGGCCGACCCGCAGAACGAGGTGGTCGTCCTCGAGCGCAACCGCGAAAACGACACCTTCGGCTTCGGGGTGGTGTTTTCCGACGCGACGCTCGACAACCTCGCCGCGGCCGACGCCGAGTCGTACCAGGCGATCACCGGGAGCTTCGCCCACTGGGACGACATCGACATCCACTTCAAGGGCCAGGTGCTCTCGTCCACCGGTCACGGCTTCAGCGGCATGGGCCGGAAGGAGCTCTTGCGCATCCTGCAGGAGCGCGCGCAGGCACTCGGCGTCGACCTGCGTTTCGAGACCGAGGTGCAGGACATCACCCCGTGGCTCGACGCCGACCTGGTCGTCGCGGCCGACGGCGTGAACAGCGGCATCCGCGACCGCTACGCCGAGCACTTCGAGCCGGACCTCGACTGGCGGCCGAACCGCTTCGTGTGGCTCGGGACGACCTTCCCGTTCGGCGCCTTCACGTTCTACTTCCGTGAGAACGAGCACGGCCTGTTCCGCGTACACGCCTACCGCTACGCCAAGGACAGCTCGACGTTCATCGTCGAGTGCACCGAGGACGCCTGGAAGAAGGCGGGCCTGGACCAGGCCAGCGAAGACGAGACGGTCGCCTACTGCGAGGAGCTGTTCAAGGAGGAGCTGGCCGGCCACCGGCTGCTCAAGAACAGGAGCGTGTGGCGGAGCTTCCCCACGGTGAAGAACGCCCACTGGCACCACAAGAACGTCGTTCTCCTCGGCGACGCGGTGCACACCGCGCACTTCTCCATCGGTTCGGGCACCAAGCTGGCGATGGAAGACGCCATTTCGCTGCGCGACGCCCTGGCCACGCACGACAGCATCGAAGCCGCGCTGGACGCCTACGAGGCCGAGCGCCGCCCGGTCGTCGAGAGCATCCAGCGCGCCGCACAGGTGAGCCTCGAGTGGTTCGAGAACACCGAGCGCTACATGGATCTCGAGCCGATCCAGTTCGCCTTCAGCCTGCTGACGCGTAGCATGCGCGTCACGCACGAGAACCTCGAGCTGCGCGACCCGGCTTTCGTCGAGCGCGTCGACGAATGGGTGGCGGGCAAGGCCAAGCAGCAGACCGGCCTCAGGCTGCACCTCGACAGTGGGCGCATCCCGCCGCCGATGTTCACGCCGTTCCGCCTGCGCGAGCTCTTGCTGGAAAACCGCGTGGTCGTCTCGCCGATGTGCCAGTACTCGGCCGAGGACGGCACCATCAACGACTGGCACCTCGTGCACCTCGGCAGCCGCGCGCTCGGCGGCGCGGGCCTCGTCATGAGCGAGATGACCGACGTGAGCCGCGACGGGCGCATCACGCCGGGCTGCGCCGGAATGTACAAGCCCGAGCACGTCGCAGCGTGGCGCCGCGTCGTCGACTTCGTGCACACCCAGAGCGCGGCGAAGATCGGCGATGCAGCTCGCGCACGCCGGCCGCAAGGGCTCGACCAAACGCATGTGGGAGGGCATCGACGAGCCGCTGCCCAGCGGCAACTGGCCGCTCATCGCGCCCTCGCCCATCCCCTACTTCGAGCACAGCCAGGTGCCGAAGCAGATGGACCGCGCCGACATGGACCAGGTGCGGGACGACTTCGTGCGCGCAGCAGGCATGGCCGAGGAAGCCGGCTTCGACCTGCTCGAGCTGCACTTCGCGCACGGCTATCTGCTCTCGACGTTCATCTCGCCGCTCACCAACACGCGCGACGACGAATACGGCGGCTCGCTCGAAAACCGGCTGCGCTATCCGCTCGAGATCTTCGATGCGGTACGCAAGGTCTGGCCGGGGAACAAGCCGATGAGCGTGCGCATCTCCGCCACGGACTGGGCGCCGGGCGGGCTGTCGCTGGACGACTGCATCGGCGTCGGACGCGCGCTCAAGGCGCATGGGCTGGACATCCTCGACGTGTCGGCGGGGCAGACCGTGCCCTATGCCAAGCCGCGCTACGGGCGGCTGTTCCAGACTCCGTTCAGCGAGCTGATCCGGCTGGAGGCGGGCATCGCGACCATGACCGTCGGCAACATCCAGTCCTACGCGGACGTGAACAGCATCATCGCCGCCGGCCGCGCCGACCTGTGCGTGCTGGCGCGCGCGCACCTGTACGACCCGTACTGGACACGCCACGCCGCGGGCGAGCAGGGCTACGAAATCGAGTGGCCGGACCAGTACAAGACCGTGCAGCGCTACACGCCGCGCTTCAAGTAGGGCAGCCGGATTCAGCGCGAAGCAACGCGGGCGTTCGGGACGTACGGCTGATCGACAACGAGCCGATAGGGCACGTGCCCGCGCCAGAAGACGCCGCTCACGGCGGGGGCCATGCGGCCGCGCGCCGCGACCACCGCGCTCACCACGTCGCCGGCGCTGCGCGCGGGCACGCCCGCCACGCGGGTCAGCACGTCGCCGTCCCTCACGCCGATGCCCAGCGCGCTCACGCCCGACAGCAGCATGCCGCCCGGGCGCACGCCGTCGGACGGCACGTACACGCCGCGCGGGCGCGCGCCGTGATCGGCCAGGGCCAGCACCACCGCGGCGGGCACGTGCACGCCGCGGGTGATGCGCAGCCGCGCGTGGCGGAAGCGATGCCGGCGATGCGCCGCCGGTTCGGGCGCGGCCGACGTGCTGTCGAACGCGACGAAGCTGTCCGGCGCGGCCGCGAAGGGCTCCCGCCGCAGCTCGACCGGAGGCCGCGGCAGGACCGCCACCGCCCGCGCCATCCCCTGCCCCAGCGCGACGCCCGCGTGATCCGCCACGCGCGCCGACGCCCACGCCGCTAGAGGCAGCGGCAGGGCAAGTAGTGCGGCTATCGCGGCACGACGGCGCATCGCCGAGAAGCGTACCACGCGCACCGTTCGAAGCCGGCACGCCCCGGGAATCTCCCGCTCGATGCGAGCCCGCGCCTCCGCGCAGCCTGCGCCGCACGGCTCACTGGCACGAGGCCGGAATCCATGGCCGTGCACACGCCGCCGCTGCACAGGGCACCGCTGCCGCAGAACGGGCCATCTCCGGCGTACTGGCACGCGTCGCCCTCGTTCGCGTTCGCCACGCAGTGCTGATCGGTGCCCGCGGCCGGGAGGCACGTGGAGCCGGCCGCGCAGAAGACGACTACTGGGTTGGCCGCCGTCGAGGAATTGTTGCAGCTTTCGCCCACCGCCGCTGTGTTCGCGTGCTCGCAGAGAGCGGTCGTCGTGTTGCAGGCAATGTCCTCAACCAGGTCGCAGTGCGACGCACAGTCGGCGCCCACGCCGGCAGCGCGCGCGCAGTGGCCGGTCGCGTCGCACTGGAGCCAGGCGCTGCAGCTCGCGTCGTGACACGGCTCGCCGAGGCCCCCGTACGGCTGGCACGTGGGGGAACTCGACTCCGTCAGGCATTGGGAGCTGGTCGGGCACGGGGCGGAATCCACCGAGCACGCCGCGCCGGCCGTCAGGCCTGCCGCGCACTTTCCACAGCTGAATGTCCCGTCGAGCCCTCCGTCGGTCGTGACGAACTTCGCTCCGGCGCCGTCGCAGTAGCCGCTTGAGCACTGCCAGTCCGAGCCACAGGTTGCGCCCACCGGCAGACTACCGGTGAAATCGCAGGCGGGAGTCGTGCCGCAGGGAGCGAGTGCCTTCGTGGCTGCCGTGCACTTGGCCAGCGTCGTGGCGTCCACGCCGGTGGACGGGTACGAGAGCGCCTGCAAACAGAGCTTCTTCAAGCTCGCAAAGCATCCGCTCGGTCCTCCCGCCGAACGGATGACCCAGGGGCCGCACGCCGAATACGAGTTGCAGATTGCCGCCGCGTAGTCGCCGCAGGGCGTGCCGTCTCCCTTGACGGTTTGCCCGGCGTCGGCGCCGCCATCGGCGGCGCTCCCCGCCTCGGTGTTGCTTCCGCCGTCGGGCGTGCTTCCCGCCTCGGCATTGCTTCCGCCGTCCATCCAGCGCGGACCGGCACCCGACCCCCCGCAAGCGCTCGCAAGAATGCACAGGGACACGAGGATGAATCTCCCCGTTGGCCGGAAGAGCGCCGCCCAGCGCGACATCACGACCATCCGCTCAATCGCTCGGCGGGCACCCGCTGTGCACCGGGTCGTTGGGATCGACCGGAATCGCCACCCAGGCGCGCCAGGGCACAGCAGCGTCGCAAAGGCACGAACCCTCAATGGCACATCCCTTGTCATAGCAGGCCTTGAACTCCGCCCGGTACTGGCTGTTGTACACATAGTAGCCAAGGAAGCAGAGATCATCCTGCGGCTTCTGACCCGTGCATGTGGTGGCATTGTCCACGCACGGTGTCACTACCGACGGATCATCCATGATTCCAGCGTCATACGATTGCCCAGGTCCTAGTTGCCAAGCGTCCAGGTTCGTGACCTTGCACTGGGGGTCGGTTCCGACATCCTTCAGCTTCTCGAAGTACTCCTTGGCAAACTCGGGAATGAAATAGCCGCTGCCCGTCAGCTCCTTGCCGCACTGCGCTTCGCACGCCGCAGTGTCGAGCCCCGCGTAGCAGGTCTTCACCGTCTTGCAGGCGTCGGGGCAGAGCTGCTGCGCAAGCGAGCTGGTGCCACCCGAGCCGCCGCTACCGGCCGGGCTGTTGGAGCCGCCGCTCTTCGAACAGGCGGCGAGCGCCAGCGCCGCGAGGAGGAGGATGCTGCGATACGTCATCATCATGACCTCGTGTTGCTCGGATCTACTGCTGCTCGGGCGGCAGCTCGACGGCGCCCCCAGAAGCGTTCATGAACCGATGCATCACGCCTCCCTTCTCGAGTCGCGGCAAGCGACTTCGGGGCCAGACGCAGGGTCCATCCAACCACTCGCTTCCGTCAAGCAGAAAACGCTTCACGCGGTCGATTCCATGTATAAGCGAATACGTGGAATCATAGGTTCCCACATGGAACCACTGCCCGGAAAAGCAGACACATGCTCCGTGGAGCGTGTGTTCGTTGGCTCGACGCCAAGCTGGCGCAAGGCGGCTGCGGAGCCCAGCGATCATTCGAAGGCGAGGTCGCCACCGACGCACGCCGGCATCCAGCCACAGGCAGAACTCTTCTTCCCCCGAGGCTAGCGCCCGCCTTTGCGTTCCGGCGCGGAGAGATAACGGAAGAAGTCCGAGCCCGTGGACAGGACCAGCGACGAGCGCTTGTCGATGGATTTCTCGTACGACTCCAGGCTGCGGGAAAACGCGTAGAACTCCGCATCCTTGCCGTAGGCGTCGGCGTAGATGCGGACGCTCTGGGCGTCGCCTTCGCCGCGCTGCTTCTGTGCCTTCTCGTAGGCCTCGGCCAAGATGATGGTCTTTTCCTTGTCGGTCTCGGCGCGGATCTTCGCGGCAGCCTCGCTGCCTTCGGAGCGGTACTGCTTGGCGACCCGCTCGCGCTCGGCGCGCATGCGCTGGAACACGCTCTCCTGCACTTCCTTCGGCAGGTCCGCGCGCTTGATGCGCACGTCCACCACCTTCAAACCGAAGATCTTCGTCTTTTCGCGGGTGCGCTTGGCGACTTCCTGCATCATCGGGTCGCGCGCGTTGCCGACGATCTCGTCGAAGTTGCGGCTGGCCAGCTCGCGGCGCAGCTCGCTGTTGACCACGTCGTCGAGGCGCGCCTTGGCGCCCGTCTCGTCGTGGACGGTCTTGAAGAACACCAGCGGGTCCACGATGCGCCAGCGCGTGATGGGGTCGGCAACCAGCCGCTTCTTGTCCAGCGTGAGGTACTCGGCCGGCGGCGTGTCGCTCGCCAGGATGCGACGCTCGAGATAGTGCACCGTCTCGGCAAACGGGACCTTGTAGTGCAGCCCCGGGCTGTCCTCCGTGCGCTTGTACTCGCCGAAGCGCGTCACGATGCTGAGCTGGGTCTCGTTCACCGTGAACACGGTCGACCAGACCGTGATGATGGCGGCGATGCCCAGCACGATCAGAAGCGTGACCCGGTTCACGGCTACTTCCCCCCCCTTATGGCACCGATCGCCTGTTCGCCCAGCGGCAGCACCGGCAGCGCGCCCTTGGCCAGCTGCCGATCGACCACGACCTTCCTGTCGACCTTGCCCATGATGCTCTCGACCGTCTCGAGGTAGAGACGCTCGCGGGTGACCCGTTCAGCCTTCTTGTATTCGGCCAGCAGCGCGTCGAACCTGGCCGCGTCGCCCTTGGCCCTGAGCACGCGCTGCTGCTTGTAGCCTTCGGCTGCGCGCTCGATCTTCTGCGCCTCGCCCCGCGCCTTCGGGATCAGGTCGGCCTTGTAGCCCTTGGCCTGGTTGATGAGCTTTTCCTTGTCCTCGCGGGCGCGCACCACGTCGTGGAACGCCTCCTTCACCTCGTCGGGCGCGTCGACCATCTGCAATTTCACGTCCGTGATGGTCAGACCGCTCTGGTACTCGTCCATCAGCTTCTGCAGCCAGGCGTGCGTCTCCTCCTGCACCTTCTCGCGGCCGGTGGTGATCACGTCGTCGATCTTCGTGCGCCCCACCATGCTGCGCAGCGCGACTTCCGCCGTGGTGTGCAGCACCTGCTCCGGCTCGGCGAGGCGGAACAGGAACTTCGTCGGATCCTTGACGCGGTATTGCACGATCATCTGCGCCTCGACGATGTTCTCGTCGCCCGTCAGCATCAGCGCCTCGTGCGGGACGCGCTGCTTGCCGCGGAAGCCGATCTCGACGCGGCGGATCTTCTCCATGTTGACCACGTCCTTCTGCTGGATGAACGGGACCCGGTAGTGCAGCCCCGGCGACGTCTTGCCCGTCTCGCGCCCGAAGGTGCGCACGACGCCCTGCTCGCCAGGCCCCACGCTGTACAACCCGGTCGCCGCGATGATCAGCAGCAACACGCCGGCGACAATCGGCCCGAGTCGCTTGAGATTCCGCCGCACGGCGTCGGAGACCTGCTCCACGACCTTGCTCACGTCGCGACCGTTGCCACCCCCGTTGCCGAATCCGCTCTGCATACGTCCCCCCCGGGCACACGCTCGCTGCGCGGCCCGGCCCACGCATACCGTAGGGCCGCCGCGCGCAACCGCAACCCGGACGGCGCCGGATACCGGACGGAAACGGCCCGGCTACTGACGCACGCGCCAGTTGCCCTGGAACGTCTTGCCGACCTCGTCGCAGGTCGGATCGGTCACGATCAGCTCGGGGCGCGCATCGCGGCAGTAGATGATGGTGTTCTGGCGGAAGGTGCGACCGAAGTGGATCGCCTCGTCGCGCTCGATGCCGTGGGCCAGCCAGGCGGGCTCGCGCCACACCCCCTCCGGCTCCTCGTCGTAGCCGACGCAGTGCTCGACCCGGTAGCAGCCGAGGATCAACAGGTCGCGCATCACCTGGTGCCGCCCGTCGTTCACGCGACGGGGCAGCAGCATGGAGCGCGGGTTGTAGGCCGTGAGAATGGCGAACTGCTGGCGCAGCTGCTCCGGCAGCGCCGTCACGTCCTGGACGATCTCGCCGTCCATGGAGACGCGCATCAGCCCACTATCCGTCGGGATCTCGTAGACAGTCGCGAAATAGGAGCGCAGCAGGTTCTGATCCAAGGCGGGAGCCTTCTAGCATCCGCGGCCGCAGGGTCCCAATGTGGCAAAATGCCACACTTTTGAGGCGTTTCACTATGGATCAGGGCTCGAAGCGGTATCCGACGCCCCGCACGGTCAGCAGATGGCGGGGCTCGGCGGCGTCGTCCTCGAGCTTGTTCCGGAGCTGCAGCAGGAAGTTGTCGATGGTGCGCAGCGTGCCGTGGTGGCCGGGCCCCCACACCTTCGAGCGGATCTGCTCGCGCGACAGCACGCGTCCGTCCGCTTCCACCAGGCACCAGAGCACGTCGAACTCGGTCGCTGTCAGGGCCACCGGCTCGCCTCGCCGCATCACCTGGCGCGTCGCCGAGTTGATCGACAGATCGCCGGCGTCGACCAGATCCTGGCTGTCGGCGGGCCGCGCGATGGCGTCGCGGCGGAGCGCCGCCTTGATGCGCGCCAGAAGCTCCGCAAGGCTGAACGGCTTGGTGATGTAGTCCTCCGCCCCGAGCTCCAGCCCCATCACCTTGTCCATCTCGGCGCCGCGTGCGCTGACCATCAGGACCGGCATGATGCGCCCTTCCGCGCGCAGCGTGCGCACGATCTCGAAGCCGTTCACGAGAGGCAGCATCACGTCCAGCAGCACCAGATCGAAGCCGGGTCGACGCGCGAGCTCCAGCCCCTGCTGCCCGTCGTGGGCGACGCTCACCTCGTAGCCCTCCGCCTCCAGGTTCATGCGCAGGCCGAGCGTGATGCTCTCGTCGTCCTCGACCACGAGGATCCGCTTCTTTCCGTTGGCTGGCACCTGGTCCGCGTCGATTGTCGTCTGCTGCTCGTTCATGCCGCCCCCGTGGCACGCCCTCTTCTACTGCCATATCGCGACCCGCGGCGCGCGGGTTTTCTCGCGCGCAGGCGCGATCGTCCGTTCTTCTCGTCCTTCAGGGGGCACCCAGCCAGGTACCAGAGCAGGCCCGCGCTATCCACCCCCGCAGCCCACAGTGCGCGCGGGGGCGTGGGCCCGGCTCCCGCGTGCCCCCGGCCGCTGGCGGCCTTGGGGGCACGGGGCGCGCGCAGGCCGGAGGCCGAGCACGGCCCGCCGTGGTTCGACGCGGAAACGAGGGGGCAGCCCAGGCCTCGGGCAGACGACACCCGAGCTGGACTCTACTCCTTCACCTTTTCGGTAGGAAAGACGAGCGTGAAGGTGCTGCCCTCGCCGGCGGCGCTCTCGAGCTCGACCTTGCCGCGATGGGCCTTCATCACGGCTTTCACGATGGCCAGCCCCAGGCCCGAGCCCTCGCGCTCGCGCGAGAGGCGATCGTCGACGCGGTAGAACTTCTGGAAGATCCGCTTGTGCTCCGCGTCCGGGATGCCGGGACCGTTGTCGCTGACGGAGATGCGCACCTCGTGGTCCGGTGTGTCGACGTTCAGACCGATCTTCGTCGGCTCGCCGCCGTACTTCTCCGCGTTGGTGAGCAGGTTGAGCACCGCATCGACGACAGCGCCGCGATCGGCCAGGATGGTCAGCGGCTCCTCGGGAACGTGCACGTCGAGCTCGACGTTGCGACGCGCACGCACATTGTCGAATGCCTTGACCGCTTCGCCGACCATGGTCTGCACTTCGGTCGGCTTCATCACGAACTCGTGGCGGCCGCTCTCCATGCGTCCCCAGTCCAGCAGCCGGTCGATCAGCTCCTGCAGGCGGCTGCTCTCGCGGGCCAGACCCTCGATGGATTTTTCCTCGGCGTCGGTGTCGCCGCGGCGCAGCGCCAGCGTCTCGGCAAACAGGCGGATCGACGTGAGCGGCGTGCGCAGCTCGTGCGAGACCTTGGAGACGAAGTCGCTCTGCAGGCGCGACAGGTTTGCCTCGCGCCGCACGAACACCCACACCAGGATCACGCCGGTCACCGCTGCACCGCTGAGCGCCAGCACCAGAATGCCGAGCACCAGGTTGACGCGCGCCTCGCCGAAGATCAAAAGCAGCGTGCCCACTGCGATCATCAGGAACGTGGGCACGACGACCAGCGCCACCAGCAGGATGACGATGCGGCGATAGCCCAGCGCCGTCAGATCGCGCGAAGCCATGATCACGCGGCCGGTGGTCTGCGCACTGCTGCTCCGCTTGCCGGTGGCGTCGCCGCTCTGGAGGCCGTCGGGACGCGAGGCCGGCATGCTAGAGCTCGAGCTCGACGACGAGCGTGCGGAGCAGCTCCGCCACGCTCCAGGCCTGCGCGGGACAACCGCGCGCGCGGCCCGGGTCATCGCCGTCGGCGATCTGCGACACCTGACCGAGCACGGGCCCGTCGAGCGCGTCGAAAATGGCGTGGCGCAGATCTTCGCGCAGCTCGAAGTCGTTGGGCTGGAGCGCGAGCTCGGCCCGCGCATAGGCGCCCAGCAGGAAGGGCCAGGCCGTACCCTGGTGGAAGGAGCCGCCGCGTTCCTCCGGCCTGCCCTCGTAGTGACCGCGGTAGGCGGGATCACGATCCGAGAGCGTCCGGAGACCGCACGGCGTCAAGAGCTCGTCGCGGGCACGGCGGACGATGGCGTCCCCCTGCCAGCGCTCGAACAGCGTGGGGTGGACGGCCAACGCCACGACAGCGTTGGGACGGATGCTCGGATCGGCCCAGGCGTCCGCGGTGTCGCGCTGTTCGCTGAGACAGTCGAACGGATAGGCGCTCTCGTTGCACCAGAAAAGTCCCGGGAAAGCAGCCCGCACGGCATCCGAGGCGAGCCGCGCGGCGCTGGCGATCTTCTCGTCGCCGAGCGCGGCTGCCAGCGCGGCCAGCGTCTCGGTACCGCGGCTCCACAGCGCCTGGTGCTCGACCGCCAGCCCTGCGCGCGGCGTCACCGGATAGCCATCGACCTCCGCGTCCATCCACGTCAAGGGCGTCCGCTCGGCTCCGTTGGCGACCAGGCCGTCTCCGGTGAGCCACAGAAGGCGCCTGTCGGAACGGGTCACGCGAACGAACGCGCGGCGCAGCGCGGGGTAGAGCGTCTTTTTCACGAACTCGTCCTGCGTGCCGGTGCGCGCCACCAGCTCGCGGGCAGCCTCGAAGAGCCACAGCGTGGCGTCCGGCGAGGAGGGAGCGCGGCGCGCGCCCTGCGTGCGGAGCTCCCCGGCAAGCAGCCCCGAATGCTGCGTGGCGATCAGGGTGCCGAGCACGCGCTTGGCCTCGTCGACGCGCCCGCGACACAGAAACAGCCCCGGCACCGCGACCAGCGCATCGCGCGTACTCACATTGTAGCAGGGGTAGCCCGCAACCACGGCGGGACGTTCGCACGCGTCCGCGCAGAACTGGTCGGCAGCGACCCACAGCGCGCGCACTACCTCGGCGTGTTCGGGACCGGGGTCACCGGCCATGAGCTGTTCGCGCGCCTCGGCCATCAGCTCGCCGGGATCGCGATCCGGCAGATCGCCCAGCGACACCAGGAGGTACGTCGTTTGCCCCGGCGTGAGCGTGAGCTCGAAGCTGCCGGGCGTCCAGATATCCTCCTGGAAGTCGAGCCCGCTTTCGCGATCGTCGAGATACTCGAAGCGCCGCCACCAATCCGGCGACCCGACGAAGATGCCGTCGTGCCGGAAGCTCACCGGCGGAAGCTGGGGCACCGGCTGGATCTCGACTTCTTTCTGGCGCATCGTCGCCGTCTGCACCATCCCGCCGTGTTCGGTCATCAGCTGGTCGGCACGGCGCAGCGGGAGCAGGGGGCGCACCTCGAGGCGCGCCCGACGCCGGCCGTACCAGTCGAAAGACAGCACGAGCGTGTTCTGCCCGCGCACCAGACAGAGACTCTTCTCGAAGCGGTCGCGGCCGAGACGATAGGTCCAGCGCGGCAGCGGATCCTGGGCGAAGCTCTCGAGCAGGCGGTAGCCGGGCGTCGGCAGCACGCCGGGGAACTGGTGGGTGGCAAGCCGGTGGATGCGGCCATCGGCTTCGACGCAGACATCGGCGTGGCTGAGGACCACGTAGCGCTCGTGCGGCGGATCGAGCGAAGCGACCAGCAGCCCGTGGTGGCGACGCGTGTGCATGAGCGCGACGGTGCTCATCGCGTAGGCGCCTGCGCCGTTGGTGTGGAGCCACTCGCGTTCGGCACGCTCGAGCTCGCCGGCGGTATGCACGAGCGGCCAGGGGCCGTCGCGCATCGAGCGCCACACGCGCTCTTCACTTTCTCCGTGGAAGTCCATCATCGGCCGCCCCCGAGTGCTTGCTCGGCCGCCTGGCGCATCGGCTCGCGTGGCGGCTCCGTGCCGAGCCACAGCTCGATCGCCCGCGCCGCCTGCCCGACGAGCATGCCCAGCCCACCCTCGGAAGCGACGCCTGCTGCGTGGGCCGCCTCGAGAAAAGGAGTGACCGGAGGGTTGTAGACGACGTCGAAGGCCAGCGTGTCGGGCGCGAGGCGCAGCCAGGGCACGATGTCGCGCACCGACTCGCCCTCGCCCACGCCGAGCATTCCCGCGCTGGTCGCCTGCACGATGATCTGGCTGGAGGCGACCAGCGTGCTCCAGGCATCGCCGGCGACGTGGTCGCTCTCGGCGCGACCCGAGACGGGCTCGCTAGGCCATGGCATGACCGTTGCGCCGGCCTTGCGGAACAGCTCGGCACGCGGCCACTCGTCGAGGTTCCGATCGGCATGCCACGACCGGGCGACTACGCCCACGGTGTCGACGTGGAGCGAGCGGCAGGCCGCCACGGCCGCCAGCGCCGCGCCGCCGTTGCCGACGACGGCCGCGACGCGAGCGCCGGAGGCGCGCGCCTCCAGCTCGTCGACGAGCGCCAGCACGTCGGTGTTGTAGGCCACCACCTCGCCGCCTTCGCGCGCCAGGACGTTGGCCGCACCGGTGCCGGCTGCGAGCGGGTGCGCGCGGTCGGCAAGCTCGAGCGCAAGCCGCTTGTGCGGCACGGTCACGTTCGCACCCGCGATGCGGCCTGCCCTGAGCGCGTCCACGGTGTGGCGCACGGCCGCCTCGTCGGGCGCGTCGATCAGGTCGTAGTCATGCTCGACGCCCAGCGCGTGATACGCGGCGCGGTGGATCGCCGGGGACAGCGAATGCGCCACGGGATGACCGATCAGCACGAAGCGGCTCATCGCTCGGGCGTCTCCCCTTCGTGGAGCGCGGTCACGCTTGCGTCGAAGCTGCCGCGGTGGACCCGCACGGAGACGGCGTCACCGACCTGGACGTCGGACGAGCTTCTCACGGCGCGTCCGTCGGGACGCGTCGCGATCGCGTAGCCACGCCCCAGCACGGCCAGAGGCGACAGCGAATCGAGCTCCGCCGCGCGGGATGACAGGCGCGAACCGGCGGCCGACACGCGCATGCGGATGGCGCCACCGAGGCGCGCCGAAAGCGGCGACAGCTCGCCGCGCGCGCGGGCCAGCACGGCGCGCGGATGCTGTGCGGAAAGCCGGCGGTGCAGTGTCTCGAGCCGCGCGCGGCGGCGGCCGAGCGAGCTCTTCTCCAGGCGCTCCATGCCGAGCAGAAGGTCGTCCAGCTCCTGCTGGCGCTCGGCGATCACGAAACGCGGATCGGAGAGCGCGCTGCGCAGCTCCACCACCGTCGCGCGGTCTTCGGCGAACCTCCCGCGCATGGCGCGTTCCAGGCTGGTACGTAGCCGGGCGAGCTTGTCGATCCGCATGCGGAAGTCGGGAATCACCAACTCGGCGGCTTCCGAGGGCGTGGCCGCACGCACGTCGGCAGCCAGATCGGTGAGCGAGATGTCGATCTCGTGGCCGACGGCACTGACGACCGGCACGCCCACCGCAGCCACGCGACGCACCACGCGCTCGTCGTTGAACGCCATCAGATCGTCGGCGGAGCCGCCGCCGCGACCGACGATCAGCACTTCCAGACCGGGATAGCGCTCGATCAGATCGATGGCGCGGAGGATGCTGTCCGGCGCGCCCTCGCCCTGCACCTGGGCGGGGCTGAGCACGATGCGCGCGCCGCCGCGGCGGAACGCGACCGTGCAGATGTCGTGGAAGGCCGCGCCGGCGCTGCTGGTGACAACACCGACCACGCGGGGCTCCACGGGCAGCGGCCGCTTCTTCTCAGGGGCGAACAGACCCTCTTCGGCCAGGCGCTGCTTGAGCTTCTCGAGCGCCTCGAGCAGTGCGCCGCGCCCGGCAGCGCGCGCGCGTTCGACCGAGAACTGCAGTCGTCCGCGCGGCGCCCACAGCGTGGCGCGACCGAAGAGCTGCACGCGCGCACCTTCTTCGAGGATGCGCCGCGCGCGCTGGGCGTTGAAGCGGTACATCACACAGTCGATGACCGCGTCCTCACGCTCGTCCTTGAGCGTGAAGTAGACGTGCCCGCTGGCCGCGCGCTTGAACGAGCCGATCTCGCCCTCGACCCACTCGCGCCCCGTCGCGCCCTCCACGGCGCGCTTCAGTCGCCGATCCAGTTCGGCAACACTGATGACCTCCTCAACCATCCCGAAAACCTCAAAGCCCGGCGCGCCCGGCAAGCTCGGTTGCTGGCGCAGCGGCGGCCGAGCACCGGAGCGGAATGTATTGAAGTACCTGAGCACCGGAGCACAGACCGACGCACAGCCAGCGGCCGGGATCGCCGGGCGTCGTTTCACTCGCCCAAACGGTGTCCTCCTCGGGGGCTCCCACGCGGGCAGGCTTATAGCAGGGGAAGAGGCTGCGCGCTCTGCGCCGGGCCGGGGCGCGAGCCAGTTTGTAAACCTCTGGAATTACAGGGCATTCCAGACGCGCCGCAGCTGCCCGCTGGGCCCCCGGCTCAGGCGCCGAGCAGGAACAGACCGACGAGGGTGCCCGCGACGCCCGCCAGCAGCACCGCGAGCCAGAGCCCCATGCCCGGCGAGGCGGGCGAAGAGAGCTCGCCGGCCTCGACCGAGCTCACCCAGGGCGGCGGATTGAAGTCGCCCCGCGGCGCGCTGGGCAGCGTGATCTCGTCCCAGGCGGGGTCGAGGGCGGGGGGGGCTTCCATCCCGTTCCTTGTAGCTCATCGCGACGAACTCCGCGAGTCGCGACCACGCGCCGGGAACAACGCGCCGGCGCCGATGTCTATCCAGACAACAACGAAGCTCGCTGAAAGGCAGCGAAGCGAAAACCGCCGGCGCTCCACCTTCGAGAAGTGGAGACGACAGGCCCAGAAGGGGGCACGGAGCCGGTGCGATCGGACGGACGAGGACCGCCACCGACCCGGCCGCGCCCTGCCCCGGAACCGCCGACAACGGACCGAGGAGACAGCCATGACCATCCACAAAGACAATCCCTTCACCAGCACAGCGTCACCATTCGCCGGCGGCTTCGAGCCGATCAATCCCTTCGCAGCACCGCGCGAACCCGAGCCAGTAGCCGACGACGCGGCGCCCGGCACGTACACGTACTCGCTCGTGCAGAGCGGGCCGCCCATCGCGGACGAAGAGGTCGAACAGGCAGGCGTGGAGGCCGTCGAGGTCACCGCACTCTGGGGCGACAGCGTCCTGCACGTCGCACACCTCTCGCCGCCGCGCAGCTTCTACGTTGGAGAGGAACAGAAGAAGCACCTGACCTGCGACCTGTTCATTCCCGCCGAGAAGCTTGGAACAACGCGCATGCCGGTCGTGCTCACCGACAAGAGCGGCACGCGCCTGGTGATCCCACCCGGAGCGCGCGGCCACGTGGAGCTGCCGGATCGCGGTCGCATCACGCTCGACGAAGCACGCGCACTGTCGCAGCCGTCGGTCGAGGTGAGCGGTGGGCACGAGCTCGCGCTGCCGCACGGAGCGCGCGCCCGCGTCGAGCTCGACGGCTTCACCTTCCAGGTCGGCGCCGTGACGGCCGGAAAGCCTGCCAAGCGCGGCATCGCCGCCGTTTCGGACTGGTCGATCGCCAGCGCCTTCGGTCTGTCGCTGCTCGGCGCGACGGCGATCGTCGCGGCCATGGCCTACTTCGTACCCCCGCTGGGCCTGACTCCGGATGACGGCGCGAACGCGTCGCGCTTCATCACCATCCAGCAGTACTTGAAGAGCAGCGCCGAGCGCGAGAAGGAGCTGAAGGACGAGAAGACCGCCGACACCAACAACAAGGACAGCGAAGGCGGTACGGGAACGCAAGCCAAGGGCTCGGAAGGCAAGATGGGCAACCCGCTGAAGGCCGCCGCGAACAAGCGCTGGTCGATCAAGGGACCGAAGGACAACCCCGATCCGCACCTGTCGCATGCAGAGGCGCTGCGCGAAGCACAGAGCATCGGCATGATCGGTCTGCTCAACACCATGAACGGCTCGGTCAACACGCCGACCGCACCGTGGGGCCGCGACACCGCGCTCGGCATGGACGACGAGAACCACATGGGCAACATGTGGGGTCGGGAGATCGGCGACAGCGCCGGCACCGGCGGCCTGGGCCTCAGCGGCATCGGCGAAGGAGGCGGCGGCCTGGGCGAGGGGCTCGGACTGGGCTCCATTGGTGGGCTCGGTCACGGCGCCGGCCTCGGCCCCGGCCAGGGCTTCGGCAACGGCGCCGGACACCTCGGCGGCTCGCACCACCCGAAGGCGCCGCCCTCCATGCGCACCGGCGCCACCAACGTCAGCGGTCGTCTGCCTCCGGAGGTGATCCAGCGCGTGGTGCGGCAGAACTACGGTCGCTTCCGCATGTGCTACGAGCAAGGTCTCGCGCGCAATCCGAACCTCGAAGGTCGCGTCACCGCGCGCTTCGTGATCGGTCGCGACGGCGCCGTCAGCAACGTGTCCAACGGCGGATCGGATCTGCCCGACTCGGGCGTCGTGTCCTGCGTCGTCAGCGCGTACTACGGACTGAGCTTCCCCTCGCCCGACGACGGCATCGTCACCGTCGTCTATCCCATCATGTTCTCACCCGGCTGATCTTCCCCGGAGCGAGCCGACAACCCGACCGGGGAGCGCCACCCCTTCACGCGAGTGGAGGGGTGGCGTTTTGCATGGTGGCCCCGATGTTGCAGAGCGGCGGGGCCATGCCGAGTCCGTTTCTGCGCGAGGTGGAACAGGAGATCGAGCGTCTGCACGCGATGCAGGCGCGGCCGGTCGAATTCGACACATTGCCGGCTCAAATTCGCGAGTTCTACGCGAAATGCGTGCGCCCGGACGTAGCCGGAGCGCGCGTTGTGCGGGTCATCCAGGCTGGCGAAATGCAACTCGCTCCCGACAAACCGCCCGTCGGGTTCACGGCGGTGGAGCATTTCGCCACACATGAGGTCGCGTTTGTGTGGAACGCACGCGTGCGCATGGCGCCGATGGTGAACGCCGTCGTGGTCGATCGATTCGCGCACGGGCGCGGGCTGCTCGACGCCAAGCTGTTCGGCACACTGAGCATGGCGCACGACGCCGGCCCCGACACCGACGTGGGCGAAGCGCAGCGCTACCTCGCCGAGATAGCGTGGGTGCCGCAGGCCATCGCGCTGAATCCCGAGCTGCAGTGGCGCAGCACGGGCCGGCAGCGGCTGGAGCTCGGCGCGTTCATCAATGGCGCGCGCGCAGTGGTCACGCTCAGCCTCGACGCGGAAGGCGACATCGTGAGCGCGTTCGCACGTCGCCCGCGACAGGTCGGCGCGAAGAGCGTGCTCACGCCCTGGGGCGGCGTCTTCTCCAACTACGCGGAGTTCGGCGGGCTGCGTGTCCCGACCCACGCAGAAGTGTGGTGGGACCTGCCCGAGGGACGCTTCGTGTACTGGCGCGGCGACGTCATCGAGGTCAGCTCCGAGTAGCCGCTCCCGCTCGCCGGGGCGCCGTGCTATGACGCGCGCCTCATGTTGAAGAAGCTGCTCATCGCCAATCGCGGCGAAATCGCCGTGCGTATCGCGCGCACGCTGCGCGAGATGAACATCCGCTCGGTCGCCGTGTACAGCGAGCCCGACCGCGACGCCTTGCACGTGCGCATGGCCGACGAGGCCTATGCCATCGGCCCCGCCGCGGCGTCGGAAAGCTACCTGCGCATCGATCGCATCATCGACGTGGCCAAGCGCGCCGGCTGCGACGGACTGATCCCGGGCTACGGCTTTCTCTCCGAGAACCCCGAGCTGCCCGAAGCCTGCGAGCGCGCCGGCATCACTTTCGTCGGGCCGCCCGCGAGCGCCATGCGCGCCATGGGCCTGAAGACCGCCGCTCGCGAGAAGATGAGCGCGGCCGGCGTGCCCATCGTGCCAGGCGGCAGCGCGGACACGGTGGAGGAAGCCAAGGCCACCGCAGCGCGCATCGGCTATCCCGTCATGCTCAAGGCAACGGCCGGCGGCGGCGGCAAGGGCATGCGTCTCGTTCACAAGGAGGAGGAGCTCGCCGGCGCGCTCGATCGCGCGCGCAGCGAAGCGAAAAAGTCCTTCGGCAACGAGACGGTCTACATGGAGAAGGCGATCATCCGCCCGCGCCACGTGGAAATCCAGGTGATGGGCGATCGCCACGGCGACATCGTGCACCTGTTCGAGCGCGACTGCTCGATCCAGCGCCGCCACCAGAAGGTGGTGGAGGAGTCGCCCTGCCCGGCCATCGACGAGGAAACGGTGCGGCGCATGGGCGAGGTCGCGGTCCAGGGCGCGAAGGCCGTGGGCTACTACTCGGCCGGCACCTTCGAGTTTCTGCTCGCGCAGGACAAGTCGTTCTACTTCCTCGAGATGAACACGCGCCTGCAGGTCGAGCACCCCATCACGGAGCTGTGCACCGGCACCGATCTGGTGCGCGAGATGGTGCGCGTCGCCTCCGGCGAGAAGCTCTCCTGGGAGCAGCAGGACATCCGGCGTCGCGGCGCGGCCATCGAGTGCCGCATCTACGCCGAGGATCCGGCAAGCGGCTTTCTGCCCAGTCCCGGCACCATCCGGCGGCTGGCTGTGCCGGCCGGTCCGGGCGTGCGTGACGACAGCGGCGCCTACGAGGGCTGCACCATCAGCGCCAACTACGACCCGCTGATCAGCAAGCTGTGCGTGCGGGCCCCCAACCGCGCGCAGGCAGTGGAGCGCATGCGCCGCGCGCTCGGCGAGTACGTGGTGAGCGGCATCCGCACCAATTTACCCTTTCACGAGCGGCTGCTGTCGCACCCCGAGTTCATCGCGGGCGACTACGACACCGGCTTCATCGATCGCCACAAGGACGAGCTCTTGAAGGGCGCCACCGTGCCCGACGACGAACGCACTGCCTACGCCGCCGCGATCGCCGTGGCCGCTTTCCGCGCCGAGCACAACGGCAAGCGCCCCAACGGCCACACTGGCAAGGGCAAGGGCGGCCTGTCGCCCTGGGTCGCCTCGCACCGCGCGCGCCTCGGGCGCTAGGGCGCCGCGCAGCAGCGCGCGCGTCCCCTTGTCAGCGCCTCCGGCAAGCCACAGGTTGATGACTGTGGGCTGCCGTTCGCGCAGTGCCCCCACACGAAGGAGATACACCATGCAGCTGGAGCTCGATCGCAAGGAAGCGTCGGCGCTCGACAGCGCCCTCCGCCGCTATCTCGACCGGCAGATGTCTGAAATCGCGCACACCGAGCAACACGACGTGCGCGAGGCACTGAAAGAGGACTACGAGAACATCGAGAAGCTCGAGAATCGCCTGAAGATGCTGGTGGAGAAGCTGGGCTGAAGCCGGTTATGTTCCGGGGACCATGGCCCCTCTCGACGGAATCCGCGTCCTCGATCTGACCCGCCTCTTGCCCGGCCCCTTCGCGTCGCTGGTGCTGGCCGATCTGGGCGCGCAGGTCGACAAGCTGGAGGACGCGGGCGGCGGCGACTACATGCGGCACACGCCACCGCTGGTCGGCGGCATGAGTGCGGGCTTCCACGCGCTCAATCGCGGCAAGCGCAGCCTCGTGCTCGACCTGAAGAAGCCGGCGGGCGTGGCCGCGTTCAAACGGCTCGTGAAGAGCTACGACGTGGTGTTTGAACAATTCCGCCCCGGCGTGCTGGAGCGGCTGGGCTGCGGGCACGACGCGCTGTTGGCCGAGAACCCGAAGCTCGTGATCTGCGCGCTGACCGGCTACGGGCAAGAGGGACCGCTCGCGCAGCGCGCCGGCCACGACCTGAACTACCTGGCGCGCTCCGGGCTGCTCGGCCTGATGGGGCCGACCGAGGGTCCACCGCAGATCCCGAGCTTCCAGCTGGCGGACGTGAGCGGCGGGCTGTGGAGCCTGGTGGCGATCCTGGCCGCGCTGCGCGAGCGCGACCTGACAGGCAAGGGCCGCTTCCTCGACATCGGCATGATCGACTCGGTGATCCCCTTCGGCACGGTGGTCTTGAGCCGGCTGCTCGGCGGCGAGATGCCGGCGCGCGGCGACGAGATCCTGACCGGCGGGATCGCGCCGTACAACACGTACCTGACGAAGGACGGCGAAGCGATGAGCCTGGGCTCGCTGGAGCCCAAGTTCCTGATGAAGTTCTGCCAGGGCGCGGGCATCGAGACGGACTTGTCGGCGCTGTTGCCCGGGCCGCACCAGGCCGCGCTCAAGCAGCGCTTCGCCGAGGTGTTCGCCTCGAAGACGCGCGCGGAGTGGGAGGCGTTCAACGAGCAGCACGACTGCTGCCTCGAGCCGGTGCTGCGCCCCGACGAGCTCAGAAACGACCCGCACCTGACGGCGCGCGGCGTGTTCTTCGATGTGGACACCGGCGACGGCAAGGTCGGGCAGTTCCGCACGCCCGTGACGCCGCGCGACCTCGAAGCCCGCCCCGCGCCCACGCCGGGAGAGCACACCGACGCGATCCTCGCCGAGTGCGGCTTCAGCGCCGATGAGATCGCAGCGCTGAAGAGCGACGGCGCGGCGCGCTAGAGCTCGACGAGCGCCCCCCTACACGTTGCGGAATTCGTCGATGAATTCCCAGTCGGCGATCAGGTGCTTCTTGAGCAAGAGCGAGAGCAGCGCTGCAAACAGCGCCTCCCAGTTGGCGTTGTCGCCGAGAACCTCGGTGGCGTCGGCGCCGTGCGACACCGCGCGCAGTGCAGCGACGAGATCGCGAGCAGTGAGCTGATCGTCGGACGGGGCGGGCCGCTCGGAAGGGACGCGCTGCTTCGAGCGTGCGGGCAGGTTCACCTGCGTACCATCGAGCAGCGTCAGCGTGATCATGCGCGCGCCGCCCTTCTTCTTCGGGGCCGGCATGCTGATCTCGCGGGCCTCGATCTGCGGGCCGCTGTCAGGTGGACGGTCGCCGTCCGGCGCTGGCGTCGCAGACGGAGCAGCTGCCGCTTCGTCGGACGATGGTTCCGCTCCGGCGTCCCGCTCGTCGGTGGCAGGTCCAGACGCTTCCGCCCGAGGCTGCTCGCGGCTGGGCTCTAGCTTGACCTTGGCGAGCGGGACCGGCTCCTCCGCTTCCGGCTCCTTGGCCTCGGGCTCCTCCGCGACGGGCTGTTCGCGCTCCTCGACCGGCGCCGCTTCGCTCACATCGGCCGCTTCGCTCTCATCGGCCGCTTCGCTCTCCGCAGCGGCCTCGTCCTCGACGCCCTGCAGATCGTGCGCGGCCTCGACCTGCGCTTCGGACAGCGATGCCGAGCGGGCGCGGCCACCGTAGTAGACGCGGATTGCCGACGCGATGTCGGACGGCGGGGCGATCATCGCGCGCACCGGCAGCCCGCTGTACTGGGTGACGGCTGCCAGCGCCGACTCGTCGCTGGGGTCGTCCATCGCCACGTACAGCGTCTCGCCGAGCCCCCGCACCCGCCGCACGAAGATCGGCACCAGGCAGTGTTCTTCGGCGATGTCGCGAGGCACCAGATTGAGCAGCTGGCGCGAGAAGTCGATGTGGTAGAGCGAGACCCACGGAACGCTGAGCTGCTGGCTCAGGATCTGGGTGACCTGGGTCTCGGTCACCAGCCCCGACTCGACCAGCAGGGTTCCGAGCCGCCGGCCGTCCTTGCTCTGGAGCGCCAGGACTTCTTCGAGCTGCTCGTGGGTGATGATCTGGGCCTCGACCAGCAGATCGCCCAGCCGGACTCTCGGCGTCGTCATCCAAGCCGAGACTACTCCAGCCTCCCTGTAGCGCCACCCCTGTTCTCGCTCGGATTTCGCTGGGTTCCGCCGCTTCAGGCGAACGGCTCCTGACGGACATCACGCGGAACAGCGGCCGAGGCGGCTGTTTCGTGCCGCGCCAGTGGACGGGCCGGGCACGGAGAGATGGTGCAGGAGCCTGCCGTAAAAGCGTGGTAATTTCGGCGCCGTTCCCTTTCGGTTCCACCCGCGGGCCTCGCGCTCGAGGCGGAGCTGTCGCGTCCCTTCCCTGCAATGCGCCGGGGCTGGACGCAGCTAGAATCAGTCATGGTGTCCTCCGAACCCGCCCCGCTACGCCCGTGCCCCCAGTGCGGCACTGCGTGCGCGTCGGAGCACCAGTACTGCCCTGGCTGCGGGTTCCCGGTCGGCACGATGGGAGGCGGCCGCGAGGACAAGTTCATCGGCTCGACCCTGCCGGGCGGCTACCACATCCTCGACCTGATCAGCGTCGGCGGCATGGGGCGCGTCTACCGGGCGGAGCAGAGCGTGCTCGGGCGCACCGTGGCGGTGAAGATCATCCACCCGCACCTGCTGTCGGACGAGAACTCCGCGGTCCGCTTCATGACCGAGGCGCGGGCAGCCAGCCAACTGAACCATCCGAATTCCGTGGCCGTGTTCGATTTCGGCCGCACCGACGACGGTCAGCCGTATCTTGTCATGGAGTTCCTGCGCGGCAAGGACCTCGCGCGGGTCGCCTACGAGGAAGGGCCACTACCGTTCCCGCGCATCGTCGACGTGCTGCGCCAGGTGCTCACCGCGCTGGGAGAGGCGCACGAGCTTGGCATCGTGCATCGCGACCTGAAGCCGGAAAACGTGATCCTCGAACCGCTTCGGCGCGGCGGCGACTTCGTCAAGGTCGTCGACTTCGGGCTGGCCAAGCTGAAGGCCGACACCCAGGCGCCGAGCGTGACCAGCCCGGGCATCGTCTGCGGCACGCCCGACTACATGGCCCCCGAGCAGGGACGCGGAGATCCGATCGACGGTCGCAGCGACCTGTACGCAGTCGGCGTCATCCTGTTCCAGCTGCTGACGGGGAGGCTGCCGTTCGAAGCCGACAGCCCGACGCAGGTGGTGATGATGCACCTGTCGATTCCGGTGCCGGATCCGCGTCAGGTCGCGCCACAACGCGACATTCCGCCACCGCTCGTGGACGTCGTGTTCAAGGCGCTCGAGAAGGACGCCGACAAGCGCTACCAGGACGCGCTGGAATTCGCCGATGCGCTCAGAGACGCGCAGAAGGCGAGCGAGAGCGCACCGCCGGGGGCGCGGAACTCGGCAGCGTCGCTGATACCCGGGAGCACGCTCGTCTGCCCGTCGTGCAGCCTCACGGTGCCGATGGCGAAGTTCTGTTGCGAATGCGGCGCCCGGCTCTCCCAGCATCCCAGCCACACGGAAACGACCACTCCTCCGCAACTGCCGCTGCCGTTCATCGGGCGGGACGAGGAATTCGCCTGGCTGGAGGAGCGGCGACAGGCCGTGGTCGACACGCTGGTCGCAGCGCGAATCGTGGGCGAGCCCGGCGCGGGCAAGACGCGCCTGCTAGGTGAATTCGTCGACCGTGCGACCGCGGAGGGTGACTTCGCGGTGACGGCCGGCCCGGACCCTTTCGGCGCCGAGGTCGCCTATCACACGCTGCGCAGCACCATCAAGCAGCTGGCCAATCCCGAGCAGGAGAGCGGCCGTCAGCGCTACAAGGGCGCCAGCTCCGAGGCCCGACGGGGCCTCGACGAGATGTTCGAGCCGTCGAAGCGCAACTCGGACAAGCGCTCGCCGGTCGAACGCCGGCACGCGCTCGCAGAAGCGTTGCGCTGGGCGATCGAGTGCGCCGCGGAGCAAGCCGCACCGGGGCGCGTTGTCGTGGCCATCGACGAGCTTCAACGTGTAGATGCGCCAAGCCGGGAGGCGTTTGCCGACGTGGCGAGCGATCCGCCTCCGTGCGGCGTGCTCATGCTCGCGACGCACACGCCGGGCTTCGAGGCGGGCTGGGGTGTCTCGGACGGGGCCCGTGTGCTCGGCGGGCTGCCGCCCCCCGCGGTGTCGCGCCTCTTGCGACCCGCCCGACCGGCGGATGGGGCGTCGTGGTTCGACGAGCAGGAGGATTCGGGCGGACGCGGAGCGCTGCCGATGTATGTCGACCAGCTCGTGCGCTATTCGCTCGAGGGTGGAAGCGATCCGCCGAAGCGCCTAGCCGATCTGATCGCGCACCGAGTGGACACACTGGAGCCGCACGCGCGCCGCGCCCTCCAGGCGCTTGCCGTACTGGGCGACGCATCAGAGCCCAAGGACGTGGCTCGTCTGTTGCCGAAGTCGCATCAGTTCGACAGCGCCCTCGATACGTTGCTCGGCGCAGGCATGATCGAAAGAAATGGCGTTCTGATCTCCACGTCGCACCCGCTGCTTCGCGAGATCGTGCTGGCCGGCATGCCGGCCGCCGTGCGCCGCGAGCTGCATGCCAAGGCTCTTGGCGTCTGCGAACGCCGCGCGGCGCCCATCGAAGCCCGCGCACAGCACGCCTACTACTCGCAGGACTCGTTCTCGGCGTTGATGTTGCTGGAGCAGGTGGCGGACCGTGCGGCGACGCGCGGCGACGTGGGCACCGAGGTGCTGGCGCTGAGGCGGGGCCTCGAGATCGCCCGGCAGGAGATCTCGCGTGGAGATCTGGACGATCCGCTCCGCGCAGTGCTCATTTTCGGCAGGAAGCTTGGCTCCGCGCTCACGCGCTCCGGCAATTTCGCCGATGCCGAGGGCGTGCTGCGTGAGGCGCTCGACATAGCCGGGCCGAGCGGAACCGACCGCGCCAAGGTGCTGGGGGCGCTCGCGCAGGTCGCGCACGGCCGGCACCGCCCGGCCGAAGCCATCGGTTTCATCGACGAGGCGATCGAAATGGCTCGCAAGAGCGGCGAGCTCGAACTGGTGTCGTCCCTGGCCGATACGCGCCGCGCCTGGGCATCCTGAGAGCGCCGGGATGGCATCGGGCGTCGCGAACGCTGACAAGAGCGATAGGCCGTCCGGGGGTTCTGGCGTCGATCCCAGCGCGACCGCACCGCCGCTCACGTTCGTCGCACGCTGGGATCTGGACAAGACCTATCTGCGCACGGAGTTCGAAACGCTGGGCGACCTGGTGCGGACGGCCATCGAACGGCCCGACAGGAAGCGCTCCGTACCCGGCGCCGCGGCGCTCCTGCGCGAGCTCGGCCTGACCGGCGCCCGCATCCACATCCTCAGCGGCAGCCCTCGCCAGATGAAGAGCCGGCTCGAGGAGAAGCTGCGCATCGATCGCGTTCGCTGGGACGAGCTGACCCTCAAGCCCAATCTGGGCAACATGATGCGGCTGCGCTTCCGCGCCCTGAGGGACCAGCTCGGCTACAAGCTGCCCGCTCTGCTCGACACGCGCACGCGCGACCAGCTGCTGGGCAGCGACGACGAGCTCGTCAGCGAGGTGCTGGTGGGCGATGACGCGGAAGCGGACGCCTTCGTCTACTCCCTGTACGCCGACATCTGCGCTGCGACGGTGAACCGCTTCGACCTGGAGCGGATTCTCGACGCCGGACAGGTCTACAGCGACATCCGCACGCAGTGCCTGGACGCGCTACCGGTGCTCAAACGCGGACCGGTGGTGGAAAGGATCCTGATCCACCTCGATCGCCAGACGCCGCCGAGCCGATTTGTCGACTACGGGCCGCGCGTGGTCCCTTTCTACAACTACCTGCAGGCGGCTTTCGTGCTGGCCGAGGACGGGCGGATCGACGGCGCGGCGGTCCTGCGCGTCGCGCAGGAGTTCGTGGTACGGCACCGCTTCGACGCCGACGCGCTGGCGCGCAGCTATCTCGACCTGATGCGACGGGGTCGTGCGAGGGGACAGCTCGCCAGCGTGCTCGAACCAGGCCTGTCGGCGCTGGATCCGGACGCCCCGGCCGCCGACCGTCTCGGCGCGATGTGCGAGCAGATTGCCGGCTACATCGCCGAGCGCCCTCTGGGCGACCCGCCGCCGGAACCGGAGCTCGACTACGTGGAACTCGCGCGCCGCCACAAAGGTGGCAAGAACCGCGCAGAGCGCCGCCGGTGATCTAGAGCCGTTGGCTGTCGCATCAGACCCAGGCGTTGTTCAGCACTTCGCCGACGCCCCCTGCGCCGGGAACGATGTACTGCTTGTCGTTGAGTCCGCGTTCCTCGTCCCAGCGCTCGCCCGGGACTGTATCCAGCACTTCGTCGGAAGACAGCCCGCGATCCAGCCTGAGGGCGTAGATGATCGCGTCGGGCAGCTCCGTCGTCACGCGACGGATGTATTCCGGAGTCACGATCAGGTTGAGCGCGATGCACGTGCGCGGCTTGCCGTCCAGGCGCTCGCGGTAGTGGCGCATCGCGCTGACCATCGACGACCCCGTCGCGCCCATCGGATCCGGGAACAACACGAAACGATCGTCCACGTCCCGGCCGATCTTCGCGTCGTGCCACTCCGCTCCGGTGACTTCACCCTTGTCGTTCGTCACGCGGCTCATGAACAGGTGATCCTGACGGACACCCGATGGGTCGAGCACCGTGTTCAGCATGTCGTAGGTGACCTGCGACGGCATGGTGCCGGCGCGTGCGATGCCGACTGTGACGACCTTGGTGTCCCTCGCCACGACCGTGCCGCGGTAGACCGCTTCGGCCGGATGCTGCGTCACCATGCGCGTCTTGACGCTGGCCCGCTCGCGCGGAAGCTCGGTGGCAACGACCGCGCGCACGAGCCACTCGTAGAGGGTGACGACCAGCCGCCCGACTTCAGGCTGGTTGACTTCCGGCGCGCAGGCTCGCGCCAGCAGGGTCCAGGCCAGGGGATCGTCGAGCAGGTGGACCCGGTCGCCGTAGCGGTGCTCGAGCTCGGGGAATCGGAACCGACTCTGGAGGTAGGCAGCATCGGGCATGGGATGCGTAGGCTATCCCAACGCGACCCGGGTTGGACGGGGTCCGGACCCAGACCGGCCGGTCGGCACCCTGGCGGAGTCGCCCACTGGCTCGGCGACTGCGCTGTGCTACTCCGACGGGGTCCAGGCGGGACAGCCCGGGCCAGGGATGTCACGAGTCCGACTAGCAAAAATCGAGGAAATCCCAATAGGCTCGGCTCCAGCCCGGCACGGGCATCCCACTCCCAGCCGCCGCGACTGCCACCCGTCGCGGTAGCACGCGCCGCCCCGATGGGCGATGAAAGGATCGCGAAGTGGACAGCGATCTGGCCGAATCGTTTTCTGCCCTGAAGGAGTCTTTCGAGCGCCGCGGTATCCCGGCCACTTTCGCCAACGGCGATGCGGATCTGGTGGCCCGGCTCAAGGAAAAGCTGGGTCTGCCCCGCCGCTACCGCGAATTCCTCCTCGCCGGGGACCCCATCGACGTGGAGACGCGCACGCCCTCCGAGCGGGTACGACTGCTCCCGACGGCCGAGCTGGAGGCGGAACAGAAGGAATTCGCTCTCGACGAGTCCGGCAAGCTGCGCACGGCGCCGACCGCGTCGGGCTGGAGGCCGAGCTGGATCATCGTGGGGCACAGTTCCCTGCTCGGTGACCCGTACTTCCTCGATATTTCGATGCCGGACGCCGAAGGCGACTGCGCCGTGTACACCGCGATGAGCGGAACCGACAGCTGGAAGCCGCGTCTGTGCGCGTCGAGCTTCGCGATGTTCATTCGCATCCTGGCGATCGGGATGGAGGTCGCCGAGGGCTTTGCCGACGAGGACGTGGACATGGATGACGAGCAGGTCTTCCGCGACACGCTGGGCCCGCGGATCCGCCAGTACGACCCGGCAGCGCTGAAAGCAGGTCACTGGACGTGACCGGGCCGGCGGAGCTGCTGCGCTCCGCCGCGATGGGCTCGGCCGATTTCGAGCGCGAGCTCGAGCGGTTGGCGCGCCGCGGCGAGAGCGATCTCGAGCGCGTAGAGCCCGCGGTACGCGAAATCCTCGCCGCAGTTCGCAACGAGGGCGACGCGGCAGTGCGCCGCTACGTCGAACGTTTCGAACATCGAAAGCCCGGCGCGCTGCTGCTCGACGACTACGGCGGGCGCGAAGCGCTCGAGGCGCAATCCAGAACGATTCGCGACGCGCTGGAGCAGGCCGCCGCGCGCATCCAGAGCTACCACGAGCGGCAGGCCGAACAGCTCCAGAGCTTTTCCTACACCGACGCCGGCGTGGAGCTCGGCGGACGCGTGACGGCGCTCTCCCGCGTGGGCGTGTACGCCCCCGGCGGCAAGGCACGCTATCCGTCGAGTGTGCTGATGAGCGCGATCCCTGCGCGGGTCGCCGGCGTCGGCCAGGTGATCGTCGCCACCCCTGCGCCGGGCCCCGAGGTACGCGCTGCGTGCTACCTCGCCGGCGTCGACGCTATCCTGGACGCCGGTGGCGCGCATGCGATCGCAGCGCTCGCCTACGGAACCGGCACGGTCTCTCGCGTCGACAAGATTGTCGGACCGGGAAATATCTACGTCGCCGCGGCCAAGCGTCTGGTGTTCGGCGAAGTCGCGATCGACAGCATCGCCGGACCGAGCGAGATCCTGGTCGTCGCGGACGAGAGCGCCGATGCACGGATCATCGCGGCCGATCTGCTGAGCCAGGCCGAGCACGACGAGGCGGCCTATCCGCTGCTGGTCTGCACCGAGCAATCGCTCGTGGATGCCGTGCGCCGCGCTCTCGCCGAGCAGCTCGCCGAACTGCCGCGCCGGGCCGTCGCCGAAGCGTCGCTCTTGAACAACGGTTTCGCCCTCGTGGTCGGCGACCGGGCGGCTCTGGCCGGCACGGCGGATCGTCTAGCGGTCGAGCACGTGGCGTTGCACACGAAGGATCCGCACGAGCTCGCTGGCGGCATCGCTCGCGCGGGGGCGCTGTTCATCGGCGCCTCGACCCCCGAGGCGGCCGGCGACTACCTGGCGGGTCCGTCGCATGTGCTGCCCACCGGCGGAGCCGCGCGCTTCAGTGCACCGCTGGGCGTCTACGACTTCGTGTCACGGACGTCGCTCATCGCCTATACACCCGCCGCGCTGGCCGCACAGGCCGACGCGATCACCGCACTGGCGCGCCTCGAGGGGCTCGAAGCCCACGCCCGGGCCGTCGATCTGCGCACGCGCCGGGACGACTGACGCCCGGCTGCCGTCTACTCCATCGCGGCAAGGTAGCCGCGCTGGATCAGATTCATGACGATGTTGGCGGTTTCCAGATCCGTCAGCGAGCTGCGATCGAGCAACGCCTCCAGACTGGGCGAATTCAGCGCCTGCTGCAGGATATCCAGATGGTTCGGCTCCAACTCGTGCAGCGGTGCCTCGAGCGGGGTCCTGAGCACGAGGCGCGAGCCGAGCGGCGGCAGACGCTCGCGAAGCTGGTTGAACTCGTCCTGTTGCCGGAAACCCTCCATGAGGATTTCCTGGACTGTGGCGTCGAGGGGTTTGTCGAACTTCCGCTCCTCGGGCGGGTCGAGCTGGAACATCCCCTGGTGCCAATCCAGCATGCGGTAGACCGCCTTGATGGGCGGGACCTCGGTCTGCCCCTCGATCAGCGCGTAGTGCACCACGCCCTGGTCGAAGTAGATGCGACCGATGCGCGACTCGGTACGCATCACCAGCACGCCGGTCTTGCGTGAGGTGCCGAACAGCTGCATCAGGTCCGGCAGCGGAATCTCCTCGAGGTTGCCGCTCATGCGCGGGGCCTCTTCCGGCTGGTAGCTCGAGCTCAAGCTCGCGCTGCGCGGAGGCGGCGCCGGCCGCGGCACGTTGAAGGACTCCGGATTGCGCCGGGAATCGCTGCTCTCGACGCCGACGGTCACGACCTTGAGGATGCTGGTTCCAATCAGGACGCGGTCGCCCTCCCTGAGCTCGGCCGCCTGGATCTTCTCGCCGTTGACGAAGGTGCCGTTGGTGGAGCCCAGGTCCTCGATGTAGATGACGCCGTCCTGCATGCGGATGCGCGCGTGACGTCGCGACACCATCTCCTCGACGAGCACCATATCCAGGTCACTGGACCGACCGACGACGATTTCCCGCCCTTCCCCGAGCGGAAATTCGCCCCCCTGGTACTTGCCGGAGATGAATCGCAGCGCAAGGGTCGTCCGCAAGGGGCTTGCTTGCGAACCGCTGGAGTTCGGCGCGAGACGGTCGGGCATTATGAGGCGGATAGCCCACAGCGCCTGGCGACCTTGACCGTGCGCACAGGCAAGTGTGCGGAAAATAATAGGCTCCGGGTGAAAGTCGGGTCAAGAAGCATGCTTGATGGATCTGCATCACGCTGCTTCTTGAGCCGACCGGCCGTTTCTGGCCATTCTGACCGGCTGACCGATTGGCAAACGGGATCTGTGCTGTCGGGATTCGGGTTCATGCTGGTTTCACCTCGGCTGATACTGGCGGCGCCTCGGGGCCGCGTCCTTGCTCGTCCGGCTCGGTGGGAGCCAAGGCGGTGGGCGGTCGGGGGGACGCCACCGGATCCATCGCGACCGGCAGTACGACCGTGAAGGTCGACCCCGCACCTTCCTGGGACGCAACCTCGATACGGCCACCCATTTCCTCGACCATGCGCTGGCTGATGGCAAGCCCAAGCCCCGTGCCCCGGTCCTTGGTGGTGAAGAAGGGGACGAAGAGGCTCTTCAGAACCTGAGGGGCGATGCCCGGGCCAGCGTCCCGAACCGCGATCTCTACCCACTCGGTCGGCACCGGTCCGTCGCCTCCGTCGTAGCCCGCCGGCCGGCCGTGTCTAAGCCGGGTCAGGATCGAGACCTGGCCCGACCCGTTCATCGCCTGGACCGCGTTCTGGACGAGGTTGATCAGGACCTGCCTGAGCTGCTCGGCGTCGGCCCGCACCTTGGGCAGCTCGGCGTCGAGCTCGGTGCGGAACTGGTTGTCACCCGGGTCGGACGCCAGCACCTGCAATGTGCGACGGACCACCGCGTTCACGTCGACCGAGCCCGGATTGCCCTTGGACGGGCGGGCGTAGTCGAGAACCGAACCCACCACGCGGTCGAGCCGGTCCACTTCCTCGACGATGATGCCCAGAAACTCCTGGGCAGCCGGATCGATGGGCGAGCCGTCCCCAGGGTCGCTGAGCAGCTGGGCAGCGCCCTTGATCGCGCCCAGCGGATTCTTCACCTCGTGGGCGAGACCGGCTGCCATCTGCCCGAGAGCCGCGAGCCGGTCGCGCTCCTGCATCCGGCGGTACTGACGCGAGTTCTCGATCACCACACCCATCTGGACCGCCAGTAGCTCCAGCAGGCCGACCTCGTCTGGCGAAAACGCATCGCTCACACGATCGTCGACGACGACCAGGAAGCCGAGCAGATCCTGACCCTCGCCGTGGACGCTCAGACACACGCCCTGCTTGAGCGGTCCGAGCAGCTGCGCGGCGGCCAGCAGTCGCTCGTCGGCCTCGGCTTCGCGCGTCCAGCTGCCGCGCCGACGCTCGCCCACCTCGTACACGAGCTCCTCCATCACTAGAGACGAGCTCGTGTTCAAACGTTCGATCAGTGGACGCGCAGTGGCGCCGTCGATGCATTGCGCTGCAGCGGGGCCGAAAGACAGACCCAGCTCGAAGTCGGTGCCGGCCGGGTCGCGCAGGTACAGGGCGGCGCCCGTAGCGCGACGTGATTCCTCCAGCGCCGATATCACCGTCTGCATCATCACCTCGACCTGCAGCACGTGCGTGAGCGCCCGGCGCGCCTTGGCCACCGCCCGTTCCAGGTCGACGCGCTCGCGGAAGAACGCCCTGTGGATGTACTCCTCCACCTTCTCGCGCAGTGGCTCGAACAACACCAGGATGACGATCGCCGCCAACACGGCGTTCAGATACATGGTGTTGAAGCCGCCGATCAGCACCACGAACACGTAGAAGATGCCCGCGAGCGAGAACGCCAGAGCCGTCGAGACGAGCAGCTGACCCAGGATGTCGTACAGATCCACGAGCCGATCCCGCGTCATCGACTCGGCCAGGATGAACAGGAACACGATGCTCAGCACTGCGCCCACAGGCGGCAGGGGCGCGCCGATGAACCACAGGAAGTCTGCCAGGCTAAACGCCGCCGCCAGCGCCCCGATCAGCACCAGGAATCGCACGCGGCGCTGGGTTGCTCGCGAACGGCTGCGTTCGCCGCGCACGGCCAGCGACCAGAGACCTGCCGCGAGTAGGCCGAACACGTAGAAGAAGACGATGCCTCGCACCAGCACGTGCATGTGCTGCGGCAGCATCACGAGCACGAGCACGGGCAACATGAGCACGCCGGCCACACGCAGGAGCGGCGAGCGGCGCTCGGGCCGCGGAACGACCGCATCGAACAGATGCAGTGCGAACTGCGGCAGCAGCACGGCGAGCACAGCCGTGAAGTGCGCCCAGACATCGGCGCGCACGAAGTGGTACAGCCACTGCGCGAGGTACCAGAGCCCGATGTCCGCGGCGAACAGCGCGAGGAAAATCTGCGCGCGCCGGGGCCTGCCGCGCAGAAGGATGGAGACCGCGATCGCTAGAGCGAGCGCGCCGCAGAACAACGATGTCCGCGTGCGCAGATCCACTCTGGCAGAGCTTAGCTACCGCGAACGGGACAATCAAACGAGCCGCCGGAGCCGGTCCGGCGTCGCGGCGCTGGATCAGCGCGTGTTGGCCTGTCCAGCTCCGGATTGCGTGGTGCTGGTGCTATTGGGATCGCTGCCGCTCTGGCTTCCGTTGTCTCCAGAAGCGCTCCCGGAGCCGACCTGGCCGGGCCGCCACGGATCGGGGGTCGGCTTCGCCGGGCTGACGATGCCCCAGGGATCGGGCGTGGGCTTGCCAGGCTGCGAAGTCGTCGTGGTGAACGTGCCGTCGTTGCTTCCGGCAGGGTCGGTGCCGTTCGAGAAGCCAGCAGCGCTGTGGCTCGGGCCGAGACTCTGGGACGTTCCGTCGACTGGCTCGTCCTGTCCCTGTCCGGCTACCTGGAATGCGCAACCGGCCGAGCCCAGCGCAGCAACAACGACGAAACAGCCAAGCCAGGCTGCACGCTTCATGACGACTCCTCCTCCCCGCTCGACAGCAGTCCGTACTGCTTGACGAGCTGGCTCAACCGCGGACGCTTCATGCCCAGGACACCTGCGGCCCGCGTAATGTTCCCCCCCGTCTCTGTCAACGCGCGGCTGATGCAATCGCGCTCGATCTGGCGTTTGAGATCGCTCAGGCTGAGCCCCGCCTCGCGGATCTCGCGGTACGCCGCGCCCGCCACCTCGACCTCCGCAAGCGCCCCGTTTTCGCCCATCGGCTGAGCCACCGCCGAGGGCGGCGGCAGCGTGCCCGACCCTGCGCCCGGGTCCAGCCGCGTCGAGGACGGCGCGGGCTCGGCGGCCAGGCTGCGCAGCGGCTCGACATGCTCGGCCGCGTCGTTCAGCTGGATCACCTCGCCGTCGGAGAACAGCGAGGCGGCGCGCAATGCGTTCTCGAGCTCGCGGACGTTGCCAGGCCAGCGATGTCGTCCGAAGAGCTCGATCGCCTCGGGAGCCAGGCGCTTCGGTGCCTCGCCGCGCTCCCGCGCGATGCGCGCCAGGATCTCCTCGCAGAGCAGGGGCAGATCGGCCACGCGCTCCCTGAGTGGCGGCACGTCCAGTGTGATGCCGCTGAGGCGGTAGTACAGATCCTCACGGAACTCGCCCCGCTCGACCAGCGCGCGGAGATCGCGGTTCGTTGCGCAGACGATCCGCACATCGACCGGGATGGGCTGCGTCCCGCCGACGCGCTCGATGGTCCGTTCTTCCAGCACGCGCAGCAGCGCGACCTGGGTGCGCGGCGAGATGTCGCCGATCTCGTCGAGGAACAGCGTGCCGCCGTCCGCGCGCTCGAAGCGTCCACGCTTGCGCGCCGCGGCGCCGGTGAAGGCGCCCTTCTCGTGGCCGAACAGTTCGCTGAGAAGCAGCGACTCGACCAACGCGGCGCAGTTGACCTTCACCAGCGGTCCCGACGCACGCTCGCTGGCAGTGTGGATGCCTTCGGCGATGAGCTCCTTGCCGGTGCCGCTTTCCCCGTGAACCAGCACGGTCGCGCCGGTACGCCCCACGCGCTCGACGGAAGCCAGAAGCGCCCGCACGGCAGGATGCCGCCCCACGAAGCGCGGCGTGCCGTTCTTCTTCTTCGCGCGCGGCCGGACCCCGGCCGAGGGGCGCGGGGCCTCGTCGGCCTCGTCGCGCTGGGTAGTGGTGAGGCGTTCGAGCCTCGCGAGCCGCGCCAGATCGCGCCGCAGCAGATATGCTTCCTTCAGCTCGCGCCCGAGGGCCCGGCAGACCTCGTCGCGCAGCGCGACGGCCGACGCAACGTGGCACGATGCCGCTTCCTCGTCGCCCTCGGTCAGGAGCGCTTCCGCAGCCAGCACGTGCGCTTCGCGCGCCAGCTCCTCGTCGCCTGTCTCGCGGGCAGCCAGCACGGCCTCCTCAGCCAACTCCGCCGCAGGGCGACCCGCGGCGCGCGCCACCAGCGTCCTGAGCACCGCCACCTCGCCCTTCGCGTAGGGAGACGCGGCGAGCTGTCCGGCGCGCTCGACCTCGGCTTCGGCGCGAGCCACCACGCCGTCCTCGAGCGCAACGCGCGCCGCCAGACGATGGCACTCGGCCAGCTTGTCGCCGTCGCTGGCCTGCGCAGCAGTGCGGATCGCCGCGCGCAGTTCCCGCTCCGCGTCGAGCGTGCGGCCTCGCGCCAGGTGCGCCCGCGCCTGGGCAAGCGCGATCTCGGCGAGGCGTGAAGCCGGCGCGCCGGGGCCCAGCGCCTGGCGACCGAAACGCAGCGCCTGCTCCGCCTGATCGACAAGACCGAGGCGCAGCCTCAGCTCCACCAGGTTGGTCACATCGCGGGCAAAACCGAGGCGATCACCAAGCCGCCGCCGCACCATGATGGCGCGTTCGGAAAGCTCGAGCGCCGGAGCGTAGTCGTGTCGGTCGATGGCCAGCACCGCGAGGTTGCTGATCGCGAAACCGACCGCCCGCATCTCGCCGCGCCGCTCGGCGTCCGCCAGAACTTCGTTGAGCATGGGACGGGCTTCGTCCGGGCTGCCCCTCGACAGCAGTGCGATGGCGCGGTTCACGCGGGCACGCAGCTCGCACACGTACTCACCGGCAAACGCGGCCTCGCAGGCGTCCGCCGCAAAGTGCGCGTCCGCCTTGTCCCACTCGGAACGAGCGAGCAAGAGCTTGCCGAGCAGGTTGCGCGCCCCGAGACGGACGCGAGGCAGATCGGAACGTTCAACCACGCCATTGGCCAGCTCGCCTGCCCGCTCCAGATTGCCCGCCGCGTAGGCCACCTCACCGAGCTCGATGATGGCCGACATGCGCGCGGCGTCTTCCGAAGCCTGGTCCCTGGCTCGTACCAGAGCTGCCTCGGCAGAAACGAGATCGCCGCGTGCGAGCGAAGCGCGGCCGAGCACCAGAGCGGCGCGGCCCGAGCGCTCACCGGCAGACGCGCGCTCCGCCCACTCCAACGCAACGTCGACATCACCCAGCGAGAGCGCGAGCTCGGCGCCGCGGATGCGAGCGGACGTGCGCGCGTCGGCAGGCAGCTCTTCGACGAGCTCCGCCCAGCGACGCCAGAGTCCGGTGCGACTGGTTGCGTCGGCGGAGAGCTGGAACGACTGCTGCATCGCGCGCTCGGCCTCCGCCTGATCGCCGGCGCTTGCGAGCAGCTCCGCGGCGCGCGCGAAGGCCCAGGGATCGCCTGGGAACACCTGGCCCAGCGCGCCAGCGACGAGACGGCACGACTCCGCGACGGGAGCGGCCGGCTGCGTGTCGGTGGCTCGTGCGACGACGAAACCATCGCGCACTTCCACAAGACCCGCGGAGTGCAGCGCCGCGAGCTGCGACTCTTCGCCGAGCGCGCCCAGTGCGCGCACCGGCCAGGCGCGTTGCGCGTGCCAGAGCCGCTCGAGCAGCTCGTTCGATCCGGCAGAGAGCACGACCGAACTGCGATCCAGAGGCTCGGCAATCCGGGCCGCGTGGACCCACTCCTCGAGGCCCACCAGATCCGCGTCCCGCTCCAGCCGCTGCGCAACGGACACGGCCTCCCACCAGCGCGCCAGACCGGCGTCGTCCAGATGGCTGTCGACCTCGAACCAGCTTGCCCCGACCGCCGTGAGCTGCACCTGCTGCGGCACGAGCACAACGAACAGGGCTTCGTCCGTGGCCTCGGCTATCGCCTGGCACACCGACTCGTCCCACGCGCAAGCGGCGAGCATCGGCACGATCACCACCGCACGGCGCGCGGAGGCGCGCTGGACGATCTCCCGCGCCGCCTCGACCGGATCGTGCGGCACACCTTCGATACCGAGGCGCAGCGCAACGTCCCGGAAGCCGCTCTCGACGTGGGCGTGTGCGGCACGCACGACGGAGCGCTCGAAAGCGCGCGCGCGGCGTTCCACATGGCTCGCGACGGCAAACGCCTCGTCCGAATGCGGAACGCGTACTGCTATCAGACCAGTTGTCTCGGGGAGGCGCACCACGTCGTCGAGCACGTCGAACGACGGACGCAGCGCGCCGGTGTCGGCGACAGCCAACCCTGGAGCGCCGGTATGAAAGCTCGCAGCCACCAAGACCGATGAAAGCTAGACCCTGCCGCCTGCCCGCGCAACGCACGAGTCCCGCTGGATTTGCCCCGGAATCGAACTTTCCGGGCGGACTGGAGAAGGCTGCACCCGCATGGCACCTGCACGGCATAACGCGCCGCGTTATGCACCGTGACTGGCGAATCGTCTCAGCACCTGCTCCACCGCCTCGAGTGCCTCCGGCTCGGCGTCGGCCAGGGCGCGAGCCAGCGGCAGCTGTGCGGCAGCGCTGGCCAGATACAGCCCCGTGAGGTCCGGCGCGGTGGCAGCGATGCGCTGCAGGTGCCGCTCGATCGTGGCCGCGTCTCCGCGACGGACCGGCCCGGTGAGCGCATCGGGCAGACCCAGTTTCTCGATGTTGCCGGCAACGCTGCGGAGCAGAGGGCCAAGCACACGCGGCACATCGGCGTCCGGCACACCGGCCAGCGACAGCAGCCGCGCTCCTGCCGCTGCCAGAGCCGTTGCGCCGTTCGCCACGATCCCACCGGCGGCGTGGTAGCCCGCGCAATCGATTCCCTGCCACTGCCGGGCCACCATGCCCAGCGCTCGCGCAAGGCTGCGTGCGCGGCGCACTGCAACCGGATCGCCGGAAACCAGCATGTGCCCGCCTGCGAGCGCCGGCCGCACACGGCTCGACGCGAACGAGATCATCGGATGCGCCTGCCCGACCCCAGCGCAGCGCGCGCGGAGCGGTGCCAGCACGTCCGGACCGAGCGCACCGGCAACGTGCACGACTGCGCACCGGCGCGACAGCACGTCGCTTTCGGCGAGCCTATCGACCAACGGTCCGATGGCATCGTCGCGCACTGCGAGAACGAGAAGCGAAGCATCCAGCTTGCGGGGCAGGCCGCGCCGGTACGCACGAAGCGAGACCTCGTGCGGGCCGCCCCTGAGCGCGTGCGACAGCGTCTTGCCGACCTTGCCGGCTCCGATGATGGCGATCTTCATGCGCTGGATTCCTCGCGATACAGCCGATGCTGCTGGACGTACGCGAGCACGCTTCTGGGCACGACGCGCGAAAGCTCCGCATCGACCTCGGCAGCGCCGCGCCTGGACAACAGCTCGCGCACGCGCGTCGAGGACACGTCCGGCACGACCGGCGCCGGAGCACCGGGATGCGCTACTCCCACCCGGCCCAGGACGAAAGGCGGCGCCAGCTTGCTGATCCGGTCGAAGGCGTACCACTTTTCCGTGTCGCCGAGAACGTCCGCGCCCACCATCAGCCTGAGCTCGTAGTCCGGATGCGCTCCGGACAGGTGCTCGAGCGTGCGCAACGTCAGGCTGGGCGTCTCGAGCGATGCCTCGACCTCTGACACCTCCACGCCGGGCAACCAGCCCATCGCCAGCTCGCACATGCGCACGCGATGCTCGAAGGGGCACAGCTGCTTGTCGAACGCGTGGCTGTACACCGGAACGACCAGGACACGGTCGAAGCCCCCCACCGACAGCGCGTAGGTCACCGCCAGCACATGAGCGATGTGTGGCGGATTGAAGCTTCCCCCGTAGAACGCGACCTGCATGCCCAGCCCCAGGTCAGCCCGAAGCTCCGCTCACGGTGAGCTTTGCGGTGCGCGCCGCGATGAGCCGCTCGCGGCGGACCTCGCGCCCCGCGCTGTCGAACAGTGCGAGGTGGATCCCGTCGTCGTGATCTTCGAGTGTCATGACGCCGAAGTGCTCGATGTGCCCCGGCGACAGGAACCAGCGGCTGCCCACTTGCTTGACGAGCGGCTGGCTGCTCTTGCCGAACACGAGGAGCGAAGCCGGCAGGATGTCTTCCTCGTCGAGATCGGCCTTGTCGTGGATCATCACGACGACCCGTCCGTTCAACAGCTCGATCGCGCGCGTCCCGTCGCCCGGCAGCGACTCGAACACGGAGAGCGCCCTGCGTTCGCGCTCGGCCGTGACGAATGCGTCGATCTCGGCGGCACCGGAGTGCGCGCAGCGCTGGGCGGCGCGCTGCCACAGCGCCTCCTCGGTGGGGTCGCCGCCCACCAGCCGCGTGGCCCAGCGCTGGACCACGGTGTCCAGGGCCTGATCGACGCCGAGGTAGACGGCGCGATCCACCGAAACGTCGCGGAACAGGAATCCGACGGCGCGCTCCAGCGCTTCCTCGTGGTCGGTCGCGGGTCCGAGAAGACCGAGCCGCATCGGACTAGCTCCGCTCCTTGACTGGCCGCATCGGCACGACCGAACGCTAGCATGGCGGGTGGCAGTGGGGTTATGTCTGCCCTCACACCCAATGGCGCGACGCCTGGCAAAGCCCTCGAGTCCGGTCGAGATCCTGCACGACGGCGAGAAGATCGTCGCCGAACGCGGCGAGCCGCTCGCCCACGCGTTGATTGCTGCCGATCGGCTGCTGCTCGCCCGCAGCGGGAAGATGCACCGGCCGCGGGGCCCCTACTGTCTCCGCGGCGGCTGCGACGGCTGCCTGGCGCGCGTCGACGGCGAAGCCAACGTGATGACGTGCCGCCGGGTCGCACGCGGCGGCGAGCGCATCGAAACACAGAACGTGATGGGCAGCCGCGGTATGGACATGCTGCGCGCCACCGACTTCCTGTTCCCGCGCGGCATGGATCACCACCGGCTGTTTGCCGGCGTACGCGGACTGTCGAGCGTCGTGCAGCAGTTCGCCCGGCGTGTCGCAGGCCTCGGTAGGTTGCCGGACGCCGGCGCTCCGGCGCGCGAGGCGCGGCGCGTGGAGCTGCCCGTCCTGATCGTGGGCGGAGGCGCTGCAGGTCTGGCCGCCGCCGCAGAGCTCGGCCAGCGCGCACTGCTCGTCGACGACGGATTGTCTCCCGGCGGCTCTCTCGCCGCGCTCGATCCGGATCGCGCCGCCGCACTGGTTGAACGCGCAACCCGTGCGGGCGCCCGCATCAGGCCGGAGACCACCGCCATCGCCGTGTACCGCGAGCCCGAGGACGAGCGCGGGCGGACCCACGTGCTCATGGCGGGACCGGAAGGCGTCGAGCTGGCGCTGGTCGACGCCTTGTGCCTGGCGCCCGGCTGCCACGCGCCCGTGCTCCCCTTCGGCAACAACGACCTGCCTGGAGTGATGACAGCTCGCGCCGGGCTCTGGCTCTGGAGGAGCGGTATCGCTATCGGCGAGCGGGTGGTGGTCGTGGGACAAGGTCGCTTCGCCGACGCGTTCGAAACCGCTGCATCGGGCTCCGTATCGGCGACGCGCGTAGCACTGGACAAGCTCGTGCACGCTTCCGGCCGCTCGCGCCTGTCCAGCGTCGTGATCCGGGACGGCGGTTCAGAGCGCCGCCTGAAAGCGGACGCCCTGCTCGTCGATGGGCCGGGCGCTCCATCGTTCGAGCTGGCCGAGCAGGCCGGCGCCAAGCTGCGTTTCGACCCGGCCTCGGGTTACGTGCCCGTTCGCGACGACTCGGGCCAGGTGTCGCCGCGCGTGTGGTGCGCGGGCAGTGTGGTCGGCGCCGAGGACAGCTCCGAGCACGGCACGGACATCGCCGAGGCGATCCGGCGAGCGACAGCGAGCCCGCGATGAGCGGAGCGAGCCCCAGCTAGTTTTCCATCAGCGTGCCGAACAGCGCGAGCCCGCCCGTCACGAACGTCACGTCGAAGACGCCCATCAGCTTGAAGTAGTCGCCGAGCTCGCCCAGCGGCACGCCGTTGAGCAGCTCGCGCGTTGCAGCCACGGCACACAGCAGCGTGGGCGACAGCAGCGGGAACAGCACGATGGCCAGGATCAGATCGCGGGCCTGCGTGCGCACCGTCATGGACCCGAACAGCGTGCCCGATGCGGCAACGCCGGGCGTGGCGCAGAGCGCGATCAGCACCATTCCGAGGCCGACCTTGTCGAGGTCGAGCGCGAACAGGAGCGCGCCCGCCGGCATCACCACCAGCTCGACAACCACCAGGAACGTCAACACACCGATGCTCTTGCCAGCGAAGATGGCGCTCCGCGCGATCGGCGCGACGAGCAGCCCGTCGAGCGCCCCCTCGTCGCGCTCGCGCTGCCAGGTGCGGCCGAGAGCGAGCACTGCGGCGAAGGCGATGGAGATCCAGATCACACCCGAGGCGATGAGCTGTCGCGTGCTCGGCCCGCCATAGAAGGCCAGCGACGCCATGATCACGACGAGCAGCGCGAAGAAACCGCTCGTGGTCACCACCTCGCCAGTCCTGAGCTCGATGGCCACGTCCTTCTTGAGCACGAGCAGCGCCTGGTGGATCCAACCCGGCAGACGCACGGCCACCCGCGGCCGCGGCGCGGACGCCTTCCGGTAGCGGTCGTCCGGCGCGTCGTCCGGCGTGGACTCTTGCAGCATGGGGGCGGAAGTCTAGGCCAAGGAAATGAAAACGTTAACCCGCCCGGAGCGGGGCGCCACTGGACTCGAAGCGAACGGGACCCATGTTAGGGTCCGTCATGGCCGAAACCCACATCGAGCACATCTTCAACTGCAGCGAGGACACGTTCTGGGACAAGGTGTTCTGGGACGAGGAATACGACGACCGCATGTTCAGGGATGCCCTCAAGTTCCCGGTCCACGACCGCGTGCGGCTAGAGGACAAGGGTGACACCATCGAGCGCGTCGTCGATGTCGTGCCCAAGCTCGGCGACATGCCGGGAGCCTTGAAGAAGGTGATCGGCGAAGGCATCGGCTATCGCGAAGAGGGCGTTTTCGACAAGAAGACCCGTCACTTCAAGGTCAAGATCACGCCCAACAAGCTGGCGGACAAGATGACCATCACCGGCGAGTTCTTCCTCGAGCCAGCAGGCGAGGGAAAGTGCAAGCGCGTGTTCAATTGCACGGCCGTAGCCAAGATTTTCGGCGTCGGCGGCATGCTCGAAAAGCGCATCATAGCCGACATGGATCAGAGCTACGCCATCGCCGCGAAGTTCACGAACGAGTACCTGAAAGAGAAGGAGCTGGAGGGGAAGTAGCTGCCCCCACTCGCAGGCTCCGCCTGCGGTCTCCCCCAAGCTCGTGCTCGCCTCCGGCTGCGCGCGAGATGAGCCCGCATCCAGCGCCGGTCAGCGACGTAGGGCGAGCGCAGCGAAGCAAGCCCCGCGACGAGCAAAGCGAGGCGCGTCGGGGGTCCGGGGGCGGTGAGCCCCCGGCGGAGGATTCCGGTGGGGGTGGGCGGGCGGGACACAAACCCATCCCACGAGGCACACTGACGTGCGCCCGGACCCTGGCGTGGCCCTACGCGAGCGCTAGCTTGCGCGCTTCGCGCTCGCCTGCTGCAGATCGAACAGGCGCGGCGTCGGGTACTTCTCGAGACGCGCGCGGTAGCCAGCGTCCTTCGTGCGCTTCTCGCTCTCCAGGATCGAGTCGATAAGCTTGTCGCGGGTGCCGAACTTCTCCTTCACGGCGCTGAGCGTATCGTGCAGGCGGAGCAGCTTCGCGTTGGACACGCGGGCGAGACCCTTGGTCTCGTTGACGCGATCGAGCCACAGCTCGTCCGTGCCGAGCTTTTCGACCGCGGCGACAAGCTTCTGCTTGTCTCCGTACTTCTCCTTGACCACGCTGAGCGGCGACTTCTTCATCGTTCGGCTCCAACCGGGCTCGCCGGAATGAGGGGCGGCTTTCTAGCAATCAGCGCCCCCTAGTGCAACCGCCAAGCGGCCGGCCCCGTCTTTCCCGCCGCGAAAGCCCGGCACGGCTCCGGCGTGAGCTTGGAAGGCGCGTGATTCCAGCGGGTTGGGCGGAGGGCCGGGAGCGGGGCCCGGCCCGGCCGGACGTGACTCGGCGCAGGCTGCGTGGTACGCGGCGGCGCCATGGTCGCCCCCAGAGTGCGCTTCGCCCCCTCGCCGAGCGGCTACCTCCACATCGGCGGTGCCCGCACCGCGCTGTTCAGCTGGCTGTGGGCGAGGAACCAGGGCGGCAAATTCATCATCCGCGTCGAGGACACCGATCAAGAGCGCTCCAGCCTCGAGAGCGTGCGCGCAATCCTGGACGCCTTGAAATGGCTCGGTCTCGACTGGGACGAGGGCCCCGAGGTCGGCGGAGAGTTCGGGCCGTACTTCCAGAGCGAGCGCAAGCAGCTGTATCGCGACGCGGTCGAGCAGCTCATCCAGGGCGGGCACGCCTACCGCTGCTACTGCACGAAAGAAGAGCTCGACCGCCAGCGCGCCGCGCTCAAGGCGCGCGACCCGAAAGCGCAGTTCGTCTACCCCGGTACGTGCCGCGACCGCGAGGACCAGCCCGACCTGCCGCACGTGGTGCGCTTCAAGTCACCGGCCGCCGGCAGCGTCGAGTTCGTGGACAAGGTCTTCGGGGCCATCAGCACGCCGAACGACACGCTGCAGGACTTCGTGCTGGTCCGCACCGACGGCTATCCGCTCTACAACCTGGCCTGCGTGGTCGACGACCACCAGATGGGCATCAACCTCGTCACGCGCGGCCGCGACCACATCGGCAACACGCCACAACAGATCCTCATCTACCGCGCCTTCGGCTGGGAGCCGCCCGAGTTCGCGCACCTGCCGATGATGCTGAGCCCCAAGGGCGACAAGCTCAGCAAGCGCAACGCCGACGTGGGCGTGCAGGACTACAGGAAGCGCGGCTTTTCGCCCATGGGCGTCCTCAACTACCTGGTGCGCTTCGGCTGGTCGTACGGCGACCAGGAGATCTTCAGCCGCGACGAGCTGATCAAGCTGTTCGGCTGGGATCGGGTGAGCCGCGCCGACGGCAAGTTCGATGACAAGAAGTTCGCCGACGTCGCATTCGAACACCTCAAGCGGCCCGACCTGACGAGCGACGACGACTACGTCGCGTGGGTGAAGCCGTTTCTGGCCGAACGCGGGCTCGCCGAGCCCGACGATGGCCTGCTGCGTGCGGCGCTGCCGCTCATCCGCGAGCGCGCCCGCACGCTGGTCGATGCAGCCAGCGCGCTCGACTACTTCTTCCGCGACCAGCCCGTGGTCGACGACAAGGCCAAGGCGAAGTTTCTGACGCCGGCGAGCGCGCCGCACCTCGAGGCGCTGAAGGAGCTGTTCTCGAACGCGACCAGCTGGGAGGCCGAAGCGCTCGAGGCCGTCCTCAGGGGCTACGTCGAACAGCACGAGCTGAAGATGAAGGAAGTAGCCCAGCCTGCCCGCGTCGCGCTGACCGGCCGCACGGCAAGCCCGCCGCTGTTCGACGTGATGGTCGTGCTTGGACGCGAGCGTTCCCTCGCGCGGCTGGGCCGCGCCGTGGAGATCGCCCAGGGCAACTGACGAACATGCACGGCTTCGAGGGACTGGCTCCGGCAATCGCGCACGTCGCCCACGCGCGCCCGAAGCTCCAGCTTCCCCTCACCCACCTGCACGAGACGTCGCTGTTCGACGCGTTCATCGGCTACCCGCCGGTGAAGGCGCTCTTGCCCATACCGATCCTGGCCGCGATCGCGCCGGCGCTGTGGTGGTTCTTCCGCGACACGTGGAAACGCCTCGATGTGGAGGCCGCCGAGTACCGCCAGAAGCTCGTCGCCGAGAAGAAGTTCGACTTCCGCCCCATCGCCGTTCTGTGCATCACCGCCGTGATCCTGACGATGCAGGAGTATTACGGGGGCGAAGCCTTCTACAACCACGAGCTCCGCCCCTGGTTGGTCGAGCTGGCCGCTCACGGCCACCACTGGGTCAAGATGGCCAAGTACGACGAGTACTACAGCTTCTGCTGGTGGTCGGCGGCCCGCGTGATCGGCTATGTACTGATCCCGTTTCCCATATGGAAGCTCCTGTTCCCGAAGGACAGTCTGCTCGACATGGGTTTCCGGACGAAGGGCTTCTTCAGCCACATCTGGATCTACGGCCTGTGCCTGGCGTTCGTGATTCCGGCCATGTTGCTGGTCTCGCGCCAGCCGGATTTCGGCAGCTACTACCCCTTCTACAAACACGCCTCGCGCAGCTGGTTCGATCTCATCCTGTGGGAGGCGATCTACGGCGCGCAGTTCCTGTCGCTGGAGATGTTCTTCCGCGGCTGGATCGTCGGCGCGCTGAGGAAGACGATGGGCTCGGGCGCCATCTTCGCCATGGCCGTGCCCTACTGCATGATCCACTACGGCAAGCCGTACCTGGAAGCGAACGGCGCGATCGTCGCCGGCGTCGTGCTCGGCTCGCTGGCGATGCGCACGCGCAGCATCTACGCCGGCTTCCTGGTGCACATCACCGTCGCCTTCAGCATGGACTTCCTTGCGCTGGCGCACCGCGGCGCGTTGCCGACGCACTTCTGGGCACCCGGCTAGCCGCCAGCACCGAAAAGTCACACTGTCGCGCCACGAAACGCTTGCAGACCTCGGGTTCTTCGTGCTCGATCCCGCCGCGCGAGCTAGACCAGCGCCCGCCGGGCCCGCCCGCCCGGGCCCAGGAGATCAGGATTGAACGACGAAACCGGAAACGGCAACGGGCACTGGACGGTCGCGAAGGCGCTCTTGCAATACCAGATCCCCGGCTGGGGCGCGCCGTACTTCGACGTCAACGAGGCCGGGCAGGTCGAGGTGCACCCCGACCCGGACCGTGACGCCGCGATCAACCTGTTCGATCTGACCGAGGAGCTGAAGACGCGCGGGCTCGACCTGCCGCTGCTCATCCGCTTCTCGGACGTGGTCGCCCACCGCATCCGCCGTATCAACGAGTGTTTCGGCAGGGCCATCGCGGAGTACGAGTATCCAGGCAGCTACCGCGGCGTGTACCCGGTCAAGGTCAACCAGCAGCGCCACCTGGTCGAAGAGGTCGTGGAGTTCGGCGCGCCGTGGGGTTTCGGGCTCGAAGCCGGCTCCAAGCCGGAGCTGTTGATCGCGCTGGCCGTGATGCAGGACGCCGGCGGCCTCATCATCTGCAACGGCTACAAGGACCTGAAGTACATCGAGACGGCGCTGGTCGCGCAGAAGTTCGACAAGAACGTGATCGTCGTGCTCGAACGTCTCGAAGAGCTCGAGCACGTCTTCGCCGCGCAGGAAAAGCTCGGCATCCGCCCCATGCTGGGCGTCCGCGCCAAGCTCACGGCCAAGGGCGTCGGGCGCTGGGCAGGGTCGGCGGGCGACCGCGCGAAGTTCGGGCTGACCACCGCCGAGATCGTCGAGCTCGTCGACAAGCTCGCCGAGCGGGACATGCTCGACTGCCTGCAGCTGCTCCATTTCCACATCGGCAGCCAGATCTCCAGCATCATTCCCATCAAGAATGCGATGCAGGAGGCGAGCAACATCTACGTCGAGCTCGCCAAGATGGGCTGCCGCATGGGCTACCTGGACATCGGCGGCGGCCTGGCCATCGACTACGACGGGTCCAAGACGGACTTCCACGCGAGCAAGAACTACACGCTGCAGGAGTACGCCTCGGACGTGGTCGCGCACATCCAGGCCGCGTGCAACAAGGCCGAAGTGCCGGTACCGACGCTCGTGAGCGAGAGCGGGCGCGCCATCGCGGCGCACCACTCGGTCCTGGTGTTCGAGGTGGTGGGCAAGAACGAAGTGCGCTTCGGCGAGCCGAGGGAGCCGAACACGGAAGCGCACCGGCTGCTCCACGAGCTGTACGAGACGTACCTCGGCGTCGCGCCGAAGAACGTGCAGGAGAGCTTCCACGACGCCAGCCAGGCGAAGGAAGAAGCGCAGAGCCTGTTCAAGTACGGCTACATGACGTTGCGCGAACGCGCGCAGGCCGAGCGGCTGTACTGGCACGTCTGCGAGAAGATCCAGGACACGTTGCGCCGCGTGAAGTTCGTGCCCGAGGAGCTGTACGGCCTCGAACGCACGATGAGCGCCATCTACTACTGCAACTTCAGCCTGTTCCAGTCGGCGCCGGATATCTGGGCTATCGACCAGCTGTTCCCGATCATCCCCATCCACCGGCTCGACGAGGAGCCCGAGGTGACTGCCACGCTGGCCGACCTGACCTGCGACAGCGACGGCATGATCGACCATTTCATCGACGTGGAGGACGTGCGCCGCACGCTCGACGTGCACCCGCTCCGGCCCGGCGAGCCGTACTACATGGGCATGTTCCTGGCCGGCGCCTACCAGGAGATCCTCGGCGACCTGCACAACCTGTTCGGCGACACCAACGCCGTGCACGTGCGCCTGAACGACGGCGGCTACCAGATCCGCCACGTGATCAAGGGCGACAGTGTCTCGGAAGTGCTGCGCTACGTGCAGTACGTGCCCGAGAACATGATCGAGGCCGTGCGCCACCAGGCGGAGCGCGCCGTCATCAGCGGCAAGCTGACCAACGCGCAGATGCGCACGCTGATGCAACACTACGAGCAGGCCCTGCGCTCGTACACGTACCTGACCGACGACGACTGATCACCCGAGCGCGCTTGTCGACGAGCTGCGCGGGTAGAGGGATCACACGAAGGCCGAAGGGCCGAAGGCGCTCTCCACGGATCAGCCGACGGCTGATTTTTCTGGGGTCGAGCCTTGGGAGGCCGGGTCTGGCTAATCCAGAGGCTGGGCGGCAGAGGGCGACCGCTCGGCCAGCGAGTGCAGCCTCTGGACACGTCGTACTGCGCCGCACAAGGCGCGCCCCCCAGAACCTTCGGCCCTTCTGCCCTTCGTGTGAACCTCTGGATCGCTGCGCGACGTTCCTGCCGTGGTTCACTTGGCCATCGGGCGCTCTTCGGGGGCGCGGGCGATGCGGATGCAGAGGTGGCTCGCCTTGTCCTTGTAGGTACCGTAGCACCAGCCGTCGATCACGACCTGCATGGCGGCGATGTGCTTGGGCTCGGTCTTCTTCTTGAAGCCGAGGTGCAGCGTCTTCGTCTCGTGCGGCTTGAAGGTGAAGTTGCTGCCGTTGATGCGCGACGACTTGTAGGCGTGCTTCCTGATCGTGGCCGACAGCTGCTTGCCGCTCTTGTCGTAGTAGTAGATAGCGGCGCTCGCCCAGTGGATGGGCTTGTCGCTCGTGTTCGTGACCTCGAACTCCGGCGACTTGAAGAACTTGCTGTACTTGCCGGTGGACTTGATGGTGAACGGCGGCTTCAGGTCCGTGCCCTTGCAGTCGCACATGTGGAAGAACGTCCCGTCGCCGCCCTTGCAGCCGATCGGCTCGCACTTGTTCGGCGGCGCGGCGGACGCCGAAGGCTGGGCAGCCGCAACCGACGCCGAAGGCACGGCCGAAGCGGCCGGCGCGACGTCTGTCTTGCTCCCCTTGCAGGCAGCCACGGAACAGAGCGCGAGCGCGCCGGTGAGAGCGATGAGCTTGGCAGTCATGGATCCTCCCGAGTGAGTGAGCGAGTGAGCAGCGCCCGTCGTACGGGGACGGCCTCCCGGTCCTTCCCGGCTCTCGATCCCGGCACGTGTAGCATAATGCCACAATTTCTGGCCCGCAGCCTCTAGAAGTGTAGCAAAATGACACGACTGGAATGCGGGAAGGCGCGCCTGGCGTTTCCTTGTGGGCGCCGACCTGCGCCCGCTACGATCCCGTCATGCTTCCGAAGCTGCGTCTCCGCCTCGCCAAGAGCGTCGCTACACCGCGCCTGCTCGCGGGCGTCGGCGCGCTCGCCGTGCTGACCGTGGCGGACGCAGGGCACGCGGACATCTACAAGACGGTCAACAAGAAGACCGGCGTCGTCACGTTCTCGAACGTGCCGAAGGGCGCGCACTCCAGGCGCGTGGTGAAGAGCAAGCCGAAGCCGAAGGTGTTCATGCCGAGCGACACCTCGCCGGAACGCTTCACGCGCTACGACGCCTACATCCACCAGGCGGCCACGCTGTACCAGATCCCGGAAGCGCTGGTCCGGGCGGTGATCAAGGTGGAGAGCGATTTCGATCCGCGCGCCGTGTCGCACGCCAACGCCCACGGGCTGATGCAGCTCGTGCCCGAGACCGCGGAGCGCATGCAGGTCACGGACATCTACGATCCCCGCCAGAACATCTTCGGCGGGGTGCGCTACCTGCGCGTGCTGGCGAACCTGTTCAACGGCGATCTCGAGCTGACCATCGCGGCGTACAACGCCGGCGAGAACGCCGTCATCCGCTCCGGCGGCATTCCGCCGTACCAGGAGACGCAGGACTACGTGGCCAAGGTCGTCGCCTACTACCGCTACTACCGAGCGGCAGGGCTGAACGGCCGGCGCTGAGCAGAACCGGACAGCGGCGCCAGGGTTGTGCCAGCGCGGGGCTGCGTGGCACAGCGCGCGGCGCTTGTTTTTCCGGGCCTCGAGCCGTCCGACCGATGGCCTGCATGTTGCTTTGCGGCGGGCCATGCGGTGGATTGGCTTCGGCGCTCTGGTGATCTCTGGCTGCTCGCTGTTGGCGTGCGGCGGCAGCACCACGATCGGCAACACGGACACGGGAGGCAGCGCTGGTACCAGCAGCGGCGGCAGCGGCGGCACCGTCGGCGGATGCAACTGCGCGGCCGGCTATCACTGCCAGATCGTGAGCGGCAGCTACACGTGCGTGCCCGACCCCGGGACCGGTGGGAGTGGCGGCACGGCGGGGACCGCGGGCGCGGGAGGCACGGCGGGGACCGCGGGCGCCGGCGGGAGCGCTGGCACGACAAGCGAATGCAGCGCGGCGCTGAAAGCGGGCGCGCAGCTCGGAGGAACACCGGTGGGCTTCGGCTCAGGCACCCCGAGCGGCAGCGCGAAGGTGGCACAGGTCTCGGCAGACAGTCTGCAGTTGTCGACGCCATCGACCTCGTTCGAGTTCAAGTGGGTCGGCCCCGATCTGACCGGTCGCTTCACCCAGGGCGAACCCGTCGTCATCGGTCGCCAGGACGGCTGGGACTACGTCGGGGGGCTCTCGAGCCTGGCGGCGGCCAGGAGCGACTTCGGCTTCGTGGCGCCGCAGGAGATCCCGCCCATCCCGATGCTGGCCGGGCCGCACCTGGCGTACGGCACCGAGTGCACATTCACCGAAGCGAGCGGAGGCTGCGCCCAGCCGCCGGGCACCGTCAGCCTGCTCACGGTCGACGCAACGACCGGAGCCGGCATCGTGTCGGCCGGGCAGAAGAAGACCATCCAGTTCATGGATTGGCAGATCCACAACGACGGCAGCGCGCAGTACCCCGGCTACGGCAGCAGCAGCTGTGTCGCCGAAGCCGGCTTCGCCAGCGTTGTCACCGTGCTCGGCCCCTCGCCCATCAACGGCGGACCGTAACGGGTGTAGTCTGGAGGAGTGCGGATCCGCTTCGCCGCGATGTTGTCGGCGTGCGCGCTCTTTGCATGCGGACGGCACGCGACGATCACGACTGCACCCGACAGCGGCATGAGCGGGAGCGCGGGGGACGACGCGGGTGTGGACGCGAGCGCGGGCGCGGGCGGCGTCGACGGCAGCGGTGATGCGGGCGTCGACGGGAGCGGAGACGCAGCCGGAGCGAGACGTGCGAGCCCGTCGGGCCGCCGAGTGTTGGTACGTCCCCGGGCTTCAACGTCCCCGTCCAGACGACCACTGGCACCGTCGCGAAGGTCCAGGCCGACAGCCTCTCCCTCGTCGCCGCCGACGGAATGGCGGTGGCGTTCGTGTGGCAGGGCCCGGATCTCACCGGCTACTTCCGTGGCGGAGAGACCGTGGGCCTAGGAGTACAGAACGGCTGGCAGTACGTGGCGAGCGCTGCCAGCCTCGCCGCCGCGCGGAACGACTACGGCTCCCCGTACCCCCCGTACCCCTTGAACCCGCCACAAGATGTCCCGCCGCTGCCGCTCGGCGCGTAGCTGCGTCTGTCCTACGCCAACGGATGCAGTTGGGGGGATACGGTCTGCAACGAGGCCTTCGTGAAGCTCGCGGTCGAGGCGACGACAGACGCCGGCGTGCTATCGGTCGACCACGGCAAGAGCGGACAGCTCGCAGGCTGGCACGTCGACAACATCTACAGCGTGTGGAAGTCAGGCTCCATGACCGCCTGCACCGACGACAACCCCGGCTACGCAAGCCTGATCACGGTGCTCGGCCCCTCGCCGATCAACAGCGGGCCATAACAGAGGTTCGAAGGGGCCTGCAGGTCCTGGCAACCGCTCCACGTCGCAGATACACAACGCTCGCGCTGCGCCATCGCGCCCTGCTTCGTCGCTTGGCGATTCTCGCCACACAGAGGCACGGAGGCACGGAGGCACGGAGGTCGGGAGGGGCAACTGCGCAAGCCGGGCTTGGCTCCCTTTTCAGCCGCCAGGCGCTCGTTTTCGTCGCCAAGCGCCGCTTGGACGTATTTTCAGCCGCCTCGCGCTTGTTTTCGTCGCCAAGCCCGGGCTTGGCGTCCATTTCAAGCGCGGCGCGCTTTGACGGGGTGGGCCCGCGCGCGGCGGAGGCGCGCGCTTGGGACCACGCGCCGCGCGGGAGCGCGGCGCACCGCGCATCGACGACCAAGAGCGGAGGGCAGCCCCTAGCCCCGCTTGCTCTTCTTCTTGGCGGTCGCCTTCTTCGCCTTCGCGCGCGCTCGCGGCTTCTTGTAGCCGGCCAGCGCGTTTTCGAGCTCCGCCGTCACGCGCTCCACGAGCTCGGGCGGTTCGACCACGCGGGCGCGCTGGCCCCACTCGAGCACCCAGCTGGCAACCTGGTTCAGGTTGCCGATGGTCATCGTCAGCCGCACGCCGCCGTTCGCGATGGACGCGAGCTTCTGCGTGGCGTGGACCTTGCGCATGCGGACGTACGCGGCGGCGGCCGCGTCGAAGTCGATGACCACCTTGTGCCGTTCCTTCGAGCGCCAGATGCCGAGCTCGCCCTGGAAGTAGTCGTCGATGCTGAAGTCATCCGGCAGCTCGAAGCGCTCGGTGACGGCGCATTCGGTGTCGCGCATGCGATCGAGCACGAACGTGCGCACCTCGCCGCGGTCCACGTGGTAGCCGACGCAGTAGATGCTGTCGCGATGCAGCACCATGGCGTAGGGGTGGATGGTGATGCGCTCCTCGGCTCCGCGCGCGGCGCTCTGGTACAGGAGCGAAAGCGGGCGGAGATCGGAAACGGCCTGGAACAGGTCGTCGAGCTCGTCGGTCTTCTGCGCGTAGTTCTTGGGCGCGAACGGCAGGTACAGGAAGCGATCCTCGAGCCGCGCGTCGGCCAGCCCTGCGTTGGGACCACGCCCAGGGCGCTGCGCAAACGCAAGCAACTTGCCGACGGCCATGTCGATCTCGTCGAACAGCGCGGAGCCGCGCATCGGTTCGAAGATGCGGCGGGCTGCGAGCAGCGCGTACGCCTGTGTGCGGCGGAGCTCGACCTTGCGCGGGATCTCGCCAGCGCGGATGCGCCAGAGCAACGGCCCACCGCCGCGCGTCTCGATGGATTCGAGATCGTACTCGCGCTCGATCTCCTTGAGGTAGCGCCGCATCGTGCGTGTGGTTACGTCGAGCGCTCCGGCGAGTTCGTACAACGAGACGCCGCGGGGGTGCTTGGTGAGAAGCTCGCGCAGACGGTCGACACGGCGGTGCTGGGTGAATCGTCCCTGGGGGCGGCCAAGTCCCTTCACGCCCTCACCGCTACCGCTGCCCGGCGCCGGTCGTCCAGGCCAAGCCCTTCGCGGATTCTTCCGCCAAGCAGACAACCCCTGGAAACCGCTTGACAATTTTTGTATGCCCAGAGGCGTACGTCGGTGCTTGAGATGCCCGCGTATTCTCGTGTAGCGTGGACTACTGCGGGCTTCTGCCCGCGCTGGTGCGGTGACGCTCCTGAGCAGCCTGGTGTCCGTGTGTGCGGGTACCACGCTACCGAGGGCTCACTTTCCTCGAGCTTGTCAACGACAGGAATCCGATCATGAGCTTGATCAAGGGCACGAGGGGTCGTGTGGGTGGGCGTTTGCTGGGCGCGGGGGTGGTGGGAGCGGCCACCCTGGCCCTTGCGCTACTGACGCCTACGGCTTCCAGTGCGGAGCCGGCATCATGCCTATCGACCAATCCCGCGGACTGGCCGGCGCCGTCGAAGCCGTACTTCATGATCATCGTGGATACGTCCGGCTCGATGGGCAGCGGCGTCGCCTCGACCAACTCCTGCGGCTACCCGAACAACCGCATCGGCCACGCGCGCTGCGCAGTGAAGAACACGGTGCAGGCGTTCGCGGGCGAGGCGAATTTCGGCCTCGCGTCCTACGCGTGGCAGATGGTCAACTGCAACGGCTCCACCTGCTACAGCGGTTGCCAGGCGCAGTTCGCGTCCAACGACAACAACCTGTGCGGGCCGCGTATCACCGAGCCCACGCTCGGCTACAACGTGCACTCGGGCGCCAACATCGAAATCCAGATGTTGCAGGACCACTACTGGAATCCGCCGCCCGACCCGACCAACGTCCCGAGCCTGCTGAGCTACGTCGACAACAACTGCACAGGCAGCATCGAGCTCGCGGCATCCGGCAACACGCCACTCGGCGGCGCGCTGTTCGACATGAACAAGTACTTCGCCGGTAGCTACGTCAATCCGGTCAACGGCGGGACCCTTCCCACACCCATCGGACCGGCCACCTTCAACGGGCAGCCCGCCGAGCGCGACTGCCGCTCGCTCAACATCATCCTGATCACCGACGGCGACGAGACCTGCGACGGGGGCGACAGCCCTACTCCGATCGCCGGTGGCTGCCGCAGCGGCCACGGGTCCTACCTCAATAGCGCCGGCGAGCGGCTGGCGAGCTACGAGGCCGACCGCCTGTGGACCAACGGCGTCACGGTCAGCGGACAGAACTTCAAGGTCCGCACCCACGTCATCGGCTTCGTCGGCGCGTCGACCACAGCGCTGGACCACATCGCTACCTGCGGTGGTACGGGCTCGAGCTACAGCACGGCGAACGAGGCGCAGCTGTCGGCCGCGCTGGCCAACATCATCGGCGGCGCGATCAAGCCGGAAACCTGCGACAACACCGACAACAACTGCAACGGCTGCACGGACGAGGGCTACAAGCACTACTGCAACGAGAACCGCACGCCCTCGACGAATCCGACGCAGATCGGGGAGTGCTGCAGCGCGGCGCGGGCCACGTGCATGGCCAACTACACGGCCAGCATCAGCGCCAGCAATCCGCAGGGCGATCGCTGGTGGCTGCCGTGCTGGACTCCGGTCGCGGCGGACATCCCGCAGCAGAAGTGGCTCTGTGTGGACCCGGGCGAGATCTGCGACAACAAGGACAACAACTGCGACACGACCATCGACCCGGCAACCCTGAGCTCGAACACGGTCGACGAGGGGATGAACAAGTGCGGCTCGCCGCTGCACTGCCCGCTGACCGAGAAGTGCGATGGCCAGGACGACAACTGCGACGGCATCGTGGACAACGTGAGCTCGGGGACCTGCTCGACCTGCGTCCCCAGGGCCGAGACCTGTGACGGCTGCGACGACGACTGCAACGGGATCGCGGATGATGGCATCGCACCGATCGCCTGCGGCCTCCCGTCGCCAGCGAACTGCGCCGGCACGCAGACCTGCCCGACGGCCAACGTCACGCCAGGCGGCTGCATGCAGAACTTCCCGGGATGGACGGCCTGCACCAACAACCCGCAGACCGAGGTCTGCGACGGCATCGACAACAACTGCAACGGCCAGACCGACGAGGGCATCCCGCCGACGCAGTGCGGCCAGGTAACGGGGCTCTACTACAACAACCTACCCACCAGCGACCCCCACTACTTCGCCCAGAGCAAGTGCCAGCTGGGCTCGAAGCCCTGCGGCGGTACCTGCACGGGCTACGTCGGGCCGGGCACCGAGGTGTGCGACGGCCAGGACGACAACTGCGACGGCATCGTCGACAACCCCACCCCGCCCCTGCCCGGCACCGGGCTCTCCTGCAACGCCCCCTGCGGCTCGGGCACGACGGCCTGCGTGGGCGGTACCCTCGTCTGCCAGCCCACCGTCGCTCCGCAGCCCGAGGTGTGCGACGGCATCGACAACGACTGCAACGGCGTGACCGACGACGTGCCGCCTCCGCCCAACCCGGGCTGCTGGAACACCGGGAACTCGAGCTGCTCGACGCCCTGCACCTATCAGGGCTTCAACTGGTGTCCGCCCACGGGCGCCACCTGCGGCGGTCTGGGCACACTGACCTCGCCGTGCCAGGCGGGCACGCTGGTGTGTGCCGGCGCCCAGGGCTGGACGTGCCAGGGCGGCACGCTGCCGCAGCCCGAGAGCTGCGACGGCGTCGACAACAACTGCGACGGCCAGACCGACAACGGCAACATGCCCTCGCCCATTGGCGACGCCTGCGGCGCAAAGTGTGCCGACCCGAACGTGCCGTGCCCGTGCAAGGAAGGCGTGAACGTCTGCCAGGGCGGCAAGATCGTCTGCCAGGGCGGCGTCGGCCCGCAGCCCGAGGTGTGCAACGGCATCGACGACGACTGCAACGGCAAGATCGATGACGGCATCCCGAATCTGGGCGGCGACTGCACCCCCAGCTACGACACCACGCTGTACCCCGGCGACCGCACCAAAGGCGCATGCAAGCCGGGCCACTACGAGTGCGACCCGAACGGCAGTGGCAACAAGGTCTGCGTCGGCGGCGTCGGCCCGTCGCCCGAGACCTGCGACGGCATCGACAACGACTGCGACGGCAAGACCGACGAGTCGGGGCCGGCACCGGACGGCATCGACGGCACGGCCGACCCGAACGATCCGAGCCAGCACATCGGCGATTCGTGCGGCTCGAGCGTCGGCGAGTGCAAGCCGGGCAACCTGATCTGCGACCCGAACGGCCAGGTCGTGTGCGCCGGTGGCGTCGGGCCGCAGCCCGAGACCTGCGACTGCCTCGACAACAACTGCAACGGGCAGGTCGACGAGGACAACCCCGCGCCCGACGGCGGAACAGCGGCCCTGTGCTCGACGGGCAAGACCTGCGTGAGCTTCAACGGTATCTGCCAGTGCGCGGCACCGTGCGGCTCGGGCGAGTTCCCCTGCCCCACGGGTACGGACTGCCAGACCGTGCCGAAGAGCGGCACCAGCACGACGGGCCCGTACTGCGTCAGCGACAACTGCGGCGACTGCACCACGCAGACCGCCAAGGACCCGAAGACCGGCGAGACCATCTGCGGCCCCACCGGAACCAAGGACTCGCTGGGCAACTCGGTGCCGCTCTGCATCTGCAAGAGCAACAGCTGTACGAGCCCCTGCACCGGCATCACCTGCCCGAGCGGCCAGTCCTGCGTGACGAGCGGGCCGGCGGCGGGCAACTGCGAGCCGGACAACAACTGCTACTTCCAGGGTTGCCCGACCGGCAAGCTCTGCAACGACCAGAACTGCGTCACCGACCCGTGCAACCCGAACCCCTGCAAGGCGGATGAGGTCTGCAAGCCGAGCTCGGACTTCCTGACGGCCCGCTGCGTGGCGAGCTGCGCGGGAGTGACCTGCAAGACGGGCGAGGTCTGCAAGGAAGGTCAGTGCCAGGCTACGGGCTGCAGCACCGACTGCCCGGCGGGCCAGTACTGCCAGGGTGATCCCGACGCGGGCACCGCGGCATGCGGGCCGAGCAAGTGCAACAGCGACGGCGGGATGCCCTGCGCGAACGGCGCCTACTGCGACCCGGCCACCGGCGCCTGCGGCAACAACCCGTGTGAAGGCGTCGTGTGCCCGTCCGGGCAAACCTGCCAGAACGGCGACTGCACGACGACGCAGGTGGACGCTGGCCCCGAAGGCAGCACGGGTGGCAGCGGCGGCAGCGCCGGCAGCGCCAGCCTGGATAGCGGGGTCGACTCGGGCGGCGGCGCCGCCGGCACCGCCGGCAAGCCGACCCCGCCCAAGGGCGTGTGGGGTCTGGCCACGGGCGGCGGCGGATGCGCCTGCCGCACCGCGGGCAGCCGCCGCAAGCTGCCGCCGGCCGGCATGTTGCTCTTCGGGCTGGGCGTCGTCGGCGTGCTCGAGAGACGCCGGCGACGGCGCGGAGCCGACGGACCGCAGGGCCGGAAAGGAGCCGGCGAATGAGGCCGCACACCTGGGCAGCCGCGTTCGTGGCGGTCACCGTGGGTCTACTCGGGATCACCGGGTGTACGACCAACAGCTTCTGCTTCAACGACTGCGCCGGCGACGCAGGAACCAACACCGACACCGGCACCCCGGTCGATAGCGGACACGATGCCATCGTGTTCAACGACAGCGGCTCCGACGGCCCGATCTTCAACTTCGACGCCGCCAGCGACGCAGACGCCTGCGTGCAGCACAACGGTGGCGTCGAGACCTGCGACGGCCTCGACGACAACTGCGATGGCGTCATCGACAACGTCACGGACAAGAACGAGCTGTCCAAGCCGACTTCGTGCGGCACCTGTGCCACCGATTGCACGAAGCTGCTCACGGGTGCCATCGGGCCGACGTGTACGCCGCCGGCAAAGCTCGATGGCAAGACGCCCGGCACCTGCGGCTACACCAAGTGCGACCCGGACTACCGCGACAAGGACGGCAACCCGGCCAACGGCTGCGAGTACAAGTGCCCGTTCACGCCGGTCGGCCCCGAAGTCTGCGACAACCAGGACAACAACTGCGACGGCCAGGTCGACGAGGGCTTCGACCTGTGCAGCGACGTGAATAACTGCGGCAAGTGCGGCAAGAAGTGCGTGATCGCGCACGGCACCGGCAAGTGCGCCAGCACGGCAACCGGCAGCGCCTGCAACACGACCAACACGACCTGCGAGGTCGCAAGCTGTGACCCGGGCTACTACGACATCGACGGCTCGGCCGACAACGGCTGCGAGTACAAGTGCACCAAGACCAACGGCGGCAAGGAAATCTGCGACGGTCTCGACAACAACTGCGACGGCAAGATCGACAACGTCGACCCGGCGCTCACAACCGACGACACGAGAATCGGCCAGGACTGCTGGGGCAGCCCGAATGGCCTCTGTTCGACCGCCGCCTACACCGGCGTGAGCAAGTGCATCAACGCCCAGATCACATGCTGCGACGTCAACTCGAACACCGACGTCAATACGAGCAACTCCAACCTGCCTGCAACGGGCCTGCGCAACGGCCTCTGCGATAGCAGCACGGGAGCGCAGGTCCTCAAGCCGGGCGACAAGCTCGAGACGTGCAACGGCATCGACGACGACTGCGACGGCATCACGGACGACAACCTGACCGACACCGGCGGCGCGTGCGGCATCAGCCAGGGCAGCTGCCACCAGGGCACCCAGCAGTGCGTCAACGGCGCGCTAACGTGCTCCGGAAACGTCTCGCCACAGCCCGAGCTCTGCAACGGCTATGACGACGACTGCGACGGCGTGATCGACGGCACCATCCCGTCCGGTGGTCCCACCACCTGCACGCAGAACAGCGACTGCCCGAGCGGGCAGCTGTGCATGACCACCAGCTCGAATACCAAGGTCTGTGCCCTGCCGCCGACGGACGCGGGTGGCGACTGCGACGTGCCGCCTCCGGCACCGGCCGGCGCGACGCAGCCCTGCAAGAAGGGTACGCTGACCTGCGTGGGCTCCAAGCTCACCTGCCTGGGTTCGGTGGGTCCCACGTCGACCACCGACTCCTGCAACGTGGACGCGAACTGCGATGGCGTGCTGACCAACCAGCCGAACCTGCAGACGGACGTGCACAACTGCGGCTCGTGCGGCAACGACTGCATAGCCAACCACCCGAGCTCGAACGCCACGTGGGCGTGCCAGTCCGGCGCGTGCGTCCCGACCGGGTGTGTTCTGGGGCACATCAACTGCAACGGTGATGCGACCACCTGCGAAACGGCGTGTACGTTCCAATCGGCGAACGAGATCTGCGACGGCAAGGACGACAACTGCAACTGCCAGGTCGATGAGAACCTGACCACACCCAGCCCGACGCAGGTCTGCGATGTCTCGTCTGGCGCAACGGACCCGGGCTGCTTGGCCGGACCGGGTGGCGTGTCGGTCTCCTGCGCGGACCTGGGCGGCGGCACCTACGGCTGGAAGTGCACGTTCCCGAGTGGCTACTGCGACAACAGCGCCGGGCCGAACTACTGCTCGGGCACCACGGACGTGTGCGACGGCAAGGACAACAACTGCAACGGCATCGCCGACGAGAACTTCAAGCCGCCAGTCATGACGAACGGCTATCTCGGTGAGGCTTGCTCCACGCCGGCCAGCGACGGCGCCTGCAGGGGCTTCGGCCAGTACGTGTGCAACGGCCCGAACGCCACCAAGTGCAATGCGGTCACGGACACGAGCAAGGCCAGCCCCGAAGTCTGCGACGGCATCGACAACGACTGCGACGGCTCCACCGACGAGCCCTTCACGGCCCCGGGGTCGAACCCGAGCTACGTCAAGCCCGCCGTCACGCGGCTCACGAGCGGCGTCTGGATCTACCAGTACGAGGCCAGCCGCCCCGGCGCGACGTCGACCGATCCCGGCTCGGGCAACGGCTACCAGACCGCTGCGCCGTCTGGCGTGACGCTGGACAAGACGCAGTCCTGCTCCATGTCGGGGGTGATCCCGTGGTTCAACGTCACGCCTACGGAGGCCGCGCAGACCTGCATCGCGCGCGGTGGCCGGCTGTGCCAGACGAGCGACTGGGAGCAGGCGTGCCAAGCGACCAACAACTGCACGCGGGGCTACGCGCCGCACACCGCAGTCTGCAAGAGCAACGGCACGTACGGCTCCAACAACAACCGGATTTGCAACATCGGGCCGTTCGACTTCGACGGCAATCCGTCCAACGGCATCCAGGACGGCCTCTTGCCGACGGCCTACAGCAATGGAACGTACGGTCTGTTCAATTGCTGGGCGGACTGGAGCGGCACCTCGGGCAACACCAGCGGCGTGAACGACAACATCCGCGACATCGAGGGCAACCTGCGCGAGATCACCTACAACACCAGCGTCAGCTCCGGCGGCTGCGGCCTGACAGACCCGGCGGGAACCTGCCTGTTCTCGCTGATGGGCGGCGCCTTCAACACCCAGTCGGAGGACGGCGCGGCTTGCAACTTCACCTTCTACACGGTGGACAACAAGTTCAAGCTCTTCGACACGGGTTTCCGCTGCTGCTTCGACACGAGTCCCGACTGATGGCGGGCGGCTCGCTCCGGCGGGCCGCTCTGAAAACTTGACTCCTCGCCCCGGAGCGACGACTTCCTGGGCCTATGGCCCAGAGCAAGCACAGCAGAACAACACGACTGAACCCGGTCGAGCTCATCATCAAGAAGCGAGACGGCGGCGAGCTCACTGCCGAACAGATCCGCGCGCTGGTCGATGGATTCGTTGCCGGCGATGTCGCGGACTACCAGATGAGCGCCTGGCTGATGGCGGCGTTCCTGCGCGGCCTGGGCGACGGGGAGACCGTCGCCCTGACGGACGCGATGCTGCACTCGGGCGACGTGCTCCAGCTCAAGAGCGTCAAGGCACCCCGCGTCGACAAGCACTCCACCGGCGGCGTGGGCGACAAGATCAGCATCTGCCTGGCACCGCTCGTCGCGGCGTGCGGCGTCGCGGTGCCGATGATCTCGGGGCGCGGGCTCGGGCACACCGGCGGCACGCTCGACAAGCTGGAAGCGATCCCCGGCTACAGTGTGAACCTCGACGCCAAGCGCTTCGAGAAGGTGGTGCGCGACGTTGGAACGTCGATGATCGGCCAGACCGACCGGCTGGCGCCAGCGGACCGGCGCATCTACGCGCTCAGGGATGTGACGGGCACGGTCGAGTGCATCCCGCTGATCGTGGCCAGCATCCTGTCGAAGAAGCTGGCCGAGGGCATCGAGGGGCTCGTGCTCGACGTGAAGGTCGGGCGCGGCGCGTTCATGAAGGACATCGAGTCAGCCCGCGAGCTCGCGCGCACCCTGGTGCGCGTGGGCCGGCGCGCCGGCAAGAAGGTGGTCGCACTGCTCACCGACATGTCGGCGCCGATCGGACTGACGATCGGCAACGCGCTGGAAACGCGCGAGGCCATCGACGTGCTGCGCGGTGAGGGTCCGGCCGATACGCTCGAACTGACACTCGCTCTGGGCGCCGAGATGCTGGTGCTGGGCGGCGTGGCGAAGAGGACCGCAGAGGCCAGAAAGCAGCTCCAGCAGGCGATCAAGAGCGGTGCGGGGCTCGAGCGGATGATAGCGATGGTCGAGGCCCAGGGCGGCGATCCGCGTGCGGTGGAAGACACGACGCGGCTGCCGCGCGCACCCCATCGCGTCGCAGTCGATGCGCCGAAGACCGGCTACGTAGCGGCGGCGGATGCACTGGACCTCGGCCTGGCGTCGGTCGCGCTGGGCGCCGGGCGCACGCGCGCGGATCAGGATGTGGATCCGGCCGTCGGCATCGAGCTCAGCGCCAAGCCGGGCGATCGCGTCGAGAAGGGGCAGCCGCTGTGCTGGCTGCACGTGCGCTCCAAGCGGGGTACGGCTGCTGTTGCCGAGCGGGCCCAGCGCGCGTTCAGCATCGGCCGGGCGCGCCCTGCCGCGACGCCGCTGGTCATCGAGCGCATCGCTCGCTGAACGCGGCGCTCAGTGCAGGCGCTGGCCCGGCTTCGCGCCGCTGTCTGGCGAGAGCAGGAACACCTCGGCCCCACCTGGCCCCGCCGCCACGACCATGCCTTCGCTCACGCCGAACTTCATCTTGCGGGGAGCGAGATTCGCGACCACGACGACGAGGCGCCCCACCAGATCTTCCGGCTTGTACGCGGCCTTGATGCCCGCAAACACCGTGCGCGTGACGCCACCGCCCAGGCTCACGGTGAGCTTGAGCAGCTTGCGCGCCTCGGGCACCGCTTCGGCACTCACCACGCGCGCCACGCGCAGGTCGACCTTGGCGAAGTCGTCGATGCTGCACTCGGCAGCCAGCGGCTCCGCCTCGAGCGGCCCCCCGTCGTCCTCCGGCGGCTTGGCGCCTGCCGCAGCGGCCTCGGCGGCGCTCGCGCTGTCGGCGATCATCGCCTGCACCTTCGCCGGATCCACACGCTGCATCAGGTGCTTGAACTCGCCCACGGCAGTGCCCACGAGCGGCTTCTCGGCGTCGCTCCAGGCCGTGATTGGCGCGCCGAGCAGCTTGCCGCTGTCCTCGGCGAGCTTCGGCAGCACCGGCGCCAGATAGACCACGAGCTGGCGGTACAGGTTGAGGACCACGCTGCACACGTCGGTGAGCTCCTGGCGCTTTGACGGGTCCTTCTTGAGCTTCCACGGCTCGGTGCGATCGACGTACTCGTTGGCGCGATCGGCCAGCGCCATGATGCTGCGCATCGCCTGGGCGAAGTCGCAGGTCTCGTAGGCCCGCGCGATCTCGTCGCCCTTCTTCGCCGCTTCGGCGAAGAGCCCGCCGTCTTCGGGGTAGCTCTGGGACAGGCCCGTGTCCTTGACGAAGCGGGCCGTGCGACTCGCGAGGTTCACCACCTTGCCCACCAGGTCGGAGTTCACCTTGGCCACGAGCTCGTCCAGGTTCAGGTCCAGATCGGCCACTCTGGGGCTGAGCCGCGAGGCGTAGAAGTAGCGGAGATACGCCGGGTCCAGGTGCTCCAGATAGGTCGAGGCGAGCACGAAGGTGCCCTTCGACTTGCTCATCTTCTCGCCGTTGACGGTGAGGAAGCCGTGCACCTGCACGCGCCGGGGCAGCGAGAAGCCCGCTGTCTTGAGCATCGCAGGCCAGAACAGCGAGTGGAAGTAGACGATGTCCTTGCCGATGAAGTGGTGGATGTCGGTGTCTTCCGAGCGCCACCAGTCGTCGAAGCTCTCGCCGTTCTTGTCGCACCACTGCCGCGTCGCGGCCATGTAGCCGATAGGCGCGTCGAACCAGACGTACCAGTAGTGACCGGCAGCATCCGGGATCTCGAAGCCGAAGTAGGGCGCGGGGCGCGAAACGTCCCAGTCACGCAGCGGCTCGGCCAGGAAATGCCCCTTGAGGTAGTTGGCGATCTCGGGCTGCAGATGCTCGCCGCTCTGCGTCCACTCTTCGAGGAAGTCGTGCCAGCGCTCGATGTTGACGAACAGGTGCGAGGCGCTTCTCACCTCGGGCTTCGCGCCGCTGAGCGTGCTGACCGGGTCGATCAGCTCGGCGGGACTGTACGTGGAGCCGCACTTGTCGCAGCTGTCGCCGTACTGGTCGGGTGACTTGCATACCGGACACGTCCCCTTCACGAAGCGGTCGGCGAGGAACGTGCCCGCCTGCGGGTCGAACAGCTGCGTGACCTCGCGCTCCGCGACGAGACCCTGCTTCTGCAGCGCCGACCAGATCTCCGCACAGAACTCCCGGTTTTCCGGCGAGTGCGTGCTGCCGTAGTGGTCGAACTGGATCTGGAAGGCGGCAAAGTCGCGCTGGTGCGCCGCGCTCATGTCCGCGATGAGCTCTTCCTCGCTGCGGTTTTCCTGGCGCGCACGGATCATGATGGCCGTGCCGTGCGTGTCGTCGGCGCACATGTAGATGACGCGGCGACCGGAAAGACGCTGGAAGCGCACCCAGATGTCGGTCTGCAGGTACTCGACCAGGTGACCGATGTGGATGTGCCCGTTGGCGTACGGCAGGGCGCTGGTGACCAGGAGTCGGCGTTCCGTCATGGGACGCGCATCCTGCCACCGTCGCCCGCGGGATCAAAACCCCGCGGGCGATCGTCCGCCGACCTGGCGCGCCAGGCCTACTGCGGCACAGGCTCGCAGCAGCCGGTCACGCAGTAGTAGCCGGCGGCGCACGGCGACTGACCGGGCTGACCGCACAGCTGTATGCCGGACGGGCAGGTCTGCTGCGTGCAGTCAGGCGGGAGCGTGGTCTTGCCAAGACAGAGCTCGCAGTGCTCGCAGGTGTTCAGGCAGGACGGGACCTGCGTGCACGGCTGGCACTTGCTGGGATCGGCCACGTCGGCCAGCGTGCAGGTGCCGTTGCCGCTGCTGTCGAGCGAGCCGAGGAAGACGGTGTGGACCGTGCCCGAGCTGTCCGGGATCGCGCAGCACCCGAAGCAGTCGCAGCCGTTCGGAACCAGCGGGCCGCAGTAGCTCGTGCACTGCGCCGACTGCGCGCTGTACAGCTGCGAGCAGGTATTGCTGGTGCCCGGAATGCCCTTGTTCGGGTCGTAGGAGCACTTGCTGCCGTACGGGTAGTAGTTCGGAGCCACCTCGAGCGGATCGCAGGAGTGGCTCCAGTAGCAGTCGTCGTTGCCCGAGCCTGTGTCCTGGTCGAAGTAGCAGTCCTCCTTGCAGGGCGCCTTGTTCTGGCCGGGAATGTTGCCGTAGTAGCCGGTCTCGTTGTTGTCGCAGACGCCGATGCAGTCAGGATCGGCCGAGTCGATCTTGCAGTCGCCGTCGTTGTCGAGGCAGTCACCGCACTGATAGACCTTGCCCTGGCAGGTGCTGACTGTGCACCAGTTGCCGCAACCCTGGGTTGGGTCGCAGGTCTGGCCGCAGCCGCACAGGCTGTTGTCTGGAACGTGCGTACAGCCGCCTGCTGACTCGCTGCACACCTCGTGCGTGCAGGCGATGCCGTCGCTGGCGCAGGTCGGCGGAGTGCCGGCCTGACAACCGTTGACGGGATCGCAGGTCTCGATTCCGTCGCACACCTTGCCGTCCGAACAATTGGCGTTGTCGGGCGTGTGGAGGCAGCCCAGCGTGGGCGCGCAGGTGTCATCGGTGCACGCGACGCCGTCGTTACAGTCGAGCGGCGTGCCTGCGATACAACCCTGGCTCAGGTCGCAGACCTCGTCGCCGTTGCACAGGTTTCCGTCGTTACAGTACGCATTGACCGGGGTGTGCGTGCAGTAGTCGGGACCCGGTTTCGTCGGATCGCACTGGTCGTAGGTGCACGGGATGTTGTCGTTGCAGTTGACCGGTGTGCCGGCCTTGCAGACGCCCGGGTTCGTACTCAGGTCGCAGTGTTCAACGCCGTTGCAGGGATTGTTGTCGTTGCAGTCGGCGTCGCTGGAGCAACTCGTACCGGACTGGCACCCAAGGTTCGTACAGAACTGGCCGGACTGGCACAATGCGCTGTCCAGCGTGGTCTGGCACTGCCGGGTCGCTTCGTCGCAAGCCTCCACCGTGCACGCGATGCCGTCATCCGGGCAGGTGATGGGCGTGCCCGCCTGGCAGCCCAGGGTCGGATCGCACGTCTCGCTGCCGTTGCAGTAGACGCCGTCGTCGCACTTGAGGTTGTCCGGCGTGTGATCGCAGCTGTCGGTCGCCTCGTCGCACGTGTCGGTCGTGCAGGCGATGCCGTCCTCGCAGTTGACCGGCGTGCCCGCGACGCAGCCCGTGCCTGGGGCGCCGTTGACAGGGTCGCAGGTCTCGACGCCATCGCAATACAGACCGTCGTCGCACGCGGCGTTGCTCGGCGTGTGGATGCACGAGCGGGTCGTGTCGTCGCACGAGTCCGTGGTGCAGGTGATGCCGTCGTCGCAGTTCACAGGCGTGCCCGCGACGCAGCCCGTCGTGGGGTCGGCGCCCGAGGCGCCCGGGTTGCACGCCTCGACGCCGTCGCAGAACGAGCCGTTCGAGCATGCCTGGTCACTCGCAACGTGCTGGCACACCTGCGTCGATTCGTCGCAGAAGTCCTGCGTGCAGGTGATGTTGTCGTTGCAGTCGACGGGCGTGCCCGGCATGCAGACGCCGGCGACGCAGGTCTCGACGCCATCGCAGTAGACACCGTCGTCGCAGTCCGCGTTGGTCGTGCATTGCGGAGCCGCGTCGGCGTCGGCCCCGGCGTCGCTCGCTGCATCGGTGCCGGCGTCGGCGCCGCCCGTGCCGCCCGTCGCCGTGCCGCCCGTGCCGCCGGTTGCCCCACCAGTACCGCCGGTCGCGGTGCCGCCCGTGCCGCCCGTCGCGGTGCCGCCCGTGCCGCCCGTCGCGGTGCCGCCCGTGCCGCCCGTCGCGGTGCCGCCCGTGCCGCCCGTCGCGGTGCCGCCCGTGCCGCCCGTCGCGGTGCCGCCCGTGCCGCCCGTCGCGGTGCCGCCCGTGCCGCCCGTCGCGGTGCCGCCCGTGCCGCCCGTCGCGGTGCCGCCCGTGCCGCCCGTCGCGGTGCCGCCCGAACCGGCGCTGGCGTCCATGCCACCAGCACCAGCGCCCGCGTCCGAGCCACCTGTGCCGGTGTTGCCCGCGGTCGCGCCGCTGCCACCACTGCCACCGATGGCGCCGGAGCCACCCGTGGAGTTGCCGGCGCTGCCAGCAACACCGGCGCCGCCGCCACCCGCACCGCCTGTACCCCCGTGGGTATTGGACTGAGTGCCGCTGCCGCATGCCGTGCCCGCAAGAGCCGCAGCACACATCCCGATTGCCAGTAGTCTTGTCCGGATCGTGCGCATCGCCCGCCCCCTTCTACAAGTTGGGCTGAAGATCAAATCTCAACCCCTAACGCTACTTGTAGACGAATACGCCTTTCAAGTCCTCCGTCGCCGATATCGGCACACCTGCCTTGCTCAGGGACACTGCGCGAAGCTGGTAGAACATCCCGGAAGTGAGCGCCGGGCCGGCGTAGTCCAGGGTTACGTCCTGGTTGCCCTTGGGCGGCAGGATACCGGTCTTTTCCCAGATCTGGTTTCCGAGGGCGTCGTAGATGTCGGCATTGAACGACCCCGCACTCGGGTCACTCGCCCAGGCGAACTGCGGCGTGCCGCTCATCGTCGCCACATCCGGCGAGGGATCGGGCGGAGACGACACGGCCAACGCGCCCGTCACCTTGAAGCCCTGCGATATCGCCTGGTTCGAGCCCGAGACGGTGATGCGCACGATCTGCGTTCCACCGATGCTCGTGTCGGGATCGCGCACCAGGCCGTCGTTCTCGAAGGCCGCGAGGACGACGTACTTCCCATCAGGGACGTCCGGAATCGAGAATGCGCCGGTCACGTTCTCGGCCTTGAGGCCGGGAGGCGCCTCGCCGCGAGCGACATCCTTCACGAAGGTGTCCTCGACCACGAGGATGACCGAAGTGACGGAGCCGCCCGGCGCGTTGACGATCTGCACCGTGCCGCTGACGGTGGCCGTTGCCTTGCCGAGCACGTCCAGATCGACGTTGTCGGTGGTCGCCCCGGCTTTCACGTCGGCCGTCGCCGGCTTGAGGTTCACGCCGGCGGCGTAGCCCTGCACGCCAACGCTGCCCGGCGTCACGTTGAACACCGTGTACGCGCCGTCCTTGTCCGCGACACCCGTGGACCCTCCGGCCACGACCAGCGTACCACCGGGGTGATCGCTCTTGACGTGCCCCGATACCGCGCCGAGGCCCGAGGCATTCGCGAGCGGGATCAAGCCGATGTCCGTCGCGGTCGTCTTGACGACGAGCGGGTCGCCGGCGGCCGCCGACACGTCGATCGGCAGCGCCGTACGCGGCGCCTTCGGGAACGTGATGTAGCCCGCGGCGTCTGCGCGCAGCGTGTACTTGGTGTTGGCCGAAGGTGTCCCCTGCGCGTCGGTGCGCGGTACAGGCACCTCGAGCGAGTAGTTGCCGCTCTTGTCGGTCACGGCCACGCCGGAGACGGCTGCTCCGTTCACGTCACGCGCCACCACATCCGCGCCTTCGATGCCGCCCTTGGTCGTGGTGTCGAACACCATGCCCTTCACCGTGATGGGCGCGAAGCAGGCCGAAGTGCCGCCGACGATCTGTTCGCAGACCTGACCGTCCTTGCAGCCGGTCTGATCCGCGACGGAGCACGTTTTCTTGCTACTCGCTGGCGGCGGCTTGCTGCTACCGCAGCCACCGAGCACGACGAGCGAAAGAGCGACCGAGAAAGCGTGACGTGCGAACAGTCCCATGCTGGGCCTCCAGTGCGGTTTTCAAGCGGGTATCGGCTTGCAGCAGCCGGTAATGCAGTAGTAGTTCGCCGGACAAGCGGCCTCGCCTGGCTGGCCGCAGGGTTGGTCCCCGGGAGCGCACTGCGATTGCGTGCCGCTGTCCTGGTTGCAGCTCGCCGGCACCGTCGGCTTACCGATGCAGACCTCGCACGTACCGCAGTCGTTGAAACACGACTTCACCGGCGTGCAGGGGTGACACTTGGTCGGGTCGCCGATGCTGGCGGCATCACAACTGCCCACACCGTTGTCGGTCGAACCCAGCCAGACGAACTTGCCGCTGCCCGCGGGAAGCTCGCAGCAGCCGAAGCAGTCGCAGCCATTGGGCGTCAACGGCTGGCAGTAATCGAGGCAGGTCTGCGACTGCGCTTTCATCAAGTCCGTGCATGTCTGCGACGTACCGGGGATAGCCGTGCTCGAGTTGTACGCGCACTTGCTGTCCCCACTCGGGGGATAGTCCGGCGGCTTCGACAGCGGATCACAGCTCTGGCTCCAGTAGCAGCCGTCGTTGCCCGGTCCGGTGTCCTGATCGAAGTAGCAATCCTGGCGACACGGCGAGTTGTTCTGACCCGGAATGCCGCCGTAGTACGAGTCCTCGGTGTTGTCGCAGGGGCCGAGGCAGTCGGGATCCTGCGCGTCGGTGAGACCGTCGTTGTCGTTGTCGAGGCCGTCGCCGCACTGGTAGATGTGGCCCAGGCAGGAGACGACGCCGACCGGCGCAGAGCCAGCTGCCCCGCCGCCGGCGGTTCCGGAAGTACCGCCACCGCTATCGGCCGCGGACATTCCGCCAGCGCCCGACACGACGCTAGACAGATCGGCGCCCACCTGCACGTTGTCCCCGCAACCCGCAAAGGCTGCTCCCCACGCCACGAGCAGACTTCCGACCAGCAACGGCCCACGTGCCCGCAGGGGCGGTCGGACAAGTCGAAGACGCATGGATCCCGTGAAGAGCCAGCCGCACAGTCATCAGTGGCGCGCGACAGGATACATTATCACCGGCTGGGAGGCCGGCCCGCCGCGTCGCGTCAATCGCCTTCGATGGTAGCGCCGACCTTGCTCTCGTGGGCGGAACCCGGATAGCGCTGCTTGAAGTCCTTCGCCTTTTCGCGAGCTTCGCGGCTCCGACCCAGGCGGGACAGCGCCTCGATCTCGATCACCTCGCGCTCCTGGGCCAGCGCGCCTTTCGGATAGAGCCGACGGTGCTCGTCGACCAGCGCCAGAGCGCGGCGCGGATTCGTCTTCAGCGCCGCCTGGGCGGACTGCAGCAGCGACGCTTCGGAAGGAGCCGCCTTGTGAGCGGATTCCACCTTAGGCGCCGTCGCCTTGCTGGGCTCGGCCGCCTTCGGCAGCGGTGCTGCCGGCTCGGGCGCGCTCGCGGCCGCGGTCGGCTGGACAGGGCGCTGCTGGACCGGAGCGGGGAGAGCCGCGGGCGCGGCAGGCGACACCGCTGGCGCTGGCGCCGGAGTGTTGCTCCGCGTGAAAGCCCACAGCGCACCGCCGCCGACCAATCCTGCCACGACCACCGCAGCCCCGACCTTCACGCCCAGTGCGACGCCTCCCGTCGCGCCAGCCGTAGCGCCCGAAGTCGACGCGGCACCCGCGGCGGCAGCGGACGCTACGGCAGCGCCGCCGAGCAGCGGCCCGAGACGTGTCGCCACCCGCTTGAGCTGCGACTCGCTCGGCACGTCTTCGCGCGCCGCGGACAGCAGGTTGCGAAGCTCCTCCGGCGCTTCCGAGCCGTCGGACAGGCGGACCGGATCGCCACTCATGGTTGCTTCTCCTTGCTGCTTTCGCGCTGGGCAGCGGAGAGCACCAGCTTTCGTGCGGCGTGCAGCCGCGAGTAGGCGGTCTGCAACGGGCAACCGACGGCCCCGGCGATCTCCTTCATCGCGAGCCCCTCGATTTCGTAGAGGACGAAGACCGCACGCTTGTCGTCGTCCAGCTGATCAAGCAGCGCCCAGAGCAGCGCGCGGGCCTGGCCACGCTGGTAGTCGTCGATCTGCGTCGGCTCGACGGCACGGGGCGGCAGATCGGCCACCGGGACCTCGCGTCGGACGTGGGCGCGCCGTCGCCTGTCCGACGCGACGCGCAGGCAGATTCCGTAGATCCACGTCCGGAGCGACGAGCGCCCTTCGAAGCCCTCCAGCTTGCGGTGGATGGCCACGAAGACATCCTGGCACGAGTCCTCGATGTCCGCTTCGGGGACACCGAGGTGGCGCAGGGTACGCCATACAAATGCTGCGTGCTCATCGAAGACCTGGCGGAGGGTGGGACGGGCGTCGGCCATCAGCGAGCGTGCGCCGCTCTTTGGCTCGCCCGCCGAGCTGCGTGCCTGTTCATCCGTGAGTGGGGCCTGCCGGGTCACGTTATCATCGCCTGCCGAACCCTACGCCGAGTACGATCTCGGCGGTACCGGCCACCGGAGCCATCCGGTAGAGTTCCTGCACGGTCCCGTCGGCGCGGGTGGCGACGAAGCGATCGCGGGTCAGCGGCACCTCCACCCCTACCCCCGCTCCGAGCACGAGCGGGCCGACGAGCCTGGCCGACAAGCGAGCTCTCATGCCTGGATTGTAGACGACGCGCGGCTCGCGTTGATCCCTATCGAAGCCGAAACCCTGGGCCACCAGGCGCCCGACCCGCTGCCCGACGCAGCCCTGCACCCGAAGCCGGCTGTAGCCGAGCGAAAGCGGGCACAGGTACAGCGCCACGCTTGCCAGCGAGAAATCGCTGCCAGAGCGGCCTTCTGGAGAGCTGGCGCGGCGCGTTGCCCACAGCTCGCCGTCGAGCTCGGTGAACCAGAAGCCAGGCGGCTGGACTGCGACGCCCACGCCCACGCCGAGGGCGACGCCCGGCATGAGCCCCAGACCGAGAGTCGCCCGCACGTCGCCCTCGAAGCCCCACGGTCGGCGCGGAGCCGGCGTCTCGCGCGGCACCTGGATCGGTGTGGTGCGAGGCGTCGGCGGAGGAGGCGTGCTCTTCGCCGGAGGGGGCGGGAGCTCCTCGCGCGGGATGTCGATCATCAACGCCACGATCAGCGCGAGCGACGCGTCCAGCGCCGAACAGTCGTCCGCGCGCGTATTCAGCGTGCGCTTGCCCATCGGCTGCCCGGCGGCGCTCTGCAGCGTGAGCTCGGCGGTCCAGCCCTGCCCGCGCGCCGACGGCTCGAGCCGCCCACGGACCACAACGTCCGCCTGGTCCCGCGAGACGAACACGCGACGGCCCAGACGCGACTCAACCGCCTTGCGAAGCGATGCCGCGTCCATGCAGTGCGCTGCGCCGGGCGCCCGCCGCCACTCGAGCTCCGCGCGAACCGGCGGCGCCGGCTCGGCATGAGCCACTGCACCCGCGAGCAGCAGTGGGGCCGCGAGAAGCATGCGAAGCAGCCGCATCAGCGCGACTTTCCCCCGCCGGCCAGGCGCAAACAAGGGTCTCCTGGGCGCCCGCCGCACCGGCCCGGCCCCGCGAGAAAATAAGCTTTTGCGCCGTCCCGGCTTCCTGTCCACGCTCGGGTCCCGGAAAGCAGCACCCGCCGCGGCCACGAATTCCGGCGGCGCAGAAAGGGCAACGATGGGACTCCTCGAAGGCAAGACCGCAGTCATCACGGGCGCAGGCAACGGAATCGGACGCGCCACCGCGCTCCTGTTCGCTCGCGAGGGAGCAAACGTCGTGGTCAACGACGTGGGCGGCGCCCGGGACGGCAGCGGGACCGATGCAGCCGCGGCCGATCAGGTCGCTTACGAAATCCGCAAGGCCGGTGGCAATGCCACAGCCAGCCACGACAGCGTCGCGACCGAACAGGGCGCCGAAGCCATCATCCAGACCGCGATCGACGGGTATGGACAGCTGGACGTGCTGGTCAACAACGCCGGCATCCTGCGCGACAAGACGCTGCTGAAGATGGATCTCGAGATGTGGAACGCCGTCATCGACGTCCACCTGAAGGGCACGTTTCTCTGCACGCGCGCAGCCGCCCGTCACATGAAGAGCAGCGGCGGCCGCATCGTCAACACGACCAGCGTGTCGGGCATGCTCGGCAATTTCGGCCAGGCGAACTACTCGGCAGCCAAAGCCGGCATCTACGGGCTGACGCGCACCGCGTCGATCGAGCTGCAGCGCTACGGGATCAGCGTGAACGCCGTCGCGCCTGTCGCCAAGACGCGAATGACGGAGGATCTTCCGATGTTCGAGAAGCTCGACACGCTGACCCCCGAGCACATCGCCCCGGCAAACCTGTTCCTGGCCAGCGACCTTTGCGGCGACCGTACCGGCGCCGTGCTCGCAGTGGCCGGCGGCAAGATGAGCATCTACAAGGTCGTGGAGAGCCCGGGGAAATTCAAGGAAGCGGATGGTGGCGTCTGGACCGCCCAGGAGATCGCCGAACACTGGGACGCAATCTGCAAAGTGTAGCGGCGCATTTTTTTGAAGGATTCCAGACCTGTGGCCACCGGACCACCAGCCGACGTGCGTTGCTGGCCTAGAGGGCGGGTGTTACGTTTTCCGCAGTACGGGGGCGACCGGAATCGTTACCTCGACCCGACCACCTGAGCCATGCCGCGCGATTCCAACATACCGTTGTTCCTGTGGATCGCGACGGCGATCCTCGCGCATCTCGCGTGGGGCGGCGGAGCGGATCGGGTCGCGCATGTGATCCAGGAGCGGACGGACATGCACCTCTTCGCTCTCGCCGTGCAGCGGCAGGCGCGGATGCAGGGTCAGCCGATCCAGGTCGCGTTGCTGGACGAGACGAACAAGCCCAAGCCCAAGCCTCCGGAAGCCGTCAAGGACCAACCGCAGGAGAAGGAAGCGGCGAAGGACCCCAAGAAGGAAGCGGAGAAGAAGAAGAAGAAGAAGCACCAGGACACGAAGAAGAAGGTCAAGCCGAAGAAGCTGGCGAAGCCGATCGTCGTGCCGAAGCTGCTGCCGGTGAAGCCCGCCGCGAAGAAGCAAGGCGAGAAGAAGAAGGCGGAGCCGTTGCCGAAGATCAAGCATCACAACCGCATCGCGGTCCGGCAGCACGTCAAGGACAAGCACCAGAAGGACAACCCCACCGCCGAGTTCATCGCCGACCAGGCCAACACGGTGAAGAAGCAGACCCAGGCGCGCATCACGTCGACCGACCAGAACGACGCGCACCCGACGCCCGGCGGGCACCACTCCGGCCCGAACAGTCAACCCGGCGACTCGGACCACACCAAGATCGCGCAATCGGAGAACCGACCTGGCGAGCCGAATCTCGCACCGAACGACCCGGCGGACGAGCAGCCGAAAAAGGTCGCGATGGCGAAGATCCCGCCGACGCCAGCCCGCCCCGCGCAGACGGAACGGCCCGCACGCGTCCGGCACAGCTCCCACGAGCCTGCGCAGAGCGCTCAGAAAGCCCAGAAGGCCGTCGCCGCGACACCGGCATCACCCGATACGGTCCACGCACCGGGCGGCAGCTTCAGCGTGCCGGAAGCCGCGCCGGCACGGAAGGGACACAAGGCACGGAAGGCGCGCAAGAAGCGGCTGCCGCCGCGCAAGACCCACGACCCCTTCGGTCTGCTCGGTCTGGGCGCACCCGGCCGCACCAAGGACGGCGTCCAGCTCAACCTGACACCGCGCTCGGCGCTGGCGGTCATCGGCAAGAAAGAGCTTCTGCACGAGCGGCGCCTCGACGCACGACGGCGCAAGAGCGCGCACCTCGGCTCGTGGAAGTCGATCGGCATCGAGCGCTGGCGCTCGGCGATCGAGAACTACGTCCCGAGCGTGAAGCCCGGCAACCAGACCGCGCTGAACACCGCGCGTGTACCGTTCGCCAGCTACATCAACGCGATCCACAACCGCATCCACCCGATCTTCGCGGACTCGTTCCTCGCGTCGCTCGACAATCTTCCCGCGAGCAACCCGATGAACCGGCCGGACATCAGCACGAACCTCGAGATCGTGCTGAGCCGCCAGGACGGCCACATCGTGCGCATGGGCGTCACGAAGACGAGTGGTGTCACCGCGTTCGATGTGGCGGCGCTCGAGTCGGTGCAACGCGCCTCGCCATTCGGAACGCCACCCAAGGCGATCGTCTCTCCCGACGGCAGGGTGTATCTGCACTGGGAATTCTACAGGAATCCCTACTACGCTTGCTCCACGTACTTTGCGCGGCCGTTCATCCTCAAGGTCAAGCCGAAGTCCGCACCTCCCGCAGTGCAGCCGCCGCCCAGCCATCCGTACGACCCGAAGGAGAGGCCCGGCCACGACCAGCGGCAGGGATGGCGCCCGCCTGAAAAGCCCGCGCTGGAAAAGCACGCGTCGCTGAGGTAGACCGGCCCGATGCCGGAATCAGAGCCGGAGCGCTGAGCGCCCTGGCCGGCAATGCCGGATGAATGTGCCCCGTAGAGGCCGCGCTTGACCAGCTCTCCCGAACCCAGCGACGCACCACTGCCGTCTGATTCGAGCCCGGAACAAAGCGCGTCCGAGCCGGAGCGCACGGAACCCGAGCGCACGGAACCGGAACGCACCGAGTCGGAGCGCACGGAACCAGCGGACCGACCCAGCGGGACGTTGAGCGTCGCGGGACTTGGCGGGGGCGTGCTCAGAGCCGTTGCCCTGCTCGCGCTGGTCGCAATGGTGGTCGCGCGCGGCCTGGCCCCCGCCCTGCCCGGCTCCGCCGCAGGCATCGCCGGATGGATCCGGGCGTCCGAAAGCATCTCGATGCTGCTGTCGCAGCTGCTGGTCGTCAGCGGAGCGCTGGTCGTGTTCCGGCTTCTCATCCGCACGCTCAGGCAGGGAGAGCTCGGTGTGGCCTATCGCCTGCTGGCGGTTCCGCTCGGGGCCGGCGCGCTCACGATCATCATGGCCGCATCGCAGACACCGGAGCGTCCCATCATGGCGCTCGCGTTGGCTGTCGTCACGTCGTTCATCGCCATCGCCGCTACATTCCCGACGCTCGGAACGCCACGCACCCGCGCCGCCGGCTTCGTGATCGGTATCGTCGGCACGGCGTCGTTCGTCCACGTTCTGGCCCGGGTGCTCGCCATCCGCGCCAGCGAACAGGCGCTCGCCTCCCTGTTCACGATGGCGCAGAGCGTCTCCACGTTGAGCTTCGTTCTCGACGTAGCAAGCATCGCCCTCGTCGCCGTCTGGCTCGGCTCGCGCAGTCGCTCGAAAGCTAGCGTGGTGGGCATCGCGCTCGTGATCGTCTCGGTGGTGATCGCCTGGGGCGCGGTGCGCGGCTCGAACGAGAGCGCGCCGCTGTGGCAGGTGCTCGCGTCGCGATCGCTGCTCGGCATGACGCGTCATCCTACGCCGCTGGTAGTGGCGTCGCTTCGCTACTCGGTGGAAGTCCTCGCGCTCCTGACGGCAGCCGTCGCAATCGTGATCCCGCGGCGCAATCCTCCAGTACAGGCGCTGATGGCGCTTGCGCTCCTGGCGCGCACCTCGACCGACATTCCGCTGTGCGCTCTATGCCTGCTCATCGCGGCTCTGCTGGGTCCCCTCGCCTCGCTTGCCGAACGGACCGTCAGCGACGCCGGAGCAAGAGAGCGTGGTGCCTACCGCACGGCGGAAGGCCCCGACGACGAGCCAAGCGCGGACTAGCGCCTACACAAGAAGCCGAGCGCCGGAATAGCCAGGCACACGCCGGCAAATAGCAGCCACGCCCACCATCGCATCACCGTCTCGCGCGGAACCATCGCACGCCGCGGAGACTACAGTGCGCTGGCGACGAGCGCTCCGAACACCAGCACCAGGTACGGCAACGACGCGAAGAACAGCGAGCGCGCCCAGCGCGGTCCTGCTTCTTCCCTCAGGCCGTAGACACCCCAGCCCATGAACGCGCCGGCCAACGCGCCGATAGCGACCAGGTACACGGGACCAGCCATGCCGATGAACGCCGGTAGGAGGCTCGCCGCGAGCAACAGCGAGGAGTAGAGGACAATCGCGCGCTTCGTCGACGGCAGACCGCGAGCCGCGGGCATCACACGCAGACCCGCACGCTCGTATTCGCGCTGCCTGAAGATCGCGATCGCGAGAAAGTGCGGCAGCTGCCAGAAGAACAGGATTGCGAACAGCACCAGCGCGCGCCGGTCGATCGCCCCGGTGACGGCGGCCCAGCCGATGAGCGGCGGAATCGCTCCGGGGACGGCGCCGGCGTGGAGCGCATACGGCGTGATCCGCTTGAGCGGCGTGTAGACGAGCACGTAGCTGACGAGCGCAAGCGCGGCGAGCAGCCCGGTCAGCGGGTTGACCTCGAAAGTGAGCAGCGGCAGGCCGACGAGCGCAAGCGCGACGCCAAACCAGAGCGCGACCTCGGGCGATAGCCGTCCGGCAGGCAACGGCCGGTTGCGCGTCCGCTCCATGGCACGGTCGGAGTCGCGCTCGAGATACATGTTGAGCGTGTTCGCCGCCCCCACCACGAGCACGGTGCCGAGCAGCGCGAGCAGCAGACGGACCGGCGCGATGTGCCCAGGCGCGACCAGCGCCCCGCAGAAGGTGGTCACGATCACCAGGCGCGTGACCCCCGGCTTGGTGAGCTGGACGAGGGACTGGATGACGCCGAGAGCGTCGCGGGAGTTTGTTGCCGTTCCGGCGCTACTGCTCATACAGGTTGTTCAGCGCTGGGGTAGACAACGAGATGCACGCGCTTGCAAGAGCGCCCGCCCTTGGCGGCGGGTGGGGAGCCGCGGGGTCCCTGGCACAGCGCCAACCTGGCGGGCCGGGCGTGAGGGACGCCGACGACGCCGGGATATAGTTCATAGGACGCGAGACTGCCAGCCGCAGTTTGCGCGGGCACGCAGGAGCCCGAAATCGAAAGCGGATCGGCGGCCTGAACATGTGCTCACGGGGGCGCTGCCGCGGACATTGTCGCGCCCGCCCGGCGGAAGCTGTGGCAGATCATCCCACACCGAAAGGAGCAGCATGTCCTGGATCAGCATCTCGGGTGTCATCGGATTCCTGGGCGTGGCGCTCGGCGCCTTCGGCGCCCATGGCCTCAAGGGAAGGGTGCCCGAGAACCTTCTCGCCGTCTGGCATACGGGCGTGCTCTACCACCTGGTCCACGCCGTCGCGCTCCTGGCGCTGGCGCTGTACGGGCGAGCGACGGCCGCGGCGATCGGCGTGCCCGCCACGCTCTTGGTGGCGGGGATCGTTCTGTTCTCCGGTTCCCTCTACGCGATGACGCTGACCGGAATCACGAAGCTCGGCATCATCACGCCGTTTGGCGGACTGTGCTTTCTCGCGGCCTGGGTGATGGTCGCGGTCCGCCTGCGCTAGCTCGCGGACGCGACACTAGCGCTCGGCGCTGTCGACGGCCTTCTTCAATGCGGCGAGCGCTTCGTCGATCACGCTCTCGGCGGCGGCGTAGGTGAAACGGATATGCCCCGGCGCGCCGAATGGCTCGCCGGCCACCGCCGCGATGCCGCACACGTCCAGCTGCCACAGCGTGACGTCGTTCGCACTGGCCAGCGTCTTGCCCTGGTGCTTGATGCCGTAGAGGCCCGTGACGTTCCGGAAACGCGTAGAACGCCCCGCGCGGCATGGCGCAGCTGATGCCGTCGATGGCGTCGAGCCCCTCCACCATGCGCTTGCGACGCGCGGCGAAGATGTCGCGCATCCTCCGCACCTCGTCGCGGGGACCGAGCAGGGCGGCTTGCGCGGCCGCCTGCGCGACTGCAGCCGGATTGGTCGTCGACTGGCTCTGCACCTTGGCTATGGCCTTGGCGATCTGCGGCGGCGAGATAGCCCAGCCGATGCGCCACCCGGTCATCGCGTAGCTCTTGCTCACGCCGTCGACGACGATCAGCCGCTCGCGCAGCTCGGGGGCCAGCTTGGCCAGCGAGACATGCTCGAACCCGTCGTAGACCAGGTCGCCGTAGATCTCGTCGGTGATGACGTAAACGTCGTGACGACCGAGCACCTTCGCCAACGCGGCGAGCTCGGTGGCGTCGTAGGCGGCGCCCGAAGGGTTGGACGGCGAGCAGAGGATGACAGCCTTGGTCTTCGGGGTGATGGCTGCCTCGAGCTGGTCCGGCGTCATCCGCCAGCCGTTGTCGGCGGATGCCTCGGCAATGCGCGGCACGCCGCCGAACAGCTTGACCTGTTCTGGATAGCTGACCCAGTAGGGTGCCGGTATCACGACCTCGTCACCGGGATCGACGAGCACCATCGCCAGGTTGAACAGCGCGTGCTTGGCGCCGACGCAGACCGTCACCTGGTCGGGCGTCGGTTGCCATCCGCGATCGCGCGCGGTGGCCTCGCAGATGGCCGCCTTGAGCGCAGGCGTGCCGGTCGCGGGCGTGTAGTGCGAGCTCTTGTCGATGGCTTTCGCCGCCGCCTCGCGAATGAACGCGGGCGTCTCGAAGTCCGGTTCGCCGACGCCGAACGTGTAGATCTTTCGTCCGGCCGCCCTGAGCTCGGCGGCGCGTGCCGTCATGGCAAGCGTCGCACTCGGTTTGACCGCGTCGAGACGCTTGGCAAGTGTAGTGGCCATGCTCTGCATCCCCTCCTTCTGGGTCTAGCTACCAGGATGCCGTCGCCGGGGTCGGAGCCTCGACGACGCCACGGCTACGCTCTTTTCTTTCCTGCCTCTTCGTACTCTTCTTCTTCTTCTTCGTCGTCGTCCTCGTCCTCGTCCCTGGGACGACGCTTCTTTGCAGGCAGGCGCTTGGGCGCGCTCTTGCTGGACTTGCCCTTCACGCGCTTTCGCTGGCGCGGCCGCTCTTCTTCTTCCTCTTCCTCTTCCTCGTCCTCGTCGAGGTCGGAAATCCCCTTCTTGAAGTTCTTGATGCCCTCGCCGAGCCCTTTTCCGATTTCGGAGAGCCGGCCTGCCCCGAACAGGAGCAGCACGATGAGAGCGACGATGACGACCTGCCAGGGTCCAACGGACATTTTCCGACTCCAGCTCGCCCTACGGGGCGAAGCGATGGCGCTTCCCTAACACCGAGCCCCACGCCGGGCAACGCCCCGGCGGAACAGGACGAGCGCGAAAGCCAGAACCGCGGCTGCACAGGCGCCAACCAGCGGAACCAGAGCGTAGGCCAACCCTGAAAAAGGGCTGCGATCGATCAGGTGCAGGACGGACAGCGCCGACACCGCCGACGCTCCGCCGAGCACGGTCGCCCTGAGCCAGCCGGCTATCCCGTACGCCAGCGCCAGCCACGCGACGAGCAGCGCCAACAAGACGCCCGTCGCACCAACCAGGAGAGCCCGGACCGACACCGACAACTTGTCGGGGTGCCCCCACAACGCCAGGCCGGAAACGGTAGCGTGCCGCACGTGAAGCGCGAGCGCGGGCACCGCACCGCGACTGTGCGTCGAAAGCCGCAGGTCGACGAGCTGGAAACTGCGCAAGTCGGAGCTCGGTTCCAGTCCGGACGCCGAAAACCATGCGCTTCCGTCCCGAACGCCCGGCAGCGGACCTGTGACACGCGGGCCATGCCCGGGAAAGCACAACCAGCTGACCCCCACCATGGGCACGAGCACGCTGCGAGGAACGCTGGTGCGCGCACAGCTGCGTTTGCCCTGCTGGATCAACTGCGCGGCGAAAACCCCGGGATTCGTGGAATCGGCCCCCCAGGCGACGCACCCCAGATAGCCCACCACCGCCAGCGCGAGCAGCCTGGGCCCGCTGCCAAGCACGAGCCGGAGGGGCGAGGCTCCGAGCGAGAGCAGCGCCCGCGCTTCACCGCGCTCGACCAGCTTCGAGGCACCGGCCGCAAATCCGACGGGAACCCCGACGAGGAAGGCCGTCTCGACGGCCACCGCTGCCAGGGCCTTGGCGAACGGCAGCGCAACGCGCAGAGGAACCTGGGGGGCCATGATCCACGGGAGCAGACGCACGAGCCCCGCGCCGAGCGCTGCAAACAGCACCAGCGCCATCGCGATCAGGCTTGCCCGCCAGCAGTAGCGGCCGAGTGGTCCGCTTCCGACCATGCGACCAAGACTAGGATCGAAATCTACGCGCCGCCCGGTCGGAGCCACGATTCCGCCCGGCACACTGAATCTCTGTGCACCCCAGCGACCCCCTCTTCCCCGGCGCACGAGCGGTGTTATGCTCCGTGCATCCCGGCTTTTCCGGGCCTGCCTAGACTTTGGCTGGAGGGAACATGCGCTTGATTCGGTCGGTCCCCATTGCTGCGCTCATCGCGGCGGGCGCCACCCTGTTCATGCCGGGCTCTGCGAGTGCCCAGGAAGTATCGCCGACCGGCAAGGGCATCACTGGCGGCGCGCTGCTCGGCGCAGAAGCCGTCACGCTGACGGAAGCAGCGATCGGCGTCAAACCCGCCTGGCCGTACATAGTCGGCGGAATCGTCGGCGCCGGCGGCGGCGGAGTGGGCGGCTACTTCGCCGAGAAGAGCAGCAACGCGAAGCTCTCGCTCTACCTCCTGGCAGGCGGCATGGCGCTCGTCATTCCCACAACCGTGGCGATCCTCAGCGCCACCGCATACACACCGCCCAAGAACTACACCGAGGACAAGGGGCCGAGCGGCGCACCGGTGGCCGAACCGCCCCAGCCGAGCTCGGCTCCGGCAACGACCCCTGCAGCGACCGCGCCGGCGACTTCCCGGGCTCACCACCCGCGCCACCATCGCGTTGCGCTCCTGCCGCGGCGTGAGCGCCCACTGGCGCTCTACCACCCCGTGCTTCCGCCCGCGCTGATCGGGCTCCAGCCGCGCGGTCTCACCTTGAGCGTGCCTGCCATCGAAGTGCGGGACACGTTCAGCCAGCGCGAGCGGCTACGCTACGGGATGAAAGAAGAAACCGAGCTCCACGTTCCGCTGTTCAACTACGTTTTCTGAGGGCTTTGCCGCTGCAAGCACTTGGTTCGAAGGAGCTGTTGCCGTATCATTCCAGGTTGCGGCTTTGGAGCTGATTTTTCGTCGCCGCAAGGACAGCTAGAACTACTTCATGGCACAGCCTGCGCCGCACAGGTCCGGCACGTCGAAAGGTCGAGGCGGGGACGACCCGTCGCTGGGTAAGGTAATCGCCGGTCGGTACCGCCTCGAGGCGCGCATTGGCGAAGGCGGGATGGGCATCGTCTATCGGGCCCGGCACGTCCTGATCGACCGCGTGGTGGCCGTCAAGCTCATCCGCCCCGACCTGCGCGGCGAGACACACCTGCGCGCGTGGATGCTGCGCGAGGCGCGCGCCGCGAATCGAGTCGACCACGCGCACATCATCGACATCCACGACATCGGCGAGACCGACGAGGGCGAGTTGTACCTCGTCATGGAGTATCTGGTCGGCACGCCGCTGTCCTCCGAGTTGGCACGCGGCCCGATGCCCATCCAGCGGGGCGTCGACATCATCGAGCAGATGGGCGCGGCACTCGCGCGCGCACACGACCTGGGCGTCGTGCATCGCGATCTGAAGAGCGACAACATCCTGCTTACCGCCCGCGGCGGTCGCAAGGACTACGTCAAGATCCTCGACTTCGGTCTTGCCGCGCTCGCTCACGATCCCCGCCTCGCTCCGAAAGGCGCGGTCTTCGGCACGCCGGAGTACATGTCGCCGGAGCAGGCGCGCGGACAGCAGGCCGGGCCGCAGTCGGATCTGTACGCCCTCGGCGTGCTGTTCTTCGAGATGCTCACCGGGCAGCTGCCGTTCCGCGCCAGCGATCGCGACACGCTTCTCGAGATGCAGCGCAGCGCGTTGCCTCCGCGTCCGAGCACCATCCGCAAGGACTGCCATCCGGTTGCCGAACGCATCGTCTTGCGGTTGCTCGAGAAGGACCAGCGCAAGCGCTACCGCGACGGTCACCATCTGCTCGAGGAGCTGAAGGCCCTGCAGCGTTCGCTGCCGAGCATCAGTTGGGACAAGGAGAGCAACGAGGCACAGGTGGCCCCGCCGCCTCCCCCGCCACCGCGTTCGCCCGGCGTGGTGGAATGGGCGAGCCGCACGGGGCTGTTCGCCCGCATGGTGGCGCGCGCCTATCCGTCGGGTGATTCGCCGGCGGAGGTTACGCGGGCGCTGGCTGCGCTGTGGGACCTGGCGGCGAAGGCGAACGGGCTGGAGGGCGAAATCGCCAGCCACACGCGCAAGCTCGAAGCATTGGAGCGCCGGGGCCGCGCACTCCGGGCGGAGATCGGCCGCAAGGTGGAAGAGCTCGCGCAGGAGGAATCCAGGGCGCTGCGCGATGCTGCTGCCTACGGCGAAGAAGAGGAAGCGGCCCGCCGCGAGCTGTCCCGCCTGCAGGAACAGGCACACACGCTGACCGGCAAGGCGGACCAGGCCGAGCGCAGTGGCTCGGGCACCCGCGCCGTGTACGAACAGGCGGGGGCGGCCCAGGCCATGGTCGAAGCGAAGAAGCAGTGGATGCAGACGCGCGAAGCACGGCGCGTCGGCCGCGAAGCAACGGCGCGTGACCTACGCCGCCAGATCGAGGAGCTGCGCGACCAGCTGTCCCGCTACGCCGAAGCCATGGAAGAAGATCTGGCCTCGGGGCGCGAGAAGGTCGCCGCGCGATCCCGCGAAGGTCTGAAATACGAGAAGGCGTTCCAGGAAGCGTCGCACGTCCTGGTCAACCATCTGAAGGGCAAGCCCGAGTGCCGTGACCTGATGTCCGAGCTGACAGCAAACGGCAGCGACTCGAGCGGCTCGCAGGGCGGCAGCTCGGTGCGCAACGCGCGCGCCGCGAGCTAGCCGGAGCCCCGCCCGATCAGGTCGGCAACTTCGCCGTCAAAAAAGACCGCAGCTTGACCAGGTTCTTGGCGTCGCGCGCGAAACTCGGCGCCGCGTAGCCGTCCGCCCACACCTTGACCTCCCGCACGAACTCGGTCTTCGTGTCGTCGTCGGCCAGGATGTCGTCCACGCTGCGTCCGCGCGCCGAGGTCTTCTCGAGCCCCGCTGCGTACGCCTCGAGGCGTGCATAGTCGTCGCCGAGGAACTCCTTCACGAGATCGGCTTCGTCGGCGAGCCGCTTCAGCGTCCCTGTGGAATCCTGGTCGGCGCCTTCGCCCGCGGCACAGACACGGAACACGAACGCGTCGTCGATGAAACCGAGATCCTCGATCCCGTCCGGGATCAGGTCGAGCGACTTGAACAGGTAGTTGAGCGCCCCCACCACGCGGCGCCGTGTCGCCTCGGGCAGCTCCGTTGTTTCAACCAGTGCCACCAGCGCACGGGCGTCGTCGCCGAGCTGCTTCAGCCAGCCTGGGAACGCATCGAGAAAACGCGATTCGAGCTCCGCCATGCGGGGCTAAGTACCATCGGGCACGCGCCGCGAAAATCGAAAACCAGCCCTCCCGGACTTTACGCGCGACTAGAGCGCATCTGCCATCCTCTTCGCCACCGCTTCCGGGCGGCGGCCGGGATGTCAGCGTCGCTATCTAGGGCCGCCCCGGTTTTCGGCACAACACCCTGAGCGCGTTCTCGTGGAACACCTTGGCGACCTGGCTTCGGTCGAAGCCCGCCCGGAGGAGCGCCGTAGCCAGCGCCTGGAAATGCGCCGCGCTGCGAAGCCGACGCGGAGGGCGGATGCCGCCCTCGAAGTCGGACCCGATCGCAACGTGGTCGATCCCGGCAATCTTCACCATGTGCTGGATGTGCCGGACGACGTCATGGATCGTGGCCCGGCGCCCCACCGCCAGGAACGGCGAGTGGAAGTTGACGCCGACCACGCCTCCCGATTTCCCGATGTCGCGGATCTGCGCGTCCGTCAGATTGCGGGGATTGTTCGCCAGCGCGCGCGCGTCGGAGTGGCTGGCCACGACGGGGACGCCGTGCGAAAGCGACAGAGCGATCATGTCCCGGGTGGCGGCGTCGGATGCGTGCGACACGTCCAGAATGCCGCCGGCCCGTAGCACGCGTTCGGCGACGTCCCGCCCCTTCGCGGTCAACCCGTGCTTCTCGTAGTGTCCGCTGCCCGACGACGTCGCCAGGTCGTTGTCGTAGCTGTGCACGAGCCCGAACAGACGCACGCCGCGCGCCACCCAGCGCGTCACCGCTTCGGGATGCGCGGCGAGAGGATTGGCATTCTCGAAAGACAGCCAGGTTCGCACGCGGCCCTTTTCGGGCCGACAACCAGGGAGCGCGTACGGCGGCGTGCGCGTCAGGAGGTCGAACACGCTATTGTACGAGCTCTCGAGGTCCTGCATGCGCGGACCGGTCGGCGACACATCACGCGGGATGTACAGCGGCAACACCACACCGACCACGCCACCGGCCTGGATCTCGCTCGCCACGTACTGCCCCACGCCGTGGTCGAAGCGATGCCCCTTGTAGTTGGTTTCGTACGAGAGGTCGACGTGCAGGTCGACGACACCGATGGGCGCTGGCTTCACGGCCGCCGCTGGCAGCGGCAGGAGCAGCAACGCGAGTGCTCCGGCCAGTGCAAAGGAGCCCCACACAGGCGCAATCACAGTTTCCCCGCCAGAAATCCCACTGCGAAACCGAGCGCCAGAGCCAGACCAGCTATCACCAGCGCGATCACCAGTGAAATCCGCCGCGGATGATGTGCAGGCGAAACCACCTCGACCATGGGCGCCGGCGTATGACCCGGCGGCGGCACGCTGCCCGCCGAGATCGCCGTGTCGGTGTGGGGGAACCGGGGTGGCGGTTCCGAGGCAGCGGACATTCCGGTTTGTGGCATCCAGCCCGACGGCGGAGGCGACGACGGCATCAGCGCGCTCGCCGGAATGGCCTGGAAGTGGTGTTCGGGCATGTGCCCCTCGCGCGCCACCGCCATCAGCGCAGCAGCCATTTCCGTCGCGGTCTGGAAACGCTCCCCCGGTTCGCGCGCAAGCGCCCGCTGGAAGAATGGAGCCCAGTGAGCATACTGGGGCGCAACCTGTTCGATCGGGGCTGGGTCGTCCGTGAGCACCTTCGTGATGCGGGCAAACTCGTTCTCGGCCTGGAAGGCGAGCGTCGCCGTCAGCATCTCGTAGAAGATGATGCCGACGCTCCAGAGGTCGGAACGCTCGTCTGCGTCCTTGGTGTTCCTGACCTGTTCCGGGCTCATGTAACCCGGCGTACCGAGCAGCATCCCGGTGCGCGTCTTGCGAGCCATGCCGCCCGCGGCGTCCATCACGCGCGACAGGCCGAAGTCGAGGAGCTTGACCCGTACCGAGCCCGACGCATCGCGCGCCAGAAAGACGTTGTCGGGCTTCAGATCGCGATGAACGACGCCCGCAGCATGGGCCGCAGCCAGCGCGTCGAGGATGTCATGCGCGATCGGCGCGGCCTGCTCGACGGGCACCCGCCCGCGGTTCATGCGCGTCGAGAGCGCCTGCCCCACGAGCAGCTCGATGACCAGATACGGCGTGCCGTCCTCGGCCCGCGCCGCTTCGTAGACTTTGGTGACGCCAGGATGATCGATCCGCGCGCCCGCCAGGGCCTCGGTCAGGAAGCGGTCGACGATCGCCGGCTCCTCGCAGAATTCGCGACGCAGGAGCTTGACCGCGCGCGGCCCCTCGCCCCCAAGGCTCTCCGCCTCGAACACCAGCCCGAGCCCTCCCGAGCCGATGTGGCGCACCAGGCGCCAGCGCTGTCCTAGAACTGCGCCAACCAGTGCCTGGGGATCGTCGTCGGCCGGCATACGGGTCGCTACAGGCAGCAGTAGGTCATGGCGCCGGTCTTGGGGAAGCTGCCGGTGGGCGCGCCGCCGGACGGCGTGCAGGTTCCAGTGCCTGAGGCTACCGGCTTGTTGGTGTAGCTGCCGCCCCAGTCGCTCAAGGGGTCTGAGTACGACCGGTCGAGCAGACCGCTCAGGTCCACGCAGTTGGTCGAATCGACGACCTTGGGGCTCCCACAGCTTACGTAATTGGCGCAGCTACACGTGTGGTGATCGTAGAAGGTGTACGCGCCGGTGCTGCAGGTGACGCTCGATGCATTGCCTGCACACGTGCAGGCGCTGCAGCTGCGGTTGTCAGTCCCGCCGGTGTACCCGACCAGTCGCGTGCTCCACCCCGGCGGGCAAGTCTGCTCGCCTGCCTTGCGGACACAGATGCTGCCGGAATACGCGCCCGTTGTCGGAGCGGCGCACGACTTGCCCGGCGTGCACCCGCCTCCTACCGTGTTCGGCGCGCCACACACGTACAGCCAACGCCCCCACGCCGCCGCCTGGGTGAGCTGGCCACCCGACGCAGGGCACGAGCCACTTCCCGTCGTTGCAGGGGGCTCCAACCTGCACGACAGCGCGGAGGGGTGGCCTGACTGGCTGCAGCTCTGGAACCTTGCGCTCCAGTCCGTCGCGCCATTGCAGTCCGTGTTCTCTGAACAATCGATGCGAGTCGGAGGGCACGTGGCCACGAAGGAGCCGCACTTGCACGGGGTACACGTCGACGTCCCAGGGTCGGAGTAGTACTTCACGGGCGGGCTTCCGTCGGGGCACGCCGGCGGCGTGTTCGTCGTCGAGAACGGCTCGCCTGCCGTACGGAAATAGGCCTGCCAACCCGCGGGCGGGCTCTTTTCGCACGTGTACCCCGCGGACTTGCAGGCTGGGTCGGCGCAGTCGATGTAGGCGTTGTTGTCGTTGTCCACGTTGTCGAAGCAGTTCTCCTGCCCCGCCGTTCCGCCCGCGGGCGCGCCGCCGACGGCCCCACCGCCACCGACACCGCCGACACCGTCGATACCGCCACCCCCGACGCTGCCGTCCGTATCGATCTGGCCACCCGTGTTGCCGGTCGCGCCGACCCCGCCAGGCCCGCTATCGAATCCACTTCCGGTGCCCGACGCGCTGGTATCGAGCGAGCACGCAGCGGCGCCAGTTGCGGCAAGTGCCCCAAGAAACAAGCAGAACGACAAGCGGAGGTGGCCGGCGGACATGGCAAGCCCAGAGGTCACGATAGCACGCGGCGGCACTCCCAGGAGTGGGCTTGTATGCCCGACATCAGCCCCCGACCAGAGTCCGCTCCAGATGCCGGTACGATGTAGCTTGCGGAACGTGGCCTAGCGCGTACATGGTCCCCGGGTTGATCCGGCTTGTCGCTCTGCTCGGCGTCCTGGGCATCTCGTTCTCGGCGATCTTCGTGCGGCTCGCCGGCGTCTCGCCGTCCACCGCGGCCGTGTTCCGCGGCGTCTACGCGCTGCCGGTGCTCACGGTCATCTGGTGGCTGGTACGCAAACGCGACCATCGACGCCGCTTCGAGCGCTTGCTCGCGGCCGGTGCCGGGGTCTTCCTGGCCGGAGATCTTGCGATGTGGCATCGCGCGATCGCGTCCATCGGCGCGGGCCTCGCAACGGTTCTTGCCAACACACAAGTCGTCTTCGTAGGCCTGCTCGCCTGGCTGCTGCATCGCGAGCGCCCGACCCGGTCCGCGCTGGCGACGATCCCGCTCGTGTTCGTTGGCGTCGTGTTGATCTCGGGCATGGGGAGCGGCGACGCCTACGGGATCTCTCCGATTACCGGAGCGTTGCTCGGCGTCGGCGGCGGCATCGCCTACAGCGGCTACCTGCTCATGTTCCGCGCTGCGAACCGGAAGCTGGCCCATCCCGCAGGCCCGCTCCTGGACGCGACGATCGGCATGACGCTGGGCTCGCTGCTCGGTGGAGCGATCGACCACGGGCTCGACCTGGTTCCGCACTTCCCGGCCCATACCTGGCTGATCGCGCTCGCGCTCGTGGCGCAGGTCGGCGGCTGGCTGCTCATAGCGCTGGCGCTGCCGCGCCTGCCCGCGCTCGAGACCTCCGTGCTGCTGCTGCTCCAGCCCGCGTGCACGATGCTGTGGGGCTATCTGATCTTCGACGAGGTCCTGTCGGCCACGCAGCTCGCCGGCGCGTGCATCGTCCTTCTGGGCGTCGCCCTCTTGAGCCTCAGCGGCAACGTCGTGGCGAAGACCAGTGCGGCGATCGCCGACCTCGGCAGCTAGAAGAACCGACCAGGCACGAACGGATGGCTGCTCGAAAGGCCGCCGTCGACGACCAGCGCCTGCCCGTTGACATAGCTTGCCTCGTCCGAAAGCAGATACGCGACCAGCGACGCGACTTCCTCGGGCTGCCCGGCGCGCCGGAGCGGGTTGAGCTGCCCGATGCGGTCCTGCTTGCCGGCCGCCCGCGCCATCTCGAACAACGGACGCGTCATGCCGGTCTCGATCAGCCCGGGGCACACGGCGTTGACGCGCACCCCCTTCCCCGCAAGCTGCGCTGCCGCCGTCTGCACCAGATTGATAATGCCAGCCTTGCTCGCGCTGTAGTGCGCCGGCCCGGCGCCCGCGCGCAGCCCCGCCACGGACGCCGTGCACACGATCGAGCCGCCGCCATGTTGCGCCATGTGCGCGGAAGCGTGCTTGATGGCCAGGAACGCGCCGAGCAGATTGACGCGCAGCACCTCCATCCATTCGTCGGCCTCGAGCGCCTCGATGCCGACGACGTTTCCCGAGATGCCGGCGTTGGCGTGAAAGGCCGAGAGCCCCCCGAAGTGCTCGACGCACGCTGCGATCCAACTCTGCACTGTCGCCTCGTCACCGGCGTCGCCCGCCATCGCGAAGCTCTGGGCCCCGGCTGCCTTCGTTTCCGCGAGGACGGTGTCGAGGCGCGCGGCGTCGATATCCGTGATCAGCAGCGACGCACCTTCGCGCGCCAGCGCGAGCGTCGTCGCCCGCCCGATTCCGCTGGCGGCGCCGGTCACGACGGCGTGCTTGCCCTCGAGACGTTTCATTTCAAGGCAGGTTCTTGGCGCCGGGGGTGCGCTGGGTCCCGACGGTAAAGTCCACGCTGTTGTCGTTGGTGTCCTGACCGTTCGGAATGCGCGACGCCGACTTCAGGGTCGGAATGTTGGCGCAGGCCGTACCCTCGATGTCCACGTGCGAGCTGGGTACCGTCTCCCACGCCATCGAATCCACCGGAGAAGCGCCCGTCGGGTCGTACAGGGCCACTCCGCCGCCCCCCTTGGCCAGGCCGTAGCCCGACCCCCACTGGAAGTCGGCGTTGCCGGTGAATCCCAACCCCGCGAGCACGAAGTAGCCATCAGCCAGCAGCGAGTCGCCCGACTTTCCAGTCCACATGTTCTTGGTCAAGCCGGACGCCGACGTGTAGTCGAGCCGCCATCCCAGCAAATCCACCGTGCAGTTGCTCTTGTTGTACAGCTCGACGAATTCGTCGCTCCCGTTCGAGCCGTCGGTCGCCACTTCGTTGATCACCACCGGCCCGGTGCACGTCCCGGCGTCGCTGCCACCGCTACCGCCGGTCGAGCCTCCGCTGCCCGCGGTGCCGCCTGTCCCGGCTCCACCGTCGACGCCACCGGCGCCGGCCGTTCCGCCACTGCCGCCCGTTCCCGCATTGCCGGCGCTGCCCGCAGTGCCTCCACTGCCGCTCGCGCCGCCGCTGCCAGCAACCCCGCCGCTGCCGCCGGCGTCGATGCCGCCAACGCCACCGCTGCCGGCGACTCCGCCGCTGCCGCCGGTGATGGACCCGCCAACGCCCGCCGAACCTCCGGTCGCTCCACCGTCCTTCAAGCGGTTGAACTGATCGACGGGCAGAAACTGGTGGTCCGGGAACGAGCAGCCAGCCACAGCCACGAAAGCCGCGGCTCCGAGCACACACGCACGGCGGGCTGTTCTAGAAATGCCCACCGATGCTGACTCCTGTCGAATGCGGCGCTGCCGCGACCCGAACACTCACGCCCCGACCGGCGGTGTCCCCTCCATCTTTCTTCGACGAGCTGCCCGTCAGGAGCCAGACCGCGGCGACTCCGATGCCGGCGACCCCCACGCCGAGCGCCACACCCGTGAGCGTCGAGTAGCGCTGACCGGCATCCTGCGTGCTCTGCAACGTGTCCGGGCAGACGTTGCCGAGACAGCCGTCGTCCAGCTTCTTCTTCGCGTTGTTCCTGAGCACGTAGAAGACGCCCGAAGCCGCGAGGCTCGCCACACCGACACCGCCGATGATCCACGGCGCCACCGACGTTCGCGACGCGACATGGGCCGTGTGGTCGGGCGGGACCTCGGCAGGTGGCGGCTCGGCCGGAGGTGCAGCGGTCCTGGGCGTGCTCTTCGGCGCCGGTGCCGCCTTCTCGCGCAGCACCTCGGGAACGTCGAGGACGACCTTCTGGCTCCCACCTTCTTTCGCGTTCACGGTCTTCTTGAAGGACTTGCCGTTGGCGAGCTCTCCGACGATCTCGTGCGGCCCGGGATCCACATTCACCGGGCGACCGATCTGGGACTGCCCGACGACGACACCGTCCAGCTCGATCTTGATCGCATCGGCGCCTTTGCCGCGCTCGATGACCAGCTTGGGAATGCGCTGCTCGAGCGCTTTGCGGGCGGTCTGGATCTGGTCGAGGATTTTCTGGTCACCGGCCTGCTGCGCTTCGTACTCGGCCAACCGGTAGCCGCCGAGCGCCTCGTTGAGACGCCCGAGATGCTCTTTCGATCGGGCAATGTGGAAGCGCACCTGCGGCGTCAGCTTGATGCGCGCGACCCGCTGGAATGTCGACAGCGCACCCGTCCAGTCGCCAGCGGCCTCCTGGGTCAGCCCTTGGCTGTAGAGCTGGCGCGCCTTCGCGAGATCCTGCTTGCCCTGGGCGTGGGCCGCGGTCACAAAGCCCATCGGCGCCAGTGCAACTCCCGCCGCCAGCAGGGCGGGACCGAGTGCGCGACGACGGATGGGGCTTCTGTGACGAGTCACCGTTGGATCCAGCCTAAAACAGGCGGCGGGGTTCTGCTACAGCGAGGGCGCCAGAACGGGTGCTGACCCGGCCGGACACTTCGTAATCGGTTCCAACAGCATCGCGCGAACTGGAAGCATGTGACAATCGCGCGCGCTTCGCGCCCTGATCGACACTGTCCGTTCTCAACCGGCACGGGGACCCGCCTTGACGTGCCCTCCCTCCGGAAGTAAGTGGAGCCGGCGTCGGCCGCGAGGCCGATACGCCCGAGCGGCTGCCAAGGGGAGAAGACCAGATGCGCGGCCGTACGAGGGAGGCGCCGGGCGCCGCCAACTTTTCTTGGCGCCCATCAATCGAGGATTGAACGACACGCGACCACAAGTCCGGCACGGGCAATAGAAATCGGGAGTCTTTGGAAATGATGCTTCGCAATACCTGGGTGACAACCTTCATGTTGGGCGCGGTCGTGGCACTGTCGGGCTGTAGCAGCAGCGACAGCACGCCGAACTACTACAACACCGGCGGCTACGGCGCCGGCGGATCGGACGGCGGGATCGGTGCGACCGGCGGAACCGGGGGCTCGACCGGCGGATCTGGCGGCTTCGGTGCAATGGGCGGCAGCGGCGGCGCGACCGGTGGCAGCGGCGGCGCGACCGGTGGCAGCGGCGGCGCGACCGGTGGCAGCGGCGGCGCGACCGGTGGCAGCGGCGGCGCGACCGGTGGCAGCGGCGGCGCGACCGGCGGCAGCGGCGGCGCGACCGGTGGCAGCGGCGGCGCGACCGGCGGCAGCGGCGGCGCGACCGGCGGCAGCGGCGGCGCGACCGGTGGCAGCGGCGGCACTTCGGCCGGCGGCAGCGGCGGCACTTCGGCGGGCGGAACCGGCGGCACCTCGGCGGGCGGAACCGGCGGCGCCTCGACCGGTGGAACCGGCGGCGCCTCGACCGGTGGAACCGGCGGAACGGACGCCGGCGCGGGCGGTAGTGGCGGCAGTGATGCAGGGGCGGGGTGCACCCCGATCACCGTCGGCACACTGTATGGCCAGAACGTCGTGACCGAGATGGGCCAGATCAGCCCCAACATCGGCGGCACCGACGGCGATTGGTTGGCGGTAGCCCATGACGGAACGACCGGGACCTTCGACCTGTCCACCGAGACAGACCTGACGACGTGTACGCAGTGCGTTCTCGCCTACGAGGATGTCGCCAGCGGCAACGTCGGCCGCTACTACTTCCAGACCAGCGGCAGCATGACCGTGTCGCAGGCGAGCTCCTCGACGCCGGTGTTCTCGTCGGGCTCGCTCTCGAACGTGAAGCTGATCGAGGTCACGATCGATTCGAACGGAAACGCCACCCCGGTCCAGGGTGGAAAGTGTCTGATCCTCAACTCGGCCAACTGGAGCGTCGCCAACGTCTGCTACGACGGCGGACCGGAGTACATCTACCCCTCCCAGTCGTCGTCGACGGACTGCACCAATTGCGAGAATGCGGAAGTGGGAACGGGCGGCTGCTGCGAGTCCACGTGGAACACATGTGTCAACGACACCGACTGCAGTTCGATCGTCACGTGCATCAACAACTGCGCCTCGGGCGACACGACGTGCCAGCAGAATTGCTACAACTCGAACCCCAACGGGCAATCCGCTTTCAACAACGTAGCCACGTGTCTGACCGGTGATGGCAGCACAACCCTCGGGGCGTGCGGCCTCGCCTGCCAGTAGCGACACCACAGAACCAGAGCACCACGGCTCCGTCGCGGCTCGTCCGCGGCGGAGCCGCTCTGTATCCGGGGCACGCACGGCGGCCTGCCGCCGCCAATGTCAGCGCGAGCGCCGGATCAGATAGAAGAAGTCCCGCATCGAGGGGCGGCTCACGTACTCGCCCGGCAGGTGTTTGATCTCGGGGATCAGCGTGCCGCTCACCACGGGCGCCCCGCCGTCGCCGGAAGGCTGGAACAGGATGAAGCGCGTGTAGGACCAGTTGATGTCCAGCTCAGCGACATCCTCGGCTCCGGCAGCCAGCATTGCGCGCGCCAGGCCGCGCGGCGTGACCCACTCACCCAGCCCGAACAACAGCACGCGCCCGTTGTCGCGCGTTCCCACCGCCGAGCGGCGGATGTCCTCCTTGCCCTTGGCGTTCATGCCGAAGCGGCGACGCTTCCAGGCATTGTCGAGATCGGCGCTCGGTTTGCCCTGCCGCGCGAGACACGGCGGAGTCTGGCGCCAGGCGGAAAGCCCCGTGTGGTCGAGCTCCTTGTAGCGCCCGATGCGCACGCGCCCGTCGTCGTACAGCGCTACCGTGCAGCTGTTGTCCGGCTTCGGCGGGACGAACAACTGCGAGCCGATGCCCATCCCGTAGCCGCCGTGTCGAGTCTTCCAGCCGCCATTGAATACGGCGACCAGACGCTTCTGGTCGGCAGCGGGTACCAGACCGGTGCGCGCCTGTCGCGGGACGCGCTTCGACTCGGGCTCGTGCGTCCCCGCGACGAGCTTGACCGCCATCCGATCCAGATCGACAGCCACAATCGCGACGTACACGAACTTCTTGAAGGCGTGCGGGTGCACGGTGGTGCGCACCATCCGAGCATCGTCTTTGCCCGCCGGCAGTGCAGTCCAGCTGCCGTCGCCGGCCGCTCTGGTGCGCTCGACGGGCGGCGCGAAAGCAGGCGGCGGAAACGTGACGCGCGTCCGGGCCGCGTCGACGGCCGCGTCGACGGCCGCGTCGCTCCCGGCGTCGCGAGCCGGCGCGCTCGCAACCGGGGCCAGAGCGCTAGGCGGTGCAGCCTGCGCTGTGTGCGGCGACGCTCGCGGACGCTGTGCGCGAGTGGCACGCGGTGGCGGCGCCGCGCAGCCGACGCACAGCGCGACCAGGGTCGCGTTCGTCAGCAGGCGCAAGGCTCAGCCCTTTTCAGGCTCGAAGTCGAGGCACACGGAGTTGATGCAGTAGCGCTGACCTGTCGGGCGCGGCCCGTCCTCGAACACGTGCCCGAGGTGGGCGTCGCAGCGCGCGCACAGCACCTCGGTGCGCACCATGCCGTGGCTTTCGTCCTTCTCGTAGCGCACGCTGCCCTCGACCGGTGCATAGAAGCTCGGCCAGCCGCAGCCGGAATCGAACTTCGTCTGCGAACCGAACAGGTCGTTGCCGCAGCACGCGCAGTGGTAGCGACCGGTTTCCCGATGCTGGTAGAAGCGCCCCGAGTAGGGCCGCTCCGTCCCCTTCTGGCGGGCGACGGCGTAGGTCTCGGGGCTCAGCTGCTCGCGCCACTCGGCGTCGCTTTTCTCAATCTTGTCCATCTCTACATCACCGGTCACGATTTCGCTGAAGCTCGCGGGGCCATGTTTCGGGTTGCCGCGTTCGGGGTTGGGGCCCCGAACGCCCACAAGACAAGCATCAGAACGGACTTCTCCGGCGGGAGGCTGGCAGGGCGGTGCAGCCGTCGGCGCGCCAGGTTGGAAAGGCTTGGTCGAAGCACCGGGTGGTGTGTAGTGGCATCGCGCTCGGTCATCTAGATCTTGAGTTTCAGGGGCAGGTCCATGGCGTCGTCGGCGTCCTTCCGGTCGTAGAGGAAGGTATACGCCGCGCGGCTAGCCAGCACCCGCTTGGTGTAGCGCCGCGTCTCGCGATACGGAATCAGCTCGACCCACACGTCGAAGTCCACGCTCGGCCGCTGCTTGAGCCAACGCCGCGGGCGCCCGGGGCCGGCGTTGTAGGCGGGAATGGCCAGCAGCGGATTGCTGGAGAAGCGGGCGCCCAGCTTGGCCAGCGCGTGCGAGCCGAGCGTGATGCTCACGGCCGGGCGCTCCAGGGCGCGCGCGTTGTACGGCAGCCCCAACCGACGCGCGTACAGTCTGGCCGTCGGCACGATGAGCTGCATGAGCCCATAAGCGTTGGCCGGACTCTCGGCGTGCGGATCGAACGCCGACTCTTCACGCATGACCGCGTAGATCAGCGTCTCGGGAACGCCGGTCTGCTTCGACTCGCGCTGCACCAGCGCGTGGTACGGCCGTGGGAACGCCAGCTCCCATGCTTTCACCCAATCACCGGCAGGCCAGCGCCCCAGCCAGTCGGTGATGAGACCGCGCGCGACCGCGTGCGACAGCTTGGCCGACCCCGCACGCGAATACAGAAGCGCGATACCCCACAGAATCCCCGGCGCGGCCCCTGGACGCGCGATGCCCAGCGCCTGGATCTCGCGCTGCGCCAGCGATAGCTCGCCCTGCCGCAGGAGCTCCATGGCGCGCCGGAAGCCGGGCGTATCGAATTCCGGCCGGTACTCGAACGAAAATGGTGCATCTTTGGAGCGCTGTGTGCCGGCGTCGAGCGCCTTCTTCGCGCGCACCGGGTCGAGCGCCACCAGGTGCGAGTACGCCTGCAGCATGTAGTACGAAAGCGGCAGGTCCCGGATGATCGCGGCCAGCTCCTTCTCGCCCCGCTCCTTTTCGCCGGTCTCGATCCACGCGCGGGCGCGGAAGTAGCGCTCGCGCCCTGCGAACTCGGTGCCGCGCCTGGGGTCCTGCTTCTTTGCCAGCTTCGCCGCGCGGTCCAGCACGGACGCCGCGCCGGGCCAGTCACCCTTCTCGATGCGGCGCATGGCGAGACGGAACACGCCGTCGAGCACCATGTCCCCGTCGGGGTAGTCGTCGGGCATGCTGCTCAAGAGCTGGGTGAAGCGCGCCTCGACGCCGAGGTCGTAGTAGCAGAACGCCTCGTGCATGCGTGCGTCGTCGGCAAGGCGATGGTGCGGCAGTTCCTTCTGCAACTGCTCGTAGCGTTTGACCGCGAGCATCCGCCGACCATCGGACGCGGCGTACCTGCCTGCCAGGTACAGGATGCGCGCGCGGATGTCGTCCCCCTTGCAGAAGCGGATGGGCTTCGACAGCGAGTCCGCCGCCTCGCCGTACTTGTGCTTCATCGCCAGTGCCTTGGCGCGCAGCACCGCTACCTCGCACCCCACCGCGCCCCAGCGCTGCTTGCCACGGAGCGACTTCAGCAGTCGGTCGGCCCCCTTGTCGGCACCGTCGTCCTGACCAGCCGCGAGCAACGCCTTGACGCGCACCAGCTGGTCTTGTGGCGTCAGCCGAGCAAGCTTCGCGCGGAGCTTCGACGGCAGCATCGACAGCGCCCGCTTCTCGAGCGCCTGGGCGCGTCCGAGCGCATCGCTACCGGACCCGGTGTTGTCGAGGTCCACGTGGCGGGCGAGGCGCAGAGCCTCCTCCATGTCCTTTTCGGGAGCCGGCTCGACATTGCCCGCATCGGCTTGTCTAGCGGCGGACTGCTGGGCATCGCGCGCCGCGCGATCGAGCAGGGCGCTCGCCAGCTTCAGCGACACTTGTTCGCGGTCCGACGCGCTGTCACCGCTCGCCAGGTGCTGCCGCCAGGTCTTGATGGCAAGATCGTGATCACCCTTCTGATCGGCTGCCTCGGCAATGAGCAGCCGGGCTTCGTCACCGAGCGGCTGATCGAGCGGCACGTGCCCGAGCCGTTCCAGGGCTGCATCGACGTGGCCCGAGCGCAGCAGCACCCGGCCTGCTCCGAGCCAGGCGTAGCTCGATAGCGGCCAGCTCGCTTTCGCCGCAAGCTCGTACGAAGCCGCCGCACCTTTCAGATCTCCAGCCTTCTCCCTGAGCCGCGCGAGCAGCATCTGCCAGCGCGGCACGTCCGCGCCCGAGGGCGGGCTCTGCTGCATGGCTTTGGTCACCACATTGGCGGCCGCGGCCGGATTGCCCGCCTCGAGCAGGCGTGCTGCGGGCTGGAGCGGCGGCGTCGCCAGCAGCGGCGAGAATTTCTCGAGCGACAGCACGCGAGGCTCGCCAGCGTCCGCTTGCGCGTCTCCGTGCCCGGACGTTGTAGGCGCGGCGGTCAGCGGCGTCGCGATCGGCGAGGGCGGCGGCGGGCGCTGCCCCGAGCAGCCCACGACGAGCACGGCCAGCCACAGCAAGCGACGCATCAGCGCTTCCCCGGATCGCGCCGGCGCGCCTCCCATATTTCGCCGGCTGCTTCTTCTTGCTCTGCCTCGGCGCGCGCTTCGAGCTCGCGCTTCCACCCCTCGCGGTGCTTGTCGACCACCTTCGCTTCGGCGTCGGCCGTTGCCAGCTTCGAGCGGGCCTCTGCCTCGGCGCGCGCCTGGGCCTCGGCGCTTTCCCGTTCCTTCTCGACGCGCTGTTCGGCTCGAGCCACACGCTCGTCGGCTCCAGCCTGGAAGCTCGCCGCCTGCTGGAGATCGGCGATGCGCGCTCCCCCCTGCTCGAGCAGGTCGCGTTCGGAGCCGAGCACATGCCGCGTGCGCGCCTGCTCGTTCAGTGCCGCGCGCTCTGCGGCTTCTGCACGCTCCTTCGCCTGCTCGGTGCGGCGCGCCTGCTCGGCGACTGCCCGGGCGCGCTCGTCCACGGCGCGGTGCCGCATCCTGCGCAGCGATTCGAGCGGGTAGCGCCGCTTCACCCCGAACTCCCCGCTTCGCCGCTCGCGCCCATCAAGCTCACTCCGGAGACCCTAGCTCATGGTCCCGGACCGGGCGACTTCGCGGCCGGGGCGCCGACTCGTGATACTCTGCAGCCGGCGATGTCGGCCCGCCGTCTTGGTTTTCGACTGTTCGCGCTGCTGGGTACAACGACCGGGCTCGCGCTCCTGGCCGTTGGGCCGACCAACTGCGCAAAGTCCGGCAGCTGCTCGCGCAACAGCGATTGCATCAACGCCTACTGCTACCAGGCGCAGTGTCGGCAGGACTGCAAGGTCGACCTCGACTGCCCGTACGGCAGGGTCTGCAACATACCGGTCGGACGCTGCGATCCGGCCAGCGGCGGCAGCGGCGGAGTCGATGGTGGGGGCAGCGGAGGCACGAGCGGCGCAGCGGGAAGCGGGGGCGCGACGGGCGGCAGCGGCGCGACGGGCGGCAGCGGCGCGACGGGCGGCAGCGGCGCGACGGGCGGCAGCGGCGGCGCGACGGGCGGCAGCGGCGGCAGCGGCGGCGCGACGGGCGGCAGCGGCGGCAGCGGCGGCGCGACCGGGAAACACGTCGAGCTCGACCGCTGCAACACCGACTCCAACTGCAAGAGCGGGCTCGTGTGCCGCCCGTGGGGAAAGGGCAACCCCAACCGCTGTCTGCGTACCTGCAGCACCGTCGGCGACACCACGGCCTGTCCCGTCGGCGGTCGCTGCGAGCTGGTGAACGGCACCACCTACTGCTCGCGCTCGGACGTGGGCAAGACCTGCGCGGCTGCAGCGGACTGCCAGTTCGCGTGTCTCACCGCACAGAAGTACTGCACCTCGAAGTGCACGAGCGGCGCCGACTGCCCGAACGGCTACGGCTGCGAGCCGGTGGGCAACCCGGCACAGAACGTGTGCGTGAAGCTCGAAGCCGCCTGCAGCCCGGGCAACGCCAGCGCGTGCATCGCGTCTTCCGCCTGCGACCAGTCGGCGACGCTGGTCGTCGACAGCTGCACCATGGCCTGCAACACGGCTGCGGACTGCCCGCAGCGCGCGGCAGGGCTCGCGCCCTGGACCTGCGATAGCCTATGCCGCCGCCCCGCCGACGTGTTCGGCCCGCTCGAGGGCGGCTCCACGCCGGCTCAGTACGCCTGCAACGGCTCGGGGCAGGTCGTCAACGTGTGCAACGACGCCCAGCACATGAACTTCACGAGCTTCATCATCCCGAACACGCCCTCGGTGAGCTGCTCGGCCACGACGACGACCGACGGCGCCGCCGGCGACGCCTGTGTCGACTCGTGCCGCTACCAGGGCGGCTGTGCGAGCGGCTTTGCCTGCGTCGGCGTGGGCTCCGTGGGCGCGAACAGCCGCATCGGTCTGTGCCTCCCCGCGACCGGCTCCGGCGAGGTCGGCAATCCGTGTAGCACCGACTCCCAGTGCGTCTTCGGCTACTGCAACCGTAACGCCGGCAAGTGCTCGCGCGATTGTACGAAAGACGGCCTCTGCCCCACCGGCTCTACCTGCACCGCCGCCGGCGGCCCCAGCATCGAGGGCCTGCCCTTCAAGCGCTGCCAGTAGCGCCGCTGCGTCGGGTGTTTGTTGGGGGGGTCCTGGCAGCCCCTCCACGGCACAGATACGCAACGCTCGCGCCGCTTCGTGAGTCCCGGCCTCGTCGCGCGCGCCCGTCGCGCTATCCGCGCCGGCTGATCATGATGGTGGCGGACGGCGATTCGGCGGCGATGCGCAGCGCCACGTCACCGAACAAGCGTCGCCGTCCGACGCGCTGCAGTCCGAGGATCACGAGATCGCTCTCCTGTGCTTCTCCCGCGATGGCGCCGACCACGTCGTCGGCCAGCACGACCATCGCCGAGGGCTTGCCGGGCGCCTCGTCCTCGGCCAACCGCGTCAGTCGGCGCCGCGTCTCCTCCTGCTCGTCCTCGCTCGCGGTTGTCGGCAGCACGCCGACGAACGTCACTTGCCTCGACTTCTTGCTGCGCGCGAGGCTGCCGAGCAGACGCGCGCGCAGCTCGTCCTGACCGGAGCGGCCACCCACCGGAACCAGGATGCGCGTCGTGTGCTCGAGCCGCCAACCTGGGGGCGCTCGCAGCACTGCAACATCGCAGTCGACATCATTGAGCAGCCCTTCGAGATGCTTGCCGCCGTCCCCGTTGTCGCCGTCTATCTTGCTGAGCCCGACGAGCAGGCTCTCGCAGCGGTGCGTGCGTGCGACGCGGCTGATCTCGGCCCAGGGCGCCGGCGCGATGGTCATCAGCGCTTCGGGCGAGTGGCCCGTGGCAAGCGACGCGGTCAGCGCTTCCGACTGTGCCTGCTGCGCCGAGATGAGCGGCGGCGGCGGCTGGCTCTCCTTCACGTTCTCCATGCGCTGCATCACGCTGAGCAGCAGCACGCGTCCGACGGCCGGCGGCGCCAGCGCACCCGCCACGGCCACCATCGCGGGCGCGCTCTTCGGGTTCGCGACGGGCACCAGCACCAGCGGACTGCGTCCCCGGAGCCGTACCAGATCCGGATCGCGCGCCTGGGTGAAGGCATCGACCGCTTCTGCGCGACTGGCGAAGAGCGCGTAGTAGAGAATCACGCCCAGCCCGAGCCAGATGCCGCCGATCGCGCCGGCAGCAGGAACCGCAAAGGCCTGGAAAACCGCCATGCCGGCGCAGGCCACGCCACCCACCACGGGCACAGCGGGGAACCACGGTGTGCGGAACGGCGAGGGTGTGTCGCCCGCGCGCCGGCGCGCCAGGATGCTGGTCCAGTGCGCCAGCGCGAACGAGATGAGGAAGATCAGGCTGGCTGCGGCGCCTGCCGCTGCCACGTCGGGCACCATGAGCAGGATGCCGACCAGCGCCAGCGCGCTCGCATAGATGGCCATCACCGGCGTGTGGCGCTTGTGGTGGCTCTGCGACATCACGCGCGGCAGCGTGCGGTCCTTGGCCATGGTGAGCGCCACGCGTGACGCCGCCAGCAGATTGGCCTGCAACGCGGAAAGCGTGGACAGGACGGCGGCGACCAGCACCAGCCAGTAGCCCACCGGCCCGAGGTAGTTCTTGACTGCCTCGGCCATCACCGTGCCCGGGTTCTGCTCGCTCATCGCGGTGATCGACACCGAACCGCGTGTGCCGACCGTGGCGACGATGAAGAGCAGCGGCAGGTACACTGCAAGCGCGGCGCCGAGCGACAGCAGCATGGCGCGCGGGATGTTGCGCGCGGGCTGTTTCACCTCGCCGGCGATGGCCGCAACCAGATCGAACCCCTGCAGAGCGATGAACGTGAAGCCCATCGCCTTGAGCAGCCCACCCGCTCCGTGCGGAAAGAACGGCGTCAGGTTCCGGTGGATCTGCGCTCCGGAACGCCCCGCCAGCACCCAGACGCCCGCCCCGATCAGGAAGACGAACACCACCACCTTGCCCACGGTGGCCCACTGTCCGCCTCCGCTCGTCTTCCGGATCAGCGAAAGCGTGTAGCCGGCGGTCGCCACGATTGCGAGCAACACGGCGGCGCGATGCGTGCCCAGCAGCGCGGGCGCGTGGCCGGCTGCGAGCCGCCACAGCTCGGCAACCATGAGCAGCGCGTACTCGGCGAAGCCGAGCGCATACAGCACGCCAGCGACGATGTACGCGAACCACAGCACCCAGCCCACACCGAACGCCGCCCGCACATTCAGCACCTTCTTGGCGAAGGTGTAGGCGCCGCCCGATTCCGGGAACGCCGCGGACATCTCGGCGAAGCTCAGCGCGGTGAGCACCGCGATAACGCCGTTGACGGCAAACGCGATGATCGCGGCCGGACCGGTCGCCGAGAAAGCGGCGCCGGCCAGGACCAGGATGCCGCCGCCGACGATGGCTCCGACCCCCACGCCTGTGGCGCCGAGCAGTCCGATCGTCCGGCGTGCACCGGGTATCGAGCCACGGGACGAGGGGATTGCTGAGGAGGTCGCGTCTTCCATCGGCTCGGGGCCTCGTCGCGGCGGCGCGAGTATAACAGTCACCGCAGGCCGGAAGACCCGGCACATTGTAGCAAAATGCCACAGTTTGTGTGGCGTTTTGCTACACCCAGGACCTGCGTCCGGCTGTCCGTCGCGTGGACGGACCGAACGGCTTCTCCAAGCGACGCTGATAATCGCGGCGCGCCGCCGACCACACACCAGGAGCCCCAGCTACCTTCGGAGGTGCCCAGGTGTTGGCATTCGGCCGCCGTACGCTTCGTTCCATTCCGCTGTTCTTTGTCGCCGCTCTGTTCGCAGGCGCGTGCAGCCACAAGCTCGAGAGCCCTGCCGTCAAGGCCAACCAGGTCCAACCCGACCTGGTCTGCAACGCGCAGATCTCGGCGCCGGTTGTGATCACCGGCGACGGCTTCACTCCGATGCCGTCGAAGGTGCTCGAGAGCAAGAAGGCGCTCATCCTGCCCACGGTCAAGCTGAGCTGGTCGTCCGCGTTGACCAGCGGCGCTCCCGCAGCGGGCGGTGCGGGCGGCGCGGCGGCGGGCGGCAGCGCCGGAGCCGACGCGGGTGCGGGAACGGCGGGTGCGGGCGGCAGCGCCGGAACCGATGCCGGCGCTGCCGGAGGCGCGGGCTCGGGCGGCTCGACTGGCAGCGGCACTCCGCCGGCGTCGGGGCAGACCGTCACAGCCAGCGGCGACCCGTCGAAGACGAACGCCAAGTACCTGAGGTGGAAGAGCGAGAAGGAGATGTCGCTCTGGGTGGGCGATCCCAGCGCGACGCCAACGCCGGGCATGAAGATCGACAACCCCGGCATCTATGACCTCACAATCACCAATCCGGACGGCGTGCAGAAGGCCAACATCAAGCAGGCCCTTGCCGTCGTTCCCCCGCCGAGCATCAAGGACATCATTCCGCCGGCGCTGTGCGATGACCAATCGGACCAGCAGCTCATCCTGGAAGGCGAGAACTTCCTGAAGATCGGCGACCAGCTGCCGAGCGTGACCATCACGTCGGCGGACGGCAAGACGACCATCACCTGCAACCCGGATCCGAACGATCCCAAGTGCAGCATCCAGGGCGTGGGCCAGTGCGCGGACATCCCGGGGCGCAATCCCCCGGCGCAGCTCTGCGGAACCGCGACCGTGATCATCAAGAAGGGCACGCTGACGCCCGGCGACTACTCGGTCACACTGACCAACCCGGCTCCGGCCGACTGCCACTCGACCGAGTCCATCACGCTCAAGGTCAACCCGCCGCCCACGGTGACGGCAGTGAACCCGAGCAAGGTGTGCAGCGGCGGCAGCTCGCTCGATGTCACCGGCGATAACTTCCAGCAGGGCGCGAGCGCCGAGCTGCGTTGCTGCGGCACGGGCGCGCCGGACCAGAGCACCGGCAAGTGCTCGGACGGCTCCGACCCGGCCGTCACCCCGTCCACGTCGGTCGACTACACCGACCCGCAGCACGTCACGGCCAACTTCGGCCCCGGCGTGACCCCGGGTGACACCTGCAACGTGGTCATCATCAACCCGGATACCTGCGAGGACCGCCCGCTGCCCCACCAGACGGTACAGGGCACTCCGGGACCGATCCTGTTCTACGTGGACCCGTTCGTCGCCTACAACGGCATCAACACGCAGATCACGCTGTACCTGACCTCGGTCACGGGCAACCCGACCGTCACCTTGGTGCCGGAGGGCGGCTGCAACGGCGGCAACTCGATCCCGCTCACCAATGCCAAGCTGGATCCGAATCACGCCAACCGCATCCAGGCCACAGTAGCCAAGGGCACCGCAGCCTGCGTGTACGACGTGCAGGTCAAGGACGACACCGGCTGCGCGGCGACGCTGCCCAAGGGCCTGACGGTCACCGACCAGCTCAAGCTGACCGGGCTGAACATCGATCCGCCCTTCGGTCAGAGCGGCGAGCTGGTTCCGGTGCAGATCACCGGCGGCGGCGGCTTCGTCGCCACGCCGCGCGCCTTCCTCAACCCGACCACCGGCTCGAACCCGGTCGCGGTCCAGCTCGAGGGCGTGACCATGGTCGACGCCACCAAGATGACCGCCGTGGTCCCGAAGAACACGCCGGTGGGCACCTACGACCTGGTCGTGGTCAACCCGAGCGGCGAGGTCGGCGTGGAACCGAACGCCTACAAGTCGCTGGGCAACGCACCGCCGACCATCGACACCATCACGCCGCAGTCGGTCGTGAACCAGACCGGCCAGCAGGTGACGATCGCGGGCAACGGCTTCGATAGCGCCGCAACGGTCACGGTCGAGTGCCACGACGGCGCTGGCAACACGACCAACCCGGCCGTCTCCGGCACGACCTGCAGCGCAACCGGGTGCCAGGTCACGCTCGACATGAGCGGCACGGCGCAGGGCGCTGTCTGCGTCATCACCGTGACCAACGCGGACGGCAGCTACGGCAAGTTCTCGGCACTCGGCGTCACCAACTCGTCGCTGAACCTGGGCACCCCGGTGGCCGGCACCGACATGAACGTCGGGCGCCGCGCGCTGCTCTCGGCGGCAGTGCGGGCCAACAACGCCTCGCGCTACGTCTACGCCATCGGCGGCGACGATGGCCAGGGAGGCGCCCCATTCCAGAGCGTCGAGTTCGCCAACGTGGATCTGTTCGGCACCATGAGCGCCTGGACCATGAACAAGGAGTCGCTGGGCACAGCCCGCCACTTCCTGACAGGCACCAACGTGGGCCGCTACATCTACGCCATCGGCGGTAACGACGGCTCGAACGATCTCAAGAGCGCGGAGCGCGCCATCGTGCTCTCGCCCGCCGAGATCCCGCACGTCGACGATGTGGACCTGTGCCTGAGCGGCGGCGCGACGCCGTGCTTCAGCCAGACCGGCATTGGCGATGGTCTGGACGCCGGCACCTACGCCTACCGCGTCGCGGCCGTCATCTCCAACACCGACCCCGTCAACCTGGGCGGCGAGACGCTGGCTTCGGATCCGCAGATCCTCAAGCTGCCGACCATCGCCAACCACAAGATCGCGGTGAAGCTCACCTGGAGCGCGCCCGTGGACAACGCGGGCACTCTGCTGACTGGCATCACCGGCTACCGCATCTACCGCACGCCCAAGGACGGCGTGCCGGGACAGGACGAGGTGCTGCTCGACACGGTGAACAGCGCGAGCACGCTCAGCTACATCGACGACGGCACCACGACGCTGGGCACCGACAAGCCGCTGCCGCCAGGCTCGACCAGCGCCTGGCAGGCCCTGCCCGACATGGGAACCGCGCGCTCCGCCGCGGCCTGCGTCGCCGGGCAGGATCCGGCCGACCCCACCAAGTGGTACGTCTACGCGCTTGAAGGCCAGGGAGCCCAGTCCTACGAGTTTTTGACGGTCACCACCCAGGCCAACCAGCGGCAGACGGTGGGTGGCTCGTGGACGGCCGGCGCCGACAATCCCTCGGTCCCGCGTCACGAGTTCGGTGCCTGGGCACCGACTTCCATCACGTCGCCGATCGTCACGGCTCCGGACACCTGGGTGTACCTGGGCGGCGGACGCAGCGGCGGCAACCGCACCGGCGTGGTCGAGACCGGCAAGATCACCGCGGGCGGCGACCTCGGTACCTGGGATACCACCCCCCAAAACCAGTCGTCGATCTACGCGGGCTACGCAGCCTTCGTCGCCAGCAACAAGATCTTCTTCTTCGGCGGCGCGGGACTGCCCAGCGGCAACCCGAACGACAAGGGCATTGCAGCGGAAATGCAGAGCCCGCTGCCGAGCCTGGCCAACTGGAACAACGAAGGCATCACGATGCAGTCGGCGCGCTACCTGCCAGGTAGCTCGATCCAGAGCGCGTTCGTCTTCATGACGGGCGGCCAAGCGACCACCGGCGGCGCAGCCCTTACGTCCACCGAATTCCTGGCCTGGTGATCGAGGTGACAACGATGAGAATCGCAACATCGAAGCAGATGCACCTCCTCGCAGGTGCGGTGACGGCGGCGGGCGTGATCCTGGCTGCGAACGCAGCGCACGCCGCCGAAGCCTCGGCGACGGCGGACGTGGGAGCCGGAGTCTCGACCGACTCGTCCGGCTCGTCGAAGGCCGACAACAGCTCGGCCTTCCTGTTAGCCGGCAAGGTCGGCGGCATCATCCCGTTCAGCAAGATGAAGCCGTTCGTCTCCGGCGGGCTGGAGCTCGGCTGGATCTTCGGCGGCACGCACCGCAGCATCGGCGCGCTGCTCGACGTGTCGTACACGGTGCCCAGGGCCGACGGTAGCGAGACGGACCCGCTGGGGCGGCTGCCACCCAGCAACAAGTACAACTGGCACATGACGCAGAAGGAGCTGGTGCTGCAGCCGACGTTCCTCTACCGCCTCACGAGCCTCAGCAAGACCATCGTGCCGTACGCCGGTATCGGACCCCGCATCTACTTCCTGCAGACGGTGGTCAAAGGCTCCAGCAACAACCAGCAGATCCTCGAAACCAAGGAGCAGAGCACCAAGTTCGGCGTGGGCCTGCCGCTCGGCGCCGAGTACGAGCTCGGTCCTGGCGGCGTGTTCCTCGAGGCGCTCTTCCAGTGGGGGCCGCTCAACCACACCATCACCGGCAGCTCGAACACCGGCGGCGCCACCATCTGGCTCGGCTACCGCGCGCTGCTGTAGCTCCGCGCTCCGCAAGGGAGCACATCGCAACGCGCTGTGGCCGCGCATCGCCGTGAGGCGAGCGCGGCCACGGTGTCTTGTGGCGCCGCGACGCGGAGCGCGGACTGGGGGCTGCGGGGACGGATGGGGTGGGCCTGCTGGGGTACCTGGTTGGGTGCCCCCAAATGACAGGGCTGTGGCCGGGAGCCTATCATGCTGTCATGAGACTCGATCGGCGTGGCTTGGGGGTGCTGGCTGTGGCGTGGGTGCTGGCGGCGTGCGGGAGCAGCGCCGGCAACAACTCCGGAAGCGGCGGCGCGGCGGGCAGCGGCGGCGCGGGGGCAAGCGCGGGTGCGGGCGGCGCAGGGGCAAGCGCGGGCAATGGGGGTTCGGGTGCGAGCGCGGGTGCGGGCGGCACGTCGGGTAGTGGCGGCAGCGCGGGCGCGGGCGGGAGCGGTGGCTCGAGCGGCAGCGCGGGCGCGGGCGGCAGCGGCGGTACGTCGAGCGGTTCGGGCAAGTGGTCGATGGGCTACTACGCGAGCTGGGCGGCGAGCCAGCTACCGGTGAGCGCGATCGAGTGGTCGGGCATGACGCACGTGGCGATGTCGTTCTACACGCCGCACGCGAACGGCAGTCTCACGCTGATGGGCGGAAACCCCAACGTAGCAAAGCAGCTCGTGGACGCGGCGCACGCGCACGGCGACAAGGCGATTGCGTCGATTGGCGGCGCGAACTCGGGACCGGATTTCCAGGCCGCCACCGGATCGATGACGGCGTTCGTGAAGAGCCTCGGCGCACTGCTCTCCGACCCGGGCTACGACGGGCTCGATTTCGATTGGGAACCGCTGACGCAGTCGGACGAGGCGACCGTGGTGACGCTGGCCCAGCAGGTCCGCGCGGCGTATCCGAACGCGATCCTGACCATCCCCATCGGCTACGTGAACCCGAACAACCCACCGGATCTGTCCGGCTACGTGCCGATCTCGAAGGCGTTCGATCAGCTGAACATCATGAGCTACGGCATGGCCGGCGCGTGGCAGGGCTGGAAGAGCTGGCACTCGAGCGCCATCTACCAGACGGACCCGGCCACGCCGCTCTCGGTCGACTCGAGCGTGCAGCTGTATCTCAAGGCGGGCGTGCCGGCGGCGAAGCTCGGCGTCGGCATCGGTTTCTTCGGGCTGTGCTACTCGCCGCCCGTCACGGCGCCGGACCAGTCGCTCGGCGGCGCCAGCGTGCTCGCGGGCGACGGCAAGATGAGCTACGCGCACATCATGGGCAGCTACTACGCCGCCGGCGCGCGCAAGTGGGACTCGCTGGCGCTGGTGCCGTATCTGTCGTTCAGTTCCGCAAAGTCGCCCGACGGCTGCAGCTACATCTCCTACGACGACGCCCAGTCCATTCAGGAAAAGGGCAAGTACATCAAGAGCAAGAACCTCGGCGGCGTGATCGAGTGGGAGATCAACGAGGGCTACATGCCGTCGAAAGCGGCGAAGAACCCGCTCCTGACCGCGATACACGACAGCGTCTTGAACTGAGCGCGGAAGTGGCGACAGACGACGATCTCCAGCTCGACGCGACCGCGAGCGCCCCCGGTGTCGAGCGCCCGGCGGAGCTCGAGGACACCGCGCTCGCGCCCGCGGATGCGAACGCCGCGACGCTCGCGGCGGAAGCGTCGCAGTCGGTCGAGCTCGAAGCCACGCTCGCGGCGGAAGCGTCGATATCGGCGGAGCTCGAGCCCACGCTCGCGGCGCCCCGGACCGAGCGCTCGGCGAGCTCTTCCACGACGCGCAGGGCCGAGGTGGGGCGTGCGGCTCGCCGGCTCAGGTGGGCGCGGGCGCTGTTCATCGCCGTCGCAACCGCCGGTGCGATCAACACGATCTACTTCCTGCTCCGGTTCGTGGTCTCCGCATCGCCGCCGCGGCTGACGGCCCGCTTCCTCGGCGCAGCGCACGCCGCGAACGGTGCGTTCGGGGCCACCAGCATCTTCCAGGGGCCGCGCCTCACGCTAGCCAGGATAGCGCTCATCGGAACCGCGTTCGTCGCCATCGGGATCTGGTTCGCGCTCCAGAACCGGCGCGATCCGAAGCTGCTCCTGTTCTCCGCGTTCGGCGTGATCACGGGTCAGTTCTCGATGTCGGTCGCAGTGCTGACCTCGAGCACCACCCTGCCGCTGTGGCGCGCGAGCGCCGCCTGCTGGTACGTGTTGATGCCGGCAGGTGCCCTGGCGCTGCTTGCGCTGTTTCCGAGCGGTCGTCCGGTGCCGCGCTGGAGCATGAAGGTGTTCGTCGTCGCGATCATCCCGATCGTGGCGCAAGCCGTCGACATGCTGCGCTTCCGCGCCTATTCGGTGCCGCTCGCGGGCGCCGGGCTCGCGTCCGCGGTGGTGTTCCTGGGGTTCCAGCGCCACCGCTACCGCCACCACGCCACGCTCGGCGAGCAGCACCAGATCAAGTGGCTCGCCTACGCCGCGGCGGTGTTCCTGGCGATCCAGATCGTCGCGGTGATCACCATCCTGCCGCTGCTCCGGGACATCCACCGCCCGGGGTTCCAGCTGCTCAGGCTGCTGTACGAGTTCCTGCTCGCCGCTTCCTACCTGATCGCCCTGGCGTGCGTGATGTTCTCCGCTGCGCGCTACCGGCTATGGGCGATCGATCGCGTGATCAACCGGACGGTCGTCTACGTGCTGGTGACCGGGATCGTCGGAGGCGCGCTCGCGGTCGCGTTCTTCGCGCTCGACGCCACGCTGCGTGGCCTCTTCTCCGCGTCGCGGCCCGTCGCGCTGGTCGTGTCGCTGGCAGCGGCGGTGCCGGCGTTCGTGCCGACCCGCCGCCGCATCGCCAGATGGATCGATCGGCGCTTCTACGGCATCGGCCTCGACTACGAGGGGCTCGCGGAAAAGGCCATCCGCGCGGTCGCGCTGCCGGAGGTGAGCGCAGAGCTCGGAGTCTACGACGAGCTGGTCCTGGTCGGCCGCGGCGGCATGGGCGCGGTGTATCGAGCCCGGCATGCCGAGCTCGGCGTGCCGGTCGCGCTCAAGGTGATGTCGCCCGAGCTCGCTGGCGATGACGACGCGCAGCTCCGCTTCCGCCGTGAGGCGCAGATCCTCGAAGGGGTGACGCATCCCAACGTGATCCCGTTCGTGGCGAGCGGCCACCAGAAAGGGCTTTCGTTCATCGCGATGCACTATGTCGAGGGTGAAGATCTCTCGGCGGTGCTCCGCCGGCAGGGTCGCCTGACCATCGACGAGGTCGCTCCGGTGATCGCCGGCGTCGCTGACGCGCTCGAACGTCGTGCACGCGCGCGGGATCGTGCACCGCGACATCAAGCCCGCCAACATCCTGCTCGAGGGTACGCCCCGCGAGCCGATCAACGCGCGCCGGGCCTACGTCATGGACTTCGGGGTCGCCCACTTCGCCGGAGACGCGCCCGATGACGGGCTGGTCGGCAGCCTGCCGTACATCGCGCCCGAACAGATCCGCAACCCGGGCGGGGTCGACGCGCGCACCAACGTCTACGAGCTCGGGGCGACCGTGTACGAGCTTCTGACCGGCCGCACGCCGTTTTCCGAACCCAGCGCCAGCGGCCAGGTGATGGCACACCTGAACCGGCCGCCCGAAAACCCGCGCACATTCGAGCCGACCATTCCGGAAGCCGCGGCAGCGGCCATCCTCGCCGCGCTCGCGAAGGCCCCGGACGAGCGCTTCGCCAGCGCGGGCGCGTTCGCCGCGGCACTGGCCGATAGCGCGTCGGCCGACGAGCAGTGAGCGGACGCGCCCGCGACTGGCTTCAGCCGGTGTCGCCCGGACAGCTTGCGATGCCCGGCACCGTACCGCCATCCGGATCCGTACCCGGAACGCACAGACCTGCTTCCTTGAAGGCCTGCAGGAACTGCGAGGCGTTCGAGACGCCGGCAGCAGCCCAGCTCTCGCACACGTCACCCGTGGCGCGGCAGTCGGCGTCGCAGTTGCACAGCTGGCCGCAGATACCGACGTTGCCGCCGTTGCCCGCCGACGCCTGGTAGATGCACGCCGCCTGCTGCGGGCTGCCCGGTGTCGGGTCGGAGCCACAGGCACCCGGTTGGCCCAGTGAATTGCTGTTGCAGAGCTCGGTACACATGCCTCCGCCGTAACCCTGGAAGGCGACGCAGAACCCGGCGCACGTGTTCGTGCCCGCGTTCGGGTTGCAGTCCGCGCCGACGGGATCGCCGGTCGAGGGCTGGTCGGTGCACAAGCCGGTGCGGACATCGCATGTGCGGCCGTTGCAGTCGGCGCTCGACACGCACTGCGGGTAGCAGGCAATCGGTCCGCTGCCGTCGATATTCGTGCTCCTGCACAGCGCATCGGCCCGATCCCGGCACGAGTAGCTGGCGGCCGGGTCGCATCCCTGTAGACAGAAGCTCTGCGCGCCGAACGGGACGCACTGGGCGCCCGGCGAAATCGCGGTGCAATCCGAAGCCTGCGCGCAGGTGCGCGTACAGTAGCCGTTCGCGACGCCGTCGCCCGCCAGCGCGGTGCTGCTCGCCGTCACGCAGGTCAGGCCCACTCCGCAGTCGGCGTTGGTCGTGCACGACTTCCCGAGCGCGTCCGAGCCCCCGTAGCCGCCGGTGCCGTAGCCGCCAGTGCCGTAGCCGCCGGTGCCGTAGCCGCCGGTGCCGTAGCCGCCGGTGCCGTAGCCGCCGGTGCCGTAGCCGCCGGTGCCGTAGCCGCCGGTGCCGTAGCCGCCGGTGCCGTAGCCGCCGGTGCCGTAGCCGCCGCTTCCAGTGGGAGTGCCTGCCGAGCCGCCCGAACCGCCGCTCACGACGTTGCCACCGCAACCGCCAGCAGCTGCAAGACCTGCAAGGATCGCCACAGGGAAGAGTACCCCGCTCTGGATTTTCATCGGCTTCTCCACGGGAAGCGGATTGCCCCCGTCACACCCAGTATAGCTGCTCGCGCGACCACATGGAACAGCAGCCAGACACCGCGGCGCGTTCAAGCGTCCGTGACCGGGCGCAGCACCTTGAACGACAGCGCCAGCGCGATCACGTAGATGCCCGCGCCGGTCGCCAGCGTTGCCGAGAGCCCCGCGTGCAGGGCGACGAGGGTGGCCAACACCGAGCCGAGCACCGAGGTCGCACTGTTGACGCTCCAGAGCCAGGGGATGCGCGTGCTCGCTCGCTCGGCGACTGCTGCGAGCCCCGTGGGGAACGGAACCCCGAGCAGGAATCCGAGCGGCGCGATCACAACGGCCGCCAGAAGCGAACGGGTGAGCGTCGACGCGCCGGGCCCGATCGCGGTCACCCGCCCCACCAGCACCACCAACAGGAGCGTGTAGAGGACCAGCGCAACCATTGCCCAGCGCAGGCGCCGACTGCGACTACGGCCCGGGCGCGCCAGGAAGCGGCTGCCCAGCGCGCTCGCCACGAGCAGCACCAGCAGCACCACGGCCAGGGTCAGCGTGGGGTGGCCGAGGTAGATGCTGAAACGGAGCATCAGCGCCATCTCGATGAACATGAAGCCGAAGCCGAGACAGCCGACATAGGCGAGATCCCAGCCCACGGCGCCGCGGCCCGCGCGAAGCTCGCGCCGGCCGAGCCAGAAAGGCAACAGCAGGAACAGCAGCGCCAGCACCACCGAGACCAGCGCGACCTTGGACAGGATCACCAGACCGTTGCCGAACAGATGCATCGGATCCGGCGCGTCGAACGAGTGCCACAGGTCACGCAGGCGGTTCTCGTAGAAGAAAAACGGATGATCGTCGGTGGTGGCGGAGACGTCGAGCGGCCAGCTGTGTTCGGTGCGCGCCAGGGCCGCGCTGTCGCGTGCCGTCAGGATGCGCCCGATCCAGCGCTCCTCGACGCTGTCGTGCACCGGCGGCCGGCCAGGAATGTACACCGGCGAAAACTCGAGCCGGCGTGCCTGGTCGAGCGCGCGCTCTGCCTCCGCGGGCGAGAAGCCGTCGGGTTTGATGATCACGTCGTAGAGCGTCGCCTGCTTGATGCCGAGCCATGTCGTGGACAGCACCAGCACCGAGCGCGACGGATCGCGGCCACGCTCGAGCAGCGCCTCGCGCGCGATGCTGGCGAGCCGCGCGCCCACGGCCAGCCCGGGCAGGCTCACCGAAGCGACGCTGAGCATGCCACCCGGCTCGAGGCGCCTCAGGAAGTCGCGGAAAGCGTCCACGGTGTACAGGCTGTTCTCGGCCAGCGCATAGGCGCCGGCCGCGGTAGCCGCCGAGGTGTCGACCATGCTCAGCTGCAGCACGTCGTAGCGATCCGCGTGACCGCGCACAAACGCGCGGCCGTCCTCGACGGCGACGCGAACGTCACCGCGGTTGTAGAGCGCGCCCGTGAAGCGGCGGTACTTCCCGCGCATCACGTCGTCGACGATGAGCGGGTTGATCTCGACGGCGGTCGCGTGCTTCGCCCCCGAAGCCAGTGCCGCCAGCACGTCCTTGCCGCCTCCAGCACCGATGACGCACACGCGGCGGGCATCCGGCATCAGCCGGTAGACGAATGCGCTCAGGTCGAACGAGAGATAGCGCACGCTGTCGAACGAGCCATTGAAGCGCGTCAGCGGGGTCATCGCGTTCATGTCGATGAACAGCGTCTTCTGCTGGGCGACAGGTCCCTTGTACGCCGGCGACATGCCCCAACCGCGGAACCCCATCTGCGGCAGCACCGTGACCATCGAAAACGAGTTCCAACGGTTGAACTCGGGGTGCATCTGGTCGAGCTGCTTGCCTTTGGCCGCGCGCACCTTGAACAGACCGCTGAGCGGATTGGTGATCGCAAGCCCCACCAGGAATAGCCCGCCCAGCGTCGCTCCCAGCGCGAGCCCGCGCGGCATGCGCGCCCCACCGGAACCCGCAAGCAACAGCCCAGCTCCGATCGCCATCAGCGCCGCGGCGAGGAGCGACAGCGGGCCCGCCCAGCGCGCCGAGCAGCGGGATCACGAGCAGACAGCCGAGCCCCGCACCGAGCAGATCCTGGTAGTAGACGCGATGCACGACGCGCGAAAAACGCAGTACAGCCAACGCCATCGCGAAACCGCCGCAGAAGAACGGCAGAGCGGTCAACAGGAACAGTGCCAGCAGCTTGAACGTCAGCTGCGTGAAGCCCAGGCCTCCGCCGAACCAGTCGGGCGTCACGTTCATGAGCGCGAGATCCACCAGCACGATCGACGCACAAAGCGCCAGCGCGGCGCCCGCCAGCAGCTTGCCGGTATGGTGCGGTTCGAGACGCTGCTGCGTGAGGTGCACGACCAGCGCCGCAGCGCCACTGCCGAACAGCGCCACCGAGATCGCGAAGAACGCGAAGTGGTACCAGACGATGACCGAGAAGATCCGCGTCAGCACCAGCTCGGTGGTCATCAGCGCCATGCTGAGCAACGCGACGCCCAGTCCCACGCGTATCGAGTAGCGTTCGCTCACGGCGCGGGCCTGCTCGCTTCCACGCCGGGGCTCATGGGGCGATTATGTCATCGATTGGGAGAGGTGGACGCAAGCGCTCTCCTCGGCAGGGCCCCCGGCCGGGCGTGAGCTCGACCGCGTCCACTCCTGGTACGATTCCGTGGTGTCCCGCGGGCTGATGGCGGCCGAATCGCAGGTGCTTCTGCACCAGGACCTCGGCGCCATCTTCGGCGCGGAGCTCTGCGCGAAGATCGAAGCAGTCGGCGACACGCTCGCCGCTCACGAAAACGCCCAGGTCGCGCTCGCCTACCTGCGGCAGCGCGTGCTCGACGGAAAGCACAAGGCCGGCGCGTAGTCGATCCGGGCCTGAGCGCCGCCGCTATCCGCCTGCCGCGAAGATCAGGAGCTGCGCATTCACGGAGTCGACGACGTAGACGTTGCCGTCCGTGTCGGCGACGGCGTTGCGGGCGCGGCCGGTGGTGGTGCCGGTGGCGGCGACGCTTGGCTTTCCCTTGTCGCCGACGTGGGCAACGGTGAGCCGCTTGGCTTTCGACGCTGCAACGCACGCTAGTTGCTTTGACGCGTCGTACGAGATGTCGTCCACGCCGTCGCCTGTGTAGAGCTCGCCCACGAGTGCGTGCGAGCCGTCGAAGACACGCAGGCTGTCCGAGCACCCGACGATCACCCAGCTGTGCGACGGATCGACGGCGACGCCATGCGGCGACTTGCTGCAACCCGCGCTCCACGTCGACTTGACCGCGTGCGACTTGATGTCGATCGCCAGCGTCTGGTTCTTGTCCTCGAGGTTCGTGTAGAAGAGGCCGTGCTCGGCGTCGACGGCCGAGCCCTCCACGGAGCCGAGGTCCTTGATCACGGCCTTCACCTTCAGCGCGGCGGGCTTCTCCGCGTCGAGCACGGTGATGGAGTGATCCCTCGGCGTCGTGGCCCAGACCTCCTTCGTCGATGCCACGTAGGTCACGAAGTCGGCCGGCGTCTTCAGCTTCAGGCACCTGCCGCGCTTCAACGAATTCTCGTCGATGGCGCACACCTCGCCCGTTGCGCGGTCGGTGACGTAGGCGACGCCGTCGCCGATGGTCGCAGCGCTCGGCCCCATCATGTGCTCATGCCCGTGCCACTTGCGCTTCTTCATCTTGAAGCCGTCGACGCGCTTGAACGTGCCGCTCTTGATGTCGAACATGTCCGCGCTGCCGGTGTCGCCGACCGGGATCCACAGGCGGCCGTGATCGCGGTCGTATGCGATGAGATCGATCGACACCGGACCCTTCGCCCCAGGAAGCCCGATGCTCTTCGACGTGAGCACGGGCGGAGCGGGCGCGGCTGGAGCGCTACTCGCGCTCGCAGCCGGCGCGGGAGACGGCGTGGAGGCGACCGGTGCCGGCGGCAGGGCGCTTTCGACGGGCGGCGGGGAAGCCGGGGGCGCGGTGTTGCAGGCAGCGAGAACGAGGCACAGTCCACAGCTGGTTGAAGCTCTCATCGGGCGCGCGAGACTCGCTGCGCCTGACGGAGAAAGCAAGAGTCCGTGGACAAGCCCACAGAGCGCGCCCAGGCTTGCTGCGGCGAGACCCACAAGCCGATGACGACTACGATGCCCGACAGCACGACGAAGGCGCTGGCGAAGGTTCCGGAAGTAACGCTGCTCTTCTGGGTCCTGAAGATCGCCGCCACCACCCTGGGCGAGACGGGCGGCGATGCGGTCTCGATGTCGATGAAACTCGGCTATCTGGTGGGCACCGCGATCTTCGCCGTGGTGTTCCTGGTCGCGGTGGTCGTGCAGATCAAGGCACCGCGCTTCCACCCGGTGATCTACTGGGTCACGATCATCGCGACCACCACGGTCGGCACGACCATGGCGGACTTCTGCGATCGCTCGCTCGGCATCGGCTACGCGGGCGGCTCGTCGCTGCTGCTCGTGCTGCTGCTCTCGTCGCTCTTCGTCTGGCGCCTCGTGATGGGCACCGTGTCGGTCGAGAGCGTCTCGAATCCGCGCGCGGAGACGTTCTACTGGGTGACGATCATGTTCTCGCAGACGCTGGGCACCGCGCTCGGCGACTGGACCGCGGACTCGGCGGGAATGGGCTATCTGGGCGGCGTGGGGATCTTCGTGGTGCTGCTGGTGGTGGTGGCGGGCTTCCACTTCTTCACGCGCGTCTCGCGCACGGTGCTGTTCTGGACCGCGTTCATCCTGACCCGGCCGCTCGGCGCCGTGGTCGGCGACTTCCTCGATAAGCCGCACGCCTCCGGCGGGCTCGCGCTGAGCCGCTACTCCGCGTCGGGCGCGCTGATCGTGTTCATCCTCGGCTGCATCTGGCTGTTGCCACAACGCGGCGCGCAGACGGCTCACTGACCCTTGACCCGACAACGTGACCGCGTCTCTCCGCGCGGGCGCGGCACATTTCCGCTTGTGATCCAAGCCAGGTCAGGGTGATGCACCCTCGATGCGGCCCTGCGTGGGCTCTCCGAGCCTTCTGCGGATGACGCGGCTCTTGAACCAGGGCGGGTCGCGGGCCGCGTGTTCCGGGTTTTGCTCGACGAGCTGCACGACAAGAGCGAAAGGCCCCCAATCAACGCAAGGCCTCGCGGTCATGGCTCGCGAACCGTCGTCCATTGAGCACGTAGGTGCACGATCGCACCTCGACCAAGGATGATTCGAGCCGAATCGAGACGATTGTGCGCCGCCGTGATGCATGCGCCCGCGAGGTCGCCCGCCATCAGGAACCCCCGGACGATCGGCCACGCGTTGCGCGAGACGCGAACCGGCTTCGTGAGCTTCTTGAAGATCGCGCCGGCCGTGGCGAGCCGGCCCGCGGCGGCCGCGTCGACGACCAGCGAGATCAGCATCTGGTTGCGGTTCTGCGCTACGTCGGCATTGGTCCAGGTTTCCTCCTCCTTCGCCATCTCCTTGGCTGCGCTCGCTGCGTCCTTGAAAAGCTTGTCCGCTTGCTTGGCCGGGGTGAAGCGAGCGCGCAGCGAGAGCGCCCGTGGCAGCGACGCGTCCTTGGGCGCGCCCTCGAGCTCGACCAGCGCCCACCCGCCGCGCACCTTGTCGGCGTCGAGAGAGCACATCGCGGCCAGGAGGTCGACGAGGTGATTGGACTGGAGTCGATCGATCCGCCCATCGCGTGCTTGCCCGTCACCCTCGATCCAGTCCAGCATGATGTCGAGCCAGAGGCTCTGCCACTGAAGCTGCTCCGGCATTCTCGCGACCGCGTCGGCTTGCCTCGTACGCCACTCGCGGGCGTCGAGTCCGAGCTGCGCCGCCCACGCCACCACGCGGGGATTGCCCCAGGCCGACCCATCGAGGTGGCGCAGCATGTGCTCGACGAGCACCCTCGCAGCCTCCTCGTGGCCGTAGCGATGTGCCTCCTCGATCAGCGAGGGGTCGACGATGCCGCCCCATCCCGGCGCCGAGGAGCCTGGCTCGCCGAGCGGTAGGAGATCGAGCAGCCGGCGTAGCGTCGCGGCGTCGCCTTTGCGCGCGAGCCACCAGAGGGGATTGAGACGGACGTCCGTGGACCACTTGCCCTGCGTACTCGACTGCGGGAGCGCGCTTCGTCGCGACATGGGCTTCACCGCGCTCACGAGCCCCACCGCAAGGTCGACGTTCCCCTCGACCACCGCGTTCCAGAGCGGGTCTGGCCAGAGCGGACCGGTCGTCACCTCGCTTCCCAGGGCGTCGAGCGCGCGTTTGAGCTGGCCCGCGTCGGCGAGCGCGCTCGCAGTTGAACTAATGGAACGATCTGGCCGGCGCAAGTCGAGGGGAATCGCCGTGTTGCTGCGTTCCGGTTACGGTTCCGTCCATGCGGAGACTCCGCGCGGTGTCGGCGACTAGCTGATCGACGCTCCGAGAGCGAATCAACTGTGCGAGGCCACCATCCGGTGCGAGGTTCGTCTGCTGCAGCACGCCGCCAGTCCACAGATACGCACGGCCCATGTGACATGAATCGCCATCCGTCGTGCGCGACGCTGCGATCGGGCCCTTGCCGAGTTCGTACATCACCTCGGCGCCGCCGTACTCACCAAACGCCACGCCTACGGTGAAGATCGTCCGCGTCCCGTACCGGTGAACTCCCGCCAGTGCGCCAAGCTTCATGTTCGGGTTGAACGACCCCGCGCCTGGGAGGAGGCTCGCGTTCATCAGCACGCAGCCTTTGACGCCATCGTTGCAAGGGACCCAACTCAGTGGAGGCAAATCCTTGGCGAGGTCGACCGCACGCGGCACGTTGCAGCCCGGCGGATTCCACGGGGGAGTCTTCCAGGCGGTAGGATCGGTGGCCCACGCGTCGCCGCCGGCGTCCGTCGGACTCCCCGCGCTGCCTGAAGCGCCGGACGAGCCACCAGCCATCCCGTTGTCGCCTCCGGTGCCGCCAGCACCAGAGTCGGCGCCTATGCTGGCTTCGGTGAAGCGGCCCCCTCCCGAAGAACGCACGCGAAAGCGTTGTCGCGACGCACCACACTGGTCAGACCTGTAAAGGAACGTGTTGCAGACGAGCAACACGTTCCCGCCGTGTCGCCCTCGGCAAGGACGATGGCGAGCGCCACGCCTCGCACGAAACAGGCGCGCTGCCGCTCGACGTGCGCGCAGGGAGCAACCTTTCAGGATCGCGTACTCCGAACGCCCGGGTCAATAGCTACATCGCTTTGCGAACGCGGCATCGGTCGCGCACGAACACCGCTCGCAGTTGCTTGCCGCGTCTGTTATGACGGCTTGATCATCGGCAAGTCCGATCGCCAAAGGAGCACTAGTTTGAGAAAGCACACAGCACCCAGCAGCCAGTCCCCCTGGTTGCGCGCGCTCGGCGTCATGATGACGGCGGGCCTTCTTGCCGCAGCAACGGGCTGCGGCGGCAGCAGTTCCACTGCCAACATAAGCAACAACAGGGATGCCGGCGTGGACGCGACGGCGGACGCGACCAGCGACGCCCCGTCCTGCTCGACCGGCCAGACATCCTGCAACGGCAGCTGCGTCGACACGAGCGCAGACCCCGACAACTGCGGCGCGTGCGGTAACGCCTGCCAGCCGGGCGAGGTCTGCTCGCAAGGTTCCTGCGCCCTGAGCTGCGGCGGCGGTACGACCGAGTGCAGCGGTGCGTGCGTCGACACGAACTACGACCCCAAGAACTGCGGGTCGTGCGGCAACGCCTGCGGCACCGGCGAGGTCTGCTCGGCGGGCAAGTGCGGCACCAGCTGCGGCACCGGTTCGACTCTCTGCGGCGGCGGCGAGGCGGGCGCGGCGTATTGCGCGAACACCCAGACGGACAACGCCAACTGCGGCTCGTGCGGCACCACCTGCGGCGCGGGCGAGGTCTGCTCGGCCGGCAAGTGCACTACCACCTGCGGCAGCGGGCTCACACAGTGCGGCGGCGGCGAGGCGGGCGCGGCGTATTGCGCGAACACCCAGACGGACAACGCCAACTGCGGCTCGTGCGGCACCACCTGCGGCGCGGGCGAGGTCTGCTCGGCCGGCAAGTGCACTACCACCTGCGGCAGCGGGCTCACGCAGTGCGGCGGCGGCGACGCCGGCGCGGCGTACTGCGCCAACCTGCAGACGGACAACGCCAACTGCGGCACCTGCGGCAAAGCGTGCGGTCAGGGTCTCGTCTGCTCGGGCGGCAAGTGCGCCGTGTCCTGCCAGAACGGGCTGAGCGACTGCAACGGCACCTGCGTCGACGAGAACAACGACCCGGACAACTGCGGCGCGTGCTCCAAGCAGTGCGGCACGAGCAACGCGTCGGGCTTCTGCAGCGGCGGTAGCTGCAAGCTCGCGTGCAACTCCGGCTACGCCGACTGCAACGGCACCAACTCCGACGGGTGCGAGACCAACACCACGAACGACCCGAAGAACTGCGGTTCGTGCGCGAACAAGTGCGGCGCGACCGCGCCGTTCTGCGTGGTGAGCGAGTGCAGCTGGCTCCGCGGCCAGCCCTGGACGAGCTCGTCGTCGACGACCCACAACGGGCAGACGATCACGCCGGTGCCGGGGCCGGACGACACCGAGCAGTTCACGTACAAGGACACCACGGCGGACGTGCACAGCACCCAGACCTTCACGTACCAGGCGGTAGCGACGAGCAGCATCACCCTGAACTACATCTGGGAGTACTCGGGCTTCCACGCCTGGTACCAGACCAGTGCGTCGCTCAAGGCGTTCGCCGACGGTCCTGGCGGCATGACGACGGTGACGCTCGTGCCCGCCCAGGCGGTGGGCGGCGGCTTCAGCTTCGTCGGCAAGGGCTCGCTCACGGTCACCCAGGGCTACAAGTTCGGCTTCACGGCCTCGGGCGTCAACTTCGACTCGAATCACGTGCTGCGGGGCACGCTCAAGATCACGAAGAAGTAGCTCGACACTCGGGGTAGCCCCCCGCGAGGCCCGGCGCGATCGTCCGATCCGCCGGGCCTTTTTCTTGCTCGTGCGAATCAACGTCGATCTAGCCAGTGCCTGCGCAATTTGTCTTTCGAGCGCGCTGTACAGCTGCACTACAGGAGGAGAGTTTGGGTTTCCTGACCCCTTGCGTGGCCAGCCGCCGTCCAATTGCCCTCCAGGTACCCATCCGAGCGGTTTCCTGGGAAGCGGCGACTGTACCCCGGACAGTAGGACTTCTGCTTGCGGTCGGCGCAATTGCGTGGGGCATCCATGTCAGGGCTCTTGTCCCCATGATGTTCGGTATCTTGCTTATCGCCTCATCAGCGGCGGTGCCGTCGAACCCGGCAAATCTAGGGCCGCGGAGGAAGCGCGTTCTGTTGGGAGTCAGCGCTCTTTTCCTCGTGCTGCTTGCGATCATGGTGGTGCGGAACCTCCTGGGCTGATGGGAATTGGGTCGACTCCGCGAACTGCGGCGGCAGCACTTGCTGCGCAGTCGCACGACGCGGCAACGTCGCGACGCCCTACCGCCCTCCCCCTGCCGACAGGCTCCGCACGATGCGCCGCTGGAACACGAGCACGGCGACGGCGACGGGCAGCGTGGCGACGATCGCCGCAGCGAGGATCTGCCCCCACGGCACCTGGTAGCGGCCGCTGAGCAGCGCAATGGCGACGGGCACGGTCTGCCGCTCGGGGCCGAGCGTGAAGGAGAGCGCGAACAGGAACTCGTTCCAGGCGTAGACGAACGTGAGGATGGCGGTGGTGGCGATGCCGGGCAGCGCGAGCGGCAGCACCACTTCGAAGAGCGCGCGCATGCGACCCGCCCCGTCGATCCATGCGGCTTCTTCCAGCGCCGCCGGCATCTGGCGGAAGTAGCCGTAGAGCAGCCACACGGTGAGCGGCATGGCGAACGTCAGATACGGCAGCACCAGTCCCGGATAGGTGTCGATGAGACCGACCTTGCGCAGCATCAGGTACAGCGGCGAGACGATCGAGATCTGCGGGAACATGCCGATGGCGAGGATGGCCGTGGCAACGAGCTTGCGGCCGCGGAACCTGAGGCGCGCCAGCGCGTAGGCGCACAGCGTGCCCAGCACGACGCTGAGAACCGTGGTGGCGCTGGCGACGACGAGCGAGTTCTTGATGGGGAGCCAGAAGCTGCGCCCGCTGAACAGGGCGCGGTAGTGCTCGAGCGAGAAGCCGCGTGGGAAGAGCGACGGCGCGGCGAACAGCTCGGCCTCGGGACGGAAGCTCGAGACGAGTGCGAAGTAGAGCGGCAGTACCAGCACGAAGCCGAGCAGCACGAGGCCCGCGGCCCGGAGCGCACCACGCCATGTGCGTCGGCTCACGGCTCCTCCGTTTCCGGCGCAAGCAGCCGCACGTAGCCGAGCGCGAGCCCGAACGCGATCACGAACACAATCACACCGAGCGCCGAACCGTAGCCAAAACGCAGGTGGTCGAGCAGCGTGTCGAAGGTGTACAGGGCAACCGGCTCGGTGGCGGTACCGGGCCCGCCACCGGTGAGCACGTAGACCAGATCGAAGACGCGCAGCGCGTCGAGCGTGCGGAACACCAGCGCGACGGCGATCGCCGGCCGCAGGAGCGGCAGCGTGATGTTCCAGAGGCGCGACCACGCGCCTGCGCCATCGATGCGCGCCGCCTCGTACAGCTGCTCGTCGATGGTGGTGAGCCCCGCCAGAAGCAGCAGCGCGACGAAGGGCGTGGTCTTCCACACGTCGGCGAGCACCAGCGGCACCCAGGCTGCGATCGGATGCGACAGCCAGTCGATGCCCGGTAGCCCGACGGCCCGGGCGATCTGGCTCGCGACGGCGTGGTCGGAGGCGAACATGAAGCGCCACACCAGTGCGGCCACCACCGTCGGGATCGCCCAGGGCAACAGGGCAACAGCGCGCAGCGGCCCGCGGCCGCGCACCGCGCGGGAGAGCACCAGCGCGATGCCAAGACCGAGCACCAGCTCGAGCGAGACGCTGAGCCCGGCGAACAGCGCGGTGCGCCCGAGCGCGCCCCAGAAGCGCGCGTTCGAGAGTGCGAGGGCGTAGTTGTCGAGCCCGACGAAGGGCTGGCCGCGCCAGGGCAGGCGCAGATCGTGTGCGTGCAGCGATTCCCACGCGGCCCACAGCAGCGGGAACAGCGCTACCGCTACGACAACGATCAAGGCCGGGGCCATCAATGACCAGGCGAGCCGCGCGTCGCGGCCGCGTTCGTGCGTGCCGCGGCGACGCAGCAGCAGGAAGACAGCGCCCGCGGCGAAGAGCAGCAACAGCAGCCGTACGATCCACGACGCAAGCGGCGGAGCGCGCGCGCCGTTGCGCGCGTCGTTCTGGATGCGCCGCATGTGCGCCGCGGCGTCGGCGAGCGCGGCGCGAGGCGTCTTCTGACCGGACAGGGCGCTGGAGAGCTCGACCGACAGTGCGCCGGACAGCTCGCTCCACAGCGGCGTCGGCGGACGCGGGCGCGCGTGGTCGATGATGGCGCGCACGTCCTCCGGCGGCATGGGCAACGCGCGGGCCAGCGCCGGCGTGTCGTAGAGCGAGCGGCGCGCGGGCAGCTGCCCGGCGACGCGCGCGCGCTCCAGCATCTGCGCGGGCGCGGTGAGGAATTGCATGAGCTGCCACGCCTCGGCGGGATGGCGCGTGTTCGCGTTGATGGCGAGCGCCGCGCCGCCGAGCGCAGCCGTCGGACTGCCGCCCGGCGCTGCGGGCATGGGCGCCACGGCATAGCGGCCGCGTGCGCGCGTGCTTCCCTGCCCCATCAGCGCGTAGGCGTACGGCCAGTTGCGCATCAGCGCGGCGCGGCCGTTCTGGAACGCGAAGCGCGTCTGCTCCTCGTGGTAGCCGAGCACCGCGCGCGGCGAGCCGTGACCGATCAGGTCCTTCAGGAACCCGAGCGCCCGCACGCCCGCGTCCGAGTCGACTGCAATGCGGCCGCTGTCGTCGACGATGCGCCCGCCGTAGCCGCCGAGCACCTCCTGGAACACGGTGACGAGCCCCTCGTAGCGCGCGCCCTGCCACACGAAGCCCTGCGGATAGCCCGTGCGCTGCGCGAAGACGGCGTCGCTCCGGAGCTCGTCCAGCGTCGCCGGCGGCTCGGGGAACATGTCCGTCCGGTAGTAGAGCATGCCGACGTCGACGAACCACGGCATCGCGTACAGCTTGTGGTGGTAGCGGTCCGCGGCGATCGCCGCCCGGAAGAAGTCGTGCGTGTCCGGATGGAAGCGCTCGAGCGGCAGGGTCCAGCCCGCCGCGGCAAACTCGGGCGCCCAGATCACGTCGATCGACAGCACATCGGGCGCGCTCGCTTTCGCGTTCAGCCACTGCACGTACAGCTGGTGGCGTTGATCGGCCGAGTCCGGCGTCACCTGCGTAACGACGCGGATGTGCGGATGCTGCCGCATGAAGCGCGCGAGCTGGCTGTGCAGCACCTTCGCCTCGGCGCCGACGGCGCTGCCCGGGAAGATCAGCGTGACCTGGCGCGCGGGAGCGGAGCTGTGCCCGCAGCCGCTACACACAAGCAGCAGCAGAACGACCAGCAGGGCGACCGCGCCGCGTCGCATCCCCCGAGTGTCGGCACGCGAGCGCGGGGGTCAAGGGCCGGTGCGCCCCTCCTACGTCCCCGCCCGCGCGTGCCACTCCTGCACGCTCTTGACCTGCGGCTCACCGCGGGTCATCGCGCGCATCTCGAGGGCGTCCACTGCCGCCAGCCCGGCGTTCATGGTCGTGAAGTACGGGATGTTGGCGAGCAGGGCTGTGCGGCGGATGGAGTAGCTGTCGCGGATCGCCTTGGCGCCCTGGGTGGTGTTGATCACCAGCTGGATGTCGCCGTTGCTGATGGCGTCGACCACGTGCGGCGAGCCCTCGAGCACCTTGTTGATGCGTTCCACCGGGATGCGCGCCCGCGCGATAGCGTCGGCGGTTCCGTGGGTGGCGATGATGCTGAAGCCAAGGTTCCTCAGCCGCCGCGCAACGTAGCAGGCCCCGGCCTTGTCGCTGTCGGCCACGCTGATGAAGGCCTTGCCGCGCTCCGGCAACGCGAAGCCCGACGCCGTCATCGATTTGCCGAACGCGAGCGCCACGCTGGTCGAGATCCCCATCACCTCGCCCGTCGAGCGCATCTCCGGACCGAGAATCGTGTCCACGCCGGGGAACTTGTTGAAGGGGAACACCGACTCCTTGATCGCGACGTGGGTCGGAATGGAACCGTCGTCGAGCCCGAGCTCGTCGAGCGTCATGCCGACCATGACCTTCGCCGCGATCTTCGCCAGCGGGCGCCCGGTCGCCTTGGAGACGAACGGCACCGTGCGCGACGCACGCGGGTTGACCTCGAGCACGTACACCTCGCGATCCTTGACCGCGAACTGCACGTTCATCAGCCCCACCACGCCGAGCTCCAGCGCCAGGGCCCGCGCCTGGTTCTCGATCGTCCACACCGTGTCCGAGTCGAGCGAGTGCGGGGGCAGCACGCTGGTCGAATCGCCGGAGTGCACGCCCGCTTCCTCGATGTGCTGCATCACGCCGCCGATGATGCAGCGCTTGCCGTCGGCGACGCAGTCCACGTCGACCTCGGTGGCGTTGCCCAGGAACTGGTCGATGAGCAGCGTTGGCGAGCCCGCGTCCTTGGCCGCTTCCATCGCCAGATCGACGTACGCCTCCAGTTCGTCGTCGGAAAAGCAGGTCATCATGGCGCGGCCACCCAGCACGTACGAAGGGCGCACCAGCACGGGATAGCCGATATCGCGGGCCACCTGCCGCGCTTCCTCCACGGTCCTGGCAATGCCGGCGCGCGGACGCTTGAGCCCGAGCTTGTTCAGCAGCGCATCGAAGCGCTCGCGGTCCTCGGCGCGATCGATGGCGTCGGCGGGCGTGCCGAGCAAGCGGACACCCGCCTGCGCGAGCGGCACGCTGAGCTTGAGCGGCGTCTGCCCGCCGAACTGCACGATCACGCCCAGGAGCTCGCCGCTCGACGCCTCCTCCTGGCAGATGGCCAGCACGTCCTCCAGCGTCAGCGGCTCGAAGTAGAGCCGATCCGACGTGTCGTAGTCGGTGGAGACGGTCTCGGGGTTGCAGTTGACCATCACCGTCTCGACGCCGAGGTCCTCGAGGGCGAAGGCGGCGTGACAGCAGCAGTAGTCGAACTCGATGCCCTGCCCGATGCGGTTTGGACCGCCGCCCAGGATGATGACCTTCTTCCGGTCGCTGACCTCGCTCTCGCTCTCGGACTCGTAGCTCGAGTACAGGTACGGCGTGCGCGCGATGAACTCGGCGGCACACGTGTCGACGCGCCCGAAGACGGCCCGGACACCGAGCTTGTCGCGCTGGACACGCACCTCGGCTTCGCTCACGCCGCGAAGTTGCGCGATCTGCATGTCGCTGAAGCCGAGGCGCTTGCTCTCGGCAAGGAGATCCCTGTCGAGCCCGGAGGCTTCCTCGATGACGCTCTCGTGCGCCACGATCGCCTGGAGCTCTTCAAGGAACCACGGGTCGATGCCGGTCAGCTCGTGCAGCCGCTCGACGCCAATGCCCGCGCGCAGCGCGTCGCCAACGTAGAATAGCCGCTCGGCCTTGGGCACCCTGACGACCTGCTCCAGGGCTTTCGTCAGCTCTTCCGGGCTCGGTGGCGGCAGCGACGGGCGCGGGCGCGCCGCGGGCGGCGCCTCGTGCGCCATGTCGCGCTCGTGCGGCTTTTCCGCGAGCACGCGGTAGTCGACGCGGTCCATCAGGCTGACGAAGCCCGACTTTCCCGTCTCTAGCGATCGCGCGGCTTTCTGCAGCGCCTCGGGGAAGGTGCGGCCGATGCTCATCGCCTCGCCCACGCTCTTCATCTGCGTACCGAGCCGCGCGTCCGCACCCGGGAACTTCTCGAAGGTGAAGCGCGGCCACTTGACCACGACGTAGTCGATGGTCGGCTCGAAGGCGGCGCTGGTGCCCGTGATGTCGTTCTCGAGCTCGTCGAGCGTGAAGCCGACGGCCAGCTTGGCGGCGATCTTCGCGATCGGATAGCCCGTCGCCTTGGACGCCAGCGCGCTGGAGCGCGACACGCGCGGGTTCATCTCGATGACGAGGATGCGCCCTGTCTTCGGGTCCACCGCGAACTGCACGTTCGAGCCGCCGGTCTCGACGCCAATCTCGTGCATCACCGCCTTCGCCGCATCGCGCAGCCGCTGGTACTCGCGGTCGGTCAGCGTCAGCGACGGAGCGACCGTGATCGAATCCCCCGTGTGCACGCCCATCGGGTCGATGTTCTCGATCGTGCAGATGACGATGAAGTTGTCGGCCGCATCGCGGATGACCTCGAGCTCGAACTCCTTCCAGCCGATGACGCTCTCCTCGACCAGCACCTCGTGAGTCGGCGACTGCAGAAGCGCCCACTCCACCTTCTGGTCGAGATCCTCCGGCCGCTCGACGACTGCGCCGCCGGCGCCGCCCAGCGTGAAGCTGGGACGCAGGATCACCGGGTAGCCCGTGGTCTCGACGATCTTCCGCGCCTCGGCGGTCGAGCGCGCGTAGCCGGAACGGGGCGACTCGAGTCCGGCGCGGGTCATCGCTTCCTTGAACAGCAGCCGGTCCTCCGCCTTGCGGATGGCGTCGACCTGCGCGCCGAGCAGCTTCACCCCGTGGCGCGACAGCACACCGTTCTCGTGCAGCTCGAGCGCGAGGTTGAGCGCCGTCTGGCCGCCCAGCGTGGGCAGAAGCGCGTCCGGCCGCTCGCGCTCGATGATGGCGGCCACGGTCTCGCGTTCCAGCGGCTCGATGTACGTTCGCCGAACCAGCTCCGGATCCGTCATGATCGTGGCCGGGTTCGAGTTGACCAGGACCACGTCGTAGCCCAGGGCGGTCAGCGCCTTGGCGCCCTGCGTGCCCGAGTAGTCGAACTCGCAGGCCTGTCCGATCACGATCGGGCCCGAGCCGATCAGCAGGATCTTGTTGATGTCGTCCCTCTGCGGCATGCGCTCCCGTCACTGACAGAACCGGACCGGGGCGTCCAGTTGCATCCCGCCCACCCACCCCCGCCGGAATCCTCCTCGAGGGGGCTCACCGCCGCTCGAGCACCCCGACGTGCCTCGCTACGCTCAGCACGGGCTCGCTTCTCGCTCGCCGGATCCGCACCGAAGCGACGGGATCTAGCGCCGTTTCACCAGCCGCGCGGCGGCCCCGACGACGCTGGCCCAGGTGGCGAACTGCGCGCGCGGCAGCTCGCGGCGCGTCTTGTCCATGTCCTGGTCGGGGAGATCGACGAACAGGAACGGCACCGTGCGGAGCGACGGCTGGGTCGACATCCAGCGGGCGGTGGCGCGGCCGTGCGACGGCGCGCGGCGCCCATCGACGATCACCAGGTCGGGCCGGCCCCCGGAAAGCTCTGGCTTGCACTCCGGCCAGCGCGGCTCGACCACCTGGGTCTCGTGGCCCGCCGCACCCAGCGCTTCGAGAGCGCGGGCGCCGTCGTCGCCACCGTCCATCATCAGAAGCAGGATGTTGGCCATCGCCCCGGCCGGAAACCTTGCCGCGCCAGCGCCTGGTCGACAAGTCGGGACCCGACACAGGGGTGCGTCCGTTCAGGTAGACAGGCGGCCGCTTGGGGGGGACTATCCCGGCCCTTGCGCCGCGCGCTTGACGGCGCCGGCCGCTTCCGTCATAAGTCCGCGCTCTCCGGCGTGCTCGTCGTCGCGGGTCTGCCCCGCCCGGGCAGCGCTGGAGCCGGCCTTCGATGGCCGCACTGGTGGAGTCGATCCATGCCCAAGATGAAGACCAACCGCGCTGCAAAGAAGCGCTTCAAGCTCACCGGAACGGGTCGCGTGCGACGCCCCAAGTGCGGCGCCCAGCACGGGTTCATCGGCAAGTCGCGCAAGCACCGTCGTCGCCTGCGCGACATGGACATGGTTGCTCCCGAGTTCGAGAAGCGCATCAAGCTCCTTCTGCCCTACGGCTGAAGAAGGAAGCGTAGAGGAGTAGACAGATGTCGCGCGTGAAGAGAGGCCCGTCGCCCCGTCGTCGTCACAAGCGCGTGTTCGCGCAGACGCAAGGCTTCTGGGGCGGTCGCAAGAACCGCTACCGTCAGGCTATCCGTGTGCTGTGGAAGTCGTGGCAGTACGCCTACGTCGGCCGCAAGCTCCGCAAGCGCGACTTCCGCCGCCTGTGGATCGTGCGTATCAACGCGGCCTGCCGCGAGAACGGCACCACCTACTCGCGGCTGATGGGCGCGCTGAAGAAGAGCGGCGTGGAGCTCGACCGCAAGGTGCTCGCCGACATGGCGATCAACGACGCGGCCGCGTTCAAGCAGCTCACCGAGCTCGCCGCAGCAGCCGGCTAGCCCCCGGGCCGTGTCCGATCCCGCCCAGGAGATCGAAGCGGGCCTGGCAGCGCTGGGTCAGCGCTTCCGCGAGCGCTTCGCTGCCGCGGAAAGCGAGCCCGATCTGCGCGCTGCCCGCGCGGCAGTGCTCGGCAAGAAAGGCGAGCTGACCAGCCTGCTCAAGCTGATGGGCAAGGTCGGCGCCGACCAGCGCCGCGCCATCGGCGAGAAGGTCAACGCGGTCAAGGGCGACGTGGAAGCCGCGTTCGAGGCGCGGCTCGCCGAGCTGGCGCGCGCCGAGCGCGAGGCCGAGCTCAACGCGCGTCCGTTCGACCTGACGATGCCCGGTCGCGCGCCGGCGCCGCGCGGGCACCTGCATCCGTTCACGCAGGTGAAGCTCGAGGTGCTCGACATCTTCCGCTCGCTCGGCTTCGAGATCGCCTGGGGCCCCGAGGTGGAGCTGGAAGAAAACAACTTCACCAAGCTCGCCTTCCCACCCGATCACCCCGCCACCGACATGCAGGACACCTTCTGGGTGAAGGTGGAAGGCGGCAAGCCCGACGCGCGGGTGCTCCTGCGCACGCACACCAGCAACGTGCAGGTGCGCGAGATGAGCACGCACGAGCCGCCCATGGCCATCGTCAGCGGCGGAACGGTCTACCGCCGCGACGACGACGTGACGCACTCGCCCATGTTCCACCAGATCGAGGGCTTCCTCGTCGACACGAACGTGAGCTTCTCGCACCTCAAGGGCGTGCTGACGGCCTTCGCCGAGCGACTCTACGGCGAGGGCACGCCGGTGCGCTTCCGCCCGAGCTACTTCCCGTTCGTCGAGCCCGGCGCGGAGCTCGACGTGGGCTGCGTCTTCTGCAAGCCCGACGACGGCTCGCGCGCGAGCTGCCGCGTCTGCAAGGGCACCGGCTGGCTGGAGATCCTCGGCTGCGGCATGGTGCACCCGGACGTGTTCGAGCACTGCGGCATCGATCCCGAGAAGTACACGGGCTTCGCCTTCGGCATGGGCGTGGAGCGCGTGGCGATGCTCCGCTACGGCATCCCCGACATCCGCGTCCCCTTCGAGAACGACCCGCGCTTCCTCGCGCAGTTCTAGTCGGCAAGCGGACGACGCGCACGTCCGGGTCCGGTTTCCGGGGGGTCCTGGCAGCCGCTCGCGCCGCGCTGGTTGCGGCGCGACACCGACAGCTGTGCACGTCCCTGCAACGTGACCGGGTCCGTGACCGTGACCGCGACCGCGACCGTGACCGCGACCGCGACCGCGACCGAGTCCGTCGACCGTGACCGTGACCGCTTTGACGCGCACCAGCGGAGCTGCTACATACCTCTATGTATGTATCGCTAGTTACCGAGGTCGCCCATGCCGCAGATGCACTTCTCCGTCGATGAGCGCTCCGCCAAGCTGCTCGCCAAGCGCGCCAAGGCCCGCGGCATGAGCCTGTCCCGGTATCTGGCCGAGATCGCCCGGAGCCAGCTCCGCGACGAGTGGCCCAGGGGCTATCTCGACAGCGTCGTCGGCTCCTGCAGGAAGACGCCGCTCGAAGAACCCGAAGATCTCGCGCTCGACGACCTCGAGCTGGACAACAGCTGATCGTGTACCTGCTCGACACGAACGCCTGCATCCACGTCCTCAACGGCACTTCCGACGAGCTGATCGAACGCTTCTCGAAGGAATCTCCCGCCAGCGTCTGCGTCTGCTCGGTCGTCACGGCGGAGCTCTTCTACGGAGCGCGCAAGAGCCGCTGGGTCGCCAGGACGCTGTCCAACCTGGAGCGCTTCCTGGCGCCGCTGCAGAGTCTGCCCTTCGACGACGACTGCGCGCAGCACTACGGCATGATCCGCGCCGAGCTCGCGCGCGCCGGAACCCCCATCGGCGCCAACGACCTGATGATCGCCGCCATCGCGCGCCACCACGACTGCACGCTCGTCACCCACAACATCGAGGAGTTCCGGCGGGTCGTCGGCCTGCGCGTGGAGGACTGGCAGGAGCCGGCCAGCGAAGCGTAGCCCGGAGGCCGCAACGGGCGCGCCAGCAAACGGGCGAGGACAACCGGAGCAAGAGCAACCCACAACGAGGGCAGTCACTGTCAACTGCTGACCACCCGCGACCGCGACCGCGACCGCGACCGGGACCGGGACCGGGACCGTGACCGGGACCGTCGGCTCGCTTGGCTTCGCTCGCTTGCGGGTGAACAGACGGCGGTCGGCAAGCCCGCGCCAGGCTTCGCCTGGCACTGGGGCTTGCGGCGCGCTGAGCGGGCGACTCGGGGTCGGCGTTCCTTTCTTCCGCCGGGCGGGCGGGTCGGGTGACCCGCCCGGCGGGAGAAAGGAAGAAACCCATGCTCGAAGTCGAACAAGTCGCTCTGGAGGCCATTGTCAGCCTGCGTCCGCTCATGCCGCGCATCGCCCGGCACGACCGCTCGCTGGATACGCAGATGCGCAGGGCGGCGAGCAGCATGGTGCTGAATGTGTGCGAAGGGCAGCACTCGGATGCCGGCAATCGCAGGGCTCGCTTCCACTCGGCGGCGGGCTCGGCCAACGAGTCGCGGGGCGCACTGCGCGTTGCGGTTGCGTGGGGCTACATCAGCGGCGCACAGGCGCGGCCCGTGCTCGAGCTGCTGGACCGCGCCGTTGCCATGTTGTGGAAGCTCACGCACTGGCGCTCAACGCACCAGCCGCGTGAGCGTGGCGTTCAGGCGCTGTCCGGGTGAAACCACGCCCGGCAGCGCCTCGCGCCGCGCATCGCCCGACGCGACCGCCATCTCGACCGCTGCGAGGCATGGGTGAGGTTCCCGTGACCGCGACCGCGACCGTCGACCGCGACCGGCGTCGCGGACGGCTTGCCTCGCTTCGCTCGCCTCCAGCGGCCGTGGTTGCGTGCTATCATTTGGAGATGGGCGACGCGGTCTGGGTCCGGCGATGCAGCTCCTTCGAGGAGGAGGAGCAGGCCGACCTCGAGTTCTGGGCCCGCATGACGCCCGCGGAGCGGCTGGCAGCGGCCGAAGAGCTCAGATTGGGAGAGGCGGGTGAATTTTTCGAGCGACTTCAGCGAGTTGTTCGGATTCTTCCTCTCGAGGAAGGTTAGGTTTGTCATCGTCGGCGGACACGCTGTCGCCGTCCATGCCAAGCCCCGCTACACGAAGGACGTCGACGTTCTCGTCGAGCCGACGCCGGAAAATGCCGCGCGCTTGCTCGCGGCGCTCGACGACTTTGGTTTCGGCGGCGTGGGGCTGACGCCCGACGATTTCACGAAGCCGGGACAGGTCGTCCAGTTGGGCTATCCACCGAACCGCGTCGACATCCTCACTTCCATCACGGGAGTGTCGTTCGACGAGGTCTGGAACGGCCACGTCGAGGCCGCGTACGGTGGAAAGGAGCTGCCTTTCATCGGTCGTGCCGAGCTCATCCGGAACAAGATCGCGTCGGACCGCCCGCAGGACCGCATCGACGTCGAGTGGCTGAAGAAGGTCACGCCGAGCGATTGATCGCGCACCGACGCTCAACGCGTGAGCATCGCGTTCAGGCGCTGTCCGAGCGAAACCACGCCGGGCAGCGCCTCACGCCGAGCATCGCCCGACGCAACCGCGATCTCGACCGCTGCAACCGCTTCCACCAGCTCTCCCCGCGCGACCGCGAAAGCCCGCGCCTTGTCCGCCCGCGTGACCCGCCCCGCGCCCTCGGCACAGTTCAGGCACACGCTCTTCGCCGCGCGCAGCGCTTCGTCACGCAGCTTGCGATCCCGCACCTCGGCTGACTTCATAGCTGCGAGGACTTCTAGCGCCAGGCCATAGGCGTGCAGGCGGTGGTGAGGCATGAGTGATGAGATTCCCGTAGTCATGTTTCTTCCTCCTTCACCCAAGAAGGAGGAAGAAACATGACGAAGGAACCGTGCCCGGATGCCGCGACCGGAAGCCGCGACCGCGACCGCGTCCGTAGAGAGCGAGCGAAGCGATGCGAGCCGTGACCGCGACCGCGACCGCGACCGCAGAGACCGAAGCGATGCGAGCCGTGACCGCGACCGCGACCGTTGACCGTTGACCGTTGACCGTTGACCGTTGACCGTTGACCGTTGACCGCGACTACGTCTCGGCGATCGCCACAACCCGGTCCGCAACCGCCGCCACTTCCGGCCGGTGCGTGACGACGATAGCGCTGCGCTGCCCCTTCAGCCGCGACAGCACATCGAGCACGCGCTGTTGCGCCTCTGCGTCGAGGCCTTCCGTGGGCTCGTCGAGCAGCAGCACGGGCTGACCGCTGGCCAGTGCGCGCGCGATCGACACGAGACGGCGCTCGCCGCCGGACAGCGCGCGGCCGCCCGGGCCGAGCGTCGTGCTCCCGAGGGAAGCGAGCAGCGCGTCCGCTCCGATCTGTTCGAGCGCGGCGCGCGCGGTCTGTTCATCGCCGCCGCACAAGGCGACGTTGTCGAGCAGCGAACCGGTCACCAGCGGCGCGTCCTGTGGCACCCAGGCGAATGGGCGCGCGCCGGGACCTACCGCAGCGCCGGTGATGTCGCGCTCCGCGTACGCGACGCTGCCGCGCGCCGGCTCCAGCCCGAGCAGCGTACGCAGGAGCGTGGTCTTGCCGCTGCCCGTCGGTCCCATCAGGCTCACCATCTCGCCCGGCTCCAGGCGGAGGCTCGTGGTCGGACCGTGCGTTCGAGCTCCAGCGCCGGAAAGCGTCAGGCGACAAAGCGCGTGCGGCGCGCCCGCCGGCTCCGCGCGCTGGCGCTGGTCGGGGGCGGAGCGTCCGGGCAGGAGCTCCGCACCGAGCAGATCTTCCAGCCGCTCCAGAGCCACGGCGCCGCGCAGCGTCCAGGCACGCGCATCGCCGAGGTCGCGCAGCGGGCGGTAGGCCATGAAGAACACGGCAGCGAACGCGATCAGCCGGCCATCTCCAAGTGGAAATCCGAGCCGTGCTGCGATCGCGATACCGCCCAGCAGAGCGAGCGCGCCGAGCACCTCGTTCGAGCCGCTCAGCGCTGCGCGCCCGGCGTCCACACGGGCGGCCGCGCGCGCCGCGAGCTCGCCGCTCGACTCGACCTGCTGCTCGATGGCGTGACCGGCTCCGTACGAGCGCCACAGGTCCAGGTTCTTCACCAGGTCGTCCACCCCGCTGTGGAGCTCTTCCACCAGCCCCTGTGCCTGGGCGCTCGCGGCTCGCCAGCGGCGCCGCAGGAGCGAGATGCCGACCGCGAACGGCGCGAGTGCCACAATGCCCAACAATGCCAGGGGGGCTGACACGAAGATCAGGGCTAGAGCCAGCGGGACGAGCTGGGCGGCCGCCCGGATGCCGACCAGCACACCCGAGACACTCGCGCTCTCGACCTCCCGGATCCGCACCGCAATAGTTGCGAGGACCCTGGGCGCCGAGTCATGCGCGCCACGTTCAAGCAGGCAGCGCGTGGCCTGTCTGCGTGCCACGCAGCCCACAATTCCACCCGCCAGTGACTCGGAAAAAGCAAGGAATGTCGAGGATACGGCCTTGACGAGCGTGGCAGCTAGACCCAGATAACACACGGTAGCTAGCGACCAGCCCCATGGGCCGATGAGCGCGTTTCCACCTGCGCGCGACAGGGCCCGGCCAAGCAACCCGGCAGCAAGAGCGGTTGCACCATGGCTTATCGCATACGCACCGATGCTCGCCGCAAGGCCGGCAAGGAGGCGACGGTTTCCCAACAGCTCCCGCAGGATCGTCAAGAAAAACCGATTGGCCGTGCCCCGTTTTCCGGGGCCTTGCGCCGGCCAGTCGGTCGACGCATGTTTATGGATCCCTCCGGGGTTGGTAGCCGTATCCATCAAAGAGGCCGGTCCTTTCCCGGCCAAGTCGGTCGGCCGGGCTTCACGCAGGACAGTCTCTTCGCCCGGAGCGCTTAGCATCGAGCCGCCAGCCTAGCGCTTGCCCTTGGGACTCCAAGCCCCTCTTTCACCCCGTTCGCCTCCGGGCCGGAGGCGAAATTACGGCACATATTTTGCAGTTTTACGAACCATCCAGAGTAGCCGCACCGCAACTCGAAAGGAGCCCCGCCGCGCGCCAGCCAAGGATCCGCCATTCGCCGTGTCCGACTGTGCTGGCCGTGGCTGTTGACAGATTCCCCAAAAACAGCACCGAGCCGCATCCCGCCAGCTGAAGGCGAGAGGGAATCAAGCTCCCGGCCCGGTAGTTGCCACGACCCGGACCGTGCTTCGGCACTGTTCGTGAAGACCCGCCCGAGTTCTCGCATCCCACCCACCGGTAACCATGTCCCAGAAGCACCAAGCCATCGCCCCGATCCCTCCGACGGACGACGCCACGGACGAAGCGTCCGAGCAGACTTCGGTGCGCATCAAGCGCGCCGATGTACTCGCCGCCGCAAAGCCTGCCGAGCCCCGTCGCGAAACCCAGACCCAGACCCAGCCGGCCGGACAGGCCGCGCCGGCGCGCAAGGCCGAGGCGGACAGCGCTTCCGACTCGATGCTCTCGCGCTACTTCCGCGATATGGCCACGCACCAGGTCATGGGCCCCGACGAGGAGCTCCAGGCCGCACAGAGCGTGGAACAGGCGGAAGTCGATCACTGGGTCGCGCTGCTTTCGTACCTGCCCGCAGCGGAGTACGTGCTGCAGCAGCTCGAGAGCGACACGCTGTCGCTGAACGAAGATGATCGCCCGGATCTGACGCCGACGGTCACCGAGCTCCGGAAGCTGCTCAAGGTCTACCGCAAGCAACGCTCGAAGCTGCTCGCCAACCAGACGCGCGGCTGGGAGGAGCTGTGTGCGGAGCTCGCACGCGAGGTCCGCCTGCCGGATTCCGATCGCATCTGGATGGCAAACGCCAACCGTGTGGTCCGCGAGCTGGTCAACCCGACCGAGAGCGGCCAGCGCCCGACGTTGCCGGAAAGCGCGGCATACAAGCGCTTCATCGCGCGCGTGAAGCGCACCGACACGCGCCAGCGCTTCGCGAAGAACCGCTTCGTCAAGGCGAACCTGCGCCTGGTCGTGAGCATTGCGCGCCGCTACAACCGCGGCCGCCTGCCGCTCATCGACCTGATCCAGGAAGGCAACATCGGGCTGATGAAGGCTGTGGAGCGCTTCGACCACACGCGCGGCTACCGCTTCTCCACCTACGCATCGTGGTGGATCCGCCACGCGATCAGCCGCGCGCTGGCGGACAAGGGACGCGCCGTGCGCATCCCGGTCCACATGCTCGACACGTACAACCGCGTCTCGCGCGCAACGCAGACGATCATCGCGCGCACGGGGCGCGAGCCGACGCTCGACGAGCTCGAGAAGGAAACCGGCGTTCCCAAGGAAAAGCTCGACAAGGTCAAGGACCTGTACGCGGACACGCCGTTTTCCCTCGACCGCCCCGTGGGCGACGAGGACGGGCGGCGCTTCATCGACTTCCTGGTGGAAGAGAACTCGCTGTCCCCGTACGACAACCTCGCCAACCAGAAGTGGGCGGAGGAGGTCCAGCGCCTGCTCAGCACGCTCACGCCGATCGAGTCGCGCATCATCCGTTGGCGCTTCGGTCTGGACAACGAGGACGAGCTGACGCTCAAGGAGATCGGCGACAAGTACAACCTGTCGCGCGAGCGCATCCGCCAGCTGCAGGAACAGGCGATCGGCAAGATCAGAAAGCAGATGCGCGAGTTCTGATCGACGGGCACTGTACCCATCCGGTACAGCACAAAGGGTCGCGGCTAGCCGCGGCCTTTTGTCGTTTGTGCCAGCGGCGCGCTGGAGCCCCGCGGAGCGCGTGGAATTTCAGTCACTTGGCGAGAGCACGCGCGGCCGGCATTTACTTATTCGCCCGGCTATCGCATAACGTCCGACCACAATCAGAGCCTTCAGTTTCTGTATGTGTGCGCTCCCGGGACGGCGGGGGAGGCAACTGCGAGTTCAGAAGAGCCTCGCACTGCCCAGGGTAGCCCGGGGATCGTCGAAATCGGCGATCCACACGTGGAGTACCTGGACGGTCGAGTGAATCCCTTCCCCCCCCTTTTGGCCCCCACCGGATCGCGTCCTAAGCGACGCGCCCTGCCGGCACCATCGCACCCCGCGCTTTGTTCGTTGTCTCGCGGGGTTGCGGCGCGTTGGCAGGTGGGTGCCAGCAGGGAGATCCCCACCATTGTTCATCCACCGGCGAGGTCTAGTCGCAATTCGACCCCCAGTCGTGGTAGCGACGCACTCGCCGTCAGCCCCTAGCCCTCGGGACACGAGTCCCGACGGGACACGAGGATGCGGCGAGCCGAGCCGCAGGCGACTCCGGCCCCAGATGAAACACCAGATGACTTCCACCTTCAAGCGACCCACTGACGACGATCACGTCGGGGAGCGCGTCATGGTCCACCCCGGTTTGTAGCGATGAAGCTGTTCGTATTTCCCCGTTGGGCGAACAAGACGAAGCCAATCCTCGGAGCGGTGATGACCATCGCGCCGATCTACCTGGTCGTGCTCGTCTGGTACGGAGCGTCGCCGAAGACCACCGACGTCGGCTACATGCCGAAGCAGCCCGTGCCCTACAGCCATGCACTGCACGCGGGCGAGCTCGGCATCGACTGTCGCTATTGCCACAACACCGTCGAGAAGGCCGCGTTCGCAGCCGTTCCGCCGACGCAGACCTGCATGAACTGCCACCAGCGCATCTGGACCAAGAGTCCGAAGCTGGCGCTGGTGCGTGAGAGCTACAAGACGGGCAAGCCGATCCAATGGGTGAAGGTTCACGACCTTCCCGACTACGTGTACTTCAACCACAGCGCGCATGTCCGTCACGGCGTCGGCTGCGTCACCTGTCACGGTCGCATCGACAAGATGACCGAGGTGCACCAGGTCCAGACGCTGGCGATGGGCTGGTGCCTGGATTGCCATCGCGCGCCCTACAAGAACCTGCGTCCCCTGGACCAGATCACGAACATGACCTGGAAGGCGCCGGAGGACCCAGTGAAGTACGGCAAGATGCTCGCAAAGAAGAACAACGTCCACCCCACAACCTACTGCTCGACATGTCACCGGTAGACAACAAGACGGACAAGCCGACCTACTGGCGCAGCCTGGCCGAGCTCGACAACACGCCCGAGTTCCGCGAGTTCGTGGAGCGCGAGTTCGCCACGCCGTTGGAAGACCAACCCGTGGGCTCACCAGGGCAACGTCGCTTCATGCAGATCATGGGCGCCTCGCTGGCACTGGCGGGCGTCTCCTCGTGCCGTTGGCAGGAGGACCACGAGCTGCCGTACTCGCGGCGACCAGCCGGCGAGATCCCCGGCGAGGCCCGCTCCTTCGCCACGGCGATGGACCTCGGCGGCGTCGCGACCGGTCTGAACATCACCAGCTACGACGGCCGCCCCATCAAGGTGGAAGGCAACCCGAACCATCCGGGCAGCCGCGGCGCCTGCATGGTGCAGCAACAGGCCAGCGTTCTGGACGTGTACGACCCCGACCGCAGCCAGGGTGTCGCGCAGTACTCCGGAAGCAAGCGCAAGGACTCGAGCTACGCGGCGTACGATGCGTTCGCGAAGCGGCACTTCGCGTCGCTCCGCGCACGCGGCGGCAAGGGCCTGCGCATACTGGCGGAGGCCAGCTCGTCACCGTCGCTCGACGTTCTCAAGAAGCGGCTTCTGGCGAGCTTCCCGCAGGCGCGCTGGGTCGAGTACGAGCCCATCTCGCACGACAACGAGCGCGAAGGCAGCCGCCTCGCCTTCGGTAAGCCGGTGCGCACGCACTACGCGCTCGACAAGGCGGACGTGGTGGTCAGCCTGGACGCCGATCTGGTGAGCCAGCACCGCGCCGCGATCTCCAATGCGCGGGACCTGGCAAAGGGTCGCGACCCGGACCGGTTCAAGATGAACCGCGTCTACGCCGTCGAGAGCACGCTGTCGCTGATTGGCGTGACGGCCGATCACCGCCTGCCGCTCCGCTCGGAGCTGATCAAGGCGGTCGCAGCGGCCCTGGACGCGGACCTCAGCGCTGAGCTCAACCCCGGCTCCGGGCTGGGTGTCGCGCAGCCGCGCCCCAAGGCCGCGTTCCTGTCCGACGCCAAGATCGCGAAGTTCATCAAGGTCATGGTCAAGGACCTTGTTGCGAACAAGGGTCGCTCGGTGGTCGCGGTCGGCGCGCACCAGCCGCCGGAGGTGCACGCGGTCGTGCATCGCATCAACGCGATGCTGGGCAACGTCGGCGTGACGCTGGGCTACACCGACGAGCCGGACCCCGAGCGCGCCACGCACGTGGCCGCGCTCAAGGCGCTGGTCGCCGAAATGAACGGCGGAGCAGTCGACACGCTGCTCATCCTTGGCGGCAACCCCGTCTACAACGCGCCCAACGACATCGACTTTGCCTCCGCGCTCGGCAAGGTCAAGACGAGCATCCACCTCTCGCTCTACCAGGACGAGACTTCGCGCAAGGCGACGTGGCACCTCAACGCGGCGCACTACCTCGAGTCGTGGGGCGATGCGCGGGCCTACGACGGCACGGTCAGCATCGTGCAGCCGCTGATCAGGCCGCTGTACAACGGCCGCAGCTGGATCGAGGTCGTCTCGCAGGTGCTGGGCGAGACGGCAAAGCCGCTCGCACTCCTCAGGCAGACGCACGGCCTTTCGGATCCTCGTCGCTGGCGCAAGACGCTCAGCGACGGCGTCATCGCGAAGACGGCGTGGCCGCGGGTCACCCCGGAGCTCAAGTCGCTCGAGCCGCTGAAGTTCGCCGCAGGCGAGCTGGGCGGTGCGAAGGCCGAGGGCGGCGCTCTGGAGCTGGTGTTCGAACCAGACTTCAAGCTCCACGACGGCCGCTTCGCCAACAATGCATGGCTCCAGGAGCTGGCCAACCCCATCACCAAGCTGACGTGGGAAAATGCCGCGCTCGTCGCGCCGGCGACGGCCAACGCGCTCGGCATCGAGGAGTCGACTCTCGTCAAGCTATCGCTCGACGGCCAGGAGATCACGCTGCCGGCGCTGTACGCGCCCGGTCAGGCCGAAGGCTCGATCCGCGTGGCGCTCGGCTACGGCCGCACCACGCTGGGCCACGTTGGCGGGCTGGAAGAGGACGGCATCGAGCCGATTGGCGCCGACACCTACAAGCTGCGCAGCTCGAAGAGCTACTACATGGCGCAAGGCGCGAAGCTCACGCCGACCGGCGAGAAGTACCGCGTCGGCGACACCCAGCACCTGTGGAACATCGACCAGATCGGCAAGGACGGTGAGGCCGATCGCGTGGGCGACCTGGTGCGTGAAGGGAAGATGGAGGAGTACAAGGAGAAGCCCGACTTCGCCAAGGAGATCGTCGAGCATCCGCCTCTTCTGAGCCTGTGGGTTCCCCCGGTGACCTACGCCGAGGGCCACAAGTGGGGCATGAGCATCGACCTGAACCGCTGCATCGGCTGCAACGCCTGCATGATCGCGTGCCAGGCCGAGAACAACATCCCGGTGGTCGGCAAGGACCGCGTGGTCATGGGCCGCGAGATGAACTGGATCCGCGTCGACCGCTACTACAAGGGCACTCCGGACGAGCCAGAGGTCACGTTCCAGCCCGTGCCGTGCCAGCAGTGCGAGAACGCGCCCTGCGAGAGCGTGTGCCCGGTCGGGGCGACGCAGCACAGCGACGAAGGCCTGAACGACATGGTCTACAACCGCTGCATCGGCACGCGGTACTGCTCGAACAACTGCCCGTACAAGGTCCGCCGCTTCAACTTCTTCAACTACCACATGGAGTTCAAGCACGGCCGGAACAAGGTGAAGGCCATGGCCTTCAACCCGGAGGTCACCATCCGGTTCCGCGGCGTGATGGAGAAGTGCACGTACTGCGTGCAGCGCATCCAGAAGGTCAAGATCGACGCCAGGAACAACCAGCGCGAGATCAAGGATGGCGAGATCAAGACCGCGTGCCAGCAGACCTGCCCAACCGAGGCAATCGTGTTCGGCGACCTGAACGACAAGAAGAGCAAGGTGGCCGCGCTCCACAACAACCCGCGCTGCTACTCGCTGCTGGTCTCGCTCTTCACCATGCCCCGCACCCGCTACCTGGCCCGTATCCGCAACCCGCACCCGGAGCTCAGCTGAGTCATGGCAGCCGCCACAGACCTGAATCCCTACCAGGGGCCGCCGGTCGGCGACAACGCATTCGCCAAGGTCACCAACAACATCGCGCGCATCGCGGAGACGCCGCGACCGCCGCGCGCCTGGTACATCGCGATCTCGATCTCGAGCGTCCTGGCACTGGCCTTCTTCGGCAGCATCGGCTGGGTGTTCTGGGACGGCATCGGCGCCTGGGGCAACATGATCCCGGTCGCCTGGGGCTGGCCGATCGTCAACTTCGTGTTCTGGGTCGGTATCGGCCACGCCGGCACGCTGATCAGCGCGATCCTGTTCCTGTTCCGGCAGGACTGGCGAACCGCGATCAACCGCTTCGCCGAGGCGATGACGATCTTCGCGGTTATCTGCGCTGGGATCTTCCCGGGCATCCACATCGGCCGTCCCTGGCTGCCGTACTGGATGTTCCCGATTCCGAACCAGATGCAGATGTGGCCGCAGTTCCGTAGCCCGCTGGAGTGGGACGTATTCGCGGTCAGCACGTATTTCACGGTCTCGCTGCTGTTCTGGTACATGGGCATGATTCCGGACCTCGCGACTTTCCGCGATCGTTCGGTCAAGCCGCTGCGTCGCTTCCTGTACGGCCTGTTCGCGATGGGCTGGCGCGGGTCGGCGCGCCAGTGGCATCGCTACGAGCGCGCGTACCTGCTGCTCGCGGCCCTCGCCACTCCGCTGGTGCTCAGCGTGCACTCGGTCGTTAGCTTCGACATGGCCGCGTCGCAGCTGCCCGGCTGGCACACCTCGGTGTTCCCGCCCTACTTCGTCGCCGGCGCCATCTACGGCGGTTTCGCCATGGTGGTGGTGCTCGCAGTGCCAGCCCGCCAGTTCTTCGGGCTCAAGCATCTGATCACGATGCGGCACATCGAGAACATGGCGAAGATCATGCTCGTGACGGGCAGCCTCGTGGGCTACTCGTACCTGATGGAGTTCTGGACGGCGTGGTACAGCCACGACCACTTCGAGAGCTTCACCTTCTACAACCGCGCGTTCGGCACCTACGCCTGGGCGTGCTGGACCATGATCACCTGCAACGCCTTCATCCCGCAGATGTTCTGGTTCAAGAGGGTCCGCCGCAATCTGCCGCTGGTCTTCTTTGGTGGCGTGGCGGCCAACGTCGGCATGTGGTTCGAGCGGTTCATCATCATCGACACCTCGCTCAGTCGCGACTTCCTACCGACGAGCTGGGGCTACTTCCTGCCGACCCCGATCGACTACCTGACGCTCGCCGGCAGCTTCGGTCTGTTCTTCACGCTGTTCCTGCTGTTCTGCCGGTATCTGCCGATGGTGGCGATGGCAGAAGTGAAGGGCGTTCATCCCTCCGCGCATGTCCACACGCACGAGGAACGGAGCTGAGGCCTCTGCCCCGGGTAAAGCCATGAGCAGCGACACGAAGAAGGAAGCCGAGGCCCCCGCCGTGGAAGCCCCCTTGCACGGGATCCTGGCGGAATACGAAACCCCCACCGCCCTGGTCGAGGCCGCCAAGCGCGTGCGCGACGCCGGGTTCAAGAAGTGGGACACCTACTCTCCGTTCCCCGTCCACGGCATCGATCCTGCGATGGGCATCAAGCCGACCATCCTGCCGTGGATCGTGTTGGTGGCGGGTCTCACCGGATGCAGCGGCGGTCTGCTCCTGCAGTGGTGGACCAACACCTACGACTACAAGTGGCTGATCAGCGGCAAGCCGTTCTTCAGCATTCCGGCCAACATCCCGATCACGTTCGAGATGACCATCCTGCTCAGCGCGGTCACCACGCTGTTCGCGATGCTCATCCTCAACGGGCTGCCCCGCCCGCACCACCCGCTCGACCTCAAGAAGCGTTTCGCCCGCGTCACGGACGACCGCTTCTTCCTCTTGATCGAGGCCATCGACCCGAAGTTCGACGAGGCCGACACGCGGGAACTGCTCGAGGAGACCGAGCCCGTCTTCATCGACGAGGTGCTCGAGGACCGCACGACCTCCGACAAGCTGCCGAAGGGGCTCGTCTACGCGCTGGTCATCATCTCGGTCGCCTCGCTGGTGCCGTTCGGGCTGATAGCGCGAGCGCGCGCATCGACGATGCGCGAGACGCGCTTCCACATCATCCCCGACATGGATTCGCAGACGAAGTACAAGCCGCAGTCGATGCTGACGTTCTACAAGAACGATCGGGCGATGCGTCAGCAGATCCCGGGCACGGTAGCGGTCGGTCAGGCGGACCTGGACGACCACTTCTATCGCGGCAAGGTGAACGGCGCCTGGGCAACCACCTTCCCGAAGCAGGTGCCGGCGACCGACGCGACGATGACGCGCGGACAGCAGCGCTTCGGCATCTACTGCACGCCCTGCCACGGCCAGGCCGGAAACGGCGACGGCATGGTGGCCAAGCGCGCTGCCGCGCTGGCGCAGGGTACGTGGGTACCGCCGAGCAACCTGAACCAGGACTATCTACGCACGATGCCGGTGGGGAAGATCTTCAACACCATCACGCACGGCATCCGGAACATGCCTGCCTACGGGCCCCAGATTCCGCCGAAGGACCGTTGGGCCATCATCATGTACGTCCGCGCGCTCCAGCGTAGCCACAAGGCGACCATCAACGACGTTCCGGAAGCGGAACGCGGGTCACTGAAGTAGGGCCTCACCGATGGCACAGACCAAGAGTCTCGACGACAACATCCGACTGGGCGACGACGCCGGCAAGGTCTTCAAGATCGCCGGCGGCATCGGGGTGCTGTTCCTGCTGATAAGCTTCACCCTGGGCTACACCGCCCACGACAAGTACAAGCAGTTCCTGCACTCGTACCTGCTCGCCTACATCTTCGTGCTGAGCATCACGCTGGGCATGCTGTGGTGGGTCGCGGTCCAGCACCTCGTCAACGCGAAGTGGAGCATCGTGATCCGGCGCATCGGCGAGCTGTTCGCCTCGAACATGCTCCTGATGGCGGTGCTCGCGGTGCCATTGCTCGTCCCCATCGTGTTGGGCAACGGCCAACTGTACGAGTGGGCGAATCCCGCGGCTGTCGCGGCAGACGCCGCGCTCAAGGCCAAGTCGCCCTATTTGAACGCGGGCCTCTTCATCGCGCGCTTCGTCTTCTACTTCGGGTTCTGGGCCTTGTTGGCCCGCTACCTGTTCAAGCGCTCGCTGGAGCAGGACAAGACGGGTGACCGGAAGCTGATCGGGAAGATGGCGGTCGCCAGCGGCCCGGGCATGTTCTGGTTCGCGCTCACCATCACGTTCTTCGCGTTCGACTTCATCATGTCGGTCGAGCCACACTGGTTCAGCACGATCTTCGGCGTCTACTACTTCGCCGGCTGCGTGATGTCCGTGCATGCCACGCTCGCCCTGGTGCTGATGTGGCTGCAAAAGAAGGGGCGACTCGTCCGCAGCGTGAACCGCGAGCACTATCACGACCTGGGCAAGATGATGTTCGCCTTCGTCGTGTTCTGGGCCTACATCGCGTTCTCCCAGTTCATGCTGTACTGGTACGCGAACATCCCCGAGGAAACGCATTGGTACCACCAGCGTTTCGACGGGCAGTGGAAGTGGGTGTCGGCAGTGCTCCTGTTCGGGCACTTCGTCATTCCCTTCTTCGGGCTCCTGTCGCGCCACGTGAAGCGGAGCAAGCGGCTCCTGGCATTCTGGGCGATCTACCTGCTGGTGATGCAGTGGATCGACCTGTACTGGCTGGTGATGCCCAGCATGGGCACCACGAAGCTGCCCTTCAACATCCTGGATGTGACGTGCCTCGGGGGCATCGCGCTCTTGTGCATCGCGGGCGCCGCGTACCAGGCCCGGAACGTCAACCTCGTCCCAACCAAGGATCACCGCCTGGAGCGATCCCTGGCCTTCGAGAACATCTAGCAAGGTGCGCTGATGGCTACCGAATCGGACAGTGTAAATACCGGCGCCCTCGCCACGATCGTGATCGTGGGCGCGCTGGCGATGATCGGCATCACGAGCGCGCTGACCGCGCTCGTGCGCACGCAGCAGAGCGACAAGTACAACGAGATGGACTCCACCGCGAACCTGAAGGCCTACCGCCAACTGGTCGCGTCACAGAGGAAGGAGCTGGAGGAGCCGCCTTCCTGGGAGGACAAGGCCAAAGGGGACGTCCGCATCCCCATCGAGCGCGCCGAACAGCTCGTCGTCACCGGCCTCCAGAAGAATCCGGCCTCCGCGACTCCCGCGCCGCCCACTCCGAAGTCGCCGGGCGCGGCGCTCTACAACAGCCAGGGGTGCATCGCCTGCCATTCCACCACTGGAAAACGGGGCGTCGGACCGAGCTGGAAGGGCATCTACGGCCAGATGGTCAAGCTCTCCGACGGCAGCTCGGTCAAAGTGGACGATGCCTACCTGCGCCAGTCGATCGTCGACCCACAGGCGAAGATCGTAGCCACGTTCCCGCCCGCCATGCCGAGCTTCAAGGGCAAGCTGGACGACAAGCAGATCTCGGACCTGATCGACTTCATCAAGTCTCTCAAGTAGCAGCACGACGACCCCATGACGTTCTCAATCACAGCATCGATCGCGAACCTGGTGGCGGCACCGCTACCGAAGCTGCCGAAGTCGCCCTACTTCTGGATGCCTCCAGAGATTTCCACGGGCGCCGCCAGCACCGACTGGGTGTTCCACTTCCTGCTGATCATGTCGGCGTTCTTCCTCGCGGGCGTCGTCGGCGTGATGACGTACTTCGTCATCAAGTACCGCGCGAAGAACGGCCGCAAGGCGAACGAGGTCCCACCGAAGACGTCGGACCACAACACCACGCTCGAGATCACTTGGTCCTTCATCCCGCTGGTGATCGTGATTGCGCTGTTCGTGTGGGGCTTCAAGGGCTTCGTAGACCTGCACAGCCCACCGAAAGACACCTACGACATCCACGCCCAGGGGCAGAAGTGGAAGTGGCTGTTCACGTACCCGAACGGGATGACGGATGACGAGCTGCACGTGCCGGTCAACAAGCCGGTCCGCATCATCATCAACTCCGTCGACGTGATCCACAGCCTGTACATCCCGGTCTTCCGCGTGAAGCAGGACGCGGTCCCCGGGCGCTACACGGAGCTCTGGTTCCAGGCGAAGAAGCCCGGCACCTACCCCATCTTCTGTGCCGAGTATTGCGGCCGCGGTCACTCGACGATGCTGTCCCAGGTGGTGGTGCACAAGCCCGGCGGCTTCCAGAAGTGGCTGACCACGGCCGCAGCCAAGATGCAGGCCCTGCCGCCCGCCGAGCTCGGCAAGGAGCTGTACACCAAGCAGGGCTGCTCCGCCTGCCACTCCACCAACGGCACGCGGGGCGTCGGACCCAGCTGGAAGGGCATCTACGGCCACCAGGTGAAGCTCTCCGACGGCAGCTCGGTCAAGGTGGACGACAACTACATCCGCGAGTCGATCATCGACCCCCAGGCGAAGATCGTCGCCGGATTCGGGCCGGTAATGCCGACATTCAAGGGCAAGCTCAAGGACAACGAGATCACTGCCCTCATCGAGTACATCAAGACTCTCAAGTAGGACCGACAAGGAAACACCATGGCCTCATCCAGCACGACGGCCGACGAGCTCATCCCCCAGGCGCCCACCGCCGAGGACAACTACCTGACCCACGACAAGGGCATCCTGTCGTGGCTCTTCACCCTCGATCACAAGCGGATCGGGGTGATGTACCTCATCTCGGTCATGGCGGCGTTCGCGCTCGGCGGGACCTTCGCGCTTCTGATCCGCACCGAGCTCCTGACGCCGGGCCGCACCATTATGAGTGCGGAGACCTACAACCAGATGTTCACGCTGCACGGCGCAGTGATGGTCTTTCTGGTCATCATCCCGGGCATCCCAGCCGCGCTAGGCAACTTCATCCTGCCGTTGCAGCTCGGCGCCAAGGACGTGGCGTTCCCCCGCCTGAACCTGATGAGCTACCACCTGTGGATCATCGGCGCGCTGTTCTTGATCCTGTCGATGGTGCTGAGCGCCGCTGATACGGGCTGGACGTTCTACACGCCCTACAGCACCACCACACAGACCGCGGTCATCCCGGCGACCTTCGGCGCGTTCATCCTCGGCTTCAGCTCCATCTTCACGGGGCTGAACTTCATCGTGACGATCCACAAGCTGCGGCCGCCGGGCATGACCTGGTTCCGCATGCCGCTGTTCCTGTGGGGCCTGTACTCCACTGCCGTGATCCAGGTGCTGGCCACGCCGGTGCTCGGCATCACGCTGCTCATGCTCATCGTCGAGCGCGCCTTCGGAATCGGCATATTCGACCCGGCGCTAGGTGGCGACCCGGTGCTCTACGAGCACTTCTTCTGGTTCTATTCGCACCCGGCCGTCTACATCATGATCGTGCCGGCATTCGGGGTGATATCCGAAATCATCACCGTCTTTTCGCGGAAGCGCATCTTCGGCTACAAGTTCATCGCGCTGTCCAGCATCGCGATCGCGATCCTCGGCTTCCTGGTCTGGGGCCACCACCTGTTCGTGAGCGGTCAGTCGGTTCTGGCGGGCACCATCTTCAGTGCCATCACGTTCCTGATCGCGATACCCACAGCAATCAAGACGTTCAACTGGTTGGCGACGATGTACAAGGCGTCGATCCACCTGGACACGCCGATGCTGTACGCGCTGGCATTCCTATGGGTCTTCACCATCGGCGGCCTGACCGGCGTGTTCCTCGCGGTCATGAGCGTCGACGTTCACCTGCACGACACCTACTTCGTGGTCGCGCACTTCCACTACGTGATGATGGGCGGCTCGATCACGGCGTTCCTCGGCGGTCTGCACATGTGGTGGCCGAAGATGTTCGGGCGCATGTACAACGAGAAGCTCGGCCGCATCGGAGCCGCAACCGTCTTCTTCGGGCTCAACCTGACCTTCTTCCCGCAGTTCATTCTGGGCACACGCGGTATGCCGCGCCGCTACTACGACTACCTGCCCGAGTTCCAGGGCCTGCACGATCTGTCGACAATCGGCGCCTACATCCTCGGCTTCGGCTTCGTGATGACGGCCGTCTACCTGCTGTGGACGTTCAAGAAGAAGGCCGACGCGCCCGCCAATCCGTGGGGCGGCAGCACCCTGGAGTGGAAGACCACCTCGCCACCGGCCTACTACAACTTCCGGGTCACCCCGGAGGTGACCGAGGGGCCCTACGAGTATGACGACCTCGTCTACGACGAGAAGATCGGCGGCTACATCGAACGTGCAGGTGTGACCTCGGGCGCCTGAGCCCGAGGCCTCTCTGATTGGAACCAGGAGCGATGACGGAAACTACGGCGGATTCGATAACCCGCGACGAGGAGCACGGGCACGGAGGGCACGGGCACGACCATGAAGATGCCGTGCATGCCGCCAACCCGCACCTCCAGCATCACTTCGACACGCCGCAGCAGCAGTTCGATGCGGGCAAGCTCGGGATCTGGATCTTTCTCGTAACGGAGGTCCTGTTCTTCAGCGGGCTGTTCTGCGCGTACACGATCTACCGGGCGGAACACCCCGAGGTCTTCATCTTCGCGCACTACTACCTGAGCGCGTGGCTCGGCGGCGTGAACACCGCTGTCCTGATCCTCAGCAGCCTCACGGCGGCATGGGCGGTCCGCAACGCGCAGCTACGTCAGCACCGGCTCCTGGTGGTGAACATCCTCATCACCATCGCGTGTGCGAGCACGTTCATCGTCATCCACGCGCACGAGTACTACGAGCACTACCAGAAGGGCCTGATGTGGACGGACTGCGAGCAGAGCAACGGGAAACCGCTGCAACGGCTCCGGTTCGGTGTGTGCTTCAAGCCGAAGGAGCACGTCTGGGAGCTTCCGAGCTTCAAGGCGGAGCATCCCGAATCGGCGGGCTTCGCCGAGAAGCTCTACGAAGAGGAGCAGGCCCAGGGAAAGAAGAAGGCCGCCCTGGCAGCGCCCGCGGCGGGCACGGACAAGGTCCAGTTCGCGTCGCTGACTCTGGCGCAGGCGCGGGCCGGCCGCACCGTCCCTGTCGCGTCTTCGGTGCCCGCACCGGGCGGCGCGGCTCCGGCCAAGCCCGCTGCGGCGGCGCCGACGGCCAAGGCCGAAGGCGAGCCCGCCAAGAAGGCGGCGAAGAAGCCCGCCAAGAAGGCCGAAGCTGCACCGGGTGCGAGCGCCATGGCGGCAGCGCCGGCAGCCAGCGGCAGCGCAGCGCCGGCGGCTAGCGGCAGCGCGGCACCGGCGGCTAGCGGCAGCGCAGCGCCGGCAGCCAGCGGTAGCGCGGCAGCGCCGGGCGCGAGTGCCGAGGCGGCGCCGAGCGCAAGCGCTCCCGCCCCCGCGGCGGCCCAGCCGGCTCCGGCCCCCGCCAGCGCCGAAGAGAGCGGCAAGAGCGTGCAGGAAATCGAGGCTCTGGCCACGGAGGAAGCGCGTTCCGGTGTCGTCGAGACCGAGCTCGGCAAGAAGATGAAGCCGCTCATCGACGCTGGCGTCATCGGGCCAAGGTCCGCTGGCGGCGTCAGCTACCCGAAGGAAGGGCACGTCTTCTTCGCGCTCTACTTCTTCATGACCGGCCTGCACAGCCTGCACGTCTTCATCGGCATCATCGTGTGGCTGTGGATGCTGACGAAGGCACTGAAGAAGGAGTTCGGCCCCACGTACTTCGGACCTATCGACTACTCGGCGCTGTACTGGCACCTGGTCGACATGATCTGGATCTACCTCTTCCCCCTCCTCTACCTGATTCGCTGAGGCAGGCATGGCAAAAGACGAAGACAAGGTAAAGAAGGACGACGTGAAGGACGACGCCGACAGCGAGCGCGAAGAGACCACGGACGAGGAATCCAAGGCCGCCGACAAGGCGGAAAAGGACGAGGCGACCGCGGACTCGAAGGACGAGGCAGGCGACGATCCGGACGAAGCCGGAGAGGACGAGGCGACCACGGACTCGAAGGACGAGGACGAGGACGAGGACGAGGACGAAGCCGCGGCTGCGCCCAGGAGCGACCGCGTCGTCGGCGCGTCGCCCGCCAACGCCGCCGAGGTCCACGGCGAGGCCTACAGCGAAGCCGAGGCTGTGGCCCTTTCCGAGGACGCGCACGACGAGCTGGCGCACATCACGCCCGTGTCGCTGCTGTTCAAGGTGTGGGCCGCGCTGATGGTCTTCACGGTGCTGACCGTCGCGGCCTCGTATATCGACTTCGGCGGGCAGACCAACCTGGTCGTCGCGATGCTCATCGCCACCGCCAAGGCGTCACTGGTCGTCGTGTTCTTCATGCACCTGCGCTGGGACCGACGCTTCCACGCCCTCACCTTCCTGAGCGGCTTCCTGTTCGTGATCCTGTTCATCGGGCTCGCGCTGACCGATCGCGCCGAGTACCAACCGATGATCAAGGCGTATCAGGACGCGCAGGCGAAGGTGCACGGCGGAGTGCGCCTCGGGCCCCAGCCCTGAGCCTTCCGGGGGTCCTGGCAGCCGGAGCCCGACCGAGCGGCGACCCGGCGCGGACCCCCAGTCTGGCCCTGCTACCGCTTCCACACGCCGTCGACAATGCGGTCGACGACGCGATCGATGTGGTGGCGCGTGGCGTAGTGCGGCATGCCGCCGTTGGCGATGAACGAGAAGGCGATCGCGCCCCTGCCCGACGGCTCGAGCACGTAGCCGGACAGCGCGATGGAGCGCGCCAGCGTGCCGGTCTTGGCGCGTACCATGCGCTCGGTCCTGTACTTGCGGAAGCGGGAGTGCAGCGTGCCGTCGACTCCGCCCACCGAGAGCTGCGCGACGTATTCGGGGCTGATCTTCGGGTCGAGGTAGGCCGCGGATAGCACCTTCACGAAGGTCGCGGCGCTGACGCGGTTCGCGTCGAACAGTCCCGAGCCGTTGACGATCCTCGTCGAGCTCTCCAGCGCGCCAATCCGCTTGAGATAGGCGCGCACCGCCTGCACGCCGTCCGAGCTGTGAGCGGGCGGCTTCGCGGTCTCCGCGCCCAACGTCTTCAGGATCATCTCGGCGTAGAAGTTGTCGCTGTTCTTGCCGAGGTGCTGCATCAGCACGCCGAGCGGCGCCGACTCGTGGAAGACCAGCCGGGCGTGCTCGCCCTGGCCGCCTTCGGCCACCTTCCCGGACAGCTTGACGCCCAGCGTGCGCAGGATGTCCGCCAGCACGTAGCCGGGGAACAGACGGGGATCGTCCACCCGCTTCGCGAACCGGAGCCGCGGCAACCCTTCGGCGACGCTGCCTCCGAGCACTGCGCCAAGCCTCTGGTGGGCGGCGGGGTGAAGAGTGAGCCGGATGCTCTGCCCTTTCCCGGTGGCGACCGTCCGCACGCTTCCGGATACGTCGACGAAGCCCGGCGGGTCGAACCACGCCCTGGCAGGCTGCCCCGCGCTCGTCGGCATCACGTTCAGGGTGACGGAATTCTCGTCCAGCGCGACCGCGCTCACCGGAGCGCGGAACGACGCCCACTCGTTCGGCTGCTGCCCGAACGCCGGAGGCACGAAGTGGTCGTCGAAGCGGCTCTGGTCGACGAGGATCGAGCCGTCGACCCGCCTGAGGCCCATCTCGACAAGCGACCGGCACATCCGCCACAGGTCGTCGGTCCCGAGTGAAGGATCGCCGTGCCCGCGCAACACCAGATCGCCGACGGCACCGTCGTGCAGGTGTCCATACAGGCCGGTCGTGTAGCGGTAGCCAGGGCCCATTTTCTCCAGCGCAGCGGCGGCGGTCAGCAGCTTCGAGTTCGAGGCCGGGCTCAGCGCCCGGTGCTCGCCGGAAGCCGCCAGCACGTGACCGTCGCGCACGTCCATGACGACAGCGCCCAGGCGGCCGTGATGCTGCTTCACCCAGTCGGCCAGCTGCTCGACCGCGCTCTGCAGCGACGCGGATCGCGCTGCCTCGGCGTGCCTTGCCGGGGGCGAGTCGTCGGCCCGCGCCGGGCGCCCGGTGGCGAGGGCGGTGCCCAGACCGAGCACAAACAGGACGGGCAGCGCGCGCTGCGGTAGGGATCGCATGCCTACCAGCGTTAGCGTGATGCCTCCGTGCGCTCCAGAAATCGGCAAAAACCGGTGAAATCCACCACAGTCGTGCTCGCACTCGTGCTCGGGGTGGTGCTGGCGGGCTGTCGGCGCGATCCGGCCCATGGTTCCACGCAGTCGCTCGAAATCCTGGCGTCGAGCGACGTGGCCACGCTCGATCCCCGGTTTTCCACGCGGGCGCTCGACATCAAGATCACGCGGCTCGTGCACGCAGGCCTGATCGGCCTCGACCCGACCACGCTCGCGCCGGTGCCCCTGGTAGCGGCGACGTGGCGGTTTTCCGACGACAACACGCTGCACGTCACCCTCAAGCGCGGCGTGCGCTTCCACAGCGGGCGCCCGCTCTCCCCTCACGACGTGTGCGCCACGCTCTCGGCGTTGAAGAATCCGGCACTCGGCAGCCCTCACCGGGCGGTGGTGCGCGCGATCGGCAGTTGCCGTCAGGAGGGCCCGCTCGGCCTGGTCATCCATCTGGCGCACCCGAGAGCCACGCTGCTCACCGATCTCGAAGTGCCGATCCTGCGCGCCGACCAGGCGGCTCTGCCGCCGCGGCCGAACGGCAACCTCGATGGTCTGGGACCCTATCGCATCGCGCACGTCGAGGAAGGCAGCGTGACGCTCGAACCCGCCGACAGCGGCGTGATGCCGAAACCGCACCACAGCGTCGTGATCCGCACCGTCCACGACGAAAACGCGCGGGCGCTGAGGCTGCTCGCCGGTCACGCCGACATCGCGGTCAACTCCATCTCGCCGGCGCTGCTGCCGGCCATAGAGGGGCGCCACGGCCTGTCGGTCGTGTCCCGCCCGGGCGCGAACGTCACCTACCTCTTGATGCACAACGAGCGGGCGCCCTTCAACCGTGTGGAAGTACGCCATGCGGTCGCCCTCGCCATCGATCGCGCCAAGCTCGTGAGGACGTTGCTGGCGGGCCACGCGCAGGTCGCCAGCCAGATCTTTCCGCCCGGTCACTGGGCCCACGCGCCCGGGCTGAAGCCCGAGCCGTTCGATCCGGCCAGGGCTCGTGGCGTGCTCTCGGGGCTGCCACCGGTGACGCTCTTGACCAGTACCGACCGGGCTCGCATCACCATCGCCCGGGCAATCGCGCAGATGCTGGGCGACGCCGGGCTGGAGGTGCGGGTAGTCCCGCTCGATCTGGGCGTGATGCTCGAGCGGCTCGACGGCGGCGACTACCAGCTGGCCACGCTGGAGATGCCGGAGCTGACCGAACCGAACATCCTCAAGTGGTTCTTCGATCCCAAGGGCGTGCCGGGTGAAGGCGGCGAAGGGCGCAACCGCGCGCGGTATCGCTCGCCACAGGCCGGCGCACTGCTGGACGCCGCCTCGAGCACTCGCGACCAGTCGGTACGCGCCCGCCTCTACATCCGGCTGGCCCACCTGATGGCGACCGACATGCCGGTCGTTCCGCTGTGGCACGAGGACCAGATAGCGGTGCTCTCAGCGCGGGCACGGGGCTTCATGCCCAGCGCCGAAGGCCGCTGGCTGTCCGTCACCCGGCTCCCCTGACTTGCGTCCGCGACCGGACCCGTTCAAAAGGGGGCTCGTGACCACCCCGACAAGCTACTACCGCCGCCCGCTGGCTGCCCTGTGCGCCGCCGCGGCGTCTCTCGCCCTGCTGCTCGTCGGAGTGCAGGCCCACGCCGACGAACCGGTTCGCCCGCAGCGCCACAACGTCGGCGTGTACCCCCACACCTCGGCGCGCCTGCCGTTGTTCCTGGTGGGCGCAGGCACCACCGCGCTCGCCTACGGCGCGGGCCTCGGCGCCTCGTATGCCTGGCCCACCGCACCCGGCGCGACCAATCTGCGCATCCCCGTCGCCGGTCCCTTCCTGGCTCTCGGCAAGACGGGCTGCGCGGCTAGTGACCCGGGCTGCAGCACGCTGGTCGTCGTGCTGCGCGCGATCCTCACGTCCATCGACGGCGTGGCACAGGTCGGCGGCCTCGGGGTCATCGGCGAAGCGTTGTTCCTGCCCACGACGATCGACACGCCGGCCGCACGCCGCCGGTTGGAGCGGCGACAAGCCGCCAGGAGCTTCGAGATCCACCCGGTTCCGATCGTGTCGGGCAGGGATGGTCTCGGTCTCGGCCTGGTCGGGCGCTTCTAGCGTTCGCTCTGCCTGGTCGGGCGCTTCTAGCGTTCGCTCTGCTTGCAGGTTTCCAGCGGCGACGGTGCGTGTTGCGCCCGCGTAGTCGAAGCGGCAGCGTGAGCCCATGGCTCGCTTTCTGGTTCCGCTGCTGTTGGTGTGCGCAGGCGCGGTAGCCTGTGGCAGCTCGCACGACACTTCGACGAACGGCAAGGACTCGGGCGCGGCCGGCGCAGCCGCGGCCGCGGGAGCTGGCGGAGCCGACGGTGGCACCGCAGGAAGCGGCGGCGCTGCGGGAAATGATGGCGGCGCGGGCGCCGCGGGCTCGGCCGGCGCTGGCGGCAGCGCCATCGACGGCGGTCTGCCAACGCAGGGCATCAGCACCTCGACGCTCTCGCTCGTCGAAACCGAGACGAACCTGGCCGTTGCGGACAACGGCTACGTCGCAGCCACCTGGATCGGCATCCAGCCGACGCAGCATTCGCACAGCGGCTACACGTTCAGCAAGGACGGCGGGCAGAGCTGGCTGCCACCGCAGAAGCTCGATGCCCCCGGCGGGCGCACCTCCAGCGATCCCGTCGTCGCGGCAGCGCCCGACTCGAGCTTCTACCTCGCCTGGATCGCGTTCCAGCGCGACGCGCAGGGCAACCCGTACGACATGCGCGTGTACGTGTCGAAGGCCGCCGCGGGCGACACGACGTTCGGCGCGCCAGCGGATATCGCCGGAGCGATCGCCTCCGACGCCATCGACAAGCCGTGGGTCACGGTGGCTCCGGACGGCACCGTGTACGTCACCTGGCTCGACACCGGCAACCAGTCGAAGAACCTGGCGCCACGCATGCGGGTCGCCGTCAGCGAGGACCAGGGACAGACCTGGAAGATCTACCCCATCGACAGCGGGCAGGGCGGCTTCCGCAACCTGATCTACCCGTGCGTCGACGACGTGACAGGTCGCGTCTACGTCACCTACCACCCCGGCGGCGGTATCGGTCTTCGTTGGAGCGACGACAAGGGTCAGACCTGGCCGGGGGCCACGGCGGTCGCATCCCAGTCCGATCCGCAGGCCATGTTCGACGATCCGACCTGCGCCGCCCACAACGGCGAGGTGTGGGTGGCCTACGGCATCGGCTCCGACCCATTCAGCGAGACGGACAACGCGCGCTCCGACCACATCCGCGTGGCCTATTCCAGCGACGCCGGACAGAGCATCGCCGAGCGCTACTTCGCCGAGGACGCCACGGCGGGCACGAAGTTCATGCACGCGCAGATGGTGCGCGAAGCGGGCGGCGCTCTCGACATCCTGTACTACGCCGGAAGCGACAAGAACCCGGACCCTGCCGGGAGCGTGCGACTGACGCGCTCGACCGACAAGGGCAAGACATGGGCGACCAGCCTGGTGGTCCGGGCACCCATCACGTTCCTCACGACGCGAGGCGACCAGCGCTGGCTGGGCGACTACATCGGGCTGGCGGCCCACGGCGGCAAGGCCTACGGCAGCTTCGCCGACAACGTCTCCGGCACCTCGCACATCAACGTCTTCTCGCACTCGTTGTGATCCCACCCACCGTGCCGACCCGTGAAACAGTCGAAACGTTGCACGGGCGCGCGGGGCTCGCGGCGACCCCGGGGCCGACGCATCGCGACAGGCAGGAATCCCGCGGTGATCAGCCGAGCCAAAATCCGGGGTGCGGAATGCGCCCAGGCATGATACGAGGCCTGTGATGGAGGTCGCGCGGTGAGTCGACGAACAAAGTTCGTCCTGGTCACCGGCGGAGTTGTCTCCTCAATCGGCAAGGGGCTCACTTCCGCATCGCTCGGCGCGTTGCTGGAAGCGCGCGGGCTTCGTGTTACGCACATGAAGCTCGACCCGTATATCAACGTCGACCCGGGCACGATGAGCCCGTACCAGCACGGCGAGGTCTTCGTCACCGACGACGGCGCCGAGACGGACCTCGACCTCGGTCACTACGAGCGCTTCACCAGCTGCCGGCTCACGCGGCTAGCCAACGTGACGACCGGCCGGATCTACGAGTCGGTGATCACGAAGGAGCGCCGCGGCGAATACCTGGGCGCCACGGTGCAGGTGATTCCGCACATCACCGACGAGATCAAGTCGCGCATCCGCGAGGGCACGTCCGGCGCCGACATCGCCATCATCGAGGTCGGCGGCACCGTGGGCGACATCGAGTCGCTGCCGTTCCTCGAGGCCATCCGCCAGCTCAAGCTCGAAGCGGGCGCGGAGAACGCCGTGAGCGTGCACGTAACGCTCGTCCCCTTCATCGCTACCGCTGGCGAGCTGAAGACCAAGCCCACGCAGCACTCGGTGCGCGAGATGCGCGAGATCGGCATCCAGCCCGATCTTCTCATCTGCCGCTGCGACCGCCCCATCACACGCGGGCTGAAGGAAAAGATAGCCCTGTTCTCCAACGTGCCGGTCGACAGCGTGATCGCCGCGGTGGATGTGTCGTGCATCTACGAGCTGCCGCTGGTGCTGCACGCCGAGGGGCTCGACGAGGAGATCGCCGAGCGCTTGAACATCTGGTCGCGCCAGCCCGAGCTCGGCGCGTGGAAGCGCACGGTCGAGAAGTTCAAGAAGCCGAGCGGCGGCTCCGTGAAGATCGGCGTGGTCGGCAAGTACGTGCACCTCAAGGACAGCTACAAGTCGCTGCACGAGGCACTGGTGCACGGCGGCATGGCCAACGATGTCAGCGTCCAGCTCGAGTACATCGACTCCGAAGAGATCGAGCGCGGCAGCGCCCCGGCACTGCTCAGCGGCCTCGACGGCGTGCTGGTACCCGGTGGTTTCGGCGACCGGGGCGTGGAGGGCAAGATCGCCGCGATCCGCTATGCGCGGGAAAACGGCATCCCGTTCTTCGGCATCTGCCTCGGCATGCAGCTCGCAGTGATCGAGTTTGCGCGCACCGTCTGCAGTCTCAAGGGCGCCAGCTCCACGGAGTTCCAGAAGGACCCGCCGCACGCCGTGATCGATCTGATGCCCGACCAGCGCGGGGTGATGGAAAAGGGCGGCACCATGCGGCTCGGAGCGTATCCGTGCAAGCTCACGCCCGAGAGCCGTGCCGGACACATCTACGGCGGCGCAACCGAGATCAGCGAACGGCACCGTCACCGCTTCGAGTTCAACAACGAGTACCGCGAGAAGCTCAAGGAGCACGGCCTCGTCCTCAGCGGGACCAGTCCCGACGACCGCCTGGTGGAAATCGTGGAGCTGCCCGACCATCCGTTCTTCGTCGGCTGCCAGTTCCATCCGGAGTTCAAGAGCCGGCCGATGAGCGCGCACCCGTTGTTCTCTCATTTCGTCGCTGCCGCGGTGCGGCGTCGCGACGAGATCGCCGCCGATGCGTCGCGGTCTGCGGAAGACGCCGCCGACACGCGCACGACGGTCAACTGAGCGCCGCCTTCAGTACGCGACGACGCGTATCCGCGGTCCCGCGCTGACCGTCACCTCCCGGGCGCGCAGCACATCGCCGTCGAGCACGTACGGGCCGCCCTGCCCCGGGAAGCGCACGCTGAAGCGCTGCACCAGATCGTCGAAATTCCCCGCGCCGACCAGCGGGCGGCCGAGAAGCACGCGCGGGGCCTGCGGGCCGAGCCGGCGCGTGTCGAGCGGTGAAGCTACCAGGTGTGGCCAATCGGGATCCTCGGCGGCGCGATGGTTCACGTACATGTGCAGTCCCAGGTCCTTGACCACCGACGCCATGATCAAGCTGTAGCCGCGGGGCTCGAGCTCGCGACCGTCCACGGACACGGTGCAGGGCAGCGGTTCGAGGACACTCTGCGAATAGGCATCTCCGACAACCGAGCCCACGAAGATGCGCGCCACGATGCGCGCGGCCGCCGCGTAGCCGCCTGCGCCCGCCGCGTAGTAGCAATCGAAGAACCGGGCCACCAACCCGGTACCGAACATGAACCCCACCCGGCTCGCGCCGCCCGTCTCGTGCACGCGCAGGGTCGGATGCTCGACCGGCGGCGGCAACGCTCCACCGAGAACCGCGCGCCGGACCGTCGAAAGCAGGTCGCTCCCGTGTCCGAAGTTCCGGGCGACGGTCGCCACGGTACCGGCGGGGGCGAAGATCAGCGTCGGCAGGTCCCGACCTGCGTAGGCCCGGGAGAGGGCGGTGACCCCGGACATGAAGGTGCCATCCCCGCCGCACAGCACGACCCGCTCTGCTCGGAGCTCCGCAATCCGTTCCGCGACCAGCTCGAGCTCGTCCAGGTGGCGGGTGACCCAGAGCCAGGCCCGGCCCGACGCCAGCATCTCGACGCGGCCCAGCAGCCGCGACCCGCCCCGGCCCATCCGATGGGCGTTCGCGTTGACGATCAAGTGGGTCGCGTTGACCTCGCGATGACGTGCTATCACCGGGTGCGATGTCTCGATGGCTTGTCGTAGCACTGGCAGCGGCCAGCACTGTAGCCTGCGGTACGGCCTCCGTGGTGCAGACCGCCCTACACGGCGACCTCGCACAGCTCAAGCGGCAGATCAGCGAAACCCAGAAGAAAGGCGCTCTGGACCGCTCGACCTCGCTCCAGCTGGCTACCGCCGTCGCCGGACGCGAGCTCCGGTCGTCGAAGGGGCCGGCCGCCGTAGACCGGGTGGATGCACTCCGGGCCTGCGCCGGGTCGCTGGAGCCGGTCCTGCGCGAACGCGCTTCGAAACCCGACGATGTCGGCGCCCGGTCGGCGCTGCTCCTTGTCGACCTCGGGCGTCTGGACCGGGCGGATCTGGTCCAGCGCTACTCCGAGGCCTCCAGCGGTGCGTGGCGCGCGGTCGCCGCGCGCTCGGCGACCGGCCCGCGCGACGGCCGCCTGCGGCGCCACTTCCTCGTCGATGGTGATCAGCGCGTCCGCAAGGCAGCCCTCAGGGCTTCGCTCGAAGCCAAGGACCCAGCCGATCTGGACGCGCTGCTCGACGCGGCCCGGCTGGATCCCAATCCGCTGCTCCGGAGCCTCGCGGTGCGCGGTGTGGGCGCAATCGGCGGGCAACGAGCGGTGTTGGCACTGAAGGACCTGTGGGCACACAGCGGCGACACGGCGCGACAATCCATCGTCGATGCCTGGGCGATGCCTGCGCTGTACGGCGCGGGAGGGGCCGACGAGCTGCGCAATATCGCGGAAAGCGGCGGGTCGCTCGCGGCCATCGCGGCCGCCGAGGCGCTGTCACGCAAGCCCGGCGAGGACGCCCAGCTGGGCGCCACCTTGCTGGCCCGGGCCATCAAGGACGGCACGAATACCGAACGGCGGCTGGCCATCCAGGTGGCCCCGGTCACCGACGGCGACGTGCAGAAGGCCCTGGCGGCGGCGACGAAAGACACCGACCCCGACATCCGGGTAATGGCGCTGGCCCGCTCGCTGGGCGTGCCGGCAGGGCGGAAAAACGCCACGAAGGAGCTGGAGAAGCTCGCGGCGGGCAAGGGGCTCGTCGCAATCCAGGCGCGCGCCGCGCTGGCGGCTGCACACGATGCGAAGGTGTCGGGCGAGCTGTCCCGACAGCTCGGCTCGAAGAGCCCGGCCCAGCGGCGCCTGGCCGCGCTCGGCCTGATCCGGCTCGGAGACTACTCCCGGGCCGCCACCGCGCTCGGCGACGACGACCCCGACGTGCGCACCTCGACGGCGTGTTCGATGCTGGCGATCGCACGCGACAAGCGGCACGGTCATTGAATTCTGCGGCCGGCACCTGTATGCCGGCGCATCATGAGCTTCCTGCGAGGGACGGCGGCGGCGGGCCTGCTCCTGGCGCTGACCATGGGGTCGACCGGCTGCATCAAGAAGATGCTCCTGGATGGGCAAATCAAGGGCACCCGGCAAGGGTCCGGAGCTGTCAACACGCTGCAGGACTACGAGGTGGCCAACACGATCGCCTTCGCTGGTCTGGGGCAGATGGAGGGCATGCACAAGCTGGCCCCCGACAACACCGACGCCCTGTTCATGCTCACCAAGTCGTGGAGCGGCGCTTCGTTTGCCTTCATCGAAGACAAATACGAACAGGCCTACGAGAAGGGCGACGACGTGATGGCCCAGTACGAGCTCATGCGGGCTCGGGCTGCCTATCAGCGCGCGATCTTCTACGGCGTCGAACTCCTGTCGCACCACGCCAAGGGCTTCAAGGCGGCCGAGCGCAACCAGGCCACGATCCACAAGTGGCTCACCGACAACTTCACCGACAAGGACCAGGCGGAAGATCTGCTCTGGACCGGCTATGCCTGGGTGTCGAACGTCGGCGTGTCGAAGGACGTGCCCGCGGTCGTGGGCAACCTGTATGTCGGCATCGAGATGATCAAGCGGTCGGTCGCGCTCGACGACACGCTGGACCACGCGATGGGCCACACGATTCTCGGCGCGTACTACGCGAGCTTCAAGCAGTTCAAGAAGAGCAAGGCCGAGTTCGACCGGGCACTGCAGCTCACCGGCGGCAAGTTCCTTCCGGTCAAGCTCAACTACGCCACGCGCTACTACTGCGCGAAGAGCGACAAGGCCGACTACATGAAGATGCTCAACGAGGTTCTAGCGGCGGGCGACACGATGCCGAATGCCCGGCTCCAGAACGTCATCGCCAAGCGGCGAGCCCGCCGCTACCTGGGCAACAGCATCTGGCAGGAAGAGTGCGGGTTCACGCAGTAGGCAGGCTCGTCAGCGCACGACCTGCACGGACTATCAGTCTTTATTGCGGTAGCCCCTGCTTTTTTTTCGGGTACTGATTGATCGATTTCACGGACTGGCCCGTCTGACTCAAGCTGACCGCCCCCCCGGGCGCACAACGGACTAGGTAGGAGGTTGTCGGACATGATCCGAAGGATTACCGCCGCGGTATTTGTCGCGGTTTTCGTCGTACTGGGCACTGCAACCGCAGCGCAAGCCAAGACGACTCTCAAGATGGCGACACTCGCTCCGCCACGCAGCCCCTGGGGCAACGTCTTCAGGACCTGGGCGAAGGCGATCAAGAAGAAGACCCACGGCGAAGTCCACGTGGTCTGGCTGTGGAACGGCACTGCCGGTCCGGAAAAGTCGGTAGTGGGCAAGATCCGCTCCGGCCAGCTGGGCGGCGCGGCCATCACCGGCGTGGGCCTCTCGGCGATCGACAAGGGGATCATCGGACTGCAGATGCCCGGCGCCTTCAACAGCTGGGCCGCGCTCGACAAGGCCCGCAACAAGCTGAAGCCCGCGTTCGAGAAGAAGCTCGAGTCCCAGGGTTTCATCCTCGGTGGCTTCGGTGACGTGGGCATCGGCCGCGTGATGTCGCGAGGCTTCGCGGTGAAGATGCCGACCGACCTGCGCGGCAAGCATCCCGGCGACATCGCCGACGACATTATCGGCCCCAAGATCTACGCGGTCATCGGCGGAGTGACGCCGGTGCCCTCGAGCGTCGTGGGCTTCCTGCCGAAGCTGAACAGCGGCGCGATCGACGTGATGAACACGCCGTCGCTGGCGGCCGAGCAGCTGCAGTGGGCCTCTCGCCTCGACCACATCAACACCGCCAAGACGTATTTCAGCATCGGCGCGGTGGTGATGAGCGCCAAGCAGCTCAAGAAGATGCCGGCGGACCAGCGCAAAATCGTCACCGAGACGGGTCATCTCGCAGCGAAGGCGCTGACCCGGCGCATCCGTGCCGCGGACCACGCCGCGTTCGGGCGTCTCAAGAAGAAGATGAGCGTCCATAATCCCACGGCAGCCGAGAACGCCGCGTGGAAGAAGGTGTTCAAGAAGGCCTGCCTGCGCCTGAAGAGCGCCATTCCGGGCGGAGTGCTCTCGAAAATCGGCGCCTGCTAGGACCGTTGTCGGGGCCGACAAAGCCCGGGAGCGAACACACGACGGGCCGGTCCGGACAGGACCGGCCCGACGCTTTTTGTACCCGCGACGAAAGAGGCGCGTGACGCGCACCCCCAATCCGGAATAACGTCCCTCTTTCGTAGATGGCCGACGAGCACAAGCCCGACGACCCGGAAGAAGGCGGGGCCGGAAACCGGCGCTCCGATCGATCCCCGGATTCGGCTGGATCGGCAGCCGGAAGCGCCGGTTCCGACCAGGAGGAGGCGGAGAGCTCCGACTCCGACGCCGACGCCGACGCGAAGGACGCCGAAGCCGACGCCGACGCGAAGGACGCCGAAGCCGACGCCGACGCGAAGGACGCCGACGCGAAGGACGCCGACGAGCCGGCAGCGGAGCACCAGGGTCCAGGCGAGCCCCCCAGCTCCAACGGCGAGCCACCGGCCGAGGCCGCCGCGTGGGGACGACCGCTAGCGCGCCTGGACCACGCCTGGACGACCTTCGAGGCGTACCTGTGCGCAATCGTGCTGCTGCTCGAGGTCATCTCGCTATCGCTGTGGGTGGTTCTCAAAGGCATGGCCTCGCCGCCCGACAGCGGCAACATGGCCGGCGTCGTTCTGCGCGGGCTGCTAGGCGCGGTGGTGCTCGGCACGCTCGGCTACATGATCCCGAAGAAGTGGGGCACGAACGCACGCCGCATCGGCGCTTCGATCGGCTTCTTCGCTGGCTTCCTCGTGGCCAAGCTGTGGGCGCGCGTAGGCATCGACTATTCGTCCAACCTGCTCAACTGGTTCCAGCAGGCCTCGGCGCTCACGCTGCTCGGCGGTCTCGGACTGCGCGACGTGGGCAAACGCCTGACGCTGCTCCTCGCCTTGCTCGGCGGTTCGCTTGCGACCGCGGCGGGCAAGCACATCACCATCGACCTCATCACGCGCTTTCTCAAGCCCAAGGCGCGGCTGCCCGTGGTGGTCGTGGGCTGGGTCGGCGCATCGCTAATCTGCTTCACCTCGGCGTGGGGGTCTTCGACCGCATCGCAATCGAAGGATTCGGCGCGCCCGCAGAGGCCACCGCCGGACAGAAGCTCAAGCAGGTGGCCAAGGGTCTGGACGAGGACTGGTTCATCCTCCGCAAGCAGGTGGACCTGGACTTCACGTCGTTCCCGCACGTGGTCAAGGGCCAGACCTATTCCGACTGGCTGACAGGCAAGGAGTGGAACGCCTGGCTGGACAGCCACGGCTTCATCAAGCGCTACGGCAAGGACAAGGTCAAGGAATCTGCGGCTGCCCGAGGATGCCAAGCGCTCGCCGATCGTAGTCGTTCCGGACCTGGGCGAACCGCGCGGGAGAGCTGGTCAGCGCAGCGAACCTCGTCTTCCCGTTGGGCCTCTTCATTATTGCCGTGCGCTTCCTGCTCCTCACGCTTCTGGCAATCAGCGGACACATGTCGATAGAGCCCGAAGCTGAAGGGGCC
>CAWGGM010000005.1:0-122254 GCA_963822115.1 uncultured Pseudomonadota bacterium
CGGCCCGGGACGGTCAGGTTGCTCACGGCGTACTTGCCGTCGGTTCCCCTGTGGAAGGTGAGCTTGACGTGCTGCACGTACTGGCCCGTCATGTAGGGTCCGCCCTTGGCCCGGCTGTCGACGTACTTCAAGCTCAGCGGGATCTGCACCCTGGCGCGGAAGGTCTTGCCATCGACGAGCTTGAAGTCCCGCCCATCGACCTCGATGACCGGCTTGCCCACCTGGTAGGCGTAGTGCGCTGCTTGCGGGCCGCAGATCCGGTTGAACCACTGCGCGCTGCGAGTGGCGAGCGGGACGACGGAAGCGGCGGCGTCTTCCAGATCCTGGGAGCTGGGCACGCCCAGCGCCGCGTAGGGATCGTCCGGGCCGAACATCGCGTCGAGGCCGACGTGACGGAGCCGGGGCAACTGCTTGGCGACGGTGCCGGGAAAGGTGCGTTCAGCCAGGACGACGGACTTCTGGTCGCGGACTTTCTGCGGGAAGATGCCGCGCCATGCGCTGTCCTTGTCTTTCTTGATGGCGCTGGTACGCACGAAAATGCGCTGCTTTTGCAGCTTGGTGTTGCTGACCAGAGTGTCGAGCACCAGCGTCACGTTGTAGGCGATCCGCGTGCGACTCGAAGCCTGGAAGCGCTCGTCCTTGGACAGCGCGATCGAGTAGACGTGGGTGACGCGGCTGGCGTTCACGCCGGGAATGGAGGGGTGCTTGCTGCGGAGCGTGTCCTCGTAGAGCTTGAGTAGCTGCTGGTCGGGCGGTGTCGGAAAGCCCTTCAGCGTCGTCATGTCTTCGTAGGCGAAGAAATGATCGAAGTGATACGGGCCGACGCCCTGCTTGTAGATATTGCGGCGGTAGATCGCCAGTCCGGTGTACTCGTACCAGGTGCCGTCGGAGTGCTTGGGGCCGACAGCGTGCACGCGGATGTTGCACTCGTCGGGTGGAAGCGGCGCGACCGTGTCCTGCCGCTGTTCCGTCCATTTTCCGACGACCTTGACGCTGGCAAATGCCTTGGCGTCACTCTGTCGGACCCGAGACGCAACGCCGTACTTCGAGGGACACTTCGCCCGGGCCGGCAAGGCGGCGGCGACCAGAGCCAGCGCGGTAGTAGCCATGATGAACGAGCCTGTACTTGCGCTCATGCCGTCTTCCTTTCGCGTCGTGTGCTGCTCTGCACCGCCGCCACCAGACAGTCCTGCGTGGACGTCCCCGGCAGCGAGCCCGATCATCAATCCTACTCTCGCCAGGCAGCAGCACCACAACGCCAACGACCTGGCAGAGTCGTCCCATTTCGGGACGCCATGATGGTCGGCTGGACCACGCCGCGCGTAGCTTCCATCGCGTAGCGGATGCCCGGTCTCGCTCCGCTCGCGGGACCTTATCGCTCCGCTGCTGCCGGCCGTTGTCCCGGGTAGATGTCCGGCTATCGCCTTGTCGCGCCGCTCGCCGTTCTGGCGGCCATGCTGTCGGTTCACGACGCGCACGCGAGCGGACCGCTCCCCAGCGGGCGGGCCAGCTTCGCGATAGTCGAGGATGCCGCTGCGCCGACTACGCTGGACATCAAGCCGGCGCCTGGGGCGACACAGGCGTTCCCGTCGCTGTCGGGCACGCGGTCCGCCGCGCCGGCGGCAGAGCCGTCCCGGCCGCACCCGCCGCCCGCACCATCGACGAATGCGCCCGTGTCGCCGGCGGTGTTTCCGGAGTTCGCTTCCGCACCTCGCAGCGTGGGTGCCGAGCGCGACCGCGCGGTACCGGACGTCCCGGCCCGGCATCACGATGCGGCCTCGCGCTGGATGCTGTCGGTCGAGGGGGCGACGCGCGCGCCGGTGGACGTGTCGATCCAGGGGCGACTCGAGACGCCCGGCGGTCTGCGCCTCGGTGGCGGCTACGGCTGGCTGCCGTCGAGCTACCTCGGCTTCGTCACGAACGCTGCTACGGTGGCGACGGACACCGATTCGGGCACGGGCGCGCTCGCGGCACACGGCTACCAACGCGGCCGGAGCTGGCACGCCGTTATCGGGCTGCGTCCCTTCCACAACACCGGCGTCTATCTCGACGCCGGCTACGCGGAGCTGCGCCTGGGCGGTTCGATCAAGACCAGCGCGCTCGCCGGCAGCTCCGAGGTCAGCGGCGCGTACTCGGTGGCTACAACCATTCGCATGTGGATGGTCGAGCTGGGCTACCAGGCCGAGATCGCCGATCGCGTCGTACTCGCCGTGGGCGTCGGCGTGACCGGCGCGCTGTCGTCCCACACGACAGCGACCGCCGGTCAGGGCACGGCGCTTCCGCAGCAGAGCGTGGACGCAGCCCTGACCAGCCTCGACGACTCCATCCAGAGTCACCTGGTCCTGCCCACCCTCGACGCCCGCCTCGGCTTCGACCTCATCTGACGCGCCGCCGGTTTGAGATGCGGTGCTCGCGTGCTACGCCCGGGCGCATGTCGCGCGAAGAGTTCGAACAAGCCCTCGAGCCCATTGTTTCTGCCCTGCTCGAGATGAAGCCGGAGCAGAGTGCAGCCGACGTGCTCCAGCAGCGCTTCCCCGTCGACGGCGACGAGATGCGCGCCCTGGCCAGGCTGTTTGCCGAGGGCGTTGCAGGCGGCTGGCTGTGCTCGCGCGACGGCGGCCCCGGCGTGAGCTACTCACGCGTGCGCAAGGCGAGCCCGGAGAGCGATCTGTCGATCGATGCGGTGCGCATGGATCGACCGGGTCCAGGGCACACGCATCCGAAGGGCGAGTTCGACCTGTGCTTTGCCGTCGACGGGACGCCGAGCTTCGACGGGCGCGCGCCGGGCTGGACCGTCTACGAGCCCGGCTCCTGGCATGTGCCGACCGTGCAAGGCGGGACCATGAACATCCTGTACTTCCTGCCCGGCGGCGCCATCGAGTTCGGCCCCCGCTGAGATCGACCGACGACAGGGCCGAACTCGGCGCGCGAAATGCGCCGGGCGAGGGCGACCCCTGTGGACATCCGCCACGCGCGGACACACCGTACGGATCTGCCGCGGCAGGAGCAGCGGCGCTCCATCCGGGACCCTTTCGGAGGCACGACATGCAGTCCATCAATCCAGCCACCGGCAAGCACATCCGCGAGTACGAGGAGCTGACGCCGAGCGAGGTCGACAACGCCATCGTCAGCGCGCGCGATGCCTTCCACGCCTGGCGCGCCACGCCCGTCGCCGAGCGCGCCGGTCTGCTCAAGCGCGCCGCCGAGGTGTTGCGCGAGCGCTCGGGTGACCTCTCGGGGCTGATGACGCGCGAGATGGGCAAGCCCATCGTCGAGGCGGAAGCCGAGGTCGAGAAGTGCGCCTGGGTGTGCGAGCACTACGCCGAGAACGGCGCGCGCTTCCTCGCCCCGCAGCGCCTGGGCAGTGACGCGGCCGAGAGCTTCGTGCGCTACGACCCGCTCGGCCCGGTGCTCGCGGTGATGCCGTGGAATTTCCCGTTCTGGCAGGTGTTCCGCTTCGCGGCGCCGGCGCTCACCGCGGGTAACGTCGGGCTGCTCAAGCACGCCAACAGCGTGTCGGGCTGCGCGCTCGCCATCCAGGATGTGTTCCGCCGCGCGGGCTACCCGTCGGGCGTGTTCACGTCGCTCTTGATGTCCATCGAGCTGACCGACGAGATCATCGGGAACCCCGGCATCGTCGCCGTGTCGCTGACGGGCAGCGAGCGCGCGGGCCGCGCGGTGGGGGAGGCGGCCGGGCGGCACGTGAAGAAGACGGTGCTCGAGCTGGGCGGCTCCGACCCGTTCATCGTGCTCGAGGACGCCGATCTGGACGCCGCGGTGGCGACGGCCGTGCGCTCGCGCGTGCTCAACTCGGGGCAGAGTTGCATCGCCGCCAAGCGCTTCATCGTGGAAAAGAGCATCGCGCCGCGCTTCGTGCCGAAGTTCGTGGAAGCGATGCAGGCGCTCCGCGTCGGCGATCCGATGGATCGCCAGACCCAGGTCGGACCGTTGGCGCGCCAGGATCTGGTCGACACGCTGCACGATCAGGTGACCGACAGCATCGAGATGGGCGCCAAGCTCCTCGCCGGCGGCCAGCGGCTGGAACGCGCCGGTTTCTTCTACGCGCCGACGGTGCTGTCGCGCGTGACGCCGGACATGCCGGTGTTCGAGGAAGAGACCTTCGGTCCGGTGGCGGCCGTGATCGAGGCCGATCACTACGAGCACGCGGTGCGGTTGGCGAACCGCTCCAGCTTCGGTCTCGGCGCTTCCATCTGGACCAGGGACATCGACAAAGCCAAGCGCCTGGCCGCGCAGATCGAGTCGGGGATGGTGTTCGTCAACGGGCTGGTCAAGTCCGACCCGCGGCTGCCCTTCGGCGGCGTGAAGAACTCCGGCTACGGCCGCGAGCTGGGCCGCGAAGGCATGCACGAGTTCGTGAACCAGAAGACGGTCTGGATCGCGCGCTAGCTGTCAGTGCCCGAGCATCTTCTGTGCGGCATCCAGTAGGCCGCTGTGGGCCATGGCGATCATCGCCGCGAACATGATGGTGTTGAACAGCGCGTGCGCGACGATGACCGACTCGAGCCGCTTTCGCCTGAGGAAGACCAGTCCGAACCAGAGTCCGAGGATGCCCGTCTGGAATGCCGCGAGCGTGCCTTCCTCGAGGTGACCCAGACCGAACAGCGACGCCGCGAGCAGCAGCGCGAGCCACCAGCGACCGCCCACGCGACGCAGGCGCGTGACCAGCAGGCCGCGGAACACCACTTCCTCGAAGGCGCCGGCGAAGCCCATGAAGAGCGGGATCTGCCAGGGGCTGATCTGCTCCGCCCAGCCCACCAGCACCCGCAGGAAGCCACTGCGCTGCGCCATCTCGGCCTTGCCCGCGCCCAGAGCGAAGGCGATCGCCGACAGTGGCAGCGCGGCGGCGAAGTGGACGAAGTAGGTGCCGCCGAGCACCAGCAGCCCGACCGCGAGCTCGCGCCCGACCCCCTGGCGCCGGAGACCGAGCTGGCGCAGGCGTTGCCCATCGGACAGCACGATCAAGAGCGCCACTCCGAGCAGGCACAGGTCGCGCGCGGTGAGCTGCAGGAAGAAGCTCTGACCCGACACGTGCGCCGCGCCGAGCAGGGCGCGCGGCCGGTAGGCGAACCCCAGAACCACCAGCGCGGCCACGCCGAGCGCCGAGCCGATGCGCGCTGGCAGCCCGAGCCTGCCCGGGTGCCAGGGGCGAACCAGCAGCACGCCCAGCACGGCCAGCACGCCGGCTCCGGCCCAGCTGCGCACGCCGGATCCCAGCAGGGAGGGCGCGATCATGACGGCGAGCACGTAGGCGACCTCCGCGAGGGCGCGGGCCCGGCCCGGAAGCGACTCGGTGAGCACCTCCAGCCCATCCGGATCGCGCCCCGTCACGAGCGCCTCCAGACCGCGTTGGCTTTCCGGCTGATCCAGAGGTGCGCTCATGGCGGTTCGACTATACTGGCGCTTCAGTACGGGCACTTGTTCCCGCCCTGGGTCCGTGCGATTCTCGCCTTCGCTTCCGCCGATGTCCGAGCCCCGTGTTTTTCCTCTCGAGTCGATCCGGACGGACGGCTGGTTCGAGCGTATCGGTGAAGGCATCGGTAGCTTCCAGGCGCTGTGCGACATCATCGGCGCGCGTTTCTTCGCGTTTGCGATGATCACCGGTGCGCGCATCACCGCGCTCACGGTGGACCGCCGCAACCCCGGCAACACGCTGGTGGACTTCGTGGTGGGCGGCGCCGAGGAAGAAGTGCTGGACGCCGACACCCAGCGGCTGACGCTGGCGGATTTCCGGCGCCGCCTGGTTTCTGCGCTGGTCGCCGACGAGACGGTGGGGCCCGCGCCCGAGCGGGCGACCGACACCGAGGCCCTGCAGCTGTTTATCGGAGTGCGCTACCTCCTGCTGGCCCCGCTGTACGGCTACAGCCTGCAGGAACTCGTCATCGAGCGCGACGGGGAGGCGCGGCTCTCGCTGTCGCACGACGGCATCGACGAGGTCTGCCAGCTGGAGGAGCTCCGCCTGCGGCTGCGCAGTCACGTACGCGAGGAGCTCGACCGCGCCCAGCGCGGCGCGGGCCGCGGCGCGATCGAGCTGGGCCGGGTCGCCGAAGCCGAGGAAGCCGCGAACAACGACGACCACGTCCGGGTGCTGGAACTGCTCGGCCCCTGGCCGGCGCCGCTGGCCATCTTCCTGCGCACGCCCGAGGGGCAGCTGCTCGCGCCGGACACCCGCAGCGTGATCGCCAAGGGGCTGGGGCTTCTGGGCAGCGCGTGCATCGCGCTGGGTGAGGTCGAGAAGGGCGAGGAAGTGCTGCGGCTCGGCGTGCAGTACGCCGGCGACGGCAACGCGGCGCCTGACATCTTCGTACGGCTGGGCGAGGCGATGCTCGCCGACCAGCGGGCCGGTGAAGCCATCGCACCGCTGCGCCGTGCTGCGAATCTGGGGGCAAGCGGGGCGCGGGTCTGGCCACTGCTGGCCCAGGCGCTGGCGTCCCGGGGACGCCATGTGGCCGCGCTCGGGGCCGTCGAGGAAGCCCGCGCAGCGGGGGTCGAGGACGGCGAACTCTCGGGCATCGTCGATGCGATCCAGCGCCAGCTCGGGGCTCCGCTCGACTCCTGGCGCGAGCTGCTGGCCGCGGGTAGCGACTGAGCCTGGCTGTTCCTGCCGGCCGCCGGCCCGTGCTAGGCGGGGATCCAGCGGAATGTCCGGCCTTCCTGCTCGGATTGACAGGGCCGGGGCGCCAGGACTAGATCACTCGCGCTATACGAGAAATTCAGCTGTTTTGTCGTACAGCTGCGGGTCGGAGAAGCGAAAAAGCCAATGGTCGAGCTGTACCTCCCGATGTTCCTGATGTTCCTGGTCGCGGCCGCCGTGTGCATGGGGATGTTCGTCGGCGGCGCGCTGATCGGAAAAAAGAACCCGACGCCCGAGAAGATGATGCCGTACGAGTGCGGCAACGACACCCAGGGCGCGCGCCACATCAGGATGAACGTGAAGTTCTACCTGACCGCCATCCTGTTCGTCGTCTTCGACGTCGAGGTGGTGTTCATCTACCCGTGGGCCTCGCTGTTCAAGGGGTTGGGCTGGCAGGGCTTCGCCGAGATGTTGATGTTCATCGCGGCACTGCTCATCGCGCTCCTCTACTGCTGGAAGAAGGGAGCGCTGGAATGGGAGAGCTGAAGTCGACGACCACGAAGGTGATCGAGCCGGGCGCCGGCCAGGGCTTCGCCACCACGCGCTTTGCCGACATGCTGCACTGGGCGCAGAAGTACTCGCTGTTCATGTACCCCTTCGTGACCGCCTGCTGCGGCATGGAGTTCATGGGCGTGTCCAGCCCGCGCTTCGACTTCGCGCGCTTCGGCGCCGAGGCCCCGCGCTTCTCGCCCCGGCAGGCGGACCTGCTCTGGGTGGTGGGCACGATCACGCAGCGCCAGGCGCCTGTGCTCAAGCGCATCTACGAGCAGATGGCAGAGCCGAAGTGGGTGCTGGCTTTCGGCACCTGCGCTTCGTGCGGCGGTTTCTACGACAACTACACGTGCGTCGCCGGCATCGACAAGATCATCCCCTGCGACATCTACATCCCTGGCTGTCCGCCGCGCCCCGAGGCCGTGCTGGATGGCCTGATGCTGCTGCAGGACAAGATCCAGCGCGGAGACCGCACGCCCGGCATCGTCAAGCCCCGCACCGATCCCGTGACGGTTCCCGACTACGGCCTCGTGAAGCTCAGGCGATCGAAGAATCCCGAGGTATAGCCCTTTTTCCTTTCCTTCCGAAGGCGCCGATAGATGTCCAAGGCCCTGGTCGAGCTCATCAAGAAGAAGTTCCCCTCTGCCGTCCTCGAGACGCATGCCCAGCACGGCGACGACACCGTCGTGCTCGACCCGGGCAGCTGGCACGAGGTGGCCGCGTTCCTGAAGGACGCGCCGCAGGCGGACATGAACATGCTGGTCGACCTGACCGCGGTCGATTTTCCCGATCGCGAGCCGCGCTTCGAGGTCGTCGCACACTTCCACTCGCTGACGCGCGGGCATCGTCTCCGGCTCAAGGCGAGGGTGGGCGACGAGGACGGTGAAGGCGCCGAGATCGACACGCTGACCGATCTGTGGGCGAGCGCGAACTGGATGGAGCGCGAGTGCTTCGACATGCTGGGCGTGACGTTCAAGGGCCACCCGGACCTGCGCCGCATCCTGATGTACCCCGAGTTCGTCGGGTATCCGCTGCGCAAGGACTACCCGGCTGACAAGATCCAGCCGCTGGTGCCGTATCGCGACGCGCCGAACATCCAGAAGCTGCCGCCCTTCGGCCCCGACGAGGGCATGAGCTTCGGGCGCCAGACCCACGAGTGGGTGGCCGACGAGGAGGACGCCGATCAGCCTCCCATCGCCGCCGACGAGGTACATACCTGATGGAGCCGCTGGACCTGGATCTGGACGAATCGGAGATTCGAGCTCCCCTCGGAGCCGATGCTCATCAACGTGGGGCCCTCGCACCCCGCGATGCACGGCACGGTGCGCGTCGTGATGGAGCTTTCCGGCGAGAGCATCGTGCGCTGCGACGTGCAGGTCGGCTACCTGCACCGTGGCTTCGAGAAGATGTGCGAGCGCGGCAACTGGTCGCAGGTGTTTCCCTACGTCGACCGCTGCAACTACGTCTCGCCGATGCTGAACAACGTCGGCTTCGCTCTGGCGTGCGAAAAGGCGCTGGGCGTCACGGTGCCGGACCGTTGCCAGTACTACCGCATGGTCCTCGGCGAGATGGCACGTGCCAGCGACCACCTCACGGCCGCCGGCGCCATGGCCATGGAGCTCGGCGCCTTCACGCCCTTCCTGTGGATGATGAAGGGCCGCGAGATGATCTGGGACCTGCTCGAGGAAGAGACGGGTGCCCGGCTCACGCACAGCTTCGGTCGCGTGGGAGGCATGGCCAAGCCACCGACAGACGGTTTCAAGGAGACTTCGCTGGCGGTGTCGGAGCACGTGCTCCGCATCATCTCCGAGGTCGAGGAGCTTCTGTACGGCAACCGCATCTTCCTCGACCGGCTGCAGAACGTCGGCGTCATGAGCGCCGATGACGCGATCTCGCTCGGCTGGACCGGCCCATGTCTGCGCGCCAGCGGCGTGCCCTACGACGTGCGCAAGGCGGCGCCGTACATGAAGTACGGCGAAGTCGACTTCGATGTGCCGATCGGCGAGCACGGCGACAGCTACGACCGTTTCGTCGTGCGCATCGAAGAGATCAAACAGAGCATGCGCATCGTCGCGCAGTGCGTCGAGCAGATGCCCGATTCGGGCCCGGTCAACATCGACGATCCGCGCGTCGTGCTGCCTCCGAAGGACGAGGTCTACACGACCATCGAAGGCACCATCCAGCACTTCAAGATCGTGATGGAGGGCCTCAAGATCCCGGCCGGCGAGGTGTACTCGTACACCGAGGGCGGCAACGGCGAGCTGGGCTTCTATCTGGTGAGCGACGGCAGCGGCACGCCCTATCGCGTCCGCATCCGCCCGCCGGCGTTCCTCAACACTGGCGGTCTTGAGAAGCTCATCACCGGGTCGATGGTGGCGGATGTGGTGCCCTGTTTCGGCTCGCTGAACATGATCGGTGGCGAATGCGACCGCTGAGGTCCGCTGCTTACTCGAGGATTTGATCAGGTGCCTACGTTCAAACTGGACGACCGCGAGATCCCATTCGAACCGGGCGATACGATCATCCGGGCGGCCCACCGCCAGGGGATCGACATCCCGCACTACTGCTGGCACCCCGGCCTGAGCGTCGCGGCCAACTGCCGCATGTGTCTGGTGGAAATTGCGCCGCCGCCCGGGCGCAAGCCGCTGATGCTGGACGTGGTGCGCTGGGACGACGAAAAGCAGGACTACGTCCAGGAGAAGAAGCCGAAGCTGCAGCCGGCCTGCCAGATGCAGGTGGCCGAGGGCATGCAGGTCCTGAGCGAGACCAGCGAGCACGTGGCGCGCGCACGCCACTCGGTGCAGGAATTCTTGCTGCTCAACCACCCGGTGGACTGCCCGATCTGCGACCAGGCTGGCGAGTGCAGGCTGCAGGACTACTGGCTGGAGCACCAGCACTCGAAGAAACGCATGCGCGACGAGATCATCCACATGCCGAAGGCGCAGAGCTTCGGCCCGACGATGGTCTACGACGCCGAGCGCTGCATCGTGTGCACCCGCTGCGTGCGCGTCTGCGACGAGCTGGCGAAGGATCCGGTGCTGGACAAGCGCGAGCGCGGCAACCTGGGCGAGATCGTGCTCGCGCCGGGGCGGCAGCTGGATCACCCCTACACGCTGATGACGGAGTACGTGTGCCCCGTCGGGGCGCTGACCAGCAAGGACTTCCGTTTCAAGGCGCGCGTGTGGTTCCTGCGCGCCGCGCGCACCGTGTGCACCGGGTGCGCCACGGGCTGCAACGCCTTCGCCGACTTCGACCCGCGCACCAGCACGGTGTACCGCTACCGCCCGCGCGAGAACCTCGAGGTCAACAAGTACTGGATGTGCGACGAGGGCATGCTCGACTACGCGCGCATCAACGATGACCGCGTGCTCGAGGCCCGCGTGGGCGGCGAGAAGACGGACTACGACGCGGCGCTCGGCAAGGCTGCCAAGCTGCTCGGCAAGGCCGACCCGGACGCGCTGGCGATCGTGCTCAGCGCCCAGCACTCCAACGAGGACAACTTCGCGCTGCTCACGCTGGCGCGCGACTACATGGGCGCCGGCAACCTGTTCCTGTCGGGCAAGGCTCCCGGCGAGGGCGACGACATCCTGCGCCACACCGACAAGAACCCGAACACCGCTGGCGCGACTGCGCTTTCGACCAGCAGCCCGCCCGGCTCGTTCGCGGATCTGGTCGCAGCGCTCGAGGCGAAGAAGCTCAGCCACGTGCTGGTGCTCGGCTCGTACGCGGCGGACCCCGCGCTGGCGGCGGCTCTCGGCAAGGCCCAGGCCGTGGTGGCGCTGGCGACCCACGAGGGTCCGTTCGTCGAGCACGCCGAGGTCGTGCTGCCGGTGAGCAGCTGGGCCGAGTCGGACGGCACCTTCGTCAATGCGAAGGGCATGGCGCAGGAGAGCGAGCGCGCGATCCGCCCGCTCGGCGACTCGAAGCCGGGGTGGAAGCTCATCGCCGAGCTCGGACGCCGCATGGACTACGCGATGGGCTGGAAGAAGCTGAAGGATGTCCGCGGCGCGATGGCGCCGGAAGCGGGCGCAGCGCTGGCCGGCGCCACGAGCGGGCCGAGCGAGCAGCCGGGAGCAGCTGGATGACCCTGGGAACCATCATCGTCTTCGCCATCAAGGCGATCGTCGTCGTGATGTTCGGCATGCTTCTGGGCGTGCTGCTCACGTGGGTGGATCGCCGCCAGGGTGCCGTCATCGCCGACCGCGTTGGACCGAACCGCGCAGTGCTCTGGCTGCCGCGGGCGGTCGCGCAGGGGCTCGCAGCGGTCCCGGCAGTGCTGGTTGCCGCCGGCATCATCGCGTACGTCGTGGCGAAAAAGCCGCTGCCAGCCGATCGCACCGACCGCGCGGTGTTCTTCAGCCAGCTGGCGATCTTCTTCATCTGGGGCACGGGCCTGGTGATCGCGCGGCGCATCGGCGCGCGCGGGGTACGCAACAGCTTCGACGGCTTCATCAAGTGGATCGGTGATCCGCGCCGCATCTTCTACGCGGGTCTGGCCGCCCACGCCTTCACGTTCCTGGTGGCGATCGTGATGAAGGGCACGCCGGCAGGCCGGCAGGTCCGGGACTTCGCGTACTTCGGTGGCGCGGCGGTGCTGGCCGCCACCATCCTGTTCGGCGCCTTCTATTCCGCCTACAGCGTGCGCAAGGAAGAGCGCGTGGGCCTGCGCTTGATCGGGCTTCTGCACCCGGCGGCCGACGGCCTCAAGGCACTGTTCAAGGAGGATTTCATCCCCCCCGGTGCCGACCGCTTCCTGCACAGCCTGGCGCCGATCATCTCGTTCTTCCCCGTACTGGTGGTGATGGCGGTAGTGCCGTTCGGCGACACGCTGTGCTTCGCCACGAAGAACGGGCACATCGACTACGGACACCTGTTGCGCATGGTGCCCGCGAACGGCGTGTGCGTCGACGGCGCCGTCAAGCTGCAGGGCCTCGATCTGAACATTGGCATCCTCTACTTCTTCGCCCTGGCCGGCACCGGTATCGTGGGCGCGGCGCTGGCAGGTTGGTCGAGCGACAACAAGTTCAGTCTGCTCGGCGGGCTGCGCGCCGCCAGCCAGATGGTCTCCTACGAGGTGGCCATGGGCCTGACCATCGTCGGCACGCTGATGGTCTACGGCACGCTCCGGCTGGACTCGATGGTGCGCTGGCAGGCCGAGCACACCTGGGGGATCTTCGTCCAGCCCCTGGCGTTCTTCCTGTTCTTCGCTGCGGCTATCGCGGAGTCGAAGCGCACGCCCTTCGACCTTCCGGAAGGCGAAAGCGAGATCGTCGCCGGCTACTACACCGAGTACTCGGGGATGAAGTTCGCGATGTTCTTCTTCGCCGAGTACGTCACGGTGGTCACGGCCAGCGCCTTGATGACGACGCTGTTCTTTGGTGGCTGGCACGTGCCGTTCCTGTATCGCGACGGCTTCCACGTCGTGATCGGCAACACGCTGATCTTCAGCCAGCCGCTCACGCAGATCACGGTCATCCTGATCGGCGTCGCGGCGTTCATCTTCAAGGTGTGCGCGCTGTGCTGGCTGCAGATCACGATCCGCTGGACGCTGCCGCGCTTCCGCTACGACCAGCTGATGCGGCTCGGTTGGCGCAAGCTCCTGCCGGCGGCGCTGCTCAACATCCTGGCGACCGGCCTGGTCATCCTGGCGCTGCAGTCGGGCGGGCCGTCGACCATCGCGGGTCTCGACTACCTGGCGAACCTGTCGATGGTCGTCGTGGCGGCCGTGACGATCGGTCTCGGGGTCTGGCTCGTACTGTTCCTGATCAAGCCTGTGAAGAAGCGCCGCATGCTGGCCAGCACCTCCGCGCAGTACGCGGCGGCGCAAGGCGGCACGCGCTCCGTGAAGATGGGCGCATGAGGGCCCGGAGGACGATTCGATGACGACGACAGGACCCCTCGGACCGCGCAAGGTCGTCGGCACGCCGATACCGCGCCCTTCGCGCAGCGGGCGCGTGCAGGCCTACATCCCCGAGATCTCGCGCGGTCTCGGCATCGCGATGAAGCACTTCTTCAAGAACACGAAGGAGATGGCGTTCGGGCAGCGCCCCGACCCGGTGCTCGAGGGTATCGAGGACGGCATCAACACCATCAGCTATCCCGAGCAGCGACGTCCGTATCCCGAGCGCTTTCGCGGCATGCACCGTCTGACGCACCGCCACGACGGCTCACCGCGCTGCGTGGCGTGCCTGTGCTGTTCCACGGCGTGCCCCGCGCAGTGCATCCACATCGAGGCGGCGGAGTACCCCGAGGGCGACCCGCGGCACGGCTACGAGCGCTTCCCGGAGCGCTTCGTGATCGACGAGCTGCGCTGCATTTTCTGCGGCTTCTGCGTCGAGGCCTGCCCCTGCGATGCAATCCGCATGGACACGGGCGTGCACGCGGCGCCCTACGACTCGCGCGACCAGTTCATCTTCGAGAAGGACCTCCTGATGAGCTTCCGCGGCCGCGACGGCTCGCAGGAGACCGCCAATCCGCGCAAGGAGCCCGGCGAGAAGGGCTTCGCCGGCATCACGCGCCTGAAGCACCACTAGTACGGCCATCCACTGTCCGCCTTTCCGGGATCCACACGAAGGGCCGAAGGACCGAAGGTTTTTCTGGGTCGAGCCTTGTGGCGGGGAGCTCGGCTAATCCAGCGGGTGGGTCGCCCAGCGGCCGGCCCGAGCGTTGTGGCGCTTCCTCTGGATGAGCCGGCCAGGGCCGCCCTCTCCCGCGACCCCCAGACCGCTTCGGCCCTTCGGCCCTTCGTGTTGCCCCCTCGCCCAGAGACTTGTTGCGCCGCCGCAAGGGGCATTCCCTCGTCTCGACGGCGTCCGGGTACTAGGCTCCGCGCGTGACCGGGTACGAAGCCGTCATCGGGCTCGAGGTCCACGCCCAGCTGCTCACGGAGAGCAAGCTGTTCTGCGGCTGCTCCACCGCTTTCGGCGAGCGGCCGAACACGAACGTCTGCCCGGTGTGTCTGGGGCTGCCCGGCGCGCTGCCGGTCCTCAACCGCCGCGCCGTGGAGTACGCCGTGCGCGCAGCGTTCGCGCTGGGCTGCCGCATCAACGAGCGGAGCATTTTCGCGCGCAAGAACTACTTCTACCCGGATCTGCCGAAGGGCTACCAGATCAGCCAGTACGAGGAACCTTTCAGCGAGCACGGCCACCTCGACCTGGAGCTCGACGGCGAGGTCAGACGCGCCGGCATCACGCGCGTGCACATGGAGGAGGACGCCGGCAAGAACGTGCACGGCGTGGGCGGTCAATCGCTCGTAGATTTGAACCGCGCGGGCACGCCGCTGGTGGAGATCGTCGGCGAGCCCGACCTGCGGAGCGGGGCAGAAGCCGCGGCCTACCTCCGGGCGCTGCGCGAAATCCTGATGTCGATCGGCGTGAACGACGGCAACCTGGAGGAGGGCAGCTTCCGTTGCGACGCCAACGTCTCGATCCGGCCGAGCGGTGCGGACACGCTGGGCACGCGCACCGAGCTGAAGAACCTCAACTCGTTCCGCTTCGTGGAGCGGGCCATCGAGGTGGAGATCGCGCGGCAGACGGCCGTCGTCGAGAGCGGCGGCAGGGTCGTACAGGAGACGCGCAGTTTCGACCCGGACAGCGGCACCACGCGCACGCTGCGCTCGAAGGAGGAAGCGCACGACTACCGCTACTTCCCCGAGCCGGATCTGCCACCGCTGATCATCTCCGACGCGCTGGCCGACGCCGCGCGGATCGGGGTAGGGGAGCTGCCCGCGGCGCGGCGCCGGCGCTGGACGAGCGAGCTCGGTCTGGGCGAGCGGGCGGCGCAGACGCTGACGCAGCATCCCGCCGTGGTCGGCTTCTTCGAGCAGGTCCTCACGCGCTATTCCGACCCCGTCAAGGCTGCCAACTGGGTCCAGACCGAGGTGCTGAGAGGGCTGTCGACGCACGGTCTCGAAGCGAGCTTCAGCGTGACGCCGGCGCAGGTGGTGGAGCTGCTCGAGCTGGTCGACGACGGGCAGATCAGCGGCAAGCAGGCGAAGGAAGTGCACGGCCTCGTCGCGGGCACCGACCGCATGCCGCGCGCGGTCGTGGCCGAGCGCGGCATCCGCGTGGTGGGCGACGAGAGCGAGCTTCTGCCGCTCTGCCAGCGGCTGATCGACGAGCATCCCAAAGAGGCGGACGCCGTCCGCGGCGGCAAGAAGGGTGTGCTCGGTTTCTTCGTCGGTCGCGTGATGAAGGAAACGCGCGGCTCGGCCAATCCAAAGCTGGTCAGCGGCTTGTTCCAACGCTTGCTCGAGAATGGAGAGAGCTGATGCGATTGCCACACCCCGAACCCCTGAGCGGCAGCGACTACTCCGCCGTGGAGCTGACGCCGGACAACGCTTCGGTCGTGATGCTGGAGCAGCGGCTGTTGCCGGTCGAGGAACACTACGTGGTGGTCGACGACGTGGACGGCGTGGCGGCGGCCATCCGCGACATGATCGTGCGTGGCGCGCCGGCCATCGGCATCGCAGCGGCCTACGGCATGGTGCTGGCAGCGCGCGCGGGCGAGCCGCTCGAAGCCGCGGGCCAGCGACTGAAGGCCGCGCGTCCCACCGCGGTGAACCTGGCCTGGGCCGTCGATCGCATGCTCTTGGTGGCGCGCCAGGGCGACAGCGCGGGTCGGGTCGAGCTGCTGGCGGCGGAGGCGCGCCGCATCCACGCCGACGATGTGCAGGCGAACCGCCACATGGGCCAGCTCGGCGCCGAGCGCGTGCCCGACGGCGCGACCATCCTGACGCACTGCAACGCCGGCGCGCTGGCGACGGGCGGCTACGGCACGGCGCTGGGCGTGATCCGCGCGGCACGCGACTCGGGCAAGAAGGTCAGCGTGCTCGCCGACGAGACGCGGCCGTATCTGCAGGGTGCGCGGCTGACGACCTGGGAGCTGGCGCGCGACGGCATCGATGTGCAAGTGATCACCGACAACAGCGCCGGCTCGTTCTTCGCGCGCGGAGTCATCGACCTGGCCGTCGTCGGCTCCGACCGCATCGCGGCCAACGGCGATGTGGCCAACAAGATCGGCACCTATTCGGTGGCGTGCCTGGCGCAGCTGCACGACCGTCCGTTCTACGTCGCAGCCCCCTGGAGCACGGTGGACGAGCAGTGCCCATCGGGCGACGCGATCCCGATCGAGGAACGCAGCGAGCGCGAGGTGACGCACCTCGGCGACCGGCGCCTGGTGCCAGAAGGCGTCCACGCGAAAAACCCCTCGTTCGACGTGACGCCCGCGCGGCTCGTGACCGCCATCTTCACCGAGCGGGGAGTGATCGATCCGGTCGGTCCCGACGCCATCCGCCGGCTTTCGCCCGGCTGACGGGATTGCGGGTCTCGTGGCCGGACACTAGGCTAGCGCCGTGACTGATCTGGAGCAGCCCGCTCAGCCGGGCCCGGTCCCGCGCGAGCGCAAACCGGACTGGCTGAAAGTCCGCGCACCCGGCGGCGAGAGCTACGCCCGGCTCAAGCAGACCCTGCGCGGCCTGGACCTGTTCACCGTATGCGAGGAAGCACGCTGCCCGAACGTCGGCGAGTGCTGGGGCGCGGGCACGGCCACGGTGATGCTGCTCGGTCACATGTGCACGCGGGGTTGCCGCTTCTGCGCGGTGACGACCGGCAATCCGCGCGGCGCGGTCGACCCGCGCGAGCCCGAGCACGTGGGCCGGGCCATCGCGTCCATCGGGCTGAAGTACGTCGTGCTCACCATGGTCGACCGCGACGATCTCCTCGACGGTGGCGCGTTGCACATGGCGCGGGCCGTGGCCTCGCTGCGCCAGCACCAGCCCGAGTTGCTGGTCGAGACGCTGGTGGGCGATTTCGGCGGGCGCCATGCCGATCTCGACGTGATGGTCGACGGGGCGCCGGATGTCTTCGCCCACAACATCGAGGTGACGCGGCGGCTGACGCCGACCATCCGCGACCGGCGCTGCAGCTACGACCTATCGCTCGAGGTGCTCCGCTACGCGAAAGCGCGGGCGCCCGGGCGCTTCGTCAAGAGCAGCATCATGGTCGGCATCGGCGAGACGGACGACGAGGTGCTCGAGACGATGTCGGACCTGCGCGCTGCCGGCGTCGACATCGTAACGCTCGGCCAGTATCTGAGGCCGACTCCGCGCCACGCGCCGGTCCAGCGCTACGTCGAACCGGAGCGTTTCGCCGCCTACGAGAAGGCGGGCTACGAGCTGGGCTTCTCGTTCGTCGCCTCGGGGCCGCTGGTGCGCTCCAGCTATCACGCTGCCGAGGGCTTCGTGCAGGCTCGTCTGCGGCCGTCCGGGCCCGGCGCCCCGGCGCCGACGGGGCCCGCTGCCGGCACATCATCGGCCCGTCGGCCCGACGTGCTGCCCGCCGAGGCCCTGCTGGCCCGGGTGCGATCCGGCTCGTCTGGGCGCTGACGCGCGCGGGCACTTCGGCTACGCTCGCCGCGTCCCTCCGGAGTCCCGTGTATGTCCGTTGCCGACGAGAGCCTGCTGAGCAGGGTGGCGAGCAAGCTCGGCGAGCCGCCTTCGTATGCCGCCGATACCAAGGGTTCGCTGTTGACCGCTGCCGCTGCGTCCTACGGCTCCAAGCCCACGGGCGATGAGGTCACACAGCCAACCGGATTCGACCCCTCGGCCGCCGCGCTGTTCGAGGCCGTGGTGGAAAGCGCGTTTCTGGTGGCGCACGCCGACGGCGTATTCGATCCGACCGAGCAGGCGGCCTTCCAGCACGTCGTGCTCTCGGCCTGCGAGGACCGGGTTGCCGAAGCGCAGGTCACGGCGCTCCTGGCCGACCTTGCCGACCAGCTCGAAGAGGATGGCATGGACAAGCGCATCAAGATGGTCGCGCGCACCATCAACCGTCCCGAGCAGGCGCAGGAAGTGCTCCGCATGGCAGCGCTGCTCGCCCATGTCTCGGGCGGAGTGAGCGCCGAGGAGCGCGAGGTGCTGGAGAAGCTCACCAGCGAGTTCAAGCTCGACGACGAGGCGCTGCAGCTCGCGTTGGACGAGGCCGAGCGCGCGCTTTCCGACTGACGGACGTCAGGAGCGGCGACGCCGCGTGCCGGCAATGCGGCGCGTCAGAGGGATTGGTTTGTGTCCCACCCACCCCGGCGGAAATGTCCAGCGGTCAAGCCCCCCGGCGCCACATGCTGCGCTGATCGCGGGCCGACGTATCGAGGCGCGCGGCCAGCGGCGGAAAGCGCCCGCTGGCGCTTGATTTTGCGCACACTGGCGCCCGGATACTGAAGGACGTATCAGGGGTTACACACGCGGGAGCGTTCGACTAGGCTGCCCCCGCAACGCGCGGCCGGGCGGCATTTGCAGCCCCGCTGCCAGCAAGATCGGAAACGTCATAACGTCAGCAGCACAGACCCTTTCCGAGCCCGCGTCCGACGACAGCATCGTGCGAGTGCTACACGAGAACGGCACGCTGGACGAGCAGCACGACCCGGGCATCTCGCTCGACGAGACCGTCGGGCTCTACCGCCACATGGTGCTCACCCGCATCGTGGACGAGCGCCTCGTGACCCTGCAGCGGCAGGGCCGTATCGGGTTCCACATCGGCTCGCTTGGTGAGGAAGCCGCCATCATCGGCTCCGGCTACGCGATGCGCGAGGTCGACTGGATCTTCCCCTGCTATCGCGAGTTCGGTGCCGCGCTGCTGCGCGGCATGGAGCTACAGAGCTTCGTCGACAACATGTTCGGCAACGCCAACGACCCCGCCAAGGGTCGCCAGATGCCGGACCACTACACCTGTCGCGCCGCGCACTGGGGGTCGATCAGCTCGCCCATCGGTACGCAGATGACGCAGGCTGTCGGCTTCGCGTGGGCCGCGAAGATGAAGAAGCAGGACCTGGTGACGCTGGTCTACTTCGGCGACGGCGCCACCAGCTCCAACGAGTTCCACAACGGAATGAACTTCGCCGGCGTGTTCAAGGCGCCGACGATCTTCTTCTGTCGCAACAACGGCTGGGCGATCAGCGTGCCGGTGGAGCGTCAGACCGCGTCGCGCACCTTCGCCGAGAAGGGCGTCGCATACGGCGTCCCCGGCATCCGCGTCGACGGCAACGACCTGTTCGCGGTCATCTCGGCCACGCGCCGCGCGGTCGAGCACGCGGCTAGCGGCAAGGGCCCGATGATCATCGAGGCGCTCACCTATCGTATGGGTGGCCATTCGACGAGCGACGACCCGAACGCCTACCGCAAGAAGGACGAGCTCAAGCCCTGGGTCGAGCGCGATCCCATCGAGCGGCTGCGCCGCTACCTCGTGCATCACGACAAGTGGAGCCAGGAAAAGGAAGAACAGCTCAGAAGCGAGATCGACCGGGTCTTCCGCAAGGCGGTCGAGACCGCCGAGAAGACACCGGCTCCGGCCCTGGAGACAATGTTCGACGACGTATACGAAAAGCCCTCGTGGAACCTTCTGGAGCAGCGCGCCCAGCTCCTGGCTGGCCCGCGCGCGCCATCCTCGCACTGATCGGAAAGAAGAACAGCGCGCGCGAGCGGCGCGCGCCTGGAGCGGAGTAACCCATGCCTCAGATGAACATGGTCCAGGCGATCAACGATGGTCTGCGCCTTTCGATGCGCCGGGACGACCGGGTCGTCCTGATGGGCGAGGATGTCGGCAAGGTCGGCGGAGTCTTCCGCGTGACAGCCGGCCTTTTCGACGAATTCGGGGACGATCGCGTGATCGACACGCCGCTCAGCGAGGGCGGCATCATCGGTACCGCGGTCGGCATGGCCCTGTACGGGCTGGTGCCGGTCCCGGAGATCCAGTTCTCCGACTTCATCTGGCCGGCCTACGACCAGATCGTCAGCGAGCTGGCCAAGTACCGCTACCGCTCGGGCGGCGAGTACCCGGCAAAGATGGTGATCCGCACGCCCGTCGGCGGCGGTATCCGCGGTGGTCACTACCACTCGCAGCATCCCGAGGCGCAATTCATCCACGTTGCCGGGTTGAAGGTCGTGTGCCCGTCGAATCCGTACGACGCCAAGGGGCTCCTGCTCTCGTCGATCCAGGATCCGGACCCGGTGATGTTCTTCGAGCCGAAGCGCATCTATCGCGCGGCCAAGGGCGATGTGCCGGAGGGCGAGTACACCGTGCCGCTATCCAGCGCGTCGATTGCGCGCGAGGGGCAGCATGTGACCGTGATCGCCTACGGCGCGATGCTCTACGAGGCCCTCGACGCGGCGCAGAAAGCCGCCGAAAAGGGCGTCGAGTGCGAGGTGATCGACCTCCGGACGCTGTGGCCCGTCGACATCGACACCATTGTCGCGAGCGTCAAGAAGACCGGACACCTGGTCATGGTGCACGAGGCGCCCAAGACCTGCGGTTTCGGTTCGGAGATCGTCAGCCTGGTGTGCGAAAAGGCCTTCTATCACCTCGAGGCACCGCCGATCCGGGTCACCGGGTTCGACACGCCGTTCCCGTATTCCCTCGAGATGGAGTACCTGCCGCTGTCGCATCGCATCCTCCCTGCCGTGCTGGAAGCGGCGCAGAACTGAGTTTCCGAAAGGCCTTCCATGTCCAAGTTCGAGTTCAAGCTGCCCGACATCGGCGAGGGCGTCACCGAGGGCGAGATCGTCAACTGGCTCGTCCAGGAGGGGGAGAAGGTCGCCGAGGACCAGGAGATGGTCGAGGTGATGACCGACAAGGCGACCGTCACTATCGGCGCTCCGCGCCAGGGGACGATCGCAGAGCTGCGCGCCAAGGTGGGCGACGTGGTGCCGGTCGGACAGGTGCTGGTTGTGTTCGATCTGGAGGGCGGTGCAGCCCAGGCCACGCCGGCACCCAGCGGCAATGGCAAGTCCGAGCCGGCGCGCGCCGAAGCGCCGAAGCAGCAGGAACAGAAGAAGAGCGAACCGGCGGCAACGGCCGTCGGCGACATCCGCGAGGTGCTGCCCGGCATGGGGCTTTCGCAGGCGGGGCGTGCCGCGCCGCCGCAAGCGGCCCCGGCTGCCGGTGGTGGCTACTTCAACGACAAGCCGCTGGCCGCGCCGGCTACGCGCAAGCTGGCGCGTGAGCTGGGCGTCGACCTGAAGCGCGTGCCGCCGACCGGTCCGGCTGGGCGCGTGACCCGCGAGGATGTGCAGAACTTCCATGCTGGAACAGGGGCGGCACCCGCGGCGGCGGCGCCTGCAGCGGCGGCACCCGCGGCACCCGCGGCGCCCGCGCCTGCCCGGGCGGCGGCGCCTGCAGCGCCGGCTCCCGTCGTGCGCCCCGCGCCGGTGCCCCGGACGGAAGCGGATCAGCGCGAGCCGATCAAGGGCATCCGCAAGCGCATCTACGAGAACATGGGGCGGTCGAAGCACACGGCCGCGCACTTCACCTACGTGGACGAGTGCGATGCCACCGCGCTCATGCAGCTGCGCCAGCGCAGCCAGGTCCACGCCGAGCGGGAGGGCGTGAAGCTTTCGTTCCTACCGCTGATCGTCAAGGCGGTCGTCGCGGCGCTGAAGAAGCACCCGGCACTGAACTGCCTGGTCGACGACTCGACCCAGGAGATGGTGCTGAAGAACACCTTCGATATCGGGATTGCCGCCGCTACCGAAGCGGGCCTGACGGTGCCGGTCGTGCGCCAGGCCGATCGCCTGAGCATCATCGAGATCGCCCGGGAGATCGATCGCCTGGGCGCCGACGCGCGCCAGGGGCGCACGCGGATGGAAGACCTCGGCGGCTCCTCGTTCACGATCACGTCGCTGGGCAAGCTCGGCGGCCTGTTCGCGACGCCGATCGTCAACTACCCGGAGGTGGCAATCCTCGGAGTGCACGAGATCAAGCGGCGACCCGTGGTGAAGGACGACCAGATCGTGATCGGCAACGTGATGCTGCTCAGCCTGTCGTTCGACCATCGCATCATCGACGGCCACGTCGGGGCGGCATTCGCGCGCAGCATCATCGAGTATCTCGAGGAGCCGGACCGATTGCTGCTTTCGATGAGCTAGCCGCCGTGCGCCAGGTCTGGTTGAAGCGACGCCAGCAGAGCCGGGCCACCACGGAAGTCTGCTCCAACGGTCCCAGGCGACCGGCAACAGCTCGATGAGCGGGCTCGCTACGTACACATACCTACATGCAAGTTGCCGTCGCTCCGGGCGTGCGTCCGGCGCGCTGACGCGCTGCGTCGCAGTCCGGCATTTCATGCCGCTGGCTCGCGACTCCCGACGATACGGTGTAGCCTGTGCGCCGAACCGGTGCGAAACGTGGGAGGTCTCACAGCGATGAAACACCTTCTACGCGCTGCTGCAGTCGCGATGGTATTTGCCACCGCGAGCGTTGCCGGCGCGCAGGACAGCGCGCCGACTGCCGAACAGATCAAGGCAGCGGCGGCGGAGTTCGACCAGGGTCGACAGGCCTACAGGGCGAAAAACTACGCCGAAGCCGCCGAACATTTCGAGTCAGCCGATCGGCACGCGCCTAGCGCCAAGACTCTAGAGCTGGCGATCCGTTCACGGGACGAGGCCGGACAGCTCGATCGCGCCGCGACGCTGGCGGCACTGGGGCTCGCGCGCAACCCCGACAACAAGGCCATCCAGGCCGCAGCCAGCTCGGTGCTCAAGCGGGCGGACAAGCAGCTCTACCGCGTCGATGTCCAGTGCAGCTCGCCGTGCGATCTCGTGGTGGGCACCAAGCTGGTGTACGGCAAGGCGTCGACCGCGAAGACGGTGTACCTGAAACCCGGCACGTACGAGCTGCGCGCGGGTTGGTCCGGTGGCCGGAACGCGTCGCAGAAGGTGACAGCCACAGCGGGCGATCACATCTCGGTCTCCTTCAAGGAACCGCCAAAACCGCCCCCGGAGAAGGCGAAGCCGGTGCCTGCGACCGGCGGCGGCATCCACGCCGGCACGGGCCCGGGCGATCATGGCGTGACGGGCAAGCACGGCGGCTGGTCGCCGACGGTGTTCTGGATTGGAACGGGTCTCACCGCCGTGGCCGGTGGGCTGACGATCTGGAGCGGCATCGACACGAAGAACAATCCCGGGGCGGACACGGTGAAGGCCGCGTGCCAGAGCAACTCACCGGACTGCCAGAGCCTCTACGACGACGGCCGCAGCCGACAACTCAGGACAAATGTCCTCATCGGCGTGACAGCTGGCCTCGGTGTCGTCACCATTGTGGTTGGAGCCGTTGCCACCGATTGGCATGGAGGTTCCGCAAAGAAGGACACGAAGCAGACGAAAACGGCCGGCACGTTCAGCGTGCAGCCGTGGATTGGCGTGGGTCACGGAGCCACGCTAGGAGCGACAGGAAGGTTCTAGGGCACAGGTGGTTGCCGCCAAGCTCATCGATGGTCCGGAGGGGCGTCAGCGGATCGATCGCTACGAGCTCGTCGCGGAGATCGCGTCGGGCGGCATGGCAACGGTGTACCTGGCGCGCTTGTCCGGCGTCGGTGGCTTCCAGCGTTTCGTTGCGATCAAGCGCCTGCACCCCCACCTGGCGGCCGAGAACGAGTTCGTCGAGATGTTCCTCGACGAAGCGCGGCTGGCGGCGGGAATCCATCACCCGAACGTCGTCCCCATCCTCGAGGTAGGTGCCAGCGATCGCGGCTACTACCTCGTGATGGAGTACATCGAGGGGGACACACTGGCACGGCTTCTCGCCCGCGCGGCGTCGGCTGGCAGTCGGCTCCCGCCCGAGGTCGGCATCCGCATCATCCTGGACATGCTCGCCGGGTTGCACGCAGCCCACGAGCTGAAGGACGACATGGGGCAGCCGACCGAGCTGGTGCACCGCGACGTGTCGCCCCAGAACATACTGGTTGGCATCGACGGTATCTCGCGCATCACCGACTTCGGTGTTGCGCGCGCGGCCACGCGGCTCACGTCGACGCGCACCGGTCAGCTCAAGGGCAAGATTGCCTACATGGCGCCGGAACAGGCCACCGGACAGCCCGATGTCGATCGGCGAGCCGATGTGTTCTCGTCCGGGATCGTTTTGTGGGAGGTTCTCGCCGCGCGGCGTCTGTTCAAGTCGGAAAACGAAGCGGCGACGTTGTCCCGTGTCATTTCCGAACCCATCCCGCCGCTGGATGAATTCGCTCCCGGTCTCGATCCGCAGATCGCCGAGGTCTGCATGAAGGCGCTCGATCGGGATCCGGCAAAGCGCTACGAGACCTGCGCGCAATTCGCCGACGCGCTCGAGCGCGCCGCGACAGCAGCAGGCACCCTCTCGGCGTCGCGCGACATCGCCGCGTACGTGGGCGACGTGATCGGCAACGAGATCTCCCAGGCGCGCGAAGCCGTGCGTGCCTGGCTCGCACGGAGCGAGCCCAGCCAGGTGAGCATGGCGCAGGGGCTGCCGAGTCAGCCCGGCACGACCCCGGCGTCCAGCGTCTCCGCAGCCGCGATGTCGCTGCCCGAGCAGTCACAGTCCGGGACCAGCTATCCCCCCGGGTCCACTCCGGCGTCGATGGTGGAGCCGCGCAGCTCGAAGGGGCGCATGGCGCTCGGCTTGGCGGCGGCAGTCCTGCTGCTCGTCGGTGGCATCGCGCTATTCGTGATCAAGTCTGGCTCGCACAGCGTGGCCGCCGCGGCGGGGAACGCCAGTACGACCGTCGTCGACCCCGTCAAGGCGCCGGCAACGAGCCAGCAGCCGGCCGATGTGCATAGCGCCGCGCCAGCCGGGAGCGCGGAGGCCGATGCCCAGGCGGCTCCCGCGGCCAGCGCGGAGCAGCCCGCAGCGTCCGCAAGCGCGAAACGGCCAGCCCCGGTCGTCCATCCGCACCCTGTCGTCCGCCATCCGCCGCACGTCGTGCAGCCCCGGCCGAAGCCCACCGGCGGCCACAAGAAGCCGGATTCAGTCGACCTGTCGAACCCCTACCGCTAGCCGGGGGGTGCCGTTCGCGTTGACAGGGGTCGGCCCTGCTGCTAGTTGTCGCGCGCGCCGCGGGCCCGGTCCTTCAGAAGTCTCCTGTACTTTCAAAGGGTTGGGGCCTGCTGCCAGGTCGGTGACGAGTCGTGGCAGTTAAGAGAGTCTGTCTATTCACTGGGAACGCGAATCCCGAGCTGGCGTTGGAGATCGCAAAGGTCCTCGACACGCCGTTGGGAGAGGCACGCGTTTCGCGCTTCAGTGATGGCGAGACTTTCTGCGAGATCCGCGAGAACGTGCGTGGTCTCGACACGTACGTCGTGCAGCCCACCAGCTCGCCGGTGAATGACAACCTGATGGAGCTGCTCATCATGTGCGACGCGCTCCGTCGCGCGTCGGCAGCGGCCATCACGGCGGTCATCCCGTACTACGGCTACGCGCGGCAGGATCGCAAGGTCGCCCCGCGCACCCCGATCACGTCGAAGCTGGTTGCCGACCTGCTGGTGGCAGCCGGTGTGGGGCGCGTGCTGTGCGTCGATCTGCACGCCGGCCAGATCCAGGGGTTCTTCAACATCCCGTTCGACCACCTGTATGCGTTGCCGGTGTTCCTCGACGACTACCTGAAGATGCGCTTCAGCGAGGAAGCGGTCTTCGTCTCGCCGGACGCCGGCGGCGTCGAGCGGACGCGTGCGTATTCGAAGCGGCTGGGCGCGAGCCTGGCCATCATCGACAAGCGGCGCGAGCGAGCCAACGTCAGCGAGGTCATGCACCTCATTGGTGACGTGGAAGGTCGCGATTGCATCATTGTCGACGACATCATCGACACGGCAGGGACGCTCTGCAACGCGGCCCAGGCTGTGATGGATGGCGGAGCGCGGCGAGTCGTCGCCTGCGCGAGTCACGGCGTGCTCAGTGGTCCCGCCGTTCAACGTATCGAGGAATCGGCGCTTGAAGAGGTCGTTGTGACCAATTCGATCCCTCCCAGCGAGGAAGCACGCGCCAGCAAGAGATCCGCTTCCTGTCCATCGGCAGGCTACTCGGCGAGGCCATCCGGCGCATCCACAACAGCGACTCTGTCAGCTCGTTGTTCGTGTGAACCGGTCCGGCCTCTCGCATACCAGGAGAACGTGAGTCATGGAGCTCGTCAAAGTTCCCGCGATCCGTCGCACAGAATCGGGCAAGGGTCCGGCGCGCCGCCTGCGCCGTGAGGGGAAGATCCCCGCGACCGCATACGGCAACGAAATGAAGGCCGAGTCGTTGGCGGTGGAGCCGAAGGACCTGCTCGGCGTGCTCAAGAGCGAGCACGGCCGCAACTCGGTCATCGAGCTGCAGGTCGAGGGAGAAGGCAAGCGCACCGTGCTGCTCGCCGACTACCAGTACCATCCGGTAACGCGGGCGTTCCTGCACGCGGACTTCCTGCAGATCCATCTCGATCGCCCGGTCGATGTCGACGTGCCGTTCGAGCTCACCGGCAAGGCCAAGGGCGTGGTCGTCGGCGGCGTCTTGCGGCAGGTGTTCCGCAAGCTGCCGATCCGCTGCCTGCCCGAGCAGATCCCCGTCAAGATCGAGCATGACGTGACCGAGCTCGAGCTCGACGAGCATGTCGCCGTGCGCGATCTGGCGCTGCCCGAGGGGGTGAGCGTGCGCCTGGACGAAGGGCAGACCGTGGCCGGCGTCGTCACCGAGTCCAAGCGTGTCGAGGAAGGCGAGGAAGCCGAGGCAGCAGCCCCGACCGAAGGTGCAGCTGCTGCAGCGGCCGCCCCGGCCGCCGAGACGCCTGAAGCCAAGACGTGATCCTGCTCGTCGGCCTGGGCAACCCGGGCAGGCGCTACGAGGAGACCCGGCACAACGTCGGGTTCATGGTGGTCGAGCGGGTCGTGGCCCGCGCGGCGGGCCTGTGGCGCGAGAAATTCCGTGGTCGTTTCGCGCAGGTCGAGCTCGGCCGCGAGCGGGTGGTGGCGCTGGAGCCCCACACCTTCATGAACGAGTCGGGCGGCAGCGTCCGTCCCGCGGCGACCTTCTTCAAGGTGCCGCCGGCCGATGTGCTGGTGGTGCACGACGAGCTCGACCTGCCTTTCGGCCAGATCCGGCTGAAGCAGGGAGGGGGAGATGCCGGGCACAAGGGGCTCAAGTCCGTGACCAGCCACCTCGGGACTCCGGAGTACATGCGGCTCCGGATAGGAATCGGTCGGCCTCCTGCCGGCTTCCGGGGTGACGTGGCCGATTTTGTGCTACAAGCCTTCGCCTCCGCGGAGCGGGCCGACCTCGATGACGTGGTCGACGGCGCAGCGGATGTGGTGGCTCTAGTCGTCGAGCGCGGTCTTGCGGCGGCGATGAACGTCACCAATCAACGAGCGAAACGTTGATCGCTCCTTGCTCCGGGCAGAGCCCGGGGCCGAACGTCCACAAGGAGAAGCACATGCCCGAAACCCAGCTGGGGGTTCATCCCCCCCGCGCCTACGAAACCATCTACGTGCTGCGTCCCGACGTGGCGAAGGAGGCCGCTACCAAGGTCTCCCACCGCGTGCAGGAAGTGGTCGAGCGCGAAGGCGGCAAGCTCACGCTCGTCGAGACGTGGGGCCGTCGCCAGCTCGCCTATCCGGTCAAGAAGTTCAAGCGCGGCGTCTACGTGTACGTCCAGTACGTTTCTGGTGGAGGCCTCGTGTCCGAGCTGGAGCGCAACCTGCGCATGCTCGACGAAGTGATCAAGTTCCAGACAGTTCTCGTCAGTGGTGAGTTCGACGTGGCTGCCGCTGTCGATCCCGAGCGCGTGAAGTTCGACGACATCGAGCCGCCGCCCGAGGACGAGGTCGAGGAGTCGCTCGAGCGGTCGCTGGGTCTGGAGGAGGCGCCGCCTCCGCCCAGGGAGCAGAAGGCTCCCGAGCAGAAGGCCGACGAGCAGAAGGCTGACGAGAAGGCTGACGAGAAGAAGGCTGACGAGAAGAAGGCCGACGAGAAGAAGGGCGAATCCTCCACGGAGGAAAAGACGGAGGACGAGGAATGAAGGACAGTGGACGCCCGCGCGACAGAGAGCGCGATCGTGACCAGGAAGGCGGCTCCTTCAGGCGCAACAGGCGCCGTGGTTGTGGCTTCTGCTCCGACGAGGGGCTGACCATCGACTACAAGGACCCGCAGGCTCTGCGTTACTTCATCACGGACCGCGGCAAGATCGTGCCGCGTCGCATTTCAGGTACCTGCGCCAAGCACCAGCGCGCACTGACCGTAGCCATCAAGCGCGCCCGCAATATCGCGCTCTTGCCGTTCACGGCCAACGAGTAGGAGGATAGCCATGGCAAGCGCCATTCGAGTTGTCCTGCAAGAGGACGTCGACAACCTCGGCACCAGTGGTGACGTGGTACGGGTCAGGCCCGGCTATGCGCGGAATTTCCTTATTCCCCGTGGTCTGGCCGCTCCCGCCACCGAGAACAATCTCGCACGCGTGGGCGAGCTCAAGCGCATTGCAGCAGACCGTGCGCACGCAGCCCTCGAAGAAGCCAAGAAGCTCGCGACCAAGCTCGAGACCAACGCGGTCAAGATCGAACGCGCAGTCGGCGAGGAGAACAAGATGTACGGCTCGGTCACTGCGAAGGATATCGAGGCGGCCTTCGCCGAGCAGGGCGTCGAGATCGACCGCCGCAAGCTCGAGCTTTCCGAACCGATCAAACATCTTGGTCTGAGCGAAGTGCCGATCCGTCTGCACGCGGAAGTGAAGGCAATGCTTCGCGTCGAGGTCATCAAGAAGAGCTGAAGACCGCGTTCCGGCGAGTGCGCTTGACAGGCGGGCCCGCCAGGGACGAGATAGAAGCAACGCACGCCCCGGTGACCGACAGGTCGCCGGGGTGTCGTGCATTTGGAGGCCTGGGGACAAGTGGTGGAGCTGTTCTGGGAAATCGGTGGAGTTTCGCGGCGAGGCGCCCGGCCGGCGGGCGGGGCTGACAGCTCCTGTCCATGTGCGGCTGGCGCAGGGGTCACCGGAACGGGACAACACGGTAAGGAGAAGCATGTTCGCGGGTGAACGAAAGCAGAAGAGCCAGCCGCTGGAACTCGCGCCGGTCGATGGCCGGGTGCCGCCCGCCGATCTGGACGCCGAAGCGGCCGTGCTCAGTGCTGTACTGCTGTCGAATGACGCGTTCGACGCGGTCCAGAACATCCTTGTGCCCGAGCACTTCTATTCGGACGCCAACCGTCGCATCTACGAGGCGATGGTCGACCTGTCGAGCGCGGGTCGGCCGGTGGACATCGTATCGGTTGCGGGTTGGCTGCGCGATCGCGAGCGCCTGCAGCAGGTCGGCGGAACGCCGTACATGGCGCAGCTCGCGGACGCCACGCCGGCCGTGGCCCACGTCGAGGCGCACGCTTCCACCATCCGCGAGAAGTGGCGGCTCAGGCAGCTCATCGCGACGTGCCAGCGCTTTGCCGCGGAGGGCTACGGCGACTGCGGCGACGTGCAGCACTTCATCGACGACGCCGAGCAGGCGGTGTTCGACATCGCGCGTGTCCCCGAAGGCACGAGCATGCGGCCGGTCAAGGACGCCATCCACGGCGCGTTCGAGATCATCAGCGCGGCGGCCAAACAGGGCGGTGGCATCTCGGGCATCTCCACCGGCTTCACGCTGCTCGACCGCAAGATCTCCGGCCTGCACTCCGGCGATCTCTACATCGTTGCGGGTCGACCGGGCATGGGCAAGACGGCCTTCGTACTGAATCTCGCCGTCAACGTCGCCAGGCCGCGCGAAGCGGCCGCTGCGGACGAGAGCGATCCGTACGGCGAAGCACCTGTCGACGAGCCAGGCTTCGGCGTTGCGTTCTTCTCGTTGGAGATGCCGCGCGAGCAGCTGGCGTCGCGCCTGCTAGCCTGCGAAGCACGCGTCGACGTCTCGCGCATCCGCAGCGGCGACATCCGTCGGGATGACTGGAACAAGCTCACGGAGGCGGCTGCCAATCTGGGACGGCTACCCCTGTATCTGGACGACACGCCGGCCATCTCGCTGCTCGACCTGCGCGCGAAGATCCGGCGCCTTCAGGCGGACATCCAGCGCGGCGGCGGCGACGCGGCTCCCGCCAAGAGGCTCGGGCTGATCGTCATCGACTACCTGCAGCTGATGCAGGGCCGTCGCGACGCGGGCAGCCGCGAGCAGGAAATCAGCGAACTTTCGCGTGGTCTGAAGCAGCTGGCCAAGGAGATGGGGGTCGCCGTGATGGCGCTCAGCCAGCTCAACCGGTCGGTGGAAACCCGGACCACGAAAGACAAGCGTCCCCAGCTCAGCGATCTGCGCGAGTCGGGCGCCATCGAGCAGGACGCCGACACGATCATGTTCATCTACCGCGACGAGTACTACTTCCAGGACAGCCCGGACAAAGGCATCGCCGAGGTGATCATCTCCAAGCAACGTAACGGCCCGACCGGCAAGGTGCTTACCAGGTTCACCTCCGAGTTCACGCGCTTCGATAACCTGGCGCCCCAGGAATACGATTTCGACGAGGCCGATCCTTTCGAGGATCTCGACGCGGTTTGAGCCGGGTCGGCCCGGAACAGGCGCAGACTGCAGGAGATGTGCGCTGCGGCGGCCATGGAGGTAGCCTCACGCCCATGCTTGTGCGCGCTCGCTTTCTGGGCCTTGTCGTAGTCGGTCTCGGTCTGGCCGTGGCCTGCAGCCGATCGGGCTTCGAAGACCAGTACCTCCCGCCCGATGCAGGCACCGCCGGCACGGATGCCGGGCTTGCGGGTGCGGGAGGCAGTGGCGCCGAGGGCGGCTTCGCTGGAGGCGGTGGCTTCGGCGGCGTGGCCGGTTCCACGGCGGGCTTCGGCGGCATGGGCGGTTTCGCTGGTGGGGGCGCAGTCGGCGGCTTCGGCGGCACCGGCGCAGTCGGCGGCTTCGGCGGCACCGGCGCGGTAGGCGGCTTCGGCGGCACCGGCGCGGTAGGCGGCTTCGGTGGCAGCGGCGCGGTAGGCGGCTTCGGCGGCAGCGGCGCGGTAGGCGGCTTCGGCGGCAGCGGCGCGGTAGGCGGCTTCGGCGGCAGCGCGGGCGCCCCGACGGACGCCGGTATCGATGCGTCCGGTGGCAGCGCGGGCGGGCCGACCGACGGCGGCAACTTCTTCGATGCGTTCCCGTTCCCGGACAGCGGCCCGATCGCCACCTGTCTGCAGTGCGCCGACCAGTCCTGCAGCAGCCAGGTGAACGCCTGCTACAACAACTCCGCCTGCGCGAGCGGCGTGGTGTGCGCGCTGACCAGCTGTCTGGGCGGCGGCGGAGGCGGTCTCAACTTCGGTTGTGTGTTCAGCTGCTTCAACGGCGACCTGGGCGCGGCGTTCCAGGCCTTCCAGGCCTTCCAGTGCGTCTCCAGCAACTGCGGCCAGCAGTGCGTCGGAGCCGTGGGGGGCGGCACCGGCGGCGGCACAGGCGGCGGCGGCCCGGTTCCACCCGCACCCCCGCCGACCGGCGCCCCCGGCGCGCCCGCCGCGCCCGCGGCGTTCAAGCCGGTCGCCGGTGGCTATCTGCTGGTCGTGCCCCCCGATAGGGCGAAGTCGCTGGGAGTGCCCGCCGGGCCGATGTACGTCCCGCCGCTCGAGGTGCTCGACAGCATCCCGGCCGCGGACGCCGTGTGCGGTCCCAACGGCGCGTCCTGTCGCTGAGCGCAGCCAGGACGCTCCAGTCGTCGGCGCTGCAGCTCGAGACGGTGCGGTCAGGACGAGCTGCCACTCTTGTAGCGAAAATCACGCTCGGTGATTTAGAGGAGCAGCTTCTCGGCGAGCTCCTGCATCAGGTCGTCGAGGCCTTCGTGCGTGGCGGCGCTGATCAGTCTGAGCTCGATGCCGAGCTTGGCGAAATCCTCCCGGGCGCTCTCGTAGGCCTCGCGGACCTCCGGCAGGTCCGCCTTGGTCATCGCCACCACTTCGGGCCGTCCCACCAGGTCGCGGTTGAAGCTGGAGAGCTCCCCGCGGATCACATGATAGTCCTCGAGTGGCGATCGCCCGGCCTCGCCCGTGAAGGTCACCAGGTGCAGCAGCACCCGCGTGCGCTCCACGTGTCTGAGGAAGCGCAGCCCCAATCCGGCGCCCTCGCTAGCGCCCGGGATGAGCCCGGGAATGTCGGCGAGCACGAAGCTCCGGCCAAGCCCGCGGCGCCAGTCGCCGATCGTCACCACGCCGAGGTGCGGCTCCAGCGTGGTGAACGGGTAGTCGGCGACCTTGGGGTGAGCCCGGCTGACGGCCCGGATGAGCGTGCTCTTGCCCACATTCGGGAAGCCGAGCAATCCGACATCCGCCATCACCTTCAGCTCCAGCCTGAGCGTGCGGCGCTCCCCACGCTGGCCTGGCTCGGCGCGCCGCGGCGCGCGATCGACCGGCGTGGCGAAGTGCTTGTTGCCGCGACCGCCCTGGCCGCCCTGGGCGACCACGAACCGATCCCCCTCGCGCGTTAGCTCGGTCAGCCGCTCCCCGGTGTCGGCGTCGTAGACAATCGTGCCGAGCGGAACGCGGACCTCCGCGTTGTTGCCTGCACGTCCGTAGCGATCCTTGCCTTGGCCGTGCTCCCCGCGCTCTGCGCGCACCGTGCGCAGATGACTCAGATCCTCGAGCGTGCCCAGCCCGGGGTCGGCAAGCAGCGCCACGTCGCCACCCTTGCCGCCATCGCCGCCCGCGGGTCCACCGAACGGCACGAACTTCTCACGCCGGAACGCGATGACGCCGTTGCCGCCGTCACCTGCGTGGACCTTGATCGTGCACTCGTCGACGAACCTCATGTCACTGGCATGCTGATCGGCCGGCGCACTCCACCGGACCGCGTGCCCCTATAGCCCGGCTCGCGCTCCGCGTCAGATCCCGACAGCGTGAAGGCCCGACAGCGGGCCTCAACGGCCGCCGCTCGGCGGTTTGAGGGGGTGCGCCGCCCGCTGCGCCTGGCTGCTGCGCGTCTTGCCGTCGGCGTCGGCGTCGTCCAGCGCTCCGAGAGCGGCCAGCACCGCCTCCATGCCGTAGTGCCGGGCCGCCTGCTCCTGGAACACGTCCGGTACGCGGGCCAGCTGCCGGGCCACCGCCTTGCCGAGATCGAGCTCGCGGTCGGCGAAGCTCTCGAAGGTCGTGTAGCCCTTCGCTTCGTAGAGCTGCTGCTCCCGGATCCGTTGCAGCTCGATGGCGATCTCGAAGAACGTGTCGGGGAGGTTCTTGCGGAGGTTGCGGACATGCGCCAGGGCATGGTGCAGCTGGAGGACGCGCGTTTTCAGCTCTTCGGCGCCAGCGGGCGCACGTAGCGTCGCCCGGGCGCTGCCGGGCCGCGGCGGTTCGGCATTGCGCGCCTCTGCTTCGGCCGCGTGCTTGGCGGCGTGCCGCGCAGCCCAGGGAGCCGCTCCGCGCAGCCCCAGCCGTCGCTTCGAAGCCTTGGAGGACGCCTTGCCGCTGGCCGCCTTCTTGGTGCGTGTTTTCGGGCGCTTGGCGGCTGGGCGTTTCGGGCTCGCGGCGCGCTGACCGGACTTGGCGCCGCGCCCGGGACTGGACTGGGCCTTGCGTGCGGGCTTCTGGGACTTCCGCGCGGCGGCGGGCTTCACCTTCGACTTCTTTGTGGTTTTTGCCATCTGCGCCCCACGCTTCGCGCGCGTCCCTCCCGGGGGCCCCCTTCCGCGGAGCTTTCCCGGCTATGAAAGCGTATTACAAGAGCCCGCTGGCGCCAAATAGCGTGTCTTGCCCTGCGCTTCCATCCGGCGACCCAGCCTTCACGTCTCTGGCGGCAGTGGCCCGGTCGGACGTGGTACATGCCGGCGGATGCCGCCCAGCGATCCCCACTCCGCCGTGCCTCCGCCGAGCGTGCCTCCGCCGAGCGTGCCTCCGCCGAGTCATCGCATTGCGGTGGTGGTGAACGGAAATGCCAAGAGCGTGAACGACGAGGTCATCTCGACCCTGGACCAGATCCTGCTCGGTGGGGATCTATTCGTGTCCAGGCGTCTCGAGGACGCCCAGGAGATAGCCCACACGCTGGTTTCCCGCGGATACGGAACCGTGCTGACCGGGGGGGGCGACGGAACGTTCACGGTGATGGTCACCGAGGTGATCCACGCTGCAGAGCGGCAGGGCAGGGTGCCGCCGCGGTTCGGTATGCTCAAGCTGGGCACCGGCAATGCGCTGGCGTGGGTCGTCGGCGCGAGCCAGGCCAAGGGCAGGGGACTCTCGGCCGACATCCAGCGCCTCCAGGACGATGCGGGCAGCCGTGAGGTGCGCCTGATCGAGGTGGAGGGTTTCATCGCGCCGTTCTGCGGGTTCGGGATCGACGCGGTGGTTCTCGACGACTACCAGCAGGTCAAGAGCGAGCTGTCGAAGACCCCCCTCAAGCGGTTTGCAGCCGGTCCCGTGGGGTACGCGCTTTCGTCCGTCACGCGCACCATCCCGAGCTACTTCTTCCGGCGCGTGCCGCACTGCCGCGTCATCAACGAAGGAGCGGACGCACACCGCATGGGCGCGAAGGGGAGCGTCATGGGGCCGCCCATCCCCAGGGGCGAGGTCATCTACGAAGGGCCGGCGCGCATCGCGGCTCTGTCGACCATCCCGTACTACGGGTTCGGGTTCCGCATGTTCCCCTTCGCGGACGAGCAGCAGGACCGCATGCACCTGCGTGTCTCGACGATTACGCCGCTACCCTTCGTGCGGAACTTCAAGGCCATCTGGCGTGGCGAGTACGACAATCCGGCCGTGCTGTTCGACTATCTGGTGGAGGCGGTGACGATCGAGATGGATCCGCCGACCGTGTTCCAGATCGGCGGCGACCCGAGAGGCGAACGGGTCAGCGTGCACGCTCTGCTGTCGCCACAGCCGATACGTCTGGTCGACTTCTACGCGCCGCCAAGCGCTGCCTGAAGCAGGCGGGCGGGCCGGAGCGCGCAAACTGCCCCGGACGGCTCCGATCGGGTAGGCTGATGGAGGTCGCCGGCGCCGCCGGCAGCGTCGATGAAGCTCATCCGGGTCATTCTCAGCGATACCCACCTCGGCACGGGAAGGCGCCGGGGCGCGTTCAACCCGTTCGAGGACTTTCATCACGACGACCGCCTCGTGGAGCTCATCGAGTACTACTCGACCGGGCGCTACGCCGACCACGAGGTCGAGCTGATCCTCAACGGCGACATCTTCGATCTGATGAAGGTCGAGGTGGACGGTTCCTGGCCGGTGCAGGTGACGGAGGGGCTCGCGGTCGACAAGATCCGGCGCTGTCTCGAGGGACACCCGCGCGTGGTGGCAGCACTCAAGGCCTTCATCGAGCGGTCCGGCAAGCGCATCACCTACATTCCCGGCAATCACGATCCCGAGCTCCTGATGCCGGCGGTGCAGGAGGTGTTTCTCCGCTACGTGGCGCCCGACGCCTTGCGCAGCCGGGTCAGATTCATCACGGCCACGTCCGTCTACTCGCTCCCCGAGGGCATCCAGATCCGCCACGGCCACCAGTTCGAGAACATCCACCGCTTCGACTACGACAACGTGTTGGTCGAGCGGGACGGCGGAAAGCCGGTCCTGGCGCTGCCCTGGGGCAGCTTGTGGTGCATGGAGGTGTTGTATCCGGCAAAGCGCCGCCGTCCGCACATCGACCAGGTGGTGCCGTTCCGGCGCTTCCTGATGGGGTCGCTGCTGTTCGACTTCCGATTCACGATCGGCTTCTGCGTGATGACGATCGTCCACTTCCTGCGCAAGCGCATGAAGAGTGTGCGCAGTCTGGTGGCCAAGCTGAAGGCGCTGCCGCTCGTACTGAAGGAGGAGATCTTCGCGATCGGCGACTTCGACAGTGCCGCGATCAAGGCGCTGCGCCGGCTGCACGGCGTGCACACGCTCATCATCGGCCACTCGCATGCGCCGAAAGTGCGGGCCATCGAGGACGGCAAGGTCTACATCAACACGGGCAGCTGGGTGCGCATGATCAACCTGGACGTGCAGCACCTGGGGCAGGAAAACGGGCTGACCTACGCCCTCATCGAGTACGACGCCGACGGCAAGCCGCAGACCTCGCTGCTCAGGTGGCACGGCATGTACCGCGAGCACGATCCGGTCCTCTACCAGTCCTGAGCGAAACGCTTCGAAAACCCCGTCCGGCGCGCTACCGTGGACTTCGTGGATCGCCGTCTGCTCCTGGCCGCGCTGTGCGGCGCCTGCCTCGCCGCGCCACCGGCGCGCGCCGCCGGAAGCGCGCTGTCGGTCAGCCTTTCCTGCCGTCCGCAGGCGTCGCCCGGCCGGGTGCTGTGCGAGGTCGAGCTGGAGGTCGGGGCGGGGCGGCTCCCCTGGGCCGATGCGCTGGTCACCGCGGCGCCGCCCTTCGTGCGCCCTCTACGTTCGCGGGTCGGACCACGCCAGGCCCGCACACATCAGCCCACACGTATGCGCCTTCCTATCGCTCTGGTCGCCACGGCCAGCGGACACGGCACACTCCGCGTGCGTGCTCGCGCCGTCGTGTGCACGAAAGCGCGCCACGCGGCGGAATTGTGCGTGCCGGAGACGCGCGAGCTTTCCGCGGCCATCAGCGTCGGCCCCATCCAGGAACGCTGACCGAAAGTTGTCCACCGTGGCCGGGCGCTGGTACGGCCCGGACATGAGGCTTCCGGGTCGACTGCGCGTGACGACGCTCGGGGACCTGCTCGGCTCGCTGTACCGGGAACGCGCGACGGGTACGTTGGAGCTCGTCGAGCAGAGCGGCGTCCACGCCGGTCGGGTCCATCGCGTGCATCTCGACGGCGGGCTCGTCGGCGAGATCGAGAGCAGGATCAGAAGCCCCCGGCTCGGAGAAATCCTGAACAGCGAAGGTTTCATCGGCGACCGGACGCTCCGGCAGCTGGTGCGGCGCCTCGCCGACGTGCCCGGGCGGCGGATCGGCGAGCTGCTGGTCGAAAACGGGATTGCCACAGCTGGCCTCGTCGATGCGGCGCTCCGCTTCCAGCTCCGGCGGCGGCTCGACGCGCTGTTCTCGATCACCGACGCATCGGTGCGCTTCCACGTCGCGCGGCCCCGGCGGGACGATGCCGCATTGCCGCTCAGCCCGCGCGAGTTCCTGCACGGTCGCGAGCGCGCTCGCGACAAGGAGCCGCCCGCCGCAGAGCCGCCGCCCGTGCGGCACACCGCGCCCGCGTCGCGCACTGCGCCCGGATCCGCGCGTCCCACCGGCTCCGGCTCCGCGCCACGCCGCCGGCAGGATCCCGTCAGGACGCGTGCCTACGACGTGCTGGGGCTTTCCCCTGGTGCCGGGCCGACCGACGTGCAGCGTGCCTTCCGCTCGCTGGCCCGCGAGCAGCATCCCGACCGGTTTCCTGGCGCCAGCGGGAGCGAACGCGAAGCGCTGATGCGCCGCTTCGCCGAGCTCAGCGCGGCCTACCATCTGCTGGTGGGCTAGCGCACGTCTCGCGGGTGCGCGCGGTTCAGTCGTTCCGCCAGCGCTCGAGCAGCCCCGGCAGCTCGCCAAGCGGGATCAGGGCGTCGGGCGCGGCCAGAACCAGCTGCTCGCGCGGCAGGATGCCGCCCTCGACGCCGACGGTACGGGCCCCAGCAGCGCGTCCGGACTGGATGTCCTGTGGACCGTCCCCGACCATCACCATCTCGCCGGCTGGGATGCCCAGCGCTGCCGCGATGTGCAAGAGCGGTCCCGGGTCCGGTTTCCTTGTCGGCAGGTCGTCGCCTGCGATCACGACCTGGAAGCAATCGGCGAGTGCCAGACCCCGGAGCGTGGCGTCGGTCGTCGCGCGCGGCTTGTTCGTGCACAGCGCCAGAGACAGCGCGGAAAGCTCGTCGAGCACGCGGCGCGTGTCGGCCATCAGCACGGTGTGCTCGGTCGCATGCGCCGTGTAGTAGTCGAGGAACGTCCGCAGCCACGGTTCGACAGCCGGGTCGTCCTCGGCCAGCCCGACCACATGGGCGACGAGATAGCGAGCGCCGTTGCCGACATGACGGCAGATCTGCTCGACGCTCTGCGTATCGCGGCCCTGCCGGCGCAACATGTGGTTGGCCGCAGCTGCGATGTCGAGTCGCGAATCGATCAGCGTGCCGTCCAGATCGAAGACCACGGCCCGGATGACGGCGCCGCGCTTTGCGTTCGGATCGGGGGCCAATGGCGTTGTCGTGGTTGCCGGCGGCTAGCTGCCGCTGCCGCGCCACGCGACGTGCCCGACGAAGAACGGGCCCATCTGGTTGATGTACTGGGAAGTCTGACGCGTGCCGCGCATCTTCTGGACGACGTGGGAGAGCGGATGCAGGTCCTTGCCGACCAGCCCGATGACGAACTCGTTGTCGTGGGCGTCGAGCCCGTGGCAGGCGAGGCGGATGTCGTGTGCCAGTCCGGCTTCGCCGTAGGCTCTGCCGATGACCGCGTGCTCGCGCAGGATGCCGCCCTTCTCGCGGGGCTCGAGCTGCTCGAAGGCTCCGCTCCGGCGCAGCGGATACCACACCGCCCAGCCGCACTCCTCGTCGAGAGCAGTCGCGCGTGGACGCTGCAGCAACCAGTATTCGAGATCAGGCTCGAAGCCGCTGCTGTAGCTGCGCCCGAACATGGTCATCGCGGGCCGGAGCTCCAGTCCTTGCAGGCTCTGCTCGTTGAAGATGGGCCGGACGTGGTCGACGAAGTGCGCCGGGTCCTCGCTCCAGGTCAAGAGCGCGATGCCGCGCGGGTTGTTCACGTCCCTGTACACGACCGCGGCCATGCCGCGTCGCTCGAGCGAGCTCACGAGTGCGCGCTCCGACTCGGCGGGCCCGAGCTCGCCGGAGCAGTCGAAGACCAGGAGTTGCATGAACAGCCTGCGGTTCATCACCTGCGGCTTGCCGTCGCGCTCGGCGCCTCGTTCCTCGACGTTCACGTTGGGTGGTTCGTGCTGTCCGGTCGCCATACCGTTCCAGACATAGCGCAAGTCCGCCCAGCGCCGCGCGCAATCTCCACCGACCCCGGACGTTGCGTTCTGGAATTGCGCATGGATTCCAGGCTGATAAGCTCGGCCGGCTTGTCGACTCACCGAACCAGCGACCGGACCCCTCCGGCCCCGGCTGCGCCCAGCGCGGGCGGCCAGGCGTTGAAGCATCCGCTTCCGGGCGGCATGCGCGATCTGCTGCCGGGCGAGGCAGAGCGACAGTCGCGGCTGGCCCGGAGACTGATGCAGAGCTTCGAGCTGTTCGGATACCAGCGCGTCTCGGTGCCCGCCTTCGAGTACGCCGAGGTGCTGGAGAAGGGTCTGGGCTCGCTCGACCCGGGCGACGTGCTGCGCTTCGTCGAGCCCGAGACCGGGCGCGTGGTCGCGCTGCGTCCCGACATGACGCCGCAGGTCGCACGCCTGGTCACGACCCGGATGGTGGATGCTCCCTGGCCCGCGCGGCTCTGCTACGAGGGCTCGGTGCTCCGCCGCCGTCGCGAGCGCGCGCGCCTGAGCCGACAGATCCCGCAGGCGGGCATCGAGCTGGTGGGCAGCAGGGGCCAGGCTGGCGACCTCGAGGTCATCGAGGTTGCCGCAGCCGCCGTGCGCCGTGCCGGGCTCGATGACTTCGTGATCGATCTCGGCCACGCGCGCATCGCTGGCGCGCTGCTCGGCGGCGTGGCGGAAGCGCACCGGGCGGGACTGGTCGAGGCGCTGGGGTTGAAAGACGGCGCGGTGCTGTCGCGGCGCGCCCACCAGGCAGGGCTGCCGTCCCCGATTGCGAATGCGCTCGCCGAGCTGCCGTCGCTTCACGGCGCGGCGGACATCTGGCCCCGCGCCGAGCAACTGCTCGCGGGCACGCCGGCAGAACAGCCCGCCGCGGAACTGCGCCGGACGCATGAAGCCGTGATCGCAGCCGGCGTCGCGCCTCGCGTCGTCGTGGACCTGGGGGAAACCTGGAATTTCGCCTACTACACCGGCATCATGTTCCAGCTGCTCGCGGCCGGTCCGGGCCAGCCCGTGGGCTCGGGAGGGCGCTACGACGGCCTGTTGCAGCGCTTCGGGGTGCCGCAGGCTGCGGCGGGCTTCGCGGTCGACCTGGACAATCTCGCCTGGGCCCTGGCGGAGGCTGGCGTCGAGGAGGCTTCCGGGCTGCGCGTGCTCGTCGCAGCAGGCGAGGGCAGCGCGGAGCGACAGCAGCACGTGCTTTCGGGTCTGCGCGCGCAGGCCATCCGTTGCGCTCCCGCGCCGGATGATGCCGACGCCGCCGCATACGGCCGTGCCTGGCGCTATTCCCACTTGCTGGTGCTCGGCGCCGCCGGTGCGACGCTGGAGTCACTGGCCGGTGGAACGCAGGAATCGCTGAGCGGTAACGCGGGCGAGTTGGTCAAGGCGCTCGGTGAGCGTCTGGTGGAGGAGCCCGGTCGGAGCGCGGCGCGCTGAGTCCCGGCGCGCGTCCGGAAAGGGTAGTGTGGTGGCATGTCGGCTGTCGTGATCGTGGGCGCCCAGTGGGGCGATGAAGGCAAGGGCAAGATCGTCGACATCTACATGGAAGTCGCCGACATGGTGGTCCGCTATGCGGGCGGTCCCAATGCCGGCCACACGCTGGTCGTCGGCGACGAGAAGGTCATCGTGCGGCTCTTGCCAAGCGGCATCCTGCGCGAGGGAACCCGCTGCGTGCTCGGGCAGGGCATGGTGATCGACCCGGGCGTGCTTGTCGGCGAGATCGACGAGCTCGGTCGCCGCGGCTACACGGGGCTGGAAGGGCGCCTTTCGATCAGCGATCGAGCCCACCTGATCCTGCCCTATCACATCCTCATCGACGGTCTGCGCGAGGAGAGCGCGCGCGCGGGAAAGGCCATCGGCACGACGAAGAAGGGCATCGGGCCTGCGTACGAGGACAAGGTCCGGCGCACCGGAGTGCGCGCGGGAGAGCTCCGCGACCTGGATCGACTCGCCCAGCGTGTGGAGACCGCACTCGACGCCTGGGCGCCGGTCGCGGCCGCTCTCGGCGGCAAGCTGCCGAGCGTGAAGGACGTCATCGAACCGCTCAGGGAACCCGCGAGCCGCATCGTGCCGATGCTGGACAACACGTCGCTGCTGGTCGAGCGCGCCATCCGCGACGGTGCCCGCGTGATGTTCGAAGGCGCGCAGGGCACGTTGCTCGACGTGGACCACGGAACCTATCCGTTCGTGACGTCGAGCTCGGCCGTGTCGGGCGGCGCGGCGACGGGTACCGGCATCGGCCCCAACCGCATCGACACGGTGATTGGCATTACCAAGGCGTATACGACGCGGGTCGGCGGCGGTCCGTTCCCGACGGAGCTCGATGACGCCGACGGCCGGCACCTGCGCGAGGCGGGTGCCGAGTTCGGTTCCGTGACGGGCCGGCCGCGCCGCACGGGCTGGCTCGATCTTCCAGGGCTGCGCTACGCGGCGCGCGTCAACGGGCTGGACGGACTGGCACTGACCAAGCTGGACGTGCTGACGGGGCTCGAGCGCATCCAGGTGTGTGTGGCCTACGACACGCCCGATGGCCGGACGGAAGATCTGCCGATCGACCTGATCGACGAGCCCGACACCTGCCGCCCGGTGTACGAGGAGCTCCAGGGCTGGAGCGAGTCGCTGGAGGCGGTCCGCACCCTGGACGAGCTGCCGAAAGCGGCGCGCGCCTACGTGCGCTTCCTGGAGGAGGGCGCCGGCGTGCCGGTCTACCTCGTCAGCGTGGGGCCGCGGCGGCGCGAGACCATCATGCTGCACAACCCGTTCTTCGGACGAGCGGCCGCACCCTGAGGCAGTCTCGGCAGACCCGGGCTGGCACGGCACGCCACCTGGGTTACGCTGGAGCAGGTCATGCTGTCGGCGTTGATCGCGATCGGTGTTTTCGCGCAGCTCGCGTCGGGGCCGCTCTCGTTGGCTCCGCGGGGGCAGTCGACGCTGCGCGCCGTAGCCGCTGCCAGCCCGCGGCCCCCCGAGTGCGCGCCTCTCGCTTCCGGCAAGCAGCGATCGCTGTGGGATCGCGCGCACGCGCCGGGTCTCACCGACTACTGCGACGCGCTAGCTCGCGGCTACGCTCGGCTCCGGCATTCCGCGTCGGCCGCGCAAGAAGCGGCGCGCGCCGCCGAGCGGGCGCTGCCGGGACACGCCGCGCCACACGTGCTGGAGGCGAGGGCGTTGCTCGCCGAGGACAAGCCGGCGCAGGCATTCAAGAGCTTCCAGCAGGCGCTGAAGCTTTCCAGGCGCGCCTTGCGCGCGCCGTCCGCGCTGCACGATCTTGCCGTCGCCGCCTTGCGCTCGGGGCACACGCCGGAGGCGCTCGCCGCGTATCGTGCGCTGGTCCCGCGCGCGAGCCTGCTGGGCGCGATGCAGCGTCAGCGTGTCTATGTCGAAGCGGCAGAGCTGGTGATGTCGCTCGGGCCCAAGCAGCTGGACGAGGCGATCGGGTACCTGACCGAGGCGCGCCGTCGCGGCAGCCCGCCCGGCTTTGGGGACTACGTGTCCGCCGCACTGGCGCTGGCGCTGGACCGGCAGGGCCGCGACGAGGAGGCGCGCGGCGTGGCTGCGGAAGCCGGCGGCGCGTGGAGCCTGATAGGCCGGATCAAGAGCGAAAGTCCGGCGCACGGAGGCGATGGGCGCACCGCTCCGGGCGCGCACGACAGCGCGCGTCGGTCCGCGGAGCAGCCCGTGCTGCCGCCCGGCGAGCTGCACGCCATGGCTGCCATCCTGGCCGAGCGCGACGATCCACCGCTGGCGCGCGAGCAGTGGCGGGCGTTTCTCGCTTCGCCGGCGGGCAAGGGACCGTGGGCCAGGCATGCGAGGGCGCACCTGGTGGCGCTCGGCGCCCAGCGGAGGCGACGCTGAGCGTGGTGCGCCGGCTGCTCCCGACGCCATCGAAGGCCTGGGCGGCGTGGCTCGTCGCCGCCGCGCTCGTATTGCCGGCGCGCGCGTCCGCGCAGCCGTCGATATGGGACGAAGCCCGCGATCCGCATCTCGCCAAGGCGGAGCACGTTCTGCACGCGGTGGAGCGAATGCTGCTGCGCGCCCAGGAAGCGCAGTCCGACCCCGATATGCGCGCGGACTTCACGCGTTCCGCGCTGGCCATGATCGAGCTTGCGGGCGGCAGCGAGCTGCCCGATGTGCGGCTCAAATACCTGCTCGGCGACCTGCTGATCGATCCCGCGGTAGGACGCTACGCCGAGGCCGCCGACCTGCTGCACCGTGCGCTCCGCCAGGCTCCCCAGCATCCGCTCGCGGCGCAGGGCTGGTTCGATCTCGCGATTGCCGAGGCGAAACTGCACAAGCCGCAGAAGGAGATCGACGCCTACAACCACGCGCTCGAGCGGATGTGGCAGCCCGACCTCCGCGCCAACGTCTACATGAACCGTGGCGAGTCGAAGATGGTGATGGGGCGTCTCCAGCCGGCGCTTGCCGACTACCGCCACGCCATCGAGATCGCCCAGCGTCCGTCGCTTCTTGCGCTGGCCTACTACGGGATCGGGATCACGCTCGAGCGCAGCGGTGATCTGCCGTCGGCGCTGGACGCCATGCACAAGGCCAACGCCATCAAGATCCCGCCCCTCGGCATCGGGAGCGCGCTGGATCTACCGACGGTGTTCTTCGTTCCCGCATACGACATGGCGTATTACAAGGCGCTGTCCAGGATGGCGGCGGCGCGCGATGCCACGAAGCCGTCGGACAAGGTCGAACTGCTCCAGAACGCGGTGGCGTACTGGAAGCGATATCTGGTTCCTGCCGAGCGGGACCATCAACCGTGGGTGCAGCACGCGAAGCTGCTCCTCGGCTCGTGCCAGCGCAAGCTCGCCAAGCTGGCGCAGAGCCGCGTGAAGAAACGCCGGCGCTGACACCCGTCGGGCACTCGGGAGATGCGCGTTAGGCAGCGCGCGGCAGCGACGGCTCGCTCGGTGTGCGCAGGATGCGCCCGACGCTCTCGGCGTCATCCACCGACTGGAACACCGGTCGCAGGCCGGGACCGACCTCCGCTTCGCCGAATGCGCCGCTGGCAGCGAGGGCGCGCGCCCTGGGCCCATCGAGCACCAGGAACACGTCGCTCAGTCCGGGCCTGGTCGGGGTGTCGATCACGTCGACGATGCGGCTCCTGTCGAGGTGCAGCTCCTCGTTGCCGCGCTGGATGAGCACGCGCTTGTTCGTGATGAGGTAGCGCGTCCGGTTCACCAGCCGTCCCGGCCGGATCACGACGTGGTAGGCGAGGTAGCCGGCGATCGCGAGCACCATCAGCGCGCTCGCCGACAGGCCAGCCACGAGCGCCACGAAGGCGACGGAGCCTGCGGGCAGGCCGCCCTCCAGCACCCGCTGCATGCTGGGGATACCGAGCCAGAGCATGCGTACGAACACCGCAGCGAGCGCCACTGCCACGGCGAGCTGGATCCACTGGCGGTGCGTGTGCGGTAGATAGGCGCGCAGCGTCGGGTGGGGACGGGCGGCCCAGACCACGCGTTCGCCGCGGTCGAGCCGCTGCGCCAGTGGGCGTTCGCCGTGTCCGGTGGGGGCGACGCTTTCTTCGCCGCGGATGATCGCCCAGACGCGGTCGGGGGCTGTCACGCCGTACAGGTGCAGCATCAGACGACGGCGCAACGCGCCGGTCGGTACGGCCCTGACCAGCTCCAGATCTCCCGCACCCGGCGTGTGATGGCTCCAGAAGATGCGCGCGAAGCTGATAGAACGCCGCTCGATCGTGCGGCGGAACGGGCCGCGTTGGTAGATGACGTGGTGCTCCGTCACGACGTAGCGCACCTTCGCCAGCCACAGCTTGGGACCGTGCAGGCATGCCACGCCCAGGGTCGCCGACCACGCCGCGAACAACAGTGACGGGTCGGGTGACGCCGACAGTCCGAGCGAGAGCACCAGCGCGAACAACGTGGAAACGGCTGACGCGACGAATGCCAGGGCGGCTGCCGCGCGCAACACGGGCGGCGTCACCACCTCGCTGGGGTGGCCCGTCCAGATGATGCGTTCGTCGAAAAGCGAGTCGCGTGCCAATGGGAGCCCTGGGGAATGGACGTTCTGCTGACCACAATAACTTGCGGCCGGCGCGTCGATTCGTCCAGCCAGAACCGATTCCGTGTGTGCTGTAATCCCGGCGCTGATCGGGACGCGCGCCCGCGCGGCGCCTCTCCAGGGCCGCGTCGGGCGTCAGGACGCCGGCGAGACAAACACGATTTCGACGCGCCTGTTGCGCGCTGCCGCACCGCGTTGTCCAGGCTGGACGAGGGGCTGTGCGCCGCCGGCGCGCTCGACATCGACCTTGGTGGCGCCGGCGCTCTGCAGTGCCTTCTCGATCATCTCGCCGCGCTTCTGCTCATCAGCGTTCGCGGCTCCGCCGGCCGAGTGCATCACGACGAGCACCGGGAACGACGGATGGGCCTTGGCCACGCGTCCGAGCAGCTGCAGGGTCTTCTCGGCGCTCTTGTCGAGGTGGTCACCGTTCTTGAACACACCGCGCAGCGTCACCACCACGCCACGATCGTCGCGGAACGGATACAGGCCACCGGTCTTCGAGAGCGCCGCGAGCAGCGCGTCCGTCACGCCGGCGGCCGGCGCCTTGCTGGTAGCGGGGCGCCGCGTCTTGCCTAGAAGCTCGAGACAGCTGGAGCGCAGTGCGATGGCTTCGTCGATGGGGGCCGGGCCGGACTTCTTCGACAGCTTCGCGTCCAGCGCGTCGAGCTTCGACAGCGTCTGCTTGAGCTCGCTGGAGGCGTTGCCGAGCAGTCGCGTCGAGACGCAGAGCAGTCGTGCTTCCACTGCCATGGCGCGTGCCGCTTGTCGGCGCGCCTTCTCGCGACCGGGAGTGCTCGGCGTGTTGGGCACCAGCGGCAGGGCGTCCTGTGCCACCTTGGCGCGCATTTCCAGGTCGTCGGCCTCCGCAGCGACGCGCTTTTCCTTCTCGTCGAGCGCGTGGAGTTGTTTCGTCGCGGCATCGAGCCGGGCCTGGGCCTTGTCGAGCCTGGTCTGGGCCTTGGCGATGCGGGCCAGCACGAAAGCGTGGTTGTACGCAGCCAGCGCGTGTTCGCCGAGGATCTGCGCACCCGACAGATCGTCGTCCTGGTAGGCCTGTTCAGCCTGCTTCTGCAGCTTCTGCGCGTGGCCGAACGCCTGCGGAGCCAAAGCTTTCGCTTGCGTCGCTGCCGGCGTGTGCTCGACGGCGCCTACCTGGCTCATGACCTGGGGACGCGGGCTGGTGGCGCACGACAACAGCAGTGCGAATCCCAGCGCGGGCAGTAGCCGCTTCATTTCGCGCCTCCCGCGGCCGGGCGCTTGGCCCCGGTCTTGTGAGAGGGCTTCTTGTGCGCGGGCTTCTTGCCTTCCTTGGAGTGCGCGTCCGTCTTGTCTGCCGGGGCAGGGTGCGCGCCCGCCTTCTCGAGCTGGTCGAGCCGCTCCTGCGCGCGGCCACGTCGCGCGACCGTTTCTTCAAGCAGCGCGCGCGCCCGGCGCGCCTTCCGCGCGGCATCGGCGGCCTGCTTCTCGATCTTCTCGGCTTTCGCCTCGGCCGCTGCTGCCCGCGTCACGTCCCGGGCTGTCTGGGCCCACTCGAGCGCCAGGCTGTCCAGCATGTCGGCATGCGGATAGTCGCCCGCCGATCGGGCCTGGTTGGCGCGGTCGAGCGCCTGGCGGGCCTTGTCGACAGGCTGTTTGGCGAGCTTCTTCTGGCGGTCGGGCCTGGACTCGAGCGCCTTCAGGATGCTCTGGGTCTCCGCCTTCGGGTTGCCGAGCGGGGTCGTTGCGACGGCGATGCCTGCCAGCAAGGTCGAACAGACAGCGACAACGACGAGGGTGGAAGCGCGATGGAGCCGCCGCACGGCCGGCAACAAGCCACGGGGCGGGGGGGAGGTCAAGTCCGGACGCTCGCCCGGCGGCGCTGGCCGGCCGCAGCGCGACGATCCGCTGTCGTGACAAGAAGGCCGAACGCCGGCTCAAGGTCGCTGCCGCAGAGTCGCTGATCCAGATCTGGGAAAACCGCCTCGAGGCGGACATCGACAACTTCGCGCCGGTGCTCGAGTCGGTGTGGCACGCGCGAAACAAGCTTCGCCCCATCATCGGCACGACGCTCGGCACGCACGAGTTCTTCCGCTTGCTCGGCGAGTGCAGCGACACGCGCTTCCTCGACTACTTCGGTCAGGAGGTGCCGGACGAGCAGCTCCAGGCGTTCGAGGAATTCCTGTTCGGGCTGGGGTGGGAACAGCTGACGACCTTGCGCGAGCGCATGCAGGCTGAAAGCGCGCGCACGGTCACGCCGGAGCAGGCGCGCACGTTGCTCGGGCGCCCGCCGTCCTGGGCGGCGCGCGACGGCGGGCCCCAGGCGCTCTACACCAGCTACAAGAAGCGGCGCGTGCGCGCGCAGTACCGCGCGCTCACGTCCGCGCCCGGGCCGCGGCGCACGGCGGAGGAGTTCGTGATGCGCTCGTTTCTGGTGCGCGAGCCCAAGCCTTGAAGCGCCGACAGTGGGCTGCTCCGGCGTACGGGGTGGGCCTGCTGTGTGGCCTACGGGGGTGCCCCAACCCCAGGGAAGTAGATGGAGTCCGGGAGCGTTGCCCGGGGTGGCGGATCGCGCCTCTCGTTTCGGGTGCGGCTTCGCGGTATAGCGCGCGGATATGTCACGACGCAGAGCGAGCTGGGACGAGTACTTCATGGCCATCGCGCGTGAGGTGGCGACGCGGTCGACCTGCGACCGCAAGCACGTGGGCGCGGTCATCGTGCGCGAGCGCATGATCCTCACGACCGGCTACAACGGCTCCATCCGCGGGCTCGCCCACTGCGACGACGAAGGGCACATGATGGAAGACGGGCACTGCGTCAGGACCGTGCACGCAGAGGCCAACGCCATCGTGCAGGCGGCGCGCAACGGCGTGAGGCTCGAGGGGGCCGACATCTACGTGACGGCGTCGCCGTGCTTCGGCTGCTTCAAGCTGGTAGCCAACTCCGGCCTCGAGCGCATCGTGTTCGGAGAGTTCTACCGCGACGAGCGTATCTTCACGCTCAGCGAGCAGCTGCACATCCACCTGGAGCACATGCCCATCGAGCAGGTGCCGCATCTGGAGCAGAAGTGAGAGGATTGAACGTCGCGGTCATAGCGGGCGGACCTTCGAGCGAAGCGGCCGTCAGCCGTGCCTCGGCGGCGGGCGTACGGCAGGCGCTCGGGGAAGCCGGGCACCGCGCGCGGGTGATCGAGCTGGATCGCGCCCTGCCGGCGGCGCTCGCCGACGTGGACGTCGCATTCCCCGTGACGCACGGCCCGCTCGGCGAGGACGGCTGTCTGCAGGGCCTGCTCGAGGTGCTCGACCTGCCGTACGTCGGCTCGGGCGTGCTGGCCAGTGCCCTTGCGGCGAGCAAGCCGCACGCCAAGGTCCACTTCGCGCGTGTCGGTCTGCCGCTTGCCGAAGAGCGGCTGGTGCGTCGCGGCGAGGATCCGCGCGCGCTTTCGGCCGCGCTGCGCGCCGAACTGGGCGCGGCCCTGTTCGTCAAACCGGCATCCGGCGGCTCGGCGATCGGCGTGGGGCGTGTCCGTTCCGACGACGACGACAGCGTGCTGGTCGCCGCGCTGGAAGCGGCGCTGGCAGTGGACCCTGTAGCCCTGGTGGAGCGGTTCGTGGTGGGCCAGGAGATCACCTGCAGCGTGCTGGAAGATGACTCGGGCGAGCCACGGGCCCTGCCGCCGACCTTGATCCTGAGCCGTGCCAACGAGTGGTACGATTTCAAGAGCAAGTACGCGGCGGGCGGAAGCGAGCATCGTTGCCCGGCTCCGCTTCCCGACGAGCTGACGCAGCGGATCCAGCAGCTGGCAGTGACGGCGCACCGGGTGGTCGGCGCGCGCGACCTGTCGCGCGTGGATTTCGTCGTGGCCGAAGCCGCGCCGGAGCCGGTGACGCTGCTTGAGCTGAATACTCTGCCCGGCATGACCGCCACCAGCCTGTTTCCGGAAGCCGCAGCGGCTGCCGGTATCCCATTTCCGGAGCTGTGCGATCGGCTGGTACGCCGCGCGCACGCGCGCCCGCGCCGCGAGCTGCCGGGCGAGATGCCAATGCCCTGAGCCTACGCGCTCTGGTCGGCTGCTTCAGCGTCGCGGGCGCTGTTCCGGCGAGTGCGCTCGCGCAGCTTCTCGAGCAGCTCCTCGCGGTTCTCCGGCGGCGCGACGGGTCCGGCAGCTCGCGGGCGGATACCGCTTGGCTCGAGATCCGCGTGCGCAGAGGGCACCTCGGGGGCAGAGGACTCGTCCGCGACAGGCTCGGCAGGAGGCTCGGCCGCGGCCTCGGGTGAGGACTCGTCCGCGACAGGCTCGGCAGGAGGCTCGGCCGCGGCCTCGGGTGTCGAGGGTTCATCCGGGTCGGCCGGCGCGGCCCCGGCTTCCGGCGCCGAGGGTTCTTCGGAGCCGGCCGGCGCGGCCTCGGCCTCGGCGCGCGCCGCATTGGCGGCCACCACGCGGTCGATGAACGCCTTGCCCGAAGCGTTGAAGCGGTTGAAGCGGATCTTCGCTCCGCCGGGGTGATCGCCGTGGGGCTTGGCGTAGCCCGATGCCTTGCCTTCCGCGACGAGCACTCGGGTGCCGTCTTCGAGCAGCAGCTCGAAGCGGACCAGCGTGCCGGACTTCAGGCGCTCCTGACCGATCAACACCATGCCTTTCTTGTCGATCGTCCAACCCTCCGCGGCGATCAGCTCGTCTTCGCTCGCATAGGGTCGAACCAGGCTCAGCGTGACAGATTCGGACAAGGGGCTCTGCCTCCAGTCCAGAGGTAAACGCGGATCGGCGGCGGCGGCAATTGGAACGCGAAAGCGGCACCATTTTCGCTGCGTCGCTGCATCCGGTCCGGCGGCTTGAAGGTGCGCCGCGGGTGTTGTCCGGTGGGGAGCACCCGCTAGTATGCATCCAGCTGATGCAAGGACGCAGGGTTCTGGTTGTGGGGGGAGGCGGGCGCGAACACGCGCTGGCAGCGCGGCTGCTCGACTCGGTGTCGGTGGCGGAAGTGATCGTCACGCCGGGCAATGCGGGCACTGCGCGCGCGCCTCGCGGCAGCACCAAGACACTGCGCAACGCTGTGGGCGACCCGCTGGATATCGCGCGTGCCGAGCGCGTCGACCTGGTCGTGGTGGGCCCGGAGGCGCCGCTCTGCGACGGACTCGTCGATCGCTTCGCGGCGGACGGGATCGTCGCCTACGGACCGGGGCAGAAAGCCGCCGCGCTGGAGGGCTCGAAGGCTTTCATGAAGGACTTCGCGGCGCGGCACGGCATCCGGACCGCGCGTCATGTCGTGGTGCGCGACATGGCCGAGGCGCGGCGTGCGCTCGACAGCTTCGACGCTCCGCCCGTCGTCAAGGCCGACGGCCTGTGTGCGGGCAAGGGAGTGGTCGTGGCGGAGAGCCGCGATGAGTCGCTGCAGGCGCTGTCCCGGATGTTGGAGGGTGCGGCCTTCGGCGATGCGGGGAGTACCGTCGTGCTCGAGGAGCGGATCGTTGGCCAGGAGGCGAGCGTCCACGCCATCTGCGACGGGGAGCGGGCGTTCATGCTGCCCGCGGCGCAGGACCACAAGCGCATTGGCGACGGGGACACCGGTCCCAACACCGGAGGCATGGGCGCCTACGCGCCCGCCCCGCTGGTCGATCGCCGTCTGGCCGAGCGCATCGAGCGCGACGTGATGCAGCGCGCGGTGGACGGGATGAAAGCCGACGGCACGCCGTACCGCGGGACGCTGTTCGCCGGCCTGATGATCACCGCCCAGGGCGAACCGGTCCTGCTCGAGTACAACGTGCGCTTCGGCGATCCGGAGACGCAGGTGCTCATGAACGTTGTGGACGGCGATCTCGCCGAAGCGCTCGACGCGGCGGCGCGCGGACGACTCGAACGGGACACGCTGCGCGTCTCGCGCGACCACGCTCTGTGCATCGTGCTGGCAGCGGCCGGCTATCCGGCTGCGCCCCGCAAAGGCGATCGTATCGAGGGGCTCGACCGCGCCGAGGGGCTGCCGGGAGTGCGCATCTACCATGCGGGAACGCGCAACGACGATGGACGCCTGCTGACTGCGGGAGGGCGCGTGCTCGGCGTGACCGCCCGCGGCGCGACGCTGACCGAAGCCCACGGGCGCGCCTACCGCGCTGCCGAGCAGATCCACTTTGCGGGCCGGCAGATGCGTGTCGACATCGGCGCCCGCGCGCTCGGAGGCGCGTGAGCGACCGGAGTGGCATCAACGAGGCGCTGGCCGTGCTGGAGAGCGGCGGTGTCGTCGCCGCGGCGACCGAGACGTTCTTCGGTTTCCTGGCGGATGTCGGGCGCATCGACGCTATCGACCGGCTCTTCGAGATCAAGTCGCGCGGCGCGGACAAGGGGGTGCCGATCCTGCTGCCGGGACGCACGGCCTGGCGCGGGCTGGTGGACGACCTTCCGCCGCTCGCCGAGCGGTTGGCCGAGGCGTTCTGGCCAGGGCCGCTGACAATCGCGCTGCCGGTGGCAAGCGACGTCGACCAGCGCCTGACGCTGGATGGGTCCGTCGCGGTGCGTCTGCCGGGCAGCTCGCCGGCAGCGGAGCTCGCGCGCCTCGCCGGCCAGCCGCTCACGGCGACCAGCGCGAACCTGCCGGGTGCGCCTCCGCCGACCCGCGCGGCGGAGGTACGCGCCGCCTTCGGTGGGGCCATCACGGACGGGCGGCTGTACGTGCTCGAGGGAAGCTGCCCCGGGGGGCACGCCTCGACGGTGGTGGTGGTGCGGGAAAACCGCGTGCGGCTGGCGCGAGCCGGCGCCATCGCGGCGCACGACATCGCCCGCGTCGCGGGCGTCGAGGTCGAGACCTGAAGCGGCGGTCATCCCGCGGCTCGGGGCGGTGGCGGTAGCGCTAGCCGCTGTGCCGGGGGGATGATACCGATGGAAGGGCATGGTCGACATCGCGCCGCTGTGCCCGCTTCGCTACGACCCGTCGACGTTGCCGCGGGTGGTGGCGCCGCCCTACGATGTGATCGACGCGCCGTTGCGTGCGCGGCTGGCCGCGCGCGACCCGCACAACGTCGTTCATGTCGATCTTCCGGAAGGCGAGGGCAGCGCTCGGTACCAGCATGCGCGCGAGCTGTTCGAGGCGTGGCAGGCGGAAGGCGTGCTGGTGCGCGCCACCCGCCGCGCCTACTTCCGCTACGCACAGACCTTCACGCCCCCGGGCGGTGGCGACGCGAGCGAGCGACGAGGGTTCTTCGCTGCGGTGCGCGCCACGCCCTTCAGTCGGCGCGTCGTGCTGCCGCACGAGCTGACGTTGAAGGGCCCCAAGCAAGACCGCCTCGAACTCGGCCGCGCGACGCGCGCCGCCCTGTCGCCGCAGTTCATGCTGTATCCCGATCCGGAGCACCGTCTCGAAGCCGTGCTCGATTCGGGAGAGCCGTTTGCCGATTTCACGACCGACGACGGCGTCCGTCACCAATTGTGGAGTGTCACGCGCGACGACGCTATCGAGCACATCACCGCCGCGCTTTCGGAAAGCACGCTCTTGATCGCCGACGGGCACCATCGCTACGAGACGGCGCTGGCGCTGGCCCAGGAGATCCAGCAGAGCGCGACGGCTGGCGGTCTTTCACCGTCCGACCGCGCAGAGCATCTGTTCACGCCGGCTCTGCTCGTGAACGAGGACGACCCTTCGCTGGTCGTCTATCCGACGCACCGCTTGGTGCACTCGCTTCCGCGCTTCGATTTCGACCAGCTGCTGGAGCGCGCTGGCGGGTTGTTTGAAGTGCGGCCCGTCAGTGGCGATTCCGCCGAGCTCGTGAACGAGCTCGGCGCGGTCCGCGAAAAGGCCGTCTGCGCGGTGGTCCCCGGCGGGCGTGCGGCGCTACTCGTCCGTCGCGAGGACGTCGAGCTCGCGGCGCATCCGGTTCTCGGCAAACGGCCTGACGTGCTCAGGGACGCCGCAGTGGTATTGCTGCACGACGGCTTGCTCCAGCACGTGCTCGGCATCACCCCTGAAGCACAGGCTGCGCGCGAGAACCTGACCTACGTGCAGGACCCGCATGACGGCATGGCGATGCTGGAGCGAGGCGAAGGCCAGGTGCTGTTCCTGATGAACCCGACGCCGGTGTCGACGATCCGCCGCGTGGCCGAAGCTGGCGAGACGATGCCGCAGAAATCGACCTTCTTCTATCCGAAGGTGCTGACGGGTCTGTTCTTCCACACGCTGCATCCGGACCGCGAGCTGACCTAGGTCAAGGCGTGCGCGGCGGCCTGGGCGCACAAGCTGCTGACAATGTGCTATCGACCTCTCGCACCTCGGGCGCCGGCACGTCGCCGGCTCTCCCGGTGCACCCACGCGAGCCTCGTTGGGCTGCAGAAGCGGCCCGCTTGACGCATCGCATCACAGGCGGTAGCCCCACGCACGCGGGCCCTTCGCCCGCACCCGGAGGACCATGGCCCGAGTAATGAACTTCAACGCAGGCCCGGCGGCACTCCCGCTGGCCGCTCTCGAACGCGCACAGCGCGAGCTGCTCGACCTCGAGGGCACTGGAATGAGCGTCATCGAGCACAGCCATCGTGGCAAGGCCTACGATGCCGTGCACAAGCAGGCGCTGTCGCTGGTGCGCGAGTTGCTCGCCGTGCCCGACACGCACGATGTCCTGCTCATGCAGGGCGGCGCCAGCCAGCAGTTTGCACTCATCCCGATGAACCTGCTGGGCGACGGCCAGAGCGCCGACTACGTCATCACTGGTTCATGGTCGAAGAAGGCCTTCAGCGAAGCCAAGAACGTCGGCCAGGCACGCGCCGCCGCGACGACCGAGAAGGACGGGAAGTTCCCGCGCGTTCCCGTGCAGTCGGACCTGGAGCTCGACGCCAAGGCCGCGTACGTCCACATCACCAGCAACAACACCATCGCTGGCACGCAGTGGCAGCAGTTCCCCGACACCGGCAGCGTGCCGCTCGTCGCCGACATGTCGAGCGACATCATGTGGCGGCCGATGGACGTGTCGAAGTTCGGTCTCATCTACGCTGGTGCGCAGAAGAACCTCGGGCCGAGTGGCATTGCCGTGGTGATCGTGCGCAAGGACCTGATCGAGAACGGCCGCAAGGACATCCCGACGATTTTCCAGTACCGCACGCATGCGGAAAAGGACTCGCTGTACAACACGCCGCCGACCTTCTCGGTCTACCTGCTGCGCAACGTGCTGCAGGTCGTGAAGGACGCCGGCGGTCTGGCCGCCATGGAGAAGCACAACCGCCAGAAGGCGGAGCTTCTGTACAAGGCCATCGACGAGCGCGCCGACTTCTACCGTTCGCCGGTGGACAAGGCCAGCCGCTCGATGATGAACGTGGTGTTCAATCTGCCCACGCCCGAGCTCGAAGCCGAGTTCGTCGCCGAGGCCCAGAAGAAGGGCATGGTCGGGCTCAAGGGGCACCGCTCGGTGGGAGGCATCCGCGCTTCCATCTACAACGCTGCCCAGCTCTCCTGGATCGAGGCGCTGGTGGGCTTCATGAAGGACTTCAAGAAGGGATCGTGATGGCAAAGGTTCTAGTCAGTGATCAGCTCAGCAAGGATGGGCTCGCCATCCTCGAGCAGGCGGACGGTATCGAGCTCGACAACCGCCCCGGCCTGAGCGAGGAAGAGCTCGCCAAGGCCATCGTCGGTGCCGAAGGTCTGGTGATCCGCAGCGGCTCGAAGGTGACGGCGCGCGTGCTCGAGGCGGCCGACAAGCTCAAGGTCGTCGGTCGCGCCGGCATCGGTGTCGACAACGTGGACATCCCTGCTGCCACGAAGAAGGGCGTGCTGGTGATGAACACGCCGACGGCGAACTCCGTCACGACGGCGGAGCACGCCATCGGGCTGATCTTCGCGCTGTCGCGCAAGGTCCCGGCGGCCGACGCCTCGATGAAGGCCGGCAAGTGGGAAAAGAAGAAGTTCGCTGGTCGCGAGATCAGCGGCAAGACGCTGGGCATCATCGGTCTCGGCACCATCGGCAGCATCGTTGCCGACCGCGCCAACGGCCTGAAGATGAACATCGTCGCCCACGACCCGGTCGTCAGCGAAGAGCACGCGGTCGAGCTCGGCGCCAAGCTGGTGTCGCTCGACGAGCTGTTCGCGAAAGCCGATATCATCACGATCCACACGCCGCTCAACGAGCACACGAAGCACATCGTGAACGACGCTGCGATCGCGAAGATGAAGGACGGCGTGATGCTCGTGAACGCGGCGCGCGGTGGCGTCTACGACGAGGCAGCAGTGCTGCGCGGGCTCGAGTCCGGCAAGATCGCCGGCGCGGCCTTCGACGTGTACCTGGAGGAGCCGCCCGGGGCGACGGACCTGGTCAAGCATCCCAGCGTCGTTGCCACTCCGCACCTCGGCGCCTCCACCAAGGAAGCGCAGGATCGCGTGTCGACGGAGATCGCGCACCAGGTCGTCGCCTTCCTCAAGGAAGGCACGGTCGTCAACGCGGTCAACAAGCCGTAGCGGAATTCCGGACGCCGGGGGCCGGTCTGCCCCCGGCAGTCTTGCTTGTTCCGCGCGCCTGTGGTGCGGCGCGCCTCAGAAGCGCAGGCCCTGCGTGACTGCCGCGATGACCTTGCCCTTGGCGTCGCGCACCTTGGTTTCGCCGTGCGCGAGAAACGGCAGTGCGCCGAGTATCGTGGCCGCGCCGACGGCGAGCGTGATGATTCCTGCGGTGCGCAGCCCGCTCTGGTCGGCGTAGCGGCCGTAGCCGTACAGGCCCATGCCGGTGAGCGCGATCGGCGCGCCAGCAGCCATGCCGATGATGCCCAGACGGCGCGAGCTCGCCGAGCCGCCCGACACCTTGAACTGGGCCTGTCCCGAGCCGGCGTCGATGCGGAACACGTTCGACGGCGTCATGTCGGGTGCCTGGATGCGCACGTCCATGCCCTGGACCACGATCGAGCGGTCACACGGCGCGGAGCAAGCGCGCCGCCAGGGGCCGTCATTGACGAAATCGCGGGTTTCCAGCCAGCCGCCAGGGTAGTCGACGTGCACGTGCACGAAGGCTCTGCCGGGGGCGCTATGCCGGGCAGCACGCGGTGCAGGTACTCTGGGCGCGGGCGGGCCGGAAGCCCTGGCTGCCGCGGGAGCGGCAGGGGCCGGTGCCGTTCGCGCGGAAGCGCTGGGCGAGGGGGCCGACGCCGAGGCGCTGGGCGCTGCAGCGGTTGCGCTGGCCGCGGGCGCCGCGCTGGCCGCGGGCGCCACGCTGGCCGCGGAGGCCGACGCAGGGGGAGGTGAGGGCGAAGGAGCAGCGGCTTCGGGCTGCGAGGCCGCCCCGACTGCGGTTCCCACCAGCACCAGGCCGGCGCAGGCCGCACACAAACCGCGGTTCCAGTTTCGAGCGTTCATTGGCACGGCGGAACCACCGCACGGCCGCGCGCGCGGGGCAAGGCCTTGACGCGCCGCGGGCACTCGGGCCTACCCGGGGTCCGTGGAACCTGTTGTCGATCTGGGCCCGGGGGCCGACAAGAACCCGCTTGCTCGTGTGCTGGCCGAACTGGTTCGTTCCAACGCGCGGCGTGCCGCCCAGCGGCGCGAGCTCGAGCGCCTGCGTGGGTCGATCGCGGTGGTTGCCGACGACGCCGGCAGCGCGCTGACGCTCCGCTTCGATTTCGGCCGGCTGACGGTCCACGAGGGCATCGTAGGTGTTCCCGATGTCACGCTGCGTGGACGCAGCGCGGACATCGAGGCGCTGGCCGATCTCCCCTTCAAGACGCGGCTCCGGTTGCCCATACCGGCACCGGGGGACGGCGATGGCCGTCGCGCGATTTCGGTCTTGTGGTCGGCGCTGCGGGGACGGCGCATCAAGATCTACGGTCTGCTGTCGCATCCACGATTGGTTTTTGGTCTGTTGCGGGTCCTGGCGCGCCGCGGGTAGCCGGAGGTTTTTGACCTCTGGCCGCGAGCCGGCTAGCCTGGGCCCTGGGTTCTCGAGTCGCAAATCGCGGCATTGGTGGGAGGGTCCTTGCCTCGCTACCGCCTACGCTTCCTGCTCCAGGAGATCGATCTGCCGCAGGGCGACACCCTGCTCGGCCGCAGTGCGTCGTGCCACGTCACGATCGAGGATCCGCTCGTGTCGCGCCAGCACGCGCGGCTGAGGGTACTCGGCGATCGCGCTAGCATCGAGGATCTCGGTTCGCGCAACGGCCTTCTGGTCAACGGCCGGCCGATCGAAGGCGAGCGCGTGCTCGCCGACGGTGACCGCATTCGCATCGGCACGCAGGAGTTCGTGCTGTGCACCGTTCCCGTCCAGCCGCACAAGCAGGGGCTTCCGGGGACGCGCCCGACGGGCTTCATGTGCCATTGCGCCGCGTGCGGCCTGCCCTATCCGACCGATCTCGTGCAGTGCCCGTCCTGCGGCTCGACGGACCGCATGGACGAGGAGACTCTGAGCGGGGGCGACGACGACAAGCAGCGCAACTGGACGCTGGAGCTGCTGGTCGAGGTTCTGGAAAAGGCCGTTTCGCTCGGACGCTGGGAGGACATCGAGCGCGTGTTGCGCCGTGCGCGCAGCAACGTCGACGAGCGCGTGGGTGCAGGCGAGCCGGTGGAGCGCAAGCACCTCGACATCCTGGCCCGTGCAGCGGCCGCACTGGCCGCCCATCACCGACAGGCGGAGTGGGGACGGTGGGTGCTCAGGCCTGTACGCGACGATGGGGCTCATCCCCTCGTCGGAGGTGGGCACTTCGCTCTCTACCCTCCCGCCCGCGGAACGCGCGTCGCTCGCCCCCGAGGCAAGCCGCGTGGTCGAGCGCGTCCGGGCAGGCGGTGGTCCGCCATCGGGGGAGCAGGATGCGTTCTCCAGGGTGGAGTCGTTGAGCTTGCCGCCCAGAGAGGGCTGATGGGTTTCCGGCTGCGCTACCTGCAGCATGACTTCGAGTTGACACAGGGGCGGTTCGTGATCGGGCGAAGCACCGAGTGCGAGCTCCCGCTGGACGACCCGCTGGTGTCGCGCCGGCACGCCGCGCTCACCGTGGAGGGCGAGGACGTAGTGGTGGAAGATCTCGGCAGCCGCAACGGGGTCCGGCTGAACGGGCGGCGCATCGACCGGGCGCAAAAGCTCGCGCACGGAGACCGACTGACCATCGGTACGCAGGACATGGCCATCTTCTCGGGGGCGACCGCCCAGGCCCAGACGATTGCGCGGCCCGGCGGGACCGAGAGTCGCGCGCAGGCGTTCGACCTGCTGGGCAGTCTGGCCGACAAGGCCCTGGCACTCGGACGGGGTGACGAGGCCGAGAGGATTCTAGGTTCGCGTCTCGAGCAACTGCTTGTCGACGCGCGGGGGCCGCGCGCGCCCTCCGCCGAGCTGTGCGAGCGAGCCGCGATGTTCGCCCTCAGAGTGGCGGCTGCCACCGGTCGCGCCCGTTGGTTCGACTACGTGATCGCCCTGTATGCCGCGCTCGGATCCGCCAGCCCCGTTTCTGTCGTCGACGAGCTGTACGCCGTGCTGCCGCGAGTCGGACAGGTGGATCTGGGCGCGTTGCGTGCCTACGTCGCGAGCTTGCGCGGGCGTTCGGAGGTGGGGCCGGCCGAGCGCTTTCTTGTCGGCAGGATCGACGGTTTGGCGCGGATTGCAGCCGTCAAGTAGGCGGATCCTCGACGTAACAGCCACTGGCCGGTATTGTACGGTGGCGTGAAGTCGGACTCCTCGTCCCGCCAGACCCAGCCGCGCTCCGCCGAGGGCGAAGCCGACACGTCGGGCGCCAACACCCAGTTCTGGCTCGACCACCATGGGCGGCGTTTCGACGTGCAGACGCAGCCGATCGTGATCGGGCGCAGCGCGGTCTGCCAGCTCGTCCTGGACGATGCGCTGGTGTCGCGGCGGCATGCGCAGGTCCTGCTGCTCGACGACGCGGTGGTGGTGGAAGATCTCGAGAGCGTCAACGGGGTCTACGTCAACGGCGAGCGGGTCGACCGGCGCCGCGAGCTGCAACCCGGCGATCGCGTGGTGATCGGCAAGCAGGAGATGGTCGTGCACGGCAGGACGCGGACAGCGCCGCCCGCCGCTCGCACGATGCGTTTCAGTGCCGAGACCCTGACCGGTGTCGACGCCCAGTCGTTCGGAGCGCGGCCCACGCTCGCCGAGCCGATGCCGACAGAAGACGACGCGACCCGCGAAGGCGATGCCCTGGAGCTGCTCGGTGGCGTCGCCGACAAGGTGCTTGCGCTGGGTCGTGGCGAGGAAGCCGAGAAGATCCTCTCTTCGTATCTAACGAACATGCTGGAGAGCGCGGAGCGCGGCACGGTCGAGCCGAAGACAGCCGAAAAGGGCGTCGGCTACGCGGTCAAGCTCGCCGGTGCCACAGGCAAGGGCAGCTGGGTGGACTACGCCTTCAACCTCTTCAAGGTGTTGAAGCGTCCGCTCCCGGGTGAGGTCGTCGACGAGCTGTATTCGGTGCTGCGCCGTGTGTCCGGCGTCAATCTCGCCGGTCTCCGCGATTACGTCGCGGTTTTGCGTGGGGTACGCGCGAACTTTGGTCCGGCCGATCGCTTCCTGACGCAGCGGATCGAGGGGCTGGAGCGCCTCGCTTCGTCCCGCTAGCGGCGTCTTCGCGCTGGGCTTCCAGCGCCAGCGAGTAGCCGGCCGCCGCCGCGATGGTCTTGCGCAGCTCGGGATCGTCGATTTCCGCGAGGCGCGCCTGGAGCTCGTCGGGAAGCGGAACGGGCGGAGGCGCGGGCGCTGCTGGTGCAGCAATACGGGGCAGTGGATCGATCTTCTCGACCCGGAAGCGGAGCGCATCCACCTCTAGCCCGGCCGCGCGCAGGCGCGCGACGATATCGTCGGATAGGAGCGACAGCTCCTGCGCCCACACCGCCGACGCGACGCGCACGAGCAGCGTGCCGCGCTCGACCCGGCCTGGCGCGGTCCGATCTCCAATGCGCGGTCCGACGACGCTGCGCCACAAACCGGCGTCGATGCGGCCCGGCTCGCCCGACCGCGCGGCCCGCGCTCTAGCGTCTGCCAAGAGCTCACCCAGGAGCTCTGGCCCGCGCTGCCGGCCGCGGCGCGATGCGCCTCTGTTCGAGCGATTCGAAGTCATCGTGCCTGTCAAACGTTGTGGCCTGGCAGCACCTGGGCCACGCTTGCACGCATCGGGTTGGAGTTCGATGCTAGCGCCGCGTCAGCAACCATTTCCGTTCGAGGCCGTCCGCGACCTTCTGGGCATCCTGCGCGCGATGTATGCGGCTGCCAAGGAACAGGGAGCCGGCCGGCGCCGTCTTTCGGCCATCCAGTCCGTCGGCCGCGAGCTCCGCGCTGCCGTCGACCTCGCGCTAGAGCATGAACCGGGCACGCTGGGGCACGCCGCCGCCTGGCAGCGCGCCGAGCGGGCGACCAGCCGTCTGGCGGATCTGGTCGATGCCACGACACCGCTCGAGCCCACCCTGGAAGCAGCGGGAGAGCGCGTCCGCCATGCTTCAGGAAGCGCCGTGGCCCGTCGCCAGGCTGCGCGGCGGGGCCGTCGTTGAGGTGCCGAAGGTGGGAGTCGAACCCACACGCCCTTGCGGACAGCGGATTTTGAATCCACCGCGTCTGCCATTCCGCCACTTCGGCTTGTTTTGTGATTCTGCTGGTTTGCGGCTGCTGCTCCTACCATGGACTGGGTGGGCATGCCCACCCTGTGCCCACCCCCCTGGTCACGAAGCTCGGGAATCGCCAGGTCGAGGGGCATCGGCATGCCGTGGTGGAGCTCCTCGGCGCGGTTCCGGGCGCGCTTGTAGCGGGCCAGCATGTCGCTGGTCTGGTGCCCCGTGCGATCCATGACCCAGGCTTCGGTCTTCCCGTTGGCGAGGGCCAGCGTGATGAACGTGCCGCGGAGGTCATGGGCCCGGAGCCTACTGCGGTTCGTCCCGGACGTGTGCAGTTCCTTGCGGGTCACGCCGGCCTGGAGCAGGGCCCGGCGCAGCGTGCGGGCCAGCATGTTCAGCTCCATCGGCGCGCCGTGCTCGTCGCGGAAGACGAGGTCATCCGGGCCGGCGTCGGGGTGGAAGCGCTTCCGCCACTTGCGCAGTGCCCGCACCACGCCGGCATCGAGCACCCATGCACGCGCGTCGTCGGTCTTGTTCTGGTCCAACGACAGCGTGCCTTCGTCCAGGTCGATCTCCGCCCACACAAGCGCCTGCGCCTCGCTGCTGCGCAGGCCCTCGCGGGTCAGCATCCCGAAGAACAGGCGGTCTCTCACCGGGATCTCGACGTGGCCGAGCAGCTTCCGATCTTCTTCGGGGTACAGGTACGAGTAGTCCGGCGGATCGCCCACGCGCGGCATGAAGCGTTTGGGCAGAGGGTTGGCCGGGATGATCTCGCACGGCCACGCGGCGAGCGACAGCACGCGGTGGATCAACTGCGCGTAGTGCCGGCGGGTGGCCGGGCGCTGCGCCGACTCAGGCAGGTTCGCCATCGCGATCTTGGCGTGCTCGACCTTGAACGCGACCAGCGGCACGTCCCCGAGCCGCTGCCCGGGTGCCACCTCGATCGCGCAGAGCTTGGCCAGGCGTGCCTCGTCTACGTGCGCGGTGCGCTTCTCCGCGACGTAGTCGGGAAAGGTGCGGGCTAGCTCACCGGAGGTCCAGCGCGTGCCGAGCTGTCGGAACGTCGTGCGCATGTTCGCCACGCGCTTCTGGTCGGGCACCACGCCGCCGCTGCACAGGCCATCGGCGATGCGCACCAGCTGCGCCGCGTCCGCGTCCGTCGCGGCGGCGCCGAGCCGCTCCAGCAGCAAGCGAGCGTGATCCGACTGCCCGGCATCTGCGAGCCGTGTCGCGACTTCGACCATGGTATCGGCGCGCCGTTGCGCCTCCGCACGGTCCGTGAGGGCGATGATGAACACTCGCCGGTGCTTGGCGCCGTACCTGAGCCGCACGGCGTGGCGGCCATCGGTGCGCGTCTGCAGCTTGGCGTGTGTCATCGCTTCGTCCTCCGAGATTGCTCGTTGTTCTCATTGTCGCCCGCCTGCTGCGCGATGGAAAGGGGCTTCACCACGCGCAGCCCGAGCTCGGCGGCGAGCGCCTCGTCAGCCTGTCTTGGGGCGGTGTCGTTCGCCGGTCGGGGAGGGGCCTCCGCGCCGGTGCCCAGGTACGCTTCCAGGTCGCTGCGCCGCACGCACCAGCGGCGGCCGAGCCGCGTATGCGGCAGGACGCCCTTGCGGCAGAGCTTGACGTGTCGCCGCGGACCGAGCGGCGACGTGTGCTGGTCGACGAGATCGATCGCGTCGCCGTCCCGCAGGAGATCCACCACCCGGCGCGCGACGGGCTCGGCGAGCTCGTCCGCGAGTGCGGCAGCGAGCTGGCGGACGAGCTCGCCGAGCTCGGGGCGAGCGGCGCCAGGTGGCGGCGGTGGTGGGGCGTGGGCGGTCATGGGCGGCGAGACCAGTCTGCCCATGTGCAGGGGCTTCGAACCAAGTCAGAAACCCACCCAGATTTGTCCGGTCGTCACTTCTTCGGACGCAGCAATCGTGGGTCGAGATCGCGAACGCCTCCGAGCGACTTCTTGTGCGTGCCCTTCACGATCCGCCGGAGGGAGCTATCGTCTTCCAACGGCTCGGAGCGCTCCTCTTCGGTTTTTTCGAGCAGGCGCGCCTCCTCGTCAGGGGGAACAAGGTTGCCGAATGGGTCAGTGACGAAATGCGCGTCGAATAAGGCACCCTCGGGCTTCTTCAGCTTGGCGAGCAAGCCTGCACGGGCATCGTTGACGAGCCGCGCAGCAGCCGCGTCGGAGATCTCTTCGCCTGCGAACGGCGGGGCGTTCCTCACCCATTCGATATCCTCGGTGTAGTCGTGGCGCCTCGCGCGAAGGCGGAGGGTCTCTCCTCGTCGCTCCCAGATGCCTCGCCCCCATTCCGCGACCTCGGTCTCCCACTCGTCGCGCAGATGCGTGAGCTGCTCCAGGGTCAGCCTTGCGACCATCTCCTCTGGCATCAGTACGTCTGCGACGAGGCCGGTCACGTTCTTGGCCTCGTACGCCTGGGTCGAACCGGGCAATGGTCTGGGTGCCACCGACCGGCCTCGGCTCGACAGCTCGACGGCCCAGCGCAAACGGCGGAGGATCTCGAGGGCAGCGTCGATTTCGGTGACGAGTGGCTCCAGGAAGCTGAGCCAGTCGGTCGGCTTCTTCGATCGCGGTCCGGCGGGCTTGCGCTGATCGTTCATTCCTGTCCTCGCAAGTGAGCGTCCATCAGGCAGGATAGCGGGGTCTCGGCCGTCTCGTGCCGCTTGGCGTCTCCATGGAAGTGCGCGCCACGCGCCGAGCTCGGATCCCGGTTCGAACAGTCCGCCGCCGCGCCGGCGCGATGCGTGGGACGGACGGCCGGATCGTCGCGCTGGGGCATGCAAGTAGTTGCGCGCGACAGGGCGCCACACCCGCAGGCGGCCGGTCGACTCGACGCGATGCGTCGTGCAGCCAATTGCGCGATCGAGTGCCACCACCCCGCCGCCACTTCGTGGAAGAAGTTTGTGCAGCTAAAAAGTGCACCGTCGAGAGCTCGAGTAGCTGTATTCATGCTCAAGACGGGTGTGCGGGTGCCGCCGAACGCCGGCCAATTTGCCGGCACAGCACGGCACCGAATTGTGTAATTCCTTGTATAACGCGGAGCGTTATAGAGCGGAGGCCGACCGCCCGGACGATCATTGGAATGCGCCCGGACGACGCCAGCTGCCCCCGAGCCCTTTGAGCGTTGAGCGCAGTGCCGCGGCGCGCCGGGACAAAGACTCCTCGAACCGACTCGAACCGAAGCGCGGGCCTCCGTCCGCGGAGACGCTTGAGCAGGCGATGAGGTGGCTGAACCATGCCAGTCGGTCGATTGAGAGCGTGATGCCGGTGGTGTTCGCAAACGTCTTGCGAAAGATCCGAGAGCGCGTGGACAGCGTGCGCTCGGTCTACCCGCGGTTGCAGTCGGCGGAGACTGCCCTCAGCGCGGAGTGGGGGCGACGGAAGCCCGCGGCCTCGAAGTCGATTGATGACTGGGCGTTTAGGGGCCTCCGGTCCGCTCTTCGGGAGGTACGGGACATGCAAGCTGCATTTCGCGAGTTTGCTGTGAGCGACGAACCGCCTCCGTCTTGATCTGGCTGGCTTTGGCGTCCGTCTCCCCCTGGCGCCCGCAGCGGGCGCGTCGTCGACGACCCGGTCTCCGGCCGCTGCGGGACGAGGAGCCGATGAACCGTAACCGTCGTATCCGTTCGACGAACCGCTGTCCTGACTACTCGCCGCGTCCGCCACAGAGCCCGAAGTTCGTCTCGGAGGTGAGATTCCCGTGGGGCTAGGTCACGCGGGCGCGCGTCGCCGTCGGTGTCATGGCACTCCTCCGGCCAGCGCGTCAGCCAGCGTCTCGCCGGGGCCCAGCGAGTCGAGACGGTACCGGACGACGGTGTCGGCGTAGCCGGTATAGGACTTGAGCGTCCTTTCGAGCAGGCCGATCTCGTTGTCGGACAGGTAGAGGATATTCCGCCAGAGCACATCCGGGCCGCGCGGCGGAATGAACCAGATGTGCTGGTCCGACAGACGCAGCACGAAAGGCACGAGCGGTCCCAGGCTGGGCGGATGCGGCCAGCCGGACCGGAGCCAGCCGGCCAGGTAGTCGCCGCGCAGATGCCACGGGCCCCAGGTACCGGTCCCGGCCTCGAAGGTGGGAAGCACGCCAATCGACGTGCCCGTCACCGGGAACTGCCCGCTGTCGGTCGCCAGCATCAGCTCCACCTTCGACCACAAGTCGTATCCGCCGTCGGTCGATAGCCCCGAGCCGTGCAACCAGGCGATGCGGTTCCCGTCGCTGGCGACGGGCTCGTCGCTCGCGTCCGGTGCAGGTGCGGCCACGAACGGCACCGTGCCGCCGGCCGGCGTCCACACGAACAGCGCGGTGGATTCCGGACGGTATGCCGCCATCACGAAGCCCTCTGGCAACGCCCTGAGCGCGTCTACGGACGTGAAGCCCGGCGGTGCATCGATCCCGGTGGGGACGGCAGCCGAGGGGCTGCCCATCGGAAGCTCACCAGTCCGGGGCGGGCCGCCGCTCGCGGACCACAGCGCCCAGCGTGACGACGACGTCGCGAGGTCCTCGAACACCTGGGGGACGCCGCTCGCAACGTGCTCGCGGAACATGCAGCGCAGCGGCCCGTCTAGCGGAGCGCCGAGCACCCAGGACAACGTCTCGTGCGCCTCCACGGTGACGGCAAACCCCGCGCGCGTTATCCCCGACCGCGCGGCGCCTCCATGGGGTACCGTGCCGTGCGGAATCTCCTCGGCGAGGATGTGGACGGGCGCCCCGTCCGCCGATCCGATCCAGGTTCCGACGTAGTCGGGGTAGTTCTGCACCAGGACGAGCCAGGGCGTGTTTCCCACGGCCGCACCCAAGGTATCTGCCCAGAGCCCGTGGGCCTGGCTGGGCGCCCAGGTATTGACGAGCTCCTCGCATCCCGGCCCGCACGCCTTCCAGGTCAGCGGCTTCGGATCGGCCGGCACTTCGAAGACGTACACGTCCGGGTCGAGCGCCGGCAGGCGCTTGGCTCCAGCGGGCCATCCGGCGGGCACCGGTTCGCTCGACGGCGGCACTGACGCGCAGGGGAAGATCCCGGTCAGGCCGGCGTCGCTGCCGCCGGTCGCGACGGTTCCGCCGCGGCCGGCCGTTGCCGGCAATCCGCCGCTGCCGCCGCTCGCCGCGGTCGAGCCCCCGCTGCCGCCGCTCGCCGCCGCACCGGCGCTGCTGTCGATGAGGTGCGGGGTGCCGCCCGCGCGTCCGGAGCCACCGGACCCATGCGTGCACATGTAGGCCGAGCCAGAAAGCACCGCCAGACCGACGACAGACACGGTGCGGCGCATGCGGGTCACGGTGACGCGGGCGCGAAGAGCGTGCCCTGCTTCTCGCTCTGAAGCCTGGCAACCGGGATCCCGATCGTGCGCGCCTGCAGCGGGTGCTTGGGGTTGTGGAGCGGGCCGGCGCCGACCTGATCGACAAGCACCTGGCCGCGATCGATACGCACGCCGCCGAGCGGGCGGCCGGTGCGCCGCTCGAGGCCGGCGAGCTCGAGCCTGGCGTGGGCAAGCATCGTGTCGGGCTTGAACAGCGCTACAAGGTACCACGGCCCGCGAGGCGGCGCGGCAATCATCACGACTGCGTTGTCCGCACCTGTGGCGAACCAGAAGTGCTCCAGCTCGGGATCGAGCGCGCGCAGGGCCTCGACAGTGCCCGTGCTCGCGTCGATCTCGTACAGGCGGCTTTGGCCGCCGCGGCGGTCAGTGGTACCGACCAGCCACAGCCTGCGGTCCTCCTGGGTGAACACCGCGGCTCGCCCGGCCATCGGTAGCGCCTGGCGCGGAACGCGGAAGGCGAGCTGGTAGTCAGTGGACGGCTTGCCGTGGTAGCGGCACGCGGGCTTGAGCGATGCGGCCTTCTGGTCGAGGCAGCCGCCGACGGAGAGCGCGGTCTGGATCGCCTTCTCGTCCAGGCCCGTAACGCGCAGTGTATCCAGCGGCCCGGCCGGCGACGAGGCGATGAACTCCGCCGTCTCGCCCAGAGTGCGCGAGTAGGCGACCGGCCCGGCTCCGCCCGGCGCTGGCGGCGGGGGCAGCGTATCCAGAGGGTACAGCCGGAACAGGCCTGACCGGTCTCGGAGTGCGGCTAAGCGCGGAGCGCCGTCCACGTCCACCGCTACCGACATGGGATAATCCGACGGGCGTTGGAGCGCCGGCGGCTCGCTCGGCGCCACCCAGATGACGCCCGCGGGGTGCAGCAGCGAATCGGCCAGCACCGGCGAGAACAGCTCCGTCACGAGCAGGGGCCGCTCGGTGGCCGACACGCGCGCGATGTCCGAGCTGCCGCACGGCGAAGCGAACGAGCTCTCGACAGGCGTCCGGCCAATCAGCTCGACCGGCACGCGCGGGTCGTTGCTGTCGACGCTCTGCGACGAGAGTAGTGGGAACGCCAGTGTCGAGTCGCTCGCCTGGAGCCAGCGCGAGGGCGCCGGGCTACTGGCAGCCGCGCTGGCGCTTGCCGTCGCGCCGCTGCTCGCCGCCGCACCGCTGCTTGTCGCGCCGCTGTCTGCCGGGAACAGGTTGAAGGAGGGCGGCACGGGGCAGGCACCGGTCCGCCGCGATGGATTGTGGATGCTGTAGTTGTCGCCGTAGTGGCACCCGATGGCGCCGGGTTGCGCACAAGCCGTGGCGTCCGGCCCACCGTGCGCGGCGGAGCCGAGCGTCGTGTTGTTGCGTGTCCAGAGCACGCCTCCGATGTCGGCACCGGAGGGATAGCTGTCCGGGTGCGCTGTCCAGTAGCCGGCCGTTTGCCACGTCGCGGCGTCAGCCGGCCAGTCCCAGGTGGCGTTGTCGACGAACCACGTTACGTCACCCTGGCTGTCGGCGTAGGGCTCGTTCTGTCCGTCGGTCGGCCAGGTCGTCTGGTTGATGATGTTTCCAGAGCTGTCGAACTGCGGCTGTCCGACCTTGAGCGCCATCTGGAGCCAACTCGTCTGGGGCGGGAGTTCCCCGAAAAGGTTGTCGTCGAACCCGCAGTTGTAGGGCGCCTTCGAGCAGAGGCTCTTGTCGAGAAGGGGGTTCCCGTTGGCGTCGGTGCAGATGCACCAGCGGAAGCCAGTTGTCTGGGTGGTGGGTCCGGCGGGCTCGGATGAGTCCCTAGCCCACACCGTGTCGAGCTCGATATCGTAGGAGTCGACGCGTGCATTGCAGGCGCCCGGCGCGGGATTGGGCACGCCCGGCGCGCAGTTGCTCGCAGCGCCGGTGAACGAGATGCCGTCGTCCTCGGGCATGCTTCCGATCCCGACCGGCGTCGGATCGCAGGCGTTGCCGAGTTCAGTTCCCTTTCCGGTTGCGTCCTCGATGTCCTTGTTGGCGTTGTTCTGCTCGGGATCGGGTGTCGACGGGCAGTCGTCCTTGGAGTCTGGGATTCCGTCGCAGTCGGCGTCGTTGCCGTTCTTGGCGCAGGTGAACAGCTTGGTGAAGATCTTCTGGTTGGACACGATCGACGAAAAGACGTCGTAACCGTCGCCGTACGAGCATGGGGTCCGATAGGTCAGGCTGGAGATTACTCCGACAATCGCGTTGTTCACCAGCAGCGGACCGCCGGAGTCTCCATGCTCGTTCTCCCCAGGCGCCCCGGCCGTAAACTCGTGCTCGAAGAAGGGCAGCTGGGCCATGACCGGCCGGGGCGTCGATGGATCGAGGACACTGCACGTATCCGACAGCGATTGCTCCGGCTTGACCTTGCCGGAGAACGTCCTGGTGACGAGGTCCGTGTCGCGCCCCACCCAGGTCGCCTCGATCGGCACGTCCAGAGGTCCGCTGCTCGACGACGACGAAACCTGCATGGGCTTGATGATGGTGGTGTCCACCGGGGAGTCCAGCACCAGCAGGGCGAAGTCCTGGTCGGGATGTATGGCGTAGTAGCCCAGCGTGGGGACCTTGCCGCACTTGCCGGTCGCGGCGTCGTACTCCGACGGAGCAAGCCCTGTGTAGAGCGCCGATGCGGCGGCGCCCAGTCCGGGGATGAGGATCTGGCGCTGTTTGATTCTTTTCTGCTGCGGCTTCGATGTCGGAGGGTTGAAGGTGACCGTGGTGTCGAAGCCTGGCGCGTCTGCTCTGTCATAGATGCGAGGCTTGCAAGAAGTGTCGAGAACCACGCAATGGGCCGCGAGCAGCGCGACGCTTGGAGCGATCAGCTCCACCGTGCAGTTGTGCCCTGCGTTGGTGTCGTTCACATCGTTTGTCGTTAGGAAGTCCCCGACCGCCGGGAAACCCGTAAAGTCGGCCTTGCCCCCGACGATGGCCGAGCCGGTCTTGCCGGGGTGTTCACTGCGCGAACTGCACCCCTCAGCGGACGATGCCGTCAAGCCAACGAGGAACGGAACGAGCAGCGAGCAGCGAGCGAGCTTCATGTGGCGCCCCTTTCCGGAAAGACGGACAACCCACTATACACGGGGACGGCGCCGTGTGGGGAGGCATGGCGGACCAATATGTCTGGACCCAGACGTAGGCCATGTGCGCGTGTGTACGCAAGAACAGTACTACCCAGACCCTGCGTCTTCCCGTGGAAGCACGGCACTTCACGCGGCTGGGCGGCAGCGTCGACTTCTACACGGGTAGCTCGCGAAGCCATTCCCGGGGGAAGGACTCGACAAGCGGGAGTTCACCTTCGAGATGAGCGACCATTTGCCGTTGCGGTCTTCGGGCTCCGATGATCGACGCGCTGCCGTCTGGCTCCGATGTGCCAGTTTGCAGCCTCATGGGGCCAGTGGCCGCGTGACTTTTTCAGGGTCATGGGGCCAGCCGATTTTCAGGACCATGGGGCCACCCGCGAGGGGATCGTGACCCGGATTTTCAGGGTCATGGGACCAGCCTCCTGACGGTTTTTCAGGGTCATGGGGCCAGCTCCGGGCCGAGCGACCTGACGTGAGAGACGCTCCCCTCCGACCGACCGCGCGGGTCGCGGTCGGAGGAGGAGCCATGGCGTACAGGGAGCTTTCCATGATCGACGTGAAGGAAGTGCTTCGCCGCTGGCAGGCGGAGCAGAGCGAGCGGCGTATCGCTCGCGAGACCGGGCTCGACCGCAAGACGGTGGGCCGCTACATCCGCTGGGCAGTCGAGCTCGAGCTGCCGCGTGACCGGCAGCTCGACGACGACGAGGTGCACGCCGTCGCCGACTGCGTACAGGCACGGCCCGAGCCCGATCCAAGCGCGGAGAGGCGCGAGCTGGCGGCGCACAAGGAGCGCATCCAGCAGTGGCTCGAGAGCGACAAGCCGCTGCGGCTGAGCAAGGTGCACGTGCTGTTGCAGCGCGACGGGGTGACGGCGAGCTACGCGACGCTGCGCCGCTTCGTGATGCGCGAGCTCGGCTGGCGCAAGAAGCAGCCGACGGTGCGGCTCGACGATCCGCCCGCCGGGCAGGAAGCACAGGTGGACTTCGGCAAGATGGGCTATCTCGTGGATGCCGAAACAGGCCGCAAGCGTACGCTCTGGGTGCTGATCGTCACGCTGGCGTTCAGTCGCTACCAGTTCGTGTGGCCGACGTTCGTGCAGACGACCGAGGCCATCTGCGAGGGACCCGACGCGGCGTGGAAGTTTTTCGGAGCCATGCCGCTGACCATCGTGCCGGACAACATGAGAGGCATCGTCGACAAGCCGGACGCGCTGACGCCGCACCTGTGCGACGCCTTCCCCGACTACGCCCAGGCGCGAGGGCTGTTCGTCGACCCCGCGCGCGTGCGCAGCCCGCGCGACAAGGCTCGCGTCGAAAACCAGGTGCCCTACGTGCGCGAGAGCTGGTTCGACGGCGAGAGTTCGGCGGAGCTCGACGAGGCACGCCACAGCGCCGCCGACTGGTGTCGCGACGAGGCCGGGCGCGCATCCACGGCACCACGCGCAAGGTGCCCGCGCGAGGTGTTCGAGGGCGTCGGAGAAGGCCGCGATGCGGCCGCCGCCGGATGCGCCGTTCGACGTGCCGCTGTGGACCAACGCCAAGGTCCATGCCGACCATCACATCCAGGTCGCCCGCGCTCTGTACTCGGTGCCGACGCTGTATCTGCACAAGACAGGTGCGGGCACGTGCTGACAGGAGAGCCGTGCAGATCTACTTCACGACACCGAGCTGATCAAGGTGCATCCGCGTCAGCGACCGGGGGGCGCGCGACGGACCCCGGCGACTATCCGGTCGGCAAGGCGGCGTACGCGCTGCGCACCGTCGATGGCGTGGTGGACGAGGCGCGTACAGGGGCGAGCACGTCGGGCTATGCCGAGCGCATCTTCGCCGGGCCGCTGCCCTGGGCGCGCATGCGTCAGGGCTACGCGCTGCTGCGGCTCTGCGACAGGTACGGTGAGGGTCGCGTCGAGGCCGTCTGCCAGAGTGCGCTCGCGTTCGATGTCATCGATGTCGATGCGCGTCAGACGCATGCTCGAGACGGCGGCCAAGCCTGCGGTCGCACCGGCGACGAGCGCAAGGTCGTGCAGCTGCCGCTGCCGAGCCCGCTTCGCACGCACGCCGAGCACTTCGAGACGCGCCCCGGCCGCGGCAGCGAGGAGGGCGTGATGCGCACACGCCAGGCTCGATCCCGAGCTCGTCATCGCGCTCAAGCGCTTGCGGCTCGGGCCGTATCGCCGAAACCCTACCCGAGCGCTTGGTGCTCGCCGACAAGCAGGACCTGTCCTTTGATGACCTGCTGCTGCTGGTGCTGGCCGACGAGATTGCGCGTCGCGACAGCTGCCGCTGCTCAAAGCCGTGCAGCGCAGGCTGACCTCGACCCGACATGCGCCTCGAGCTGTGGGACAAGACCGCCAAGGTCAGCTTCGACAAGCGTACGGTCGATGAGCTTGCAGCCTGCGCTTCCTGCGAAGCCCACCGCCACGTCTCTGCTCGGCCCCGTCGGTGTCGGCAAGACCTTCATGGCGCAGCGCACTGGCGCACATCGCTTGCCAGCACGGCTACCACGTCCGCTTCATCCGCGCCGACGAGATGCTGCGCCCGCTCCGCGCCGAGCCGCCTCGACAACTCGCGCGACGCCGAGATGATCGCGCTGTCCACGGTCGATTTGCTCGTGCTCGACGACTTCGCCCTCGACCCCATGAGCAAGGAGGAGAGCCGCGATGTCTATCAGCTCTTCCTCGAGCGCACAGGCCGCGCTTCGATGATCGTCACGAGCAATCGCGACACCGCCGAGTGGATCAGCATGTTCGACGACCTGCTGCTCGCGCAGAGCGCCGTCGACCGCTTCAAGAACGCCGCCTTCGATCTCGTCATCGAAGGCGAGTCCTACCGACCGCGCCTCAAGCCCCAGCTCGACGCCAGCGACCCGCCGCCGAAGACACCCTCGCCCAAGCCCCAGCGCCACCCGCGCTCGCGCGCCCGGCGTCGCTGACGACGATCTCGACTCCGGACTCGGGATCGGGCACCATCGGCGACGTCGTTCAGCCCGTTCCCCTGGCCCCATGTGCTTGAAAATGGGTTGGCCCCATGGGGATGCAAAGTGGCACCCGATGCCGGCGCCGCACGTGTGGCGGCAGTGGTGCTTCGGTCGAGCACGCGGATCTGTTGATCTGTTCGACCTCGGGCGGCAGTCCAGTTGCACGCCCAGGCGTGGCCGGGCCGCGCCGCGCGGGCCGCAGCTAGCAGTGCTGAACTCGAGCAGCACAAGGAAGCCGACACCCCGGCTACCAAAGCGTTGCTTGAACATGTTGGTCGTACGCGGAGTTCGAACCAGGTACATCGTTTACAGGTGTCCGCGGCCGCGCGCGGCGGATTCCGGAGCGATTCTGCGGCGGACGCGAGGAGTGGCCAGGACAGGGGTGTGCGGGCTCAAGGGTGCTGTGGAAGACGGGTCGCACGCGGTCCGGTTGTCGGAATCAGCCCACCTTCTCTGAGATGTCAAGATCTGGCATGCCGAGCGCTTCGAAACGTAGTGGATTTCATGTTGCGCCTCGGTGGAATGCATGACCCAGGGACAGGATCGCAGTGGAAATATGGAAGTGACGTCAGGTTAGATTAGACTAGTCTAGCGGCCAACGCGAAGGCGGGTAGCGCGCGGAGTTGCGGTGTGGCGCGTCGCCACCGAATAGCGGTTGCCGGGAGCCATGCGCGCCCGGGATACATGCGGCACGCGCCGGGTTGACCATTCGCATGCTCCCGTCGCCGACTGCAAGTGACAAGGCAACGCAGTTCTCGAAGTGCTACATGGAAGTTCTGGCTCCACGATCGATACACAACATGGAAGTTGACAGATCTATGCGTTTTCACTTGACACAGGAGCCATCGGCCCTGGACTATGGTGCCGCCCTGCGACATGACCCCACGGTCGCGGGAGCAGGTGGTCTCATGAGCGCGTTCCCCGTTGGGGGGGGGGTGGCCCCCAACGCTTCCATCTCGCGATGCTCCTCACGTGCGGTGCTCTGCTCTTCGCGCCGTCATGCACCCAGCGCGTGGATGACGCACCGCCCGCGAAAGGGACGGCCACGGCGTCACAGCCGATCCTGAACACGGGAGCCGGAGCGAGAGACAGCGCTGGAAATCATGAGGGCGCGTGGGTGCGCTGCAGGCATCGGCAGGCCGAGCTGGCGTCCGATCCGCTGGGCCCGGTCGTGGCCCACGGCGTGGTGGAAGCACCGGGCTACCGTCCCGGGCTGCTCCGGCAAACGGACGCGCGTGCGCTCGCTGCGGCGCGGTTACACGTAGAGGTTGCAGCCGGGCGGGCGCGGGTGACCTGGCAGAACATCGCACTGCCGGCAGCGCGGCCGGCAGGTGCTACGCTGAAGCGTCTCGTGACGAGCGCGCTCGACCTGGCGGGTCAGCCCGCCCCAGCCGGCGACATGACGCTGGAGATGCGCCAGGAACCCGGCAGCATCCATCAGCGCCGCTCCTGGACGCTGCACTTCACGCACGGCGGCGTTCCCATCGTTCCGGGCCGCTGCGTGCTGAGCGTGCAGGCCGGGCTCACCGGCCCATCCATGCTCGCCTGCCGCGTTCCGTCCACGGCCGGGCTGTCCTTCGAGCCGTTCCAGATCGGGCGTGACGAGGCCATCCGGCTCGCCGCCGCAGCGCTCGACATCGAACCGCGACGGGTCAGCATGGACCGCATCTATCTTGCCGACGGCCGCGACGCGCAGGCACAGTGGCAAGTCACTGTCTACGACGGCCAACGCGAAGGCCTTGCCATCATCTCCGGCAGCGGCGACGTGCTCAGCGCCGGGTCCGACGCCCGCTACTTCACGTTCGAGGGGTACGATCTCGACTCCTACAATACCGGCAAGGTGAACTCTGCCGCCAAGAGCGCCCCCGTGCCGGAGGACACGCCGGTGGGCGTGGGGACGGACCAGACGATCTATCTCGATTCGGCGCCGCTGCAGGCTGACAACGAGAACTGCACCGGGGTGCCGGACACGCCGAGTCCTGGCGATTACAAGCACGGGTTCGTGATCTGCAGGAACGACCTGCTGAGCTTCACTGACCCCGACAACCCGGCGAAGACCATCACCCTCGCCCTCGCCGCGCCGCGGCCCGATGGTGACTTCACCGACAGCGCCTCGCCCAGCGATCCGCTGGGACCGCAGGAGCACTTTCTGTCCACGCAAGTCGACGGCAGTGGGAGCCTGACGTTCAACGGCGGGTACGACCTGCTGGCTGTTCCTCCGTCCCAGCGAACCCAATATCTTAATTGGGGGAACTCTGCTCGCCAGGACGTGGCTCCCGTCCACGACGCCGAACTCCAGGCCTTTTACAGTGCTGGCAAGCTGCAGAGGTTCTACTCCATTCTGCTGGGACCCTCCTTCCCCGCAAACTGCACGCCCGGGGCGGACAATTGCGGGGCGAACTACTCGGACGCCTACGTCGACGCCGACGGGCAGGACCAGCAGCGGCTCGAGATCACGGTGCACTACACGGGAGGGGGGGCCCACGCCGCCGCTTTCTACCTCGACATGGACGACCCACACTCGCCCACCGGCACTACGCCTATCTACTCCCTCGACGGCACGCAGGACGGCTTCCGCTTCGCACACGAGTACCACCATCACGTCCAATTCCGCTTGGCAGCCGTCGGCAACTGGAAGGACGCCGCGCTCCAACCAACGTCGCCGGACGAGCGTACTCGCCGCAGATCGGTGCTGGAGGGCATGGCAGACGCCTTCGGTGCACTGGCAACAGGGCGCGCCGTGGGTGGGACGCTACGCGAACCGTCGGCGCTCCCCGACCCGTGCGCCGACGAGAGCAACTACCCGAACGCGACGGTTGGAAAGGAGCACAACCTGTGCAACTTCACGACCTTCGGCTTTTGGGACAAGACGCGGCCGGACGCATACAGCCAGCCCAACGTTACCAAGTGCTACATCGCAGGGCTGACCTCCAACCACGTGTTCGACGGCGCGAACCGGCCGGCGATCACAGGCGCGGCGGCCTGGGGTTACGAGCGCTGGTTCCTGGACGCGGGCGTCGGCATCGCTGTGCCCGGGCGACACCTGCTGCACGCCGAGCAAGGACTCAGGGTAAACACGGATGGCGAAGTAGACCTGCTCCAGAACCTGGTCACGTACCTGGTCTCGCTTCCCGACGAGGTCGACCGGCGCGACGTGCACCTCGCCCGCACGGCGTTCGCCGAGAAGGGCGTGTTCATGCCGTACGTGCACCAGGCCTTCACGCCGGCGGGACACGACTATCGCGACTACTTCTTCCTGCCCCAGTGCGGGATGTTTACGCACCAGTGCAGCCCGGGCCAGGTCAATGCGCTTGCGAGCGGCGCGCTGACCGTGGCGGCACCGCTAGCGTGGCAGCAGCAGCAGGGGGGGAGCACATCTCAACCTCCCGAGCTCGTGGGGTTCGCGCCGTCCATTTCCGGGCTGCCGCGCATCTTCCTGGACCTGTCGAACCGCCGGGACTTTCCGCAGACGATGCCAGGCGGCCCGGTAACGCGCGCCGAGAGCATCACCTTGCCCACGAACCCACCGAACTGCTCGCTGTATGGCTTCTTCCGCCATACCCCGACCAACTGGGCCAACGTTGCGCAGGCCGCGGTGGCCGATCCAGATCCGGCATCCGGAGAAGCCCGCGTCTACTACCGGCTTCGCCTCTGCTCGGCCATGTCGTTTGCCGGGAACGGTCTCTCGAGCTGCGTCTCGTCGACCACCGTCACGCTCGGCAACGGGCAAACGTATGGGATACCAGCGTACACGGTGGTCGAGGGCGGGTCGACTCCGAGCTGCAATGTCACCTGCGCCATCCCCGGCCAGCGCGGCCCCGCTCGCTGGCCGCTTGGGTTCGCAATGAGTGCGCTTGGACTGGCCCTACTGCGCCGCCGGAGGCGCGCATTTGGGTTCGCAATGAGTGCGCTTGGACTGGCCCTACTGCGCCGCCGGAGGCGCGCATGAGGCTGCGCGCGGCGCTGTTGCCCGTCGCGCTCGCGCTATCCGTCGCAGGCTGCGGCGGGCAGACGACGGACAACAACCAACCATCGGCCCCGACGCGCGGTCCGTGCCCCGCAAGTCACGATCTCGTCAACGGCCGTTGCGTAATGCGCGAGATCTACTTCCCGGGCGGGACGTTCACGATGGGGCGCGGGTACTGCCCGCATGCGAACGCCCTCGCCACACCGCCAAGCTACGATTGCCCGCTGGCCGACAAGCCGCACGACGTGACGCTCAAGCCGTTCTACGTGGATGCGACGGTGTGGTCCTATTCAGATCCCAAGGACCTCCCAAACCCCGACGACACCTGTACGCCTGACTCGGTCTGCCGGCCCGAAATCGCCGGCCCCGTCTCCCCCCAGGATGTGGCTGACTTTCAAACGTTTTGCCAGGCCCGCGGCATGCGCCTGCTGACCGAGGCGGAGTGGGAGTACATTGCCACCGGCGGCGGGACGCGAACCTATCCGTGGGGTGACCAGAAACCTTCGTGCGCGCGGGCCAACATCAATCCCGAGCACTGTCACCTCCGCTGGCCGACGCAGCCGGGTTCACACACTGCCCAGGTGGCGAGCTACCCGCCCACGTCGGAGGGCGTCTACGACTTGGCCGGGAACGTCGCCGAGCTGGTAGCTCCCTCGCCCTCTGCCTACATCGACGGATACACGGCAGTTCCGGCGCACACCCCGCCGTGCAACGGCGCGACCGGAGCCTGCTGCGGCAGCACGCCGAACGCATGGTGCAACGGCGAGCAGCTGTTCCCCGCCCGGGGCGGCAGCGAATCTGGCCCGCACGATCATCTGCGCTCCGCCTATCGCAATGTCGCCATCTCTTCTGAAGGCAACACGAGTCAGGGCTACGTGTCCTCGACGGGAGACGGGGGCGGCTACAGCTTCCGCTGCGCGCGGGACACGCAGTGAGACCGGACCGGAGAGAGCGCCGAATGACTGTTCTTGCCTGGAATTGGAGTGTGCCTTGCTGGCTCGAGCATCGCCCTGCCATTTCCCGGTGGTACGCCCCGCCGCTGCCGGACGACGGACGGCGTCCGCGGCGTCGCCGGAGCACATCATTCAGGTCGCACCGGATGAACGCCACAGATCGAAAGATGCAACATGCCAGCACCGATGCCGCCGCGGCAAAGTGGGACGGCCGACTTGGTCACGTCGCGCGCGCGCGCCGCCCGGGATCTCGAGGCGGCGATGCCCGCCGCCTCGCCACGTGACAGGAGGAAACATGGGAAGATCCAGCCTCGCAATCGTGCTTGCCGCGCTCGTGTTCCCGTTGTGCGGCTGCAATACGGATGCGTCCACACCGCAAGGGCCCATCGTGTCGCTCCGCCGGAATTTCCCTCAAGAAGAACCCAGTCTCGCGACGACGCCAGATACGAGCGCCGAAGAAGGACGCCGGATCTGGATTGCGTACAACGACGGCTCCGAGTTCGACGCGATCGAGAACGGGGATCCCGGGTTCCACAACCTCGACGCTATCTCCTGGAGCACGGACAGTGGTGGGAACTGGACCTACGAATCGCTGCCGTACGCCTCCGCCTCCACGGATCCCGATCTGTCCTTCACGGGCGGCGACCCCTGGCTTGCGAGTGACGGGCCGACCCTCGTGTACACGGCCCTCGGTATCCGCGCTGGCGTCACTAATGCGGTGGCACTCACCGAGTCTGTCGACAATCAAGGGTTCTCCCCGTGGCGGGTGATTGCCAGTGCGCCGGATGTGGCGGCCGAGGCGGCAGGCGGCGCTGGGCTCGCGACGTTCGACAAGCCGTCCGTCGATCTCACGACCGTCCCCGTTGTAGCCGGAACGATGCAAGTCGCTGCTGCCGCTACCAGACTCAAACGGCGGTTGGACGTCGGACAGTATCCGATTCGCTTCGACATCGCCTTGAGCGTCGCTGTCAGCTCCTCCCCGAACGAGAGCGCGGCGGATCAGTCATGGACGACCCGTCTGTTGAACGTGGGCAGCGTATTTTCCATGGTGACGAACCCCATCGTGAAGATCTCCCGCGAGGGGGAGGGGAACCTGTTCGTTGCATACCAGCGCCAGCCTTTCGACCAGGCCTACCCTTCTGTGGATAGCGGAGCGCGCGACTGGAATATCGTCCGAACGACAGTCGCGGGCGACTCATACTCGCCGGTGTTCGGCGCGTCCACGACCACCAACACACGCTGGAACTGGACATCTGGCGACACGACGCGGACCATGAAGGACGTGGTGCCGATGAGCTTCGATGTCGCTCGCCGGTCCGACGGGACGCATCTATGGATCACGTACCCGGAGAAATCCGACGATGGACAGCATGTCGTCGTCGCAGACTGCGACGATACGGCAAATCACCCCTGCACACCCGACGGCGGGTGGCGCTACGAGACGATCCAGGGGCGCAATGGCGGAGACGTCCTGCAGCCGTCCGTTGTGGCCGATCAAAGGGGAAACAGCGTCTCCTTGATCTTCTACGAGAACCGCGGTGACGGTCTCGGGCTGGAGCCCGAAGGAACCGTCGCCAACCTCGCGGCCGATGGCAGCGTCACCTGGACAACCCCCATCCCATTGACGCTAGACTTGCACCCCAATACGGCCTCGGCGTCTGGGACGTCCCAGGACCTCTCCTACGTTCCGTGTCCCTACGGCACACAGTACGGCGACTACATCGGGAGCGCGAGGCTGCCAGTGCAAAATCTCACGATCTCGGCGTGGTCCGACAGCCGGCGGGGCTGTGTCGCGCCCGGAAACGACTTGCATGTCCAGGCAACACTCTGGTGATCTCGCCCTGGCACTGTTGCTCGTCGCGACGGGTTGTGGCGGGGTGGTGGGCGTGCCGGGACAGGGGGCCGCGGCGGGCGCCGACGCGGGGCACGACGCTCCCCTTCAGGTCGAGGCGGGTCCGGGCGACGCCGCTGCGGAGGCCGGGGCGGGCGGCTGGTGGACGCCGGAGGCGGGGCCCTGCGGGCAGCCCCTAGACTGCAGCTCGTACCTCGACGGGCTCTGCCTGGGGGGAAAGTGTTGCCTGGGATTCACCGACAGCGAAGGCGGCTGCTACTGCGGCGAGTATCTGGGCTGCGCGCCGGGTGAGCACTGCTGCGGCGACAAGAAGACGGGGTATCTGGCATGCCGTACCGATTGCTTCAAGTAGCTTTGCTGGCGCTCGCGTGCGCGGCCTGCGGCAGCAGGCAGGTGACCGAGCCCGCGCGCGTCGATGCGGAGGCGGGCTCGTTGGACTCCGGCGTGGAGGCGGGCTCCGTGGACTCCGGCGCGGAGGCAGGCGACGCGGACACGGGAGCGGACGCGGGCCTCCGCCAGTATCCCTGCAAGCTACCGAACGACTGCGACCGCTACTTCGGGTTCGCGCTGTGCGTCGGCGGCTTCTGCTGCCTGGGCAACGACGACGGGCACGGTCACTGTGTCTGCGGGACGCTGGACGGCGGCTGCCAGGACCCGCGCACGACCTGCTGTGCAGATCCCGGTCAGCCCATGGCGTGCCACGACATGCTGTGCCCGGGGTTCTGAGCGCGTGCTTCTGCGCCGGCGGGTAGCGCGGGCCGCAGGCGCTAGCGTCGCGCGCACAGACGCGTGCGCGCGACGCGCAGAGGGTCCAGTGCCGCAGTGCAAGCAGTGGAGCGGTATCCGTTCGACGAACCGCTGTCCTGGCTACTCGTCGCGTCCGCCGCAGCATCGCTCCGGAATCCGCCGCGCCGCCGCGCTCAGCGCTCCCGCCGCACCCGCTCCGCGGCCAGGTCCACGACACCCGCCCGAGCCCGCCTCCGCGCCTCCAGTTCGCGCGCAAGCGCTTCCACAACCGCCCACTGCCCTTCGGCCGCCGCGCGCTGCAGCGCGTCGGCCAACACCGCCTCGATGACATCACCGGGCGCGGTCAGGTGGTCGGCCAGCTCGTCGGCCTTCGCCTCCAGCGCGGCACCGAGCGCGCGCTCCCACGCCAGGCCATGGAGCGACGGCGCAGGGTGGGCAGGCCCGGGCACGTCGCGCATCTCCATGCTCGGCTGCGCGCCCCCATCGTTCACTTCCGGCGGAGATCCGACGCCCCGTGCTCCCCCGTGCAGCTCCGGCGGCGATTTTGAATCCACCGCGTCTGCCATTCCGCCACTTCGGCCGGGGGAGCCTGTGTAGCGCGGAGGGCTTGGCTTTTCCAGGGGTAGCGGGCGCGCCGCATCAGCTATCGGCGCCGTCGGTCGACAGCGCCGCGTAGTGGATGTCGATGACGTGCCGCGCCAGGCTCAGCTCCTCGAGCAGCTTGCCGCGCAGCTGCGTGCGGGCATCGAGTCCTTCCGGTGTGATCTCGTAGACGCGCTTGTCCGCGGCCGAGCTCTTGTGCCAGCGGCCCGCGATCAGCCCCTGCTGCTCGAGCTTGCGCAGCGTGGGGTAGAGCGACCCCGGGCTGGGCGACCACGTTCCGCCGTTCATCCGGCGGATGGTGGCGGCTATGCCTATGCCGTGCGCGGCTTCACGGCTCAGAAGCTCCAAGATGTACAGGGGCAAGAGCCCCCGCACCATACCCTGCAGGATCGGCATGTCCACGCGTATCTATGCCTGTGGCTGGCCCCATGGCAGTCACCCCGGAGACGAGGATAGCGCGCCTCTGCGCCCGGGTCACACGCGTATCTGCCCAGGCGTCACAAATCAGCGTTTCGCGCCCAGCCCCCGGCCCGTCGCGAGATACACCGCGAAGCTGCCGAGCCAGTGTGCGCCGGCGTAGTGCTCCCCGCTCACGCCTGCCAGGCCCGCGGCCCCATGCTGCGCCGCCATGTCCAGCAGCGCCGGACGGCGCGGATCGTCTGCGGGCAGGCCGCCCACGATGCCCTGCAGCATCCAGGCCCGGCTCAGGTTGAGCCCGTCGAGATGGGTCAGCTTGCCGTCCGACCGGTCCGGACAGCGCACTGGCTGCAGCGCCCGCTGCGCCGGGTCGCGAAGCGACGGCAGCCAGCCGTCCAGCCACGCAGCGAATTGCTCGGGCCCGAGCACCCGGCGCATCAAGTCGGCTTCGGCGAGACAGGGCGAGAGGAAATCGTGCCCCGAGGGCTCGAGATGCAGCGGGCCGTCGTGGTCGTGTTCGTACAGCGCCAGCGCGCGCTCGCGGATATGGGCGGCGCTGTCGGGCGCGACGCTGTCCAGCCACAGCCCGATCGCGAAGGCGCTCTGCGAGTGCTCGCCGCTGCGGACGGGGTAGTCGAGCGCGTCCAGCCAGCTCTTGAGGTGCCGTTCGGCCAGCGCGCACAGCGGCCCGAGCGTCGCGTGCCAGCGAGCTGGCGCCTCGGCGCCGTCCGCACCCCATTCGGCGAGCTCCGCGCGGAGCTGCAGCAGCCAGGCCAGCCCGTAGGGGCGCTCGAAGCCCTCGCGTCCCGGTGCCGCCAGGTAGTCGAGCTCGCCCGCCACGCGCTCTGGTTCGAAGCTCCGCTCCAGTGCGGCGAGCCCGTCGGCGGAGCTCTCCGTGTCCGGTCGCGCGCGCAGCACGCGTGTCAGCGCCCAGTGACTGTGCACCGCCGAGTGCCAGTCGAAACAGCCGAAGAACACGGGGGTCAGCTCGCGAGGCGGCTTCACGTCCGCATCGCTCGACAGCACGTGACCGATCTTGTTCGGGTATTCGCGCTGGAGCGCCGCCAGCAGAAGCCGCGCCACGCGCTCTGCCAGGGCGGCGTCCATGTCGAAGGGAGCAGCGGTCACGATCCGATCGTGCACACCAGGATGGCGTCGTCCAGCACGTACAGCGGCTGGTAGGAGTCGCCTGCAGACAGGTAGGGGGCCCGGGCCAGGCGCTCGATGTCCAGCCCCGCAGGCGCCAGCACGTGCTCGGCGAGCGCTGCGACGCCCTCCTCCCAGGTCGCGGCGTCGGAAAGTGGCAGCGGTTCGTCCGGGTCGCGTGTGACGCCGCCGTCGAATACGAGCGGCGCGTAGGGCAGCGGCATCGACAGTACCAGCCGTCCGTCGGCTGCGAGCGCCGAGCGGAGTTGCTCGAGCAGCGTCAGCGGGCGGCCACAGCGGTCGAGCACGTTGAGACAGCTGATGACGTCCCACGGCTTGTCGGGAACGCCCTCTTCGGTCACGTCGACGCGGAAGCACACGTAGCCACGGCGCGCCAGGCGGCGGGACATGGCCCAGGACGTTTCCGTCGTTGTCACGCTGCCGAACAGCGGGGCCAGGCTGGCGGTGACATCGCCCGAGCCGGCTCCGATGTCGATCAGGCGCCGCGCGCCGGGTGGACCGAGCAGCTGCTGCCACTGGCGCGTGTCCAGCAGATGCATGGCGTACATGCCGATCAGCCCGTTCACATCGAAGTCGGACAGGAACGTGCGCAGGACCGAGTGTAGGCGCGTCTTCCACCAGCCGTGGCGCCCCGCGCGCAGCGCTTCGAGCGAGGCTTCGTCGTCCGGCTCGAGCTTGACGAAGCGCTCGGCAAGAGCCGCCGGCAACGCCGCCAGATCGCACGCATGCGGGTCGACGTTGTCGCCCGCCGCGCTCATCCCGGCAGAGGCCGTTCGCGCAGCTTCCAGGCGATGCGCGTCGCCATGCTCATGATGGAAAGCTGCGGGTTCACGCCGAGGCTTGTCGGCAGGATGCTGCCGTCGGCCACGAACAGCTCGGGCAGGTCCCACGACTGTCCGTCCGGATCGACCACCGAGCCGCCGGGCGACACGCCCATGCGGCAGGTACCGAGCGGATGCTGCGAGCTGCACTCGAGCTGGCGTCCCTTGACGTGATCGAGGTCGAGCGTGCGGAGCTGGTCGGCGTCGATGCCGCCGAGACCGAGCACCGGCAGGAACACTTCCTTCGCGCCGCCGGCGAAGAAGATCTCCGCCATGTGGCGCATCAGCTTCGGCACCGCGGCGCGATCGCGCGCGGACATCCGGTACGTCATCATGGGGCCGGTGAGCGTCTCGCGGACGCTGCCGCCGCCGTCGTCGTGGATCATGCCGCCGAAGATGCCCAGATGCGGAACGGTGCGGGCGCGATGGACGTGCGCCGGGCCGACGCCCGGCATGGTCGCGGCCAGCACAGCCGGCGGGATGAACAGCCCGACGAGCGTGATGCGCTCGTGCTCGAAAGCGTCGCTGTACGCGCTCTGCAGCGAGCCTTTCCAGCCTTCGATCTTCTCGTCGAAGCGCGCCATCACGCGGAAGCCCGGATGCAGCGTGAGGTTCTTGCCGACCTGGCCCGAGCGCCGGCCGATGCCGCTGCGCGCCAGCAAGAGCGGCGATCCGAACGAGCCTGCCGCGACCACCACGCGCCGCGCCCGCACGCGGAGGCGTCCTCGCTTCTTTCCGCGCGGGCCGGACAGCAGACGGCCGACGACGCCCGTCGCGCGGCTGCCGTTGTGCGTGATCGTCTCCACGCGGCAGTCGGAGTACACGCGCGCGCCTGCCGCCATCGCGCGCGGCAGGTAGGTCACGTCCACGCTCATCTTCGCGCCGTTCGGGCAACCGAAGTTGCAGCGACCGCAGCCGTTGCAGCCGTGCGTGTTGCGGCGCAGCGCCTTGGTCGGGTAGCCGAGCCGGTCGGCGCCGTCGAGGAAGCGCAGCGTCGACTTCGAGCGCATCCGCTCGGGCACCGTCTCGACGTGGACGGCGTTCTCGACCGACTGGAAGCACGGCTCCATGCCCTGTTCCGTCAGTTCCGAAAGGCCCAGATCGTGCGACCACTCGTGGAGCACCGAGCCCGGAACCCGGAAGCACACGCCGCCGGTCAGCGCCGACGAGCCGCCGATGCAGCGTCCCATCGTCACGTTGACCATCGGCGTGTCGCCGAGTCCCAAGGCGAAGGTGAGGCCAGCGTCGCGCCACATGTGACGCATCGACTGGCTCGGACGCATGCGCCCGTATTGCTCCGGTGTGATGTGCGCTCCCTCCTCGAGCACGATCACGTCCTGGCCGGCCTCGCTGAGCTCGCACGCGACCACGGCACCGGCCGCGCCCGAGCCGACGACGACAACGTCTGCTTCGAGGTCCAGGTCGCCATCGAGCTCGCTGGCGTGGACGACCGCGCTAGGCATTCTGCGGCCCTCCTGCTCCGGGTAGCAGGCACTGCCCGTCGAAGCCAATCTCCTCGGCCGCGTCCGGATGCTCGTAGTACAGGACGCAGAGCAGCGCCTTGACCGCCAGGACCGGCGCGCCGAGCGAGCTGTGCTCGAGCCGCCCGATGGCGCGAGCGCGTTCGGTGACCGGCAGGCGCGACAGCGACGTGAACCTGAGCACCATCAGCGGCGCCAGGATGGAGAGCGCGAACAAAGCCAGGCGAAGCGTCAGGCGCGTCTGCGCACCGGCCCGGGCCAGGAAGTCCTCGAGCTCGAGAGCCAGCCAATCCAGCCGCTCGCCGGGAGGCGGGCCCTCCGCCGTGGAGAACACCGCCTCGGCGACCGAACGTAGCCCGCGAACAAAACCTGGCCCCACGATGGGGCGACCATCTTCCCGGCGCAGTGGGACGAGCGCACCGTCCGGCTCGTCCGCCGCCGTCTGATCCATGCTCACGGGCCGGCAGCCTGCCCCCTTCGCGGATCGGCCACAAGAGCGTCGCGCCACTGCGCTGGCGCACCGCCCGGCAGGCGGGGGAAGGGGGCGCCTCGCCTGGCGGAAAACGCCGCCCAACGGCCGGCCGGTATTGCGTCCAGGCTCAACGTTACGTAAGGACTACACTCCGCGCGCGCGTGAGGCGCCGGAGCGACCCGGATCGCCGCCGCGACGGCGGGCTGGCCCGGGTTTCGCGTTCTTGACACTGGGGGGACCCGGACCCACGTTCGCCCCCTCGAACCCGACGAAAAAGCCGAAAAAAGGAGCCACGACGATGAAATTCGAGGTACCGCCGCTTCCCTATTCCAAGGATGCCCTTGCCCCCGCGATGTCGCAGGAGACGCTCGAGTTCCACTACGAGAAGCACCACAAGGGCTACATGAACAAGCTCAAGGCTGCTCTCGAGGGCAAGCCCGAGGCGCAGAAGACCCTCGAAGAGGTCATCAAGTCGAGCTCAGGCGGCGTCTTCAACAACGCTGCGCAGGTGTGGAACCACACCTTCTTCTGGGAGGGCATGAAGCCCGGCGGCGGCGGCGCTCCGCCCGCGGGCGACGTGGCCGACCTGATCAACCGCGACTTCGGCGGCTGGGATCAGTTCCGCGCGCAATGGCACAAGGACGGCGCGGGCCGCTTCGGCTCCGGCTACGTGTGGCTGGTGCTCGACGGCGGCAAGGGCAAGATCCTCACGACGCCCAACGCCGAGACGCCGCTCACCACGCCGGCCACCCCGCTGCTCACCACCGACGTGTGGGAGCACGCCTACTACCTCGATCATCGCAACGCCCGCGCCAAGTTCCTCGAGGTCTTCACCGACAAGCTCATCAACTGGGACCACGTCGCGAAGAACCTCAAGGCAGCGAAGTAGTAGCTCGCGCGCTTCACGAAACCGCCGTGCGGCCTGGTGCCGCGCGGCGGTTCGCATTTTGTGGGCGGCGCCATGTCGAGTGCGCTGCAGTCGCACGCGTCCGCGTGCTCGTTCAGCGTGGCAAGCTGGAGCAAGGGGTGTGGGCTGCCCTGGGACGGGCATTCCGGACAGCAAAGCCGAAGCCAGCGCCGCGAAACGCCCGCCAGACCCGTGAGGCGCGCATTCCGGAGCCGTCAGGCGTCCGACGAGCTGGAAATGCGCGTGAGGCGCGCATTCCGGAGCCGTCAGGCGTCCGACGAGGTGGAAATGCGCGTGAGGCGCGCCAGACGGACATTTCGCAAGCGGTGCCCCCTCGCGTCACACGTTACTGCCGCGCCCGCGCCGTTGGCGCGGGGTTCCCCCAAATCGCGTGCTCGGCGCTTCGCGCCTGCGCGCGCTCAGGGGGAACCCGCCGCTCCGCGTCGCTGTCCGGCGTGGGGCCTCCGGGCGGGCGCTTGCGCCCGCCCTTGGCGGGCCCGCGGCGCGCGTGAGCGCGCCGCGTCGCGGCAGCGCGCTGTAGCGCGGGGGGCAACCCACGCCGACCAGCCGATCGCCGCCTGAACGTCGGTGAAGCTCATGCGTCAGTAGCTCGACTTGTCCAGGCGCGTCTTGCCGCGGAACACCCAGTACACGATGGCCGTGTAGGTTGCGACGAACGGCATGCCGATGAAGGCGATGTTGCGCATGATGCGCAGTGTGTGCTCGCTGGACGCGGCGTTGTAGATCGTCAGGCTGAAGTCGGGGTTCTCTGCGGAAACGAGCAGATTGGGGAACAGCGCCATGCCGAACAGGAAGACAAGCGCGGCGATGGTGCAGCATGACGAGATGAAGGCGTACGCGGGGCGGCCCTGGTAGATCGCGCGCGGGATGTTGGCGATCGCCAGCACGTTCAAGATCACCACGACCCACGCCAGCGGCAGGCGCCGGAAGTTGTCGACCGCATGCGGCAGGTCGACCAGTGTGAAGATCGTCACGAGCAGATACAGCACCAGGAAAAGGCCGAAGGTGCGCCACATCCAGTGGTGGATGCGCTCCTGCAGCTCGCCCTCGGTCTTCAGGTACAGGTAGATGGAGCCGTGCATGGCGCAGCCGGCGACCGTGAGCGCGCCGACGAGGATGGGGTAGGGGCCCACGAGGCCGACCAGGCGCCCGGCGAACTCGTGGTCGGGCCCGATCGGGATGCCCTTGATGGCGTTGCCGACGGCCACGCCGAACACGAACGCTGCGGTCGCGCTGGCCAGCGAGAACGACACGTCCCAGTAGCCGCGCCACAGGCGCGAGTCGCGCTTGCTGCGGAACTCGATGGAAATGGCGCGCCCGATCAGCGACGCGAGCAGCACCATGACCGGGATGTAGAACGCACTCAGCGCGGTGGCGTAGGCGATGGGAAACGCCGCGAACAGCCCGCCGCCGAAGGTGACCAGCCACACCTCGTTGCCGTCCCACAGTGGGCCGATCGAGTTGAGGACGATGCGCCGCTCCTCGTCGCCGCGCACCAGCAGGTGCAGCATGCCGACGCCGAGGTCGAAGCCGTCGAGGATGGCGTAGCCGGTGAGCAGCACGCCGAGCAGTACGAACCAGAGCACGTGCAGGTCCATGTCAGCCGTCCTCCCCGCGCTCGCCGGACGGGAGGGCATTGCCGTGGTCCTGCTCGTGCTCGGTATCGGTCAGCGTGTAGCCGCGCGCGTGATCCTGCCGGATCGACGCCGCGTCGAAGAAGCTCTCGCCGCCGGTCGCTGCCAGTTCCTCGACCGGCTCGGGGCCGTGCTGGATCTTGGTGTGCAGCACGGTCACCCAGATCACGCCCAGCGCGAGATACAACAGGCCGAACATGATGATGCTCGAGAGAACCTGTGAAGGCACCAGCACGGCCGAGACGGCGTCGCTCGTGCGCAAGAGGCCATAGACGACCCAGGGCTGGCGGCCGACCTCGGCGGCGACCCAGCCGGACTCGTTGGCGAGGATGGGGCCGACCACCGCGACCACGAACACCCACATCAGCCAGCGCTGCGAGAACAGCCGCTTCCTCCAGAGCAGGAAGAGCCCGAGTAGCGACACGCCGATGAAGAACATCCCGAGGGCCACCATCAGGTGGTAGGTCTGGAAGGGGATCTGGACGGGGGGCCGTTCGTCGGCGGGGAAGCGGTCGAGCGCCGCTACTGGCTTCGACGCGTCGTCGTGCACCAGGTAGCTGAGCATTCCGGGAATCGACACGCCGTCGCGCACCACCTGGGCCTTCGTGTCGGGGATGCCGAACAGGTACATGCCGGTGCCGCCGGCCTCGGTCTTGAAGTTGCCTTCGAACGCCGCGAGCTTGGCGGGCTGGTCGAACGCGACGGCGCGGGCCTGCTCGTGACCCGAGAGCAGGATCGCGACGCTGCTGACGGCGGCCACGACCAGCGCGATGCGGAAGCTCTTCTTCGCCAGGTCCTCGTGCCGTTTCTTCAGGAGGTACCAGGCACTCACGCTGAGCACGAAGAACGCGCCCTGGATGAAGCTGCCGAGCAGCACGTGCCCGAGGCGGTGCATGCTCGAGGGGTTGAAGACCATCGCCCAGAAGTTCGTGATCTCGGCGCGCGCCTCGGCGCCGTGGCCGACGATGTGGAAGCCCGCCGGCGTCTGCTGCCAGGAGTTGGCGATCACGATCCACACCGCCGAGAACATCGAGCCGAGGAAGACCATCAGCGTGGAAACGAAGTGCGTGCGGCGCGACACCCGGTCCCAGCCGAACACGAGCACGGCGAGGAAGCCCGATTCGAGGAAGAAGGCGAAGATGCCCTCGGCCGCGAGGGCGGAGCCGAACACGTCGCCGACGAAGCGCGAGTAGGTGGCCCAGTTGGTGCCGAACTCGAACTCCATGACGATTCCGGTCGCCACGCCGACCGCGAAGTTGACGGCGAAGATCCGGGTCCAGAAGCGCGCCAGGGATTCGTAGGCCGGGTCGCCGGTGCTGAGGAAGCGCGCCTCGATGATGACCATTATCAGCCCCAGCCCGATCGACAGCGGCGGGAACAGGTAGTGGAACATCACGGTCAGCGCGAACTGCAGTCGCGACAGGAAGACCAGATCCATGGCGTTGCCCTCTCTCAAGAACTGCTGGCGGGCCCATGATTAGGCTGCCGGCAGGCCAGCGAAACCCCCGGAACGGGGGTTTGACAAGGCGGGCCAGGCTTTGCAGATTTCGCGCCATCCGGGCCTCGCGAGGCTGTTCTGGCAGCTTTCGAGGGGGCGGATGTCAATCCGGTTGCGCGCTAGCACTAGCGTAGGGCGCGCCTGATGGAGTAGAGGAAACCCGGGTCGCGGTCCGTCCCGGCACCCGGCCCCCAGGGAAACAAGATGGACAAGGCGCTGACGCTATACGACACGACCATCGGCAAGAAGGCCGTCATGGCGGTCACCGGGCTCGTGCTCTTCGGGTTCGTGATCGGCCACATGATCGGCAACATGCAGCTGTACATGGGGCCGGCACAGCTGAACCACTACGCCCACACGCTCAAGAGCCTCCGGAACTGCTGTGGCCGGTGCGCATCGTGCTGGCGGTATGCGTGGTGCTGCACATCATCACCACCGTGCAGCTCTACGACCGCACGCTCGCGGCACGTGAGAAGCGCTATCGGGTCAAGAAGAGCATCGCTGCGACGTACGCGTCGAAGACGATGATCTGGACGGGGCCGACGCTACTGCTCTTCATCGTCTACCACCTGGTGCACTTCACGATCCCGGGCGTGTCGATGGGCAACTACGTGGAGAGCGCGACCAACGTGTACGCGAACGTGGTCAACGGCTTCAGCATCCCCTGGGTCGCGGCGATCTACGTCGTGGGCAACCTGGCGCTCGGCTACCACCTCTACCACGGAGGAGTCAGTCTGCTGCAGACCCTGGGATTCAACCACCCGCGCCACAACGACCGGGCGCGCGGCATCGCCAGGGCGTTCGCCCTGATCGTCACACTCGGCAACATCTCCTTCCCGATCTCGGTTCTGCTCGGGATCATCAGGTAGCGGGAGCACGACATGGAACTCGAGTCCAAGGCACCTTCCGGACCGATCGAGACGCGTTGGGATCGCCACCGCTTCGCGATGAAGCTGGTGAACCCGGCCAACCGCCGCAAGCACAAGGTCATCGTCGTCGGCACCGGCCTGGCCGGTGGAGCGGCGGCCGCATCGCTCGGCGAGATGGGCTACAACGTGCTGTCGTTCTGCTACCAGGACAGCCCGCGCCGCGCGCACAGCATTGCCGCCCAGGGCGGCATCAACGCCGCGAAGAACTACCCGAACGACGGCGACAGCATCTACCGGCTGTTCTACGACACGGTGAAGGGTGGCGACTTCCGTTCGCGCGAGGCGAACGTGTACCGGCTCGCGCAGATCAGCGTGAACATTATCGACCAGTGCGTCGCGCAGGGCGTCCCGTTTGCGCGCGAGTACGGCGGGCTTCTGGCCAACCGTTCCTTCGGCGGCGCGCAGGTCTCGCGCACGTTCTACGCGCGCGGGCAGACCGGGCAGCAGCTTTTGCTGGGTGCCTACCAGGCGCTGGAGCGGCAGATCGAGGCCGGCACGGTCAAGATGTTCTCGCGCCACGAGATGCTCGAGTTGATCATCGTCGACGGCCGCGCGCGCGGCATCGTCACGCGCGACATGGTGACGGGGAAGATCGAGGCGCACACGGCGGACATGGTCGTGCTCGCCACCGGTGGCTACGGCAACGTCTTCTTCCTGTCGACCAACGCCAAGGGCTGCAACGTGACGGCGAACTGGCGGGCGCACAGGAAGGGCGCTCTGTTCGCCAACCCCTGCTACACGCAGATCCATCCGACCTGCATTCCGGTCAGCGGCGACTACCAGTCGAAGCTGACGCTGATGAGCGAGTCGCTGCGCAACGACGGCCGCGTGTGGGTGCCGAAGAAGAAAGAGGACTGCGACAAGGACCCGTCCAAGATCAAGGACAAGGACCGCGACTACTACCTCGAGCGCATGTATCCGAGCTTCGGCAACCTGGTGCCGCGAGACATCGCGTCGCGGCGCGCCAAGGACGTGTGCGACGAGGGTCGCGGCGTGGGGCCCGAGGTGGGCGGTGTGCGCCGGGGCGTGTATCTCGACTTCCGCGACGCCATCAAGCGCGCCGGCAGGAAGACCATCGAGGAACGCTACGGCAACCTGTTCGAGATGTACGAGCGCATCACGGGCGACGACCCGTACCAGGTGCCGATGCGCATCTATCCGGCCACGCACTACACGATGGGCGGCCTGTGGGTGGACTACAACCTGGAAAGCACGATCCCGGGCCTGTTCGTCGGAGGCGAGGCGAACTTCTCCGACCACGGCGCCAACCGTCTGGGCGCTAGTGCCTTGATGCAGGGCCTGGCCGACGGCTACTTCGTGCTGCCGTACACGGTGGGCAACTACCTCGGTCAGAACAAGCTCGACAAGGTCGACACCGACCACCCCGAGGTGAAGAAGGCCGTCAAGGAGGTCGAGGAGCGCATCGAGAAGCTTCTGTCGATCGGCGGTGAACGCTCGCCGGACTCGTTCCACCGCGAGCTCGGGCACATCATCTGGGACCACTGCGGCATGAGCCGCACGAAGGAGGGGCTCGAGAAGGCGCTCGAGAAGATCCCGGCGCTGCGCAAGGAGTTCTACGAGAACCTCCGCGTCACCGGCACGGGCGAGGAGCTGAACCAGGTGCTCGAGAAGGCGGGCAGGGTTGCCGATTTCCTCGAGCTTGGCGAGCTGATGTGCCGCGATGCGCTGGCCCGCGACGAGTCGGCGGGCTGCCACTTCCGTGAAGAACACCAGACGGACGAAGGCGAAGCCAAGCGCGACGACGAGAACTTCCAGTACGTTGCGGCCTGGGAGTTCACCGGCGTCGGAAAAGAGCCGAAGCTGCACAAGGAACAGCTCGAGTTCGAGTTCGTGAAGCCCAGCCAGAGGAGCTACAAGTAAGATGGCGACGATGAACCTCGTGCTGCACGTGTGGCGGCAGGCTGGCTCCCGCGACCGGGGCGGCTTCAAGCGCTACGACGCCAAAGGCATCAACAGCCACATGTCGTTCCTCGAGATGCTCGACGTGGTCAACGAAGGCCTGATCGAAAAGGGCGAGGATCCGATCGCCTTCGATCACGACTGCCGCGAAGGCATCTGCGGCATGTGCGGCGTGGTGATCAACGGCGTCGCGCACGGTCCGCAGGCGAAGACGACCGCGTGTCAGCTGCACATGCGGAACTTCAAGGATGGCGACGAGATCACCATCGAGCCGTGGCGCTCCAGGGCGTTTCCGGTAATCAAGGATCTGATCGTCGATCGCAGCGCGTTCGACCGCATTGTGGCTGCGGGCGGCTACGTCTCCGTGTCCACCGGCAGCGCCCAGGACGCCAACGAGGTGCCGATCGCGAAGAAGGTGGCGGACCTGGCAATGGACGCAGCGGCGTGCATCGGCTGCGGCGCCTGCGTGGCCGCCTGCCCGAACGCTTCGGCGAGCCTGTTCACCGCCGCCAAGGTGAGCCACCTCGGCCTACTGCCGCAGGGGCAGCCCGAGCGCTACGATCGGGTGCGGAAGATGGTGGCGCAGATGGATGCCGAGGGCTTTGGCCACTGCACCAACCACTTCGAGTGCGAAGCGGTGTGCCCCAAGGGTATCAGCGTGGCGTTCATCGCACGCATGAACCGCGACCTGGTGAAGGCGATGCTCGAGGCACCCGACGAGCTCGCGCCGCGGACCAGCCCGCGCACGAAGAACCCGGCGTAGCCCGCGCCGTCCCCGCGTCCTGCCCCGTCGGGAGTTTCACAGGAAGATCGGAAGGGCGGAAGGAGCCCTTCACGAGTTGGAACGGCTCTGATTTTTTGGGGGTCGAGGGGTGGGGCGAGTCGTACGGCTCATCCAGTGGCTGTTCGTCGGCAAGCGACTGGAAGCCTCTGGACGAGCCGCGACGGGCCGGACAGCCCTCGACCCCAGAAATCCTTCCGACCTTCCATCCTTCGTGTGAAAAAATGAAAGCGTCGGTTCGACCCGTGCGCACGCCCGACGCGGGATGCGCCAGGCGGATCAGGACGACTCTTCGTCGACGGGCAGGATCGGCGCCCAGATCAGCTGCTCGAGCAGGCTGTCGTCGATCATGATGCCGCGGTCGCTGAAGTGCAGGACGTTTTCCTCGCCGTTCTCGTGCCACTCGCCGACGAAGAGGATGCCCTGGCCGTTTTCGTTGTAGCCGAGCTGGACGATGGCGTTCTTGAGCCAGCGACCGCCGCCCTCGAGCTCGAGCGTCTTCGGCAGGGTGTAGAAACCCTCGGACGGCAGCGCCTTGAGCGTCTTCGCCCAGGACGGCGAGCGCAGCGGAGTGGTCGGATCTCCCCAGAACCAGTGGTTGCGGCGGTTCTGGCCCGGGCGCACCACGAACTTCACTCCGCCGTTCGACGGCTGGCCGAGGTAGACGAGGACGCCGGCGGGAAAGGTCGCCTCGTGACCGGGCAGGGCCTGGGTGGTGCGGTACAGCCCGGGATCGGGAAGGTCGAGCATCGTTCTGTCCTCTCGGGGGTTTGGGGGGTCGGCGCGGGAATGTAACGCATCCCGGACGACGCACAACCCGCGGTCTGTCGTTCCGCGAGTGGGCCGGTCTGTCGCGGTTGTGGCATATAGGCGGTGTGAAGCCGCTCGCGTCCTGTCCATGGCTCATGGGGATGTTTCTTCTGGCGGGGCTCGGAGCGGGCTGCCGTCCAGGGGCAGGGGGATCGGGCGCGGGTGCGGCGGCGGCGCCCACGCGCCCACAGGGGCCCCTCACGCTCGAGCAAGCGCGGAAGTACGTTCTCGATCTCGTCAATCACGATCGCGCGGAGCACGGCCTTTCCCCGGTAGAGCTGGACGACGTGGCGAACCGCGCCGGCCAGCGTCACGCCAAGGACATGGCGGCGCAGGGCTACACCGCGCACTGGGGCAGCGACGGCTCCGTACCGGAGCAGCGCTACACCGAGGCTGGCGGCAGGGACATGGTGCAGGAGAACGCTGCGTGCTTCTTCGACGGCCAGAAGCGCAAGCTCGATCCAGCACCGATGTTTGATCCCGTCGCGCTCGAGAAGATCGAGAGCGCGTTCATCAACGAGACGCCCCCCAACGACGGGCACCGCAAGAACATCCTCAAGGCCACGCACAACAAGCTCGGCGTCGGGCTGGCCAAGCCCGTCGGGATCGACCAGCCGTGCATGTCTCAGGAGTTCGTCGACCACTACGGTGACTACGCCCGCCTGCCGCAGAGCGCGCGCCGGGGGCAGAACGTCGAGGTTGCCGGCACCCTAGACAAGCCGGTCGGGTTCGGGGGCATCGGTATCGCGCGCATGCCGCCGGCCAAGCCGATGAGCGCTCGAGAGCTCAATTCAACGTCGGTGTACACCGTCCCTTCGCCGTTCGCGCTGTACTTCCCCGCGGGCTACAAGACGCCCAAGCCCGTCGAAGTGAAGGGGCAGAGCTTCAAGGTCGAGGTTCCGCTCGACGACCACCATCGGTCAGGTCGCTACGAGGTCAGTGTCTGGGGGCGCTATCCCGGCGACAACGCGCTGGTGATCGTCAGCCTGCGCACGGTCGACGTGAAGTAGGCGGGTGCTGCCGGTCGGGCTGTGTGCCGCTCGAAAAGCAGCAGCCGCGCTCACGGAAAGCCGCGATTGACGGCTAACCGGCGTGTCGGCGACCATCTGGCCCATGACACGTCGCTTCGTGGCTCTTGCGGCAGCACTCGGTGCGTCGTCGCTGTTCGCTCCGCTTGGCTGCGGCTCGGGAAGTACCAGCAACAAGGCTGGTGGCGGCAGCGGTGGGGCTCTCACCGATGCCGCGGGTGGTGCCGCGGGTGGCGGTGCGGGTGGCACGGCGGGCACGGGCGGCGTGGCTGGGAGCGCCGGCGCGGACGCGGGCTGCACGCCTGGCGACACCACGCTGCAGAACGATGCCTTCGATCACAAGGGACAGGTTGCGTTCCAGGGCGGCTTCGCCCAGGGCGAGTGCTGGGCATCGACGTACGTGCCGGCGGCCTGCGGCTTCCAGATCAAGAACGTTCTGGTGCTGGTTGGAGGCGGCGATGCCGGCAACGTGCAGTTCGACGTGTCGGTGTGGGATGTCGATGCCAACGGCAAGCCGACGAACAAGCTGAAGAGCACGCCGGTGACGATCACCGGCGCGTCGGATGTCCTCAGCTCGATTCCGCTCGATGGTCTGGGAGTGCCGGCGCGCAACGGCACACCGTTCGCGATCGCGATGTGCCAGAACTCGCACAGTGGTCCGCCATCGATCGGCGCGGACACCGACGGCATCACGGCGGGCAGGAACTGGATCTTCACCGGCGGTCAGTGGGTCGAGGCCAGCACGCTGGGCGTCTCGGGCGACTGGATCATGCGCGCCACGATCACCGTGCAGTAGGCGAATCGGCCGACACAGGCAGGCGGGAGGAGAGAAGATGCGTAGACGCTGGGTCAGCGTGGCGTTGGTTGCGTGGGTTGGGCTCATCGGGTGTTCCGGAGCAGACGGTGCCAACGGAAAGCAAGGACCGCAGGGTCCGGCGGGGCCGTTCGGTCCCGGCGGGGATCCGAGTGTCAACGCCGTGGTCCCGTCCTCGGCTCTCCTGGGCGGCGCCGAGACGGTCACCGTGAGCGGATTCGCGACGAGCTGGAGCGATTCCGCGAAGCTGGACTTCGGCCCCGGCGTGACCATCGATTCAGAGCAGGTCGCGAGCCCGACGGCCATCGTGGCGCATATCAGCGTCGCGTTCGACGCGACACCGGGACAGCGCGACGTGAAGGTCAGCGATGGCGGCAGCACGCTGACCTACAAGGCGGCGTTCAGCATCGACCCTGCCACAGCGCTTTCCATCCAGGGCACGCTTGCGCAGGGCTCCATCCTGCTGGCGAAGGTGCAGGATCTCGATTTCGCGCGGCCCTTCGATGCAACAACGCAGGGCGATGGTCTGTTCACGCCCATCAGCTACCCGAACCTGGAAATCAGCACGGAACAGGGCGTTGCGTCGCAGCTGCAGTCGGCCCAGGCCTACGCGCTCGACACGCTGCTTCTGGTCGACATGGATCGAGCAGCCGGCAAGACCAAGCTCGACGTTCTGAGCGGCCCGGCGGGGGGGGCACGGGAAAACTTCCCGAATCCGTCGGCGCTCGATATCGCCGCCCGTACACCGACACCCCTGGCTCTGGGGCAGGACGCCAGCGTCGACATGAAGGATGCCTACAAGTCGGAGCTGTACAGTGTGACGCCACCCGCGTCGGGACTGAACGTCCTCGAGCTGAAAGCGACGACGACCAACAGCTCGGCTAAACCGCAACTGTTCGTGATGCCGGCCAGCGGGCACTTCAGCGACCTGATCGGAGCCGGGCAGGACGTGCTGCTCGTTTCCAGCTCCGCGGACAAGCTGAACATGGTCTTGTGGGACAACAGCGGCACGTCGGGCTACTCCGCGACCGTGCGCGCCGACTCCAGTGCCGCGACGGGGGGCGACGAGGTCGAGCCGAACGACACGAAGACCCAGGCGCAGACGGCCACCTCGCTACCGTTCGTGCTGACGAATGCGACGCTCTCCTCGGCGAGCGACGAGGACTGGATTGTCGTGACGGCGGCGCAGGCGGATGTCGGCAAGGTCGTGCACGTCATCACCGTGCCTGGCGATCCGCAGACTGACACGCTGGTCGAGGTGTTCCAGAGCGACGGGACGACCAGCATGGGCGGCCCCAGCGACGACGCCAACTACCACGAGAACTGGAAGAGTACGGCGATCCCTTCGGCCGGAAAGTACTACGTGAAGATCTCGGCCTCGCCGTTCTACTCGTCGAGCCAGACGAAGTACCAGGCCATCGTCCGGTTCGAGTAGCCGGACCGGACTACATGGAGTTTGCCCAGGGCCGGCTGGCTACCAGCGGCCCTGGACGTTCTTCATGAAGTCGTAGGGATAGCCGAGGTCGAAGCGGCTCGCCTCGTCGAGCTGCTGCGTGTGTTTCGGCTCGAGGGTCACTTTGGCAGCCTTCAGGTTGTCGCGCAGCTGTTCCACGGAGCGCGCCCCGAAGATGACGGATGTGACGCTGCGGCGCCCCAGCAACCAGGCCAGCGAGACCTGCGCCGGCGACGCACCGACTTCCTCCGCGACCGCGCGGACAGCGTCGATGATCCGCCAGTTGCGCTCGTTGTCGAAGCGGCTGTAGCGGTCCTTCCACTTCTCGAGGCGCGTGCCCTCGGGCGGCGCCTGGTTTCTCGAGTACTTGCCGCTCAAGAAGCCGCCCGCGAGCGGAGACCAGGGCAACAGCCCGAGACCATAGCGCTCGCATAGCGGGACGTGTTCGCGCTCCAGGTCGCGCACGACCAGGCTGTACTGCGCCTGTAGCGAAACGAATCGCTCCAGATGCTGGGTGCGGCTCTGCCACAGGCTGTCGACGAGGCGGTAGGCGGCGTAGTTGCTCGCGCCGAGGTACAGCACCTTGCCTGCGCGCACGAGGTCGTCCAGCGCGCGCAGCGTCTCCTGCTCGGGCGTGGTGACGTCCTGCATGTGGATCTGGTACAGATCGATGCGGTCGGTCTTGAGACGCTTGAGGCTCTTCTCGACCGTCTTGACGATGCGATAGCGCGACGCCCCGGTGCCGTTCGGGCCATCGCCCATGCGGAAGCGGAACTTGGTGGCCAGCACGACCTCGTCGCGGCGACGGTCCTTCTCGAACCACTTGCCGATCACGCGCTCGCTGAGCCCGTCCTGTCCGTAGACATCGGCGGTGTCGATGAAGTTGATGCCCTCGTCGAGCGCGGTGTTCATGATATCCATCGACGTCTTCTTGTCGGCGCCGACCTGGTGCATGAACGAGTTCTTGTCGGCTTCGCCGAACGTCATCGCTCCCAGGCAGAGCGACGAGACCTTGAGGCCACTGTGACCGAGGGAGCGGTATTCCATGAGCGGGTGTCCTTGATGCGGGCGCCAGCGGCGCGGTGAACCCGTGCGGCGTAGGGAGGCCCGGCGGGCATGTCAAGGGCGCGGCGCGCAGCGCCGGCTCCGCACGGAGCGAGGCTCGGCGCGAAAATGCGCCCGCGAAATGGCTCCGGCCCACGGGATGCTTGAAGCCGGACGGCTGCGGGGTATCCCTTGGGGCCCCCGATGGCACCTGCGCGTGGTCTTTCGATGTCCGACTGTCCCCTGCCATGTCGGATGTAGTCAGCGAGCTCATCGCCGGGCGCTACGAGCTCGAAGAGGAGATCGGACGGGGCGGTCACAGCGTCGTGTACCGCGCCCACGACCACGTGGCTGATCGCTCTGTGGCCGTGAAGATGCTGCACGACGGCGTCGCTGGAGAGCCCGAGTACACGGTCAGGATGGTCCGCGAGCAACGCGCCATCCACGCGCTCAGGGGAACCGCGACCGTGCGCGTGTTCGGCCTGCACACGAGCAGCGCCGGTGCGCTGTGTCTGGTCATGGAGCTTCTCGAGGGAATGGACCTCGACGAGTACCTGCCGCGGTTCGAAGCGCGCGGAGAGCGCATGGGCGTGGACGAGCTGCTCGCAGTGCTCTCGCCCATCGTGCAGACGCTCGAGACTGCACACGATGCGGGGATCGTGCATCGCGACCTCAAACCGGGAAACATCTTCCTGCTGGATCCGCGCCAGGGTGGCGGGGTCAGGCTGCTCGACTTCGGGTTGGCGAAGTTCTCGTCGGCTGCGCCGCTCACACAGCGCGGGATGATCATGGGCTCGCCGAGCTACATCGCGCCCGAGGTCTGGCGCGGCGAGCCCGAGCGGCTTGATCAGCGGGTCGACGTGTACGCACTGGGCGCGATCGTGTTCCGGGCGCTGGCTGGAAGGGTGCCGTTCCAGGGAGCGAGCGTACGCGACAAGCTCGAGCTGGCGACGAAGGCTGCGCGTCCCAGCCTGCATGCAATACGTCCCGATCTGCCTCCGGAGGTCGACAGCTGGGTGGAGCAGGTGCTGGCAGTGGACCCCGAGCAGCGGTTCTGGCGCACCCGCGCGATGTGGAACGCACTGCTGGACGTGCTGGGCGCCGTCGAGCGGACGAGCGCGACGGCGTCGAGCGCGGGGTGAGCGGCTCCACCCGACAACGGGCTTGACTCGACGGCGGTGATCGGCCCTTCTCGGGTCCGTTGTCCGGAGATCCCCGGAAGTCGATATTGCGGAGGTAGCTCGATGGCTGCGAAGAAGACGGCGAAGCGCGCTGCGAAGAAGACGGCGAAGCGCGCTGCGAAGAAGACGGCGAAGCGCGCTGCGAAGAAGACGGCGAAGCCCGCCGCGAAGAAGACGGCGAAGCCCGCCGCGAAGAAGACGGCGAAGCCCGCCGCGAAGAAGACGGCGAAGCCCGCCGCGAAGAAGACGGCGAAGCCCGCCGCGAAGAAGACGGCGAAGCCCGCCGCGAAGAAGACGGCGAAGCCCGCCGCGAAGAAGACGGCGAAGCCCGCCGCGAAGAAGACGGCGAAGCCCGCCGCGAAGAAGACGGCGAAGCCCGCCGCGAAGAAGACGGCGAAGCCCGCCGCGAAGAAGACGGCGAAGCCCGCCGCGAAGAAGACGGCGAAGCCCGCCGCGAAGAAGACGCCCGCGAAGAAGCCCGCGGCAGGCGGCTCACGCCTGGCAGAAGGGCAGCGGGCCCCCGCGTTCGATCTGCCGGATGCGCAGGACAACCCGGTGTCCAGCACCGCGCTCCAGGGCAAACCCTTTGTTCTGTACTTCTATCCCAAGGACGACACCCCTGGATGCACCAAGGAAGCGTGCGGTTTCCGCGATTCGTTGAATCGCTTCGCCGACAAGGGCGTGCGGGTCATCGGTGTCAGCCCGGATTCGGCGCAGAGCCACCAGCGCTTCACCGACAAGTACGGCCTCAACTTCACGCTGCTCTCCGACAAGGAGAAGAGCCTGGCCGAGGCGTACGGGGTCTGGGTCAAGAAGAAGAACTACGGCCGCGAGTACATGGGCATCGAGCGCAGCACCTTCCTGGTCGATGCGGCGGGCGTTGTGCGTCGCGCGTGGCGCGGCGTCCGCGTGCCCGGGCACGTGGACGACGTGCTCGCGGAGGCGGAGCGGCTCGGCTGAGAGCCGCTCCGGCGCGCACGGAGGCGTCCAGGTCGGGAGCTGGCACTTGACCGAGCCGCCCGTCTCCGTGTTGATGCCGGCCTACAACGCCGCGCCCACCCTGCCGGCCGCGCTGGAGAGCATCCGGCGTCAGGACGAGTCGCGCTGGGAGTGCGTGATCGTGAACAACGGATCCGTCGACGCGACGACTGCCTTGGCGCGGGCAGCGGCCGCGGCAGACGCGCGCTTCCGTGTCGCGGAGATCTCGCATCGCGGTATCGTCGGCGCGCTCCAGGCAGGGTTGGCGCTCTGTCGCGGCCGCTACGTTGCCCGGATGGACGCCGACGATCTGATGCGCCGCGACCGCCTTGGGCGGCAGCTCGAGCTGCTCGAACGAGAGCCATCACTGTCTGCCGTGGGCAGCCACGTACGACTGTTCCCGCGCCGCGAGCTCACCGACGGCATGCTCGCCTACGAACGCTGGCTGGCGTCGATCGACTCACCCGCAAGCGTGCGGCGCGAGGCGTTCGTCGAGTGCCCGATCGCGCACCCGACGCTGATGGTGCGCACCGACGTGTTCCGGCAGTTCGGCTATCGCGACGGCGGCTGGCCGGAGGACTACGATCTCGTTTTGCGCCTGTTGGCGGCCGGGCACTCCATTGGTGTGGTCACCCGGCGACTGCTCTCGTGGCGCGACACGCCCGGACGACTCTCGCGGACCGCTCCGAGCTGCAGCATCGACAGCATCAGGGCGTGCAAGGCGGAGTTCCTTGCGGGCGGGCTGCTCGCAGGATCGGTGGAGTACATTCTGTGGGGCTACGGCGGCACGGGGAAGGCGCTCGCGCGCGCGCTGGCGCTGCACGGCCGCCGTCCCTCGCACATCGTCGAGCTGCACCCCGGTCGCATCGGTCAGCGCATTGCCGGTGCTCCGGTCATTGCCCCGTCCTCGCTGCCGCTTGTGCCCCAGGCGCCGATCGTGGTCTCGGTAGCAGGCGCGACTGCGCGCGGGCAGATCCGGCGTGCTCTGGACGACATGGGCTACGTCGAAGAACGCGACTTCGTCTGCGCTGCGTGACAGACAACGTCCACGCCGCAGAAATTGCGAGGTTGCATGATGCCCAGGAGGCCGCAACTTGACAATAGCCGTAGTGCTGCAGTGCGCGCAGCTGCTGGCACGAGGCGTGCACTTTCACACAGCATCTTCTGCCGAGGATCAAGCAATCCGGCAATTGTCGTGCCGCCGGCACAGGAGCGATGACCATGGCCACCCAGAATCGTCCAGACCCCATCCGGTACACCATCGTAGTGGGTATCGATTTCTCGAAGACGGGCGATCTCGCGCTGCAGCGGGCGTTCGAGCTTGCCAATCGCGACCCCAATTCCGAGCCGCACATCGTGTATGTCGCCAGTTCGTATGGTCCGATGCTCAGGCTGGAATTGCCTGACGACGTGAAGACCGTCTCCATCGAAGAGGCCTCCGACGAACTACGCGACTACGTCGAGGAGAAGCTCTCGCAGTTCCAGAAGGACCATCCCGCAACCTTCGAGCGAGCCGTCACCCACGTCCGGGTCGGTGCTCCCGCAGACGAGATCGCGCAGCTCGCGGCTGATCTCGATGCCGACGTGGTCGTGGTCGGCACGCATGGCAGACGCGGCGTGCGCCGTTTGCTGCTCGGCTCCGTCGCCGAGGGCACGATGCGCATGTCGCATTGCCCGGTGCTGGTGGTGCGTCCCAAGGACCACTACGGCGAGGAGGTACCCAACGCGCCGCAGGTCGAACCGCCGTGTCCCGCCTGTGTGGCTGTGCGCCGCGAGACGCAGGGCCGCCAGCTATGGTGTCCGAAGCACAGCGAGAAGCACGGCCGCCGCCACACCTATCACTACGTCGACCGCAATACGTCCTCCCACGAGAACCTGCCACTGGCGGAGCGCGAGGACCGGTAGCGGCGACTCGCTTCCGGACGGCGCGGCTTTCGGGGTCGGGGCCCGAAAGCCCACAAGACAAGCATCAGAACGGACTTCTCCGGCGGAAGGCAGGCAGGGCGCTGCAGCTGTCGGCGCTCCGGCTCGAAGCGCCCTGACTGAAGCAGCAGGCGGGGTGTCGTGGAATTGCGCTCGGCGAATTAGCTGGGAGCGGCCGCGGGGGGCGGCCAGGTGATGGCGGGCATCGGAAACGCCGGGCGCGCGAAGAGGTACCCCTGACCGAGGTGCGCTCCCGTATCGCAAAGTGCGCTGTATTCGTCCGGCGTCTCGATGCCCTCGGCCACCACCAGCGCGTCCAGATCCCGGCACAGGCTCACGACGCTGCGGACGAGCTGCCACTGCCGCGGGCGGCGATCGAGGCCCGCGACCAGATCGCGGTCCAGTTTGACGACGCGTGGCTCCAGATCCGCGATGCTCTTGAGGTTGGAGTAGCCCGCGCCCAGATCATCGACGACCAGATGCACTCCGCCTCGCGTGCGCAGCTCCTGCAGGACACTGAGACACAGCTCGAAGTGGGTCAGGGGCACCGACTCGGTCACTTCCAGAAACACATCGTGGTCGTGCGTGAAGATCGGGTCGTCCGGGCGTACCAGCCAGGCCTCGTGCAGCTCCTGCGGATGCACGTTCAGAAATACCGGCAGGCCGCTCGACAGCGGGACCGCGATCTCGCGGATCATCCGCCCCAGACGGCCGGCGAAACTCTTTTCGACGGCGACCTCGAACAGCTTGAGAGGGTTCTTCAGCTTCGGAACCCGGCAGCGGACGAGCGCCTCGTGCGCGAACAGCTCGCCGGTCGCCATGTCGACGATCGGCTGGAAGACAACGCTCAGGTCGTCGGCTTCCACTACGCTTCCAAGGGCCATCATCGAATCGCGGTCTCGTGCGGCCGGCGCGTCCGACAGCCGGTTCGACTCCGGCATTGGCGGGCGGGAGGAAGGAGGTGCTTGCATGTGCTTGGGCGCTCCTGGTGGTTGTCCCCGAGAGGGGGCTGAGCCTACGTCAGCCCAGTATTTCAGTATCACTTCACAACTTCCGCTGCAACGGACGGCGTGAGGCGGGTTGACGGACGCCGCGCAGGTCTCCGATTGTCGGGAACCTGCGGGCCTTTGTCGTTTCCAACCCATCATGGCACTCGATGATCGGACCAGGAGCGAGGTATGACGACGGCCATGAAACGGGCGAGCGTGGTCCTGATGGGTGCGGCGTCGGTTGCGGCGCTGGCAGCCTGTACTCCAAGCAGCAAGGTCAGCGAGGCCAAGGCGAAAGAGAACGTCGGGTTCCTCGCCAAGGCCGTCAAGGAGGACGTGCAGGAGGTCAGGAACGGACTTCCCAAGGGCGCGAAGCACCTCGAGCCGCTCTACCAGGGGGACAAGAAGCCCTCGGATGATCTGAAGGCCGTGCGCGGGCAGCTCGAGCTCGCTCGCGACAAGGTGCAGGACCTGCGGGTGGCGAAGAGCACGTTCTTCGCGCTGGCAGATCCATCCGGCCTGGTCATCCGCAACGATCGCGAACAGGACAGGATGGCGGGAAAGGGACTGTTCAAGGCCTTCCCGAAGCTCGCCGAGGCTGCGAAGGGCAAGTACGTCGAGACGCACGGTTCGATGCCCGAGGCCGCGGGCGTCAAGGGCCCCGATGGCCAGTGGGCGGCTGCGGCACCCGTCGAAGTGGGGGGGAAGGTCGTCGGCCTGTACGTCACGGGCTGGTCGTGGGCTGCGTACGCCTATCGGTTGGAGAACGCCATCCGCGACAAGGTCACGTCCGATATCGCGAAACACGGCGGCAAGGTGCCGCTTCTCTACGTCTACGTCGTGGTCGGGAAGAACGCCTATGGCGCGCCGGTCTCGCCGCTCATCAACGCCAAGGCCATCGAGAAGCGCAATCCGATGAGCCACATCAAGGGCGACGGCATATACGGCGCGCAGCTCCAGATCACCGGGCGCGACTTCGGTCTCGCGGTGAAGGGCATGCCCGTCCTCGGCCCGGACGTCGGCGTCGCAGTGCTTCGCAGCGAGACGTAGCCGCAGCGCCTTAGTCGCGATGCGTGCCGTCCGGCTGGTTGCCACCCAGCGGCGCGTCCGGCCCGCTGCGTCCCAGTCGGTGCAGCGCGTAGACCAGGAGTGCCAACGCGCCGATCGTTACCCATGCGCCGAGGTCATGACTGCCCGACACGCTGAGCGCGATGCCTACCGCGACTCCCGTCGCGGCAAACGCGAGCAGCGATCGGTTGCCGGCCTCGGAGGGCATGGTTGCTACGCGGACAGCGCGCTCACGGCCAGTTCTCGGCGTGAGCGCGGACGAGGAAGTCGCGCACGTCGCGCGTCAGCTTGTTCTCGGCGGTGATCGTCGTCTCGGTGTGCTCCGTGCCGACCTGATCGTCGTACAGGTAGTCGTTGTTGCGGAGCACCAGGATCTGCGCGTCGGATTCGTCTCCGGTACCGCGCACCAGCTGCAGCGCGTCGCCCATGGCCGGCGTGCGCGGGGGCAGCGCCGAGCCCAGCTGCTGCTCCTCCATCGGAGTGACGTAGGCGACGCCGTACTTGTGGCCCTGCGAGCCGACGTCCACCTCGATCGACTTGCCGTCGCCGATGGGGACCTTCCGGCCGGGAACAGGGTGGTCGTGCTCGTCGCGGAACGCCTGGATGATGACTTGCACGGCTCTGCGCTCGTCGAGCGCGCGTTTGGGGAGCGCGGCCTTGGGCGGGGGACCGCCGCAGGCCGCGACGAGGCCCAGCGCCAGGAACGCGCCGAACAGCGCGCGTCGCGAGGTCAGCGGTCGGCCCAGGCGCCGGGTAGGGGCGGATCGTCGGGGGGTTTGGCTCATCGCCAGCAAAAGGTAGCCAACTGGCCCGGGTTTCGCTAGCTCTCCTGAAGAATGTCTCCGGCGGTTTCCACGGGGCGCGCCAGTCGCGCCGCCTCCGGACCTGCCCGGCCCCGGACGCAGGCTGGCGGGCCCGGACGGATCGCGTTGGTCGTCGTCCTGGCCGCGTTCGCGGCCGGCTGTGCGCGGCCCGTGATTCCGGATCCGCACGCCGCGGTGCGACAGTACGCCGCTGCGGCCGAGCGGGGGGACGCCGACGCCATCTACTCGATGCTGACTCGCGAGGCGCAGCGCACCTACGGCAGGAGCGGAACCCGGAAGCTCGTCCAGAGCTCGCGCAAGGAAATCGTCGACAATGCCCGGGCGCTCGCCTCCGGTCGGGCGACCGTGCAGGCGGACGCGACCGTGCGCTATGCGGATGGCGAGGAAGCGGACCTCGTGGTCGAGGATGGCCGTTTCCGGATCGGCTCGGCCCAGGCGCTGCCCGCCGGGGCGCGTACCCCCGAACAGGCCCTGGCCGAGCTTCGGGAAGCCCTCTCGCGCCGCAGCTACGCCGCGCTGATGCGCGTGTTGTCCCGCGACACCCGGAGCTCCCTGGACAACGACCTGAGCTCGCTGGTGGAGGGCCTCGAGCAGCCCGAGACACTGGACGTCAAGGTGTCGGGCGACCGGGCCGAGGTGAAGCTGGTCGGCGGTCACTCGGTCAAGCTCAAGCGAGAGGCAGGCGTTTGGCGCATCGACGATTTCGACTAGCAGCGGACGGCCCCCGCCGGATGGAGGTCGGGCGACGTGAAGCCATCGCTTCGATGCTGGCGCTGTTGCTGGTCGCGCCCGAAGCGCGCGCGTTCGGGCAGGCCGGCGCCTTCCATCCACGCATGCTGCTTACCGGCGGCTCGAAGTGGTCTGGCGTCAGGGCTTCTGCGCCGGGTCGCTGGGCATGGGAGCTGGTGCGGCGTACCAGCGCACCTGCGCGGCTGACGACCAGCGTCGTCGGTGCCGATCAGCCGAAGCTCCTCGCCGAACCGTTCGCGATATGGGCCGGGCAGCACGCGGTAGCGCCCCTCGCAGCCAGCGAGCGCCGCGGTCTGGAGCGGTTCATCAAGCTCGGAGGACTGCTGATCGTCGACGACAACGATCCCGAAAAGGGTGAGTTCGGGCGCTCGGTGCGGCGCGAGCTCGGCCGCGTGCTGCCGGAGTCTCCGCCCGTCAAGCTCGACCGCGGTCACGTCATCTACAAGACCTACTATCTTATCGATCGTCCCGTGGGGCGCGTGCTGGGGCCACCGCATCTCGACGCGATCATCCGCGGCAAGAACGCCCAGGTGATCTTCCTCCAGCACGACCTGCTGGGCGCTCTGGCGCAGAACGGCAGAGGCAGCTGGGCACTCCAGGTCACGCCCGGTGGCGAGCGGCAGCGCGAGCTCGCCGAGCGCCTCGCGGTGAACCTCGCGATGTACCTTCTGTGCTCCGACTACAAGGACGACCAGGTCCATGCCCCCTGGCTCATGCGGCGTCGTGCGCACCGCCGCCCGTAGTCGATGAGCAGGTCCGGATGATCCGATGAGCACGCGGTCGTGGGCATTTTCCAACGATCTTTCCACGTCCGCGGTGGTCGCGGTCGGTGTTCTGGTGGCGCTGTCGATCGCGCTTCTGCTGGTCGAGCTGCGCCGTCGCGAGCGGCTCGGCGGCGTGATAGCTGCCAGCGGCATCCTGGGTACGCTGCTTCTGGCCATCGCAGTGCTCAGGCCGGTGCGCGTGACGACCAAGGGCAGCGTCGTCGGACCCCGGGTGGTGGTGCTGGTGGACCAGTCGCGGCGCTTGCTGCTCGAGGACAACGGCCGTACCCGCCGGCAGCGCGCCATCGATGCAGTCAAGCAGGTCCGGCGACACTTCGCGGACGCGCGGTTGTCGGTATTGGGTTTCGGCGATGGGGCCCCGACGCCGTTCGACGCTGCCGAGACGAAGCACGCCGGCAAGCCGAAGCTGACGTCCGACAGCGACCTGGCCGCGGCGCTCTCCAGTCTTGCCCGTTCGGCGGGCGAGCGCCCCGCGGCCGTGGTCGTCATCAGCGACGGGCGGTTGACGCGACCCGCTGCCGGTGCCGACGACGCAGCGCTGCGGCGAGCTGTCGGGCAGCTCCACGTGCCGATCGACACCGTCAGCGTCGCCGAGAAGGCACCGGCGGACGCGAGCATCCGCGCCGTGCACGCGGCAGGAGCGGCGGTGGCGCACCAGGCGCTCGCCTTGACGGTCGAGATCGGCTGCGCAGGCGGTCTCGACTGCGGAGACGTGCCGGTGCGCGTGCGCGAGCTCCGGCACAAGACCAAGCCGGCTCTGCTCGCCAAGGGCGTGGCGCACGTGGAAAACGGCAGCGCGAAGGTGGAACTGTCGATCACGCTCGAACGTGCGGGCAATCGCGTCGTCGAGATCTCGATCGACCCGCCCGACGGCGACACGATCCCCGAGAACAACCGGCGCATCCTGACGTTTTCCGTCACCCGCGACCGCATCCGTGTGCTGCACGTCGCGGGGCGCCCGACCTATGACGTGCGGGCGCTTCGCATGTGGCTCAAGAGCGACCAGTCCGTCGACCTGGTGGCGTTCTTCATCCTGCGCACCGACACCGACGATCCCAACGCGAGCGACAACGAGCTGGCGCTGATCCCGTTCCCGGTCGACGAGCTGTTCAGTGAGCATCTGCCGAGCTTCGACGCGGTCGTGCTGCAGGACATCGACGCGGTCCGCTACAGGCTGGCGCGGCATCTGCCGGAGCTGGCGCACTACGTCGAGTCTGGCGGCGGCCTGATCATGGTGGGTGGACCTTCGTCGTTCATCGGTGGGGGTTACGCCGGCACGGCGCTCGAACGCGTGCTGCCCGTCAAGCTTCCGGACAACGCGCAGCCCTTCGATACCTCCAGCTTCGTGCCCAGCTACACGGAGGCCGGACGCGCAGCCCCCCCGCTACACGCGCTGCGCGGGTTGTACGGTGACGAGCTGCCGGAAATGCCCGGCTCGAACACGCTGGGTGTGCCGCGCAAGGGATCGATCGTGCTGTGGAACCATCCGACGCGGCAGGCTGGGGGGCAGCCCATGCCGGTGCTGGCGCTGGGTGAAGCGGGGGATGGTCGCTCCATCGCGCTCGGCGTCGACGGCACGAACCAGCTGGCTTTCAGCGAAATGGCGGCGAAAGCCGCCGGCCGCGGCTACGGAGCGCTGTGGGACGGACTGCTCGGCTGGCTGATGCGCGACCCACGCTACGAGGCCGCGCGCGTCAAGCTGGTGGGCGAGTGCATCACCGGCGAGCCGACGACGCTCGAGCTGTCGCGGTTGCCCGGCATGCAGGGTGCGATCGATCTGACACTGGAAAAGCTTGGCCAGGATCCAGGCAAGCCGCTCCATCGACACGTCGACAAGCCGCCTCCCGGACCGGTCGAGATGAACGTGGGCAGTCTAGACCCCGGCGGCTACACGGCGCGCGTGCGGATCGGCGCCGCGCCGGCGACGCGCTTCGACTTCTCGTGCGAAAAGGGTGGGGAAGCCTGGGCCGACTCGCGCCCGGACCCGACGCGCCTCGAGCGCATCGCCGAAGTGACCGGCGGCCGTCCGGTGACTTCAGCGTCGATCGGGGATCTGCCGCGCCCGGCTTCGACCCAGATTGCGGCAGAGCGCCACGTGTCGCCCGTCCTGCCCGCGTGGGTGTGGGCGCTCCTGGCGTCGCTGGCGCTCGGCGTGCACTGGCTGGCGCGGCGGCGCGGCGGCCTGGCCTGAGCGCGGGGCGAGGGCGAGGGCGAGGGCGAGGGCGAGGGCGAGGGCGCGCGTCGGCTTCGCCTCGCGCGCATCTTCGCTCGAGGGCTTTCGAGGGTGTCGCCGTGCTCGGAGCTGTCCAGGCCGGGGCCGTCCTCGGCCCTACGGGCCTTCGGGCGGTGCTCGCTGCGCTCGCAGCCTGGCCAGCTGCTGCGCACGTCGGCGCGTCGGCTTCGCCTCGCGCTCGAGTGGGCGGGCGCGAGGGAGCCAAGGAGTTGCATCATGTTGCGTATCTATCCCGTTCTGCTCGACCTGGTTCGCTCGCTTCGGCCGCTCTTGCGGCAGCTGGAGCGGCACGATCCGGATCTGGCGCGGCAGTGTCGGCGGGCTTTGACCAGCGCGCCGTTGAACGTCGCGGAGGGGGCGTACAGTCGCGGGAAGAACCGCGCTGCGCGCTACCACACGGCGCTCGGCTCGCTGCGCGAGGTGCAGGCGTGTTTCGAGGTCGCCGCAGCACTCGGCTACCTTCCGGAGCTGGACGCGGCGCTGCTGCGGCAGTTCGATCGCGCGATCGGTACTTTGGTGCGCGTGGTCCGTCCGGAGTGACGCGGTTCGTCGCGAGTGGGAGGGCGCCGGCGACCTTTTCGCGCGGCAGCGCGCCACGTCGGCGCGCACACGTTCGTCGCGCGCGCGTTTTCACGTCCAAGCTCGAGCTTGGCGATAATTTCATGCGCCTGACGCCTGTTTTCGCCTCCAAGCTCCGCTTGGCGACGTTTTCACGCGTCTGACGCCTGTATTCGCCTCCAAGCTCGAGCTTGGACGCATTTCCACGCGCCCTTCGGCGTCTTGGCCTACCCGGCTTCTGCTAGCGCCGCCTGCACCAAGACGACCGCCTGCGACAAGTCGTGGACCACCAGCTCGGCATCCAGCCTGAGCACCCGGTAGCCCCACCGCCGGGCAGGAGCCGCGCATCGCCCGCCGTTCACGCGTCAGTGCCGCGCATGTCTCCCCCGTGCGCCCGCAGCCGCGTAGCGGCGAGGACGCGCTTGGGGGAGACCGCGGAGGCGCAAGCCGACGCGAGTGGGGGCAACTTCAGTCGTAGTACTCGTTGCCGAGGTGGGTGATCAGATCCTCGCCCATCATCCAGCGGAGCGTGTTCTTGAGCTTCATGCTCTGGATGAAGAGGTCGTGCTCCGGGTACAGGCCGGGGGCGGTCATCGGGCTCTTGAAGTAGAAGGACAGCCACTCCTGCACGCCGCGGAAACCAGCGCGCTTGGCGAGATCCATGAACAGCGCCAGATCGAGCACGATGGGTGCCGCGAGGATCGAGTCGCGGCACAGGAAGTCGACCTTGATCTGCATCGGGTAGCCGAGCCAACCGAAGATATCCAGGTTGTCCCAGCCCTCTTTCGCGTCGCCGCGCGGGGGGTAATAGTTGATGCGGACCTTGTGGTACACGTCGCCGTAGAGTTCCTTGTTGACCTCCGGCTGAAGGATGTGCTCCAGCACCGACAGCTTCGACACCTCCTTGGTCTTGAAGTTGTCGGGGTCGTCGAGGACCTCGCCGTCGCGGTTGCCGAGGATGTTCGTCGAGAACCAGCCGTTGAGACCGATCATGCGCGCCTTGAGCCCCGGCGCGAGGATCGTCTTCATGAGCGTCTGCCCGGTCTTGAAGTCCTTGCCGCAGAACGGCGTGCTCGTCTCGCGTGCCAGCTCGTGGCCAGCGGGGAAGTCCACGCTCAGGTTCGGCGCGCCGTTGGCGTAGGGTACGCCTTCCTTCAGGCAAGCCCAGGCGTACATCATCGAGTTGGCGATGTTGGGGTCGTTCTCCATCAGGCCCTTCTCGAAGGCCTTGACGCTCTGGTGGACCTCGCTCGGCTCGATGTAGATCTCGGTCGAACCGCACCACACCGCGACGCCGCGATCACAGCCGCGCTCCTTGATGCTGCGGCGGATGTCATCGCGCAGCGCCTCGACCATGTCGGCCTTGGTGGCCGCCTTCTTGGTGTGGGTACCGTGCAGGCGCTTGACGTATTCCGGGTAGAACACGGCCTCCATCGGCTTGACCCGCTCGAGCTCGTCCTTGATCGGATCGAGGTCGTACGATTCGAGCACCTTGGCGTGCGAGGCCGACTCGTAGGCGTTGTCCGGGAACAGATCCCAACCGGCGAACTCCAGCTGATCGAGCTCGGCCAGCGGTAGAAACTCGTGGATCTTCGGGACGCGGTTGTCGGTGCGCTTGCCGAGCCGGATGGTGCCCATCTGCGTGAGCGAACCGATCGGCTTCTTCAGGCCCTTCCGCGCCAGCATGCAGCCGGCCATGAAGGTGGTCGAGACGGCCCCGAGCCCGGGGACGAGCACGGCGAGCTTGCCTTCGGGCTTTTCGAGTTTGTTCGGCTGCTTCATGGCTGCGGCTAGTAGCAAGGCGCGTGCCCGTGTGCAATCGTCGGCGGCTGATGGCGATCAGGACGACAGTGGCGGTGATCCTCGTGGCAGGCGTGGGCTCCCGGCTCCGGCCCTTGACCGACGACCGGCCCAAGGCGCTCGTCGACATTGGCGGCGAGACCATTCTGGGGCGAACCGTGCGGCTGTTGTCGGATTACGGCGTCGAGCGGATCGTGCTGGCGACGGGCTATCGCGAGGACGCCGTGCGCGCGGCGATGCGCGATGTCGGTCCCGCCGTCGAGTACTACCCGAACGCTCGCTATGACAGCACGCAGAACTCCGTCTCGCTGGCGCTCTGCCGCCAGGGCGTCGGGGGTGCATCCTTCTTCAAGCTGGATGGCGACGTGGTCTTCGAGCAGGCGGTGCTGGAGCGGCTCGACGCGTGCGACGCGCCGCTGGCAGTGGCTGTCGATCGCGGTCGCCGCCTCGATGAAGAGGCAATGAAAGTGAAGGTAGAGCGGGGCGATCGCGTTGTCGCCTTCGGCAAGCATATCGCGGTGGCCGACTCCGCCGGCGAGAGCATCGGCATCGAGCGGATCAGCGCCTCGGCCACCGCGCAGGTGTTCGATGCACTCGACGCCGCCATCGCTCGAGGCGAAACCCAGCTCTACTACGAGGATCTGTACTCTCGTCTGATCGAGCAGGGAGCACTGGACGCGCAGGCCGTGGACGTGGCCGATCTGCCGTGGACCGAGGTGGACGACACGACCGATCTGGAGCGCGCGCGAGCGCTGGTCGCCGCGGCCTCGCGTTGAGCCTCCGCACGCCCCTGGTGTGACTGTGCGGCACGATCCTCGTGTCACGGTGTATCCGCTGGTCACCCCCGGAGGGCGCTCCCATTCGCGCTTCGACGCGGCGGCGTGACGGCCTTCCGGTGTCGGCCCGGAGCGTATGAGTCCCCATGTTCTCCCGGGGCGCGCGCCGCGGCGGCGTGTCCGGGCGTTCACGAGCGGAGACACGCAGTGCGTAACAGATGACGCACCGCGCGGCTGGCACCCGGCTTGCTGTAGTGACCACCGGAACAGGAGAAATACCGGAAAGACCTGCTTGGGAGTACGTAAGTCGGCGTGACGTAATCACTTTTCCGTCGTGCCCCGCCAGCGATCAGCTCGACGCTTCTCGGCCAGAGAGTGTTGCTCGATTGCCACAGTGTGGTGCGTCTACGACAGCCGGCAGATGCGTAACCCAGCGAGACGAAAAGGGTTTGGCCGTTTTACGCAACGCGTGGTAATCGGGCGCGTCCTTGGATGCGCCCTGGCGAAAGCGAGACTAGCGGATGATGACTGAACGACGAGTGACACGCGCGGTCGTGCTGGCAGCCGGAACCGGATCGCGTCTAGGGGAGGGCGGTGACCCGACGCCGAAGCCGCTCCGTCCCGTCGCGAATGTTCCGTTGCTGGTGCGCGTGCTCCGGACGCTACAGTCGGTCGGCATCCGCGAAGCGGTGATCGTGACCGGCTACGAGGGCGACCGCGTACGGCGCGCCCTGGCCGCCGAGCCCAGCGTCGGACTGGAGCTCAGGTTCGTCGACAACCCGCGCTACACCGCGAAGAACGGCGTGTCGCTGCTGGCTGCCCGCGACTTCATCGACCGTGAGTGCCTGCTCACGATGTCCGACCATCTGTACTCCCCGGAGCTCGTGCGCCGGTTGCTCGCGGCCGACATGCCCGATGGCGCGTGCGCGCTGGGCGTGGACTACGACCCCGAGCGCTGCTTCGACATCGACGATGCAACGAAGGTGCGTGTGTCCGGTGGGCGCATCGTCGACATCGCCAAGGAGCTCGAGACCTACGACGCCATCGACACCGGCGTTTTCCGCATTGGCCCGGCGCTGGTGCAGGAGCTCGCCCGGCTGGATGCGCAGAACGGCGACTGTTCGCTCAGCGAGGGTGTACAGGCGCTCAGCGCGCGCGGGCGCTTCTTCGTCTACGACGTGGGCGACGTTCGCTGGATCGACGTGGACACGCCGGCAGCGCTGGAGCGAGCCGAGGCGATGATCCGCGTTTTCGGCGACAATCTGGGCGACGAGCCGGGCGCGGGCGCACCTCCCATCATCGATCCCGAGGCGATCGAGATGTTTTCGCCGACCTGGGTGCGCGCGGCCAAGCCGTACAACGAGGACCACTTCGCGATCGCCGACCAGAAGAGCGACCTGGTGCGGCTGATGTCGAACGAGAGCCCGTATGCGCCGAGCCCGCGGGTCCTCAATGCCATCATGGAAGCGGCCAGCCGCGGCAACCTGTATCCGGGCGGCGCCCGCGAGCTGAAGCGGAAGCTCGGCGCCCGCGACGGGCTCGACGTCGACAACGTGCTGCTCGGCGCTGGTTCGGCCGAGCTGATCAACGTCATCATCCGCACCTTCGTGGGCCCGGGCGAAGAAGTGCTGCTCAGCGTTCCGACGTTCAGCATGTACGAGGCGCGGACGCGCACGGTGGGCGGCATCCCGGTGCTGGTGCCGATGACCGAGGAGCACGAGCACGATCTGCCGCAGCTCATCCGTTCGGTCACGGAGCGCACGAAGGTCATCTTCCTGTGCACGCCCAACAACCCCACCGGCAATCGCATCGCCGAGCGCGATCTGCGTCGGGTGCTCCGCCTCGGACTGCCGACGGTAATCGACGAGGCGTACTTCGAGTTCGGGTCCGGGGAGTCGCTGTCGCATCTGGTCAGCGAGTTCCCGAACGCGATCCTGCTGCGTACGTTCTCCAAGGCGCACGGCCTGGCTGGCATGCGCATCGGCTACGCACTGGGGCATGTGGCGGCCATCCGGTTGCTCGGGCGCGTGAAGGTGCCCTGGAACATCCCGGCCGTCAGCATGGCGGCGGCGAGCGCCGCGCTGGACGACATCGCGGAGTTCGAGGCGCGCATGAGCGAGCTGAGGACGGCTCGCGAGATGCTCGCCACGCGTCTGTCGCGTATCGCCGGCATGGTGGCTTTGCCCAGCGACGGCAACTTCATCCTGGTGGACATCTCCGCCACGCGACTCACGGCCGATCAGTTCGTTGCAGCTGTGCTCGACGAGGGCGTGCTCATCCGCTCGCTGGCGGTGCATCACGCGACCAAGAGCTACGTCCGCATCACGATCGGCACCGCGGAACAGAACGAGCGCTGCGTCGCGGCGTTCGAACGCGCGGTCGCCCGGCTCGTGCCGCACACCGCACCGGTTCCACGCTACGCGATCGCCAGCGGCGACGCCGAGTAGCGTCCTTCATCCAGGGAGGGCCATCACATGGCAACGCCCACGTCCACAGCGACTCCGGGCGGACTGGTCTCCGGGCAGCGCCGCGGTTTCCTGGACGGCTACATCCGCTCGCTGAAATCGGTGGAGGTGGAGGAGCCGGTCGACCTGTACCTGCACCGGCCGCTGGCGTATCTCCTGACGCGGCTGCTCTACCCGACGCCGATCACTCCGAATGCGGTGACTCTGATGTCGATCGCCTGCGGCCTGATCGCCGGTGTTTCGCTGGTGACCGCGTACCCGTGGCACCTGCAGATGGCAGGCTTCGCGATCTTCCTCTCCGCGATCTTCGATTGCGCGGACGGGCAGTTGGCCCGTCTGCGAGGCACCTCGTCCTCCCTTGGTCGCATGCTGGACGGCGCCGCGGACTTCGTGGTGGTCGGTTGCGCCGTCGGGGGAGGGCTGTACTGGGTAGCCGTCAAGTACCAGCATTCGCCATCGCTTGCGGCGCTGCTGGTCGTGCTCGGTGTGGCGACCGCGGTGACCGGCTCGTTCCATACGGCGATGTACGACCACTTCAAGAACGTTTTCCTGCGCTTCACCGTGCCGGGTTTCTCCGACGGCGAAGACCACGAGACAGCCCAGCAGCGTCGTGCCGGCGCGCCGCGCTCGCGCGTCACGGCGATCGTCTGGCCTATCTACCTGTTCTACCTGGCGAGCCAGGAGAAGGTCGTGCAGAGCTTCGACCCGTACACGTTCTCGAGCATCAGCCGGATGCCCGAATACGACAGCAGATACGCGGCCATCTATCGCCGCCACGCGGGCTTCGCCATGCGTGTGTGGAGGAGCTGCTTCGGCTTCGGGTCGCTGGTGTTCGGGCTCGCGCTCGCCATCGCATGCAACGTGCTCGAGTACTACATCGTGGCCCGCGTCCTGCTGCAGAACCTGGTGTTCTACAGCTACCTCAGGCCGCTCCAGCGCCGCGCGTCTCGCGAGGCGCTGGCTGGGATGGGCCTCGACCCGGCTCTGCCCGAGCAGACTTCGGCGGCTTGAGCCGTGCGCGGTCGTCCGGCCGGGGCCGGACGGCGGGGCGCCCCGGGATCTGCTAGCTTCGGGGGCGTGCGACGCCTGGGCTTCACCGTTCTGGCTTCCGCGCTGCTCGTCGCGGCGCCTGCTGCTGGCTTCGTGTGGCCCAACACGGTCGTGCGGGTCGAGAAGCAGCTGAAGTCGCACGACGTGGCCGTGCGACGCCAGGCTGCGGCGCGGCTGGTCGAGCTTCCGGCAGCCGTGGCGCGCAAGCTCGTTCCTGCCGCCCTCGAGGACGCGGACGCCGAGGTGCGGCTGTCTGCGGCCGAGGTGGCCCTGCAGCTCAGGATGCACGGCGTAGGTCGGCGCGTGGTGTCCTGGCTGAACGATCCCGAACGGCGCATCCGACTGTCGGCGGCCCAGGTGCTCGAAGTGAGCCCGGTGCCGCGCGCCGTGGCGCCGCTCGGACGCGTGCTGGGCGATCCGGATCCAGCGGTGCGCGAGGCCGCGGCGCGCGCCCTGGGCGCATCCGGGTCCAAGGACGCCGTGATGCCGCTGCTCGGGCATCTGGACGACACCACGCCGAAGGTGCGGCGCGCCGTGATCCGCGCGCTGGCCCGCCTGGGCGATCGCCAGGCCGTCGTCCCGCTGATCGGCAAGATCCAGGATTCGCGCGCACTGGTGCGGCGCAGCGTCGCGCGTGCGCTGGGCGAGCTGGGCGATCCCCGCGCGTCCAGCGCGCTGGTGCTGGCGTTGCGCGACAACGACGAGTCCGTGCGCATCGCAGCTCTGGTGGCGCTCGGGCAGCTGCACGACAAACAGGCCACGCTCGCGATCGTGTCGCTCCTGAACGACGACCCGCGCGAGCCGGTACGCGCTGCTGCACTTGGCGCGTTGGCCCGGATCCCGTCGCCGGAAGGGCTGGAAGCGCTGGTCGCGGCGCTGGGTTCGGACGATCCGGACAGTCCGTCCTCGCCCGTGCGATCGGCCCTCGCCGAGGTAGGTGACCGCGCCGTGCCGCGCCTCTTGCAGTGCCTCGTAGGCCAGCCGTCCTCGAGGCTTGCGGACGGCTGCGCGCTGGCTCTAGGCCAGATCGGTTCGAGCAAAGCGGCGAAGGCGATCGAGAGCGCGCTGCGTCGCGGCGTGGTGCGGCCGCGCGCGGCGCTGCGCGCACTCTCCATGCTGCATGAGCCAGCCAGTCTGCCGACCGTGCTGGAACATCTGGCGGATCCGGATCCGACGGTGCGCCGCGCCGCTATCGACGCGACGGCGGCTCTGCTCGATCCACACAAGCCCGACGGACGCGCGGTGGAGCCCATCGCCCGTGCGCTCGACGCTGCGCGCTCCAGCAAGGCCGAACGCGTCGCCCTGGCGCTGCTCTTGGGCCGGACCGGCTCGCCGCGAGCGGCGAAGGTCCTGATTCCGATCGCACAGGACGCCGACGACGGGCGGCTGCGCATCGCGGCGATCCAGGCGCTGGGCATGCTGGGTCCCGCCGGTCAGGACAAGGCGCTCCTTTCCGCTCTGGGCGACGAGGATGGCGGCATCCGGCTGGCAGCGGCAGTGGCGCTCGAGCGATCGGCGTCGGGCGCCTCGGCGCGGGTGCTGCTCGATCGACTCGAGCGCTCCGCCTCGCAGGATCGCCGCGCGCTCGCCATCGCGCTGTCCGGGGCGCTTGCCCGCTCGAAGAATCCGCGCGACGCCGAGCGGGCCGAACGCTTCATGCAGAGCAGCCGCGGCGGTGAGCGCGACGCGATGATCGAAGCGCTGGGACGCATCCCCGGGGCGCGCGGCTCGTCGCGGCTCGTCGCGATGGCGGGGAAGGACGCCAGCGTCGCCGATCGCGCCAAGCTGGCCGAAGCGCTAGCTTCGCATCCCGAAGCTGCCGGCGAGCTGCGGCGCCTGGCGGTCGATGTCGACGGTTCGGTGCGTGCCAATGCGGTCTGGGCCCTGGGCGCGGTCGGAACGGCCGCCGATCTTGGCGCGCTCGAACACGCTCTTTCGGACAGGGACGTGGCCGTTGCGGGCGATGCGGCGGCGGCGCTGGGGCGCATCGCGGCGCGGACGCACCACGCCGAACCCGCTCTGTGCAAGGCGCTCGATGACGCGAGAAGCTACGTGCGTGCCAACGCGCTGGCGGCGCTCAGGGTTGCCGGGCAACGCTGCGGCGATGGAATGAGAGCGCGCCGGCTGCTGGTCGACGACCGCTCGGCCGTCGCGCGCGCGGCCGCCGCAGCGCTCATCGGCGGCGTGCCATCCAAGCGGCCGCTGGACGACGAGCACGCGCTCGCGCGCTGCGCGCAGGACGACACGAACGGCCGCGTCGCGGTTCAGTGCGCGCACCCACCCAAGCTGCCGTCGGCCGGGACAGAGCCGGTCAGCGTGTATGTCGTCCCGATGGGCTCGTCTGAACCAGCGCCGCGGGCTCCGTTCGCACTGGTGCTCGCCGATGGCTTGATGCGCCTGGGTCTGACCGACCGTCGCGGCGAGGTGTTCGAAATCGACGCACCGCGCGGCTACGTGTCGCTGGCCGTGCCGGCGCCGCTCGCGCGCTGACACGGTGCGCGCTCTGCGCCCTATCTGGCGCGCGCGCGGCTACTTGGCTGCGCAGCGCATCGCGCACTCGAGATCGCCAGGTGCGCAACCGCAAGCCGAGTGATGCGCCTTGGGCTTCGGCTTCGGCTTTGCCGCGGCGGGCGTGGACGTGCCACCGGCCGCCTTGTGCGACGGCGGGTGCCAGTGGCCGCCGGCGACGTGCTTCACCGGCTTCTTGGCGGGGCCGGCGTCGGTGGTCTCGGCGGTGCCTGTGGCCGGAGGCTGCGCGGTCACCGATGAAGTGGGCGCAGCCTCGGTAGCGCTGGGCTTGGGTGCCGTTGTGGCAGCCACCGCGGGTTGCGCGGACGGCGTCGGAGCAGCGGGCTGCTTGCCATGGCTGGTCGCGATGACCGCGCCACCGATGACGATTGCTGCAAAAGCGATGGCGGCACCGATGTACAGACCTGTCTTGCTCTTGCCTCCGCCCTCGCTGCCGGGGATCGCAACCTGCGACTCGACGCCGCCGCCGAGCGGGGCAGCCATGCCGAGCGGAGCGGCCATCAGCGGCGCGCCGAGTCCGATTCCGGCGTCCGCAGCGCCTGCGTCCTCGGCAGGCGCGCTGGCCGTGAGGGCCTTCAGATCGATCAGTCCGGAGTCCTCTTTGGTGGCCGTGGTGGCGTCGGGCTTGCTCGACGTCGTGCCCGAAGCCGTCAGCGCGCTGAGCGAGAACAGCACCGACGACTCGTTTCGTGCGCCCGTGGCTGCGGCTGCCGGCGCGGCCTGGCCCTGCGGAGCGCTGGTTGTCACGTCTTCTTCGCTGCCCGCCGTGTCGAAGCTGCCGAATAGATCGGCGGTGGAACCTCGCCCACCACCCGGCCGCGCTGCTGCGCGAGCGTGCGCCTGCTCCGTCTCCCAAGGGGAAGCGCCGGCCGCAGCACCTGCGTCTGCGGCGGGAGCTGCTGCGCCCGCGTCGAAGCCGGGAGCTGCTGCGCTCGCGTCGAAGCCGGGAGCTGCTGCGCTCGCGTCGAAGCCGGGAGCTGCTGCGCCCGCGTCGAAGCCGGGAGCTGCTGCGCCCGCGTCGAAGCCGGGAGCTGCTGCGCCTGCGTCGAAGCCGGGAGCTGCTGCGCCTGCGTCGAAGCCGGGAGCTGCTGCGCCTGCGTCGAAGCCGGGAGCTGCTGCGCCTGCGTCGAAGCCGGGAGCTGCTGCGCCTGCGTCGAAGCCGGGAGCTGCTGCGCCCGCGTCGTAGTCCGGAGCTGCTGCTGCGCCCGCGTCGTAGTCCGGAGCTGCTGCTGCGCCCGCGTCGGCAGCGCTGGGGCCACTGGCTGCTGCGTGGAGTGCATCCACGATCTCGGCAACCTCGCCAAGCGGTGCCCAGTCTGCCATCCCGTCGGCCCAGACGAAGGTCTCCGGGGTCACCTCTCCGGCGTTGTATGCCTCGACGAGCTGCGTGACCGACATGGTGCGCTGGTCGTTGTCCCCGAAGTCGACCGAATACTCACCGGCGGCGGGCGCGGGCCCGGCAGCAGGCGCGCTCTCCTGTGGCGCACCGCCCGACGCCGCGGGCGCGCTGCCATCGGCAGCGTAGACGTTCGCCGGAGAGACCTTGCCATCGATCACGATGGTGGTGCCGCACTTGCGGCAGCGGATCTTGGCGAGGCGATCCTGAACCTTCTCGTCAGCGATCGAGTACTTGGCCGCACACGCAGGGCAGGAAATCTTCACGTTTGACCTTTCAAGGCACCCCGCATTCCAGCGGCAGTGCTGATGGGGGTTACCCTTTCCCTATATATTACCAAGAGATACGTCTGCGTTCACAATTCGATCCAGGAGGCGCGGGCAAGCTGGCTCATTTTCTATCATCCCTGGCGTCGATCGCCAGATGTCCGTGAAGCTGGCGCGCTCGCGCACCGGACCCCACGAGCCTCCACGTCGCCGGCTTGACGGCCGGGATATGCTAACAGATTCGACACGCCAGGGTCAGTTGTTGTGGGTCGAACGGCTGGAGAAGCCGGGGTTCCGGGGTGGGATGAGCGGCCGGACCGGGTCGGGGCCGCAGCGGCGGATGGGCTCGTGGTAGACGGCCCCATGGACCGAGAACCGCGCCCGCATGCCGCGCTCGACCCGGAAACGGGGAGCTTCATCATCGAGGGCTACAACTGGGCGGCGCCCTTCTCGAGCTTTCTGCCCGGTATCGCTGGCCTCTTCGGCGTCCCCACATGGGCCTACTACGTGAGTCGGGGGCAGGCCATGGCGAGCTTCGGTGTGCGCGACAAGAACGGACAGATCCTCGAGTTCCAGTCCTTCAACCAGGCGTGCATGCGCGTCGCAGAGGAGGGCTTCCGCACCTTCCTGCGCTTCGAGGACGGAACGGTCCACGAGCCCTTCGTCAAGACGGAGGATCCCGACGTCGAACAGCAGATGCGCATCCGCCCCGAGGAGCTGGTGCTCCGGGAGCGCCATCGCCGCCTCGGTCTCGAGATCGAGGCGTGCTACTTCGGCGTGCCGAACATGCGTGTCGCCGCCCTGGCGCGGCAGGTGCGACTCCGCAACACGGGCGACACGGCGCGCTCGATCGACTGGGTGGATGGCCTCGGCCGTATCCTGCCCTACGGGCTCGACCAGGCGCGCATCAAGGGCATCCCGCGGCACATTGAGGGGATGATGGGCATCGGCGTGCACGCCGGGACGCCTCTCTTCCGGCTGAAGCAGACGCCGGACGACAGCGAGCGCGTGGGCGCGGTGGTCGGCGGACACTTCTACCTCGCGTCGGGGGCATCCATCGGACAAGGCATGGTGGTCGACCCCGAGGCCGTCTTCGGCGATCCCTTCGACCTCGGCCGGCCCTGGGCGTTCGAGCGCGCTGGTGCTCGCGGTGTGCTCGAGTCCCCCCAGGCCATGGACAATCGCACGCCCGCGGCCATGACGGTCCGTACCGATACCCTCGCGCCGGGTGCATCGGTGCGCCTCGAGAGCCTGTTCGGATACGTACGGCGCGACGAGGACGTGGAGCCGCTCGCGGCCGCCTTGTCGGACGAGGCTTTTCTCGACGGCAAGCGCGAGGAGAACAGGGATGTGATCGCCGAGGTTGCGGACCACGCGTTCACCGCGAGCGCGTCGCGCGAGTTCGATGCCTACGCCGGGCAGACCTTCCTCGACAACGTCGTCCGCGGCGGCATGCCGCTTCTATTCGACACGCACGAGGGCAAGAGCGCCTTCTACGTCTACTCACGGCAGAACGGCGATCTCGAGCGGGACTACCACCACTTCGTGCTCGAGCCGTCCTACCTGTCCCAGGGTACCGGCCACTACCGGAGCGTGCTGCAGAACCGGCGCGCGGACCCGTGGTTTTTCCCCGGGATGCAGACGGAGAATCTGCACACGTTCATGAATCTCATCCAGCTGGACGGATACAACCCGCTCGAGGTCCGCGGCACCAGCTACCGCACGGTGGACGCCGAGGGCGTCGAGAGCTGGCTCGAGGAGCACGTGCCGGCGGACGCGCGCGATGGCCTGAGGGCCTGGCTCGCCGAAGGCTTTACACCCGGGGAACTCGCGCTTCGGCTCGAGGACATGGGCACAGCGGCGCCGGCGGACGGCTGGATGGGCGTTCTCGAAGCCATCGTCGCTCTGTCGGAGCCCGGCGAGGTGGGCGGGCTCCACGAGGGCTTCTGGGTGGACCACTGGCACTACAACATCGACTTGCTCGAGATCCTCGCCGGCATCTATCCCGATCGCCTCGAGCATTTCCTGCTCGGCGAGCGCGACTACACCTACTTCGACGACCCGGATGTGGTCGTCCCGCGTAGTGGACGCTCCGTCGACGCGGGGGGACGGGTGCGCAACTGGGGTGCGGTGCAGCGCGATCCGGAGAAGGTGGCGCGCATCGAAAAGAGGGCCGAGGCACGCTACACGGTGCGCACGCGCTACGGCGATGGCGACGTCTACCGCACCCATCTCCTGTCCAAGCTTCTGACGCTCGTCGTCCACCGCCTCGCGACCCTCGACCCGGCGGGTCACGGCGTGGAGATGGAAGCGGGCAAGCCCGGATGGAACGATTCCATGAACGGCCTGCCGGGGCTCTTCGGGTCGGGCCTGTCGGAGACGAGCGAGCTCAGGCGGACGGTCCGTCTGCTGCGCCGCATGCTGGCCGACATGAGCGCCTCCCGGATCCCGATCCACGCCGAGCTCGTGGCTTTTCTTCGCGCTCTCGCGCCGCTCATCCGCGAGCGTCTTTCGGTGCGTACGGAGGACGGGGCGCTGTCGTACTGGGACGCCTCGAACGCTCTCAAGGAAGCCTATCGCGCCGAGACGCGCTTCGGTGTCGATGGGCGGGAAGTCGAGCTCGATCGTGCCGAGCTCGAGGCGTTCCTCGCGGACGCCCAGGGCATGCTCGATCAGATCTTCGAGCACCCCATCGACGAAGGGGTCATGGCAGACAGCGGCGTGCCGCACACCTATTTCGTCAACGAGGTCGTCCGCCACGAGTCGACCGGCAAGACGAGCCCGGCCGGCTACCCCACCGTCGTGCCGCGCGCCTTTTCGCCGCGCCCGGTGCGGGCGTTTCTCGAGGGCGCCGTGCACTGGATGAAGGATCGTCCGGAGGAAGCGAAGGCCGTCTACGACGCGGTCCAGAGCTCGCCGCTCTTCGATCGCGAGCTCGGCATGTACAAGAGCTGCGAAGACATGACGGGCGAGGATCCGGAGCTCGGCCGCGCCGTCGGCGCCTATCCGAGAGGCTGGATCGAGAACGAGTCGATCTACCTCCACATGGAATACAAGTACCTGCTCGAGATCCTCCGGAGCGGACTCTGCCGGGAGTTCTGGTCCGACGCGCGCTCGGCGCTCGTTCCGTTCATGGACCCGGAGGTCTACGGCCGGAGCACGCTCGAGGGAGCGTCCTTCATCGTGTCGAGTGCGTACGCGGATCCGCGTCTCCACGGGCGCGCGTTCCAGCCGCGCCTCTCGGGCATCACGTGCGAGTTTCTGCACATGTGGATTGTGGCAGTGGCGGGCGAGCGCCCGTTCCGTCTCGAGGGCACGGAGCTCCGCTTCGCCCTCGAGCCACGCCTGCCCGGCTGGCTCTTCACCGAAGAGCCGAGCCGCCGTCGCTACCACGACCCGACGAGCGGATGGAGCGAGGTCGAGCTGGGGCAGGGGAGCTTCGCCTTCAAGCTCCTCGGCCACACGCTCGTCGTCTACGACAACCGCGAGCGCCTGGACACCTTCGGCGCGGATGGGTGCACGGTCACGGCCTACCGGCTCTCGTACCGCGACGGCACGAGCGTGGAGGAGAACGCCTCCGGGCTCGGTAGCGAGCACGCCGCCGCTGTTCGCGACGGCTCGGTGCGACGCATCGACGTGACCCTGGCGCGCCGCTGAGCGACAAGGCTCGGATTGGCCCGCCCGCTCTGCTCGCCAGTCCTACTTGCCCACTTCGTCCAGCT
>CAWGGM010000006.1:0-475579 GCA_963822115.1 uncultured Pseudomonadota bacterium
TCGTATCGCCTCGAACGGTCAGGATGATGCAGTGCGAAAGATTCGTCAATGCCCGGCGGCGAACGTGACGCTTGCTACCGATGGCACGAAGTTCGCGGTCGCCGACGGCTACAATGACGAAGCCGCCCTTCCGCTAGTTCGGCTGTCGCTAGAAGCGTCCCACGAGGCCGACGCTGCCGCCGCCTCGCCCTGCGCTGAAGGTCGGCGTGATGCGGAGCCGGCCACGCTCGTCGGCCTCCGGTGCGCCGTCGTAGCGGTGCGGATCGTCGCCGGTGATCAGCAGCACGGCCCCGGTCCCGAGCAACGCCACGCCGACGCCGACGCCGGCCCAGCCGATGGCGTCGCGCGCCCGCGCGTCCTTCAGTACCTGGTAGTACGCGTCGACGAGCGCGTTGCACTTGTCCTTGTCGGCGCCGTTCGCGATGTCGCATTCACCCGTCTGGTTGGCGCGTTCGTTGATAATCTGGTCGAAACCGGCCTGGGCGGTGCGTTTCCTGCCAGCGTTGTAGACGAGGTAGCCGGTGCCTGCTCCCGCTACCACCACGCCGCTGACTATGCCGACCCAACCCCAGGTCCTGAATGCGTGTGCCTTGCTCTCGTACGCGGCACGGTACTCCGGCGTCGGGACCAGGTGGACGCTCACGGTGCCGGTCGATCCCCGGGGGACGTCGACCACGCGCTGGACAGGGTCGAAGCCGGCGCGTTCGACAAGCAGGCGATGAGGTCCGCGGGCGAGCCGGATGCTCCCCGAGTAGGCGCCGCGAGGCCTGCCGTCGATGGTGACGTTGGCGTCGCTCTCGGACAGGTCGAGCGCGAGACGGCCACCCTCGCCAGGGAGCGCGGAAGGATCGAAAACTGGAGCCAGCGCGACCTCGCCTGTAACTACTTCACCTAGCTGTACGTCCTGTCGTGCGGGTCGTGCGGTGGTGTAGCCGGGGCGACGCACCTCGATCGTGTGCTTGCCCAGCGACAGCGCGAGCGTGGCCGGCAGCGGTGTGCTGCCGGCGGGCTTGCCGTCCACCAGCACATCCGCGCCGAACACCTTCGTCTTGACGGCCAGGTGCGCGAGCTGGCGTTCGAGAGGTTGCAGCTTGAACTCGAGCCGTGTCCTGGTCCGTCCGGCAACGGTGACTTCACGCCGCACGGGCACGTACCCGGGGGCCACGACGGCGACGAGCCGCGTGCCGCTGGTCACCTCGACCGGTGCGTGCAGGGGCGTGGTGCCCACGGGGATGTCGTCCACCTCGATCTGCGCGCCATCGACGTTGGCCGTGATGTCGAGCCGCGCGATGCGCTCGGCCGCGTCGTTGCGTGCCTTCCTGGCCCTCGCGATGCGTTCCGCCGACAGCGAGCCCGGGGCCGACAGCACCTGGTCCAGCGTCTTCACTGCGTCGGCTGCGTGGCCCATGGCGGCCTGCACCAGCCCGATGTTGTAGAGCACGATCGGATTGGGCAGGAGCTTCTGCGCGCGCTCGAACTCCGCCAGTGCGCCGGCGTTGTCGCCGTAGTTGAACAGAGTCAGCCCGCGCGAGAACCGCTCGCGCGCCTCGGCCTTCCTGGCCGATGCCGGGGGCTGGGCCCGCACTGCCGATGCAACGGCAACGCAACAAAGGCCCACGCACACAGATGAAACCAGCCTGTCTACGGAAAACACGCTCATTGATACGTACACGTCGGCGCGCTCGTCGACCGTGGCGCCGCGCACCTGCTCGGGCGGCATGTAGTACGGCGTGCCGAGCAGCGAGCCTTCGCTCGTGAGCCCGTGGTCGCCCGTCAGCGTTGTGTCGAACTTGGAGATACCGAAGTCGAGGATCTTCACGAACGGCGCGCCGTCGCGCTCCGTCATGAACAGGTTGTCGGGCTTCAGATCGCGATGGACGATGCCCGCGTCGTGTGCCGCCTGGACGCCGCTGCACGCCTGGAGCATGAGCTGCTTGAGCTCACCCGGTGGCAGAGGCCCGCGGCTCTCCACGAGCTCGGTAAGCGTCTGCTCGGCGAGCAGCTCCATGACCAGATACGGCTCGCCAGAATCGAGCGTGCCGGCATCGAAGGTCTCGACCACGTGCGGATTGCCGATACGCCCAGCAGCCGAGGCCTCGCGCAGGAATCGCTGGACGATCCCGGGATTTCCAGCCGCCTCGCGGTGCAGCAGCTCGAGTGCCCGCTCGTGGTGCGTGAACGCGTGCTCGATCTCGTAGACGGCACCCATGCCGCCCCGCCGATTTCGCGGACAATCCGGAATTTCCCTCCCAGCAGGGTTCCCGGTGAAAGTGCAGCTTGTGCGGACATGCCCTCGCGCCAGTCCTCACCACGTGTCGGACGACGCCAGCACCCCAGAGCGCCATGGTCGCCGATCGGACCGCGCCGATCCAGTCCTGGCACGGCTTTCAGCGCGAGGCCGCGCCCCCGTGGCGCCGGAGGCGACGCCTGGGGGCGCCGGCGCGCGCAGGCCGGAGGCCGAGCACGCCGACCGCGCCCCGCCGCGCACGGGGGGGCAGCTGATAGCCAACAACCAATAGCTAGCGGCTAGTAGCTACTTGTACAAAGCGTCGAGATCGCCCTCGTACTTGGCGAGCACGTTGCGGCGCTTGAGCTTCAACGTGGGCGTCAGCATGCCGTTTTCGGTCGTGAAGTCGTCGGTGATGAGCTTGAACTTCTGCGGCCGCTCGAAACCTTTGAACTCGCGACCCCGGTCCGCGAGCTCCTTCTGGATGAGCTCGCGCACCTTGTCGTTCGTCGTGAGGTCGGCGACCTCGATGCCGTTGTCGCTTGCCCACTTGCGGACGGAGTCCACGTCGAGCACGACGAGCGCCACGTTGTACGGCTTGTTGGCGCCGTGGATCATCACGTTGGCGACGAACGGCGAGAGCTTCAGTTCCTCTTCCAGCGGTGCGGGCACGACGTACTTGCCGTTCTCGAGCTTGTACTGCTCCTTGATGCGGCCGGTGATGTAGAGATAGCCGTCGTCGTCGATGTAGCCCATGTCGCCGCTGCGGAACCCGCGGTCGGGCATGAGCACCTTGTCGTTCTCGTCCTGGCGATTGTGATAGCCCTGCATGATGTTGGGCCCATAGATGAGGATCTCGCCGTTCTTCGCGTCGCCCGTGACTTCTTTGTCGATCTTGATCGTCACCTCGGGAATGGCCTTGCCCACGCTGCCGATCTTGCGATTTCCGGGGTAGTTCGCCGTGGCGATGGGGCTGGTCTCCGTCAGGCCGTAGCCCTCGTAGACCTCGATGCCGAGCGCGTCGATGAACTGGGCGACTTCCTTGCTGAGCGCGGCGCTGCCGCTGATCGCGTACTTCAACCGGCCGCCGAACTTGTCGCGGATCTTGCTGAAGATCAGCTTGTCAGCGAGCGTGAGCCCGATGCCGCCCATCACGCCCACGCCCTGGCCGCCGTGCTCGCGCGTGGCGTTCCTGATGCCCGAGTGGAAGAGCTTCTGGATCATCCCCGGCTTGTCCGCCATCTGCTTGTTCACGCCGTCGTAGATTCGGTTGAAGATACGCGGAACGGCGAACAGGATGGTCGGACGCACCTCGGCCAGGTTCGCGACCAGATTGGCGACGTCGTCGTTGATGGCGAGCGAGCAGCCCATGCTGAGGAGCGAGTGCAGCTCGCAGGTCTGGCCGAACGAGTGCGCCCAGGGCAGAAAGCTGAGCGAGCGGTCGTCCGACTCGAAGGTGAAGATGGCGTGGACGGCGTTGATGTTGGAGGTGATGTTGCCGTGGCTGAGGATCACGCCCTTCGGGTTGCCGGTCGTGCCCGAGGTGTAGATGAAGCCCGCGGTGTCCCCGCTCTCGGGCTCCTTGGCCTCGACCGGGTTCCCGGCGCCCTTCTCGAGCAGCGCACGGTACGAGTCGGGATTGTCCTCGGGCAGCTCGAGACCGATGACGTGCTCCAGCGAGGCGACCTCGCTCTTGAGCTGACCGAGCTTGTCGTAGATGGCGGCGGTGGCGCCGATGGCGACCTTGGCGCCGCAGTCGTCGAGAATGAATTTCCATTCCTTGGGCAGCTGCGCCTCGTACATGGGCACGAACGCCGCCCCGAGCCCGTAGGTCGCGTACGCGGCAACGGCCCACTCGACGCGGTTGTTGGCGATGATGCCGACCTTGTCGCCCTTGCCGACGCCGAGCGAGGCGAGCGCGCCGCGGAACTGGTCGATGAGCTTTCCGAACTCGCCGTACGTTATCCAGCGCCACTGCCCGTCGGTCTTGGTGCCGAACAGCTCGCGGTCCGCGTAGCGCGTGCAGCTGCGCTTCTGCAGCTCGACCAGGTTCGTGAAGGTGTCGGTCATGGTCTGTGTCTCCCGCCTCGGTGGGTCCCGCCAGAACGGCGAAACGGCCCGGAAACATAGGGGTCGCCCGGGCTCCGGGTCAATCGTTGGCGACGCGCCGGGCTGACGTCCACCGGCCGCGTGCTAGCTTCCGTCGCACCCACCCGCCCGCGTCGCCGGTGGCGGATCCATCCGACCATGGCCCGCTACTCCCTGATCACTTTCGGCTGCCAGATGAACCAGCACGATTCCCAGCGGATCGGCGAGGTTCTCGAGCGCGCGGGCTACGCCGAGACGCCCGATCCGGCGGATGCGGATTTGATCCTGCTGAACACCTGCAGCGTGCGGGAGAAGGCCGAGAACAAGCTCCGCAGCGAGGTGGGGCGATTGGGAGTGCTCAAGCGCCAGCGTCCAGGGTTGCTCATCGGCGTGGCCGGCTGCGTGGCGCAGCAGGACGGCGAGCGGTTGGTCGAGCGGATGCCGCAGATCGACCTGGTGATCGGTCCCGACAATATTCCCGAGCTGCCCGGGTTGCTCGCCGAGCTCTCACTGGGCGCGCCGCCCCGCGTGCGCACGGTGTTCGACACCGAGACGCCGTACTTCCTGCCGGCCGCGGCAGAGAGGGGGCGTCAGACAACGGCGTACGTGACGGTGATGAAGGGCTGCAACGAACGCTGCTCGTACTGCATCGTGCCGTACACGCGAGGGCCCGAGCGCTATCGCCCCGCCGCGGAGATCGTCGACGAGATCGCACGGCTCGTGGACGCCGGAGTGCGCGAGGTGACGCTGCTCGGGCAGACGGTGAACAGCTACCGCGATCCGGAGGGCTCGCTGCCGCCAGCACCTGGAGCGGCGGACAGCCGCTGGCGACACACCCGTGGCGCGCGCGCCCGTGAGGACGAGAGCGAGTTTCCGGCGCTCCTGCGGCGCATCGCAGAGCGGGTGCCGGCGCTCGCCCGGTTGCGCTACACCAGCCCGCATCCGCGCCACCTGACGCTGTCCTTGATACGGGCGCACCAGGATCTGCCGCTGCTCTGCCGCCACGTGCACATGCCCGTGCAGTCCGGCAGCGATCGCATGCTCAGGCGCATGATCCGCCGCTACAGCGTGGCCGAGTACCACGAGCGCATCGACGCGCTGCGCGAAGCGGTGCCGGACCTGACGCTCTCGACCGACGTGATCGTGGGTTTTCCCGGCGAGACGCGGCAGGACTTCGAAGCGACTCTGGCGCTGGTCGAGCGCGCGGGATTCACGGGACTGTTCGGCTTCAAGTATTCGGAGCGGCCGTACACTCCGGCGCTCAAGCTGGACAACGACGTGTCCGAAACGGAAAAGAGCGAACGGCTTGCGGAGCTTTTCGCCCTGAGCTACCGGCTGCGCCGTGAGCACCTGGCGTCACTGGTCGGCAGCGTCGAGCAGGTGCTGGTGGAAGGGCCGGCGAAGGGCGGCGGCTACACCGGGCGCAGCGAGAAGAACGAGATCATCCATTTCGGGGCAAAGGACGACCCGACGGGCGAGATCATCGACGTGCGCATCCGGCGCGCCTTCAAGAACTCGCTGGAAGGCGAGCTGTGCGACGAAGCGCGGCGCGCGCCGCGCACGGCTTCTGGCTCGCGGCGCGCACTGCAGGTCGTGTGACACGGAGAAGAGCATGGCAGGGCTGGTGAAGAGCGTCGGCGGCAAGACGCCGCACCTTGGGAAAGACGTGTTCATCGCAGACGGTGCGGTCGTGGTCGGCGACGTACATCTCGGCGACCAGGCCAGCGTCTGGTACGGCGCGGTACTGCGCGGAGACGTTGGGTTCATCCGCATCGGCGCGCGCAGCAACGTGCAGGATCTGGCGTGCATCCACATGACCACGGCCCTGTCGAACACGGTCGTGGGCGAGGACGTGACGATCGGCCACGGCGCCATCATCCACGGCGGCATCATCGGCGACCGCGCGCTCATCGGCATGGGCGCGGTCATTCTCGACAACGCCGAGATCGGCGAGGAAGCGCTGATCGCGGCCGGAGCGGTCGTTCCCCCTCGCATGAAGGTGCCGCCGGGCGTAATGGTGCGCGGTCAGCCGGGCAGGGTGGTCCGCGAGCTGACTCCGGAAGAGAGGCGCCTGGGCATCCACGGCGCCGAGGATTACGTCAAGCTCGCGCTCAGGCACCGCTAGAAGGCGCGGTCTCGCCCGATCGCGGTCTCGCTGGTACACTCGGTACCATGCGTTCGATCTTGCTTTTCGTCGGTGTTGTCGCGGTGTCCGTGATGGGCTGCTCAAGTGCCCAGTTTGCTTCGGCCACCGGGGGGTCCGGGGGCATTGCCGGTTCCGGAACAGGGGGCTCGGGCGGCGGCAGCGCCGGTTCGGCCACAGGCGGCAGCGCGGGTTCGACCACAGGCGGCAGCGCCGGGGCCATTTCGATGGACGCAGGTCCCGGCGACGCCGCGCCGCCCCAGGGGTGCAACGGGTCGTGTCCGATGGGCTTTTTCTGCAGCGGCTGCGGCGGACCGGGAAAGTGCATACCGGTCGACAACGCCCAGGGGCCGGTGTGCGGCTGCGACGGAATGACCTATTTGAGCTCCGCGCTGGCGAACCACCTGGGAGCGCAGGTCCAGAGCAACACGCCCTGCTCGCCCAAGAGCCCCGGCACCAAGACGTGCAGCGCATCCTCTTGTCCGAACAATGCCGTCTGCGCCCACATGCGGGACACGAAGGCGGCGTGCGCGCTCGGCCTCGTCGACACATGCTGGATGTTGCCGGATTCCTGCCCGAGCCAGCCGCAGCCGACCGGCATGACCTGTGATCTGACGGCGCCGACGTGCAAGTCGATATGCGAGCTGGTCAAGGGGGGCGACAAGTGGTTTCCGACCGGCTGCACCCCGTCGAACTAGCCTCCGCCGACGAAGTGCACGATCTCGAGCACGTCGTCCGGGCTGAGCTCGGTGCTCTCGTGCTCTGCGCGCGGCACCACTTCACGGTTGCGCTCGACAGCCACGGGGCCGTCGGTCAGACCGAGGTGCTCGATCAGGGCGCGCACGCTGAGGCCGTCGGGAATTTCCTGCTCTTGGCCGTTGACGGTGAGCTTCATCGGAGCTGAAGCGTAGAGGCGGGGGCGGCGCCGTCAAGGCAGCGATTTCGGGAGCCTGGAAGAGCCCAGTCGCCCCGGGCGTACACAACACGAAAGGCCCGGGCCGCGCTGCCCGGAGTCCCGACCTTTGCCAGCAGACCGGCCGCGCCGGTACGATCCAACCCGTGCGACACGCCGTGCTCACCACCTGCCTTGCCATCGGCGCTGCCGCCGCAGCGGGCGCAGGCGTGTGGGGCTACTTCCAGCTGCTGCCACCGGGAAGAGCCCTGCCCGGCAGCTACGTCGGAGGACAGTTGATCCCGGGTGGAGCGTCTGTCGGCGACTTCCTGGCAAGCGAGCGCGGGCAACTCGCGAAGCGCGAAGCGTACCTGCGCCTGGCCGACGGCAGCACGATCCGCACGCACCTGGGCGCGCTCGGCATCGAGCTGGATGTGCCGGCCACGCTCCGAGCGGTGCGCGACGAGGCGGAGCGGGGCTCGCTCGGCGCGCGGCTGTATCGCGCGTGGCAGGCGCGAAAGGGCGCCGTCGATATCCAGCCGCACTGGCACGTGGATCGGGCGCGGGCCCGGGCGACGCTCGAGCGCCTGGCGCCGCTGGTGCACAGGGACCCGGTCGATGCACGGCTCGATCTGGTGCGACACCGCCGCCTCGCGGACCGCCCGGGCCGCGAGCTGGACGTCGACGCGACGCTCGCCCACATCCGGACTGTCGGTGACGAGAACGTCGTGATGATTCCGCTGGAGACCCGCCCGGTACCGGCCCAGGTCACGTCGGCGATGATCGCGCAGATCGATGTGAGCCGCGTGCTCTCGAGCTACGAGACCCACTTCGCCGGATACAGCGCATCGCGCGACCAGAATGTCCGTACCGCTGCGCGCTATCTCAACGGGACGGTGATGGCGCCGGGGCAGACCATCAGCTTCAACAAGGTCGTCGGACCCAGGACGCTCCGGCGCGGGTTCACCTGGGCGCCGGTGATCGTGGATGGCGAGCTTCAACCTGGAGTGGGCGGCGGCACATGCCAGGTTTCCACCACCCTGCACGCCGCAGCCGAGTTCGGCGCGCTGGACATCGTGCGCCGCCGGAGCCACAGCCGACCGGCCGACGGCGTTCCGCTCGGGCTCGACGCGACGGTCATCTATCCGAAGGTCGATCTCAGGATCAAGAACCCGTACCACTCGCCGCTGATCATCCACGCCTTCACGCCCGAGCGGCATGTGCTCCGGGTGGAGTTCCTGGGGCGCGACGCGCCGGGCAAGGTCGACTACGCCTACTCGGTCACGAAGGTGCACGACTTCTCCCGCCGCGTGACGACGATGCCGTCACTCGCGGGCAAGGACCCCGTGCGCCACCAGAAGGGGCACAAGGGCTACGACGTGACGAGCATCGTGCGCTTCCACCTGCCGGACGGCCGACAGGAGACACACGTCTACAAGAGCAAGTACTGGCCGGTGCCGGAGGTGTACTGGGTCGCGCCCGGGACACCTCTCGACGCGCTGCCGGCGCTGCCGGACGGGGCCGACGGCGTCGAGGTCGACGGACAGGCGGCATCGAACGCCGGACCGACCGAGCCCGCTTCGGTCCACTCCGACAGTCCCGGCGGGTAGCCGGGTTGATCTCCGCGCTGTTCGCGGTACAGAGGGCGGCCATGGCGTTCTGGCGGATATCCGGAAAGGCCGCCGTACGCGGCTCCGCCGTACTGCTCGTGCTGCTCGCGACTGCGCTCGCCACCGGTTGCCACAAGGACAAGAGCGCGAAGGGCGCGACGAAAGCGCCGGCTTCGGCCGCCGTCGCATCGTCGAAGGCACTGGCCGCGACAGCCCCGCTTTCGAGCATGGTGGTCAACCATGGCCAGCTCGACACCCGGGCGCCGGACAACTCGCCGAAGATCGCGGCGACCGTGGTCGCGGCCACGGTCTACAAGCTGCCGAACGAAAACTCGCGCAAGCTCGGCTACGTCCGGCTTGGCAGCAGCATCCGGCGCGATCCGGACCCTGTGGCGGGGCACGGCTGCAAGGGCAAGTGGTACCACGTCTACCCGATGGGCTACATGTGCACGGACGAGGCCACGACCAACCTCGACGCGCCCATCGTGCGCGCGGCCAACGTGCGACCGGACCTCTCGAAGCCCATGCCGTACCACTACGGCTTCGTGCGGGCGACGGCGCCCGAGTACCTGCGCGTGCCGACCAAGGCCGAGCAGGAAAAGAGCGAGTTCAAGCTGGACGACCACCTCCAGTGGTTCAAGGAGCACAAGACCGAGGTGCAGGTGGTGGACCTCGGGGCAAACGACGTTCCGCTCGACTCGCGCGGCATCGCAGTGCCCGGCCTCCAGCACCCGAAGGGCTTCCGGCTCTCCACGCAGCTCAGCCGCGACGAGTTGTTCGGTGGCAAGAGCCCGAACGAGCCCATCCCCTGGTGGCTGAAGGACCACAAGCGGCTGATCCCGAACGTCGCGGCGTTCAAGGTGCCGGACTACGCGGTCTTCGCCAACCGCGTGCGGCGCAAGACGGGGCTGTCGTTCATCGACGCCTTCGACACCAACGACAACGGCTTCCACCGTCGTTTCGCGGTCACGGTGGACATGCGGCTGATCCCGACCACCAAGGTCAAGCCGGACACGGCCTCGCCCTTCCACGGCATCGAGCTCAACAAGAACTTCCCGTTCCCGTTCTGCTGGGTGGTCAAGCGTGGCGTGAAGACCTACCACCTGATCCGCGGCGCCGACGAGGTCGAGGAAGTGGCGGACATCCCGCGCCGCGCGATCGTGCCGCTGTCCGGCAAGGCGCGCATCAAGGCAGGGCACCGCTACTACCAGACGGCGAAGGACAAGACGATCTGGCTCAAGGCCACCGACATCGGCATCGTCACCTGGCCCCAGACGTGGCCCGACTTCGCGCTGAAGGGAAAGAAGTGGATCGACATCTCCCTCCAGCAGCAGACGCTCGTCCTGTACGAGGGCAAGCGCCCCTGGTACGCGACCCTGGTGTCGACCGGGCGCGTGCGGCTGGGCGATCCGAAGACGCAGCTGGCCACGCCGCAGGGCATCTTCCGGCTCAAGAGCAAGCACATCGCCGCGATGATGGACTCGGACGAGAACTCGGACGTGGCCGGCGGCACGCGCGCGAACACGCACCACGGCCTTTCGGCGGAGGACCGCGCCACGGTCAAGCGGCTGCTGGCGGCGGAGAAGGCCGGCAAGTCGCTAAGCAAGATGGACCAGCGGCGGCTGGCGAACATCCACAAGGGCCGCCCGCCGGAGTACGGCGTGACGGTGCGGCGCGGAGCGCGGGGCTTCCAGCTGCGCGACGTTCCGTGGATCGAGTACTTCGCGTCCGGCTACGCCCTGCACGGCGCGTACTGGCACGACGTGTTCGGCATCCCGCGCAGCCACGGCTGCGTGAACCTCGCGCCCATCGACGCGCGCGTCGTGTTCATGTGGACCGACCCTCCGGTGCCTCCCGGCTGGCACGGCATCAACGTCGGCGCGGACATGGGCGAGGGGACCATCGTCGACATCCACAAGTAGGCGGTGGGCGCGCGGGCTCCGGAGTCGCCAATCGGCGGATCAGGGGTCGCCGACCTCGGTGGGCATCGGGCTGATCGCGAACGCCGCGTTGATCAGCCCGACGTGCGAGTAGGTCTGGGGGAAATTGCCCCACTGTTCGCCGGTCTTCGGATCAACGTCCTCGCTGATCAGGCCGAGGTGGTTGGCGTGGCCGACCAGCTGCTCCATCGCTTCTTCGGCCTCGTCGCGGTGACCGAGGCGGGCCAGGGCTTCGGCGTGCCAGTAGCCGCACACCGTGAACGTGCCGTGCGACTCGCCGATGCCGTCGTGATGCACGTAGCGGTGCATCAGATGGCCGTTCACGCCGAGCTGCCGCGCGAGCGCCCGGAGGTGCGAGTCCGCGTGGGGATGGCTCTTCCGGAGAAAGCCGAGGTTGACCATCATCAAAAGCGATCCGTCGGCGTTGTCGGTCACGAGCGAGTCGCCGTAGTAGCCGCGGTCGGGCCGCCAGCAGCGGTCCTCGATCAGGCTGCGCGTGCGCGCGGCGAGGCCCCGGGCCTGGCCTTCGAGCGCGGGCTCGCCCAGGCGCTGGGCGATGCGGGCCGCCACCACGGCCCCCACCCAGTGCATGAGCAGCGAGAACGTGTGCACGCGGGTATCGTCGCGGATCTCCCAGATCCCCGCGTCGGGCAGCTCGAGCGTCGCCGATATGCGCTCGAGCAAACGGCGCACCAGGCGGTCGGAGCGCCCGGACAGGTGCTCGCCGAAACGGATGTCGAGAAAAATGGGAGCGATCGCGGCGATCATCTCGCCGTACACGTCGTTCTGGATCTGCTTGTAGGCGGCGTTGCCGGCGCGGACAGGCTGGTTATCGAGATAGCCCGGCAGGTGCGCGAGCTCCGCCTCGTGGAGCTCGCGCTCGCCCGAGATACCGTAGACCGGCTGCAGGTGATCGGGCGACGACTCCGCGATGTTCTTCAGGAAGGAGACGAAGGCTTCCATCTCGTCGAAGTGGCCGATGCGACGCATCGCGCGGAGCGTGAAGTACGAGTCGCGCAGCCAGCAGAAGCGGTAGTCCCAGTTGCGGCCGGAACCAGGATACTCGGGAATGCTGGTGGTGGTCGCCGCGGTGATGGCGCCGGTGTCCTCGTACTGGTGCAACTTCAGCGCCAGCGCGGAGCGGAGCACCTCGCCCTGGAAGCGCCCCGGCAGAGAGGTGTGCTTGACCCAGCTTTCCCAGTAGCGGCGGGTGCGGTCGAAGAAGCTCTCGCACGTCTCTGCGAGCGCGGCCTCGAGCGGCGCGCCCCAGGTCAGCACCACGTACGCTTCGCCTTCGAGCAGGAACTCCCGTCCCTCCACGATGTAGTTCAAGGGCACGTTGGTGGTCAGCCGGAGCTGCGCGTTCGGGATCGGCCACTGGATGTGGTTGCTCGCGAGATACGGCGAGGGCTTGACGCGGCCGTAGTCGTAGACAGGGTGACAGCGGATGCGGACGACCGGATCGCCGGACAGCCGCCGCAGCCGCCTGATCAGCATGGTGGGTTTGAACGACCGTTCGTACTGCTTGAAGCGAGGAGCGAAATCGATCACCTCGAACGAGCCGGACTCCGCCGTGAAGACGGTCCTGAGGATGTTGGTGTTGGGCAGGTACTCCTGCTCGGTCTCGTACCGACCGCCCTTTGGCTCGACAGTGAAGCTGCCGCCGTTGTCTTCGTCCACCAGCGAGCCGAAGACGAAGCTGGAGTCGAAACGGGGCCAGCACAGCCAGACGACCCGCCCCCGGTCGTCGATCAGAGCCTGGTACGCGCAGTTGCCAATCAGGGCGAGCTTCACCGGGAGACCACCTGTGTCGGTTCCGCCGCGCAAAAGCCCGCCGGAAGCCGCGTGCAGGGCGGGCCGGAGCCATTCCGGGCCGCCGGGTTGTTCAGCCGGCGGAGCTTATGACATAAGAAGGCGCCATGACGCACGCTTTGCCGCGTGAGGGGGCCACGCCGTGAGCAAGCCGAGGCTCATCGTCGCGTCCGCGCGCTTGCCGGTCACACTCTCGCATCGCCACGACACCTGGGAGGTGGCGACCAGCACCGGGGGCCTGGTGACCGCGCTGAAGTCGGTCGCTGAACGCCGCCCGTTCACCTGGCTGGGTTGGCCCGGCACCTTCGTTGCCGAACCGGACCGGGCCGAGGTCACCCGCGTGCTGGCCCAGCACGGCAGCGCGCCGGTGTTCATCAGCAAGGCGGACATCGACGGCTTCTACCTGGCCTTTTCCAACCGCGAGCTCTGGCCGCTGTTCCACAACCTGACGGACCGTTCGCACTTCGGGCTATCGGGCTACAAGTCGTACGAGAAGGTGAACGAGATGTTCGCCGACGAGATCTGCCGACTGGCGCGGCCAGGCGACGTGATCTGGGTGCACGACTACCAGCTGGCGCTGGTTCCCGAGATGGTCCGGCGTCGCGGCACGGGCTGCCCCATCGGGTTCTTCCTGCACATCCCATTTCCCTCTGCGGAGACGTACCGCACCTTGCCGGTGCGCGAGCAGATCCTGCGCGGGATGCTGGGTGCCGATCTGATCGGCTTCCACACCTACGAGTACGTGAGCCACTTCCGCAACGCGGCGCTGCGCGTGCTCGGGCTCGAATCCGAGCCGAAGGCCATCCGCATGAGCTCGCGCAAGGTCCAGCTCAGCGTGCTGCCCATCGGCATCGACCCGGCCGAGATCCGCGAGATGGCCGAAAGCCGCGAGGCCCGCCAGGAACTGGCGAGCCTGCAGAGCACCTACGCCGGCAAGAAGATCATCGTCGGCGTGGACCGGCTCGACTACACCAAGGGGATCCCGGCAAAGCTGCTCGCCTTCGAGCAGCTCCTGAAGTCGCATCCGAAGTGGCGCTCGCGCGTGGTGCTGATCCAGATCGCCGCGCCGTCGCGTACCGACGTGGCTGAATACCAGCGGCTCAAGCGCGACGTGGACGAGCTGGTGGGACGCATCAACGGCCGCTACGGCTCGTCGAGCACGATGCCCGTCGTCTACGTCAACCAGGCCATGTCGCGCGCCCGCCTGGTGGGGCTCTACCAGGCCGCGGACATCGCGCTGATCACCCCGGTACGCGACGGGATGAACCTGGTCGCGCTCGAATACGTTGCGGCGCGTGGCGACCGCGGCGGCACGCTCATCCTGAGCGAGTTCGCCGGCGCAGCGCACTGCCTGCCGGGGGCACGGCTGATCAGTCCGTACAGCATCGACGAGGTTGCCGAAGCCCTGGCCGAGAGCCTGGAGCAGGATCGCCCGGACCTGGAGGCGTTCCGCCACATGCAGGCCTTCGTCGACGAGAACACCTCGATGGTGTGGGCCAACCGCTTCCTCGACAGACTCGAGGCCACGGCCAGCGAGATCCGCCCGAGCTCGGAGACGCTGGACCTGAGGGCGGCACCCCTCGTCGACAAGGTGAAGAAGAGCCGTCGTCCGCTCGTGCTGCTCGACTACGACGGCACTCTGCGCTCGTACGTGCTCGACCCCCGGGAGGCCGTTCCGGATGCGCGCATCCTCGGCGTGTTGTCCGCGCTGGCCGAGACGGCGACGGTCTACGTCATCAGCGGCCGCAGCAAGGGCGTGCTCGAGGAGTGGCTCGGTGAGCTTCGCATCGGGCTGGTGAGCGAACACGGGTTGGCCATCAAGGCACCCGGCGGCGAGTGGGAACGACGCGCCAACGTGAGCGGCGCAGCCATCCGGCGTCTGGTGGAGCCGCTATTCCAGGACTTCACGCGGCGCACGCCCGGCAGCGCGATCGAATACAAGGACGCGGCGATCGCCTGGCACTACCGCGGCGTCGACCCCGAGTTCGGCACGTTCCAGGCGAACGAGCTGCTCTCGCTCCTTGAAGACACGCTCAAACGCCGGCCCTACAACGTGCTGCGCGGGTCGCGCGTCATCGAGGTGCGGCACGAGCGCGTCACCAAGGGCCAGGCCGTGCAGGCGCTGCTCAAGCGGCATTCCCGCTCCGACTTCCTGTTCTGCGCGGGCGACGACCGCACCGACGAGGAAATGGTGGAGGCTATCCCGGCGGGATGGCGCGATCGCAGCGTGACCTGCTGGGTCGGCAGCCGGAACGCGCGCGCGGCGTACTGGGTCGAGTCGAACAGCGCGTTGCTCGAACAGCTCGAAATCCTGGCGCACGTGTGGAAGGGACTGCCGCCACCGCCGCGTCCGCAGAAGAAGAAGACGAAGCGCAGGTCGCGCCGCGGCAGCCGGTCGAAATAGCGGTCGGCCCGGCTGTGCGGGCGGGCAGGCGGCTGAAATCTCCCGAACGTCGTGCTAGACCGGGCAAACAGCGATGCTGAGATTCCGGCTCTTCGGCTTTCCCGTGCGGATCCAGCCCGGCTTCTGGGTGCTGGCTGTGCTGCTGGGTCTGTCCTTCGCGCAGAAGCCGGCGGCCATGGCCATCTGGTTGGGCGTGGTGGTGCTGTCCATCCTGGTGCACGAGCTGGGGCACGCGATGACAGCCCGCCTGTACGGCCAGTCGCCCTCGATCACCCTGCACATGATGGGCGGCCTGACCAGCTGGGCACCCACGCACGACATTGGACGGCTGCGCAGCATCCTGGTGACGCTGGCTGGCCCACTCGCGGGCTTCGCGCTCGGACTGGTCGTGCTCGGCGGCAAGGTGGCGGCCGGTTCGGCGGTCGTCCACGGGTCCCTGCTCGCCCTGGCGGTACAACTGCTGGTCGTGGTCAACCTGCTGTGGAGCGCCATCAACCTGTTGCCCGTGTTGCCGTTCGACGGCGGCCAGATCATGGCGCAAGCACTCGGTCCCGAGCGACGACGGCTTTCGGCCACGCTTTCGCTGGTGTTCGGGCTGGCGCTCGCGGGCGGCTTCTACTGGATGGGGTGGAGCTACGCGGCGCTGATCTTCGCGCTGGGCGGCGTCTCGAGCTACATGGCCGAACGCAATCGCACGCGCTACCACGGTCCTCCGCCGCCGGAGTTGCTCGCCGAGGTACTGGCCCGCGCCGAGCAAGCCATGAACGCGGGCGATCACGCCTCGGCCGCAGCGATGTCGAAAGCGGTGTTCGACGCTTCGAGTGATCCGGCCCAGCGGCGCGTTGCGCTCGAGCTGAGCGGCTGGGCCAGCGTCCAGGGCCACGACGCGCCCGCGGCGCGCGACATCCTCAGGAACGTGCCGGCGGGCGGGCACATCGACCCGTACCTTGAAGGCGCCATCCACGAGCTGGACGGCGACGTGGACCGCGCCCGCACCGTGCTGCTGTCCGCGCGCCACAGCGGTGACCTCAGACCGGAGCTGGCCGGACTGCTGGTCCGGGTGCTCCTCCGCACACAGCGCTTCGACGACGCGGCCCGGCTGACCGGCGAGATCCTCGACGATACGCCGGACGAGGACGCTCGCCGCGTCGCCCTCGAGGCGTTCGAAGCCGGCGCTGCCGAGCCTGCCGGGCGGCTGCTTCAGGCGCTGTTCGAGCGCACGCAGAAACCGCGCGATGCCTACGACGCGGCTCGCGGCTACGCCCGGGCCAGGCTCAGGGACGAGGCCCTGCACGCGCTGGAACAGGCCGTCCGCGCCGGCCACACCGAGCCCGCCCGCGCCCGAGCCGACGCGGATCTGGCGACACTGAGCGACGACGCTCGTTTCGAGCTGGCACTTGCGGCGGAGGCGCAGAGCCCGCAGGTTTGAGAAGTCGACAGGGGGGAACCGATGCGCGGACCGCCGGTTCGAGCGCATGGCTTTTGGCGGAGCGTTTCCGGAGCGCTGCTGGCGCTAGCGCTCGTGGGCTGTCCCAGGAGCGCCGACCGCGAGCGCAGCCATCCGCCGCCGCTCGAGGCGAGCGGTCCCGCGCAAAGCGCCCTGGCCCCGGCGCCCGCCCCGCCAGCTGCGTTCGCCGAACGCAGCCGCGAACGCGCCCGACTCGTCGAGCGCATCGAAGCGCAGGGGATCCACAACGAGCGCGTGCTCGCGGCGCTCCGCAAGGTGCCTCGCCACACGTTCGTGCCTGCGACGTATGCCGACGAAGCGTACGACGACGCTCCGCTGCCTATCGGGCACGGACAGACGATCAGCCAGCCCTTCGTGGTCGCGTTCATGACCGAGGCCGTCTCGCCCCGCGCATCCGACCGATGTCTCGAGATCGGCACTGGCAGCGGCTACCAGGCGGCCATCCTGGCGGAGCTGTGCGCCCGCACCTACAGCATCGAGTACCTGCCCGGAGTGGCGCGCTTCGGGAAACGGAACCTGCGCGACCTGGGCTACGGGCCCGGGCGCGTCGCGCTCAGGGTAGGGGATGGCTACCGGGGCTGGCCGGAAGCAGCACCGTTCAATGTGATCGTCGTGACCGCCGCGCCGGAGCATGTTCCGCAGCCGTTGCTCCAACAGCTCGCCGTCGGTGGCCGACTCGTGATCCCGGTCGGCGGGAGCTCGGGCATCCAGTGGCTGGAAACGTGGAGCCGCGACAGGACCGGAGCGCTGAGCCATCATCGAACCCTGCCGGTGCGCTTCGTGCCGTTCCTCGGCGACGCCGCTGTCTCGCCTTGAAGTGCAATGACGCATCGTGCCGTCCTGCGCGACGGCGCGATCGCCCGATTGCGGCGTGCAGGAGAGACGAGGCCCTGTCCGGAGTTTGCCGGAACTGCACGGGTGCCCCATCATTGAGATACGACGGAAATGGCCCCCAGACGCTTGCTCGCAGTGCTGATCGGCACGTTCGTGCTGCGGATTGCTGCGGGAACCAGCGCACACAGCCTGCCGCCTCCGCCGGCAGGCGGGGCGCAGGCGGCTAGAACCGCCAGCTCCTCGCGACCAGCGGAAACAGCGGCGGCGCCGGTCGGATCGGTGGTCCTGGCGCAGACGGCTGGCGCGACGCCCGAGCCCGTCGGCCCCTCTCCGCGGAAGGCGCCGGAGCCGGTCAAGCCAGCCAGCGCGTGCCCGTCCGGCATGGTCCTGGTGGAAGGTGACTACTGCACCGAGGTGAAACAGACCTGCAAGCACTGGCTCGACGACAAGAAGCTGCCCTTCGCGCGCTGTGGCGAATACGAGAAGCCCGCTCGTTGCGTCGGCCAGCGCATCCATATGCGCTTCTGTATCGATCGCTACGAGTACACGCGCCCCGGCGAGCAGCTGCCAGCGAACTACCAGAGCTTTGCGATCGCGAGCCGACTCTGCAAGAAGCTCGGCAAGCGCATCTGTACCGAGAGCGAATGGAACTTCGCGTGCGAGGGTGAACAGATGCGGCCGTATCCCTACGGCTGGAAGCGGGAGCCGGTATGCAACCAGGATCAACCCGATCTGTACAAGCCCAATCCGCGTCGACGCGTGCTGCGTGATCTGCGCAAACCGGCGGATGCGAACCCCCGCTGCGTCAGCCCGTTCGGCGTCTACGATATGGTCGGCAATCTCGACGAACCGGTGCTCAAGGACGACGCGCACTACGGCACGCGTTTCCGCGACGCTCTGAAAGGCGGATGGTGGATGGCGGGACGCAACCGCTGTCGGCCCGCAACGACTGCGCACGACGACTACTACAAGGACATCCAGGTGGGCGCGCGCTGCTGCACCGACTCGCCCGGCGAAAGCGGCGATCCGACGGGTTGAGCCGGGGCAAGCGCCCGGAGGCGCGAGCGGAACCCGCTTTGGCCCGCTGCCGCAAGACTTGCGCCCCGCGGCAGCGGGCACCGCGTAACAGCCTGGATTTGCAGGGATAGCCCGGCCCAGCCCGATCGCGTACGGCGCGGCAGCCGGCCGGAAAATCAGAGCTTGCCTTGACGGAACCGCCCGCTCGCCGAAAAGTCGGGGCCCGTGCGTCTCGTCCGCGTCGCCGTCGTCGCGGCCGTGGCAGCGTTCGTGCTCGCTTCATGCGACAAGCGACCCGAACCAGCCCCGGCCGCTCCGCCCAGCGCTAAACCTGCGCCCGCGGCGGACCAGCCGGCGACAGCTCCCGACCCCGAGACGCTCGCCGCCATCGCACCGTCCTCGCTCGAAGAGCCGGGCGACGACCAGCAGAGCTCGGCCTGTCCCGAGGGCATGGTCCTGGTCGACGGCATGTACTGCCCGAAGGTCGAGCAGAAGTGTCTGCACTGGATGGACCCGCCGGGCCGCTACCACGAGTTTCGCTGCGCCGAGTACGAGAAGCCAGCCAAGTGCCTGTCCGCGCAGCGCGTGCATCTGCGCTTCTGCATGGACAAGTACGAGTACACGCCGCCCGGCGAGACGCTGCCAGCGAACCACCAGAGCTGGACGATGGCCAAGGAGAAGTGCGAGGCCGAGGGCAAGCGCGTCTGCATGGAGAGCGAGTACAACTTCGCCTGCGAGGGCGAGCAGATGCGGCCGTATCCCTACGGCTGGAAGCGCGACAGCACCGCTTGCAACGCCGATCACTTCGACGTGGTGGACGACCACGGCAAGCTGCGCGACATGCGCGCCGGCAAGGGCGAGTACCCGCGCTGCGTGAGCCCGTTCGGAGTGCACGACCTGGCCGGCAATCTCGAGGAGTTCGTGAGCATCGACGGCACCCATCCGGTGCGCCCCGCGATGAAGGGCGCCTACTGGCAGCCCAGCCGCAACAACTGCCGAGCCGCCCAGACCGCGCATGATCGCTACTACAACGGCACCGAGACCGGCTTCCGCTGCTGCGCCGATCCGTCCTGAAGCACGAACGCCGACGCCCCGCGCTTCGTTGGGGTTTTCACAGCAAGCGCGGAAGGGGATTGTGCCGGTCGCCTACGGATACGCGCCGGGATCCTCGAGGCTGGTGCGTTCGTCGAGGCCGAGCATCAGGTTCATGTTCTGGATGGCCTGGCCGGCGCCGCCCTTGACGAGGTTGTCGAGCGCGCTGAAGCAGGTCACCAGGCGCGTGTCGCCTTCAATCGGGCCCGGCACGATGCCGATTTCCGCGTAGTTCGAGCCAGCCACGGCGACCACCTCGGGCAGTCGTTCGCGCGGGCGGCGGATGAACGGCTCTCCTTCGCAGAAGCTGTCGTAGAGCGCGACCAGCTCCTCCTCGGAGCGATCCGCGGGAACGCGCGCGAACGATGTGGCGAGGATGCCGCGAGCCAGCGGCGCCGACACCGGCACGAAGCCGAGCGAGAGGTTCTTCGCGCCGGCGGCGTTCAGTGTGTCCTCGATCTCGGGAGCGTGCTGGTGCGACAGGGGGCGGTAGCTGCGCAGATTGTTGGCGCGCACAGGGTGATGCGTGGTGGCCGTCGCCACGGCGCCGGCGCCGCTCGAGCCGGTGATGCCGACGGTGTGCACCGGGCCCTGGAGCAGCCCGGCACGCGCCAGCGGCAAGAGGCCGAGCTCGATAGTCGTCGCAAAGCAGCCGGGCGAGGCGAGATAGCGCGTGTTCTTGATAAGCTCGCGATTCAGCTCGGGCAGGCCGTAGACGAAACGCTCCAGCAGATCGGGGCGCGGGTGTTTGCCGCCGTAGAACTTCTCGTACGCCGAGCTGCGCTTGAGCCGGAACGCGCCCGACATGTCGATGACACGCGTTTCCTGTTCGAGCACCGACTGCACCAGCTCGACGCTGGCCTGGTGCGGTAGGCCCATCAGTACGACATCGACGCCCGCCGCGGCCTGGTCGGGAGGCAGATCCTCGAAACGGAGATCCGTCCTCCCTTCGAGGTGCGGATGGGCGGACGACAGCAGCTGCCCGACGTGGTCGATGGCGCAGACCCGCACCAGCTCGACCTCGGGATGCAGCAGAAGATGACGGGAGAGCTCGGCGCCAGCAAAGCCGGAGCCGCCAAGCACAGCAGCCTTGAATCGCTTCACGCCGATTCTTCTACCCGACGAAAAAGCGCAGCGCCACCCGCCCCCGTCAGTCTCAGTTCTTGTCCTGACCGGAGACGGTGATCGGGATCCACAGCGTGCGCACCTTGACCATGTCGCCGCGGCGCGTGTAGCCCGCCAGGCCGTAGAGCAGATTCCACCAGTGACCATCCGGCGTTTCGCCGTAGGAAAACACCGGGAAGATGTGGATCTGCCAGTCGAGCCCGTCCTTGAGCTTGCGCTGGTGATAGTAGACGTTGCCCACCAGCTCGGAGACGGTGTCCTGGTCGGCGAAGCGCCAGAAGACCGGGAAGCCGACGGTCGTGCGTCCCTGGGGGCTCGCGAAATCCCAGAACACCGGTGCGATCACCGTGTGCGTGCTGCGGCCGTTGCGCCCGACATACAGGATCGGATTGATGTCCGTCTCCCAGCCGCGGAGATCCGTGGAGTGCCGGAAGAAGGGCGTGATCCACGTCGTCTCGCTGATGCCGTAGCGGTGCAGGTGGGCGTAGAACGGGAAGAACGCCTGGTTCGACTCCCGCGGGCTGGTGCGCGAGTAGAGGAACGGGAACAGCAACTGTTCGTCGAGGCCGATGTCTGGATCGCGATAGTGCCAGTACAGTGGCGTGATCATGTCGAGCTGCGTGCGGCCCCGGTAGCGCGCGTAGCCCCACGTCACGAAGGTGCGCTCGTTGTGCTCGCCACGCGCCATCAGGAACAGCGGGTTGACGAACAACCACGACTTGTCCTTCCAACCGTAGTGGAAGAACGGAAGCAGCGTCGTGTGGCGCTCGTTCTTGCCCCAGATGCTCCAGTACAGCGGGAGGATGTGGAGCATGTCCCGCTTGGCAGTGTGCTCGCGGAAGTAGGGTCCCCAGACGTTGATCCACGACCGGTCGCGGTCGTTGTAGTGGTAGTAGTGGAGGAGCGGGGGGATCAGCTCGTACTTCGTCTGCTCGGTCTGGCCGTAGAAGTACAGCGGCGCGACGCCGAAATCGATGTCCGTCGAGGTCCGCGCGTCGCAGTGCGAGCCGCCCTTCCACGAGCAGAACATCGGTCCCACCAGATCGAAGCCACCCGTCGCGTCCGTGTGCGTGTACGTGAGCAGCGGAGGGATCAGCGTGTAGCCGCCGTGCTTGCGCTTGCCCGTGAAGTACAGCGGCGCCAGCCAGTTGTCCCGCTCGCCCGGGGCCACGCGATTGACGAACGGGCCGATGATGGTCGTGCGCGAACCCTTGGCGGGGTTGCGCAGGTTCCAGAACAGCGGGAACAGGACGTCGTCGGCGTGGGTGGGGCTGCGGCGGTTGTAGTAGAGGCCACCGAATATCGATGCCCGGTCCGTCTTCGTCGGATCGGTGAGCGCGGGCTGCTTGCGCTCGAACCAGAAGGGGAAGGCGAGCCTCAGCCGATAGCGGCCGCTCGTTTCCTGGTAGTACGGGCCGTAGAAGCGCCGCGTCGTCGTGGCCCCGCGGCCGCGTTCCTCGTCGGCGCTGGTGAGGTCGCTGCCGATGCGCAGGCGCGTGGACTTCTTGATGCGCAGCGGGTGGTCGGGCAGCGACGGCTCGCTGCCCGGTGGCACAAGCTGGTCGCCAGCGCCAGGGGCGGCGTGCAGCTCGGGCTGTCCCTTCTTCTTCTTGGGCTGCTTGCTGGGACGGCCGCGCGGGGGCGGCTGTCCCGGCATCATCGGCGACATGGCAGGGCCATACGGGTCGCTCTGCGCGCGCGCGGGCAGACCGACGAGGATGAGCGCAGCGACCACGCAGGTCGCGCTCCAGATCCGGGCGGCGTGCCTCAAGCGTGTCCCCCGCCTGGCGGTCCGCAAAGCTCCGCGATGCGCCGCGCAGCAGCGTCGCGAGGCAACTCTTCCTGCGTGTGCTCCGTCAGATTCTTCACGGCCACGACGCCGCGGTCGATCTCGGCATCGCCCACCACGATGCACAGCCGGGCACCCATGGAATCTGCGCGACGCAACATGCTTTTCAGCGAGTTGCCCCGACCATCGAGCTCGGCGCGGGCACCCAGTCCGCGCAGCTCGCGGGCCAGGCACAAAGCGTCGCGCTGGGCGCGCTCGCCCATTGGAGCGAGGTAGACGACCGGAGCCCGCTTGTCGCCCGCCTCGGGCATCGCGAGCAGGATGCGCTCGAGGCCCATGGCGAACCCGATGGCGGGCACTGCCGGACCGCCCAGACTCTGGACCATGCCGTCGTAGCGGCCGCCGCCCGCGATCGTGTTCTGCGCTCCGAGCTCGCCCGCGTTCGATTTGATCTCGAACAGCGTGCGCGTGTAGTAGTCGAGCCCGCGCACCAGCGACGGATCCACCTTGTAGGGCGTGCCGAGCGCGTCGAGCGCGCGGCAGAGCCCATCGAAGTGTGCGCGGTCCTCGTCGTCGAGCACGTCGAGGATGGCCGGCGCGTTCTCGACGACCTTCTGGTCGCGCTCGTCCTTGGAATCGAGGATACGCAGAGGATTCACCTCGATCCGGGCGCGCGCGTGCTCGCTGAGATCGGACGCGTGCGGGCGCAGATAGTCGGCGAGTGCCGAGCGATAGCGTTCGCGGGCGGACGGCCCGCCAATGGAATGGATGCAGACCTCGAGATCGCCGATACCGAGCTCGCCAAACAGCGCGCACAGCATGTCGATCATTTCCGCGTCGCAGAGCGGCCCCGGGTCGCCGAAGATCTCGCAACCTGCCTGGTAGAACTGGCGGTAGCGGCCGCGCTGCGGACGCTCGGCGCGGAACATGGGACCCAGGTAGTACCAGCGCGTCACGGGCTCGCGGGCCTGGAGCTTGTGCTCCACGTACGCGCGGGCCGCGCCCGCGGTGCCTTCAGGGCGCAACGTCAACGAGTCGCGGTGGCGCTCGAAGGTGTACATCTCCTTCTCGACCACGTCGGTGTTTTCGCCGATCGAGCGTACGAACAGCTGCGTAGGCTCCACGACCGGGGTGCGCACCTCGGCGTAGCCGTACAGTTCCGCGGTCCGCCGGAAGGCGCTCTCGAGCCTCTGCCAGCTCCCGACCTCGTCGGGGAGGATGTCGTTCATCCCCTTGACTCGAGAGAAACGCATGTGAGGTCCAAGTGTTGGCCGGGGCTTGCGGCCGCCGGGAGGCTTATGCTCGGAGCATGCGATGCGGTCAAGCTCCGTACGGGCCCGGACGCGGCCGGGAGCGGCGGAAAGCGCCGCCGATGGGCGCTTCGTGCTAGAGGCCGGAAACGGATGCGGGCTGCAGGAATCGACCTGGGAAAGGTCCGTGTGGGCCTGGCAGTGGCCGACGAGCTCGGCCTGATGGCCCACCCGCGACCGCACCTCGACGGACGCGATCCCGGCCGCGTGGTCGAATCGCTGGTGAGGCTGGCGGACGAGGAGCACATCGACATCTTCGTGGTCGGGCTGCCGCGCAGGCTGAGCGGCCAGGAGGGCCCGCCGGCGCGGCGGGCCCGTCGCTTCGCCGAGCGGCTCAGGGCGAAGAGCGGCCGGCGCGTGGAGCTTGTCGACGAGTGGCTGACGACCCGCGAAGCGCAAGGACGCCTGCGCGATCAGGGGCTCGGCGAGCGCGAGTCGCGCAGCCGCGTGGACAGCGCAGCCGCCGCGGTGCTGCTGCAGAGCTGGCTGGACGCACGCCGCGAGCGGGAGCCGTGACCGCTCGCCCGCGCAGAAAGCCCGCGCGCCGCCCGGCGCAGGCTACGAAGAAGAAGCCGGCAAAGGCGCGCCCGAAACGCAAACCACCCGCTCGCCAGGGCAGGCCCAGCGCCCGCGGCCGAACACCGCGCCGATCGCGGTACTACAAGGTTGCGGCGGCTGTGTTGGCGCTGCTGGTCACCCCGGTCGCCGCGCTGCTGGTGTGGGCCGTCTTGCCCGGACCCGGAAGCGGTCGCCACGTGGAGCTGGACTGGCCCGCGACGCCGATCAGCGCGCGTGCCGCGGGCGAAACACTCGCCCGCTCGGGACTGACCTCGAGCCCGCGGCTGTTCGCTGCCTACCTCGCACTGGTCCGCCCGCCGCATGGGCTCGCGGGCGGGCCCCATCTGCTCGACGATCGGCTCTCGCCCCGGGATCTGCTGCAGCGGCTGGCAAGACTGCCCAGCCGTCCCAAGGTGCACGTCACCATCGTCGAAGGCTACAACTACCTGCAGGTCGCCCAGCGGCTGCAGCACCTCGGGATCTGCCCTGCGAACGCCTTCCAGCAGGTGGTCAGGGACCGCGCGTTGCTCCAGTCATTGCGCATCCGCGGGCCGTCGGCGGAGGGGTATCTGTTTCCGGCCACCTATGCGTTCCAGGTCGACTCCGATCCAGTGCAGGTGCTGCGCAGGCTGGTGAGCCAGACGCGGCACCGCCTGGCCAAGCTCGATCGCCTGCACGGCGGGGCCCTGTCGCGGCTCGAAGAGCAGCGCGGCTGGAGCGAGCGCGAGGTACTGACGTTTGCTTCGATCATCGAGAAGGAAACGGGGAAGGCCGACGAACGCCGGACCGTGGCCAGCGTCTATTTCAACCGCCTCGATGACCCCGACTTCCGTCCGCGGCACACGCTGCAGGCGGACCCGACGGCAGGCTACGGCTGTCTGGTCGATCCGGAGGCGGCGGCCAGTTGTGCGGGCTACTCCGGCCGCATCACGCCGGCGATGCTCCGCGACCCGGACAATCCCTACAACACCTACCGGCATCCCGGCCTGCCTCCGGGCCCGATCGCGAATCCCGGCGAAGCGTCGATCGCCGCGGTGATCGACCCTGCCCACACCAAGTACCTGTTCTTCGTTGCCAACGGCAGCGGCCGCCACACCTTCAGCCGCACGTTCGAGGAGCACAACGCCGCCATCCGTCACAGCCGACACGACGCAGGGGAGTGAAGAGCGAGGCCCGCGCGCTCTTTCTTCCGGGAGCGTCTGGCGCTATGGGGCGTGACCATGACCAGCGCGTTCGAAGAGGCCGTCCGCACCGTCCAGTTCCTTTCCGTCGACGGAGTCGAGAAGGCCAACAGCGGCCATCCCGGCACACCGATGGCCCTGGCGGGCATCACGGTCGACATCTTCACCCGTCACCTGCGCTACAACCCCGCCGACCCGGCGTGGCCCAACCGCGATCGCTTCGTGCTTTCCTGCGGACACGCCTCGATGCTGCTCTACTCGGTGCTGCATCTGGCCGGCTACGACCTGCCGCTGTCCGAGCTGCAGAACTTCCGGCAGTGGGGCTCGAAGACGCCCGGACATCCCGAGTTCGGGCACACGCCGGGCGTCGAGACAACGACCGGGCCGCTCGGGCAGGGGGTCGGCAACGCGGTGGGCATGGCGCTGGCGTCGAAGATGCTCGCAGCGCGCGTGAACACGCCGGAATCGACGCTGATCGACTACCGGGTCTTCGGGCTGTGCTCCGACGGCGACCTGATGGAGGGCGTGGCGAGCGAGGCTGCCAGCATCGCCGGGCACCTGGGCCTCGACAATCTCGTCATGTTCTACGACGACAACCACATCACCATCGACGGGCACACCGAAATCTCCTTCAGCGAGGACGTGGGGCGCCGCTTCGAGGCCTACGGCTGGTTCGTGCAGCACGTCGACGGGCACGAACCGGGCGAGGTGCGCGCCGCGCTGGACAAGGCCGTGGCCGAGTCGGAGCGCCCGTCGCTGATCGTCGCGCGGACACACATCGCGATCGGCGCCCCGCACAAGCAGGACACATCCGCCGCACACGGCTCGCCGCTCGGCAAGGACGAGGTGGAAGCCACGAAGAAGGCCGCGGGTTGGCCGCTCGAGCCCACATTCCGCATTCCACCCGAGGCGCGCAGCCTGTTCGACGAGCGGCGGAAGCAGAACCTGCCGCAGTACGAGTCCTGGCAGGCAGCGGCCGCCAAGCTCGACGGCGAGCGCGGCGAGCTCTGGCGCCAGCTCTGCGAGCGCCGCGTCCCCGACGATCTGTTCGAGCAGTTGCTCGCGGCCGCCGAGCAGAAGAAAGACGCCACGCGCTCGCTGGCCGGGAAGGTCGAGCAGCGCGCCGCCCAGCTGGTGCCGTCGCTGGTCGGCGGGGCAGCGGACCTGGCCGCTTCGACCAAGACCAACATCAAGGGGGCGGGGGACATCGCTAGCGGCGAGTTCGCGGGGCGCAACCTGCACTTCGGCATCCGCGAGCACGGCATGGGCGCGATCCTCAACGGCATGGCCGTGGGCGGATGCTTCGTCCCGTTCGGATCGACGTTCCTGATCTTCAGCGACTACATGCGTCCGTCGATGCGGCTCGCCGCGCTCATGCGCATCCAGGTCGCGTACGTGTTCACCCATGACTCGGTCTTCCTCGGCGAGGACGGCCCGACGCACCAGGCGATCGAGCAGCTCGCTTCGCTCCGGCTGATCCCGGATCTGGACGTGGTGCGCCCCGCCGACGCTCTCGAATGCGCGGCAGCCTGGACCCACGCGCTGACCCGTCGCGACGGACCGACGGCGCTGGCGCTGTCCCGCCAGAAGCTGCCTCCGCTCGACCGGCCCGAGGGCTTCGACATGCGGCAGATGCTGAAGGGCGCATACGTCCTGGCCGACAGCGACAACCCGTCGCTGGTGATCATCGCGACCGGTAGCGAGGTGCACGTCGCGCTCGAGGCGCGGACCTTGCTCGAACGAAAGGGACACGCCGTGCGCGTCGTGTCCGCACCGTGCTGGGAAGCCTTCAGCCGTCTGCCCGCCGACGAACAGGACGCGGTGCTCGGCAAGGGCGTGCGACGCGCGACGATCGAAGCCGGCCGCACCACCGTCTGGCGCGCCGTTGCCGGCCACGACGGCATCTGCATCGGCATCGATCACTTCGGCGCATCCGCGCCCGCGGAGCGCATCGCCGAGGAGTTCGGACTCACCGGGCAGAAGATCGCGGAACGGATCCTCGCGGAACTGTAGCTCGCCGACGTCGGGTTGACCGCCCGCGCACCACAGGGACTTTCCCTGTACGCCGAACCGGTCCACAATGTCGGTCGGGAAATGAGCCTGCCGATTGTCCTCGTTCCGCACCCGCACGTGCGCGTCGATGAGAGCGTGCTCGGTGGTAGTCCACACGTCGCGGGCTCGCGTGTGCCGGTGCGACGCCTGTGGGGGTTCTACCGGAGCGGCACCAGCGTCGAGAAACTGCTCAAGCGTTTCCCGCAGCTCACTCCGGCGTCGGTGTTCGATGCGCTGGCCTTCGCGTTGGACAACGCGGAGGTCATCGAAGCCGACGTGGCGCGCGAGCAGGAGATCCTCAAGCGAGTCGGGCAGCGCATGCCAACGAAGCCCCGCGGCCCGGAACAGATCGAGCTGCCATTTTCCCGGTCCGCTGGTCGCGGCGGCCGTGACGGCCGCTGATTCCAGCACCCCGCACGAAAGCCCGGAAATTCAGCAGAATTCCGCCGACAGAGCGCCTCGACCGGGGGCGTTTACGACGAAAAACCTTTACAACCGGCGGAATCGGAGCGAGAAGCGGCCCGCATGCCGGCGGGGCAGCTCCGCCCGATCCGGTGGCTGGAAGCGCTGGATTTCCGGCGCAACGAACCTGCAGAAATCAACGACATAGCGAGCGTAGATTCCGATTGCTGGCGGCCCCCGAACCGGGGTGTTCAAGCTGGCAGGCCCGGTGTAGCGTGCACCGCGGTTGAGCTGAGACGCCCGGCACACTGGGCTTGAGGAGGTAGATTAGATGGTCGACAAGCGTTGGCGTAGAATTGGTCCGGTACTCGGCGCTCTCTCCGTAGCGGCGATTCCGATGCTGGTGAACTGCGGCGGGATGCCGAAGGGGATGCCGAACGTTCCCGGTGCTCCGTCCATGCCCGGCAAGTGCCCTGCGGACGTCACCGATCCGTCGGCGATCATGTCGGCGGACTTCGGGCTGAAGGGCGACGCCGAGGCCAACCTCAAGGCAGGCCTGTCCGCCGGCGCGAACCTGCAGAAGCTCGCGGACCAGATCCAGGGCGAAGTCACGACGGCCTGCAACAAGCTGGCAAAGGATCTCGGCGGCTCTGGCGACGCCAAGGACCCCAAGGGGGCCTGCGACGCGGCCGTGAAGGTACTCGGCACCGTCAAGGCCCAGGCCAAGGGCTCGATCAAGGTAAACGTCGTTCCGCCGCAGTGCTCGGCGTCGATGGACGCCATGGCCGACTGCGCAGCCAAGTGCGACGCCAGCATCAAGCCCGGCTCCGCCGAGGTGAAGTGCGAAGGCGGCGAGGTCAGCGGCGAGTGCTCCGGCAAGTGCAAGGGTAGCTGCACGGTCGCGGCCGGCGCGCAGTGCACGGGCACCTGTGGTGGAAGCTGCTCCGGCAAGTGCGAGGGCAACTTCAACGGCAAGTGCGACGGCAAGTGCAAGGGCAAGTGCGACGGCAAGGACAGCAAGGGCAAGTGCGCGGGCACCTGCGACGGCACCTGCACGGGCAATGCCAGCGGTACCTGCTCGGGCAAGTGCACCGGCAAGTGCGACGCCAGCTGCAAGATCTCGGGTCAGGCTGACTGCAAGGGCACCTGCTCGGGTGGTTGCTCGGTCAAGATGAAGGCCCCCAAGTGCAGCGGCAAGGTGGTTCCGCCCAAGATGAGCGCGAGCTGCCAGGCCAACTGCAAGGCCAAGGTCAGCGGCAAGGTCGACTGCACGCCGGCCCGCGTGACCGTGAACATCGAAGGCGCTGCGGACGCGAAGGCGGCTGCGAAGCTCAAGACCGCCCTCACCACGGACCTGCCGGCCCTGCTGAAGGTCTCGCTCGGGATGAAGGATCGTCTGAACGACGTGTCGGCTACGGTCCAGTCCTCGCTGCAGAGTCTGGGCTCCGCCGTCGGCGGTGCCGGTGCTGCGGCGCTCAAGGTCGGGAGCTGCGTCAAGGCGGCAGTCGCGGGCCAGGCCAAGGCCTCGGCTTCGCTGAACGTGTCGTTCAAGGCGAGCGCTTCGGCGAGCGCCTCGGCCGGCGCGGGCTGATCCAGCCAGGCCCCGAAACAGCGACGGCCCTGCGGGAAACCGCGGGGCCGTTGTTGTTTTGTCGTGGGGTGCTTGGCTTTTCGCCGCCGCGAGGCCGCACTCGCCGCTGGCGCGGTGCGCAGAGCCTACGCGCTCAGCTCGGCGATTTCCGTCAGCACGGCGTGGGCCTCGTCGCTCTCGAGGGCGACCCGCAGTTCCTCGACGCTGGGAACCGGGCGAGGGGGAGTCCGGCGCCGTGCCGCCAGACAGCGCTGCGCGGCCTCGCTGCAACGGGAGCGGAATGCGTCGTCGGAGCCGGCTTTGTCGACGAGGGCGGTGTGCGCGCGCTGCTGCAGCTCGAGATCGCTGCAGATGAGCAGTGCATCGCAGCCCGCCCGCACAGCCGCCACGGCGCTCTGCTCGATGCTGTAGCGGTCGCTGAGCGCCCGCATCTCCAGGTCGTCGGAAAAGAGCACGCCGCCGAATCCGAGCTCTGCCCTGAGCAGTCCCGTGCAGATGGGGCGGCTCAGAGTTGCCGGAACGCCCGGGTCGAGCTCCTCGTAGACGACATGTGCGCTCATCATCGCGGCAACGCCGCCGTGGCTGGCCGCTCGGAAGGGCGGCAGCTCCACGGTGTCGAGCTGCTCCTTGTTGCGCGTCACGATGGGCAGGTCGATGTGGCTGTCCTTCTTCGTGTCGCCATGCCCCGGGAAGTGCTTGCCGCAGGCCAGCACGCCACGCTCCTGGAGCCCGCGGATGAAGGCGCGGCCGAGGCGCGCCACCACGTCGGGATCGCGGGCGAAGGAGCGATCGCCGATGATGGGGTTCTTCGGATTGCTGTCGACATCCAGCACCGGCGCAAAATCGAGGTTGAAGCCGATCGCGGCGAGCTCGGCGCCGAGAGCAGCGGCTGCGCGCTGCACCAGATCGCGATCGCCGATCTGGCCGAACACGCGCATGGGCGGCAGCTGCAGCACGGGCTCACCGAGCCGGGCAACCCGTCCGCCCTCCTGGTCGACGCCGATGAACGGCGGCAGCTCGTCCCGACACACATCGACGACCGCGCTGCACAGCTCGTGCGCGACCTCCACGTCCGGCAGGTTGCGCTTGAACAGGATGACCCCGCCGCGCTGGCCCGCCGCGAGCTCGCGGGAGACTTCCTCGGGCAGGGAAGTCCCCGGGAAACCACCGACGATCAGCTGACCGCAAAGCTCCGGGAGCGACAGGTCCACGCGCGTGATCTCCTTTGCCGAGCAGGGCCCTATCCTGCCAACTCACGGCCCCGGCGGCCAGCCTATCCCTCACAGCGAGTGCGCTGGATCGGTCCGGGCGGCACGGCGTGCCGGCCCCAGAGCTCCCAGCAACGCAAAGAGTGCGGCGAATGCCACCGCGGCCAGCCACAGCCACCAGGGAAACACGAAGAAGCTGTGGGGCTTGAACGGGAAGTCGGGAAGATCGACGGCTGCCCGCCAGTCCGCGATCACGGCCGCCAGGCGGGCCATCAGCGCTCCGGCCGCGCCGCCGGCTGCTCCGACCACGAGCGCAAGCGACAGCATCCAGGCACGCATGTCGGCGGCGCTCGCGCCGAGCGCCCGGTACAGGCCGATCTCGCGCTGGCGTTCGGCCACCAGCACACGGAACGTGTGCGCGATGTTCAGCGCTGCAACCAGCAGGATCACCGACGCGACCAGCACCAGAAGCGCGAGCACGCTGGAGATCAGAACGCTCACGTCCCGTGCTCGCGTGTCGTGCGGAACCAATCCCCATTTCGCGCCCGCCTGGATCACGCGGCTGGTGTCGTCGGCGCTCCTGACGCGCACCACCACACTCGAATAGCGAGAGCCGGCGGCCTGTCCGGCGTACTCGCGGTTCCAGCGCCTCACCACGTCCAGCGGCAGCGTCACACCGAGATCGATCGCCTTGGGAGAGATGCCGACTACACGTACCTTCACGCTGCGTTCGTGGCCCTGCTGGGCGACACCGAGCAGGGACTTGCCCAGCGTCATGGTGAAGACCACGCCCTGCGCCCGCTGGAGCAGCGCGCCGGCAACCGGCGGCAGGCCGTGGGATGGGGCGATGGCGTGGTCGAACAGCTCGACCAGATAGTGGCTGACGATCGCCGGTACCGGGTCCGAACAGTGACCCACGCGAGAGGAGCTGGGCAGCTCGCAGTACTGCGGCGAGCTGCAGTCGCTGTCCGTATGGCACTCCGGCCCCGGGTGCTTCATGGGGTCCTGGAAGCGCCGGGCGAGCGCGGGCTTCAAGAGCGACGGCTCGATCCCGTCGCCGATCATCTCGTGCGTGCCGACCTCCTGGCCCAGCAGCTCCTTGCCGCCGTGAGCCATGGACGGGAAGCGGAAGCGCAGCTTCGGGTACACCTCGGCCACTCCGGGCAGTTTCGCGAGATCGCGCACGGTGGCCGGCTCGATGCCCGAGGGCGGACGAGGACCGCCCAGCAGAGACAAGAGACCGGCCGGGCTCTGCGTCGGCTCCAGCTCGATCTGGTCGATCGGAAACACGTCGCCGAGAAGGACGCGACGCGCCCCCAGCCCCAGCGCGAGGAAGAAGACGAGTGCCGCCGTGCCCACCAGGATGCCGAAGCCGGCCGTCATCAGCGGCCCGCGCGTTCGGCCGAGGTCGCTCTGGACCATGCGCGCCAGTGCCTTGGCTCTCACCGCCGCCTCTTCGCGTGCGGAACGGCCGCCGCCGTTCCACCACAGGCCGTGGCTGCGTCGCCGGACTCGTCACTCATCGTCCGGACCATGGCCGTCCGTGAGCCGGCCGTCCAGCATGTCCAGGCGGCGGTGCGCGATGCGCGTCAGGCGCTCCTCGTGGGTGACGATCACGAACGTCGTACCGAGCTCCTCGTGCAGCTCGGCAAACAGGTCGATGATCTGCTCGCCCGTGCTGCGATCGAGGTTGCCCGTGGGCTCGTCGCACAACAAGAGATCGGGCTTTCGAAACAGGGCGCGGGCGAGCGCCACGCGCTGGCGCTGTCCGCCCGAGAGCTCGGCCGGCGAGACCCGGGCGCTGTCCGAAAGCCCGACGCGGCCGAGCACGTCCATGCCGCGCTCCTGCACGCGCTCGTCGTCCAGCGCATCGCCCGAGAACAGGTCCGGTGCCGTGACGTTGCCGAGCACACTGAGGTGGTCGAGCAGGTGGAAGGACTGGAATACGAAGCCGATGTGGCGCCCGCGCAGCCGGGACAGCTCCCGGTCGCTGAGCGCGGCAACGTCGCGGCCGAACAGCTTCAGCGTGCCAGCGTAGGCGCGGTCGAGCCCGCCCAGCATGCCGAGCAGGGTGCTCTTGCCGCAGCCGCTGGGCCCGAAGACGAGCACGATCTCGCGTGGCCGCACTTCGAGGCTGACCGCGTCCACGGCCTTCCTGCTCGCAGCGCCCTGGCCGTAGGTGCGGGTCAGACGCTCCGCTTCGACAATGGCCGCGGCATCCGTCACGCCATGACGCCCAGATCCCGGCGCGCGGCGTCGGCCATGTCACGCACCATGGTCGCGAGCTTGTCGGGGTTGGGACCTTCCACCATCAACCTCAGCTTCGGCTCGGTCCCGCTCCAGCGCACCAGAACCCGCCCGTTCTTGCCGAGCTTCTGCTCTACGCGCCCGATCAGGCGACTGAGCTGGGGCATCTGCTCGAGCGGCTTCCTGTCGGGGAGCTTCACGCTCTCGAGAACCTGCGGAACGCGCTGCATCACGCTGGCCAGCTCGCTCAGCGGTCGGCCCTCGGCCACCATGATGGCGAGCACCTGCAGCGCCGCCACCACGCCGTCACCGGTGGTCGCGTGATCCAGGAAGATGAGGTGACCGGATTGTTCGCCGCCGAAGCTGTAGCCGGCGCGGCGCATCTCTTCCACCACGTAGCGGTCGCCGACCTGCGTGCGCTTGAGACGGCCGCCTGCCGCTGCCAGCGCGCGCTCGAGCCCCATGTTGCTCATCACGGTGGTCACCAGTGTGCGCTTGGCGAGCCGCTTCTGTCCGAGCATTCGCGTCGCGCACAGGGCCATCAACGCGTCGCCGTCGACAATCTGCCCCTTCTCGTCAACGATGATCACGCGGTCGGCGTCACCGTCGAGGGCGATGCCGATGTGCGCCCTGCGCTTCTTGACTTCCTTGACCACGTGGTCCGGGTGCAGCGCGCCGCAGTCGCGGTTGATGTTCCGGCCGTTCGGGCGCACCCCGAGCGCGTGGACCGTCGCGCCGAGCTCGGCGAACACGGCCGGGGCGACCTTGTAGGCGGCACCGTGCGCGGCATCCACGACCACCGAGAGTCCGTCCAGGGTCAACTCCTTCGGGAACGTGCTCTTGGTGTAGACGACATAGCGCCCGGCGGCGTCGTCGATGCGCTCGGCGCGGCCGACGCGGGCACCGGTGCAACTGCGCGACATGATTCGGCCGTCGTCGAGCAGCGCCTCGATGTCCGCTTCCTCGCTGTCGGGCAGCTTGAACCCGTCGGGGCCGAAGAGCTTGATACCGTTGTCGCCGAAGGGATTGTGACTGGCGCTGATCACCACGCCGGTGTCGGCGCGCATGCTCTGCGTCAGGTTGGCCACCGCCGGGGTCGGGATAGGGCCGCAGAGCATCACTCGGCCGCCCATCGCGCAGATCCCGGCTGCGATCGCCGTCTCCAGCATGTAGCCGCTGAGCCGCGTGTCCTTGCCGATCACGATGCGCGGCGGCCGGCGCGGGTCGCGTCGCGCCACCAGCGTGATGGCGCGCCCCAGAGCCAGCGCCAGCTCGGGCGTCATCGGTGGCACGTTGGCCCGACCGCGGATGCCGTCGGTACCGAAAAGCTCACGTTTCTTCGACGACACGTCCGACTCAATCCCTGAAATTCTGGAACTGCAGGTCGAGATCGAGCCCGTCGGCCGCCTTCAGCAGCTGGATGGCGCTCTGCAGGTCGTCCCGCTTCTTGCCCGTGACGCGCACGCTGGCTTCCTGGATCGAGGCCTGGACCTTGAGCTTGGAGCCCTTCACGAGCTTGACGATCTCCTTGGCCTTGTCCGTGTCGATGCCTTCCTTGATCAGTACCCGCTGGCGGCTGGAGCCCTTGGGTCCGGGCTCGGGATCCTTCTTCTCGAGATGCTTGAGGCTGACCTTGCGGCGGACCAGCTTCTGCTCGAACACGTCGAGCGCGGCGCGCACGCGGTCCTCGCTGTTGGCCCGCACGACCACGCCGTCCTCGCTGCGCTCGATCTCCGCATCGGTTCCCTTGAAGTCGAAGCGCTGGGAGATCTCGCGCGTCGCTTGATCGAGCGCGTTCGTGACCTCCGCCCAGTCCACCTTGGATACAACGTCGAACGACGGCATGCGCAGCATACCTCCCTATCTACATGTCCACCGCGGGGTCCGCGGGGAGCCCGAGCAGCGCGGCGCGCGCGGCGCCGACCAGGAACGTGGAACCCGTCACCACGACCACGCCGCGCTCGCCGACAATTTCCCGTGCGCGGACCAGCGCCGACCCGACATCGGCCGCGACCTCGCCGCCGACCGCCTTTACCATCAACTGCGGGTCCACGGCCTTCTTGACCGGCGGAGCGACAAACACGCGGTGTCCCGCGACCGGCGCGAGGCGACTCAGCATCGATTTCCAGTTCTTGCCCTCGATCGCTCCGAAGACGAGGGCAACGTCGCGGCGTGACTCGATCTCGCCGAGCACGCTGGGGTCGAGCATGTGCGACAGGGCCACCGCGCCGTCCGGATTGTGAGCGCAATCGAGCAGGGTCAGCTCCTGGCCATTGCGGTGCAACAGCTCGTTGCGCCCCGGCCAGCTGGTGGCCTCGATGCCCTGGGCGATGACCTCGGGGCTGAACCCGAGCTCGTGACCGACAGTCACCGCAACCGCGAGGTTCGAGCCCATCATCGCGACCCTCGGGTAGGCCAGTGGAGCACCGGGGATCGGTTCCGGGCTGCCGAGCTCCACCAGGCGCGCGCCGACCTCGGCCACCCGGTCCTCCACGACCTCCATGGCGTCGGGGTGGAGCTTGCCGACCACGACGGTAGAGCCCTGCTTGATGATGCCGGCCTTCTCGGTGGCGATGGCGGCGAGCGTCTCGCCGAGCTCCCGCATGTGGTCGAAGGCGATGCGGGTCATCACCGCAACGCGCGGCGGCGGGATCACGTTCGTGGCATCCAGGCGTCCGCCCAGGCCCACCTCCAGAACGGCCAGGTCCACGCCGGCCTCGCGGAACGCGAGGAACGCAGTCAGGGTGGCCACTTCGAAGAAGGTCAGCTCGGGCGCCTCGGCCATCACCTGGTCGAGCAGGCGGACGAGCGTGGCATCCTCAATCGGTTGCCCGTCGATCTGGATGCGCTCGGCAAAGCGGACCAGATGCGGCGACGTATACAAACCGACCCGGCGACCGCCTGCCTGGGCGATGGCCGCCGTGAACGCCGACACCGTGCCCTTGCCGTTGGTCCCCGCGACATGAACCGCTTCGAACGCTCGCTCCGGATTGCCCATCCGGTCGCACGCGGCCTGCATGCGCTCCAGCCCGAGCTTGCGCCCGCGCGGGAGCAACGCATACAAGCGCTCCAGCGTTGCAGCCAGATCGCTCACCAGTTCCCACCCGCGAGGTGACCCAGGACGCGGCCTAGAGTGCTCTTCATCTCGGTGCGCGGCACGACCAGGTCGACCATACCGTGGCCGAGCAGGAACTCCGAACGCTGGAACCCCTCGGGGAGGGTCGTGCGGAGCGTGCTTTCGATCACGCGGGGGCCAGCGAAGCCGATGAGAGCATTGGGCTCCGCCAGGTTGACGTCGCCCAGCAGCGCCGAGCTAGCTGCAACGCCGCCGGTCGTGGGATGCAGAAGGACGCTGATAAAGGGCTTGCGCGTGCTGCGGAAGCGCGAAAGCGCAGCGACCGTCTTCGCCATCTGCATCAGGCTCAGGATGCCTTCCTGCATGCGCGCCCCGCCGGAGGCCTGGAGCAGAACGACAGGTAGATGCTCCGCGGTCGCCCGCTCGAACAGCCGCGTGATGCGCTCGCCAACCACCGAGCCCATGCTTCCGCCCATGAAGGCGAAGATGAAGCAGCCGTACGCGAGCTCCATTCCGTCCAGGTGAGCGCGACCGATCTCGATGGCTTCGGTGCGCCCGGTGATCCGGCGCGAGCGCTCGAGCCGATCGCGGTAGCTCTTTCCATCGTGGAAGCCGAGCGGGTCGGTAGCCTGGATGTGTTCGTCCCAACGCTCGAGCTCTGCGTTGTCGAGCAACAGCGACCGCCAGGCATCCGCACCGAGTGGGTGGTGATACCCACAGCCCGGGCAGACTTCCCAGCACTCGGACAGATGCTCGGCGGTGTGTACGGCGCCACAACCACCGCATTTCCGGAATACGCCCTTGCCGAGCGAGCGCTTCTCGCTGGCACGCGCCTGGGCCGGTGTCTTCGCGGGCAACGTCACGGCTAAATGGTCAATCTACCAGAGGTTTCAGGGATTTCACCAGAGCGGCGGACGATCTCGGTCCGCTGTGGACCAGCCACGTCTCGTGGGGGGCGAGCCTGTATCAAGCCGGGCCCGCACGCAACGGGCACGATGGGCCGGATCCCCTACGGTCATAACGCATTGCGTTAGCAATCGGGCCCGTCTCGCCGCGCCGGTCTCCGCCGCGGCATCCGTCGTTGTGGCCGAGCCAGAACAAGGCGAAACTCGCGCTCCATGGCCGGCAACGGTAGCAGTGGCACGTCTGGAGTCGGGGAATTGAGGGCGCCGTTGATCGGCCGGGACGCCCAGATGGCAGCCCTGAAGCGCGCCGCCGACCGGTCCCGGGCCGACAAGGAGACCCGCATTTCGACCCTGGTGGGTGGTGGCGGCGTCGGCAAGAGCCGGATTCTGGACGACTTCCTGACGGAGATCCGCAGCGCCGGAGGACAGCAACCGCGGGTGTACCGCGGCAGCGCGCGCAACCTGCGACTCGGCTACGGGATCTTCGCAAGGCTTCTCAGGTCCCGGTTCGGCCTCGTGGAAGGGATGGACCCCGAGGCGGCCAAGGCGCAGGTGCGCTCCCAGGTCGCCAAGGTGCTCGACGACCGCAAGGTCGGGGACGTTTGCTACTTCCTCGGACAGCTGATGGACCTGACGTTCCTCGAAAGCCCGCTCACGCGGGCGGTCGCGGACGACCCGTTGCAGGCCCGCCTGCTCAGACGCGCGATCGTGAAGAACTTCATCGAGAGCGACGCCGCGCAGGGCCCGGTGTGTCTGGTGTTCGAGGATCTGCAGTTCGCCGACGACGACTCGATCGAGCTGCTTCGCTATCTGATCGAGAATCTCGCCGGGCCGATCCTGCTCATCGTCGTCACGCGACCGGATCTGGTCACCCGGCACGAGGACTGGTTCCAGCTGGCGCATGGACGACACGAGCGCCTGGACATCGGTCCCCTCGACGACGACCGGTCCATGCAGCTCATCAAGGCACTGCTTTCGCCGTGTCGGGGCGGCCCTCCCGAAGCCCTGGTCGAAGCCGCCGTCGAGATGGCGGGCGGCAACCCGGGTCTGCTGGAGCAGATGGTCCGCATCTTCCATGACTCCGGTGTGCTGCACGAAGAAAACCCCCTTACCGGGGACACGGCGTGGATCGTGGACCTGGGCAAGCTCGCGAGCGTGCGGCTTCCGATGACGGTGGACGACGCCGTGGCGGCCCGGATCGCGACGCTCTCGCCGGTCGACCGGCGCGTTCTGGAACATGCCGCGGCGATGGGCAGCATCTTCTGGCTCGGCGGCCTCGTGGCGCTCGATCGCATGGATCGCGATCCGCCAGAGTTCTGGACCGAAGCCGACATGCAGGACGTGCAGGAGATCACCACCGCGCTCGAGGATCTCGTCGAGCGTGACTACGTTCTCCAGCTGCCCGACTCGGCGTTCGCCGGCGAGACCGAGTTCGTCTTCAAGCACAACCTCGAACGCGAGAAGATCTCGGCACTGACCAGTGCAGCGGCGGCGCGGCGCTACCACCAGACGATCGCGGACTGGCTCACGCAGCAGGACGTGGTCCGCTCGCAGGAGGAATACGCCGCGATGCTGGCCCAGCATCTGGAAAAGGCCGGCTCGCAGACACGCGCCGGGCTCACCTGGCTGGAAGCCGGCGACATGGCTCGGCAGAGCTATGCAGCCAAGAAGGCGCACGAATACTACGCGCGCGGTCTGTCGCTGCTCGGCGATGCCGACGCCCGTCGCCGTATCGATGCGCTGCACAACCACGGCGACGTGCTGCTGCTTCTGGGGCGGACGGACGAGGCCCTGGTCGCGTTCCGCGAGATGCTCGGCATCGCCTATCGGCTTGCGCTGAAGGGCAAGGGCGGCGCCGCCCACAACCGTATCGGCCGCGTGTATCGCGACACCGGCTCGCTGTCGGACGCGCAGCGACATCTCGAGATCGGACAGGCTCTGTTCCGCGCCGTACACGACGAACGCGGCGTGGCCGCCAGTCACGACGACATCGGCAAGCTGCTGTGGCTGAGGGGCGATTACGAAAAGGCCCTGGACGAGCTGAAAGTCGCGCTCGACATGCGCAACAAGATCGGCGACCGGCGATCCATCGCGCTCAGCCTGAACAACATCGGGCTGGTGTGGATGGACTATGGGCGTGCGCGCAAGGCAGGGGAGGCGCTCGAGGCGGCGCTAGCGATCCGGCGCGAGATCGCCGACCCGCTCGGCATCGTGCAGAGCCTGAACAACCTCGGCCAGCTCGCGCAGGACCAGGAAGACGGCCAGAAGGCACTGGAACTGTTCCGCGAGGCGTACGACGTAGCCAAGGAGATCGGCGAGCGCAATCGTATCGCCGTCGTGCTCACGAACATCGGCGAGACGCACTACCGCCTTGGCGACACCGCGGAAGCGATCCGCATCCTGAAGGAAGCGGAAGAACTGTGCGATGACCTCGGCGACCGGCTGCACCTGGCCGAAGCCAAGCGTGGCCTCGCCAAGGCGCACCTGATGCAGGGCGAGCTGAAGAAAGCCCGCGAGAGCATCAAGCGCGCGGTCGACCTGTTCGGGCAGGTCCGCAGCCGCTCACACCTTGCCGTCGCGCTGCGCACGCTCGGCGAAATCACCGCCGCGGGCGCGTGGGGCAAAGGGCACGAGGGCAAAGCTGTCGACTACTTCATGCGGTCCATCGCAATCTGCAAGGAGATCGGCAACGAGCTCGAGGTCGCCCGGAGCTACCGCGCGTTCGCAAGCTACGTCTCGGCATCCGAGCACTACGTCGGCAACGCCGACATCCAGCGCGAAGCCCGGAAGCTGAGCAAGATGGCGGACGAGATTTTCGCCCGCCACCGCCCGGCTGCCGGCGAGTCATGACCGGCGACCTGTCGTCCCGGTTGCGCCGCGTTGCCCAGACGCTGGACAGCCAGTTCCTCGGCAAGAGCGAGGTAATCCGGCTGCTCCTGGTCGCCATCGTCGCGCGCGAGCACGCCGTCCTGGTGGGGCCACCCGGCACCGCGAAGAGCGCCCTTCTCCGCACGCTGGCGGAGCTGATCGACGCCCGCTACTTCGAGTACCTGCTGACGCGCTTCACCGAGCCGAACGAGATTTTCGGACCGGTGGACATCGCCGCGTTCCGCGAGGGGACGTACCAGCGCCGCACAGCCGGCATGCTGCCCGAAGCCGAAGTCGTGTTTCTCGACGAGGTCTTCAAGAGCAACAGCGCCATTCTCAATGCGCTGCTCGGCCTGTTGAACGAGCGGCGCTTCACCTCCGGCGGGCAGGTTCTCGATTGCCCGCTTATCAGTGTGTTCGGCGCCAGCAACGAGGTGCCATCGGACGAGTCGCTGTCCGCATTGTTCGACCGTTTCCTGCTCCGCATCCGCTCGGACAACCTCGACGCCTACCACTTCAACGAGCTCGTACAGCTCGGTGTCGCCCACGAGGTGAAGAAGCTGCGGAAGACGAGGGCCGCACCGCTCGTCACGGCCCAGGAGCTCCACGGCATGACCGAGGAGCTGGCTCGCCGGCTTTCGTTTCCGGACGAGTTCCTGTCGACGTACAAGGGACTGGTCTTCCAGATCCGCGCCGAAGGCATCAGCGTGAGCGACCGCCGGGTCGTGAAGATGCTCAAGCTGTTCGCCGCGAGCGCCTACCTGGACGGTCGCGCACAGGCCGAGACGAGCGATCTTTTCGTGCTCAAGCACATCTGGAACACCGAGGACCAGGCGCCGATTCTGGAGGGGATCGTCGAGCCGATTCTGGAAGCCTACTATCGTGAACATCCCGATCGGCGCCGGGTGGGCGCGCTCGGCATCGGACTCGAGGCACTGGCCGGCGAGATCGACCGCATCCGCGAGATCCTCACCGGCAAGGCGCCGCCCAGCGATATCCAGCTTTTCAGCCAGCTCAAGGCGCTCGGCGAGATCAGGACGGCGCTCGCACAGCTTGCGGACCCCCAGGCCAGAGCTCTCGAAAAGCGCGTGGCGCAGCTGCTCGACGTGTCGCTCAAGAGCGGAAGGTTTTCGCAGCTGTGACGCCGGCGTTGCGCGTGAAGCGGGTCGGGTCGGTCGAAGTGCCGCTTCCGGCCTACCAGAGCGAGCACGCGGCGGGGCTCGACCTGTGCGCGGCGCTGGTCGAACCGGTCGTGATCGAGCCTGGTGAACGCCGCCTCATCCCGACCGGGCTTGCGCTCGCGATCCCGCACGGATTCGAAGGCCAGGTACGGCCGCGCTCCGGCCTGGCGCTGCGCGCCGGGATATCGATCGTCAACTCACCGGGAACGGTCGACAGCGACTTCCGCGGCGAGGTCGGCATCGTGCTGATCAACCACGGCCAGGAGCCGTTCGTCGTGGAGCCGCTCGGGCGCATCGCCCAGCTCGTCATCGCGCCCATCGCCCGTGCCGAGCTCGAGCTCGTCGACGAGCTCGACGACACCGGGCGAGGCGACGGAGGCTACGGCTCGACGGGGACCTAGCCGCCGGAGCCTGTGCCGGGCCTGATGGCACAGATGGACGACGATAGCGCGCACCTCGGCGTGTACATGCTGGCGTGCTACGTGGTCGACGACACGGACTTCTGGGGCGACGGGGAGATCCAGGGGCGGACCGAGCGTTTCGGTCTGGTGCCCGGACTACGCCCGCAGCCGCTCGAAGAAGGCGCGGAGCTCGCGCTCGGTCTGCTCCTTGCCGTAGTCCCTGGTCACGATGTGCCGCGAGCGCGGAACCATCACCACGACCGGGTCCGGCGTACCGAGCCGCAGCGCGACGCGGCGGGCGTTCGATGGCGGACACAGTCGGTCGCGCGCCCCGTGGACGAGCAGCGTCGGGCAGGTCACGCGATCGAGCTCCGACCGGACACGCCGCGCCGCATCCAGCACCCGGACAGCGGCGTGGACCGGCTGCGCATCGTAGGTGAGGTGGGTGCGGCGCGCTTCGGGGTCCGCGATGTCCGCGCCGGCCTTGGGCATGGAGAAATCCGGAATGCGCAAGGCCTTGACCAGATCCAGCGCCAGGGTAGGGAAGGGCCAGCCCAGCCAGAGCGCATTCGCCAGGAGGGCAAGGCCACGCACCTGATCGGAACGGGTCGCCGCGAGGTGCGCGGCCAGGAGCGAGCCCATGCTCAAGCCGGCGACGATCACCGGACCCCCGGACGCCAGCTCGTCGAACGCCGCCTCGGCGGCGCCGAACCAGTCGTCCCAGTCGCTCTTTGCCAGGTCGTCCACATGCGTGCCGTGGCCGGGCAGGAGCGGGGCGTGAGCGCGCAGGCCGAGACCGCGTGCGACCTCGACGACCAGCGCGATCTCGAGCGGTGTGCCGCCGAAGCCGTGCAGGGCCAGAACGGCGGGTGTTTCGCCTTCGACCTCGAGCGGCTCCGGGCTACCCGGACCGACCAGCACGCCGCGCGCCACGCTCAGCCTTCGCCGCGTTTGATGCCGTAGGCGCGGATCTTCTTGTGCAGATTGGTTCGCTCGACGCCCAGCGCCACGGCCGCCTTGGAGATGTTCCACTCGAAGCCGCGCAACGTGTCGACGATGTAGCTGCGTTCGGCGACTTCGCGGTATTCGCGCAGCGTGAGCCGCCGGCCGTCCTCGTTCACTACCGGCGGGGGAGCGCTGGGATGGACGCCGGCGCCTTCCAGCTGTGCCGCCTCGGAGTCGTCCTCGAACGGGCTGTCGTGGGGGTCCTCCGGTAGATCCGCGACGGTGATCACGTCGCTGGAGAGGATCGCCGCGCGTTCGACCACGTTCTTCAGCTCGCGCACGTTGCCCGGCCACTTGCGGCGCGTGAGCGTCTCGTAGACGGCCGGGTCGATCTTCTTCGGCTTGAGGCCGTTTTCCTTGCAGAATACCTCGACGAAGGCGCCGGCCAGGAGCCGGATGTCGTCGGCCCGCTCGCGCAGCGCCGGCACCTTGATCGGGAACACATCCAGCCGGAAGTAGAGGTCCTCGCGGAACTTGCCTTCGGAGACTTCCTTGGACAGGTCCTTGTTCGTCGCGGCCAGCACCCGCACGTCCACGTGGATGATGTGCTCGGAGCCGACGCGCACGATCTCGCCGTTTTGCAGAGCGCGCAGCACCTTGGCCTGCGCAGCCAGATCCATGTCGCCGATCTCGTCGAGGAACAGCGTGCCGCCGTGCGCCTGCTCGAAGAAGCCGCGCTTCCGCGCCTGGGCGCCGGTAAACGAGCCCTTCTCGTGGCCGAACAGCTCGCTCTCGATCAGCTCGCGCGGGATCGCCGCGCAGTTGACCTTGATAAACGGCTCGTCCTTGCGCGGGCTGAGCCGGTGGATGGCACGGCTCACCAGCTCCTTGCCGGTCCCGCTCTCGCCAGTGATGAGGACGCTGGCCTTGGTCGGGGCGACCTTGTCGATGTCCTGGAAGAGCTTCTGGATCGGCGCGCTGGTGCCGATCATCTCGTAGCGCGCCTCGAGCTCGGCGCGCATCTGCTCGACGGTCCGGCTCAGGCGGGCAGTGCGGATCGAGTTGCGGACGCTGACCAGGATGCGCTCGCGGTTGAGCGGCTTTTCGAAGAAGTCGCTCGCGCCGAGCTTGATCGCGGCGACGGCGTCGTGGACCGTCGCGTGTCCGCTGATCACCACGACCGGCAGGTCCTGGTGGTTCTCGTCGGCGCGCAGCTTCTCGAGCGCCTCGAGCCCGCTCATGCCCGGCAGCTTCAGGTCGAAGATCGCGATGTCGACGGGCTGTTCGGGGCTCGATAGCGTCGACAGCGCGTCTTCCGCGGTTGCGGCCTCCAGTACCCGGTAGCCTTCACCCGAAAGCACCATCTCGAGCGTGCGCCGGATGTTCTTCTCGTCGTCGACGACGAGCACCGTGGGCGCCACGGTCGAAAGCTCCTGCTGTTCCGTTCCCGCCGCCGCCATGGTGCTGGACAGAGTGCCTCTACTCCGCGCGGGAGTCCACGGGGTGCGCCTTGTCCTGGGCCGTGGGGACGCGATCGAGCAGGCGCAGGAAGTTTCTGGCCGGAACGGTGAAGGGGCTTGCCGGATACTGGGCCAGCAGCTGGTGGAACACGGCCCGGGCCTTGTCCCGCTTCTCCATCTTCATGTACGTCTCGCCGAGCAGCGCCATGGCCTCGGGCTCCAGTCCGGAGTTGTCGTAGTTCCGGAGGGCGTACTGGACGCGAGCCACAGCAGCCTTGAAGTTGTCCCGCTCGAGGTAGAAGCGCGCCACGTACAGCTCGTGCCGGACCAGAAGACCGGTCACGACCGCCAGCATGTAGTGGAGTTCGCGTGCTTTCTTGTAGTCCGGGTAGTCCGCGAGGAAGCCCTGGATGGACGTGTAGGCGTCGCGCACGCTGGCCAGGTCCCGCTCCTCGAGCGGCGGCAGCAGGAACGATGCGCTGGTCTCGTGGAACAGCGAACGGGCGACGCGGTAGCGCGCGTACGGCACCTCGGGATCGTTCGGGTAGTCGTGGACGAAGCCCTTGTAGCCCGTGATCGCCTCGGCGTACTTCTGCTGGTGATAGGAGATGTCCGCCAGGCGCAGGTCAGCCAGGCGCGCGTAGCGGCTGTAGCCGTACTTGCGCTTCACCTCCTGCATCAACGTGGTCGCCGCCTCCCAGTCGTGGTCGAAGAAGGCATCCAGAGCCTGGTCGTAGGCCCGCTTCGCGTCCTCCGTGTAGTGCAGCGGATTGCGCGCTTGCACCTTCGGACCGCAGCCGACCTGGGACAGGGCCACGACAGCAGCCAGAATCGAGCCGGAAAGCCAGCGCATCGCTGGCCGGGGGAGTAGCGGGTCGTGGCGACGAACGCAAGCGGAGGGGCCCCGGCCTGCCGCCCGGGACGGGGTAGGGCGTCTTGATCGTGCCGGGGGCTGCGGTACAAGTGGCGGATGCCCGAAACGGTTCCCATGACTCCCCAGGGGGCGGAGCGCCTCAAGGCAGAGCTCGCGCGCCTCAAGGAAGAACGTCCGAAGATCTCCCGGGAGATCGGCATTGCCCGGGAGCACGGTGACCTCAGCGAGAACGCCGAGTACCACGCCGCCAAGGAGAAGCAGGGCCTGGTCGAGGCGCGCATCAAGGACATCGAGGACAAGCTCGCCCGCGCGGAAGTCATCGACCCCAGCAAGCTGGAAGGCTCGCGCATCCGCTTCGGCGCGACGGTTCTCTTGACCAATCTCGACACGGACGAAGAGGTCACGTACCGCATCGTAGGCGCCGACGAGGCCGACATCGACAAGGGCTCGATTTCCATTTCGGCGCCGCTCGCGCGGGCGCTGATCGGCAAGGAGCCCGGCGACGAGGTGACCGTGCGCCTACCCGGCGGAACCCGGCACTACGAAGTCGGCAGCGTCGAGTTCCGCTGAACAACGGCCCTCCGCGACGCGGGACTCCCCGGACCCGGCATGCCCCCGAGATCCCGTCTCTTCCGCCGCTGCAGGCGTCGAGCTACCGGCTACCGCCGCGGTCGAGACCCTGCCTGGCGTAGGTCCCGCCGTGGGCCGCAAGCTGCGCCAGCACGGCCTCGCGACGCTGGCCGATCTGCTCTGGCTGCTGCCCACGGCCTACGACGACCTACAAGATGCGGTTGGCGTCGAGCAGGCGCTGGGCATGGCGGCAGAGCGCCCTCGCGTGTGCGTGCGCGCCGTGGTGCGCTCGGCCGGCTTTGCTCCGATGCGGGGCCGCCGCGCCGTCCGCGTGTCGCTGGCAGACGAGGCAGGAGGCAAGGGCGCGCTGACCGCGTGGTGGTTCTTCGCCGCACACGGGATCCTCTCGGTGGCCAAACCGGGCGCACGCCTTGTGGTCATCGGCCGGCTGGCTCCGGCCCGTCGCGGTGCCGGCGCCGTGATGGCGCATCCGGAGCTACTGCGTGACGCGGACACGTCGAAGCCCAGGCCGCGCTATCCGAAGCTGCCCGGCCTGGGAGCGGAGCGGCTTCGCTCGTTCGTGACGGCGGCTCTGGAGCGTGTCGGAGCCGTACCGGATCCGGTGCCGCCGGACGTGGTCGAGCGGGAACGGCTTGTCGCCGCGGGCGACAGCTTCCGCGGTGTGCACCAACCGGAGCAGCTGGACGACGCGGCAGAGCTCCGGGCGCTCACCGAACGGCTGGCGTGGGCGGAGAGCTTCGCTGCGAGCTGGAACCGCGCGCGGCTGGAGCGGGAGTACGGCGGCAGTGCGCTGCCCCTGCCACCTGCGCTCGAGGCCGTCGAACGCCTGCGACAGTCGCTGGGCTTCGAGTGGACGGCGGCGCAGAGGCGCACCATAAACGAGGTCTCGGTCGACCTTTCCGGCGAGCGACCGATGCGGCGGCTGGTGTCGGGCAACGTCGGCTCGGGCAAGACGGCCATCGTGCTGGCGGCGGCCGCGCAGGCTGTCTCGAGCGGCGCGCAGGTTGCCATCCTGGCGCCGACGACGCCGCTGGCCGAGCAGTACGGCGCGACGGCCAGGGCCCTGACGGAAGCAACCGGCGCGCGCGTCGCGACGCTCACGGGAGCCGTGCCCGCTCGCGAGCGGGGCCAGATCGAACGCGGCGTCGCCGATGGCGGAATCGACGTACTGATCGGCACGCACGTACTGCTGTCGAACGAGCTCGAGTTCCCGCGCCTCGCGCTGGTCGCGGTGGACGAACAGCAGCGGCTGGGCGTGACACAACGACTGGCGCTGAGCCGGCGTCGCGGCGGCGGCGTGGCGCCGCACCTGCTCACGCTCAGCGCGACGCCGATCCCCAGAACGCTGGCGCTCGCACTGCGCGGCGAGCTCTCGACCAGCGAGCTGGACGAGCTGCCGCCCGGCCGCAGACCGATTGCCACCCGCACGGTCGACCGCGGCAGCTGGCAGGCCGAAGTGGTGCCCGCTGTCGTCGAGGCGCTCGACGGCGGCGGCAACGTGTTCGTGGTCTGTCCGCGCATCGGCGACGAGACGGACGACGATGCGAACGGGCCGACCGTGCTCGACCGCTTCGCCGAGCTCGAGAAGGCGCTCGGCGCACCACGCGTCGTGCTCGCCCACGGGAGGCTCGATCCGCGCGCGCTGGCGGAGGCGCTGCGCCGTTTCCGCAGCGGCGAGAGCCCCGTGCTGGTGGGCACGACGGTCATCGAGGTAGGTCTCGACGTGCCGCGCGCCACACTGATGGTGGTCGACGGGGCCGAGAGCTTCGGCCTGTCGCAGCTGCACCAGCTGAGGGGTAGAGTGGGGCGCTCCGGGCGCGCCGGAACGTGCCTGCTGGTGCACGATGTGCCGCTCGTCGAGCCCGCGCGATCGAGACTCGAGACGCTGGTCCGCCTGTCAGGCGGTGCGGACGTGGCCCGGGCCGACCTGGAACTGCGCGGACCGGGCGATGCAGGTGGCACGCGACAGTCGGGCGACAGCGGCCTCGTGTACCTCGACAGCTTCGCCGACGCCGCATGGCTGGAGCGCATTCCCTCCGATGTCGAGCGCGTGGGTCGCGACGATCCGGATCTGGCCAGCCCCGACCACGCGCTGTTGCGTCTGTTCGTCGAGCGGCTACCGGAGCGCCCTGAAGCCAGGGCGGAGGCGGGATGATGCGTCGGCTGCTCGCTCGCTCCGTGCTGGCCGCCTGGCTGGTGATCGCTGTGGAGCTGATCGTCGTGGCAACGATCTCGCACGCTCGCATTGCGAGCGTATGGGAGTTGCAGTTCGCAACGCTGTGGCTGGCGCCGGTCGCGCTGCTGGCGGGAGCCGTGCTCGGCGGGGCAGGGGGCGTGTTGTTCTGGCTGGCGGGCAAGGCGGAACAGCTCGGCTCCAGGCGACTACTGGCCGCTCTCGTTGCACTGGGCAGTGCAGCCGGCGCGTGGGGCGTCGGCGGCGGACGTCATCTCGCGACGCTGGCCACCCGCGGCGGTTTCGCGCTGGGGGTCGGAATAACCGTCGGCGCGGTCGTGTACGCGGCCGCACCGGCGGTGGCGCGCTGGATGGAGTCACGACCGGCAACGATCGCGGCAACGGCTGCGGTGCTGATCCTGTGCGTCGAGCTCGAGAACCGCTTCGTGATGGTGAGGCTGTACCCGGCATTCCACTACGGACTTTCCGCACTGGCACTGCTGGCCGCACCGTGGTTGACGCTGGCATGGCCGCAGACCACGCCGGAGCCTTCCAAGGGCTGGCGCCGCTGGGTCGGGCCTGTGCTGCCTGCAGTCGTCGTGCTGGTGGCCCTTGCCGTCGCGCGCCCGGCTGCCGCCAGGCTCGCCTACTTCGACAACTTCCGCCTGCTGTTGCTCGACCAGGCCCCGCTGCTCGGCCAGGGCGTACGGCTTGCGGCAGAGCTTGCGCCGCCCGCGCCGCTGCCCAGCGCGGGCACCGCCTGCGACCCGATGCTGGACCCGGACTGCGTCGCACCCGAGCCACGGGGAGCCGACCGGCCGCTGGATCTTCGCCATCACGACATCCTGTTCATCAGCATCGACGCGCTGCGCGCCGACCATCTGGGCGTGTACGGCTACCAGCGCAACACGACGCCGCACATCGACGCGCTGGCCAGAAAGGGCGTGATCTTCACGCACGCCTACTGCCCGACGCCGCACACCTCGTATTCGGTCACCTCGATGATGACCGGGAAGTACATGCGGCCGCTGCTGCTGCAGGGGGCGGGGGAGGACTCGGACACCTGGGCGTCGCTGCTCCGGACCTACGGCTACCGGACCGCTGCGTTCTATCCCCCCGCGGTGTTCTTCATCGATCCCAAACGCTTCACGCACTTCAAGAACACGCATCTCGGCTTCGAATACGCCAAGGTCGAGTTCAAGGAGGGGGCAGGGCGCGTAGCGCAGGTGATGCGCTACCTGGACGGGGAAAAGAGCAGCAACAATGTGTTCGTGTGGGTGCACCTGTTCGCGCCGCACGAGCCGTACGAGGCCCACAAGGGCCACGACTTCGGAGACCGCGATATCGACCGCTACGATTCCGAGATCGCCTTCGCGGACGACACGGTGGGGCAGCTGGTCAGCGGGTTCCGCAAGCGCCGCCCTGGAACCGACGTGATCATCACCGCCGACCACGGCGAGGAGTTCGGCGACCACGGCGGGCACTACCACGGCAGCAGCGTGTACGAGGAACAGGTCCGCGTACCGCTGGTCATGTCGCTGCCCGGCGTGAAGGGGCCACACCGCATCGGCGAGGTCGTCCAGACGATCGATCTGCTGCCGACCGTGCTCGGGGCGCTCGACATCCCACGTCCGCCGCGGGTGCGCGGCCGTGATCTGGGCGCCCTCATCGCGGGCAAGCGCAAGTCCGGTGACGGTCTGGCCCTGGCCGAGACCGACCAGCAGTCGCTGCTGGCTGAAGGGCCGTATCGTCTGATCTGCCAGCGCCGGATCGGAGCGTGCCGCCTGTTCGATCTTGCGACGGACCCCCACGAGCGGCGCGACGCGCGGCACGATCATCCGGAGCGCTTCAGGAAGATGCGCGTGCGCCTGCGCGAGCTCAACGCCTCGCACGGCCGTTACGAGGTGCGAGGCCTGCGCGCGGAAGGCAAGGACTGGCCCGCGCCGATCCTGCGGGGCGTAGCGGGCGACGGCGACGCGGCGGGCGACATCGCCGGCCTGCTCGACGACGCGGATCCGGCCATCCGCCGCAAGGCCGCCGAGTTGCTGTTCGAGCTCAAACGACCCGAGACCGCGCCGGCGCTCAGACTCGCTCTGGGCCGCGACGAGGATACGGACGTGAAGCGCTGGTGCGCACTGGCGCTGACGCGGCTGGGGCAGGGGGCGCCACTGACCTTCGAGCTCGCCAAGTCGAAGGACCTGCACTGGCGTCGGCTGGCCGCGCTGGCCCTGGCCGAGTCGGGGGACAGCCGCGGCGCGGACACCCTGGTGGATTGGTGGAAGGACGACCAGGCCCGCGACTACGAGCGCTCGCGGCAGCTTCTGACCGCGCTGGCGGACATCAAGGACAAGGACGCGGTCTGGCCGCTCATGCAGTCGCTGGGCGACGTGCGGCTGAGGCCGTACATCGCCGCGTCCCTGGCGAAGATCGGCGACGAGTCCGCTCGCGGCCCGCTGATCAAGGCGCTGGAACGCGAGCGCTACCAGAGCGCCCGGGTGGCCATCACCCGCGCCCTGGTCCAGCTGGGCGCCGGCGCCGGGATCGCCCGGCCGCTGATCCGCTGGCTCGGTGTGCCGGATCCGCTGGCCGGAGGGCTGGGCTTCGCCGTGAAGGCGGGCATCCTCGAGAACATCGGAGGCCCGGACAAGCACGCGCTCGACAAGCTGCGCCGGCAGAGCGAGCTGGGGGTGGAGCTGACGCTTGTCGTGCCGCCGGGGGGAAACGGCAAGGGCGTCCGGGCACTGGTACAAGCCCACACCGATGGCCGCCAGAAGGGCGAGGTCCACATCGGGTTGCCCCTGTCCAGAATCAAGTACAACTCGAAGGGTGAGGCCATAAGGTCCCACAATCTCCCACAAATCGACTCCTCCAACAGCTTGACGCTGGAGATCCCGGCCAGTGGCAAGCCGGTGGAGGTCGCGGGGGTCCTGCCGGCGTCGATGCACGCCAAGGCGGGGCACGCGATCCAGCTGGTGGTGTTCGCCGACCGCCAGGTGGTGCTGCAGGCTCTGGCCCTGGTGCCGCTCGCCGACGAGCTGCCGCCCCCGGCGCCCAAGCCCTGGAAGCCGGGCCGGGACGGGGGTGCGGCCGAGGCCGGGCAGGGGGACGCGGGGACGGAGTAGCCGAATCTCCGCGCGAAGTCATCGAAGGGCGCGCTAGCGGTGGTATAGAGGCGCCGGTGGTAGACAAGGAAACACGACGCTCACGGCGCGCGCGCCGCCGCGAAGAGCAGGAACGTCAAGGAAGACGAAGCGCCCGAAAGCGCGGAGTCCGACGAGGCCGAAGGCGAAGCCGAAGCTGGAGTCGACGAGGCCGGCGAAGCTGAAGCCGAGGCCGAAGGCGAAGCCGAAGCCGAAACCGACGAGCCAGGTGAAGGCGAAGAGGACGCGGCAGCTGCCGAGGAAGCGGCCGCCGAAGAAAAGCCCCGCCGTCCACGCACCGGGCAGCCCAGGAAGAAGAAGAAGAAGAAGAAGCGCGACGGCTCGCCCGATCGGATCCGCGATCGCAACGAGCGCATCCGCGAACGTGCTGCTGCGCGCCGTCGCGAGCGTCAGGAAGGGCTCGCCGCCGGCGAGATGGTCGACGATGCGCTCGCTCGTTCGACGCAGAAGGTGACCACCTGGCTCCAGGATCACTTCAACATCGTGCAGTGGGTGGTCGTGGCGCTGATCGCGAGCGGCATCGGCTGGGAGATCTACAGCTGGCGCCACACCAAGACGATCGAGAAGGCATCGGACAAGCTGATCGCCGCGGTCGAGGACGAGTCGGCGAAGCTGCCGGGCGACGACGTGAGCGGACCCGAAGCCGACTTCGACCCACGCAAGACGTTCCCGACGGTCAAGGCACGCGACGAGGCGGCTGCAAAGTCGTACGAGGCCGCCGCCTCCGTGGCCAAGGGCTCGGGAACCTCCATCCTCGCGACGCTGGGGCTGGCGGGCGTGCAGTACGACCAGAACAAGTTCGCCGACGCCCAGAAGAACTACGAGTCGGTCAAGGACAGCGAGCTGGCCAAGCACGACACGGACGTGAAGGGACGCTCCATCGAGGGCGTCGGAATGTGCCTGGAAGCGCAGAACAAGCTGGACGCCGCTGCCAAGGCCTATCGCGAGCTGGAAAACATGGAGGTGCCCGGGTTCACCGCACTCGCGCTCTACCACCAGGCGCGGGTGGCGTACCTGCAGGGCAAGAAGGACGAGGCCGAGAAGCTGCTCAAGAAGGTGAACAAGAAGCTCTCGGACAGCGACTCGCCGTACCCGCCGAAGAGCTATCTCGCAGCGATGACCCAGCAGCTGACGGAGACGATCAATCCGTCCGCGGTGCCGGCCAGCGCCCCCGGCGGCGGCATGACGCTGACCCCACAGCAGATCGAGAAGCTGCGCGAGCAGATCAAGAAGGACCCCACCAAGCTCAAGGAACTGATGAAGAGCATGGGGCTGAAGCTGCCGCCTCCGGGCAAGATGCCTCCTCCGCCGCCGCCCACGCCGGAAGAGACCTCGACAACCGCACCGGAGCAGGCGCCAGCGCCCGCGCCGGAGCCCAAGGGGACTTCCAAGCCCGCGCCGAAGAAGACCAAAGCGCCTCCGAAGACGCCAACGAGCCACGCGCCGACGGCGGCACCGAAACCCGCACCAGCACCGGCTGGCTCCGCGCCATGAGAGCAAGAACCCGGTTCGGCAGCCTGGCTCTGCTCTCGGCAGCGCTGCTGGGCGGTGGCTGTGCGTCGATCCGTTCGGGCGCCAATCCCGAGCTTCCGACCTGGGTTCATCGGCCCAGCTGGTCGATGAAAGTGGTGTACTCGCGCCACGTCGTGGCGCCGGCGCGACACCGGGGCGAGCCGTACGAGCGGGGCCAGCCCGAGATCGACGCTGCCCACCGGCGGGTGTTCGTGGGCTCGAGCGACAACGGTCTGTATGCGATCAGCGCCGGCGACGGCCACGCATTGTGGCGCTTCGAGACGCTGGGCTTCGTCCAGTGCCATCCGCTGTACGATCCGCAGGAAGACGTCGTCTATTTCGGCTCGAACGACGGTGCGCTGTACAAGGTCCGCGCGCAGGACGGACATCTGCTGTGGCGCTTCAACAGCAACGCCGAGGTCTCGCGGCAACCGGTGCTGTCGGGCGGCAAGCTGTACGTCGTCAACGCGAACGACACGGTGCTCGCGCTCGATCCGGAAACGGGAAAGCGCATCTGGAGCCAGCACCGTACGCCCGCGATGGGCATGGAGATCGCGGGCTATGCGGGACCGCTGGTGTGGCGCGGCAAGGTGTACGCCGGCTTCAGCGACGGAACGGTGACGGCGTTCGACGCCAACACCGGAGACGAGGCGTGGCAGCCCGTCGATCTCGCCGGCGAGGCCGAGCAGACACTGGGCGAGATCCCGCAGTACCTCGACGTGGACACGACGCCAGTGGGCCGCGAAATCGACGCGGGAGCCGTGGTCTTCGTCGCCAGCTACGAGGGCGGCGTGTACGCGCTCTCGGCCGACACCGGAACCCAGGTCTGGTCGAACCCGGCCGTCGGCGGCGTCAGCGAGCTGACCTACTGGAGCCAGCCGGCGCACCCGCCGCGCAGCGGCAAGGGCCCGATGCTGCCGGCTCGCGAGCTGCTGCTGGCGTCCAGCGGCACGACGGGCCTGTGGGCGCTCGACCCGGAGAACGGCCGCGAGGTCTGGCGCCAGTCGCTGCCATCGGGCGGCGTGTCCAAGCCCGTGCCGATCGAGGGCGCGCTGATGATGTCGAGCACCAAGCTCGGGCTGTATCTGCTGAGCCCGATCGACGGCAGTCTGATCGACGGGTTCGGGACCGGCGACGGCATCTCGATGACGCCAGCAGCGTACGGACGGCGGGCGTTCGTGGTGACCAACGGCGGCAATCTGCTCGGCATCTACGTGACGCCACCGCCGCTGTCCGGATAGCTCGCCGCGCTTCGCGCCGCTTTCGCAGGCATCTGGGTTCCAGGGGAGCGCCGGACGCGGTGGCGCGGCCCGGCTACGCCTGACGGGCCAGAGCCCGCCATCCCCTGTACGACCTGGTTATCGAGTTCGCATAAGATACATTATGTTAACTCAGAGGGTGGGTGCGGCCGTAGCCAGGGCTGTGGAAAGCCGGCGGTATCGAGCCGTAAATCCGCCGGCAGAGGCTGCCAGGACCCCCCAGAAGCGCCCCGGAACCGCGCTCCGACGCGCCTGGAGCCTGAAGCCACGAGCGTTCCGCCCGACGGCGGAGCGCGGCTCAGAGCACGAAGTGGTCGCCGAGGCCGACGACGGCCAGGTTCACGCCGCGCAGCCTGGCGCACTCCTGCTCGACCTCGCTCTGGAACACCGGCTTGATGTGATAGAGCAGCGTCGGCAGGTCCTGGGGCTTCTTGAACTTCTTGAGGTCCTTGACCAGCGTGCGCGGCGTGTGGTGGCCGCTGACCGTGGCGAGCTTCTGCTCGCGGTTCGGAAAGCTCACTTCCATCAGCAAGGCCTTGAGATTGTCCTCCTTGCGGAGGAGCTCCCAGAAGCGCTCGGTCGGGCCCGTGTCGCCGCTGTAGGCAATCGTCGCGTCCGGACCGTCGATAATGAAGCCGGCCGACTCGATCGTGTGGTCGACCATGACGCTGCGTACCGTGTAGCCGCCGACCTTGGTGGCCTTTTCGGGCTTGAGCTCCACGAAGCGGATGGTCGGGCGTGTTTTGTTGGGAATTTCCGAGAAATCCGGCCAGATCAGGTTGTTGAAGAAGTGCTTCTTCAAGGCCTGGATGGTGCCGCGGGTGGCGGCAACGACCAGCGGCTCGCACTCGGCCTGACAGCGGTTGTCCGCGATCGTGGCCAGATCGCGGATGTGATCGAGATGGGCGTGACTGATCACGCAGCCGGAAAGCTGGAACTGCGACTTCAGATCCATCCCGCTGGTGAGCGAGCCCGCGTCGATCGCCAGACGCTCGTCCACGACGAACGCGCTGGTCCTGTGCCTCGGGGTCTCTCCCCCGTGGCAGCCGATTACGCGAAGTTCCATCCACCCATCCCGCGTGTTCGGCGGCGGCACGCCGGGTTCCGACCGGACGCGGGACAACCGGGTGTGTCGCTCATCTAGCGTCGAGTCTATCGCGGTCCGGCCGAGCCGGTCAAAGCGGAGCGCGGGCGGCGGCTCAACCCATCGGGAAGCCGCCCATGCCGCCCATGCCGCCCATGCCGCCCATGCCGCCCATGCCGCCCATGCCGCCCATGCCGCCCATGCCGCCCATGTCGCCCATGTCGCCCATGTCGCCCATGTCGGCCTCCGGCTTCGGCTTCTCGGCAACCATGCACTCGGTCGTGAGCATCATGCCGGCGATGCTGGCAGCGTTGACCAGGGCCACGCGCACGACCTTGACGGGGTCGATAATGCCCGCCTTGACCATGTCGCCGTACTTGCCGGTGGCCGCGTCGTAACCGAAGGCGTTCTTGCCCTCGCGGACCTTCTCGACGACCACGCGCGGCTCGAGGCCCGCGTTCGCCGCGATCTGCATCAGCGGCGCCTCCAGCGAGCGTGCCAGGAGCCTCGCGCCGATGCGCTGGCCTTCCGGCAGCTCGTCGAGCAGGCCCTTGATCGCGGCGCTCGCCCGCAGCAGCGCCACGCCGCCACCGGGCACGTAGCCCTCGGCCACCGCCGCGCGCGTGGCAGCCAGCGCGTCCTCGACCCGAGCCTTGCGCTCCTTCATCTCGGGCTCCGTCGCGGCACCCACGCGGACCACGGCGACGCCGCCGCTCAGCCGCGCCAGCCGCTCCTCGAGCTTCTCGCGGTCGTAGTCGCTGCTCGTCTCGTCGATCTGACGGCGGATCTGCTCGATGCGGCCCTTGATAGCCGCCTTGTCGCCCTTCCCGCTGACGATCGTGGTGTTCTCCTTGTCGATCACGATGTGACCGGCGCGACCGAGATCCTTGAGCGTGATGCTGTCGAAGTTCCGGCCCAGGTCCTCCATGAACGGCGTGGCGCCGGTCAGCGTCGCGATGTCCTTGAGCATCTCCTTGCGGCGGTCGCCATAGCCCGGAGCCTTGACCGCGGCGATCTTGAGCACGCCGCGCAGCTTGTTGACCACGAGCGTCGCCAGGGCTTCGCCGTCCACGTCCTCGGCGATGATGAGCAGCGGCGCACCCTTCTTGTTCACGTCCTCCAGCACGCCGACGATGTCGGCCATGGCCGAGACCTTCTTGTCGGTGACGAGCAGGTACGCGTTGTCCAGCTCGGCCTTCATATGCTTCTGGTCGGTAACGAAGTACGGCGACAGGTAGCCGCGGTCGAACTGCATCCCCTCGACCACCTCGACCTCGGTCTCCGTGCCCCGCGCCTCTTCCACGGTGATCACACCGTCGCGCGTCACCTTGTCCATCGCATCGGCGAGCATCTCGCCGATGACCTCGTCGCCGTTCGCGCTGACCGTCGCGATGCGCTTGATGTCGTTCGAGTCCTTGGCCTTCTTCGCCTGCTTCTTCAGGTCGGCAGTGACGACCTCGACAGCCCTGTCGATGCCGCGCTTGAGCTCCATGACGGCAGTACCCGCCTCGACGAGCTTTAGGCCGCCGTTGAACAGGCTCTGTGCCAACACGGTCGCGGTGGTGGTGCCGTCGCCCGTGTCGTCGTTGGTGCGGGAAGCAACCTCGCGCACCATCTGGGCGCCCATGTTCTCGAGCTTGTCGCTGAGCTCGATCTCCTTGGCGACGCTGACGCCGTCCTTGGTGACCAGCGGCGCGCCCCAGCTCTTCTCGATCGCGACGTTCCGGCCACGCGGACCGAGGGTGACCTTGACGACATCGGCCAGGGCGTCGACCCCGCGCTGCAGCGACCGGCGGGCGTTGCTGCGATAGAGGATCTCTTTCTGGGTCATGGGGCGTTCTCCTTCAGATGACGTACCGGGCAGCGTCTCGGCCAGCCAGACGGGCCGGCCGCAAAGTGTTGTGGCCGCGGAACTTAAGCCAATTGCGGCGGGAATCAAGCCCCAGCGAAAATCGACCCACCCCCCCTTGCATCGTCCGACGATAGACGATAGGAACCCGGGCCCGCCGGCTCCCTGTGGGCCGCCGGGTAGTCGGCTCCTTTGGGGGATCGTCTAACGGCAGGACGCAAGATTCTGGTTCTTGTTATCTAGGTTCGAATCCTGGTCCCCCAGCAAAGCCGTCGTCCCTGACCAGAACGGGACGACACTGGCCCCATCGTCTAGCGGTTAGGACATCGGCCTCTCACGCCGGTAACCGGGGTTCGAGTCCCCGTGGGGTCACCACTCTTTCGTCAGTGTGCGGCTTGCGCTGCACGGCACGAAGACCCAGATCGTGCGTCGGCCCGGGACGCCCGGGCTGTAGCCCATGATCGACCAGCCCTCCCCCGAGCCGTCGAGCCCCTCCGCTGCCCGCGCGGACCGCGAATCGGCGCGAAAGGCCGCTCAACTCCGCCGCCGCGAGCGCCAGGCAGCTCGCCGTCTGCAGGATCTCGCTCCCGAAGTCGAGTTCGACCCGGAGCTGCCGCAGAGGTCCGACGGGGACGAAAAGCTGGAGGAGTTCGTGGATCGCTGGCGCATCCCGATCCTGGCGGGTGTGGCCGTGCTGCTGTTCGCCGGAACGCGCTTCAAGGCGTCACGGCCGTACGAGGCGACCTTCGTTGCCCTGGCGCTGCCCGTGGTGGCGGTCGTCATGGGTGCGCTGCCCCTGCGCGACGCCCACCCGAAGCTCCGGGCGGCGGCGTTTGGCGTGGGCGGGCTGGTGCTCCTGGCTTCCGAGCTGAGCGTTTCCCACGCGCTCTTTCCGGCGGTCGTCCCTGCCCTGCCCTTCGTGCCGTTCGTAGTCCTGTTCGGACTCCTGGCCCTGGCTGCGGCTCTCGTTGAAGCACTCGCGAGCGGCCGCGGCATTCTCAATCGCTTCGCGCCCTGGGTCGGCATGACGGTCGCGCTGTCCCTGTACCTGCCGGCCCACATCGACCTCGCCGACCGCTTCAGCGCCGTGTTGGCGGGCGTCATCGTCGCCCTGTTCGCCGGCGGCCTGGGCGGATTGCTGCTCGGCATGGGCGCATCGCGGCTTCTGACCGGGCGCTAGCCGCTACTACTTCTTCTTCGGCGGGGCGTCGGCGAGCGGCAGCGGATTTTCCGGCGGCGGCTTCAGCTGCCAGGGCCTGTCGCCGTCCGGCACGCGTTCGCGAGCCAGCCAGCCGATCACACGCTTGGCCCACTCGTGCCGCGCGTTCATCGTGGGGTGGATGTGATCGCGGACGCGCGGCATGTCGGGAAAGAGCCGGGTGCTGTCGAGAAAGCGACACGGCTTGGCGTTGTCGCGGATCACTTTCAGGAGATCGTTGTGGACGCTGCTCCACAGCGGCGGCCCGACCCACACACACGGACGCCCGTCGAGCTCGCCAACGAGCTTCTTGATCGCGTGGATGCGCTGTTCGGGGTTGACGATCCGGAGCTCGTTGGCGCCGAGCGTGATGAGCACCAGATCCGGCTTGTACTGGCGCACGTACTGCCGCACCTTGCCGTGGTACGCCCACTCCGGAATGTAGCTCGCCGTCTTGTAGCGCAGGATGCCGTGCACGCCCTGGGCCTTGAGCTGCTTGTCGAGCTCGATGCCGAGCGCACCGGCGAACGAGTCGCCGATGTGCAGCACCGTGGTGCCCTTCGGAAGCGGCGGCGGGCTGTCGGGCTTGGGCTTGGCGGCGACACTGGCAGCCGTCGCCGGGTCGCTCTTGTTCGTGGCTGCCGGCGTCTTCGCGGCCGCCGGCGCCGCGCTCGGCGCGGGCGCGAGCTTGCTTCCCTGCCCTGCAGCCGCCGCCGATTCGGCGTTCTGGTGCTCGACCGGTTGCGTGGGGGCGGCCGCCGTCGGCGGCTTCTGTGCCGGCGCTGCCGGCGCTGCCGGGGCAGGCTGGGCGCCGGCACAGCTCGCGGTCAGCACCAGCGCCAGGAGTGGAAGACTCCGTCTCACGGGCAGCAGCACGAGTTCCATCCCACTCCCACGTCGCGATTCTTGCATCCGGATTTCTCGCTCACGATGTTGCGGGCGACGTGGCTGCCGCCCGAGTAGCGCCAGGCTTTGGGGCGCCCAGGGTAGTATTTGTGGCAGTCGGGGTCGAACTGCGGGGAACGCGTGCGCCTCACATCCTTGGTGGGGATTGGCGGCGGAACCCACTTCACGGGGTCTATCATCTGGCAACCGTGGCCGCGCACGAACTTCCAGCCCTTCTTGCACAGCGTCTCGCCCTTGCGAGCGCAGCGCGTGCCGTTCCATTCCAGGCCGTGCTCGCAGTTCACCTTCGTGACCTTGAACAGACACTGCGTCCCGTCTTTCGTGCGACCGAACGGGCATTTCGTGTCGGGTAGCGTCAGCGCGCAGCGCATTCCGAGATGCGAGCCCCACTTGTCGGGCTGCAAGCGATCGCGCAGCTTGGTGTCCATCCACTTGTCGAAGCGCCGGCTCCAGCTTCCGCCGCGATAGACCTTCGTCGGCGACTTCACCGGAGGCCAGGGATACAAGCCGAACCACGTGCTGGTCCACTCCCAGACGTTGCCGGTCATGTCGTACAGACCGAACGCGCCAGCTGGGTAGCTCTTGATCTTGCACGAGCCGCCAGGGTGCTTCCAGCAGGTGCGGCCGTCCGGCTCCTCGTCGCCCCACGAGTACTTGCGGTACTCCGTGCCGCCGCGCGCCGCGTACTCCCACTCCACCTCGGTCGGCAGGCGGCGGTGCTTCCAGGCGCAGTAGTCGTGCGCTTGATGCCAGTCGACGCAGTTGATCGGATGATCGCCGTGGTTCTTCCGGTGCACGTTGCAGGAGTACTGCGTGTCGAAGGCCTGCTTGCACGCGCCGGCTTTCACGCACTGCTCGTAGGCGTCGACCGTGACCTCGGTCGTGTCCATGCAGAAGTCGGCGACCTGGGTCTGGAAGCGCGGGCTCTCTTCATGGGATCCCGTACCTCGCTTCGCGCCGACCCAGAACGTCGCGCCGGGGATCGCCTTCATGTCCGGCGGGCAGCTTTTCATCGCTACGGGGGCGCTCGACGCCGCCGGTGGACTCGAGCCGGCTGGCGCGCTCGAGCCGGACACGCTGGGCGCTGCGGCTGCGGTCGGCGCGGAGCTCTGCGCTGTGGCTGCGCTGGGCGCCGGCGCACTGCTGGCCGCGCTGGCTGGGCCGGACTTCGTGTGGCTGGAGCGGCAGGCCGGCAGGCCGACGACCATGGAAACGGCTAGTGCTGCGGGGATCCTCATGCAGACGTGACTCGAAAAGCAGCGCCGCCGCCGGCGAAAGTCTGGCAAAACTTCCGGAAAGCGGCACTAGGATGCGGACGGGGCTCGTATAGCATCCAGGCCCCGCCCTGACGCGAGAAGAGAGGCCCGATGGCATCGCCGGTCCGCATCGAGAAGCTCACGCGCCGTTTTGCGGGCAGCGACCGGCCGGCCGTCGACGGACTGGATCTCGACATCGCCGCGGGCGAGGTGCTGTGCCTGGTCGGCCCGAGCGGCTGCGGCAAGAGCACCACGCTCCGGCTGGTGGCCGGGCTCGACGTGCCCGACTCGGGCAGCATCCACATCGGCAAGCGCAGCATGCGGGACGTGCCGCCGCAGCAGCGCGACGTGGCCATGGTGTTCCAGGGCTTTGCCCTGTATCCGCACATGTTGGTGCGGGAGATCCTCGGCTTCCCGCTGCGCATGCGCAAGGTTCCGCCCGCCGAACGCGACAAGGTGGTCGACGAGACAGCTGGCATGCTTGGCATCACACGGCTGCTCGACCGCCGGCCCGGGCAGCTCAGCGGCGGCGAGCAGCAGCGCGTGGCGATGGGTCGCGCCATCGTGCGCCGCCCCGAGGTGTTCCTGTTCGACGAGCCGCTGTCGAACCTGGACGCGGCGCTGCGCGCCGAGCTCAGGGTCGAGCTCGGCAAGCTGCTGGGACGACTGGAAGCGACAGCGCTCTACGTGACGCACGACCAGGCCGAAGCGATGACCCTGGGCGACCGCATCGCCGTGCTGCGCGCGGGAAGGCTTGAACAGGTCGACACACCCCGGCGCATCTACGAGAAGCCCGCGAGCACGTTCGTGGCCTCGTTCTTCGGCTCGCCGCCCATGAACCTGATCGAGATGGAGCGCCAGGGAGCGCGCGCCCGGGGCGGTAAGCTGAGCATGCCGCCCCCGTCGATGGAGACCCCGAAGAAGCTGGTGGCCGGCATCCGCCCCGAGCACGTGCACATCGCGGGGCACGAGGCCTACGGCCTGCAGGGTGGCCATACCGGCATCTCGCGCGCGATCCCGGACGCGCGCGTTACCTCCGTCGAGCCGCTCGGCGCCGAGACGCACGTGGAGCTGGAAACCGACGGCCAGACGATCCGCACGCGCATCGCTGGCTTCGAGGCGCCTGCGCCGGGCGACGTGGTGACGCTCACCATCGACGAGTCCAGGATCCGCTGGTTCGACCGGGAGACGGGGCTGGCGCTGTGAAGCGGCGCCAGTTCCTGCAGGCCAGCGCAGCCGCCGCCGGCGTGGCAACACTGGGCTGCGAGACGACGCATGCTCCTCCCGGTCGCAAGGTCGCTTCGCTCTGGTTCAGCTACGGCGGGCGCAACCGCCGCGTGCTCGAAGAGCTGGTGCATCGCTTCAACCACGCGCAGCGCGATCACTGGATCCACGCCGTCTACCAGGGCGACTACTTCGAGGCGCTGGCCAAGCTGCGCACCGCGATCGCTGCCAAGGCCGGCCCCGCCTTCAGCCACGTCGTGGGCGAAGTGGTCCCCTATCTGGCCAGCGCCGGCGTGCTCGAGAAGCTCGACGACTACCCGGACGCGCGCAGTCTGGATGTGATCCCCGCGCTCGGACAGGACCGTTCCTGGCTGGGCGGGGACAAGCGCCCGCTGGTCGCCCTGCCCTTCAACCGCTCGACGCCCATCGCCTACCTGAACGGCGACCTGTTCGAAAAGGCCCGGCTTCCGCCGCCTACCACGTGGCAGGAGCTGCGCGAGACGGCGGTCGCGCTCACCGCACGCTCCGATGGAGGCGTCACGCGCTACGGCTTCGGCTGTCCCATCGACTGGTGGTTCTGGGTTGCGCTGGTCGGACAAGCCGGCGGCCAGGTGGTGGAGCCGGACGGACGAGTCTCGCTCGGCGGCGCCGCGGGCGTGGAAGCGCTCGAGCTGTGGCAGCACATGGTGTCGCAGGACCACAGCATGAAGCCTCCGCCTGGGCGCGACTACAACGCCTGGGAAGCGACCAACCAGGACTACCTCGCCGGGCGCACGGCGATGATCTGGACGTTTACGGCCTTCCTCAAATACCTCGAGGACAATGCACCCTTCCCCGTCGTCGCAGCACCGCTGCCGGGCGACAAGCGCCGCGCCGTGCCGACAGGCGGCACGTTCTGGGTGATCCTCAAGGACGCCCCCGAGCAGCAGAAGCAGACGGCCTGGGCGTTCCTGCGCTGGGTGCTGGAGCCGGCGCAGGTCATCACCTGGGCGACGCGCACCGGCTACATGCCGGTGACACACTCCGCGGTGAAACGCCTGGACGCGGAGGGCTACTACCAGCGCCACCCCAACGACAGCGTGGCCTACGAGCAGCTGCGGGTGGCGATGCCCTGGCCGTGGTCGACGCAGCTGTTCCGCATCCAGCGCGAGATCGTCCAGCCGCGGCTCGAGAGCGCGGTGCTCTCGCACGAGAGCGCACAGCGGCTGCTGTCCGAAGCGCGGGCCCAGGCGAACAGGAACCTCCGGTGAGACCGCGCCGGCCTTTCGACCCCTGGTGGATGTTGGCGCCGACGGCGATCCTGCTGCTCGTCTTCTTCTTCTGGCCGCTTCTCTACGCGGCATATAGAAGCCTGTTCGCCTGGGATCTGCTCACCCCGCCGCGCTGGGTCGGGCTCGACAACTACCGCGTGCTGTTTGCGTCGGGCGAGATCTGGCACGCCTTCTGGACCACGCTGGTGTTCAGCGTCGTGGTGGTGGTCGGCTCGATGGTGCTGGGTCTGGGCCTGGCGCTGGTGCTCAACCGGCGCGGCGCCTTCTTCAGCTTCGTACGCTCGGCGATCTTCAGCGCCTACGTGATCTCGTGGGTGAGCGTAGCGCTGCTCTTCCTCTGGGTGCTGGATGCGGACGCCGGCGTGCTCACGCATCTATTGCGGGCTCTCGGGCTGCCGACCGCGAACTGGCTCGGCAATCCGCATGTGGCGCTGTACACGCTCGCCGGCGTCACGATCTGGAAGATCACCGGCTACGCCATGGTGCTGTTCGTGGCCGGGCTGCAGGACATCCCTGCCTCGCTCTACGAGGCCGCCTCGCTTGACGGCGCCGGCGGCTGGCATCGCTTTGCCAACGTCACCTGGCCGATGCTCAGGCCGACCGCGGCTTTCGTGGGCACGACCAGCCTGATCCTGACCTTCCAGGTCTTCGACGTGGTGCGCGTGATGACCCAGGGCGGCCCGGTGCGCTCCACCACGGTGTTCGTCTACGCCATCTACGAACAGATCTTCGAGAACCTCAGAGTAGGTCGCGCCAGCGCCGAGGTCGTCATCTTCTTCGTGCTGCTGCTCGGGCTCACGCTCTTGCAGCTGTGGGCGTGGCGGCGCCAGGAACCGATCTAGGACGCGCTCGCGCTACTGGATGCAGCTCGGCTGGCAGGTCCCGCCACAGCAGATCTCATCGCTGCAGCACAGTGGATTGCCGCTTCCGCACGCCGCGCCTTGGCCGCCACATTGTGTGCCGCCGTCGGGCGTGCCGCCGTCGGGCGTGCCAGCGTCGGGCGTGCCAGCGTCGGGCGTGCCGCCGTGGGCCACCTTCGCCACCCACTGCGCCGAGTGGTTGTGCGCAGTCACGTCCTGGAACGGAAGCCAGAACGCCGGGAAGGACCGGTCGGTCGAGTCGATCGATCGCGACGGATCGACGATCACCGCCGCCATCCAGATCTGGGGCGCGGCGTACTGGTCGAACGTGACGCCCTTCTTGGTGCCGGGTTGGGGCTGATCGTAGGTCGGCGATTCCGGCGGATAGTAGTTGTCGAAGCCGGTGTTCTTCAGGCGCAGGCCGTAGTCGCGATTCGAGGAGAAGGTGACCCAGAGGATCTTGTGGTTCTTGTAGGTCTGCAGCGCCGGGCTCCAGCGTGGCCACGAGTTGCTCAGGCCGGCAGCCTTGTTGAGATTCGGGAGATCGAGCGGCTTGTCCCCGGCCTGCGGCGGGAAATGGATGATCTTGATGACGCCCTGGCGGCTGTAGAAGCAATCGCCGTTGTTGTTGGCCGCCGACGTGTCGTTGTTCTCGTTGAAGACGACCCAGTTTCCGTCGACCGACTGGTCCGGGTAGTAGAAGTTCTCCTGGCCCGTGGCTGTCAGGAACGCCTTGAAGCCGGTCAGCGCGCTCGTGGCCTCGTCGAACGTCGCCGACCAGAGCGAGCCGCCCATGAAATGATGGTCGCCCGCCTTGGAAATCGAGCTCACGCCGCTCACCTGGCCCGGCGCGACGAACACGAGCGTCTTGTCGTCCTCCGACAGGTTCGGCTGCGTTCCCTGCATCCCGTTCGGCAGCGCGTCGGTCTGGACCAGCGTCGCACCGTCGCCCGTCCAGACGTCGAAGGAGGTGTCGATGTTCGTAGCGCCTGGTTTGGGCTTGCCTCCCGTCTTGAAGGTGCTGGCGATCATGTACTTGTGGTCGTGAGTGAACGTCTGGAAGCCAGGACTGACGTTCTTGCCGCCCAGGACCGTACGGTTCGCCACGTCCAGCGTCGTCGTATGCACGTCGCCGAACTCGTCGTCGGCGTCGGGGTCGTCGAACATGAGCGTCATGCGCGCGCCGTCCTTCGACAGCGTGTGGCAGCCGATACAGGTGCCCGTCGCGCCCGACGTCCAGAACGGCGTCGGCTTCGGGTCGAAGGTGCCGAAGTCGTGATAGTAGATGCCGCCCGTCGTGCCCGCGACGCCGCCGTAGGTCGCCGACTGCCAATAGTAGATGCCGCCGGTGAGATCTTCCTTCGCGAAATTGATCGAGATCTTGTCGGCGGACGTGGTGACGCACTGGCCGTTCGCCGTGGCGCGGACCGTGACCTTGACCGGGTCGCCGTCGCGGTTGGTGTTGGCGATGTCGTTCCAGGCGCCCTGCGGTAGCGTGACCCCGCATCCGGTGCTGGCGCCACCGCGCACCGGCGTGATGGCGTTGCACTTCGTCTCGACCTTGACGTGGGTGATCGAGTTGTCGAAGTCGACTTCGAACAGCGTCGCGCCCTGCGGTGGCACGAACTGTACCTCGAGCACGTTCATGTTCGGCGGCAGCAGCACGCCATCGGGCGGATAGGCCACCTTCGGGTTGCCCAGGGACGAAGCCGGGCACGTTGGCGCGGTCGGGCCGGGGAACGGCTGGCAGCCCTTGCACGGGTAGTTCGATGTCGTACCGCTCGAGCCGCCTGTGCCCGCATTGCCGCCGGCCGCCGCCGAACCGCCTCCCGACCCGCCGGAGTTGCCAGCATCAGCCGCGGAACCACCGTTGCCGCCGTTGGAGCTGCCGTTGGCGCCGCTGCCGCTGCTACCGCACGCCGCCGCAGCCGCCGCCACCACCAGTGCCAGGACAAGCCCGAAGCCTGGAACCGACCAGCCACGCAATTCGCGTCTCATGATTTTCCGCTCCTGATTCCGCCCAAGTAACAATTTTCTCACACTCGCAGATCCATGACAAGGCGGGTTTCCGCTGACGCGCGCGTCGCGTCCTGGCATTGTCGGGGAACGTCGCACACCCGCGCACAATCTCTCCCCACGGCAAGCAGTGCGTCGAAAGCACGCAAGGCCGCCATCTATCTCGGCCTTGGGCTGGTCGCGCTCGTATGGCTCCTGCCTTACCTGTGGATGCTCTCGACCAGCTTCAAGACGCTGCCGGAGATCGTAGCGGCGCCGGCCGCTCCCCTGCCCGCTGCGTTCAACCTGGGCGCATACCGCGACGTGCTGCACACGATGCCCATCGGTCGTTACTTCTGGAACACCACCGTGATGGCCCTCGGCATCGCGCTGATCCAGATCCTGGTCGCGCTGCCGGCCGGCTACGCCCTGGCCAAGCTGCGCTTCACCGGCCGCGGCGTCGCGTTCACCGCGGTCGTCGCAACGCTCTTGATCCCGGCCCAGGTGCGCTTCGTGCCCGTGTTCGCGATGCTCGCCGACGTGCACCTGGTCAACACGATGGCCGCGCTGATCCTGCCCTTCGGCGTCAGCGCGTTCGGTATATTCCTGGTGCGCCAGGCGCTGCTCTCGGTTCCCGATTCGCTGATCGAGGCGGCCCGCATGGACGGCGCGAGCGAGCTGCGCATCGTGTACGGCCTGCTGGCGCCGCTGCTCAAGCCGACGCTGGCGGCGCTGTTCCTGTTCAGCTTCGTGTTCCACTGGAACGACTACTTCTGGCCGCTGGTGATGACCACCGACGACGCCGTGCGCACGCTTCCGCTCGGCATCGCGCTGCTGCGCGAACAGGGCACGGGCGTGCGCTGGCACATCGTGATGGCCGGCAACGTGCTGTTGAGCTTCCCCGCCCTGGCCGTGTTTGCCCTGGCGCAGAAGCACCTGCTCCGTGCCGTCGTGTCGCGCGCGGCTTGAGCGCCGCGGCGCGTGGCGTATCCTGTTCCGTCATGAGGTCCCCCACGACCGCGCGCTGGCTCTGGCCGGCAGCTGCTCTGCTGCTCGCCGGCTGCGGCTCGAGCGCGCCCCCGTCGGGGCACGACCCCGCGCCGGTCTCGACCAGCCCGGGCACGAAGGGCGCCGTCCCGCTGGTCGACGTGTTCATCGGCACCGACGACAGCGACTCGCCCAATCCGGTCCCCGGCGGCAAGGGGGGCTCGACGTATCCCGGCGCCGCGCTGCCTTTCGGCATGGTGCAGCTCAGCCCGGACACGCCGTTCGCGTCGCCGCCGGGCTACAAACACTCCGACAAGAGCGTCATCGCGTTCAGCCTGACGCATCTGGACGGCGCCGGCTGCGCCGGCGAGCGCGACTTCCCGATCTTTCCGCTCATCGCAAAGCCCACCGCCACGCTCGATCGCTCCGATACCCTCGATCACGCGACGGAGATCGCCTCGCCAGGCTTCTACGAGGTGACGCTCGGCTCGGGCATCAAGGTCGATCTGACGGCGACCCAGCGCTCGGGCTTCGCGCGCTTCACCTTCCCGAAGGGCACCGGCCAGTATCTGACCATCGGGTCCGGCACCAAGAGCGACCTGCTGTCGACACTCGGATTCGAGGCCACGCTGGCCGGCAAGCGCCTCCTCACGGGCTCGCACGAAAACGGCCTCTTCTGCGCCAGCACCTCCAGCTATCGTGTCTACTTTGCCGCCCGCTTCGACCGCGACATCGCCGACCACGGAACGTGGGACCACGGCACGCTCTCGTCCGGCGCAAAGCAGGTCTCGACCAGGGACGGCGGGTTCTACGTCGGCTTCGACGACGCCGGCCGCAGCGTCGTCCAGATGAAGATCGGGCTTTCCTACACCAGCACCGACGCCGCGCTGGCAAACCTCGACGCGGAGAGCCCCGACTGGGACTTCGACGCCGTGCACCAGAAGGCCATCGACGCCTGGAACGGCTACCTCGACCGCGTGAAGGTCGAGGGCGGCAGCGCCGACGAGCAAAAGGGCTTCTACACCGCGCTCTATCACGTGCTCCTGCAGCCTGCGGTGGCCAGCGACGTGGACGGCAGCGCGATCGGCTTCGACGACAAGGTGAAGAAGCTCTCGTACACGCGCTACCAGAACTTCTCCGGCTGGGACATCTACCGCTCCTGGGTGCAGCTCGTCAGCGTGCTCGCTCCCAAAGAAGCCAGCGACATGATGCAGTCGCTGGTCGACGCGGCGGGCGAGTGCGGCGCGCTGCCGCGCTGGGCGATCGCCAACGACGAGGCCGGCGTGATGGTCGGCGATCCGTCCGACGCCATCCTGGCGAACGCCTACGCCTTCGGTGCCCGCGGCTTCGACAAGAAGGCGGCGCTTTCGCACATGCTGGAGGGTGCGACGGACCCGGCCGCGAAGTGCAACAACTACGCGGCGCGGCCGGCGCTGTCCGACTACCTGTCGCTCCACTACTGCCCGGCCGACGCCAAGGTGTGGGGCCCGCCCTCGGCGACACTCGAGTATGCCGTTGCCGACGCCGCGATCGCCCAGTTCGCAGGCGCCCTGGGCGACACGACGAACCAGCAGAAGTTCCTCGATCGCGCTCGCTACTGGCAGAACACGTTCGACCCGTCGGCGAGCGGCGAGGGCTTCTCCGGCTACGTGATGCCGCGGCTGCGCAGCGACCAGAACGGCCAGCCCGCGTTCAACGAGGTCGACGTGGCCGACGACAGCGCGTTCGTCGAGGGCAACGCCGCGCAGTACACGTTCATGGTGCCGCAGGATCCGTACGGGCTGATCCAGGCCCTGGGCGGCGACCAGAGCTTCGTCCAGCGCCTCGATGCGCTGATGTCCAAGCTCAACGCCGGCACCAAGCTGCCCAACTTCTACATGGGCGACGAGCCGCAGTTCGGCACACCGTGGCTGTACGCCTACGCCGGCCGCGCCGACCGCGTGCAGTCCGTCGTGCAGCGCATCGAGACGCAGGCCTTCCGCCCCACGCCCGGCGGGCTGCCCGGCAACGACGACCTCGGCGCGACCTCGTCATGGCTGGTGTGGGCGATGCTGGGCATGTACCCGGCCGAGCCCGGCGTCGGCGGCCTGGTCGTCGGCAGCCCCGTCTTCCCCAAGGCGACCATCACGCTCGAGAGCGGCAAGCAGATCGTCATCACCGCCGACGGCGCCGCGCCCGACGCGCCGTACGTGCAGAGCCTGTCCGTCGACGGCAAGGCGACTACGAAGAGCTGGATCGACTGGAAACAGCTCTCGGGCGGCGCAACCCTGGCCTTCAAGCTCGGCAAGGCGGCGAACAGCGCCTTCGGCAGCGCGCAGAGCGACCGCCCGCCGTCGAGCTACCCGTAGCCGGACGGAGTCAACACGAAGGCCGAAGGGCCGAAGGTTTCTTTTTGGGTCGAGCGCTGTCGCGTCCAGGCGCGGCTCATCCAGCGGCTGGGCGTACTCGACTCAGAAGCGCGCGGTGAGGCCCAGGCCCGGCGCGCCCGCGCCGCTCGGCGAGAGGCGGTCGAGCGCGGGATTGGACCAGGATGTGTGGCGGAGCGGGGCGGCTTCCATCGGGGTGACGGTGATGGACGCCTTGTCGTGCTGCAGGGCCAGGGCCAGACCGACGCCAATGCCCGCCGCCATCAAGATTCCGCCGGCGACAATCTCCCCGGTATCCGAAGTCGACGTCACCGTGCACTCGCCCGTGAGCCACTGTGACGAGCAGTCGTGCGTCGTGTTTGTGAGGCCCAGTGCCATCACTACGGTTCCGGCAGCAACGCCTCCGCCCAGAACAACCCATCCCGCGACCCGGAGTCCGGTCTTCTTCTTGTAGTGGGCGGTCAGCCTGGATTCGCCCTCGGGTACCTTGATGGCCCCCGCTTCCACGGGTGAGCCGTCCTGTCGCGACACCGCCAGCGTCTGCGTCCCGGCGGGTAGCGACGCGTCGCATGGAGCGGTGCAGATGACGTCGTAACCACTCGCGATGGCGGAGCCTCCCGGCCCCACGGCAACTGCAGTGCCGCTCTTGCGATACACCGTCAACCCGGGTTGGTCGCCCTTGATCAAGAGCCGCGCCTCGCCGGCGTGCAGGGTGATGATCGGCTTCGTGCTCTCCGCACCCGCCGACTTCGGTTCCGGCTTCGCGGGAGGCGCCCCCGGAGGCGCGACCGGTTGCGCGTCTGGCCGCTGCGCCGCCGGCCCCGCGTACTTCACGTCCTTCATCGCGAAGGTCTTGGTCGCGCCGGTGACGGTGACGATCACCACGTGATCGCCCGGCACCTTCTCGCTGATCGTGCCGCGGTACATGCCGCCGTCTTTCAGCTCGACAAGGTCCGGCGGAGCCGCCTGCGGAGCTGCGGCTGAAGGCGCGGGCGCCCCGCTAGCCGAAGGCGCCGGAGTCGCTGTCGCAGGCGGCGCAGCGCTGCCCGATGCGGCTGGAGCCGGCGTCTTTGCGGCCGATTCGGCCAGCGCCGGCACGCCCGGCACCAGCATCCCCACGATCAACAGCGAAATGCCCCCAGCTCGAAACGTCCGCATCGCCCGACCTCCCGCGCCCACCGACGCAGGACGACTATATCAACGCGCGCAGGCGCCGTGAGGGAAATCCACGTGGATGCGAGCATCCACGGCCATTCCATGTTGATGACGAGCAGGAAATAGCTGTGGCGCGCTCACACCACCCGATGCAGCCAGCCGTGCCTATCCTCGGCGCGGCCGTGCTGGATGTCGAGCAGGGCCGTGCGCAACTGCGTGGCGACGGGGCCCGGCTCGCCGCCGTGGATCTTCCACTCGCCGTGCTTGCTGCGGACGCTGCCGATGGGCGTGATGACCGCCGCGGTGCCACAGGCGAACGCTTCGACCATGCGGCCCTCGGAGAGCGCCTTGCCCCACTCCTCCACGCTCACCGTGCGCTCTTCCGTCTCGTAGCCGAGATCGTTGCCGAGCGTCATCAGGCTGTCGCGCGTCACGCCGGGCAACAGCGTGCCGGTCAGCTTCGGCGTGACCAGCACCGTCTTGCCGCCCTCCTGGTAGACGAAGAAGACGTTCATTCCGCCCATCTCCTCGACGATCTGGTGCGTGCAGGCGTCGGTCCACACCACCTGGTCGCAGCCCTTCTCGAGGGCCTGGGCCTGCGCCGCCAGGCTTGCGGCGTAGTTGCCCGCGCACTTGGCGAAGCCCGTCCCACCCGGCGCTGCGCGCGAGTAGTCCTCGCTGATCCACACGTTGACGGGCTTCACCCCACGCGGGAAGTAGGCCGCCGAGGGCGAGCCGAACAGGATGAACTTGTAGGTCTTTGCCGGCCTGACGCCGAGCGCCGGCTCGGTCGAGATCATCAGCGGGCGCATGTACAGGCTGTGCCCGACTTCCCTCGGCACCCACGCCTGCTCCTGGCGGATCAGGGCGTCGCCCGCAGCGGTGAACAGCTCCACCGGCAGCGGGGGCATCGCCAACCGCGTCGCGGAACTGTTGAAGCGCTCCGCGTTCTTCTGCGCCCGGAACGTGCACACGCCGCCGTCCTTCTGCGAGTACGCCTTGTAGCCCTCGAAGATCGCCTGCCCGTAGTGCAGCACGCTCGCTGCCGGGTCGAGCGTGAGCGGCGCGTACGGCGAGAGCACCGCGCGCTGCCAGCCGCCGTCCCTGTACTCGGCCACCACCATGTGCTCCGTGTAGATCCGGCCGAAGCCGAGATCCTTCATGCGTTCGGCGCGCTGGGCGTCGCTCATGGGGTTTTCAAGAGGACGGAGATCGATGAGGTCGCTGGTGGTCATGGCGGATGTTTCCAGGCAGGGCGGCCCCCCGGGACCGGCCGCAGCCATCATGCACGTTGCCGGCGCCACTGCAAGCCATCGGACCCGCACTTGTCAGCCTGGGAACGCGGATTTTGGGCTATTCTAGCAGCTGGCCCGGCGCAGTACCCCCGCCACGCGAATGGAGGCCGTCGATGACCTACACCCAGCGCTTCAAGACCGGACTTGTCCTGGCATCCCTCACTGCCCTCGTGGCAGCCAGCGTCGCCGGTTGCGGCGACTACGATGGCGAGACGGCCGGCGCGGGCTATGACGCCGTCGGCCAGAAGAGCGAGTCGCTCACCTACAAGTGCGGCGTCAACAAGTACAACGGGCCGCAGGGCGCGGATGTCTCCTACTACCAGGGCAACTTCAACTGGAGCGGCAAGGGGCTGAAGTTCGGCTACGCGCGCATCAGCGACGGCGCCCCGAACACCGGCTTCAAGGATCCGGACTTCGACGCCAACTGGAAAAACATGAAGGCGAACGGCATCCTGCGCGGCGCCTACCAGTTCTTCCGCCCCGGCCAGAACGCTACCGACCAGGCCAACTACATGGTGACCAAAGTCGGCGGCAAGCTCGGCGCAGGCGACATGCCGTGCATGATCGACGTCGAGGCTACCGACGGGAAGTCCGCCTCGACCATCGTCAGCAAGATGAAGACCTGGATGTCGATCGTCGAGAGCGGCACTGGCAAAAAGCCCATCATCTACACGGGCGCCTACTTCTGGTCGGGCAACGTCGGCAACAGCGGGGCGTTCAGCAGCTACCCGCTGTGGATTGCCGCCTACGGCCCGAGCTGTCCGTCGATCCCCACGGTGTGGAGCAACTGGACCTTCTGGCAGTACTGCGACGGCCAGACCAAGTACTGCAGCAACGGCAGCGGCTTCGATCGCGACGTGTACAACGGCACGCTGTCCGCTCTGCAGAAGTTCGCCGGCGGCAGCGGCAGCGTCACGCCCTACTACGGCGCGACGTACGTGAACCAGTCGTGGCCGATGGCCAGCACCGCGCTGAACATGAAGCCGGGCCAGACCATCGCCGCCTCCATCAAGTTCAAGAACACCGGTACCGCGAACTGGGACTCGAAGACCCGCCTCGGCACCACCAAGCCGAAGGACCGCGCCAGCGTCTTTGCCGACTCCAGCTGGCTCAACGACCACCGCGCCGCCGGCGTGACCGGCACGGTGGCACCGGGCGGCAGCTACACGTTCAAGTTCAACTTCCACGCCCCGCTCAAGACCGGCGACTACTACGAGTACTTCGGGCTGGTGGAAGAAGGCGTGGCCTGGTTCGGCGACGCGGGTCAGGGCGGACCGGCCAACAACGTGATCGAGGCCTGGATCCACGTCGCCGGCACGCCCGTCAGCAGCGGCGGCGCAGGCGGCAGCGGCGCGGGCGGCAGCGGCGCGGGCGGCAGCAGCGCAGGCGGCAGCAGCGCAGGCGGCACGGGCGGCCTGGGCGCCGCGGGCAGCGGCGCGTTCGCGGGCGCAGGCGGCGCGGCAGGCAGCGGCAGCAACGAGGCGACCCACACCGTGGGCAGCGGCAACAACGGCGGCTGCGGCTGTCATGTCGGAGAGAGCGAGCCCGGCAACAGCCCGGCCATGCCGGTCCTCCTGCTGCTCGGCCTCGGCTGGATGATCCGTCGCCGTCGCTCGTAGCCGCAGCTAACAGCTAGAGCACGACTTCGCTGGTGATGCGCGCGTAGACCACGCGACGGGGCGTCGCGCCGATGTCGGCCACGTCGAAGCCGAGCCCCGCGCCCTTGAAGTGCACCGAGCCACCGGGCGACGAGCCGCTGGGCAGCTGGACGCGAGCCTCCACCAGAACACAGACGCGCAGACCGTCCGCACCGGGGGGAACGCGCAGCGCGGCGCGGCGCGAGAGCTCCGCGCGCAGCCCTGCCGCCACCTTGTGCCACAGGCGCAGATCCGCGCTGGCACCCACCATGCGCACGCTCAGCACGTGGCCCTTGGCATCCGTTTCGACCACGAACGTGGCGTGCCCCTGCTGCGGCCCGAGCGTGTTGGCCACCTTCTGCGCGGCGGCGGCGACCACGCCGCCACGGAAGTGACCGTGGGCGCGATCGCGCGCCTCCAGCCCTTCGGCGAGCGCGCCGGCAGTGCGCGGCCCGTGCCGGCGCGGCTGCACGCGGTCCGGCAGCTTCGGGTGGTCGTTGCGCATCATCCAGTAGATGTCGCCGCCCAGGCCGAGGTTGACCGGACGGTGCGGCGCCGTGCCCTGCCCTGTTCCGCCCGGAGCCGGGAGCTGGCCGGGAGCCGGCGCGGCCGGCAGCTCCGCGCTCGCGCCCGGCGGCGCAACCACCACCGACGGCGCGCGCCGCGGCGCCACGTAGCTCGCGACCTTCTGCCCGGGCTCGGCGGGTGCGACCGCGGTCGCGGCCGGCGCCGCCCTGGGCTCGGGTACGGCTTGCGGCGGCGGCTCGAGCAGCTCGATGGACACCTCTTCCGGGTGCTTCGGCGCTACGGTGGCGGTGAACGCGGGCAGCCGCGACGCCAGCACGATCAGCCCTGCGTGCAGCAGCGCCGCGGCAGCCAGGGTGCCGGCGAAGGCGCGATTCACGGTGTTCCCCTGGCCCAACGCACGCGCCGACCCTACCAGATACCGCCGCGCGCGCGAGACCGACGCAAAACGCGGCGCATTTGTGACATTCCGCTCCGGGCCGGCCCAGGCTTCCGCTCAGGGCCCGCTGGGCGTGTGCAGGCCGCAGCGCTCGGCCATGCGCTCGGTGCCCTGACGGCGCGCGCGAGAGATCCCCGGCTCGGCGAGCCAGCGCTGGTAGGCGCTCCGGGCGATGTCAAGGTGGCCGCGCGCGCAGGCCACCACCAGTCGCATACGCAGCGCCTCGCGGCGCACGCGCGGATCGTCGATGGTGCGACGCAGAGCCTCGTCGAGGTGCCGGGCAGCCACGGCCCAGCGGCCTTGATTGTAGAAGTTGCGCCCCAGCAGGTAGTCCGCCGTGCCGTGGACGCGGTCGGTCGCCGACCAGTGCGCGAGCGCCGCCGCGGCGACGCCCCAGTTCGTGCCAAGCCGCGGATTTCCGATGAGCAGGTCGACGATAGCGCGCCGCGCGTTCTCGCCCGACGGATCGCGCTTCACGTCGAGGCTGCGCAGGTGGTCCTCGTCGAGCACGTCGCGAGCCACCTGATCGTAACGTTCCGTCGCGCTCCGCACCCGGTCCGCCTCGAGATCGAGATCGCCCAGCGCCTCGATGCCGGCGAGCTGGTGCAGCTTCGCCGTATGCGGATCCTTCGAGATGGCCAGGTAGCGCTTGCGCGCGGCGCCCACGTCGTCCGCCCGCACATCGCAGGTGGCCAGGCCCATGCGCGCTCCGAAGTTGTCGGGATCGAGCTCGAGCAGCTCGCGGTAGTCCTTGCGCGCGCTCCGGTAGTCGTCGCTCCCGAGCGCGCTGCCGGCCTGCTGGGAGAGCTTGTCGACCCTGTGCGGGCAGCGGCGACCGAAGATGGCCGGGCGATCGAAGCGGGCCTTGGCCGCGATCATCGCTGCCGGGCTGACGGACACGCGCTCGAGCGAGCGGTGCCACTCCGACTCGAGCGCGTCGAGATCGTGACCGGTGATGGCGGTGAGCGAAGCGCCCGCGTACCAGCGCCCGAGCGCCGAGGCCCCGTACTTGTCGTGGAACCAGCTGACGAACGCACCGGCCACCGTGTACGCGGTCGAGGCGTTCTCCCCCAGGAAACCGAGCCGGAACACCTGCGACAGCGGCGGCAGCAGCTTGAGCTCCTGCATGGCGCGGGCCCACTGCTCGAGCGTGAGATCGGCGTCCTCGGGCGGTGCGGAAGCGACGGCGACGCCCTCGATGCGGCCCGGGTCGGGATACAGGCCGTCGAGCGGCCCGGCCACGTGGAAGGGCCCGGCGCCGAAGCTGCCGGCGATGACGTGGGCCAGCTCGTGGCCGAGCACCGGGTGCGGATACGGCGCAGCCTGCACGTACACCTCGTCGCGCCAGGGCTTGGCGATGTACGTGTCCGAAGCGCCCATCAGCTCGCCCTTCTGCGCGGCGGACTCGAACAGGAAGACGGTGATGCGCGGCGGGCCGTGCGTGCCGAGGTAGCGCTCGATCTGCCGGACGTGCGCGTCGCACTGCCTGCCCACCAGCCGCGCGTCGCGGTCGAGGATGTTCTTCGAGTAGACGATGCGGCAGCGCTTGCTGTCGAGCTGTCGGCCGAGCGCGTTCGTGATCGAAGCGGTGGTGTTCCAGTGACCGAGCTCGGGCCCCGCTGCGGTAATGGCCAGGCTGCCGGCGGCCGCGAAGAGGCCCACCACGAACAGGCCTGGACGACCCAGGCTCCGCGGCTCGATGCGGCCGGCGTCATCGCGGCGGAGGTGCGCCATCAGCACGGCGGCCGCCACGAGCGAGCACGCGGAACCGAGCCGGTAGGTGAACATGTTCCAGGCCGCGTCGATCACGGTGTCGTAGAGCGGCCCGGAGAAGTAGCCGAAGAACGGATCGAACGCGTACACCATGGGGCTCGACACGAAGCGCCAGGCGCTGACCAGCACGCCACCGAGCGGGCCCAGAAGCCCGAGCAGCACAGCCGCGACGATGCGGAGGCGACGGCGCTTCACGCGCGCGGCTGCGAGACCGACCACGCCGCCCCATGCGCCGCCCATGACTGCGCCCACGCCGGGGCCGAGAGCGTAGAGCTCGCTTCCGCCTCCCAGGTCGCAGAAGCCGACGCGCAGGCCGTGCAGGAGCGTTACGGCGTAGCCGAGCAAGGCCAGCGCGAGCCCCAGCGCCGCGCCGCGACCGAAGGCATCGAACGGCTCGGGCCGGCGCGCCGACACCTCGATCGCCGCGGCGATGGCCGCCGTCGCGGGCAGCACCAGGCCCGCCGCCAGCGCCGCCTCGTATCCAGGTCCGCCGAACAGCGGCAGAAACCCGATCGCCCCGAGCAGCACGAACGCGACCAGCGCGGCAATGCGCAGCGCGATGGAGCGACGCAGAGGCGGCAGAGCGGTGTCGGAAAGGGTCAAGGCGTCCGGTCGGCGCACGCGCGGATGTTGTTCAGTTCAGGTCGCAGACCAGCGAAGCGAAAGCGAGTCGCGTGAGGGGGGCGCGGGGGGCGCAGCCCCACGGGAGGACTACGCTGGGGGTGGGCGGGTGGGATACAAACTAGGGTCTGGCTTCCTGCGGCTTGGCGCGGTCGCTGTCCTCGGACTTGTCGGGCGGGGCGAGCACCAGCGGGAGGATCTGTTCCACACGGCTGACGAGGTGGACCACCAGGTCGTGCTTGATCTCGTCGGGCACTTCTTCCAGCTCGCGTTCGTTGCGAGCCGGCAGCACCACCTCGCGGATGCCCGCGCGGTGGGCGGCGAGGATCTTGTCCTTCACGCCGGGGACCGGGAGGATGCTGCCGCGCAGGGTCATCTCGCCTGTCACCGCCACGTCCGCCCTTGCCGGGACGCCGAGCAGGAGGGTGACCACGGCCACGTACATCGCCACGCCCGCGCTGGCCGCATCCCGCGACACGCCCGCGCGTGGCACGTGCAGGTGCAGATCGATCGATTTGAGCCACTCGGGGTCGAGCGACAGCTGCTCGGCGTGCGAACGCACGAACGACAGCGCCGTCGCTGCCGACTCCTTCATCACGCTGCGCAGGCTGCCAGTGACGGTGATCTCGCCCTTGCCGGGCATGCGCGTGGCCTCGACCAGCAACAGATCGCCACCCGCCGGTGTCACCGCCAGGCCGGTCGCGACGCCGGGCGCCAGCTCGCGCTCGGCGACCTCGGGGTGATGGCGGTGCACGCCGAGCACGCCTTCCACGTACGGGCGGTCGACCTCGACGCCTTCGACCTTCTGGCCCTCGGCAATGCGCACCGTGGCGTCACGGCAGATCGCGGCGATCTCGCGTTCCAGACCGCGCACGCCTGCCTCGCGCGTGTAGAAGTCGATGACCGCCTCCACGCCCTCGTCGGTGAAGTGGACTTGCTCCTCGGACAGCACGTGCTCCTTGAGCTGCTTGGGCACGAGGAACTTCTGCGCGATGTTGCGCTTGTCGGTGCGCGTGTAGCCCGGAACCTCGATGACCTCCATGCGGTCCTTGAGCGCCTCCGGGATGTGCTGGCGGTAGTTGGCCGTCGCCAGGAACGTGACTTCCGACAGATCGAAGGGCAGCCCGATGTAGTGATCGACGAAGGCGTCGTTCTGCTCCGGATCGAGCACCTCGAGCAGCGCTGCCGCCGGGTCGCCGCGCACGTCCGCGCCCATCTTGTCGACCTCGTCCAGCACCAGCACCGGGTTCTTCGTGCCGACCTTCTTCAGCGCCTGGATGATGCGACCCGGCAACGCGCCGACGTAGGTGCGGCGGTGGCCGCGCACTTCCGCCTCGTCGCGCACGCCGCCGAGCGAAATGCGCGCATAGCGCCGGCCCATGGCGCGCGCGATGGAGCGGCCGAGCGAGGTCTTGCCCACGCCGGGTGGGCCGATGAAAAGCAGGATCGGACCCTTCTTGTCGCGGCGCAGCTGGCGGATCGCGCTGTACTCCACGATGCGGCGCTTGACGCGCTCGAGACCGAAGTGGTCCTCGTCCAGGCAGCGCCGCACGGCCTTCACGTCGAAGCGATCGGGCGTCGTGCGCGACCACGGCAAGTCGGCCAGCCACTCCACGTAGGTGCGCGTGACCTGGTACTCCGCCGATTGCGGCTGCATGTTCGAAAGCCGCGACAGCTGCTTGCGCGCCGCCTTGTCCGCTTCGACCGGCAGCTCGGCCCGCGCCACGCGCTCGCGCAGCTGCTCGATCTCGTCGTCCTCGGCGGCTTCGCCGAGCTCCTCGCGGATGCTGCGCATCTGCTGGCGCAGGGCGTAGTCGCGCTGCGAGCGGCTCATCTCGTCCCGCACCATGGTCGAGATCTCGCCCTTGACGCGCAGCACCTCGAACTGGCGCTCGACCATCGCCAGCACCAGCTCGACGCGCTTCTTCACGTCGAAGGCCTCCAGCACCTGCTGCCGGGTGGCGATACTCGCCTGCTCCTCCGGGAAATTGGAGGCGATCAGGTCCGCCAGTGCGCCGGGCTCGCGCACGTTGTCGAGAATTCCAGGTGTCTCCTTGGGCAGATTGGGCATCAAGCCCAGCACCTGCCGGGTCCGCTCGCGCAGCTTCTGCCCGAGCGCGCGCAGCTCCTCGTCCGGTTCGCCGGGCTCGGGCACGCGTTCGATGCCAGCCCGCATGTACGGCTCCAGGCCCAGCGGCTCGACCAGACTGAAGCGCCCCACGCCGTTGAGCACGACGCTGTAGTTGGAGGGGCCGAGGCGGATCACCTTGACCACGCGCGCGATCGTTCCGATCGAGTACAGATCGTCGAAGGTCGGCTCGACGGTCTCGGCGTTCTGCTGGGTGACCACACCGACCAGAGCGCTGTCGCGCCCTGATAGCTCCTCCACGAGGCGGACGCTGCGGGGCCGACCGACATTGATCGGCACGACCGACATCGGGAAGAGCACCGAATTGCGCAAGGGCAAGACGGCAATGCGCTCCGGGGGGGTTGGGCCCGTGGACCGCGACACCATGCCAGGACAGTAGTACGGATGGGGCGGAGGTCCAGTCCGGCCGCAGGGGGCACGGTGGAAGTCGCTCCCGCTCCGCCCCTGTGGTAATCCGCCTCCGAACCATGCTGTTTCTGCGCTCGGTACGTGGCCCGCTGGTCGGGGCGCTGGTGGTCCTCGCGGCAACCACCGCCTGTAGCTCCACGCCGCCGGTCCGGAGTCCCCGCGCGGCCCTGGACGCCTACGCACAGGCATTGCGCCAGGGGCGGCTTGCCGACGCCTACGCGATGCTCAGTGACGAGGCCAAAAAGACTATTCCATTCGAGGCTTTCCAGCGCATGGTGAAGGAAAACCCCGATGAGGTGAACGACATCACCAAGGCGCTCGAGCGGCCCGCGGGCCCTCCGCTGGTGACGGCCACTGTCACGGCGCCCGACGGCCAGACGTTGCTGCTGGTGTACGAGGACGGGCGCTGGCGCGTGGACGGGTCGGCCATCGATCTGTACAGCCAGGCCACGCCCGAGGCCGCCGTCCAGGCCTTCGTGCGGGCGTTCCGCAACAAGCGCTACGACGTGCTGATGCGCTTCGTCCCCGACAAGAAGCGCGAGGGGCTCACGCCGGCCCTGCTCAAGAAGGCGTTCGAGGGCGAGCAGCGCGAGGAGATGGAGCGCATCACCCAGGCGCTCCAGGCGGCGCTGCCGACCGCGCACATCGAACGCGTGGGCGACCGCGCCACCATGGCCTACGGCGCCGGCGGCACGATCGAGCTCGTGCGCCAGCACGGCGCGTGGAAGATCGAGGAACTGCAATGACGCGCCGCGCGCTGGTGGAGCGCAAGACGCGGGAGACGGACATCCGCGTCGAGCTGGACCTGGACGGCACGGGGCAGGCGTCGATCCAGACCCCCCTGCCCTTCCTGTCGCACATGGTCGAGCAGATCGCGCGGCACGGCTCGATCGATCTGGACGTGCGGGCCGAGGGCGACGTGGAAATCGACGGGCACCACACCACGGAGGATCTCGGCATCGTACTGGGCCAGGCCGTGCTGCAGGCGCTGGGCGAGCGGAGCGGCATCCGCCGCTATGGCTCGGCCACGCTGCCCATGGACGAGGCGCTGGTGACGGCAGCCCTCGATCTGGGCGGACGGCCCTTCTTCGTGTGGCGGGTACCGCTGCCCAAGGCCAAGCTGGGCAGCTGGGACGTGGAGCTGGCGCCGGTGTTCTTCGAAGCGTTCGCGCGCAGCGCCCAGGCAAACCTGCACGTGCGCCTGCTGGAGGGCGACAATCTGCATCACATCGTCGAGATCTGCTTCAAGGCGTTCGCCCGCGCGCTGCGCCAGGCGGTGGAGCTCGATCCTCGCGTGCCCGGCATTCCCTCGACCAAGGGCACGCTGGTCTAGGAAACAGCGATGCTCGCCGTCGTCGTCGACACCGGGCTCGGCAATCTGCGTTCGGTCGAGAAGGCCGTCGAGACAGCCGCGGCCGACCAGGACGTGCCGATCGAGGTGCTTCGCTCCGGGCGTCCGGAGGACGTGCGGCGCGCCGACCGCGTGATCGTGCCGGGACAGGGCGGTTTCCGCGACGCTGCGGCGGCGCTGGGCGGCGGCATCGGCGAGTCGGTGCTCGAGCGCATCCAGGCCGGCGTGCCCTATCTCGGCATCTGCCTGGGCCTGCAGATCCTGTTCGAGGGCAGCGACGAGGCACCCGAAGCGCGGGGCCTCGGGCTGTTTCGAGGGCGCGTCGAGCGGCTCGTGGGCGGCGAAGGCGTCAAGATCCCGCACATGGGATGGAACCAGCTCGAGCTCGTGAACGGGGGGCATCCCTGCCTGGAAGCGGCGGGTGGCGAGGGAGCCTGGGTGTACTTCGTGCACTCGTATCACGCGGTGCCGACCGATCGCTCGCTGCTCCGCGCCGTGTGCCGCTACGGAACGAACACCGTCACCGCCGCGGTCGCACGCGACAACGTACTGGCGACCCAATTCCACCCGGAAAAGAGCCAGCGCGCCGGCCTCGCGCTGCTCGGGCGATTTCTCGAGGGCTGAAGAAGAGCGATGATCGCAGCTGCATCACGTTCGAGTACCTACGAAAGCGCCCGCGAGCGACAGCGAGCCCGCGTCGAGCGAAGCGAGGCGCGTCGGGGTGCTCGAGGGGCGGTGAGCCCGCTCGAGGAGGACTACGGCGGGGGCGGGTGGATGGGAGGAAGACGATAGATGCAGGTAATTCCGGCGATCGATCTTCTCGGTGGCAGCGCCGTGCGCCTCCGCCAGGGGCGCTACGACGACGTCACCGTCTATCACGAGGCTCCGGCCGATCTGGCCGGGGAATGGTCGGGCCGCGTCGAGCGCCTGCACGTGGTCGATCTGGACGGAGCGCGCGACGGCAGAGCGGCGCAGCGCGAGCTGGTGCGCGCGATCGTCGCGGCGTTCGAGGGCGGCGTCCAGGTCGGAGGCGGCATCCGCAGCCAGGACGCGATCGAGGCGTACCTCGAGCTCGGTGTCGAGCGCGTGGTGCTCGGTACCGCGGCGATCCGCAATCCGGATCTGGTGCGCGGCGCGATCGAGCGGCATCCGCAGCGCGTCGTCGTCGCGGTCGACGCGCGGGGTGGAATGGTGGCGACCGAGGGCTGGCGCGAACAGTCCACGCGCCGCGCCGTCGATGTCGTGCGCGAGCTCGCCGCAGACGAGCTCGCGGCCGTGCTGTACACCGACATCGAGCGCGACGGCATGGAGACCGGGCCCAATGTCGCCGAGACGGCTCGCCTCGCCCGCGAAGGCGGCGTGCCGGTCATCGCCAGCGGAGGCGTCGGCACTCTGGAGCACCTCGGACTGCTGGCGCGCGAGCCGGGCATCGAAGCCGCCATCGTGGGCCGCGCGCTGCACGAAGGGCGTTTCTCGCTGGAGCAAGCCGTCGACGCCGCCCAGCCCAGCGTGAGGTAGGCTCGGGTACATGGCCGACCGGGGCGAACAGACGACAGCCGTCGAGCGCGCGCTCGCCGCGGACGAGCCCGCCGATCAAGACACCGCCTACGATGAGCCCGACTCGCTGCCGACGAGCTCGTTCGACGGCGAGGACTTCCTGTACCACCTGTACCGCGGCAGCGAGTTGCTCCAGGACAACTGCATCGGCGAGGCCAAGGAAGAGCTGGAGCGCGCTCTGTCCATGCAGCCGCGCGACGTCGAGGGCCAGGGCCTGCTCGGCGTCGTCTACTTCCGCCTGGGGCTGTATCCGCGCGCGATCCAGATCTACGAGGAGCTCATCCGCGCCTATCCGGGCGAGGTCACGCCGCGCATCAATCTCGCACTCTGCTATCTCAAGACCGGACAGTCGATGCAGGCGCGCGACACGCTGGAAGCCGTGATCCGCATCGTGCCCGACCACCGGCGCGCCTGGGGCTACCTGGGCCTCGTGTTCGAGCGGCTCGGCGATCACACCAAGGCGCTCGCCGCCTTCGAACGCGCGGGACAGGAACACATGGCGCGCCGCATGCAGCGGCTGCTCGACAGCGAGGCGGCGCCGGCGGATCCCGACCCGCCCCAGCGCGCCGAGATGCGCCTGGCCGCTGCCGACGCGGTGCGCGAGCTGGACGAGCCACGCCCATTTTCGATAGCCGGGGCCGGACCCGACGAGGAGGCACCACCCTCGCGCTCGGGGCGCTGGCGTGCAGTCGAACCCGGCGAGGAGCGGATGCCCGCCTCGCGCGGCGCGCAGGCTGTCGCGCCGCCAGGACGTTTCGGGCCGGCCGTGCCGGCTGTCGCGGGGCCGCTCTCGACAGCGGCCGCGCCCACCAGGCCAAGTGCGCCAGGACAGCTTCCCTCGCCTGGCGAGCTCGCCGACCAGTCGCTGCTCGCCTTCAGCGACGGCCCGGGTGTGGTGACGCGCGGGGGCATGGCGCTTGTGCAGTTCGACGAGTCGTTCGTGGCCCGCGTCGCGCTGGTACGCGCGCTCCGTCCCCGCGGCAGACCATTGTCCAGCCGGGAAGTCCTGCGCCGCTCGCGCGGCCGCGATCAGGCCGAACCACTGGGCGGGACCGCCACGCCGCTGGTGTTGCTCGAAGGTGCGGGGGGCCTGCTGATCGCGGCGCCGGGGTCGCTGTCGGCGTTTGCCGTCCGCCTTGACGGCGACTTCCTGTACCTGCGCGAGGATCGCGTGCTCGGCTTCGACAGTGCGCTCCGGCACGAGAACGGCCGGCTTTCCACCGGCGGCGGAGAGCCGATCCCGATGGTCCAGCTCAGCGGAAGCGGCTCGATCGTCTTCGCAGCCCACGCACCGCTTGGCGCGCTCGGCGTGGATGCCGAGCGCGCGCTCGCCATCCGCGCCGACGACGTGCTGGGCTGGAGCGGCCGGCTGCTGCCGCAGCCGCTGCCTGCAAACCAGGCTCCCGGCTCCACGCACGGCCTGGTCGCATTCAACGGCGATGGGGCCGTCTTCGTCGATCCGCCCGGGACCACACCTGGAGTTCCGTAGTCCTGCTGCCTATGATGCGCGCGATGGCCGGCGCACGTCCCTCCAACCCACCGTCCCGGCGCTGGCGCCGACGCCGCCGGCGGCGCGCCGCCGACCCGGCCCTGCAGAAGGAGCGCCGCCGTTCGATCAAGGACGACGCCGTCAATCTGCCCAACCTGCTGACGATGGGACGCATCGTCATCATCCCGGTGGTGCTGTGGCTGATCGGCCGCGGCACACCGAACGACTGCGTGTGGGCGGCCCTCGTCTACTCCGCTGCGGCCATCACCGATCTGCTCGACGGCTATCTCGCCCGGCGCATGGGCGTGGTCAGCGTGCTCGGCAAGTTCCTCGACCCGCTGGCGGACAAGCTGTTGGTGATGGCGTCGCTGGTATGGATGGTGCCGATGGGGCGCATCCCCGAGTGGACCGTCGTGCTGCTCCTGGCCCGCGAGATCTCGATCACCGGCCTGCGCTCCATCGCCAGCAGCGAGGGCGTCGTGATCGCCGCCGGCGGCGGCGGCAAGAACAAGACCGCACTGCAGATGGTCGGCATCCTGTGCCTGCTCGTCGGTTACCCGTACCACCTGTCGCTCGGCTTCCTCGATCTGGGAGTGGTCGACCTGGTGCACGTGGGCCGCTGGCTCATCTACATCTCGCTGGTCTTCTCCATCACCAGCGCGTTCCAGTACGTCGGCCTGTTCGCCGAAGCCGTGGAAGCCAAGAACCGGCGCCAGCGCTCGGATGGCTGATTCCGGCCGCCGGCGGGCCCGTTTGCGCCCCTTTCCGGGGCGGTGGACACGCCCGCCAGGGGCCTGCTAGGAATGACGCGCCCATGACTCCACGTCGCCGACGGGTTCCCATCCTGCTGCTCCTTTCCGCTTCCGCGTTGGTCGTCGCTTTCAGCGGCTGCGCGCGCCAGGGCGAAGGCGAGCACTGCGACTACGCCTCCAACGGCAACAAGGACTGCCAGACCGGCCTTGTCTGCGTGTCCGGCAACGATCTGCAACAGACCGGTGCCGATCGCTGTTGCCCGCCCGAGGGCCAGCCGATCAGCGTCTCGACGTGCACGCGACGCGGTTCGATCGGCGGCACGGGCGGCACCGGCGGCACGGGCGGCACCACAGGCAGCGGCGGCAGCGCGGGCAGCGGCGGTGCCGACTCCGGCACGGCCGGCAGCGCCGGAACGGGCGGCACCGGTGGCTCGTCCAGCGGTGGCTCGTCCAGCGGCGGTACGGACGCAGGAGCGGGCTGACCGCACGGGGGGAGCGGGACGTGACACCTCGACTCGCTGTGCTGCTCGCTGCGCTGCTTCTGGCGCCCGCGTGCAGTCCAGGCGCCAGTGAAGGCGCTGGCTGCGATCGCGCCAACGGCAACGACGACTGCAAGGCCGGACTGGTCTGCACGGCCGCGATCGACCTGGCGGCGAGCAGCTCGCGCTGCTGTCCGCGTCCACCCGACAAGCCGACCACGAGCGCCTGCGCACCCGCTGGGCAGGGCTACCAGCCCGATCCGTCCGTGCCCCCGTACTCGAGCGGCGGCAGCGCGGGCAACGGCGGCAACGGCGGGGCAGCCGGTAGCGGCGGAACAGCCGGCGCGGGCGGCAGCGCAGGCACAGGCGGCAGTGACGCAGGCAGCGCAGGCGCGGGCGGCAGCGCAGGCAGCGCGGGCACAGGCGGCAGTGACGCAGGCAGCGCAGGCGCGGGCGGCAGCGGCGGCAACGCGACCGACGCGGGAGGCGGCTGAGCCATGCCCGTGACGCACCTCGCCGCCGACGCACAGCAGGCCCTGCTGCTCGCCGTCGCCATCTCGCTGCCCGTGGTCGGCATCGCCGCGATCGCCGGGCTTCTGGTCGCGATCTTCCAGGCCGCAACGCAAGTGCAGGACATGACGCTCGCGCACCTGCCTCGGCTCGTCGTGGTCGCCATCGCGCTGGCCGTCGCAGGCCCGTGGATGGGCTCGCAGATCGCCGCCTTCGCCGCGCGCGTGTTCGTCGGCGGATGACCCCCGCCGCAGCGAAACCCGGTGTGCTGTCGCCGGGCGATCTGGGCGGCGCTGGGCGGCGCGGCCGCGTGCGGGTTGGTGGCCGCGTCGCTTCGGCCGACCCGCTGCTGGTCGCCGACGCACTGGCTTCGGTGCAGGTCGAACCCGCGCTTGGCGTGGAGCCGGGCGAGCTGATCATCGCGGAAGGACGCTATTCTGCCAGGCGCCTGCGCGACGCCCGGCTCGTCGAGCGCTTTGCCGCGCCGCCCAGCCCCGCCGGCGGCGAGTTCGCCGCCCTCGCCTGGAGCGGCAAGGGCCGCCGTCTGCTCCAGCGCGCCCGCGCCCTCGCCGGGATCCGCGTCTACTTCCACCAGGAAGATTTCATCGAAGTCGACACACCGCAGCGCGTGCCCATGCCCGGCCTGGATCTACACGTCGACGCCCTCGGCGCCAGCGGCGGCTATCTGGTCACCTCGCCCGAGCACGCCATGAAGCGGCTGCTCGCGGGCGGCCTGCCGCGCATCTACCAGCTGTCGCACTGCTGGCGCGCCGACGAACAGGGCGCACTGCACCAGCCCGAGTTCATGCTGTGCGAGTGGTACCGCGCCTTCGCGGGCCAAAACGACGTGATCGCCGACACGGAACAGCTCGTCGCACGCGTCGCCAGCGCGCTCGCCGGCGCACCGGTGCTGGTTGCCGGCAAGCGCCGCATCGATGCGACCCCGCCCTTCCCGCGCCTGACGGTGCGTCAGGCCTTCCGGCGCTATGCGGGCGTCGACGATGCCGTCGAGCTCGCCGCCCGCGACGAGGATCGCTTCTTCGAGCTGCTGGTCGACCAGGTCGAGCCCGCTCTGGCCCGCAAGCGTCGTCCCGTGTTCCTGTGCGACTACCCGATCAGCCAGGCCTCGCTCGCGCGCCCCTCGCCGCGCGATCCCACGGTCGCCGAGCGCTTCGAGCTGTACGTCGCGGGCGTCGAACTGTGCAACGGCTTTGGCGAGCTCACCGACGCCGCCGAACAGCGCCGCCGCTTCCGCCGCGATCGCGCCGAGCGCAGGAAGCTCCGCCGGCCCGTCTATCCGCTCGACGAGGCGCTGCTCGCCGCCCTCGCCGAGGGCATGCCCCCGGCTGGCGGCAACGCGCTCGGCGTCGATCGCTTGATCGCTCTAGCGCTCGGCGCATCGTCCATCGCCGACGTGATGCCATTCGCCGCAGGTTGATCGACTGGCGGGTCCTGGCAGCCGCTGCCCGTCGCAGCCGGAACAGCGCGGGACGGACTCCCATGGCGGCCCTGCAACGTCGCCGTCCCGGGGAAGCATTCTGCCAGCGCGGACGTACAATCGCTGATGGCACGGACCATCAGGCATGGCGCGCTGGCCGCCGCCCTGTTCGGCGCGGCGCTGGTCTGTCTGGGCGCTCCGGCGCGTGCCGGCGATGCGCCGGATGCAGCGGAGCTCAGGGCGCTGTACTCGGCTTCCACGTTCGCTGCGGGGCGCTGCGACTTCGGCGACTGCCTGCACAACGGCTGGACCACCCACGGCGCAAAGGGCGACATCCGCTCGCGCTGCGACTTCGGCGACTGCCTGCACAACGGCTGGACCACCCGGCTCGACGACGGCAAGCAGGCCCGCACCCACTGCCATTTCGGCGACTGCATGGCCGAGGGCTGGACCACCGACTACCCGGGCAATCGCCACAGCGAGACCAGCTGCCGCTTCGGCAAGTGCTGGAAGGACGGCTGGAGCACGCGCCATCCCGACGGCACCTCGAGCGAGAGCCGCTGCGATTTCAACCACTGCGGCACCGAAGGCTGGACCACCCGCCTACCGGACAACTCGAGCATCCACTGCCGTTGCCGCTTCAAGGACTGCCGCAAGAATGGCGCCGACTGCGGCTAGCCGTAGCGGCGGCGCGGCGCTCGCACGCCGCGCCGCACAGCGACAGGCGGGCTACTTGCCGACCTGGGGGACCAGACCTTCAGCCGCCATAGCGAGGAAGCGGACCGCGTCGTCGTTGGCGTTCTTGACGTTGAAGACGACGAAGTGGCCGTCATCGCTCGAGGCCGGAGCGTACTCGCGCACGGCGAGCGTGTACGGCTGTCCCCCGACCGTCACGTTGCCGGACAGCGGCACCGGCTTGGGCTGGGCGCCACCGATCTTGTCGGGTGTGGTCACGCTGGCGTCTGCCTGGGCCACGTCCAGACCTGCGGCGATGGCGAACGTCGCCAGCGTGACCGGCGGCGCGTAGGTATCGCCCAGACCGTAGGTCTGGAACACGTCCTTCGGCGTCATGCCCGTGAGGGGCTTGCGACCGATCGCGACGGCGTAGTTGAGCGGGTCGGCCGGATCCTCCCACTCCTGCAGCAGCGACAACGCCGGATGCATGTTGCCGCCGTTCAGACCGCCCTTGGCGTCGTAGTCGGCCAGCACGAACGGCAGCGCACCCTTGATGTTCACCGGGCTCGTCTTGTTCATGAGCGCATCCATCAGACCCGCTCCGTCGCCGCTGAGCACGGCGGCCTTGTACACATCGGTGAAGGGCAGTGCCAGGCTGCCCTCGGTCGAGCCCTGCGAGTGCCCGAAGAACATGATGGCGCCCGGGTCCACCTTGATCGCGGCGCCGCCGGTGTCGGCTGCGGTCACGTCCAGCGACGCGGCGAACTTCGCCAGCGACAGCTGGTCGGCCGCACCCTGGATCGGGTTGCCGCGCGCCGCGTCGGGGTTCTTGAAGTTGAAGAACAGGTTGTCGGGCGAGTCGGTCGAGCTGCCGCGGCGCGGCCCGTGTTCCACCTGGTCGATGCCGAGCACGGCGAACTGCACGGTCTTGCCGTCCGGCGCGGTCACGCTGGACAGCGCGCCAGCCACCTCGGGGCGGATGTGGCTGCGGTACGAGCCGCCCGTGCCGTGCGCGTACACGACCAGCGGCCAGCCGTTTGCCGGCATCGTGCCCTTGGGCACGGTGAGCGCCATGCACACGTCCTCGTTGCGAGCGACCTTGTCGGTCACGCCACCGCCCGAGTCCTTGTACGGCTCGGTGCCCTGCTGGAAGATCGGCAGCGACACCAGCGCCTGGTACTCGTCGTAGGCCGGATCGCCGCTGCCGCAGGCGCGGTCACCGTCCGCCTGCGGGCACGGGCTCTTCGCGCCGCTGCCGCACTTGACCCAGCTCTTGGCCGTGGGGGCGGGCAGACCATCGATGGTCTTGGCGATGCCCGCCATGGGGTCGCGCACGCCGCCCGCCGTGATCACCGTCGCGTCGAGGATCGTGGTCGGATCGATCGACTGGTCCTTCAGGTAGTCGCGGAAGGGCTGGTAGGCCGCGTAGGCCTTGGCGAGCGTGGCGTCCGCCGGCGCGCCGGCGTCGCTCAGGAGCTTCTGCAGTTGCAGCGAGCGCTCGATGGGCTTGCCGTTGGAGTCCACGCCAGCCGTGGTCAGCCACACGGCATAGGTGTGCGTTGGGATCAGCGGGTGCCCCTGCGGGCGGCGCACTGCAAACCAGTTGTCGCAGATGTAGTTGGTGCGCCCCCCGGAGTAGTACCAGCCGAGCCCCTCGCTGCGGCTGTACTCGGGCGCGCCCTTGGTGATGTCGACCCAGTTGACCGGGCTGTTTCCGCTGCTGGACCGGAAGCTCGCGTAGTCGACGGCACCGGAGAAGCGGAAATAGACCGTCGGGTACGTCCCCCAGGCCGTGTCGTCCTTTTCGAGTGCGTCGACATAGATCTGCACCGGATCGAAACCGAGCAGATCCTTGCCCGGCGTGGGGAAGCCGGTGAGGTCCAGCTTGCCGCCCTCGGAGAGGATGTCGTTGGGGAACGGCAGGCGGAAGAAGTCGCCGTACTGGCCGGCGGGATCCTTGACGCCGGGCACCTCGAAGTAGGCGTGCACGCTGCCCGTGCTGGGCGCGTCGCAGGTGACGCCCGGCCAGAGCGGCACGCCGAAGCTCGGCGCGCCGGGCGGAGGCGTGCTGCAGATCCCGCCGGTGCAGGTCAGCCCGGAGAAGCAGTCGGAGCTGGTGGCGCAGGTCTTGTTCACGCCGTTCGAGCCTTCGGCGACGCACTGCGCGGAGAAGCCGACCAGACCGCAGCGCAGACCGGACTGGCAGTCGCCGTCACCCCGGCAGGAGTCGCCCGCCGCGCCCTGCCCCGCCGGCTGGCACGTGCCGCCCAGGCACTGCAGCCCGTCCTTGCACTCGTCGCTGATCACGCACGGGGCGTTCTCCTGCGTGCTGTGCCCCGCGGCACACACGCCGCTCTGGCACACCAGCCCAGCTCGGCAGGCCTGACTGGTGCAGCTGTCGCCGACCCCGGCTCCGCCCGGCAGGTTGCTGCCCCCGCCACTGCCCGAGGCCGTCGTGACCGCACCGTTGTCGCAACCGCCGACCGTCAGGGCCAGCGCCGCGAACAGCACCACTCCCACGCGAAGTCCAGCTGACATGAAGCATCCTCTCCGTAACTGAAGGTGGAGCGCGCCGCGCCGGCGGCATGCACCCATCCATACTCGTCTAGGCTAGCGGCAGGCCGCTGCCCGGACAAGAACCGGCCTCGGGGCGGGTCCGGGAGCTTCAGTCGTAGTGGACGATCGACACCACCGGAATCGGCAGCAATCGGTCGCGACCGTTCAGCGAATCCAGCTCGATCACGAAGGCAAAAGCGGCCACATAGGCCCCCTGGCGGTGCACCAGCTCGGCGGCCGCCGCGGCCGTGCCGCCCGTGGCTAGGAGGTCGTCGACCACCACCACGCTGGCCCCTTCCTCGAGCGAGTCGCGATGCATCTCCAGCTCGCTCTCGCCGTACTCGAGCGAGTAGGACACCTTGTCCGTCCGGTACGGCAGCTTGCCCGGCTTGCGCACCGGAACGAAGCTCGCGTTCAGGCGCGCGGCCAGCGCGCCGCCGAAGATGAAGCCGCGCGACTCGATGCCGACCACCGCGTCGACGTGCTCGCCCAGGAAGCGCTCGGCCAGAGCATCGAGCACGATGTGGAAACCGCGCGGGTCCGCCAGGAGCGGCGTGATGTCGCGGAACAGGATGCCCGGCTGCGGGAAGTCCTGGATGCCGCGGATCATCCGGCGCACATGGCCCATCGTATCCAGCTCGAGCACCGAGTCCGACAGCGTGGCGCGGCGACGCGCGGCGGTCGCCTTGGCGGGCACGCCGTCGCGGCCGACTCCGCGCGGCGTGGGTTGACGACGCACGGGCGCCTTGCGGGAGGTCTTGGTGGTTCGCTTGCGGGCTGCCATGGCGCCCCCCTCGTAGCACGGCGCTGCGCCCGCCGTCAGCCGACTCCGCGTTCGACCAGCCCGCGGATGTCCTCGACCTCGTCCTGGCGCTCGCGGGCCCACAAGTCGAGCACCAGCGGCGTCAGCCCCACCACGCCCTCGTCGTAGGCCTCGGTGTCGGAGCCGGCGATGGGCTTGTGCTCGACGCCTGGGCCGCCAATCCACAGGTATTCGCGCCCTCGCGGATCCCTGCGGAACTCGACCTCGTCGCGGTAGACGCGCGCACCGAGCCGCGTCGCGCGCAACGGCCAGCTGTCGCCGGGCGGAAAGTTGACGCTGAGCAGCAACGGCTTGCCGAGCTTCGCCTCGAGCATGGCCCAGGCGATGCGTGCGGACAGGGCCGCGGCAGCCGCACGGTCGGCTTTGGGAGCGGCCGAGACAGCAAGCGACGACACGCCCTTGAGCGCTCCTTCGCGCGCGGCCGCCACCGTACCGCTGTAGAACACGTCATCGCCAAGATTGACCCCGTGGTTCAGCCCGCTCACCACCAGATCGGGCCAGCGGGGCAGTACGCGCCCGGTAGCGTGCAGCGCCACATACACGCAGTCGGCCGGCGTGCCGTCGACCGAGAATTCACGCTCGCCGTGGCGGTACAGCCGGAGCGGCCGGTGCAGGCTGAGCGCGTGGCTGGCGGCACTCTGCTCGGTTTCCGGCGCCGAGACCACCACGTCGGCAAACTGCTCGAGGGCTTCGCGCAAGGCCGCGATGCCGCTGGATCGGTAGCCGTCGTCATTTGCGAGCAGGACCAGGGGGCGGGGCATGGGGCGCGCAGTCTAGGCCACGATCCGTCATCGGCCAATCGCCGGCGCGCTGGAGTATGCTGCGCGGCGCGTGAGCGCAGTCGACCAGGAGCTTGTCCGCGAGATCGAGTCGATGCTCGCCGAGGCGGTGAGCCGCTTCGGCGTCGCCGGACACGTGCGCTACGCGGATGGCGCCGTGCTGCTGGAAGGCAACGGACCCACCACCCGCGCCGAGATCGGCGCGCTGATCGAGCAGTGGGACGCCCTGCCGCTGGACATCCGCCGCCGCCGCGTGAACGAGCTGGCCCGCCAGCTCGTGGGCGAGCGCCGCTCGACCGCTTCCACGGTGCGACCGAAACGTCGCTTCGCCGTGCTGGGCTGGATCGCCCCGGTCGTGATCCTCGCGGGTGGCGCTGCGGCGGTCTACGGCGCCTACCGGATGCTCGCGCCGGGCAAGCATCTCCTCACGAGCACGGCGGACCAGCCGGCTCGGCCGAGCTCCGCTGCGCAGGGCGCCAGCAGCGCCGACAGCGAGGACCACGCGCGCCTCGAACGCGCCGAACGCGTCTGCAACCTGACGCGGGCGCGGGTGATGCGCGGCGCCAGCGTCGGCCCCACCGACGTGGAAGGCTGGGTTGTAGAGCTTTCGCTGCTGCGCGCTGGCGACACGTCCCCGCTCGAGTTCGATCCCGGGCTCGACCCGTTCGTCCGGCGACGGCCCGGCAGCACTGCCGGTCGCTTCGCCTGGCCCGCCGCGCCCGCGCTCGCCGCACTGAACGGACCCATGACGCACGTGACCGTCACGGACTCCAGCCTGCCGCCGCTGGGCACGCCGCGGCTGCGCGGCGTGACGCTCGACTTCGTGGGGCGCTACGTCGCGCCGTACTTCACCCAGGGCCAGCGGCACGAGTACCTGAAGACCGCGGCCTCGCTCGCGACGCGCCTCGACGCCCGCTACGGTGCGCTCTACGCCCACTGCGCTGGCGGCAACACGCACCACATCGGGACGTGGTTCCGCGGTCCGGGGCCGGGCGGCGCCGCCGCAGCGCTGGTGTACTACATGGGCACCTACGCACCTGGCGCGCAGGTGAGCCACGCCGTGCTCGCGCCGCACGGAAAGCTCGATCGCGCCGGCGCACTCGAGCGCATCGCCCACGCCACGAAGAAACTCGACAAACGCCGCGTCGCGACCCTGCTCGGCGACAGCGGCGGCGCCATCGCGGGCAGCCCCGACGGACCCGTCACCATTACCTTCCCCTTCAGCGAAGCCAACCGCGCCGAACGGGCCAGCGAAACGATCGCCACCGCGGTCGGACTCTCGCACTGACGTTTCCTCCCGCCCGCCCACCCCCGCCGTAGTCCTCCTCGAGGGGGCTCACTGCGCCCTTCGGGCGCTCCTCGCTTCGCTCGGAGCGTGGTCCCTCCGGACTCCGTCCACTCGGGTTCACCGCCCCTCGAGCACCCCGACGGATGCACTGCGCCCTTCGGGCGCTCCGCGCTCTCGCGCGGACCGTGGTCCTCCGTGGACTCCGTCCAGCCAAGCTGGACTGCGTCCACTCCGGCTCGCTTCGCTCATCGCGGGCTCGCCTTCGCTCGCTCGGCTCGTTCACGCAGCGTCCCGAGACTCTTGTCTCGGCACCTGTTTCACGAAACCCGCTAGCTGCCGTCGACGCCGATGAGCTTGGAGAGCTCGCCGCGCTCGAACAGATCCGTGACGATGTCGCAGCCGCCGACGAACTTCCCGTCGACGTAGAGCTGGGGGATCGTCGGCCAGTTCGAGAACTCCTTGATGCCCTGCCGGACGGCGGGATCGGTGAGCACGTTCACGTCCTGGAACTCGGCGCCGAGCTGCTTGAGGATGTTGACCACCTGCGCCGAGAACCCGCACTGCGGGAACATGCGGCTGCCCTTCATGAACAGCACGATGCGGTTGTCCTCGACGGTGTGCTTTATCTGATCGCGCGTCGCGTCGTCCATCACTTGCCTCCGCTCGCTTTCGCCCACGCCTCGGGCGTGTAGGTCTTGAGTGCCAGCGCGTGGATGGGACCCCCCATGGCATCGCCCAGCGCCGCGTAGACCAGCTGGTGCTGCTCGACCAGCGACTTGCCTTGGAACGCGCTGGATACGATGCGCGCCTGGTAGTGGTCCTGTGTGCCCGTCATGTCGCTCAGCTCGATGTCGGCATTCGGGAAGGCCTTGTCGAGCAGGCCGCGAACCTGTGCAGGATCCATCATTTCGGGAGAATAGATGACGCAACGTCACCTGCCTGTCAATCAGGTCCAGGAGCCGGTCCGGCGCCGCGCGGGCAGAACACGCCCGCGCGGGCCTACGACTTCGGCGGGAGCGGCCGCGCCAGCTTGATGTCGTGGATGGCGTCGCGGAAGCGGACCTGCTGCTCGTTGATGGCCATCTTCAGCTCGATCATCCGCTTGGTGATGCGGTCGAGGCGGTTGGTCACCTTGCCCAGGCGCCGCGTGAGCTTCGCCCGCAGATCGGCGGCCTGCTTGTTCTTCTCGATGGAGCGCAGGCTCAAGCGCGTCTCGCGCGCCTCTTTCTCGAGCTCGTTCTGCTCGTCGACGAGCTTCTTCTGCTCGTCGACGGACTTCTTCAGCTTGTTGCGCAGCACCCAAGCGTCCGAAAGCTGCCTGGCGATGTGGCGGTCGGCGCGCGGGTCCTTCAGGTAGCCCTTCACCGCCGTGTCGGCGAGCGGGCTGAGCCAGCCGACCCCCTGCCGCGTGCTCTGGCGCTCGTCGACCGTGAGCACCGTGCGGCCGTGCGCGCGCACGTCGACCGGGATCAGCGCGCTGCCGGTGCCGGTGTTGTCCTCCGTGCCCTTCGGCGCATGGTAGAGCCGCGAACCGCGGATGCGTGTGTGGCGGACCAGGACGTGGGCCTTGTCGTCGCTGCCGTTCTTGATCGTGTAGATCGTGCGCGTGACGCGATCGCGCTCGATGGTGAGCTGGCCCGACTCGATGTGGTGGAGCCGTGCACCTGCCTGGTCGTACTTGCGATGGCTGTCCACGGCCAGGCTGCGCTCCAGCGCGAACGGCACGGTCGCCGTGGCGCCGGGCGGCAGCGGGTCGACCATGCCCTGCCCCAGGAACGACCCCTTCTCGAACACCGCGATGGGACCGCGCTCGAGCAGCCCTTTGGTGTTGTTCGTGAAGCGCGCCACGCGGAACGGGTGCGAGGCCGAGTCGGGCACGCCACCGTCGGGAGCGAACAGGAACACCGCCTGGCCGGGCACGTGGCGGCTGACCAGCAGCACCATGGTCGCGCTCTTGTCGGGCACGGTGATGGGATTGGGGATCTCGTAGCGGGTGCTGCCGGTCTCGACGGCCACCGCTGCCAGGGCGCTGAGGTTGCGCGGTCCGCTGGGGCCGCGGCGGCGCGCTTCGTCCAGCGCGAGGCGGCGGCGCTCGGCCGCGCTGGGCCTCGGGCCGGGCCTGGCGGAGGGCGGGGCCGGCTCGTCCGCCATGGCCCTGTGCGGGCGCGCGCTCTTGTACGGCATCCTCTTCTTGTTGGCCGCATAGCGGGTGCGGAGCTTGCCGCCCACTCCGCCTTTTCCGGTTCCCTCGGTGGCGGGAGCGGGCCCCTTCTCGGCCGCCTTCTGCTCGGCCTCGCCGCCCACGCGCTCGACGCCGCCCTTGTCCGTCTCGTGCAGCGAGGTCTCGCCCTCCGGCACCGACGTGATCACCTCGCCGGTGTCGGTCACGACGGGCCGCTGCGGGATGACGGGCTCGCCCAACGTCGACTGGAATGCGAGCGGCGCGCCCGCCACCAGCGCGAGCTTCACGTTCTTCCAGTCCTCGCCCGACAGGTTCTGCACGATGCCCCAGGCCTGCAGATCGGCCCCCTTGTCCTGCACCACCAGGCGATACGAGGGGCGCCAGACCGGCGTCTCGGCCACGTAGCCCACGACCAGATCGTGCTCGTTGCCGTCGAGGCGCAGCACGACCTTGCGCAGCTTCTCGCCCGGGTCCTCCGGTGCTTCCGGCGGGGGAAACGGCTTGAGCATGCTCTGCAGCCGCGCGTCGGGCCGTGGCTTCTTCTCGTCGTCGGGCAGCTCGAGCGGGAACGACGCCGAGCGCACCGAGCTGCCGCCCTGCTCCACGATGGCCAGGGTCGCGAGGAAGTCACCGACCATGCGCTGGCGCATCTTGAAGGTGACCTGCGACTCGTCGACGTGCCCGGAGCGCTCGAAATAGCCGACGCCGTTGCGGTAGACGACCACGCGCGTGAGCGGCAGCTGGCCGGTGGTGATGTTGGGGCCGCGCGCGCAACCCGCGAGCAGCAGCAGCGAGACAGCTATCGAACCGACGTAGCGCATCAGCGCCTCCCTTCCGGACAGGCCGGCAGATGGCCCCCGAGCGAGGCCATGCGGCGCACCCCGCCGCACTGGTCCCATACCCAATCCGGGAGCACGAAAACAGCCCCGGCAGGCCGCGAGAAGTCCTCGAGCTGCGATGGCCCATGCGACCAACGCGGCATCCGACCTGGGGTATACGGCCGTCGGCGCGGTCGGATCTGCCAAAAGGGGTGTTATTCTGCCCCACCGTGACTGGAGCCGCCCCTCCCCCGAAGCCACCGCCGCCTCCCCACCGTCCCCCGCCCCCGCGGCGGCCGCCGAAGCCCGGACAGGCACCGCCCTCGATGAGCGAGAGGCAGAAAGAAGCGCTCGCGCTGCAGGCGCTCGGTCTGCTCAACGAGCAGGTGCAGGCGCGTATCGTGCATTACAAGGGCGACCTCGAGACCAGCCCGGAGCTCGACGCCGTCACGGCCCAGGTCGTCGCGCAGCTCAAGCAGATGCAGGCCGCGATGGGCACCGAGGGCGGAGCGCGAGTTTCCGCCGAGGAGCTCGAGGGGCAACAGGTCCGCACGCTCGGCAAGCTACTCAAGCGGCTGTTCGCACCCGGCGATCAGTCCGCGTTCGCCACGCAGAACCTGAAGTCGATCGGCCGCCGCGTCGCCAAGCTGTTCTTCGAGAGCGAGCTGCACGAAAAGACCAAGGGCGACAAGGAAAAGACCATCTATCACGCCGAGCAGGGCGTGTACTACGTGCTCAGCCGCTACAAGAACCGACTGCGCGCCGAGCTCGACGGCTTCGACTACGCCAGCGACGAGGTGAAGCAGCAGACGTTCGAGCTGCTCGCCAAGATGGAGCGCGAGCTGCAGGTGAATTTCCTGTCGCGCCGCTCGCCCGAGTTGAACCGGGTGATGAACATCTATTCCTCGGTGCTGGTGGACTTCATGCACGAGCACCTGCCGCCGCGCGTGGAGCAGATGGCCAAGGTGACGATCCGCGCCGCGGAAACGGCGCGCCAGCCGAACAGCGTCGGCTACAAGGTGCTCGCTGATCGCTTCCCCGAGTTCCGCACGGAGTGGGAGCGCCTGCTCATGCAGCAGATGGTCTACTACTGCGGCGACGAGCTGATCGCACGGCTGACCGGCGGCGAAGAAGCCTTCCACGAGGAGACCGTGAAGTTCTTCACCGACCCGCACATCTTCAGCGAGACCTGCGGAGTGCTGTGCGACTCGCTGTACGACTTCCTGTGCCTCGAGGGCTTCCTCGACCTGCCCGTCGACTGGCGGGTCAAGCTCGGCCGCGAGGGCTAGCGCCGCTGGGCCTTCCGACAGGCGCTAGCCACAGCTGCCGTGGCAGGCGAACCCGATCGGGCCGCCGCACTCGCAACAGTAGTTTCCGTTGCTGCAGACATAGCAGCAGCACCCGGCATGCCCGGCCATGTCGCAGTTCAGCGTCGAGCCGGCCGCGGGTGGGTCGCAGACCAGACAGCTCGAGCCGCAGTGGTTCGGGTCGTCATCGGCGTAGCAGCCCCCGCACTTCTGCGAGTAGTTCGACGGGTAGCAGCCGCCGCACATCTTCTGCTCGGAATCGAAGCAGGAGTAGTCGCAGCTGCCGCTCGAGCAGGTCGGATAGCCGTTGGAGGGCGCGCTGCACGACGAGCAACTCGACCCGCACGCGCTCACGTCGCCCGGCTGGGTGCAGCTCTGGTCCGGGCAGACCAGCGCGTTCTGCGCGCTGCAGCCGCCGCCCGGGCAGGTCGCCGCGGCCACGTAGTCGATCTCGTTGCCGCGGTTGTCCCAGTTGGACAGCTGCGTGTCGCAGATCAGCGCGTAGCGCATGCGCGCGTCCACGGTCACCGTGACATCGCCGAACGCGCTCGTCTGCGGCGGCGTGGCGCTGCCCACCTTGGTGTAGGTCCCCGCCTGGTTGCCCTTCTGGTAGTCCTCGGTGGCGACCCAGACGCTCAGCGGCACCGCAACCGAGCAGCCGTTGAAAACGGTGGTGCACGACGACCCACAGGCGCTCTGCACCGAGCGGGCGTGGATGCGCAGGCGCCGGACGTAGTCGACCGTGCCGAAGTCGACCTTCAGGCAGTTGTCCAGGCTGCGCGAGCACGCATAGGTATCCGGAATCGTCGCTCCGCTGTCGTCCTGGGCGAGCACACCGGATGCGTTGCACACACAGGACGACGACTTGCCGCTGGCGGCGACGGGGGCCACCTCGACCACGCTCTCGTCCGTCTGGCCGTTGCAGTTGTTGTCGATGTTGTCGTCGCACAGCTCGGGCGCACCCGGATAGGTCGTCGGATCGGTGTCGTCGCAGTCGTCGCCGCCCGTGGCCTTGGAGGCGTGGCCGTCGCCGTCGGCGTCGGTGCCGTCCACGCCGTCGCAGTTCTCGTCGATGCCGTCGATGCTGGTATCGGCGACCCCGGGGTGGATGGCCGGATCGCCGTCGTTGCAGTCGGTACCGCCCGAGGCCGTGGACGCGTAGCCGTCCTGGTCGGCGTCGACGCCGTCGAGGCCGTCGCAGTTTTCGTCCACGCCGTCGCCCACCGTGTCGGTCGCGCGCGGGTAGGTGTTCGGGTCGGAGTCGTTGCAGTCGTCGCCGCCACTGGGCACCGACGCGTGCCCGTCGCCATCCGCGTCCATGCCGTCGACGCCGTCGCAGTTCTCGTCCACACCGTCGCCCACCGTGTCGGTCGCTCCGGGGTGGATACCGTGATCGGCGTCGTTGCAGTCGGTACCGCCGGAGGCCGCCGACGCGTAGCCGTCCTTGTCCGCGTCGACGCCATCGACGCCGTCGCAGTTCTGGTCCACGCCGTCGCCTACGCTGTCCGGAGCGCCCGGATAGACCGTCGGGTCGTTGTCGTTGCAGTCGCTGCCGCCCGAGGCGGGAGCCAGCACGCCGTCGCCATCGACGTCCACGCCGTCCTTGCCGTCGCAGTTCTGGTCGACTCCGTCGCCCAGCGGATCGACCGCGCCGGGATGGACGCTGGCATCGAGGTCGTTGCAGTCGCTGCCTCCCGACGCCAACGACGCGTACCCATCGCCGTCCGCATCCATGCCGTCCACGCCGTCGCAGTTCTGGTCCACGCCGTCGCCCACGGTATCCGCGACGCCGGGGTGGATGGCCGGGTCACCGTCGTTGCAGTCGGTACCGCCCGACGCCGCCGACGCGTAGCCGTCACCGTCCGCATCGACGCCGTCCTTGCCGTCGCAGTTCTCGTCCACGCCGTCGCCGACCGTGTCGGTCGCACCGGGATAGGTCGCCGGATCGCCGTCGTTGCAGTCGTCGCCGCCCGATGCCTTGGACGCGTGGCCATCGCCGTCCGCGTCGGTGCCGTCCACGCCGTCGCAGTTCTCGTCGATGCCGTCACCGACCGTGTCCGGAACGCCGGGGTGGATGTTCGAATCGTTGTCGTTGCAGTCGGTGCCGCCACTCTGGGTGCTCGCCACGCCGTCGCCGTCGTGGTCCACGCCGTCCACGCCGTCGCAGTTCTCGTCCACGCCGTTGCCGACCTGGTCGAAGTCGTCACCCCAGCAGTACGTGCCGCCGCTGCCGCCGTTGCCCCCGCTGCCGGCTGCGCCCGCGTTGCCGCCGGCGCCGGCCGCGCCTCCGGTGGCGGCCGTGCCGCCGGTGCCCGCGCCACCCGTTGCGGCAGTGCCGCCACTTCCGCCGCTCGCGCCGCTACCTCCGGCACCCACGCCCGCGCTGCCGCCGGCTGCAGGGCTACCGCCGCTGCCGCTCCCCTGCGTGCTCCCGCTCGACGAGCATCCTCCTACCACTACGGTCAGCGCGAACAGCGCACACACCGCCAGGCGCGTCATAAGCTACCTCCAGCCCGCATAGGGTATCACGTCCGGTGCCGGAGCGCGTTCCGGGCCGGTTCTGCTAGCCTTTCCCGCATGAAGCTCCGCCGCGTCCTGCTCGCTCTCTTCACCGCTGGGGGGGTGTTGATCGCTGCGCAAGCGCGCGCCGACTCGCTCGTACCGGCCCAGGGCCAGCCAGGATACGACGCGGCGCTCGCCCACAAGGCGGACGACTACGGCCGCGTGCTCCACGCCATCATGACGCCGTCGCTCGGCTGGGGCCTCGAGGCGGACATCGGCAACCCCGACAACCGGAAGCTGGTCGACGACTTCGTCCAATCGGGCTCGCGCGATTTCCAGGCCGAGAGCGGCAAGCATCCCTACCAGATCGTCGACACCTACAACGAGTTCGGCGATCTCGGCATGTTCGGCGGCGTGCAGGCCGCCGGCGATGCGTTCCGCTACGCGGTGCTGCGCGACTCGGGGGCGTCGCAGGCCCTGGTCGACGAGGCCAGAAACCAGCTGGAAGCCGCCATGCGCGGCCTGCACTGGTACATGCAGATCACCGGCGAGCCCGGCATCATCGCGCGCGGCCTGCGCCGCATCACGCCGGAGCCCGGCGAGCCGCCCCTGCCGGGCACGGTGCCGCCCACCGTGCCGCTCGCCGACGCGAGCGGAAACCCCCTGCCCGCCAAGAAGGCCGGCACGTGGCGTGCGGATCGCTCGGGAAAGCTACCGTTCTTGATCTGGATGGACGACACATCCAAGGACCAGTTCGACGGCTACGTGTTCGCGCTCGGCGCCGTCTACGACGTGACGGCGAAGGACCCGACCATCCCTGCCGACCTGCTCGCTCCGCTGGTCGACGATGCCCGCGCGCTCGGCCATCGCCTCATGCAGAAGGTCCCGATCGGCAAATATTCGCTCGATCTCGTGCTGATGGACGCGGACGGGCGCCCGACCACCTACCACGACCTCAATGCGCGCGAGATCACCCCCGGCTTCGTGGTGGCCACGCCCACCAACGGCTTCAACGCGCTGATGGCGCTGGGCGCGATGCGCGTCCTGTACCAGATGACCGGCGACCAGCAGATCGGCCACTTCTACTACGACGAGCTGCTCGAAAAGCGCGACTACCTGAAGTCCGCCGAGGACACGCTGCCCATCATCTACATGAAAGCCGCGACCAACTACTCGACGGTCAACATGGCGTTCGTGGCTGCCTACAACCTGCTGCGCTACGAAAGCGACCCGACCGTGCTCGGCCGGGCACAGCAGATCCTGGACAAGGAGCTGTACGCGCCCGGCAAGGAGCGGCAGGCCAAGGGACTGAAGCAGTCGTTCTTCGACCTGATCGACGCCGCCTTCCGCCAGGGCGGCAGCTCCGGCGACGGAGCGCAGGCGGCCGGCGACGCGCTGACCACACTGCGCGGCTTTCCGGCTGCGCCGTACTGGAACGACGCCGTGGAAAACTGCGACAGTAGCGAGCTCGCCGCGGGCGTGTGCACGGCTAGCGACGGCAAGACGCAGATCACGATCGACACCGGTCAGGGACACGGCAACAGCGTGGTCGCCACCCAGCCCCTGCCCATCCAGCTCAGGCCACCCAGCAACTTCGAGTGGCGCAGCGATCCGTACGACGTGAACGGCGGTGGCGGGTCGCGGCTCAATCCAGGTGGCGGCTTCTACTGCGCCTACTGGATGGGGCGCTACCTGGCCTCGACGGACAACGGAGCCGACAACGTGTCGCCCGACGCGCGCCCCGCGCCCGCCGCGACGCCGGCAACGAGCGCCGGCTGCGGCTGCCGGCTGGGCGGCACATCCCCCGCCCCGACGCCCGCCCTGCTCGCCCTGCTCGCACTCGGACTGGTAGCCATGCGCCGCCGCGGCGGAAAGCCCACAGGAGCGAGATGAAGCGCTGGGTCGCTATCGGCGGGATCGTGGTGGGCCTTTTGCTGGTGGGCTACGCGCTGCTGTCGCGGGACACCGACGAGGAGAGGATCCGCGCGCGGCTCGACCAGCTGACGACCGCGGTGCGGGTCGAGAAGGGTGAAAGCCCACTCGCCCGCGCCGCCCGCGTCCAGCACGCGTTCAAGGAAACGCTGACACGCCACGTCGTGGTGCGGATCCCCGACATCCCCGATCCCGGACCAGGACGCCGGCCGCTGCTCTCCGTCGCCCTGGAAGCCGGCCGCCGCTACCGGACGGCCGACATCGAGCTGTCGGACACCTCGATCCGGCTCGACGCGACCAAGCGGAACGCCGACGTGAAGAGCGAGGCCACGCTCACCGCCACCGATTCGACCGGCCTGCACCGGCAGCAACGCCACGTGCAGTTCCGCTTCACCCGCCAGGACGACCACTGGCGCATCTCGTCCATCGAGGTCAGCGCCCAGCCGGATCTGCCCCCGGAAGCACGGCCCTAGCCCCGCCCGGCAGCTGCCCTTCCGCGGAAACTGCCCCTTCGGCCCGGCAATCGTCTACACTCCGGGCATGCGCAGTCGTTGGCTTTTCGCCGCCGGGCTTCTGCTCGCGGTCATCGTGCTGGCAGCGCCGGGCTGCGGCTCGCGCTCGGGCTTCGAGACGGAGCAGGACATCCTGGGCCCCGATGGCGGCGGCCCCCTGCGGCGACGGCGTGTGCGGAGCCGGCGAGAGCTGCAGCACCTGCCCCCAGGACTGCGGCGTGTGCAAGACCTGCGGCAACGGCACCTGCGATCCGGGCGAGACCTGCGACTCCTGCCCCGACGACTGCGGGCTGTGCTCGACCTGCGGCGACGGCACCTGCCAGGACACCGAGTCCTGCTACTCGTGCCCCCAGGACTGCGGCGCCTGTTCGACATGCGGCGACGGCTACTGCAAGGGCGCCGAGACGTGCCTGACCTGCGCCCCGGATTGCGGCAAGTGCGACACCTGCGGTGACGGCAAGTGCAACGCCGCCGCCGGCGAGGACTGCTTCACCTGCCCCGAAGACTGCGGCAAGTGCCAGGGCTGCGGCGACGGCAAGTGCAACGGCACCGAGACCTGCGCGTCGTGTCCGCAGGACTGCGGCACCTGCTCGGTGTGCGGCAACGGCAAGTGCGAGCCCAGCCAGTACGAGACCTGCGTGAACTGCCCGAAGGACTGCGGGCAGTGCCAGCACCTCGGCTGCATGCAGATCGTCACCTGCGCCCTCGGCTGCATGAAGCTCGGCCAGAACCCGCCGAGCTTCAGCCTGACCTGCGTGGCCAACTGCGTGAGCAAGGGTTGCGCCGACGTGCAGTACTTCGTCGACCAGACCGTCAACTGCGCCTTCCAGAACATCAACGACATCTCGAGCTGCGCCCAGCAGAAGGGCGGCGCCGGCGCCCTGACCTGCCTCGAGAAGTCCTGCGGCCCCCAGGTCACCGCCTGCCTCGGCGCGGTCTGTCCCTGAATCTCCGAGCGCGATTCCACTGCGCTCCGTGCGACGCTGCGGCAAGGCCGTGCTACCTTGCCGACATGGGCGCCGCCGAGCACATCCCTCGCATCTCGTTCGAGGATTTCCTCGCGCTGGAGCGGCTCAACACCTCGAAGCACGAGTGGCTCGACGGCATCGTGTACCTGATGGCGGGAGGCACCTTCGAGCACGGACGGCTCGTGGACAATGTGCTCGTCGCCCTGCGCCGACACCTCGCGGGGCGACCGTGTACGCCGTACTCCGGTAACTTCCTGGTGCGGACTCCCAGCGGCCTCGGCGCCTATCCGGACGTCATGGTCTTCTGCGGGGACATCCAGGGTGACGCCGTCGACCCGCAGCGCGCGGCGACCAATCCGACGCTGATTGTCGAGGTCCTCTCGGACAGCACGGAAGACTACGACCGCGGCGAGAAGTTCGAGAACTACAAGAGCCTCCCGTCGCTCGAGACCTACGTGCTCGTGAGCCAGGGCGAGCAGCAGCTGGAAGTCTACGCCCGCAAGGACGCCTGGCAGCGCCGGCTCGCCGTGCCCGGCGACGCGGTCGATCTCTCCTCTATCGGCGCCACACTCGAAGTCCGCGAGATTCTACGAGTAGGGGCCGCGCGCACCGCCCTACCGCGCGCTCCGGGAAGCGCGGCTCGACCGCTTCGGCGCCGCGCTCCAAAGCGGCAGAGGCCGCAGCAAGAAGAAAGGAACCCGGCGCCCATGAGCGACAAGACCATCGTGCTGGAGCGTGTCTACGAGGCCACGCTCGAGGAACTGTGGGCGCTGTGGACCACCCGGCAGGGCTTCGAGTCCTGGTGGGGCCCGGTCGGATTCCGCGTGGAGGTGAGCGCGATCGACCCCAGCCAGGGCGGCGAGCTCCGCTACACGATGATCGCCGACACGCCGGACATGGTCGCGGCCATGCAGCAGATGGACCGGCCGGCGTCGCACAGCGTGCGCGCGACGTTCAGCGAGGTGCGCCCCTACGAGCGGCTGGTGCTGACCAACGTCGTCGACTTCGTCCCGGGCGTCGCGCCGTACGAAAGCGACATCGACGTCGACTTCTTCCGCGAGCACGACGGCGTGCGCATGCGCGTCACGCTGCACGCGATGCACGACGAGACGATGACGGACATGCAGCGCCGGGGCTTCTCCAGCCAGCTCGAAAAGCTCGACCAGCGCTACGCGCGCCACTCCTCTTGAAGAGGGTGAAGCTCGATCTCGCCGCGCTCGAAGCCGCGTACGGCCAGGGCCGCGACGGGCTCCAGCGCGCGCAGCGCGGCGCGCGCAGCGCGGCGCTGCGCTGGCCGGGGTCGGCGCGGCCCCTGTGCGCTCTGGAAGATCACTTCGTATACGAAGTGGTTATCCGCGCCGCGAAGGGCCCCGCGCCCAGCGCCCGCGCCGCCGCAGCTGGGCCACGCTTCGGAGCAGGAGCTGGCTCAAGCTGTGCCAGCTCCGCATCGCCCACGACCCGCCCACCCTGCCCCGCGCAGCATCACCGCCCGCACGCTGCTGGCTCCGCAAGCCCACACCGAGCCTGTCGACTCAGCAGCGCGGCCCCGAATGCGCAACCTCGAGGGGTGCCCCCGCGCTTCCCGGTGGATGCCGATGCGGCGGCCGAGGCCGCCGCGTGGCCCCAAACGCGCGCCTCCGGCGCGCCCGGGGCCACGACGTCGTGGCCCCCGGAATTTCTGCGGAACCACCCGCCATCCCGCCTTCCGCGTGGACGCGGCCGTCACGGAGTGAGATTTCCTGCCCTGGCCGGGGCTGGTCACGCGCTCGATGGAGGTGTAACCATCGGACATTCGCGCCTGGATGCGATTGCCATCCGACAACAGCGGGGCTTCCCAACGGGATCAGGGGCATGGACGAGACGTTGCTTGAGGGAGACGGGCGAGTACGCTCCTGGATCTTTTCGTCATGACAGGGCGACGCGTAGCGGACATGGTCGTGCGGCTGTGGCGCCTGGTGGAGGTGCTGCAGGGCCGCCGGTATGGGGCGTCCGCACAGAAACTCGCGGAACTGGCCCAGAGCAGCCGCTCCACCGTTTACCGTCACCTCGGGGTTCTGGAAGACGCGGGCGTGCCCATCGCCAAGGAGCGGGTGAACGGCGAGGTCCGATACAGCCTGCGTCGCGATGCGCTGCCAGCACTCGGGCCGGGAAGCGCCGGACGTATCGCGCTGGCGGTGGCGCGGCAGCTGATCACGCCGCTCGACGGGACGCGTGCGGCTCACGAGCTCGACGCGTGCCTCGTCGTGCTCGGCGTGGACGACCCGCGGCCGCCGGTGAGCGCCCGCCGCGTGCTGCCCGCGCACGACCCGATCGTTGCCGCCGCGGTCGAAGCAGCGCTCGAGTCGAAGCGCCAGCTGGAGCTGCACTACCGCGCCGCGTCGACCGGTCGCACGGAGCAGCGCATCGTCGACCCCGCAGCGCTGCGCATCGATGGAGCGGCCGCCTACCTCGCCGCGTGGGACCACGGCCGTAGCGCCTGGCGGACGTTCAAGCTGGCGCGCGTTGTGAGCGCGAAGCCGCTCTCCACACCAGCAGTTCCGCATCCCGCCTACGACGAGAACGAGCTGTTCGGGCACGCCGTGCACGCCTGGCAGGCGGCGCCGGTCGACGTGCGCGTGCGGCTGGCGCCCGAAGTCGCGGCCGTCGCCGCGGAGTATCCCCTCGTCGCCGACCAACGCACGGTGCCCCAGCCCGACGGCAGCGTCGTCATCGAGGCCCGAGTCGCCGGCATCACCGAAACCACCCGCTGGGTCCTCACCTGGGGCGCCGGCGCCGAAGCCTTGGCCCCTCCCGAGCTACGCGCAGCCGTGGAAGCCGAGTTGACCGACGCCATCGCGCGCTACCGGAAGCCGGGCGTTCGGAAAGGCGGGGCAGAGGTTGTGTCACGGAAGGTGGGACGGAGGCGGGGTATTCGAGGCAAGTACGCGCAGTGAAGCCATGGCACCTGCAACGCTCCTAGGACTTGGGCCGGAGGTACCCGATTGGTCGGGGCTTGTCCTCCTGCGTCCGTACGGCCTCATCGCCGGCGGAACGTGGCGCAATCGACGTCACGAGCAGCCGCATCTGAAACGACATCGGGGGCAAGGCGAGACTGCAGACGATTTCGAGCATTGGTTTCACGGGGACCCTCCTCGGGGGCGTGGCTTGGTCAAGCACGGCTCAACTGCCGGATGGTGGAGTAGTGTGCACGCATGTCGCCGGCTGCGTAAAAGCCGTTTTCCTCGTGGCCCGCTATCTCCGGCACGGACTTCGAGCCAGCGATTTCGGGGCGCCACCGAACCGACCCAGCACCAGGAGCGCGATGTCTGACTATCCAAATTGGTTCGAGGCGGTCTGTGGATTCGAACCTCATCCCTGGCAGGCAGAGCTGGGCGCTGCCAAAGCGCTGGAAGATCGCCTGCTGCGGGTACCCACCGGCTTCGGCAAAACGGCAGGTGTCGTGCTCGCGTGGCTCTACAACGCGGTGGAGCGGAGCGACGCCACCTGGCCGCGGCGCCTGGTGTTCACGCTGCCGATGCGCGTGCTGGTCGAGCAGACGGAGCGCGCGATATCCGGGTGGCTGCGCCAAGCCGGCGCGGCGGAGGGGGTGGGCCTGCACGTTCTGATGGGCGGTAGCGACGCTGGCGATTGGGCCCTCTCGCCGGAGCGACCCGCGATCCTGGTCGGGACGCAGGACATGTTGCTGTCGCGCGCCCTGAACCGCGGCTATGCGGCACCGCGGGCGCGGTGGCCTGTGGATTTCGGACTGCTGCAGCACGACGCGCTGTGGGTGCTCGACGAGATCCAGCTCATGGATGTGGGACTCGCGACCAGCGCGCAGCTCGGCGCGTTCAGAGCGGCCGACGCCGCAGCGGCTCGCGGCAGTTTGCGCCCCACGGCGACTTGGTGGATGAGCGCCACGTTGCAGCCGGACTGGCTCGCAACCGTCGACGTGGCGGAGCGCGTGCCGGAGCTGGAGCAGGGCCTGCTGCGCATCCCGGCTTCGGCGCGTACCGGCGGCCTCTGGAGCGTGAAGAAGAACCTCGCTCGCCGGGCGGATGTGACCACGCCCGCGGAGATTGCGGAAACGGCGCTCGCAATGCATCAGGCGGGCAACGTGAGCCTGGTCGTTGTCAACCGCGTCGATACGGCCACGGCGGTATTCGACGAACTCGACAAGCGGCTGTCGCAGGGGAAAGGCAACAAGCGCACGCGACGGGACGATGCTCCGGACCTGCGCCTGGTCCACAGCCGTTTCCGTGGTGCGGAACGTGCTGGCTGGGCCGAGGAGTTCCTGCGCCGGGACGCGACGCTGCCCGAGCCCGGCCGCATCGTCGTGGCGACGCAGGTCGTGGAAGCCGGCGTCGACATCTCCGCGCGGCTGCTCGTCAGCGATCTCGCTCCCTGGCCAAGCCTGGTGCAGCGATTCGGTCGCGCAGCGCGCTATGCAGGCGAGGCCGGCGAAGTCTGCGTAGTCGGGGCGGTGCCGAAGGACGAGGGGAAGGCCCTGCCCTACTCGCCGGGGGAGCTCGCCGCGGCCGAGGAGGCGCTATCGCAACTGCTGTCCGGCGGGGCCGACGTGTCGCCAGCCAGCCTGGAAGCCTTCGAGGAGGCCTTGGCAGCAGATCCCGAGGGCGCCGGGCTCATCGAGCGGCTCTACCCCTACGACCCCATGCACGTCCTCAGGCGTCGCGATCTGGACGAACTCTTCGACACCGCGCCGGACCTGAGCGGCAACGACCTCGACGTGAGCCGCTACATCCGCTCCGGGGAGGAGCGCGACGTTAGCGTGTTCTGGCGTCCGGTCGAGGACGGCGCGCGCTCGATGCCGGTCAAGGAGGTCGGCCCGGTCGAGCGCCAGGAGCTTTGCCCGGCCCCGATTGGCGAAGCGCGCAAGTGGCTCGCCGACAAGCCCTTCTACGTGCTCGACTACGTTGAAGGCGTCTGGACGCGAGGGAACGTCTGGCAACTCCATCCCGGGTTGCGCCTACTGGTTCCGGCGCAGACAGGCGGATATTCGCCAGAACGCGGCTGGGATCCGAAGGCCTCCGGGCCCGTCCTTGCTCCGCCGGTCCACGCCACGACGGACGACGTCGCCCAGCGCTACGACCAGTCGGCGGAGAGTGAAGAAGACGACAGCCTTTCCGTCGCGGGCTGGAAGACCATCGCCACGCACGGGCGAGAAGCGGGCGAGCAGATGCGACAGCTCGCACAGGCGCTAGGACTCGACGCGGATACGGCACGGCTGCTGGAGCTTGCGGCGCGCTGGCATGACACCGGCAAGGCGCATGAGGTCTTCCAGGGGGCCATCAAAGACGACGCACGGCAGGCCGCGCAGAAGTACGGCGAGCGGCGCGATCTCGCGAAGGCGCCGGATGGTGCGTGGCGCCGCCCCCACCCGTATCCCGAGCGGAAGGGGTTCCGCCACGAACTGGCGAGCACGCTCGCGCTGTTCGAGCTGCTCCGGCGGGTGGATCCGACGCACCCCGCGCTGCTGGGCCCCCACCTGGAACTGATGCAGGCCATGGGCGACGAGCCTCCAGATCTGGAACAGGAGCTGCGCCTATCGGCGGACCATCCACTCGCAGCCGAGCTCGCGTCGCTCGCGCCCGAAGAGTTCGACCTCGTCGCATTCCTCGTGTGTGCGCATCACGGCAAGGTGCGCTGCGCCTGGACGGGCACGCCGCACGATCAAGAGCGCGGAGAGGGCGACATCCATGGCGTACGTGACGGCGATACGCTGCCCGCGTTCGAGCTGTGCGACGCCCAGGGGGAGCGTCGCGAACTGCCGGCCCTCGAGCTCTCCCTGTCGGCCGCGGAAATGGGCCTCGGCCGACTCTACGGCGCGTCGTGGACGGAACGCGTGAGCCGGCTGCGCGAAACACATGGACCGTTCAAGCTCGCGTACCTCGAAGCGCTGCTACGCGCTGCCGACGCGCGCGCGTCACGGCTGAGCACCGCGGAGGACGCATGACCCTCCATGTCCACAAGCTCACGGGGTGCGCGCCCACGCCGCTCGCCCACTATCTCAAGGGCCTGGCCATGCTGCGGCTGGTCGCCGAACAGAAAGACGCTTCGGCGCGCGGCTTCTGGAAAGACGACGCCTTCCATCTCGCGACCGTGCTGGATCGCAAGGAGCTTTGTCGGTTCTTCCTCGAGGAGTACACGCCCACGCCACTCGTCGCGCCGTGGAATGGGGGGAGCGGCTTCTACCCGAAGGACAACAAGTCCGGATTCGATCCGATGTCGCAAGCGGGCGCGTCACGCTTCGCGGCGTACCGCCAGGCAATCGGCCTCGCCCGGGAGCTGGTGGGCGATCGCGACGAACGGCCCGCTGGCGATGACAAGGTGGACATGATCCGTCGTGCCCGCTCCGCCTGGAGCGGTGCGCTGCTCGATTGGCTGGGCGCTGCGCTGGTGCTGACCGAAGGCAAGCGACCACTGCAGTACCCCGCCCTGCTCGGTACCGGCGGGAACGACGGGCGCCTGGATTTCACCAACAACCAGATGCAACGGCTGGTCGAACTCTTCGACGTCGACTCCGGTGCGCCACGGACCGGCAGCGCCGAGCTGCTGGACGCGGCCTTGTTCGGCGGCGCGACCCACGGGCTCGCGAGCTTCTCTGTTGGACAGTTCTATCCGGGCGCGGCCGGCGGCGCGAACGCCAGCAGCGGGTTCAGCGGTGGCGCGCACGTGAACCCCTGGGACTTCGTGTTGATGCTCGAGGGCGCCGTGACGCTCGAAGTCGCGGCGGTCAGGCGGCTCGACGCGCACGGATTGACCCAGGCCGCGGCGCCCTTTGCCGTGCAATCGCAGGCGGAAGGCTACGCCAGCGCGGCTCCCTCGGACGAATCGCCGCGGGGCGAGCAGTGGATGCCACTGTGGGATCGACCTGCATCGCTGGCCGACGTACGCGCGCTCTTCGTCGAGGGCCGCATGCAGACCGGGCGACACCGCGCCAAGCGGGCACTGGACGCAGCGCGGGCCGTGTCGCTGCTGGGTGTCTCCCGGGGAGTGACGGCCTTCGAGCGGTTCGCCTTTGCCGAACGAAACGGGCAGTCGAATCTGGCCGTCCCGGTCGGTCGGTGGCCCGTCGAGCCCCGGCCGCGCGTGCGCCTGCTCGAGGAGATCGACCAGTGGGTCGGCAACCTGCGGAGCCGCGCGAACGGCAACGGCGCGCCGGCGTCGCTGGAGCACGCGGTCCGCAGGATCGACACCGCTATGTTCAACGTGTGCCGGGAAACCCGGCCAGCGCGCTGGGCCGGGCTGCTCGAAGAACTGGGCGCGGCGGAGGATCTGCTGGTGGCGCGCCCCAAGTCTGCCGTGGAGTTGCGTCTCCAGCCACTGCCGCGACTGTCGCCGGAGTGGGTCGCGGCCGCCAACGACGAGAGTCGCGAGTTCAGGCTTGCCGTTGCGGTCGCGTCGCAGTTCGCGCCCGGCGACCCCAAGCGCGGCACGGATCAGCGTCTGGGGCCGATCCGTGCCAATTGTCTCCCTCTGGAGCCGCAGCACTTCAGGCGCTTCAACGCGAACGCCCACGGCCTCGTTCAGGATCCGGCGGTCGTCTGGCAGGGGCGGGACAGCGTTGTCGATCTTGCTGCCATCGTGCTGAGGCGCATCACCGATGGGGCCCGCAACGGCCACGACGGTTTCCCGCTGCGCGGCATCGTTCCCGCGCGCATGGATGACGTTGACGCCTTCCTGACCGGCCAGATCGACACGCACCGGCTGGGTCGCCTCGCCCGCGGCCTCATGGCGCTCGATTGGCAGGACAGGGACGGGATCGAAGCGGCCAGCGCGTGGGCCTGGAAACGCGAGGAGCTGCCTTCATCCGCTCCTCTCTACGGGCTCTTCCGCCTGCTGTACGCCGAACCTGGGCGCGACGTCGTGTTGCGGCCGGACCCAGCGCCGGTGCGCCTGCTCGTTGGCGGGCGCCTGGACGACGCAGCGCGCGCGGCGCTCGCGCGCCTCGGCGCGCTCGGGCTGCGCCCGAAGCTGCGCCACGTGGTCGGTGAACCGGGACTGGCCCATAGACTGGCAGCGGCTATCGCGTTCCCGATCTCCACCTACGACCGCGACCGTCTGCTCGCACAAGTAGCGAAACGTACCCGCAGCGATGGTGCTGTGGCCAGCTGAGGCGCGCCACGACCACGAAGGAGAAGTCATGAGCCTGGATCTGTCCCCCGTCCTGCCCGATCAGGACCCCCGCCCCAACCGCATTCTCGTGGAAGCCGATCTGAAGCCCGTGCAGGGCTCCCGGTTCCAACCCACCGGTTTCCCCGATCTCGGTGCTGCTGTGTTCGACACGCACGACGGCACGCGGCTTCTGGTGGAGAGCCCGCAGAGCATGGCCAACCGTCTGGAAACCGTGTGCTGGGATCCTGCAGAGCACGAGCTCGTACCGGAGCTCCAAGGGCTCTCCTACGTCCGGGTCGAACAGGACGGGGAATACCTGACGAGCTCGATCACGGAAGCGCACCGGCTGAACTCGCCGTACATCCTCGAGGGCAAGGATCGCTCGTTCTTCGACCAGCTCAAACAGGAAACCGAAGGATTGGCGAAGGGCCCGCTCGACACCCGGCGGCTGGCCGCTGTCATCCTGAAGTACGACGCCAACGCGCTCATCCACGGCCTGTTCCTCGCCAAGAAGGAGCTGGCGGGCGGGCGGCTTCGCATCCCGCGAGCACTCTCGGCTTTCGTCGAGGCAGAGGGCGTGCGCGTGGCGGCCTCCGGCGGCGTGAAGAACGACCACGTCGACCCACAGGGAGACACCAAGAAGGGCTTCGGCAACGTGCCGTTCCAGCGCGACGAGTACACGGCCGAGAAGATCACCGCCTACTTCAGCGTCGACCTGGCGCAGATCCGCGGCTACGGCCTCGGCCCGGAGGGAGAGCGACTGCTCACAGGCTTGGCGCTGTACAAGATCGGAAGGCTGCTCGATGGTCAGCTTCGCTTCCGGACTGCATGCGACCTCGAAGTCGCGGGAACGCCGAGGGTCACACGTCCGGAGGGCTTTGCGCTCCCGAGCCTCGGTACGCTTCGTGAAGCACTCCCGGGGCTTGTCCAGGCCTGCGCCTCGGATTTCGCCGGCGACAAGGGCGTCACCCGCATCAGCTACGCAGCCTGATCATGCTCCGCCTAGCGTTCGAATTCCCCGCGGGGCGCTACCACGCCACGCCCTGGGGACGACACGTCAACGAGGGCGCCATCGAGTGGCCCCCCAGCCCGTGGCGGATCATCCGTGCGTTGATAGCCACCGGGTTCAACAAGCTCGGGTGGGTGGACGTGCCACCGGAGGCGGTTGCGCTGGTGGAGCGCCTGTCGAGCGAGCCGCCCGACTACTGGCTGCCGCCTGCGGCGGGCGCGCACACGCGGCACTACATGCCTGTCTACAAGGGCTCAGCCGACAAGGTCATCGACGCGTTCGCGTACGTCGGCACCGGACCGGGCGCTGTGCTGGGGGTGGACTGGCCTGTCGCGCTGTCCGAGGAAGAGGATCGCATGCTGGACACGCTTCTTCCTCGCTTCACCTATCTCGGGCGCGCGGAGTCGTGGGTCGACGCGCGGCGGATTGGAGCGATGCCCGAGGGCCTCGATCGCTGTGCTCCTTCGGAGACGGCACCGGCCCCTGGCTACGAACGCATCGAACTGCTCGCACCACAAACGGCGCAGGACTATGCCGAATGGCGGGCGGTTGCCTTCGAGCGGGAGCACGAAGCGACGCTCGCGAGCGAACGCGAACGCGCACAGAAGAAGGGCAAGGCCGGCCCAAAGAAACTCGGCAAGAAGCAGCTGGCGCGAATCGACGAGCTCATCCCGCCGACACTGGTCGACGCGCTTCGCGTCGACACCGCGAGCTTGCACAAAGCCGGGTGGAACCAGCCACCGGGAGCGCGAGTGCTGTCGTACTGGCGCCGGGACGATGCGTTGCGGCACACAGTAGCGACGCGCTCGCGTGCGCAGAAACGGACGCGGGTCGACACTGCGCTGCTGGCGATCTCTTCGGACACGGCGAATGGGGAAGCCTTGCCAAGATTCGTCGATAGCCTCGTCCGCGCAGAACGTCTGCATGCCGAGCTCGTGTCTGCTTCATCATGGGACGGCGAGGAACCGTCGCCCTGCCTCACCGGCAAGGCTACGTCGGGCAAACCGTTGCGCGGGCACCAACACTCCCACCTGCTGCCGCTGTGCCTGGAGGGCGCCGAAGTAGCCTCGGAGAAGCGACTCGATCACTTCCTCGTGTTCGCACCAATGGGATTCGACGAGGGTGCCCTCGCAGCCGTGCGCAGGCTTCGGGAAACCCGGCGAAAGGCGAACGTACCGAAGCTCTTCCTGACCCTCGCGGGGCTCGGTCAACTTCACGACTTCGAGCATCTGGTCCGTCACGTCCGGCGCGCCGCCTCGTGGGTCAGCGCCACACCCTTCGTGCCCCCGCGGCATCTCAAGCCAAGAGGAGCCAATTCGCTGGAAGGACAGGTCCGCGCCGAACTCGCATCGCGAGGGCTGCCGATGCCCACAGCGCTCGAGGTGGAAATCGAGCGGGGTAGCGAGCGCGAGTACGCCGATCTCGACACGTTCTGGCAGCTGTGGCGCCAGCGAACGCCAACGGTCGCCCTCTCCGCCGAAGCAGCAAACAGCTCGCCATCACCCAGGCTCTCCACCCGCTGGCGCCACTTCCGTCGCGAGCGCATCCGCGACAACCGCCGTCCACCGGTCGCCGCTGGTTTTGGTCTGCGCCTGGTGTTCGACGAGCCCGTCAGGGGCCCTATTGCACTGGGGTACGCATCACACTTCGGGCTGGGCGTATTCGAACCAGAAGGGGAGGACGCAAGAGTAGCCGCGGCAGCCGAGTAGGCGAATCGAGCTGTGCCGTTGCTGCCTCCTTTCCACGATTGGGACGTCTTGCCTGGCTCGCGAACGCCCTACTTCGAGATCACCTCGAAGAACTCCCGCGGCGTGACGATGCGGATCCCGTCGTGTTCCTCGAGTGTGAGTAGATCGGAGTCGCCGATGACGATCACGTTGGCGCGGCCCTCCATGGCGGCAGACAGGACGGCGTCGTCCTCGGGATCGCGGCAGACGCCGTCTGCTCGGCCCGTGTCCTCGACGACATCGGCAAGCAGAGCGAGATCGGCGAGCCACAACAGGGCCTCGTCCGCGTCCTCTAGGTATCGGCGGATCTTCCGCAGCGCGAGCGCCGCCTCGACCTCCCCGATGATGGCGGGCGAGAGCACCAGCTCGAAGGCGTCACGCTCCAGCAGCGTGGCGATGACGCGGCCGGGGGTTCCGCCCGGACGGATCGCGGCGCTGATGATGACGTTCGCGTCGAGGAGCGCCCGCACGCGTGGCTACTTGCGCTTGCCGCGGGGCCGCTCGGGTCGGCGCGCCGCAGCCGACTTGCGGCGTCGCCGGCGAACGGCGCGTTGCGCTTCAAGCGCGGTGTCCATCGCTTCCTGCTCGGAAAGCTGCTCCCCGCTGGCGCCCTTCTGCAATTCGAGAAACTGTAGCGCGTGCTGGCGGGCGAAGCGCCGCATCTGGTCGAGCCGCTCGATGGGCACCAGGGCAGCAAGCGGCTGGCCCTTGCGCTCGATGATGAACTCGTCGTGCCGCAGCGCCACTCGGTTCAACAGGTCGCCGATGCGCGCCCGCACCTCCATGGTCGAGATCTTCTCGGTCATCGGGCGACTCCTGACTCTAGCATCACAGCGAACACCATCAACTATCATAGTTACTCGGGGTCGCCGAAGCAAACCCGGCGAGCGCCCGGGAGCGGCAGGCAACGGGAGAGGATGACATGTCGCGAGAACCTGCGAAGCCCGACGCGGACGCGAACGCGAACGGCATACCCACCCTCCGCGCCAAACCCCTCCCCCGCCGTCCTCCAGCTTCGGCCCCGCCTGCTCTCGTTCCCGCCCGCATGGTCAACGAGGTGCTCTACTGCGAGCGGCTGATGGCGCTCGAGTGGGTGCAGGGGGAGTTCGCCGACAACTACTTCACGGTGGATGGCCGTGCGGCGCACAAGCGGGCGGACAAGAAGGGTCGTGGCCTGCCCGAGCCCCAGCCGGAGGATGCCGACGACGACGCTGCCGACGCCAGCGTGGAAGACGGCGGCGACGAGCCGTACCAGGCGCGGTCGGTGTGGCTCTCGTCCGAGCGTCTGGGGCTGACGGCGAAGATCGACGTGGTCGATGTCGGCGCCGACGGGCGCGTGATGCCCGTCGAGTACAAGCGCGGGAAGCGACCCAACCTGGCCGAAGGGGCGTATCTGCCCGAGCGCGCCCAGCTCTGCGCCCAGGTGCTCCTGCTCCGCGACGCGGGCTACAAGTGCGACGAAGCCGCAATCTACTATGCGGCAGCCCGCACGCGTGTGCCGATCGCGATCGATGCGTCGCTGGAAGCGAGGACGTTGCGCGCCGTTGCGCGCGCCCGCGAGATCGCACAGCAGGACGAGCTTCCGCCGCCGCTAGAGGACAACCCCAAGTGCCACGGCTGCTCGCTGGTGGGGATCTGTCTGCCCGACGAGGTCACGCTGCTGCGGACGCTGGAGCGCGGCGCGCCGCCCGCTCCCGAGGAGGCGCCGGCCAACGACGATGGCACCGCCGGCTGGCGCTCGTACGCGCCGGACGTCTACGGCCCGATGGACAAGGACCCGTGGGGGTTGGCGGGTGACCCGCCCGAAGAAGAGCCCGCCGAGCTCCGCCGGCTGCATCCGGCGCGCGACGATTGCCTGCCCGTCTACGTGCAGGAGCAGGGCGCACGCATCGCGCTCGACGGCGAGCGCATCTGCGTCCGTCGCCCGAAAGAAAAGGCCGTCGAAGCGCGGTTGGCGAACACGTCCCAGGTTTCCGTGTTCGGCAACGTGCAACTCACCTCGCAAGCGCTGCGCGCGCTGCTCGAACGGGGCGTGCCGGTCTCGTTCTTCACCTACGGCGGCTGGCTGGTCGGGCGCGCAACCGGGCATGACTCGAAGAACGTCGAGCTGCGTCTCGCGCAGTACGCGGGAGCCACCGACCCCGCCATGTGCCTGCGGCTGGCCCGGGGCTTCGTGGTCTCCAAGATCCTGAACTGTCGCACGCTCCTGCGTCGCAACCAACGCACGCTGGACGCCACTGCCCTCTTCGAACTGAAACAGCTCGCGCGCAAGGCAACCGAGGTCGCTTCGCTCGACAGCCTGCTCGGCGTCGAGGGCACCGCGGCGCGCGTGTACTTCGGCACCTTCACCGGCATGCTCAAGGATGAACCCGGCATCCGCGACACCTTCGATCTGGACGGCCGCAACCGCCGGCCGCCCCGCGACCCGATCAACGCGCTGCTGTCGTTCTGCTACTCGCTGCTCGCCAAGGACTTCAACGTCACGCTCGCTTCCGTGGGTCTCGATCCGCTGCTCGGTTTCTACCACCAGCCGCGCTTCGGCCGCCCTGCCCTCGCGCTCGATCTGATGGAGGAATTCCGGCCCATCGTCGCCGACTCCGTGGTCATCAGCGCCATCAACAATGGCGAGATCCAGCCCGACGACTTCGTGCGCACGCCGGTAGCCTGCTCGCTCAAGCAGCCCGCCCGGCGCCGCCTGATCCTCGCGTACGAGCGGCGCATGGATCACCTGGTGACCCATCCGACCTTCGGATACCGCATCAGCTACCGCCGCGTCCTCGAGATACAGGCGCGGCTGCTCGGCCGCATGCTGCTCGGCGAAATCAACGAGTACCCGGCATTCCGCACCCGGTAGCCCACGGAGACACGCAATGCGCCAGACCTACATCGTCAGCTACGACATCTCGAACCCCAAGCGCCTGCGCAAGGTGTTCAAGCTCATGCGCGGCTACGGCGACCACCTGCAGCTGTCCGTCTTCCAGTGCGAGCTCAGCCGGCGCGAGCTGGTCGAGCTGCGCGCGCGCCTCGGCGACATCATCCACAACGACCAGGACCAGGTTCTCTTCGTCGACGTCGGGCCGGTGGAAGGCCGCGGCAGCACCTCCATTCGCGCACTCGGTCGCCCCTACACCCACCCCGAACGCCATGCGATCGTCGCATGAGCCCCCAGTCGGCCCCGTCGGGCGTGACGCCGCCATCTCGTCGGCATACGATCGAGCGGTCCGGCGCCGTCCGGATCCCCGTGAGCGCTCGCACAGCGCCCCGCTCCTTGAAAACAAGCCCGTTGCCGTGCCCGGAGACCCCGGCAACGGCACCGAACAACCTCCTCTCGCACTACGAATCCACACCCCTCGCATTCCCCTTGCCAAGTCTGCGGAGTTGCCCGCAATCTCCGAGACGGCTCTCCGCCGCGTTCGCGCGGCGGCCCCGTTGAAGCGCCTGCGGATTCGCTGGGCACCTCGCTCTCCGCCGCGTTCGCGCGGCGGCCCCGTTGAAGCTCGGCGAGTGGTCAGCGATCCTCTCCGCCGCGTTCGCGCGGCGGCCCCGTTGAAGCGGCCTGGCAGTGGCAATCGACCACGCCCGTCAGCCGACTCTCCGCCGCGTTCGCGCGGCGGCCCCGTTGAAGCGTCGGCCAGGGCCGGTCATGACGTGGCTCCCAGCTCTCCGCCGCGTTCGCGCGGCGGCCCCGTTGAAGCGCTCATCTGCCGAGTCGCTTGCGTTCGCCGGCACTCTCCGCCGCGTTCGCGCGGCGGCCCCGTTGAAGCGCCGGTGTCCGGTTCGCGGACTCGCAGGTCGCTCTCCGCCGCGTTCGCGCGGCGGCCCCGTTGAAGCGGCACAGCCTGATGACGCGCGAGCGCAGGTGCACTGCTCTCCGCCGCGTTCGCGCGGCGGCCCCGTTGAAGCCCGGACGCCGGCGCAAGCGTGCGACTGCTCGGGCTCTCCGCCGCGTTCGCGCGGCGGCCCCGTTGAAGCGCGATCGCGCTCGCACGAGCACGTCGCTGCCGCAGCTGCTCTCCGCCGCGTTCGCGCGGCGGCCCCGTTGAAGCATCGTCGTCGCACGAGCCAGCGCGTAGCCAGTGCAGCCTCTCCGCCGCGTTCGCGCGGCGGCCCCGTTGAAGCGCGCGTTCGCGCGGCATCGTAGCGAGCAGGCACGAGCTCTCCGCCGCGTTCGCGCGGCGGCCCCGTTGAAGCACCGCAGCCGCCGGCATCGCCATCGGCGCACGGCTCTCCGCCGCGTTCGCGCGGCGGCCCCGTTGAAGCGAGTCCTGAGCGGAGTCGCGCAGCGTCGATGCCGCTCTCCGCCGCGTTCGCGCGGCGGCCCCGTTGAAGCCAGCGGCCGATCGGCTCGCCAGTGCTCGACGGTGCTCTCCGCCGCGTTCGCGCGGCGGCCCCGTTGAAGCGCGAGCTTCGCCGCGTACGGCTCGCGGTCTCGTCGCGGCCTCTCCGCCGCGTTCGCGCGGCGGCCCCGTTGAAGCCGCATCCGAGCCGCTCGGGCCGGCCTCGCGCACTGCCTCTCCGCCGCGTTCGCGCGGCGGCCCCGTTGAAGCGCTCGCTCGCTGGGACTTGCCGCGTCCTCGACGCTGCCTCTCCGCCGCGTTCGCGCGGCGGCCCCGTTGAAGCGCGCAGCTCGGCGTCGCGCGCGCCTGCGACGACCGCGGTCTCTCCGCCGCGTTCGCGCGGCGGCCCCGTTGAAGCCTCGACAGCGCCGGGCGGCCGTGCAGCGACCTGCCGTCGTCTCTCCGCCGCGTTCGCGCGGCGGCCCCGTTGAAGCCACTGCAGCGAGCTACCGCATGACGCTGACGACTCGCGCCTCTCCGCCGCGTTCGCGCGGCGGCCCCGTTGAAGCACGTCGGCGGCGTTCGGCGCCGCGATAGCCGTCGACTCTCCGCCGCGTTCGCGCGGCGGCCCCGTTGAAGCCGCCGTCGCGAGCGGCACGTCGCGCAGCCCGACGCTCTCCGCCGCGTTCGCGCGGCGGCCCCGTTGAAGCAACTCGCGGCCGGCATGGACGGCGGCTCAACACGGCTCTCCGCCGCGTTCGCGCGGCGGCCCCGTTGAAGCGGCCGTAGCCTCGACAACGACGGCGGTTCGGACGCGGCTCTCCGCCGCGTTCGCGCGGCGGCCCCGTTGAAGCCGCGACATCGCGGCAGGGTCGCGTCGAGCGTCGTCCGCGATCTCTCCGCCGCGTTCGCGCGGCGGCCCCGTTGAAGCCAGCGCAGCGCCTCGCTCGGTGCCATCTACGGATGACCGCTCTCCGCCGCGTTCGCGCGGCGGCCCCGTTGAAGCACGCTCGCGTCCGCCTCGCATGGTGCCATCGCCAGCCTCTCCGCCGCGTTCGCGCGGCGGCCCCGTTGAAGCGCGTCCGCCGGATGCGGGCGACAGCTTGGCCGCGCGACCTCTCCGCCGCGTTCGCGCGGCGGCCCCGTTGAAGCATCGGTATCGCCAGCTCAGCGACCGTCCGCGTGGCAGGCTCTCCGCCGCGTTCGCGCGGCGGCCCCGTTGAAGCTCGGGCTGGCTCAGCCGCATCGACTGGGCGCTGGAGCTCTCCGCCGCGTTCGCGCGGCGGCCCCGTTGAAGCGGCATCTAGGCAGCGATGGAGCTGGGCCGCTGCGCACGACTCTCCGCCGCGTTCGCGCGGCGGCCCCGTTGAAGCCCGGTTCACGCGTGCCCTCCGTGCTCCAGTGACGGACCTCTCCGCCGCGTTCGCGCGGCGGCCCCGTTGAAGCCACTCCGGACGTCGAGACGTGTGGCCCGGGTATCTCGCTCTCCGCCGCGTTCGCGCGGCGGCCCCGTTGAAGCCAGTGTCGTCACCGATGGCAGCGCCGAGGCTCGGCGATCGTCTCTCCGCCGCGTTCGCGCGGCGGCCCCGTTGAAGCGTCAGGGTCTCGTACGTCGTTGCCCGTCTGCGTCCATCGAGCTCTCCGCCGCGTTCGCGCGGCGGCCCCGTTGAAGCTGGACCGCGCAGCGTGTCTGAGTGCTTCGGCGCCGCTCTCCGCCGCGTTCGCGCGGCGGCCCCGTTGAAGCCGTGCTGATTCAGGCGCTTCCTGCGCTGCTAGGGCTCTCCGCCGCGTTCGCGCGGCGGCCCCGTTGAAGCGGCGTCCGAACGCCACCACGTCGCCTGGGTGGCTCTCCGCCGCGTTCGCGCGGCGGCCCCGTTGAAGCACGTCCCGAGTCGGATGAGCGTGGTGCAACGCCTCGCCCTCTCCGCCGCGTTCGCGCGGCGGCCCCGTTGAAGCGCCTATCCGCGGCCGCGGGGTTGACTGCTCTCTCCGCCGCGTTCGCGCGGCGGCCCCGTTGAAGCGGCTTTCCCGACGCTCGGCATGCTGACGCTGACTACCTCTCCGCCGCGTTCGCGCGGCGGCCCCGTTGAAGCATGCTGGTGCGCTTGACCTGCTTTGACCGACGCTAGCGAACTCTCCGCCGCGTTCGCGCGGCGGCCCCGTTGAAGCGCCAGTGCGCCCGCATCTCCTGCGCCGTCGAGCCGGCTCTCCGCCGCGTTCGCGCGGCGGCCCCGTTGAAGCGATGGTCCCGGCCGAGCCCCTGCGGATGGCCTGACGCACCTCTCCGCCGCGTTCGCGCGGCGGCCCCGTTGAAGCACCGTCGCGCGCCGCCACGTGACGCTCGACGTGCTCTCCGCCGCGTTCGCGCGGCGGCCCCGTTGAAGCATGTCCGACGCCTGGATGCAGCGGCTCCTCGAGGGCTCTCCGCCGCGTTCGCGCGGCGGCCCCGTTGAAGCGAGTGCGCCCGCGGCATGTGGACGAACCAGAATCGAGCTCTCCGCCGCGTTCGCGCGGCGGCCCCGTTGAAGCTCGGAGACCGATAACGAGATCGCCGGGCGCCGTCGACAAGCCTCTCCGCCGCGTTCGCGCGGCGGCCCCGTTGAAGCGCCGAGCGACGGCGAAGTCGCATGCACGCATCGGCAGCCTCTCCGCCGCGTTCGCGCGGCGGCCCCGTTGAAGCACCGACCCGGACCACGCCGCGCGACCCGATAGCGAGATACTCTCCGCCGCGTTCGCGCGGCGGCCCCGTTGAAGCCTGGCGCAGCTGGCAGATGGCGCGTGCATCGAGCATCCACTCTCCGCCGCGTTCGCGCGGCGGCCCCGTTGAAGCACCATGCGCAGGCAAGCAGTGATTCCATACTCTCCGCCGCGTTCGCGCGGCGGCCCCGTTGAAGCCCGCTCCACCCGGGGCGTCCACCTCCGACTCTCCGCCGCGTTCGCGCGGCGGCCCCGTTGAAGCGTTGCCGATGGCTGGTCCGTCGTCCGGACGCTCTCCGCCGCGTTCGCGCGGCGGCCCCGTTGAAGCTGACGCTGCCCTGCGTGACTCGCGTCTGCCCATCTCTCCGCCGCGTTCGCGCGGCGGCCCCGTTGAAGCGGAGCTGCGCAGTGCGGCCCGGCCGTCGACTGGACGCTCTCCGCCGCGTTCGCGCGGCGGCCCCGTTGAAGCACCCTGCAGCGTGTCATCGCTGCACGCGGCCATGCCTCTCCGCCGCGTTCGCGCGGCGGCCCCGTTGAAGCGCGTGGCGACCGTTTGCGGGATCCGTCGCGCATCGCGCTCTCCGCCGCGTTCGCGCGGCGGCCCCGTTGAAGCGCGCGGTCGAACGGAGCGCTACCCGGCGACTCGTGCTCTCCGCCGCGTTCGCGCGGCGGCCCCGTTGAAGCTGCTCGGCGTGAGGCCGACCAGGCATCGGCTGTGCTCTCCGCCGCGTTCGCGCGGCGGCCCCGTTGAAGCCGCGGCGCCTCGCCGCGTTCGCGGCAGTCGAGCTCTCTCCGCCGCGTTCGCGCGGCGGCCCCGTTGAAGCGCTGCGCGACGTCGCCGAGCGTCGGCGTCACGGCTCTCCGCCGCGTTCGCGCGGCGGCCCCGTTGAAGCCGCGTCGGCCGCTCCGATCGGCAGCCGCGCCGCGACTCTCCGCCGCGTTCGCGCGGCGGCCCCGTTGAAGCCCGCACGGGCTGCGATCGAGGTCCGGAGCTTGCACGCCTCTCCGCCGCGTTCGCGCGGCGGCCCCGTTGAAGCGACCGTCGCACGGCTCGGCCGACTGCGCCGGTCGCCGGCTCTCCGCCGCGTTCGCGCGGCGGCCCCGTTGAAGCATCGACGACGCTGGCTCGCGCGCGCAGCTCGCTGCAGCTCTCCGCCGCGTTCGCGCGGCGGCCCCGTTGAAGCGCTGTCGCCCGCTTCAGCGTCGCAGGCGCGCCGCTCGGCTCTCCGCCGCGTTCGCGCGGCGGCCCCGTTGAAGCACCTGCACCGACCCCCTGCGGCATAGCTGCCGCGCAACTCTCCGCCGCGTTCGCGCGGCGGCCCCGTTGAAGCCAGCTACCGCGTCACGCAGCCCGGCGGCCGTGCTGCCTCTCCGCCGCGTTCGCGCGGCGGCCCCGTTGAAGCTGGCGCGCACTGCTGCCGAGGCCGCGAACGTCGCGCCTCTCCGCCGCGTTCGCGCGGCGGCCCCGTTGAAGCCCCGACTACGACGGTCGACGGCAGGAAGGTCTCGGCCTCTCCGCCGCGTTCGCGCGGCGGCCCCGTTGAAGCGACGACTACGTCCGCCGACGGACCCGCCGCAGACGCCTCTCCGCCGCGTTCGCGCGGCGGCCCCGTTGAAGCTGCCGTTCACCATTTCGAGCAAGACGGGCAAGTCTACTCTCCGCCGCGTTCGCGCGGCGGCCCCGTTGAAGCCCGAGTCGGCGCGAAGCTGCGTGTTCGCCGTACCTGAGCTCTCCGCCGCGTTCGCGCGGCGGCCCCGTTGAAGCCTTTTCGCAACGCGAAACGCACGGTTGCGATACGCCGATTCTCCGCCGCGTTCGCGCGGCGGCCCCGTTGAAGCCTGCGGGCGCTAGGGAAGGAAACCGATAACCTAGCGCTCTCCGCCGCGTTCGCGCGGTCGGTCGGAGGGGAGCGTCCCTCGCGTCAGGTCGCTCGGCGCGCGACTGGCCCCGTGGCCCTGGAAAACTGGCAGGAGCCTGGCCCCATGACCCTGAAAATCCGGGTCACGGTCCGCCCATCCCCGCTCCCCGCACCGAGCTAGCGTCGGCGCGCCCCCAGGCGGTTCGCTGGCAGCGTGCCCGAGCTGACAGCCGCTACAACGCAGACTCCCCATTCATGTCCGGATCGGCTACTCTTCCTCTCCCCACGAAACAAGGAGGGTGACTCATGGGAAAGGAACTGGACCAGTTGAAGCCGGTCCTGGAGGCAATTCCACGTCGGGATGTTGCGATTCCGCAGATCCCTATCGCGGACTTCCTGCAGGAATCACACGATCTGCAGACGCAGGTGGCACAGCCGGACGTGCACAAGCAGCTCGTGGCGGTCGGGGTCGACGACAAGCTGCTCGCGGCGCTTCCCACTTCGGTGGCTGCGGCGCGGCAGGCGCAGTCGGACTGGGTGGTGGCGTTCGACCGCACCAAGTCCGAGGCGCAGCGCGTGCTGGAGAACGACGGACGCGCCCTGCGCAGCGAGCTGGCGGCGGCGTGTCGCTGGAACCTGCGCGACGATCGCGTGGCATTGGCCACCGTGAGCGCGGTCGCGCCCGAAGGCGGGCTCGCCGATCTGGTGCAGGATCTGAATGACCTCGCCCACCTGGTGGAGTCGCGCAAGGCCGCGTTCAAGGCGGACAAGTCCTTCGACGCACAAGCCAAGGCCAAGCAGGCCCGCGAGCTGGCGGGCAAGCTCGAGCAGGGCATCAGCAACGAGCAACTGGAGAACGACCAGGCGCGCGCCAAGGATCTCCGCGACCGCGCCTTCTCCCACCTGTACGATCAGGTGAGCCTGGTGCGCGACGCGGGACGCTATGCGTTCCGCGATAGCGACAAGATGCGCTCGCGCTTCGCCAGCAGCTACAACCACCACCGCACGCGGTCGACGGTGGCCGAACCGCCGCCGCCCGTGCAGCACGCGGCCCCGAGCGCCACCGCCGCCGCGCCCAACTGACGCGGCTTCACCCATGGAAAAGCCGGCGCTGCCCTCCGCGGCGCCGGCTTTTTCGCGTCTGGAGCTTCCTCCCGCTGCGGCAGCGCGTCCTCCCAGGTCGGCAGCGCGTCCTCCCATGGAAATTCCACTCCTCCCGGAAAGACAGCGTCTCCTCCCATCGAAACAACCCGTCCTCCCACTGTTTTTCCATTCCCCCCATAACTTTTTCAATCCCCCCACAATCCGTTGCACCCGCGAAAGCGCCGCCGACAGAGCCCGGGTCTGCTTGCGGCTGCCCGGATGCCTCAACGATTGCGCGAGAACGGCTAGATCCAGGTTCTCGCGGGATGGTCCCCGCACGCGCGGGGATGATGTGAACGCGCTCAGCGCGGCACTCCCAGCGCCGCCCTCACCCGACCCACCGCCTCCCCCAGCCGCCGCACCACGAGCTCTTCCTCCAACCTGAGCACGCGCCACCCCGCGCGAGCCAGCGCGCGATCCCGCCGCGCATCCTGCGCCGCCCGCCCGCGGTGCGAGCCGCCATCCACTTCCACGATCAGCCGCACCGAGGGCGCCGCGAAGTCGGCGATGTAGTCGCCGACCGGCAGCTGCCGCCGGAAAGCCACCCCCAGCCGGCTGCCCCGCAGCTGCTGCCACAGCCGCGCCTCGCCCAACGTGGGCGCAAAGCGCAGCGCCCGCGCGCGCTCCGCCAGGAGCGCCCGGCGCTTCTGCTGCGCGCGACGTGTGAAGGGTGTGGAAGTGCGATGCATGGAGTTCTCCTTTGCAGCGGCCAGTGGCCGGGCTTCACCCCAGGAAGCCCGGCCACTGGCCGCTGCAAAGTGGACAAACATCGCCCCCGCGCTTCCACCCAGCGGATGGATCCACCCCTCCAGATGGAACCCCCCACCCGATCGGCAGGAGGTTGTGGACGGCCCCTCCCATCCACGCGCAGGCGCCCGGAGGGCGCGAGCATGGATTTGGGAGGGGCAAGCTGCGCAAGGGCCCGCAGGGCCCAGCGCAGCGGGGGTGGGCAGCCCTACTCGTCCCCCAGCTCCGCCGTATACGACACATTCGCCGTGCCCCCGCCGACCGCATTGAGCGGATTCCACGGAGGGCTGACCTGGCCGACGGCGTTGCTGTTGTCGATGACGACGTAGTACTGGCCCTTCGGCAGCTTCAGCTTCTGGTGCTGCTCGGCGCCGGGCGGGATCACGAACGCGGCCATGGGCGGCTGCATCGGCGGGGCGAGCGGCGCGCCGAGCTGCAGCGTGTTGCGCCACAGATCGCCGTTGCCGCGCGGCATGACCAGCGCGTCCACCGCCGGCCCTTCCACCCGGAAGCGCAGGAACAGCGCCTGGTCGCTGTCGGCCACCTCGAACGGCCCCAGGAAGTCCACCTCGCCGGGGTGCACCTCGGTGGTCTCGTTGGCGAACACGTAGCGGTCGCTGCCTGAGGTGTCGAACGGGTGCTTGGGCTTCTGCGGCGGCGTGAGGATGCCCAGCGCGAAGTCGTCGCCCTCGTCGCTGTGCACCACCGTGAAGCCGCTGGCCAGCTGGCTCTGGACGATCTGGCTGCCGAAGGTGTTCGCCATGTAGCCGACCGGCGTGCGCGTCGCCCAGTTGACGACCTTGTTCTCGACCGAGCCGATCTTGAACTGTGGCCCGTACACGAGCCGGGCGAAGCGCGCGTAGACGTAGATGGCGTCCTCGGCCATGTAGAAATCCGGCCGGTACTCGACCGCCGTGTCCGCCGAGAAGCCGATGCGGCCGGCGATCGGCGTCCAGGCGTAGCCGGTGCCCGTAAAGCGGATGGTCACCGTGTGCGCCTGGTCGTTCACGTCGCTGTGGCACTGCTCGGGGAAGAAGCGGCCGATGGTGTTGCCGTTCGGCGAGAGCTTGAGCGACGCGCCGCGCTTGAGCATCTCCGGGCACATGCGCTGCGCGCCGAAGTTCGAGAACAGCCACCACCTGAGGCCCGGGCTGGCGTTGACCGCGCTGCGCACACAGGGGCAGCCCACGCCGACCAGCGCGACCAGGACCAGCCCTAGAATACGCAGCCTGAGCGGCGGGATCTGCGGCGCACGTCTGGACACACTCGGCATCTGGAACCCTCAGCTGTTGGACGCGGCCCGCTCGCCGATCATGCAGGACCCTTGAGCGCGCAGAAGCCGCCGACGCAGTCCACCGGGCCGCTCGACGTGCAGCAATCCGCCGCAGTCTTGCAGGCTTCGCCGATCTGGGCGCACTGGTTGGTCGGCGGCGCCACGCACGCATAGGTGCCGTTGCCCTGGTCGCGGCAGAAGCCGGAGCAGCACTGGTAGCCCTGGTCGCAGCTCTTGCCCTGCTGCTTGCAGGCCTCGAGCGCCCAGTAGGCGTCCATGTTGATCGTCGACAGGCTCTGCCCTGGAAGCCAGAAGGCGGGATGGCTCGGATCCTTGCCGGCCGTGGGGTTGGCGTCGATGGCCGCGACCCAGAGCTGCTTGCGGTTCTGGGTCGTCGAGTCGGTCGCGGACTGCATCTCGTTTCCGTAGTCACGCGGACTGACGAACACGACCCAGTAGTAGCCGCCGACCGAGATCGGGTTGACCCGCGGCTCGTAGTTGCGCTGGCTATCCTTGGGCCCGAGCACGCCGGCGCCGTTGGCGAGATCGAGCTTCAGCTCGCCGACCTGCTTGGCCACGTCGGCCATGTACAGATCGTTGTGGCCGGTGTTGACGCCGTTGCTGCTCCGAAGCGCGCGCGGCTGTAGTCGCCGCGCTGGTAGACGACCCACTTCGAGTCGGGCGTGAAGCTCGGGAAGGCGATCTCCTGGGTGCCGCCGGCGACGATTGTGCGGAGGTTGGTGAAGTAGGGCGCCGCCGTCATGTTGGCGTCCATCACCTGCAGATCCGCCTGCGTGAACTCGACCGGGTAGCTGCCGACGACGTTGCCCGAGAAGGCCAGCAGCTTGCCGTCCGGCGAGAACTGCGGGTCGGCCATGCCGGTCTTGCCGTCCAGCGCGGAGGGCATGGTCTGGCCGGTGGCGGAGTCGCCGAGCGCCATGCGTGAAGCCGTCGCTGTTCGACACGATGTACTTGCCGTCCGGCGTGAGCGCCATGAAGCGCACCTTCGCCGTGTAGTCGCCGAGCGCCTTCACCTGCTCGGTGGTGCTGTCCACCGTTCCCCAGGGACCCGAGCTGCCGCCAACCGGCGCGGGAGCGCTGAACACCGCCGCGATCGTCGAGCCGTCCTTCGAGACGGTGTGGCACGCCACGCAACGATGCCCACTGCCGGTGGCCTGCCAGGGCGGCGACTGGTTGTTGTAGCCGCTGACGGGGGCGGGCGAGCCGAGCTGGTTGTACGGCCCGGGATCGAACGCCGGCACCGGGTGGTCGGCGCCGGGGTTGATCTTGACGATCTGCCCCTGGTTGACGGCCCAGTAGTAGATGGTGCCGCGCAGGCTGCCCTGCGCGATCTGCCAGGTCTCGCTCATCGCGGCGTGCGCGGCGCCGGCGCCGTCGAGCCGCTGCACCTTGACGCTCACGGGCGAGCCGTCGTTGCTGGTCGTGAGCGCTTCCCACCACGCCTTCGGCATCGTCCAGCGGCTGGGCGGATCGGCCTTGATGAACGCGGTCAGCGTCACGTAGCTGTCGACGATGCTCACCTTGTACGCATCGCCGGCCGCGCCGCCGCTCCACATCATCTCGGGCGCCAGGATGCCGCGCGCGAACACGGTCTGATCGTACGGGTAGAGCAGCGTGCCGCTCGGGTTGCCGTCCGGGCTGTTGAACTTGTTCTGGTCACCCTGCGACAGGCCGCCGCTGTTGTCGTCGAGGTGCAGCTGGATGACGACGTCGGCGGTGGCGCTCAGCTTGCCCACCTTCGCGGTCACCGTGCCCTTGCCGCCCTTGGCGTTGTTCGCGGTGAGCGTCCCGCTCTGGGCGATCGTCGCCAGATCCAGCCGATCGAACGACCAGGTGGCTGCCACGGTGGCCGTGCTGCCGTCCTTGTACGTGGCCACCGCCTTGAACGTGGCCGGCGAGCTCTTGCCGCCCACCACGTCGATGGTGGCCGAGGCTGGAGAGACCGCTAGTGACGCGAAGTTCTGCGTGGAGGCGTCGAGATCGACCCCGCCGTCGGCGCCGCTGCCCCCGGCCGAAGTCGCACCACTGCCGCCCGCGCCTCCCAGGTTGTGCCCTCCCCCGCTGGCCACCGTGTTGCCGCTGTTCGAGCTACACGCAAAGCCGAGCGAGAGGCCGAGCGCGCCGACCAGAAGCCAAGTGATCCTTCGAGTTTTCATGCCAAGCCACCGCGCCTTTCGTGCCTATGCGCGATGCTACGGTGGCCCGAACCCAGGCGCAACGCGCGTGCCGCTGGTGGCTACGCTCGGCCCAGCGCCCGCGATGCGACGCCGGTCAGCGCCCGCACCAGGCCCGGGTCGTCGTCGAGGGCTGGCACGCGGTGCCACTCGAGGCCGAGCTCCCGCGCCTGGGCGGCCGCCTCGATGTCGAGATCGTAGAGCGTCTCGACGTGCTCGGCCGGAAAGCCGATGGGTGCGACGACCACCGTTCGAGCGCCCTCCGAGTGGACCTGCTGCAGCGTCGTCGCCAGATCCGGCCCCAGCCAGTCCCCGCCGTCGGCGCCCTGGCTCTGGTAGGCCAGGTGGTAGTCGCGGCCGAGCTTGTCGCCGACCGCCTTGGCGCACGCCGAGACCTGATCGGCGTAGGGATCGCCCATCTGGATGGCGCGGCTCGGCAGGCTGTGCGCCGTGAGCACCAGCGCGGCGTCGCCGGCGCCGGCGAGTGTGCTGGCGATGCGCGCGGCGTGCGCCTCGACGAAGGCCGGCTCGGTGCCCCAGGGCTCGACGCGCACCAGCTCGAGCGGGCGCGGCAGCGAGTCGCGGATGGAAGCGAGCGAGCGCTCGGCCGCGTCGCAGTACACGTGCACGCTGAACGGCGCGAGCGGCAGCACGCACAGCCGCTCGTAGCCTTGCCGGACGGCGTCCGCGAGCACGTCATCCACGCCCGGGTGCCAGAGCCGCATGGCCGTGAGCACGGGCAGCCCCAGCGCCTCGCCCAGCGCCCTGCCCTGCCGGCCCGTGACTTCGAGCAGCGGCGAGCCGCCGATGGCCTCGTAGCGGCGGCGCAGCTCTTCCACCAGACCCGGAGGCGCCGGCCGGCCGCGGCGGATGTTCTGCACGAACGCCGGCAGATCGTCCAGATCCGTCACGGTGCCATGGGCCACCAGCATCACCGCGTCACGACGCACCATGGCGGGGAGCATAGGCTTGAGGTGCAACAAGCACCACAGTGGAAGTCCCGGCGAAGCGACAGCGAGCCAGCGCCGAACGCAGCGAGGCGCGTCGGGGGTCCGGGGGCGGTGAGCCCCCGGCGGAGGATTCCGGTGGGGGTGGGCGGGCGGGATGAAGATGATAGGGTCCCGCCATGGCGCTCATCGATCTCGCAGGCAAGGTGGCAATCGTGAGCGGCGCGAGCCGCGGTATCGGCGAAGCGATCGCCCTGGCCTACAGCGCGGCCGGCGCGCGCGTCGTGGTCTCGTCGCGCAAGCTCGAAGGCGTGCAGGCGGTCGCGAAGAAGATCGAGGAGCTCGGCGGCGAAGCGCTCGCCGTGGCCGCGCACGTCGGCCACCCCGATCAGTGCCACGCCTTGATCGCGCAGACGGTGGAGCGCTTCGGCCAGGCGGACGTGCTGGTCAACTGCGCCGGCACCAACCCCTACTTCGGCCCCATGCTCGGCATCGACCAGGGCGCGTATCTGAAGACCTTCGAGGTGAACCTGCGCGGCGCGTTCGAGGCCTCGCGCGCCTTCGCCCAGCACGTCATCGACAGGAAGGGCTCCGGCGCCATCGTCAGCATCGCCAGCGTCGCCGGCATGCGCGCCGCGCCGCTGCAGGGCGTGTACGGCATGACCAAGGCCGCGATGATTTCCATGACCCAGACGCTCGCCGCCGAGCTTGGGCCGAGCAACATCCGCGTCAACGCCATCGCACCGGGGCTGATCGAGACGCGCCTGGCCGCCGCGCTCACCGCCAGCGAGTCGATGAGCGCCCACTTCACCGAGCGCACCGCGCTCGGCCGCATCGGCCGCCCCGACGAGATCGCCGGCGCCGCGCTGTTCCTGGCCAGCGACGCGGCCTCCTACGTCACCGGCCAGTGCCTGGCCGTCGACGGCGGCTTCACCACGAACTGACAGAGAGGGAAGCATGACCCACACTCCGAAGCCCGCCAACGAGCCGAACCTCTCCTACGCGCCCGGCACGCCCGAGCGCGACGCGATCCAGGCCGCCATCAAGGCGCAGGCCGCCCGCGTCGAGGAGATCCCGCTCTGCATCGGCGGCGAGGCCGTGCACACGAAGGACACGCGCACCTTCACCTCGCCGCACAACCACCAGCTGAAGCTCGGCGTGCACGCCAACGCCGGCGAGGCCGAAGATCGCGCGCGCCATCCAGGCCGCCCAGGCCGCGCGCCCCGGCTGGGCGGCGATGAGCGTGGAAGCGCGCGCCAGCGTGTTCCTGCGCGCCGCGGAGCTGCTGAGCGGGCCGTGGCACCAGCGCATCAACGCCGCCACCGTGCTGAACCAGAGCAAGACCGCGCACCAGGCGGAGATCGACGCGGTCGGCGAGCTCTGCGACTTTTTGCGCTTCAACGCGCACTACGCCACGCAGATGGCCGACGGACAGCCGTTCAGCCCCGCCGGGCAGTGGAACCGGCTGGAGATGCGCCCGCTCGACGGCTTCGTGTACGCCATCACGCCCTTCAACTTCACGGCCATCGCCGGCAACCTGCCGAGCGCGCCCGCGCTGATGGGCAACACCGTGCTGTGGAAGCCGTCGCCGAACGCCATCCTGAGCGGGCACCTGGTGATGGAGCTGTTCCGCGAGGCGGGCCTGCCCGACGGCGTCATCAACTTCGTGCCCGGCGACGCCGTGGCCATCACGAAGCAGGTGCTGGCGCACGAGCACTTCGCCGGCCTGCACTACACCGGCTCGACGGCGGTGCTGCGCAGCCTGTTCCGCCAGGTCGGCGAGAACATGGAGCGCTACCGCTGCTATCCGCGCATCGTCGGCGAGAGCGGCGGCAAGGACTTCATCGTCGCCCACCCCACGGCCGACATCGAGCAGCTCGCCGTGGCCGTGCTGCGCGGCGCGTTCGAGTACCAGGGGCAGAAGTGCTCGGCGGCTTCGCGGCTGTACATCCCGCGCTCGCTGTGGCCGGAGCTGGAAAAGCGGCTGGTCGGCATGATCGCGCGAGCTCCGCGTGGGTGACCCGGCCGACTTCAAGACCTTCCTCGGCGCGGTCATCAGCCGCACCGCCTACGACAAGATCACCGGCTACATCGATATCGCGAAGAAGGACGCGGGCTGCCGCATCGTCGCCGGCGGCAGCGCCGACGACTCGAAGGGCTTCTTCGTCCACCCGACCCTGATCGAGGTGAAGGATCCGAAGCACCAGCTGATGGGCGAGGAGATCTTCGGGCCCGTCGTGCAGCGCCTACGTCTACGACGACGCCGACTTCGAGGGCGCGGTGAAGCTCTGCAACGAGACCAGCGCCTACGCGCTGACCGGCGCCGTCTTCGCCCGCGATCGCAACGCCGTCGAATTCGCGTCGCGCGAGCTGTCGCACGCCGCCGGCAACTTCTACATCAACGACAAGCCCACCGGCTCCATCGTCGGCCAGCAGCCCTTCGGCGGCGCGCGCCTCAGCGGCACCAACGACAAGGCCGGCAGCGCGCTGAACCTGATGCGCTGGGCCTCGCCGCGCGTGGTCAAGGAGAACTTCGACGCGCCGCGGGACTGGCGCTATCCGTTTCTGGGGTAGCCCCTCGATCTATGTGCGACACCATAGGCTCGGTGCCGAGGCATGGCTCCGGGCGCACCGCGCGCGCTGATCGCCCGCAGCGCCGGCTGCGCCGCAGCTTGACAGGGGGGGTCGCCGACCTATTCGATCCTGGTGGGCTCGAATGTGGACAAGACTGCTTTGTGTTGCGGTGTGTGGGCTTGCGCTCGCCGCCTGTAGTTCCTCGACGGTGGTGAGCGGCAGCGGCAGCGGCGGGGCGGCCGGCGCCGACGCGGGTTCCAACGGCGGCGCGAGCGGGGCTGGCGGCAGCGGGACGGGCGGCTCGGCGGGCGCCGTGGACGGCGGCAAGGCCTGCCAGCACGACAGCGAGTGCAACCCTGATGGCGGCGCCCAGTACAAGTGCATCGCGGGCGCCTGCGCGGCCACCTGCACGAAGGACAGCGACTGCGACGACGGCGACGTCTGCACCGGCACCGAGATCTGCAACCCGACGACGAAGACCTGCCAGACCGGGACACCGCCTGTCTGCGACGACAAGGACGACTGCACCGACAACAAGTGCGACCCCGTCAGCGGCTGCTACTACCCGCTGATCGACGCCGACGGCGACGGTCACGCCGCCACGTCCCTCGGCGCCTGCGGCGACGACTGCAACGACAACGACAAGACGACCTACGCTGGCGCTGCCGAGCTGTGCGACGGCAAGGACAACAACTGCAACGGCTCGATCGACGAGAACGCGCCCACCTGGTACGCGGACTGCGACGGCGACGGCTTCGCCCCGGCCGGCGCCGAAACCCAGCAGGGGTGCAGCAAGCCCGCGACGGCGCCCACCGGCTGCGCGAGCGGAACCTGGACCAGCCAGGCGCCCGGTGCCGGTACAACCGACTGCTGGGACAAGGACGCGAACGCGCACCCCATGACCGCGTCGGAGAACATCAAGGCGTGGCAGACCAGCGCCATGTCGGGCAACCCGCCGGTCTCGATCGACTTCGACTACAACTGCGACGGCAAGGAAGAGCAGGAGTACACGTACAGCCACGTGTCGAGCAGCGCGAGCTGCACCAGGTCCTGCCCCGCCGGGCTGTGCTACTGCGCCGGCGCATCCGGCTGGACCGGCGCGGTCCCCGCCTGCGGCAGCAGCGGAACCTACTCCCACTGCGGCAGCCTGCTGAACTGCACCCGCTTGGTCACCTCGTCCTTCAAGCAACCCTGCCGCTGAGCGCGCCGCCGCCCCGCAAGCGCGCTACTTCGGCGTGAGCTTCATCACGCTGCCGTCCGCCGCGCCGTGAGTGCCGGAATCCGTCCAGTAGACGCTGGTTGCGTCCACCGCGATGCGCGCGGGGTGGTGCTGCCCCGTGGCCAGCGTCAGCGGCGTGCCGCCCGACTTGTCGACCTTCACCACGCTGCCGTCGGCGAGGTTGTTGGTCCAGTAGACGCTGGTCGCATCCACCGCGATGCCCTCCGGACCCTGCTGCCCCGTGGCCAGCGCCAGCGGCGTGCCGCCGGATTTCGCGAGCTTCATCACGCTGCCATCGACTGGCCCCTTGGCGCCGTTGCTGGTGGTGGTCCAGTACACGTAGCCCGCGTCGACCGCGATGCCATGGGGATTGCCCTGGCCCGACACCAGCGTCAGCGCCTTGCCGCCGGACTTCGCGACCATGAGCACCAGCCCGGCGCGGTCTTCCGTCCAGTACACGTGACCCGCGTCCAGCGCGATGCCCTCCGGATACCAGAACCCGGAAGACTGCAGCTGCGGCTTGCCGCCGCTCGGCGGCAACGCCCACACCGCGCCGACCGGATTGATCTGGTACCCGTGCCAGGTGGTCCAGTACAGCCGGCTATCGTCGATCGCCAGCGGGCGGGGCTTGTCCATTCCCGACGCCAGCGTCAGCGGCGTGCCGCCCGTCTTGGCGAGCTTCATCAGTGTGCCGGCATACGAGTCGGTCCAGTACACCTGGTCCGCGTCGAGCGCGATGCCCCACGGAGCGCTCTGCCCCGAGGCGAGCCTCAGCGGCGTGCCGCCGGTCTTGGGGAGCTGCATCACGCTGCCGCTCCCGTAGTCCGTCCAGTACACGTGACCCGCGTCCAGCGCGATGCCCAGCGGCTCGCCCTGCCCCGCTGCCAGCACCACCAGACAGCGGCCCGCCGTGCACGTGCCCGCGCAACTGGTCGGATCACACACCGGGCTGCCCCCCGCACCGGAACTTCCCCCCGCGCCAGCGCTGCCCCCGGCTCCGCCGATCGCGCCGCTGCCGCCGATCGCCGGGCTGCCGCCGATCGCCGGGCTGCCGCCCGCAGCCGCGCCGCCGCCGCCTGCACCGGCGTAGCCGAACAGCGCCGAGCGCCCCCCGCATGCTCCCACGAAGAGCGCCGCGGCCGCGAGCGCGGCGCGCCGCCATCCCATCGTCCCGCGCGCGCTCGACATCATGGAAGCGATGCTCCGCTTCATCCGCCGGACTGTCAACGCGCGCGCTCGCGGCCGTCGATGGCACCGCTCTTCGCGCGCCGTTACCTGGGCGTGAGCTGCAGCAACTGGCCGGTGTCGGTAGCGAAGTAGATGCTGTTGGCGTCGAGGGCCATGGCGACGACGTGCCAGGCGCCGTGGGCGAGCTGGACCGGGGCGACCAGGCTTCCGGGATCGGTCTTCATCAGGCTGCCACTCTGCGCGTCGCCGACCGACCAGTACAGGCTCGCGCCATCGCTCGCCATGCTCTCGGGCGTGACCAGCGGCTGCCCCATGGCGATGGTCTTGGGCAGCCCGGGGCTGCGCGGGCCCTGGAGCAGCATGGCGTCGTCGTTGTCCAGCCAGTAGAGGTGCTGGGAGTCGAGCGCGAGCGCCCAGGCCGAGGTCGCCGTCGAGTTGAGCTGCTGGGGTGTGCTGGTGCCGATGGGCACGAACCACACGCCGCCCTGCGTGCCGGACTCCGCCCAGTACACGCCGCTGTAGTCTGCGGCGACGGCGCGGATGTTCGAGCTCGCGGTCGAGTAGAGCGTGGTGGGTGTGCCGCCGACCTGGGAGGACTGTTGCACGACCTGGCCCGTACTGCTGGTGTCGACCCAGAACAAATCGTTGGGCCCGACGGCGAGCTCCGACGGATCGGCCAGGCCCGTGACGAGCTGGGTCGACCCGCTACCGTCGAGCGCGCTCCACATGATCGCGCCGCTGCCGCCCGGGCTGGCCGCCGCGAAGTACACCCCGCTCGCATCGGCGCCGAGGCCCTGCACGCTCCAGCTACCCGAAGCGAGCGTGAGCGGCGCGCCGCCGTCGAGCGGCACCTCCAGCACGCTGCCCTGCCCGGCGCTGTTCAACCCGAGGTACGCGCTGCCCGCACCCAGCGCCAGGCCCGCTGCCGACGACTGCGCGGCCGCATACAACGTGACCAGACAGCGGCCCGCCGTGCACGTGCCCGCGCACTGCGTGCCGCACGCGCCGCAGTTCTGCGCGTCGCTCTGCGTGTCGACGCAGACTCCGCCGCACAGCGTGTGCGCGCAGCCCGCATCCGCACCGCCTGCACCGCCCGCGTCCGTGACGTCGCCGCCCGTGCCCGCGCTGCCCGCCGCGCCCGCGCTGCCCGCGTCCGCGCCGCCCGCGCTGCTTCCGCTGCTGCCTGCGCTGCCCGCCGCGGCCGGCGAGCTGTGCCCCCCGCCCGAACACGCCACTGCCAGGACCAGCGCGCCCAGCGCGACCAGCAACGAGCAGCTCCGCCCCATGGGGAAAGACGTACTCCTGAGCCGTCGTCGGTGTCAACGCGCGGCAATTCCATCAGGCCCGGACGGGGCCTGACCCGGGCCCGTCCTTCTGTTTGGGGCACCCCGATGGGTACCAGAGCAGGCCCACCCCGCCCGTCTCCGCAGCCCCCCTGCCCCGCGAGGTCCCGCGCCGCGCGAACCGCCGCGGCTTTGCTGTGATTTGCGCCTCTGCCGCGCGCCTGGCCGGCGCCCGGGAGCGGGCTCCGGTGTATGCTCTCCGGCTCATGGCCGCTCGCGACGTGGACCCGAACGATGCGACGCTCCTCGCCGACGAGGCGCCCGCGGCGGGCGACGACGAGGCGGCAGCGACGGGCGTCGCGCCCACGCAGGCCGCCGACGCCTCGGGCGTCGGAGTCGCGCCGGCCTCGACCCAGCCGGCGGCGCCGACGGTGGTGGCGGAGCGCTACGAGATCGTGGGGCTGCTCGGACAGGGCGGCATGGGGCGGGTGTACCGCGCGCTGGACCGCGAGCTGGGCGAGACGGTGGCGCTCAAGATGCTGCACCAGGACTTTCTCGAGTCGGAGCCGATGGTGGAGCGCTTCCGGCAGGAGGTACGGCTGGCGCGCAAAGTGACGCACACCAACGTGGCGCGCACCTTCGATATCGGCGAGCACGAGGGGCAGAAATTCCTGACCATGGAGCTCATCAGCGGCGAGCCGCTGTCGGAGCAGCTCTCGCGCGAGCTGCCACCCGTCGCCGAAGCGCTGGAAATCGCGCAGGCGATCCTGGCGGGCATGGGCGCGGCGCACGCCGTGGGCGTGGTGCACCGCGACCTGAAGCCGGACAACGTGCTGCTCGAGAGTGGCGGGCGCGTGGTGATCACCGACTTCGGCATCGCGCGCGCGGACACGCCGGGCAGCGCTTCGCGGACGGCCGGCGGCATCGTCGGCACGCCGGCGTACATGGCGCCCGAGCAGGTGGGCGGCAACCTCGAGATCGACGCGCGTGCGGACATCTACGCGTTCGGGGCGATGCTGTTCGAGATGCTGACAGGGCGGCGCGCCTGGCCGGGCGAGGCACCGTTTGCCGTGGCCGCGGCGCGGCTGGTCGAGCCGCCGCCCGATCCGCGCACGGCGCGGCCGGAGCTTGCGCCGGAGCTGTGCGAGGTGGTGCTGCGCTGTCTGGCGCGCGATCGCGACCAGCGCTACGCGTCGGCTGCCGAGCTGCTCGGGGCGCTCGCGTCCGTGAACGCCTCCGCAGAGGGAAACCCGGGAACGCAAGAGCCGCGGCAGGAGCGGCGCTCGGTGGCGCCGCCGCGCGAGCGCTCGGTGGCGGTCGTTCCGTTCAGGAACCTGGGCTCGAGCGACGACGAGTACTTCGTCGACGGGCTGCTCGAGGATCTGGTGGACATGCTGGCCACGGTGCAGGGGCTGCGCGTGCGCGGGCGCGGCTACGCCGAGGAGTCCGATCGCGACGTGGTGGAGACGGGGCGGCGGCTGGGCGTGGACGTGGTGGTCGACGGCTCGGTGCGCCGCGCCGGCGAGCGGCTCCGCGTCAGCGCGCGGCTGGTGGGCGTGGCCGACGGCTTCCAGATCTGGTCATCGCGCTTCGAGCGGCCCGCGGGCGAGGCGTTCGCGCTGAACGACGACGTGGCGCGCGGCATCGCGTCGGCGCTGGCCGCCAAGCACAAGGACGCTCCCCGCCCGCAGCCGACCGATCCGGTCGCGATCGATCTGTACTTCCGCGCGCGCCACGCCATCGGCCGCTTCTGGAAGGACACCGGCATGATCGAGGCGAAGCGGCTGTTTTCCGAGGCGCTGGCGCGCGCGCCGGACGATCCGACCATCCTGGCCGGCTATGTCCACTCGCACCTGGGCCGGAACCTGTTCTCGAGCATCGATCGCGCCGAGGTGGTGACGTACCTGCGGCGCGCGCTTTCGGCGGGCGAGCGGATGGCCGAGCCGTGGATCGCGCTGGCCGCGACGCGCTTCAACCAGGAAGACGATCCGGCGGCCGCAATCCGGGCCCTGCGTCATGCGCTGACGCTCGCGCCGAGCAACTCGGACGCGCACGATCTGTCCGGCCGTATCCTGCTCGAGGCCGACGAGCGCGCGGACGCGGTCTTCCACCTGGAGCGGGCGCTGTGGCTCGATCCCGATCAGCGCTGGGCGCGCGTGGATCTGATGCGCGATGCGGCGCTCGACGGCAGGTGGGAGCAGGCGCGGGAGCTGCTAGAGGCAGGGCACGGCGCCGATTGGCTGGGGCAGGCACGAATCCACGAAGCGCGTCTGTGGTCGTGGACCGGTGCGCCCGACAACCGGTCCGCACCCGGTTCCCGAAGACGCCGACCCGCGCATGGCCACCTTGATCAAGGTGTACCTGCGGGCCCGCGAGGACCGGGAGGCCGGCCATCTGCGTCCGCTCGCCGAGATCCGCGAGCCGTTCGATCGGATGGTGGTGCGGGCGTCCCCAACGGGTCGCGGGCGGCGTTTCGGCTACCAGCTGGCGGCCGAGGTCGCGGCCATCACCGGGCATTGCGAGGGCGTGCTCGAGCTGGTGGAGGCTGCTGTGAACGCAGGGCTGCTCGATCTGGGCTGGATGAACCGGCTCGAGCTGCTCGATCCACTGCGCGGCGACGGCCGCTTCGAGGCGCTGCGCGGCCGCGTGCAGGAGCGCGCAGCGCGCGTCGGCGCGGCCTGGCGCGGCCCCGAGGAAGCGCTCGACGAGGCGCTGGCGAGCCTGCACTGAAAGAGCGGCGCGGCGCTACTTGGTCGTCTTCATCACGGTGCCGTTGCCGTAGTTGGTCCAGTACACGTGGCTCACATCGACGGCGATGCCGTAGGGGTGGCTCTGTCCCGAGGCAAGCGTGACGGGAGAGCCGCCGGACAGCGCGACCTTCACCACGTTGCCGCTGGAGTAGTCGGTGAAGTAGGCGCTCTGGGCGTCGACCGCGACGCTGTGCGGGTAGAGCTGGCCGCTGGCTAGCGTCGTCACGCTGCCCCCGGAAAGCGCGGCGCGCTTCACGCTGCCGTCGCCGTAGTTGGTCCAGTAGACGTGGCTCGCGTCGACAGTGATGCCGTAGGGAGTGGCCTGCGCCGCGGCGATCGTCGACGGCGTGCCGCCGGACAGCGGCACGCTCTTCACGGCCGCGCCGCCCTGGCTGGTGAAGTAGACGCGGCTGGCGTCGACGGCCACGGCGTAGGGATTGCTCTGCCCCGACGCCAGCGTCGACGGGGTGCCGCCGCCAATCGGGACGCTCATGACGCTGCCGGCGCTGTTGTTCACCCAGTAGACGCGGCTGGCGTCGACGGCGATGCCATCGGGAACCGCCTGCCCCGACGCCAGTGTCGACGGCGTGCCGCCGGCGATCGGGACGCTCATCACCACACCGTCGCTGGCTCCGGAGAAGCCCGTCCAGTAGACGTTCTTGTTGTCGAGGGCGATCTCGTGGGCACCCTTCTGGCCCGAGGCGAGCGTGGACGGGGTGCCGCCGGACAGCGCCAGCTTCACCACGCTGCCAACGCCGTTGACCCAGTACACGTGGCTGGAGTCGACCGCGATGCCACCGGGAAGGCTTTGCCCCGAAGCGAGCGTGACGGGAACCCCGCCGCTGCCACCCGCGCCGGCGGTGCCGCCGCTTCCGCTTGTGCCGCCGCTTCCGCTTGTGCCGCCGCTTCCGCTTGTGCCGCCGCTTCCGCCCGAGCCGGCAGTGCCTGCGCTGCCACCGCTACCGCTGGAGCCTGCGCTGCCGCCGCTGCCACTCGAACCGGCGGTGCCGCCGGAGCCACTCGAACCGGCGGTGCCGCCGGAGCCGGCAGTGCCTGCGCTGCCGCTCGTGCCTCCACTGCCCGCCATGCCAGCGCCGCCATCCAGACCGCCCATGCCGGCACTGCCGGCCGCGCCGGCGCCACCGCCAAGACCGCCGCTGCCCGCCGCGGCACCGCTTCCTCCGCTGCCCGCGGAGGCGTCGGAGCGCTGGGTGTTCGTCCCACCGCCGGAGCAGGACGCAACGACCAGAGCCAGACCGGCAAGGACGACGACCGGAGAATGCCTTCGAGCCATGCCTACAGTAGCTGGCAACCGGGGCCTGCCGTCAACGTACGGCCGCCCCGGCCTATTCAATAATCCCGGGCGGCGACCCCCACCCTATCGGTATGACTCCCCGGATCCGTCTCGCCGCGGCCTTGCTGGCCGTCTCCTCGTTTGCCCTCTTGCCGCGCTGCGGCAGCTCCAACAACGCCCATACGGCTTCGGGCGGCTCCGGCGGCACGGCCGGCAGCGACGCCAGCGCAGGCGGCGCGGACGGCTCCATCGCGGGTAGCGGCGGCATGAGCGGCGGGGGCGGCATGGCGGGCGGCGGTGGCATGGCCGGCACCGCCGGCACTGCGGGCGACGGCGGCACCCTCACCTGCGCCAGCGGCCAGATCCAGTGCGGCAGCAGCTGCGTCAATCCGGGTACCGACGCCGCCAACTGCGGCGGCTGCGGCATCGCCTGCGCCAGCGGCGAGCTGTGCGAGCTCGGCCTCTGCACCACGAGCTGCACTTCGCAGCTCACCACCTGCGGCACGAGCTGCGTGGACACCAACAGCGACGTGCAGAACTGCGGCAGCTGCGGCCACACCTGCAACGCGGGCGAGATCTGCAGCGGCGGCTCCTGCACCTGCGACGTGGGGCTCACGTCCTGCGGCGGCAGCTGCGTCAAGCTCTCCACCGATCCGCAGAACTGCGGCGCCTGCGGCACCGTGTGCGGCAGCGGCGAGGTGTGCAACGCGGGCACCTGCCAGGCCGGTTGCGCGAAGGGGCTCACGCTGTGCGGGAGCAGCTGCATCGACACGCAGAGCGACGCGCAGAACTGCGGCGCCTGCGGCACCGTCTGCAATGCCGGGCAGATCTGCTCCTCGGGCCAGTGCACCTGCGACGTGAACCTCACGCTCTGCAACAACCAGTGCGTCGACACGCAGGCGAGCTTCCACAACTGCGGCGCCTGCGGCACCAGCTGCGCCAACGGAGAGGCGTGCATCAACGGAGCCTGCACCTCGACGGGCTGCCCGACGCAGCAGCAGGAGTGCGGCGGCACCTGCGTCAGGCTCGCTAGCGATCCGCAGAACTGCGGTGCCTGCGGCACCGCCTGCAGCGGCGGCCAGGTCTGCAACCAGGGCAGCTGCGCCTGCCCGGCCGGCACCACGCTGTGCAACGGAGTGTGCGTCGACACCGCAACCGATCCAGCCAACTGCGGCGCCTGCGGCACCGCCTGCAGCGGCGGCCAGGTCTGCTCCCAGAGCGCGTGCACGGCCAACTGCGCCTCGACCGAGACACTGTGTGCCGGAGCCTGCGTGGACGCGCAGACCGATCCGAATAACTGCGGCGGCTGCGGTATCGCCTGCACCGGCGGGCACGCCTGCAGCGGCGGGCAGTGCGTGTGTCCGACCAACTCGAGCGAGTGCGGCGATCCGCCGCTGTGCGTGAACACGGACAACAGCCCCGCCCACTGCGGCAGCTGCACCAACAAGTGCGATCCGGGCGGCACGTGCAGCGCCGGCGTGTGCGGCTGCGGCCAGAACCAGCAACTGTGCGGCGCCGACGACGCCGGCAACGGCGGCACCTGCGCGAACCTCAAGTCCGACAAGAACAACTGCGGCGCCTGCGGCACGTCCTGCGACGGCGGCAAGTGCGTCAACGGAGCCTGCCAGTAGCTTCCGGGGCCGCCGGGTCGGGACAAGGTACCCTTCACCTCCCCCATTGCCCCCCGCCCGGCGGCCTCTGGTTATCGACATCGTCGCGCAGCGGCGCGTGACGGTCTGACCTTTACTGTCTGTCCTCGAGCGGGCGTGACTTGCCGCCCGCGCGGCGCGCCGGGCATGCTGCGCGGGCGATGCAGCTCCGCCCTCTGCTCGACGATCCGCGCTGGCTCGTGGCGATCGGGCTGGGACTGCTGCTGCTGGTGCAGACGTTCCGGCTGTGGCTTGCGCGACAGCGCGCAGGCTGGCGATCACGGAAACGGAACCGCATCGCGGCGCGCGCCGAGCGCCACGCCGAGCGGCTGCTGGCGCGCGCGGGCTACCGCGTGCTGGAGGTGCAGCCGCGGCTCGGCTGGAGCATCGAGGTCGACGGTCGACCGGAAGCGATCGAGCTGCGCGCCGATCTGCTCGTGACGAAGCGAGGCCGCCGCTACGTGGCGGACGTGAAGAGCGGACAGCACGCGCCGGATCTGCGAACCGCCTCGACGCGCCGCCAGCTGCTCGAGTACCTGATCGCCTACCAGACCGACGGCGTGCTGCTCGTCGACATGCAGGCCGGCGAGGTCCGCGAGGTGCGGTTTCCGCTCTGATCTACACGCGCAGGATGTACGTGATCTCGGTCCTGACGCGCGGCTCGGCGAGGCGCAGGGCGAGCATGCGCTGTCGCACCTCGTCGCCGCGGTAGCCGTAGGCCGCGCCGCGCACGTCGCTGACCAGCTCGGCCGTGCCGTCGGGCTTGAACAGCTCGAAGTGGCGCGTGCCGTCGTCTTCCACGACGCGGCCTACGCGCTCGTACTGCGCGTAGCTGTAGCCGCCGCCGTGCGGCAGCAGGTTCGCCTCGCGCAGCCGCGCCGTGACGCCGTGCTTTTCGGCGCGCTCGCCGAAGCCGGTCTCGTCGAGAGTCTGCTCGTCGAGATTGGGCCGCGGCGCGACGAGATACGCGGGCAGATCCGGCGCGAGCGTGAGCGGGAACAGCTGGCCGCGCGCCAGATCGTCGTCGTCGAAGGTGTAGCAGCCGAGGATGGCGTCGTTGATCGCGCCCAGGCCCTGGTGCGTGCGGTTGCACACGACCTCGAGCGGGCCGAGCAGCGCGCGGGCCAGGGCCTCGCGTCGCGTCAGGCTGAAGTCCTGCGCCCAGCGGTAGAACGCGTACCACTCGCGCGCCGTCTCGCCCCGGAGGATGTGCAGCGGGCCCCAGGGCGTCTCGCGCACTTCAGCCATCTGCCGCAGCGTATCGCTGGCGTCGTAGTAGATGCCGGGGCCCTTGGCCGTCGCCTGGCGGTGTTCGTGGCCGGACGAGTGGATGATGGCGTAGGTCTTCGTCTGCGGCGCGTCGCCGCCGTAGGTCTCCGTCACCTCGCACAGGTCCAGGAAGTGGTTGCCTTCGGCCAGGTCGAACTCGACTTCCACGTCGTCCACGACCAGCGGCTCCTTCATCAGCCGCTGCGCGCGCTCGCGGATCTGCTCGGGCGGCGGCGCCTCGTCGAGCGCGACCACGATCATGCCGCAGGCGTTGGACTTGATGTCGAGCACCGCGAAATCGCCGCTCCACTGGATGCGGCCGCCGTAGCCGAAGCCCTGCGTCCAGCGCCGCGTGTTGCGCGTCACCGTTGCGTCGGGTGCGCCGACGAAGGTCGCGTCGGGCGGCAGCCCCAGCTCGGCCTGCACGTGGTGGATCTTGGCAATACCGAAGGGCATGTTCGCGCCGCACAGCGCCTCGCCCACGTCGCCCACGCCGGCCAGAAAACAGTGCTCCTTCGCGCGATCGAAAGCTTCTCGCTCGGAAGGCATACGCCGCGCACCCTAATATGCCGTAGCGTCACATGCCAGTCGCCGGCAGACGCGACGCCCCAGCGCGAGTTTGGTGGGTGGGTCCTGGCAGCCGCTCCACGTCAAGGAGGCGCAGCGCTCGCGCCGCCTTCGACGACCCGGCCCCGTCCCTCGTCGGCGTCGCCGGTGGCGGTACGTAGCGGGCGCGATCGAGGCGGCTCTGCTTGAACAGCCCTTTGACCAAGAACGCCAGCATGCCCGCGGCCACCGCCAGCATGAAGCCCCAGCAGCCGAGCATCATCGGGCGCCGTCGCCGCGATCAGCCCCGGATGCAGCAACAGGAACAGCAGCAGCGCCACCAACACGACCACCGCGCGCACGCAGTAGCTCGCGCTGGTCTCGACTTCCCCGCCCTCCAGCTCCGGCGACGGAGGGTACAACTCCAGGGCGCTCGCCACGTCAAGGCAGTGTACGTCCGCGGGCTCCGGAATGCCCCGGGGCACTTCGCTTCCGTGCTGTGCCGGCGCTATGCTTGGGGAGTGCGGGTCGGTCTCTTTGCTTTTCTGGTGGTTGTGGCGCTGTGCGGCTGTGGCTACACCGAGCAGCCGAGCTGTGAGGGCCTCGAGCAACTCAAGTCCAGGGACGTGGTGGTGATTCCGGATCACCGCTACGAGGTCCTGGATATCGTCGTCGACAATGGCCCATGCAGCGCGATGACCTGGTGCACCCAGGGGTGGAATGTGGGCAACTGGTGCGGGACGTTCAGCGGTGGTTTGCACGATTCCTGCACGCTGACCGTCGACTTCCTGGACGAGAGCGGTACGCGGCGACGTTGTACGGCGACCGTGCCGCAGCGCCCAAGCTGCGGCAACCCACAGACCATGTACCTACAGGTCGACAGTACGCCAGGCCGTCCCGCCTGCTGGACCTCTTCCGCCACCATCGCCGATGCTTCCACCGCATTCCCGGTGGACGCAGGCGCGGAGTGACGTGAGTCAGGTCGCGTAGCAGCGCACCCGCTACCAGGAGCAAATGCCGGCTCGGGGTTGACGCCCGCGTCGCCCAGAGTTCTAATCGGAAACTCGAGCAAAGGGAGGCTCCATGCTGCGCAAAACGCTCTCTCTCTCTCTCTCTCTTGCTGTTCTCCGTCGCCAGCTTGACGGCGTGCACGGCCGGGAGCGGGCCCGAAGAACACGTCAGGACGACGAAGGCCGCGGTTGGCGAGGGGGTCGACGACAACGGGCATAGCTTCGTCGGCGCGTTTTCGTTCGACAGTGACCATGAGGCCTGCTCGGCGGTCCTCCTCACGCCGCGCTGGGTGGCGACAGCGGCGCACTGCATTGTTCCGCACATTCAAGCGGAACAGTGCGTCGTCGACGATCCCACGCCGACGGGCGGGGACCACAGGAAGGACAACGTCACCATCTACTTCGGCAAGCATTGGCAAACTCCGTCTTCCCGAATCTGGGAAGCGCACCACAAGTACGCTCTGAGCGGTCCGATCCTCACCCGGGCCGCGCCTGGATTCAGCCTGTGCACCAATGCCGGCACAGCCGAGGATCTCGCGTTGATCAGACTCGACGACCCCGTCGATCCGTCCGTGGTACCGCCGAAGCACCCACCCCTCAATGGCGTCCCGTCCTGCTCGAGCTTCGTCTGCGACGCGGACGACTTCGAGGGCGTGCTCATCGGCTACGCTTCGAGGGCGGCCTTCTTCCCGCCCTGGGACCTCGGGGAGATGACGAACACCAAGAATTTCAGAGTGTCCGAGAACTGGGACTACGAGCAGATGTCCCCTGGGAATTTCGTCTACCGCAACCGCTGGTGCAACACTGGCTATCAGGGCGGACACGAGGGCGATTCGGGCGGAGCGCTGCTGACGACGCACAATGTGCTCCAGCGGTTCGGCCCGACTCCCAGCAACGTGTGCACGCAGGACGACACCACGCCCGAATACCTGTGCGGAATCAACAGCCGCATCTACCCCGTGGTGTGTCCGCCGCCTTTCCCGGCCGGCTGGGGCTACGCTGACACGGCACTGGATTCGCCAGAGAACAAGAAGTTCATGCTCGACGCCGGCCTCGTGAACCCGAACGGGGCATTCTCCGGCGAATGTCCGGCCAAGGACACGTTGTGCAAGGGCGCGTGGCAGGACAAGGACAACGATACCGTGCCGGACTGCTGCGACAACTGCCCCTACACGCCCAACGAGGCTCAGGTGGACAGCGACAGCGATGGCCTCGGCGACGAGTGCGATCCGTGTCCGTACACCAATCCCAACGGGGGCGACTGCAACGAGGAGGTAGAGAGCGACCTGATCAAACTGAACTTCCCGAATATCAAGAAGACACCGGACGGCTGCGACCCGACGCCGTGTCCGCAGTTCCGCAACATCGCTGATCCTGACGAGTCGCAGACGCTGTCAGGGTTCCCACAGGTCGGTTCGACGAGCGTTTCGCCGGCCCTGGTGGGACCGAAGGGCGCCTTGCCAGAGGGAACGTACGTCGATATCACGCCCCCGGAACCGATCCCGGCATTCAAGCCGGACGCGGGCAAAATCACCGTCAACAACCGCATCGACGTGACAGCGTTCGACCAGGCCCAGCCGGGGCTCGGAACGTACGGATTCCGCCACTGCTATTGCCCGCCGCTCGCCGCAGGCGACGAGCATGACCGCTGGAGCGTCTGTGCCCAGCCGCCCTACTATTGTCGTCCGGGCGGAACGTTCAACTTCACGCACTACAACTTGACGCCCTGGAAGGCGGTTCCGACGCGGCGCAGCGACCAGAGCTGGGCGCAGGGCGCCACGGACCAGGCCTTCACCAACGACTTCAAGGGCAAGGTCGATCCCTGGACGAGCAAGACGCTGTTCTGGGATTTCACGAAACTGCCCTACGCTCACGGGGTGTCCCCCTCGGACAGCGACTATGGGCATCCATCGGTCTCGGGAGTGCTGTGGGCACAGGTCTACGACTACGGCACGATGACTGCTGACGAGCTAAATGCCGCAGGCTACCTGGAAGACGGGGACGCTTCCGTGAAGGCGACCGTCTACGCGGCGTCGTGGATCCTCGGCAACCTCGCCCAGACGTACCAGCCGATCGGAATACCTGCGCCCTGCCAGTCGTGCGGAGTTCTGCAGGGCGACGCCTTCATTCTTCCGTCCGTGTTGACAGGCCAGCCAACGATGCTCGCGAACCCGGTGGGCGATACGTGGGTCTTGGACCAGTCGCCCGATCCCGACGTGCTCGAGATAGCCAAGCGGATCGATAGCAACGAGCTGCGCTTCATCCCGGCGAGCGAGCCGTGGGCCATGTTCGACTCGCTGTCCGCCCAGATGCTGGGTGTCGCTATCGACTCCGGGGATCGGCCGCAGTACTTCTACAATCTCGACCCCTCCTATCGGCCGCACTTCCTCCCGACCCTGTTCTTTGGTGACTACTACGGCAGCAGCGAGCTGCTGTTCAGCGGACTGCACGGCGGCCGGTTGTTCATCTTCGGCGACAACGAGGCCTCGGTGGTGGTACGCGGCGTCACGAACTCCTCCACGACGGAGTACCCGGTCGACGAGGGCGCCCGACCACAGCACGTCGCGGCGAGTGCTTGGCGCGATTCCGAGAGCGCGATCTACGCCATCGATCGGGCCGGCGGCAGCACGCGCTTGCTGCGGTGGCACCTCGGCGATACCCGCTTCCAGGCGCTGGCGGAGTGGCGAACAGCCTTTACGGGCAACTGGAAGTTCTGGCTGAACCCCACGCCGGACAACGAGCTGCTGTTGACCGCGACCTCTGTCGGGCAAAACAAGGCGGTCTTCGTGCTGCTGCATCCGGGGCTGGACGGGAAGCTGTCCGCTCGCGGCGCGCGCACCGTCGCGCAACGCATCGTTCGCCGTCCGGAGGTCGACCGCAGGCTGATCCAGTTCATCGCTGCGGACAAGGACGCGATCGCGTACCACACGCTGCGTCTCGATCAGCTCGTCGACAAGCTCGGCGCCTGGACGCCCATGCTCGACGGGCTCCGCCAAACGGGACATGCGCCGGGACCGAAGCCATGACCGCGCGCCGGCTGGTTCTCGCTCTCCTGGGGCTCGCACTTGCTGGTGCCGCGAGCTGTTCGGGCGGCAGCTCGCAAACGGGCGCGCCGGACGGCGGGACCGGCGGCTCGGCAGGCGGCAGCTCCGGGGCCTCCGGCGCTGCCGGAAGCGCCGGGGCGGCAGGGAGCAGCGGCAGCGCGGGGACGGCAGGGTCGGCTGGCGCGGGCAGCGGCGGCGTGGCGGGCCAGACGGGCGACGCGGGCCTGGCGTGGTGGGACGACGCCGCGACGCAGTGGAAACCGGTGCCCTGGGCGCCTTGTGACATCGAATATGCCACCGATCCCGCCGCCGCAGCGCCGCCGCTGGACTGGAAGACCTGCGTAGGGGGCCCGCCCGGGTGCGAGGAGCTGGACCCGGCGTGGCCTGCGGACGTGACGTTCGTGCACATCGCGGCGACGGTGACGAGAACCGCGACCGGTCATCGCATGGCGGCGGTCTATTTCGCGTCGGGGCCGAGCAGTGGATACCTGATACGCACTGTGCTGTACGACGAGGCTTCAAACGTGGTCGCGGCCATCCGCTCGAAGTCGTTGCAGTGCGACGTTGATGGAGCCTGGGTGGGCGGCGAGCAGACCTGCCTCATGATCAACGACGGGAGCGGCAGTGGCTCGGCTCACTTCGCCTGCGGAACTCGAACGGCGCCCGTGACCGCGCCGAAAGAGACAGCGTCCCTGGGAGTGCAGCTGCCGTATGGCACCTTCAGCGGCCAGATCCTGGCGATGGTAACCATGTCGCCCAAGATCAACGAGGTGCTCGACGTCGCAGCCGGGCAGTTCCACAACCTCGTCGCGCCGATAGCCGGCGACGACACGTACGACCCGTACGCCGTGGGAAGCGACGTGGTGATGCGCGCTTCGACGGGGGGCGGGCACGCCGTGGCCGAGCTCTGGAAGCGACCGGACACGACGCTGACGCTGATCGATCCGGCCGGCTCCCGCTCGCTGGCCGATGTGCGCAGCGACGGGCAGAGCCTGGTCTGGATCGAGGCGGACACGCCCTATGACGCGCAGGGCAACTACCCGCACGGCTACCTGTACGCCTCGCCGTTTGCCGAGACGGCATCGGCGGTGAAGCCCAAGCTGATCCGCGATCTGCCGACCGATGTGTCGGCCTACATGCCGGCGGTCGCGGGTCAGGGCTACTACCTGATCCACCGGGTCGTCGGCAGGCTGGATCTGTTCCGCATCAGCGACGGTCATCACTGGACCATGACCGCGCCAAGCGGGCTGGAACCCTGCCCCACTCCCGTCGGCGTGGATGCGACCTACGCCTTCTACGGTGCAAACAAGCCCGGGATCTACCAGGCCAAGATCATCGTGCGGCAGCGCCTGGACGCGCTCGGTCCGGGCGACTGACGGTCGCGGCTGGGCGCACCCCAGGCCAACGCGAACGGTGGGCGCAGCGGGGTGGGTCCGGGCGCGGCGACATAGGGGCCCCCGCGAAGCGGGGTCTCGGTGCGCACCCCAGGCCAACGCGAACGCTGGGCGCAGCGGGGTGTGTCCGGGCGCGGCGAGATAGGGGCCCCCGCGAAGCGGGGTCTCGCTGCGCCCGGACACACCCCGCGGAGCCCCACAAGCGGCGTTCCCCGCCGCTCGTTTCCCCAACCCGGAGGCTTGAAGTAAGCTGGTAGGTCATGCGCGCCCGCCTCAATCCCGTGGAGGCCCTGGTCGGGCTGCCGCGGCTCGTCGATGCCGCCGAACGGCGGGCGAGCTGGCGCCAGGCGATCACGGCGCTGGGCCAGGACGTGCGCGTGAAGGGCCCCCCACCGCTGGAAGGCGCCGAGCCCGACGCGCTGGCCCGCGCCGCGCAGGTCGCGCTGGAAGGCGGTCTCGCCGACGATCTGGACTGGATCGCGCCGGGTGCCGCAGCGGTCGCGCTGTACGAGCTCAGCGCGGCGCTTCCCGCGGGAAGCGAACGGCGCGAGATCGGACGGCGCGTGTTCGCGCGGCTGTACGAGGGCACGGCGAGCACCTTTGCGGCGGTGGCGACGCGCATGGCGCTCGGCTCGGGCAAGCCGCTGGAGACGGCCACGCTGCGCGCCCGCATCGGGCTGATCTTCGACATGCCGGTGGGCAGCGGCGTGGACGCCGACGCGCTGGCGCTGACGCTGATCTCGCGGCGCGAGCTGCTCGAGCGCTGGGTCGTCAGGCCGTCGACGGGAGCGCTGCCGGCGCGGCGGCTCGCCGCCAAACTGCTGGAGCACGCGGCGCGCGAAGCGGTGATGCGCGCGCAGCAGGGCGATCCGCACGCACGCGATCTGTTCATGAGCGAGGACGTGCGCCCGGCGTTCCAGCGGCTGCTCGCGGATCGCGAGCCGCTGGTGTGGCGACACGCCGCCGTCGCACGCGGTCTGCTCGCGGCGGTGGCCTCGCGCTTGCGCGAGGAGATCGAGGTCGGGCTGGATCCGGCGCTCACGCCCACCGAGTGGCGGCGCGCGGCGGTCTCGCTGGTTGCCAGCATGGTCGGTGACCCGGAGCTCGCCCCCAAGAGCTGCCGGGCGCTCTTGAACGGCGAGATCGCCGGAAAAGACCCCGGCATCGCTGCAACCATGGTGTGGGGGCTGCCGCCCGTGATCGAAGCCGAGCCCGATCTGGCCGAGGAGCTGCTCGATCGGCTGAGCACCACGCGCCGCCCGGATGTTGCCGAAGCCACGGCGAGCCTGCTCGCCGACACGCTGCAGACGACCTTCGGCATGCGCGCGGCGGGGACGCTGCGCGCGGTGCTGGCGTCGAGGGCCGAGAGCGAGAGCCCGGCGCAGCGTGCCATCACCGAGCGCGCACTGCGCGTGCTGGACCGGGAGCACGTGGACGACGAGAGCGTGCAGGAGCGCGTGCGCCGCGCACTGGTCGCCTACGAAGCGACCGGAGCCCGGGCCGCGCACGAGCTGGCGTTGGACGCGGCCGCTGCGGCACACAAGAGCCTGGATCGCATCGTTGCGCGCGATCCGCTCGACGAGAACACGCTGCCGGAGGAGCTGGCACTGCTCGCCGATCTCGATAGCAGCGCGCTGGAGCGCTCGCGCCTGGCGGACCTGCTCCTGCTCGGCCGGCGCCCTGGCGACAACGACAGCAACGTGCTGGAAATGGAGCAGATCTACGAGCGGATCAGCGGCTGGATCCTCGAGGGAGAGGAGCGCGCGATCGACGCACCCTGGTCGCGCAGCGGCTCGCTCGCGCAGCGGCGGTTGCTCGTCGCGCTCTTGCATCTGGTGGATCTCGAGACGGCTCGCGGCGACGCCGACCAGTCCGGCACGGGAGTGCGCATGCGGGTGCGCCGCACGATCCAGGTGCTCGGCCGCTACCTGGCCGCAGGCCCGGACGCATCCGTGCACCGCGTGCTGTGCGCCACGCTGGCCCGCAGCTTCGACGCCGCGGTGCGCGAGGGCGTGGCGGAACCGAGCGATCTGCTGCTCCTGGTCGCCCAGCTGATCGCGGACCGTCACAGCATCGCGACGATCAGCGAGGCCTCGACGCAGCCCGACGTGAGCAGCTCGATCGCCGCCTACGCGAAGTTCCTGGGCGCAAGCCCCAGCCCGCGCATGGAGTCGCGCTCCGAGATCACGTCCGACACGGCCAGCGCGATGGCGGTCGTCGGCAGCGAGGACGAGGCCGCGGTCGCGCGCCGCGTGATCCGGCTGAGCCGGGGCCTGGGCGCGGGCGGCTCCTACCGCAGCGAGGCGCTGCGCCAGGTCGTCCTGCGTCTCGGCCGTGCGCTGGAGGTCGTGGCCTCCGCCCGCGGGCTGAACGAGCTCACCGGCAGCGCGGCCGCCGGGGAGGAGCCGCTCGACGAGCTGGAACGGGCGACCTCCGAGCTGAGGCGCCTGTGCTCGGGCGCGCTCCGGCGCCTGATGGACGACACCTCGGCGGACATCACCGTGGTGGCGGACGTAGCCCCGCTCAGCCTACTGACCGGGCGCGCCGTCAGCGTGGGCGTGCCCGCCAATGCCCAGCAGTTCGGCATGGCGACCAGCGAGCTGGTCGCGGATCTGCCGGAAGGGCTGAGCGTGGCGATCAAGCGCGTCGTGCGGCGCCTGGAGGAGCTGCCCGCAACCGCCGCGAGCGACGTCTACGCCATCCCGCTCGGCAAGCGCCGCACCGCCCTACCCGACTGGCTGCTGCCGCGCCGCACCATCGGTGCGTTCTACGTGGTGCGCGCCCTGGGTTCCGGAGGCGTGAGCTCGGTGTTCATCGCCCGCCGCATGGAGGAACGACACGACTCCAAGGCCGAGTCCTTCGCACTCAAGGTCCCCGAGTTCGACCCGGCTACCGCGCGCAGCCTCTCGGAGCGGGAGTTTCTGCAGATGTTCCGCGAGGAAGCGGGGGCACTGCTGTCGCTTCCCCAGCACCCGAATCTGGCGCGCTTCGTCACCTTCGACATGGCGGCCCGGCCCAAGCCGATCCTGGTGATGGAGCTCATTCCCGGCCAGGCGCTCGACCGCCTCGTCCGGAGCCGTTCGCTCACGACCGAGCGCGCCCTGCACTACCTCGACGGCATCCTCGCGGGGTTGGAAGCGATGCACGGCGTCGGCGTCGGTCACCTGGACGTGAAGCCGTCCAACGTGATCCTGCGCGACGGCGAGACACCGGTCCTGGTGGACTTCGGCTTGAGCGGCCGGCAGCTCCGGCCTGGCTGCGGCACCCTCGAGTTCTGTGCTCCCGAGGTGCTCGGTGTCGTACCAGAGGGAGCAACGCCCTCGCCCCTGGCCGCCGACATGTACGCGTTCGCGTGCACCGCCTACGAGGTGCTGACGGCCGACCCGCTGTTCGAAGCCGACGACGAAACGAGCCTGATTTCGGCTCAGGTATCACATGATGGTTGGCCGCCCAAGCTCGCGGAACTTGGGCGTTCCCGCGAGTTTGCCGAGCTCGGCATCGTGCTCGCCGCCTGCATGCGGCGCGATCCGCGCGACAGGCCGACGGCCGCCGAGACGCGGGCCGCGTTGAAGGGGGCAGCGGCGGGGCTGCAGGGGATGAGCTGGCCACTGCGCCTGCCGGCAGCAGCCGCCAGCGCCTGAGTCGTCATCGATGGGGCGTCTGCTCGCCGAGCTCTGCCTGGACACGACCTGGTGAGCCGTTTCCGACGACTCCTGGGGCTGGAAGCGTCCGACGTGCGGGTCACGCGCGGCCTGGGCACGGTGCTCGGCCTCGACGCGCTGGCCGAGTTCCTGATCGAAGGCGTCGCCACGGCGGCCTTCCTGACGCGGGTGGGCGCCGCAGCCCTGCCCCTGGCGCTCGCCGCCCGGGCGGCGGCCGAGGTCGTGGTGTCGCTCGCCTATGGTCGGCTGGCCGTGCGCTGGAGCACCCAGCGCACACTGCGGGGCGTAGCGCTGCTCGGGGCGGTGGTGATCGCTCTGTGCGCTGCGATCACGGGCAGCCCGGCTGGAGTCTGGGCGACGTTCATTGCCGCTTCGGTGCTGGCCCGGCTGCGGGTGATCCACTTCGGCGTACTGGCCCTGGAGGAGCTGGAGGGCGGCGCCGCACCTCGCGTGCTGCCGGTCGTGTACGCCTGCGCACGCGCCGGAGCGATCGTCGCCGGGCCGGTCCTGGCCTTCGCTGCCGGGCCTCTCGGCACTGCGCCGCTGCTGGTGCTGGCCGCGGGGGTCTACGGGCTGAGCGGACTGACCCAGGGACGCTGGATCCAGCGCCGCGCGGCTCGTCGCTCGCTGGTTGCCCCGAGCCTGCAGGTGGAGGACGCCGCTCCGCCCTCTCTGGGCGCGCCCGCGCCCCGGCGGGCCACGCGTTGGCTCCTGCCGGCGATCCTGATCGGAGCCGCGGCGCTGGCGACCGGACGTATTGCATTGCGCACCCAGAGCGGTGCGATCCTCGAGGCGAGCTTCACCGAGGCGCGGCTCGCCAGCGTGCTCGGCATCTACTTCGTCGTGGCAGGAGCCGTGGCGCTGCTGCTCCAGCTCGGCGTGGTCGGCCGCGTGCTGTCGGCCGACGGCTTGCCCTGGCTCAACCTGGGCTGGGCAGCGGCCTATCTGGGCGCCCAGGCGCTGCTGGCGTTCGGCCCGGCGACCGTCGCGATCGCCCTGGGGGCCCGTATGGTCGAGAGCGAGCTGCGCAACGCCATCCGCACGCCGGTGGCCAACCTGCTCTACGACGCCATGCCGCCCGAGCGCCGGGCGCCCGCCCGGACGCTGGTGATCGGGGTCACGATCCCCCTGGTTTCGCTGGCTGGCGGTCTGGCGCTGGGGGCGACCGGAGCGGCCCCGACGACCCTGGCCGTGGTCGGCGTCGTCGCGGCCGTGGTGCTGGCCCTGGCGGTCTGGACCCAGAACCGGGCCTGGCGCGCCTCGATGGCAGGCTGAGGGCATTTGTCAGCGTGGGGCCGCGTCGGGTAGGTTCGGCCGAGCCTGACCGGGGAGACACCATGCGTTTTCCAAGCCTCAGCGTACGCGGCAAGATCATGGGGACCATCATCATGGTCGCCCTGGTGGTGCTCGCGCTCGGGTCCTACGCAGCGTACAACGCCGTCCGCAACGCCGAGGGCCGCGGCCGCTATCTGGAAAAGCACTATCTGCGCTTCGAGTCGACGCTGGCCGACGCCGGCACGGGCGACTACGCGGCCACGCTGCTGATGGGCAGCGACCCGACGCTGGCCCAGGCCCTGATCGCGGGCGAGCCCGCACAGGTGGTGGAAGCGTCGAAGCGACTGTCGGACGCGCTGCAGGGCACGATCGCTCCCGACCTGTTCGTGATCTCGGACGCGAAGGGCAACACGTTCAGCGGCGGCAATCTCAAGCCGATCCCCTCCGCCCAGTGGCGCTCGATGCGGCTCTACCAGGATCTGCGCGGCGGCAAGGGCGTGCGCGGCAAGCTTGCTGTCATCGACGGTCACGCCTACCGCGTCGCAGGCGCACCGGTGAAAAGCGGCAACCAGGTCGTCGGCACCGTGCTGATCGCCGACAAGCTGGATCGCTTCCTCGATCAGTTCGCAGCGAACTCCGGCTCGGACAAGCCGCAGAAGCAGCACCGCATCTCGCTGATCTCGCGCGACAAGGTGCTGGCCAGCGCGATGCCGAAGAAGGACTGGGGACCGCTCGTCAAGGCGGTCGAGCACCCCGGCACCGCCCGCGAAGGCAAGATCACCGTGCCGGTGCTCGATATCGGCGGCACCCTGTACGACTTCTGGAGCGCACCAGCGCACGGCTACCAGCGCACCGGCGATCCGGAAACCACCGAGATCGGCACCTTCTATCTGGTGCGCTCGCGCTCCCACGTCACGGCAGATCTGAGACAGGCCTACCTCGGTATCGGCGCGTTCTTCGGCCTCGCGCTGCTGATCGCGCTTCTGTTCGGCTACCTGCTGGCAGTGCAGATCACCCGTCCGCTCAGGCGCTACATCAACGTCACGGGCAATCTGTCCCGCGGCCAGGCCGACCTGGGCAAGCGACTCGCCGTCGAGACGGGCGACGAGCTGGGCGTGCTCGCCCGCAACCTGAACCGGGTGTTTGCCAAGATCCACAGCCTCGCGGCCAGCGTGCAGCGCTCGGCCTTCCAGGTGAATTCGTCGAGCGGCGAGATCTCCACGGTGAGCAAGCAGATGCTCGACGGGGCCAAGCAGCAGGCCGGCAAGATCTCCAACTCCACGGCGGCGGTCACGGAGCTCTCCTCGTCGATCCAGCAGGTCGCCGAGAACGCCGCCGAGGCAACGCGCCGCGCGAAGGCCAGCGGCGAAGCCGTGACGCGAGCCATCCAGCGGCTCGGCCAGATCCGCCAGACGGTCGAGGACGCGGCCAACCGCATCGGCATGCTCGGCGAGAGCGGCAAGCGCATCGGCAACATCGTCGAGGTGATCCGCCAGATCAGCGAACAGACGACGATGCTGGCGCTGAATGCCGCGATCGAGGCCGCGCATGCGGGCGAGCACGGCCGCGGGTTCGCGGTCGTGGCGGACGAGGTCAGCTCGCTGGCGAAGCGCACGGGCCAGAGCGCGCGCGACATCGAGGATCTCATCGCCACGATCCGGGACCAGACTGGCGAAGCGGTGCGAACCATGCAGGAGGGGTCGAGCGAAGTCGAGGAAGGAACGGGCCTGGTGGAAGCAACGCTGGCCGATCTCAAGACACTGGTAAACGTGATCGACGACACGGCTTCGGCGGTGCAGGAGCAGGCCATTGCGTCAGACGAGATCGCGCGCAACATGGACGCCGTGCAACGCATTGCCGACGAGGTGCTCGCCTCCAGCGAGAACGCCGTGGCCCAGGGCGATCGACTCCAGAAGCTCGCCGACGAGCTCGAAGAGAGCGTGCAGGGCTTTCGCATCGATCCCGAGCGTGCGCTGCTCGACGAAGCCGAGCTCAAGGCGCTGCCGGAGGGCCGTTCGTGAAAAGAGCGCTTGTCGCGACCTGTCTCCTGCTCGGCGCTGGCGCCAGCGTCGGCTGCAGCAGCAGCACTCCGACCAACACCAACACCGGCCCTGCCGGGCCACCCGGCATCGCAGTGGTGGCTCTACGCCCGAGCGGAGGGCCGGTGTGGAAGCCCGGCGACAGCGCCTGCGTGGAGCTCGGCCGCGATTCCAGCTCCACGGTTGGAGTCGAGGTCAAGCTCGACAACTGGACGCTCAGGCCGCCGTACACCTGCGGCGCGACGCCCCAGTGCGGCTACGTGCGCGTGCGCGTCGATCCAGAGGGCGACGACGGCGCCGCGCTGTCCGCACAGGCCGCCGCCACCCTCGTCGGCGTACCCTTCGCCTCCCTGCCGAATGCGCTGGGCCCCCACACGCTGCGCGTCGAGCTGCGCGGCGACCACAACGGCCTGGTGATCGACAAGTCCACAGGAAAGCCCTACGCGGTGGACCTGAAGGTCACCCTGGGAGCGGCCGGCAGCTGCGGCGGAACTCCAACCGATGCGGGTAGCGACGCCGACGCCACACCCGACGCGGGCGACGCGGGCGACGCGGCGGTCGAAGCGGGAGACGCCGCGGCGGAAACCGGCGATGCGTCGAACGACGCGGGCGACGCCGCCACCGACGCAAGCGATGCGAGCAGCGCGGCCGATGCTTCGGAGGCCGGCAGCGACGGCGCTTCCGACGCCAGCAGCGCGTCCGATGCTTCGGATGCCGGGAGCGACGCCGCTTCCGACGCGACCGCGGGCTGAACGGCTCCCCGGCGCCGCGCGACTCCGGCAGGCTCGCGCCGGCGCTACGGGTGGACGAACAGCACAGTGCCCTTGAGCGGCATCAGCACGCCGTGCCAGCCCACGGGGATCTGCGGGTCGGTCCAGTAGAAGATCCGCCGCGCATCCTCGGGAGACAGATTGATGCAGCCGTGGCTCTTCGGGATCCCGAAGCGATCGTGCCAATACGCGCCGTGGAGCGCATAGCCCTGCTTGTCGAAGTACTGCACGTACGGCACATCCCTGAGCTCGAAGCTCTCGCCCACTTCATCCGAGCTCATCGTGGTGGTGATGTGCTTGGTGTGGATGCGGAAGATGCCGCGCTTGGTGGCTGTCGTGTGCTTGGGATCCTCGAGCCCCGCTTCGCCGCTGGAGATGAGCGTGGCGTACACCGCCTTCGTCCCCTCGTAGAGGACCAGGGTCTGCTTGGTGATGTTCACGTCGATCCACTTCTCGCCGCGCTTTCCCCACGCCGGCATGTGCTTGGCAGGGTCGAGGCGTGAAGCATCCATATCGCTGAGCCACTTGTGATCCACGGTCTCGTAGTGCAGCCGCTTGTGGAAGAACTGCTGCTTGCCCGTGAGCTTGATCGCCTTGCGGTAGGGAGCCTCGCCGCCATCCTCGAGCTTGCCGTTCTTCACCACGAGGTAGTGCGCCTTGGGCTGCCGGACGATCGCGAACGGAAAGTCGATGTCCTGCGGGATCTGGAAGCCGTGGAAGTCCGAGCCGCGGATCGGGCGAAGTCGATCGACGGGAATGACCAGCAGATCGGTCGTCAGCGCATAGCGCCGCCCCTGGTACAGGAACGTCCTCAGGATCGAGTAGCCGACGTGCGACTTCATGTGTCCCACGACGAGCGCGTCCTTCTCGCGCGGCTTCGAGTAGATGTTCGGCGTGCTCTGGCCGTTCTGGAGAAACCACGGCAAGGGGTCGGTGGTCTTGTTCTTCCAGGCCTCGGCGGGATCAGGCGCCGGCCCGGTGCCGCCCATCCAGAACGTCCTGCGCGTAGCTGGCGCCGATCTCGCCCTTGGCAGCGAGCCACTTCGGCATCCGCTCGTCGATGCTCGGCTCGGCCTTCCTGAGCTCCGCGGCAGTGGGCAATCGCGCGTAGATCGGGCCGGGCCGGCGCACGGTGCCGTAGATGTACGGGAGCTTGCGGAGCGGATCGGGAGGATACTCGCGAGTGGCGCGCACGATGGGATCGTTGGGATCCAACGTGGCACGCCGCCCCACGCAGACATATCCGCGAGGCTGCACCGGGTACCAGCCGCCCTTGCAGTCGTCGAAGCCCGCGGCCTTCTTGCTGGTCGGCGTCGAGGCTCCTGCGCGCATGTAGCCGAGCCGCCGCGACGACCGGCTGGGACGCTTGTGGATCCACGTCCTGAGCGCGCGGCTGTAGACGCGCGGCGTGCCGGGGTCGACGACCGCGACAGCGCGTGGACGGCTCTTGCCGCTCAGCGAAACGACCGGAGGTTCGGGCTCGGTCGGCGGCGCGGTGGGCAGCGCTTCCGGTGTAGCGCCCGCCGAGACGCTTGCCGACGCCACCGGAGCCGCGTGAGCCGGTGCAGGTTCCGCCTTGCTCGTCGGGTCTGCGCGGTGATGGGAGCATGCCGCCAACGCGAGCAGGAAAGGTGCGGGCCCCCAGATACGTTCCAACCTCATGCCCCAGGTTTGATCGCACAGGCCGGGGCGCATCCGCCAGAAACCGGGCCTTCTGCCGGCCTTCCGGGCCATGGAATAGGAAAGGCAGCGGCCCGGGCGGAGGGGGGGACACCGCGGGCCACTGCCGTTGCCCAACAAGCAGCAAGATCCGCACCCTAACGCAAAATCAGTAAATTCAACTAGATACAGCTAGCAATCGCCAGCTCACTATTTCACATATGAAACCTTCGCTTCCGATCCAGAAAGCTGGAATGCGCCCGTTCGATGGCCGGTCCATGAGCACAGTGGCACCAGGAGGTGCCGCGGCGATTCTGGTCGACTTCCGGGCGCGGTGATCTCAGCTTCGCGCCCGCCGGTCGGCGGGGCATCCGACGACAGTCCGGCACGACAACCCCCATCTCGAATGATCGTCAGCTACGCGAGCCCGGAGCAGATCAAGCTCCGCCAATCCCGACGCACGCGCGCGCCACTACTGGTCGGCGTGGCCTTCGGCGCGCTGGCGCTGCTGCCGTTGTGCTCGCCCGGACCGCTGACGCCCTGGCGCGTGCTCACCTCCGCAGTGCTCGTGCTGTCGGCGATTCTCCTGATCCGTTTCACGCGTCCCCGGTCGACCCAGGTCGTGCTCAGAGTGCGCGACAGGGTCGTCGAACGAGATGGGCTCGAGATCCCGATCGGGCAGTCTGCGGTGCAGCTCGTCGGCGCCCGGGACGAGGTCACTCGATATCCGGGCGCAATGTACCAGGCCGTGCTTCTGCTCCCCGACGGTCGGCGCGAGCTGTTGCTGGAACGCGACGATCCCGCCGGAGTGTTGTCCGATCTGATCCGGATCCGGAAAGAGCTGCGCCTGCCGGTGCGGGCCGGCTGGGGTCTGCCCACCGACGCGAAACCGTGGGAACGACCCGGCGACAACACGCCCCAGCCGGCGCGTGCCTTCGCTCCGATCGACATGACGGCGCTCCGTCACCCATCGCAGCGCGCTTCAGCCGTGACCACGCTCATCGGAGGGGTCGGTACCGCCACCGCCATGGGCATCATGATGGAGGCGCAACACGACCGCGGCCTTCCTGTTTCCGGATTGAGCCTGGCGCTCGCGGGCGGAACGGTCGCCCTCATCCTGCTGGTAGGTGCGTTCATCGCAACCGACCGCTTGCGGATCCGGGGCGACGGCGACGTGCTGCACTTCGAACGGCGCGCGCTCGGGATCGTGTGGAAGCGGCACACCTTCAAGCGCACCGCGTTGCGTCACGTCTGGGCGGTAGGCCCGGACCCCGGCGTGCCCCGCCATCTGCTGCTTCAGCTCGATAACGAACTGTTGTCGGTGCGCTGCCTCGGAGAGCAAGCGCGCCAGCTGCGGTCCCAGCTCGAGTCCTGAAGCGACGCGCGCAACTCGCGCATGGCGCGTGTTGCGCGTTGCGGGATCGAGCTGAACTACCGACGCGCCTGTCACAAACGACGAACGCCTGCCCGGATACCCGGACAGGCGTTCGGTGACAGGTGGAATATCAGAGGCCGGCGTCGGTACCGCCAGCGCCGCCCGAGGCACCACCGGCACCGCCCGAGGCACCACCGGCACCGCCCGAGGCACCACCGGAGCCGCCCATGCTGCCGCCGCTGCCGCCCGAACCGGCCGTGCCGCCGCCGCCGCCCGCGCCACCAGTGCCGGCGTCCGAGCACGTGGTGCTGGGGATACCGGTGCAGGTGTCGAAGCTTGCGATGCAACCATTCGCGCACAGGCAAGCGTCACACTGGGCAGAGCCGGCGAGGCAGTCGCTCACGCAGTTCTGGAAGCCGCAGTTCACCGAACCCACGAAGCAGGTCGCGCAGCCATCGGAGAGCGAGTTGTTCGTGCCCTGCTTGATGCAGGCCAACGTGCAGGTCTGCGGGTCGGCGTCATTGACGCAACCCAGTCCGCAGCTCTGCGCGATGTCACCCACCGACACCGTCGAGCCGTCCGGCCCCGGGTAGTCCGCCTGCAGCGCGGTCTTGTCGCTGTTGCTGAGGCACATGTCCTTGCCTGCGCCACCGTCGGTGCCAGCAGTACCGCCGCTGCCCCCCGTGGCAGTAGTTTTCTTGTTGTTGCTGCTCGAGCAGGCGAACCCGCTGGACAGCGCAAGAGCCAGAACCGGAATAGTTGCGATGAAGCGTGCTTTCATGGCGCGTACATTGATCACTGCGTGTCAGGGAAGCAATCTACATATTCCACCTGCGTGTCGTTTTTTTTGCTACAGGCCGACCGGCCGCCCAGCCGTGCGACCTGGGCAATCGCGACCGCTTTCCTGATAATCCCTCCGGCGGAGGCACACTACACAGGGCGACGGAGGCCCCACGGGCCTGCCTCGCCCCGCCATCCATTTCCGCCTCTGGAGGAGCCAAGATGAGGATATCCCACTGGACTTTCGCCTGTAGCCTGGCAGCGATAGCCACTGTGGCGTTGCCCGCCGAGGCCGGACCCAAGGGCGCGGGCCACGAACGTGCCACCGCCCATGCGGCGCAGGCGCCCGCCAAGGCCGCCGCCCACGAGCAGGGCAAGGCCCACGAGGCCGCCGAGGCCCACAAGAAGGGCAAGGCTGCCGAAGCCGAGGGGGAGGACCACGGCAAGAGCGCCGACGACCACGGCAAGAAGGGCGAAGACGAAGCCAACAAGGGAGACGAAAAGGGCGAGCACGGAGACCACAAGGGTCCGCCCGAAGCTGTCCAGAAGAAGCTCGAGCAGCTGCGCGAGACGCGCAAGCAGCGACGCGCAGCCCATCTCGCCAAGATCAAGCAGAAGTGGGGCGACGCTGTGGATCGCCCTGCGGTCCGCTCCGAGCTGAAGGTGCACGCCTGGCGGATGGCGCGACTGAACCGCATCCGCGAGCTGGCCACGGCCGAGGACAAGAAGGATGTCGTGGCGCGTGTCGACAAGCTCATCGAGAAGGAGCAGGCGCGTCATGACAAGCACATGGACGTGCTGAAGAAGCAGGAAGGTGCCAAGTGAAGCGCATCGCTGTCGTGTGCTGCGTGCTGTTGCTCGGCGCCATCGGCTGCAGCAAGAAGAAGACCTCGAACACTTCGCCGACGAGCGCGGACAGCGCAGCTGCGGCTTCGCCGGCCAGCTCGGTCAACGACTCGCAGATCCCGACCGAAGAAGACTTCGAGGAAGAAGCGGCGCAGAAGGTGACCGCCCAGAACATGGACGACCAGCTCGACAAGCTCGAGAAGGAAATCAACCAGTAGCGCTCGCCACCCCGGCCATCCGGACAATCCGGTCCGCGGTCGAATTGGCCTGACCGGCTGATTTGCGATAGGTGGCACCGGTGCGCAGTCTGTTCGTTTCCAGCAGCGTGCTCGCAGCCGGCCTACTTCTGGCCGGCTGCAGCCATTCCAGGGATTCCCATTCGTCCGGAGCGCCTCACGCGAGCGCGAAGCCGGCAGCCAGTGCCGCGTCGCCGCCGGCCGCCAGCTCGGCTCCCGTACTGGCCAAGGCGCCCCGTACGCGGCCCGACAAGCCGCTGAACGTGCTCTTGATCACGGTGGACGCGCTGCGCTCGGACATGCCGTGGAACGGCTACTCGCGGCCGATCGCGCCCAACCTGTCGAAGCTCGTCTCGGAGAGCGTGTACTACGACCACGCCTACTCGATCTCGAGCTACACGGCGAAGAGCCTGCCGTCGCTGCTCGCGGGGCGCTACCCGTCGACGCTGTATCGCGACGGCTACTTCTTCACGGGCTACTCGAAGGCCAACTTCTTCTTCAGCGAGGAGCTGCAAGAGCACGGCATCCGCACCATGGGCGGTCAGGCGCACATGTACTTCAAGCGCGGCAAGAACGTCGACCAGGGGTTCGACGTGTGGAAGCTGGTGCCGGGCATCACGTTCGATCCGCAGACGGACAACGACATCACCAGCGACAAGATGACCAAGATGGCTATCGACATGCTGTCGAAGCCCGAGAACACCGGCAAACAGTTCTTTGCCTGGTTCCACTATCTGGACCCGCACGACAAGTACAACTGGCACGACATGTGCCCCAAGAAGTGGGGCAACAAGGCGCGTGATCGCTACGACTGCGAGGTCTTCTTCACCGATCACTACATCGGCAAGCTCTTCGACTGGGCGAAGACGCAGAGCTGGTGGAAGAACACCGCGGTGATCCTCACGGCGGATCACGGCGAGGCGTTCGGCGAGCACGGGATGTACCGCCACGCGTTCGAACTGTGGCAGGAGCTCGTGCACGTGCCGCTCGCGTTCAAGCTGCCGGGCGTGAAGCCGCGGCGCGTGCACGTCAAGCGCTCGGACGTCGATCTGGCACCGACGATCGTCGACCTGATGGGGCTGAAACCGGCTCCCAGCTTCGAGGGCAAGACGATGGTGCCCGAGCTCTACGGTGCCGAGAAACCGGCGGACCGCGACCCGATCGTTCTCGATCTGCCGAACGACACCAACAACGAGCAGCGCCGCGCGATCATCGAGGGCGACTACAAGCTGATCGTGTTCGGCGACACCGGTTGGAAGCACCTCTTGTTCAACCTGAAGAAGGACCCCGGAGAGAAGCACGACCTCTCGCATTCCGAGCCGGACAAGCTCGAGCAGATGGAGAAGCTCGAGAAGCAGGTGTTCGACAAGCTGCCGACCGTCCAGCCCTATGGCGGCGCCAAGATCAAGGGCCGCAGGCCCGCCAACGGACCGATGGGGCCGCCCAAGCAGGACGACGCGAAGAAGGACGACGCGGCGAAGGCCAAGGCGAGCCCGAAGAAAGACGACGCGGCGAAGGCCAAGGCGAGCCCGAAGAAGGACGAGGCGAAAGCGGGAGCCGCGAAATGAAGCGCTTCGCCAGCCTAACCGCGCTGCTCGTCGCGAGCGCCTGCGCGAGTCCGCCACCCGCTTCGAATCCGGCCCCTCCCCCGCCCCCGGCCGCGCACGCCAAGGCGGCGGCTCCGGCCAAGAGCGCCCAGCCTGCGAAGCCGGTCGCCGACGCCACCCCCAAAGCCAAGAAGCCTGAAAAGCCCACCGGGCCCGACCGCCCCATGAACGTGATGCTGATCCTGATCGACAGCATGCGGGCGGACATGCCCTGGGCCGGCTACCCGCGGCAGATCGCTCCCAACCTGACGGCGCTCGAAAAAGAGAGCGTGAGCTACACGCGAGCGTATTCCGTGTCGAGCTACACGGCCAAGAGCGTTCCAGCGGTCCTGTCGGGGCAATACCCATCCGAGCTGAAGCGCAGCGGCTACTTCTTCACGAAGTACCCGAAGAGCGATCTGTTCTTCCCCGAGCTCTTGCAGAAGGCCGGTGTGCACACCATGGCCACGTTCGGGCACATGTACTTCGCAAAAGGCCACAGCGGCCTTTCGCAGGGCTTCGACGACTGGCGGGTGGTCAGCGGCATCAAGTTCGACAACACGAAGGACGACTTCGTGACCAGCAACAAGATGACGCCGCTCGGGATCAAGCAGCTACAGGCAGCCCCGGAGGACAAGCCGTTCTTCATCTACATGCATTACATGGATCCCCACGACGTGTACGTGAAGCACAAGGAGTCGCCGGACTGGGGAAACAAGCGCCGCGATCGCTACGACTCCGAGGTCTTCTACACCGACCTGTGGATCGGCAAGCTGCTCGACTTCTGCAAGAAACAACCGTGGTGGAAGAAGACCGTGCTGATCGTCAGCGCCGACCACGGCGAGGCGTTTGGCGAGCATCACATGTACCGGCACGCTTTCGAGCTGTGGAACATGCTGACGCACGTACCGCTGTTCATCCACGTGCCCGGCGTCGCGGGCCGGCACATCGACACGCCGCGCAGCGACATCGATCTGGCTCCGACCATCCTCGACCTGATGGGCGTGAAGGGCGACGACAAGCTCGAAGGCAAGAGCCTGGTGCCCGAGCTGTACGGCGCGAAAGCCAAACCGCGCCCGGTGCTCATGGACCTGCCGGCGGACAGCAACAATCCCGAGCGCAAAGCTCTCGTGGATGGAGACTACAAGCTGATCTCCTTCGGCCACGACTGGCGCTTCGACCTGTACAATCTGAAGAAGGACCCAGGCGAGAAGCACAAGCTCAACAAGAAAGAGCCCGACCGCCTCGCAAAGATGAAGGCGGAATACAAGAAGCTGTGGAGCGGCATTCCCGTGGTCAAGCCGTACGGCGGCAACAAGCTGATGGGCGGCGGCGTAGCGAACGGGCCGCGGAACTGAGCCCGGGCCCGCTGGGCCCGGGCGTCTGGCCAATGTCAGGGAAGAACCTGACCTCCCACATTGCCCTACCAAATCGCTGCGCGATGTTGCGGGAGCCGCAGGAGCCGGCTACGGCGATGTCATGCGTATTGCTTCCTTGTTCGCATCAGGGCTCCTGTGTGTCGTTCCCACGCTGCTCGTCGCCTGCGGCGGTAGCAGCAGCGACAACGGCGCGTCGGGCGGTAGCGCCGGCGCAACCGCGGGCGGCGCAGGCGGAACCGGCGGTGCTACAGCCGGCGGCGCAGGCGGAACCGGCGGAACCGGCGCGGTCGGCGGAGCCGGCGGAGCCGGCGGAGCACTTCCGACGAACCCGATCACCGCGACGGACAACACCTGGACCTGGGTTCCCTTCCCTGGCGCCCACTGCCGCGACGGATCCAGCACCGGCATCGGAGTGAACCTCAATAGCGCTTCGGACAAGGTGGTCATCTACCTCGAGGGAGGCGGAGCCTGCTTCAACCAGATCATCTGCGCCTCCAACCCGAGCAAGTTCGGCGAGAGCGATTTCAACGCGCGCAAGAGCTCGCTGGCAGGCATCTTCGACCGCTCGCAAGCGGGCAACCCGCTGAAGGACTGGAACTACGTCTACGTTCCGTACTGCACCGGCGACGTGCACGCCGGCGACAATCCCAACGGCAGCGTGCCCAACGTAGCCACGAAGCAGGAGTTCGTCGGCTACGCGAACATGACCCGCTATCTGTCGCGCCTGGTGCCCACCTTCCCCACCGCGTCGCAGGTGCTGCTCACCGGCTCCAGCGCCGGCGGCTTCGGCTCGGCCGCGAACTACCTGCAGACGCAGCGGGCCTTTGGCAGCATCCCGGTCGATCTGCTGGACGACTCCGGCCCGCCCATGCCCAACCCCACCATCCCAGGCTGCCTGCAGGACGAGCTCCGCAAGATGTGGAATCTGGATGCGACGGTCCTCAAGGACTGCGGCAGCGGCTGCCCCGACAAGAGCAACTTCCTCGAGGAGATGGTCCAGTACGCGGCGAAGAAGTATCCCGCTCGGCAGCTGTCGGTCATTTCGAGCGTCGCCGACAGCACGATCCGCGGCTTCTTGAGCTTCGGGCAGAACAACTGCACCTACGGCGCCGTGAGTCCCCAGCTGTACCAGCAGGGGCTCACCGACCTGCGTAGCCAGGTCAAGGCCGACTCCAACTTCGGCACCTACTACATCGGCACGTGCAGCGGCGCGACGCCGTGCAGCCACCACACCTGGATCGGGGACAACGCGCACTTCTACGGCACGACCGTCGGCGGCACCGCATTGACCGACTTCGTCAGCGCGCTCGTCTCGGGCAGCACCAGCAACGTCGGGCCGTAGGGCAGCCCGGACACCGGCCGCGCTGACGACCGTCAGGCGCCGCCGCGCGGCGCGGCGCCCGACGACCTAGGCTACGACCATGCAGGTCGACTTCCTGGGCGCGGCCCAGACCGTGACGGGTTCCATGCACCTGGTGCAGACCAGCCGCGCGACGGTGCTGCTGGACTGCGGGCTGTTCCAGGGGCGGCGCAAGGAGGCTCTGGAGCGGAACAAGAACCTCCCGCTGGACCCCGAGCGCATCGACGCGGTCGTGCTGTCCCACGCGCACATCGATCACTCGGGCGCCCTGCCCTTGCTGGTGAACCGCGGCTACACGGGCCACATCTACACCACGCCCGCCACCCGCGATCTGTGCGCGGCGATGCTAGCGGACTCGGCGAGGATCCAGGAATCCGATGCGCGCTACATCAACAAGCTGATCGAGCGCAAGCAATCGGACATGGAGCCGGTGGAGCCCCTCTACGACGAGGAAGACGTCGTGCAGACGCTCGAGCAGATGGTCGCGCTCGGCTACCACCGCCGGCATGACGTTGCCCCCGGCATCACGCTGACGTATCTCGACGCAGGGCACGTATTGGGCAGCGCGATCGTCGTGCTCGACATCGACGACGAAGGGCAGCAGCAGAGGCTCGTGTTCACGGGCGATCTCGGGCGCCGCCGCATCCCCATCCTGCGCGACCCCGAGATCCCGGACGGCGCGCACGTGCTCATCAGCGAGAGCACCTACGGCGACCGCCTGCACGACCCGATCGAACGCATGGACGACGATCTGGCGAAGCTGCTCGCACGGACCTACAAGCGCAAGGGCAAGGTCGTGATCCCGTCGTTTGCGCTCGAGCGTGCGCAGGAGATCGTGTATGCGCTCAAGCGACTGAAGCAGACGGGGCGCATGCCCCCCATGCGCGTCTACGTCGACTCGCCGCTGACGGTGAAGATCACCGAGGTCTTCAGGATGCACCCCGAGTGCTACGACAAGGACGCCCGGGCGCTGCTTGCGGGAGCCGACTCTCCGTTCGAGTTCGACGGCCTCGAGTACATCACCGACAAGGAAGACTCGAAGGCCATCGATGCGGACAAGGACCCGTCGATCATCATCTCCGCCAGCGGCATGTGCGAGGCCGGACGGATCCTGCACCACCTCAAGTCCACCATCGAGGACCGGAAGAACACCGTCGTGATCGTGGGCTTCCAGGCCCAGCACACGCTCGGGCGACGGATCGTCGAACGCAGACCGCGCGTCCGGATCTTCGGAGTGGAGCGTGACCTGCGCGCCGAGGTCGTGGTGTTGAACGGCTTCAGCGCCCACGCCGACCAGTCCGACCTGCTCGACTTCGCCGAAAACGTGCGACAGCGCGGCAAGCTCCGGGCCATCGCACTGGTGCACGGCGAGCTCCATGCGCAGGAAGCGCTCCGTACCGAGCTCCAGGAGCGCGGTTTCCCCACCGTCGACATCCCCGCGCGCGGCGAGACGATCCGCTTCTAGGCGGCGGTGGCACGGCCTGCCCCGCGGCGTTACCCTCGCCAGATGAGCGAACAGAGCCTGCAGGACAGATACGCCCCTCAGAACCGCTGCTTCGGGTGCGGGCCTGCCAACGACAAGGGACTGCGCATCAAGAGCTTCGTGCAGGGCGACGAGGTCGTCGCCACGTTCAAGCCGGAGCCCCACCATCTCGCGTTCGAGGGCATGCTGAACGGCGGCATCGCCGGGGCGCTGCTCGACTGCCACAGCAACTGGACCGCGATCTGGGCACTGATGCAGGAGCGCGGCCTCGACGAGGCGCCGTCCACGGTCACGGCCGAGTTCCACGTCAAGCTGCGCGCCCCGACGCCGATCGACCAGCCGCTGGAGCTGCACGCCAAGCCGGTCAGCATCGACGGCGACAAGGTCGTCGTGGAAGCGCGCATCGATTCGGGCGGCAAGACCACCGCCACCTGCCGGGGCGTGTTCGTCGCGGTCAAGGAAGGCCACCCGGCCTACCACCGCTGGTAGCCTGCCCTCCCGGGCTACTTGAGAATCGAGTCCAGGTCCTGATCGACCTGCTCGGCGGAGCTCTGCAGCACCTTCACGTACCAGCGTGTGTACTCGGTGCGCGCCAGGTACTCCGGCTTGCCCCCCTTCGTGGACGGCACCTTGAACAACTCCAGACGGCCAAGCTTGTCGCCCGAGCCATTGTCGTACTCCACCTCGGCAACGAGGTCCGAGGGGGACGGCTGGGCGGCTGTCTTGTCGACGAAGCTCATGACGCGGAGCCTGCCGAGCTTGTCGATCCAGTTGCCGGCGGTTTCATCCAGCTTCGTGGGAGCGGTCGCGTCGGCCCATGCGTTCACCTTGTCCGGGATACGCACGAACTCGCGGTGCGCCTTGCCCTTGGCCACGCGCAGGCGCTTGACCTCGTCCGGCTTGAACCCGTGCAGGTCGTGCTCCACCAGGCGCGACCCGGCAAACATCATGTCGCGGCTGATCTCGCCGGGAATCGCGTAGACCAGGCCTGTTTCCTTCTCGCGCGCGTACCTGTCGCCGCCGCCCGGAGTGGTTCCGCCCAGCACCAGCGTGTGCGTCTTGCCGCCGATCACGACCTTCAGCGTCCCATCCGGCTTGTCGAGGCCGAAGTCCGGCTCGCGCGCCTTGTCGACCTTGCCGATCGAGCGATAGGCCATCAGCGGCGCCAGACTCTTGACCAGCTTGTCCGCGGCCTGGACGGAGACGAACCTGGTCGACTCGTGGTGCGTCACCATCTCGGGCTTGGGCGGCGTCTTCGGCTTGGCCGCGCCGGCGTCTCCGGACTTGTTCGCTGCCGCGCCGGCGTCTCCGGGCTTGTTCGCTGTCGCGCCCGTATCGCCACCCGCGTCCGCGCTGGAGCCGGTTTCGACGGGCTTGGGCGTCTGGTACGTACGGTCGACCGTTGTGACGTACCAGCGTCCGTGCGCGTCCTTGTGCGCGACGAGCGTCACCGTCCGCCGCTCGCCATGGAATTCGATCCGCTGCACCTGCCCCGGCGTGCCGGACCAGACCCGGACCTGGTCGCGCGCTTCGGCCACGGGCTTGTCGCTGCGCGTCCAGACGACCAGCGCCAGTACGGCCGCCAGCACCAGAAGCCCCCCGTGCAGGAGCAGCCCCTTGAAGGCGTTCATGCCTGACCTCCTGCCTCACGAGCACGCTTGGGGCGCTTGGGGCGCCGCGAGCGTCTACTGAAGAACAGGCCCAGGCCCAGGACCAGCGCCGGAGCGCCGAAGATGGTCGTGTAGAACCAGATCAGATCTTTCTGCTTGGTGTGCTGGATCGGTACGTCTTCTTCCGTATTGACCGCGCCGGCGAAGCTCTCCTCGCCGCCCAACCAGCGCACCGCGTCCACGAACCAGAGCTGGTTGGTCATCACACGCCCGAGCACGAGATCGCTGAATGCGTCCGCGTCGGCCACCACGAACGCGCGCATCTGGTCGGGCCCGGACTTGGCGCCCTTCTTCGCCTTCTCCTGCTTTGCGCCCGCAGCGGGCGCGGTGACGGCGGCGGCGATGTTGTAGATCGAGCGCTTCTCGTGGTCGTCGAGCTTGTAGTCGTGGTTCTCGTCGGCGAACGTGCCCGGCATGGTGCGCACCGCGAAGTCGATCTTGTCGGTCGAGCCCGGCGCGCGCTCCAGGCTGCCGGTACCGAACACGACGACGGCCGCGCCCCGCGACGAGTTGCGGCTCAGGGTCGAGACCGAGGCGTGGGACGAGAAGCGATTCGTCACCAGCTGGGTGCGGTCCGAGTCGTTGAAACGACGGCGCACGTAGTTGCGCTCGTTGGCCAGGATCACCGGGTCGAGCTTCAGCCCCACGAGGTGCGCCAGAGACTCGAGCCCGCTGATCATCGAGCTGGCATCCGCGCTGGGCGGCGTCGCGGCCGGCGCGGCGCCCGGGGCAGCTCCAGCCGAGCCCGCCGGATCGACGCTCCGCTTGTGCGGCGTCTTGGCATGCGGTGCGCCGAGCGGCAGTTTGTGCGCCGCGGACGCCGCCGAGGCCGAGCCGACGGGACCGCTGCCGAGCGCCAGATCGGCCGACGGCAGCGCGTCGGGATCGAGCGCCATCAGTAGATGTCCGCCGCGCTTCACGTAGCGCTCGAGCGAGGCGATTTCCTCGGGAGCAAAAGGCTGCGACGGACCGAGGATCACCACCAGATCGGCATCCTCCGGCACATTGCTCGCCAGCCCTTCCGACAGTCCGAGGTTTTTGACCAGGTAGTTCTGCCGCTGCAAGAGCAGCCGGACGATGCGGGACGATCGGCCGTTGTTGTGTGGGCTGGCGGCCTCCGCGTCCGAGACTTCGCCGTGACCCACCGTGAGGTAGGCCGTGCGGCGAGATCGCACCAGCTTCAGGAGCTTGGCCTGGAAGTCGCGGTCGAGCGTCTTGAGCTTCGGCCGCGCGTCCTTCATGTCCGTGCCGATATCCAGGGTCTCCGTCGTCTCGCCCTTGGCCAGCACGATGATGCCGTCGCGCATCGCGTGCAGCTTGCGGGCCTCCTTGGGCACCAGCAGCCGATCCTTGATCTCGACGTGCAGGTTCGGGATGCCGCGGGACACGTCGTCGAGGTAATGCTTCACCTCGGTGCGGACGTCGTTCACGTCGGGGAAGAAGGCGATGACCTTCACCGGCTTGTCCAGCGACTGGGCCATCTTCCGCGTCGAGGCGCTCGCCTTCGAGGTCTTGAAGTACGAGTAGTCCACGCGCAGATCGACGCCCTGCGCGGCGTACACGAACAGCGCGCCATACACAGCGGCGAGCACGAGCATCAGCCCACTGGCCGCCGCTGCGCGCACGCGCCGGCTCTCCGGGTGCTCGGCGTGGCGCATCGGGTAGAGCGCGCCTTCCGCGAACAGCATCGGCACGACGCTGATGCCGATGAGCACGATCCACAGCACCGTGAGCACGCCCTCCACGCGGTCACGCGTGACCGCCTGGGCGGTGTCGAGCCCGAGCTTGGCGGTGCCCCAGTCGGTGGTAGCGAAGTACAGGGCGAGGCCGACGAGCCCCGTGATGGACAGCAGAGCCAGCAGCCGCTCGATGTGCCGGCGCTCGCCGCCGACCCGGAAACGGGGCGAGAAACGCAGGCCCGTCGCAATGAACACGGCGGCCAGGCCCATGCCGCTGAAGCCCCAGTGCCAGGTCGGGTTTGCCGAGAGCACGCGCTCACCGAGGTAGACCAGCACCAGGCCGATCACGTACAGCGGCACGATCCACACCGGCGCAGGGCGCCCGCGCTGGGCCGTGCCCGGTGCGGCCGTGCCCGGTGCGGCCGGCGGGGGTCCTTCGCCAGGGCTCTGGCCGGCTCCCGCTTCCGTTGCGGCGGCCTGTTCGACCTCCGGGGAGGCATCAGCGGGAGCCGTGTCCGGACTGTCCTGATCCGCACTGTCGCTCGAGGCAGCCGGTTGTTCGTCGCGCTCGGGACGTTCGTCGTCTACCGCCATCGGCGCGCCTCCAGGCTCTTGGTGGCGGCCAGCAGGAAGAAGTAGCTGACCGCGATGTAGTAGACGACGTGCGAGAGCCCGAGCGTGCCGACCATGAAGGCCCGCTGGTTCTCGTGATGCAGCGCCAGCGCCGCCAGGAAGGTGTTCAGCGGCGGATCGGTGGCCCGGGCGATCGCCCAGAGCAGCAGCATGGGCACCAGGATCACCACGCCGATGATCGCTGCCACGACCTGGGACTTCGCCAGCGACGAGGCGAACAGACCGATCGAGATGCTGGCAGCGCCGAGCAGCAGCAGGCCGAGATAGCCGACAACGATATGTCCGACGCTGACCTTGCCGTTCACGAAGATGAGCAACGGCATGTAGATGGTCAGCACGGTGGTGAGCGCGATCATCCCGAAGGCCGACAGGAACTTGCCGAACACGATCTCGCGGTCGCGGATGGGCGCGGTGTTCAGGAGCGTCAGCGTTCCGGTCTGCCGCTCCTCCGCCAGCAGGCGCATGCTGAGCACGATGCTTGCGACCATCGTCGCGCCGCTGGCCCCGTAGAAGAACTGCTGCAGCACCTGGGCGCTGAGCAGCCTCTCGGTGAGCCCCTGCCAGTAGAAGTAGATGCCGTCGAAGAGCAACACGCCGGCGATGATCACCGAGCCGAGCGGCGAGCGCAGATACGCGTACAGCTCGCGACGGGCAATGAGCAGAGCGCGGCTCATGGCTGCTCCTGTGCGGCCTGCTCCGCTGCGTCCTCGGCCTTCGGCGCACGCCGTCGCCGCTTGCGTTTGGCACGCTTGAGCCCATCGACCGGCGCCGACAGCTGCAGAAATACGCTTTCGAGCTCGTGCTCGCTGCGCGACAGCTGCAAGATGCCGAGGTCGGCCTGGACGAGCCCCCGGCACAGCGCGTCGCGCACGTCCTTCGAGCTCTGCACGCTGAAGCTGGCCACGCCCTTGCCTGGTTCGAGCGGGTCGATCTCCTCGACCTCCTGGACGCCGTCGATGGCTTCGATCAGCGTCTGGGCGTCCGCCGCAGCGCGCGAGCCGAGTTGCACGCTCACATCCACGCGCATGCCGGACAGCAGCCGCTCCGAAAGCTCCGCCTCGGTGCCGGACGCCACGATCTCGCCGTCGCGGATGACCAGGATGCGGTCGCAGGTCTCGCTGATCTCGGAGAGGATGTGGCTGGAGACGACGACCGTGTGATCGCCGCCCAGGCTCCGCACCAGATCGCGCATTTCCACGATCTGCACCGGGTCGAGACCGGAGATGGGCTCGTCGAGCACGACCAGTGCGGGGCGGTGCAGGATCGCCTGGGCGATGCCGACGCGCTGGCGATAGCCGTGCGAGAGCGAGCTGATCAGGTCGCCCAGCACGCCGCGCACCTCGGTGAGCTCGCCCACCTCGTCGATGCGCTTCGCGATGTCCGACCGGCTCATGCCGCGCAGCCGCGCGGCGAACGCCAGATACTCGCGGACGCGCATCTCGCCGTACAGAGGCGGCACATCGGGCAGATAGCCGATGCGCTGCTTGACCTCCTCGGGCCGCTCCACCACGTCGACGCCGTCGACCCGGACCGTGCCGCTGGTCGGCAGCAGGTCACAGGCCAGCACGCGCAGCGTCGTGGTCTTTCCGGCGCCGTTCAAACCGAGCAGGCCGACAATCTCGCCCTTCTCGATGTTGGCGGTCAGCGGGCCGATGGCCCGGCGATCGCCGTAGTACTTGTACAGCTGTTGGATCTCGATCACGTCGAAAATTTCTCCGACAACCCCGGGGCACGAATCAAGAACTGGCCGCGGTTATTCCCCGAGCCGGGCCCCAACCGCAACCCATTGTCGACATTGCTGGCCCGGCAGAGGCGCCCACGGCACAGTAGCCGCGGCGACGATGAGCGGCAGCGACCCAGCGATCCGCGAAGGCAGCGAGCAGGATCCGCCCGGATCCGCCGAGGAGATTCCGGCTGGAGCGGCCCACCACCCGCCCGCCACCCGGCACGCTGCGCCCGATGCCGGGGAGCTCGCCCGGCAGATCCGCGATGCAGCGCTCGGACTGGGCTTCGTGCGCGTCGGCTTCACGCCGGTCGCGCGCTTCGCCGTGGCGGCACAGCGACTCTCGGACTGGCTGTCGCACGACCGCCACGGCGAGATGGCGTACCTTGCGGGAGAGCGGGCCGAGCCGCGAAATCTCCTGCCCGCCGCCCGGACCTTGATCGCGGTCGCGCTCCCCTACCCGTCGGCCCGGAAGTCCGGCCCTCGAGACGCGCTGAGCGGCTACATCGCGCGCTACGCGCGTGGCGACGACTACCACCTGCTCATCAAGTCGCGACTGCGCAGACTGGCCGACGCCTGCGCGGACATCGTGGGACGCCCGGTGCTGGCGCGTCCGTGCGTGGACACGGCACCGTTGCTCGAACGCGAGGCCGCCGTGCGCGCCGGCCTCGGCTTCGCCGCCAAGTCGACAATGCTGATCGTTCCGGGGGTCGGCACCAACGTGCTGCTGGGCGAGCTGTTGATGGACGTCGAGATCGCACCGGACAGCGCACAAGAGGCGGGTTGCGGTGCCTGTACCGCGTGTCTCGACGCCTGTCCCACCGGCGCTTTCGTCGACGCGCACGTGCTCGACGCCCGTCGCTGCATCTCGTACCTCACGATCGAGCTGACCGGCTCGATCCCGCGCGAGCTGAGAGCCCTGTGCGGCGCGCACGTGTTCGGCTGCGACATCTGCCAGGATGTCTGTCCGTTCAACGCCTCGGCAACGCCGCGCCCCGCCGCCGCCGAGCTGGAATCCCGTCCCGAGCTGGACGCGCCCGATCTGGTGGAGTTGCTCCTGCAGGGCTCCGCCGCCCACCGCCGACTCGTCCGGCAAAGCGCGCTCGGACGCACAAGCCGCGCCAGGCTGGCGCGCAACGCCGCCGTCGCGCTCGGCAACAGCGGCGACCCCCGCGCCGTCGCGCCGCTCTGCAAGGCTGCCAGGGACCACTCGAGCGCACTCGTCAGGGGACACGCTGCCTGGGCCCTCGGGCGTCTCGGCGGCAGTACGGCCCGGGCGGCGCTCGTCTCGACGCTGGAGAGCGATGACGACGCGACGGTGCGCGACGAAGCCAGGTTGGCGCTGGCCGAGCTCGACGCGGCGACTTGACCGCCGGGCGCCGCCCGCGTACCCATCGAAGGCGATGCGTGGAGCGAGCTGGGGCCGGCATCTCGGCAGCGCCGTTGTGCTGCTGTTCACGCTCGGAACCGGGTCCGTGGCGCTGGCGGCGGACCCTGCGCCTGCGCCGTCGGCAAGCGCCGCGCATGCCGCCCCTCACGCTACCGGCCACGCCGCAGCGCCACGCCCTCTCCTCGGCCACGCGCGGCGGCCGATCTTTCTAGGTCTGCTGGCTGCGGCGTTCCTGCTGATAGGCGCACTGGCCGGCGCCAACGATCGCCCCAACGGCGACCCACCGAAGACGTAGGCCGGCCGTAGAGCCCCCCTCAATGACGGAAAGCAAGCGTCTAGCGCGCCCCGGCCAGGGTTGGCTTGCCCTGCGCCGTGCCCGGGCGCGGGTAGATGGGCGAACGCACCAGCCGACCCAGCAGACGCCGCGTCTCGTCCGGATGAGCGCCGGCAACGCTGACGGCGTCGGGGTCGTCGGCGCGGAGGTCGTAGAGCTGTGGAACCGCCGAGTCGAGCGGCAGGACCAGCTTCCAGCGGCCCTTTGGCTCGATGATTCCGACGCGCACCAACACCTGCTGCGACACCGCCGACATCAGCAGCGGCAGACGCCGGCGCGGGCGATCCGGCACCAGATAGCCGACCAGGTCTTCGCCCTGGTAGCCGGACATGTCCGGATCCTCCACGAGGTAGCGCGCCAGCGTCGGCGCCACGTCGACGAGCGAAACCCGATCATCGACAGCATGCGGCGACAGTCCGGGAACGCGCAGCACGAGCGGGACGCGCAACAGGCACTGCCAGAGGAACACGCCGTGCACCCAGAAGCCGTCCCTGCCCAGACCCTCACCGTGGTCGGCCACGAACAGGACGATCGTGTTGTCCGACAGACCTAGACGCTTCAGGCCGTCGAGCAGCCGCCCGAACTGCGCGTCGATGCCCGTGGCGACGGCGCGGTAGCGCCAGTTGAGCTTGGCCTTGTCGGGCACATGGTAGCGCCGCGCCACGTCGTAGACGTACGCCTTGTCCAGCTCGCGCCAGTTGTGCTGGTCGAAGTTGAAGAGCCACAGGAAGAAAGGCTTGCCTGGATGGTCACCCAGCCACGAAAGCGCACTGTCCACCACACCCTTGGCCGTCGACCGATTCGCTCCATAGCCCCACACGTCGGTGCGATCCTGGGCGTAGTCGGGCACCACCAGCGTCTCGTCGAACTTGAAACGCGGATCCAGCTTGCCGAGGAATTCGTGCGCCGACTGGGCGATCGCGATCACACGCGTGCGTCCTGACCGCCGCGCTACGTCGAGCACATTCCCCCGATGCGCGCTGCCGAGCTCGTAGCTGCCGCTGGTCAGCGACGGCAGCGCGCGCAGGGTGTCCGAGCCGCTCGAGTAGGCGTTGCGGAAATCGAGCGCCTGGCGGCTGAACCCGACCACGTGCGGCATGATCCCGGGGTCCGACGCCGCGTCGTAGCGCAACGTGTCCACGTAGTAGACCACGACGTTGTAGTCGTGGCGCTCGCCGCGCATGCGGCGGATCGCGTCGCGGAACGCCGGAGGTTCGGCCCAGCGGCGCTTCCACGCGGGATCCGGCGCCGTGCTGCCGCCGTAGCGCTGGCGCAACGCATCCAGACGGCGTGCTTCCAGATTGCCCCAGTCGTGCGGATGGGCAAGGAGCACTTCCGCCATCTGCGCGCGGTGCAGCATGCGGCCGACGTAGACAGGCTCGAGCCAGACGTGATCGAGCTCGGCCCCCATCCACGCGCGCACAGGGCGCAGACTGGCAAACACGACGGTCCACGCCAGGCCTGCTCCGGCCAGCACGCGGATCGCGCGGAGGCCGCGGCTGCTGTCGACCAGCGACAGCAGCGCGTAGGCCGACAAGAGCAGCAAGAGGCCGGTCGCGACTTCCAGCGCCGTGTGCAGCCGCGCGTACAGCCCCACGAGCACGTGCAGGTCCACCCAGCTTGCGGTCAGGGCCAGAAGCACCGCGATCAGCACGAGTGAAAGCGGCACAAGCCGCGCGCCCTGACGGAATCGATCGAGCATCCACGGCACGGCCCATGCGAGCACCGCCGCAGCCAACGCCGAGGCGCCGATCAGCACATACGGCCCGTAGCTTGCGTAGCTCGCCTCCGAGGCCCGGTGGCCGCTGAATGTCCAGAACGCGGTGCTCCAGGTCGCCGCTGCGGCCAGCGCGGCGTAGAAGAGAACAGTGCCGACGCGCCCAGCGCGCGCCCAGCCGCGCGGGACCAGTCCGACCAGCACGCGCTCGCCGGAACGGACGCCCCACGCAGCCAGGCCGCACACGGTGCCGACCAGCGCGTACAGCGCCACCGAACCTGCCAGGTGCTGCAGTAGCGGCGTTCCCGACGCGCCCCGGCGGAGCAGATCGAGCACCACGAAGCACTCCGCTGCACCGCCGGCGGCAACGACGAACCTCGCCGGGCGTTGGAGGGTCAATCGCTTGGGAACGTCGAACATCGGCGCCGCCGCGTCCGCGCGCTGGATCGGAGCCCCAACGCCTGGCACGCAGCATAGTGCAACGTGCTTCGCTCTGTCACCCGCGCGTCAGCGTCTTGCCGCAGGTGGACCGCTTGCCGAACCGCCGGTCAGACGAGCGCTGGGCTGTCCTTGGCTGCCGTGTCCCGGCGCAAGCGCGTCCGGCTCGATGACCGATCGCCCGGCTGGTCGAAACGGACACCCACGTCGAGCGCGGTGTCACGCGATTGCGCGGCCAGCGTCCCTGCCAGGGCGATCAGCTCGTGGCGAGCCGACGGCGGCAACGTCGCGGGCGCAGAAAACAAGAGCCGGCTGCCTCGCGAGGCGCTCATCGCCTGGATCAGCGCCCGGGCAACGGCGCACCGGGCCGCGAAGACTTCGTCGTTGTGCCGCGACCCAGCGGCAATCACGACCGTGTCGAGCGCTGCGCCGCTGGCGACAAGTGCTTCGACCCGATGCGCGGCCCGCAGCGCGAGCTCCGCTGGCGTCTCGTCGGGCTGCTGCGGAACGACCGCCCAGTTGACCGGACGCTGGTCGTCCGCTTCCACGAAGTCGGGCCACTCGCCGCCCGCCTCCATCACGACCACGCATACTCTCTCGCTGCTCTCGTTCATCTGCCCTCCTCGGCCCCCGCCTCAAGCAGCACTCGTGCCACTTCGAGGCAAGCGGCCAGGCGGGCCGCTTGCCTTCAAGTTATAGGTGCTGTGCGTGACGCCCCCGCGCCGCACAGGTTTCGAGTGTGTAACACGCATTCGCGCACCAGGCACGCGCCCCTCCGATACGCGCGCAGATCACGCGCGATCCCTGCTTGTAACGCGTTGCGTCAGCCATCGCCGCTGCGGCGTCGACGCAACGCGAAACCGAGCAGCCCGAGGAGCGCGAACAGCCCAGCCAGGGCGCCGTTCCGACCGGAAGCGACGCGGCAGCCGCAGCCGCCGGTAGTGTCCGCTGAAGTCGAGCCGCGCGACGGTGCGCCGCCCGCGTTGGCATCGCTCCCCGCATCCGGCGGCGCGCCGCCGTCGCTCTTCACGCAGTTGCCCGCGACGCACACTTCGTTCGGCTGGCAGAACACGCTTGCACACGGGTCGCCGCTGCATTTGCCGGTCTTCGGGTCGCAGGTCTGCCCGGACGGACAGCTGACGCCGTCGCACAGACTCACGCAGCCGCCCTTGGCATCGATGCAGGTCTGGCCCGCCGGACACGTCACTCCGTCGCACGGACCCACGCAGTTGCCCGCCGCGTTGCAGTGCTCGCCCGTCGCGCACGTCTTGTTCAGGCAGGCGGCCGGCACGCACTGGTCGGTGTTCCCGCGGTCACACACCCACCCCGACGTCGTGCATCCCACGTCGCCGCTGAAGCAACTGCATGGCGGCACGCACTTGCCCGCCACACAGTCCTGCGACGACGGGCACTTGATCGTCTGGCACGGATCGATGCACTTGCCATCCTGGCACGTCTGGCCCCACGGACACTTCACGCCGTCGCACGCCGGCTTGCACGTCTTGCTGACCGGATCGCACACGCTGCCCGGGGGGCAGCCGCCGGTGCTGCAGTCGTTGGGAATGCACAGAGAGCCCTGATCGGTGGACTGGCAGGTCGAACCCGGGGGGCAGGAGAACTCGCCGCTGCCGCAGCCCTTCACGCACACGCTGTTGTTGCAGAACTCGCCGGCCGGGCACGCTCCCGGCACGCCATCGCAGTTCTTGTCCCCGCTGTCGCACGCTTCCGGCGCGCCGGGATGGACGCTCGGGTCATTGTCGTTGCAGTCGCAGATCTTGGGCGCTTCGGCGCAGTTGCAGTCGACGTAGTTGTCGCCGTCCTTGTCGGGGCACACGCCTGTGCCCTCCTCCGTCAAGCCCGCCACCGCGTCCAGCTCCGCCTCGTTCGAATCGAAGCCGCACTCGGGGAAGTCCTGGCCGTCGTAGCCCGCGACGATTGCCGCGTAGCGGAACGTGATACCGCACGGCAGCGCGAACACCTGCGCGAACGAGTCCTGCTCCACAGCGTAGTTCGCCGTGTCGCCGCAGCTGGCATGCCCGGCCGGATCGGGAGGCCGCGTGTTGTACCAGCCCTGGGTGTAGATCTTCTCCAGCACGGCGCGGTTCCACTTCTGCGGATCGGCGCCGGTGGTCGTGGGCTTCTGGATGGTGTCCTTCGCCAGCGGGTTGTCGGTCAGGTACACGGTGTACTCGATCGACTCGCAGGGCTGCGGACCATGGTCGTTGGTGGCGAAGATCACCACGCGGTTGGACGGCCCGCCCAGGTCGAACACCATGCCCTCCCACGGGTTGTAGTTGCCCCCCACGCCATTGCCGACGCAGGTGAAGACCGGGCAGCCATTCGCGTCCAGATTGTGCGTCGAGGTCCGGCACGGATGCCACCACAGGTGATCGAGGCCCGCGACGTACTTGGCGGCCGTGGCGAAATCGTTCGGTGCGGTATCGCAGGTGTACTCGCCGGTGCAGTCGTACGGCGCGGTGTCGCGCCCCGCACAGCCCGCGAAGCTCTCCGGGCAGGCATTGCCCGACTTGTCCTTCCAGTTCGGGTACAGCTTGCCGAACAGCGGCAGCTGTGGACCGGTCTTGCCCGCGGAGTCCTTGAAGATGTCGTTGACGACGCCGCCGGCGTTCTGGATGGCGTCGATGCACTTCTGCATGCTCGACGGCGAGCCGGTGGGGTCCGAATCGCAGACCCCTGTTACCTGTGCGCGCGCCTGCCCGGCCGCGCCAAGCACCATCAATGCCGCCGCAGCGGCCGCCAGCCTGTTTCGAGAAAGGAATGTCATCAGAGAAGAGCTCCCAGGCCAGCGTAACATCCTGGCGGGGCGTCCGTCGCGAGTCGTCGTGCGCCGCGCCGCGGCATCGCGACTGGCTGCGACGGCAGAAGCCGGCTACGCATGGGCGAGCAACCAATGTCCCGGCCTGAATCGCGACGCCTGCACCTGTCCACCGGACTCGACTACCACCTGCTCGAATGGGGGCGCGAAGACGCCGCGCTCGACCACACGGTGGTGATGGTGCACGGCTTTCTCGACCTGTCGTGGGGGTTTTCGGACTGCGTGGAGGCCGCGCTCGCCGGCCGCTTCCATGTCGTGGCTCCCGACATGCGCGGGCATGGCGACAGCGATCGTGTGGGAGCCGGCGGCTACTACCATTTCATGGACTATCTGGCGGATCTGGAGAGCCTCGTCGCAGAGCTCGGCCGCTCGCGTGTCTCGCTGGTCGGCCATTCCATGGGCGGCAGCATCGTCTCGTATTTCGCCGGGACCTGGCCCGAGCGCGTGCACCGTCTCGCGCTGCTCGAAGGCCTGGGGCCGCCCGAGGACAGCACGCCGGTACCGGAGCGCGTGCGACACTGGGTCGACGCCTGCAAGCGCGCGCGCAGCCGCGAGCCCAGGAGCTACGACAGCGTCGAGGCCGCAGCCGCGCGACTGCGCCAGAACGACGCGGCCCTCGACCAGGACCTGGCGCTGCGCCTCGCCGAGCACGGCACCACCCGCGGCGGGGAAGGCCGACTGCGCTTCAAGCACGACCCACTGCACCTCACGCGCGGCCCCTACCCCTTCCAGCTGGAGGTCGCCCGCAGCTTCTGGCAGCGTATCGCCTGCCCTGTGCTGCTGGTCGAGGGCAGCGAATCGCCCTTCCGGGCGCTCGACCGCAGCGGCGAATTTCCTGCCGCCCGGCGCGCGGTCGTGGACGGCGCAGGCCACATGATGCAGCGCCATCGCCCTGCCGAACTCGGCCGCCTGCTCGCGGAATTCCTGTCCGGACATGACGAACCCGCATAACCGGGCTAGGACTGGGCACCGCGGCGCCTTGCGCCGCTGAAGTCCAGCCATGCGAGCCGACCCCTTCAGCGCGTCCCACAACGCGCGGCGCCAGCGCCGCCAGCCCTCCTTCCGCATGTCCACCGGCCAGATGGGGCTGATCGTACTGCTCATCTCGCTGAGCGTGCTGTTCGCGGCGACACTGCTCGTCTACGTCTTCACCCGCGAGGAGAACAACGTCTGGCGCACCGACCAGGTTCCCGGGCTTCCGCTCGGCCTGGTCGCCAGCACCACGATGATCCTGTGCGTCAGCTACTCGCTGCACCGCGCACTGAAGGCCATCAAGAAGAACCAGCTCGAGGGCCTCGAGCACTCGCTCTGGCTCAGCATCCTGTTCGCTATCGGCTTCCTGGGCGGACAGAGCTTCAACTGGATCCACATGAGCGGCGCCCAGCTACGGCCCAACGGCGAGACGCTCTACATCATGACGTTCTTCCTGCTCACCGGCCTGCATGCGGTGCACGTGCTGGGCGGCTTCGTGCCGCTGGCACTCGTCACCCGGCACGCCCATCGGCGCGAATACTCGAGCTCCCGCTACGAAGGCATCCGGCTCTGCGCGCAGTACTGGCACTTCCTCGCCATCGTGTGGCTCGTGATGCTGACGACGATGTTCGTCGTGACCTAGCCGGCCGCGGAATAGCCTCGACGGCTAGCTCTGCGCCGCCTGCACGTCGAAGTCGGTGTGCGCCAGCTGGGTGCCGTCGCCGGCTTTCACGATAGCGGTCCACTGTCCGCCCTTGTCGACCATGCGCGTGCGCCCCCAGGTGCGCCAGCGCGTGCTGTGCGCCGGGACCTTCAGCTTGATGTGACCGACCGACTTTCCGCCGGCGCGCTGGAAGTCGATCGTGATGACCTTGTTGCTATCGCTGCTGTTCTTCAGCTCGACGAAGGCGAATACGGGCCCTGCGCCGGCAGTGATGTGATCGGTGTCGATCGGCTCGCGGTGCGCGACACCACGGGTCACGACCAGCCGCTTGACCTCGAGGCCGGCCGCCGACGGGTCGCTCGGGGCGACGCTGCTCGGCGCGTCTGCGGCGGGCTCGGCCGGAGCCGGTGCGGTGTCGGCCTGCACGTCGTGATTGTCCGCGGGCGCCACCACGGGCTTGGCCTTGGGCGGGGCAGCCTTGGGCGGGGCGGCGTGCAATGCAGTCCGCGTGGCGTGCGTGGCAGCGCCGGTGTCGCGACTCCGACAGCCAGCCGACCAGAGCGAGAAGCCCAGCGCGAAGCAGGAAACGGCGAGGGCGGAAGTGGCGGTCCAGCGAAGTCGGCGGTCGGTGCTCATCGGTGTTCTCCTCTGCCGGGATTGCGTCCGGCGACACTCCCCTCCAGCAATCTCCGGGCCAGTCAGATCCAGCAAGAAAATGACCTATTTGCTTATCGAAGCGTGGGGCGTGACACACGAGCGTGTGTCGCAGGGAACGCGGCCACGTGGGGCGGACAGCTCTTCCCGGGCTCCTCCTGTTCGGTCATCCTCGGCTGCGCATGCCGACCCGCACCTATTACTGGGACTTCTTCGGACCGCGCGCGCAGCCGACAGCGGAGCATTTCGTCGAACACCTGGACGGGTTTCTACGCGAGCACGGGATCGAGGGCTGCGAGACCGGGTTGGAGTCACAGGCTGCGGGACACGCTGCAGCCTTCTGCGTCACGCCGGAAGAACACCAGGCTGCCATCGAGGGCGCGCTCAAGCCGCGGCGCTCGAGCTGACTTCCAGTGAGCGGCCGCGGCTGGCCCGCGCGTCAGCTGGTCGCAGCGCGAGCCAGGTGCACGAGCGCTGCAGTGACGGCGACAGCGAGCTCGGCGACGGGCTCGACGCCCGGTTCCTCGAAGACAAGGTAGTCGCGGGCGATCACGTCGTAGCGCGGACGGAAGCGCAGACGGCGCAGCGCTCGACCGCCGCCGAGATCGAGCGCAGGACCTTCGGCAACCACGTCGTCGGCGAGCGGACGCCCGTAGCGGTGCATGACGCGCTCCAGCGCGCCGTCCGGCAGGGGCAACACCGGGCCGCTGTCGATGCATACACCGAGCTCGCCGCGCTGGCGCACCAGCTGCGTTCGCTCGAGCGCTCCGTCGTCGCGATGGCGTGCGAGCAGCTCCAGGCGCTCGGGTGCAGGTGGCGCGCCCATCACTTCGCCCCCGCGCTGATCGCCGCCGCGCTGGCCGCGGCGGTGAGCAGATCGGCGAGCCGCCGCGCGAAGCGCTCCGGCGCGTCGATGGGGCTACCCTCGGCAAGCAGCGCCTGGTCGTAGAGCATCTCGATCCACTCGTCGACGCGCTCGGGCGGCGTCTGTTGTCCGGCGAGGGAACGCAGGCTCTTCAGGAGTGGATGATCGAGGTTCAGCTCGAGGATGCGCTTCTGGGCGGGCAGCTCAATCTGCTGGGCGCGCAGCATGCGCTCGATGTGCGGCTCGAGTGTGCCCTCGGGCTGCACCAGGCACGCCGGCGAGTCGGTGAGCCGCTCGGATGCGCGCACTTCGGCCACCTTGTCGCCAAGCACGTTCTTGAAGCGTTCGAACAGCGACCCCGCTTCTTTCGCCTGCTCCTCGACCTTCTTGTGGGTCTCCTCGTCGAGCTGGATATCGGCGTTCATGGCCGAGACCAGAGGCTTGTCCTGGTAGCTCTCGAGCCCGGCGACGGCGAAGGGGTCGACCCCGTCGGTCATGAACAGCACCTCGTAGCCGCGCTTTTCCAGCGCCTCGAGATGCGGGCTTTTCGCCAGCCCTTCGCGGTCGGTGCCGGCCGCGTAGTAGATGGCGGGCTGGTCTCCGGTCATGCGTTCCACGTACGCGTCGAGCGAGGTGAGCCCGCTTTCTTTCGTACTCGGATAGCGCAGCAGCTTGCCCAGTCGATCCTTGTACTCCGGATCGAAATGCAGGCCCTCCTTCAGCACGACGCCGAAGCTCTCCCAGAACTTCTCGTAGTCGTCGGGGCGTTCCTTCGCCAGCTCGTCGAGCAGATCGAGAGTCTGGGTGATGACCTGCTTCTTGATGATGCGGATGGCGCGGGAGTCCTGCAGGAGCTCGCGCGAGACGTTGAGCGGCAGGTCCTCCGAGTCGATGACGCCGCGGACGAACCTGAGCCAGCGCGGCACCAGCTCCTCGCAGTTGTCCATCACGAACACGCGGCGCACATGCAACCTGACGCCATGACGCGGCTCGGGGCCGAACAGGTCCATCGGACGCTTCTGTGGAATGAACAGGAGCCCCGCGAACATCTGCGTGCCCTCGATGTGGAAGTGCTTCCACGCGAGTGGCGGCTCCCAGTCGTGACCGAGGTGCTTGTAGAACTCCTCGTACTGCTCCTTCGTCACGTCTTTCGGCTGGCGTTGCCACAAGGCGCTGGCCTGGTTGACCGTCTCGAAGACCTTTTCCGTCTTCTTGTCGTCCCCCTCGCCCGTCGTCTTCTCGACCTGGAGCCGGATCGGGTAGGAGACGTAGTCGGAGTAGCGACGGACCAGCTCCCGCAGCCGGAAGCCGTCGGTGAGCTCTCGCTGTTCGGGCTTGAGGTGGAGGATCACGTCGGTACCGCGCCCGGCGCGCTCCGCCGGCTCGATGCTGAACGTGTCGCGCGCTTCGCTCGACCAGCGCGAGGCCTCGCTGGCGCCTGCCGCGCGGCTGACCACGTCCACGCGGTCGGCCACGAGATACGCGCTGTAGAAGCCGACACCGAACTGGCCGATGAGCTGCAGGCTCTTGTCGTCGCCCTTGCCCTGGGCTTCCTCCAGCTGCTTGAGGAAGTCGCGCGAGCCGGACCAGGCGATGGTGCCGAGGCTCTGCGCCAGCTCGTCGGCGCTCATGCCGATGCCGTTGTCGCTGATGGTGAGCGTGCCGGCCTCGGCGTCGGGGACGATACGCACCTCGAGCGTCTCGCCCTCGCCCATCAGCTCGGGCTCCTGGATGGCGCGGAAGCGCAGCTTGTCGAGCGCGTCGGAGGCGTTCGACACCAGCTCGCGCAGGAAGATCTCCTTGTGGCTGTACAGCGAGTTGATGACGAGGCGCAGGACCTCGCTCACCTCCGCCTGGAATCGATGCTCGGTCGCTCCGGTCATGGCGGGGCGAGATCTAGTCACGCCGTCGGGGCAAGTCGAGGGGGTTCAGGGCGCCAGCCGCGTCCGCCGCCAGCCCCCCTCGTGGCGCTGGTACAGGAAGCGGTCGTGCATGCGGTGATCCTGGCCGATCCAGAACTCGAAATTGTCGGGGAGGATGCGGTAGCCACCCCAGTGCGGAGGCCGGGGAACGTCGCGGCCGGCGTGCATTTTCTCCACCTCGGCGAAATTCCGCTCCAGCGCCTCGCGGTCTTCCACCTCGCGGCTCTGCGGCGACGCCCAGGCACCGAGCTGGCTCTCCCGCGGGCGGCTCCGGAAGTAGTCGTCCGACTCGTCGTCCGCGAGCCGCTCGACGCGCCCCTCGATGCGCACCTGCGCATGCAGCGGCGCCCAGAAGAACACGATGGCGACGCGGGGATTTTCCGCGAGTTCCTCGGCCTTGCGGCTTTCGTAGTTCGTGAAGAAGCGGATGCCGCCGCCGCTGTTGCCCTTGTACAGCACCATGCGCACCGACGGCTGGCCGTCGGGAGTCGCGGTGGCCAGCGCGATGGCGTCGGCAAAGGGCGTCCCGGCCGCCTGGGCTTCCTCGTACCAGGCCGCCAGGGTCTCGAAAGGATCGGCGGACAGCTCCAGCTTGCGCTCCATGCGACGCTGGATACCAGCTCGGAGCCGGCCGCGCAGCGACAACCATCATTGGGCAGCTTCGGCCCTGGCCCGCGGCCCGGCGCGCTCCAGCACGGCGGCGCCGCCGCTCGGCCAGGCGATTGGATGCGACGGGACGTAGCCGAGCACCTCCCGGGCGCGGGTGCCGTCCAGCACCGCACTGAAGTGGAAGCGCCGGTGGTTCATGTCGTAGCGGAATTCCATGCCGAGCGCCGAGGCGCGCACGCGGTACAGCGGTGCCAGCAGCGGCCCCGGGACGGCCAGCGCCGGCCGTCCCCAGGCGTGCACCACCTCGGACAGCGGCAGGGTGTCGGCGCCCGGGATGTTGAACACGCCGTCGGCCTCGCTGCGCAGCGCGAGCCGCATCGCGTCGACCGCGTCCTCGATCGTCATGATGTTGAGCATCGGGTTGAAGCCCAGCGGGCGGAGGCACACCGGAGCGGAGAGATAGTCGTAGAGCTGGCTCCCCGATGCGGGCGCCAGGATCTCGGCGCAGCGCAGCACGATGATGTGCAGGCGCGAAAGCCCCATGCGCGTGCACACCGTGATGTCCGCTTCGCGGCGGTCGCGGACGTACTGGGGCGCGCCCGACGAGAAATCGAGCGGGTGCTCCTCGCTGATCAGCACCGGGCGCCCCGGGTCGATGCGATACACGTCGCCGTAGCTGCGAAGCACGAAGCGGCGCAGCGTGGGATGGCGCTCGGCCAGGTACAGAAGCTCGCGCGTCGACTCGACGTTGAGCGCGCGCACGCGACCGCCTTCGTCGATGGCGCTGCGGTGCAGCGCGGTGTGCAGGATGCTGTCGACGCCGAGCTCGCGCGCCCGGCCGAAGAGCAGCCGTCGCACCTCGCGCGAACGGGTCAGGTCGGCACGCTCGTAGACGACCCGGTCGGAGCCGTAGCCGGGCAGCGTCTCGGGACGCTCTTCGGCACCGACTGCCAGCACCCGCTCGCAGTCGGGGTCGTCGAGCAGCGCGCGGAGCAGCGCATGCCCGACGGGCGTCGTGGCGCCGGTGACCAGCACGCCGCTCACCGGAACACCCCCGCACGCTCGGCGAGGCCGCGCTCGATGAGCGCGGCGACGGCGGCCTTCACCTCGGCGGCTGCGGCGCTGGCCACCTCGGGGTCGTCGGCGCCCTCCGGCGGATAGCGCTCGTGCAGACGGAGCGGCTCGCCGTAGTAGACGTGATGATGCGTCGGCAGCGGGAAAGGCGTGGCCGGGATCGGCAGGAACGGCGCGCCGAACGCCTGGATCCCGTCGATGCGCGCGATCTGCGCCCACGACTCTTCCGCCCCGATGACCGCAACCGGTACCACCGGTGCGCGGTGTCTGAGCGCCAGCTCGACGTGGCCGACGCGCCACTCCTGCAGCTGGTAGCGCTTCTTGAAGCCCTTGCCGATGCCCGGGGTACCCTCGGGGAACACGAGCACGAGCTCGCCGCTCTCGAGCAGGTGGCGGAAGTTGCCGCGCGTGCCGCTGACGACGCCCACGCGCGAGAACATGGTGCCCACCCAGGGCATGAGCGGGATGAACAGGTCGCCGACGGCGCGGGGCAGCCGCGGCGGGTCGGTGTGGCGGAGCACGTCCATCACGACCACCACGCCGTCGACCGCCAGGACACCGCTGTGGTTGCAGGCCAGCACCGCCGCGCCTTCGGAGGGGATGTGCTCGGCGCCGTGCGAGCTGACGCGGAAGTAGCGCTCGTACAGGAAGTTCGACGCGGCCACCGCGGCGACCAGCGCATCCGGCTCGAGGCCGAGCAGGTCGTAGCCATGTCCGGCGTCGTGGAACCTGAACCGCGCCAGACGTTCGCGCTCCTGCCGCGGCAGCAGGGCCGTGCTCAGGGTGCGGGCCAGGCGGGACGCAGCGGTCATATCCCTGAACAGTAGCCAAGCAAGCGACGTTCCACGGCCCGGATTCGACCGGATCGGCGCGGTTGGCGTGTCGTGTTGCGCAACCCTTGCGCCAGGGCGTACAAACTGGAGGCGGTACGGGCGGCTGCGGGGCTCTACCCGCGGCCGACGCCGAGCCGACGACATCCCTTGAGCCGCGACGACAAGCGTTCCGAGCCCTACGACACACCGACCCTGGCCGCCGACCCGGTGTCGACGCCCGCGAGCTCGCTGTCGAGCATCGGCGATGCTCCCCCACAACTGGTGGGTGGACGCTACCGCGTACTCGGCTTGCTCGGCACCGGCGGCATGGGCAGCGTCTACCGCGCGCTCGACACCGAGCTGGACGAACAGGTCGCGCTCAAGATGCTGCGCCGCGACCTGGTCGACTCCGAACGGGCGCTGGAGCTGTTCCGACGCGAGGTCAAGCTGGCGCGACGGGTCACCCATCCCAACGTGGCACGCACCTTCGACATCGGCGAGCACGAGGGCGACCGGTTTCTGACCATGGAGGTCATCGACGGCGAGCCGCTGGCCAGCGTGCTCGCACGAACCGAGCGCCTGCCCCCGGCGCGGGTCGTGGAGCTGTGCGCACCGATCTGCGCCGGGCTGTCTGCTGCGCACGCCGCCGGCGTAGTCCACCGCGATCTCAAGCCGGACAACGTGATGCTCGGCCGCGACGGGCGCGTCGTCATCACCGACTTCGGGGTGGCACGCACTTCCGCGAGCAATGCCAACGCGACGGTCGGCGTCGCCGTCGGCACGCCCGCGTACATGGCGCCCGAGCAGGTACGGGGCGCGGCAGACATCGACCAGCGCGCCGACATCTACGCCCTGGGCGTAATGCTGTTCGAGATGCTGACCGGAGAGCTTCCGTTCAAGGGCGACTCGCCGTTCATGGTGGCGATGGCACGGCTCGACTCCGAGCCGCCCGACGTCCGCCGCATCCGACCGGAGCTCGGCGCCGCGCTATCCGCCACGGTACGCCGCTGCATGGCCCGCGACCGCGACGCGCGCTTCTCCGGCGCCGATGAGGTCGCCCGCGCACTCTCCACGCTCGGTCCCACGGCGCTGTCTGCGGCCGCACCGCTCCATCATTCTGCCCAGGCATTCGCCGAGACGTTGCCCGGCACGACGCCGTCGGTGGTGGTGCCGATCCCCACGCAGTCGGCGGACTTCCTGAGATCGGTGGCAGTTCTGCCTTTCCGCAACGGCGGACCGCCGGACGACGACTACATCGCCGACGGACTGACCGAGGATCTGATCGACACGCTGAGCATGACCCGCGGCCTGCGCGTGCGGCCCCGCGCCCTGGTGGCTCGCTTTTCCGGCCAGGATGTGGACCCACGACAGGTCGGCGAGGAGCTCGACGTGCAGGTCGTGGTGGACGGTTCGGTGCGCCGTCGGGGCGACTCGCTGCGCGTCGCCGCGCGCCTGCTCAGCGTCAGCGATGGCTTCCAGCTCTGGGCGCGCCGCTTCGACCGCGCCGCGGCCGATCTGCTCGTAGTCAGCGACGAGGCGGCGGCGGCCATCGCCGAGGCGCTCACCGTCGATGCCAGCGCACAACACCGGCAGGCGCCCAGCGACCCGGTGGCGGTCGATCTGTATCTGCGAGCGCGCGCAGAGCTGCGCAAGAGCTGGGGCGACGCAGTGGAGCGCGCCGTAGAGTTGTTCCGCGAGGCGCGACAGCGTGCACCTGGCGACCCCACGATCCTCTCCGGCTACGCGCGCGCTCTGGCCCGCAACTGGTTCTTCAAGTCGGAGGAAGCACCGGCGCTGGCAACCGAGGCGCGCAGCGTCGCCGAACGCGCAGTGGCTGAAGCACCGGAAAGCGGCGAAGCGTGGCTGGCGCTGGCCAGCGTGCGCTCGATCGAGGGCCGCGCGCCGGAGGCCGTTCGCGCACTCAGGAGCGCTTTGGTCCACGCTCCGGCGCTCGCCGAAGCGCACGAGCTGCTCGGCGCCCTGCAGCTCGAGACCGATCGCCTGCCCGACGCGATCCGCCGCCTGGACACGGCCCTCGAGCTCGACCCGTCGTTACGCCGGCCGCGCGTGGACAAGGCGCGGGCGTATGCACTGCTGGGCAAGTGGGACGAGGTGCAGCGCCTGCTCGACGAGATGGCGGGGGACGACAGCGACCTGGTGTCGAGCGTCGTGATGCGCGCGCGCCTGGCACTGTGGAGCCCGGACCCGGCGCCGCTCCTGGCCAACCTACGCGCGTTCGAGCCAGGTCCCATGGGTTCACCGACGCTCTACGCCAAGCTCGTCGTGGATCTGATCCAGAACGACGACCTACCGCTCGAGCAGTCGAAGTACATCCTCGAAGCCGCGGCACAGCCGGGGCGGGCGGCCCGCTTCCGCACATTGCTGCTCCAGCTCGCGACCGAGGTGCTCGCCTACGCGTGTGAAGTCGACGCGGCGATGGCGCAGCTCGAGGAAGCTGTCGCCGGCGGGCTCATCGACAACAACTGGCTGGAGCTGTGTCCCTTGCTCGAGCCGCTCAGGAGCCACCCCCGCTTCGTCGCCCTGCACCAGACCGTGGCAGCGCGAGCGGCCGAGGTCACGGCGGCGCTGCGCGGTCGATGAAGCTGTCTGCGTGGCTTTTTCTTCCGGGCCACGCTCCACCCGGAAAACGGACGAAGGGGGCACGATCCGCTCGCGGAGCCGTGCCCCCTCCAGACGCGTCAGAGCGGACGGACGTTGTCCGCCTTCAGGCCCTTCGGCCCCTGGCTGACTTCGAATTCAACGCGCTGCCCTTCGGCAAGCGTGCGGAAGCCGCTCGTCTGGATTGCACTTTGGTGACAGAAGACGTCGTCGCCGCCGTCATCCTGCCGGATAAAGCCAAAGCCCTTGGAATCGTTAAACCACTTGACAGTACCAGTCGCCATTTTCGATGCTTCTCTTTCGCATCCGGGCGGCCACGATCAGCCGTCCGGAATCGGGCGCTGAAGACCCGACGCTCCCGCGTGTACTCCTTCCGCGGCCGGAAGTCTGCGAAAAATGCCCGAGGCAGCGCCTATTCACGAAGGCGGCTGTGGCTCGCGTAGGCGGATCCCGGCGATTTCCAGCACCTACCGCAGCCGAGGGCACCCCTTCGCGAGCGTCGCTTGCCGTAGGCTCGACGGAATGAGCCCGACCGGCTAGCACACGGACTGTCGCATGGCCGCACCGCTCCAGTTCAAGCAACGAGTGCGCCTGCCCGATGAGCCGTGGCTGCCGGCAACCGGGCGCCGACGCCGCGGACGCCTGGCGCTGCTCGGGGCAGCGCTGTGGCTGGGACTGGCCCTGCTCTGCTACGCGGTGGGCACCGGCGCCGTACCGGTCGCGCGCTGGCTCGGTGCAGCGCGCGCTCCGTTGGCACAGCGCGCGGCCGAGTCGCGGACGGGCCCGCTACGCGGTCGGGCCGTGCAACCTGCAGGCGTCGAGCGGAGCGGAGTCCGCGCCGCAGGCGCGAAGTCGGCACCCGGCGCCAGTGCGATCGAGCCGGCACCCGCCGGCAGCGCAACGCCCACAGCGGCGACGATCGTCAAGCCACCAGCCTCGCGCACACCGTTCGCCCATGTCGCCTCGCAGGGCATCGATCCGTTCGCAGCCGTGGATGGCATCGGTGAGCGTGCGCGCGACAACGGCGAGGCGACCGTGGACGACGCGCCGAGCATGGCCACCTCGTCGGGCATCAAGCGCATCAGCTGCGAGGACGCGATCGAGGCTGACCGGGACCGGAACGTCGCGCCGAGCGCGGCCAGCCCTGGCGTCGCCAAGGTGGTCGAAAGCGGGCACTGGTTCGGCGACTGCGGCAGCGTGAAGCTGTTCGAGGTCCACGTGTGCGTCGCTGTCAGAAACGGACGGACGGTGGGGGTGACAGCGCGCACGCTCCCGGCGCACCACGCCATCGCCAGCTGCATCGCGAACCAGGCGTGGGGGCTCGGCTTCCCGAAGAGCCCGCACCTCGAAATCGCGCGGGCCAGCTTCGCTCCGGAATAGTCGCTACGGGTTCCGGGCCCGCCACACGACCAGCGCGACAAGCGCCAGCGCCGCGGCAACGAGCAACGCCCACTTCCACGTCTCGTTCTGCTTCTGCTTGGGCGGCGATGACTCGCGCGACGTGGTCGCGCTCTGCTTCGATGGCTTTGCGCTGGCCTTCGACGTGGTGTCCGCGCGCTGCGAGTCGCTCTGCGCTTGCTGGGTCTTTGCTTTCGCCTTGCGAGGCGTCTGGCGCTGGCTGGCTGTCGGCTTCTTCTTCTTCGCCTGGGGCGCGGTCTGCGTGCTGGCAGACCGCTGCTGGGTCTTCTGGGCGGCGGTGCTCTTTTCTTCGCGCGGTGCGGCGCGGCGCGCGGCGGCCTTCCTGGCGCGTCGCTGCTTCTTGCTCGACTTCTTGCTGCTGCGGGATCGTTCGCGCTGCAGTGCCCGGTAGGCCTTCTTGGTCGATGTCTGGGCCGGCGCCGGACGCGCGGGCTCGTCGGCGGCAGCGGGCTTCGACGCGGCAGCGGGCTTCGACGCGGCAGCGGGCTTCGACGCGGCAGCGGGCTTCGACGCGGCAGCGGGCTTCGACGCGGCAGCGGGCTTCGACGCGGCAGCGGGCTTCGACGCGGCAGCGGGCTTCGACGCGGGCCTGGCGGCCGGGGCCTTGGCTACGGGCGGAGGAGCCGGGCTCGGCTCGCCCCAGTCATCATCGACTTCGGCGGTATCGGCTTGCAGCGACGGCGGCGCCACGGACGGGCTCGGGGCCGGCGGAGGAGCCGGCTCATCCGTGAGGTCCCAACCAGTGTCGAGATCGGTATCGGGTTCGGAATCCATCATCCTCGGAGCGGACACACCTCGGCCCGCAAGGCGGCGATCGTAGCCCGATGCCTGACGCTGCGGCCAGAAATGCGACGACCTTGCGACGTGCTCTGGTAGGAGGAGCGTGCAAAACCCAAACTGGTTATCCTGCCCCGCTGTGCACCCGCTCGTTCCCGCCGTCCTCAGCACGCTGTGCGCTGATCTGCTGTTGGGCGGCGTGTTCGGTTACCTGTACCGCCAGTACCGCGCACCGTACCTCAAGCTGTGGAGCATCGGCTGGTCGAGCTCGGCTGTCCGCCACCTGATGGGGGTGCTCGAGCTGCTGCTCGGACCCAAGCTCGTGCTGGCAGTCCTGCTCCAGGCCGCAGGGCCCCTCTCGCTGCTGTTCATCCTGAGCGGAACGTACGCCTTCGCCGCACGGCGGATGCCTCGCGCCTGGATCATCGGCGCGATCGGCACCGCAGCCTGGGGCGTGCAGGGCGCGATCCGTCATCTCTCTCTGCTCGCGACGCGGCTCCCGGCCTTCTGGTTCATGGGCGCGGTGCTCCTGTGGACCGGCGTGGTGTTCCTGCGCCACACCGAGCGTAGCGCCGGGACGCGCCTGACCGGCTTGTGCCTCGTGCTGTGGGGCGTGCACCTGATGGACCACCCGTTCTTGCGCGGCGTGGCGTGGTTCGCACCGTGGGGATTCAGCGTGGCCACGGTTCTCGAGCTCGCCGTCGCGATCGGAATCGTCGTGGTCTACTTCGAGCGGACGCGGAGCAGCCTCGAGCAGAGCGAGCACCGCTTCCGCACGCTGTTCGAGAGCGCTCTGGAGGGCGTGTACCGCGCCGAAGCCGGCGGACGGCTGCTCGAGGCCAACCCCGCCCTGGTCCGCCTGCTGGGCTACGGCAGCGACCAGGAGCTGTGCTCCATCGATCCGGCCACGGCCTTGTTCGAAGACCCCGAGGAGCGGAACCAACTCGAAGCCGAGCTCGAAGCCTCCGGCATGGTACGCGGAAAGGAGCTGGTGTGGCGGCGGCGCGACGATGCGCCGGTCGTCGTCAGCCTGCACGTCCGCCGCGTCGAAGCGCCCGACGGTGCGCGCCAGGACGAGGGGTTCGTGCGTGACGTGACCGACTCGCGACGACTCGAAGAGCGGCTCCGGCAGGCACAGAAGATGGAAGCGCTGGGAAGAGTCGCCGGCGGTGTCGCCCACGACTTCAACAATCTCCTGACCGTCATCCTGGGCAACCTCTCGCTGCTCGAATCGCGTGTGGCAGACCGGGGTACCGAGCACGAGTTGGTGCAGGCGCTGCAGGACGCCGCGGCCCGTGCAGCCGGACTCACCGGGCAGCTGCTGGCGTTCTCGCGCAGGCAGGTGCTCAAGGTTCGCGTGCTGGATCTGTGCGCGCTGACGCAAGGCATGTCCGCGATCCTGTCCCGGCTCATCGGCGAGAACATCCAGCTGGCGGTGGAATCAGGCGGAACGCCGTGCCGGGTCAAGGCGGATCCGACGCAGATCGAGCAGGTCATCCTGAACCTGGCCATCAACGCCCGCGATGCGATGCCGGAGGGCGGGACGCTGTCGCTATCCACCACGTACTCGTCCCTCGACCCCGATCTCCGCGCGCGCCATCCGGAGGCTACCGCCGAGGCGTACGTCGTGCTCGAAGTGAGGGACACCGGCCGAGGCATGGACGAACGCACGCTCGAGCATCTGTACGAGCCTTTCTTCACGACCAAGGGGGCAGGACGCGGCACCGGGCTCGGTCTGGCCACGGTGTACGGCATCGTGACGCAGACCGGCGGCTTTATCGATGTCGACAGCCAGGTCGGCCGAGGCACCGCCTTCCGCGTCTACCTGCCCGCGGCCACCGGCACGATCAAGGAGACCCCCGCCCGGAGCTCGATCGTCCCGGCCTCCAGCGGCGGAGCCACGGTGCTGCTGGTCGAAGACGAGCCTTCACTGCGTATTCTGGTCGCGCGCGTGCTTCGTGAAGCCGGCTACCACGTGCTGGTTGCGGCGGACGGGAAGCAGGCGCTGGAGCTCGCGCGTGCCGACGGATCGCTGATCGATCTACTCGTGACCGATATCGTCATGCCGCACATGAGCGGGCCCAGCCTCGCCGACGAGCTCAAGCGGGAACGCGACGATCTGCCGGTGGTGTTCGTGTCCGGCTACGCGGACAAGCACGCCGAAGCTCCGCTGGACGAAGGCGCGCGCTTCCTGGCGAAACCTTTCGCGCCAACCGAACTGCTCGAGGTCGTGCAGAAGAGCCTGCACAAGACGACGGATGCCCGCGAAGCGGGCTGAGCGGCAGGAACGAGAAGTTCGCCCGCGGCAAGCACACCGGCGCAGCGGCGGCCGCCTGCACCGTCCTACCAGGCGTACGCTTCCGGCGCCTCGCCGCCCGGACCGGGGAAGATCTCGTCGAGCTTTTCCAGCGCGGCCTTGTCCAGCTTCACCTCGAGCGAACGCAGCGATTCGTCGAGCTGCTGCAACGTGCGCGGCCCGATGATGGGCGCGGTCACTACCGGATTCGACAGCAGCCACGCCAGGGCCACGTCTGCCGGTTCTTCGCCGAGCTCGCGGCACAGTGCTTCGTAGCGTTCCAGCTCGCTCCGGTGCTGCTTGATCGTCCGCTGCGCCGTCTCGCCGGTGCGACGCCCCTCGTGCGGCCTGTCGAGCCCCGCCAGCGCGCCGGCCTTGAGCGGGCTCCAGGGAATGACTCCAAGCCCGTACTCCCGGCACGCGGGGATCACCTCGAGCTCGATCGTGCGATCGACAAGATTGTACAGGCTCTGCTCGGAGACGAGCCCGAGGAAGCCTCTGCGGCGCGCTGCTTCCGAGGCCTGGGCGATATGCCACCCCGCGAAGTTCGACGAGCCGACGTACAGCACCTTGCCCTGCTGGACGAGCAGATCCATCGCCTGCCAGATCTCGTCCCAGGGCGCGTCCCGGTCGACGTGGTGCATCTGGTACAGATCGATGTGATCCGTGCCAAGCCGAGAGAGCGAGTCCTCGCAGGCGCGGCGGATGTGCAGCGCAGACAGACGCCCCTGGTTGGGCCGATCGCCCATCCTGCCGTACACCTTGGTGGCAAGCACGACGTTCGCGCGGCGCGCGCCGCCCTGCGCGAACCAGCGCCCGAGGATCTGCTCGGTGATCCCCTCCCCGCGCTTCCCGCCGTACACGTTGGCCGTATCGAAGAAGTTGATGCCGTGCTCCAGCGCGCGATCCATGACGCGGAACGCGTCCGGCTCGCTCGTCTGGGGGCCAAAGTTCATCGTGCCCAGGCACAGACGGCTCACCCTGAGCGCCGTGCGACCCAGTCGTACGTATTCCATGCGCGGAACCTAGGGCCGGCGCTCTGCGGACGCGAGCCCGTTTCTCACTTGCAGGGCTTCACGTGCACGCAGGCACGGCTGACTTCGCGGCCGGCCAGCGTGATGTAGCCGGTCTGCTTGGGCATGTCCGTCTTCGTGACGAAGGTCCGCGACATGGTCAACACCTTCTTCCCGTCCCTAAAGCTGAACGGGTTGAACTGCACGTCGTTCGGCCCGATGTGCAGATCCGTCCGCCCAGGCGGGGGCGCGCCGAACTTCCCGCAGAGCGACCCCTCGCACGTGAGGTAGCCGTCCGTGCGATAGCCGCGGACCTTGGTCTGCCAGGCCACCTTGTCGCCATAGAGCTTGCCCTTGGCCACGTTGCCGCACTTGTCCGGAGTGGCGCGCGTCTTCGTGCGGTTCACCACCGTGGTGCTCCAGAAGAGCGTCTTGGTCTTGACCGTGAAGTAGTCCCGCATGCGGTACGACCGCATCTCGACGTCACCGCCGAGCTGGCCGCCCTTGTTCTCGAAACGCACCACGACCTGGCCGGGACCGATCCGGTAGACCCCGTCGCCCTGCCCCATCGGCGTGTCGCGCAGCTCCAGGTTCGCGTTCAGCTTGTAGGTCACGTCCCAGGCATCGCAGCTGTTTCCGTCTCGCGGCGTCGCGCCGTCTCCGGCGCGTGCGCGCGGCGCGAGCAAGAGCCCCACTCCGGCTGCCATTGCGGCCGCCAGCACAACGCGCGGAAGCTGACGCCTGTGATCCACGCCGAAATATCTTTGCATCCGCCGTGCCAGCGGAGTTGCTGCGACAAACGCAGCCCGTGGATCCAGGCCGGGTGCGGCAGATTGTCACACCAGCGCACTCCCTCCGCACCACGGCACGCCGCGATGCGTCGGACAGCGCCCCGCCGATGACGCGACCGCCCGCTAGTGGCGGCCCACCGCGCCCACCACCTGTTCGATCCCGGTCGGGTCGTCCAACGTGGTCAGGTCGCCCGGCTCGCGGCCCTCGGCGATGGCCTGGATGGAACGGCGCAGCACCTTGCCCGAACGGGTCTTCGGTAGCTGGCTCACGAACAACACCTGCTTGGGTCGCGCGATCGCTCCGAGGCGGCTGTCGACCGTAGCCAGGATCTCCTTGGCGAGCGCCTCGCGTCCGCCATCGGTGTCGGCCCGCGCCGCATCCCTGAGCACCGCGAAACACAGCGGCATCTGCCCCTTGAGCGGATCGACCACGCCCACGACCGCGCACTCGGCGACCGCGGCATGGGACGAAACAGCCTCCTCGATCTCGCGCGTGCCGAGCCGGTGCCCGGCAACGTTGATCACGTCGTCGGTGCGGCCCAGGATGAAGTAGTAGCCGTCCTGGTCGCGCACGCCCCAGTCGAACGTCGTGTACACCTGCCGATCGGGGAAGGACGTGAAGTACGTCTGGACGAACCGCTCGTCCTGGCCCCACACGGTCGTCATGCAGCCCGGTGGAAGCGGCGGAACCACGCACAGGACGCCCTTTTCGCCGCGCGGCACCTGCTTCCCAGTGCCCTCGTGCAGAAGCTGCACGTCGTAGCCGTAGGCCGGAAAGCCCGGGCTGCCGAAGCGTGGCTCCTGCTTCTCGATGCCGGGCATGCTGGTCAGGAGCGGCCAGCCTGTTTCCGTCTGCCAGTAGTGGTCGTAGACCGGCTTGCCGATCGCGTCCGTGATCCAGTGCGCCGTCGGCTCGTCGAGCGGCTCGCCTGCCAGGAACAGATGGCGGAGCGACGACAGATCGTATTTCGACAGATACGCCGGATCCTGCTTCTTGAGCACGCGCAGAGCCGTGGGCGCCGAGAACATCACCGTGACGCGCTCGTCCTGCACGATCTTCCAGAGGATGCCCGCGTCGGGACGGATCGGCGTGCCCTCGTAGACCACCGTCGTCATGCCCTGGAGCAGCGGGCCGTAGACGATGTACGAGTGCCCCACGACCCAGCCGATGTCGGAAGTAGCAAAGTACGTCTCGCCGGGCCGCGCGTCGTAGATGAGGTCCATCGAAGCCGAAAGCGCGACCGCGTAGCCGCCGGTGTCGCGCTGTACGCCCTTCGGCGTCCCCGTGGTGCCCGAGGTGTACAGGATGTACGAGGGATGACTCGACTCCACCTGCACGCAAGGCACCTCCGCGTCCATGTGCTCCGCGCGCAGCGCCGCGTAGTCCAGGTCGCGGTCGGCAACGATCGGCATTTCCGGGTCGAGGCCACGACCCACGATGACGACCTTCTCGGGCGGCGACTTGGCCGCGGCCAGCGCCTTGTCGACCAGGTGCTTGTAGGGCACGACCTTGCCCGCGCGCATGCCGGCGTCCGCTGTGACCATCACCCGTGGTCGTGCATCGTCGATGCGCGTCGCCAGTGACGCCGAAGCGAACCCGCCGAACACGACCGAGTGGATCGCGCCGAGGCGCACCGTCGCGAGCATCGCGAACACGGCCTCCGGGATCATCGGCATGTAGATCAGGACCCGGTCGCCCTTTTCCACACCGAGATCCGCCAGCACAGCCGCCATGCGCTGGACCTCGCGATGCAGCTGCGCGTAGGTGTAGGTGCGGTGCTCGCCGGTCTCGGTCGAGATGTAGACCAGCGCCTTCTGGTCGGCTCGCTCTGGCAGATGCCGATCGACGGCGTTTTCGCACAGGTTGAGCTCGCCGCCGACGAACCAGCTGGCAAACGGGGGTTTCGAGTAGTCCAGCACCGCGTCGAACGGCCGGTGCCAGTCGATGCGCTTCGCCTGCTCGGTCCAGAACCCGTCCCGGTCCTCGATCGATCGGCGGTGCATTTCCTCGTATCGGCTACCCATTGTCCCTCCTCGGCGGGTGTTCCCGGAGCAGTGTACGGCGAAGCCGGCCGGCGCGCTTCCAGTGGCGAAAGCAACCTACCATCCGGCCTGACGAAAACTGCAAGCCCCTCGAGCTCACGCCCCCACCCGTGTGCGCGAGCCGCCACCCACCAGGCGCTCGAGGAGCGCGATGCGGGCGCGGATCACCTCGCCCTGCTCGGTGTCGCCGAGCCGCCTCGGCTGGGGAAAGTCCCGGATCACGCTCACCTCCGGCACGATGTCCACGCCCTGCTCGACGGCGGCCTCGACCGACTCGAAGTGATGGTGACGGGCCAGGCGCGTCCCTTCCGCGTCGAGCACCAGCGTGAAGCCGTGATCGCCGTAGGCCTCGGAAAAGGCGCCATCGATCGTGATGGCCTTGCCGCTCCTCTTCAGCGGAGACTCGCCGGCGTCGACCTTCACCGGCACGTGACCGTTGACGATCATGCCGTGCTCCGGATCCACCCCGAACTCTTGCAGGATCTGCTCGCAGAAGGCCTTGTCGTGGATCAGGCGGAAGTACGGGTTCTTGGTCTCCACGTGCGTGGAGCGGTCGTTCACCAGATCGCGCTCGAACGTCGTGATGCGGTCCTTGCCGAAGCACGGCGAGCGCGGCCCGCACCACAGATACCAGAGCAGGTCCAGGTCGGGCTGGGTAGGCTGCTCGATGGCTCGGTAGACTACCGTTTCGAGCGCGTCGAACAGGGCGCGACCGCTGCGCGCCTTGCCGTCCACCTCGAACTCCAGCGGCCGCCCGCCCTCATCGACCGGAACACAGCCGTGGAAGACAAGATGCCGGTCACGCACCAGCCACAGCGCGCCGAGCTCCACCATGCGCCGGACGTGCTCCCAGAGCTTGTCGCTGGACAGGAACGACTGCCGGATGCGCGACATGCAGGCCTGTTCCGCGTCGGAAAGCCGGCTCGGATCGTCGGGATCGATGCTGGGGAAGTGCGTGTCCTCGAGCGGATAGCTCCGACCATCGATGCTGACGCTGCCGCGCGACAGGTCCATCGCCGTGATCAAGCGCCTGGCCTCGAGTCCGAAGCCCGGGTTGCGCGCAATGAGCTGCGCCTCGAGCTTGTACTGCATGACCGCCGCCGCCTTCTGCATGCGCCGCATGGTCAGCGGGTCGCGCATGCCCTCGCCGCGCGGCGCCCAGCGCTCGGCCGGGTCATCGCCGTAGCACTCGCGAACCAGGCGCTCGAGCGGCTGCAGCGTGATGCCGTAGCCCTCCTCCAGCTGCGAGAAGCGTCGGTAGCGTGACGAGATCCGGAGCACGTGGGCGATGAGCGCTTCGTGGCCCAGCGCAGCACCGATCCAGCCCGCGTCGTGGTTCCCCCAGGTAAAGTGGACGTTCGGCTGGTGGAGCAGATAATCGACGACGCGGTCTCCCCGCGGACCGCGATCCCAGCAGTCGCCGGCCACCACCAGCTCGTCGACGACCAGATCACGGGCCAGCCGCGCCGCCAGACGGACAAGGTGCTCGGCGCGTCCTCCCGGCATCAGCGCGCCCACGAGCGCTGCCAGGTAGTCGGGTCCGCGCTCGGCGCCGCTGTCGAACATCAACTCCTGCAGCAGCAGAGCGTAGCTTTCCGGCAGAGCGCGCTGCACGCGGTGCACCGTTGCGCGCCGCGCGACAGCCCTGAGCACCTCCAGAACGTCCGAGAGCGCGGCCACCAACCAGCGCTTGCGCTCCTGGGGCCGGTCGAGCGGCGGCGCCAGGCGCTCGACGGTCTCGTGGGGATAGAACACGACCGCGATCACACGGTCGATGCCGGCCTGGTCGTAGCGACCGCGGAACAGCCCCTCCACCAGCGGCCTGAGGGCGCCAGACGCGTTGTTGACGACGTGCCGGAGCTTCCGGTCCTCGCCGTGGACGTCCGACACGATGTGCACGGTAGGCTTGCGCAAGAGCAACTGCCCCTCGAGTCGCGCGATCTCGGCGTAGGCGTCATCCACCTTGGGAAATGCGCGACGGGCCAGCTCGAGCGCGGCCAGGTCGGTTCCGGGTCGGGGTTCCATCGAGGCATCGTAGCGCTTCGGGCCAGCGGCGTGGCCGCGCGGGATGGCCACGGTCGGGCCCGATGCTACGACCGCGCCCATGCAAGGTCCGGGCCGGCCCGCTCGCTGGCAGATGCGTCCACCGTGGCGGAAGCGGTGGTGTTTCCGCGCCCGGATGGCTATGAAGGACACGCATTGTCCAACGGGAACAGACCAGCTTAAGCTGTCCCCACGGAGGAGCCATGACGAGAATCTGGTATTTACTTGCGCTGAGCGGCGCATTCCTGATCGCGGGTTGCGGCAGCTCCATGCCCGTCCCCGAAACGCAGATGACGACAACCAAAGGCGACGTGCGTGCCGCCGAGGGAGCCGGCGCGCCCAACGTCCCTCAGGCAGCGCTGCACCTGAAGATGGCCCGCGACCAGATCAACGACGCCGAGGCGCTGATCAAGGACGGCGAGAACGACAAGGCCACGCTGGTGCTCGACCGCGCCGACGCCGACGCACAGCTCGCCCTCGAGCTGACGAACGCGGCCAGCATGAAAGCGAAGGCGGCGGCCGCAATGAAGAAGGTCCAGGACCTGAAGAAGAAGGCCGCTGAAGGCGAATGAGCGGGAGGCAATGACAATGAATACACGACACTTCCGCCAACTCGGACCCCTGGCCCTCGCCGGCGTGCTGGCAGGCCTCACCGCTTGCGGGGCGCCCGCGCCCAGCAAGGAGCTCGTCGCGGCGCGCACCGCCTACAACGCCGCAGCGCAGGGCAAGGCGAACAAGTTCGTGCCCGACAAGGTGCTCAGCGCCAAGCAGGCACTGGATCGCGCCAATGCAGCGTACGAGGACGATGGCAACTCGTTCAAGGCACGGAGCCTCGCCTACGTCGCCGAGCGCAAGGCGGAAATCGCCGACGCGGTGGCCCAACAGGCAGACGCCAAGAAGGCAATGGGCCAGGCCGACGAGAACTACAAGGCCGAGCAGGAAAGGCTGCGCCTGGCCGAGAAGAAGAAGGCCGAAGCGACGGCCAAGGCACTGGCCGAGAACAAGCAGCACCTCAAGGAAGTGCGCGACAAGCTCGCGCAGCAGGGAAGCAAGCTCACCGAAGCGGGCAAGGCTCTGAAGAAGCAGGAAGCGGAGCTGGCCGCGCGCAAGAAGGAGCTCGAGGCCCAGCAGGACGCGCTCAAGAAGGAACATGCCGCACTCGAAAAGGAGCGCGCGGCGCGTGAGGCGGCCGAGAAGAAGTACAAGGAGGCGATGGCCAGCCTGCAGGAAATGGCAAAGGTCCAGCAGAACCAGCGCGGCTTGGTGATCACGCTGAGCGGCGCGGTGCTGTTCACGACGGGCAAGGCGGATCTGCTGCCCATCGCGCAGGACAAGCTCGCCAAGGTCGCCACGGTGCTGCAGGAGCAGGACCCGAACAAGAAGATCGTCGTCTACGGCTACACCGACTCCATCGGCACCAAGGCGAACAACCAGAAGCTCAGCCAGGCGCGCGCCGACACCGTGCGCAACTTCCTGGTGCAGAAGGGCGTCGATTCGTCGCGCATCTCGGCCGTCGGCAAGGGCGAAGATGACCCGGTCGCGACCAACAAGACGCCCGAAGGCCGCGCCAACAACCGCCGCGTCGAGATCGTCGTTCACTGACGTCGAGCGCAGCGCGCCGTCGGGCGCGCTGCGCGCTCGACATTCTCTGCGGGGGCTTGTTCCACACACACGCCCTCACGCCGTCGCGGCATGTCGGGCGTGCCGTCTCGTCAAATATGCGCCGCGCGCTTGCGACCGCCATGCAGATGCGGTGGCTAGTGCGACCGCACCACGAAGTCGTGCGTCGCGACAAGCAACAACGCGACGACCAGCAACAGCGGTGGGTGCGGCTGCACGATGAGCAAGCATCCCAGCGGCTTCTGGCTCGGCGCGCTCGCCTTCGGGCTGCTGCCGCTGCGTCGTCGGCGACGACGCGCGCGCCATCGTCGAGGACGTGAGCACGAGACGCGCCGGGTCCTGCACGCGCTAGCACTCTGGTCCTCCAGCGTCGCTCGCCAACCTGTGACGAGCGACGGAAGGAGCCGTGTAGGGCGTCCCCAACGGGATTCGAACCCGTGTTACAGCCTTGAAAGGGCCGTGTCCTGGGCCTGGCTAGACGATGGGGACCGAAACGGGCGCGGAACATAGCCAAGGACGCTCGCCAGAACAACCTCTGCACCGCATGACTGCTCGGTGCTGCGGCAGCGCTCTGCTGGCAGCGCATCGACGCGCTTGAAGCGTTTGGCCGGTCGGAGCGCCCACCGTGGCGCGGGCGCCTCGCGGGCATTTCGCCCTCCAGGCTTCGTCTTGGCCAGCGAAATGCCCGTTTTCCGGTCATTTCACCCTTCGCCGAGGAGCTTGGGCCACAAAATGCCCGTTTTCCTGTCGTTTCCAGGACCAAGTTCGAGCTTGCTCCGCGAAATGCCCGCCTTCCGGTCATCTCCGCGCCCAGCTTCGAGCTTGCTCCGCGAAATGCCCGCTTTCCGGTCATCTCCGCGCCCAGCTTCGAGCTTCTGCAACGGATCCCTGGGCTGCCCCCTCGCTGCGCCGCGCTCCGCGCGCCTCCACGCTCCACGGTGCGGCGTGCTCGCCGGGTGTCGTAGCGGGGCTCCGCCCCGCGCCCCGGGCGGGCTGCGCGCGCCGCGGGCCCGCCAAGGCCGGTCGCTCCACGCCCGGCCGGGGGCCCCACACCGGGCCCCACACCGCTCCGCGCCCGCGCCCTACTCCCCCGGGGGCCGCACCATGCCGCGCACGAACGGCTCGACGGCCTTGGCGATGCGGGGAGCGCAGGTGTCCGGCCGCGGCGGATTGAACCACGCGAACGGCTCGAGCAGCTTGTCGAGCCTGCGCCGCCCACCGAGCAGCCCTCCGCGCGAGCACTCGATGAGCAGGCTGAGCGCCCCGTGCTGGTCGTGGAACCAGTCGAGCTCCATGCCCGGCGCCGTCACTCCCGGCACCCAGTGCGACGACTGCACGGCGCGATAAGGTCGCTGCCCGCCCGCCTGGCGCGCCACGTAGCGCGCCCAGCGCCGGTGCTCCCCTGCATCGATGGGCGGAGCGAGCTTCCCGCCATACGGATACAGCACCATGCCACCGAAGCTGTGGAACGACACCGCGCGGTCGATCATGCTGCCCTTCAGGAACGCCGTGATCGAGCGTACTTCGGGTTCGCTGGCCGGAGCGCGACCGCCCGAGAACACTCCGCCCGGTACCAGCCGGGCGAGACTCAGCCGCCCCCAGTAGCTCGGGAAATTGCGGTTCAGGTCGACGCGATTCCTGTTGTGGCGGACGAAGCGCCGCCGCCTGTCGCGCAGGTTCTGTTCCACGCGACAGATCCCGTCGGGGTTGGCCAGCACCGCGCTGACCACGCGCCGATCTGTGGGCGGCCGCTCGACCAGCTCGTCGAGCAGCGTCAGGTGTGTCTCGATGCCGATCCACTCCGTCGGATGCACACCGCTCAAGAGCACCGTCGTGCGCTTCGCATCCCGGGGCCCCACCGTGAGGGCGAACAGCGGCTCGCCGTCGACGCTCTCACCGATCACGTCCAGCGCCGCGCCGCGCCGCACCAGCTCCGAGAGAGCCATCAGCATCTCGGCGTAGCCGCGATACGGCCCGAGGTCGCGACGGGTCAGCGCCAGCGCGAGCGGCGTCGAGCGATGCTCGTCGATGGATCGGCTCAGGCGCTCCATCGCGGCGGGCGTTCCGATGGGTTGGACCTGCATCGCTCCGAACATTGTCATCCGGCGCGGGGCGCGCAAAGCGCCAAGTACTCAACCCCGCGGGATCCCCTCGCTTTCGCCCCACGTCTTCCGCCTCTGCGGGGCACTGCTATGGTCCCCGCCCCTTGAGCACCTCGTCACCCATCGCAGCTCCCGCCGACGAAGTCGCCAGCGACACCCTGGCCCACACCGGCGCGCCGCCGTTCGCGGTCACCCTACTCCTGTTCGTGATCTCGGGGGCGACCGGCCTGGTCGATCAGCTCTGCTTCTCGAAGTACCTGACCTACGTCGTCGGCTCGACCGCCTATGCCGTCAGCGCAGTGCTCGCCGCGTTCATGACCGGTCTGGCGCTCGGCTCGCACCTCGGCGGCCGCTATACGCGACGCGTGCAACGCCCGTTCTTCGCGTACGGCCTGATGGAAGTGGTGGTGGGCATCGCCGTGGCGCTGTCTCCCCTCGCCTTCGGTCTGCTCACGCCGCTGTACGTCGCGCTGGCTCGCAGCGCGCCGCACTCGCTGGCTCTGGTCAGCTTCTTCCGCTGGCTGATGGCGATGCTGCTCGTGATCGTGCCGACCACGGCGATGGGCGCCACGCTGCCGCTCCTGTCGCGCCATCTCGGCCCTGGCCAGGCGCGCGACGCCGACGAGGCGCGTCTGCGCGAGAAGCGCATCGGCTGGCTGTACGCGGTCAACACGCTGGGCGGCGCAGCTGGCGCGCTCGGCGCGGCGTACCTGATCCTGCCTGCGCTCGGCATCGCGGGGACGCTGCACGCTTCGGCCGGCTTCAGCATCGCGATTGGCCTGACGGCGCTCCTGCTCGGCCGCCGCGAGCTGTCCTTCGCGCCGGCCGAGGACGGCAGCGTCTCGACGCACGAGCGGCGCGAGCCCAGAGCCGCCGCCGCGGACGCACCCGGCGACGTCGATGCACCGCCCACCCGCGAGCTCGTCCTGCTGGGAGTGCTGGCGGCCGGCAGCGGCTGGCTGGTGTTCGCTGCCGAGGTGGTGTTCACGCACCTCCTGGCGCTGGTCATCGGCAACAGCGCCTACGCCTTCGGACTGATCCTGGCGGTGTTCCTCACCTGCCTGTTCTTCGGCGCATCGCGGGCTGCGTGGGTGCACCGCCGCTTCGGCGATGCGGCGCTGCCGCTGGGCCTGGCAGCAACCGGTCTCGCGCTCGCCGCAACGCTGCCGATCTGGGACAAGCTGCCGTGGTTTTTCGCGAACACCGGCAAGGTGTTCCAGACCTTCGACGCGCGCGAGGTGATCCGCGGGTTGGCTGCCTTCACGGTGCTCGTCGTGCCGACGACGCTGATGGGGCTCACCTTCCCGCTGCTGCTCCAGCGCGTGGCGCGCTACTCCGACGTGGGACGACTCGTCGGTCGCCTGACCGCCATCAACACGCTGGGCGCCGTCGTCGGCTCGCTGGTCACCGGCTATCTGGTGCTGCCGGCTCTCGGCTCGCAGAGCTCGCTGATTGCCATTGCGCTGGTGTTCGTGGTGGGCGGGCTCGCAACGCCGCCGGCGCTGGGCCGATCCATCGGCAAGCCTGTCGCCGCGCTGTCGGTGGCAGGCGTCGCCGCCGCGCTGCTTCTGCCGCGCTGGAACCTGGTGCGCCTCACGAGCGGCACGAACGTCTATTTCGACGGCGGCCAGAGCGCCGGGCAGCTCCTTTTCCTGAAGGAAGACATCCACGGCGGCGTCACCAGCGTCACGCGCGCCAAGGGCGTCACCGCGCTGTTTACCAACGGCAAGTTCCAGGGCAACACGGGCTGGGAGATGCAGGCCCAGCGCTCGTTCGCGCACTACCCCTCGCTGTTCGTCCACCACTACAACCACGCGCTCGTGATCGGCTGCGGCACGGGCACCACGCTCGGCACGCTTAGCGCCTACCCGTGGAAGCGGCTCGACCTGGTCGAGATCTCGCCGGCCATCGTGGAAGCGGCCCGCCGCTTCTTCACCATGCCGAACCGCGGCGCGCTGGGCGACCCGCGCGTGCACATCCATCACCAGGACGGCCGCAACTACCTGCTCGTCGACCAGGAGCGCTACGACCTCATCAGCATGGAGCTGTCGAGCATCTGGTTTGCCGGCGCCGCCAGCCTGTACAGCCGCGAGTACTACGAGCTCGTCCACCAGCACCTGAAGCCGGGCGGCGTGTTCCAGCAGTGGGTGCAGCTGCACCACGTCTACCGCAAGACGTTCGCGACGGTCTTGAACACGCTGCGCCAGCAGTTCAAGCATGTGACGCTCTTCTACAGCGGCGGACAGGGGATCCTGGTGGCCTCCGACGAGCCGCTCCGCACCTCCCCTGCGAAGCTCGCGGCGCTGTCCCAGCGCCCCGCCATCCAGGCCACGCTCCCCAACAAGCGGCCGCTCATCAGCCTGGTCGACGACGCGCTGGTGATGGACAAGGGGCTCGATCGGTTCCTCGCCGAGAGCGCGGATATCGCGGGCGTGCCGCTCCGCCAGCTGGTCTCCACCGACGACAACCTGTACCTGGAGTACGCCACCCCGCGTGGGAACGTGCTGCCCTGGATCCATCGCGAACAGCTGGTCGCGAAGATCCGGCGTTTCCGCGACCCGGCGGCCATCGACCGCATGAAGAGGCCCTAGAATGCCGCAGCCGGGCGCCAAAGGGTCGCTCAATTGACCATGGGCGAGCCACCCGATTTCCGCTACTGGTAGGGGGGGGGTTGGACCATGGGCGGCTCGACCGGCGCGGCCGGGAGACGTTCGCTCCCGGGCGTCCCCACAGCCCGTCCGCCGGCGCGGATGCCACCTCGGTCAGCAGCAGGCGGCCGCGCGTCACGTCGCCTCTGGCGGCAGAGCCCGGCTCGTGGTCGAATGCGCCGCATGAAGAACGGGTCGCTCGTATTCGCAGCAGCTGCCGCCGCGCTTCTGGTCGCGTGCGGCGGCTCGGAACCGCCACCGCAGAACCCGCCGCCGCCCGGCTACTACCAGCAGCCGCCGCCGCAGGGCTATCAGCAGCCGCCGCCCGGCTATCAGCAGCCCGCGCCCGGTTATCAGCAGCCCGCACCCGCTCCGGCCCCGGCTCCGGCTCCGGCGCCCGCACCGGCCGCCCCGGCAGCGACGACTCCGCCGCCTGCCGCCGCGCCCGCGCCGTCCGCCAGCGGTACGCCCACGGCGATCCCGGGCGTCATGAAGAACGCCGACGGAACCTGCACCTGGACACCGCCCAGCCTGAATGGGCAGCCCACGAGCCCGATGACCGGGCCGTGCCCACCGGGCATCTAGCAGCGAAACTGTAGCAAATTGCCACACATACGCGCCCCGCTCTGGGTGCTTATGTGGCATTTTGCTACAGCTCGATCGTTCGCGTATTGCTCGCGAGGGCAACGTGATACGCCGTGGCCTCATGCGCGCGGTCGCCGCTACGTGTCTGTTGCTCGTTGCCGGCTGTGCCAGCGGCGCGCAACGCCTGGGCAGCGAGGTGCCCACATCGGCGGGTCCAGCCCGCACGCCGTGCGAGCAGCGCTCCTGGCTCGTGGTAGCGCGGACGCGCACGGAGTACGCGGACGTGGGCGACAACGACGTGCACACCCGGAACGACGGTCTGGGGCTGTACCGCGTCGGCCAGAGCAGCCCCGAGTCGATCCCGGGGCTGTCCGGCGAACTGCCCGCCTCCCCGATGCTGTCGCGCCACAAGCAGGCCGTGCACCACTTCGACAACAAGCGGCTCGTCGCGGCCGGGCTGGGCGTCGCCGGACTCGCTGCCATCGCCGTGGGCACGATTGTCTTCATCAACGCCTTCGAGACCACGAAATCGACCTCTGCCAGCGGTGCCGTCAGCGAACAGCACCACATCGCCAGCGGGCGCGCGGCGCTAGGCGGCGTACTGGTCGGCGTCGGATTCGGATTCGGCATCGCAGGTCTGGTGGTCAATCCGGACCAGACCGAGCGTGCGCGCGCCGACTCGCTCCGCTACGCGTTCCTGCCCCCCGACGACAAGCCGGGCGAGGTCAAGCGCATGGTCGCCCAGCACAACGAGCAGGTGAAGCAGCGCTGCAAGCGCGGTCAGGCCGCGGCGAAGTAGCTCGAGCTTCCTGAAGCCTGAAGCCACGAGCCGTTCGCCCGGAGGGGCGAGCGGCGAGTCAGACCGCCAGATCGAGCGGCTCGAGCTCGCCGGACGGCGGCGTCGTGACCTCGAGCTCGTCGCGCCGGGCCAGAGGTGCGCCGGTGTGGAGCCGCGCGCGCTGCACGATCGCTTCGCACAGCTCGCCGAACGAGAAACCCGCGGCCTGGGCGATCTTGGGCAACAGGCTGGTGGGAGTCATCCCCGGCAACGTGTTGACCTCGAGCACGTACTCGTTCTGCCCTTCGGTCACGAGCAGGTCGACCCGCGCGGCTCCGCTGGAATCGAGCGCCTGGGCCGCGCGCTCGGCGAGGTTCAGCACTCCGCGGTAGCGGGTGGCCGGCAGCCGCGCCGGCATGAAGTACTCCGTCATGCCCGGCGTGTACTTGGCCTCGAAGTCGTACATGCCGCTCTTCGGTGCGATCTCGATCGCACCCAGCACGCGCCCGTCGAGGATGCCGACCGCCACCTCGCTGGCAGCGATGAACCGCTCGACGAGAACCGACCGATCGAAAGCGAGCGCCGCGTCGATCGCGCGCGCCAACTCGGCCATGTTCGAGGCGCGGGCCACGCCGAAGCTCGAACCTTCGCGCCGCGGTTTGACTACGACCGGAAACCCGAACGAGCCGTGGGTCTCCTCCAGGTCCGCACAGTCGTCACCCTCGAACACGTAGTAGGGCGGCGTGGGCACGTTGTGCAGCCGGAACAGCTCCTTGGCCTTGAGTTTGTCCATTGCCAACGCGCTCGAGAGAACGTTCGAACCCGTGTAGGGGATGCCCAGGAGCTCGAGTAGTCCCTGGATGCAGCCGTCCTCTCCCAACCGTCCGTGCAGCGCGAGGAAGGCCGCATCGATGCTGCTCTTCCTCAAGCGGTCCATGGCCTCGATACCGGCGCCGAGCACGATCCGCTCGACCTCGTGACCGCGCTCTGCCAGCGCAGTGGCGACGGCGTCACCGGAGCGTAGGGACACTTCCCGCTCCGCGGAGGTTCCACCCATCACGACCCCGATGCGCTTCGACTTCATCCGCCACTCTCCTTCGTACTCCCCGGTAGCGGAAAGGGCGCATCGAGGCCAAGAAACTGGCCGTTCGGCAGATCGGCAGGGCCTAGAGCGACCGTCGCGTCAAGAGACCTCGACCAGCACGGCGGTGATGTTGTCCCGGCCTCCACGCGCGTTGGCCAGGTCGAGCAGCCGCTGCACCGAAGCAAGTCCCCCGGACTCGGTCATGCTCGGGATCTCTTCCATGCGCAGATAGCCGTGCAGGCCGTCGCTGCATAGCAGGTACAGGTCGCCGAGCTCGAGCTCGATGACCGTGGTGTCGACCTGCACGTAGTCGCGGTTGCCGACGGCGCGCGTGATCACGTTCTTGTGCCGGCTGCGCTTGGCTTCCTCCTCGTCGATGAGCCCCTGCTTGAGCTGCCACGCGATCAACGTGTGATCCTCGGTCAGCTGCTCCACTTCGGCGCTGCGCACGCGGTAGATGCGGCTGTCACCGACCTGCCCGAGCACGGCGTAGTCGCCAAAGCGCATCATGGCGCTGATGGTCGTGCCCATTCCCGCCTTGCCGCTGTCGAGCTCGGCCATCGCGAAGATCATGTACGTCGCCGCCTGGACCGCGCCCTCGAGCAGCCGGGAGGCTGCGCGCGCCTTGTCATCCGAGTAGTCACCGCAGAGGTCGAGCGCAGACAGACCGCGCTTGACCATGCCGTAGATGGTGTCGCACGCCTCCTGGCTCGCCACTTCCCCGGCGGCGTGCCCTCCCATTCCATCGGCAACGACCCACAGGCCGAGCACGTCGTCGCACAGATAGGCGTCTTCGTTGCCCTGGCGGCGGCGGCCCACGTCCGAGCCGCCGTAGGAACGCAGCTGCAGCTGGTCGGCCGGATCACCCATCGTGGAACCAGCCTAGATCACACGGCAGCAGCTGGGGGCAGCGAACTGCCCGCAAAGGGGAGCACCTGGGCTCTTGCGGTCAGGGTCAGCCCCAAATACCGTCGGCGGGCCATGTCGAGGGCTGCAGCGACATCGATGCTCCAGGCTCAGGGCCCGGACCGCGTGGCCCGGGCATTCGGCGAGCTCCTGGGCGGCCTGGACCGCCCAGGTGGCGGGCTGGTGTTCTGCAGCGGCGCGATAGCCAACGCCCCGGACGAGGTGGCGGCGCAGATCTCCAAGGTCGCGGCGGGCACCCCGGTGTTGATCGTCAGCGGCACCGGCGTGCTCAGCGAGCAGGGCGAGATCGAACGCCAGTCCGCGGCAAGCATGATCGCCTGGTCCGGTGGCCAGAGCGAAGTGCTCTCCTGCGGCGGGGCTACGCCCGACGAGCTCGGCGAGTCACTCGCACGCCAGCTCGGTGATCGGCTGGGGCGCCGGGCACCGGCCAGTCTGGTCTTCGTCGGAGCCGACAGCTACGGTCCAGCCGCCCTGGAGCCGCTGCGGGAGATCCGGGGTGCCCAGCATGTGTTCGGAGCCGGCGCTGTGGGAGAGCGCGCGCTGGTTGCAATCGACAGCCAAGGGCGGGTCCACGAAGGCGGTGCGGTCGCCATGGTGATGCACGGCATGGCGCCACCGCTGATCCGCGCGTCGCACGCCTGTCGGATGCTGCTGCCGCTCGGCCGCATCACCGGCACCCGCGGCTCGATGGTCGTCGAGATCGACGGCAGGCCTGCGCTTGATCTGCTCTCCGAGGTCGGCTCCGAGCTCAGCGACCAGCCGCTGGTCTTCGCGGTACTGGCCGAGGAGGAAGCGGCCGCGCGGCAGGTGGGCGGACGGCCGGAGCTCATCGTACGCGGTGTGCAGGGCGTCGACCCGGTGCGACGCGGTCTCATGATCTCGGACGAAGTGCGCGAGGGCATGCGCATGGCATTCGCAGTGCGCGACGCGGCTGCTGCCCGGACGGATCTGGAAGCCGTCTCGCGCGAACTGTCGCGCGAGACCGCCGGCGCCGCGCCGCGCTTCGCGCTGTACATGGACTGTGCTGGCCGCGGCGCGTCGCTGTATGGCTCCTTCGACGTCGACACGCGCATCCTGCGCCAGCGCTTCGGCGACATCCCGCTCGCCGGAATGCATTCCGCCTTCGAGATCGCGCCTTTCGGCGGCCATCCAACCCTGCAGCTGTACACCGGCGTGCTCGCGCTGTTTTCCGCCCCGAGCTGACCCAACCCCCGCTCCGAACGATGGCGACACCCTCCGCACTCCGCATTGGCCAGAAGCGACGCAGCATGGGTACGGCCGACGCTGCACTGGCGGCGCTGGTCATTGCCGTCGTGGCGCTGATGATCATCCCGCTGCCGACCTGGCTGCTGGATCTGCTCATCGCCACCAACCTCGCGTCATCGGTCGCGATCCTGCTGGTCACGCTCTACGTCACCGACGCACTCAAGATCGCCGCCTTCCCCACCCTGCTGCTCATCACCACGCTCGTACGCCTGGCGCTCAACGTCTCGTCGACGCGCTTGATCCTGCTGCAGGCCAACGCCGGCGAGGTGATCAAGGCCTTCGGCACGTTCGTCGTGCGCGGCAACTACGTCGTCGGCGCCGTGGTGTTCCTGATTCTGGCCATCATCCAGTTCATCGTGATCGCCAAGGGCAGCGAGCGCGTGGCCGAAGTGGGGGCGCGCTTCACGCTGGATGCCATGCCCGGCAAGCAGATGGCGATCGACGCGGAGCTCCGCGCCGGCAGCATCGACGGCAACGAGGCCAAGCGCCGGCGCAGGGTGCTGGCCCGCGAGAGCCAGTTCTACGGCGCGATGGACGGCGCGATGAAGTTCGTCAAGGGCGACGTCATCGCCTCGTTCCTGATCACGACGGTCAACATCCTGGGTGGCCTCGGCATCGGCGTAGGACAACAGCACATGGAGGTCGTCGGTGCGCTGAAGAAGTACGGCCTGCTCACCATCGGTGACGGCCTGGTCACGCAGATCCCGGCGCTGGTGCTGGCGACAGCCGCCGGCGTGCTGGTGACCCGCGTCGCCAGCGCGGAACCGGACACGGCGCTCGGCGAGGAGCTGGCGTCGCAGATCTTCGGTGCGCCACGGGCGCTTCGGGTGGCAAGCATCTTCGTGCTGCTCCTGGCCATTGTGCCCGGCCTGCCTGCCCTCCCCTTCCTGGTCATCGGCGGGCTGTTGTTCATGGCTTCGCGAGCCCGTACGCAGCAGCTCCGGGTGAGCGAAGCGCAGGCGGCCAGCGAGCCCGTGCAGCGGCGCGAGGATGGCAGCGCGGTGCCCCGCTTCGTGCCCGTGGTCGTGCCGTGGTCCCTCGCGGTGTCGAGCGACCTCGGGCCGCTGGTGGAAGACGACATGCGAGGAGACCAGCTGCGCCGGGCCGGGATCCGTTCGGCCGGCGCAGCGGTGCAGGAAGTGGTGTTCCGCGAGCTGGGCGTGCCACTGCCGAACTGTCACATCCAGGTGGATGACGAGCTGCCCGAACGCCACGTGGTGCTGTCCATCCACGAGGTACCGGCGAACGTGTTCAGCATCGACGACGACGTGGCAGACGACGGCATCGCCGAGCTGGTCGTCGACCGCGTGCTCGAGACCATGCGTGATCGCGCTTCCGACTTCCTGGGCATCGCCGAGACGCAGGTGCTGCTCGACCAGCTCGAGCAGATCGCGCCGGCGACCGTGCGCCAGGTCGTACCCAAGCCCGTACCGCTGACTCTCCTGGCCGACATCCTGCGCCGCCTGGTGGAGGAACGGATCTCGGCCCGCGACCTGAAAGGCATCCTCGAATCGCTGTCGCAGGTTGCCGGCGTGGACAAGGATCCGCTCAACCTGACGGAGTACGTCCGCTCGCAGATGCGACGGCACATCACGCACGAACTGACCGGCGGCGTGCGGGAGCTGGGCGTGTTCCTGCTCGATCCGCAGATCGAGGAGACAGTCCGCGGCGCCATCGCGCGCACCGCCGCGGGCAGCTTCCTCACTCTGGCTCCGGCCGCGGGTCGCGACATCGTCAGCTCCATCCGCCGCGCCATCCACCACGCAGAGGCTCGGCCGGAGGCGGCGCCCATCGTGCTCACGCAACCCAACGTCCGCCGCTTCGTGAAGAAGCTCATCGAGACGGATCTGCCCGACTGCCGTGTGGTCAGCTACGCCGAGCTCCTGCCCGAAGTCGCGATCCAGCCGCTGGGCAAGGCAACGCTGGCGGGAATCTAGCCAGAACCCCGCGCCCTGAACGACGCGGACGCGCCGCCGGACGCGTCAAGTAGCGCGGAGTCGCTCGACGGCGAGCGCGCGCAGCTTCTCCGCGGTCGGCAGAAGCCCTTGTCGTTGAATATCTCGAGCATCCAGAGCCCGTTCTGCTCGTCGAGGACCGTCCAGCCCTCCACGGCGCTGCGCTACCTGCGACCCGCCGCTGGGAGCTGGATCTTCGGCTTGTCGGGGTGCGCGCGGTAGAGCAGGAACGTCTTGCCGAGGACCTGGGCGACCTGGCTGTGCGTCGCCGACGCCAACGCCTCGGCTACCTCGTGCCGCTCCTGCGGGGAGTTCTGGCCCAGCCGTACCTTCACGAGCTCGTGAGCCCGGAGCTGGACATCGGCCGCCTTGATGACTGCCTCGGTCGTGCCCTCCTTGCCCAACTGGACGACGGCGTGCAGCTCGTGTCCGAGCGCGCGCAGGAAGCGCTTCTGTTTTCCGGTGAGGGTCACGGCCGGGAGCGACTACCAGGCGGCTGGCCCGGGCGCAAGCGCGCGCGCCTCACGCCCGCCGCTGTACAACCATCTTGCGCGGCATCTGGCCACTCTGCTCGAGAAGTTTCTTCGCTTCTTTCTGCAGCAGCGGATGTGTCTTCTTGACGATGAAAGCGCCAAGCAAACGTGCGTCCTGCTGGGCCAGCTTGCGGAGCGCGCGGCGCATGCCCTTCGTGTTGCTGGTGTAGGCGTTCGCGAACGCCAGCGCCCGGTACAGCTGCGGGCGGAGCTGCTCGTACTCCTCGTCCTCGGGGTTGAAGACGTCGAGCGTCTCTATCGCCCGCTTGGCCTGCCCGGTGCGCGCCCAGGCCTCGCCAATGACCGCGGCCATCATCGCCCGCGTCTTGGCGTCCTGGTGGCGCTTCAGGTCGATGTTGTCGACCAGCTGCCGCGCCTGCCCGGCCTGACCGAGCATCAGGTGGATCATGGCGCGCTGCGCGCGCGCCTCGTCCGCCACCGGCGCCATCACCTTGTCGAGGTTGATGCCCTCGAGCGTCTCGAGCGCCTTCTTCGGGTCGTCTTGCAGCTCGAGCTGGGCCTTGGCGAAGATGGCCGCCGTGTCCTTCTTCTTGACGCTGCCTTCGAGCTCCTCGAGCGCCGCCTGACGATCCTCCGCCGTCTCGACCTTGCTCAGGATGCCGGCCACGCTCTTGGCCTTCTTCGCCTGGCGCACCGCCCAGATCACCAGACCCGCGGCCGCGACGGTAACCGCCGCCGGCAGCCCGAGCGCTATCCAGAAGGTGACGGCAGATCCCTGGAAGAAGCCCGCGATGAGGCCGCCGACGACCCACAGCGCCAGCACCGGCAGGCCGACCCGGAGCCCCATGCTCTTGAGCTGCTCCTTGCCCAGCGGATCCGGCGCCTGCGCCGGCTTCTGGACCATGGGCGCGTTGAGCGCCTTCTTCTTGCTCTTTCCGTCGTCCGCCTGACGGCTGGTCGCGCGCTGGAGCTTCCGGGCTTCCTTGGCCACGGGGGGCCTATAGCACAGTTGCTCTTCTCGAGCGTTCTACGACCGCGGTGTGACGGTGGGGGGGATCAGCGAGTCGGGCCCGGCGTCGGGCATCGACTCGAAGCGGAAGTGCTGGAAGATGCTCTGCGCGACCGACCATGCCGGCACCGCCAGGAGCGCCCCCCAGAGCCCGAACATCCGCTCGCCCACGATCAGCGCGAACACGACCAGGACCGGGTGGATACGGGCTGCCGAGCCGATGATCTTGGGGTTGAGCAGGTTCGCTTCAATCTGGTGGACGCCGAGGATCCACAACAGCACCCAGAGGGCCGTCCAGAAGTCCTGCGTCAGCCCGATGAGCACCACCGGAATCGAGCTCAGGATCGAGCCGAAGATGGGGATCAGGCTCATCACGCCGGCCACGATGGCCAGGATCGGCCAGTAGCGAAGCCCGAACATCCAGAACCCCACGGCCGACAAGAGGCCGTTGACCAGACAGATGAGCAGCTGCCCGCGCACCACGCCGGCCAGCCCGCGGTCGATGCGGTGGACCAGGCGGTCGAAGCTCTGCCGCGCCCGGGGCGGCGGCAACGATCGGAAGAAGGCGATGACCTGCTCGCGCGTGTGCATCAGGTACGCGGCCACCATCAGCGTCATGAACAGGAGAAAGATGCCTCGAGCGATGCGGCTGATGATCACCTGCCCGAACTTGATCAGGTCGACGATGTTGGTCTTGACGTAGTTGACGGTGCGCTGGATGGCCTCCGCCACGACCGCCGACACGCTGAACCTCTCCGGCTGGACCGGCTTGAACGCGACGATGCGCCAGTGCCTCGGGCCCTCCTGCACGACATCCACGCCGGAACCGAGCTCGACACCGTACGAACCGTCCTTGCGCTTCTGGATCTGGAATGCCGGCTCGGGCTCGGCCTCCGGCTCCGGGCTGGGCGCTACCTTGTCCTGGCGCAGCATTCCGCGAACCCAGGTGTCCACTCGCGGTCCCCAGCGCCCTGCCAGATCGCGAGCCAGCGCGGGCGCGTCGTGCCCGAACTTCGCCGTCTCCTCGTAGACGCGCGGCGCGACGGCTGCGACGGATAGGTAGATGCCCGATATCGTCAGCGCGTAGACCAGCAGGATCGCCAGCACCCGCGGGATGCGCACGCGCTCGCACAACGCGACCAGCGGCGTGAGCACGTAGGCGAGGATCGTCGCCAGGATGAACGGCAGCAGAATCCAGCCGGCCCAGTACAGAAGCCCGAGGACCAGCAGGCCGCTCACCGCCAGGAACACGACGCGCGCGCGGTTCCAGCCAGGTCGCGCTTCCAACCCCTCGTCGATGATCAGCGGCTCTTTCAAGCTCCCACCTCGCCGGGAAGCGGCGCGAAGTGCGGCGCGAGATGGTCCCAGGTTTCTTCCAGGTACTCCTGCATCACCCGCACGTCACCGATCACGGGCATGAAGTTGGCGTCGCCGATCCAGCGCGGCACCAGATGGACGTGCAGGTGCGCGGCAATGCCCGCCCCGGCCGCGGCGCCCAGGTTCATGCCGACGTTCATGCCCTGCGCGCCGGTGGCGTTTACCAGGGCGCGGCGCGCATCCCGGACCAGCCGCCAGAGCTCGTCGTGGTCGCCGCTGTCCAGCTCGTCGGGGTCGGCCACGTGGCGCTCCGGCACGACCAGCAGATGCCCCGCCGTGTAGGGGTACTTGTTGAGCACCACGTAGGCACCTGCACGGCGCGCCAGGACGCCGCTTTCCCTCGTCGGCTCCGCACCGACATAGCCGCACAAAACGCAGCCGCCTTCGCCCTTCGGGCGCCGGATGAATTCCATGCGCCACGGAGCCCAGAGTCGCTCGGTCATCGCGCCGGGCGCGAAGCTACCACACGACAAGCGCCCGCAAAGCCCGCACTAGCGGACCCGGCGGGCGCCAGGAAGCCGTGATCCGGTCCAGCGAAGGACTAGGAGCGGCTCAGTCGCCGGTGGGCGCGTCGTCGTCCGACGCGGACCCGGTCTCGTCGCCCTCGGCCGGAGCGGCCTCGGCTTGCTCCTCTGCGGCCGGAGCGGCCTCGGCTTGCTCCTCTGCGGCCGGAGCGGCCTCGGCTTGCTCCTCTGCGGCCGGGGCCGGCTCGGAAGCTGCGATACTCTGCAGCTTGTCACCGAGCTTCTCCTTGAGCACATCGCCCAGGGTGGCCGTCTTGCCGGAGGTCTCGCGCTTCATCACCTGGAGCTGCTCTGCCTGCGGGCTCCCGCCCGGGTTGCGCAGCGACATGGTGAGCCGGCGGTCCATGGTGTCGATGTTGGACACCTCGGCCTTGACGACCTGGCCCGCCTTCAGCTCGACGCCGCCCGGGATCTCGTTCGCGGGGATGATGGCTTCGATGCCTTCCTTGATCCGGACGAACGCGCCGTAGTCGGTCGAGCTCAGCACGGTGACCTCGTCGACCACGGTGCCAGGCTTGTACGACTCGAGGATCACGCCCCACGGGTCGTCCCAGAGCTGCTTGACGCCCAGGCTGACCTTCTTCTCGTCGTGGTTGATCGACAGGATGATCGCCTCGACGTCGTCACCCTTGCCGTACAGATCGGCGGGGTTGTTGATCTTGACGGTCCAGGACAGGTCCGTCTTGTGGACCATGCCGTCGACGCCTTCTTCGATGCCGACGAACACGCCGTAGTCGGTGAGCGAGCGGACCTTGCCGCCGATCTTGTCGCCGGGCTTGTACTTGTCCGTGAACAGCGACCAGGGATCGGGCTCGAGCTGCTTCAGGCCCAGGCTGATGCGCTTGGAGCGCGCATCGACCTCGAGCACCTGGCACTCGATCTCCTGACCGATCTCCAGCATCTTCGACGGATGCTTGATCTTCTTCGTCCAGCTCATCTCGCTGACGTGGATCAAGCCCTCGACGCCGGGCTCGAGCTCCACGAACGCGCCGTAGTCGGTCAGGCTCATCACCTTGCCGCGGACGCGCTTGCCGATGGGATACGCCTCCTCGGCGTGGTTCCAGGGGTCTTCCTGGGTCTGCTTCATGCCCAGGCTGACGCGCTCGGTCTCGGGGTTGTACTTGAGGACCTTGACGGTGACCTCGTCGCCGACGTTGAACACCTCGCTCGGGTGGTTCACGCGACCCCACGACATGTCCGTGATGTGGAGCAGGCCGTCGATGCCGCCGAGGTCGACGAACGCGCCGTACTCGGTGAGGTTCTTGATCGTGCCGGTGAGAACCTGGCCCTCCTCGAGGGTCTGCAGGGTCTTCTGCTTCATCTCGTCGCGCTCCTTCTCGAGGAGCACGCGACGGCTGAGCACGATGTTGCCGCGCTTCTTGTTGAACTTGATGACCTTGAACTCGTAGGTCTGACCGATCAGCTTCTCGAGGTTGCGGATCGGGCGCAGATCCACCTGCGAGCCCGGCAGGAACGCCTTGACGCCGCCGCGGATGGTGACCGAGAGGCCGCCCTTCACGCGCTGGCTGATGGTGCCTTCGATGATCTCGTCGCGCTCGCACGCGCTGGAAATCTCGTCCCACACCTTCATGCGGTCGGCCTTCTCCTTGGACAGGGAGATCAGACCGTCGTCGCTCTCGCGACTCTCGATGAAGACATCGACCTTGTCACCCGCCTGCACGCTCACTTCGCCGTGGGCGTCGGCGAACTCGTTGCGCTGGATGACCCCCTCGCTCTTGCCGCCGATATCGATCACGACAGAGTCGTGACTGACCTGCACCACGATGCCGGTAACGATCTGTCCTTCGCCGCCAAGCTCGAGCCCGCCGGTCGAGGCTTCGCTGGCCTCGAACATGGCCGCAAAGCTGCTCGAAGCGTCGGTGGATGGGGTGGTGGTTTGAGTGTCAGCCATGGATTGAAACGATGCCTCCGTTCGGGGGACCCGGCGTTGAAAGCGGCGAACCGTCGCCTGAAGCGACCGTTCTGCGCGCCGCGAGCCACGCCTGGGACGGCGTGAGGTAGCGCACGCCTCCCCCTACGTCAAACGCAAAACTGCGGCGCCCGATACTCCCACGGCCGGGCGCTTGATGTAGCACAAACCGCCCGACACGCTCACGGGCCGGACGGCGGGCGGGCAGCGGCGCCAGACGCCCTGCCGCCGGTCCAGCGACGGACCGCCTTGGCCAGGCTCGCGGCACCGCGTTCGGCCTCCTGGGCCTTCCACGCAAAGCGCACGTCGAGCTCGTGCAGACCAGCGACCGAGACCTGCGCCCGGCCCAGCGCGGCCCGTTCTCCCGCGAAATCCTGCCCCGGAACCAGCGCCGAGAGCCGGACCAGCCCGGCGAGAAGCCTGGACAACGGCTGTTTCATGGCCGCGGCTTCGTGGCCAGGCCGGAGCAGGACCCGGACTTCCGCCTGGAGCGGATGGCCGAGCCGCACCGTGGCGGACAGCCGCTGGACCGAGTCGAGCTGTGCCAGCGACGGCGCCACGAACCGGGCGGGAGAACGGGCGTAGCTCTGGACCAGGCTGCCGACCACCACCGCGGCCGCCGCCGCGTGGTTGTCGAGCCCCAGGCGCTGGTAGGTGTGCTGGCTCGGCAGAGCCTGGCCCAGGCGCGCCCGGCTGGACGCCAGGATCACCGAGCCGTCGCTGGCCTGTCCGAGCGCCAGGCCGGTCGGAGCGAGCAGCTCCTGCTTGTCTTTCGACAGCCGCCAGCCGGCCCCCTCCTCGGACAGCACCTTGGCCATCCCCGCCACCACACGCTGGTGGGGGAACTTCCCCGACACCACGACGACCCAGTCCTTCCAGCTCGGGCCCCGGGCCACAACGATTTCCCTGAGATCGATGGCCAGATCGACGCCTGCACGGACCCGGATGCGTTCACGGCGCGAGGGCAGCGATTCCGGACGGGCCGCCGCGCTGCCGAACGAGTCGTCGACCAGCGGCAGCAGCTGCTTTCGCACGGGGTCGTAGAGTTCCAGCTGGTCCACGTCGACGCGCACCGCCAGGGTGGTGTCGGCTGGCAGGTGCAGGGCAGCGATGCGGTCGTAGCGGATGTACTTCTCGTAGATGATGGCGGCGGAGACGACGGCCGCCACGGTCAGCGTGGCCAGAGCGGCCATCACCCACTTGTACGAGACGCGGCCGCCACGTTTCCGTGGAGTGCTCGCGACAGGCTTCTCTTCGGGATCCATCAGTGCGCCTCCACCTGCGCCGCGCAGTGCTCCGGCGATCGCGCGCAGGCCGTCAGCTCCGCCAGCTCGCGCCGCGTGAGCGAGACCCGGACCACGAGCGACTTGCCGACCGATTCGATGTGCAGCGCCTTGGCCACCACCGCGGTCGCCCCACCCTGACCGGCGACGGAGCTGGCGAGCAACCCGGCCGCGTCGGCCGCAGCCCGCGCGTCGTCCGCCGTTTCGAAGGCCACGTCGAGCTCGGCCGAGAGGCCCTGCGCGCCGAGGTCGGCTTCCGCCGAGAGCTTCGTCCCCTTCCCCAGAAGCCGTGCGGCCGCCGGCGAGCGCGCCGCGATCAGCCCGGCGAGCGGCGGCAGGCGCGCGGCAATCGACACCGCACCCTTGGCTTCGGGATCCATGTGCTCGTCGCCCGCGCGCTTCTCGATGGCGCGCGCAGCGCTGTCGATCTCCGCCGTGGACACGAACACGAGCAGGTTGTTCGAACGCGCGTAGATGCGCGCCGGCGCCGCACGCGCATCCGGCCGGGCGCGCGAGTACAGCCGCCACGCGCCTCCCAGGTCGACCGGAGCCCGCCAACGTGGCTGCGTCGGGAAGTGCTGCGGGTCGAACTGCCCGAAGCGCCCCTCGAGCACGATCACGTTGTCCATCAACGCCGCCCGCGGCTCGGGCCTGAGCGCGATCCACACCGTGTCGGCGTGCTGGAACGCCTCTGCCATCAGCCGCGCGTCGGCTCCTTCGGCGCTGGCGTCGCCAGGCGTGCGGCGCTCCAGCTCGGCGACCGCTGCCGGACCCAGCGCGTCCCGCATGCGGTGCAGATCGAGACGCAGCGCCACGTCCAGGTCGCCCGGAATCGCATCGCTGGGCGACGACAGTCCCGGTGCCGGCGTCTTCGGAGGCGGAATATGTTCCGGACCGCAGGCCGAAAGCAGCGCGAAAGCCAGCAGCATCGCCAGGGCTCTCATGGCGGAGTGCCGCGCATCTTCCCCTCGACTTCCCGGACGCGCTGCACGATCGCATCGACCACCTCGTCGATGCTCATGGAAGAGCTGTCGATTAGCAGCGCGTCGCAGGCGCGCTTGAGTGGCGCGACCGGACGCGTGCTGTCGCGGCGATCGCGTTCGATGACCTCCGTCCGCACCTGATCGAGCAGGGCCTCCGCGCCCGAAGCGCGGAGCTCGTCGAAGCGCCGCCTGGCCCGCACGTCCACGCTGGCAGTGAGGAAGAACTTCGCCTCCGCATCGGGCAGGACGACCGTACCGATGTCGCGCCCTTCCAGCACGACGCCGCCGTCCGCGCCCGCCGCGCGCTGCATGTCGAGCAGCGCACGCCGCACTTCCGGCATCGCGCTGACCTTGCTGGCGCCCTGTCCGATGTCCTCGGCACGAATGGCCGTCGATACGTCCGCGCCTTCCAGCAGCACGCGCTGCTGCCCCGCGTCTCCGGAAGAAAACCGGATGGCGTCGCGCGCGGCCAGATCGTGCGCGAGCGCACCGACCGCTTCCGTGTCGCTCCACGCGATGCCGCGGCGCTGGGCCGAGAGCGCCACGCACCGGTACAGCGCACCGGTGCCGACCAGCACGTAGCCCAGCCGCTCCGCGACACGGCGCGTGACCGTCGTCTTGCCCGCGCCCGCCGGACCGTCGATCGCCACCACGGGCCGGCTGCGGCTCACGACTGCACCTCCACCTCGGCTCCGAGCGCCCTGAGCGTGCCGGCGAAGCGCGGAAAGCTCGTCGCGATGCAGTCCACGTCCTCGATGATCGTCTCGCCGTCGGCGACCAGACCGAGCACGGCGGCGGTCATCGCGATGCGGTGGTCGCCGCCGCTTTCGACGTGCGCCGCCGACAGCCGACCTCCAGGCTTTCCTTCCACGACCAGGCCATCGTCGCGTTCCTCCGCCGCGACGCCGAAGCTCCTGAGGAGCCCGACCATCAGCGCGATGCGATCGCTTTCCTTGACGCGCAGCTCGCGCACATCGGTCACCTCGCTTGTGCCGCGCGCCCGCGCGGCCAGAGCGCAGGCAATCGGGATCTCGTCGATCGATCGCACTGCCAGCTCGCCTCCGACGTTGACGGCCTCCAGTGTACCTCCCTTGGCCGTGATCTCGCCCCAGGGCTCGCCCAGCGTCTCGCCGCGCGGCGTGATGCCCATCCGACAGCCGGACATGCGCAGCACATCGACGATGCCGGCACGCGTGGGGTTCAGGCCCGTGTCGCGCACGGTCACCTGGCTGTCTTCTACCAGCGCGGCCGCAACCAGCAGGAACGCCGCCGCGGAGAGATCGCCCGGCAGATCGATATCGAACGGGCGGATTGCGTTCGGATCGGCGGGGGGGTGAAGGCTCAGCATCGGTCCCGCGGCCTCGATGGGCATGCCCAGCGCGGCCAGCATCCGCTCGGTGTGATCGCGACTCACGAACGGCTCGCGCAACAGCGTCGGCCCCGACGCGAAGAGCCCGGAGAGCAGCAGCGCGCTCTTCACCTGGGCACTGGCGATCGGCATCTCGTACTCGAGCGGAGCCAGCCGCTGGCCGTCGGGCAAGGGGCCGATGACGAGGGGGGCGGTCACGTCGTCGGCGCGCTTTTCATGCGGGCGGCCCTCGATGCTGGCGCCGCGCGCTCGGAGCGGGCGGACGACACGTCCCATCGGGCGCCGCGACAGCGAGGCATCCCCCACCAGGCGGGTACGGAAGTGCTGCGCTGCGAGCACGCCCGAAAGCAGTCGCATCGTCGTGCCGGAGTTGCCGCAGTCGATGTCGCCGGACGGCGCCGACAGCCCCGAAAGTCCCACGCCGTGCACAGCCAACGTGCCGTGGCGGTCGTCCTCCACGCCGACGCCCATGGCCCGGAACGCCGCCAGCGTGGCGACGTTGTCCTCGCCGTAGGAAAAACGGCGGATCGCCGAGCGGCCAGCGCCCAGCGCCGCCAGGATCAACGCGCGGTGGCTGATGCTCTTGTCGCTCGGCAGCGGCACGCTGCCGCGCAGGGGCCCTTGTGCCGGGCGCACGATCAGTCGCGTCATGGCGTCAATGGCCGGGACCGCCGAGCCCGGTGCTCTGCGTCGCGGGGATCACGTTGGGCTGGGAGGGCACGCCCAGCGCGGTGGACGCCTTGTCGAGCAGCTGCCCCACCGCGGCGCCGTCGAGCCCGACGACGAACTGTGCGTCCTTGCCGTGCGCCTCGGCCTGCAACTGTTTCACGGGCTGCGTGATGCCGACCAGCTGCATGATGGGCCCGTACGACTGCAAGGTCTGCTGCAGCTGCAGCAGGTTGGCGGCACCTGCCTTGGCACCCTTCTCGTCGGAGTAGCTGAGCGTGCCGGCAAGGTTGACGCCTGGCGGCTTGAAGTTGCCGAGCATGCGCGCCGTCTCCATGCCGTCGAGGAACGGCAGCTGCTGGCGCATCGCGTCGGTGATGGGATGCCCGCGCAGGTCGAAGCCGGCCGCGAACGCCGCGTTCGGCGTCTCGAGCAACTTGCCGAACCAATCCGGCACCTGCCGCGAGACGCGGCCCTCCTTGATGCGATCCAGTGCGCGGCGGATGCCGGTCTCGTCGCCCAGCAGCACCGTGTGCGAGGTCAGCACCACGAACCCCACGGTGGCCGAGGTGAACAGCGTCCGCCCGGCGTACCTGCTCGCGGTCACCGGCAGCCCGAGCGGCGTCTTGCTGGTACCGCTTGCCGCCTGCTCGATGGCCTGCTTGTTGAACGTTCCGGTCGCCACGGCGGCGACGTTTGCACCCGACATGGAGTACGCGCCGATCGCGAGCTGCTGCAGGTCGCGCTGGGGATCGAAGCCTGCGGACGCGGGGAACGGCGCGCGCGCTTTGGCGATCTCGAGCAGCTTCTGGCCGAACGGCGAGGAGAACATCTGCTGGGCGCGGATCACGACCAGCCCGACCGCACCACCGGGAAGCAATGCCAGCGGATCCTGATCGATCTGTGCCGCCGTGAGCCCCTTGCCAGCCGAGGTCTGGACGACCACCTCGTCCTTCTTCGGGCAGCCGGTAGCGAGCAGCGCAAACGCGACCAGCAGCAGCGCCACCCCGCGGGGCATCAAGCGAGCACCTCGCCGAGAGCTTCGAGCATCCGCGTGTTTTCCTCGGGCCGGCCGACGGTGATGCGGAGGCAGTTCTCGAGCGGCCCGAGCGGCCGCACGATGACGCCTCTACGCAGCATCTTGTCGTACACGTCGCGGGCCGATCGCCCTACGTCGACGAACACGAAATTCGCCTGGCTCGGCGCGACCTTCACGCCGTCCATCGCGCCCAGCGCTGCTATCAAGCGCTTGCGCTCGGTCTGGTTGATGCGCCGGCTCGTCGCGACGTGCTCGTGGTCGTCGAGCGCCGCCATGGCCGCTGCTTGTCCCACGGCGTTGACGTTGAACGGCGCGCGCACGCGATTCATGTAGTCGATGAGCTGCGCCGGCCCGACGGCGAATCCGACGCGCAACGCCGCCATGCCGTAGATCTTCGAGAACGTGCGCAGCACCACCAGGCGCTCGCGCAGCGAGCGGAGCTTCAGCGAATCCGGATAGTCCTCGGCGTCGGCGTACTCGATGTAGGCCTCATCCATCACGATGATGACCTCGGGCGGCACCTCGCGAAGCAGCTTCTCGACGGCGGCGCGCCCGACGTGCGTCCCGGTGGGGTTGTTCGGATTGGCGATGAACATCAGCCGCGTCTCGGGGCGGACGGCTGCGGCCATCGCCTCGAGGTCGTGGGTGAGGTCACGCAGCGGCACCGCCGTGAAGGGCGTGCCGTGCGCAGTCGACGCCAGCTTGTAGACAACGAACGAGGGCGCCGCGAAAACGATGTGCTGGGCCGGCGTAGTGAACGTCCTGATCAAGAGCTCGATCAGCTCGTTGGAGCCGTTGCCCTGCATGACCTCGCTCATCTCCACGCCATGCACCGCCGCGAGCTTTTCCCTCAGGCGGTAGGCCGCCGCATCGGGGTAGCGGTTGAGCTCCGCCGCCGCCATGCGGGCCGCCTCGACCGCCTTCGGGCTCGGCCCGAGCGGGTTCTCGTTGGATGCGAGCTTGATGGCGTCGGTGACACCCAGCTCACGGGCCAGCTCATCAACGGGCTTGCCCGCCTCGTAGGCGCGCAGCGATTCGATACCGGGAGTGACGAGGCTCATGTCGCCGCGAAGCCTAGCTCGCGACGCGGAAAGGGAAAACCCAGGGTTGTCAGTCGAGGCTCCGGGGCCGTCGCAGCGGCGGGCGGCAGCGCGCTCCCCGCCCCCGGTGCGCGGAACCTAGGCCTGCGCCTGGAACGAGCCGAGGACCTTCAGGTACTTCGTCGACCGCTTGATCGCCTCGAGCGCCGTGACCACCGGCCGATCGGTAACGTGGCCGCTCACTTCTACGTAGAAGATGTAGTCCCAGCTCTCGCCACGTACCGGGCGCGACTGCAGCTTCTTCAGGTTGATGCCGCGCTCGGCGAAATGTCGCAGCACATCGAACAGCGAACCCGGCGAGTCGTCGACGCTGAACAAGAGGCACGTCGTGTCGTTGCCCGAGCGGATCGCGGGACGGGCGCTGGCGATGCCGTAACGGAAGCGGAGCTCGGGCGAATCCCCGATATTCGAGCGCACGACATCCAGGTTGCCCGCGCGCCCGCAGGCTTCCGGCACGATGGCTGCGGCTCCGTGATCTTCACGCGCGAGCTGCACCGCCACGACGGGCGATCGGACGTCGATCACCGAGAGCTTCCCCATCTCCCGCGCCAGGAAGCGCTCGCAGGACGCATGCGCGGCAGCGGTGGCGTACACCTTGTCGATGTCGCCGAGGTTGGCGGTGCGGCTCATCAGGTCCAGCGTCGCGGGCAGTACGCGCTCGGCGACGAACACCAGCTCGGTCTGCGCCAACGCCGTGATCGAAGGCTGCACCAGCCCGTCCACCGACGACTCGAACGGGATGACCGCGAAGACGGCGCGACCGCGCGAAACTTCCTCGAGTGCCTCGATGGCGGTCGTATTCTCGACCAGAGCAGCCGTCGCGCCGAAGTAGCTGCGCGCCATCTCGTAGGTGAATCCGCCCTCGGGGCCCAGATACGCGACGCGCACCGGCTGCTCGATGGTCCGGGCTTCGGAACGGATCTGCCTGAAGATCGCCTTGAGGCTTTCCGGCGGCAGATCGCCCTTCGCGGCAGCCTGCAGCTTTTCCAGCCACTCTGCCTCGTCGATGTCGATCGAGGGAGGCGCGCCTTCAAGGCGGACCTGGATCTCGCGCGACAGACGCGCCCTCGCTTCGAGCTGCTGCAGAAGCTCGAGGTCGATCTGCTCGGTTTTCTGGCGAAGCTCTGCGAGCTCGCGCTGCTTGTCCACCATGTCGTGCCCGCCCGGCCGCTGCTAGGCGGCGGCCGCCCCGGACTTGCCCTTCGATTCCTTCTTGGTCGGCTCCTTGGCCTTGTCGGCCGGCGCGCTGTTGCTCGCCTTGGTCTCCGTGGAACCCTTGGTCCCGCTACCGGAACCGCTGGAACCGTAGCCGTCCGCGTACCATCCCCCACCTTTGAGAATGAAGCCAGCACCACCGGAGACCTGGCGCTTGGCCTTGCTCTTGTTGCATTTCGGGCACTTCTTCAGCGGCTCCGCACTGATGGGCTGTTCCGCTTCCCATTCGTGCCCGCACGCGGTGCAAACGTACTCGTATGTCATTGTGGGGGACCTCTACTCCTGAGCAGATGCGTCCTGGGACGCGGGGTGTCAACCGCAACCTGCCTCGACGGGGCATGGATCTTGTCGGGCGTGGAGTGTGCGCCACTTCCTGCCGGGTTTCCACTACTTCGAGAGGCGCTAGAGACCGGCCGTCTGACCGGCACCGGACCGGAATCGGCTGGGAAAGCCGTATCTGCGCCATTCGACGCTTGTAAGCGGGCGTTCAGCGGTGTACGAGTGTGCAGATACGGGGTGTGACCATACAACACGTGTGGTGACGCTAGCTCCGGACTCCGCTGCAAAGCGAGCGCCGTGGCGTCACGCTGCTATTCCACAGCAGACCGGGCCCGGTCGCCAAGGACATATCGATGCACATCAAGAAGCTGGAGATTGCCGGGTTCAAGTCCTTCGTGGACCGGACGGTGATCCACTTCGACCACGACGTGGTGGGCGTGGTCGGGCCCAACGGGTGCGGCAAGTCGAACATCGTGGACGCGATCCGCTGGTGCATGGGCGAGCAGAGCGCCAAGCACCTGCGCGGCCGGTCGATGGAAGACGTGATCTTCAACGGCTCCGAGAGCCGCGGACCGCACGGGCTGGCGGAGGTCACCATCACCTTCGACAACACCGACCCGGAGTACGCCGCAACGCTACCGCCCGAGTACAAGGACTACTCGGAGATCGCCGTCACGCGCCGCCTGTTCCGTGACGGGACCAGCGAATACCTCATCAACAAGACGCAGGTGCGCCTGCGCGACGTGACGGAGCTATTTCTCGGCACGGGCGTCGGAACCAAGGCCTACTCGATCGTCGAGCAGGGCCGCATCGGACAGATCGTCAGCGCGCGTGCGGAGGACCGCCGGCTGTTCATCGAAGAAGCCGCCGGCATCACGAAGTACAAGCAGCGCCGCAAGCAGGCTGAACGGAAGATGGACCTGACGCGGCAGAACCTGCTGCGCATCAACGACATCGTCTCGGAGATCGACCGCACACGCGGCTCGCTCAAGCGCCAGGTGGCCAAGGCAGAGCGCTTCCTTCTGTACAGGAACGAGCTGGAAGATCTCGCGCTGCACGAGGCCTCGCACAAGCTGCTCGAGCTGATTGTGGTCGAGCGGGTGGACCAGGAAGGTCTCGGAACATCCAGGACCCAGGCCGACGAGTTCCACACCCGCCTCGCCGAGTCCGAAGCTGCACTCCTCGCCGCGCGCGAGGAGGCCAGCGCCATCGAGGAGCGCGCCGAGCTGGCGTCCCGCGAGGCGTTCGAGGCGGACAACGAGGTCAGCGCCCTGGCCGCGGAGATCGAGCGCTCACGCGATCGTCTCGAGCACCTGGCCGAGCGACTCTCCACCGACCAGGCCGAGCTCGAGGAGACAGTCGCGCGCATCGCGACGCTGAAAGACGAGGAAGCGACGCTGGCCGAGCGCATCGCCGATCTCGGGCGCGACGAGCACGAACGCGAGGCCGATGCCGAGAGCGAGAACGAAGCGCTCGAGGCGCTGCGGCTCCAGGAACAGAGCGCCCAGGAAGAGGTGCAGCAGCTCAGGCAGAAGGTCGCGGAGGGCCGCACCCAGGCCGCTGCGACGGAGGCGCGCATCGACGGCCTCGCGCAGCGTATCCACGAAGCGCGCGGCCGGCGCGACAAGCTCGGCGACGAGCGGCAGACCTTGCTCGGAGAGCTTGGCGATCTGGCAGCGCGCAAGCATGCGCTGGAGCGCAGCGTCGCGGAGCTGGCTGAGGGCAAGCGCCTGACCGTGCAGGAACGCGAGGCGCTCGACAAGGAGATGCACGAGCTCCGCAGCCACCAGCTCGACAGCGAGCGGGCGGTCGACGCCGCGAAGAACGAGCTCTCGCTCAAGCGCAACCGCCTGCGCGCGCTGGAAGATCTGCATCGCCGGCTCGAAGGCGTAGGCGCGGGCGTACGCGCTCTGCTGTCGCGCAGCGATCCGTCGGTGTTGGGCATGGTGGCCGACCGCATCGAGGCCCCGGAAGAACTGACGGCGGCCTTCGCCGGTCTGCTCGGCGAACGGCTGCAATACGTCGTCGTCGACAGCACAGCGCACGGCGTCGAGCTGCTCGAAGAGCTGCAGAAGAACGAACGCGGTCGCGCGCACATCGTGCCGCAGCGGCCTCCCTATGTGGCGGGCGCGGCTCGCTCCGCCGCACACGAGCTCTCGCTCGGACGGCTCGCCGATCGCCTGGACTACTCGCCCGACGACGAAGCACTGGTACGCGCGTTGATCGGCGAAGCGCTGGTCGTGCGTTCGGCCCAGGACGCTCTGGAGCTCCTGGCCGCGCACCCCGGTACGACGGCGGTCGCGCTCGACGGCACGGTGGTCCGCCCCGACGGCGTGGTCAGCGGCGGCAGCGGTGACGACGTCGCGTCGGCCATGGTCGAGCAGAAGCGCGAGATGCGCGCCCTCGGCGAAGAAGTCGAGGCGCTCGCCACCCGCGAAGCGGAGTGCGTCGCGGCGCACAACGCGTTGCGCGCGAGGTTGACGGAAGTCGGCACGGCGCTCGACCGCGCTCGGCAGGGCGCGCACGAAGGCGAGCTCGCGCACATGACCGCCGAGAAGGATCTCGGCGCGCACGGCCAGCGAGATCGAGCGCACCGAGGCGCGTCATCGCTCGCTCGATGCCGAGCTTGCCGAGCTCGAACAGCTTCTCGACGGCGCCGCCGAGGAGGAGCACAGCTCGCAGGCCGAGCTCGACGAGCTCCGCTCGCACGTGGAGCGTTTCGAGCACGAACTGGCGCGCGCCGAGGAGGCCGCCGCTTCGCGCAAGGAGCGGGCCGAAGCGCAGGCCGCACTGGTCACCGAACGCAAGGTCCGGCTGGCCCAGGTGCGCGAGCAGGTCGAAGCAGCTCGCTCCGCCGCCGAGCGGGTCGCGGCGTCGATCGCCGAGCTCCAGGCACGCGCCGAACGTCTCGACGAGGAAATGTTCGAAGCGGCGACAGGCTACGGCGAGACGGCGGCCAGTATCGTGCTGGCGCGCGAAGCGCGCATCACGGCCGCTTCGCGAGCGCAGACAGCGCACGCGCGCCTATCGGAGGAGCGCCATCTGCTGGAGCAGGTGCGGCACGCGCTCGGCACGCGCGAAGCCGAGCTGCGCGAGCTGCGCGACGAGCTTTCCGCACTCGACGAACGCGTGCGCAAGCACGAAATGGCCCTGCAGCGCATCGATCTCGAACGCGAACATCTGCTGTCCAACGTTCGCGAGCGTTTCCGCGGCTTGCATCTGCCGCGCGTGGTCGGCGACTATCACATGCGCCCCGCACCCGATGCCGAGCACCGCCGCCGCATCGAGGAGCTCACGCAGCTCATCGATCGCATGGGGCCGGTCAATCTGGACGCCGACGCGGAGTACCACGACGCCGAACGGCGCTTCCACGAGCTGAACGACCAGAAGGTCGACATCGAGAAGGCCCTCGAGGAGCTCGAACGCGCCATCAAGCACATGGATCGCGAGTCCCGCCGGCGCTTCAAGGAGACGTTCGAGTCGGTCAACGATCTGTTCCGCAAGACCTTCGTCAAGCTGTTCCGCGGCGGCCGCGCCGAGTTGCGCCTGACCAACCCGGAAGACCTGCTGGCCACCGGCGTAGACATCGTGGCCCAGCCTCCCGGCAAGAACCTGGGCAACATCGAGCTGATGAGCGGCGGCGAGAAGGCACTCACCGCGGTCAGCTTGATCTTCGCCATCTTCCAGCACCGGCCTTCGCCGTTCTGCGTGCTCGACGAGGTCGATGCGCCGCTCGACGAGGCCAATGTGGCCCGTTACAACGAAGCGATCCGCAGCATGACGGATCGTTCGCAGTTCATCCTCATCACGCACATCAAGAAGACGATGCAGATGGTGGACGTGCTGTACGGCGTGACGATGGGCGAGCCCGGTGTTTCGCGTATCGTCAGCGTCAAGGTGAACGAGAACGCCGTGTCCCGCAGCGAAAGCCGGCCGCACCGCGAGACCGCGGCTCCGGCAGCTCCGGCGGACGAGAGCACACAGGTCGCGTAGAGCCGGCGCGCGCTGGCCCGCCACGTTCCACAAAAGAAGCGCCCGGACCACCAGGCCCGGGCGCTTTCGTATGGGTGAAGCGCACCGTGATGGTGCGCATCACGTGTTGGCGCGTCAGCGCTTGTTGCGACGGCGACGCTCGAACACGAGCACGCCTGCCGCAAGGCCCAGGAACGCGAGCGAGCCTGTGGGGCCCTGCGAATCGCCCGGGACGCTGCAGCTGCACCCGCTGCTCTTGTTCGACGTGGGCGTCGATCCGCCGAAACCGCCGACACCCGAGCCGCCCATGCCGGCCACTCCGGACCCACCGGAGCCGCCAAAGCCGGAGCCACCGAAGCCGGAGCCACCGAAGCCGGAGCCACCGGTGCCGGAGCCACCGGTGCCGGAGCCGGCGGTGCCGCCGCTGCCACCTGCTGCGCCGCCCGCGCCTGCCGAGCCTGCTGCGCCGCCTGCTGCGGTGCCACCCGCGCCTGCCGAGCCTGCTGCGCCGCCTGCTGCGGTGCCACCCGCACCCGCAGAGCCCGCTGCGCCGCCTGCTGCGGTGCCACCCGCACCCGCAGAGCCCGCTGCGCCGCCTGCTGCTGTGCCACCCGCACCCGCAGAGCCCGCTGCGCCGCCTGCTGCTGTGCCACCCGCACCCGCAGAGCCCGCTGCGCCGCCTGCTGCTGTGCCACCCGCACCCGCAGAGCCCGCTGCGCCGCCTGCTGCTGTGCCACCTGCACCCGCGTTGCCGCCGCCTGCTGCGCCACCGGCACCACCTGCGCCGGCGTCCGTTGTCGAGCACGGATTGGCTGTGCGCAGCGGGGCAGTGCTGGCGTTGGCCAGCTCGAAGTGGTCGGTGCACCAGATGTTGACCATGTTCGGCGCGCTGCTGTCTTCGGCCTGGACCGTGATCGGCGTGGGACCGCTCGGCAGACAGCTGACGGTGCCCTCATACTCTGCGGTTAGCGTCACGGCGTCGTTCATGTCGTAGAAGGCGAGGCCGTCGGGACCGTTCTGGATCCAGTTGTTGCTGCCCATATCGACATCACAGCCGCTTACCGTGTTGGAGTCGCAGATGTCGATGTAGCCGTCCGTCGGAATGGCCACCGTGGACAGGTCGATGGTGTCGTACGGGTTGGTCGCTCCGCAGGCACCGTTGATGAGCTGGATGTTCTTCAACCCGCAGTCGCCCAGCGTGTCCCCCGCGGAAAATCCGGTGACCTTCAGCTCGATGAGCTCGCGGTCATCGGTGCCAGGCTGGTCGTAGTCGACCTTGGTCCACTCGACCGTGCAGGACCCGGCGTCCGCCACCTGCACGTGCTGCGAGGTGGAACCGATGGTTTCGGTGCTGGGTTCGCTCGAACACGCAGTGCCCGCCCCTAGAGCGATCGCCCAGGGAGCCACCAAAAGCGCCACCTTCAAGATGTTCCTCTTCGTCATTCGCTTGCCCCTTGTTCAATTGGCGACACGCCCCTGACGTGCCGTAATCAAGACGGGAGACCGCCCGGTATCACCAGGGTCGCCTCCCTCCACCACGGAAGTAGCATTATTGGACCGAATGCGCGCTAGGCAATTGTCCGATGCAGTGCAAGCTGCGAACGGTCAGGGAAGCCCCCGGACCCCGATGACCGCGGGGAAACCACTGCGCAACAAGTGCACAAGGCGGGTCGGTTCGATTCCGGAAAATGCGGAACCTGTGCGCGATCTATCGGCCTCCACGCTTTACGATCCAGCATCAGTGGAAATCCCGCGACATGCTGGGGAGGTCGCGCCCCGGCACGTCCAGACGCTCGAGCTCGCGGACGATCAGATGGACGACCGCGGGCTCGCTCCCCCCTGCCCCTGTCGCTCGACCTCACCGCGGGCCAGGAGCAGCGTTGCGTGGCGGGCTACTAGATGGAACTGCTCGAAAACGCTCGGGTATACGATCAGGTTCGCGCTCCCGGTCTCGTCCTCCAGCGTGATGAAGACAACGCCGCTGGCGGTACCGGGCTGCTGGCGGCAGGTGACGAGCCCGGCGACCGCGACGCGCGCGCCTTTCCGCGCCCGCATCAGCTCGCTGGCCGTCAGCACGCGCTGGCGCGAGAGGCGCGGACGCAGATAGCAGAGCGGATGATCGTCGACGCTGAGCCCCTTGCGCCCGTAGTCGAGCAGCAACTGCTCCACCGGCCGCAGACCGGGCAGTGCGACCTCCGGTTCGCGAACGTCGAGCTTGTCGAACAGACCTCCGGTGCGCGGACTACGTAGTTTCCACAGCGCCTGGCGTCGTCCTCGCACCAGCGGTTCGAGCGCGCCGGCTTCGGCGAGCGCTTCCAGCTCGTTCTTCCTCGGTCGGGCGCGGCGGAGCAGGTCATCGAGACTGGAGAATGCGCGCTCGGCCCGCGCCGCCTCGATGCGGCGCGCGGCGCCCTCGCCCAGCCCCTTGACCAGACGGAGACCGAGCCTGAGCGCGCGTGCGGGGGCGGGCTGCCCGTCTCGTGACGTCCCGGCTGCCACCGGCGGCTCGCTTTCTCCCGGCGTTCCATTTCCTGCAATCGGCTCCAGCGTGCAGTCGTAGAAGCTATGCGCGATGCTCACGTCGCGCACCGTGACGCCGTGGCGCTGCGCGTCCTGCACGATGCTCGACGCCGAGTAGAAGCCCATCGGCTGCGAGTTCAGAAGCGCGCAGGCGAAGTACGCCGGGTAGTGCGCCTTCTGCCACGCCGACGAGTACACCAGCAGCGCGAAGGACGCCGCGTGCGACTCCGGAAAGCCGTACTCGCCGAAGCCCTTGATCTGCTCGAACAGCGCCGCGCCGAACTCCGCGGAGATCCCCTTTTCCGCAAAGCCGTCGAGCAGGCGCTGGCGGTGACGCATCAACCTGCCGGTCTTCTTCCACGCGGCCATGTCGCGCCGGAGCTGGTCGGCTTCGCCGCCCGAGTAGCCCGCGCCCACGATCGCGATCTGCATCACCTGCTCCTGGAAGAGCGGCACCCCCAGCGTGCGCTCGAGGATAGGCCACAGATCCGGATGCGGCGACGCGATGGGCTCTTCGCCGTTCCGCCGCTTGAGATACGGATGCACCATGCCGCCCTGGATCGGTCCGGGCCGCACGATCGCCACCTCCACGACCAGATCGTAGAAGCAGCGCGGTCGAAGCCGCGGCAGCATGCTCATCTGCGCGCGGCTCTCGATCTGGAATACGCCGACGGTGTCGGCGCGGCAGATCATGTCGTACACGCGCGGGTCCTCCGGCGGGATGCGCGTGATGACCTCGAGCGGATCGAAGTCCTCTCCGCCTGTCGCGCTGTGCCGCGCACTCTCTGGATTAGCCGGACCTCGCTTCGCAGCACTCGACCCCACCCCCCCTTCCGCCCTTCCCGTGGGGGTCAGCATTCCGTCGGCGTGCAGGAGCGCGAGGCATTTGCGGATGGCGGTGAGCATGCCGAGGCCGAGCACGTCGATCTTGAAGAAGCCGAGCGCGTCGAGATCGTCCTTGTCCCAGGGCACCACCGTGCGGCCTTCCATGCGCGCGGGCTCCACGGGCGCGACCTCGTAGAGCGGATCCGCGCTGAGCACGAAGCCGCCCACGTGGATCGACAAGTGCCGCGGAAAGCCCTCCAGCGCGCGGGCCAGCATCACCGCCCGGCGCAGCCGCGCGTCGTCCACGTCGAAGCCCATCTCGCCCAGGCGCTGGTCGTTCAGCTCGTCGCCGTGCCAGTGGGTGACCGTGGAGCTCAACCGGTCGACCTGCTCCAGAGACAAGCCGAAGGCCTTGCCCACCTCGCGCAGCGCGCTCTTGCCGCGATAGCTGATGATCTCGCTGACCATCGCCGCGCGATCACGCCCGTAGCGCTCGTAGATATCCTGGATGACCTCTTCGCGGCGCTCGTGCTCGAAGTCGATGTCGATGTCGGGCGGCTCGCTGCGCTCGGCGCTCATGAAGCGCTCGAACAAGAGATTCGAACGCGCCGGATCCACCGCCGTGATGCCGAGCACGTAGCAGACCGCGCTGTTCGCCGCGCTGCCCCGACCCTGGCACAGGATGCGCCGCGCGCGCGCCATCTCCACCACCTCCCAGGTGGACAGGAAGTACGGCGCAACGCCAAGCTTCTCGATCAGCGCGAGCTCCTTCTCGATCTGCGCGGATACAGCGGGCGGCGTGCCGCCGGGATAGCGCCGCGCCGCGCCTTCGAGCGTGAGCCGGCGGAGCTTGCCGTCCGCGCTCTGCCCCGGTTCGAGCGCGCAGGGAAAGCGATAGCGGAGCTCGCCCAGACTGAAGTGGAGCTCCGAAGCGACCTCCACCGTGCGCTCGACCCAGTCCGGATGATCGGCAAACAGCCGCTGCATTCCTCCGGCGGAGCGCAGGTGCGCCTCGGCATTGGCGCCGAGCGCACTGCCGGCGCGGTCCAGCGTGGTACCCGTGCGGATGCAATGCAGCACATCCGCCAGCGCCTTGCGCGAGGCGTGGTGGTAGAGCGGCCGGCTGCTCGCTACCACGGGCAGCGCATAGCGCGCCGAGAGCGCTTCGGCGTCGCGCGTGCGCTCGCGGTCGAAGCCGTCGAGGTGGCGATGCGCTGCGACGAACGCGCGATCGGTGAACGTATCGGCGAGCAGCTCGAACAGCGCGGCGGGCGGCGGGCGGTCATGTGGGGTGCGCGGCGCCGGCACGACCGCGACCAGCCCGGCGTGGTGCCGCGACAGATCCGCGAGCGACAGTGCGCTCTCGCCTTTCGGCCGATCGGCGTGCGACAGCGTGAGCAGCCGGCACAGGTTCGCGTAGCCGTCGTGATCGCGGACGAGCAGCGCGACCGTGGGCGGATCGACGGGCGGCTCGCCTTTGCGCCGCTTCTTCGGGGGGGACACGTCGAGCGACAGCTCCGCACCAACGATCACGCGCTGCTCGATCTCCTTCGCCTGCAGGAACGCACGCGCCGAGCCGTACAGACCATCGCGATCGCAGAGCGCGAGCGCCGAGAGCCCCAGCTCGTGCGCGCGCGTGACCAGCTCTTCGGGATGCGACGCACCGCGGAGAAACGAGAAACAACTTCGAGCCAGTAGCTCGGCGAACATCGCGGACATCTGTCCCCTCACCTGGTCGGCACAGAAAGGTGACCAAAGCGGGGGACAACACGAAGAGCCGAAGGGCCGAAGGTTATTGTGGGTCGAGCCTTGTGGCGGACCAGCGCGGCTAATCCAGCGGGTGGGCGGTCGAGTAGCGGGAGCGAGGCGACCTGTTCGCCCCTCGAACGCGCATTTCCGCTCTCCCGGACGCCTGACACCGACGAAATGCGCGCCCCACGTGCATTTCCGCCCTCCCGGACGCCTGACGACACCGAAATGCGCGCCCCACGTGCATTTCCGCCCTCCCGGACGCCTGACACCGACGAAATGCGCGCCCCACGTGCATTTCCGCCCTCCCGGACGCCTGACACCGACGAAATGCGCGCCCCACGTGCATTTCCGCCCTCCCGGACGCCTGACACCGACGAAATGCGCGTCCCACGTGCATTTCCGCCCTCCCGGACGCCTGACACCGACGAAATGCGCGCCTCAACGCGTTCGGGCGTGATGCGGGCGGAAGAGCGGAAGGCTCTGAAGCGATCAAGTCCGAGCCGGCACAGATCGATTCGCAGGCTCGAGCCCAGGTCGACGAGTACCGTCTCGTCGAATCTTCCACCCTTTCGATCTTCCTGTGTCATCGGGACACGTGCAACGCGCCGTCAGTCGACGACGGCGTGCAGATATCGCCGGCCGCTTTCGCGATCGACGTAGACCAGCGCTTCGATGCCGCCTTCGGGGCTATTCAGCCAGACGCGCAGATAGTCGCGATCGACGGGGGCGCGCGTCCACCACTCCACCGACGAGAGGCGCTGTTCGAATGCGACGCGCTCGATGGTGTACAGGCGCTGGTCGAGTGTGAGCACGGCACCGGCACGCAGCGACACCGACAGCGGCACGGGAGCGGACAAGAGACGCGTGGGGGCACGCCGAGGCTGCTGTGACGGATGGGGCGCGCCGAGCTGCCCAGCGCGCTCTCTGGGCTGCGATGACGGATGGGGTGCGCCTGCTCTGGTACCTGTAGGGTTGCCCCCACTCGCAGGTGCTCGGCCCTCCGGGCCTGCGCGCCTGCGGTCTCCCCCAAGCCTGTGCTCGCCGCCGACGCGGCTGCGCGCAGGCGGGGGAGACATCTCGGCATTGGCCTTGCGTAATCCCGGCGCGTTGCCCTTGCTGCGACGGCCGCGCAGGGCGGAGAGCGCGGAGCCGAGACGGCTCTTTGATTCGGGGCGATGCGAATCGACCAGGCGCAGCACACCAACGCGGCCCTTGCCGAGATCCGCGCCGAGCTCGGCGAGCAGCACGGGTAGCGTTTCCAGACCGCGTGAGCCGGCGAGCACGCCGCCGGCGACGCGCGATAGATCGAGCTGGCGCGCCACGGCGCGAACGAGCGACGGCACTTCGAGCCGCAGACCGAGCGTGGGGGCGTCGAGCTCGGTGCGCTCGAGCCTCGCGGCGATGACGCGCGACAGCTCCGCCTCGCGCCAGAGCGGCGCGGCCAGATCGAAGCGCAGCCGCAGCGTGGGCTCGGCGCCGCGCAGACGCGCGATGGAGCGGTCGTAGTGCAGCACCAGCTCGACGACCTGCGCGGCCTGACCGCGACCAGCCAGGCGCGCGCTCATGCGCGACACCAGCCCGCGCAACACGAACAACAGCGGCTGCACGCCGTCGACCGGCTCGTCCCAGGTGGTCTCTTCCGTGAGCACGGCGGGGGGCTCGTAGGCGACGAGCGGCGTCGGGTCGCGACCGGCACACAAGTCGAGCACGGCGCTGGCTTGATCGCCGAGGCGCGAGGCGGCGGCCGCGCGCGGCAGCGCCGCGAGATCGCCCAGCGTGAGCACGCCGAGCCGCACCAGCCACGAGGCGCGCTCGGCGTCGAGCGGCAACGCGGCGACGGGCAGCTCCGCCGCGAGCTCCGCGCTGCGATCGGCAGGCACAACCAGCGTGCCGCGCTCGCCCATGCGCTCCGCCAGACTGCGCTGCCCCCAGCGCGCGAAAGCCTGCGCGAGCCGCGGCCCCGACGCGATGGTCACGCGCGCGGCATGACCAAGAGCGCGCACGCGGCTGACGAGCTCCACGGCCAGCGCTTCTTCGCCACCCACGAGATGCGCCGCGCCGCTGATGTCGACCCACACCGTATCCGGCGCTTCGATCGAAACAGTGGCGCCGAAAGCCAGCGCCGCTTCCGCCACGCGACCGAGCGCGTGCTCGATGCTCGCCTCTGCCACGGCGCGCACCACGAGACGGCCGCACAGCGCGCTGGCCTCGGCGATGGTTTGCCCCGCGCGCACGCCGTAGCGGCGGGCGGCGGCGTTGACGGCCGCGAGATCGTGGGTGGGTTTGATCTCTAGTGGGTCGGAGGCTTCCGGTTGATGGTTTGTATCCCGCCCACCCACCCCCACCGGAATCCTCCCGGGGGGCTCCGCCCCCCGCGCCCCCCTCACGCGATTCGCTCCGCTCATCGCGGGCTCGCTGCCGCTTCGCTGGGTGTCTACCGGAACTGTTTGTCCCACCAGCACAACCCCCAGCGGCGGATCGCGCTTCTTCTTTCCCCTCGCCTGCTTTGCGTCGGCCTCGCCGCGCTGCACGCGCAGCGACTCCGCCCCCAGCTCGACGAGCAACCCGGGCAGTACGACGGCCGCAATCCGACGAGTCGTCACGACGCCTTCTCCATCGCCGGCTCCAGCTCGATGCGCCGCGCGGAGGCGACGCGGCCGTGGCGGTCTTTCGCGACGCGCAGCACGAGCTGACCGGGATGGGGCCGCGCGAGCTCGAGACGCTGCGCGACGGGCAGCGGCAGTGGGCGGCGCGCGGCGCTGTCCGTGATGAGCAGCACTGCGCCCGGCGTGCCCTGCACCGCCATGGCCAGCCGCCGCACGATGCGCGGCCAGCGACCGAGCTGCACGCCGAGCCCGCCAACGCCCGGCGCGCCCAGCATGTCGATGACCACGACGGCGAAGGCCTGCGACTCGACCACGCGCGCCGCCACGCGGCCCAGCGCGTCGAGCGGCGGGCGCACGATCAGCAGCCGATCCAGCTCCACACCGAGGCCGGCGACACCGGGGGCGTACAGCGTGGCAGACGGATCGACGAAGGCGCACCAGGGCGTGTCGCCACCGCGCAGCCGCCCCTCTTCCTGAGCCGCGCGGCAGGCGGACAGGGCGATGCGCGTGGCCAGCGCGGCGCCGGCGGCCACGGCCAGCTCCGTCACTGCGCCGCGCGCGAGCCCGCCGTCGGGCAGAGCCGCATCGAGCGCGGGCAGCCCGAGCGGCAGGGCTGCAGAGCCGCCGACCTCGGACCCGCGGACGACCGCGGCGGGAAGCTGGGCCAGGAGATGAGCCGGAAGAGCCATGGGTTGCCTCCTCGTTCAGGAGTACTGAACATAATACCAGCATCCGGAAATGGAAGCTACGAGCTCCCGGGCTAGGACAGGCAAGGTCCGAAGGCGTCGCAAACGCGCACATACCGACGCGGTCGGACGCGCATTTCCGACCTCCCGGACGCCTGACAGCAACGAAATGCGCGCCTCACGCGCATTTCCGACCTCCCGGACGCCTGACAGCAACGAAATGCGCGCGTTGCGGCGACGAGCCGCGTGGCGGGACCCTCGCGCGGGCGCAGGCCGGGTGCGGGAACGGCGACGCGAAGGGTTGGACGAGACGGGAACACGTCGTGGAATGGACGCCGGCCGAGCACCGCGCGTGAGGGACCCGGCCGTGCGCGAGCACGGGCGGCGGCACGGAGCGCTCGCTGGACGGGGGAGCAGCCCAGGCGACAATCCACGCAATCGAAGGCGGCGCCGGCCGACGGGAGAACGATGTTCTGGCACCTCACGGCCCACGCCCTCGCGGGCCTTCGTCCTCTGGCATCGGCCGACGATTGCGCGGCGCTGTTTGCAGCACTTCGCCGCTGCTTCCCGCGGGCCGCCGCGGCGGTGCTCATGCCGAACCACCTGCACCTGGTGATCGAGGCGACCGATCCCGCCGCGGCGCGGCGCAAGCTGGCGCGCTGTCTCGCGGGCTGCGCCCGACGCAGCGGTGTCGGGCACATGTGGCAGCCCGTGCCCGAGCCGGTTCCCATCCGCGACGTGAAGCAGCTCGAGCGGCAGATCCGCTACGTGCATCTCAATCCGTGTCGCGCCGGGCTGGTCGACGACCCGCTGTGCTGGCCCTGGTCCACGCATCGCGGCGCTGTCGGAGCGGAGCTGGATCCGTGGGTGTCGCCGGCCGATCTCGCGAGGTATCTCGGTCGCCGCGAGGCGGACGTGCCGCGCTGGCTGCACGACTACGTGTCGTGCGATCCGTCCGTGAACGTCACCGGCACGCCGTTCCCGGAAGCCGCGCGTCCGTGCGGCGTTCCTGCCGTGTCGCTCGCCGACGTGCTGGCGGCCGCGGAGGCCGCAGTGCCGAACGGTGCACCCCGTCGCCGTCTTCTATTCGCGCTGCTAGCGCGTCACCAGGGCTGGCGCGACGCTCAGTTGATGGCGCAGGCCGCCGGCATCACGCCCAGCCAGCTCCGCCGACTCGTACGGCGGAGCGACCCCGCGCTGATCCGCCTGGGCGCGCTGTACCTCGGCGACCCGCGGCTCCGCCACGTCCCCGACTTCCGCGGGCGCCCGCGGTACTAGCGCCGCGCATTTCGAGTGGCTCGGACGCCTGACGACACCGAAACGCGCGCCTCACGCGCATTTCCGCTCTCCCGGACGCCTGACGACACCGAAACGCGCGCCTCACGCGCATTTCCGCTCTCCCGGACGCCTGACGACACCGAAACGCGCGCCTCACGCGCATTTCCGCTCTCCCGGACGCCTGACAACACCGAAACGCGCGCCTCACGCGCATTTCCGCTCTCCCGGACGCCTGACGACACCGAAACGCGCGCCTCCGCTCGGAGTTGTCGCGCGGTGCTAGGCTCCGGCCCGTGGGGTTCCGCGCGTTTCTGCTGATCTCGGCTCTGGGCGCCTGCGCGTGCAGCGCCGCGACGCCCGCGACGCCCGCGACGCCCGCGGCCCCCGCGAAACCCACGAATTCCTGGTCCGCCTGCTACGCCGGCTTCACGCCCATGGGCAGCGCGCACGGCGATCTCGCGCGGCTCACGCACGCCTGCGGTTCACTCGGCGGCCTGCACGCCGTCACGCCGGTCGTGTCGCGCGTGCAGAGCGAAAAAGAGCCCGCAGACCGCTACACGTTCTACGTGCCGGGCGCGGGCGCCTGCTACCGCGTGTTCGCTGCCGGCGACTACAACGTGAAGGATCTCGACCTGCTCATCCACGACGCCGCGGGCCGACCCATCGCCGCCGATCTGTCCCACGACTCGTTTCCGGTCATGCCGCCCGCAAGCCCCCTGTGCTTCGACCGCGGCGGGCTCTACATGCTGGAGGTAAGCGTCTACCGCGGCGCCGGGCACTACGCCGTGCAGGTCTGGAGCAACACGCCGGCCGCCACGGCCGAGCCCGCCGCGGCGCAATCCGCCGAGTCCGACGAAGCTGGTGCCACCGCGCACAGGTGATATGAAAAGCCCGATGGCCACGTCGACCACCGCCCCCGTCCCTGTCGAGGAAAAGCTCGAGCGGCTCCGCGCGCTCCTGCGCGAGATGGGCTCGGTGCTCGTCTGCTACTCGGGCGGCATCGACAGCGCGTTCGTGCTGGCGGTGGCGAACGAGCAGCTCGGCCCGCGCGCCATCGGCATGACGGCCGTGAGCCCGAGCCTGGCCGACTTCGAGAGGGAGGACGCGACGCGCGTCGCGCGCCAGCTCGGCGCCGAGCACCGCTTCGTCGACTCGCACGAGATCGAGCGCGCCGGCTACGTCAAGAACGACCCCGACCGCTGCTTCCACTGCAAGAGCGAGCTGTACGACATCGCCGCAGAGAAGCAGCGCGAGTGGGGCCTCGCGTTCGTCGCGAACGGCACCAACACCGACGACCTCGGCGACTACCGCCCGGGGCTCGAGGCCGCGCGCCAGGCCAGCGTCAGAAGCCCGCTGCTCGAGGCGGGCTTCTCCAAGGCCGACGTGCGCACCGGCGCCAAGCTCATCGGCATGGAGATCTGGGACAAGCCCGCCGCAGCGTGCCTGTCCAGCCGCATTCCCTACGGAACGAGCGTCACGCGCGAGCGCCTCGCGCAGATCGGCGGCTTCGAAGCGGACCTCAAGGCTCTCGGCTTCCGCCAGCTGCGCGTGCGCTGGCACGAGCGCATCGCGCGCCTCGAGTTCGCCGTGGAAGAGCTACCGCGCCTGCTCGAGCCCGGCGTGCGCGAGAAGGTCGTCGAAGCCGGCAAGAAGCACGGCTTCTCGTACATCACGCTCGATCTCGCCGGCTACCGCACCGGCTCGCACAACGAAGTGCTCGTTGGCCGCGCCTTGCGCGTCGTGGACTGAGCCGCGCACCGAGACGGCACGCGACTTCGTGCGCCGCACCGAAGACCGGGACGGCACGCGACGCGTGGTGTGCTGTGATGCGCGTGCTGTGTGCGTGTGGTGTGTGTGCGTGGCGTGATGTGCGTGGTGTGATGCGCCGCCGCCCGCGCGGGCATTTCGCCCGCCAAGCTTCAACTTGCTCCACGATTTGCCCGTTTTCCGGGCATTTCGCCCCTCCCCGGTGAGCTTGCGCCCTCCAATGCCCGAAATCCGGGCATTTCGCCCGCCAAGCTTCGACTTGCCCCCGGAAATGCCCCGTTTCCGACACTTTCCGGGCAGTTCGCCCGCCAAGCTTCGACTTGCTCCACGAAACGCCCGCCACAGGGCCTCGCGCGGGCAGTTCGCCCGCCAAGCTTCGACTTGCTCGCCCGAAGGCCCGTCTTGGGGTGCCCCCAACGCCGCACGTCGCTTCGCGGTGCGGCGCGCTCCGCTTCGCTCCGCCCGCCGCGGGCCCGCCAAGGCCGGGCCACGCCCGGCCGGGGGCCCCACACGCTGCACTGGTCACAGCGCGAAGGAGCTGTCGCCGGCGGAGTGCGCGGACATGGTCGACAGTCGGCCGTGTCTCGAGAGGAACGGCGGGCACCGCCAACCAAGGTGCAAGGGATCTCCTGTCCTGCACCCCCCGCGACCGTGACCGTAGACCGCGACCGTGACCGTAGACCGCGACCGCGACCGCGACCGTAGACCGCGACCCGTGACCGTGACCGTAGACCGCGACCCGTGACCGTGACTGTGACCGCGACCCGTGATCGCAGCCGTCGTCCCCATGGACGTGAAAAGCCGGCGGTGTTCCGCCGGCTTTTCGTGTGAGAGTGACTGCGGGATACTAACGAGGACGAGGTCCGCGATCGCGGCCACCGCCACGACCACCGCGATCGCGGTCGCGACCACGGCCGCCGCTGCGCTGGGGCGGGCCGGCCTCGCGGGCCTTGGCGATGCGCTCCTTGGCGCGCTCGCCCTCCTCGCCTTCGGGCAGTGGGAGCAGCTCGCGGCGCGTGAGGCGGGTCTTGCCGTCGCGATCGACGCTGATCACCTTCACGTCGATCTCCTGGCCTTCCTTGAGCACGTCGCTCACGTTCTCGACGCGCTCGTGCGCGATCTCGCTGACGTGAAGCAGCGCCTCGTTGCCAGGCAGGATCTCCACGAAGGCGCCGAAGTCGACGATGCGCTTGACGGTGCCGTGGTAGGTCTTGCCGACCTCGGGCTCCGCCGTCAGCCCCTCGATGATCTCGAGGGCACGCTTGACCGCGTCCGGATCCGAACCCGCTACCGCAACCGTGCCGTCGTCCTCGACGTTCACGCTGCAGCCGGTCTGCTCGACGATGCCCTTGATGGTCTTGCCGCCGGGTCCGATGATGACGCGGATCTGGTCGGGCTTGACCTTGACCGTCGTGATGCGCGGCGCCCACTTGTTGATCTCGTCGCGGGGCTCGGCCAGCGTCTCGAGCATCTTCCCGAGGATGAACAGGCGTCCCTCACGCGCCTGCTCCAGCGCCCGCTCGAGGATGTTGCGCTCGAGGCCGGCGATCTTGATGTCCATCTGGATGGCGGTGATGCCACGCTCGGTGCCGCAGACCTTGAAGTCCATGTCACCGAGGTGATCCTCGTCGCCCAGGATGTCGCTCAGGATGGCAACCTTCTCGGCTTCCTTGATCAGGCCCATGGCGATGCCCGCGACTGGCCGCGTGATGGGCACGCCGCAGTCCATCATGCTGAGCGTCGCGCCGCACACGCTAGCCATCGAGCTCGAGCCGTTGGACTCGAGGACCTCGCTGGCCACGCGGATGGTGTACGGGAACTTCTCGTGGTCCGGGATCATCCGCACCACGGCGCGCTCGGCCAGAGCGCCATGACCAACCTCGCGACGACCGGGGCCGCGCAGCGGCTTGGTCTCGCCGGTGCAGAAGGGCGGGAAGTTGTAGTGGAGGTAGAAGCGCTTCCAGCTCTCGCCGATCAACGCGTCGATCTTCTGCTCGTCGCTGGCGGTACCGAGCGTCGCGGTGACAATCGCCTGCGTCTCGCCGCGCTGGAACAGCGCCGAGCCGTGCGTGCGCGGAAGCAGTCCGACCTCGCAGGAGATGGGGCGGATGGTCTTCTCGTCGCGACCGTCGATGCGGACGCGCTCGTCGAGCACCATGGAGCGCACGACCTCGGCCTTGCGGTGCTCGAACTCGCCCTTGATGAGCTTCTCGTTCTCGGCGAGCTTCTCCTCGCCGAGCTCCTCGGAGAGCTTGGCGACGAGCTCGCTCTTGATCTCGCCGTAGGCGTCGTAGCGGGCCTTCTTGTCCTTGATGACGCAGGCTTCCTTGAGCTTGCCGTCGCACAGCTCGGCCACGCGCTTGGCGATCCCGGCGTCGAGCTCGGGAACCACGAACTCGCGCTTTTCCTTGCCGACCGCGGCGCGCATCTTCTCGATGAGCTCGATGACGGCCTGGCCCTCGCGGTGCGCGAACATCAGCGCGTCGATGATGTCGTTCTCGGTCGCCTCGGCGGCGCCGCCCTCGACCATCACCACCGCGTCCTTGCTGACCGCAACGACCAGGTCGATGTCCGCCTTCTCGCTCTGCTCGAAGGTCGGGTACACGACCAGCTCGCCGTCGACCCGCGCGACACGTATGCCGCACACGGGGCCCGCCCAGGGGATGTCGGAGATGTGCAGCGCGGCGCTAGCGCCGGTCAGGGCCAGAATGTCGGTGGGGTTGACGCGATCGGCGCTGAGCACCGTTGCGATGACCTGCGTGTCCTTCTTGTAGCCCTTGGGAAAGAGCGGGCGCAGCGGACGGTCCATGATGCGGGCCGTCAGCACCTCGTAGTCGCGCAGGCGGCCTTCGCGCTTGAAGAAGCCACCCGGGATCTTGCCGGCGGAGTAGGTCTTCTCGACGTACTCGCAGGTGAGCGGGAAGAAATCGAGCCCCGGCCGCTCGGAGGTCGAGGTCGCGGTGACGAGCACCACGCTCTCTCCATAGGTGACCAGGACTGCGCCGTGAGCCTGCTTGGCTAGACGGCCGGTCTCGAAAGTGAGCGGACGCCCACCGACCATGACGGATTCACGTACGAACATTGGCTGTGCGCCCCCTTGGCGCGTTGTGCCGCTACGTGCGGCGGAACGCCGGCTCGGGGAGCGTCTGACTTCAGCCTCGGTTCGTGCGCGCGACTGCTGTCACATGCAGGAAGCGAAGTTGAAGCGACGAGACGCTCCTCGCCGGAAATAGAAAGAGATAGTCCGCTACTTGCGGAGTTTGAGCGACGAGACGACCTTGCGGTACCGCTCGACGTCGGAACGCTTCAGGTAGTCGAGCAGACGCCGACGACGACCGACGAGCTTGAGCAGCCCCCGCCGGGAGTGGTGGTCCTTCTTGTGCGTCTTGAAGTGCTCGGTGAGGTATTCGATGCGGGTCGAGAGCAGAGCGATCTGCACCTCGGGGGAACCGGTGTCCTTGTCGTGGATCCGGTACTCGGTGATGACGCGCTGCTTGGCGTCCTGTTCTAGCGCCATGGTTCCTTCCTGGTGGGTCCGCGGACACAGCGGAAAAGCCGTAGACCGGGTACCCGAAGCGGCGGGAGTATACGCGCCCGGCGACCCTGGTCAACCGCCCAGGGTCGGCGCGTAACGGCCTGCGGGCCGGAGGCCGCGCCCCCGTCGTCGGCGCGGCGAACCACAGCGAGGTGCGACCAACTAGAACCTTGCCTGGAGCGAGGCGCCGAAACCGAGGAAGTTGGGCGACAGGAAGCGCCGCAGCAGCACGGTGCCGCTCGGGTCGAGCTCGAGCCGGGTGACGTTGTTGTCGCGGCGGTACTGCACCCAGGCCACCGTCGCGAGCATGTCGGACAGGTCCCACTTCAGGCTGCCGCGCGCCTGGATGATGGGCACGCGGGTCTCGCCGGCCGGCAGGAACGCCAGATCGCCCTGCTGGCGCACCACGATGGTGCGTGAGGTGTTGTTGCCGAGGAAATCGGTCGAGGTGCTGCCGAAGGTGGCCGGCAGCTGCACGCCGCCGCCGATGCCCGGCGTGAGGTGCAGCTTCTCGATGTAGTAGTCGAGCGAAACGGCACCGAACAGCTCGTTCTGGATCTGCGCGTCTTTCGGCAGGGTCTGGAACGGGATGAAGCTCGGTTGGTTCCTGAGCACGAAAGCCAGATCGCGATAGATGCCGCTGACGCTGGCGCGCAGATAGCCGGCCTTGACGTTGGCCTGGACGGCCGCTGCGTGCGCCCCCTGCATTGCCGTCTGACCGGGGGCGTCGAAGTTCTTCAGGTGCTGCTCGAGCTGCGAGCCTTCGAGCGACACCGACCACGTCACCTTGCCGGGGTTGTACGAGGGACGGCCGAGCAGGATCTGCGGGGCGTTCGGGTCGTTCCTGTACAAGAGGAAGTCCGCCGAGCGCGGAACCGGCATGCCGTGGTGCAACACGATGCGGCCGGAGAAGCCGTAGGTGTAGACGCGCTTGCCGAGCACGTCGGGATCCTCGAAGCGCCCCTGCTGGAAGTAACCGGTGCCGGCGTCCACGCGCAGGAACTTGGTGAGATCGACGCCCGCACCGCCGAGGAAACCGTAGTTGGTCTCGGCGATGCGCACGGTGTCGGTCGCCGAGCTCTCGCCGCTGGCGTTCTGCGTGATGACCTGCTGCACCTGGATGATGCTCGCGGTCTTGAAGCCGCCGAAGACGTAGAAGCCCTTGCCGTCGTACTGCACCTTGAGGCCGGGCGAGCTGCCCTGCAGCCTGGGGAAGATCGACTGATTGATGCGGGCGTTCGTGCCGCCCCAGGAGATGTCGTACAGGTAGCCGAGACGGAAGCGATCGGTGTCGATCGGGTAGAACGTCATGGCCAGGCCTTGGGGCGCGGCCTTGCTGCCCGCGGTGCGGTAGAAGAGCCGGATGTAGCTGCCGGCGTCCTCCAGCACGGAGTTGACGTTGTTCGACTGGCTGGCGAGCTGCGCCATGTCGAGGCGCAGCGCGAGCGCTGCCTCCGTGGTGAGCCGCGGAATGTAGCCGGGCAGCTTCTTGTACAGGACCAGCTGCGTGATGTTCTCGCGACCGGCGAAACGCGAGTTCAGGTTGTCGAAGAACAGGCGGTACTGCGGGCGATCACCCACGCTGGGATTCGGCGACAGCGGCAGCGCCTCGCCGGTGGCGTGCAGCACGTCGTCGTCGCCGAACGTCCAGGTCAGGCGCGTGTCGACGAAGTCGCTGTGCGGCGCGTGCGCCACCTCATCGGGCGACAGCGCTTCCTTCTCGCCGGCTTTGGCCGTGCCCTCCCCGGCCTCGGCCTTGTCGGGCTCGGCGGTCACGCTGCCGGTTTCGGTCGCCTTTGCGCCAGTCGCAGGCTCGCTCTTCTCCTCCGGCTTGTTTTCCGGAGACGCAGCCTCGTCCTTGGCCTGGTCGGGCGCGGGCTTGGCCTGGTCGGGCGCGGGCTTGGCCTGGTCGGGCGCGGGCTTGGCCTGGTCGGGCGCGGGCTTGGCCTGGTCGGGCGCGGGTTGGTCCGCCGGGGGTGCAGGTTGGTCCGCCGGGGGTGCGGGTTGATCCGCCGGGGCCGCGGGTGCGGGCTGGGCGCTGGCGATCGCAGGGCAGAGCCCCATCGCGAGCAACACGGCGAGCGCCGGGACGCGCACGTCAGTTCGAAGCTTCATTCGGGTCATAGATCGTCCTCGGGGAGACGCAGGCGGTGTCGGAGGCTACAGGAGCTTTGGGGCCGGTCTTGCAGGCGAGCTGCGACTGCGACGTGGCGTCGGTTCCGCACACCAGGTCATCCAGGCAGCGCGTCTCGATGGTCCAGTTGAGCGAGCCGCCACTGAAGTTGCGCAGCGTGCCGGTGACGGAGGGCAGGGTCTCGCCCTTCATCGCCACCGGGTCGAAGCCGGCGATGGTGCTGGTGTTGATCTGGATGGTGCCGCCGGCGGCCAGGGTGACGCGATAGTTGCTGCGCGAGACGTAGCCCGTCCACTCCACGCAGTCGGTATTTCCGGCGCAGGCGTTGGCGCAGGAGGCTTCCTTGCTGCCGGGCGTGGTGAAGTCGATGACCCCGTTGTTGTCCAGATCGCAGTTGGATTGATCCGGCCCGAAGACGTTGTTGATGGCCGGCTTGGGCCCGAAGTCCTTGCCGATGGTCGCGTCCTTGATCCGCACCAGCCCCGACTCGAGACTCTCCATCTGGTCTGCAGCGCCCAGCTTCGCCGCGTCGATTACTACCGGCACGGGCACGGGGCACTTGCCGCTGTCGTGCTCGTTCTGCCAGGGGTCCACCTCGTACGAGGGGAAGGACAGCTCGGTGAAACCGAAGAAGTCCGCCGCGGTGCCCGACAGCTGTGTCACCCGATCGCACACGCGGATGCCGCCGGGTGTGCTGAAGGTGAAGGCGAAGATGCTGTTGTACTTCAGGCCGTTCGAGTCGCCCGGATCGGTGATATCGGTCGCGTAGAAGCCCTGCGCCGCGACGCGCGTGACGATGACCTTGGCCGGATCGGCCGTCATCACCTCCACACCTTCCTCGGGGTACGGCGTGGTGGCCCCGTGCCCTTGCACGTCGGAAAGCCGGGGCAGCGCGTAGTAGATGGGCTTCGAAACCCCTGCGGCGAACTGGCCGGGCGTCTCGGTGTCGTCGTTGGCGAACGCGCAGCCCGGGTCCTCCGGGTAGTCCGTCAGGCCGTCGCCATCGTTGTCGATGCCGTCGGAGCACTCCGGCGGCTTGAACGGATCGGCCGGCGTGTAGCCGATGTCCTCGACCCAGAGCCGCGTGGGCCCGCGGGGGTTCTTCACGAAGACGTGCACCCCCTTGGCCTCTCCGTTGGTCACGAACGCGTTGCGCCCCTCCGCCTTCGGGGCGGCCACCTGCACGACCGCACCGGGGTCGGAGCTGATGCGCACGAAGCCAGTGAAGCTCGTGTCCGGCGTGCCGTCCTCGTGCTGCGCCTCGATGTCGACAACGAACTCCACCGGCTGTCCCTGCACGAGCGCCAGTGGCTTGTCGCTCGGTCCGGGTAGCTTCTGGCCCGAGGCCAGGCTCACGTCGACGTGCATGCGCTCGGTACGCGCCGGATAGTGCTTGGTGTACGTGCCGCAACCGGCCAGGACGAGCCCGACCGCGACGACAGACAGCGCCGAGGCCCTCACCGGCCCACCATGAGTACGCGGTTGTCGGAGAAGTTGCCGCGGGTGCGGTCGATGCAGGCGAGGAACTTGCACTCCTCACCGCCTATCTCGCAGGCGCTCTTGTTCGTTGTGCAGGTCGCGATGTTCTTCGCCGTGCTCGGGTTGGTGCAGCGCTGGCGGTGGTAGTCCGCGACATCCTGCCGGCACGACGCGAGCACGCAGCGCCCGTCGCTGCACGATCCGTTCGACGAGCAGGTGCCGTCGGGAGATTGCGTGGCGTCCTCGGGGCAGGCACAGACGTACCCCGTCCCGACCGAGGAGCAGTCGTTGTCGGTGGAGCACTTCTTCAGGCCGTCCTTCGTGCCGTAGCTGGCGCTGTATCCGCAGGGATGCCCTGCGCGAATCCAGTCGATGAGCGCGTCGCGCTGCTGGATATGGGTATCGAACTGCGTCGTGTTGCGCTTGAGCACGGTGAAGCCGCTGCCGCCGCCGGCCAGGTAGTTGCTCGTCGCAAACTCGTAGGAGCCGGTCGGATCGATCTGCAGGAGGCAACGCCCCTTGCCGTTCGCGTCCGGGTTGTCCATGTCGCAGGCGTTCAGCTGGTTGCCGCAGTCGGCATCGGAGCTGCACGCCTTGCTGGAAGACCCGATGTAGATGTGTTCCGCGCAGGGCTGCGGCGCGCACTTGCCGTTGTTGCAGCTGTGCGAGAGACAATCTTTGTCGGTGGTGCAGGACTGGGTCGACTTGACACGGCTGCAGCCGGTGCAGTTGAGGACGACCCGCGCGCCGGCGATCTGTGCCTGGCTGGCGCAGCCACGACCCGCCGAGCGGCGCGCGACGAAATCGAACATCTCCTGAACCTCGACGCCGGAGAGCTGCATCTTGCTGATCGAGTTGTCGAACGGGAAGATGTTGAACATCTGCTCGATCGTCACCGGACCCGGCACCATGTCGGCGCGGATGCCCGTGGTGTTCGTCAGCGAGAAATCCGTCTCGATACCCAGACGCCGCCACATCCCGGTCGCGATCATGTTGCCGAGTGGGGAGTCGCCGCCACCCGTGCCGAAACGCTTCGAGCCGTCGGGCGCGTAGCCGACCAGGAGGTCGAGGTCGACCAGCTCGTCGAGGTGCTGGCGGTAGGGCTCGAGCAGCTCGGCCACGGCGCGGTTCTGCGGCACGTTGTCGGTGATCGGGATCAGCTTGTACTGGTGGCTGATGATCTCGAAGCCGTTGATGGGGTCGTAGCAGCGGCCGCTGGTCTGCACCTTGGTGCACTTCGGCGGCAGATCGGCCGGCGAATTCGACGCGACGATGTCCAGCCTTCCGACGTACTTGGCGAACGCGCCGGAGTGGACTTCCAGCACCGGGCGCGGGTTGCAGTAGCGGCGCGGGCCGGGGTTGCCGTCGGCATCCTTGAGCTGGATGTAGTGGCGGCCCTGACTGTCCACGCTGGCGCAATCGTCCAGCACCTTCGGCGGCTGCAGCACGATGTGATTGTGGCTGCCGAGCACGATATCGATGCCGGTCGTGTGCTTGATCATCTCGAGGTCGGCGTTGAGCCCCAGATGGGAGTCGACGATGACCAGATCGACCAATGGCCGCAGCAGATCGACATAGGCCTGCGCGGTATCGACCGTGTCGAGCGGCGTGACGCCGAGACGGCTGGGCCGCTCGAACAGCGAGCTCAGGCTGGACAGGTTGCCCATGCCGATGACGCCCACCCGCAGGCCGCGCACGTTGAACACCGTGAACGGCTTGAGCAGGTTGTGGAGCTCCGGATTGCCGACCGTGTCCGGGTCCTGGACCTTGTAGTTGGCGGCGAGGAGCGGGAAATTGCCCCACTTCTCGTGCTGGAGGCGGCAGTTCAGCGCGCCCTTGTCGAACTCGTGGTTCGCGATGACCTGGACGTTGGTTCCCATCATGCTGAGGGAGCGGACCTCGGCCTCGCCGTTGAAGTAGTTGAAGACGGGCGCGCCCTGGAATGCGTCGCCGCCGTCGATGTGCAGCACCCTGTCGGCCCGGGCGCGCTCGCGATCGAGGATGTAGGCAACGCGTGCGGCGCCGCCAACGGTCGCCACGGTGCCCGCGACTCCCAGACCCAGCGCTGCATCGGTCTGCGAGATCTGCAGGGCGTAGGGGAACAGCCGCGAGTGGATGTCCGCCGTGTGCAGGATGGTCAGCTTCGTCTGTCCGTGCACGCGCACGGGGACGGGGTCAGCAGGACAACCCACGAAGGATGCGGCACACACCATGGCGAGCGCCATAAGCAGTAGAGCTCGCCACTTCATCGCACCCGATTACCGCGCTCGGCGAACGCTGCCAAGGGGCATGATCACGGACCACGTGACAGCCGCGTGACCTGGCCGGCCCCCGCCGGCAGCCGACCGCGCGGCCGATGGGACGCTCCGTCCCCTCCCGGCATGCGCCCAGACTGGCCGACAGCAGAATGTTCCGCTCACGCTGCCGAGAACTCGGCGTCGAGCAGATCCGCCAGCCGAGGCGCGAAAGCATCCGCGACGACCTTCTCGACGTCTTCGGCCGCGACCTGTTCCAGAGCCTTGGCAGCAACGGCTTCCGCTTCGGCCACGGTCAGCCTCCGGATCGCTTCCTTCACGCCCGGAATGGCCGAAGCCTCCATGCTGAGCTCCCTGAGACCCATGCCGACGAGGAGCGTGGCCGCCAGAGGATCGCTAGCCATCGCCCCGCAGACGGCGACGGACCGCTTGTGATGCTCCGCAGCCGCCACCACGCCGCGGATCAGGCGCAGGATCGCCGGGTCGAAGGGGCTGGCGATATAGGCCAGCTCACGGCTCGAGCGGTCCACCGCCAGCGAATACTGCACGAGGTCGTTGGTGCCGATGCTCATGAACTCCGCTTCGCGCGCCAGCTCTTCGGCCATCACGGCAGCCGACGGCACTTCCACCATGATCCCGAGCGGCACGTGGTCGGCGTGCGGGTGCCCGGCAGCGTCGACCTCCTCGATGGCCTGCTCGAACAGACGACGCACGCTGCGAAGCTCGCGGACGCTCGAGATCATCGGGATCATGACGCTGAGCGACCCGTGCGCCGACGCCCGGACCATCGCGCGGAGCTGCGGCAGGAAGATCTCGGGACGGGCCAGGGCCAGGCGGACTGCGCGCAGGCCCAGGGCCGGGTTCATCTCGGGCGGCGCCTGGAAGGCGGAGACGAACTTGTCGCCACCGATGTCGAACGTCCTGAGCGTCACCGGCAGCGGCGCCACGGTCTCCAGCACGCGCTTGTAGATCTCGTACTGTTCGTCCTCGCCCGGCGGCTCGTCGCGATTCACGTACAAGAACTCGGTGCGATAGAGCCCCACCCCCTGCGCGCCGAGCTCCAGCGCGATTCCGGCCTCCGAGGGCAGCTCGATGTTTGCTCGCAGCGCGAGGGGTGTCCCGCAGCGGGTGACGGCCGGGCGATCGCGCGATTCGCGCAGCTTGCGCCCCACCGCCGCATAGCGCTCGACCCGTCGCTCGGCCTGCTGGATCATCTCCGGCGAGGGGTTGATCGTCACGCGACCACGCAGCGCGTCGACGATCAGCAGATCGCCCGTAGCAACGCTACCGAGAATGTCGCGCACGCCGACCACCGCCGGCAGCTCCAGCGCGCGCGACAGGATTGCCGTGTGGCTGGTGCGTGTTCCGACCTCGGTGACCATTCCCAACACCGTTCGTTTCGACAGACCTGCGGTCTCGGCCGGCGACAGGTCGTGCGCGACGATGATGGACGGCTCGCCCAGTTCGGGCATCGACAGCGCGCGCTGCCGGCCGGTCAAGGCGCGGATGATGCGATCGCCTACGAACTCGAAGTCGTGGCTGCGTTCGGCCAGATACGGATCGCTGCCCGCGCGCAGGTGCTCGGCCATCTCGCGCACCGAGGTGTCCACCGCCCACTCGGCGCACTGCCGATCGATACGGACGTGTCGTTCGACGTCCTCGCGCAAGCTCTCGTCCTGCACCATCATGATGTACGCTTCGAGGATCGACAGCTCGGCGCGGATGCCACTCGTGCGCACGTTCGACGCCACGTCGTGCAGACCCTGCGCGGCAAGCGAGACGGCTTGGTCGAAGCGGGCCATTTCCTCGTCGACGCGGTGCTTGGCCACGCGGCGACGCGCTACGCCGGGACGCCGCGTGTCGACCACGACGGCGCGTCCGACAGCCACGCCTGGCGACCCTGCGATCCCTTCGAGGGTGATGGCCGGCTGGCGCTCGGTAGGAGGAGGCGGCGGAGAAGTGCCGCCCGGTCGCCCGTCGTTCATCCTACTCGTCCTCCCCGAAACGATCGTTGATCAGTTCCCCGATGCGCTGCACGGCTTCATCGGCGCAGTCGCCCTTCGCCTCCACCACCAGCTCCGTGCCCTTCGAGCCGCACAGGAGCAGAACGCCCATGACGCTCTTGGCGTTGGCGGCCTGGCCCCCGTGGCTCAACACCACCTCGCAGGGAAAGCTTGAAGCCAGCTGCACCAGCTTGCTGGCGGCCCGTGCGTGCAGACCGAGCTTGTTCTGCACCATGAACGTCCCCTTGGCTGCGCTCATGCTGCCCCCCTTCCGCCGCGCGGTCCTCCACCGATGAAATCGGGCTCGGTGTGGCGTTCGTCCTTGCCGGATCGCTCGAGATCGCGGTGGATGACCTCGATGCCCAGTCCTGTCCGTTCCGTCAGGGTCTGCGCCAGGCGGTCAGCGACCGCGACCGATCTGTGGCGTCCACCGGTGCATCCGATCCCGACGGTAAGGTAGCTCTTGCCCTCACGCTCGTAGCGCGGCAGGCAGAAATCAAGCAGCGCCCCGGCGTGCTGCAGGAACTGCTGCGTTTCCCTGTCACCCAGTACGTAGTCCTTCACAGGCTTGGACGTCCCCGGGAGCTCCCGCAGGTTCTCGACAAAGTAGGGATTGTTCAGGAACCGGACGTCCAGCACGAGGTCCGCGTCGACGGGTGCACCGTACTTGAATCCGAACGACACCACGCGCGTGCGCATGTGGGGCTCCTGGCCCGTACCCGGCCCGAAGTAGCTGACGATGTGCCGCCTGAGGTCGTGCACGCTGAGGCGCGTGGTATCCACCACCAGCGTCGCTTCCGCGCGCAGCGGCGCGAGGCGCTCGCGTTCGATACGGATGCCGTCGAGAACGGCGGTCGCGGCCCGCTCGCTTCCGGGCTCCTGGATAGTGCTGAGTGGATGGGGGCGACGCGTGCTGCTGAAACGCCGGAGCAGTGCTTCGTCGGACGCGTCCAGGAACAGCACCGCGAGCTCCCGCTGCTGGTTCGAACGCACCGTCTCGAACACACTGGTCACATTGTCGAGGAAGCGCCTGACACGCACGTCGATGCCAAGCGCGATGCGCTCGGTGCTACCGGTCTCGCACGCTTCGAGCGTCTCCACGACGACCGGTGTCGGCAGGTTGTCGACGCAGAAAAAGCCCAGATCTTCCAGCGCGTGGAGTGCGGTCGACTTCCCGGCGCCGCTTAGGCCGGTCACCACGACAACCAGCGTGCGCCTGTCGCTCATCTTCTCTTCCCACCGACCGGCGGCGGAGCCGAGCTTTCGTTGGGACTGGGCCGTCTGAAGGAGCCGCTGGGAGAGCGTTTCGGCGTCTTGGGCTTGTCGCCGCCGTCGATCAGACTGGCCTCGATGCGCTGGACGAACTCGCGACCCGGATTGCGCCCGGCCTGCCTGAGCAGTTCGTTCCGCGCAGCGATCTCGATGATCGAGCTCATGTTGCGTCCGGGGCGCACCGGCAGGCATACCTCGCGGATCGGCACACCCAGGATCTCGCGGTGGTGGTCGTCGATGCCGATGCGATCGAAGGCAGCATCGCCCTCCCACAGATCGAGCTGCACGATGAGGTCGATCCGCTTGCGCTCGCGGATCGCCGTGACGCCGTAGAGATCCTTGATGTTGAGGATGCCGAGCCCGCGTACCTCCATGTGATAGCGCAGGAGCGCCGCGGGCTGACCGAACACCATGCCGGGCGGCCTGTAGTCGCACTCGATCACGTCGTCGGCGACCAGCCGGTGCCCCCTCATGACCAGCTCCAGGGCGCACTCGCTCTTGCCGATGCCGCTCTTGCCGAGCAGAAGCACGCCCATCTCGAACACGTCCACCAGCACGCCATGGACGCGGGCACGGGGCGCCAATCGCTCGTCGAGCACGGTGTGCAGCGCGGTGATGGCGGACGATGAACGCTCCGCGCAGACCACCAGCGGGGTGCCGGTATGCTCCGCTTCCTCGCAGAACGGCGTCGGGGGATCGACGCCGCGCGTGACCACGACGCACGCGATGCCCATCGAGAACAGGTGCCGCGCCGCGCTGCGTTGCTTCTCCTGCGAGAGCGTGTCGGCGTAGCTCAGCTCCGTCTCGCCCAGGATCTGTATCCGCGTCGGAACGATGCCGTGCAGGTGCCCGACCATGGCCAAGCCCGACTTCTGGATGCGCGGGTGCGTGATCTCGCGATCGAGCCCCGACGCGCCCGCGACAAGCCGCACGTTCAACTCCAGCGCCGGATCGTCGAGCAGAGCCCGGACGGTGATGGAGCGTGCGCCGTTGGGCGGCTCGTACACGGTCATGGTCGGTTACCTCAATGTCGCATCCTGGGCCTGGATCAGCGAAAACGCCGCCGCGGCGTCCCCCGATTCAACGAGGCGCGTGCGTGTCGACGCGTCGCGGAGCAGGCGCGAAATCCGGGCCAGGGTGCGCAGGTGTTCGCCCGTTGCACGCTTGGGGCCCACCACGCCGAACACGATGCTGACGGGGGCGCCATCGATGGACTCGAACGGCACGCCGCGCGGGCACAGGAGCAGCGCCGCAGCCTGACCGGGTGCCACGTCGAGCGCGGTGTGCGGGATCGCCACTCCGTCGCCGATCCCGGTGCTCTGCAGCCGTTCGCGGTCGAGCAGGAGCCGCTCGATGACCTCCTTTTCCACGCCGACGGCGGGCGCCAGCATGCTGGAGATCAATCTGAGGGCGTCGGCCTTCTCGTGGACGACGCCGCCCTCCGGATCGACGAGAATCCGCTCGACAGTCAATATGTCGGAAAGTCGCATTGCGAGGTCGCTCCGACCCCCGGAATTGGGTTCCAGGGGCATCTCAGCGCTTCTTGGAACGGGCGGCAACCCGCGCAGCAGGTTTCTTCGCGCCGTTCGTGCGCTTTGTCCTGGACGCGGCCGTGTCGGCGGACTTGGTGCCCGTGCGACTCGACCTCGTCTCGGTCAGTGCCGCGCCCGTCACCGGCCGTGGCTTCGAACCGCCCCTCAGTGTTTCTCCAGCGCGACGCTTCTTCGCTTGCGACGCGCCCTTGTTGCCCCGGATCTGGCGCTCGAGCTTGTCGATCACCTTGTCGATCGAGGCGTACATGTCGTCACTCGTTTCCTTCGCCTCGAGGTGTGCCCCCCCGCTGGAAATGCGGGTCTCGGCCATGTGCCTGAGCTTGTCGTGCGAGAGCGTGACCTTGGCGCTCATCGGCTCGCGCAGGAACTTCTGGAGCTTGGCGACCTTGTCGCGCGCGTACGTCTTGATCGCTTCGCTGGGGTCCATGTGGCGGAAGGTGATGCTGATGTTCATTGAACCTCCGGGCGGAAATCATGGCGCCCTGGCCAAGCGCGCAACACTTCCCGGGCGGGAGAGGGAGAGACGCGCCGTATCACACTGCAGCCAGGAGCCAAAGCGCCCACGTCACGCTAGCCTAACCGACAAGTCCACCGGATCGCCATTCGTATCGGGCGTCCCGGCCCCGGACCCCCGGACGCGCTCCACCCTGCGGGGCCCCTGTGGGGCGACTTCGGCTCGCCGGGAAGGCGCCGCTGTCGGAAGCCTGCCTCGCTAGCAGCGGCCGTCCGGGGGGGTGGGCCCCAGATTGGAATCCGCGCCCGGTCGAGCCGCATGCAGCCGCTGGGTCAGAACAGGCGCTTGCGCTTCGAGGAGGCGAGGATGCCGAGCATCTCGCGGTACTTCGCCACCGTGCGGCGGGCGATCTTGATGCCCTCGCTCTTTTCGAGAAGCTCCACGATCGCCTGATCGCTCAGCGGATTGGCCTTGTCCTCGTCCTCGATGATCTTCTTGATGGCCTGCTTCACGCTCTCGCTGGCGATGTCCTCGTTGGCGACGCGCCGGATGCTGGAATTGAAGAAGTACTTCAGCTCGAACAGCCCCTGGGGCGTATGCATGTACTTGTTCGTCGTGACGCGCGAGATGGTCGACTCGTGCATGCCCACCGCCTCGGCGACATCCCTGAGGATCATCGGCTTGAGGAAGGCGACACCCTTCTCGAAGAACTCGCGCTGCTTTTCCACGATGCACTCGGCTACGCGGATGATGGTCTTGCGCCTCTGTTCGATCGCCCGGATCAACCACTGCGCGTTGCGGAGCTTCTCGCCGATGAATTCCTTCGCGCTCGGGTCCTTCATCAACCGCTTGGTCAGCGCCTCGTTGATGAAGAGACGCTGCATGCCGCGGTCGTTGTCGAGGACGACGAACTCCTCACCGTCCTTGATGACGTACACATCCGGCGTGATGCCGATGGTGCGGTCGTCCTGGTCGGTGTAGTTGCGCGCAGGCCTGCTCTCGAGCTTCTGGATCTCCTTGGCGGACTCGTACACCTCTTCGAGCGGGATCTTCATCTCGCGCGAAATCGCCTGGTAGTTGTGCTTCTCCAGGTGGTGGATGTGGTTTTTGATGATCTCGACCTCGGTGTCGTCGAAACCGTAGGCCTTGGCCTGGATGAGCAGGCACTCGCGCAGGTCGCGAGCGGCCACGCCCAGCGGATCGAAGTTCTGGATCATCTCCAGCACCAGCGGCGCGTCGTCGGGGTGCAGGCCTGCCTCTTCGGAGAGGTCGAAGATCGTGAGGTCGGCGGTGCGGGTTCCGTCGGGTCGCTCCACGCCCGCCAGGTCGAGGTAACCCTTGTCGTCCAGATTGCCGATCACCAGCTCCGCGAAGCGGCGCTCCACGTCGGTGAAGTCACTCATCTGCAGCTGCCACAGCAAGTGATCGCGTAGGCTGCTGGGTCGCGTCAGGTTCTGCTCGATCGGCGGCAACTCGTCGAAACCACCGCGATTTCCCGGCACGGGCTGCTGCAGGCTGCGGTTCTCGAGGAACTTTTCCCAATCGACCTCGCGCGTCGCCTTCTCGGTCTCGCGCTGCTCTTCGGTCTGCTGGTAGTTCGACTTGTCCTCGTCGAGCGCGCGCTGGCTCTCGCCGCGTTCCCCACCCTCCTGTCGCTCGCCTTTGCGATCAGGTTCCTCGTCCGAGAGCACCGGATTGTTGTCGAGCTCCTTGCGCACCTCGTCGATGAGCTCGAGACGCGACAGCTGGAGCAAGCGGATCGCCTGCTGCAGCTGAGGGGTCATCACCAGCTGCTGTGAAAGGCGGAGTTGCTGCTTGATCTCCATCGGGTTCCGCTGGCAGGGGAGCTGCTGCTCCGGGGCGGGTCGAGTTGGAGTGTAACACCGCCAGCAAGAAATGGGCCTACAAGAAAAGCACCCGTTTTCACGCTGGATCGAAGCCCGGAACGGCTCGTGCTGCTAGCTTAAGGCGCGAGTCGGTCCGTCTCAACCCTATCCGAGATAGCGACGCCGAACGGCCGGATGGTCGGAGAACTCCTCCGGGTCAGCCGATAGTTCGACGCGACCATCCACCAGAAGCACAGCGCGATCGCACATCGCCAGCGCTTCGCCGATGCGATGATCGGCCAGAACGATAGCCATGCCGCGATCGGCCTGCCGCCGCAGCAGCTTGCCGAGCCGTCCGGCTCCCGCGGGATCCACTCCGGTGAGCGGCTCGTCGCAGACCAGCACCCGCGGCTCGGCGACGAGCGCGCGCAGCAGCTCCAACCTGCGCCGTTCGCCGCCCGACAGCTCACCCGCCCGCACCTCCAACCTGTCCTCCAGCTCGACCTCCGCCGCGCGTTCCGCCACGGGTCGGCAGGCCGCGTGCGCGACCCGTTCGAAGGTGCGGATGTTGTCGGCGACCGTCAGGTCCTGCAGCACGCTCGGTGTCTGGGGAACGTAGCCGAGCCCGGCGCGCGCACGGCGCCAGAGCGGCTCTCGCGTCACCTCGCGCCCGTCCAGCCATACGCTGCCGGCGCTGGGAGCCAGCTCACCTACCAGGGTGCGGAACAGGGTGCTCTTCCCCGCGCCGCTCGGGCCGAGCACGCCGAGCACGTAGGAACGGGGCACTTCGAGGTCCACCCCTCGCAGGATTTCCGCTCCCCCCAGCCTGGCGCGCACGTCGCGTGCGCGCAGCACCGCCTCGTCCACGGAGTCGGCAGGCACGTCAGCGCGAGGGCGCCTGGACGGGGATCGAGCCCTTCACGCCGCGCAGCGAGACCTTGCGCGTGGAAAGATCGATCGTGGCGTACTGGGCCCTGAGCCAGCCGCGCCCCCGCATCAGCCGCACACCCCCCGAGAGCTTGACGCGGCGGCGAGCCACATCCACCTCGACCACGCTGGCCTTCGCTTCAATGCCCTTCACCCGCGCCGTGACCCCACCCGTGCCCCGGGCCCAGCGCACGTGCGGAGCCTGGTCGTAGCGGACCTCCACTTTCGGACACAGCACCACGAGGTCGCCCAGCTTGGCGCGCACGTCGCCCTGGAGCACCGCGCTGCCCTTGCTCACGTCCACGTCCAGCGTGTCCGCCGTCACATCGAGCGTCTGGCCACCGATGACACCGAGCGGATCGGCATGGGCGGGAGTACCCGGAGCGACGAAACCACTCGCGACCAGCGCGAGCGCTAGAAAGCCGCCCCTGAGCAACCGCCGACGACCATGCACAGACACCTCTAATCCTAGCATTTCAGACGGCTTGTGCCCGTCTTCCATTCAGATTTCCAGCTAATTTCCAGCTGCCCGAGCGCGGGGGAGCTGATCGTCATCATCACTCTTCGGGAGCGTCCAGCGCGGCGGCCAGAGAGAGCGCCCGCGCTTCGCCCGGTGCGGCCCTTTCACCAGGGCTGGCGGAACCCAGCTGGTCGACAACGCGCTCGAGCTCCTCGACAATCAGACCGGCGAGCTCGCGGCGTGCGTGCCCGGCCTGCTCCGGCTGGCCCGAGGCATGAAGCGAGGGTGCGAGCGCTGCCAGCACGACTCCGACCCGCGGCTCGAGCTCGCGCTGGACGCGCTCCGCGGCGGCGTCGAGCGACAGAAGCCGGGTCGCGGCTGCCGCCAGCTCCGGCGCTGCCGCCCGCGTGCGCGTTGCAACGAAACGCCGCGCCGCAGGCTCTTCGAGGTTGCCCGCGACGGCACGCAGATCGGGAGCGATGCGGGCCAGCGCGGCGCCGATCGCGTCGTCGAGACCTCGCGCGAGCGCCGGCCGGCCACCGCGGACCCTGGCGGCTGCCTCGCGCAGCGCACGGCGATCTTCGGCCTCGTGGCGCTCGCGCTCGCGACGGCGGGCGGTGCGCTCTTCGGCGCGCTGCCCAAGCCCCGCCGCGACGGCCGAGGCGCGCCGGCGCAGGGCGCGCTCGCGCAGCGCTTCGCTCTGCTCGACCAGCACGCGTTCGACGAGATCCTCCACGCTCTTCCAGCGGGAACGCTCCAGCGCGCCGGCGTCCCCTTCCCTGCCCGCCAGCGCGAGGCGCGCCGACAGCGCTATCGGCGGCGCTTCGGGCTGAAGGCCCGCCTGCGCAAGCCCAGCGCGGACATGATCGAGCGCCTGGTCAATCGCGGCTTCCGGCTGCACGCGGTCGAGCTTGTTGAGCAGCACCACGAGCGGCAAGCCCAACTCGTCGAGCTCGGCCATCACCGCCCGCTCGCTTTCCTTGAGCGGCTGGGTGGCGTCGAGCAGCCACAGCGCCACCTGCGCCTCGTCGAACGCGGCGCGAGCGGTGCCGGCGTGCGCGGCATCGGGCGCGTTGAATCCGGGTGTGTCGATCAGCTCGATGCGGCGCAACTGTTCGAGCGGCGCGTAGATCGTCACGCGTTCGATGCTGGCAGGGTCTATCGCGGCGAGCGTGGCGCGCAGCTGCTCGTGCGTCACGATGCGATCCTCGCCGGCACCGGCCCGGAGCTCCACGCGCACGAAGCGATCGGGCGCCCACACCAGCCGGTTCAGCGTGGCAGTCGTCGGCAGCACACCGACCGGCGCGACCGCCTCGCCCAGCAGCGCATTGATGAAGCTCGATTTTCCGGCGTTGAACTCACCCACCACAGCCACGGCGAGCGGTCGCTCGAGCTCGCGCGCCAGCGACTCGACCCCGCGCAGCGCACCGAGCTCTCCGAACTCCCGCGAAAGCTCCGACAGCTCCGCCAGGAGCGCGTCCCAGTCCGCGGGCGCATCGCGGGGCAGCCAGCCTCGGTACGTCTCGCGCCTGAGCTCGTCCGCCCAGGCCACTGCGGCGTCGCCGATCACGTCGAGCCGGGCCAGCCGCTCGGGCGAAGCCGCGGGCGCATCGAGGGCCCGGCACAGCTCCGGCACGCCGGAAGAGAGCGGATGGCCACGTTCCGCGGCGATCCGGACCGCGTCGCGCAGCCGGTCCGCGTCGCGGAGCTCGAGAGCGAGTGCCGCGTAGCGGTCGACCAGCGCGCTTGGCGAATCCGGTTTCCGCGCTCCGTCCGCCAGTGCGGCCAGCGCCGCGCCAAGGCGCCCTTCGGCGATGGCGAATGCGGCGCGCCACTCGGGATGGCTCCCCCAACCGAGCTCGTCGACCACGCCGCGGAGCCGGCCAACGACGTTCGTGTCGCTGCACCCCGCCACGAACGCCGACACCACACGGCCAGCTCCCACTGCCTCGAGGGCCAGTGCCCGCTCGAACGCGCGACCGGCTTCCACCAGGTCGCCGGCGAGCGCGGCCAGGCGTCCCTGCACCAACCACGCGCGACCATCGAGCAGCGCGGGCTTCGGCAGCGCGCTGGCTGCGCGCTCCGCCCGGGCAATCTCGCCCTGGTCGAGCCAGGCCTCCACGTGGCGCAGCGTCGCGTCCGCCGAGCTTCGCGCCGCCAGGCTCGAGCGGTCGAGCCACAGCTCGGCGCGCGTCGCGTCGCCTCGCGCGAGATCGAGATCCGCCAGCCACAGCCGCGCGCGGTCCGCCGCTTCGACCGGCTCTGCCGCCTCGGCCGCCCGCTCCAGGGCCGGAGCAGGGTCCTCACCCTGCCGGTAGAGCGCGCTGGCCAGCCGCCACCACACGTCGGCGCGATACGGAAGCTCGCGGGAAAGCCGCTCCAGCGCTTCCACCGCCTCGTTGTCGAGCAGCATGGCTTCGGCAGCGTCCGCCCACAGCGCCAGCGCCACCCGGGACCTGGGCAGCTCCTCGAGGATCAGCAGCGCCTCCTGCCGCGCATCCCAGGGTTTGCCGAGAGCCAGCGCCTCGGCCGCCGCCACACGCCGGCGTTCTGCGCCCCGCGCCAGGATTTCCGCGCGCGCCAGCCAGTCCGCCAGCTGCTCCTGAAAGCGCGCCATGGCCGGCAACGTACCAGGCCACGGCGTGGTTGGCAGCGCGATCGCACGCGGTGCTAGGCTTGTCCGCGTGCAACGGCGAGGGGCAAGCGGCAACACGACGGTGTCCCGGGCCAAGTCCCTGCTCCTGCACGTACAGAGCGTGCACGGTCGCGCCGAGGCAGATGCCTTCCTGCTGAAAGCAAAGCTCGACCGCGACTACCTCGAAGACGAGACGCAGCCGCTGCCGATCGAGCTCTGGCATGCAGCGCTGGAAGCGTTCGCGTCACGCTGGGGCCGCGAGGAGATCCGGCGCACCGTGCCTTCGGTCGTCGCCCTCGAGAACATGGGCGTATGGACCCGCGTGCTGCGCGGAGCCTCCGAGCCAGGCCAGGCATTCCGCCAGCTCGAGCACTACGGCGGCGACGAGGTGCTCACCGAGCGCTGGCACACCGAAGACTCCGGACCCAAGCTCTGGAGGGGGCGCGTTCCGCTGCGCTACGATCCCGCGTTCGAGCGCGACGGGCTGTTCAACCTGGCACGTGCCACCGAGCTGGCCGCCGTTCCGGTGCTGTTCGGGCTTCCGCCGGGCGAGGTGCGGCAGCTGCCCGTCGAGCCCGACCGCTCCGGCGGCGCGGTGCAGGCTTTCGAGGTCCGCTGGAGCCTGCCGCGCCGCGGCAGCATCGCCATCGGAGGCAGCGTAGGACTGCTGGGGTCGCTGGGGGCGAGCCTGGCGCTCGGCCTGCCGCTGTCGTCGGCGGTGGAGTTCGCAGGCCTGGCCGCCGCCGTGGGGCTGGGCAGTGGCTTCGTCGTCGGGCAGGAACGCGGCCGCCGCACCCAGAGTCGATCGCAGCTCAGGCGCATCCAGGCGCTGGAGCGCTCGGCCGCGCTGCGCGACGCGCACGAGCGAGGCGCGGCGGGTTTCCGCAAGGGCGTGGTGATCGCGGGACAGTACCGCCTGCGCGAAAAGCTCGGCGCCGGTGCGAGCGGCACGATCTGGGAAGCGACCCGGCTGGCGGATGGCGAGACGGTCGCCATCAAGCTGCTCCGCACGGCAGTCGCGCACGACACCGTGGCGGCGGATCGCCTGCGCCGCGAAGCCGCCGCCCTCGGCCTGGCCTGGCATCCCAACGTCGTGGAGGTCTACGACGACGGACACCTCCCCGACGGCACGAGCTACCTCGTCATGGAGCGTCTGCACGGCGAGTCGCTGGCTGCGCGCCTGAAGCGGCAGGGCGGCCTGGCCCCGGCCGAGCTCGCGCCCATAGCGCTGCAGGTCTGCGATGCGCTGGGGGCGGTGCACGCAGCGGGCGTGGTGCATCGGGACCTGAAGCCCGGCAACATCTTCCTGGCCGCGGGCGTTGACACCCCGACGGTCAAGCTGCTCGACTTCGGCATCGCGCGCGTCGAGTGGGCCGAAACGCGCTTGACGAACATGGGCGCCGCCGTGGGCACGCCTGGCTACATGTCACCCGAGCAGGAACAGGGCCTCGAGATCGACCTGCGCAGCGACCTGTTCGCGCTCGGCGGCGTGCTGTACGAGTGTCTGAGCGGCCAGCCGCCACCCCTGAGGACGAGCGAGCTGTGGGTTGCGGCCTCGCGCGCTCCAGAAGGCCAGAGCGAGAGCGGGGTGCAGCGGGCGCTCAGGAGCATCCCACCCCGCTGGCGCGAGCTCATCGAGCGCGCCATGGCGCCACTGCCGCGCGATCGCTTTCCCGATGCCCGCAGTGTCCGCGAGGCGATCGTCGCGCTCGGCGACGGCACTGCCGATGCGACGGGTTGAGCCTGCTATTTCAACGAGTTGGATCATGTTTCCTCAAGTCGAGGATCAGGTAGCTTTCGCGCGTTCCACCCAGCGGAATGCGCGCCCGGACCCGGTAGCGGTCCCCGGCCATCCGCGCCACGCGCTCTTCCACGCCTCGATCGAATCGGCTCCGCCACCAGGGCAACGCTAGCCGCGCCCCGGGCGCGAGCAGCAGCACCAACCGGTCGACCTTCCGATGGGCCAGCCACCCGCGCGGGATGCGCTTGGTGGTGTGACCGCCCGGCAGCGCGGCGACCCGCGGGTCGGTCACGCCGGCAAGATCGTCCACCTCGGCCGGCGTCGCTGCGCCGACCCAGCCCACGTCCAGGCTGGCCACATGCCGGCCTCCAGCGAGCGGCGCTGCGGCCGCTTCGATAAGTGCCATGCGATTCGGACCAACCCGGCGCGCGACCTTGCCGATCGTGAGCAGCACCGCCAGCGATACGCCGAGGGCTGCAGCCAGCCGGAGCGCCGTCGCCCAGGGACGCGCCACGGCTGCGATGGCTGCTCCAACCAGCAGCAACCCAGGCAGAACCGGCACCATCAGACGGTACAGCGCCATCCAGTCGCCGCCCGCGAGCCACAACGACACCACGTGCACCGCGCCGGCGATAGCGATCGCGCGCTCGTGGCCGCCGATGCGTCGCCATGCCCACGGGGCGATCAGCAACAGCGGTGGGCCGGTGAAGGCCAGCGCGCCCCAGGCGTAGCGTAGCCCGTGCGAAAGGTCCGACGGCTTGGCCTGTACGGCCAGAGGTGCGGCGTGGCCGAACGCGAGCTGACGCACCACGGCCACCCCGAATGCCGGCAGCAGCACCAGCGCCGCTGCGCCGAGCACGCGCTGGACGCTGCGGCGCGCAGCAAACCCGGTTCCGACCACGAGCACCAGTGCCCACGGAATCAGCTCGGGGCGCCAAGCCGCCGCGAGCCCTGCTGGCAGCAAGGCCCACGGGGAGCGAACCAGGGCGAACGTCGCAAGCGCGACGACCAGGCCGGTCTCCATGCCAGCAACCGACCAGGCGGCAAGCGGCGCGCACACCGCAAGCAGCAACAGCGGCGAAAGCCGGAAGACGCTGCCCTGCAGCTTCGCAACCGCAAAGCCCAACCAGAACGCCGCGGCCAACCAGGCCAGGGCGCCGATCCAGCGCGCGGCAGCCAGCGCCGCGAGCGGCCCGCCCGCCGCAAACGGCGCGAGCACGTACGCCCAGCCGAGAGGCGTCACCGCATCCACGGCGGGGCCGGTCGCGTTGAACCGGTAGCCCAGTCCAGCGCGCAGGTGCGCTGCGACGCGCGCCGAGATCAGCGCGTCGTCCACGGTAAAACCGCGGATCCATAGCAGCGGAAGCAGCGCCAGGAGCGCCGCTGCGACACCGACCGCCAGAGGCGAGAGGCGCCTAGCGGTATGTGGCCGGCGTGTCCACTCCTCTGCGATCTTACCTGGAAAGTTCGGGTCCAAGCTCACGAGTTGTCTAGCATTACGCCTGGATGTCAGCGATTCACGTCGTCGTTCGCCCGCGTCCCGATACCGCTCCTGCCGCCGCGCTGGCGCCGCTCTATGGCCTCTTCGATGTGGTCGTGGACGGCGTCAACATCACGGCGCGGATCGGCGAGGGCCAGTCCATCGCACTTCTGGCCGAGCTGGGCCGCGCCACGGCCGCCCTGCTATCGGGCCGGCGCCAGCGGTCCACGCTTCAGCTCTACGCCGAGGACGAGGCCTGGGAGCTCGGCCTCGAGCGCGATGCGGCCGACGCGTTGATCACCGTCTACCGGACCGGACGCCGTCCGGAAGTCGCGGTCCACGAGCGGCGGGTGGCGCTGTCCGCCCTGCGCGACGCCGTGCTGACGGCGTTGGACGACCTGCCGGCCCGGGGACCCGGTGCGTCGGCGGCGTCGCTCGGCGGTGCGCGTCGCGCGCTGGCGCAGGCCTGGCCGCCTGCCGAGCTGCCGCCCCGCGAGCAGCGCGAGGTGCGCGTCGCGCCGCGCCCGGTCGGAGGCTTCGGCTTCCAGTCCAGCGGCCTGTTCCGCGTCGCCGCATCCGGCCCCGCATCCGCCAGCGGCGATCCCCAGCTCGAGCGCGCCGATCTCCACGCGCTGCTGTCGCCCGGTCGACTCTCGGTCGTGGTGCGGGGACGCAGCGTCCAGCTGGGCCAGACGCAGCTGTTCCTGTTCGCCGAGAAGCTGCTGGTGCTGGCAGACGAGGTGCTCGATGCCTGGCAGACGGCACGCCCCGTGTTCCGGCGCATCGACGTCGACGGCGCGCGCCTTTCGCTGCGCCGCGGCCCCGGCGACGGACCGCTGTCGGTGAGCGTCGGCGGACCAGAGCTCAGGGAGCGCGCCGAACCGATGACCTTCCCCGAGGTCCCGCCGGCTGCGTTCGTCAAGGCCTCCCTCGCGTTCATCCGCCAGCTGGCGCGCGCCTTCGTCGACGGCGACCCGTCGCAGCAGCGCAACCTGCGCCTGGCCTCGCTGCTGTCGGCCGCAGCCGCCATCGAGGAGCGCGCCGAAGACACCGCAGCCGAGGACTCGCTGACCAACCCCGAGCCCGAGAGCTATCGCTCGTTCCCGCTACCGCGCCGCCGCACGGAGAGCCGCGGGCTCTGGGAGCACGGCGGGCGCATGCGCTTCGTGCCGCGCTGGGTGGCGACGGTCCCGAATATCGATCTGCGGGCGACGTTCCTGTGCGGCGACACGCTGATCGTCGGCTCGGCTCGCGAAACGGCCTGTATCCGCCGCACCGACGGCAACGTCGTGTGGCGCATCCCGACCCCGCGGGCCGCGAGCGTGGTGACGCCTTCCGGGCTCGCGCGCCTCTACAGCGATGGTCGCATCGCAGTGCACGACCTCGGCAGCGGCGAGGTCCGCTTCAGCACGCGCATCGAGCCGCGCGCAGGTGGCGGCGCCACGGGCGCGGTGGTGCACACGCCCGGACTGCCCAAGCTGTTGGTGGTCGCCGAGGGCGACCGCCGCATCACGGCGATCGATCTGATCTCCGGCGACGTGCGCTGGCGCCACACCGCACGTCGCGCCGCCAGCTACCGCGTCCGGCGCGCCGGCAAGCTGCTGCTGGTCGCGGGCGGCGACTCGGCGCTCGTGGCGCTGGACGCAACCAGCGGCGAGGTCGTCTGGCGCGTGCGCGATCGACTCCCCTTCCCCGGCGACGTGACGGTCGATCACGACGCAGCCTTCGCGACGAGCGGCGCGCAGCACGGGCCGGCCCGCCTGCATCACCTCGATCCGTTCTCGGGTCAGGTGCGCTGGAGCGTCGACATCGACGATCGCCCGCAGCCCGGCCAGGCGCCACTGCTCACGCCCAACGTCGTCGTGGTGCCGACGCGCGACCGCCGCGGCGTCGGCGCGCGCGCCTTCGATCGCCAGAGCGGCGAAGAGCTGTGGGAGCACGAGCCCGGCCTCGCCTCGCCCACCACCGCCTGGCTCGCGGTCGACGACGCCATTGTCGCCAACAGCGCCGCCGGCACACTGCTCTGCATCGAGGCGTCGACCGGCACTCTGCGCTTCAACCACGTCTTCTCGCGCCACATCGACGCCGACCAGCCGCGCCGCCTCGAGCCCGTGCTGCGCAGCGGCGCGCTGTTCGTGCCGCAGCACCAGGTGCACGTCGTGCGCCCGCGCGACGGCGAGATCATCGGCACCGTGCCGAGCGACCTCATCCCCGATCTGCTGCGCGTCGACGAGCGCTGCGACGTGTACGTCGCCGAGGAGAGCGGGCATCTGGCGGCGTTCGGCGCGGCGGCGCGGCTTTCGCTGGTGAAGGGCTAGCGCGCGGGGGTTACACGCGCCGGAAAAACGCTTTGTATGCGTAGCAATCGGCCCCGGAACGGAGGGCCCCGGTGGGAACGATCCTGCCGCTCGCATTACGGTTTGTGGGGTGGGTCCTGGCAGCCACTGCACACGAAGCGTCGGCGCGATACGACAGCTCTGCGCGGCCCTGCGCTACCGCACCGCCGCCACGACCTGCTCCGCCGTCGCACTCGGCGGCGCCGACCACTCGAGCGTGCCCTGCGCGTCGAGTACCAGCGTGGCGGGCAGTCCCCTCACCCCCGCCGACACCCGCGACACGTCGCCGTGATCCACCAGGAACGGCGCGCCATCGACGCCCCACGACGCGAGCGCCTTCGTCGCGTCGTCGGTCGGCTCGTCGCCGAGATCCGCGACCAGCACGAGCTGGGCGCCCTTCTTCTCGAGCGCGTCGCGCTCTGGGGCGCGCCGGCGCGCCAGCAATGAGCCCGACGGCTCCTCTGCCGCCCCCTGCCCTAGCCGCTGTGCGCTTCGCCGCCGTCGACGAACAGGGTGTTGCCGTTGAGCCAGTACGTGCAGGGCTGGGCGAACGCGACCAGCGCCTGGGCGACGTCTTCGGGCCGCGTGAGGCGATGGAAGGGGTTCTTGCGCACGGCGACCTCCACCATGCCCTCGTTGTCGGGGATCTTCTTGAGCGCAGGGGTGTCCGTCACGCCGGCGCAGATGGCGTTGGCGGTGATGCCGCGCGGGCCGAGCTCGCGCGCGAGCTGGCGGATGTGCGACTCGAGCGCGGCCTTGGCGGCGCTGACTGCGCCGTAGCCGGGCCACACCTGCGCCGAGCCGGTGCTGGTCATGGCGTAGATGCGACCCTGGTCGCTGAACAGCCCGCGGTGGAAGATCCCCTGCGTCCAGTAGACGAGGCTGTTGGCCATGACGTCGAGCGTCATGTCCATCTGCTTCCGGTTGACCTCGCCGGATGCCTCGTCGGCGACGAGCGGCTTGAGGGTGCCGAACGCCAGCGAGTGGAGCAGCACGCGGATCTTCTCGTCCCGATCGCGCTCCTTGAAGCGCGCGGAAACCTGCTCGAGCACGTCGTTGCGCTTGTCGTCATCGGCAGCGTTGACGTTGAAGAACCAGGCCTCGCGACCGTGCTCGCGGATCTGCGCGGTGATGCGCTCGACGTTGGGCATGGTGGAGCGGCGGTCCAGGTGGACGCCGATGATGTCCACACCCGCGCGGGCCAGGGTAACGGCCGCCTCCTCGCCAAAGCCGGAGGAAGCACCAAGGATGAGCGCCCAGCCGTCGAGAGACGGCAACGGCATGTCTTTCGTGCCGGTCATGTGTCCCGCCTCTCTACTACAACCCCGCCTCGTTTGTCCGTTCGCTCGACACAGCGCCCGGCAGAAGCAGCGGCCCCCCCACCTCGTCCGCCTTTTCCCGGACGAACCGGGCGATACGCCGGAACGGCACGCCGGTGGGGCACAGGCGCTCCTTGTCCGCCAGCACGTCGTCGGGCACGTGCCCGAACGCCACGGCGGCCGCGCGGAAGTCGGGCATGCTGCGGGAGCCCGCCAGAACCAGACTCATCACGCCGCGGTAGGCGCCGCCGGACGCGGCGATTCGTGCCGCCTCGCCGCGATCGCACAGGCCGCAGGCAATGCAGCGCCCGAAGCTGCCGAGCTGCTGGCGCTCGTCCCCGGTCAGCGGCGGCAGCGCGTCGGCATCGTAGTTCTCGCGGAACGCCGCAATGCCACCGCGGCCTGCACCGAACGCCCGCCGCACCAGCGTCCTGAGCAGCGCCAGTGCCAAGAGGAGGAATGCCTTCAGACGACCCGACACGCGCGACAAGCTACATGACCGATGGACATCCGGCTAGCGGCTCTGCCGGGGGGAATATGGTCCTGGCCGACGTAGCAGAAGACAGGGGCGAGCGTCACGGTGTGACGCGTGGACGGTGACGCTGTTACGGGGTGTTACGCCTCGCAAGTAACTGGAATCACTGACGTGTTGGGCTGGCACGCAGCGTGCTTCAGGGGTCTCCAAGCGACTCAACGAGCTTAGAGGAGACCCCAGGATCATGTTCAGCACGCAGACAGCCCAGACCCCCCGCCGCCCCCAGCCGGCCCCGCGCCCAGAGGCGCCTGCTCCGACCCGCGTCCCCGATGACGACACTGCGCTGCTCGAGGGCATGCTGGCGGACGACGAGGATGCCTGGCGGGAGTTCAACACGCGCTACTCGCGGCTCATCTACCGCTGCATCACCCGCGTCACCGCGCGCTTCAGCGCCGTGGTCGGCCCTGACGACGTGCGCGAGATCTACGGCATGGTGTGCATGGGCCTGCTGGCCAACGACAAGCGCAAGCTGCGCAGCTTCGAGCCCGGCCGCGGCAACAAGCTCGGCAGCTGGATCGGCATGCTGGCGATCCACACGGCCTATGACTTCTTGCGCGGCATCAAGCGCGAGCCGAAGCGCGGGTGTCTGACCGAGGCGGAGGCGCTGTCGAGCGAGCTGCCCGATCCGTACGAGGTGTGCGTCATGCGGCAGCGGGCCGGCATCGTGACCTCGCTGCTCGACCGCTTCAGCGACAAGGACCGCCAGTTCATCACCCTGTACTACGGCGAAGGCCTCGAACCCGAGCAGATCGCGGAGCGGATGAGCATCAGCGTCAAGACCGTCTACTCCAAGAAGCACAAGATCCGCTCCCGGCTCGAGACCCTGCTCGCCGAGCGTAAGCTCGCGGCATAGCGGGCCTTTCCCTGACGCCCATCAGGAGCCGAGCACCCGGGGCGGATGCTGTGCTAGACGGTTGTCCGTGCGCGTACTCGGCAGTGTCCTGGTCGTTCTGCTCGTGGCTGGATGCAGCGGCAGCCAAGGTGGAGATTCCGTTCCCCGCGGCACTGCGTCGGCGACGGGCAACGGCTACAAGCTCGACGTCCTGAACGATCCGTCCAAGCCGGCGGTGAATCCCGACCGGGACATCGAAGTGACGGGCGTGTCGGTGCTGGCCGTCGACAACTACGACGAGACCAAAGACGGCAAGAGCGCCGGCGACATCTACGTCGAGGATCTGGTCGACCCCAAGGCGAAGGACAGCCTGGCCGACGGCTACCACGGCGTGGAGGTGTTCGCGCCGAGTTTCAATCCGCCGGACCTGCGCGTTGCGCTGGGCGACGTCGTGGACATCCGCGGGCGCTACCAGCTGTTCGCCGGTCCGTCGAGCTTCCCCTTCCCCGCCGGACAGTTCCTGCCCGAGCTCGTCGGCGGTACCATCTCCCTGCGCTTCGAGTACAGCGTGCCGGCTCCGGTCACGATCGACGTGAAGGATCTGACCGACTACAAGACGGGCCGCAAGTGGCTGGGGATGCTGGTCAAGGTGGAGAACGTGCGCATCTCCGCTGACGGCACCGCTGCGACATCGGGTCGCTACTCGGCGCAGCTGGACGTCGGCGCCGGCGTGCCGCTCGGGCAGGTTCCCACGGTGACGAACGCGCTGTTCGATCTCGGCGGGAGCAAGCTGCAGATGACCGCGGGCACCACGTACAAGTCGATCGTCGGCGTGGTGCAGTACTTCCAGAACTTCAGCATCGCGCCGCGCTCCGCCGGAGATTTCGCTCCGTGAAGTCGAGTACGCTGCGGGCATTCGGCGCCGCGGCGGTCCTCTCGGCCAGCGTCGCGTCATCGGGCTGCCACGTTTTCGGTCCGGCGCGCCACGGTGTAGCGCCCCTGCCCGCTCCCGCGCCAACCGTCCCGGCGCGCGTCGAGCTGAGGCAGGTCGAACATCGCCCGCGCATCACGCTCGTAGCCCGCCTGGGCGATCCGTCGCCCGCGGTCGCCATGGCCGTGGCGCACGATCTGGGCTCGGAAGCTTCGACCGCGCTCGCCGCGATCCTGCAGACGCGTCTGGCAAAGCTCGGCTTTCCCGAGACGCAAGCGCGCCCGCACGCACTTGGCCTGCAGGTGCGCACGTTGGTGCACTCGCCGGACCAGGCAGCGCTTTTTGTCCAGATGGCAACGCGCGCGCTGCGCACACCGCTCGCCGCGCATGATCCCGCGCTGCCCGTCGTGGCCCGGGCTCTGTCGGCGCTCGGAGCCCGGAAGTTCTCCGGCGCTGCAGACCAGGCCGTGGCCGCCTGCACCGGCGAGCTCGGCGTGCGCGTCGGCACGCATCTGGTGAACCCGACAACGAACGCTGGGCGCGAGCGCATCGAGACCTGGCGCCAGCACGTCGCCACGGCCCCTTCCGTCGCCTTCGCAGCGCTCGGCCCCAGCCCACTGCTGGACGCGGCCGCCCGCGCTCTGAGCCAGACCGAGGCGTGGCCCGAGACGCCGACGCCGAGCGATCCCTGGCCAGCCAGCGACCTGACGGGTGTGGTGGGAGCCAGCGACGGCGCGAGGCACCTGTCGATCGCACTGCGCCTGGGCGACGGCAGCGTGGCAATCGAAGCGGCGCGCAGGCTGGCCAAGCCGCACTCGGCATTGGCCGAGCGGCTCCAGGCGCTGGAACCCGCGTGGAAGCTGGATCGCGTGGTCGGAACAACGCGCCTGCGCGGCGCTTGCCTCCGCGTGGACGTGCGCGCACCCGACAGCTCCCCCTCGCCGCGGCCGCCACAGGTCGCGGGCGCAGCACTGGTCGCACTCGGCGAGATGCACCGGGCGCAGCACGCCGCGGCGTCCAGCGAGTGGACACTTGAAGACAGCGTGCTCCGCCCTGCCGATCCGCGCGAGGCAGCTGCCGTCGCCGCATGGCGTGCGCTGAGCGGTGTCCTGAAGCCCGGTCCGGAGCGAACGTTCATCAGCTACGCCACGCACCCGCGCGAAGCCGCCGCGCGCGCCAGCGCCGCACTTTCGCAGGCCATCTCGAGCGAGCGCCAGCGCTGGCAGCACGCGTCGCTCCAGCAGCGCGTCCGCGTGGAGCCAGGACAGGGCGAGCTGTGGGCGCTGGTCGCCAGCCCCTGCGGCACAGCGGGCGAGTCGGCGGACGACGCGGGTCTGTCGGCGATGGTCGTGCGCTCGCTGGCCGCCGAGCATCCGCGCATCGGCGACGTGCGCCTCGAGCCCTGGGTCAGCGTGGACGGCATCGGACTGCTCGCCCATGCTCCGAGGCAGGGGCCGCACGACACTCCGACCAAGCTGGCGGCCCGCGTCGGCAACGCGCTGGGGCGCGTGCTCGTGACGACCGGGCTTTCGGGAACGGACGTAGCGGAGACGCGGGCGCGCATGCTGCACGAGCTGGGGCCGGGGCCCGAACCGGGGTGGTGGCTGGCCGTCGAGTCGGCGGCACCCGATCATCCTTCGTGGCTGGAAGCCCGGGGCACCTGGCAATCGATCAGCAGCGCCGCGACCCACGCCGTCGACGAGCGACGCCGGGAGCTGGTGCATGGGCCGCTGCGCATCGCGGTCATCGCGAACTGGGACCGGAAGCAGGCCGCGGCCACCTCCCACGCAGTCGAGCGCTGGCTCTCGCCGTTGCGCGGAGACGTGCGGAAATGCCCGGCCAGCGCCAGGCCTACGCCGCGACACGGAGAGCTGAAGCTCGACACCAGCGCCACCGTCGAACCACGAGCCGCGGCCTACGTGACGGTCCCGCTCCAGCCCGGTCCACACGGACTGCCGCGCGAGGCGGAGTGGACCGCGCTCCTGCTCAACCGGCAGGGCGGCTGGCTCGATCAAGCGCTCAGGTTGCCGGGGCTGGCCTCGTCGGCTCACGCCACCGTGCTCGGCGGCCGGCGCGCCGCCGCGTTGATCATCGAAATCACAGCCGTCGACGACAAGGTGTCCGACGCGGTCGCCCAGGTCCGCGCCCTCCTGCAGCGGCTGGGGCGCGGAGCAGCGACCTCCGACGATGCGGCTGTGGCCCGCCGCCGCTTCGAGCAGCTGGATACCGCGACCTCGCTCGACCCCCGCCGCAGGATCGTCGATCTGTGGCGCGGCAGCGGGCCGGACCACAAGGCTGATCTGGCGTCGCTGCGCCGCTTCCAGCGGCAGGCCTTCCAGCCAGGACGCGAAATCGTCGTCTACGTCCACCAGCGGGACTAGCGAAGAAGAACCGGCGAGCGACAGCGAGCCCGCACCGAGAGAAGCGAGGCGCGGCCCCCGGCGGAGGATTGCGGCGGGGGTGGGCGGGCGGGATGTAAACCGGGGCCTGGTCGTGCTAGCTGCACGGACGATGTCGAGCCGACAAACCGTGCTGGTTCTGGACTACGGGTCGCAATACACGCAGCTCATCGCGCGGCGCATCCGCGAGAGCCACGTCTACTGCGAGATCCATCCCTGCACGATCCCGATGGACAGGATCCGGGAGATCGACCCGCAGGCGATCGTGCTCTCTGGAGGGCCGCAGAGCGTCTACGGCGAGGGCGCCCCCAAGAGCGACCCCGCGATCTTCGCCCTCGGGCTACCGGTGCTCGGCATCTGCTACGGCCAGCAGCTCATGGCCCTGCAACTGGGCGGCAAGGTCGAGGCGAGCAGCCATCGTGAATACGGCCCCGCCAAGCTCGAGGTCGGCAAGCCGTCGGGCATCCTGGCGCCGTTCGCAGAAGGCGAGGAGCTGTCGGTCTGGATGAGCCACGGCGATCGACTGAGCGAGCTGCCACCGGGCTTTTCCGTCATCGGCAAGAGCCGGAGCGCGCCGCTGGCTGCGATCGCCGATCCGGAGCGGAAGCTGTACGGCATCCAGTTTCACCCGGAAGTCGCCCACACGCCGCGCGGCGCGGAGCTGCTGCGCGCATTCCTGTTCGACGTGGCGGGATTGTCGCCGAGCTGGACGCCCGGGTCTTTCGTCGACGAGGCCATCGAATCGATCAAGCAGCGCGTGGCCCCCGACGAGCGCGTCATCTGCGGGCTCAGCGGCGGCGTCGATTCGAGCGTGGCGGCAGTGCTCTGCCATCGGGCCCTCGGCGACCGGCTGGTGTGCATCTTCGTCGACAACGGCATGCTGCGCGAAGGCGAGCGGGAGAGCGTCGAGCACACGATGCGCGACAACTTCCATCTCAACCTGGTCGTGGCGGATTCGCGACAGCGCTTCCTGACCGCGCTGGACGGCGTCACCGACCCGGAGCAGAAACGCAAGATCATCGGACGCGAGTTCATCGAGGTGTTCGAGGAACACGCCGCGCACGTCGAGAACGCGACGTGGCTGGTGCAGGGCACGCTCTACCCCGACGTGATCGAGAGCGTCAGCGTCCGCGGCCCCAGCGCGGTCATCAAGAGCCACCACAACGTGGGCGGCCTCCCGGAACGGATGAAGCTCAAGCTCATCGAACCGCTGCGCGAGCTGTTCAAGGACGAGGTACGCCAGGCGGGCGACGCGCTCGGCATGCCGCACGACGTTCTGTGGCGCCATCCGTTCCCCGGGCCCGGACTGGCCATCCGCTGTCTTGGCGCAGTCAGCGAGCCGCGACTCGCCGTGCTCCGGCAAGCCGACGCCATCGTGCAGGAAGAGATCCGCGCGGCGGATCTGTACGATTCGCTGTGGCAGGCGTTTGCGGTTCTCCTTCCCGTGCGGAGCGTCGGAGTGATGGGCGACGACCGCACCTACGAAGAGACCTGCGCGATCCGCGCTGTCCACTCGAGCGACGGCATGACAAGCGACTGGGCGCGCTTGCCCCACGAGGTGCTGGCGGTCATCAGCTCGCGTATCATCAACGAGGTCAAGGGCATCAACCGCGTCGTCTACGACATCAGCTCGAAGCCTCCGGCGACCATCGAATGGGAGTGACGACATCCAGACCGGGGCGGCTGCTCGGCGGCCTGCTGCTTGCGCTCGCCCTCGGACTTGCGCCGCTCGTCGGCGGGTGCGGCGCGGGGATCGGCCAGGCCGCGGTCCACCTCGGCATCCGCGCCTCGCAGCGCGCAGCGGGTGATGCCTCGGTGTATATCGACGAGGAGTATGTGGGTCCTCTGGGCTACGTCGCCGCGCGCGGCGTAAGGCTGCCTGTCGGCAAGCACCGCATCACGATCACCAAGGACGGCTATTTCCCGTGGGACCGCCTCGTGGAAGCCAACCGCGCGCCCATCCTCCTCGACGTTCGAGCTCGTCCCCATCCCCGACTGACCAGGACAAGGCTGGTTCACGGCTCCTGGGCCGGGCGTTGAAACTGGCGATCGATCCTGATCGCGCGGCACGTCGCCACTGCTATAGTCCGCGCGTTCCAGATACCGGGGTGTACCTCAACCTGGTAGAGGGCCGGCTTTGGGTGCCGGCTGTTGAGGGTTCAAATCCCTCCACCCCGACCACGAGGCTCCGCTCGCGGCCGCCGCCAGCCAGCGGTGGCCGCGATGCACCGGAGCACCGCGCGCAACGCCGGCGCCGACGCCCTCCGCGTCCCACGCGCAAACCGTGCGCAAAACCTGGCGGAAGCTCTCCGGCACGAAGGATTTCCGAGCGAGAGCGCGCCATGAACGCTGCGTTCAAACAGATCCATCCGCGTGGCTGGCGTTTCTTTAAAAGAGCCGACCCGAAAATGCTCGTCTGCTCGATCGAAGCGCTCGGCGTCATTCCTCCAATTCCTACAGCAAGCGTGAAGCAGACGTTGATGATTTTCCTGTGGTCCCCTGGGCTATTCTGATTGCCATCTGTTCCGGGTCCTCTATTCTATGTTTAGGTCAAAATCTCCGAGGCGCGCCGCTAGGCGCGCAAAGGCAAGGGGAATGGCAAAGAAGAGCACAACGACGAAGCAATGCAGCAAATGCTGGCGACCGGCAGCTCCCGGGCGCAAGCAGTGCAAATATCATCTGGCGTACTTCCGCAACTATCGCCGCAAGCGACGCGCTGCGGGATTGTGCATCGACTGCGGTGCACCGTCGCCCGACTACCAGCTCTGCGACGCATGCGCAGAGCGGGCAGCAACGCAGATGAAGAAGCGCTACTACCAGCGGCGCTCTGCGAACAAGTGCACGGCGTGCGGCGCGCCCTCCAGGGGCTACTCGCTGTGCGACGCCTGCACCGAACGCAAAGCGCGTCGGCGTAGCGCGACGGCCTGAGCTGGGGTGGTGCGCGCTGGGGCGTACCACCCGGTTCGGCGAGAGGGCACGTCACGCGCTGGGGCGTAGCGCGCTCTTTTCATCAGGCGCGCCTGCCGCCGCTGGGCGGTAGGTTGTCCGGGGAGCTCGGAATCGGGTTCACGGGAGAGCTCTGTCCATCGGCTGTCCACAAGTCGAGCCGACGCAGGTCTTCCCACACCTGTGCGGGAGAAGTGTATCGGTACTGTTCGTGCCGGCGCAGCATCACGCTGATCACGCGGCCGACTTCGGTACCGAGCGCTTCTGCGCGCGCTCTGGGCACTCCCTCGCGGATCTGTTCGATGATCTGGTCGTATCCGTGCGACAGATCGATCGGGTAGCTCCCCGTGTGCATCACGTACATCAGCAAGCCCAGCTGGTAGAGGTCGCTCTGCTTGGTGGAATACCCACCTGCAGCGACTTCGGGCGCCATGATGCGATGGTGCACGATGTCCGGTCGCACTGCCGACTGGCCGTAGAGCTCCTGCGCGATACCGAGGTCGCTGATCTTGCAGGTCAGCTTCTTGTCCTGCACCACGAGGATGTTTCCAGCGTGCAGGTCGTTGTGCACGATCTGGTTGTCGTTGAGGTACTGGATGGCAAACAGGAGCTGGCGCGAGATCTCGACCACGAGCCGGTCGGTGAACGGCACGCCGAGCATCTTTTCGAGGCTGTGGTCGCAGCGCTCGAGCACCAGATAGAACAGCCCGCCCGTCTCGAAGTAGTCGTGGACGTAGACGATGTTGGGATGGCGGAGACGCCACAGCCGCTCCGCCTCGCGCAGCCACTCGGCGCGGACCTGCTCGTACGGGCGGTTCGCGGGACGGAAGACCTTGAGCGCGAAGGACTGGTCGAAAGGGCCGACGCAGTCGAAAACGGCACCGAATGCCCCCTCGCCCATCACATCTCCGAGCAGATAGGTCCACCCGCGGGGTGAGCGCACCACGCCACCGCTGACGGGAAACGACAAGGAGTACATCTGCTGGGTCACGGCTGGGTCCGGGGGGGCGGAAGCGCCTCGATTGCCTGGAGTCTACGTCGTCCCTTGCGCAAGGCAGCCAATTTCGCTAGATGAGCCCTCCCCTAGGGAGACGACCATGTCGAATCGAGCCATCTGGAATGTCCGCAAGCGCCACGAGTGGCTGACCACCCAGCTCAAGGGCAAGCACCTCAGCCGCCGCAAGCGCATGCGCATCGGCCTGGAGCAGGCGCTGGAGCGCAAGCGCGCCAAGCAGCCCGAGGCCGAGCAGCAGTCCGCGCAGACGCAGGAGTAGGGCCGGAACCAGGCGGGAAGCAGGCTACGCTCCCCAGCGTACGTCCGCGCCGTCCCAGGCGGCAGCCCACGACATCGTCGCAGTGGATCTCGCAAAGGCGAGTCGTCCCTGCCCGTCCACCAGGATCAATCCGCCGCTGCAGGCGGCGCGTTCGCGTAGCAACTCGATGGCTTCGCGGGCGGCCTGTTCCGGCAGCGCGCCGCGGCCCATGGCCGAGACAGCGCTGGCCGACAGCACCACCCGCATGATGCCCTCGCCCTGCCCGGTCGCCGACGCGGCCCCAGCGCCTTCGGCGTAGGTGCCCGCACCGATGAGCGGCGAGTCCCCCACGCGCCCGGGTCGCTTGGCGGCAGTGCCGCCCGTGCTCGTCGCCGCAGCGACCAGCCCGTCACGATCACGCGCGACGGCGCCCACTGTGCCCCCTGCCCAGTTGACGGCGCGTCCGGCCGCGAGCGCCTTGTCGAGCTTCTGCCGCGCTCGTTCGGTGATCATGCTCGCCTCGTCGACCGGAACGAAGCCGGCACGCGCAGCGAACGCTGCGGCGCCCTCCCCCGCGTACAGCACGTGCTCGCCGTCTTCCAGCACGGCCCGGGCGATCGCGATCGGGTTCTTGAACGGTCCCAGCGCACACACACCACCTGCTCGCAGATCGCGCCCCTCCATGATGCATGCGTCGAGCTCGATGTGCCCGTCGCAGGTGAGGCTCGCACCTATGCCCGCGTTGAAGCGCGGGTCGTCCTGGAGGATCTCGACCGCACGCTGCACGGCATCGAGCGCGCTGCCCCCCTGACCGAGGATGCCCGCCGCAGCGGCCGCCGCAGCGCGACAGCCATCCGCCTGGCCAGGGCGGCGCGCCTCCGGCACATCACCGGCTCCGCCGTGCACCAGCACGCTCCACGCAGCATCGCTCCCGCCGTTCCAGCTCGCCGTGACCGTCACGCCCACCGCCCTCCGTTCTGGACCTGCACAGGTGGCCGTTGCCGCCGTCCCACAACGCATTGTGCCGCCAGCGGCAGCGCAGCCAAAGCGAGCGCGAATGCCGGGACCCGCCCGGAGGCGACCGCGTGCAGCAGCACTACGGCGAGCACTACCGCGAGCCCCGCACCGAGCGCGCGGGACAGAGGAGAGAGCCTGGCGCCCGCCCAGAGCGGCGCTGCGGCCGCCAGCGGCGCGACACCCAACAACGCGGCGAGCGAGCCAGGACGAGCAATGACAGGAGCAGGCGTCGCCGTCACGAAGCCGATCGCACCGCTGGCGGCGACGCGCACACCGGACGAGGGATCGAGCAGCGATGCGGCGTCCCGGTACCACTGGACGTGCGACGGCACCCGCGGAAACAGCGCACTGACGTCCGCCCATGGCGAAGCCAGCAGCCCGACCGCCAGCGCTCCGGCGACCCAACCTGCCAGCACGGCTCCGCGCGAGGCGCGCCAGGGCGAAGCGCCCAGCGCCGACAGGGCCCTGAGCTCGCCCCTCGCGCGAGCCTGCGCCAGCGCCACTGAAACCCCCAGTGCGGCAAATGCCGGAGCGAAAGCCGCCATGCGCGCGATACGCATGCCCGACGTGCTCAGAGGTTCGTCCGTCAGCGCCACCACGCCCAGAGCCAGCAGCGTCACGACAACCGTGAACGCCAGCGCTCGGCGGAACAGCAGGCGGTCGAAGGGGTCCACGGCGCAGAACATACTACGGGCGAAAACCGCGGGTCTGCAGCGACCGTTTCTTGGCCGATGCGCCCGGTGACTGGTAGCCGCAGTGCATGCGACCGCTCCGCTTCGTGCCACTGGCCGTCCTGTCCGCGCTCGTGACGCTGGGCTGTAGCGGTGGAAAGAACCCGAAGATCCCTGGCAACGAGCTCGGCACGTACCACGTCACCGGGCACCTCGACGCGTCCACATGCGGGCCGGGCGCGATGGGTTCGACGGACCTGTGGGAGTTCGACGTGAAGCTGTCGCGCGACGGCCACGACCTGTACTGGCTGAACGGCAAGGACGTGGTTCCGGGTCGGATCGCCGCGGACGACGTGTCGTTCGCGTTCGACAGCCGTTCGGTCGTCCAGGCCGAGGCCGCGGGCAAGGGCAAGCCGGGCTGCACCATCGTGCGCACCGACACCGCGAGCGGGTCGCTCCAGGGACAGGCCGAGGATGTGACCGGATTCAGTGGGCTGATGCGCTTCGGCTACACCGCCCAGCCCACGTCGGATTGCAGCGACTTCGTGGGCGTGGCGGGCGGATTCGATGGGCTGCCCTGCGAGATGAGCTATCGGGTCAGCGCCACACGAACCGCCACCCAGTAGCGCGGAATTGTCCCGCGATTTCCGCAACCTGCGACAGAAACGGGGTCATGGAATGGCCGAGTCGCAGACCTCGTGATAGGTCTGAACCAACGTCCAGGCCGGAGCACGGCTCCCGGGATATTCCGCTGGGGGGAAACCCCTGGACCTGGACCGGACCGAGGCCGTACGCGGTCTCCTCTCGCGGAAACGCTCCCGACAAGCTGCAACATCGCCGGCGATCGATCAGCTCTCGCTGGTGCTGCGGGCGGAGCGTCCGGCTCGCGCCGGAGGAGGTGGAACGAACATGAAGAGTAGTTGTAACCCCATCCCGGAGGGTGACCGCTAGGTCCCTGGTCGTTGTGCCCCCGGGCCATGCCGGCTAGCCGGCACGGCGCGGGGCGGCTCCGACGACCACCCGCGACTCCCGGCGCCAACCTTGTGGCTGGCGCCAGCGCGGGCACCTGGCAACCGCCGGGACCGGGGCTGCTACGGCGGGCCGGGTGATAGGAATATCACCCGGCCCGTTTCCTTTTTGTCGCGCGAGGTGCGGAGCGAGGTTTGCAAGGGCGCCGCGGGCGGCTAGCCTCCGACCCGCCCAGGGCCTCGAACACCATGGACTTCCCTTCCCTGCTCGCTGCGTCGACCTCGGCGCATGCCTTGTCGCTGTCCAACACGATGGACTTCTTCTGGCAGAACCCGATCTTCGCGCGGGATTCCTGGGAGAATCTGATGAACGGGTTGCGCATCCTGCTCACGCTGGGCGGAGCGCTGCTGCTCATCTACGAAGCCCGCGCGTACAAGATGGGCCAGGGGGTTTCGGAAAAGACCCGCCGGCGCGTCGCCATCGTGCTGACCGCGCTCGCGTTCGGAGCCTATTTCGACTTCTTCAACCCCAACACGCGCTACAGCCAGTACTACCACCGGCACGAGTTCTATCACTACTACCTGGGCTCGAAATACAACCGCGAGCTCGAGTACACGAACCTCTACGAGTGCACCGCGATCGCCGAGATCCAGCTCGGACGCGGCGCCGAGGTCAGAAACCGCGAGATCCGTGATCTCAGCGTGAACCTGATCAAGCCGGTCAAGGACACGTACGTACTCAGCAACCCGGCCAAGTGCACGAGCCGCTTCACGCCCAAGCGCTGGGCCGCGTTCAAGCACGACGTCAACTGGATCTATCACTCGTCCGCTGGCAGCTACTGGACGAACATGCAGAAGGACCACGGGTACAATCCACCGCCCGTGTGGACCATGGAGGGGAAGCTCTTCGCCCAGCTCGGTCCAGCCTCCGACAAGGTGTTCAAGGAACTCGCCTCGCTCGACATCATCCTGCAGCTCGGCATGGTGCTGATGATCGGCTGGGCCTTCGGCTGGCGCATCATGGCCATCGCCACGGTGTTCTGGGGCTGCAATTCGGCCGCGAACTTCTACTGGACCGGGGGTGCGTTCCTCAGACAGGACTGGCTGTTCTTCCTTGTAGCCTCCGTCTGTCTGGCGCGAAAACGCAAGTTCGGGCTCTCCGGAGCGGCGCTGACGTGGTCGTCGTTGTTACGCGTCTTCCCGATGATCCTGTTCGCCGGACCGCTGGCGATCATGGCGTTCGAGGTGCTCAGGAAGCGTCGCCTTTCGTGGGACTACAAGCGCTTCCTGGGCGGCGCGATCATCGCCGGCGGCCTGCTCATCCCGACCAGCGTCATCGTCTGCGGACCGCAGTCGTGGCCCGCCTTCTTCAGGCACATCATCACGCTGAAGAACACGCCCCTGACCAACCAGATGGGGCTCGAGACGATGATCGAGCACAACTGGAAGGGTCGGATGCGCTTCACGCGCGACGACAACCTCGACGACCCGTTCCAGCTCTGGAAGGAAGGGCGCCTGCACCGCCTCCACGAGCACCGCTTCCTGTTCTACGGCATCGTCGTGCTCATGCTGGCGTGGACGCTCTGGTCGCTCAGGCGCACCAAGCTCATCTGGGTCGCCATCCCGCTGGGGCTGCCGCTGTTCGCGACGCTGACGAACCTGACTTGCTACTACTACTCGATGTTCTTGATCGCGGCCGTGTTGGCGCTGTGTCGACCACAACTGGGGCCAGTGATCCTGGCAGTCAGTGGCGCGAGCCAGATCCTGTACCTCAAGTACTACTGGGTGGACGACAAGTTCACGGCGCAGGCGTGGCTGTTCTACGGCTTGTGCGTGATGCTGCTGTACGCCTATTCGCGCCCCTTCAGCATGACGCGGCTCAAGGCCTGGTGGCACGGCGAGCCCGAGCCGAAGAAGGAAGGCCCGGCTGCGCCGGCCTCCGAAGCGTCCGCAGGCTGAGCCGACGACACACCGCCGGGCGGAAGCGGGAACGCGGCTGCGTCGGCAGCTCCGGCGTGGGCCCAACCGGACGCCTGGAGCTCAGAGCGCGCGGCGGAAGGCGGCGAGTGCCTCGACGAGCCCTTCCGGGAAGGCACGGAAGAGCACGTCCAGGTGCTCCCAGTCGGTCTGCACCGCGCGGACCCCCACCAGCGGCGTGACCAGGCCCAGCACCTTGCCGACGGCCGGCTTCTTCGCCAGCTTCGGGTGCTTCATCAGATCGAGGACGATGCGATCGTCGGCCGCCTCGATCAGGACGGGCGGCCGCTTGGGCATGTATGCCGCGAGGTTGCCTGGCTTGCTCAGATCGAGAGCGCCGGACTTGAGCAGCGCCGCGATGGGCGTCTGTGCGTTGTCGTCCAGCACCTTCAGCACCACATCCGCGAGCCGGACCTCGAAACGCAGCTCCTCGTCCGAGAGCCGCACCCGATCGATGAAGATCGTCGCGGAAGCACGCAGCGGCGTGCCCATCGCGTCCACGGTGGCCCCGACGCGCACGCCGGGTGGCACCGCCTCGATCTGCACGTCCTGCGGCCCCTTCGGGCCGCCGGCCTGCGACGCCAGCCACCTGAGGGCGTCCAGGGGCAGTCCCACACGGAGCGCCACGGCATTCCGGGCTGCGCGCAGCAGCTCCTGCGGGTGCTGTTTGAGGTAGCCCCCCGCCGCTTCGATGATCGCCTTCTTGTCGGGCATGGTCGCGGGAGTATAAGCCACAGGTGGCGGCTAGCGCGCGAGCGAATTGTCACGCGGCCGCCCCCAACAAGCCGAGTGCCCGGCATCCCCCATCCCCCCGCCGGGATTTATCGCATCAGCGAGGTAGTGTTCACCATGTTCCGCCGATCCGAAGTTGCCGCCCGCACCGTCCACGACATCCTCCGCCAGCACATGCTGGTGGACGGCTACCCGATCGTCGTGGACATGGAAAACAGCCAGCGCTCCTGGGTGCGCGATCTGGTGACCGGCCGGGACTACCTCGACTTCTTCAGTTTCTTCGCCTCCAACCCCATCGGGTTCAACCACCCCAGCATGCTCGACGACGAGACCCAGCAGCGGCTGGCGCGCGTCGGCACGACCAAGGTGTCGAACTCCGACTACTACACGACGTTCATGGCCGAGTTCGTCGACACGTTGGCGCGGACGGCAGCGCCGAAGAACATGCCGCACTACTTCTTCGTCGACGGTGGCGCGCTAGCCGTGGAAAACGCGATGAAGGTCGCGTTCGACTGGAAGGTCCAGAAGAACCTCGCCAAGGGCAAGGGCGAGAAGGGCAAGAAGATCCTCCACCTGCGCCACGCATTCCACGGACGCAGTGGCTACACGATGAGCGTCACCAATACCGATCCGGTCAAGACGCGCTACTTCCCGCAGTTCGACTGGCCGCGCATCCCCTCGCCGGCCATCCGCTTTCCGCTCGAAGGCGAGAACCTCGAGCAGGCTATCCGCTTGGAACGCGAGTCCATCGAGGCCGCGACGCGCGCGTTCAACGAGGATCCGGACGACATCGCAGCAATCCTGGTCGAGCCGATCCAGGGCGAAGGCGGCGACAATCACTTCCGCCCCGAGTACCTGAAAGAGCTGCGCCGCCTGGCGGACGAACGCGAGGCGCTGCTGATCCTCGACGAGGTGCAGACCGGGCTGGGCCTCACCGGCAGCTGGTGGGTCTACGAGCAGCTCGGCGTCGAGCCGGACATCCTGTGCTTCGCCAAGAAGATGCAGGTCGGCGGCCTGTTCGCCGGCCCGCGTGTCGACGAGGTCGAGAGCAATGTGTTCAAGGTGCCGAGTCGCATCAACAGCACCTGGGGCGCATCGCTGAGCGACATGGTGCGCTGCACGCACATCCTCGAGATCATCGTGAACGAGAGCCTGATCGACAACGCGCGCGATCGTGGCGGCGAGCTGCTCGCGGGTCTAGGGCGTATCCGGGATCGCTTCGACGGCGTGGTCGACAACCCGCGCGGGCGCGGCCTGATGTGCGCCATCGACATGCCCAACACGGAAGTGCGCAACAAGACCGTGCGCCGCTGCTTCGAGGACGGGATGATCGTCCTGCCGTGCGGCGAACGCTCGGTCCGGTTCCGGCCGACGCTCACGGTGCAATCCGACGCGATCGCCGAGGGCGTCGAGCGCCTCGAGAAAGCAATCGGCGAAGTCGTCGGCTAGTTTTTCTCCTCCCACCCACCCGCCCCGCAGTAGTCCTCCTCGAGGGGGCTCACCGCCCCTCGAGCACCCCGACGCGACTCGCTATCGCTCGTCGCGGGCTCGCTATCGCTCGCCGGGACCGACTACTTTTCGGTCTTCTTGTCGCCGGCCTTCGACGGGAGCGCTTGCGGCTCTTGCGTTTCCGCGCCTTCCTCGAGGGCCTCGCGCTTGACGCCGCGCGTGCGAAGTTCCTTGTCCACGCGCTCGCCCAGCGAGTTCGCGATGCGCGCCAGGAGGTCGGGCACTTCCTCGATCAACTTCGACCACGTGTTGCTCGAATCGGCCTCTACCGTGAGCACGTGGGCGTGCCCGTCCTTGCCCACGGCGATCGCCGCCACCGGATCGAGCTCGAGCGCACCGCCTGCGCCGTCCATCCCGGTGTCGCCGCCGACTTTCGAGCCGTGCGCACCGGCCTGACCGCTGGCAGCGCCGAAGGCGATCTTGAGGCGATGCACCGGGATGACCGTGGCTTCGCCGGCCTGCTGCGCCTCGCCGATGATGGTTTCGCTGCGCGAGACCCCGTGGATCCCTTCGAGCAGGTTGTTCACGATGTCGGTGATTTTCGTGTCGCTCATGTCGACTGCGTCGCTCCCCTCGCGGGCGGTTTCCGCTTCCGGATCCTCAGGTTTCGTATCACGTAGATCGCACTATCGAGCACAACAAGTCCGGGCCTGATCCTGATCTTCCCCACCAGCGCTATATGCGCCTGGTCCACGGATTCCCAGGATGGGGTCTGCCTGATCACGATGGGCGGCGGCAGCACTCCGCCGAGCACGTAGAAGGCGCCGAGCACCTTGCCGGTCAGCGCCACGTCCTCGAAGGAGTAGTCGAGATCCACCTCCAGCAGCTCGACGCGCACGCGGCGATGTTCGCTGACGATGAACAGACCTATGTCCAGCGGGTCGAACCAGCGCTCCAGCTGCGCGTAGCGCGCGCGAACGCTCGTGACGACCGCACGCTCGGGCTTGTCCTCGGGCTCCTCGTTCTTTCCGAGCTCCGAAATTTTCCGTTTCCAGAGCTGTCTGCCGAACAGGTGCAGCTGCGCGGTCGGCGTCACGCCACGCGCCCCGAGCGCGCTCAGCGCCAGAGGCCCGATCTGCCCTCCGCCCGCCAGCATCCATGTCCCGGATGGATCGCCGCGCCCCTGCAGGCTGAGGTGCAGCCGCACCGGCAGCAGCACCAGCACCACGCCGATCAGCAGAACGGCGAGCGCGATCCACGCGAGCCAGGTCAAGCTGGGGGCCCATCCGCGGGCTTACTTCCTGCCCTTTTCGCCGTCGCCAAGCTGGGGCGTCTTGCCGCCGGCGAGACGGGCTTGCCCCTCGCCCTGCGGCAGGATTTCGATACCGCGACGCATCACCGCGGTCTTGCCCCGCTTCATCGCGAGCATATGCGGCACGCCGTCCTCGCCGACCACAACGAAGGCCTTGGGCTCGACGACGAGTGCGCCACCGGCGCCGCCGCCTTCGCCACCTGCGTCGCTGCTGGCCTTGTCGCTCTGACGCTTGCCGCCGAGGTTCGCCACCGCGGTGCCGAACCCGATGCTCACGCGGCTGAGCGGCACGACCTTGGCCTTGCCAGCGTCGCGCACAGTGCCCACCACGGTCTCGCTCTTCGCGACCTTGTTGAGCTCGGCCAGCAGACCCTTGACGAGCTTGTTCAATTCCATCTGGGGGATCCCCTCGGTTGTCGGATGTCGAGCTGAAGGACGGCGAGCCGTCTCCGCAATAGGATCACGGACCACGAAGCCCGTCAAAGGCGGCGCTCAGGGCTACTGTGCGCCTGCTCAGGACGAGAGCGTCGGAAGCCCTGCCAGAACGGCGGGCAGTACGTCCGCCACGTCGGCGTCGAGGCGCAGGGTAGCCACCCTGTCGTGCGCCGTCTCGCCGCGATTGACGATCACATAGGGCACCCCGCGCCGCGCTCCGAACAGCGGGATATCCGCCGCCGGCGTCACCACCAGCGACGATCCCAGCGAGAGTACGAGATCTGCGCTCTCGCTCGCCTGCCTGGCGCGCTCCAGCGCGGCCATGTCCAGCATCTGGCCGAACATCACGACCGCCGGCTTCATCCACGCGCCGCACGCGGGGCAGGTCGGTGGCCGCCGCGTGCGTTCGAACTCGCTCATGCAGCGTTCCGGCGTCTCGCGACGGCGGCAGGCGACGCATTCGACTTCGCTGTTCGTGCCGTGCAGCTCGACAAGGCGCTCGGCAGAGGTGCCGGCGGCCTGGTGCAGCCCGTCCACGTTCTGCGTGACGACCAGTCCCACGCGGCCCAGACGCTCGAGCTCGGCGATGGCCCGGTGCGTCACGCCGGGCCGGGCGTCGCGGAAGACCGCGTAGCCCTCGAGCTTGAAGTCCCAGTATTCGACGCGCGCCGCGTCGCTTGCGATGAAGTCCTGGTAGTAGACCGGCTGGCGCGTCTTCCAGACCCCCTGCGGGCCCCGGAAGTCCGGGATCCCGCTGCCGGTGGAGATCCCGGCTCCAGTGAAGATCAGCGCACGCCGCGCGTGCGCCAGGAGCTCGGCGAGCTTTTCGAGTTGCCCTGACATCGACGCCGCCGAAGCTATCGCGGCGGCGCCGCGGCCGCCACGGGCCGGGAAAGCGGCGCTGGGCGCGGCCTGCCTGGTGCGCTCTGCATGCAGCGCCCATCAGGGCTTGTTGAAATTGATATTGACTTTCACTTTCACCAAGACCATGTTGCTGCGCGTTGGCCGGGCAACGCCGGCCTTTCACTGTCATGCACACTCCGCACTGCCTCTCCACTGGCCGCTTGCCCGGGCTCACCCGGCCCGCTGCCGTCGCCTCAACGTTGCTGTTGCTGCTGGCCCTGCCCTCGCGCGCCCGGGCCTCGCAGCGCCATTTCGCCTACACGTACGAGTCGGGCGTACTGAACCCCGGCAGCGCCGAGCTGGAGCCCTGGACGAGCTTCCGGCATGGACGTGCGAGCTACTACTCCGCAATCGATCAGCGACTCGAGCTCGAGCTCGGGCTGGCGACGAACCTGCAGACCTCGCTGTACTGGAACTTCTCGTCCGTCACCGAGGACACGGCCGGCGTCCGCAGCACGCGCTTCGAGGGACAGGGCATCTCCTCGGAGTGGAAGTACAAGCTGAGCGATCCGGTCGCCGACGCTCTCGGGTCCGCCGTGTACTTCGAGGGGACAGCGAGCACGGACAGCGCCGAGGTCGAAGGCAAGCTCATCCTCGACAAGCGCTCCGGACCCTGGCTTCTGGCCGTCAACGTGGTCGGCGATCACGAATGGAACTGGGTCGCGCGCGGCCACACCGTGCGCGAGGCCGGCCTGGAGCTCGATCTGGGCGCCGGCTACCAGGTGACCGACGCGTTCTTCGCCGGACTGGAGGCGCGCAGCGTCAATGAGTTCGAGGACGCCGACGAGCTGGAAAGCTCCGTGATCTACGCTGGCCCCACGCTCGGCCTCGCACGCGACAGCTGGTGGGTGTCGGTCAGCTTCACTCCGCAGCTCGGCGCGCTGCACGGCGCCAGCAGCGGCTCGCATCTCGATCTCCGACACCAGGAACGGCTGCAGGCGCGCGCCGTCATGGGCTTCCACCTCTGAATCATGGCCCGACGTCTTCGCACACTGCTGGTAGCTCTCCTCGGCACCATCGTGCTGGCGGGAGCGTACGGTTGCGCCGCGAGCCTCGCCCAGCCCAACGCGCTCGACGCTCGATACGCCTCGCAGCACTGGCCCGGCACCACGCTGGCCGAGCTTTCGCAGGGACGCTCGCTGTTCGTCCACACGTGCGCGGGGTGCCACAGCCTGAAGGACCCCGCGTCGCACTCACCCGACGAGTGGCGCGCCGAGGTCACCCAGATGCGCGGCAAGCCAGGCGTGACGCTCGACGATCACCAGGCCGAGCTGATCATCAGGTATCTTTCCACGATCAGCTCCCGGCAACACGGCCAGGTCGCCGAGCGCTAGCCGGCGAGCGATAGCGCCCCTGCCGCAACGCTAGGTCGTCAGGACCGCTGCACCGCTGAAGCGCCCATGGCGCAGGTCGTCGAGCGCGCGGTTCGCGTCGGACAGCTGGTAGGCATGCACTTCGGTCTCGATGGGGATCCGCGGCGCCATCTCCAGGAACTCCTCGCCATCGAGTCGTGTGAGGTTGGCGACGGAGCGCAGCACGCGCTCGCCCCACAGCACCTCGTAGGGAAACGACGGGATGTCGCTCATGTGGATGCCCGCACAGACCACGCTGCCGCCCTTGGCGACAGCCTTGAGTGCGCGCGGGATCAGCGTTCCGGCGGGAGCGAAGATGATCGCCGCATCCAGCTCCTCGGGCGGCGTCTCGTCGGAACCGCCCGCCCATTCCGCCCCCAACCGACGCGCGAACTCCTGCCCGGCGGTGTCGCCTGGTCGGGTGAACGCGAACACGCGACGCCCCTCGTGGCGGGCGACCTGCGAGACGATGTGCGCCGAAGCACCAAAGCCGTACAGCCCCACGCGCTCGGCGCCGTCGGTCATCACCAGCGATCGGTAGCCGATGAGCCCGGCGCACAGAAGTGGCGCCACCTGCAGATCCGGATACGAACCGGGCAGCGGCAGCGCGAAGGCGGGATCGACGAGCGTGTACTCGGCGTAGCCGCCGTCGATCTGGTAGCCGGTGAAGCGCGCGTGGTCGCAGAGGTTCTCGCGATCGCTCAGGCAATAACGGCAGCTGCCGCACGTGCTGCCGAGCCACGGCACGCCGATGCGCTGCCCCTCGGTAAAGCCTTGCACGTCTTCGCCCGCGGCCGCGACGGTGCCGACGATCTGGTGGCCGAGCACCAGCGGTAGCTTCGCATCGCCCAGCTCCCCGTCCAGAACGTGCAGGTCGGTACGACACACGCCGCAGCTGCGCACGCGGAGCAACAACTGACCGGGCCCCGGCTCGGGAATCGGCAGCTCCGTCTCGCGAAGTGGCTCGCCTGGTGCCTCGAGCACCATCGCGCGCATCGTTCCAGACAATCCCACCTCCTCTCGACCGAGACTACTGCATCCGGCCGAGCGATCGAAGCGACTGTTTCATTCCTGGGATCGACGCGGGCCCTGACCGACGCCGGCTCGCGGCCAGGCCCGGGGCTACGGAAAGGCCGGGCACCGCCCGTTCTGGTCGGGCTTCACGCACTGGTTCGAGCAGCCTGGCGTGCCGCACGGATAGCAGCACGCCAGACCGTTCTGGCAGTCGTTGCTGCTCTGCACCACCGCCCCCCGAACCGGCGGCTGCACCGGCACCACGCGCTCCAGCTGTGCCAGCTGTGCCAGCCGCGCCACCGCTACCAGTGGTGGTCGGCCACCCGGCTGGCATGTCGCCACGACCGCGCGACAGACCAATGTCGGCTAGACTTGGTAGCACCATGGCTCGCAGCATCGATCAGCTCGTAAACCAGCAGGTTCTACGCTGGGCGGCGGAGGCCAGAGCCGCCAGCGAACGCGACAAGGGCGGTGGCGAGCAGCAGCAGCCCATGATCACCATCTCGCGCGAATTCGGGGGGCGAGGCGCCGAGATCGGCAAGCTCGTCGCCGAACGTCTCGGCTTCCGCTTCTACGCGCAGGAAATCGTCCACGAGATCGCGCGCCAGGCGCACGTCCGCCAGCAGCTGGTCGAGTCGCTGGACGAACGCCTGCAGGACCGGATCGGCCAGTGGGTCACCGAGTTGATGCAGGGCGGAGTGTTCGCACCTAGCGACTACCTGTGGAACCTGTCGCAGGTAGTGTTCACGCTGGGGCGACATGGCCGCGGCGTCATCATCGGACGCGGTGCACACCTGATCCTCGCGCCGGAAAGCACGCTGCGCGTGCGGGCCTATGCGCCGCTGGACGCGCGTATCGAGTACGTCATGGCCCGCGAAGGCCTGGACCGGATCGAGGCCCGGGCCTACACCCTGCGAGTCGACGCCGAGCGAATCGCCTTCTATCGCCAGCACTTCAACGTCGACGTGGCAGATCCGCTGCTGTACGACGTGATGCTCAACACCGGAACCATGAGCGTCGAGCTGTGCGCGGATCTGGTCGAGAAGGCCTTCCGGGCTCGCTTCAGCTGAGCCGGACGCGCGCCGGGACTGCCCAGATCGGCGAAAAGGTGCTACGTGCCCCGGCCGGCCGCGCGCCGCATTGCGCGTCCGCCGACTCGACAGCATGCAGATCCCCGTGACCGATCAGGACCTCATCTCCCCCAGCCCCGACCCCGAGCTAGAGCGCATCGTGGGCGAAGAACAGCGCTGCCTCGAGCGCGTGCTCGGGCACCTGGCCGAGCGTGCGAAGAGTCGCGAGGTCCGCGCCAGCGTCAACTACGACGCGGAGCTCATCGCGCTGCGCGACGAGATCGCCAGTGCGCGGATGGAGGACGTGCCGCCGCTGCTCGAACAGATGGAGCGGCTGCAGGGTCTGGCCGCGACACGGCGCGAAGTCACCGAGGGCTTCGTGGACGCGCGCTCGCCGTACTTCGGCCATCTGGTCCTCCACGAGGGCGAGCGCCGGCGCGAGGTGCTGATCGGCCGTAGTACCTACCTCGACTCCAGCGCGGGCGTGCGCATCGTGGATTGGCGCGACGCGCCCGTCAGCCGCCTGTTCTATCGCTGCGAAGAGGGCGAGGAATACGACGAGGTCTTCGGCGAACGCGAGGTCGAGGGCGAGGTGCTGGTCCGCCGCAGCGTGACCATCGTCGACGCCGTACTGCGCCGCATCGTCGCGCCGCAGGGCACGTTCGTGCGCACCGCCGACGGAAACTGGCGACGGCTGGGCGAGAGCGCCACACGCCTGAGCGGCGGCCAGGGCACCGCCGTCCGCGCCGAACAGCACCGGAAGCCCGGCACGCTGGGCATCGGCGACACCGAGGGCCGCGAGGACACGCACCTCAAGGAAATCACCGCGCTGATCGACAAGCGGCAGTTCGAGCTGATCACCCGCCCCGACTCCGGCCTGGTGGTGATCCAGGGCGGCGCCGGCAGCGGCAAGACGACCATCGGCCTGCATCGCCTCGCCTACCTCGCCTACCAGGATCCGCGGCGCTTCCGCCCGGACAAGATGCTGGTGGTGGTCTTCAACGACGCGCTGGCGCGCTACATCTCGCAGGTGCTCCCGGCGCTGGGCGTGAGCGGCATCGCCATCCGCACCTACCAGGACTGGGCCCACAAGCTGCGCGTGACGCACGTACCGCGGCTTCCCAAGCGCTACCACGAGGATACGCCGACCGTCGTCACGCGCCTCAAGAAGCACCCGGCCATGCTGCTGGCCGTAGACCGCCATGTGGCACTAGTGAGCGAGCGCCTCGAAGCCGAGCTGATCCGGGCCGCCGGCGACGCGACCGGTCCGCTTTCAGTATGGAACCGAGCAGCCGACCGCGCTCTCGCCCAGCGCCTGCACGCGCTGAGGAGCTGGCTCGGGGGGCCCGACGGCCGGCAGCTGTCCACCGACCAGCGCGTCGCTCTGGAGAGCATCGTCAAACGCGGTCTGCAACAGGCCCGCGATATTTTCACGCACTTCGCCGATCTGCTGACGGACCGCGAAGCACTGGGCCGTGTCTTCACCGAGCATGCGCCCGACGCCCTGTCGTCGGCAGAGCTCGATCGCGCGCATGCGTGGTGCGCTGCCCGCGTCGGCGAGCTGCTCGCCGAGCTGGACGAGACCGAAGACCGCGAGCCCGAGCCCGACCGGCGCCGCAGGAGTGAACGGCCGCGCGGGCGTTCCGAGCGGACCGAGGGCGAGCACCACGGCGTCGACGGCCGCGAGGTCGAGGAAGGCGCGACGCTCGATCGCGAGGACGACACCATCCTGCTCAGGCTGGTGCAGAAGCTCCGCGGGCCGCTGCTGCGCCCGGGCAAGGGCGGGCGCCAACGCGAGGCGCTGGTCTACGAGCATGTCCTGGTCGACGAGGCGCAGGATCTGAGCCCGGTCGAGCTCTCGGTCGTGCTCGGCACCGTGAGCCGTTCCGAAAGCGTGACGCTTGCCGGCGATGTGTCGCAGCGCCTGCACATGGACAACGGCTTCACCAACTGGAAGGAAGTGCTGGGCGAGCTCGGGCTCGACCACGTGCAGATCGAGCCGCTGCGCATCAGCTACCGCTCGACACAGGAGATCATCGACTTCGCACGCGACGTGCTCGGCCCGTTGGCGGGCGAGGAAGAGGGCGTCGCGACCCGCCACGGCGCGCCGGTCGAGCTGTTCGGATATGCCCACAGCGGCGACGCCGCGGGGTTCCTCGCCGAAGCGTTGCGCGAACTGATGCAGTCCGAGCCGCGTTCGTCGGTCGCCGTGATCGCGCGCTATCCCGAGCAGGCCGACCTCTACTACGACGCGCTCCGGAAGGGCGATGTCCCGCAGCTGCGTCGGATCGCCGAGCAGGACTTCCCGTTCAAGCCCGGCGTCGACGTGACCAACGTCCGCCAGGTCAAGGGTCTGGAATTCGACTACGTGGTGCTGGTCGAGGTCACCGACGCGTCCTATCCGGAAGACGACGAGGCGCGGCATCTGCTGCACATCGCCGCCACGCGTGCGGCACACCAGCTGTGGACGCTGACGACGGGGTCCGCCAGCCGGCTGCTCCCTGCCGATCTGCGGGAGCGCGGCTACTAGCGCGCTATTGACGCGTGGCCTGCCGCCAGTCGATTCTGGGTTGGCCCGCCGATTGCACTCCGAAGCACCATGATCCGATCCAGCTCGCGCCTGCTGCCTCTGCTCCTGGGGACGTTCCTGTTCGGATGCGCCACCGGTGCCAGCGGCCGGGCGACGGGAACCGGGGCGCTCTCGCCCGCGACGGCGGCCCAGCAGGATCAATCCGAGGCCGAGGCGGCGCGCAAGGCCCGTGAGGCGGCCGCCGCGCACAAGCCCGTCCGGATCGACCGGACGCTCGTGAAGCGCGCTCGCCTGCCTTTCCACGGCTTCAGCGTCGGAACCCACAAGGAGCTCGCTCCCGAACAGCTGCTGCGCGATCTGGCAACCGCCGACGTGGTGTGCATCGGCGAAGAGCACGACAATCCGCACGCCCACTGGGCGGAGCTCAGGATCCTGCGCGACCTCACCGAGCGCGCGCGCATGTCCGGGCGCGTCGTCGGCCTGGGGCTGGAGATGGTGCAGACGCCGTTCCAGAAGGCGCTCGACCGCTACGCCGACTACGAGAGCAACGGCCGGCAGCTGATGAAGGACGCCAGGTGGGCCGAGCGCTGGGGCTACCCGTTCTCGTTCTACCAGCCGATGCTGTCGCTGGCGCGCCGCCGACACGTGGCGATCCTCGCGCTGAATGCGCCCTCCAGTCTGACCCACCAGATCGCCAAGGGCGGGCTCGGCTCGCTCGACGACGAACAGAAGAGCGAGCTGCCGGACCTCGATCTCCACGACCCGGAGCACCGCGCCTTCTTCGACCAGGACATCAAGGGCCATCCGGCCATGCCGGACAAGATGCGCAACCTGTACGCCGCGCAGGTGGTGTGGGACGAGAGCATGGCCGATGCAGCCGCCGACTGGCTGGGCACGAACTTCCCCGCGCGCCAGCTGGTGATCTTCGCCGGCGCCGCGCACTGCCGCCGCCCGGCCATCCCGCGGCGCATCCGCCGGCGCATCGACGCCAACGTGCTCTCCGTGCGTCCGGTGATCGCCGAAGACGGCCACATCGATCCGCTGGAGCTAGCCGGCTACGACTACGGCTTCATCATGGTGCCGAGCGGCAAGGCCCCTGAACCCGGCCACGGGCACCGTTAGTCCTCCCGCCCACCCGCCCCCGCGTAATGCACTGCGCCCTCCGGGCGCTCCTCGAGGGGACTGCCATCTTGTAGCGGCCTGCGTGCCAGGTTACGGGCCGTAGCGGTGCCCGCCGTCTTTCTTCCTGATCACACGGGTGTCGCGCAGCGCTTCCTGTCGCTGGGCGGCCTGTTCGTCATGGTGGCGATCGCGTGGCTCTTGTCGGTCGACCGGCGCCACATCCGCTGGCGACCGGTCCTTTGGGGTGTCGGACTGCAGATCGTACTGGGGCTGATGATCCTCAACCCTACGCTGCAGTCGATCTTCTTCAACGTGATCGACAAGGGTGTGAACAAGCTCCTGTCGTTCTCGGAAGCGGGCGCGACCTTCGTGTTCCAGACGGTCGAGCCGCACAAGATCCTCGACATGCAGGGCAAGGCGATCACCATCCAGGGTCGCATCTCGCCGCCGCTCAAGACGTTCGCGTTCTGGATCCTGCCGACCATCATCTTCTTCTCGAGCTTGATGGCGATCCTCTATCACCTGGGGATCATGCAGCGCGTGGTGTACGCGATCGCCTGGCTCATGCAGCGCACCATGGGCACGAGCGGCGCCGAGTCGCTGTCGGCTGCCGCGAACATCTTCGTCGGGCAGACCGAGGCACCGCTGCTCATCCGGCCCTACGTCGACGGCATGACCCGCTCGGAGCTGCACGCGGTGATGTGCGGCGGCTTCGCCACCGTCGCTGGCGGCGTAATGGCGGCCTACGTCGGCTTCCTGCAGGGCATCCCGCACATCGCGGGCCACCTGGTCACCGCGTCGATCCTCTCCGCACCGGCTTCGCTCGCGATCAGCAAGGTCATGGTGCCCGAGACGGAGACCCCCGCCACCGCCGACGAGGTGAAGCTCTCCGCCGAGAAGACCGCCGGCAACGTGATCGAGGCCGCGGCCAACGGCGCCACGGACGGCGTGAAGCTCGCTATCAACGTGGGCGCGATGTTGATCGCCTTCGTGGGCCTGATCGCCATGGGCGACTACATCCTGTCGCTGATCCCGTTCGCCGGCGCGCCGCTCAGCATGTCCCGCATCTTCGGCTGGGTGTTCTCACCGATCGCGTTCTCGATGGGCGTACCCTGGCACGAGGCACCCACCGTCGGACGCCTGCTCGGCGAGAAGATCGTGCTGACCGAGTTCATCGCCTACGTGCACCTGGGCGAGATGGTGCAGTCGACGCACGCCGTGCTGTCGCAGCGCTCTGCCATCATCTCCAGCTACGCCCTGTGCGGCTTCGCCAACTTCGCCAGCATCGGCATCCAGCTGGGCGGCATCGGCGGCATCGCCCCGCGCCGCATGCGGGATCTCGCCCAGCTCGGCCTGCGCGCGATGATCGGCGGCTCGCTCGCCGCGTTCATGACAGCGACGATCGCCGGCGTCATGCTGGGGTGATGGGCGCGCGCATCGACCGGACCCGGCTGCTCCCTGCCGCACTGGCAGCGGCCGACCGCGAGCGCCGCGCCCTGGCGCTCGATCTGCTGGAGGCCGCGCTCGACGCAGTGGACCCGGGCGCCGCCACCCTGCGCGGCATCGAAGCCGCCCGGGCCGCCGGCATCGCGCTCGACGGCTGCACGCTCTTCGCCTTCGGCAAGGCCGCCCGCAGCATGGCCGAAGCCGCGCTATCCAGCGTGCGCGTGCGGCAGGGCATCGTGCTCTGCCTGGACGACACGCCACTCCACCCACTCGTCGTGCACCGCGCAGGCCACCCCCTGCCCTCGCCCGACGCCCCGGCGCACGGCGCAGAGCTGCTCGCGCTGGCCCGCTCGCTCGGCCCGGACGACGTGGCGCTGTGTCTCGTCTCCGGCGGCGGCTCGGCCATGCTCGAGCTGCCGCGCCAAGGCGTGGCCCTGGCCTCGATCGCCGAAGCGACGCGGCTCTTGAACGAAGCGGGCGCGTCGATCCACAAGCTCAATGCCGTCCGCCGCGGTCTGTCCCAGGTCAAAAGCGGCCGGCTCGCCGCAGCGCTCGCGCCCGCGCGCGTCGTCAACATCCTGATCTCCGACGTGCCGGGCAACGACCTGTCGGTGATCGCGTCCGGTCCGACCGTAGCGCCGCCCGCCGACGCTCCCGACGCCCGCGCAGTCGTCGAGCACTACGCCCTGGGCGACCGCCTGCCGCCGGACGTGCTTCGGGCCATCGCCGCGGCCGAGCCGGTCGAGAGAGTCGAGGTCGAGAGCTTCCTCGCCGCCGACAACGCCACGGCGCGCCACGCCGTGATCGAGCGCGCCGCCGCACTCGGCCTCAGCGCCGTGGAGCAGGAGCTCGGCGGCATCGCGCGCGACGCGGGGCCCCGCCTGTACGCCGACGCTCTCGAGCGCCTTGCCGCCGACAGCGCGCTCGGTGCGGTCGTCGCCGGCGGCGAGACGCGCGTCGAGGTCCAGGGCAGCGGCCGCGGTGGCCGCAACCAGGAGCTCGCCCTGGCCGTGCTCGGCGTCTACCGCGGCGGCTTGATCGCGACGCTCGGCAGCGACGGCATCGACGGCGCGAGTGACGCCGCAGGCGCTCTGGTCGACGCAGCCGCCGTGGCCGAAGCCAGGCGACGCGGCCTCGACGCAGCCCGCTTCCTCGCCGACAACGACTCGCATCGCTTCTTCGCCGAGCTCGGCACGCAGCTCGTCACAGGGCCCACCGGCACCAACGTTGCCGATCTCTGTCTCGTGCTGCGCTAGCTGCAGCCGTCGACCGCGACGTGGAAAGCCGGCGGTGTCGCGCCGCGGCAGCGGGCACCACTGGCTGCCAGGACCCACCAGGAAAACCGCTACATGCGCGTGAACGTCTCGGTCAGCGACATGTCCATCTGCGTGTCGTGGACCTGACCGGCCACCTTCGTGCGCACCTTGACGCTCGACTGCGACGTGATGTGGCCCGTCGGCAGCGAGTAGCCGAGATCGAACTGGATCTGGCCGCTGCCGCTGCCCTTCATCCCGAGCAGATCGGGATGCACATCGAGCGGCACGCCCGGCAGCTGGATGGTGCTGCCCGGGGCGGACTGCTCGAGCTTGATGGCGGTGGTCCCTCGGTCGCCGTCCAGCTTCTCGAGCGTGTAGGTCGCCACCTGCTTCATCGTCACGCCCATCTGCTTGACGTGCGTGCTCACCTGCCAGCGCGCTCCCTTCCCCAGCGGCTGGGGCGGGAACGGCGCGCTCACCTCGCCGAACGCGCTCGCCATGGCTTGCATCATCTGCTTGACCTGGCCGTCGTCGAGCGCGCTGGTATCGAGCTTCGACCAGTGCATCCTGCCGAGCGAGTCGATCTCGTCGCTGCCCTTGAGCTTCGCCATCTCGCTCAGCGAGTCCTCGACGCTGTGCCGCACCGCCGAGGGCACCTTCGCCGCATCGGTCAGCTGCACCTTGTTGATCGCGAGCTCGCGCCGGGCTGTCCCGTCCGGCAGCACGGACACGACCTTGACCTGTGCGAGCATCTCCAGCGAGGGGATCGCCGGCGCCGGCATCGCGCGCCCGGCGAGCGACACCGTCATGCTGGTGGAAGTCGTCAGCTTGAATTTTTCCACCTGCCCCTTCTTGAAGTGGTAGCGCAGCTTCCTGCGCGGCGCGGCGCCGGCCGACAGGAGCTTCACCTCCGGCGGCGGTGACGCGCCCTCGGGCGGCTTGGCTGCACCTGCAGCGCTGTGCTTTTCGGCGACCGCAGCACCGTGTGCGGGCGCGGCAGACCCCGGTGCCGCCACCGAACCGGCAACGGACGCGGCGGACGCCGGAGACGCGCTGTTCGACGCCGACGCTGAAGCGCGCGCGCTGGCCGCGGGCTTTTCCGGAGCGGGCGTGGCGGCAGAGGCGACGGCCTTGTCGTGCGGTTTCTCGTGACAGGCAGTCGGACACAGCGCGACGGCCAGAAGCAGAGCTGGACGGACGAAAAGACGCATAGCTGGATTCCCGGGGCCCGCGCATCATGCCGCGCCGCGGCGACCCGCGCACCCCTTGACTTCGGTCCGCTCGTGGACAACGCACCGTGAGACGCGCGACGACAGGAGGCAGCGGCATGAAGGCGTACGACAAGCACTACATCGGTGGAAAGTGGGTCCCGGCCCGGAGCCAGGAGCGCTTCGAGGTCACCAACTCGTCGACCGAGGAGATCATCGGCAGCGTGCCCGCCGGCACGGTGGAAGAAGCGGACCTCGCGGTGAAAGCCGCGGCCGAGGCCTTTGCCGCATGGGCGGCGCTGCCCGCCGCCGAGCGCGCCGGCTACCTCTCGAAACTCTCGGAGGGTCTCGCCGCCCGATCGCAGGAAATCGCCGAGACGGTCAGCGCCGAGGTCGGCATGCCGATCAAGCTCGCCACGATGATCCAGGCCGGCCTGCCCGACGATGGTGATGGGCTCGTTCGCGGAGCTCACGAAGAGCTACGCCTTCGAGGAACAGATCGGCAACTCGCTGGTCGTGAAGGAACCGGTCGGCGTCGTGGCCTGCATCACGCCCTGGAACTACCCGCTGCACCAGGTCGTAGCCAAGGTCGCCGGCGCGCTCGGCGCGGGCTGCACCGTCGTGGTCAAGCCGAGCGAAGTCGCGCCGCTCAGCGCCTTCATGCTGGCCGAGATCGTCGACCAGGTCGGCCTGCCCGCCGGGCGTGTTCAACCTCGTCAGCGGCGACGGCCCCACCGTCGGCGAAGCGCTGGCGAAGCACCCCCAGGTGGACATGGTCAGCTTCACCGGCTCCACGCGCGCCGGCAAGCGCGTCTCCGAGCTGGCGGCTGCGACGGTCAAGCGCGTCGCGCTCGAGCTCGGCGGCAAGAGCGCCAACATCATCCTCGACGACGCCGACTTCGCGAAGGCCGTCAAGGCCGGGGTCAACAACTGCTACCTCAACAGCGGACAGACCTGCGCAGCCTGGACGCGCATGCTCGTGCCCCGCAGCCGCCAGGACGAGGCGGTGGAGCTGGCCAAGTCCGCGGCCGGGAAGCTGAACCTCGGCAACGCGCCCAAGGGCGAAGGCCGCCTCGGGCCACTGGTCTCGGCGCGCCAGCGCGAGCGCGTCCGCAGTTACATCAGGAAAGGGATCGAGGAGGGCGCCAGGCTCGTCACCGGCGGCCCCGAAAAGCCCGAGGGCCTCGACAAGGGCTTCTTCGTCAAGCCCACCATCTTCGCCGACGTCGACAACAAGATGACCATCGCGCAGGAGGAGATCTTCGGCCCCGTGCTGTGCATCATCCCCTACGACGACGAGGACGACGCCGTCAGCATCGCCAACGACAGCGTCTACGGCCTCTCCGGCGCCGTGTGGTCCGCCGACAAGGAGCACGCGAAGAAGGTCGCCCGCCGCCTGCGCACCGGCCAGGTCGACATCAACGGCGGCGCCTTCAATCCCGTCGCCCCCTTCGGCGGCTACAAGCAGTCCGGCCGCGGCCGCGAGTACGGCAAGTTCGGCTTCGAGGAGTTCCTCGAGATCAAGTCGCTGCAGCTCTAGCGGACTGCGCGCCACGCGACCAACATGTGCCGAAATGCCACGTATTCGTGGAATTTCGGGAGACAAGGCTCTGGACGGAGTCGCAGAAGAACGGGCAAAGCATCGCCGGCACATGGCGGATGCTCGAGTGACGGCGGTTCCCCCTGAGGGCGCGCAGGCGCGGGAGCGCCGAGCACCCGATTTGGGGGAACCCCGCGACAGCGGGCACGCCTTCGCGCGTAGCGAGAGGGGGCATCCCCGAAGACGCATGCGCGTTGCGGGCAGCGCGGGCGTCCCGGTGCGTGCGACGCGACGCGCGCGCATCGAAACGCATGACGGATCTGGAACAGGCGTCGCGTCTGACGCGCATTTCCGCTCTCCCGGACGCCTGACGACCACGAAATGCGCGCCTCACACGCATTTCCGCTCTCCCGGGCGCCTGACGACCACGAAATGCGCGCCTCACACGCATTTCCGCTCTCCCGGACGCCTGACGACCACGAAATGCGCGCCTCACACGCATTTCCGCTCTCCCGGGCGCCTGACGACCACGAAATGCGCGCGGGTTGGGATTCAGGGGAAGTCGCCGAGGAAGCGGGTAGCGGATTCCGTCGAACTCGAGCAGGCCGCGTGCCTAGCGCCGCTCGACGCGAAAGCGCGGCGGCTCGATGCGCTCGCTTCGGCACTTCGGGCAGCGGCCGGGCGCGGCAAGTCGGTCGCGCTTCCGGAAGACGAAGCCACACGCGAGACAGCGCGCCGGCTCCACCACGAGCTCGGCGCCCTCGCGGGGCAGCGAGCGGGCTAGGTGCTCGAGATGCTGGGCGACCTCGCGCTCGCGGATCGAGACCTCGGCGGACAGCTCGCGCGCGCTCCACGTCTCGCGCTCGAGTGCCGCGCGGAGCGCCTGGCGCACGGTCTCGCCGCGCTCGCGCGGTTCGTCGCCCGTGCTCACGCCTGCACGGTGGGCAGCTTGCGCTGGCCGAGCCGCGCGCGGGTGACGCGCATGCGCCAGTCGACACCGACCACGTCGCCCTGTTCCAGGGGCTCCCAGATATTTTCGCCGCTGAGCGGCTCGCTCGACAGGATCAGGTGGTTGACGAAGCCGGTCTTCGACGGCGCTTCGCACTCGGGTGAGAGGCTGGCGCAGGTGTCACGGTCGGAGCAGCGGGTCTTGTAGGTCGACCAGAACAGCTCCTTGCCGCCGTGTGCGGCGACCAGCGTGTCGCCGTCCGTAACCATGACGGTCAAGAACGACTCCTTGCCGGGTTCGTCGCAGACCTCGCGCACGCGCTCGAGTGCGGTGCCTATCGCGGCCGTCACGTCTTCCACGTTGTGCCGCCTGGACAGCGGCCCGAAGCCGGACAGGTGACTGAGGAAGACGAAGAAGATGACCTCGCTGTCGGTGTCGCCGAGGATGAAGCGCCTGAGACGCGGCGCGACCTCGCGCAGCAGCGCCTCGCGGTGGCGCGAGAACTCGGGGATGTCGCCGTTGTGGGCGAACGCCCAGCGCCCGTACTGGAACGGGTGGCAGTTGAGCACCGTCTTTTCGCCCTGCGTCGCGCGGCGGACATGGGCCAGCACCGTCTCGGAGGAGACGACGCCGCTCAGCCGGTGGAACAGCTGGTCGGCGAAGGCGCTCTCGGGGCTGCGCGTGATGTGCGGCGAGCCGTCCACGTAGTAGGCCACGCCCCAGCCGTCGGGGTGGGCGTTGCTCTGCACACCCAGGGCGTTGTCGGCGGCCAGCAGCGAGCTGTGGACCTGGCTTGGAATGACGCTTCTGAACCCGAAAAGGCGGCACATGTTGCAGTCCCGACAGCATGCCATGGCGGCCAATATCGGGCTATCCGGGCGTGATCCCGGCTGGCTTCCGCCCTGGGCCGGGCTCGCGCGGCCCCGCGCCGCGTAACCCCTACGCCTCCGCGGCCATAAGCCAGACACAACCTGCTTGTTTCCTGCCGCACGAGGAGATGCCCTTGACCGACAACTTCAAGCGAGAGCTCGACCAGCTGATCGCCCGCCGCCGCTTTCTGAAACAGGCCAGCGCGGGCGCGGCGGCCATCACCTTCCTGGGCGCGCTGTGGGTGGTGTCCGACGAGCTGACCGCGACGGCGCAGGCCGAGACGCGCGCCGACGGCCGCCCGCGACTTCCGCCGGGACAGCACGTGATCCGGCGTCTCAAGCCGATGGGCGGCGACGTAGGCGACCCGAACCCCGCGCACTTCCATCTGCGCGTCCACGGCGAGGTCGAGCATCCGATGACGCTCGACTTCCACGAGCTGCTCGCGCTGCCGCGGGTCACGCAGCACGCCGACGTGCACTGTGTGACGCGCTGGACGGCGCTGGGCATCGAGTGGACCGGCGTCAGGCTGAGCGAGATCGCCAAGCGCGCGAAGATCACCAAGCGCGCGCGCCACGTGATCTTCGAGGCGGCGCACGGCTACACGTCGAACATCCCGATCCACGAGGCGTTGAAGCCGAACGTGATGGTGGCCTACCGGCTCGAAGGCCACGCATTGCCCCGGGCACACGGCTCGCCCGTGCGCGCAGTGGTGCCGGACCGCTACTTCTGGAAGAGCGCCAAGTGGCTCACCGGCATCAAGTTCACCGAGCGCGACGAGCCCGGCTACTGGGAGCGGCGGGGCTACGACAACAACGCCGACCCCTGGCTCGAGCAGCGGACCAGCTGAGATGGTCGACCGACTCGAACTGGAGGAGTCCGCCGAGAGTGAGCCCGACAACACGCCGACATCCGGAGTCGTGGCGACGCCAGCCGAACCGCCCGCAAAGGGCGCGCCGCGCCGTCGCCCCTTCAAGCTCCGCCCCTGGGTGCGCGCCATCCATCGCGACGTTCGGCTACTTCGCGATCGGGCTGACCATCATCTACGCCCTCAGCGGCCTGGCGGTGGACCACATCAAGGACTGGGATCCGAACTTCAAGCAGATCAACGTGACGCACCACCTCGCCGGGCCGTTCCCGAAGGACGACCACGCCGCGGCGGCCAAGGTGCTGGCGGAGCTGGGCGTCACGAAGAAGCCGGAAGACGTGTACCGCGCCGACGCGCACGAGCTGGACATCGTGTTCGACCGGCGCACCTTCCACGCCGACACGACGAACGGGACGGTGGTCGAGGAAGGGCAGCAGCCGCGTTTCTTTCTACGTTTCGCCAACTGGCTGCACGAGAACCGCGGCAAGCGCGCCTGGACCTACGTGGCGGACACCTACGCGGTCTTCCTGCTGTACCTGGCACTCTCCGGCTTGTTGATGATTCCCGGGAGAAAAGGCCTGAAAGGCCGTGGCGCGATCATCGCGCTGGCCGGGGCGGCAGTGCCCGTGCTGTACGTCCTGTTGTCCGGCGGCCCGTAACGTTTTGAAACGTTTCTGTAGCGACTGGCGCTGGGCGCCCAGTCGCACTACAAACCCGCGCATGAACGCGAATGAACTGCTCACCGCCGTGATGGGCGGTCTGCTCTTCTACATGGTCGTCATGCGCCTGCTGGCGGCGCGCAAGCGCATCAGCGGCGCCGACGCCCGCGCGCTCGTCGCGGACGGCGCGCTGCTGCTCGACGTGCGCACGAACGGCGAGTTTGCGTCGGGACACATCGACGGCGCGAAGAACGTGCCGCTGCACGAGCTTGGCTCGCGGCTGGAGAAGCTGTCGAAGAAAAGCCCGGTGGTGGTCTACTGCCGCAGTGGCGCCCGCTCGGCCCGCGCCGCGCGCATCCTGCAGAAGGCCGGCTTCGCGGTGCACGATCTCGGCCCACTGCACGCCTGGTAGGGAGGATGGGCTAGACTCGGCGCATGCGTTGGGCTGCGCTGGTTCTGGCACTGCTCGCGGGCTGCGCCGCGCCGGCACGCGCACCCGCGCCGCCGCCGGCTCGTCCCGCTTCCGCGAGCGCCGTCGCCCCGACTCCTCCCGTTGCGAGCGCGGCGGCCAGCGCGTCCGCTGCCCCACCTCCGGCTGCGCCCCATCCCCTCGCCTTCATCGAGGACGACATTCCGGCAGCGACGACGCAAGCCAAGGCAGCGCACAAGGCGCTGTTCGTCGATGCCTGGGCGGTCTGGTGCCACACCTGCTCGAGCATGAAACACACCGTGCTCGACGACCCCGCGCTCGCGCCGCTGCAGAGGCGTGTGGTGTTCGCGTCGGTCGACACCGATCGTCCGGAAAACGCCGGCTTCGTCGATAGGTACGCCATCACGGTATGGCCAACGTTCTTCATGATCGATCCGGACAGCGGCACGCTGCTCGGCTACTGGCCCGGTGCCGCCTCGCTCGGCGAGCTGCGTGGCTTCATCGAGGACTCGCTCGACGCGCAGGACCGCCTGCGCGAAAAGAAGCTGCCAGCCGACTCTCCACTGGCGAAGCTGCTGGCGGCCAAGGATGCGCAGGCCTCGCACGACTACGGCGTTGCAGCGAAGCGCTATGCGACTCTGATCGCTGCTGCGCCGAAGAACTGGCCGCGCAGGAGCGAAGCGCTGCTCGGCTGGGTGCAGTCGCTGTTCCAGTCCGACCATGGCGCGAAGTGCGCTCGTACGGCCGTGGCGCACCTGTCCGAGGTCGACGGCGCCGCAAGACCGGCGGACTACTGCTACTACGCGCTGGCGTGCACGGCTCATGTGCGCGGCGCCGAACAGAAGCAGCTGCGCGCGGCGATCGTCGCGCGCCTGCGCGAGCTCACCGATCACCCGCCGCCGGGTGCGTCGGCCGACGACCGGGCGGACGCGCTCGGCATCCTCTCCGACGCGCTTGTTGCGGGCGGTGACCGCAAGGGCGCTGGCGAGGTCGGCAAGAAGCGCCTGGCTATTCTGGAACAGGCTGCCAGGGCGGCACCTACGCCCGAGGCCGCTTCCACCTACGACGACGGGCGCGCCAGCGCGTACGTCGCACTGGGCCGCGCCGACGAGGCCGTCAAGCTGCTGGAGAAGCGCGAGAAGCAGCTCCCCGACTCGTTCGAGCCCCCTGCCCGGCTGGCGTCGGTGCTGGCGGATCTGAAGCGCTGGAAGGCAGCGCTCTCCGCGATCGACCGCGCGCTCGCCCACGCCTACGGCCCGCGCGCGCTCCGCTATCTCGCGCTCAAGGCACGCATCCAGAAGGAGCTTGGCGACCGCAAGGGCCGGATCGCCACGCTCGAGCTCGAGGTGAAGGGTTACAAGGCGCTCGCCCGGGGGCAGGCCAACGCCACGCGGCTCCGCGACGCCGAGAAGCGGCTGCGCGCGGCCCGCGCGGCGAAGTGACGCCCGCAGCGCGCCTCAGCGCTCGCTCATCAGCGCGCGGGCGATCTGCGAGATCTGGATCTCGTCGGTGCCCCCATAGATCTGCAGCACCTTGGCGTCGCGGCAGAGCTGCTCGACCTGGTACTCGGCCATGTAGCCGTTGCCGCCGAACAGCTGTACGGCTTCGAGCGCGACTTCCATCGCCGACTGCGCGCAGTATAGCTTGCAGGCGCTGGCCTCGGCCAGGTTCATCTTCTTGCCCGCGCCGGCCAGCTCGATCTGCCGGAAGATGATGTTCTGGATGTTGGTGCGCGCCACTTCCATCTTCGCCAGCTTGAGCTGGATGAGCTGGAACTCGCCGATGGGGCGACCGAACTGCACGCGCGTCTTGGCGTAGTCCAGACTCAGCTCGAGGCACTGCGACACGATGCCGAGCGCCATGGCCGCGACACCGGTGCGCTCCTGCGTGAACGTATCCTTGACGCCCGAGCGGTAGCTGCGCTCCTCCGTCTCGCCGAGCAGGCGCTCCTTGTCGACGAACACGTCCTCGAGGAACAGCTCGCCCGTCGGCGAGCCGTGCAGGCCCATCTTCTCGAGCGGCTTGGACTGCGTCAGCCCCTTCGTGCCCTTGTCGAGCACGAACGAGAGCACCTTGCGCTCGCGCGGATCGTTGTCCTCGTCCAGCTTGCAGATGAAGACCAGCGTGTCGGCGTAGGGGCCGTTGGTGATGAAGGTCTTGTTGCCGTTCAAGACGTAGCCGCCGTCCTTGCGGCGCGCGCTCGCCTTCATCGAGCCGAACGCGTCCGAGCCCGACGACGGCTCGGTGATGGCCCACGCGCCGACCTTGTCCAACGTCAGCAGGTCCAACCCCCAGCGTTCCTTCTGCCGTACCGTGCCGCGGCTCATGATGGTGCCGGCTGTGAGGCCCACGCTCACGCCCATCGCCGTGACCATGCCCGGGCTGTAGCGTGACAGCTCGATCACCGGGATCATGCGCATGGCCATCGCCTCGCCCGCCATCGGGTCGGGCCCTTCCTTCTTCTTCTCGGCGGGCGGCTCCTCTCCCTTGGCCCGGGCTTCTTCGCGCTTCCTGTCGCGAGCGATCTGCGCGTCGAACTGGGCCTTGGCCATGTCGCGCATGCCGAAGGTGTTGAACAGCTTGCGCATCACCTCGTAGGGCGGCATGTCGCCGTGCTCGATGTCCTTGATCTTCGGCTTGACCTCGGCGTCGACGAAACGCCGGACCATGTCGCGGATCGCCTTGTGCTGTTCGCTCCACTCGATCATCGTAGAGAGTTCTCCTTGCCGAGGCGCGAGCGTAGCCCTTCGCGAGCCATCCGCACAACGACGGTGTGGCAATGCGACGCGGCGTGACACAACCGCACACTCCCTTGACGTCACCTTCGTCGATGTGAATCCCAGATAGCGAAGCCATGACGCCCCCTACTTCGCATCCACGCTCTGGATTCACTCTGGCCGCAGCACTCTCCGCCCTTGGCGCGATCGCCGTCTCCGCGATCATCGCGTCCGCGTCGTCGCTGTGGGCGCGGAGCGGCTGGTGGGGGCTGTCGACGCTCTTCGCAGTAGTCTGGGCGTTGGAGCTTTCCGCGCTGGCGCTCGCTTCGCGCCGGACGCCCCTGAAAGCCATCCGTCTGGCCACTCTCGGCGCCCTGCTCGGCGCGGGCTCGCTGCTGATTGCAGGCGCAGGTCTGCTGGGCGCGCGGCTCGCTGCCGAGAGCAGCCTGTCGTTCGCCCACGCGGATACGTTCACGACGCACTGGGCCCTGCACGAGCGACTGGCCGCGCTGCACAGCCTGACGCTCACCGTCGGAGCCGCGCTGCTGATTCCGTTCATCGCCGCGGAGGTCACACTGTGGTGGGTAGTACGTCGCCGCGAACGGGACGTGGCCCGCGGCGACATGCAAGCAGCGCACGAGTCGACCACACCTCGACTGCTGGAGGTCGGCGCGTCGTTGCTGCTCTTCGCCGCGGGCGCCGGCGTGATCGCCACGAGCTATGCGGCGCCCGTGCCGTACGCCGAACGCCCGGAGAAGGCGCGGCTTTCCAGCATCCAGACCGCCGCGGCAAGCCATGACTGGGACGCCGCATGCAGCCAGCTGCGCACGGCAGTCCGGAACAACGGCGCACCGGTCGTGAAACACGACCTGCCCGGCGCAGGATCGCTGGCCCGGCTGTGCATCCAGGGACGTATCACGCGGCTGTCGCAGGCCGGGATCGCGTGCAACACGCTGGTCGCCGGAAACGAGCCACTGGCTTCGCTCGCCGGCGGTGGTCGGAAGGTCGTGGCGATGTGCAGGAGCCAGCGCACCGCGTCGAGAGCCTTGTAGGTCCGCGCATCGCCGCTTCCGCGCGCTGCGCCCCGGCGTTATCGTGCGCCGGCGATGACTGCAGCCAAGAACCAGGAGCCGGCAGAGCTCGCAGCGTTCCGCAACGAGGTCTCGAGCTGGATCCGGAGCAACAAGCCGGAAAAGCCCGCCTTCAAACTGCCACAGAGCTTTCTCGAGGTGGAAAGCGAGCAGCAGTTTTCCTACCTCCGTGACTGGCAACGCAAGGTCTACGACGCGGGCTATCTCGGTTTCGACGTGCCGGAGGAGTACGGCGGGCGCGGCGTCGATCGCGACCGGCAGCGCATCGTGATGCAGGAGCTCATCAAGGCGCGCGCACCGTTCTTCGTCAACTTCATCGGACTGAACTGGGCCGGCCCCGTGATCCTTGCCTATGGGACCGAGGAGCAGAAGAAGCGACTGCTCGGGCCGCTGCTCCGCGCCGACGAGATTCTGGTGCCAGGGCTTCAGCGAGCCTGGCTCCGGGTCGGACTTGGCGAGCCTGTCGACGCGCGCGGTCCGGACGGGCGACGGCTACGAGGTCACCGGACACAAGGTCTGGACCACGCTGGCGCACGTCAGCAAGTGGATGATCCTGCTCGCCCGCACCAACCCGGAAGCGAACAAGTACGCCGGACTGTCGTTCTTCCTGTTCCCGATGGACGCAGCGGGCGTCACGGTGCAGCCGCTGGTCAAGATGACCGGCGAAGGTGGCTTCAACCAGGTCATCTTCGATGCCGCGCCGATGCCCGCCGATGCGCTGCTCGGCGACGAGGGTCAGGGCTGGCAGGTGGCGATGACCACGCTGATGTTCGAGCGCGGCGCGGCCGGCGGCACCGGCCGGGAACGAGCCGCCGGCTTCGTCGAGCAGATCAAGCGCCTGGTCGCGGTCGCCGAGCAGGCACAGCGCGACGGCACCCCCGCAGCGCAGGATCCGGTGTTCCGCGACCGCATCGCACAGCTCTGGATCGAGGCGCAGGCGATGGCGCTGGGCGCGTCACGGCCGCGCGAGCTGTCTGCCGAGCGCCCGCTGGCCCTGCCCTTGATGAGCAAGCTGGTAGCGTCGGAGTGGAACCAGCGACTCGCCGATCTCGCCTGCGAGATGCTCGGCGCGGACGCTGCACTGTGGCTCGGCGACGAACAGGCGCCCTTCGCGGCCGAGTGGCCGCGCGCCTACATGAACTCGTTCGGCATGACCATCGGCGGCGGAACCAGCGAGATCCTGCGCAACGTGATCGGCGAGCGCGTGCTTGGCCTTCCCAAGAGCAAGTGACCATGACGACGCTCGACGTGAAACTGCCGGCACTGGACGCTGGCCTGGGCTACAGCGAAGAGCACGGATTGCTCGTCGACTCCGCACGCCGCTTCCTCGCAGAGCGCTGCCCGCGGACGGAGGTACGGCGCGTGGTCGACGAGAGCGCCGACCACGATCCGGAGCTGTGGAAGGAGATCGCTGCGCTCGGCTGGATCGGCCTGTCCAGCGCCGAGGAGCACGGCGGAGCACAGCTCGACCTGCTGCATCTGGCGCTGCTCATGGAGGAGATGGGCCGCGCCTTGCTCCCCTCGCCTTTCCTTGGCTGCGTGCTGGCGCTCGACGCCCTCGAACGCGCCGGCAGCGCCGCACAGGTCCAGCGCTTTGCGCCGTCCATCATCTCCGGTGAGCGCGTGGCAACGCTGGCCTTCGCCGAGCCCGGCGGCAGGTGGGAAGCCGACCAGACGACGGCGCGCGCCGAGCCCGCGGACGGCGGCTTCGTGCTCCACGGCGACAAGACGCACGTGCTCGCCGGGGCCAGCGCGGATCTCGTGGTGGTGCCCTGCCGCGCACCGGACGGGACCCTCGCGCTGTACGTGGTCGAGCTGCCCGCCGGGGGGCTCTGCATCGAACGCGAGGTGTGCGTGGACCGCACGCGCCCCACAGCGCGGCTCGCCCTGGACGGAGTGCACGTACCGCCCGAGGCGCGGCTCGCTGGCGATGGGCTTCAGGCGCTGCGGACCACGCTCTTCCGCGGCGCGGTGCTGCTTGCCAGCGAGATGGTCGGCGCTGCGGAAGCCGTGCTCGGCATCACGCGGGAGTACGCCATCGAGCGACAGCAGTTCGGGCGCGCCATCGGCTCGTTCCAGGCGGTCAAGCATCCCATCGTCGACATGATGATCGGCGTCGAGCTGAGCCGGAACCTGGCTCTCGGAGCCGCGGCGGCGTTCTCGCAGGACCCCGCGAGCTTCGAGCCGAGCGCGCGCATGGCCAAGGCGATGGCGTGCGATTGCGTCGGCTTCGCAGTGAGCAGAGGCGTGCAGCTGCACGGTGGCTTCGGCTTCACATGGGACTGCGACGTGCAGCTGTATTTCAAGCGCGCGCTGTGGGCGCGCGGCGCGCTGGGCGACGCGGCCCACCACCGCCAGCACCTGGCCCGGATGCTGCTCGGTCAGCCCGCCTGAGCGCCGCCGACCTCGGCGGCGAGCTCGAACACGTGTGCGTCCTCGGCGCCGATGTGGCGCAGCGCGTCGGCGAGCCGCAGCACGTATTCGAGATTCGGTCCGCTGGGACCGCTGGAGCCACGCACCTGCGCGGCGATCTCGGATATCGAGGCGGGCCCCAGGTAGTTCGGGTTGTCGCTGGTCGCGACGTAGACCAGCGCGTCGATGCGGTCGCCTTCGACGTGCACCTCTACTCGGTGCCGTTCGTAGCCGCCCTTTTCCCGATGGTCCAGCTTCGCGACAACGCGCTCGCGCTCCATGTGGGCGACACGATAGGCCATGCCCCAGCAGCGCGCACCGGGCTCGGCCACCAACGTGACCACGCGCCCCGGCGCGCCCGGCACACCGCGATGATTCGGTCGATCCCTGCCAGAAGCGACGCGTCCAGCCCTCGATGAACCCCGCCCGGCGCTCCACGAACGCGAACGCAGGACGCCAGACCAGCGAGCCGTAGCCAAAGACCCAGAGGTCGTCGCTCATAGGCCGACAACGATAGCGCACCGTCTGCGCACCGCTTGCGAGGACTGGCCCCCCAAAGCTCCGGCGCCCGGGCGCCCCGCCCCAGCCCGCGCACGGGTTGGCGCGGCAACAAGCGCACCCCGCAGATTCTGCGCGACAATCGCCGCGCTTCCCGATGAACCATCCGGCACGGGGCGTGCAACCCCGCAGGCGATGGCGAGCGCCAGCCCCATGCCCGCTCCGGGCGGACACCCGGTCCTCGAGGCCCGCGCGCTGTCGAGAGTCTACCGCATGGGCGAAGTCGAGGTCCACGCCCTGCGCGGTGTCGACCTCGAGCTGTACGCGGGGGAGCTCATCGTGATGCTGGGCCCATCGGGCAGCGGCAAGTCGACTCTGCTCAACATCCTCGGCGGTCTGGATGTGCCGACCAGCGGCACCGTCATCTACCGCGATCACGATCTCCACGCACGCGAGCGAGCGCGAGCTGACGCGCTACCGCCGCGAGCACGTCGGATTCGTGTTCCAGTTCTACAATCTAATCCCGAGCCTGACCGCGCGCGAGAATGTCGCCCTCGTCACCGAAATCGCCGAGGCGCCCATGCGCCCCGAGGAAGCACTCGCACTGGTCGGGCTCGAGGAGCGTCTCGATCACTTCCCGGCGCAGATGTCCGGAGGCGAACAGCAGCGGGTAGCCATCGCCCGGGCCGTCGCGAAGCGTCCGGATCTGCTGCTCTGCGACGAACCGACCGGGGCGCTCGACATCCAGACCGGCAAGATGGTGCTGGAAGCGATCGATCGGGTGAACCGGGAGCTTTCGACCACCACGGCCGTCATCACCCACAACGTCGTGATCGCCCGCATGGCGGATCGCGTGTTGCGCCTGGCCGACGGCCAGGTCGCGAGCATCCAGCAGAACGACACGCGGATCGGCCCGGAGGAGCTGGCCTGGTGATGATGACGCTCCAGATCTCGATGGTGTCCGCATGAAGTGGTTCAAGCGCATCGTGCTGCTGCTGGTCGTGCTGGCGGTCGCGGGCGGACTGGTGATCGCGTTCCAGCCGCAACCGCTGACGGTAGACACCGCGCTCGTCACCCGCGGACAGTACAAACAGACCATCGAGGAGGACGGCAAGACCCGGGTCAAGGAGCGCTACGCCGTCTCCGCACCGCTGTCGGGCACGCTCGAACGCATCAGCCTGCACGCCGGCGACAAGGTCGAAGAGGGCACGCTGCTGGCGACCCTCCACCCCGTCGCTCCACCGCTTCTGGACGCGCGGTCACGGCGCGAGCTCGCCGCGCGCCTGGCCGCTGCAAAGGCCGCCGGGCTACGCGCGGACACTGGCGTGGGCGCGGCACGCGTCGCCGCGGACTACGCCAAGAGCGAGCTGGCGCGAACGCGCGCACTGGCCAAGAGCGACGCCGTAGCCGAGAGCGCACTGGACCGCGCCGAGCTCGAAAAGCGCGCTCGTGACAAGAACCTCGAAGCAGCGCGCTTCGGCGCCCGGGTGGCGCGGCACGAGGTCGAGATGGCCCGCGCCGCGCTCGCGCAGGCCAGTGGAACGCGCGGGCAGCCGACACCGACCGGCGACAGCTGGCAGATCCGCTCCCCGGTTCGCGGGGTCGTGCTGCGCGTGATGCAAGAGAGCGCGGGCGTCGTGAACGCCGGCACGCCCCTGCTCGAGCTGGCCGATCCCGCCGCGTTGGAGGTCGTCGTCGACGTGCTGTCGACCGACGCGGTCGCCCTCCAACCCGGCGACCCGGTGCAGATCGAGCGCTGGGGTGGACCGAAACCACTGGTGGGTCGCGTGCGCATGATCGAGCCTTCGGCGACCACCAAGCTCTCGGCGCTGGGCGTCGAGGAGCAGCGCGTGAACACGGTCATCGACCTGCTCTCGCCCCACAGCGAGTGGAAGGCGCTGGGCGACGGCTTCCGCGTTGAAGCGCGCATCACGACCTACGAGAAGAACGGAGCCGTCAAGCTGCCCGCGAGTGCCCTGTTCCGCGACGACGGCGCCTGGGCCGTCTACCTGGTCGAGGGAGATCGCGCGCGCAAGCGGCAGGTCCGCCTCGGCCGCCGGAGCAGCACCGAAGCGATGGTGGAGGCCGGGGTGAAGCCGGGCGACCGCGTGATCATCTACCCTGGCGATGCCATCAACGACGGGACGCGGATCACGGTCCGCTGAGGCGACCATGGCGCTCGCGGCCTGGTCCGGCTAGACCCACCTATCTGGCCCGGCACAAGCAGCCCTTTTCCGACCTCCGCGCGCGGCACCCGGCCGATGCCGAGCCGTGCCCGCTCGACCGTGCGCTGCGTGGGCTGTACCCGGACGCGAGCTGGAACGACGTGCGGCGCCTGGTGCGCACCGGCAAGGTGCAGCTCCGCGGGGTGACGGAAACCGATCCGGGAGCGCACGTGGAGCCGGGCGACGAGCTGGCTGTGAGAATGCGCACGCCGCGACGTGACGCCCTGCCCCGCCCGGCGCTCGTCCACATCGACTCGCAGGTCGTCGTGGCCGACAAGCCTCCGGGCATCAGCACCGTGCCTTTCGAGGACGGCGAACAGGGCACGTTCGACCAGCTGGTCCGGCTCGCGCTCGCGCGCCGCGAGAAGCGCTCCGGTCCACCGCTGGGCGTCGTGCACCGTATCGATCGCCCCACCAGCGGGCTGGTCGTGTTCGCCCGGACGCTCAGCGCGAAGCGCCACCTGGAGCAGCAGTTCCGCGTGCACAGCATCCGGCGGCGCTACCTCGCCCTGTGTCACGGGGCCGTGGCGGGCGGCACGCTGCACAGCCGGCTCGTGGCGGATCGCGGCGACGGGCTGCGTGGGTCGACCACCCATCCGCGACTCGGACGCGCGGCAACGACGCATGTCCGGCCACTCGAGACGCTCGGAGGGGCAACCCTGGTCGAATGCAGGCTGGAAACGGGCCGCACCCACCAGATCCGCATCCAGCTTTCCGAGGCGGGGCATCCGCTGCTCGGCGAGCGCGTGTACGTGCGCGACTACGAGGGCCCGCTGCTCGATGCACCGCGTCTGATGCTGCACGCAGCGGAGCTCGGGTTCGTGCATCCCTCCAGCGGCAGACTACTTCAATTCGAGTCAGCACCCCCCGCAGACATGGCCGGTGTCATTGCGTCTCTGCGCTGCCCGCCCGCTCGCTAGTCGACGGTGGAGCACCGACTCGGTCGGCCATACCCCGGGGATTTTCCGGGCGAACCACCTCGATCGCGCGTGCTGTCAGCCGTCCGTCATAACGATTCAGCGAGCGCTCTGCGCCGCATGACTCGATATGCTGGAGCGTCAAATCATCCTTTCTGGAGTCCACTCGTTCAACGTCGTCGGGGCTTGTGCACCGACCGCTGCTCGGGTATCGTCGAGAAATCGGGGGACGGTTCTCGCTTCACGTTGCTGATCCCACCCGGTGCGCGAGCCCGGGCTGGGGCCACCAGGGCCCGACGGCACCCATCCTCCTGGAGCGGGACACGAGATTCGAACTCGCGACCCCAAGCTTGGGAAGCTTGTGCTCTACCAACTGAGCTAGTCCCGCATTGGTGGGCGGAGCATAGCGCTGGACCCCCAGGTCGGGAAGGCCCCCGTACGGCGCTTGACCGTCGCGGCCGGCAACAGTAATCACATCGACGCCGCCGGCAGCGTGCCGCGGCGGCCTGGAGGCACCCGTGAAAAAGGCAACAGTTCTTTCCGTTTGCGAGTGTCAGGCGCGGCTCGGCGCGGAGCTCGACGAGGCTCGCTGCGTGGTCCGCGGCTGGGCGCGCGATCCACGGCGCCGGCAGGAGCGCGCTGCGCCCGCCCACACCATCGACGGCGGCAAGGCCCAGTTCGAGATCGCCTGGTTCTGCCCATTCTGCGTGCGCAACACGACCCGGCTGTTCGATGCCGACGGGCTCGCCTGGCGCGAGGTTCCGGAAGAGCCGGCCGGAACCGCGCAAGCCAGCTAGGCGCGGATCGACCGCGGCGTCCAGCAAGCCATCAGGCCACGCCAGCCAGACCCGGAGCTGCGCGGGGTGGTTTTCTTGCGTCGAAATTTACTGGCATTTTCCGTAGGTTACGCCAGGTAGCTGCAGGAAGCGTCACGCAGGGACTACATTTCCTGCAATTCCTGTCGTAACCACAGACGCTGTGGTCCCGGCCTATCTCAGCTCACACGCGGTCGCCAAGCTCGTCCGTGTCAGCCCCTCCACTGTGCTGTCGTGGATAGACAAGGGGCTCTTGCCTGCCCATCGCACGCCCGGCGGACACCGCCGGGTAGAGGCCGCTGCGCTGGTCCGGTTCCTGCGCGACCACGACATGCCCATCCCGCGCGACCTGTCGACCGTATCGAGGCTGTTGGTCATCGACGACGAGGCTCCGTTTCTGAGCACGGCGCGGCGCTTCTTCAAGAGGCATGCGCCGGACCTCAAGATCGAGACCGCCGACGGCGCCATCGACGGGCTGTTGAAAGTCGGGACGTTCCGACCCGACGCGGTCCTGCTCGACGCCTACATGCCCGGCATGGACGGCCTCGAGGTCTGTCGCCGACTCCGGGCGTCATCCGCGACCGCGCATATCCTCGTCGTTGCCATCACCGCGCTTCCTTCAACGAAAATCGAAGCCGCATTCCGCGAGGCAGGAGCCGCAGCCTGCCTCTCGAAGCCTCTGGAGCCGCTGGTGCTCCTCGAGGCGCTGGGTCTCAGGGGGCTACGTGACGGAATCGAACCATGAACAGTCGCGCACTCGCCAAAGACGAAAACCCGGAACACGGTTCCGACACACGCTTGCGCGCTCGCCGCCTCAGGGCACGCCGCATCAAGGTCGATGAGCTGCACCTCGGACAGGTGACGGCGAATGCCCGGCACTCGACGCTGCACGATATCGAGGGCATGGTCGAAGACCTCTCGCTCGGCGGCATGGCGATCGTGCTGCCCGGAGCGGCCGCGTCCGCCGGACTGGTGTTCATTGGTGACAAGCTCGAGCAGCTCACCGTGTACTGCGAGGATGGGCCGTTCTACCAGGGTGATGGCTCGGTACGCCGCATCGCGGAGCACGACGGCGACCTCGTGCTCGGCATCGAGCTCGAATCCCGCGGCATCGACCTGGGCGAGCTGTACCGTATCGGAACGCGCCACGGCTTTGCCGAGCGGCTGAACGCCGTTCTGGATGGTTCGCACGCGTCCGACGTTCTCGAACGAGTTCAAGATCTGGGTTGCCGACCTCAGGGACTACCTGGAAACCACCCGGAACTTCCTGGAAGCAGAAGAGCGCGCCCTCGACAGCCTGGACCTGTTCAGTCGTAGCCAGGCGCTGGAGGCCTATCTGGGCGAGATCGCACCACAGGTCGTGGACCGCATGAACCGCGCTTCGTCGGAACTGCGCGAGCTCGTATCGGAGCTGCCGGAGGAGCAGCACCCGGCGCACCGCGCCTACTTCCGCGCCCACCTCCTGCCGCTGATCACCCAGTCGCCTCTGCTCAGACGCGCCTACGAGAAGCCCCTCGGCTACGCGGGCGACTACGAGATGATGAACATGCTCTACCGCGACCACTCCGAGGGGGCTTCGCTGTTCGCCAAGGCGCTGAACGTATACGGCGCCCGGGAACCGGCCGCGCAGGCCAACATCAACCGGCTCACGTATCTCGGCGGGAAGATACGCAGCGTGCTCGACGCTCGCGGCGATGCCACCTTGCGCCTGGCCAGTATCGGCTGTGGTCCGGCGCGGGAGCTCTCGCTACTGCTCGAACAATTCCCCGAGCTCGGCCCCAGGCTCGACGTAGCACTGATCGATCAGGAAGAGCGGGTCATCACATACTGCGAGCGCACGCTGGGCCCACTGGCAGCCCGCACCGGCGCGCGAGTGAAGTTCATCCGCGAATCGGTCCGCCGCCTGCTGACCGCGAAGCAACTATCCGCCATGCTCGGCGAGCGCGATTTCGTGTACAGCGCCGGATTGTTCGACTATCTGAACCAGCGCAGCTTCCTGGCGCTCCAGAAGGCGCTGTACGAAGCGCTGGTCCCGGGCGGTCAGCTCGCCATAGGGAACGTTGCCCAGAACAACCCAACCCGTTGGTTCATGGAGTACTGCCTGGACTGGTTCTTGATCCACCGATCGCACGAGGATCTGCTCGGCTTTGCCGAGCAACTCGAGCCCCGGCCGGCACGCATGGAGGTCGACGCCGAACCGCTCGGCGTGAACCTCTTCCTGCGCGTCTGGAAATGACACAAGCGTCGGAGAATCCGAGCTTCGAGCAACACCTTGCGCAGGTCAACCTGTCGGGAGCCAGGCTCGGCTATCTACTCTCCGCCGTCTTGATGCCCGCAGGCTTCACGCTGGACTGGGCCATGGCGCCCGACAGGCTCGTCCAGTTCCTGTGGTTCCGCTTGATAGCGTGTCTGGCTGCCATGGCGCTGCTCGCGGTGTCCTACCTGCCCTGGGCCGAGCAGCACCCGGTGCTGCTCGGCGCCGGACCGCCTCTGATCTGCGCCGGCTCCATCGAGGCGATGATCATCGTGTTGGGTGGAGTGGCGTCGCCCTACTACGCCGGTTTGAACCTCTGCATCCTGGCTGTCGGCGTGCTCTACACGTGGCACTGGCGGCACGCGCTTGCGGTCACTGGCATCATCGTCTTGATGTGGCTGGCGCCGGGTCTGGACGAAGCCGCACACGGAACGCTGCTGTTCCGCCCGTTCTTCAACAACCTCTACTTCATCGTACTGACCAGTGTGATTTCCGTCTCGTCCACCGTCGTCCGCTTCCGCGCGGCGCGGCGCGAACACGATGCCCGCACCGGTCTGGCGCGCACATCGAGCGAGCTGGCCGAGACGCTGGAGCGCTTGCGCGAGCTCGATCGGTTGAAAAACGAGTTCTTCGCGAACGTCTCGCACGAGCTCCGGACACCCCTGACGCTGATCCTGGCGCCTGTCGAGGAGCTCATGTCGCGCGTACAGGGGAACGCCGAGAGCCAATCGTTGACGATCATCCGGCGCAACGCGCAGCGTCTACTGCGTTTGATCGACGACCTGCTCGATCTGGCCCGCCTCGACGTAGGCGGCCTCCGACTTGTCGTTACCGAGGTCGACGTGGCGGACCTCGCGCGCCGGGTGGTCGAAGGTGCTCGCCCGGCAGCCAGCGCGCGCGGCATCTCGCTCGACTTCGAAGGTTGCCCCAGCACAGAGAACATCTTCGGCGATCCGCATCGGCTCGAGATCGTGCTGACGAACCTCGTGGGCAACGCGCTCAAGTTCGTACCCGACGGTGGACGGATCCGCGTGGCGGTGCAGCAGACGGATGACAGTGCTTCCGTCGAGGTCACGGACAACGGCCCCGGCATTCCGCTGGCCATGCAGAAGCGCATATTCGAACGCTTCTACCAGGTGGAGGGCTCCGAGCGCCGGCGCCACGGAGGAGCCGGCATCGGCCTCGCCCTGGCGAGGGAGCTCATCATGCTTCACGATGGGCAACTCGACGTGACGAGCGAGCCCGGGCAAGGCGCCACCTTCCACGTCCAGTTGCCGGGCGGTCGCGCTCATTTCCGGAAGGAAGTCGTGGAGCGCCGACGCAAGCAGGTCGACGAACACCCGGGGCGGCGGGCCGTGGACACTTCGGTCATTGCATCGACAAGGTCCAGTCTGGACGAAACCCCGCTGCCGATCGAGAGCGACGCGGACGTCATCCGCCTCGATCACGGTCGCCGTCCGCGCGTGCTGGTTGCCGAGGACGAGGCGGACCTGCGCGAGTTCATCTGCGGTGCACTCGGGCGGCAGTTCGACGTGCTGCAGGCCGCCGATGGGCGCGAAGCACTCGACGTGGCGAAAGCCGAGCGGCCGGATCTCGTGTTGACGGACGTGATGATGCCGATTGTCAGCGGGACGGACGTGTGCCGCGCCATCAAGTCCGACCCGCAGCTCAGAAACACCCCCGTCGTGATGCTCACGGCGCGTTCCGGCTCGGACGCCGCTCTTGAAGGCTACAACGCCGGTGCCGATGACTTCGTGACCAAGCCCTTCCACAACCGCGTGCTCATCGCGCGACTGCGCGCGCAGCTGAAGCTCAGGGCCCTCGGGCTGCAACTCGCCGACCAGGCCCGGCTTGCGACAGCGGGAACGCTGGCGGCGGGCATCGCCCACGAAGTCAAGAATCCGGTCAACGCCGTGATGAACGCGGCTCGCGCCCTGAAGGATCCCAAGCAGAAGAAGGTCACCTCCGAGCGTCTGCTTTCCGTCATCGAAGACGCCGCCGACCGCATTCTAGGCATCGTCTCGGCCCTGGAACATCACGTCCGCCCCGCCGAGGGCCCGGGTCCGATGATGTGTGACGTCCGCGTCGGCCTGGACTCGACGCTACGTCTGCTCGCACACCGCATGCACAACATCCAGGTGACCTGCGACTACTCCACCGATCGACTCGTCGTCGCACCGGCCCGCCAGCTGAACCAGGTTTTCCTGAACTTGATCGACAATGCCGTCCGCGTCGCTCCTGGACACATCTGGGTCCGCGTGGATAGCTCGCCTAGCGCAGTGCGGGTCGAGATCGCGGACGACGGACCCGGCGTTCCGCCGGAGATCGCCGACTTGATCTTCCAGCCCTTCTTCACCACGCGCCCTGTCGGCGAGGGCACAGGACTCGGGCTTTACCTTTCTCGCCGGATCATCGACGATTGCGGCGGAAAGCTCGGATACCATCCACGACAAGGCGGTGGGTCCACGTTCGTGATCGAACTGCCGGCAACGGAGGCCAAGGCTGCATGACTGCGAGCGTCCTATTCGTGGACGATGACGAAGGGAACCTCGTCGTCTGCGAAGCCGCAACGGGGGACGAATTCAACGTCCTGACCGCACCTGACGCCGCGTCGGCGCTGGAGCTGATGAAAGAGCACGAGGTCGGCGTGCTCATCGCGGACCAGCGCATGCCCGGCACGACCGGGGTGGAACTGCTCGAAAGAGTGAAGGAAGATTTTCCGGACACGATCCGCATCCTGATCACCGCCTACTCCGACCTGCCCGCCGCGATCGATGCGATCAATCTTGGCCAGGTACGGCGCTATCTGCGCAAGCCCTGGGAGCCCGACGAACTTCGCGCCGAAATTCGCGATGCCCTGGACATCTACGACATGAGCCGCAGGCTCGGCCTGATCGAGCAACGCCTGCGAGCGGCGGAGCGCGTCTACTCCCTGGGTGTCATCGCCGCCGGCATCGCGCACGAGCTCCGCAACCCGATTGGCTGGATCAGCAACAACCTGACTCTCGCGCGGAGCGAGCTCGCCGACATCGCCACAGCACTGGCGTCGGATAGGTACAACGTCCGCGCCGTCCGCCAGCGGCTGGACGAGATGAGCGAGGGGCTCGAAGACGCGGCCGCTGGCGTGAAGCGGATCGTCGATATCGTTCAGGGCATCGAGATGCCGATCCGTCCGAGCGAAAACGAGATCGTCGACCTCGGTGAAGTCCTGCGCCTGACCTTGCGCATCGTTCACGGCGAATTGAAGCAGTGCGCGGAACTCGACGTGCAGATCGGACAATCGCTCAGGGTGCGCGGCTCCAGCACCAAGCTGAGCCAGGTCGTGCTCAATCTACTCGTCAACGCCATCCAGGCGCTGGCGCATCGCCCGCGTGAAGAAAACCGGATCTCCGTGTCGCTGCACAAGGCCGGCTCGTTGGCGCAAATCGACGTGGCCGACAACGGCGAGGGACTCCCCGCCGAGAACATCGACCGCATCTTCGACCCGTTCTTCACGACCAAGCGCTCCGGGGGCAGCGGACTCGGTCTGGCGATATCGAAGACCATTGCCGAGGAGCTGGGCGGAACCATAGAGGCGTCGAACCTTGAGGAAGGCGGCGCGCTGTTCCGCTTCAGCGTGCCCGCGCTCTGAACCGCACCACCAAGCCGCTACGCCGCGTGCAGGTGGTCGACGCCTTCGCCGTGGCTGACCTGCTCGAGCAGGAGACGCGTGACACGCGCGCGGAGCGTGTCGCGGGCCCGCTGCCTGAGCCAGGTGGCCTGGCGGAGTGCCTGGACGGCCTCGTCCCTGTGGCCTGCGCGCAGACATTGCGCCGCGTAGAGCGTCCAGAGCCGCGCGTCGTCACCCTGCACACACGCGGCTTCGCGCAGCGCGAGCATCGCCCGGCGGTGCTTGCCCCGACGCCGCGCCCGACGCGCACGTGCCAGCAGCCGCTCCTCGGGCGTCTGGACCAGCAATGTGGCGGGAATCTGGTTTCTGCGGCGCATGATGACGACCTATCGGTCCCTGCAACGGCCGGTTGCGGCCGACCTTCATTGATCTCGACGACGCGGAGAAGGCAAAGTTCCCTACGTCTACTGGGAAACCATTGCGAAGGACGTGCCAGACGCCGCGGATTCCGCGCACGGGCGCCCGCACTGGCCGTTTTTCCTTCTGGACGTGATGCGCCGACCGATCGTGCTGCAGCGCGTTGGAGAGGTCGATGCTCGCGCGCACCCGGATCGGCGTGTCATGCGTCTGCCGACCGATTCCGCTGTGTCTGGACCGCAGCGCGATACCCTCGATGGCTCGCCCGCGCGGCAAGATCGTCAACTGGCAAACGACGCGCGGTACAGAGCCAGCAGGTCGTCACGGCTGCACGGACGGGGATTGCTCTGGTGGCAAGCGTCCGCGAACGCCTTGTCGGCCAGCTTTTCGAGCTGCTCTTTCCGCACACCCGCCTCGCCCAGCCCGGACGGCAGTCCGATGGCGGCTCTCAGCTCTCGAAGCGCCTGGGAGCACGAACCACGCTCCGCTTCGCCGCCGAGCAGCAGTGCGACATGGAGCACCCGCTCCGGCACCGCCTCTTCGTTGAAATCCATGACGGCAGGTAGGCACAGCGCATTGGCCAGGCCGTGATGGAGCCCGCACTCGCTCGATAGCGGGTGCGCAAGCGAGTGGCAGGCACCCAGCCCCTTCTGGAACGCCACAGCACCCATCATGGCGGCCTTCATCATGCCGCCGCGCGCTTCCATGTCGGCGCCGTCCGCCATTACGGCGGGAAGGCTTGTCTGGACGAGATCGATACCTGCCAGCGCGATGGCGTCGGCCATCGGGTGGTCGCCGTTGGAAAGATAGGCTTCGATGCAATGAGTCAGCGCGTCGAAACCCGTCGCAGCCGTCGTACGTGCCGGCATCGAGCGCGTCAGCTCGGGATCGAGAATCGCAACACGTGGCAGCAGCGACGGCGCGAAGATCACCGTCTTCCGTCCCGTCGAGCGCAGGGTCACCACACCGGAGCGCCCCACCTCGCTGCCCGTTCCAGCCGTCGTCGGCAGCGCAATGATGGGCGGCAGATCGGCTGGGATGTGTCGGTCGCCGCCGATGGCATCGTCGAGCTCCTCGAACGGACGCTGGACGCGTCCGCGGAGCGCGATGAGCTTTCCGGCGTCGATCGGCGAGCCTCCACCGATGCACACGACGCCGTCGGCCTGGTACTCGGCGTAGGCGGCGTGCCCTTGTTCGACGTTGTCTTCGCTGGGGTTGCCGTCGACGCCGTCGAATACCGCCGTCCGGATGCCGGACGCCTCGAGCGCGTCGCGTACGCCGTCGCACAGCCCGGCTCCGATGACGCCGGCGTCAGTGACGATGAGGGCGCGCTGCATGCCCGCGCTTTTCGCCTCCTCGCCCGCACGAGCGGCTTGTCCCGCACCGAACCGGATGCGCGTGGGAAAACTCCAGATTGCGGTCATGTCCACTCCTGCCCGCCAGCTGCGGGCCTCATACACGTCGCTCATGTACTCCGCCAGCGCCGGACCGCAAGCAGCCGCGGTCAGATCACTTCGAAGTAGCGCTTCAGTTCCCAGTCCGTGACGGCCGTCCGGTATGCGCGCGCCTCCCAGTCACGCGTCCGGACATAGTGGTCGACGAACTCCCGCCCGAACAGCTCCACCGCCGCCTTGCTGGCTGCCATGAGCCGTGTCGCTTCCGCGAGCGAGGTCGGCAGCGTCTCCGGACCGGTCGTTCCGGGGTCACCCACGCTTTCGGGCGGCAGCTCCGCATCGTGCTCGATGCCCCACAGACCGCTGCCGAGGGCGGCGGCCATGGCGATGTACGGATTGATGTCCGCTGCACCCTGTCGATGCTCCACCCTGAGCGCGCTCTTGCTTCCGAGGCCGATCACCCTGAGCGCACAGGCGCGGTTCTCGACCCCCCAGGACGGGACCAGGGGCGCCCAGAGCCCAGGCACGTAGCGCTTGTAGCTGTTGACCGTGGGCGACATCATCGCCGTCAGCTCGCGCATCAGCTTCATCTGGCCGCCGACGTAGCTCCGCATCACGCGCGACATGCCACGCGGGGCACGCGCGTCGTGGAACACGTTGACCCCGCCCCGCCATAGGCTCTGGTGCACGTGGCCGCTGCAGCCGGGGAGCTCGGCGTTCCATTTGGCCATGAACGTCACAGTCAGCCCGTGGCGCGCCGCAATCTGCTTCATGCTGGTCTTGAACAGGGCGGCCTTGTCCGCGGCGCGCAGGGCGTCGTCGTAGTGGATCGCCGCTTCGTAGACACCGGGCCCGGTCTCGGTGTGCAGCCCCTCGAGGTCGATGTCGAACTCGCTCATGCCGTGCAGGATGTCGCGCATCAGCTCCGAATCCTGCCCGGAGCGCACCCAGCTGTAGCCGAACATGCCCGGATCGAGCGGGACCAGGTTCTGGAAACCCTTCTCCTGCAGGGTGTCGCGGGTCTCCTTGAACAGGAAGAACTCGAACTCCGCGGAAAAGCGCGGCTCGTAGCCCATGTCCCTCGCCTTGTCGATCATCCGCCGCAGAAGCGATCGCGGGCAAGCCGGATGCGGGCGGCCCTGGGCATCGCGGAAATCGCAGAGCATCGCCATGATGCCCGGCTCCCACGGCGACACGCGCAGCGTCGAGGGATCGAGCACGGCGTGGGCATCGGGATAGCCGGTGTGGGGACCTGTGGTGCGACCGTTATCGTACAGCGCATCGGCCACGTCCCATCCGAAAATCACATCACAGAAGCCGAAGCCCTTCTCGAGAGCCGAGCGCAGCTTGTCGAGCGCGACGTACTTGCCACGAAGAACACCGTCGATGTCGAACCCACCTATCTTCGCGTGCGTCACGCCGCGGCCTTCGAGATCGGCGACGAGCGCGCGGGCCGCATCGGCGTCGATCGAGCCGGTGGAAGGTCGCATCTTCGCTCGCTGCTTCTGGCGGGTCGCGGACCCTGCCTTGTTGCGCGGGGGGCGTTTCGCCGGATGGGCTCGTTTGCGGGAGCTAGCCATGACCCGCCTAGCCTACACGACACCGACGCGGCATTGGCAACGCGGGCGTGGCCCGCGCCGTCGCGGCAGCGGCGGAGAATGCGGGCCGCCGCGAACGCTGTGTGTGTCAGGCGGAGCCGAGTGCCTGGGGTCCAACTCGCGCGAGCACGTCCACCAGATCCTCCACCGGGTACGGCTTGGCGAGATAGTGGACCACGCGCGGGTCGCCCAGCAGCTCGGCGCCAACGTCCTCGATTGAGTAGCCACTCGTCAGGATCACGGGTGCACCACAGCCGATCTGCTGCATGCGTTCCAGGACTCTGCGTGCGGAGCCGTGCGGCAGGTTGACATCCAGGAGCAGCGCACCGAAGTCCCGCCCGTTCTGTTCGAGAGCTGCGATGGTCTCGTCGACGCTACTCGCGGTCCGGGCCTGGAAGCCATACTGCCCGAGCAGCTCCGCCGTGAGCATCGCGAGTCTCTGCTCGTCGTCACAGATGAGAACACTCGGACTGGCGCCCGCCGGCGTAGGCTGCTCCTCCGCGGTCGGGCGTGCGCTCCGCTCCGCCTGGCCTGGCGAAACCTCTCGCATGAAGAGGAAGCTGGAGAGCGTGTCGTCGGCCGAGGAACGCGAGACGGAGACCTCGACGAGAAGCCCCGCGCCGTCGCGGCCGACGAGGATCCGCTGGGGCGACGAGGCCTCTCTGCCGTCGAGAAGACGGTTCAACGTCTCGCTCGCTTCCTGGCGGCGATCGGGATGCACGAAGTCGAGGACCGAGCAGCCGATGACGTCCTCGGCGGAGTTGCATCCGAACATGCGCACAGCCGCCGGGTTGACGTAGAGCAAGATGCCCTTTCGGTGCACCGCAATGCCGTCGCTGGAGCGGCCCACCATCAACCGGAATCGTCTTTCCGATGCCTCGAACGCAGCGACCACCAGCGCCTGCTCGCAACGGTCTTCGAACACGACGCTCGCGGCCTGGACGCTTCCGCCAAGGCGGAACGGCATGACGTGCAATCGGAATGGACCAGGGCGACCAGCCAGCACGGCGACGCGCGGGACCTCGACGATCACCGACTCGCCGAGTGCCGCTCGGCGCAACGCAGCGACCAGTTTGCCGTCGTCACCGTCGAGCAAGGAAAACCCGCGTACCTCGTCGACGCTTGTCGCCGGGCGGACCCAGCCTGCGAGAGTCCGGTTGACGGTGACACACGTGCCATCGAGCCGCACGATCGCAAACCCGTTCGGGGCGAAATCGAGCGCCTCGCATACGAACCGCGCTGCCTCGTGCAGCGGATCCGTCTCCCCCAGTATGTTAGCTGTGCCCTCCAAACGTCACCCCCTCCACCGTGAGAATAGCCAATACCCGACCCGCTGGCTACGGCATTGTACTTTCCGCATTGCTGCAGAGCGTCACGAGCCTCCGCGCGGCAGCAATCGATACACGAGCAGGATCACGCCCGCCGCCATCAAGACGCCGGACACCCAGCCCGCCCGGAGCGGCCCGAACGAGAGCACATTGCCGCTCGACGACGCAACTGCCTGGTCGACGAGCGTCAGGACGATGCTCAACACCAGCAAGATCGCCCCGGGCAGCACCCGCCGCAGCAGGGTCGGCTCGCTCGCCGGTACAGGCCGGGGGGCGGGCGCGACGGCATCGGGACGCGCGGGCGGCGCGCTCGAGATCGAGTCGGGTGGAGGAAGCGATTGCGGAAGCGGTTCGGGCTCGGTGCTGGACGACCTCGACTGGCGAGGAGCCGGCACCGACCAGTGTGGCCCGCTACCGGTGGCGGGCTCGACGGCAGGCCAGTTCGCCCCGCTGCGCGACCGGCCCGATGCGGGTGGCGGAGACGCCGGGACATCTTGCGGCGTCACTGCGGCGTACCCCGAGCCACTCTGGTGCGAAGCAGGCGCTTCGGGGGGCACCGAAACCGCGCGCATCGTGCTGCTCGACAGCCGGCGCACCGGCTCCTCGCCAGGCGCGAGGTCCAGTGCGAGATCGACGCCGGCCCCGTCGTCGAAGTCGACCACCCCGGAGAACGCCGGCAGCGAATCGGTGGACTTGGTCCGCTGCCGGGGCGCGGGCGCCGGGTCCAGAGCGAGATCCGGAATGGCCGTCATGGGCGCTGCGCGCGGCGGGGCGGGTGCGGCAGGCGCCGCAGGAGCGGCAGGCGCCGGTACGGCGGGTGCACCACCTCCGAGGTCGGGAACGGCGACCGAGCCAGCATCCATGGTGGCAATCTCGCGGATGTCGGCACCTGCCCGCGGCTGCATACCCGAGACGTGCGAGACGCGCTGGGGCAAGGCTGCCTCGATCTTCTCGACGCGCGGCACCTTTCCACCTTCGGAGCGCTCATCCCGGACGGGAGGAGCGGTCGAGCGCATCGAGACCGGACGCTCCTCCACCACTCCCGCTGCTTCGAGCAGGTCGTTCCAGAAGGCTCCGGCCTCGGGGTAGCGGTCGCGCGGATCGAGCGCCAGAGCGCGGGCAAACACCGCCTCGACCTCGTCGCTGACCACCAGCCCCTCGGTGCGGGGCGTCGGGCGACGCGAGGGATCGACCGCGGTCCCCATCATGGCGGCATGATCGCCGTCGATGATCGGGCGCCCGGCCAGCACCTCCACGAGCGTCAGTGCGAGCCCCCAGACATCCGTCCACGGCCCGGTCTGACCGAAACGCTTCGGCACCCACTGCTCCGGAGCGCCGTACGCCGGGGTAAACGAAGCGAGCGCGCTGTGCGTCTGGCTGGCCCGACCTGCGACCTGGCTGGCCATGCTCTTCGCCTTGCCAATGCCGAAGTCCAGGATCTTGACGACCTGCTCACCTGCTACATTCGCGACGAAGATATTTTCGGGCTTGAGGTCACGATGCACGATCGAGATCAGTCCGTCCGGCCCCATGTAGTTATGGGCTCGCTCGAGGGCGCGGGCGACCGGTGTCAGCAGCCTGATCAGCTTCTTCAGCGACAGCGGCGACATGCCGTCGGCGATCCGGCGTTCGACGATCGCCTCGAGCGTTTCGCCCTCGAGCCACTCCAGCGCCATGAACGGCATGAAGGTGCCGTCGGCCATGGTAACGGCGTCGACGTGCAGTGGCCGGACCACCGTCGGGATGCTCGCGGAGAGCCTGAACAGCAGCTCCGCCTCGCCCCGGAACTGTTCGAGAAATTCCGCCTGATGCGCAGCACCGAGCTGCTGCGGGATCTTGAGGCACTTCAGAGCGACCGGTGCGCGAAAGCCGGCATGATGGCAGCGGTAGACGACGCCGAATCCCCCCTCGGCCACTACCGTCTCGACCTGGTATGCGCCAGCGATGACGCTTCCCACGATTCCGAAGACGTTTTCCGCCATGTCCTTTCGCCGTCCCCTCAGCTCTGGGCAAAACGGTGTCCCATATCATACCAGATCCATCCGATCTGCACACCCCGAAGCAAACCGGCCGGCCGACGGCGGGGGCGCCGGCGGTGTGCTCTGGCCCTTCCGGTTGGAAAGCAGGGCATATGGCAGTGAATCAGCCGCCACGCCGCCCGGGATTCGGCGCCGGCCTGGCTGCGGTCTATCGCGGCGCCGGATCGCTCCTGGGCAGCCCGCGCGCCTGGCCCTTCGCCGCTGTTCCGGCAGTCATCCTGGTCGTCCTGGCCACGCTGCTGGTCGCGCTGTCGATCCACTTCGTCCAACCCGCGATCGCGGGGCTGATGCCGAGCTCCGCCAGTTGGTACGCGCGGTTGGGACGAGGGTTCGTGTCCTGGCTGGTGACCGTCCTGGCCGGGTTGCTGGGGTTGTTCGTGGCGCTCGTCCTCACCCCGCCTCTGAGCGGTCCCGCGCTCGAACACCTGGTCGAGCTCGAGGAACGCAAGCTGCAGGTGAGCCGACGCCGACCTATCGGATTCTTGGCCGAGATCTGGTGTGGACTGAAAGCGCAGGCGGCAGCTGCGCTGTTCGGCGCGCCCCTGCTTGTCGTTCTGTGGGTCGTCGAGCTGGCCTTCCCTCCGGCTTCGGTCGTGACCGTGCCGCTCAAGCTGCTGGTCACGTCGCTGGCGCTCGCGTGGAACCTCTTCGACTACCCGCTGACGTTGCGCGGCGTCCGACTCCGCCAACGGCTCGTTCTGGTCAACAAGAACCCGGGTGCGACGCTGGGCTTCGGCATCGGATCCACGATCCTCTTCCTGGCACCGTGTTTCGGCGTACTGCTGCTTCCGGTCGGCGTCGTCGGCGCAACGCGACTCGTCTGGCAGTTGCTGGAAACCGACCCGACGCTGGCGCCGGAGCTTCCGCGGCGACAACCGACCCAAAGCGCCGCGGCCTAGTTCTGGTCGATGGCGATGCCGAGTTGCCGACGAAGCTGCGAATAGCGATCGCCCACCACGAAGGCCAGCAGATCCTTGACCAGCTCGTCCGACCCCTGGGCTTCCGTTTCGAGGACGTTCTTGGCGGAAGCCAGATCGTTACAGAGGAGCAGCCCCGCACGGCATGCTGTCTTCTCGACGGCGGCGCTCCAGCGCTGCAGGTTGGTGCGCCCGCCTTCTTCCACGAAGCGCAGGAAATAGCCGCGCAGCGCATCGATCTGCTGCGGCTCCAGCACCGGCTCGATCGCCTTCGCGATCGGCGTCACGCGGCGCTTCATGTCTTCCGCGATGGGTAGACCGGGGTTGCCGATGATCAGCGCCGCCAGGAACAGATCTTCCAGATCAGGCACTGCGTTGAAGAGCGTCTTGACGTAGTGCTCCTGGCGATACCAGCTCAGGTGCCGGCCGGCGTGGAACGCATGTTCCAGTTGCGTCGGACCGGAGAGGACCTTCTGTCCCACGACCGTCACGGGCGGAACCGCGGGGATGTGCTGGTAGCCCACCGCGCGATCCTTTTCCACGTAGATAGGCGGCGGAGCGAGACCCAGGATCGCCGCCGCCCACGTCAGCGCGCGGACCGCGGTCAACGTCGCCTTCGCGGGGTCCTGCTTCTTTGCGGGATCGGGCTGGTGCAGCTGCCCGTCGCGCCTGAGCGCCGTGACGCGACCGAGCAGGACCGCCGGCGCGATGACCGCGAAGATCTGCCCGGTGAGCACTTCTTCTTCGGGATGGAAGAGCAGATCGTACCAGGCGTTTTGCGAGACGCCGCCGCGCGGTGCGACCAGCGTTTTGGCGCGGTACTGCTCGTAGAGCTTGTTCTGCTCGGCGCTCGCGGCACCCAGCGCCACTAGTGCCTGCGAGACGCACCACTGCCGGTCCGTCTCGCCGCGCGCCGCGTAGATCCGGTAGAGCGAGCGGAAGGGATCGGGCCGCGTCGGATCGCGGCGCACCTGCCGCCACACGGCATCTGCATCCTCGCTGGCGTCCTCCGCGGCGCTTTCCAGATCGCCGAGATCCACTTCAACGTTGATGGCCGCCTGCGCGCGACGCAGCTCCTCTTCGAGCTCGCGCACCCGCGCCTCGAGCTGCTCGATGCGCTTCAAGAGCAGCGTGCGACCCGCGTCGCCCTGGGCCTGGACCTGGAGCGGAGCTAGCGAAGCCGCCGGTTCCTCGTAGTGTTCGACGATCTTGACCTGGTGGCGTGCCTGGTACGCGGCCACCATGGCCTGCTCGAGACGCAGCAGCCGCTGCCGGTCGAGGCCCATGTTGTCGGCGGCCTTTTCCAGGCGAGCGCGCTCCTCGGCGGTGATGATCCCGTCCTCGAGCGCTTCGGCAAAGAGCTCCTCGTACTGCATCTCGAGAGGACCGAGCCCCAGCCCGCCGGCGACCTCTCCCGGAGAGAACTCTGCACCGTGCTCGAAGCCGCCTGTCTCGTCGCCAATGTCTCCCATCGTCTAGTCCTCCATCCGTCCCGACTGTCACCCGGCGCCCGCAACACTTCAACGCCCGTGTCGATGTATGTGCGTGTGCGACGATGGCGCCCCTTGGCAAGCTGTTCGCTTCCGCAGCCCCTCGAAATGCGTGATAGCATTGTAACGGCTTGGCGCGTCCCCGAGCGCCGCCGAGACAGCCGAAGCTTCCGGAACGCCAACGGTTGTCGCTGACAAGGAGCCCTGCTGGTGCGCTTTTCTACCTACCCGAAGACTTTGCTTGCCCTGACGGGCGTCTCCCTCGCGTTCTACGTCGGTTGCAGTTCTGGCGGTGGAAATGGCGGCGGCAATTCGGTCGGCAACGGCGCCAGCAGCTCCGGTGGCAGCAGCGCCTCGGGTGGCAGCTCCGGAGACAGCGGCAGCGGCGCGAGCAGCTCCGGCGGCGGGCTCAACCTCGGCGGCAGCGGCAACGGGTCGGGCAACGGCGGCAGCGGCGTGATCGACCCGGATGCCGGGTGCGCGACCTCCACGCAGAAGGGCAGCCTGGTGCCGGCGAATCTGCTCTTTGTCGTGGATCGCAGCGGCAGCATGAACTGCAACCTGCCGCAGGACGTGCCCCAGGACACCACCAGTTACTGCGAGAGCCACCCGGTCAAGCTCGACAACACCAAGCCGAGCAAGTGGGAGTCCACTGTGTCGGCGCTCGAGAAAGCGCTCGGGCAGCTGCAGAAGAGCAGCACCATCGACGTGAGAGCCGGGCTGGTCGTCTTCCCCGCAGACGGCTCGAATTGCTCGGTGAACAACACCGCCAACGTGCCGATCAAGAAGCTGGACTCGGCGCAGCTCGCAACCCTCAGCACATTCCTGGACAACGAGAGCCCCGCCGGCTCGACGCCGCTCGCCGGCGCCGACATCAAGAGCTACGCCTACATCGTGTCGCAGTGGCAGAACCTGCCGGGAAACAAGTTCGTGGTGCTGCTCACGGACGGCTTCGAGTCGTGCTCGCCGGGTTCGCTGCCCGGCTTGCTGGAGACCGACATCCCGCAGGCGACCCAGATCGGCATCAAGACGTTCGTGATCGGCGTGCCAGGCAGCGAGGACGGACGCGCGTTGCTCTCGGAGATGGCGCATCTCGGAGGCACCGACACGGCCGGCTGCACGCACGTTCCTGATCCGCCGCCGCTGCCGCCGCTGCCTCCAGCGTCGGGTGCGAATGTGGGCGACTGCCACTTCGACATGACCACGGCGACCAACTTCTCGCAGGCGCTGCAGGATGCACTGACCAAGATCAGCGGCACCGTCCTCAGCTGCGAGCTCGACGTGCCGACCAATCCGAGTGGCGGCGGCGTCGACACGAACAAGGTCAACGTCACCATCAACGGCAACCTGGTGCAGCCGGACGGGCAGAATGGTGCGACGTGCGGCGCGGGCGCGAACGGCTGGCAGTACAACTCGACCAAGACCAAGATCGAGCTGTGCGGTCAGGCCTGCACCGACGCCAAGCAGACGAACGCCACCGTACAGGTCGTGCTTGGCTGCCCGACCGGCACGATCCAGTAATGGAGCGGCGAGCGCTGACCTTTCGCAGTCCGTGATCCGCCAGACGCTGCCGCTGTGTGTCGCGCTGCTCGCGGCCTGCGTGCCGCGGACGACAGCGCTACAGGGCAGCGCTCGTCCCCTGCCCGCTGCCGCAGCCCGCGCCGCGCCAGCGGCGAACCCTGCCCCAAGCCCAACGGCGATGCCGACGCCAATGCCACCTGCAGCGTCGGTCGCGCCGCGCGTTGCTGCAGTCGCACCGCGGGACGCGGGCACGCCATCCCCCGACGCAGCCGCGGGCGTCGACGCCGATTCCCGGAAGGCCGACGCCGGGCCGGCCGACGCAGGCGCGGCGCCGCCCGTACCGACTCCCACCGTCGAGGTGGAGACACCGTACAAGCTGTACGAGCGTCCGCGCCCGCAGGGCACCGTGTACGCCGCCGGTCGCGACCAGATCCTCGCGCGCTGGAACGTGGGCGGCACTGGCGATCCGTCCTTCATCTCGAACCATCCCGGCTATCACCCCTGGCCGCGCGTGCGCGTCGACACGAAGATCCTCCGCGGGCACCTGCCGCGGCGCGCGCCATTCGACCGCCGCACGGGACACCGGCGTCACGTGCTGAGCGTTGCCCGGGTGCAGGCGGAGGCCCGCGCGAACGGCTACTGGAAGTTCCGGTTGTGCTCCGAGGCAGGGCTGAGACGCGACCAGAAGATGCACGGGCAGACGATTCTGCGATTGTCGATCACGGCGCGCGGCCACGTGATGCACGCGCATCTCGTCAAGAGCAAGCTCAAGGACGCCGAGGTCGCCAAATGCCTGCGCCACGCTCTGCACAAGCTGACCTTCAAGCCCGCTCCTCGCCACCGCGTGGACGTGCAGCTCTCGGTGAAGCTGTGGCCTGGCGATGCGCCCGTCCCTCGCGACGGTCCGCCCCACGACTACAAGGCGACCGACAACCCGGGCGAGCTCGACGTGCACGCCATCCAGAAAGCCACCACGGATGTGCCGGACGCGGCACGGGCCTGCTACCGGAGCGCGCTCGAACGCGACCCCCATCTATGGGGACGCATCGAGCTACGCGTCGACCTCGACAAGCGTGGACGGGTGCGTCACGTCGCCGAGGACGAGAGCCGCTTTCCCGACCGGAGCGTCGTTCGGTGTGTTGTGCAAGCGCTCGACAAGTGTCACTTCCACGCGGCCAAGGGCGGAGCGTTGAGTTTTGTCTATGCGCTCCGGCTCGGCAGGTTGGCACCGCTACCCGCGAAACCCGCCGAAAACCAATAGATTTTCGCAAATTGTGAGCCAAAATCAACGGCTCGTGCGTCGTCGGTGCCCCGCTGCGAGGGGGGCTTGGCCGCGGGCAGCGGGTGTGGGAAGGTCGCGCCCGCGTATGGCGTAGGCCCGCATGAGGCAAGGCCTGCCAGACGTGCTTCGGCGATTGATGGAGGGTTTCGGAAACATGCGACTGACGCGAACATTGAAGTGGACTGCTGCCCTCGCGCTGTGCGGCCTGGCCGGTGGTATGGCGATCGGCTGTGCGAGCGAAGCGAAGATCAGCGGTCAGATTACTGCGAAGGCACCTCCTCCGCCCGACACGGATGGCGACGGCATTCCCGATACCGTCGACAAGTGCCCGAAGGTGAAGGAAGACGGCTTGCCGCCCAATCCGAAGGACGGCTGTCCGAACCTCGACGCGGACGGCGACGGCATCCCGATTCCGCAGGACAAGTGCCCGAAAGAGAAAGAGACGTTCAACGGCTACCAGGACGAGGACGGCTGCCCCGACAAGAAGCCACTGGTCCAGATCGTCGGCACCAAGGTCCAGATCAACCAGAAGATCATGTTCGCCAAGAACTCGGCGAAGATCGAGTCCGAGTCGACGCCGGTCGTGGACGCGGTCGCCGACATCCTGCAGAAGCACCCCGACATCCAGCTTGTGGAGGTCGGCGGCTATGCATCCAAGGAAGGTAGCGCGTACTACAACCGCTCGTTGACGCAGCGTCGTGTCGACTCGGTGATGAAGGCGCTGGTCAAGAAGGGCGTGGACAAGAACCGCCTGTTCGCCCAGGGCTACGGCTTCTACTGCCGGCTGGACACCTCGGGCACCGAGGCCGGCCGTGAGAAGAACCGCCGCGTCGAGTTCAAGATCCTCGAGCGCAAGGGCAAGTGGACCAACGAGAAGCGCGGCTGCGCCGAGGCGACCAAGGCCGGCATCAAGCCGAAGCCTCTGCCGGCACTCTCGGCCTGGGCGCCCAAGGCTGGCGCAGCGAAGAAGGCCGCCAAGGCCGTCAAGGGCGGGAAGATGCCCGCCAAGGCCGCCGCAGCGAAGAAGGCCCCCAAGGCCGCCGCGGTGAAGAAGCCTGCAATGAAGAAGAAGTAGCAGACAGCTCCAGCGGAGCTCCAAGCGGGCGCGGACCACACGGTCCGCGCCCGTTTTCGTTCGGGCGATGCCGAGGAGCCCGCCTGGTGTGGCCGCCAGCCTGCGGCTAGGCTGCAGCCGTGCGCTGGCTGCTCCTGCTCTTCGTCGTCGTACCTCTGGTCGAGCTGTATCTGCTGCTGTGGATCGGCAGCTTTATCGGCTTCTGGCCGACCGTCGGGATCGTACTGGCGACCGGGCTGCTCGGGAGCACGCTCGCCAAGCGCGAGGGCCTCAAGGTCTGGCGCGCCTGGCGGCATTCGCTCGAGACCCTGACGCCACCGGAACAGGGAGTGGTCGACGGAGTGCTGGTCCTCATCGGAGGCGCGCTCCTGATCACGCCGGGCGTGCTGACGGACATTCTAGGTCTGTTGTTGCTGATGCCCGGTCCGCGAGCGGTTGTCGCGAAGCGCGTCCGGCGCTCGATCGACCGGCGCATCGCCGCTGGACGCATCCAGATCATGCAGAGCGGCCTCGACGAGGTCTGGGGCACGCCGCCCAGACCGGGACCGGATGGGGTCGATGTGGTCGAGACGCACGGCGAGGACGCCCAGGCGTCATCCCCAGCACAAAGCGGGTTGCCGGAGCTGCCGCCCGGAGGCGACGGATCGCGCTAGGCGAACCCGCTCGCGTCAGGGACGTCGCGACACGCTCCGGATTCCACACGAAGGCCGAAGGGCCGAAGGGTTCCTCCACGGATCAGCCGACGGCGGTTGTTCTGGGGGTCGAGCGTTGGGGCCCCTTGTCCGGGTCATCCAGAGCACTCCCGCCCATTGTCGAAAGGCGGGCTCGAACCTCTGGATGGGCGGAGCTGCGTGGTCCAGCTTTCGACCCCAGAAACCTTCGGCCCTTCGGCCTTCGTGTGATCCTCCACGGCAGTCGACAGTCGTTCTCCGTCATCTGGACACGCACAAAACAGTAACGCCCGCCCGGTTTCCCGGACGGGCGCTGCTGTGCTTTACGGATGCGTCGTGGGCTCAGCCCGCGCCCGCGTCCGTCGCGGTGCCGCCGCTGCCGCCCGCGCTGCTGCCACCGGTGCCACCGGTGCCACCGGTGCCACCGCTGCCGCCCGCGCCGCCGCCGCCGGGGCAGGTCGGGATGCCAGTCACCGTGCCGCCATCGGCGTCGGTGCCCGGCACGCAGGCGCCGGCCATGTGGAAGATCTGCAGGTACTGCGACGGGTTCGAGGCTCCGCCGTTGGCCCAGCTCTGGCAGACATCGCCGCTGGCCAGGCAGTCGCTGTCGCAGTTGCACAGCTGGCCGCAGATGCCGACCGAGCCACCAGCGTTGAACGTCGCACTGAACAGGCAGGCCGCGGCCTGCGGGCTGCTCGGCGTGGGGTCGGAGCCGCAGGCACCGGGCTGACCGAGGTTCGTGTTGTTGCAGAATGCGGTGCAGGTACCGACGTTCTGCGGCTGGCCCTGGAAGCCGATGCAGAAACCGGCGCAGGGGTCGGTCGTCGCCGTCGGATCGCAGTCCGCGCCGACTGCCTTGCCAGCCTTGGGCGTGTCCACGCACAGGCCGTTGCTGAGGTCGCACTTGCGGCCGCCGCAGTCGGCATCCGAAGCGCACTCGGGAATGCAGGCCGCGATTGTCGTGCCGCTGTCGACAACACCGCCGTCCGCGTCGGTCTGCGACAGCGGCAGACAGAACGAGTCATAACGACCGCCGCACTGGGTGGTCGCCGTGAGGCTGCAGCCCTGGAGGCACACCGTCTTGGCGGCCGCCGTCGTGCCGACGTTCACGCACTGCGCGGTGGGATCGATCGTCGTGCAGTCGGTGTTGGCCGAGCAGTCCTTGGTGCAGTAGCCGCGCGCCGGACCACCTGCGCCGAAGCCGTTGGCCGTCGGCAGCGAGCACGTCAGACCGGTACCGCAGTCGGCGTCCGTCGTGCAGGTCGCGCCGAGCTTCGTCGTGGTCGTGGTGCCACCACCCGCGCCGCCGGTGCCGCCAGTCGTCGTCGTGCCGCCGGTGCCGCCCGTGGTGCCGCCACCCGTGCCGCCGGAGCCGCCAACGAGCCCACCACCTGTGCCGTTGCCGCCAGTGCCGCCGTTGCCGCCGCTCGAGCTGCTACAGCCGAACGTCGTGCCGCCAACAGCGGCAGCAAGCAATCCCAAACCTATCCAAGGTAGTACTTTCTTCATGTTCCCAAGCCTCCTGGTGGGCGGACCGATTAACACGATCCCCACCTGCTGACCAAGCCTTACTTCTGGTGGACCGCCGCGCAAGTCGATTCGGCCGCAACCGCCGAAGCCCTGCGGCAGACCCACTGCGCGGTGGGTCGACAGGGATTCGAACCCTGGACCGTCGGATTAAAAATCCGCTGCTCTAACCGAACTGAGCTATCGACCCGCAACCTGCTTCCTGGCTGCGCTTCCGAGCAGCCGCGGCGTGTCTACCTCGAAAATCCACGACGGGCCACACCCGCGTCCGGGAAATATCGAGCGTTTGGTCGGCACTTCACGGTGGTCCCGGAAAGATCCGCGCGCGCTGCAACAGCTTCAGTACGGGTGGTGCTCGACGGCACGCGGACTGGCGGGCTGGTGGTCGTCGGGCGAGGGTGACGCCCCCACGCCGTAGTAGGAGCTCGTGCTCTCGCTGCCCGGACCGACGGGTGAAGTGTTCGCCCACCCCTGCTGATCGTAGTTGTCGTCGGGCGCCTGGGGCTGGGCTGTCCGATCGTGATCGACGCACGCGCCAAGCCCGATGGCGAGAAGGAGAACCAGTGCCGGAGGCCCGCTGCGGAAGAGCTTCATGATCTGCCTCGTGTAGCAATCCGGGTGCCAGTCCTGTCCCGCCACCGCCGCAGCAGTCGCCACACGGACTGTCGCCCCTCCTTCACGTGCCTTTCCGGCACACCCGGGGATCAGCCCTGCGGGCGCAGGCGAGCCAGCATGGCGCCGACATCCTTCTTGATGGCGGCTTCGCGCTCGGCGTCCACGACCGAGCCCACGCTGAACAGCGCAAAGCTCACGTACTCGTGCAGCATCTGCTTGAGCACGTTCTCGGCGTCGCCGCCGCCGGCGACCAGGACCAGGTTCTCGGCCACCGCTTCGGGATCGAACGCGCCGCTCGGGTTGGGGCCGGCGTTGCGGAACAGGATGTCGTACACGCCCGCACCCACCGCAAAGGAAGCGAGGCTCTGGCGCACTTCCTCGCCACGCTGGACCTCGTCAGCACTGGCGAGGATGGCGCGCAGGACCGCGTTGGCCGTCTCGACGATAGCGGTCGGACCACCGCTCATGCGCGGCGGATGCATCACAACGTGCTTGCTCTGGATCAGCCCGTAGACCTGCTTTGCGGTCTCGAACTCGCCCCGCCCCGTCTCGCGGCCGAGGTCTTCTACGCTGCGACGGCCGTCGACGAGAGCATAGATAGCCGCATACTCCTCGGCGGGCTCTCCCTTGCCGTCGACCCGGACCGGCACGTAGTCGCCCGACGGGATCTTCTGCTGGAAGTACGTCATCTCGTCGAGACGCGTCACTCCATCCATGAGCAACATGTTCGCGCTGACCGTGTGACGCGAGACGAGCCGCTCCTCGTCGAAACCGTCGAGGAAGAAGAACGTCCCGTCGCTGACGGTCAGCATGCCGAACACGACTTCCTCGACCTGCTTGCCGATGTACTCGTAGACCTTCTCCTGCGACAGGAAGCCGAGCTCGATGGCGACGTCGCCGAAGCGGCGCCCCGAGCGCACCTTCTCCATGATCTGCTCGAGCTGTCCGGCGGTGAGCGCGCCGAAGCGATACAGCACCGACCCCAGCCGTTCATCGTCGACCGTCGTCTGTGCGCCCACCACATTGCCCTGTTCGAGGAACGCCGAGCGCGTGTGCTCACCGTCGAACACGAGCAACTCGCCCCGCCAGCCCGTCTGGCCGAGCAGCGCCAGCACGTCACCCATCGCTCCCGGGGTAATTTCCCCGGCCAACCGGACCAGCGCGCCGTCGCTCTCGTCACGCTGCCCGTCCTCGCCCGTGTAGCGCATCAAGACCACGTGCTCGGGCGCCGGCATGAGCCGATAGGCCCCGGCGCGCGAACGCATGCGCTGGCTTGCCACGGTGCCGATCGGATGAGCCGTCCCGTGCGAATCGACGCGGACCAGCTCTGCTCGGACCTCCTTCATGGACCTGGGACGATAACCCAGACCGGCCTCCCCCGGCGAGGTTGTCGCAACGGCCGGAGGGCTTTGCCAGGCCGGAATCCAGCAGCGCGACGCCGGCGAGCGGCCCGGAACCAGGTGGCCGGGTCCGCCCTGGCAGAACAGGAACGGCGGCTAGCGCAGCTCGGCCACGGTGTCGCCGAACATCCGCTCCAGCCCGGCGAGCACCTGGTCGTCGGGCGTGACACGCGTCCCGTCGAGGGCCAGCACGGCCTCCAATCCATCTGCAAGCGCGAGCACCAGCTCGACCGGACAGGACCCCGGCGAGGTCTCCAGCAGCTCCTTCAGAGCAACCAGGTCGCCCCGGGCAGTGCGCTCGGCTTCGAGCCGGATCGAGACCGAGCGCGTTGCCTTCAGCACAGCCGCCGACAGCGGCTCCACGGCGTCCACCAGCAGGGTCGGCTCCTGTTCCTCGACCGGCTCGTCCGTCACCGGGAAGCTCACCTTGCCGCTGACGAGCACCGCCTCGCCTCCGGTGAGGATGTGGGCGTAGGTCTCGATGCGGTCGCCGCGGAGCTTCGCCTTGACCCGGCCGCGCATGTCCTCGATCTCGAAAAAGGCCGCCTTGCCCCCCGACCCGCCGCGGAACAGCCGCTCCTGGTAGTTTTCGACCATCCCCGCCACGCTCACCAGGCTCCAGGCCTGCTCGCCGGCGACCTTGTCGGTGGCCAGCGCACCCAGACGGGCCAGCTTGTTGCCATAGCGCAAGAGCGGATGTCCGCTCACGTAGCAACCGAGCGCTGACTTCTCGCGACGCAGGAGCTCGAGCTTGTCCCAGCTCTCGGCGGGCGGATAGTCGTCCAGCCCACCTGAGCTGCCCTCCGTCTCGCCCCCCGAGGCGGCCTCGAACATCCCGAACAGGGTGGTCTGGCCCCGCTCGCGGTCACGGCTGGCGCTGCGCGCCCGCTCCAGCGCTCGATCGATGGCTGCGAAGGCCCGCGATCGACTGATGCCCATGGGCGAGAGCGAGGAATCCAACGCACCGCACTGGACCAACGCCTCGAGGACGCCCTTGTTGAGCCGCCGCGCATCCACGCGCTCCGCGAAATCGAACAGATCGCGGAACGGGCCGCCCGCTTCGCGCGCTTCGAACACCGTCTCGAGCGCGCTGCCTCCGACGCCTCGCACGGCGCCCAGCCCGAAGCGGATCTGCGGTCCGAAGCGATCGCGCAACTTGCCAGGGCCGCGCGGCCCACGGCCATCCGGGTGCGCGTACACAACCGTGAAGTCCAGCGCGCTCATGTTGATGTCGGGCGGCAGCACGCTCACACCCCAGGCGCGCGCTTCGGCGATGATGCGAACGACCTTCTCGATCTTCTCCTTGTCCGCGGTCATCAGCGCCGCGAAGAACTCCGCCGGGTAGTGCGCCTTCAGGTACGCCGTGTGATAGGTGACCAGCGCGTACGCCGCCGAGTGGCTCTTGTTGAAGCCATACGACGCGAAGCCCTCCACTTCCTTGAAGATCGCGTCGGCCTGCTCCGAGCTGACGCCGCGGGCTACAGCGCCCTCGACGAACTTGGCGTGCTCCTTGGCCATCGCCTCGGCCTTCTTCTTGCCCATCGCGCGGCGCAAGAGGTCGGCGCCGCCCAGCGAGTAGCCGGCCAGATGCTGCGCGATCTGCATCACCTGCTCCTGGTAGACGGGTACGCCGTAGGTCGGCTTGAGCACGTCGTCGACGAGCGGGTGCAGCTTGCGGATGGGCTTGCGTCCGTGTTTGCCGCCGATGAAGTCGTCGATCATCCCGGTGCCGAGCGGCCCGGGGCGGTAGAGGGCCACCGCGGCAACGACGTCCTCGAAGCAGTCCGGCTTGAGCCCGCGCAGGAGCTGCTGCATCCCGCTGGATTCGAGCTGGAACACGCCGGTCGTGTCGCCGCTCGAGATGAGCGCGTACGTGTCGCGATCGTCCAGCGCGATCTTGCCGAGATCGAGCGGCTTGCCTTTTCGATCCGGCCGCGCGTTGACGAGCTTCTCGGCCACGTCGATGACCGTCAGCGTCTTGAGCCCGAGGAAGTCGAACTTCACGAGCCCGGCCGCTTCCACGTCGTCCTTGTCGTACTGCGTGACGACCGTGGCGTCGTTCGTGAAGCACGGCACGTGATCCCAGAGCGGCCCTTCGCTGATCACCACGCCGGCAGCGTGCATACCCGCGTGCCGCGTCAGACCTTCGAGCTTCTTCGCCTGCCGCAGCAACGTGCCGACGCGTTCGTCGGCGTCTGCCATGGCCTTGAGCTTGGGCTCCTGCTCGAGCGCCTGCTCGATGGTGGCCGTCTTTCCCTGCCCCAGGTCCGGCACCAGACTCGCGATGCGCTGGGCTTCCGGCGCGGGAAAACCCATCGTGCGCGCGACGTCCTTGATCACGCTGCGCGCCTTGAGGTTCTGGTACGTTGCTATCTGGCCAACGCTCGTCTTGCCGTACTTGTCGGCCACGTATTCGATCACGCGGTCGCGCTGCGCCATGCAGAAGTCGACGTCGAAGTCGGGCATGCTCACCCGCTCCGGATTCAGGAAGCGCTCGAACAGCAGATTGTAGGGCAGCGGATCGAGCTCGGTGATGCCCATCGAATACGCGACGAGCGAGCCTGCACCGGAGCCGCGCCCCGGTCCCACCGGAATGCCGCGTGACTTGGCCTCACGGATGAAGTCCCAGACGATGAGGAAGTAGCCGGGGTACTCCATGCCGATGATGACATCGAGCTCGCGAGCGAGCCGCTGTCGGTACTTCGCCTCGTCGAAGCCGTGGCCGAGGTCGCGCATCTCCGTGAAGCGCTGCTCGAGCCCCTGCTCGGCCACGTGCCGGAAGTACTGCTCGGTGGTGTAGCCCTCGGGCACCGGGAAATGGGGCAGCATCGGCTTGCCGAGCTGGAGCTCGACGCCCTGGCACATTTCCGCCACGCGAAGCGTGTTGCCCAGCGCCTCGGGATAGCCGCGGAAGGCCTCTGCCATCTCCTCGGGGCTCTTGAGGTACATCTCGAAGCTGCCGTGATGCGCCGCCGCGGCCTCGGCGTGACTCCGACCCTGACGGATGCACTCGAGGTACAGCTGCGCTTCTCCGTCCTCCCGACGCATGAAGTGCACGTCGTTCGTGGCGACGATCGGCAGCTCCAGGCGGCGCGCGGCGTCGACCAGGATCTGGTTGACGACCGGCTGCTCCGGCAGCTCGTGGTTCGACAGCTCGACGAACAGATGTCCGGGCTCGAACATGTCACCGAGGCGCCCCAGCATCGCCTCGCCGCGCTCGGGCCCGTACTCCAGCACCTGCTGCGCGGCCACGCCCCCGAGACAGCCCGTCAGCGCGACCAGACCTTTCGACGCGGCCGCGACGCTTTCCAGTGTGACGCTGGGTGCGCTGTCCGTCGCCGGATCGGTGTAGCCCGAGCTCACCAGCTGGATCAGGTTCCGGTAGCCCTCGTTGGTGGCGGCCAGGACAACCAGGTGATCGACCTCGCCGCGCTGGTCGTCGCGGGCGACGTTCAGCTCGCAGCCCAGGATCGGCTGCACGCCTTCAGAACGGGCCAGCTTCCAGTGCCGGATCGCGCCGAACATGTTGGCGTGATCGGTCAGGGCCACGGCAGGCATGCCGAGCTCCTTCACCCGCGGCGCGAGCTCGGCGAGCTTGACCGTGCTCACGAGAAACGAAAACTGCGTGTGGACGTGGAGGTGGACGAACTCGGCGGACACCGTGCCTCGCGGAATAGCCTGAGCCTTGGCGCTACCCTAGCAGCTCGACGCCCCACGACGGCCGTCAACAATACGAACCAACCCGGACAGGTCGCTACCGACAGACCGGACTCCACGCCGCGCCGGCCGGCGAGCCCCTGGTCGAGGCTCTTGCAAGAATCCGGCTTTCCAGCTACCATCCACGGGCCCCCACTGCTGGCTCACAGCCGGGGGACGACCCATCCGCTCCCCCGGGGTCCGGCGCTTTGCCTACCGGGGTCACGACCCTTCACGGAGGCATCCTCAATGCTTGTACGACGCAATCTCGGACTACTGGTTGTCGGCTCAGCGCTCGGCTTTGCTTTCATGACCGCCTGCAGCGGTTCGAGCAAGAAGACCACGTCTTCCTCCACGGACAAGCCGGACAAGTCCTGCACGGACACCGGCGTGACCTGCGACCATCCGCCGGCAGATCCGGGCGGTCCGGCTGCGGCCGGCACCACGCCGACGGTGCTTGCGATCAGCAAGCTGTACCTCGGCGACACGGACAAGCAGGGCAACCCCGACCCGAACGCCTGGAAGAGCCTCGGCTACGACATCGACGGCATCGTCTCGACGCCGCACGGCACCAACCACTGCAAGCCCGTGGACGGCGCCAATCCGACGAACGTGAAGACCGACGGCAACAACGGCATCGACAACTCGTTCGGCGAGAACCTGCTGCCGCTCATCACCAGCCTGGCGCAGGATGTCAGCGCGTCGGTGAACCAGTCGATCTCCGACGGTTCGTTCACCGTGATGGTGAAGATGGACAACGTCGATTCCCAGGCCAACCAGGACGGCATCACGGCCGCGCTCTACGGCGGCGCCAAGATGGGAAGCGCGCCGGTCTGGGACGGCACCGACAAGTGGCCGGTGGTTCCGGAGCTGCTCAACGGCGGCAACATCAACGACCCCAAGGTACAGTTCGCGAAGAGCTTCGTGGCCGACAACACCTGGGTCTCGGGCTCGCAGGGCGATCTGGCCCTGAACCTGGCGGTGCAGGGCTACAACCTCACGCTCAACATCGGCAAGGCGGTCATCACGATGAAGCTCGCGGGCGACCGCAAGTCGGCCAGCGGCGGCATCATCGCGGGTGTGATCAACACGGAGGATCTGGTCAGCCAGCTGAAGAAGGTGGCCGGTTCGTTCGACCCGAGCCTGTGCGACGGCCCCACCTTCGAGAGCATCGCCCAGCAGATCCGCGTGGCCAGCGACATCATGAGCAACGGCACCAACGGCGACCCGAGCAAGACCTGTGACGCCATCAGCATCGGCATCGGCTTCGATGCCCAGCAGGTCCAGCTGGGCGACGTGGCCCCGGTCAGCCCGCCCGGAGCGGATCCGTGCAACCCGTCCGGTGGTGCCGGCGGCACTGGCGGCACCGGCGGCGCTGGCGGAGCAGCCGGCGGCGCTGGCGGAGCAGCCGGCGGCGCTGGCGGAGCAGCCGGCGGCGCTGGCGGCGCTGCTGACGCCGGAATCTAGCCCGTAACGGCCCGGACACGCCCCCTGGCCCGCCCCTCCTGCCTTGCGCGGAAACATTCTGCGCGATCGCAGTGAAGACGGACCCGGGGGCGTTCGTCTATCCCGGGGTCAGGAGGGCTTGCAGCGCCCGAGCCTTGCGCTCCCCGGGTCAATTGGACTACCGCTTGCGGGCCGGAGGGCCACGCAGCATCAGGCGCCCGACCCATCCTGGCGTTTTCCCGGAGGATTCAGCAATGGTTCGTAGGTCTGCTTTGTTTGTCTCGATTCTGGGTGCGGCGCTCGCCGCTCCCGCTCTCATCGGCTGCACGGCATCCATCAGGGCAGGCGGCGCTGCCAATGCTGGTGACGCGAAGCCCGCTCCCCCGCCGCCGCCTCCCCCGCCGCCGGCCAAGCCCGCGCCCGCGCCCGCGCCGGCCCCCGCACCGAAGCCGGTCACCAAGATCACGCAGAAGGGCGATGCCATCAAGCTACCTGGCAACATCGTATTCGACACCGGCAAGGCCACCCTGAAGGCGGGCTCGGGCAGCGACGTGGTGCTCAACCAGCTCAAGGAATACCTCGATCAAAACCCGCAGATCACGCTGCTGCGCATCGAGGGACACACCGACAACGTCGGCAAGCCGGCTGACAACATGAAGCTGTCCGGCGAGCGCGCACTGACCATCAAGAAGTGGCTGGTGGACCACGGCATCAAGGCCGATCGCCTGATCGCGGTGGGCTTCGGCGAGACCAAGCCGATCGCCGACAACTCCACGGATGCCGGCCGCGCCCAGAACCGGCGCACCGAGTTCCACATCGCCAAGCTCGGGGGCAAGGCCTACCTCGGCGCGAACCCCACTGGCGGCGGCCAGGTCTTCAAGTAACCAGGCGCCCCCAACCCATCGCCCCTTCTGGGGCAGCCGCGAGCCGGCCCGGTCATCGACCGGTGCCGGCTCCTGGCTTCTGGGCGACGGATCCGGACCGTCGGCCCGTGGGCAGGGCACGGGTGTGCTGGAAGGGCGATTCAGCTGCTGCTATCCAGGGGCCGATGAGCTCCGCCTTCCGCCGCCTACTACTTTCCTTCCCCCCGGTGTTGCTGGCCGTGGCGTGCAGCCGCTCGCCGAAGGATCTCCGGGTGTGGCAACCCGCGGACCACGACCGCACCGAAGAAAACCGCAACGCGCAGGCCGCCCCCAATACCGGCGACCAGAACGCGGATCTGAGCCAGCCGGCGAAGATGCTCGGCGTCGACCAGGTGGTGCTCGTGACCTGGCGACAGAACTGCACTCGCTGTCACGGCATGCTGGGTCGCGGCGACGGCCCACAGGGAGCCATGTTCGGGGCGCGCGATCTGTCCGATCCGGCGTGGCAGAAGTCGGTGACCGACGCGCAGCTCAGCACGGCGATCACCAACGGCAAGGGCAAGATGCCCGCGTTCAACAATCTGCCGGCCTCGACCGTCACCGGGCTCGTCCACCTCGTGCGGATGATGAACGCCGACCGCGGCGCGGCCCAGGCTCAGGACAACCAGGCGACAGGCGGCGCAGGTGGGGCGCCGACGAAGCCCGCGAAGACGACCGCCAAGGCGCATCCTCCGCGCAAGCGCAGCAGGCCCGACAAGACGCCGCGATGACCGCCGACGCGGAGGCCGACGAGCACGGGAACGCCGAGGCCACCGGGACCCCAAGCGGCGGGACCAGCGCGGAGCCACGACCGCCACGCGACTGGCGCCACCGCGCTCCTCGCCTCCTGCTGCTGGCCGGTCTCGCGATCGCGGCGCTGGTGGTTGCCCCCGCGATCCCGCGCGACCAGACCCTGGTGTTCCGGCTGGACGAGGGCCTGCAACCCGTCCGGATGCTCACTGCGACCTGGACCCGCTACGGCCAAGAGGAGCCGACCGGGGGGGTAACGCTGCGCTTTCCCGACCACGCGCCGCGGCACGTCCGCCACAAGCTCCGGGTACCCAACGGCGAGTACGTATTGAGCATCGCGCTCGAGCGCGGCGTGCCGGAGACAACATCCCCCGGCCGCGCTAATCTCGGCGGCGAGCACACCGCACGGATCGAATACGTCCGGCGCGTCGACCTCGAGGGCGGCGAAACACTCGTTGTCCTGCGACAGGAGTACTGACGTGAGTCAACCATCGGAGATCGCGACGCGCGCGGCGCGCTCGAAGGACGAGCTTCCCGAGGAGCTGGTGCTGGTGGTCGTCAGCGGGCAGATGCGCGGCCAACGCGTGAAGGTGCTCGACCGCATGCGCATCGGCAAGGCGCCCGACAACGACCTGGTTCTCGCGGACGACACGGTGTCCCGACACCACTGCGAGCTCACGCGGGGCGCCTCCGGCATCCTGGTACGCGACCTGGATTCGACGAACCACACCCGCATCGGCGGCACCACGATACGCGAGGCCACGGTCGAGCCCGGCGCGACACTCACCGTCGGCAACGTCGAGATGATCCTGCGGTCCGAACCCAATCGCGCACAGATCCTGCCCAGCGAGGCGGACCGGTTCGGCGACGCGCTCGGCCCGAGCCTGGCGATGCGGAGCATCTTCGGCGTGCTCGAGCGCATCGCACCCACCGACGCGGCGGTACTGCTCGAAGGCGAGACGGGCACGGGCAAGGACGTTCTGGCGCGGGCCATCCACGAACAGAGTCCGCGGAGCGGACAGCCGTTCGTCGTCGTCGACTGCGGCGCGGTCAGCTACAACTTGATCGAAAGCGAGCTGTTCGGACACGAACGCGGCGCGTTCACCGGCGCAGTCGCGACGCGGCAGGGCGCCTTCGAGGTGGCAGGGCGCGGCACGCTGTTCCTCGACGAGGTGGGCGAGCTGCCGCTCGACGTGCAGCCCAAGCTGCTGCGCGTGCTCGAGTCCGGCGAGTTCAGGCGGGTCGGCGGCAACCGCACGCTGCGCGCCGAGGCACGCATCGTGGCGGCCACCAAGCGCGACCTGAAGGACGAAGTCGAGCGCGGGAAATTCCGTGAAGATCTCTATTTCCGGCTTGCGGTGGTGCCGATCGGCGTCCCGCCGCTCCGGTTGCGGCGCGAGGACGTTCCTACGCTGGTGAAGCACTTTCTGGCAGTGGCCGGCAAGCGTGACCCCGCCGCGGCGAGCATCACGCTCTCGCCCGAAACGATCGCGGCGCTGTCCGCACACGACTGGCCGGGCAACGTGCGCGAGCTCAGGAACGTGCTCGATCGCGCCATCTACATCGCGACGGCGAGCGGCGAGACGGAGCTCAGGCTGGTGGACCTGCCGGTCTCGGCATCCGCCTCGAACGCCGCACACGAGACGCGGTCGTTCTCCCCCGGGCAGAGCTATCGAGAGACGCGCGCGGCGTTCGAGGCGGACTTCGAGCAGCGCTACGTGTCGTGGCTGCTGGGCCGCCACAAGGGGAACATCAGCGCGGCGGCCCGCGAAGCCCGTATGGACCGCAAGCACCTGTACGATCTGGCGCGCAAGCACGGCCTGCGTTGACGGCGGGGCGGCAGGCTTTTCCGCTGGCGATGGGCCGGCTCAGAACTGCCCGTTGATGCCGAGCCCGCCGACGATCGCGAACGTGTCGTCTGGCTTTCTGCCCGCCCAGGTGAACTGGTCGAGCTTCGTCTTCAGGAGATCGACACTGGCCTCGGTCGACAGGCCCAGCAGCATCCCGGCGATGCGGTCGCCCTTCTTGCCATTCCACGAGGCGCGCAGGCGTCCTCCGACCAGAAAGTTCTGCAGTGGTGAGAGCTCGCGGTCGCCGGTCCAGTACTGGCCGCGTGGGCCGTTCAACGGCTCGCCGCCCGTGTAGTCATCGCTCCAGAACAGTGCACCGGTCTGCGTGTAGAAGCGCCCGCGCAGCATCAGCCGGAGCCAGGGCAGCATGTAGCGCTCGGCGCTGATTTCATAGGTCTGGCTGAGGATGTCCCAGGTGTCCCGGTAGCCGCGCGCTGCGATACCGAACGCCGTGGCGAGCGGCCTGACATAGTACTTGGCACGGAGCGCGACCGCGGCGCGGGCGCGGTTGTCTGGATGGTGCTCCTGGGCCGCTGTCCCGGCGGTCGAGATCACCACGGCCCGATACGGGTTGCTGAGGAAGCCGTGCTGCAGCTGCCCGCTGAACACGAGCTGCGTGGTGAACACCGGCGTCCAGCTCTGCGTCCATCCGAGCTGGAAGCTGTCCAGGTCGATGGGCAGCGTGCGGCGGTCCTTCGCGTTCGTGAAACACCCCTTGGAGCTGTCGAGCCGGGGCCTGAGCGTCGGGTCGCGCGTTGCCGCGTCCGCGTAGTTGATGTCGCACACCTTGTCGAAACCGCGCGCGTACGACAGCTCTATCTGCGTGTTCTTCTGCAGGAAATCACTGCCGGCGTTCACGGAAAAGCCGTTGGAGCGGTAGTCGTGCTCCGTACCGTAGGTGTAGCTGGCTCCGAGGTGGGTGTGCTTGCGCGTGATCGTGAACCCGCCGTTCACCTGGTGGCGGATGTCGTGAACCGAGGCAGCGGACACCACATCCGGCGGCGACAGCGGTCCAGCTTTCACCGCTTCGCTGGCTCCGGACACGATGTCGGCTGAATATCCCGCTGCCAGCGTCAGGAAGTCCGCAGGCGTGACGGTGAGCTCGGCCGACGGCGTCAGCACGGTCATCTTGCTGGTCGGCGAAGGTTCGTGGAACACCGTCGCACGCAGCCGCGTGTCGACCACCTGCGCCCGCACCCTGAGCGGCGTGATCAGCAGAGCAAGCAGAGCGAGCACCGCGACCAGGGTCGGGCGGCGCACGATCATCGGGCTGGAGCTCCGGGCACCCACATCAGTTGCAGCCGCAGCCGCCTCCCTGCACCGACCCACCACCGTACGACCCCTCGCGGTTCTCCAGCACGTGCTGCAGGTCGGCTTCTTCGCCCGGGTCGTTCTGGAACTGCATCACCGGGTCGGCCAACACCGCTCGCTGCTCGGGCCGGACCGTTGCGCAGCCGCCGAGAGCGAGCAGCGAAAGGCCGAGAGCGGCCATCAACAGCCACGCCGGGACGCGGCTCACCATGGCCGGCGGCGGTAAACTGGTGGTGTTTCGGATGCGCACCCTGATCTCCCTCTAGAAATAGGTTCCGAGCCCGCCAACGTAGCTCTGCACGTTGCGGTACGAGTCCTCGGTGAAGACGATGGTGTTCGTCGCCTCGAACCTGAACAGGATGCGCCAGCGCAGCGACACCAGCAGGCCGCCACCGGCGCGCGCATGGAAGTAGTTGTGCGTCGGCTGCCTGAGGTTCGCGCTCGGCTGATCGCGTAGGCCACCCGCCCCCAGGGTCACGTAGGGCGCGACCGCCCAATCGGGCGCGAGGTCGAGCGACGCACCCAGCCCGTACACCAGGCGACGCGCATCGGTCTGCAGCGCCAGCCCGACGTAGGGTTCGAAGGACACGGACGGCGCCAGCACGTACGCGGGCTTGAACTCGACGTAGCCGTCGCGATCGAACACGCCGCCGCACAGCGCGAAGCCGCCGTGCGCTTCCTCCAGCGCAGGAGGCGCAAAGAAGCCGGGCTTGACGGCACCTTCCGGCGCTCCGGGTCCCGCGCCGACCGTCTCGACGGTGTCGCCGAGCACGTAGCCGACCCTGCCATCGGGCATTACGACCTGCAGCCAGAACCCGGCTCCGGCGCGCCCCTGGATCAGGAACGTATCGCCGCGGTGGGCGCGGTAGATCACACGGTGCGAAATGCCCGGACCGGAGCGGAGCGGCGTCTCCGCGACGATGACGCGCGCAAACGCGTCCACGTCATTGTCATCGGCGCGCGCCGGCAGCGCTCTGCACAGCAGCACCAGCGCACACAGGATCGGAACGACGGCTCTCATTGACTCGAAAACTTCGTCGCCCACTGGCGGATGATGTCGGCCTGGGGACTGTTCGATTTGAAGATCACGCGCGGGTGCGCTGCAACACCCGTCGGGCGGTTGAGCAGCGCCGCCGTGTCGGGATCGCGTTCCATCTTCGCTTCGGAGGTACGGTAGTTGTTCTCCGCCGCGACCGGAGGCGCCTGGCTCGGCTTCGTGCCGTTTCCGCACGTCCCACCGACGAGCTGCGTGCCGGCCTTGTTCGGGTCGAGGTCGTAGTCGGTGAGCCGGTAGCTGGTCACGTTGAAGTGACAGCCACCCGACGGATCGCCTTTCGACGGGTCGCCCGAGCCGCAGTGCATCTGGAACAGCATCGGCTCGACCTTGCAGTAGAAGTAGTTCGAGTCGTACACGACCTCGGCGATGCCGAAGTCCTGTCCGGGATCAACCGTGCTCGGAAAGAAGCCGTTGTCACCGCACCCCTGGACGAGCAAGGCGAGGAGCAGCACTGTGAGCCCGACGCCTGCCCTCATCGCTCGAGACCTGGGGGACGCGCGTCGGAGCCGTGCGGGAACCACGACTGGGAACGCTAACAAAGTCGCTTCATTCACGCGAGCTTGACGAATGTCGTCGGGAACGCTGTACGGGCCGGTCGGCTAGATACCCACATAAATATGCCGCAGAGCGACAAGGCCCTTGTATGCCCCGGCCAGGACCGCTAACAGTTGCCCCGCTTCACGCGCCCGTGGCACTCTATCCTACATCGACCTACCTCATCCTACCTTGAGCACCGAGTGGGGGTTTCGCTCCGGGCTATCTGCCCGGTTTCGCGGAGAAGCGAAATAAGATGAAGCTGAACGTCTGGTACCTGGCCGCACTCATTCCCCTCGCCCTCCTGGTCAGCGGCGCATTCGGTGCGCAGATAGCCGTCCTCGGGCTCGCGCTGGGTATCTTCTTCGGCACGCTATCGCTCGGGAAGCCCACACCGGGCGATGCGACGACCACCAATCCCGGCCACTGACTCCACGTTCCGATAGCGACGGTCCGCGTTCCAGCGAACGACCGGTGGCGCCCCAGGCGTCGCCCGCGCTGAAGATTATCGACGAGCTGTCGCTGCACGACGTTGAAGCGCTCCGGCTGATCCTGCGCGGTGGCTCCGTCGTCGACTGGCACCGCCTGAACTTCACGAACCGGAGCCAGGCGCAACGCTTCATCGAAAACTACGAGCTCGACCCGGCGGACGACGGCGACCGCGAGTTCATGGAGCACATGAAGTCGGAGGCCATCAGCTACCTCCGACGGAATTTCGCGTTTGCCATCCCGAAGCCGGTCGAGCGCGCCAGCATCGAAGAGCTGCTTTTGATGGCGTCCGGCAAGGGCCACCGTCAGATGTGCGCCTGCACCATCCTCAAGTCGGTGCAGATCATCAACCACATGGCGGGGCGCGAGCTCCTGTTCCGGCTGCCGGTCAGCGACCGCGACCTGTTCCACTTCGTGGAAGAGAAAGTCTACCGCGTCGTCGGCACGATGCTCAGCGAGGGCTTTCCGATCACCGAGTTCATCGGTGGGCGCAAGAACCTCGACTCGACGTACACCAAGCTGCTCTCCAAGCCCGAAGCCACGGCCGCGGCGCTGTACGACAAGCTTCGTTTCCGCATCGTCACCCGGACACGCGACCACATTCTTCCGGTGCTCGCGTATCTGACGGAGCGTCTGTTCCCGTTCAACTACGTCGTGCCGAACGAGAGCACGAACACGATCTTCCACTTCCGGAGCTACTGCGAGGCCCATCCCCATCTCCGCAAGATGGTCGATCGCTTCCAGGGCGAGCTCGATGACGAGCTGACGCCGGGCGACAACCGCTTCAGCGCAGCCAGCTATCGGGTGATTCACTTCGTCACGGACGTACCGGTACGCGTCCCGGCGCACATCATGGAGCTGGCGCCTTCCGGCTCCGGGAACCTCGGCCCCATCGTGTACATGCTGTGCGAATTCCAGCTTCTGGACGCCGAGACCGAGGCCGCGAACGAGTCGGGCGACGCCAGCCACGAGGCCTACAAGCAGCGCCAGCGTGACGCCGTGTTCCGCCGCCTCCGGCTGGGCGCGCGCCCTGCCCGCTCGCCGAAGCGGCACTAGCAGGCGTCGCCCCGGAGCGGCAGAGGTCAGGAATTCGACCTGGCCCCGCCAGATTCCGCGTGCCTCGGGCCCGGACAACAGGTACGGATCCCCCACTATGCGGCTGTACAGCGCGAAGGTGCCCCAGGTTGCCTCGGAGATCCTCAAGGCCCTCACCGCCGAGGGCGATATCGAGTGCGAATCTCCGAAAGAGGTGCAGCTCGATATCGAGGCCGTGCTGAACCAGTACGTCAACGACGAGCAGGAAGTCACCGATCGCGCCCGCGACATGGCCGCCGCCCGCAACATGCCGTCGAACGAGCTCGGCCGCCTGAGGCGCCTCATCGCGGACGAGAAGGGCATCAAGATCGGCGACGATGCCATCGACTACCTGCTCGACCAGCTGCTCGAGATGCTGATGCACTCGAACAACGTGGACGAGATCTACGCCGAAGACGTGGCACTGCGACGCAAGATGCGCGATCCGCTGCGCAAGCAGGCGCAGACCGAGGACGATCTGGAACAGCAGGTGCGCGGGCGGCTCAAGCACGTCAAGGAAGGCACGAGCATGTGGGAGATCGAGTACCGGCGCATGATGGATGACATCAAGCGCCGCAAGGGCCTCTGACAGAGGCGCCGGATCCTTGTCGCATGGCGCGCTACCTGGTCACCGGCGGCGCGGGCTTCATTGGCTCGAATATCGTGCTCGCGCTGGCTCGCGCCGGCGAACGCGTCCGCGTCGTCGACGACCTGTCGTTCGGCAGTTGGGACAACCTGGAAGGGACCGATCCGGAGCAGGTGGAACGGATCACCGGCGACGTGCGCGACGCGGCGCTGATGGCGCGCGCTTCGGCAGGCGTCGAGGTCGTGTTCCACGAAGCCGCGATAGGCTCCGTGCCCATCAGCATCGAGGATCCGCTGCGGTCCGACTCGGTGAACGTGGGCGGCACGGTCACGGTGCTCGACGCGGCACGCCACGCCGGCGTGCGGCGCGTGATCTTCGCGGCGTCCGCGGCGGCCTATGGCGACCTGCCGGGCCTACCCAAGCGCGAGGACATGCCGACCTCGCCGCTCTCGCCCTACGCGGTCAGCAAGCTGGCAGCCGAGCAGTATCTGGCTGTGTTCGCAGCGCTGTACGGCATCGAGACCCTCAGCCTGCGCTACTTCAATGTGTTCGGGCCGCACCAGCGACCCGACGGTGCCTACGCCGCGGCAATTCCGAAGTTCGGCTGGGGGGCGCTCCAGGGCGAGCAGCTGACGGTCTACGGCGACGGCGAAACCACGCGCGACTTCTGCTTCGTCGACAATGTGGTCGCGGCCAACCTGGCGGCGGCCCAGAGCCCACGGCGGTTGCGCGGCGAGGTGGTGAACATCGCGACGGGCACGCAGGTGTCGCTGAACCAGGTGATTGCCGAGCTGGGCGCGACGCTCGGACGCACACCCGACGTGGCGCACGCCGCGGCCCGCCCCGGCAACGTCCGCCACTCCGTCGCGGACATCAGCCGGGCAAGGGGGTTGCTCGGCTACGAGCCCCGCGTGGACTGGAAGCACGGTCTCCCGAGCACGCTCGACTATCTGCGCGGACTAGGAGAAAGCGCATGAAGAGCATGACCGGCTTCGGGCTGGGCGAAGCCGCTCTGGGCGAAGGGCGCATCGCGCTGGAGGTGCGGTCGCTGAATCACCGCTTCCTCGACGTGCGCGTGCGCATGCCCGCCGAGCTGTCCGATCAAGGCTTCTATCTCGAACAGCTCGCGCGCGAACGGCTGAGCCGCGGACGCTACGACATCGGCGTGCGGATCGAGGGCACCGCCCTGCCCCCTCCGCGGCTGGACCTGGCGCGGGCGCGAGCCGCCTACCTCGCATTGTCGAAGCTCCGGGACGAGCTGGCGCCGGGCAGCGATCTGCCGCTCACCGCCGTGACGGCGGTGCCGGACCTGCTGTCCACAAGCTCGGTGGCAGAAGTGGAGGCAGTGCGTGCAGCCTTGAAGACCGCGCTCGGCCGCGGCCTGGCGAGCCTGGACGAGATGCGCCGCACCGAGGGCAAGGCGCTCGAGCGCGAGCTCGCTCAGCGACTCGCCGCCGCCAGGAAGCTCCGCGACGCGATCGCAGCCCGCGGCGACGAGATGGTCGACGCGCACCGCAAGCGGCTGGAGCAACGCCTGGAGCGCCTGCTTGCCGACAGCGGGGTCCGGGTCGACCGCGGCCGGATCGAGACCGAGCTAGCCGTGATCGCCGACCGCAGCGATGTCACCGAGGAGCTGGTCAGGCTCGGTAGCCACTACGCGCAGTTCGAGGAGCTGCTGCAGAAGGACGAGCCGGTCGGGCGCCGCCTGGATTTCCTGCTTCAGGAGATCGGTCGCGAGGTCAACACGGTCGGTTCGAAGAGCCAGGACGCACCCGCGGCCCATCTGGTGGTAGAGATGAAATCCGAGATCGAGCGCATGCGGGAGCAGGTGCAGAATGTCGAGTAGCGGGCCGCTGTTGTTGATCGTCTCCTCCCCTTCCGGCGCCGGCAAGACGACCTTGACCGGACGGCTCAGGCAACAGGTCCCCGATCTGCGCTTCAGCGTTTCCCACACCACCAGAAAGCCGCGACCTGGCGAGCAGAATGGCCGCGAGTATCATTTCGTCGGCCGCGAGACGTTCGAGAAGCTGATCGAGCTGGACGAGTTCGTCGAGTGGGCCGAAGTCCACGACAACCTCTACGGCACCACCAAGGCGGAGCTGGAGCGCGCAGCGGACGCGCGCGGCATCATCTTCGACATCGACCACCAGGGCGCGCGGCAGATCAAGAGCGCGCGCCCCGACGCGGTCGCCGTGTTCATCCTGCCGCCCAGCATGGACACGCTCCTCACGCGACTGCGCGGGCGGGCCAGCGAGGACGAGGAGACGGTGCAGCGCCGATTCCGCGTCGCACGCGAGGAAATCGCCCACTATGGCCTCTTCGACTACGTGCTGGTCAACGACGATCTGGACGACGCCACGACGAGGCTCGTTTCGGTGTTCCGGGCGGAGGAATGCCGGCGCTCGCGCCAGGCCGCCACCGCCGAGCGGCTGCTCGCGCAAAGCCGCGGTTTCCCGCGATAGATAGTCGACATCCCACCCACCCACCCCCACCGGAATCCTCCCGGAGGGCTCCGCCCCCCGAGCCCCCCTCACGCGATTCGCTTCGCTCATCGCGGGTTCACTGCACCCTTCGGGTGCTCCGCGCTCCGCGCGGACCGTGGTCCTGCGTGGACTCCGTCCAGCAGTGCTGGACTCCGTCCACTCCGGTTCGCTGTCGCTTCGCTGGGTCGGAACCTCATCCCCCGGCTCTAGCGCGCGGCTTGATTGGCGCGCGTGCCGCATGTTACGGCCCGCATCCATGAACCGCGTTCTCGGTGTCATTGGTGGCAGCGGCATCTACGCAATCGACGGGCTCTCGGGCGTCGAGGAGGTCGTCGTCGACACGCCCTTCGGCTCGCCCAGCGACGCCGTCGTACGAGGCACGCTCGGCGACACGACCCTGCTGTTTCTGCCCCGACACGGTCGCGGCCACCGCATCCCACCACACAAGATCAACTACCGCGCCAACATCTGCGCCTTGAAGAAGCTCGGCGCCGGGCAGGTCGTCAGCCTGTCGGCCGTCGGTTCGATGAAAGAGGAAATCGCGCCGGGCGACGTGGTCGTCGTCGACCAGTACATCGACCTGACCAAGCGGCGCATCAGCACCTTTTTCGAAGAGGACGTGGCGGCGCACGTCGGTTTTTCCGACCCGGTGTGCCCGAAGCTGGCCGAGGCCACGGCGCTGGCGGCCGAACGCGCCGGCGCCAGGCTGCATCGCGGCGGCACCTACGTGTGCATGGAGGGCCCCCAGTTTTCCACCCGTGCGGAGAGCTTTCTGTACCGCAGCTGGGGCGTTTCGGTGATCGGCATGACCTCGATGCCGGAGGCGAAGCTGGCGCGCGAGGCGGAAATGCCGTACGCCACACTGGCGCTCGCAACCGACTACGACTGCTGGCACGAAACGGAAGATGACGTTTCGGTCGATGGCGTGCTCGCGGTGCTTCGCAAGAACGCCGAGCTCGCCAAGCGCATGGTGGCCGAGTTGGCTGGGAGCCTGCCCGACCCGGCCCAGAGCCCGGCATCCAGGGCGCTCGAGTCCGCCCTGATCACCCCCACGGACAGCATCAGCGCCGAAGCGCGCGCCCGGCTCGATTGGCTGATCCACCCCTACCTCCAAAAAGAGAATTGATGAGCACGAAGAACTGCCCCCCCGTCCTGATCGTCGGCTCGATGGCCTTCGACGACCTCGAGCTTCCCACGGGCGCGTCCAAGGACGTCGTCGGTGGCTCGGCCACGTACGCCTCGATGGCCACCAGCCTGTTCGCACCCGCGCGCGTGGTCGCGGTGGTCGGCAACGACTTCCCCGAACAGACCCTCGGTGACCTGTCGAGCCGCGGCATCGACACCAGCGGTATCGAGAAAGCCGACGGCAATACGTTCCGTTGGGCAGGACGCTACGCGGAAAATCTCTGCAGCCGCACCACACTCGACACGCAGCTCAACGTGTTCGCGGACTTCCGCCCCAAGCTGCCGGACAACTACCGCGACAGCGAATACCTGCTGCTCGGCAACATCCACCCCGCGCTGCAGCTCGAGGTCCTCGAGCAGGTCAAGAACCCGCGCTTCGTGGCGGCCGACACCATGAACTTCTGGATCGAGGGCGAGCGCGAGGCGCTCGGCAAGGTCCTGAAGAAGATCGACACGCTCGTCATCAACGACGAGGAACTGCGTCAGCTGGCGGACGAGTGGAACATCAAGAAGGCCGCACGGGCCGTGCTGGACATGGGCCCGAAGCGCCTGGTGGTGAAGCGCGGTGAGTACGGCGCGATGCTGTTCGACGAGCACGGCATCTTCTTCGCTCCTGCGTATCCGCTCGAGACGGAGATCGACCCGACCGGTGCGGGCGACACGTTCGCCGGCGCCTTGCTCGGCTATCTCGCCGACGAAGGCGAGCTCGGCCGCAACACGCTGCGTCGCTCGCTGATGATGGCGGCAACGGTGGCGAGCTTCTGCGTGGAGGACGTCGGCACGCGCCGGCTCGCCGAGCTCGATCGCAACCAGATCGCCGAGCGGCTCGAGTCGCTCAGAACGCTCGTGCACTTCGGCGCCTAGCCCCGCCTCCACCGCTCGATACCCGTCGCTCGAGCCGACCGCGCGCGCCACGCCTTGGCGCGCGGCGCGCGATCGGTTAACTCTGCGTTCCGTCGCAGCTGGGGCGAGCGGTCGAGAGAGGAGTCCGGGACGATGAGGCGTTTTTCCGCGAGCTGGGTAGCGGCGCTCCTGGGCGCTGCGCTCGCCGTTGGTTGTGGCGGCAGCAGCAACAGCGGCAACAGCAAGAACAGCGGCAGCGGAGGCAATAGCGCCGGCGGCAGTGGCGGTGCGTCGGGCGGAGCCTGCAAGCCGACCGCAGCGGAGTGCTACGTGGCCGGTCCGGACGGCCCGGGCAACGCCTGCCTGGCCAAGGCCGACAACACCGGAGACAAGTACCAGCTCCGGGTCAGCCAGCTGGTCGTCAGCTCGCCGGCCAGCCTCGCGGCGCCGTTCATGCAGAACGCGATCATCACGAAGAAGATCGACCTGCAGCAGTCGGCCTGCTTCCAGAGCGGCGAGGGCGAGTTCAACATCCTGTTCGAGTACGACACGAAGGCGAAGACGCTCACCGCCGGCGCCAGCATCCCCCAGGGGTTGATCGGCCCGCCGAAGGACGGCACCTGCTTCGCGAAGTTCACCGACAGCACATCGGGGATCGACGTCGCACCGGTGTCGGTACCGTACACGGTCAGCGGCGACACCTACACGGCCAGCTTCGACAAGGTGGTCATCCCCATCTACATCAACGAAGCCGAGGACAGCTACGCACTGCTGCCGCTGCACAAGCTCGAGGTGAAGGCCACGCTGTCCAGCGACCACGACTGTGTGGGCTCGTTCCGCGCCGATCAGCTCCAGCCGCCGCTGTGCGGACCTGCCGAGAACGACTTCGCCTGGAACAACGGCGGCAGCTTCAACGCCTACATCACCGTCGCCGAGGCGGACACGGTGGACGTTGCGGATCTCGGCGAGTCGCTGTGCGTGCTGTTGAGCGGCGATCCGGGCACGTGGAAGGGCACGGACGCCAAACACACCTGCAAGGGCTCCGACCAGTACAAGAGCACGGGCAAGCTGCCCGTGGGCGACTGGTGCTCCACGACGAACTCGGCTGCGACCGCCAGTTGCCAGGACGCCTGGCATCTCGAGACGCAATTTGCTGCCAGCGCCATGAAGATCAACGACGGCGTCTTCAACACCTGCAAGTAGCTCCGACCGGACAGGTGGGCGCGTGTCGCACCTGGGCCCACTTCACACGACAAACAGGCGACGACCGTCAGCCGTACTGCGCCCAGACTGGGTTTTCCCTGATTCGTCGAACAACACGCAGTGCGGACGCGCTACACTCCGAGAGTAGGTTCTTGCGCGTCGGGGCGCGCCGCAACGCGGCCGCTCGGCCGCACAGCACTGGGAGAGACCGCATGCCTCGCTGGCTGAAGCACTTCCTCTTCATCTTTCTGCTCGTCATGTTCGGAGGCTGCGCCGGCAGCTGCTCGGGCTGCGCCGGCTGCGGCGTGACTCCGCTACCTGGCGGGTTCGATTCCACCAAGCGCGTCGAGAACGCCACCAGCGTGCGGCTGACGCAGAGCGGGCTGAAATTCCTCAGCGACAACCTCGGGCCGCTGGCGGGCAAGCTGGTGGGCGGAGGCACCGACCCGAACGGCACCATGACGTTCGATGTCCCGCCGTCGCACACCAGCACGAAGGTGATCGTCACGATCAATATCGACGTGTGCAAGGACGGCCCGAAGCCGAACGCCAACCCCAAGGAGTGCATCGTCGAGATCGGGCTGGGCAAGGCCAACCTGGCCATCACCACGGCGGCTCCCCACGACATCCACGTCGACGGAACGCTGCCGGTGCGGCTGCAGCGCGCGCCGATCAAAACGAGCATCGGCAGCATGTGGGCGGCGCTCGACAACGGCGGCAACTTCGCGGACATCCCCGTGCACGCCGATGTCTCGCTGGAAACCGACCTCGACCCGGCCCACGCGTCGCGCAAGGGCTACACCAAGGTCAAGATCAACGCGCTGACCGTCGACAAGAACGCGCTGGAGAGCAACATCCACTTCGGCGGCGGCATCCTCGGCAGCATCGTCAACCTCCTGAAGAGCTTCATCGCGGGTCAGCTCATCTCGCCGCTCACCGACTCGCTCAAGAGCACCGTCGAGAAGCAACTGTGCACCACGGCCGACCCGGCAACCGGCGTCACCTGCCCCTCCGGCACCTATCCGGATTCGGGCGGCACCTGCCGCTACTGCTCGCCGAACGCCCAGGGCCAATGCCCGGACTCGAGCGCGGAGTGCGTCGGCATTGCGCTCGGCACCGACGGCAACGTCGACCTCGAGAGCGCCCTGTCCAGCCTCTCGCCCGGAACGAAGGGCGGCTTCAATTTCCTGGCTGCGCTCGGCGGCGAGGGCCAGCGCGACAACGACGCGAGCATGACCTGGGGCGATCTCGACCCGGTAAACAACGGCGCGACCGTCGGCATGCTGGGTGGCGCCGAGCCGACGCCGATCACCAAGTGCGTGCCGATCGCGCAGCTCGATCGCCCGGCCAACATCCCGATCCCCGACGAGATCCGCGCCAACACCGTATCGGGCTGGACCGGCGCCGGGCCGGATGTCGGCCTCGCCGTCAGCGAGCGCTACATCAACTATCTGCTGGGCAGCGTGTACAACAGCGGCGCCCTCTGCCTCGGTATCGGCAGCAGCACGCTGGGCAGCATGCTCAACTCCGACACGCTCGGCCTGCTCATGCCATCGCTCAAGGACCTCGGGCGGCAGCGGCACAAGGAGCCGCTCGCGCTGATGGTCCGGCCGCAGAACCCGCCGACCGTCCAGATCGGCAACGGCACCGACCTGGTGAAGGATCCGCTGCTCAAGATCAACATGAAGCAGCTGACGATCGACTTCTACATCTGGTCGAGCGACCGCTACGTCCGTGCCTTCTCGGCCAGCTTCGACGTGACCGTACCGGTCAACCTCGACGTGACCGACAAGAGCCAGCTGCAGCCCGTGCTCGACAAGCTCGACGTGCAGAACCCGAAGCTGTTCAACGACCCGCTGCTGCGCGAGGACGAGGCGAAGTCGGCCAGCGCGCTGGCCAGCATCATCGCCGGACAGATCGGCAAGTCGCTCGGCGGCGCCATCAGTCCCGTCGACATCAACAGCCAGCTGGCCTCGATGGGTATCCAGCTGACGATCCCACCCACGGTGAAGGGTCAGGGTAGCCCCGGGCTCAGGCTGCTCACGAAGGGCACCGACAACTTCCTCGGCATCTTCGCCACGTTCAGCACGGTCTCCGGACCGACGGCTCCGCTCTTGCGCAGCCACACCACGGCCGAGCTGGTCTCGAAGAAGGTCGATCCGGCCGGGCTCGTACTGCCCACCATCACTCCGGAAGACCGCCCGAAGGTGGAGCTCCGGGTGTCCAGCTCGCTGGACACTGGCGCGCAGCCGATCGAATACCAGTACCGCCTCGACGGCGGCTTCTGGCACGAGTGGAGCGACTCCCGCTACATCACGATCGACTCGCCGACGCTGTCCATCCAGGCTCGGCATCGCGTGGACGTGCGCTCGCGCGTCGTCGGGCAGCCGAAGACGGTGGACAGCAGCTACGCCTCGGTGAATGTCATCATCGACAAGTCGCCGCCGGATATCGACCTGGCCTCGCATGTGTCCAGCGATCAGCTCCGCGTCGACGTGAGCGACGTGGTCTCGCCGAAGAAGGCGGTCGAGGTCCGCTGGGCGCTGGATGGCGCGCCGTTCGGCAGCTGGACGACGGCCGATCAGCTCTCGAGCATCGACGTGGGAAGCGCGCGCCGCATCAGCGTCGAGGCGAAGGACGAGGAAGGCAACATCGCGACCAAGCAGCAGGGTCTGATCCGCGGCCGCCAGGATGCGGCGCTGGCATCGGCGAGCGCCTGCGGCTGCCGGGTACCCGGCGACGCGCGCTCGGGCGGCACCGGCTACGGGCTCGGCGCGATCCTCGCGCTGGGTCTGTTGTTCGGTCTGCGCCGCCGCGGCGGACGGGACGACGACGACGACGAGCCGCCGACCGGCCCCCGTCCGAAGCGCAAGGGCGCACAGCGCGGCGGCTCGAACAACACGCTGGGGCCGCGCACGCTGCGCGTCGCAGCGACGGCCGGCGCCATGCTCGTCGCCGCATCCTGGGCAGGCTGCTCCTGCGGCAGCGAAACCAAGGCCAACAACAAACCCGCGGGCTGCCCGACCTGCGAACAGATCCTGCCTGGCCTGGTCGGCAGCTACTCGTCGGCTGCGGTCGCCCAGGACGGCACCGTATGGGTCGCCGGCTACGACGACATCGGCTACACGCAGGCGCCCGACGCCGGCCCGAGCTCGCTGCTGTTCGGCGACCTGGTCGTCGGCAAGTGGGACGGCCAGAAGGTCGACTGGCAGAGCGTGGACGGTCTGCCGGCGGTCGATCCGACGCTCGATCCCGGCACCACGGGCGGCCCGCCGGATCCCTCGTTCTACGACGTGAACGGCTTCCGCCAGGGCCTGACCGATTCGGGCGACGACGTCGGTCTGTGGACGAGCATCCAGCTCGACAGCTCCGGCAACCCCGAGGTCGCGTACTACGACGCGACGCACCGCGCGCTCAAGTTCGCCAGCTACGACGGCACGACCTGGAACACCCAGACCGTGGAGTCCGACGACCACGGCGACATCGGGCGCTACGCGAAGCTCCTGCTGGTGAACGACAAGCCCGTCATCGCCTACCTGGCCATCAAGAGTGGCGGCACCAACGGCACCGCGAAGAGCTCGGTGCGCATCGCGACCGCGACCACCGCAACGCCGACCTCGTCCAGTGACTGGACGTTCTCGGACGCAGCGGTCGCCGACAGCGTGCCCTGCCAGGCCTTCACCTGCAGCACGGGCGAATACTGCCGGTCCGACACCGGGGCCTGCGAGAAGCCGGTCACCGGCTGCGACCCGGCCTGCACCAGCGGCAACAAGTGCTTCAACGTCAGCGGCACGCCGACGTGCACCGCGACCGTGGCGAAGAACGCCGCGGAAGACTACCCGAACGCCTACGGCCTGTACGTCTCGATGACCGAGACGCCGGCGGGGCTCGGGGTCGTGTTCTACGACCGCGTCCACGGCAACCTGTACGGCGTCGCCGAGAACGGCGGCACCTGGGGCAAACCGCTGCTGCTCGACGGGCAGGGCAAGGATGCGCAGGGCAACGACATCGACACCGGCGACGTGGGCATCGGCGCCAGCCTGTTCGTCGACCAGAACGGCGACTGGCACGTCAGCTACGTGAACGGCTTCGACGAGTCGGTGATGTACGAGATGGTCAAGAACGGCGACACGGCGGGCAAGCCCGAGGTGGTCGACAGCGGCAACACCGACAACGGGCAGGCCGTGGTCGGCGATGACTCGGCCATCACGGTCACCGGCGCTGGCGAAGTGCACATCGCCTACCAGGACGCCACCAACGGCCAGCTGCGCTGGGCCGTGGGCACGCCCAAGTCGGGCGGTGGTCACGACTGGACGGCGAAGTCGCTCCCGGTGGAAGCGGAATCGTTCGCGGGCGCCTTCAACCACATCCTGAACGTGAACGGGTCCACCCAGGTGATGACCTGGTGGCGCAAGGGCAAGCCCATCACCGTCGGCGACGTGAAGCTCGTCACGCCGTAGTACTGCTGGCGGGTCCTGGCAGCCGCGGCCCGGCAGAGCCGCGGCGCTTTCCGCCCGCTCGCGGCGTCCCTGCTACGCCGCGGCGGTAGCGCCCACGACGCTGGTCGCGGGGCCGTCGATCTTTTCGCGTTGTTCGGCAACAATCGCGAGCAGCTCGCTCTTGGTCGCAATGCCGGTCTCGAGCAGGACGCGCATGTAGCCGTCCACGTAGCCGTGGGCTCGAGCCAGCCGCGCATAGGCGATACCGTCCATGCGCAGGCGGAACACGTCGGCAAGCATCGCCCTGAGGGTCTCGAGCATCTCGGACTTCGAGGTCTTGGTCGGCATCTCCAATCTCCCATTCGCGCTCGGTGGAGGGGGCGCGCGTAACTCGACCCGGGTACCTGGCGCGACGACAGTGGGCCAAGTTGTCGGCGTGCAGGCCGGTGCATTTCTGCCCGTTTCGCCGCTTTCACGGTGGCGCGACCACGCCCCCTACCCTCGGTTCCAGACCGCGTCCGCAGAGTTGCAGCGCCGCGGGGGCCCTCGACATACGAAGCCGTATATCTGCTGGTTCCGTGAATGGGTGGCGGAACGAGCGGCGTTCGGATAAGGCGTCGTCCCAGTCCCGAACCCACGATGTCGAGCGGACCCCATCCCAGCGCAGTAGTCGACGAGCTGTCGAACCATCCCGAGGTCGAGAGCCTCGCTGCCTACGTGCGAGCCGTCGCGCTCGCCGCAGCACGCGCGCGAAAGCGCGGTTTCGCCTCCACCGGCGAAGCGCTGCCGGACGTGGACGTTGCACCTCCGGCCCGCGACGCCGCCGCCACCCCGCTCGGCAATCTTCTGGAGGTGCTCGAACAGGGCACACACAGCCCCGAGCAGCGCGCGCTGCTGGGCGCGTTGCTGGCGCTCGGCATTGCCGGCGAGCTGCCCAGCACGCCAGAGGCGGAGCTCGAGCTCGCAGCTCTGCTGGTGTGGCTCGCCGCGCACACCCCCGTCAACGCGCTAGCCTCAGCCGACGCCGCGCTGGGCGACAAGGCCGACGCGCTGTGGGCAGCTGTCGCGCGGATCGTCGACAGCCCGGCCGCCGCCGGCGCCGACTTCGACGTGGCCGAGTCGCTCGTCGCCGCGGTCGCTCTCGGCGCCAGCAAGTCGCCGCAGGCGCAAACGGCTGCTCGGGACCTCGCCGAACAGAGCGGCAATCCACTCCTCCGTGCGGTACTGGGCGCCCCTCGGGGCGAAGGCGGAACGCGACTCGGCGGCGAGCTGTCGCCCGCGCCGTACGGACCTCTGGTCACGGCGCTGCTCGCCGTGACCGGCATCCTGCTGGTGCTGGGCATCGCGCGGCTCATCGGACGCTTTGCGCTCGCCTATCGCCGGCCAGCGCGGGTCGCGGTCACTTCGCGTGGGCTGGAGCTGTCTCACCGCACCGAGATGCTCGGTCGCGTGCTGCGCGATCGCCAGACGCTCGTGCCCCTGTCCAACCTGGCCCGCGTCACGCGCGAGGTGCGCTTCGCGCGGGCCGGACTGTACGCCGGGTTGCTCGCGCTGGTGCTCGGCAGCTACTTCGGCATGGGGCTGTTCGTCGACGGGCTCAGGGTGCCCGGCGGCTCGTTCCCGCTGCTCGGTCTGGCGGTGCTGGTCATCGTGGTGGGCCTCGTCGTCGACTTCGCGCTGTCCAGCGTGGCTGACAGCGCCCGCGGGCGCTGTCGCGTCGTCGTCGTGCCGCGCAAGGGTCGCAAGCTCTGCATCGGGGAGCTCGATCCCGCGCGCGCCGACGCCATGCTCGAAGCCCTCGCCGCCCGCTCGATCGCCAGCTAGCGCGACGCGACCCTAGCCCGCGTCCGCGGCGCCAGGAGGCTCGGGTTGGGCGGGCGCGGGTGCGGACGCCGGAGGCGGGGTCGCGGCGCTGCCCGGAGCAGTCGGAGCAGGCGCGGGCGACGCGCCCGACGCCGACGCTGCCGCGGACGGCACAGGGCCGCTGGGCGCGGGCGCCGTCGGAGCAGGCGCGCCAGCGTCGGCGCTGCTCCGGGCGGCGGCGCGTGCGTTGTCCTGTGCGATCTGTTGCGCCTTCGCCCACACCGCCTCGAGCAGCGCACCGAGCTCTTTCGGTGTGGCGCGCACCGTGCCTTCGATGCGCTTGCCGTGAGCCGAAAGGCTCACCGGTTCGATCAGCTTGAACTGCTTGTGTCCGAGGATCGAACCGAGGATGCCCAGGTTGACCTGCGTGACGGCATTGATGGCGGTCGTGAGGTTGTCGGCATCGCGCTTCGCCGCGGCGGGCGATGCGTCCATGGCGACCACGTTTGCGGTGGCGCCGCCGTCGGGCGTCGCGGTGATATCCATGCGCACCCACGCGATCGATCTGGGGACGTTGAAGTTGATGCCGATAAGCGCGCGCCAGGGCGTATTGACGTAGACCGACAGCGCGACGCTGCCCTTGGCTGCGGGAAAGCGCGTGTGCGGCGAGAGCGAGAGCGCGGATTTCTCCGCACTGGGCGGCGTCACCACCAGGATGTGCGGCGCGGGCAGCACGAAGATGCGCTCGGCGCGATCGCCGCGCGCGCGGGCAGCCGGCACCCCGGCATCGAGCCAACCGCCCTGGGCCGAGTCGCGCGCGACGAGCGCATCGAGCGCTCGCTTCATGCGCTGTCGACTCACATTGTAGCGAAGCACCGCCACCACGTTGGACGAGTCGCGCAACTGTGGCCCCGCGATGAGGATGCGGTCGAAGTCCTTGATGGGGTCGAGCCCAGCGGGGCCGAAGAAGTCGTGCCACTGGTCGACCTGCCCGAGCAGCTTGCCGATGCGCGCTCCGAGCGGATGGCTGCGGATGCGATCGTTGTAGATGATGAGCCGGACATTGGCGTGCGAGTCGGCCACGCGCCCTGCCGACCCGGCGAGCGCGACCGGATCACCCACCGACGATCCACTGCCGGCGCGCGCCTTGCCCGCATCACTACCGCGCGTTCCGCCGTCGCGTGCGCCGGGCCGCGGAGCGCCCGCGTCCCGCTCACCCGTGACGAGCTGGGTCGTTCCAGCGTGGCCCGGCTTCGGCGCGGGCGGCGCGACCTTGGCCGCCTTCGGAGACGGCTTGGGCGCATCGCTCCTGGCACCGGCTGGCCCGGAGCCCTCGTCCTCCAGAAGCTCGACCGGAATCGCGGTGATCTTCTCGTGACTGGCCGGGACGTCGCCTGCAGGTCGTCGGGCCAAAAGGCCGATGAGCCCGACCAGCGCCGCCAGCGGCGTGAGCGGCGCGTGCAGCATCAGCGACAGGACCAGCAGCTTCCAGAACCGACGACTGGAGGTCGTGTCCCGCTGGCCACGCCACTGCGTCCTGAATCCCACGCGCACAAGATAGTCCGCTCCAGCATCACAGGCGAACCGCGCTGGCACGGCCTTCGCACCAGCAGCGCCCGCCATGACTGGCATCGAGCCCGGAATGCGCCACCCTTGTCCCCTCGCTGGACGGGCCCACCGCCACACCGGCTTGACGGCCGGAGACGCGCCTGCCGAGAAGTGGTGTCCGGCGCGCGGCTGTGGCTAGGGTCCCGAAAAACTGCTCCCCAACCGACGATGTCTTCCGCTTCCCAGAGACCGGCACCCCGCCGCCTGTTGCTACCCGGCGCCCTTGTCCTGGCCACCTCGCTCGTGGCCTGCAACCGGACGCCGCCGCCGGGCGCCAATCCGCCGTCGCGCACCAGCGCTCCGGTCGCCCCGCAGGTCACCGGCCAGGTCGGCGACCCCACGCTGCCCGAGGAGCTGCAGCCGCGCGCCAAGGCGCCGCGAGCGACTCGTGGCGCCGCCGATGCCGGCGTCTCGCCTGTGGACCCCACCCCGGGCTACGACGGTCCGCTGTTCGTCGTCACCTCGATCGCCGCGGCGGTGTACCGCCACCCCAAGTTCGAGCGCAAGGACAAGATCGGTTACATCAGGAACGGCGGCCGCGTACCCGTCGACAAGAAGCCGGTCTCCACCGACAACTGCAGCGGCGGCTGGTACCACGTGCTGAGCGGCGGCTACGTCTGCGGCAACCAGGGCACGACCGACCTGAACCACCCCCAGGTCAAGTTCGCGATCAAGCAACCGGACCTCACGGCCATCCTGCCCTACAAGTACGCGCGCAACGCGAAGAACGGCACGCCGCTGTACCACTCGGTCCCGTCGCGCGCTCAGATGAACAAGTACGAGCCCTACCTCAAGAGCGCGAAGAAGGCGCGCGCGAGGAAGGCGCGGGAGGCCGAACGGCGCCGCAAGGAGGAGGGCGACACGGTCGCCGCGTTCATCTCCGATGCGGGCGCACCCGAGCTCAGGAAGCATATCGACCAGGCGCTCGCCGACGCCGGCGTCGCGGTCGGGATGGAGAACGACGCCGGCGATCCGCAGGCCGACAAGCCCTGGTGGCAGCAGGACGACATCAAGTCGAAGCTGCACGACATGACGCTCGACCAGCTGAGCGCCGACTCGGACGACGTCCTGGCCAAGCGCATGGTCGCCGGTTTCTACGTCGCCATCGACAAGACGTTCCGCTGGAACGGGCGCACCTGGTACAAGACGACCAAGGGCCTGGTCGCGCCCGCCGATCGCTTCTGGCAGACATCCGGCTTCAACTTCCACGGCGTCGAGCTGGGCGGCGACTGGAAGCTCCCCATCGCGTGGGTGTTCGGCGGGCGCAAGCACGCCACGACCTACAGCATCGACGACGACGGCAAGATGACGACCGCCGGCAGCGTCGACAAGTTCGTGCCGCTCCAGCTGACCGGGCGCGAAAAGACGATCCACCACCGCAAGTACGAGGAGATGGCGGACGGCAACTGGATCCGCGAGCGCTATGTGCGCATCACGCGGCCCGGTCCCCCACCCAAGGACCTGGCACCGGGCGAGCGCTGGATCGACGTGAACCTCGAGGAGCAGACCCTGGTGGCGTTCGAAGGCGTGACGCCCGTGTACGCGACGCTCGTCTCGAGTGGCCGTCACTCGAAGATCAAGGACAAGGACCACAGCACGCCGACCGGCGAGTATCGCATCCGCGAGAAGCACATCACTACGACGATGGACGGCGACGGCACCGCCGCGGGCGACCTGCCGTACAGCATCGAGGACGTGCCGTACGTGATGTACTTCTACCATTCGTACGCGCTGCACGGCGCCTTCTGGCACCGCAACTTCGGCGTCGAGATGAGCCACGGCTGCGTGAACCTGGCGCCGCTCGATGCGAAGTACCTGTTCTTCTTCGCCGACCCACCGCTGCCCAGGGGCTTCCACGGCATCTGGGCCAGCAAAGACCACCCCGGCAGCCGCGTCGTGATCCACAAGTAGGGGTCCACGCGGAGCGCGCTCTGCCCGAGCCGTCCGCTCCGCGCGCAGCGCCGCCGCTTGACGTGAGCGGCTGGTAGGACCAATAGCCATCCTGGTAGATGGATCAGTTCACCGCACACCTCGATCGCGGCTGGGATCTCGTGCAACGCGGCGATTCCGAAGGCGCGGAGCTCAGCGCGCGCCGCGCGCTCGAGCTCGATAGCCAGTCCCCCGAAGCCTACAATCTGCTCGGCTACGTTGCCGCGCTGCAGGGCGAGTTCGAGGATGCCGTCGAAAGCTACCGGCAGGCCATCGCACTCGACGACACCTACCTCGAGGCGATGCTGAACGCGGCCGAGGTCTACATCCACCCGCTCGGCGAGTTCGACGAGGCCATCCGGATGTGCGACCACGCGCTCGACCTCGCCGAGAACGACGACGAGGTGATCGACGCGCTGCTCTTGAAGTTCGACGCGCTGCTCGGCCAGAACGACCTGGACGAAGCGCAGGCCCTCTGCTCGAAGTTTCCGCCCGGCCCGTGGACGAACCCGAACCACGCCTTCCTGGTCGGCCGCGCCTTCTACGAGATCGGCGAGCTCGATCGCGCCGCGCCGCTGATCGAGGACGCCGTGCAGAAGACGCCGGGCAACCCCGAAGCCGCCTACTATCTCGGCCTGGTGCGCGACGAGCGCGGCGACACGGCAGGCGCGACGCAGGCCTTCCTGCGCTCGCGCGAGCTCGACCTGGCGCTGCCCTCGCCTGCCTGGACGCTCACGCCGGAGACGTTCGAGATGACAGCGAAGAAGGCGCTCGCGGCCGTCGACGAGTCGCTCAGCCGCTACCTGCGCGAGGACGAGCTGTTCGTTTCCGACGTGCCCGGCGTGGAAGTCGTGGTCGACGGCGTCGACCCGCGCGCGCTGCTACTGCTCGACGGCCTGGACGCCGGCGACGGCAACCGCCCGCCCACCGCACGTGTCTTCGTCTACCAGCGCAACGTCGAACGTCTCGCCGGCGCGCTGGAGCTCGTCGAAGGCGAGATCAAGGCCGCGCTCGAGCGGGAGATCACCGCGACGTTCGTCGAGACGGACCTCGACCGCCTCGCCGCCGCTGCCGGTAGGCCTCCGTTGAACTGACCGGCCCTGCTCCTCTGGCGGGGCGCATGACCGACGTTGATCTGCGACAACGTGTCGCATTGCCGGCCCGGCTGACGCTGGGATAGACGGTAGCGCACATGAAATTCCGTCCCCCGCTCCTGCTCGCGGCTGCTCTGTCGTGCGTCGCCGCCTTGCTTTTCGCCGCCCAGGCGCAGGCCTGCGCCTGCGGCTGCAGCGTGTTCAATGTCGGACAGCGCTGGGGGATGCCGACGCACTCCGGATTCAGCGCTTCGCTGCAATACTCGTTCATGAACCAGAGCGAGAACTGGCACGGCTCCAGCAAGGCGGACGCGAGCCTGAACGAAGACAAGGACATCCGGACGCACTTCGTGACGCTGGGTGCGCGCTACATGATCACCCGGAGCTGGGGCGTCGTGGCCAAGCTGCCGGTGTGGGACCGCTACCTGAGAACGACCGACGACAGCGGCAATATCGTGTCGAGCCGACACCTGAGCCTGAGCGACGCGACCTTGATGGGCCTTTTCACGGGCCTGTCCGACGACATGTCGACAGGGCTGGAGCTGGGCGTGCGGCTGCCGACCGGTCCGCACCATCTAGCCGGCTTCGACCCGGACACCCAGCCCGGCTACGGCTCGACCTCCGTGCTCGCGGGCGCCTACCACCAGGGGCAGCTCCAGAGCTGGGGATGGTGGGCGCAGGGGACGGTGCGCGCCGCGTTGTACACCTACGAGGGCTACCGCCCGGGCAACAGCTACAACGTCTCCGTCGGCGGCCACTACGACGGTCTGTCCGACTACCTGATCATCCCGACGCTGAACCTCGTCGCCTCTGTCCGGGGCCATGACAGCGGCGCCCAGGCCGATCCGGACAACACCGGCTACGTGCGCTTTTTCGCCGCGCCCGGGCTCGAGCTGGACATCACGAACGCGCTCGGCATCTACGGCGAGTTCGAGATCCCTGTGTACACCCACACCACGGGCAACCAGCTGGTGGCCCCCTGGTTGGTCAACGTGACGGTGAGCTACAGGTTCTAGACCACCGAGCGTGATCGGAGCAGCAGCTCGTCGTGGCCGCGCCGTTTCGACCTGCAGCCGCGCGGGCTCGACCTACTCGTCGCCCTGGTCCAGCGAGATGTGCGACAGCGGTTCGGCGTCGAGCTTGGCGGTGGACAGCAACATGTCCAGCAGGCGCTTGCCCAGGTGGGCGAGATCGAGCAGCGCGGTGATGCGCGAGCGCTGCAGCTCCGCGCGCTCGCGCAGCTCGTCGTCTTTCGACTCGAGGTGCGGCTGGAGCGAGGCTAGCGCTTCCTCGCAGGCCTCGATGGCGTGGGTGATCTCGCCGCCTTCGCGCTCGGAGAAGACGCGTGAGATCATCTTCCACAGCTGCACTTCCGCAGTGAAGTAGTCGCGCCGCTCGCCGGGGACCCAGACCTTCTTCACCACGGCCCAGCGCGACAGTTCGCTGAGCGTCATGCTCACGGCGCCCGCCGAGAGCTGCAGCGCTTCGCGGATGTCGGCGGCGGAGAGCGGCTGGGGCGAGAGATACAGGATGGCCCAGACGCGACCCATGTTGCGCTTGAAGCCCCAGAACTCCATCAGGCGCCCGATCAGATCGGTCACCACGATTTCGCTCTTCCACAGGCTGCGGCCGGCCTGCTCTACGGCCATCGGATCCACCCTAGCCCGTTTCCTCCAACCCACCCAGCCCCACCGGACTGCTTCTCGATGGGGCTCGCGCGTCTCGGGCGGGCATTCGATCAGGCGGCGCGCTCGGCGAGTTGATGGGCGACACCTTCGAGCAGCGAGCGGGCGGGGCCGGCAGCGAGCGTACCGAGCTCGTCGACGGCGAGGCGCGTGTGCTCGGACGCGCGGCGACGCACCTCGTCGCAGGCTCCGCACTCGACCACGACGCGGCTCACGCGCTCGACGGGTTCACGATCGCCCTTGTGGATGCGCGACAGCGGCTCGATCAGCTCTGGTACGCGCGCCACGGCGAGCACGAGCGGTAGCGTGAGCTTGCCTTCGGTCAAGTCGGCGAGCAGGGTCTTGCCGGTCTGCTCGCCGGAGTAGTCGAGCACGTCGTCGACGAGCTGGAAGGCGATGCCGAGCCGCTCGCCGAACGCGCCCAGGCGCGCCTGGTTCTGCTCGTCGGCTCCGGCGACGCGCGCGCCGGTGCGGGTCGCCCACGAGAACAGCGATGCGGTCTTGCCGCGCAGAATGCGCTCGTAGGTCTCCTCGCTCACGTCGAGCTCGGTGCGGCCGCGGAGCTGCAGGATCTCGCCTTCGACGAGCTGGCGCAGCGTGGCAACCAGATCAGGCATCACCTCGGGTGCGTGGCTGAGCGTGCGCGACAGCGAGTGGACGAGCAGCAGATCGCCGCCGAGCACGCTGATGCCATTGCCCCAGAGCAGGCGCGAAGCCGGCGCACCGCGGCGCTCGTCCCCGCTGTCGACCACGTCGTCGTGCAGCAGGGTCGCGGAGTGGACGAGCTCGGCCACAACGGCCAACTCGCGCGCCACGGGCGGGATGGGACCGAAACAGGCAGCGCTGAGCAGCAGCGAGAGCGGCCGCACGCGCTTGCCCCCGCGCGAAACCAGGTGCTGCGCGGCTTCGGTGGCGGGAGCCGGCCCGTCGCCGACGGCCTGCTCGAGCGCCTGCTCCACCCAGGCAAGGTCGTCGCCGAGCAGCGACTGCACGGCGACCAGGCGCGCCTGCAGTCCGGCGTCGGCGCCGTGAGCGATAGCAGCGCGCTCGAGCGCGCCGACGGCTTCTTCAGGAGCTAGCGTCATGGCAGGTTTCGTTAGTTTCAAATTATTGTGAAACCACTATGGGTGAGCACCCCTCGGCGGTCAAGCCGTACCATGGCGGCTGGGACGCTGCGCCCCTCCTAGCGCGGGCTCCACCCGACGGCTTGAAAAAAGCAGGTTGCCGGACCCGGGGGCCTGGCCTACACGCGGAGCATGGCGGACGCATCCCAGGGCCGGATCGAGCGCATCCGCCGACGCGGTCGCCGGGCCGGGATCGTCGTGTTCGCGCTGATCGTGGCGGGATTTACCACCGTCTGCTCGATCGAGATTTTCATCCAGGTGTGGGCGCCGAAAGTCGTGCCGACGCAGCTGAGCTGCCGCGCCGGCGTACAGGGACTCATCACGGCAGTGCGCCGCGCGCGCCGTTCGGCGGCCGCGGAGACGGGCGGCGAACGGGCCATGCTGGACAAATTCCGGCGCGCGCTGCAGCCCGAGTGGTCGCACCGTGCCGCGATCCAGCAGCGCTGCGGCAACGACAAGCAGGCCCTCAAGGCGCTCGCCGTCATCGACGAGCTGCGCTATGCGGAAGAAGGCGCGGTTCGCTACGAGTCGGCCGATCTCGCAAAACGCCGACGCGAGGTGCAGGCGATCGAGCGACAGATGTTCGGTACGGCTCGCGCTGCGTCGGGAGCGGTGGAAAGCCCACCCCTCAAACACTAGTCTGCTGCGCTCGACAATGTTGAAAGAGCGCTTACTTCCCGAGAGCGGGAGCTGGAATATCGATGTCCGAAACCAACCCTGAACCGAACACCGCCCCCCCGACGTTCGATTCGCTTCCGCTATCTGCGGAGCTACGAAAAGCCGTCGACGAGCTCGGCTACACGCACCCGACGCCGGTCCAGCGCGCTGTGTTCGAGCCGGCCATGCGCGGCCGCGACCTGGCCGTGCAGGCCCGCACCGGAACGGGCAAGACCGCCGCGTTCGGCATGCCGCTCATCGATGGATTGGTGAAGCGAGGCACCGCCGAGGTCCAGGCCCTGGTCCTCTGCCCCACCCGGGAACTGGCGCTGCAGGTCTCCAGGGAGCTCGAGTCGCTCGGCAAGCACCGCGGCGTGAAGGTCGCAGCGGTCTACGGCGGCGCACCCATGCCGCGCCAGGTCCAGCAGATCCAGGATGGCGCGCAGATCGTCAGCGGAACGCCCGGCCGCGTGCTCGACCACCTGCGACGCGGCACGCTCGACCCGGCCAGCATCCGTACGCTGGTGCTCGACGAGAGCGACGAGATGCTGTCGATGGGCTTCTTGCCGCAGATCACCGACATCATGGGCTTTTTGCCGGAGGCGCGGCAGACGTTGCTGTTCAGCGCCACGCTGCCGCCCGCCATCCGTCGTGTGGCGGAGACGCGGCTGAAGGACCCCGAGTTCCTCACGCTCAGCGGCGACCAGGTCGGCGCACTGGAGATCGACCACTTCGTGTACCTGACGCGCGGGGACAAGGTGGCCGAGCTGGTGCAGGTCATCGAGATCGAGGATCCGGAGAGCGCAATCGTATTTTGCAACACGCGCGACGACACCAAGCGCGTCGCCGCGGCGCTGCAGCAGCAGGGCTACGCCGCCGACTGGCTGAACGCGGATCTGGCGCAGAACGACCGCGAGAAGGTGATGGCAGCGACGCGCAAGAGCGAGCTGCGCTTCCTGGTCGCGACCGACGTCGCGGCGCGCGGCATCGACATCTCGCACCTCACGCACGTGATCAACTTCGACTTCCCGGAGTCGACCGAAGCGTACGTGCACCGCACCGGGCGCACCGGCCGCGCCGGTCGCACAGGGACGGCCATCTCGCTGATCACGCCCAGCGATATCGGCAACCTGTACCTGCTCAGGCTCACGTACAAGATCCGCCCGATCGAGAAACAACTGCCCAGCCAGCGCGAGCTCAAGACGCGCGCGGAAACGGATCTGGTCGAGATGTTCGCCGAGGTATTCGCTAACAAGCCGGCGCATCGGGACGACCTGGCGCTCGCGCGCCGCCTGCTCACGCACGAGCAGGCCGAGGCAATCGTGGCCGGTCTCTTGCGCGATCACCTCGGCGCGCGACCCGATTCCGCCGAAGAAGCCACGGCCGCGCGACGTAGTCGCGCGCCGCGTCCTGCAGAAGAGACGACGCCGGAACCGGAAAAGGACAAGCCCCGCCGCCGCCGCTCGTCGCGCCGCGAGAGCGGGGAAGCCAGAAAGAGCGAGAGCAAGAGCTCTGCGAAGGGCGAAGCCGCGCCGGTGGAGGCCGAGCCGGAAGAGACCGCGAGCGCGACGAAGAACGCCCGTGCAGAACAGACGAAGACCGAAGAGGCAGAGCGCCCGCGCCGCAGCCGGCGGGGGCGCGCGAAGAGCAACGACGACACCGATGCGGATGGTGAACCGCCCGTCGCGGAAGCCAACGGCGACGTGGCGGAAGTATTCGTCAACGTCGGGCGTCGGGACGGCGCGCAGGCCAGTGACTTCGAAGCCCTGCTCGAGCAGGGCGGCGTCGGCGCCGATGACACCGACTACGTCCACGTGCGCCAGCGTCACTCGTTCGTCGGTGTGCGACGCGACGCGCTGACCAAGGTGATCGACGCGCTCAACGGCGCGACCATCGCCGGCAAGCAAGCGATCGCCGAGGAGGCGCGCGCCCGCGCCTGACACTCCGCGACCGGGGGCGAAATCATAACGGACTATCGATGCGGTTTCGAGCCGCGATCGACCGCGCGCCGATGCTTTCGTCCTGGCGCAGCAATCGCGCAGAATCCGCACCCGAAAGCGTTTGCGTGGAGGCGCCTGGAACGCTACCTAGAGTCTGCATGGTGCGCGCGAAAGAGCACGGCGTGGAACGGCTACTGGGCAACGTCCAGTGGGCGATGGCCCGCGGGCTCGGCCCACGGGATCTGGTCCCCATGCTCGACAAGCTCGCACGCCGGGCCGAACCGGGAAGTGACGTGGCACTGTTCGCGCGCCGCGAGCTGGCGGGGCTCCTGGCGGCCGACCAGCCGTGGCGGGCGGCGCGCCTGTGCCTCGATGTGCTGGACGCCGCGCCCGACGACGCCCAGGCATGGAGCGTGCTCGGTCTGTCCCACTGCATGCTCGGCCATTTCCGCTGCGCGCGCCGCGCGTACCTGCGGGCCCGCGCACTGGCACCGGACTGCGCGGCGACCGCACACAATCTGGGCCACCTGCTCGATCTGGCGTTCGACAGCCCGCGCGGCGCGCTGCCGCACCTGCTTGCCGCCTACCGGCTGGCACCCGGCGAGGTGGAAATCGCCGGCTCCTACGCGCATGCGCTGATCGGCGCTGGCAGGCTGGCCGACGCACGTCGCGTGCTGCGCGAGGCCCTGCCCGGGGAGCTGGATCGCGCGGAAGAGCTCCTGACCACGTGGCAGGCAGAGAGCGCTGCCGGGACGCGCCCGACCGCATCTGCCGGGCCTCGAGCCGAGCGGGGCGAATCCGGGCGAAGCAAGCCCGATGCGACCGCACCGCGACGCTCCGCTCGCCGTCAGGGTTCGGAACGCTAGGTCACCGAGATTGGACAGCGGGGGCTTTGCGCGGGCGCGCAGGGCCACTATCGAATGGGCCATGGCCCTCCGACACCCCGCTTGTTCCTCGGCTCTGCTCCTGGCCGGCCTGGCCGCCAGTCTTCCCGCGCTCGCGCAGCCCAAGCCGGCGAACGCACCGCCGAGCGCCGCCACGACCACGCCTGCGGCCCCGATCGCTCCCGCCGCACCTGCCGAGCACGGGCCGGTCGACCAGAACCTGCCGCAGGTGACGGACGCGATGCTGCAGCCGGTGCCACCTCCGGCGCACATCATTGGCTCGTGGCGACAGGCGCTGAAGATGGTGCGCGCACAGGCGAGCACCATCCAGATCTCGCGCGCGCAGGTCGAACAGGCCGAGGGTCAGGCGCGCCAGGCGCTAGGCCGCGCGCTGCCCACCCTCACCGCCAACGCCAACATCACGCACCACATCCTGACAGGCCAGGGCTACTACTTCGGCACCGGGGGGCTGACGAAAGGCACGATCCCGTCGCCGAGCACGCGCTGGGGCGCGGGCCTCGAGCTGCGCGTACCGGTGCTGGATCCCCAGCTCTGGTACGACACGCGCACGGCCCGCGACTCCACGCACGCCGCGCGACTGAGCGAAAAGGACACCGAGCGGCTGGTGCTGGGCAACGTGGCCGACGCCATCGTGACGGTCGTCACATCGGAGCGCCTGGCGGAAGTCAGCCGCGTCTCGCTGCGTTCATCGCTGTCGACGCTGAACCTGACCAAGCGCCGCGCCGCGCTCGGTGCGGCCACGGCGGTAGACGTACTGCGCGCCGAGCAGGAGGTCGCACTGGCGCGCTCGCAGGTCGTCTCGTCCGACGAGAGTCTCAGGCGCGCGCGCGAGTCGCTTGGGCTGGCACTGGGCTCGAGCGACGAGTACGGCGTGCGCCCCGACATCAAGCTGGACTCGCTGGCGCGCGACGCACAGGCAACCTGCCGCGTGGAACCAGACATCGATCAGCGCGCCGACATCGAGGCAGCCCGCGCGAAGGTCGGCGTGGCCCGCCGCAACGTCAACAGCATCGACTGGCAGTACCTGCCCACGCTCGATTTCGTCTCGGACCTCAACTACATCGACGTTTCCCGCTACAGCCCCAACGGCAAGCACGTCACCTGGACCATCGGCGGCGTGCTCAGCTGGCGGCTGTACGACGGCGGCGTGCGCTACGGCCAGCGCGAACAGAACGAAGGCTCGCTGCGCATCGCCCAGCAGAATCTCGCCGAGGCACGCCGCCAGGCCAAGGTCCAGGTGGCGCAGGCCGAACGCGCCGTACGCGTCGCCGAAGCCAACCTGGCGGTCAGCACACGTTCGCGGGACCTGGCCCAGAAGAACGCCCGCCTGTCACGGCTGGCGTTCATCAACGGCACGGGAACCAGCTTCGACCTGGTCGACGCCGCCAAACGCCTGCGCGAAGCCAATCTGGATCTGGCCGTGAAACAGTTCGAGGTCGTGCGCGCCCGGATCGCCGCTCTGCTGGCCCTGGCCAGCTGCAATATCTGAGCCCCCAACGACCTCGCGGGGGCGAGTCCGGCCCCCTGATTTCCACGGGTTGCGGGCGGAGCCGCGCACCGCTACGTTCCCGGCGGACCTCAGCCCATGAAGCGCTCCAAGGCCCTCTTCAACACTCTGCTCGTCGCCTCGGCGGCGGTGTTCTTCTACCTCATCTACTACATCGTGATGGTCACGCCGCAGGCCCAGATGGCCTCGGGCGGCCTGGCACAGAAGATCTTCTACTTCCACGTTCCCGCGGCGTACGCGATGTACCTGTCGGGCGTCGTGTGCTTCGTCGCCAGTGCGGCCTACCTGGTGCGCGCCACCGACGAGCGCAACGCCTGGGCCAAGGCCGGCGCGGAGGTCGCGGTGATCTTCGGCCTGATGGTCATGACCAGCGGGCCGCTGTGGGCGAAGAAGGCCTGGGGCGTCTACTGGACGTGGGATCCGCGGCTGACCACTTCGCTGCTGAGCGTGCTCATCTACGTGGCCATCGTGGTGATGCGAGCGTTCTCGGGCGACGGCGACGCGGAGCGTAAGTTCGCCGCGGCGCTCGGCGTGCTGGGCACCGTGAACCTGCCGATCATCCACTACTCGGTGAGCAAGTGGGGCGGCAACCACCCCATCGTCATCAACAAGGGCGGCGGGGGCCTGGGCGATCCGCGGATGAAGGTGGCACTTGGCCTCGGCTTCCTGGCCATGACATTTCTCGCCGCGCTCCTGCTCTGGGGGCGCGCCCGCCTCGCGCTGCTCGGTTCGCGGGTTTCGCGGCTCGAGGAGCGGGCACTGGCGACCGGCATCACGGAGGACCTCTAGGCATGCCCCACTCGACCCAGCCGGCGACGGCGCTGCACATCGTCCCCGGGCTTGCCCCGGGCTTGCTCGCCCACACGCTCGCCGCACCGACCGCGGCTCCAAAGGCCGTGCAGGGCGAGCGCTCGACCGAGTTCGTCCCGGTCCAGGGCGGGCACGACACCACCAGTGCGAGTGCACTGCTGGTGGCCGCCTACATCGTGATGTGGGCGCTGCTGCTTCTGTTCATCTTCCTCAGTTGGCGCCGCCAACAGGCGCTCGAGTCCCGCGTCGGTGATCTCGAGCGGGCGATTGGCGATGCCGACAAGACTGCCGGCAAGCCCAGCCCATGACGCCCGACCACTTCATCTTCATTCCGGGGGTACTGCTAATCGGCATCACGATCGGCTACATATTCGGTACACGCGCGGTGCGCGCGGAGATGAACAAGGCGAAAGAGCGCGCAAAGAAGTAGACACCATGCCCGATACCGTTCCGGTCAGGGTATTGGCGGGAAGGAGTATAGAAAATGCTGGATTTCGGCCTGTCCGACGAGCAGAAAGCTCTCATCGAGACCGCCCGCCGCTTCGCCAAGGAGCGCATCATTCCGGTGGCCGCCGAGTGCGACCGTGAAGCGCGCTTCCCGCGCGACGTGTTCGAGGCTGCCCACGAGATTGGCCTGATCAATCCGACTGTCCCGCCCGAGTACGGAGGCGCGGGCATGGGCGAGCTCGAGAACGCGATGATCGCCGAGCAGCTCGCCTACGGCTGCACCGGCATCCAGACCAGCATGCTCGCCAACACGCTGGCGCTCACGCCGATCAAGCTCGGTGGCAACGACGAGCAGAAGAAGAAGTATCTCGGCATGCTCACGGCCGAGCCGCTGTTCGCCAGCTACTGCACGACCGAGCCCAGCGGCGGCAGCGACGTGGCCAGCCTGAAGACGCGGTTTTCGCAGCACGGCGACGAGTACGTCATCAACGGCGAAAAGTCCTGGATCACCAACGCCACCATGGCGAGCTTCTACGTCGTCTTCGCAACCTCGGACACGGCGAAGAAGCACAAGGGCATTGCCGCGTTCATCGTGGACCGCGACAGCCCCGGCGTGAAGGTCGGCAAGCATGAGGACAAGCTCGGTCAGCGCGCCAGCGACACGGCGGTGGTGCATTTCGATGACGTGAAGGTCAAGAAGGAGAACCTGCTCGCCCCGGAGGGCCAGGGCTTCAAGCTGGCGATGGAGACCTTCAACCAGACCCGCCCCGACATTGGCGCCATGGCAACCGGTCTGATGCAGCGCTGCCTCGACGAGTCCCTGGCCTACGCCAAGGAGCGCGTCGCATTCGGCGTGCCCATCATCGAGCACCAGCTGGTCGCCGCGATGATCGCGGAAATGGCCATCCGCACCGAGGGCACCCGCCTGCTCTACCAGAAAGCGGCGTGGAACCTGGACAACGGCGTGCGCGATCCGATCGTCTCGAGCTTCGCCAAGGCCTACGGCGCGGACAGCGCCATGCAGACGGCCATCGACGCCGTGCAGGTCTTCGGCGGCAACGGCTACGTCAAGGAGTACCCGGTCGAGAAGCTGATGCGGGACGCCAAGGTGCTGCAGATCTACGAAGGCACCAGCCAGATCCAGCGCCTCGTCATCGCCCGCAGCCTCGCGCGCTAGCCCGCTTGGGGGGCTCCGCGGGGTGTGTCCGGGCAGAGCGAGACCCCGCTTCGCGGGGGCGGGGCGGGACGAAGACGGCTCACCGCTCGCCGACGAAGACGCCGGCCTGGTTCGCCTGGGCGATCTCGGCGCGTAGCTTCTGTTCGCGGGTATCCAGCAAGGAGCCGGATTCGCCGCGGCGGCGGCGGTTCTTGACCATCGCGAGCTCCACCAGGTCGAGCTGCTTTCTGCGGCTCGACCAGTAGCCTTGCGGGCTCTTCATGAGCGACAGGGTGTTCCAGAGCGGCAGGAACATCTTGTAGCTCGTGGTGCGCTGGAGCTCCTTGGGGTGGAGCAACCGGCCCACTTCATCCACGAGGCCCCGCATGACGATGCTGCGATCGCGAACGGCCAGCGCGTACAGCAGCACGAAGAACAGGATGTCGAACGTCCAGAAGACCAGGTACTTCAGGACCAGACCAACACCACCATCCATCAGGAACGTCACCAGCAGGTTGTGCACGAAGTGCAGCCCCGCCGCGCACATCCAGCCGCCAATGGGCGCCACGATCTTGATCAGCGGATTGCGCGTTTCGTTGGCCACGCCGACGCCGAGTCCCGTCATCGCCGTGAACGAAGCGTGCCCGAGTCCCGCCATCACGGTGCGCATGATGAACACGGTCGTGAAGCCGGCCAGCCCGCCTTTCGCGGTGGCGGCACCCACGTAGAGGATGTCCTCGGTCAGCGTGAAGCCGAGACCGATGACGCCTCCGTAGATGGCTCCGTCGAGAGCGCCGTCGATCTCGTTCAGCCACAGCGCCGACAGCGTCCAGATGATGAGCAGGCCGAAGCCCTTCGCGCTCTCCTCCACCAACGGCGCGACGAACGTCGCTGTGGAGTTGTTCACGATGGCGCTGTTCGAGGGCGAGCCCAGCGCCGCCGTCAGCGCGCCCATGCCGATTTCGTTGCCGACGATGGCGATCGTCGTCGCACCGATGGCACCCCAGAAGAACGCCATGGTCAGAAGCCACCACGGCTCCGGCTCGTAGCGATCCACCCCCTTGATGATCAGGAAGTAGATGAAGACGAGCGGCGAGATGAACAGCAGCCCCAGAAACCAGCCGACGACCACCTGTCGACTGTACACGAAAACAGCGCCCCCGAATCGCGAACGGTGTCCGCGGCGCGGGCAATGCTAGGGCTGCGGCAGCGGGATGGACGCATTGCCCGGCGCGATACCGACCGCGGTCGCCGGGTAGGCCAGACTCGGGCTCGTGCCGGCGAGCTCGGTCACGTACAGCAGCGTGAAGTCCTTGAAAGGCAGCACGGCGGGCGACCGGGCGTCACGCGTGACCGGAAACACCGGCGCGCTGGCACGGGTGAGCGGCCCGTCGACGCCGAAGCGCGCCGCCATGCCGATGCCGCGCTGGCCGTCCGCGCCCGCACCCGCATAGTACACCCGCGTGACAAGCCGCCCTTCGGCGCTGGTCGCCAGCACCGCGTACGGATCGCCGACCGTGGCGCTGTCGAACGGCGCGTCGGCGTCGCTGCCGCCCGCCGCGGGGGCGAGCAGCGGCGCGCTGCCGATGCGCTTGAAGGACAGACCATCGCTGGAGCGGGCTTCGCCGATGCGGTCGTTGACCGCGTAGAACAGCCGATAGTCGTCGGATGCCACGCGGAGCAGCGCCGGCGCGCCGGGCGTCTTGCCGCCTTCCCACGTCGCGCTCGCGTCTGGACCGAGCACCGGGCCCGGCTCGCGCGTGAAGTTCTTTCCGTCGTTGGAGCGCGCCAGCCCGATGCCGCCGTCCGCTTCGTACAGCATCCAGATCTTTCCGTCGACGACATGCACGTCCGGGCGCCCGACGGACTTGCCTTCCCACTGGGCGCTGGGCACCAGCACGGGCGTGGGCGGATCCGGCGTCTTGCCGAAGGAACGACCATCCGGCGACATGAAGCGGTAGATGCCGGTGACGGAACCCATGTCGCCCACGACGTACAGCGCCACCTTGCCAAGCGCGCCCGTGCCATCCAGATCGACGGCGCAGGACTCGCGGAAGTGGGCTCTGCCGTCGGACAGCACGTAGGGCGCCGTCAGCGCCGACTTGGGCAACTCGTCCGCCTTCAGATCGCGGAAGGGGCCAGCGTGGGCGTTGGGGCGCACAGCGTTGCTGTCGCCCGCCGGCGCTGCCAGCGTGGCGCAGCCCAGCGCGAGCAGCGCGGCGGATAGCAGGAGCCTCTGTGCAGTGCGTAGCGTCACTTGAACCCCAACGACAGCGTAGCGCCACCGGCCAGGATCGTCCCCTGCGCGCTGTAGTCGCCGGTGAAGTCGGCCGGGCTGCTCTTCAGCGTCACGCGCTTCGGCAGCACCGACAGCTGCGCATCCACGTCGAAGCGCAGGTCGCCGGGCAGTACCGCGCCCGGGTGATCGATCACGAAGCCCGTGCCCAGCGAGAAGATGTGCCGGTCGGTATCGACGAAGTTGGTCGCGCCGGTCTGGTCGGGCACCGGCGAGCGCTCGTAGACGTAGCCGGCCCGCACCGGCAGCTCCAGCTTCCGGCGCAGCTTGAAGCGGTACTCGACGCCAACGCGAGGCACGAAGCGATCCGCGAAGCCTGGATTCGTCACCGCGCTCGGCTTCGTCGCCGGCGGCAGCAGCGACTTGGGCAGGCTCACCGTGAGCGAAGTGACCGAGTGACTGACGGGGCTCTTGTAGCTCGACCACTGGACCCACGAAACGTCCAGGTTCACGCGCAGCCCGTCTATCGGGCGCGTGCTGGTTCCGAGCACGACCTGACGCGGAATGAATGCATCCAGCGTCTGCGACTCGAGCGAATACTCGGCAGGCACCGTGATCAGCCCCGCATCGACGTTGCCCTTCAGGCTCGCATCGATGGCCAGGTTCAGCTCGGCCTGGCCACGGTAGACCAGCGACGCGTTGAAGTACTTGCTCGGCAGAACGGTAATGCCGAAGTCGGGGTAGCGCACTGCGGTCAGATTCGCATCGACCTCGTGCCGCAGCTGCGAGTCGTACTGCGATCGCGTGCCGAGACTGTTGGGCAGCACCGCCGTGCCGGTGATGTCGAAGGAGCCCTCGGTCGCCGCCAGGAACGTCATCCCGCCGCCCACCGCAAGCCACGATACCGGTCGGATCGCCAGGTTCGCGGTCAGATACAAAAGCTGCGAACGATTGTCGTACAGCACCCAGACCGGCACCGATGGGTCGACCGTGCGGGCCCGGGAAAGCCGCTCGTCCGAGACGTGCGTGCCGATGCCGAACGCGAACGGAACCCCCAGGAGATGTCCCGGCGCGACGATCCCGCCCATCAAGCCACGCACCGGATCGACCTTGCTGTCGTGTCCGTTGAGCTTCAGCTGGTGCGAGACGTACATGTACCCGAGCGAGAGATCGGTCCCGGAGGCCAACGCCAGGCCCGAAGGGTTGTAGTAGTTCGCCGAGAAATCGTGCACGTCCGCGCTGACGGCGCCGCCGAGCGCCGTGGATCGCGAGCCCAGTCCGAAATGTGTCCGCCGGATTGGCGCGAGCCGGCCGGGCCAGCGCTGCCCCAGCGAAAAGGAGCGCCACAGCGACCGCACGGCGCATCAGAACTTCACCCCCGCGATCAGCCCGAAGTTCTGGATCGTGCCGCTGGTCTTCACCCGGGGATAGCCGGCGTTCTCCGGTCCGACGCCGGCATCCTTCACGTGCGTGCGCGGCGCGAGCAGGTGCGCCTGGTAGAACAGATCGAACGAGAGCGGCGGCAGCGGATCCGAAAGCTCGACGCCGTAGCCCAGCGTGAGCACGTGCCGGTCGTTGTCCCAGTAGTTCGACTCCGATGTCTGCTCCGGAACCGGCGAGGCCTCGTAGAAATAGCCGCCGCGCACGTGCGAGACCGCATGACGCGAGAGCGTGATGGCGTACTCTGCACCGAGCCGCGGCACGACCGTGTCGTGGAAGTCGACCGCGGTCACCTTCAGGGCCTTGCAGTCGGGCCGCGACGACGGGCACTGCACGGTCGGCCGCGCCCAGCCGGGGAAGGCCGACCAGTGCTTCCACGTGACCCCCAGAGCCAGCGTCCACGGGCCCAGCTCGCGCGCGACTTCCAGCTGCAGCTGCATCGGATCGTACTGGGCGATACCGGCGATGTGCAGGTCGGGCACCACCAGTTGCCCCAGGTCGTGGACCTGGACGAGCACGTTGAAGTCGGCACTCAACTCGCCCCGCCAGGTCAGCCCGGCCTTCCACTTTCTGTGGTCGTACGAAACGCCGACCACCGGCGCGTAGGTCGCCACCAGCTGATCGTCGACGATGGTGCCGACGTGTCCGGAGGCGTCGGTCTGCACGACGACAGTACCCGTCAGCCCGGCCAGTGCGCGCGCGCCGGCGCCCACCCGGAAGCCATGCCCGATGTCCAGACCGAGCCCCATGCTGAAATCGAGCGACTGGGCGCGATCGGTGATCACGGGAAACTGCGGGCGCTCGGGATACAGAAGTCGCGCCCGCGCGATGAGCGAGCTCGGCGTGAACGCGCCCAGACCAAGCACCAGACGATGCTCGAGTATCCCGCCGAACGGCAGTGGGAACACCGCACCAATGAACAGCCCGTTCAGCGGATCGTCGGGCAAGGCGCCCGGGGCGTTCTCGCCCGTAGCGTGCAGAGAGTAGCGCGTGGTCTGGAACCCGATCGACAGCTCGCGCTTCCGCGACAGGCTGAGCAACGCCGGATTCTCGTACGTCGTCTCGAAACCGCGCCCGACCGCCGCTCCCCCACCCCCCATGGCCTGGCTACGGGGGCCGAATCCGAACAGGTCGGCGGGCGACGCCTGCGCTCGCGAGGTCACGCAGGCCGCCGCGAACGTCATTCCCAGCGCGGCAATCCAGGGGCGCACGGCGACAGCATAGCCGGGATCGCACATCCGGTGGGCCGCGAACTGACCCGGCCTTCCACCACGTCCCGGCCCGCCGCGGGGCCCTTCCAGCCCGATTGCCGATCCCCGGGCCTCGGGGTAGCTTCCGCCCCGTGTTCGGAGTCTCGTTCACCGAGATCGCGGTCATCGCGCTCATCACGTTGATTTTTGTCGGGCCGCAGAAGCTGCCGAGCATGCTCTACACACTGGGTCGCTGGATCCGCAAACTGCGCCAGCTGACGACCGAGGTGCGCGCCCAGACCGGCATCGACGAGATCCTGCGCCAGGAGGGCTTCGAGGGAGGGCTGGGCGAGCTCCGCAGCATGCTCCGGGGCGACATCGAGGTCGGCCGCGGCGCGCGTCCGCGCCGCTACGAGGACCCATACGAGGAAACCTACGAGTACGACGACAGCCGCGAGTACCCACCGGAAGGCGCCGACGCAGCCGGGGCGGTGCCGGACGATCTGGTGGACGAGGACGACGAGGACGACGCAGTGGTCGCTGCGCCCTCCGTGCCCGAGCTGACCTCGCACCCAGCGGCCGAGCCCGGCGACAGTCCCGATCCACCATGGAACCGCGAGACCGCGAAGGACGAGCCCGGCGCAGCCGAGCCGAAGCAGGCATCCGCTAGCGACACCACAAAGGACGCGGACGCCGCGAGCGAGGCGAAATCAGGGTCCAACGCATGAGCGACGATCCGGCCGAACACACGATGACCTTCTGGGAGCACCTAGAGGAGCTCCGCAGAAGGATCTTCAAGATGATGGGCGCGTTCGCGGTCGGCTTCGCCATCGGCTGGCTGTTCCGCGAGCGGCTGCTTGCGATCCTGACCGAACCGTTCGTGCGCGCCTGGAAGAACGGCCACATCGGCGGCAAGGCGATGCTGCACTTCCCTGCCCCCGCCGCGCTTTTCATTGCCTACATCAAGCTGGCGCTGCTGGCCGGCTTCATCTTTGCGCTGCCCATCATCCTCTACCAGATCTGGGCGTTCGTCTCGCCGGGCCTGTATTCCAAGGAAAAGCGCTACGCGCTGCCCTTCGTGATCGTCTCGTGCGCGCTGTTCGCGCTCGGCGGCTACTTCGGCTGGCGCGTGGTCTTCCCCATCGGCTTCCAGTACCTGCTCGGCTTCAGCGGCCCGGTCGGCGCACAGGGCTTCCAGGTGCAGCCGACGGTGATGATCGGCGACTACATCCAGTTCGTCACGCAGATGCTGCTCGCGTTCGGCTCCGTGTTCGAGCTGCCGGTGGTGGTGTTCTTCCTGTCGGTCGCAGGCCTCATCAACCACCGCCACCTGATCAAGTTCGGCCGCTACTTCGTAGTGATCGCGTTCGCGCTGTCCGCCGTGCTCACGCCGCCCGACATCACCAGCCAGGTGCTGCTCGCTGTGCCGCTGTGCCTGCTCTACCTGATCTCGATCGGCATCGCCTACATCTTCGGCAAGAAGCCGGCAAAGGACGCCGAGTCGTCCTGATTGCCCGGTCGCCCCGACCTTGTGTCACCCCTACCCTTCGCGTGCGTACGGCTCGCCGCGCAGGATCGTCATCGCGCGGTAGATCTGTTCGAGCAGCACGACGCGCGCCAGACGGTGCGGCAGCGTCATCGACGAGAGGCTGAGCCGCTCGTCGGCCCGGGCGGATAGCTCCGCCGGAATGCCCTCGGCGCCACCGATGATGAACGCGATGACGCCCTTGCCGTGACTGCCCCAGCGCTCGATCGTACGCGCGAAGGCCTCGCTGGACAGCGCGCTGCCGGCCACCTCGAGCGCCACGACGCGCGCGCCGGCCGGCAGCGCGCGCTCGAGCCCGGCAGCGTCGCGCACTTCGATCTCGTCGCAGCGCACGTAGCGGGCAATGCGCCCGAGGTAGTCGTCAGCGACCGAGCGCAGCGCGCGCTCCTTGATACGCCCGACCGCGACCACCGCGATCCTCACCGCGCTTCCTACTCGGGTACGGGCACGCGCCGGGCGTCCATCCACAGCCCGTCGAGGTCGTACAGGCCGCGCGATTCTTCCTGGAAGACGTGAACGACCACGTCGACGAAGTCGATCAGCACCCAGTGCGCCGCGGGCAGGCCTTCGACCGAGATCGCGCGGACGCCGCTCTTGTGCAGAGCTTCGTCGACCGCGTCGGCGATGGCCGTGACGTGGCGGTCGCTCTGCCCCGTCATCAGCACGAGATAGTCCGCGTAGTCGACCTTGCCGGTCACGTCGACGATCTCGACGCCGATCGCTTTCTTGTCGAGGCCCGCCTTGGCGGCCGCCAGCGCGATGCGCTGGGCCTCCTTCGACGGGCTGGGGCGCTCGCCGGCAGCTCTTGTCGGCTTGCCGCCGCGGCTCCTGGATCCGGGGTGCAGCTTCGCTTGATCGGTCGCGTCAGTCATCCTGGTTTTCGATTCCCCTCGTTGTCGGGACCACCTGTCGGAGCACTGTCCTGGCGGTCGCAGGAAAACAGCTCCTCCGCGTCAATTCCGGACCTGCCCTTCGCCCAGCACGATCCATTTCTCGGCCGTGAGACCCTCGAGCCCCATCGGCCCGTAGGCATGCAGCTTGGAGGTCGAGATGCCGATCTCCGCGCCCAGCCCCAGCTGTGCGCCGTCGTTGAAGCGGCTGGAGGCATTGACCATGACGCAGCTGGCATCCACCTCGGACAGCCAGCGCTGCGCCCGGGCGTAGCTGCCGGTGCAGATCACCTCGGTGTGGTTCGAGCCGTAGCGGGCCACGTGATCGAGCGCGGCATCGAGATCGCCCACCACGCGCACCGCGAGGATCTTCGCCAGGAACTCCGCACCCCAGTCGTCGTCGTGGGCTGGACGAGCCGCCGGCACCAGCTCGCAAGTGCGCGGGCAGCCGTGGATCTCGACGCCTTCGGCGATCAGCGCTTCGCACAGCCCGGGCAGGACGCGCGCTGCCTCGGCCTGGTGCACGAGCAGGCACTCGAGCGCGTTGCACACGCCGGGGCGCTGCACCTTGCCGTTGAGCGCGAGGGCCGTCGCCATGGCGGCATCGCAGCTCTCGTCGAGATACAGGTGGCAGACGCCCTTGTAGTGCTTGATAACGGGTACCCGGGCGTTTTCCGCGACGAAGCGGATCAGCCCCTCGCCTCCGCGCGGAATGGCCAGATCGATCAAGTCGGACAACGACAGCAGCTCGCGGATGCCTTCGCGATCGGAGGCGGGTACGATCTGCACGGCGTCGCGTGGCAGTCCGGCTTCTTCCAGCGCCTCGGCCAGGATGGCGCCGAGCACCTGGTTGGTGTCCGCCGCTTCCTTGCCGCCGCGGAGCAGCACCGCGTTGCCGGACTTGATGCACAGCGCCGCGGCGTCGACCGTCACATTGGGTCGCGACTCGTAGATCATCGCGACCACGCCCAGCGGCAAGCGCTGGCGACCGACGAGCAGGCCGTTTTCGAGCCGGCGCATCGGACCGCGACTGCCGACAGGATCCGGCAGCGTGACGATGTGCTCGACGCCGGCGGCGGTCGACTCGACGACTTTCGAACCCATCCCCAGCCGATCGAGCATGGCGGCGGAGAGCCCTGCGGCTCGCCCGCGCTCCAGATCGCGGGCATTGGCCTCGCCGATGCGCGCGACACTCGAACGCAGGCGCGCGGCCACCGCGCCCAGCGCCGCGTCTTTCTCCCCTCGCCGGAGGCTCGCGATGGCTCGAGCCGCGCTGCGCGCGCGCTCGGCCTGCTCGCGGACCGAGCTCAAATCTCCAGCCTCCGGACTATCAGGGAGCGTGCCTCCAACACCCGGAGCCTAATCCGGGGCCCCTTGGTTTGCCAGCCAAGGTCACCGGGGGGCGCCGTCGGGAGTGGAATCGCGCTCGTCGGTTCTAGCGAGCTCTGGAGGTCGGCCGAGGCTTCCGGCCAGGCGGCCTGGGAGCTCCGGCATCCGACGACGCAGCGGCATCCGCAGGCTGCGCGCCGGCTTGGCCGACCGCTGCCTCGGCGGGGGCAGTCGCCTCGGTGGCCCCATCCGCGCCAGCATCCTGGTCGCCCGTCTCGTCGACCCAGGCGCCCTGGCCCAGGTTGTCCAGTGGATTTGCCGGGGCAGCAGCCTCCCAGGCGGGCAGCACGGGCTTTTCGTACTCCGGAGGGGGCCCGGTCGGGCGCAGGTGGGTCGTGGGACAACCGGCCACAAGCACGGCAGCCAGCGGCGCCAGCCACGCCAGCTTCACAGCGCCACCCCCGAACCAGCCGGCGGTGCCAGCGCTGGCGGTGCTTCAGGCGCCCCACCCGCGGCGGGAGGAGGCGTGCGGTCCGGCGGCTCGACCCCGATCCCCGCGGCTCCGCCCGCGCCCGGCGGCTCGGCGGCGCGCGCGCCGAGCGCCCCGGGCGGCGCTGCCACCAACCCTCCGCTCGGCTCGGGAGGCACCGCGTCTGGGTGGGAGCGGTGGCAACCGGCGCACAGCAGCAGCGCGAGCGAAAGCGCAACCCGAACGCCCCGCATCAGATCCAGCGCTCCTCGTCGACCGCCCTGAGCGTCTGCTCGATGTCGAAGCGTGGCGCGTAACCGAGCACCTGCCGCGCGCGCCGGTCGTCGACCATGCACACGTAGCGGATGAAGTCGAGCTCCGGCGCGGGGAACGACGTCATGCGCAGTCGCCAGAGCCGCTCGATGCCGAGCTTGGCAAGCGTGTGCGGCAGCGGCAACGTCGGGCGATCGAGGATGCGCAGTGCCTGCGACAGCGGCAGCGGCGGCGGGCCGCCGATGTTGAAGATCCCGCGCACGCCGGGTCGAAGCGCAAGCCGGATCGCGTCGACCAGGTCGTCCTGGTGCACGCACTGGATCATCGGGTCGAAGCCCATCAGCGTCGGCACGACCTTCAGCCGGAGGTAGTTGCTCGGCGCGTTGTGCACGGTGCCGAGGATGTGCGTCGGCCTGAGGATGACCGTCTCGGTGCGCGGGTGCTTCCAGAAGAACGACTGCGTGAGCATGTCCAGATTGACCAGGTCGCGCATGTCGCTGAACGCGCCCGCACCGAGCAGAGGCGCGTCTTCGGTCAGGAACTGCGCGTTGTCCGGCCGCGGCCCGTACACATTCGCGCTGGAAACCAGCACCAGCTTCGGGATGTCGTACTGCTGCACGTATTCAAGCAGCTTCTGGAACGCGACGACATTCCACGTGTGATGCTCCTCATGGCTGTCGCGCGGGTTGTGCATCACTCCCAGATGCACCAGCGCGCCGATGTCGCCGTGACGGAACAGGTCGCGGGCCTTCTTGCGACGGATGTCGATGGCGTAGTGGTCGATGTCCTTGGGGCGATCCGGGAACTGTCGCCGATCCAGCCCGATCACGGGTCGCTCGCGGTGCAGGAGCCGCCCGAGACGCCGTCCCAGCCGCCCGCAGATGCCGGTGATGACCACCGCTCCGTGCTCGATGCGGTCCGCCGTGCGACCCGGGACGTCCTGGGCGCGCCGCGGGTGCTGTCGCCGCTCGGTCGGCGCGCGCCGCTCGCTCCCGCCGCTGTCGCCGTCGCGCATCATCAGAAGAAGAGGCCTTTCCGCTCCTTGAGGCCACGATTGAGCATGCTCTGGATCGTCTGTTTCACGACCCACACCTTCTCCTCGATCATCACATCGTCGTCGTCGGGGTCACCGGAAAAGTGCATCGGCTCGCCGAAATAGAGGTGGTACTTCGTCGGCAACGGCAGCTGTCCTCCGGGCACGAAGAGCTGGGGCATCACCGGAAAGACCGGCATGCCCAGAGCACGAGCAGCCCAGCGCAGATTGCCGATGTTGATGTACTGCTCCTCGGCGCCGACGACGGCCACCGGAACGATTGGCGTGTTGGTCTCGATCGCCAGACGCATGAAGCCCAGACCGAACTCCTCGAGCTGGTAGCGGCGGGCGAACGGCTTCGAGATGCCGCGTGTTCCCTCGGGGAAGACCAGCAGCACTTCGCCCATCTCCAGCAGCCGCCGGGCGTTCTCCTGGACGCCCACTACCTGTCCCACACGGCTGAAGAAGGTGGACACGAACGGCAGCGAGTGCGCCCACTTCTCGACCATGGCGCGGATCATCCGCGGCGGCTCGGCGTCCAGGAACATCGCGCTACCGATGACCGCGCCGTCGAGCGGTAGCTGGCCCGAGTGGTTGGCGATGAGCAGCACCCGCCCTTCCGGCACGTTCTCGACACCGTGCACCTCGGCACGGAAGTACATGCGGTGGAAGAACGCGCAGACCATCACGGCGTACTTGGCCGTGTCCGGATCGAGTCCGAACGGATCGCCCCCGACGCCGGTGTAGCGCTCCTTGAGCCGCTGCACGCGGTCGTCGAAATTGGGACCGAGCATCCTGAGTGCAAGCTCGTCGGCCGAGCGCCGGGCGCCGGCCATCAGGCGCTGTGCGAACGGGATGACGTTGTTGGCCGCGACATCGGTCAGCCGGGCTAGGGCAGTGCGGCTATCCATCGGAACCCCACTGTAGATGGGACCGCCGGCCGATGCCACACAGGGTCATGCGGGCCTTGACGAGCGCGGATCCGGCCCCGACGATGCGCGCGTGATCGTCCCCGAACCGCTCCGGCCAGGTGACCGCGTCCGGCTTGTCGCCCCCTCCGGGCCGTTCGACCGTAGCCTGCTCCTGCGCGGAGCGGGCTGGCTCCGGCATCGCTACCGGGTCGAGTTCGACTGGGACATCTTCGAGCGGGACGGCTACCTCGCAGGCAGCGACGAGCGGCGGCTGGCCGAGCTCGGCCGCGCCCTCGACGATCCGGGCATCCGCGCCGTCGTCGCCGCCCGTGGCGGCTACGGCCTCACGCGCATCGCCCACCGCGTCGATTGGTCCGCGCTGTGCCGATCGCCACGCTGGCTCGTCGGCTTCTCGGACGTCACCGTGTTGCACGTGGAGGCGGCGCGCGTGGGCGTCGCCAGTCTGCACGCGCACAACATGGCTGCGCTGGGCCACGGCGACGCACTGACGCGCCAGCGCTGGCTCTCCGTGCTCGAGGATCCAGCTCGGCCGCGCCGTTTCGACAACCTCGAGACCTGGAGCCCCGGACGCGCGCGCGGACCGCTGGCTGGCGGCAATCTGGCCATGCTCTTCACGTGCGCGGCCGCGGGACGGCTGTTCGTGCCGGAGGGCGCGGTGCTGGCGATCGAGGATGTGACGGAGAGCTCCTACCGCCTCGACCGCATGCTGACGGCGCTCAGGGTGGCTGGAGCGTTCGACCGGGTCGCTGCGGTGATCGTCGGCGAGCTGACGGACTGCCCTGCCGGTCCCTGGCGGGTAGACGCGCATGAAGCAGTGCGCGCGTGCCTGGCCTCGTTGCGCATTCCGGTCGTTTCCGGCCTGCGCTTCGGACACTGTCGCCACAACGAGCCCCTGACCTTCGGGCTCATGGCAGAGCTCGACGCCGACGCCGGCGTGCTGGAGCTCAGTCCTCCAGCAACTCGTCGTCGTCGACGATGAGCTCGTCCTCGTCGACACTCGTCACGTCCAGGTCATCGGCCATGACCGGGGCGCGCACCTCGGTGGGGTCGACCACATCTTCGCCGTAGGGCGTCCCGGCGGCGGCGGCAGCCGGCGCGGCGGGAGGATGTGCCGAACGCGAAGGCGGTGGCGGCGGTGCCGAGCGCGACGGTGGCGGCGGCGGGTGCCCGGAGCGCGACGGCGGCGGGTGCCCGGAGCGCGATGAAGGCGGCGGCGGAACCGAGCGCGGCGGGGGATGTCCCGAACGCGAAGGCGGTGGCGGCGGTGCCGAGCGCACTGGCGGTGGCGGCGGTGCCGAGCCCGACGGCGGCGCGGCGACCTCCGCGGGCGCCTCCATGTCTTCCATCTCGGCCGACAGCGTCGTCTCGTCCTGGTGCGGGAACGCGACATCCGGTCGTTCCGGCTTCGGCGGAGGCTCCACCAGCGCTTCGTCGGTCGCGCCCTCCCCGCCCGGGTCGGCGGGAGGAGGAATCGTCGGGTGATCGTCGTCGTCGTCCTCGTCCGCCGTTGCCTCGGCAGGCTCGGCCCCGGACGCAGGCTCCTCATCCGCGGCGGCTGGCTCCTCGGCGGCCGCCGCTGCTTCGGGCGCGGCTTCCGGCTCGGGCGCGGCTTCCGGCTCGGGCGCGGGCTCGTCCTTCTTCTTGAGCATGTTGCTCTTGGCCCGTTCGAGGCCTTCGGTGGCTTCGGGGTCGCCGCTCTTCATCCTCAGGACGCGCCGCCAGGCGTCAGCCGCCTCGCGCGGATCATCCAGCTTCTCTTCCCACAGCCGCGCGACCTTGCGCGCCAGCTCTGCGCGCGAACCCGCATCCTTGCCGCGCAGGATCTGGTCCTCGTACAGCTGCACCATCCCGCGCCAGTCGGCGAGCTCCGTGTACAACGCCGACAGCTGCTCCATCACGCTGGTGTCGGAGGGCGAAAGATCGTGCAGACGCTTGAGGTCGCCGGCCGCGCCGGCCTTGTCCTCGAGCCGATCGCGCCTGAGCGCCGCCCGGCGTGCGAGCAGCTTGCGCACCAACGGGCCGTCGAACACCTCCTCGAGTGCACGCCCGAGAACCGTCTCGGCGCGGCGCGGATCGCCGACCTCCTCGGCCAGCTCCTGCAACGCGTCCAGCCCTTCGTCGTCGACGTGAGTGACCAGCGCGTCGCCGAGCCACTGGAACGCCTTGTCCGGATCTTCAAGATCCCTGTAGGCCAGCAGCGCGGCGCGCCTCAGGAACGCACTGCGGGTGCGCCCGCCGTCGCGGGAGCCGGTTCCGCCGGCCGCGAGCGCCTCGGCCAGTGTGCGGCGCAAGCGGGAATCGCCCACCGATTCGTCCGACGTGCGCGCCATCTCCTGCAGCTTCTCCAGCGTGTCGTCCTGCACGCCGCCGCCGAGTGCGATGTCGAAGAAGTTGCGAGCGCGCTCGACGGCGCCGTTCTCGGCTGCCACCTGGGCCGCACGCGCCAACGCATTCAGCCTGTCGGGCGGGGCCTTGCAGCGCGTCACCTGCCGCTCGTACAGATCGATGATCTGGGCGGGTTCGGCCGCCAGCTTGCTCAAGCGCTCGAGCAGCGGATCGACCTCGTCGGGCGACACGCTCGTCAGCGCCTGCTCACCGTGCTGCATGGCCTCGGGCGGCGCCACACCTGCCGAGAGCAGCACTTCGGCCTGGCGCACCATCTCCTCGGCGCGAGGCGGTCCGCTGAGGTCCTCGACCATCAGGTCGTGCGCCACGCCGAGCGCGTCCAGATCCTTGAGCTTGACGGCGACGTTTTCCAGCTGCTTGGCCAGTTCGGCGTCGGCGCCCCGCGTCCGCGCGAGTTCCTTGGCGATATTCGCAGCTTCAGCCTCGCGCCCCACCGAGAGGAAGCGATCGAAGGCACCGCGCAGGGATTCGTTGCGCGCCGGCCCGACCGGTGACTCCAGGTACCACTCGACGAGCTTGGTCGCGACGATGCCCTTCCAGCCCAGCTCGTCACCGAGCGTCACGTACTCCTTGCGGCATTCCTCGTCGCCCGTGTCGGCAACCGTGATGAGCGCCGCCAATGCCTCGTCGCCCTTCTCGAGCTTCTCGTGCAGGATGCCGGCGAGCTTGCGGGTCATCCGGCTCACCTCGGCCTCGTCGCCTTCGATGGAGATGAGCGCGCCCATGTGGTCGGCAACGCGCTGCCAGTCCTCGACGGCCTCGGCGAGATCGCACAGGCGCTGCAGAGCATCGAAGTCCTCTTCGTCGAGCTCACGCACGATGTCGAGCACGCGGATCGCCGCGCGCTTGTCGTCGAGCGGGCCCTCGTAGAGCTGCGCCAACCGCTGTGCGATGTCCAGCTTGGCCTGACGTTCCTCGACCACCTTCAGGTGCCGCTCGAGAGCGTCCGCGGTGCCCTTGAGATTGTCGTTCTTCTCGTGCAGGTCCGCGATGGCGGACAGGGCCTCTTCGTTCTTCGGGTCCAGCTCCTTGAGCACCATCTCGTAGCGCTCGATGGCCCCGTCGGCGTCGTCCAGACCGCTGGCGACCATGCGCGCCTCGCGCAGGACCACCTCGGCCTTCTTCTGCCGGTCGCCGGTCGACTTTGCGAGGCGGTGCAGGAAGTCGACAGCATCGCCGTACTCACCGCGCTGTTCGGCGTCGTCCGCAAGCAGCGACAACGTGTCGGCGTCATCCCCCTCGGTCAGCACCTGCTGCAGGCTCTCTCGCGCGGCGTCGGCATTGCCGAGCACGTCGCGCTGCAGCTCCGCCGCGCGCTTGCGCAAGGCCACGCGCACGTTCTTGTCCTGGAGCTTGTCGGCGCGACGCAGCAGGAACGCCGCGAGATCCTCGGTGCGACTGGCGAGGTTGTAGCGCTCTTCCAGCGCCGCCGCGTACTCGTCGCTCACCGGATCGAGATCGGTCGCCTGCTCGAGACGGAGGACAGCACTCGACTCGTCGCCAGCCCTGGCAAGGTAGTCCGCTTCGGTCGCGTACAGAGCTGCCTGGTCCTTGGGCTTGGGCGACAGCTGGGCGCGCTCGTCGATCGCCGCCGCCGCCTGATCCCACACTTCGACCTGCACGAAGCAACGCTCGGCTGCTTCCCACAGACCTGCGTCCTTGGCGAGAGCAGCGCCTTCGGCAAAGGCGTCGCCGGCGCCCTGGATCTCGCCGGTGTTCTGCCTGATCTCGCCGAGCTTGCGGAACAGGAGACCGCGGGCGCGCTCGTCGGCCACGCTGCCGATGTTGTCCGCAATCACCTGCGCGGCCAGGTCGAGGCGTTCGCCCTTCTCGAAGTGGCGCACGGCGGTGTTGATGGCCGTCTCGTCCTCGGGCGTCAGGCTGGCAATGCGCGCCCAGGCTTCACCGGTGGCCACGGGGTCGCGGCGCTTCTGCTCGTGGATCTTGGCGATCGCCTTCTCCATGGAAAGGCGCGCCTCGATATCCGTGGTCTGTTCGGCTTCCTGCTCGAGCAGCGTCGTCAGGTCGTCCCACTGCCCTGCGCGTTCCAGAAGCCGGCGCAGCTGGTTCTTCGGGCCCTCGTCGCCGTGGTCGATGGCAACCAGCTGCTTCCAGGCCTGGATGGCGGTTTCCAGATCCCTGAGCTGCGTCTCGCACAGCCCGGCGATCTCGCGCAGCCAGCCCTTGCGCGCGTCGACATCGACGCCCGGAACGCGGCAGGCGGCCAGCAGCATGTCGCGCAGGTCGGCGTACTTGCGCGTCTGGCGCAGGTATCCTTCAAGGAAGCCGACGGCGTCCTCGTTGGCCGGCTCCAGCTCGACGACCTCGCGGTACTTGGCCGCGGCGTCGGATTTCTTGCCCTTGCGAACCAGCTGCTCGGCGATGTCGAGCAGGCCGCGGACGCGCTCGGGGTTGGGCGCATCGGCAGCCGGCGCAAGCGCGTCGAGCATCGAATCGTCGGCGATCGCCCCGTCGTGCAACGACTGCGAGACCAGCTGTCGCGCTTCACCTGCCAGCGCGCCCTGTGGATTCGCCTTGAGGTACCCAGCCGCGTACGGAGCAACCTCGGCGGATCGGCCAACCTCGCTGCCGTAGTAGATCGCCAGCTGCATCGCGCGGTCGTTGCCCGCGTCGACCTCGAGCGCGCACACCGAGTACGAATAGCCGTGTTCCCCGGGGAACTCCTCGGCGAGCTCGACGAACAACTGCGCAGCTTCGGTGCGCTCGCTCTCGTGTACGGATTCGCCCGCCTGCACGCGTTCGAGCACGAGACTTGCGATCTGCTGTTTCAGACCCGCGTCCTGTCCGCCTTCGATGGAACGCGCCGCACGCAACGCGTCCGTCGAGCCGGACAGATCGCCCGCGTTGCGCCTGACCTCCGCTTCGTCCTGATACAGCGCGACCTGCCGCTCGGCGTCGCCGACAAGCGCCATTTCCATCGCGAAGTACGGAACAGCGTCGGCCCACTGGCCGGCGCTCTTGTGCAACTCGCGGATGGCGTAGATGGCGTACTGGCTGTTGGGGTCGTATTCGATGGCGCGGCGATAGTTGTCGATCGCCTTCTTCGACTGCGACAGCGGTGGCTCCGACCACAAGCGGCCGAGCTCTTCGTGGATGCCCGCAACGTGACCGCGCATCTCCGGGTCGTGTTGCGCCAGCGGAGCGAGTGCCTTCGCCCGGCGTTCCAGAAGTGCGACCAACGCCTTGGTGTCGCCCTTGTCGCGGTAGAGTTCAGCGAGCCGTTCTGCCGGCGTAGCTTGCGTTGGATCGCGATCGATCGCGATCATCAACGCGCGCGCTGCGCGGTGTGCATCGCCGAGCGTCGTCGTCCAGACGTTCGCGGCTTCGGTCAGCCAGTGGCAGGCAAATGCCGGATCGCTGGTCGCGGTTCCGACCTTCTCGAGAAGCATCGCGTACGAGCGCGGATCGCTTTGACCCGCATGGTGCGCATACGTAATGGCTTCCTGATCGTGTGGGTTCTGGACCAGTCGCTGAACCAGCGTGTCCATCTCACGAGGGTCCATGTCGCGGCGACGCTAACACGCGCCATATCCCAGCCGCAACGCGGGTTTAGCTAGGTTCGCATCCCACGTGACGGAAGCGTCGCCCCGGGGGGGCGCTGACCGTCGCGGCTATTCGAATCGGCCGTACTTGTCGCCTGCTTTACGGTCCAGATCTACCGCTGCGGGAGCACGACGGTGGGCGGGAGCCGCACGGCGGGGGATCGGTCGCTTCGTCGAGTGTCGGTGCGTCTTTTCCACTGTGGCGCTATTCGCGTCCCCGCCCGCATCCGCCGCTTCCCGGGCACCGGCCTCGTCTGTGGGCGACGGAGCGCCGGGTTCGGGTGCCAGCGCGACCACCGGAATGGAAGCCGTCGGGGGCGCAGCCGACGCCGCTGCGTGAGCCACCGACGGCGACCGGAACAACCGGAACGCGAGATACCCACTCGCAAACACCAAGCCGAGCCCCAGAGCGCCCGCGCCCAGCGCGAGCGCCTTGCGCCTCCGCGACGACGAAGGCACGCCAGGACCAGCCCAGGATGTCGCGTGCACTCCGGTCACGACCGCGCCGGAGTTCTCCATCGCCGCGTCGAGCTCGTAGATGAACTGCTCGGCACTCTGGGGACGATCGCCCGGCTGCTTCGACAGGGCGCGTCGCACAACGCGCTCGAGCAGCGGCGGCACCATCGCCTGCGGCGCGACCTCGCGCATCGCGGGTGGCTCTTCCTTGATGTGACGAGCCATCACCACGACCGCGTCGTCGTCGACGAACGGAGCGCGCCCCGCGAGCATCTGGAACAAGATCACGCCGAGCGAGTACAGATCGCTTCTCGCGTCGAGCGTCGTGCCCTGCGCCTGCTCCGGCGACATGTAGCGTGGCGTGCCGAAGACGGTCCCCGCCTGCGTCTCGAGCTGATCCACCTTCTGCTCGTCGCTGAGCACCTTGGCGATGCCGAAGTCCAGCACCTTGCAGGTCTGCGTTGCCGGGTTGCCCGCTTCATCCGGCATCGTCACCAGGAACAGGTTGTCGGGTTTCAGGTCGCGGTGGACGATGCCCTTGGCGTGCGCCTCGGCGAGTGACTTGAGCGCTTCACGCGCAACCCGCACTGCATCGGGTACCGGAAGCCGCCGCGTTCGACGCAGGCGCTGACCGAGCGTCTCGCCGTCGAGCAGCTCCATGGCCAGAAACCACGCGCCATCCTCGGCCTCGCCGAAATCGAAGACCGTGACGGTGTGGGGGCTGACCAACGCGCTGGTGGCTCGCGCTTCGCGCTCGAAGCGCGCCTTCGTCTCCGGGTCGTAGGCGCGATCGCGGCGGACGATCTTGATCGCCACGTCCCGTCCCACTGCTTCCTGCCGCGCGCGATAGACTGCGCCCATCGAGCCGGAGCCGAGGCGCGCGAGGATCGTGAAGCGCCCGGTCACGGTGGTGCCGAGCATGATGTCGCCGTGCGCCGCCGCCAGGTCGCCGCCGTCCACGTACGCCAGGCCATGCTCGGGGCAGCGCGGAAGCGCGGCGGGCCCCGAAGCGGGTCCCTCCAGCTCGTATCCGGGCTCGCTGATCTCGAGCTGCCGGTGGCAGCGCGGACACACCTTTCCCTTCAGCGCGCTGAGCGGCGGCAAAGTAGCGTCGGAATCCTGAAGCGGGTGACCAGAGCCCATGTAGACGAGGCTCCCCCTCCAGATCCTTTACCTACATGGGGACACACCGCAAGACGTACGTGCCCCCGGAGTTCACTGGACGGCAATGAAGCTTGGGGTTACCGCAATCGGAATCGCGGCAACAAGCGTCGGAACAGACCTTCTGGCCCTGGTAGTCCAGGCACTTGCCGGACCGGCAATCGGAGTCGCGCCCGCACGCTGCGCCGGTGACGCCGTCCCCCGCCCCGCCCTGCGGCACCACACACATCCGCGTACCTACACCTCCATTTATATAGTAGGCGCAGGTAAACCGGACGGGACCGACGACCCCGCACTGGGTGCTGTTGCAGCAGGGCTGGCTACAGATGTTTCCGATCCCGACGCTCATGCACAGCCGGCTCTGGCAGTCGCCGTCGCCGCCGCACTGCTCCTGGTAGCCCCGCGAGCCCGCGGCCGAGCAATAGAACCCCCGGTATTGCTGATCCGAGATGGGCCCGAGAGCGCACGACGGAGCGCTGCTGGACGGACAGTCGGCGTTGCTGCAACAGGTGTCGATACACACGCCGTTGTTTCCGCAGGCCCCCGAGCGACAGTCGCTGTCGCCGCTGCACGGCGAGCCGCTCGCCCCTGCCCCCGGCTTCGCGCGCCCCACCTCGGATGCCAGTCGACACATCGCCGCGCCCTTCGACGTCGGCCAGCAGACGGCGTCGCCGCTGCCGCAATCGGCGGATGTGCAGCAGCCCCGCGTGCAGAAGGGCTGGCCCGGCTGGCCCAGCACGCCCTGCGGATCCAGGCAGAACAAGCCCGCCGGGCATCCCGTCCCCTGCCCGCACGGTTTGCCCACTGCGGCGTCGGCCGAGCCGCCGTCACCCGCGCAGCTGTCGTCCACGACGCCGTTGCAGTCGTTGTCGATGCCGTCGCCGCAGGCATCGACATCCTGGCAGGCGGTGCACTCACCTGCCGCGCAGATCTGGCCCGGCCCACAAGCCGGCGGCCCGATCGTGCCGGGGCTGCTGCATTTCACGTGATCGATCGCCGAGGGAACCAGCAGGCTGCAGCCACCGGCCATCACGATGGCCAGCACGGCGACCAGCACGACCGCGACCGCTGCCCTCAAAACCGCACCGCCCAGCTGAAGCCCGGGGCCGGCGCCGCTGGCGGGGGAAGCGCCCGCATCGCGCGTGCCGTGTCGGCCGGCGCAGGCGCCGGCGCTCGCAGGAAGTACAAGGCCCCAGCTGCAGCTCCGGCCAGGATCCCGACCCCGAACGATACGTCGGCCGCAACGGCATAGGAATGGGCCCGGCTCTGGTCGTTCTGCATGCCGGTGTAGGTTCTGCTGCCGCCCGTCGACTGGTCCACGCCAGGCTCGGTAGCCAGCGCCCGGATCCCGAAGATGCTTCCCACGACCGCGGCCACAACCGCGACGCCGCCGGCCACGTACACCCAGGTGTCGAGCCGGCCGTGGCGAGCAACCGGTGCCGGCGTGGTCGGCGAACCGGGAGACGGGCTGGAACCGGCTGGCGAGCTGGCCGGGCTCCCGCCGCCGGCGGGCGGGGCAGGTTTCTCCACCTCACGCCGGGCCCCCTTCAGGCGGCGGATGATGGCGCGAGCCCGTTCGCGTTCCTCGGGGTCCTGTTCGAGCGTCAGATAATGCTCGAACTCGTGGATAGCGTTGTCGATCTGCCCGAGCTTTTCGTAGACCAGACCGCGGTTGTAGACGAGGTCCTTGCTGTGCGGATCAAGTGCAATGGCCTTGTTGAGCTCGCGGATCGCTTCGCGGTAGGCGCCCTTGCGGTAGCGCTCCAGGGCACGCTTGAAGTGCTTGCGCGCGAGCTTCTCCGCCGCCGGCGATCCGGGCTCGGGTGCGGAGTTCGTCGCGCCGGAGCCCGATGATCCAGCGGGGGCACGCGCTGCAGCCACTCCCGGTAGCCCGAGAACGAGGACCAGGGAGAGTGCACAGCACGACAAGCCGCGGAGGCATCTCATGCGCCCTCCACCATAGCGTATGGCGCGCGATTCCGCCTCCTGAATGGCGCCCGGCCCACCGGGCGCCCCGACTGTGCCACCCGAGCGTAAGCCGCGCGCGCGTCGCGCGTTGTCCCTTTCGAGAGCCCGGAGCCGGGCCACTGGAGGACCTATGCAACGCACGCGAACCCGATCTCTGCATCGCCGCGCAGGCACCATCCGATACGCTCTGTCGAGCGGCCTGCTGGGCCTGGCCGTTGTCGCGGTCGGCGCTCCGGCCCGGGCGGGCGGCTTCGCCGAACCGCCCGACGAGACCACGATCGCGCGCGGCCATGTGGATCACGACCGCGGCGACTACGCCGACCGGGCCGACGACTTCTACAGGCCGCGCTCGACGGTGCGCTTGCTGACCGGTCCAGCCCTGCGCATCTCGCGCTCGACACCGGACGGCGGGCTGTTCGCTGCGGTGGACATCGGGCAGCGCGCCGCTGGGCTGCGTCTTTCGGGCAGCTGGGTGCGCGTCGGCAGCAGCCGCGGCCTGTCGCAATACACCGGCGAGCTGTGGCTCGACTTCGGATCGGGAAAGAAGCTCCATCCGATCCTCGGCGCGGGAGCAGGTGTGGCTCGCGAAAACCAGAAGAACGCCACAAGCGGCGCGATCGAGCCGCATACGCTCGGTATCGGACTGTTGCGAGGCAGCCTGCAGTACTCGCTGCCGGTACGCGACACCGACGCGCGGGCCTCGTTGGACGTGATCGGCAGCGTGCCGGCAATCCGCGGAAGCGATTACGCCGATGCTTCCCCCTGGCTGCTGGTCGTCGCCAGCGTCGGTGTCGGGTTCTAGGCGTTTCACGCCGGGATCGGCTTGTCGGCGGAGACCGCGTCGCTAGACTTCCGGTAGTGGACGAGAGCCAGCAGACGCCCGTCGTCGATCCGTTCGCGGACAACAACGGCCGCACCGTGGGAACGAGCGCCGCCGCGATCTGGTCGCTGATCAGCTCGCTGGCGGGGTTCGTGTGCCTGTGGGGCATTGGCGGCCTGCTCGGCATCGCACTGGGACTGGTGGCCCGCGGCGACATCGAACGCTCGGGCGGGCGCCGCGGCGGCAAGGGGCTGGCCAACGCCGGCATCACATTGGGAGCGCTGAACCTCGTGGCCACGGTCGTCGCGCTGGGCGTGTTCATCGCCTGGGCTGCCAGACCCAAGGCACCGTTCCACACCGCCCACCATTCGCCGCCGCGCGCATTCGCTCCAATCCCCATGCCGACAACGGTTCCCGGGCCTTCCCCGTCGGCGACGGCACCTTCCGGACGAGGCGCACGCGCTTCCCTGCCGGCGCCGGGAAAGGCCTCGATCCAGAAGGGCGTGATCGAGACGCATGTGGGACGCATCACGCTCGTCGACGTGGGATCGGACATCCCGTCGCTGCGCGACGAGCTCGACCACCAGCGGACCGTCGCAACCAACAAGAAGCAGAAGCTCCTGGTCTGGCTGGTCGTCAGGGACTGTCACCCGTGCAATGGCGTCGCGGCGTCACTGGACGACCCGCGCATGCAGCGCGCGCTCGCGGATGTGCGACTCGTGCGCATCGACGTGAACGACTTCGCACTCGAGCTCGCGCGCCTGCAGATCCCGGTCGACAAGTTTCCTGGGTTCGCCCTCCTCGGAACGGACGACCGCCCGGTCGACTACGTCCACGGCGGCGAGTGGGACGCCGACATCGCCGCGAACATCGCCCCGGTCCTGGGCAGCTTCGTGCGGGGAACCTACAAGAAGCGGCGCGACCCGTGGCACGGCCACCAACGCGACGACGAAACCCCGATTTGAGACTGGTATCAGCGCTGTCGGTGGTCAACGGCGGGGGCCAGATGACGCGGGCACGCCTTGTCCGCCCCCGGGCCACCCGGTAGTATCGCGCGCTCGATATGTCGTCCGGCGCACAACACATGGGCACGCCTCTCCCGGTCGGTTCCACCATCGTCCCGGGAACTCTCCGGGCCAGTATGGAGGAGCTCAGGGCAAAGGCGTCGCATTTCACCCTGAAGCAGGCCGTCGGCATCGTCGTCCCGCTGTGCGTCGAGGCGGCCGAGCGCCACGCCGCGGGAGAGAACCTGTTCCTGCACCCGTCGACCGTCGTCACCGACGATCTCGGGCACTACCAGAATCTCGCCCGAGCTCTCGCAGAACGCGCCGACGCTGCCCCGTGACCGGGCCTGCCTGGCACCCGAGGAGCGGGACGGACAGCCGGGCAACTCGCGAGCCAGCGTGTATGCGGTCGGCGCCATCCTGTACGAGCTCGTCACCGGCGAGACGGTAGGCCCCGGCATGCGCCGGCCGACCGAAGTGGTGCCGACCCTGCCCGTCGCGCTCGAGCAGGTGCTCAGCAAGGCCCTGGTCGCCGACCCGGTGCACCGGCCCGATGATCTCAATGCGCTGGCCCAGGCCATCCACCACATGGCGCCCTCGGGCAGCATCCCGCCGCCGGAAGCCGACGAATCCCACCTCGATCACGACGACAACTTCGAGGTCGACGTGTCGATGTCGATGATGCCGCCGGCGCCTTCGATGGCGGGCGGTTTCGACCTGGGCGCCGCCAGCCCCTACGACATGGTCGTGCAGGAAAAGGCCGTAGCTCCGCCGCCGCAGAGCGACTCGACGAGCGAGCTCAGCCTGCTGAAGGCGCGCCTCGAGAGCGACCCGCGCCCGCGCTACGTGGTCATCAAGGAAGGCATGGACCACGGCCCGTTCAGCGCCGTGGAGCTGCTGCAGCAGATCGCAACGCACAACTTCGTCGACGGCGACGTGCTGCGTGACAGCTTCAGCATGGACGAACGGCCGATCAAGGACTGGGACGAGTTCGCGCCGTTCGCCGAGCACGCGCGCCTGCACCGAGACATCAAGGCCGAGAAAGAAGCCATCGAGCGCGTCGTCGTCGAAGAGCGCAAGAGCACGACCAGCAAGGCGCTGATCGGCGTCGGCGTGGTCGGCGCGCTGCTCGTCGTCGCCGTGGTGTGGTTCCTCACCCAGCGCGGCAGCAAGAGCGACCGCATCGCCGTCCAGGGCGAGACCGTCACCAACATCGAAACGGACGCAGGCCTCAAGGTTCCCAAGCGCCGGCACCACCACGGCCGGGGCGGAGTGGTCGGCTCGCAGGGCGGCATCCCGATCCTCGCGGGGGGCACCAGCTGCGAGGCCGCGCAGGCGGCGTACGTCGAGGAAATGAACATCGGCGGCAAGAAAGGCCCCGCCGACATCACCGCGGGGCAGTACGGCGCCGTGCTCAACCGTGGCAGCTATTTCGCGCACTGCGGTGTGCCCAACAGCATGAGCGTCAGCATCTGCGCCGCCGTGCAGAACGGCCACGCCGTCGGCGTCTCGGTCTACACCAAGCCCCGCAACGGGCGGATCTCCTCCTGCGTCGCCGCGAGCGTGCGGGGACTGCACTTCCCGAGCAATCCACGTCTCGACGTGACCCGGACGACGTTCGCCGCCCAGTAGCGGAGTTGGAGGGGAGGCCATGCGACGAGACCCCCGCGAGCGCGCCGAGCGAAAGTCGCTCCGCACGCTGACCTGGCTCCTGCTTGCACTGCTGTTCATCGCTGGCTGTTCGGTGCCCGTCGCAACGGGGCTCGACGACAACGATTCCAATCGCGTGCTCGTGGCACTCGAGAAGAGCGGGGTAGCGGCGCAGAAGGAAGCCGACCCGGCCGCCGAGGGGCACTGGCGCGTAACGGTCGCGCGCGACGACGCGCCCGCCGCGGTGGCGGTGCTGACCGAAGAAGGCCTACCCCCGCCCACGACGCCGGGCGTGCTGGATGCGCTGGGCAAGGGCTCGATCGTTCCGAGCCGCACGGCCGAGCACGCCAAGCTCATCGCCGGCACCGCCGGTGACCTCGAGCGATCGCTGCTCGCGGTCGACGGTGTGCTGTCTGCGCGCGTGCACCTCGCCGTACCGGAGAAGACCGCGTTCTTCGACGAGGGCAAGGAGCCCGAACCCACCGCCTCGGTGCTCATCCGGCACAGCGGCGCGACACCGCCCATCGCCACCGGCGAGGTCCAGCGCCTGGTGGCCGGAGCCGTCCCCGGCCTGGCTCCAGATCACGTGTCGGTCGTCGAGACACCGGCCTCGCCCCCCAGTCACTTGCCCGGACACACGCTCTCGCGCTTCGGGCCGATCACCGTCACGCGCGCTTCCATGCTGCCGCTCCGGCTGATCATCGGTGGCGCGGTGCTCCTGAACGTACTTCTGCTGGGACTCCTGGTGTTCGTGTGGGGACGCGGGCGCCGCACCGCACTCGCGCTCGCCGAGGCACAGACCGAGGCTTCGCGCCAGGACGCGCGTTGATCCGTCTCGAGAGCATCACCAAGTCGTTCGACCGCCCGGTTCTGCGTGGCATCGACCTGCACGTACCGGCGGGCTGTCTCTACGGCTTGATCGGCCCGGGCGCGTCGGGCAAGAGCGTGCTGCTCAAGGTCGCGACCGGGCTGATCCGCCCCGATACCGGTCGTGTGCTGATCGACGGCAAGAACATCCTGTCGATGACAGACCTCGAGCTGCAGGAATTCCGCAAGCGCATCGGCATGCTGTTCCAGAACAACGCGCTGTTCGACTTCATGACCGTCGAGGACAACATCGCGTTTCCGTTGAGACGGCTCTTCGATCTTCCCGAGGAAGAAGTCCGCGAGCGCATCGCCGAACGGCTGCGCGTCGTGTCGCTACCGGGTTTCGAGCGCCGGCTGCCGGCGGGACTTTCCGGTGGACAGAAGAAGCGCATCGGCGTCGCGCGCGCCACGGTCGCGCAGGCCCCCATCGTGCTGTACGACGAGCCTGCCGCCGGCCTCGACCCCGTCACCAGCCAGCAGATCTTCAACCTGCTGCGCGCCGAGCAGCAGGCTGCGGGTGCGACGGTGCTGATGGTCTCGAGCGATCTCGATCGCCTGCTCACCGTCACCGATCGCGTCGGCATGATGTACCGCGGCCGCCTCATCTTCGACGGCACGACAGAAGAAGCCCGCGAGTGCACGGACCCCTACGTGCACCAGTTCGTCCACGGAGAACCCGAAGGGCCGCTGTAGGCTGGGGGGTCCTGGCAGCCGGTACACGGCAGAGATACGCAACGCTCGCGCCGCGCTGTGCCGCCGGGCCTCGTCGCGCATGACCGGGACCGGGACCGGAGACCGGGACCGGAGACCGGGACCGGGACCGCGACCGCGACCGGAACCGCGACCGGAACCGCGACCGGAACCGCGACCGGAACCGCGACCGGAGACCGCGACCGGAACCGCGACCGGAGACCGCGACCGGAACCGCGACCGGAGACCGCGACCGGGACCGCGACCGAACGGCTCGCATCGCTTCGCTCGCTTGGGGCGGCTTGCGATACGGCGATCGGCAAGCCGGCGCCAGGCTTCGCCTGGCACCCGGGCTTGCAGCGCATTGCTCGGGCCCGGGTCCGATCCCGGACACGCCAGCCTTTCTCCCGCCGGGCGGGCGGGTCGGGCGACCCGCCCGGCGGGAGAAAGGACAACGCCATGTCGCTCGAAGTCGAACACGTCGCTCTCGAAGTCATCACCTCCCTCAAACCACTGATGCCGCGCATTGGGCGTCACGACCGTGCGCTTGCCCAACAACTGCGTCGCGCCAGCAGCAGCATTGCGCTCAACATATGCGAGGCACACCACTCCGACCCGGGCAACCGCCGGGCGCGCTTCCACACGGCAGCAGGATCGGCCAGCGAGTCGCGGGGAGCGTTGCAGGTAGCGCTGGCCTGGGGCTACCTCGATGACGCGCAGGCGCAGCCCGCGCTGGCGCTGCTCGATCGCGCCATCGCCATGCTCTGGAAGCTCACGCACTAGCCATCAGCGGACGAGGCGCGTGAGCATCGCGTTCAGGCGCTGGCCCAGCGACAGTACGCCGGGCAGCGCCTCGCGCCGCGCGTCACCCGACGCGACCGCGATCTCCACCGCCGCCACCGCTTCGACGAGCTCGCCGCGCGCCACAGCAAAGGCGCGCGCCTTGTCCGCCCGCGTCACACGGCCCGCCCCCTCCGCGCAGTTCAGACACACGCTCTTTGCAGCGCGGAGCGCTTCGTCGCGCAGCTTGCGATCGCGCACGTCGGCGGACTTCACCGCCGCGAGGACTTCGAGCGCGAGGCCGTAGGCATGCAGCCGATGATGGGGCATGAGAGATGAGTTTTCCGTCGTCATGTTTCTTCCTCCTTCACCCCAGAAGGAGGAAGAAACATGACGACGGACCGCGACCGGGACCGCGACCGCGACCGCGACCGCAAACGAGCGAGCGAAGCGATGCGAGCCGCGACCGGGACCGCGACCGCGACCGAGACCGATGCGAGCCGGGACCGCGACCGCGACCGGGACCGCGACCGGGACCGCGACCGCGACCGGGACCGGGACCGCGACCGCGACCGCGACCGCGACCGCGACCGGAGACCGCGACCGGGACCGCGACCGCGACCGTGACCGCAAAGCACCACCTAGGGCGCCGTGGTCGTTATACTGCGCAAATGACCAGCCCAGCTCCGCAACCCAGCCGATCCCTGGGACGGCCCTTCGGCTGGCTCTGGGCGGCTTTTGCCGTCAGCACGCTCGGCACCTGGCTGGCGTTCGACGCCTTCTCGCTGGTCGCGATCCTCGCGCTCGACGCCACCGCCACGCAGGTGTCGATGCTCGCTGCAGCGGGGCTGGCCGTCGGTGCGCTGGTCGCCGTGCCGCTCGGGCCGTGGGTCGAGCTACACCGCAAGCGGCGGGTAATGATCGCGATGGATCTGATCCGCTTCGTTGCCTTGCTGAGCATCCCCATCTCGTTCGCGCTCGACAGGCTCGGCTTCGCCCAGCTCGTGATCGTCTCGATCGTCGTGGCCGCCGCCAGCATCACGTCCAGAGCGGCGAGCGGCGCGTGTCTCAAGTCGCTGGTGCGACCCGGAGACCTGGTCGTCGCGAACGCGCGCTTCGAGTCGACGACGTGGACCGCCGTCATGCTCGGGCCGCCGCTCGGCGGGCTGGCAATCGGACTGTTCGGCCCGGTGATCACCGTCGTGGCCGATGCCGCGAGCTACCTGCTCTCGGCGGCGGGTATCCGCGCGATCGGCGGCACGGAGCCGCGGCCTGCGCGCAGCGAAGCACCACGGCTCCGCGCTCGCGATCTGATCGAAGGCTGGCGCTACATCTTCGACCATCCGACGCTGCGCCCGCTCTGCCTCAACACCGTGCTCGTGAGCGGACTGATCATGGCGACAGCACCGCTCATCGCCGTGCTCATGCTCGGGCAGCTCGGTTTCGCTCCCTGGCAGTACGGCCTCGCGTTCGCGGTGCCCTGCGTCGGCGGCCTTGTCGGTTCAAGACTCGCGGAACGACTTGTCGAACGCTACGGGCGCCACCGGGTCCTGCTGGCAACAGGCGCGCTGCGCGCGTGCTGGCCCATCGGCTTGGCGTTCATCCGTCCAGGCACCCCCGGTCTGTTGCTCGTCATCTTCGTCGAGCTCGGCCTGATCGCGTGCATGGGAGTCTTCAACCCGGTGCTGTCGAGCTACCGGCTCGAGCAGACGCCGAGCGACCGCGTGGCGCGAATGCTCTCGGCGTGGTCGATCACGAGCAAGGGAGCCGTCGCTCTGCTGACCGCGCTGTGGGGTGTGCTCGCGGCTGTCACCAGCCCGCGGACTGCGATAGCGACCGCCGGTGTGCTGCTACTCGCCACACCGCTGCTTCTGCCGCGCCGCGAGCACGCAGTCGCGGCGGAGCAGGAACCCGCCGGAAGCTACGCATGACCCGCGCCGAGCCGCGACCGCAAGCTCGCACCTCCCCCGTCGCGCGCGGAGCGCGCGGCTTGGGGGAGGTCGGCGGGGCGCGGGTCGCCGCATAACGCGCCGCGTCGTGGCGCGACCGACGCCTCCGTCATGCGCAGGCGCCCCGACGGGTGGGGGCATCCCCCACTGATGAAAGGTCTGGCGGAAAGCCGCGGTATAACGTCGGTGCCCGCTTCGCTCCGATGATTTCCTTCCGCAACGTCCAGAAGTCCTTCGGCACCAAGCACGTCCTGCGTGGCGTGAGCTTCGACGTGCAGGACGGCGAGGTGTTCTTCATCATCGGCGCCTCCGGCGTCGGCAAGAGCGTGCTGATCAAGCACTTGATCGGCCTGCTCTACCCGGACGACGGCGAGATCTGGCTCGACGGCGAGGAAGTCAGCCGCTTCAGCGAGCAGCAGATGTACGCCGTCCGGAAGAAGTGCGCGATGGTGTTCCAGCACTCGACGCTGTTCGACTCGATGAACTGCGTGGAGAACGTCGCGCTGCCGCTGCGCAAGCACAAGGGCATGACGCCGAAAGAAGCGCTCGCCGAGGCGCGGCGGTTGCTCGGGCACGTCCACATGCAGGACTTTGCCGATCGCTTCCCGGCCGAGCTCGGTGACGGCATGCGCAAGCGCGTGGCGATCGCGCGCGCGCTCACGCTCGACCCGCGCTACGTGCTGTTCGACGAACCCACGACGAGCCTCGATCCGGTGAGCGCCAGGCGCGTGGATCGCTTGATCCGCGAGCTCAGCGACACGCTGGGTGTGACCAGCATCGTGGTGTCGCACGACCTGGTCTCCATCTTCACGATCGCGGACCGCATTGTCATGCTGTACAAGGGACATGTGAAGCTCCTGGGCCTTCCCGGGGATTTCCGCGCCTCGCAGGACGGGGTCATCCAGCAGTTCATCAACGGACGGGCCGAAGGTCCGATGGAAAACTAGGGAGGACAGAAGTCCGCATGAGCCAACGTTCGATCGAGGTCAAGGTCGGGGCTCTCATCCTCGTCGCCCTGGTCCTGCTGGGCGGGTTCATCGTGATCATGGGTGGGCTCAGCTTTGAACCGACCTACACGGTCTATGTGGATTTCGAGAATCCCGGCGGGCTGCAGTCCGGCGCGCCGATACGCATCGCGGGGGTGAAGGTCGGCCACGTCGCGGAGATGCAGTTCCGCGGAGACAAGGTAGACCCCAAGACGCACGAGTCGGCACCGCCGATCCGCGTCGTCGCCAAGATCCAGAAGCGCTACCAGGACGCCATCCACGACAACGCGCGCTGGTACGTCACGAGCCAGGGCGTGCTGGGCGAGATGTTCCTCGCGGTCGAGCCCGGCTCCAACGATCGACCGATCGTCAAGGACGGCGCGCACGTGATGGGAGTGAGCCCGCCACGCCTCGACCTGCTCCTGGCGGAAAGCTACGAGCTTCTACACAAGGCGTACAAGGGCATCACCACGCACCAGAAAGAGATCAGCGAGACCTTCGACGGCCTCCACGACACGCTGAAGGGCACCGGCGACTTCTTCAAGCACAACGGCAAGAAGCTCGACGGAATCGTCGACAACGTGAACCAGATCACGGTGGACACCGACGACACGATCAAGTCGGCGCGCAAGCGCTACGTCGACGGGCCGCAGGTCAAGCGCATCCTGAACAACGTCGACCAGACGACGACCACGCTGAACAAGAACCTCGGGCCGCTGATGACCGACGGGCGACAGGTTCTGGGCGACGCGAAGAAGCTGACCGGGGCGCTCGCGAGCAACGATCAGCTCTCGAAGTACAAGAAGATCACCAGCGACATCAGCGCGACCACGGGCCGCGCCAAGCTGGCCGCCGCCGACGCGCAGTCGATCGTGGCGCACATCAAGCGCGGCAAGGGCACCGTCGGGGCGCTGGTGATGGACGAGTCGATCTACGACGATCTCCAGGAGATGCTTCGGGACCTGAAGCACAACCCCTGGAAGTTCTTCTGGCGCCAGTAGGCTCGAGCACACGACCGCATCGGCCGCCTGACGCTCCGCCTGGAGGGTCAGCCGCTGCCGGCGTCCTGGATCGCGCCGCCGCTTCCGCCCGCTGCCGAGCCGCCCGAGCCGGTCGTACCGCCCGAGCCGCCGGTTCCGGTCGTACCGCCCGAACCGCCCGTGCCGGTCGTACCGCCCGAGCCGCCGGTTCCGGTCGAACCGCCCGAACCGCCCGTGCCGGTCGTACCGCCCGAGCCGCCGGTTCCGGTCGTGCCGCCCGAGCCGCCGGTTCCGGTCGTGCCGCCCGAGCCGCCGGTTCCGGTCGTGCCGCCAGCGCCGCCGGTTCCGGTCGTGCCGCCAGCGCCCGCGCCACCGCCGGCGCCGCCCGCCGAGCCATCAGCACCCCCCGAACCTGCGGCGCCGTCCGGAGGCGGGCCCGAAGGACCGTCCTCGGTCGACACGATCTGGTTCACGTCGTTGCTGCAGGCCCCCTTGATGCAGATCAACCCCGCCTGGCAATCGTCGGCGCGGAAGCAGTCGGCACCGGGGCCGCCCAGCTGCTGCGGCCCCCCGCACGACCATGTGAAGAACATGGCTGCACCCAGCGCGGCACCAATGCCGGCTACCAGTCGACGCGCGCTGCTACGCACTCCCATCACCACAAAGAAGCAAACCGGCTCCCATCGTGCCATGGAAGGCCCGGCGGCGCATCAGGCCGCTCATTCCAGGGTCAGCAGCACGTCGCCTTCTTCGACGGCCTGCCCTTCGCTGACTGCGATGCTCACCACCTTGCCGGACTCGGGCGCTTCGACGGGCATCTCCATTTTCATCGACTCCAGGATAGCGACAGTCTGCTCTTCCTCGACCTCGTCACCCGCCTTGACCTCGATTTTCCAGACCGTTCCGGTGATGTGAGCACACACGTCCACTGGCATGGCCGGACTCTACACCGGCGCGAGGCCCGGCGGGCGCCCGGAGTGCACCGTCTGCCCTACATACCGGGCGGTATGTACGAGAGCGTGGCAGTTTGCCACCCAAGCCGGACGCGAGGCAGGTGTCGGATCGTTAGCGAGTTGGACTGGGCTAGCGCGGCGACTTGGATTAACATTTCCCCGCGCCGACCCCGTTGACGGGGTCCTGCATGGGTTGGTATGCGCGTACGCGCCGATACCCAGCCAGAAAACGCCGATCGGAACGCTGCCGCACCGAGGAAAAATCGCTCATGGCCGAACAGAAGGAAAGCTCGGTTCTCTTCTCCCTCAAGGAGCTGATGAATCTTGAAGAAGATCGCATCAAGGAGGAGGAGAGCGCGAAGGAAGCGGCAGCCCGCCAGGAAGCCGAGGCGAAGGCGGCTGCGGAGCGGGCTGCGCGCGAAGCCGAGGAAGCCCGCATGCGCGAGGCTGAAGAGCAGCGCCGACTCGAAGAACAGCGCCGGCGCGAGGAAGAAGCACGACTCGAGGCGATGCGCCAGGCCGAGATCGAGAAGGCGCGCGCCGAGCAGGAGCACCGCGCCCGCATGGAGGCGCTGGCTTCCCAGCAGGCGCACGAGCAGGAGCTCGCCAAGCACAAGCACGACAAGCACAAGAAGCGCCTGCAGCTGTCCCTCGGGATCGGCGGGGCAGTGGTCTTGATCGGCATCGTCACCACGACCGTGCTGGTGATGCAGCACAACCAGGAGCAGGAAAAGAAGGCCGCCCAGCTCGAGGCGCAGCGCCAGGCCGCGCAGGACCAGCTCACGAAGCTGAAGAGCGACTTCGAGGACGCGCGCAAGAAGGAAACCCAGCTCCGCAAGACGCTCGCCAACGCCAAGGACGAAGCGGAGCGCGCCAAGATCGAGACTCAGCTGGCCAAGGCCAAGAAGGCGACGGAGCGGGCAGGTGCCGCCCTGCGCGGCGGTGGGTCTTCCACCACCACCCACAAGGCCGCCGTCCACAAGAAGAAGTGCCCGCCGGGCGATCCGATGTGCGGTACGCTCTGAGCGCGTGACGCCCAACGACCCGCCCACAGGCCGGGGGCCAGCGGACCCGCGCAGCCGGCTCGCATTCGCTCTCGACTACCCCACGCTCGACGACGCCCGACGCGGCGCCGAGGCGGTGAAGCAGTCGGTCGGCGTGCTCAAGGTCGGCCTGGAGCTGTTCGTCCGCGAGGGGCCGCCAGCGGTGCGGCTGGGCCGGGATCTGGGCTGCGAGGTCTTTCTCGATCTCAAGCTTCACGACATCCCCGCGACCGTCGAGCGCGCCGTGGGCGTGGCGGCAGGTCTGGGCGCCCGGTACCTGACGCTCCACGCCGCGGGAGGACCGCGCATGCTGGAACAGGCGTCCAAGCGCGCCGACCAGGAAGGAACCGGTCTGGTTCTGCTGGCGGTGACGGTGCTCACCTCGCTGGACGCAGCGGATCTGCAGGCCACCGGCGTCGGAGACGAGCCGGGCGCCCACGCCCTCAGGCTGGCCCGGTTGGCACGCTCCGCCGGGGTCGCCGGTCTGGTGTGCTCGACCGCCGAAGTTGCGCTGTTGCGCCGCGAGCTGGGCAAGGAGACCGTGCTCGTGACCCCCGGTATCCGTCCTGCGGGCAGCGCGGCTGGCGACCAGAAGCGCACCGGAACACCGGGCGGAGCCATCCGCGACGGCTCGAGCCTGCTCGTGGTCGGCCGTCCCATCCGCGACGCCGCCGAGCCCGCAGCCGCTGCCCGGGCCATCGTGGACGAGATCGCCGAGGCGCAGCGTGAAACCAGCGCCAGCTAGCGCCGGTCGTCTGGTCGCCGGCCTACAGCCGGTGCGTGAGGCGATCCGGGTGCACGGCCCTGCCCTGTCGCGCGTGGCGGTGGACTCGCGGGAGCTGCCGCGCCTGGAAGCCGTCGTGCGTTTCGCCCGCGACCGGGGCGTGGCGCAGGTGGATCGGCTGCCGCGCCGCGAGCTCGAGAAGCTCAGCGGCGGCGTCTCGCATCAGGGAGTGCTGGCCTGGGCGCCGGCACTGCAGCTGGTCGAGCCTGGACCGCTGCTCGACGATCCGGCGCTGCTAGCCCTGGCGCTCGACGGTATCCAGGATCCGCAGAACTTCGGGGCGCTTGTCCGCAGCGCGGTGGGGCTGGCCGGCGCGGCGGTGCTGTGGGGCGAGCACGCCTCGGCGCCGCTGGGCACCGCCACCTTCCGCGCCTCGGCGGGCGCGATCGAGCACGCGACGCTGTGCCGGGTCCGGTCGCTGGCAGGCACGCTCACCGACGCGGCAGCACGCGGCGCCCAGGTGGTCGGACTGGATCCCCAGGCGCCGGTGCGGCTGTGCGATGTCGATCTGACCGGACCGACTCTGCTCGTGATCGGCAGCGAGCACGAGGGGCTCGGCCGTGCTGTCCGCCGTGCCTGCACGGCTCACGCGCAGCTCGTTCCGCGCGGCCGCATCGACTCGCTCAACGCATCGGTCGCGGCGGGCATCGCGCTCTACGAAGCCGTCAGCCAGCGTCTGAAGACGAGCTGATTCCAGAAGCTTACGGCGCACAGCTCGAGCGCTGCACGAAGCTTTCCAGCGTTGCTGAACACCTGTCACACGTGCGATGCAGCGCGCTCTATTGAATGGAATGCCCGCGATCGCCGCGACGTGTCGCGATTAGCGCAGTGATTTCCGACGGGTCGATCGCGTTCCACAGGTGATCCCTGCGGGAGATGGAATGCGCCTCATCCATTACCTCAGACACTCGAAGCGCGGTCGCCAAGTACCCGGAAGAACGCGTCAATCGCGCGCTGTAGCAATGCGCGGTCGGTCGCGTCCCCCATGCTCACGCGAAGGGCCGAGCTTCCGCGCTCCTTTCCGACCATGGCGCTGATGACAGCGGACGGCTCCGAGCTGCCGGCGCTGCACGCGCTTCCGCTCGAGACGCGCACACCGCACAGGTCGAGCGCGGCCACCAGCTCGTCGCCCCGCCAGCCGCGGAAGGACATGTTGCTGACGTGGGGAAGCCGCGGCGCGTCGGCTCCGTTCGGCTGCGCGAACCCGGAGAGCTGCTTCTCCAGATCGTCACGCAGCGCGCCGACCGCGCGGTAGCGAACGGGGCCGTCGAGCGCGACGCGAAGCGCCGCGCCGAAGCCGGCAGCGAGCACCGCGTCGGGCGTGCCGGGTCGGAGCCCGCGTTCCTGCGAGCCGCCGAGCAGCAGAGGCTTGGGAGCGGGTCCGCGCCAGGCGAGCACGCCGATGCCCTTGGGACCGCGAACCTTGTGGCCAGCCAGTGCGATGCTGTCGGCCATCCGCCACTGTTCCGGAGGCAGCTTGCCGAACGCCTGGACGGCGTCCACGTGCAGTCGTCCGCCGGCAGCCTGCACCCGCTCGGCTACCTCGGCGACGGGCTGGATCACGCCCGTCTCGTGGTTGGCCGCCATCAGCGCCACGACCGACCCGGCCGGCATCCCCTCGAACGCCTCGAGTACCGCGTCGGGCTCGATGCGCCCCGAGGGCGGTATGGCCACCCACTTCACGGGGCGTCCCTGCTCGGCCAGGAGCTCCGCCACCCGGATCACGGACGGGTGCTCCATCCGGCTGGTCACCAGGCCCGGCGCCGAACGCAACGCCAGGTTGTTCGCTTCCGTGCCTCCGGAGGTAAACAGCACGTCGCGCGGGTGCAGCTCGAGCAGCCCGGCCACCGCCTCGCGCGTGTCTTCCAGCACGGCGCGCGCCCGCCGCCCGACGGCATGCACACTGGAAGGATTACCCCAGGCTTCGCGCGCCGTCTGTTGCATGGCCTCGATCACGGCCGGATGCGGCGGCGTCGTGGCGTTCCAGTCCAGATAGATGTCGTCCGTCTCGGTCATGGGCAGACCCTGCAGCGCGAAGCATACAACCCCGGACCGCCGGCGGCCGAGAGGTTGCCGGATGGCCAGGTCGGGGCGCCCCCATCAAGCGTGTCGGCGTTCCGTCGGCGGCGCGCGGGTAGGGACAACGAAGTAGAACGCCGCTCCGCCGAGCCGGTGGCCGGAGATACCCTCATCCGCCGGCGATACCACGCGCACGTCGCCACCGTGCCCGCGCGCCACGCCACGGACGATCGCCAGCCCGACTCCCGTCCCGCCGTAGGCGCGCGTCGGCGAGCCATCGGCCTGGAAGAACGGCTCGAACAGCCGCGCGGCCTTGTCCGCCGACACGCCCGGCCCGGAGTCGGCCACGCACAGCTCGAAGTGCCCCGACATGAGCAGGCGCACCCGCAGGCCGACGGCGCCGCCCTCGGGCGTGAACTTGGCGGCGTTGTCGAGCAGCTGGTCGATGGCCCGCCCCAGCCTGTCCGGATCGCCCCAGCCTGCCAGCGGCACCGCCGGCAGCTCGGCGACCAGCTCCACCTTGTTTTCGACAAAGCGGGGGCGGGCACGCGACAGTGCGCGCTCCGTCAGCTCGAGCAGATCGTAGTCGCGATGCATGAAGCGCATGCGACCCGTCTCGAGCCCCGTCACGTCGAGCAGGTTGTCGATGAGCCCCCTGAGCCGCTGCACGCAGTCGTCCATCGCCGCCAGCGACTTCTTCTGTGCCGCGGACACGGGGCCGAGCTCGCCGTCGGAGAGCAGCTTGAGGTAGCCGACGATGGGCGTCATCGGCGTCGCCAGCTCGTGGGAGATGTTCCTGTAGAACTCCTTGCGCGCGTGATCCAGCTCGCGGAGCTGTGCGTTGGCCGCGCTCAGCTCGGCGATCTTCTGCTCGAGATGACCCACGATGCGCTGGCTCTGGAGCCTGAGGTGCTGGCCAGTCTGGTCGGGAGAGGTGGTCTCGCGCCGACCGCCGAGATAGCCCTCGACGGTGCTGGCGAACGAACGCGCATCGATCGGTTTCTGCAGGAAACCGTCGCAACCCACCGCCAGGCTCGCATCGCGATTGCCTTCGGCCGTGATGGCCACGATCGGCACGCCGCGCGTCTGGGGCTCGGAGCGCAGGCGCAGCGTGACCTCGTAGCCGTCGAGCCCGGGGATGGCGATGTCGACCAGTATCAGGTCGGGACGTTCGCTGCGCGCCTTGCGGATGCCCTCCAGGCCGTCGATGGCGTCGATCACCTCGAAGCCTGCCGGCGCCAGGAGTTTCCGGACGAGGAGCCGATTGGCGGGGTCGTCCTCGATGTGAAGGATCCGGCGCACCTTCCCGGCAGTTTTCACTGCTTTGGCCCGGCCCGCAAGCCCGCGGGCGGTGCCCCGGGGAAATGCAGGCTTGAACCCGGTACCAGGTAGGCCGTACGAAAGAGCGATGAACGCACGACACCTCCTGCCGCTGCTCGGGCTGGTCACGCTCGCTGCCTGCGCGGACCTCACCGAGCCGTACTCCACGGGTAGCTCGGGCGACACCGCCGCAGCCGAACAACCTGCCGCCCCGGCGCCGGCACCCACGCCTGCCCCGACGCAGGCGCCCAGGCCCCAGCCTGCTGCGAATCAACCGCAGATCACCGCGTCGCACATCCTGATCGCGTACAAGGGCGCGATGCGCGCCAATCCCAAGGTGACGCGCACCAAGGCGCAGGCGAAGCAGCTCGCCGAGCAGATCGACGCTCGCGCCAAGAAGGGCGAGAACTTCGCCCAGCTCGCGAAGAAGTACTCGGACGGACCGAGCGGGGTGCGCGGCGGCGATCTGGGCTCGTTCAGCCCCAGGCAGATGGTCAAGCCGTTCGCGGACGCGGCGGTTGCGCTGAAACCGGGACAGATCAGCGGCGTGGTCGAGACCCCGTTCGGGTTCCACATCATCAAGCGCGTCAGATGAACGCAGTGGCCGAGTGAGCAAGAGCACAGCTGCCCGCAAACGCATCCTCGTCGCCGAGGACGACCCGGCGATCGCAACGCTGATCGTCCGCTCGCTCGAGAAGCGCTACGACATCGTGCTTGCCGAGGACGGCATGGGCGCGCTCGCCAAGGCGGGGACTCCCCCCCTGCCCGACCTGCTGTTGCTCGACGTGATGATGCCTGGCCTCGACGGCTTCACCGTGGCCCAGCGCGTGAAGCTGTTGCCCGGGCTCGAACGCGTCCCGATCATCTTCATCACCGCGCGTGACGCGCCCAGCGACATGGTCAAGGGTATCCAGCTCGGCGCGCGCAGCTACATCACCAAGCCCTTCAAGCTCGACGAGCTGCTCGGAAAGGTAAAAAACGCCCTGCGGTCCTAGCCCCACCGGCTCCATCCCGCCACGAGGTTGACGGACGGGCGGGATGGGTGGAAACACACCGCGTGACCACAGGCGACCAGGACGCCCCCGCGCCCGGGGAAGATCCCGCATCGGACCCGGCGCCGCCCCAGAGCGCGCCGCCCAGCAGCAACGAGCCCGACAGCGGGGACCACGACGCCGAGCCCGAATCCGACGCGACCGGCCCCAGCGCCGGTGACGAGGACGGAGACGCCGAAAAGCAGCCTGCCGGCGCCGAGGCCGCCATCGAGCAGCCCCTCGGCTTCAAGGACGAGGTGCACCAACCGCTGCTCGGAGGGCGCGCGGCGTACGCGCTCGCGTTCGTGTCCGGCTTCCTCTACTTCGTCGCGTTCCCGGGCGTCGACGTCTGGCCACTGGCCTTCGTCACGCTGGCGCCGCTGATCGTGGCGCTGCGCGGTCAGCGCCCGCGCCGCGCGGCGGGGCTCGGCTGGCTTGCCGGCTTCACGATGACGATGTTCGGCTTCTACTGGCTCCTGCCGATGCTGGAGCACTTCAGCGGCTTCTCGGCGCCGCTGTGTCTCTTGTTCATGGCCATCCTGTGCGGCTACCAGGCGGGCCGCATCGGACTGATGGGCTGGCTGTACGCGCGCGCCGAGGGGCGCGGCTGGCCGCCGGGGCCCGTGTTCGCGCTCGCCTTCATCGCCAGCGAGCTCGTCTACCCGCTGCTGTTCACCTGGTATTTCGGTGCAACCGTGCACCAGGTGCCGGCACTGGTGCAGGTGGCGGAGCTGGGCGGCCCGATCGCCGTCGCGTTGCCGCTGGTAGCCGCCAACCTCGCCATCGCCGAGCTCGTCATCGCGCGGCTCGAGAAGCGCCATGTGCGCTGGAAGGTCGCCGGCGCGCTCGCTCTGGTACCCGTGCTCGCCGCGGTCTACGGCGCCATCCGCATCCCCATGGTCGACGCGGTGGTCGCCCGTGCCCCGAAGGCGCGCGTGGGCGTGGTGCAGGCAAACATGAGCCTGCTGGGCAAGCGCGAGGACAAGACGGAAGGCCTGCGCCGCCACATGCGGCTGACGCGCGAGCTCGAGAAGGAGGGCAAGCTCGACCTGGTGGTGTGGAGCGAGACCTCCGTGATGAGCGCGGTCGACGAGACGCTCGCTCCCCTGCTCTACAAGCTGCAGTTCACCGGCCGCCTCGGCGTGCCGGCCATCTTCGGCGGCGTGCTGGTGCGCGAGGTGAACGACGCGCGCCGCTACGTGCTGTTCAACTCCGCCCTGGCCAGCGACAAGAACGGAAATATCGTCGGGCGCTACGACAAGCAGTTCTTGCTGGCGTTCGGCGAGTATCTACCGTTCGGCAACGTCTTTCCCGAGCTGTACAAGTGGTCGCCGAACTCGGGGCGCTTCACGCCGGGCAAGAGCTTCAAGCCGCTGCCGGTCGACGGACACGAAGCCGGGGTGTTCATCTGCTACGAGGACATCAGCCCGGAGTTCGTGAACAAGATCGTGCGCGCGGGCGACCCGGACCTGCTGGTCAACATGACCAACGACGCCTGGTTCGGAAACACGACTGAACCGTGGATCCACCTCGCGCTGGCCGAGTTCCGCGCGGTCGAGCACCGGCGCTATCTGGTCCGCTCGACCAACAGCGGCGTGAGCGCTTTCGTGGACCCGGTGGGCCGCGTCGTCGCCCACACCCAGACCTTCAAGGAGCAGGCCCTGGCCCACCAGATCGCCTGGCTCAAGGCGACCACGCCCTACGAGCTCTACGGCGATTTCCCCTGGTGGCTGGCGACCGCGGCCATCGCGCTGGCTGCTTTCGCGCGCCGACCGCACCGCAAGGGCAAGGGCCGGCCAGCCGACCCAGAACCGGACACCACGAAAGCGTAATGCCCCCCGAATAACGCCGACGGGCGCCCCGTCCATCCCTCCAGGCTGCCCGCAGTGTGGAGGGCGGGCACGCATAGCTGGGCCAGGCCCGGGGAATTTCGCGATACTTGATAGCGTAGGACAGTCTGCCGCTGGTGGCAGCTCGCGGCGCAGGGCGTGAGCAAGCAAGGCTTGCCCGCCAGGCGACTCCAGGTCAAAAGTTGAAGCTAGCTCACTGCTTCTTGGGTTGCCAGGGGCACCAAAGGGAGAACCGACGATGAAGATGAATGCTTGGATGAAGGTCGGAGCGATTGGCTTTGCGGCTTCGCTCTTCGCAGCTGGCTGCGTCGTAACCAGCACCTCCGACACCGACGGCGGGATCGGCGGATTCGGCGGCAGCGCGACCGGCGGCTCCGGCGGCACTGCAACGGGCGGCTCCGGCGGCACGACCGGCGGCACCGGCGGCACCGCGACCGGCGGCTCCGGCGGCACCGGCGGCGCCGCGCCGCTTACCTGCAATCCCACGGATCCAGCGAACGGCAAGTGCGACACCTGCATGCAGACCACCTGCTGCACCGAGTGGGAAGCCTGCATGAACGACAACACCTGCCGCACGGAGTTTGGGTGCATCAAGCAGTGCGTCGATGCGCAGCTCGCTTCGGACGCCGGCACGGCCGATCCGAACGCCTGCGCCAGCCAGTGCGCACAGGGCAGCACCATCTCGCTGAAGACCAACGATCTGGTCTCCTGCGCACGCGACACCGAAGGTGGCGCCAGCTGCGGCGTGGACTGCTTCGGCGGCTTCTAGCCCAACCTTCCCTCCAGAAAATCGATGCCCGGGCGGCGCAGCCGTCCGGGCATTGGTTTGTGCGGAAGACGGCTCCGGCCCGCGCGCGCTCTGCGCGGACAGCCGGCGCTACAGCCCGAGCGCCTTCTTGAAGCGCTTGGCGTCGGCGAACATGTCGACGTTCGCGAAGATGTACGTCGCTTCCTGATCCGGCGCTTCACCCGCGATCTCCGCGAGCCGCTCGATGGCCGGGTCCTCGTAGCGCGACTTGCGCCCTGCCGGCCCCGGCATGCGGTAGTACGCCGCGGGTCGCTTCGACAGCCCGTGCTGCAGCGGATCACGCGACGCCAGCGAGTCCGTCTCTTCCGCGATCGAATCCGCATCGTCCGGATCCCACGGCGCGCCGACCTCGAACACGACGCGGTCGAACTGCTGTCTCACCATCTTCAGGAAGTCGCGCAGCGCCGAGCGGTTCGCCCGTGACGCCGGGAAGTCCGGCGGGGCCAGAAACACCGCGGTCTTCGCGTCGAGCTCGGCGGCCACCCCGGAAAGCCCCTTCAGAGCCGTCTCGATGACCTTCCCCTCGCGGAAGCCTTCCTGCCCGACCTCGCGCGGACCGAGCAGCGCGAACTCGAACCCCTCGGGCGCCTCGCGACGCCAACGCCGGATGGTGCCGGGTCCCGGGACGGCCAGGTGGGTCTCCTGGATCTCCACGAACAGGTACTCCTTGAAGTACCGCGTCGCAGGGACGGCGAAACCAGCACATCCGACCGTAATCATGGCCGCGCAACCGTAACACACGCCCGCACAGCTCGCAGGCTGCTCTTCTCGCATTTCTGGCCGGAGCAGACGGATATCAGTCGACGCTTGTCGATGCGGGGGTCCTGGCAGCCCCTGGATCGCTCACGCACGCCACGCTCGCGCCGCGCGGCAGCACCCGGCTTCGCCGCTACATCGGCTCGATGCCCGGTCCGGGTTCACCGAGCACACGGCGCGCCAGCGCCGCGCCGGCGCGCCGCGCTGCCGCGCGCACCGCCTCGTCGTTCCTGAGCGACTCCGTGCGTGGATCGATCTGGGTCGCGTAGCGCTCGACCCGGCGCAGATCACCCGTGTCCCGGCTCGGAGCCGAACCTGGAGCGTCTTCCACCCACGCGCGCGCAACGACGCCCACAGCCGAGCCTCGCGCCAGCGGCAGCGATGCGCCGCCCACGCCACGCGCTCCGATTCCGCTCGCCGCCTCGTCCACGCGCAGAAGCTCGATGCGAAGCTTCGGATAGCCTTGGCCCGACGCAAGCACGCCAGCGCGCGACAGCTCCGCCCTCGCCCCGGCCAGCAGAGCCGCGAGCGCCTGCGCGCTCGGCGCCTTCGCCGGAGCAGCCTCCACGCTCAGTCGCTCGGCGGGCCGGTCGCCAGCGTACTCCGCATGATATCCACACCCCGCAAATGCCGAAGCAACCAGCACAAACAGCGCCAGCGGTTTCACGGGAAACAACAATCTTTCCACACCCCTCCGCATGTTCACCCGGCGCGCACGACCACTGGACATTGGCCGAGCGATGATAGCGCGAGTGCGCCGTACCCGACGAGCGCGAGCACGCCGGCGCTCGGACGTCCCTGCGCGGCGCGACGACGTCCCTTCACGGCCACATCTGTGCGGACATGCCCGGGTTTGTCGCTCCAGCTGTGGCCCGCGGCGCGACGACGGCCCTGCGCGGCGCGACGACGGCCCTCCACGGCCACATCTGTGCGGACATGCCCGGGTTTGTCGCTCCAGCTGTGCCTCGCAGCGCGACAACGTCCCTGCGCGGCGCGACGGCGTCCCTCCACGGCCACATCGGTGCGGACATGCCCGGGTTTGTCGCTCCAGCTGTGCCTCGCAGCGCGACGACGTCCCTGCGCGGCGCGACGGCGTCCCTCCACGGCAACATCGGTGCGGACATGCCCGACTTTCCCACCGCCACTGTGCCTCCCAGCGCGACGACGGCCCTCCACGGCCACACTCGCCCCGACATGCCCGACTTTGTCGCTCCAGCTGTGGCCCGCGGCGCGACGACGGCCCTCCACGGCCACACTCGCCCCGACATGCCCGACTTTCCCACCGCCACTGTGCCTCCCAGCGCGACGGCGTCCCTCCACGGCCACACTCGCCCCGACATGCCCGACTTTGTCGCTCCAGCTGTGGCCCGCGGCGCGACGACGGCCCTCCACGGCCACACTCGCCCCGACATGCCCGACTTTCGCCGCTCCACTGTGGCCCCCGGCGCGACGACGGCCCTCCACGGCCACACTCGCCCCGACATGCCCGACTTTCCCGCCGCCACTGTGCCTCCCAGCGCGACGACGGCCCTCCACGGCCACACTCGCCCCGACATGCCCGACTTTCCCACCGCCACTGTGCCTCCCAGCGCGACGACGGCCCTCCACGGCCACATCTGTGCGGACATGCCCGACTTTCCCGCCGCGATTGTGGCGTGGGGACCCTCGTGCGCGCGCAGGCCGGCTTGCCGCACTCTACGTGGAAAGCTGGCCGGCCGAGCACGCGCTTGAGGGACCCCGCCGCGCGCAGCGAAGCGAGCACGGCGGGCGCGCCGCGCCGCCCCCACTCGGGGGAGCACCTACGGCAGACGCGCAACAGCCCGCCGCTCGGCGTAGCTCAGCCGACGATCACGTTCAGGATCCGCCCCGGCTTGTAGATGAGCTTGCGGACGCTCTTGTCGCCGATGAACTTCTGTACGTTCTCGTCGGCGAGCGCGGCCGCGCGCGCGGCGGCTTCGTCGGCGTCGCGGGCGAGCGAGACGCGGCCGCGCACCTTGCCGTTCACCTGCACGGCGATCTCGACCACGTCGTCGACGCACAGCGCCTCGTCCCAGGTCGGCCAGTCCGCGTTCGCGATGCTCGGCTTGTGACCGAGCGTTTCCCATAGCTCCTCGGCCAGGTGCGGCGCGAGCGGTGACAGGCACAGCACGAGCTTCTCCACGGCCTCTTTCGGCGCGGCGTCGAGCCCGTTCAGGTGGTTGGTCAGGATCATCATCGCGCTGATGGCGGTGTTCAGACGCAGCGCCTCGATGTCCTCGGTCACCTTCTTCACGGTGCGGTGGACGAGCTTGGCGGTCTCCTCGTCCATCGCCGCATCTGTCAGCGTGCCGGTCGCGACCTTGTGCACGCGATCGAGGAAGCGCCGCACGCCCTGGATACCGCTGGTCTGCCAGGGTTTCACCTGCTCCAGCGGGCCCATGAACATCTCGTAGATGCGCAGGCTGTCGGCACCGAACTCGGCCACCACGTCGTCGGGATTGACGACGTTGCCGCGCGACTTGCTCATCTTCTCGGCCACCGGCGCAAGCTTGACGCCGTGCTCCTTGTGCTTCGGCACGCCGTCGCTCGTGTCGACGTTGGACTCGTTCACGTAGCGCGGCTCGACCGTGGCGCCCTCGAGCGAATACGTCCCGCTCTCGCGATCGTACTCGACGCGCGCATCATCGCCGTCCAGAGCGCGCACGACCTTGCCGTCGTCGTCGAGCACCGCGTACCAGCGATACGCCATGCCGAGCACCATTCCCTGGTGCACCAGCTTCGAGAACGGCTCGGCGTGCTTCACCACGCCCACGTCGAACAGCACCTTGTGCCAGAAGCGCGCGTACAGGAGGTGCAGGACGGCGTGCTCGGCGCCGCCGACGTACAGGTCGACCGGCATCCAGTCGTCGTAGGCCTTCTCGCTGAAGATCCGCTCGCTGTTGTGCGGGTCGAGATAGCGCAGGTAGTACCAGCACGAGCCCGCCCACTGCGGCATCGTGTTCGTCTCGCGCGCGAACCACTTGCCGTCCTTTTCGAAGAAGCGCCAGTCGAGCGCGCGCACCAGCGGCCCCTGCGGATCGCCCGGTTTGTAGTCCTCGAGCTCCGGCAGCTCGAGCGGCAGCTCGCTCTCCTCGACCGCGATCGGCTGCGAGTAGTCGATCTCGAACGCCGCGCCCTTGCGCGGATCGCCGTCGGTCTTCACGGGGAAGTAGATGGGGATCGGCTCGCCCCAATAGCGCTGGCGCGAGAAGACCCAGTCGCGCAGCTTGTAGTTGATCTTGCGCCGTCCGATGCCGCGCTCTTCGAGGAAGGCGATGATATTCTTCTTCATCTCGGGCGTCTTCTGCCCGTCGAACTGCCCCGAGCGCACGGCGATGCCGTCCTCGGTGTACGCCGCATCCAGCTTCTCGTGCAGCGCGCCGTCGGGGCTCACCACCTCGACGATCGGCAGGTCGAAGGCGCGCGCGAACTCGAAGTCGCGCTCGTCGTGCGCGGGCACCGCCATGATCGCACCGGTGCCGTACGCGCCCAGCACGTAGTCCGCCGTGAAGATCGGGATCGGCTGCCCGGTGAGCGGATTGATGGCGTGCGCGCCGGTCAGGACGCCGGTCTTTTCCTTGTTGAGCGCCGTGCGCTCCATGTCGCTCTTCTTCGCCGCCGCCTCGGCGTACGCCTGCACGTCGCCCTGGTACTCGTTCGTCGTGATCTCGAGCGTGAGCGGATGGTCGGGCGCGATCACCATGTACGTCGCGCCGTACAGCGTGTCCGGCCGCGTCGTGTACACGGTCAGCGCGTCCTCGCGGCCGACGAGCGGGAAATCGACCTCCGCGCCCTCGCTCCGCCCGATCCAGTCGCGCTGCTTCTGCTTCGTCTCCGGCCAGTCCAGATCTTCCAGATCCGCGGCGAGCCGGTCGGCGTAGGCCGTGATACGCAGCTGCCACTGGCGCAGCGGCTGGCGTACCACAGGGAAGTTGCCGCGCTCGCTGCGGCCGTCGACGACCTCTTCGTTCGCCAGCACCGTGCCCAGCTCCGGGCACCAGTTCACGGGAATTTCCGCCTGGAACGCGAGGCCTCGCTTGAACAGCTGCAGGAAGATCCACTGCGTCCACTTGAAGTAGCCGGGATCGGTCGTGTTCACCTCGCGTGACCAGTCGTAGGCGAAGCCGAGCATCTCGAGCTGGCGGCGGAACACCTCGATGTTCTGGTTCGTCGTCACCGCCGGGTGCGTGCCGGTGTTGATCGCGTGCTGCTCCGCCGGCAGCCCGAAGGCGTCCCAGCCCATCGGGTGCAGCACGTCGAAGCCGCGCATGCGCTTGTAGCGGCTGACGATGTCGGTCGCGGTGTAGCCCTCGGGATGCCCCACGTGCAGGCCCGACCCGGACGGATACGGAAACATGTCGAGCGCGTAGAACTTCGGCCGCCCCGCGTGGCGCTCCGCGCGGAACGTCGCGTGCTCTTTCCAGTGCTTCTGCCAGCGCGGCTCGATCGATTGGTGGTCGTAGGCCATGAGCCGCTTTCCTTAGCAGATCCGCCGCGCCCTCCCCCAGCCCCGAAGCCGCGACCGGGACCGCGACCGGGACCGCGACCGGAGACCGGGGACCGCGACCGGGACCGGGACCGTGACCGCGACCGTGACCGGGGCCGCGACCGGGGACCGGGACCGCGACCGGGGCCGTGACCGGGACCGGGGCCGCGACCGGAGCCGGTGAGCTGGGCTGTTTTCTTCGCAGGGAGCCGCGTTGTGCTGCGCGACGTGGGTTCCCCCTGAGCGCGCGCAGGCGCGGCGGCGCCGAGCACGCGATTTGGGGGAACCCCGCGCCGGAGGCGCGGGCGCTGAATTGGCGGGCCGCGTGAGGGGGCAACCCCTTCATGAGGGGGGCGCTACGCGGCAGTCGCGATCGCGGTGGCGTTTGCCACGGCGCGGCGGTGTTCTGCGATTTGTGTCAACTCACGCCCGACGCGCATTTCGGCTTCCGGACGCCTGACGGCGTTGAAATGCGCGCCTGACGCGCCCTGGCGCTATCCGGAGGGCAGAAATGCCGGCCTGACCGGCAAGATGGGCCGCTCGACGCGTTCAGAGGGCGGAAATGTCGGTCTCGCCGACAAAAACGGCTCCTGGACGCGTCCAGAGGGCGGAAATGTCGGTCCGGGTCCAGAGGGCAACAGGGCTCCGCGCCTGACGTGCATTTCCGCCCTCCCGGACGCCTGATGGCATCGAAATGCGCGCCTGACGTGCATTTCCGCTCTCCCGGACGCCTGATGGCATCGAAATGCGCGCCTGACGTGCATTTCCGCTCTCCCGGACGCCTGATGGCATCGAAATGCGCGCCTGACGTGCATTTCCGCCCTCCCGGACGCCTGATGGCATCGAAATGCGCGCCTGACGTGCATTTCCGCTCTCCCGGACGCCTGACGGCATCGAAATGCGCGCCTGACGTGCATTTCCGCTCTCCCGGACGCCTGACGGCATCGAAATGCACGCCACACGTGCATTTCCGCTCTCCCGGACGCCTGATGGCATCGAAATGCACGCCACACGTGCATTTCCGCTCTCCCGGACGCCTGACGGCATCGAAATGCGCGCCTGACGTGCATTTCCGCCCTCCCGGACGCCTGATGGCATCGAAATGCACGCCACACGTGCATTTCCGCTCTCCCGGACGCCTGACGGCATCGAAATGCACGCCACACGTGCATTTCCGCTCTCCCGGACGCCTGATGGCATCGAAATGCACGCCACACGTGCATTTCCGCTCTCCCGGACGCCTGATGGCATCGAAATGCGCGCCTGACGTGCATTTCCGCTCTCCCGGACGCCTGATGGCATCGAAATGCGCGCCTGACGTGCATTTCCGCCCTCCCGGACGCGCGTGCCGAATAGGGCTATGTGGAGAGTGTGCCATTTTGCCACAAAATCGTAGCAAAATGTCACTATTTTGGGCGGTTCTTGGCGGCGGCCCGCGCGATCTTCCGCTCGAGCCGTGCTCGACGCCGCTCCTGCGCCGGCGGGCTCTCCCCTGTTCCCTGCAGCACGACTTCCAGAGCCTTGAGCGGCTCCTTCACGTGGTGCTCGTAGAGCTTGCCGAGCTCGAGGCGTACGCGGGGGTCGTCGAGCTCGGCGCTGAGGGCTTCGAAGTCCGCCAGGGCGCGCGCGCGGTCGCCCCGCGCTTTGGCGATCTCGCCGCGGACGCGCAGGGCCTCGCTGCCCGCGCCGCGCTCTACGGCAGCGTTCGCCACCACGTCCGCGTCCGCCAGCGCGCCGGCGCGCTTGTACGTGCGCGCGAGCCCGACCAGATCCGAGTCGTGCAACGTGGAGAGCGGCTCGCCGTACAGGCCGACGAGCGCCGCCATACTCACCACGTCCCAGGCGTTGTGCTCGACCACGGCCGACAGCGCGCGCTCGTCACCTGTTCTGAGAAAGTGCGCATAGCGCGGCGCGACGTCGGCGCCGGCGATGTCGTCGCCGCGCTCGAAGCCGAGCACCTCGCTCTCCAGCGTGGTCAGCTTGCACGCGCCGAGCCGCGCCTTGTGCAGCCGCCGCCCGACGTGCAGGAGATCGAGATGCGGCCGCGGGGGCAGCGCCGGCAGGTGGTTCATGACGTAGCGCCCGGCGAGCAGCGGGAGGTCGAACGCCTTGCCGTTGTACGTCACGAGCACGCTCGCCGCCGAGATCCGCTCCCGCAGGAGCCCGAGCAGCGCTTCTTCCTCGGCGGGCGTGCGCAGCAAGAGTTGCTCCATCACGAGCCGGCCGTCGTCGTCGAACCACGACATTCCCACCAGGAAAGCGACGACGCCGGAGCCGCCCAGCCCGGTCGTCTCCGTGTCCAGATACAGCGCACGACGCGGATCGACTTCCGAGAGCGATGGGTCGAGCGCGAGCAGCGCCAGCACGCTCGCCTCGGCCGCGTGCGCCGCGTCGACCGGCATGCGTCCGACGTGGTGCGACGGCGCGAGCCGCTCCAGGCGCTGGTACACCGCTCCTTGCGGGCGCTCGACCCGCGCGAAGGGCAGCTCGGTCAGCGACGGATCGGCGGGCATGCGCCCCGCGGGTGGCTCGCGCCCCAGGATTTCGGCCATCTTCTCGCGCAGCGAGTCGAGCGTCTGCGCGCGCTCGGCGTCCGGCGCATCCATCGCCGCGCCGCGAGCGTCGCCGGCGGGTGCATCGGGCAGCGCTTCACCGCGGGCGATCGGCGGACCCAGACGTCCGAGCTTGTCCTTCAAGCCCACGTACGCCGTTGTAGCTCACCTCGCCCCGCCCCGCCCCGCGCCTGCCCGTTTTCATGGGCTGCCCCCTACGCGGAGCGTCGCTCCACGGTGCGGCGCGCAAGCGCGCCGCGGGCCCGCCAAGCGCGGTCGCTCCGCGCCCGCCCGGGGGCCCCACGTCTTCCCGCAACGCGGCGCGCTTGCTCTGTCTGCTACGCTGCGCGGCGTGGCGACGCAGGTATTCGGGCTGACCGGCGGCATCGGCTCCGGCAAGAGCAGCGTGGCGGCGCGCTTCCGCGCCCGCGGGCTGCCGGTGATCGACGCCGATCAGCTGGCGCGCGAAGTGGTCGCGCCGGGCAGCGCGGGGCTGGCGGAGATCGTCGCGGCGTTCGGCGACGAGGTGCTCGACGCGGATGGCGGGCTCGATCGGCAGCGCGTGGCGGACATCGTGTTCAACGACGACGACAAGCGGCAGAAGCTCAACGCCATCACGCACCCGCGCGTGCGCGACCTGGCTTTGCAGCGGGTGATGGAGCTGAGCGAGCAGGGCGAGCCGCTGTGTTGCTACGAGGTGCCGCTGCTGATCGAGTCGGGGCTGACGGAGATGCTGCGCCCCGTGGTCGTGGTGAGCGTGTCCGAGGAGGTGCAGGTCGAGCGCACCGTGCGCCGCGACGGCTCGAGCGAAGCGCACGCCCGCGCGCGCATCGCCGCGCAGATGCCGCTGTCCGAAAAGGTGAAGCTCGCCGACTACGTCATCGACAACAGCGGCACGCCCGCCGAGCTCGTCGAGCGCGCCGACGAGGTGCTCGACGCCATCTGCGACCAGCTGGGCGTGGACAAGGCGCGCTATCCGCGCGTCCTGAGGTCGGTTCCCCCTGAGCGCGCGCAGGCGGAGCCGAGCACGCGATTTGGGGGAACCCCGCGAAGCGGGCGGCACTGCGACGTCGTGCGCGAGGGGGCAGCCCGAACGGCGGACTGCGGCGCGCTCGGCGCACGCCTACTGCACGACCGGGGGCCAGGAGGGGCGCGATTTGCTTTCGATGGCCTCTTCGCGGGCGTGGGCGGCGGCGAGCGTGTTCTCGAGCAGCATGGCGATGGTCATCGGACCCACGCCGCCGGGTACGGGCGTGATGGCGCCGGCGACGGACTCGGCGGACGCGAAGTCGACATCGCCGCACAGCTTGCCGCTTTCGTCGCGGTTCATGCCGACGTCGATGACGGTCGCGCCCGGCTTGATCCAGTCGCCCTTGATCATCTTGGCGCGGCCGACGGCGGCGATCAGCACGTCGGCTTCGCGACAGCGGTCTGCCAGGTCCAGCGTGCGCGAGTGCGCCATGGTTACCGTGGCGTTCTGGGCGAGCAGCAAGGCGGCGATGGGCTTTCCGACGAGATTGCTGCGCCCGATGACGAGCGCGCGCGCGCCGGCCAGCTTGGTCCCCTGCTCGACGAGCAGCCGCATGCAGCCGCGCGGCGTGCAGGGCACGAGACCGGGCTGCCCGGCCCACAGCGCGCCGATGCTCATCGGGCTGAGGCCGTCGACGTCCTTCGACGGATCGATGCTGCGGATCACCTCGGAAGGGCGCACGGCTTCGGGCACGGGCAGCTGCACGAGGATGCCGTCGACGTTGCGGTCGGCGTTGAGGTCGCGCACCACGGCGAGCAACTGGCTCTCGCTCACGCTCGACGGCAGGCGGTGGACCTTGCCGTAGATGCCGACCTCGTGCGCGAACTTTTCCTTGTTGCGCACGTACACGGCGGAGGCTGGATCGTCGCCGGCCAGCACGACGTGCAGCCCGGGGGCGCGACCGTGCTGCTCCTTGAAGGCCTCCACTCCGTGAGCGACCTCCGCGCGCACAGCCCTGGCGACCGCCCTTCCATCGATGACAGCTCCCATGCCGCCCGGACTAGCATCGGGCTGCGCGCGCGGCCATACGATCGATGGGGCACCACGACTTTGGTCATGGCCGGCAAGCCGGTGGCTCAGGGCGTGATGGGCACGTCGGTCAAGGTGACGGAGCCGGCTGCCGCCTGGACCTCGATGTAGACGAGATTCGACCCCGTATCCAGATCGATGCGCTGGCGGTAGCCGGGGCTGGCGTTGACCACGATGGCGAAACCCGCGACGCCCGTCGCCGTCGCGGCGTCGGTCCAGCTTCCGGCGGCGTCGTAGATCACGCCCGTGCCGGGCGACTGCGTGACGCTCACGCCGGCGAGCGGCTTGCCGGTCGGGTCGACGAAGTGCAACACCAGCTGGCCGCGCGTCGGGTCGCGCTGCGGCGGCAGCGTCACCACGCTGAAGATCTGGTCGATCACGCTGGCGCGCACCAGGCGCAGCCCGGCGGGACCGGTGCTGGTCGTGTCCCAGGGCTGGAGCGTGGGCAGCGCGTCGCCGGTGTTCGAAGTGGGGGTCACGCTGAACCACACCGACGCCCCGGCGAGCACGCCGCTCATGCTGAAGCTCTGGCCGTTGTAGACGGCACTGGTCTCGCCGCCGCCGGGTGCTTCGGCTTTGATGTCGGCGGTGCCGGTGAAGGGCTGCGACGTGGTGAAGTCGTCCGAGCCGAGCAGAGCGACACTGCCGGTGAGCGAGACGCCGGCGTCGCTGGTGCCACCTTCGGTCACGGCGCCGTCCGTGCCGGCCTCGACCGGGGGCGAAGTGCCGCCGCCCGGCGAACCGCAGCCCGCGTCGCCGCAGCTCTCGTCGACGTGTGGCGGATGCACGATCTTCTTCGCGCAGCCCGTTGCCGCGAGCGCCGCGATCACCAGGACTGTTCCGGCCCGCATGCCGCGGATCCTACGCCGCGGCGGCAGGCTCGGCCAAGTGCTGGAGACGGATGCGGTGCACCACCACGACCGCGATCACCAGCAGCACGCCGATGAACTGCGAGGTGCTGAGACCCAGGATCGCCCCGCGAGCGTCGTCGCGCCAGAACTCGAGGATGAAGCGCAGGATGGCGTACAGCAGCACGAACGCGAGGAAGATCATGCCGTCGTAGCGTTTTCGGCCGTGCAGATAGAGGATCAGGAACGCCGCGATCGCCAGCGAGCCGGCCGACTCGAAGATCTGCGTGGGTTGCACGGGCAGCGAGGCTGCAAACGGAGAGGAGAGCAGGTGCTGCTTGAACTGCATCTCGCTCGCGGGGCTGTGCGGCGGGAAGCTCACCGCCCAGGGCATGTGGCTCGGCACGCCGAAGCAGCAGCCCGCCAGCAGGCACGCCATGCGCCCGAAGCCGAGGCCCACCGGCACGACCATGCCGGCCATGTCCGCCGCCTTCCAGAACGGGAAGCGATCGCGCTTGAGCAAAAACCACGCGGCCGCGCTGCCGCCGATGAAGCCGCCGTAGTACGTGAGCCCGCCGTTCCAGAACTTCGCCCACGCCCAGCAGTCGCGCTGCGTCGGGATGACAGACGTGCTTCACCGCGTCCCACACGCCGTTGTAGCCGGAGCTGATGCACTCGGAGTGCGTCAGGCCCGTCCACGACACCTTCGCGGGATCGGTGCACAGGTGCACGTAGTCCCAGAAGTAGCCGTCGGCGAACACGTGCAGGATGCGCGCTCCGGCGAAACCGGCGAGCAGCATGGCCAGGCCCAGGTCGACCACCACGTCGGGGTCCTGGCCGATGCGCTTGGCCCAGATGGCGCCTATCGCCGTGGCGAAGATGAAGCCGGTGAGCTGCAGGATGAAATAGCTCGGGAACCCGATTCCGAAGACCGAAAAGAGTTGCCCCAGCATGCCCCTTGCCCCGGGCTTTCCGGCTCAGCTCACCGACGGCGGGTCGCCGACGCCGGCGCTCTCCGTCGCCAGAGCGCTACCCGAGCCGCCGCCGTCCGACGCCTGGGTCTCGACGACCTCGGTCGCCGAAGGCCTGGGCTGCCGGCGCGAGGTCAGCATGTCGACGGCCATCAGCGCCACGCCGATGCAGATGCAGATGTCCGCCACGTTGAAGGTCGGCCAGTGGCTGGTGATGCTCCAGTTGGGAAAGACGCGGGCGATGTAGCCGTTCATCGCCGCCACCCAGTGCGCCTTGTAGTCGACGAAGTCGACCACGCTGGCGCGGATGATGCGGTCGGACAGGTTGCCCAGCGCGCCGCCCAGCACGAGCGGCAGGCCCCACTTCAGCGCGCGCTGGCCGGGACCGAGCCGCGCGTACAGCGACACGATGAAGGCGATCGCCAGTGCGCTGACGACCAGGAAGAACGGCTTGCGGATGGTCTCGCTCGCCGTCTGCAACAGGCCCCACGCGCCGCCCTTGTTGTAGGCGAGCGTGAAGCTCAGGTGATTTTTCACCAGCACGATGCCCGGGTCGACGAGCGTGTGCTTGCTGAGCGTGACTTCCGCCCACGCCTTGGTGATCACGTCGGCGGCCAGCGCGAGCGCCGCGACGACGCCGAAGAAGATGTAGCTCGGTCGCTCGCCCGCCACCTCCGGCGCCGTGGGCGCAGCCTCGGCGCCGTGCGCGCCCTCGAGCGCGACGGCGCCGTGCACCCCCGGATCGGCAGGGGCCGCGATGCCCGCCGCTGCCGCAGGACCATCGAACGGGACCGGCGCGCCATGCTCGGCCGCATCCGAGGACGCCGTGAGCATCGCCTGCCCAGGGGGATCGCCGCCGGGCGCGGGAGCGGGCGGCGCATCGACGGCAGGCGCATCGACGGGAGCGGATTCGGCCGGACTCCCGGCGCTGGTTTCGGCAGCCGGCGGGTCGCCGGGGCGCGTGGGATCGGTGGGCTCGCTCATGATCGGATCGCGGTTTGTTACGACAAGATGGCTGCTCAGGCCAGTGTGGCGGCAGAACAGCGCGACCTGGAGGAGTATTTCCGCTGGCCGGCGGCCGGTTGCCGACTACCGCACACTTGTCTAGTATCCGCCCATGCCGGAAGCACCCTGGACGCGGAACAGCGGCGTGGACTCGGTCGTGGAGGACTGGCTCGAGTCGGGGACGGTGCGGCGCTGTCTGGCGGCGGAGCGGCTGATCGAGCCGGCGGAGGCGACGTACGCGCCGATCCCGGAGCTGTCGTCCGGACTGGTGCAAGCCCTGAACGGCCGCGGCATCGAGCAGCTGTACTCGCACCAGGTGGAGGCCATCGACGCCGCCCTCCAGGGCCGCCACGTGGTGATCGCGACGCCCACGGCGAGCGGCAAGAGCCTGTGCTTCCACCTGCCGGTGCTGCAGGCGATCGCCGACGATCCGGACGCGAGCGCGCTGTTCATCTACCCGACCAAGGCGCTCAGCCGCGATCAGGAGCACGGTCTGCACGAGCTGGCCGGCGAAGCGGGCCTGCCGGTCGCGGCAACCGTGTACGACGGCGACACGCCGGGCGATGCGCGGCGCGCGGCGCGCGAGAAGAGCCGCATCGTCTTGACGAATCCGGACATGCTGCACGCGGGCATCCTGCCGAACCACGCGCGCTGGGCGCGCACGTTCCAGAGCCTGCGCTACGTGGTGATCGACGAGCTGCACACCTACCGCGGCGTGTTCGGCTCGCACATGGCGCACGTGGTGGCGCGGCTGAGGCGCGTCGCGGCGTTCCACGGCGCGAGCCCGGCGTTCATCTGCGCCACGGCGACCATCGGCAATCCGCGCGAGCATGCCGCAAGATTGATCGGCGTTTCTCCCGAAGAGGTCGCGCTCGTGGATCGCTCCGGCGCGCCGCGCGCCAGCCGGCGCTTCTTTCTCTACAACCCGCCGGTGGTGAACGAGGAGCTCGGCATCCGCGCCAGCACGCTCAAGCAGAGCGTGAACCTGGCGGCCGATCTGGTGCGCGCCAAGGTGCCGACAATCGTGTTCGGCCCGTCGCGCAACTCGGTCGAGGTGATGCTCAAGTACCTGCGCGCGAAATGCGGAGACGTGGCCGGCCCCGACGCCATCATGGCCTACCGCGGCGGCTACCTGCCCGAGACGCGGCGCGCGATCGAGCGCGGGCTGCGCGAGGGGGAAATCCTGTGCGTGGTAGCGACGAACGCGCTCGAGCTCGGCATCGACATCGGTGATCTGGATGCGGTGGTGTGCGCGGGCTACCCGGGTTCGGTGGCGGGCATGTGGCAGCGCTTCGGGCGCGCCGGGCGCCGCGGCGACACGAGCATCGCGCTGATGGTGTGCTCGAGCAACGCGCTCGACCAGTTCCTGGCGCGGGAGCCCGAGTATCTGCTCCGGGCCGGCGCGGAGGAAGCGCGCATCGATCCGTCCAACGTGGAAGTTCTTGATCCAGCATCTGAAGTGCGCGGCCTTCGAGGCGCCGTTCGAGATCAGCGCGCCCGGCCCGAAGCCGGCCGACCCCGAGGCGGCCGAGGGCGAGAGCTACCTGGGCTGGACGTGGAAAACACCCGGGCCGCGCTGGAGTACCTGGCCGAGCACGGCCTCGTGCACGAGAGCGGCGGTCGCTATCACTGGGCGGGCGAAGCGTTCCCGGCCAATCACGTCTCGCTGCGCAACATCGGCTGGGACAACTTCGTCATCATCGACGTGGCGACGGACAAGTCGATCGCGGAGCTGGACTGGCGCGCCACGCACACCATGCTGCACGAGCAGGCCATCTACCAGCAGGATGCCGAGCAGTACCAGGTGGAAAAGCTCGACTACGACAACCACAAGGCCTACGTCCGGCGCGTGAAGCCGGACTACTTCACCACCGCCCTCACCTATCGCACCGTCGGCGTGATCGAGGAGGAGCAGAGCGCGGCGCTCGGCCGCGCCGGCATCGGCTTCGGCGAGGTGAAGGTCGTCGAGAAGGTGACCGGCTACAAGAAGATCAAGTTCTTCACGCACGAGAACGCCGGCTACGGCGACGTGCACCTGCCGGAGATGCAGATGCACACGACCAGCTTCTGGTTGACCGTGCCCGAAGACGTGATCGCCGAGCTCGGGATGCCCCGCGCCACGCTGATCGAGGCGCTCCGGGGTCTGGGCAAGGCGCTCGAGACGGTGAGCACGCTTTCGCTGATGTGCGATCCGCGCGACATCAACCGCACGCTCGGCGACGGCGCTTCCGATCCGGCGCTGTCCGGCGCGAGCACGCCGGCGGGGCGGGATCCGCACGCCGGGCGGACGGGTGGTTTCGACCCCACGGTATTCCTGTTCGACGCGATCCCGGGGGGCGTGGGGCTCGCCGAGCGCATCTACGAGCGGGCGGGCGAGCTGCTGGAGCGCGCCGGCCGGCTGATCCGCGGCTGCTCGTGCGGGAGCGGCTGTCCGGCCTGCGTCGGCCCCGGCGACGAGCAGGGCGGCCAGAAGCGCGCCGCGCTGGATCTGCTCTCGGCGCTCGAGCTGCGCCTCGCGACGCCCGCCGCGCCGTGTGTGGCGTAGTTGCGGGGGAAGGCGTGCCGCCCTAGCCTTCTGTCGGTGGGACCCTCGCTTCGCTTCCTGGCGCTGGTGCCGGCCCTGGCGCTGGGCGCGACGGGTTGCCTGGCGCGTGGCCAGGGCACGCTCCACCGCCAGACCAGCGACGACGCGGGTCCGTCGATCGACTTCGACGCGGGCACCATCAGCGACGCCGCCGGCGAGCTGCCGCCGACCGATCCCCACGCGGTGCTCGGCGTGGATCCGCCGCATGGGCCGTTCAACGGCGGGCAGCTGGCCATGGTGCGCGGCAACGGCTTCACCAGCGACGCGCGCGTGTGGTTCGGCAGCACCGAGGTCCCCAAGTCGGACGTGGTGCCGATCGATCCGGGGCGCGTGCAGGTGGTGGTGCCGCCCGGCAAGGCCGGCGCGGTCGACGTCAGCGTGCAGAACGGCAGCGACACCTCCACACGCGGCACGCTGACCGGCGGCTACACGTACGACTCGTTCTACGCCGACCCGGCGAGCGGGCCGACATCCGGGGGCACCCTGGTCACGCTGCACGGTGACGGGACGAAGTGGGACCAGGGCACCGACGTGCGCATCGATCTGAAGCCCTGCCAGAACATCAGCGTCAAGAGCCCCACGGAGATCACCTGCTCGACGCCGCCCGACACGCCCGGCGCCAAGACCGTGCGCGTGACCACGTCCAACGGCACGAGCACGGATGTGCTCGAAGCGTTTACCTACGGCAACAGCGACAACGGCTTCAAGGGAGGGATGAGCGGCGCTCCGCTGAAGGATCACCTGGAAGTGCTGGTGCTCGGCGACTACACCGGCAACGCCATTCCCGGCGCGACGGTGATCGCGGGCGATGATCTGGCGACGGCGAAGGTGCAGCACACCGACAGCGCGGGCGTCGCGCAGTTCCAGGCGTCGGGGCTCGGGCCCAAGCGCTCGGTGACGGTCGCGATGAAGTGCTTCCAGCCGCAGACGTTCGTCGACGTGCCGGTGGACACGCTCACCGTGTATCTCGACCCGGTGCTGGCACCGTCCTGCGCGAGCCAGGGCGATCCGCCGCCGGTGGGCGGGACGCCCGGTTACGCCGCGGGCATCAGCGGGCAGTTGATCTGGACCGGCGGGCAGGAGTTCCAGAAGGCCGGCTGGACCAACGTCCCGAAGCCGAAGTCGAGCGACGAGAAGCTGGTCGCCTACGTGCTGCCGCTGCGCGGCGACCCGACGCAAGCCTTCCAGCTGCCGCCGGTGAGCCAGGCGGTCACGCCGCAGGCTTCGGGCGACGTCGGCTACGCGTATTCGCTGTCGACCTCGCCGGGCAACCGCAGCCTGTACGCCGTGGCCGGCATCGAGAACGACGCGCTCAGCCCGCCGCAGTTCTTCGCCTACGCGATGGGGCTCGTGAAGGGCGTCGCCGCCAAGCCGGGCCTCACCACGACCAACGTCTACATTCCGATGGACGTGCCGCTCGACCACGCGATGAAGATCGACGTGAAGCCGCCCCAGACCACGCCGCGCGGGCCCGACCGCGTGCGCGCCGGGGTCGCGGTGCGCGTGGGCGAGCTCGGCTACGCGACGCTGCCCGGCGGACAGGTCACACGGCTTCTGCCGGTGTCGTCGGCGTTCGATATCGTCGGCGTGCCGCCGCTCGTGGGCAGCCTGGCCGGAACGCAGTACATCTCGACAGCCCTCGCGGGCACGGGCGCCACGAACACCACGCCGCTGTCCGTCATCGGAGCCGTGCTGTCGACGACAACCGACCAGACCGTCAATCTCGACGGCTTCGTCGAGATCCCCAAGCTGACCCAACCGCCCGGGAACAGCGGCTGGAACGCGCAGGATCTCGCAGTGGACTGGCTGCCCGGCGGCGCCAGCGTCGACTTGACCGTGTACGACATCGAGAGCGGTGCCGGGCTCGTCGACTGGACGGTCATCGCGCCCGGCAGCGACAAGAGCGTGCACCTTCCGGATCTGGCGTCCCTCTCCAGCGATCTCGGCTTCGGGGTGATCCCCGGACCGGTCAGCATCACGGTCTCGGCCGCGCACATCAACTCCTTCGACTACGGCACGCTCACCTATCACCAGGTCGGCAAGTACGGCTGGGACGCCTACGCGCGCGATGTCTTCAACGCGCATTTCTAGCTGGGGGATCGCGCTCTCGCTTGTCGTGGCCGGCTGCGGCTACAGCAGGGCGGATCGCTGGGACCTGCCGCAGATCCAGCCAAAGCCCCCAGCGTGCGACGAGGGCACGGTGCGCTGCGGGGGCACCCAGGTGCAGGAGTGCAAGACGACCAACGGCAAGCTCGGCTGGGTCACGCTGGACGACTGCGGCGCCCAGGGCCAGGTGTGCGTGCCGTCGCTGCTCGAGTGCAGGGCCTGCCAGCCGAACACGGTGAGCTGCGACGGACAGACGATCATCCGCTGCGACAGCACGGGCAACAACAAGACCGCGGAAAAGACCTGCTCCGGCGAGGGCATCGCCTGTCGCGAAGGCAGCTGCGTCGACCTGTGCGGACAGGCCAAGGTGCAGCGCAGCAACGTCGGCTGCGAGTACTGGGCGGTGGATCTGGACAACGCCGACATCAGCGACTCGCTCAACGCGGCCGCGCAGCAGTTCGCCGTGGTGGTGTCGAATCCGCAACCCGACGTCCCGGCCAAGGTCGACATCGACCAGGACGACAGCGATCCCGGCAAACCCGGCGCTCCCTATTCCGTCGCCAACACGGTCATCCCGCCGCTGGCGCTGCGCGTCTTCAAGCTCGGACCGCGCGAAGTCGACGGCTCGCCGCCGGGGGAATTCAACACCGGCACCAACACCGCGCTGACGCGGCACGCCTACCGCATCAGCTCGAGCGTGCCGGTCGTCGCCTACCAGTTCAATCCGCTCGAGAACGTGAACGTGTTCTCGAACGACGCCTCGCTGCTCAAGCCCGTCGAGGCGCTGACCGACATCCCCGGCACACTGACCGACGCCTACGTCGTGCTCGGCTGGCCGCAGACCATCGCCGCCACGCAGGACCCGGACACGAACTTCAATCCGGCCGATCCGATCAACCTGCGCGCATTCCTGACCATCGTCGGCACCCGCCCCGACACGCACGTCCGCGTCGACCCCAAGGCAAGGATCGTCGGCGGCGGGCCGGTGAAGGAGACGCCCATCGGCGGCCAGGTCGAGCTGACGCTGGATCCGTTCGACGTGCTGAATCTCGAGACCGGCGATTTCAACGCCGATTTCACCGGCTCGCTGGTGCAGGCCGATCAACCGATCGTCGTCTTCTCGGGCAGCGAGGCCAGCGACGCGCCGTTCTTCAGCAAGCTCGCCTACCGCCAGTGCTGCGCCGACCACCTCGAAGAACAGCTCGACCCGGTGCGCACCTCCGGCGAGAAATTCGTGGCGTCGCTGTCGTCGAACCGCACGCAGGCGGTGGCCCAGGCCGGCGCCACGCTGGGCGTGGTGGCCCAGCCGGAGTACTTCCGCATCATCGCGACCACCGACGCCGGCGCGACGGTGAAGACCACGCTGAGCGGCAGTCTTTCGAGCATATCGCTGCCGAAGAAGGGCAGCTTCGTCAACATCACGAGCCAGCGCGACTTCATGTTCGACAGCGACCAGCCGGTGATGCTGGGCGATGTGACGCCGAGCCAGGACGCGGCCGGCGTGCCGCGCGGGCTACCCGGCGGCGACCCGAGCTTCCTCGTGGTTCCGCCAATCGAGCAGTTCCGCAAGAACTACGTCTTCCTCACGCCGGACAAGTACAGCTTCGACTTCATCCGCATCATCGCGCCGCCCGACACCAGCATCGTGCTCGACGGCCAGCGCCTGCAGGACGTGCCGGGCTGCAGCAGCGCGCCCGCCGACGGTCTCGACGAAAAGACGCGCGGCAGCGCCACGCCGCCCTACGTCGTCTACACCTGCCAGCTCAGCTTCCCTGTCGTCGACCCGTCGAAGAAGTACCCCGACAACCTCTCGCCCGGCCGCCAGAACGACGGCGTCCACCGCATCGACGCCAACCGCAAGGTCGGCGTGCTGGTCGACGGCTTCGACAGCTACGTCAGCTACGCGTACGCCGCGGGCACCGAGCTCACCGAGATCGTGCCGCGCTAGGCGCGTCGCGCTGTAACGTCGGGGCCCCCGCGCGGGCGCTCGCGCCCGCGTTTGGCGGGCCCGCGGCGCGCACAGCCCGGCGGGGCGCGGGGCGGAGCCCCGCCACGACCCTCCGGCGAGCACGCCGCGCCGTGGATCGCCGTGTCGCGCGGGGGCACCCCATCAGGAGGCGCGTGGGGCGCGTGGAGGCAAGGCGCCGGCGATGCACGTCCCGCGTGCATTTCGGCGTCGTCAGGCGTCCGGGAGGCTCGAAATGCACGTCCCGCGTGCATTTCGGGCGCGTCAGGCGTCCGGGAGGCTCGAAATGCACGTCCCGCATGCATTTCGGCGTCGTCAGGCGTCCGGGAGGGTGGAAATGCACATCCCGCGTACATTTCGGGCGCGTCAGGCGTCCGGGAGGCTCGAAATGCACGTCCCGCGTGCATTTCGGGCGTCGTCAGGCGTCCGGGAGGCTCGAAATGCACGTCCCGCGTGCATTTCGGCGTCGTCAGCTGTCCGAGCGCTCGGAAATGCACGTCGGCCACGCGTGCGTTTCATCCCGCTTGGCTTGGGTGCCCCTCGCGGGGCCCGTCGTTCCACGTCGCGACGTGCTCGCCCCTGCGGGGCTGCGCGCGTCGCGGCCCCCCAAGCGCGGCCGCAACGCGCCCGCGCGGGGGCCCGTACGCGCTCGGCGACGGTAGGAACGCGGCGCGCGGCCGCAACGCGCCGGCGTCGCGGCAGTCGCAGCGTTCACGCCCACACGACGCGACAACTCTCTGGATGAGCCGTCGAACGCCGCCCCATCCCTCGACCCAAAAAAGAAGGCCGTCCATCCGTAGAAGGGGCCTTCCCGCCTGTTTCCCCCATGAAAGGCGCGCTGCGCCGTCACTTCGGCGGCGTGTACAGCGGCCATTTCTGGAGCAGCGGGATGGGGGCGCTGGGGCCGCTCTGGCGCAGGGCGCGGACGCATTCCTTCACGGAGAGGCGGCGCGGGCCGAAAATGGTGGGGTCGGCCGCGTCCGCGTCCATCAGCGACGACGGGTGGTCGACTCCGTAGTCGTCGGGATGACCGGGCATGTCGAGCAGCACGTGGCCGAGCTCGTGCGCGAATGCGTACGACCGGGCCCCCGCCTGGACCGCGGCGCGATCGACGATCACGGTGTTGCCGATGCTGGCGTCGGGCGACGCGAGGAACGACTCGCCGATGCGCCCGGTGCGCGCGAAGTTCGGCACGATGAACACGTCGATCGTCGTGGGGTCGCCGTCGTCGAAGGCCTTGACCAGGCTGCGTTCCTCGACGGTGCCCGAGACGGCGTCGAAGTCGTTGAAGTGGTCCAGGCCGTCGGTCAGGTTCACCTCGCCGAGGCAGACGCGCAGCGTGGAGTCGTCGGACAGTGCGCCGCCGTGGAGCGGCGACAGCGGGATCATCCTGCCGCGGCGGGTGCGGACGAGCACGTCGGCAGTCGGCAGCGCTCCGGGCGAGATGCGCGGGTTCTCGCTGACGATGGCCTCGAGCCCGCCGTGGCGCACGACCTGGGCCAGCGCATTGGCAACCCGCAGCGGCGTCTGGCCGGGATGCGTGGTCAGCTTGAAGACGCGCCGCCCCGCCCGGAATGCGACCTTGCCACCGCTCGCGGGCAAGCCCAGGTCGCAACCCACCGCGAGCATGTGCGGCGGGGGTGGATCGACGACCTTCACGTCGAGCGACTTGCCGTAGCCGAAGTGGATGCCGCACTGTCCCCACAGGCGACTCGCGGTGCGCACCTCGCGGCGCGCGATGGCGATGGCGCCCTTGGTGCTGCCGCCAATCGGCGCGGAACCGCCGGGCATCAACCGCACCACGCGCACTCTGAGATGCGCGCGATAGCGCCCGATGGGGCCGAGCGCGCTGTGGCGGGGGCCTCCCACGCGCAGCGACGCCACGGCGCGGCCAGCCACCGACACCTCGATGCGGCCGCCGACTTCGCCCAACAGCGAGTGCGACGCGGAGCCGGGATGGCTGCGATCCACGCGGTCGACCGTGACGCGGATAGGCGGCGTGCCGGTGCATGCCAGATCCGGCGCGGTGTGCGGCGGACAGCTCGTCTGTGACAGCTGGACGTGCGACAGCTCGTCGAGCCGCCCGCCTTCGGGCAGCGTGGAGCGAATGGCGACGCTTTGCGGCAGCGAGCCTGCCGGACCGATCGCGACCCAGCGGAGCGCGTCGGCATCGCGCGGAGCCCCCGGCCCGGCCAGCTCGGCGGGCAGCACGCGGCTGATCGACGCGTGCGAGCGGGCCAGATCGATACGCGCGCCGGTCACGTCCACCGCTGCCAGCTCGAGCACGCGCACGCGCAGCGTGACGTCGCTCAGCTGCACCTCGGCCGTCCCATGGGCAACGCCCTGCAGACCCAGGCGGCGTACGGGCACGGGGTGAGCAAGCTTTCCATGTAGCGGGCGCCCGTCGATGATGGCGCGCACCGGGCCTTCCACATCGAGCAGGCGCTGGCTGTGGCCGAGATCGAGCCAACGCACGTTGTCTGCCGCCGCACCGACGACTCGCGCTTCCGTGTCGTCCGCAATGCCGTTGTTGTTGTCGTCGTCCTGGTCGGCAAACAGCGTGATCGAGATGCCCGGAACATCCGCGTGCGGCGCCGGCCGGGTCTTGCCGCGCGGCGCGGCGAGCGCGAGCGCCGCGAACAGGCCCGCGGAAGCCAGCGCGGACAGTCCCGCGAAGGCTACTCGACCCATCCGAGCTGCACCCTGCGGAAGGCGGGCTCGGTCACCAGCGGCGCCGACAGGCGACCGGCCTCTGCCGCCTGGATCAGCGCGGCCCAGCCCACCGTCGAAAGCTGACGGCTGGACAGCAGCGGCTTCAGCAGCGCTTCGGAGACGGGCTTTTGGCCCACGTCGTAGAGAGCGGCGGCGGCCAGACCGCGCAGCGCCTCGCGGCGGGAGTTCTTCGTGGTGTCGACGAGCATCTTCTCGAGATCCGACCGACCGTGGTCCCGCGCCAGGTATAGCGCAGCGCGGAGCCCTGTCGCGTCGCACGGCGACGAGGCCTTCACCATGTTCTCGAGCATCGGCCGGGCACCTGTGACCCGCGAGGCGGCCAGCCGGAACAGGAAAGTGGGGTCGCGGTCCGCGCTGGGGCGATCGCTGAGACGCGCCACGAGCTCGACGGTCGGCCGGATCGACGGGGCCGGCTCGTCGTCGCCGCCGAGCGCCCAGGCCACCATGGTCCACGCCGCCCGTGCACTGTTCGGCCCCTCGCGCGCCCGGTCGCGGGCTTCTTTCAGGGGCTTCGGATCGCCGGCGCGCGTGGCGATCTCGCCGAGCACGAGCCAGCGGCCGAGGTGACGCTCGGCGTCGCGCAGCACGGCCAGCGCCGGCGCGATGGCCACGGGCAACGGCGGGCCCCAGAGCAGCGGAACGAAGACCTCGACGCACAGATCGATGCGATGGCTCTCCTTGATCTTCGGCGCCACCGACGCGATGTGCTGGCCGTTCGACTCGCTGCGCGCCACCCGTGCGACCTCGGCAGCGAAGGCCAGGTGCGGGTGACGACTGGCCGCGATGCGCGCCAGCGGATCGGCCAGCGACGGGTCCGCGACGAAGGCTGCCGCCGAAAGCGTCGACAGCCCGCCCGAGTCGTCGCTGCCGAGCGCGCGCTTGATCTGCGCTATCGCGCGGCGTTCACCCTGCTCGGCCAGCGCGCGGACTGCTGCCGCGTACAGCGGACGCTGGTACGTTCCGCGTTTGACCAGAGTCTCGAGCGCCTTCTGCAGGGCTTCGCGGACTCGCGGCGAATGTGGCGCCAGCATCCGGAGCGTTCCACCCAGGCGTGCCTCCTGGGCGGGCTTGCGCCGCAGGGCGGACACGACGTCCGCCTCCAGACGCGACAGCAAGTCGTCCTCGAAAACCTCCCCCGGAGCCGCCCTCTTCACCATCAGGCCAGTGCATGAAGGTACCACCGATCGGAGGGCGCCTGGCCCTCGAAAACGCCGAACGCTCCGGCAGGCGGCCCATCGGCGCCCGGCGCGAGCGAATCAGGGACGAAGCTGGTCCGTCGAACCCCAAAAGCAGCACTGCAAACACCACATGGGAGGCGGAGATCGCCGGCCTGGAGCCGTTGTTGCCCAATTGCGACTCGTGCACTAGCCTCCCCGTCCACAGGAGAACCCGATGCGCAAAGCTGTTTCTGCCTTCGTTCTGTCCACTATTGTCCCAGCGCTCGTGCTCGTCGCCTGCAAGAAGAACGACGCGCAGCAGCCGCCGCCGCAGCAGCCCTATGGCCAGCAGCCCTATGGCCAGCAGCCCTACGGCCAACAGCCCTACGGCCAACAGCCCTATGGCACCGCCACTGCTCCCTACGGCACCGCGCCCGCGCCGACGGGATACGGCACGGCCCCCGCGCCGACCGGCTACGGAACGGCGCCCACGGCGACCGGAACGATGTCGCAGCCGAGCCCGATGGCGTTTCCATGCCAAACCGACGCGCAGTGCCTGACGCACCGCTGCAACACCCAGGCGGGCAAGTGCGCCTGGCCGTGCCACTCCAACGCCGACTGCCAGCCCGGCTTCCAGTGCGTGACGCCGGCGTGCGTGCCGGCCGTCGGGGGACAGCAGCCCACGCAGTAACCCGTCCCGCCCCCCGAGCGTGGGCGGGCGAGCACTTGAAGTTCTGGCGATAGTGAGCGCAATCACCGAAGCCGAGTACGAGCAGCGCGCGGCACCCGAGCTCCGTGCGCTGCTCGACGCGCTCGACGCGCTCGACGACGAAGGCGTCGAAGCGGAGCTGGAGAGCGACATCCTGACGCTGGAGTTTGCCGACGGCGCTCGCTACGTCGTCAATTCGCACCGCGCCGCCCGCCAAATCTGGATGGCCGCCGACCGCAATGCCTGGCACTTCGACTGGCTGCCCGCCGAACAGCGCTGGGTCGCCGCGAAAACCGGCGACGAGCTCTGGGCCACGCTCCAGCGCGTGATCTCCGCCAAGCTCGGCCGCAACGTCGCGCTCACACGCGGGTAGCGCGGCGCGCGGAGCGCCCGCTCCCTTCTCATGGGCTGCCCCCCACGGTTGCCGGCGCGGCACGTTGCGGCGCGCCGTGCGCGCCGCGGGCCCGCCAAGCGCGGTCGCTCCGCGCCCGCGCGGGGGCCCGAACGTCAATCCCGCGCGCGCCGCCGCGTCGCGACGCCCAGAGCCAGCAATCCGAGCGCCAGCGACCACGGCGCGCCGTCACTAGAACGCGCCGCGCGACAGCCGCATCCGCCGCTGCTGCCCGGTGTGGACTGCGCGGCGGAACTGCCGCCCGCGCCGCCGCTGTTGCTCCCACCCGCCGCGCCGCCGGTCGAGCCCGCCGCGCCGCTCGAGCCGCCGGTGGCGGAACCGCCGCCGCCCCCTGCACCCGCACCGCCAGCGCCCCCGCTTCCACCGTTGCCGCCACCGGACTTGAGCCCGTCCTGCGGCTTCCAACCCGGATTGGTCCCCTCACCCTGGTAGGCGCCGCGGTAGGTGAAGTCCTTCTGCGTGCCGTTGAAGTCGCGGTCGTAGTCGGTGTCGGTCTTGATGCTGGAGAGGTCGATCGCCGCGCCGTGCAGGGCGCTGCCGCTCTTCGGGTAGAAGTCCATCTGCCCCAGCGTGAGACCGGGATTGACTACGTAGTTGCCGGCGTTGGCGACGCTGTCGGTCACGTCGTCGTGCTCGTTCGTCATCGTGCCGGACAAGGGCGTCGCCGCGAAGATGGCGTTGCCCGTCACGAAGCTCACGCCGCTCGGCGCCGCGCCGAACGAGATCCCCTGTGCGGTACCGTAGATGGTGTTGTTGTAGACGATGGCGTCGATCACGGTCTTGCCGGCGTGATCCATGAAGTGGATCGCCTGGTGCTTGGAATCGACGAAGAGATTGTCGTGCACGTGCACGCGACCCGTCGCCTGCAGCAGCGCGTCGTCGTCGTTGTGGAAGAAGAAGTTGCCGTAGATCTCGTAGTGATCCTGGCTGCCGGGCCCTGAATCCGGGAAGCCGTCCACCAGCAGGTTCGGACGCGCACCATCGGGGCTCGGGTTGTTCTCCTTCAGGAAGACGTTGTTGCGGATGATGGTCGTACGCACGTCCGTCGGCACCTGCGACACGTCGTTCTGCTGCCGGTCGATCTGCTGCTTGATCTCCATGTTGTAGCCGAGCGTGTGGCGGTAGAGGTTCTCCTCGATGAGCCCGCCGATGAACGCCTCGCTGCCGTCGGAGTTGCCCAGATACATGCCCGTTCCGGCGCCGTCGATGACGTTGTCGCGGATGATCCAGTTCCAGCTGACGATCTTGGTGCTGATGCCGACCGTCTGCTGATCCGTGCCACCGCCGTCGTGATGCGTGATGGTGCAGCCCTCCACGGTGATGTCATGCGTCCAGTGCCCGGCGGTGCCGTTGGCCTTGATAGCGTCCACACCGGCGATGTCCTGCCCGTCGAAGGTGATGTCCTTGATGACGATGTACGCCGCATCCTGCAGATCGATGGTATTGCAGCACGACTTCGCGAGCAGGCGCGCCGGCGCGCCGCTAGCCGGCCCCTCGATGGTGATGGGCTTGCCGGGCGCGCCGCTCATGCCGTGGATGCTGAGCCCGCCGTCGTAGTCACCGGCCGCGAGCTCCAGCGTGTCGCCGGGCTGAAGCGTCGCGAACTTCGTCTTGAAGTTCGACGGATCCGCCGGCACGACCGCCGCGTGAGCCACAGAGGAAACGAATACACAGCCGAGAGCGGCACCCATCAACGCGCAACGCATCCCGCGCAGTCTACACCGCGCGCGTCACGCTGCCCAATCACGACGGCGGCTTGTAGTGGCTCTCGCAGCCGAATTCCACGTCGATCTTGGCCTTGGGATCGTTGTCGACGGCGTTGCAGGTACCGCCGCACAGCAGGATCGTGGTCGGGTTCTTGTTGTCGTCGAAGTACCAGTAGTAACCGGTGGTGCCCGCCGGCGGACACTGGCTCTTGTCCTTCACGCGCAGGATTTCCTTGGGCGGCGGGTTGCCGCCGGGCAGGTAGTTCACGTTCACCTTGTTCGGGTCGATCGTGCCACTCTTGGGGTTGGGGGGGACCGCGTAGACGCACGGCACCTTGGCGTCGCTCGTGACGCCCTGGGCAAGAGCGTCGAACACCGGCCCGAACTGCTGCAGGCACAGGTCGCCGGAGATACCGCCGGTCTGCTGCACCAGGTCCATGTAGACCTTGCCCGCCGCCGCGGAGATCAACGTGCACGGCGCCTGCCACGGCGGCGCAGAGGAGAAGATACCGTCGAACTTCCAGTTGCCGGAGTAGAACAGCGTTGGATCCACACTGTTGACCCAGCCGATGAACGCCGACGCCGAGTTGTAGGGGCCGTCTGTGGCGTTGTCGTCCGAGACCACGAGGAAGTACTTGAGAGAGCCAGGCCGGAGCATGCTCTTGTACTTCGGGTACTCGCTCACGAATTTGTCCAGGGCGTCGTTGCTGCCGACCGAGGTCGGCACGTGCAGATAGTGCTTCGCCGGGTTCGAGTCGTTCGGGCAGCTGCCGGAACCGAGTGGCGCAGGTATGCAGATGTCGGTGCTGCTGATCAGGACGACGTGCAGGTCGATCCCGGAGTTGCTGAGCTTGCTCGAGAACGGGCCCATGTTCTGCTGAACCCACTTCGACTCGAGATCCATGCTGCCGGAGGTGTCCACGGCAACGATGATGTCGGCGGGGAGCACGCCCGTCTTCGCCACAGCACCCGTCGAGACGCAGCCGCCATCGGGGCCGAGCCCGCCGCCGCTGCCGCCGGTACTCGAGCCGCCGGCATTGAAGGCACCGATGCCGCCGGTGTTGCTGGATCCGCCGCCGCCCGAAGCAGCAGCACCGCCGGTTCCGCTACTCGAGCCGCCGTAGCCGTTCACGTTCGAACCGCCGTCGCCGCCACCAGAAGCACTGCACGCCGCGACCCACACGATCGCGATTCCGACAGAAGCAAGTGTTCGCAGTCTCATTGGTGCCTCCAGGAAGTGTCCGGCCCGTGGGCCAATGGTTGCGCGGGATCGTGAGCACTGTCAAGTGATGCCGGCGTGACGCGATGCGCAACGTCGCGCGACGAGGCCGGGCGGCACCGCGCGGCGCGAGCGTTGCGTATCTGCGACGTGTTGGGGCTGCCAGGACCCCCCAACCAGAACGCCCGATCGAAGGGGTCCTGCCGGCTACCGGACGTGAAGCGCGCGCGGTCTACATCTTCGTGACGGCGAGCCTCAGCGTTTCGTCGCCGAGGGCGTACTCGCGCGCGTCGCTGGGAGCCTCGAAGCCGACCTGCGTGGCGAGGCACTCGCGCTCGAGCGTGCCCTGCCCTTCGCGAGCGACGCGCACGACGCGCTCGCTGCCGCCGATCGCGAGCGCGACGCGGTCGGTAAAGTCGAGCTGCTGTTCCTTGCGGACAGCCTGGATGCGGCTGACGAGCTCGCGCAGGATGCCCTCGTCGACGAGGGCGTCGGTGAGCGTGGTGTGCAGAACGACCACGCCGACCTTGCCGGTGCCGGCGGCGAAGCCCTCGGCGGCGGAGACGGCGACCTCGATCTCCTCGTCATTGAAGTCGAGCTTGTCGCCGTCGATGTCGAGCGTGAGCTTGCCGTGGGTGGAGAGCTCGGCGTGCAGCTTGCCGCCGTCGGCGCCCTCGAGCGCCTTCTTCACAGCCTGCACGTTCTTGCCCAGGCGCGGGCCCAGCGCCCGGAAGTTCGGCTTGAGCTTGAACGACACGGCGCCCTGCTCGTGGCCCGGGAACATGAAGCGGAGCTCGTGCACGTTGAGCTCGTCCATCGCGAGCTCCTTGTACGACTCGAGGCGCTTCAGGAGTTCGCCGTCGTTGAACACAACGTCGGCGCGGGACAGCGGCTGGCGCACCTTGAGCTTGTTCGCCGTGCGGACGGAAAGGCCGAGGCTGACGATCTCGCGCACCGCGGCCATCTCCTGGGCAAGCCCCTCGTCGATCGCGGCCTCGTGGACGTCGGGGAAGCTGTCGAGGTGCACGCTTTCCTTCGCGCCCAGGACCTCCGCGCGGGTGACCAGGTTCTGGTACATCTCCTCGGCGAAGAAGGGGATGAACGGCGCTGTGAGCTTGCTGATCGTGACCAGCGACTCGTACAGCGTGGCGTAGGCGTCGCGCTTGTCCTCTTCGAGGCCGGGTGCCCAGAAGCGCTCGCGGCTGCGGCGCACGTACCAGTTGCTGAGCCCTTCGACGAGATCCACCAGGCGCAGGGCGGCGTCGTAGACAAGATAGCCGTCGAGTGCCTTGCGCACGTCGCGCACGGCCAGGTTCAGCTCGGAGAGCATCCAGCGGTCCAGCAGCGAGCGCTCGGCCACCCGGCGCCCGGCGGCCTGCCCCGGATGCCAGCCGTCGATGTTCGCGTAGATGGTGAAGAACGAGTAGACGTTGCGCAGCTTCACCTGGAAGTCCTTCTGCAGCGTGCGCACGTTCTTCAGGCTGTGGCGCGTGTTGCTCCACGGCGGCGACGCCGCGTAGAAGAACCAGCGGAAGGCGTCCGCACCGGGGGCCGGCGTGCGCTCGTCCTCGATGGTCACGCGCTGCTCGATGGGCTTGCGCGGCACTTCCACCGGCATCGTGGAGAGGCCGCTGTCGACGACCTGTACGCCGAGCGCGCTGCGCTCGTCTTCGGGCAGCAGCACCACGCGGCGCGGCAGCTTCTTGAGCGCCTTGAGCGCGAGCATGCGGCGCTCGTCCGGCCTATCGGCGCGGTAGACCGCGACCTCGGCGCCGTCGACGAGATCCATGCCTTCCAGATCCTCGCGCGCGATCAGCGCCTCGCCCGGCTTGGCGGTGATGCCGTGCGCGTCGGCGAGCACGCCGAACTCCATGCGCACGCGGTCGAGGATGATCTCGGGCGGCGTGTAGTTGCCCTTGCTCTTGCTCTCCTTCTTGCCCTCCTTGTCGGAGACGTGGCCGAGCACGATGCAGGTCTTGTACGGGTACGGGAACTCGCGCTTCGGCGTGAGGGCGAGCTTTTCCTGCGTCGCCTTGTCGAAGACGAGCGTCGAGATCATCGAGCAGCGAGTAGAACCAGCCGCGCGTCTGGTCGATCGCTTCGCTGATGAAGTCCGCCGGGAAGGCGTCGTTGAAGCGCTCCTTCGAGCCCGCCGCGTGCGGGTAGCCCCACTGCGCGAACGGCATGCAGCCCGAGTCGAACCAGCAGTCGATGACCTCGGGCACGCGCCGCATCTCCGCGCCGCACTTCGGGCACGGGAACGTGACGTGGTCGATCCACGGCTTGTGGACGATCAGGTGCTCGCTCAGCTCGGGGTTTGCTGCTTCGACTCGTTCCAGTGCGCGAAGGCGTCCGGGTTGAGCTTCTCGATCTCGGCGACGGACGCGGGCGCGTGCTTGTGCTCCTCGTCCTTCGTGCACACCCACACGTTGAGCGGCGTGCCCCAGAAGCGCTCGCGGCTGAGCGCCCAGTCCACGTTGTTGTCGAGGAAGTCGCCGAAGCGGCCGTTCTTGATGTGCTCGGGCAGCCAGTTGACGGCCTGGTTGTTGGCGATGGCGTCCTTCAGCCGCTCGCGTCGTGCGGATGAACCACGCCGGGCGCGCCATCTGGATCAGCGGATCCTGATCGGCGCGCCAGCAGAACGGGTAGTCGTGGCGGTACAGCTCGTGGTGGACGAGCAGCTTCTTCTGCTCGAGCTCGCGCAGGATGTCCTTGTCGGCGTCCTTCACCCAGCGGCCGTCGTACGGAGCCGCCTCGGGCTTGAACGTGCCGTCGGGATTGACGGCGCAGATCAGCTCGACCTCGTCGGGGTTCTGGTAGCGCTGCAGCTCCTTCTTGTGCGCCTTGTTGTCGTCCTCGCCGAAAGCCGGCGCGATGTGCACGATGCCCGTGCCGCTGTCGAGCGTCACGAAATCCTCGGCGATGACGCGCCACCAGATGTGCGTCTCGCCGCCGTCTTTCAATGGGGCGGTCGTGTCGGCGTGCTGCGAGTAGTAGAGGTCGAACGGCGGGCGGTAGCGCGTGCCGACGAGCTCGGACCCCTTGACGGTGCGCACCACTTCGAGCTCGCGGCCCAGCTTGCCTTCCAGCGTCTCGCGCAGCTCGGAAGCGACGATCAGGTTCTTGACCGTCAGCTCGGGCGGCTCGACCGGCTTCTTGCCCTTCTTCGCCTTGGGGTCGGCCTTCGGCGCGCCGAGGCGCACCACGTCGTAGCTGTAGGTCGCGCGCACCGCGGCATAACCGTTGGACGAGAGCGTCCAGGGCGTCGTGGTCCAGACGGCGAGGGCCGTTTCCGGATCGTCGACCAGCGGGAACGCGACGTACACGCTGGGGTCGTCCACGGTCTTGTAGCCGAGGCCGACCTCGCCCGAGCTGAGCGCGGTGCCGCCCTGCGCCCACCACCACACCACCTTGTGGCCCTGGTAGAGCAGACCCTTGTCGAACAGGTTCGACAGCGCCCACCACACGCTCTCGACGTAGCTGCGATGGTACGTCACGTACGCGTCGGGAAGGCTCACCCAGAAGCCGATGCGCTCGGTGAGCTTCTCCCACTCGTTCGTGTAGCGGAACACGCTCTCGATGCAGCGCGCCACGAACGGCTCCACGCCGTACTCCTGGATGGCGGCCTTGCCGTGGATGCGCAGCTCCTTCTCGACCTCGACCTCGACGGGCAGGCCGTGCGTGTCCCAGCCGCCCTTGCGCAGCACGCGCTTGCCCTGCATCGCCTGGTAGCGCGGGAACAGGTCCTTCACGACGCGCGTCAGCACGTGCCCGTTGTGCGGAACACCGTTCGCCGTCGGCGGCCCCTCGTAGAACACGAAGTGCGGCCCATCGGCGTGGGCCGCCAGCGACTTTTCGAAAATCCCCCTCTCCTTCCACAGCGCCAGAATGCGCCGCTCGTAGCTGGGAAAATCGAGCTCGGTGGAAACGGGTTCAAAGGGCGGTTCGGTCATCGCTGGCATTCATTGGGGTTCGGCCGCGCCGCGGCGCCACATTCGCCCGGATCCGGACGAACACGGCACAAGGGCCACAGGCCGTCGCGTATAGCATTGCCGAAGGATTTCGGCGGGGGGGCGGCTTGGCGCGGCGCGGGGGGCGGCGCGGCGCGGCGCGGGGGGCGGCTTGGCGCGGCGCGGGGGGCGGCGCGGCGCGGCGCGGGGGGCGGCGCGGCGCGGCGCGGGGGGCGCTGGCGCGGCGCGGGGGGCTGGCGCGGCGCGGCGCGGGGGGCGGCTTGGCGCGGCGCGGGGGGCTGGCGCGGCGCGGCGCGGGGGGCGGCTCGGCGCGGCGCTATGGATTATGTCAACTGCTGGCGCTCCGCCGTGCATTTCCGCCCTCCCGGACGCCTGACGACACCGAAATGCACGCCACACGTGCATTTCCCGCCCTCCCGGACGCCTGACGACACCGAAATGCACGCCACACGTGCATTTCCCGCCCTCCCGGACGCCTGACGACACCGAAATGCACGCCACACGTGCATTTCCGCCCTCCCGGACGCCTGACGACACCGAAATGCACGCCACACGTGCATTTCCGCCCTCCCGGACGCCTGACAGCACCGAAATGCACGCCACACGTGCATTTCCGCCCTCCCGGACGCCTGACAGCATAGAAATGCACGCGCGCTGCCCTGTCTCATGGGCGGGCTGCCCTCCGCCCTGCGCCGCGCTGCGCGCGCCGCCGCAATACCGCGAGCTCCGCGCTTCGCGCTCCGCGGGCCCCCAAACCCGGGCTACGCCCGGCCGGGGGCCCAACGACACGTCGCGCCCGCCCCTTCACGTCGCGCCCGCCCTTCACGCCGCTCCCGTCCCTTCGCGTCGCGCCGTCCCTTCACGTCGCGCCCGCCCACTCCGCGTCGCGCCCGCCCTTCACGTCGCGCCGCCCCTTCGCGTCGCGCCGCCCCTTCACGTCGCGCCCGCACTCCACGTCGCGCCCGCACTCCACGTCGCTCCCGTCCCTTCGCGCGCCCGCGCTTCACCTCGCGCCGCACTTCACGTCGCGCTCGACGAACCCCCGCCCCTTCACGTCGCGCCGCGCACTCCACGTCGCGCCCGCACTCCACGTCGCGCCCGCACTCCACGTCGCGCCCGCACTCCACGTCGCGCCCGCACTCCACGTCGCGCCCGCACTCCACGTCGCGCCCGCACTCCACGTCGCGCCCGCACTCCACGTCGCGCCCGCACTCCACGTCGCTCCCGTCCCTTCGCGCGCCCGCGCTTCACCTCGCGCCGCACTCCACGTCGCGCTCGACGAACCCCCGCCCTCCACGTCGCGCCCGCACTCCACGTCGCGCCCGCACTCCACGTCGCGCCCGCACTCCACGTCGCGCCCGCACTCCACGTCGCGCCCGCACTCCACGTCGCTCCCGTCCCTTCGCGCGCCCGCGCTTCACCTCGCGCCGCACTTCACGTCGCGCTCGACGAACCCCCGCCCCTTCACGTCGCGCCCCCCGCACTCCACGTCGCGCCCGCACTCCACGTCGCGCCCGCACTCCACGTCGCTCCCGTCCCTTCGCGCGCCCGCGCTTCACCTCGCGCCGCACTTCACGTCGCGCTCGACGAACCCCCGCGCTTCACGTCGTGCGCGCCCCTTCACGTCGTGCCCGCCCTCGGCGTCGCGCTCCGAACTTCACGTCGCGCCCGCCCTGCTCGTCCCCGCACGTCGCGCCGCACTTCACGTCGCGCCGCACTTCACGTCGCGCCGCACTTCACGTCGCGCCGCGCTTCACGTCGCGTCGCACTCCACGTCGCGCTCCGCGGCGTCAGCCGGCGCAGCAGCGGAACCCTGTCGAGTAGTCCGAGTAGGTGCGGTTGTGGGCGGTGGTGACGTAGAGGCAGCCTTGGCCGTTGATGACCGTGTCGACGTAGTAGCCGCCGCGGAAGGTGCCGGCTGGGTCGGATGTCCACTCGTGGAGGTTGCCCATCATGTCGTACAGGCCGTCTTCACTGACGCACTGGGTGCTTTCGCCGCACAGGTCGAGGCTGTCGGGGAGCTGGTCGAGGCAGGGGTCGTCGAGCTCGGCGGAGGTGAACGAGGCGTCGGGGCCGAAGAGCTGGATGACGGGATGCTCGGAGCGCGAGTCGTTGCAGGCGCCGGGGATGCGCGTGTTTCCGTAGGGATAGGTGTTGCCGGCGGCGCCCTGGCAAGCGCGCAGCCACTGGGTATTGGTGCACAGGTGCTTGCCGGACGCTTCGCACGCCGCCTCGGCCTGGTCGGCATTGATGTACGCTTGCGGCACGGCGCCCTGGATGGAGACGGCGCGCACGGGGGTCGAGCCGGGATTCTCGTAGGGCGACCAGGTGCTGACGCCGCCGACGGGTGTGACGAGCTCGAGCGAGGCCTCGTAGCGATCGACGCAGAAGGTATCGACGCGCACCATGCCCAGCGGGCAGCCGCCCTCCCCGGCCGCCTCGGTCAGCCCTTCGTTGGGCAGCGGGTACTTCGTGGGGTCACAGGTCCACGGCGCGTCGGCGCCTGCATCGGCGATGGCCCCGTCAATCGACGCGTCGCCCGCGTCGGTGAGCGCGGCATCGCCGCTGTCCTGCGGCGCACCGGCACCGCCTTCCCACGCGCCGCCGCTGCCCCCAGCTCCAGTTCCGCGGGCTGGTGCGCCGGAACAGGCCGCCGCCAGCAAGGCAAGCACAAGAACGCTCTTCTTCACGCCGGCGAGGATATCCGAACCCTCGCCGCGAGCCGCACGCAATCGGCGGCGAAGCCCATCGCGACGCCGACTGCACGCAATCCGCGGCGCGCCGCGACGCCGACTGCACGCAATCCGCGGCGCGCCGCGACGCCGCCGCGCTCAGCGCGGGATCCCGAGCGCGTCGAGCAGCGGCAGGGGGTCGTCGGCGAGCGCGGCGCCAATGGCTGCGACGCCGTCGGCGCCGGCGCGCACACAGGCGGCGGCGTTGTCGGCGTCGATGCCGCCGAGCGCGTAGAGGAGCGGCGGAGGGCCGCCGGCAATGCGCCGCGCATTCGCCAGACCCTCGAGCCCCAGCGGCGGATTGCCCTTGCGCGCTGCCATCACCGGCGACAGCACGATCGCGTCGGCGCCGCGCGCTTCGGCCTGCGTGGCGCCGTGGCAGGCGCGCGAGATCCACATGGCATCGCCTGCCAGGCGGCGCGCGTCGGCAGCTTCCACGCTGTGTTCACCGAGGTGCAGACCGTCCGCGTCGAGCAGCAGCGCGAGGTCGACGCGATCGTTGACGGCGAAGAGCTGCTCGCGCCGGTGGGCTGCTTCTGCCAGGCGACGGCCGAGCGTCATTCGCTGTCGCACGGGCAGCTCGCGATCGCGCAGCTGCAACATCACGCTGCCCGGCGCTGCCAGCGCGCACAGCCTGGTCAGGCGCTCGACCAGCGCGTCCGGCTCCAGGCGCGTCGTGTCGGTGATGGCGATCAGGCGCGGCGCCGGCACGCGCTACCCCCCGCTTCCGCCCGCGGCGCCTTTCGTTCCCTTGGCGGCTGCGAGATCGGTCCGCGCCATGCCGGCGAAGCGACTGTTCGGATAGCGGGCGACCAGGTACTCGAGCGTGGTGCGCCAGCTGTCCTCGTTGCCCTTGGCCTTGAACTGCTGGGCCAGGCCGTACAGCGCCTGCGCGGGCGTCTCGTAGGTCCGCTCCGAGGGCGGCGTCGAGCTGGCGCACTGAAGCGGCGCCTGCCCCAGCGCCGCGGCCAGCAGAAACATCGGAATAGCCCGCACGCGGCGAATCTCGCCGATCGCGCGCGGCGCGGCAAGCTCGCTGGGCGGCGCCTGCCTCAGCGCTCGCCCGCCACGCGGGTATCACCCGGCCCGGCGCTCGGCTTGCACATCCGCGCGCTGCTCCCATGCTAGCCGTCGGCGGCATTCCCCGACCGCGGTTGCCCACGAATGACCATTCCTCCCCTCCGGCGGACCCTGCCGCTGCTCGCTGCAGCGCTGTTCGCCGTGGCCTGTACCCACGCAAGCGGCCGCACGCCCGATGCCTCGTCGCCGTTGATGACCGACCCGCGCTTCGTGGGGACCGGGATGATGGGCATCGCGTCCGAGGTGCCGCACTGGCCGATGTTCCGGCACGACCACCGCCGCGACGGCAGAAATGATCTGATCCGCCAGAGCGTGCCGCAGCTCGCCTGGACCTTCGAGACAGGCGGCGAGATCTGGTCGTCGCCGGCCATCGGCATCGACGGCAAGGTCTACGTCAGCGCGCTCGACGGTCGCGTCTACGCGCTCGGCCGCGACGGCAAGCTCTTGTGGACGTACCAGACCTTCGGCGCGCTGTGGTCGTCGCCGGCCGTGACCGGCGACGGTACCGTGTACGTCGCCGGCATCGATCACTACGTGTACGCGATCATGAACGGCCGCGTGAAGTGGGCGGTGAAGCTTGGCAACTGCGCGTTCTCGTCGCCGCTCATCGGCCGCGACGGCACGGTCTACATCGGCTCGAACGACCACCGCTTCTACGCCATCAACCCCAACGGCACGATCCGCTGGGTCAAGCAGACGCGCGCACCGCTCGACTCGTCGCCCGCGATGACCGCTGGCGGCATGCTGTTCATCGGCTCCAGCGATGGCCAGCTGCTCGCCTACCGCCGCGACGGATCGCCGGCCGGTGCGTTCTCCGCCGGCGCGCCCATCCACTCGTCGCCCGCCATCGGTCCGCGCGGCGGCATCTACTTCGGCGCGGACAACGGCTGGGTGTACGCCGTCACACCCGGGGGCCAGCTGTACTGGAGGCAGCAGACCGGACAGAGCATCACGTCGTCGCCTGCCATCGGCCGTGACGGCGTGGTGGTCATCGGCAGCGGCGATTCCACCGTCTACGCCTACAATCCGGACGGCTCGACGCGCTGGGAGTTCCAGACGGGCGGCCCGGTCTTCTCCTCGCCGGCCATCACCGCCGACGACACGGTCTTCGTCGGTTCGGGCGACGGCAAGCTGTACCAGATCGACCGCAACGGCCACATGGTGTGGTCGTTCCCCACCGGCGGCGCGGTCAACTCGTCGCCCGCGATCGGGCCCGACGGAGGCATCGCGGTCGGATCGCGCGACCGCAAGGTCTACTACTTCCGCTGAGCGCTGCAGCGCCGCGAGCTACTCGCGCTGTGCGGGCTCGAGCGGCGCCGTCGAGGACGCGCGCGGCTTGAGCAGACGCAGCACGCCGCCCGCCAGGAGCGCGCCCAGCGTGTCCGCGACCCAGTCGAGGAACTCCGCGTCGCGATACGGAATCGTGTACTGCACCAGCTCGAGCAGCGCGCCCAGCGCCGACGCCACGACGATCGAGACGACGATCAGCCGCGCACGCGGCCACTTCCGCAGTTCGAAGCCAAGCGCGTGATAGACCACGAACACCATCACGCCGAAGATGAAGAAGTGAGCGACCTTGTCTTCGGGCACCCCGAAGGTGTTGATGCGCGGCAGGCTCACCTTCGCCGCGCCGGAGTAGAACACCGCCACCACGTACAGCAGCGCTGGCACGACGTGGATGAAGAAACCCGGACGGGCTTGTTCTTCAGTGGGCTCGGGTTCGGTCATCGCGCTGCCAGGCGGCGGAACCCTAGCAGAAACCGCGCGGAAGTCCGTGCCGCTGCACTACGGCACGGAGCGGCCCCCTCCTGAGGCGGCGGAGCCGGCGATTTGGAGGGGGCGGCCGCGCGCAGGCCGTAGGCCGAGCACGGACCGGGGGGAGGCAGCAGCCGGTGACGTCCGGGAACGTTGGTGAGCAGTGGGATGGCGCTTCAACGCAACTGGGCTGGGGACACGCCGATGGGAGGGAGATGATCGTGCATCTCACGGCGCATGCGGCGCGTGGCTCGGCTCGCTCGCGCAGTGTGGAACGTCGGATGCTGGTGGCGCTCGCGCGGCATCAGGGCGGGCGCGACGCGCACCTGATTGCTCGCGTGGCGGGCATCGCGCCGGACTCGGTACGGCGGCTCGCGCGCCGGCCCGAGCCCGAGCTGCTGCGGGTGGGCGCTCTGTATCTGGGCGACACGCGACTGCGGCACGTGCCGCGCGGACTGCGCGTGTCGCGGTAGGCGGCGGTATTTCCGGGCGCTTGGTGCGGCTTGGCGGGTCTTTTGTCGGGCTGGCCGACATTTCCGCGGCCTTGCTGCGGCATGGCGCTCGTTTTGTCGGTCTGGCCGCGCGCACGCCGCGCACACCGCGCCGACGCACCGCCGACAACCGTCACTGCGTCACCGCGCCAACACACCGCCGACAACCGTCAGTGCGTCACGACGGCCGTCTCCTCGAGCTCGAGCGAGCGCGTTTCCGGTAGCAGCCAGAGGATGAGGATGACGGCGAGGATGGGGAAGATGGCGGTAACGCGGATAGCGTGACCCCAGCCGACATGGCCGGCGGCGTAGCCGATGGCGATCGGCGAGAGCACGTAGCCAATGCGACCGATCAGGTTGTTGGACCAGGCGAAGGCGTCGCCGCGCAGCTCGGTCGGGAAGAGCTCGGAGTTGTAGGCGTTGAGCACGGGCAAGACGGCGCTGGCGCCGAAGATGGCGAACACCAGTGTGAAGGTGAGCGGCCACTGGCCGTGCAGCGTGTAGCAGCCGAACATGCCGAAGGCGGCCAGGCCGAAGATCACGACCGCGCCTGCCCGCCGACCGATCAGGTCGAGCAGCTTGCCGGCGAAGAACACCAGCGGCATCGAGATCACCGCGGCGATCGTGATCGCCTTGCCCACCTGGCTGTCCGTCATGCCGCGCTCGCCGACCGCAAATTCCTTCCAGAAGGTGACGCCGTTCTGCGTGCAGATGTACGTGAGAAACCAGATCAGCCCGAGCTGGAGCATCCGCTTCTTGTACGGCGTGCGGAAGATCTGCGTGAAGGGTCGCGCTGCGCGCGTGGTGACCTGTTCGGCGAAGCGGCGCGTCTCTCGCAGGTTGCGCCGCGCGAAGGCCAGCACGATGAGCGGGACGATGCCGACGAAGTACACGCTGCGCCATCCGAACGGCGTCTTCAAGAGCAGCGGCACTACGCCCGCACAGGTGACGGCGCCCAGGCTCGAGAAGGCACTGATGACGCCGATGACCATGCCGCGCCGCGCGGCCGGATACTCTTCCGCTGCCATCACGGTGCTGGTCGCCCACTCGCCGATCAGGAAGATGCGCGCGATCATCTGGAACGCGGCGAACGCCCACACGTTCGGCGAAAGGCCCGTCAGCGCCGTGAAGACCGTGTAGCCGGCGATGGTCACGGTCAGCACGCGCTTGCGGCCGAAGCGGTCGGCACGCCGCACCAGCAGGTACGCCACCACCGTGCCGGCATTGATGAAGCCGACGAGATAGCCGGCAACCGCGTGGCTGAAGTGGAAGTCCGTCTGCAGGTTCGGCAGGATCTGCGTCAGCGCGAGAAAGTCGTAGCCTTCGAAGAAGGTCGCGACGCTGAGGAAGACGAACAGCCGGCGCTGGTACGACGTGAGTCGCTCGGTCACCGGGTGCCCCGCACGAGAACCTTATGACAAGGGCCCGTGACGGGTGTCAACGTAACGTCTTCATCCCGCCCACCCGCCCCCGCCGTAATCCTCCTCGAGGGGCTCACCGCCCCTCGAACACCCCGACGCGATTCGCTCCGCTCATCGCGGGCTCGCTATCGCTCGCTAGCCGATGACGCCCGTCTCGGGGCTCGATGCGGTGGCGTAGAGCTTCTTCGGCATGCGGCCGGCCAGGTACGCCTTGCGGCCCGCGCTGACGGCCTCGCGCATGGCCTCGGCCATCATGACCGGCTTCTTCGCCCCGGCGATGGCGGTGTTCATCAGCACGCCGTCGCAGCCGAGCTCCATCGCGACCGCTGCGTCGCTGGCCGTGCCCACGCCCGCGTCGACGATCACCGGCACCTTCGCGCGCTCGAGGATGATGCGCAGGTTGTACGGATTGCGGATGCCGAGCCCCGAGCCGATCGGCGCGGCGAGCGGCATCACCGCCGCACAGCCGATGTCCTCGAGCTTCCGGCACACGATCGGATCATCCATGCAGTACGGCAGCACGGTGAAGCCTTCCTTCACCAGGATCTTCGCCGCTTCCAGCGTCTGCTCGTTGTCCGGGTAGAGCGTGTCCTTGTCGCCGATGACCTCGAGCTTGACGATGTCGGCAATGCCCAGCTCGCGCGCCAGGCGCAGCGTGCGCACGGCATCGTCCGCCGTGAAGCAGCCCGCCGTGTTCGGCAAGATGGTCCAACGCTTGCTGGTCACCAGCTCCATCATCGAGCCGGCGCTCCTGTCCTTCAGGTCGATGCGGCGGAGAGCCACCGTCACCACCTCCGCACCGGACGCTTCGAGCGCCGCCCGCGTCTCGTCCACGTCCTTGTACTTGCCGGTACCGACGAAGAGCCGCGACGTGAACGTGTGCTTGCCGATGGTGAGGACGTTTTCCATGCCCGGCGGAGTAGCGCCGCCCGGGCGCCGGGGCAAGCGCCGGCGTCATGTCGACTATTGGCAGGGAACGTCCGCGACGATCGCCGCGACCGCGGCATCGAGTGCCGTCGTCGGATCGGTGCTGGTCCCGACGAACGCGTTCTGCGTGCCGCCCGCCTGGGCCACCATGTCGAGGTTTGCGACCGTGCCGATACCCATCACCCAGGTCTTGATCGAGGGCGTGCCGTTGTAGGCGGCAGCGGCCGCGGCCGACACGGTATTGATGTCGTTGCCCGTGCAACCGGTGGGCTCGCCGTCCGTGATCATGAGCACGGTGACACTCTGCGACGTGTGGCTCTTGGCGAACGACTGCGCGTAGTCGAGCGTCCCCGTGAGCGCGGGCTGCATGGGCGTGTTGCCGTTGGGCGACGTGCCAGCCAAGCTGGCGTTGATCTGGGTCATTACCGCCGGCAGAGCCGCAATGCCCACCGCCGGCGTCGCGTAGTCCGCGACCGTGCACGAGCTGCCGTCGCCGATGCACGTTCCACCGAAGCACGGGGCGAAATTGCCGCAGTCGGGATCCGTCTGGCAGCTCGAAGGCGCCGTGCCCGACCCGACAAGGGGCAGAAACTGTAGGCCGGCCCCGGCGGCGCCGGAGGTCGACAACACGGACAGCCCTTTCTGCAGTGCCGTCCACCGGTTGTCGGTCGTCATCGACCCGGAACGATCGAGCAGCACCATGATGTCGAGCGGCTTCTTCGTACATCCAGCGTCGCTACCGCCCGTGCCGGTGCCGCCACTGCCACCGGTTGCGCCCCCGGCGCCCTGACCGCCGCTGCCACCGGTCGAGCTGGTGCCGCCGCTGCCCCCGGCTCCGCCGTCGAGGGTGCTGCCGGTCGAAGTGCACCAACCGTGCGCCTTGTCGCACAGCTGCCCGAGCGGCGTGCACTGCTTGTCCGTGACGCACGCGCGATGACACACGTGATCGCCGCCGCACAGGTCGCCCGTGTGGCAGTCGTTGTTGCCCAGGCACTGCACGCAGCTCGAGCTGGCAGGATCGCAGACGTGATCCGCCGGGCAGTCGAGCGAGGTCTTGCAGCTGGTAGGCGCGGCTCCACCGGCTCCCCCCGCTGCGCCGCCCGTTCCCGCAGCTCCTGTGGAGAGCAAGCCGTTGCTCGAGCCGCCACACCCCGCCGCCGCCCCCAGGAGGAGCGCGGCCATGCCGAGTCCAAGCCAGGCTATCCTGCGCATGCGCAACTGTACGCCGAGGTGGCGAAAGGTCTTCCCCTTTTTCCCGGTTGGCGGGCGAAATGCACGCGAAACGGGGCGGGCCGGCTCAGCCGAAGCGTTGCGCCGCCTCGTCCAGCCGCACGAAGCTGTAACCGGCCGCCTTCAGCATCCCGACCACCGCCGAGAGCGCGTCCAGCTTGCGCGCCAGCGGCACGCGCACATCCGGCTGGTGCGGGCGCAACGCTTCGAGCCCGTCGCCCGCGTCCAGCACGTCGATGCCGTGCAGCTCCAGGTTCACCAGCTCCTCGCCGATCACGCCGCGCGTCAGCCAGCGCGCCCGCGTCGGACCGGCCAGGGTCAACGTCGTCCCGATGAACGGCAAGCGCGCGCGACGCGTCACCTGCACGGGCAGCTCGAGCAACCCCGCGCCGCGCCTCCAGTACGGTCGCCCGACGCGATACGGTCGCACCGGCGCCGCCAGCACCGCCGGCGTGTCCAGCACCGAGTGCGAGCGCCGCCGCCGCACGCGGATGGCCCCCAACGCCGCCGCCTTCGCCGCGTAGTACGGCGGGCACGGGAACACCGACGAGTCGTATTCGACGCCCGCGTCTGCCAGCACCTCGAACAGCTCGTCCGTGATGGTGTAGCCCGGCGCACGGAACCCGCGCGGCCGCTCCCCCGTCGCCCCCTCGATCACCTCGATACCCGAGCGCACCTGCCGCTCCATCTCCGCCCGGCTCCGCCGCGTCAGATCGTACAGATGATCGAGCGAGTGATTCGCGATCTCGTGCCCGCCTTCCGCGAGGGACCGCAGCCGCGCCGCGTTGCCCGCGCGCGCCATGTCCGCACCGATCGCGAACAGCGTCAGCGGCAGATCGTGTGCGCGCGCGAAATCGTCCAGGCGCGGCAGCGCAACGTCGTAGACCGCGTTCGACGACGTGCGCGCAAGCCCGTGGATCGCGAAGTAGTGCGGGATCTCGTCCAGATCGACGCTGATGGCGCAGACGCGCATGGGCATCATGTAGCAAGAACGGCGGTGTGGCGTCGCGGGGAGCGGCGCGGGGGCGGGGCGCAGGGTTGCGGCGGGGCGTGTTGCGGCGGGGCGTGTTGCGGCGGGGCGCAGGGTTCGGGGTTGCGGCGGGGGGGGGGCGTGTTGCGGGGATTCGCGGCGCGGGGTTGCGGGGATTCGCGGCGCGGGGCGGCGGGCGCAGGGTTGCGGGGATTCGCGGCGCGGGGCGGGCATTTCCGCCGCCAAGTTCGAGCTTGCTCTGCGAAATGCCCGCTTTCCGGGCATTTCCGCCGCCAAGCTTCAACTTGCCCAACGAATTGCCCGAATTCCGGGCATTTCACCCCTCGCCGATGAGCTTGCCCCACGAAATGCCCGCTTTCCGGACATTTCCGCCGCCAAGCTTCAACTTGCTCCGCGAATTGCCCGCCCCGCGCGCCCCTCCGGACATTTCCGCCGCCAAGCTTCAACTTGCTCCACGAATTGCCCGCCCCGCGCGCCGCTCCGGACATTTCCGCCGCCAAGCTTCAACTTGCTCCGCGAATTGCCCGCCCCGCGCGCCCCTCCGGACATTTCCGCCGCCAAGCTTCAACTTGCTCCGCGAATTGCCCGCCCCGCGCGCCCCTCGCCCCAACTCCTCCGCGGATTGGTGATGGGCTGCCCCCCACGCTTGCCGCGCTCCGCGCGCCGCCGCGTTCCTCGGTGCGCCGCGCTACCGCGCGCCGCGGGCCCGCCAAGCGCGGCCGCTCCGCGTCCGCGCGGGGGCCCCACCCCGATCCGCGCCTCAGCCTGCGGCGAACTCGCGTACCGCGCCCACCACCTGCCGCCGTTCCACTTCGGAAAGCTCGGGAAAGAGCGGGATCGACAGCACCTCCGCGGCTGCGGCCTCGGCGCGCGGGCACGCGCCGGGGCGCATGCCGAGCGGGGCGAGCGCGGGCTGGGCGTACAGCGGGCGGTCGTAGTACACGGCGCTCGCCACTTCCCGTTCCGTCAGGAAATCGCGCAGCTCGTCGCGGCGCGGCGAGCGCAGCGTGTAGTGCGCCCAGGCCGGCGCGGCGCGGGGCGCCACGAGCGGCAGCGTGATGTCGTCGAGCCCGGCAAGCTCCGTGTCGTAGGCCGCGGCGTGCCCGGCGCGCGCCGCCAGGTAGTGATCGAGGTGCGGCAGCTTCACCGACAAGAGCGCCGCCTGCAGCGCGTCGAGCCGGAAATTGCCGCCCACCCACTGGTGCTCGCCGCGGCGCGGGGCGCCGTGCGCGCGCAGCGCGCGACAGCGCGCCGCCAGCTCGTCGTCGTCCGTCACGATCATGCCGCCGTCGCCGAAGCCGCCCAGCGGCTTCGACGGGAAGAAGCTGAAACAGCCCAGCGTGCCCCACGCCCCCGCACGCTTGCCCTGCCACGCCGCGCCCAGCGCCTGCGCGGCGTCCTCCACCACCGGCACGCCGCGCCGCGACGCGATCTCCGTCAGCGCGTCCATGCGCACCATCTGCCCGAACAGATGCACCGGCATGATCGCCCGGGTGCGCGGACCGATGGCGGCTTCCACCTCCCCCACGTCCAGGTTGAATGTCCTGGCGTCGATGTCGACGAAGCGCGGCCGCGCGCCGAGCCTGAGGATCGCCCCTGCCGTCGCGAAGAACGAGAACGGCGTCGTGATCACCTCGTCGCCGGGCCGCACTTCCAGCGCCATCAACGAGCACAGCAGCGCGTCGCTGCCGCTGGATACGCCGATCGCGTGGCGCACGCCCACGTAGCCAGCGATGTCCGCCTCGAAGCGCTCGACGGCTTCGCCCAGAATGAACTGCCCCGACGCCAGCACCGCATCGAACGCGTCGCGCAGCCTGTCCACGAGCGCCGCGTGCTGCGGCGACAGATCGACCAGCGGGATCATGCTCCGACCCACTCCACGCGGCCGTCCACCAGACGGTAGCGCTCGCCCGTCGCGGGACACACCGCCTGACCTTCCGCATTGAACTCGAGCCGCTCGCCGTGGCGGCTCATCCAGCCCAGCTGCTTTGCCGGCACGCCGCCCACCAGCGCATACGCCGCCACGTCGCGCCGCACCAGCGCGCCCGCGCCGACGAAGCAGTACTCGCCCAGCGTGATACCGGACAGCAGCGTCGCGTTCGCGCCGATGGTCGCGCCGCGGCGCACGCGCGTGGGCCGGTACTCGCTCCTGCGCGACACCGCCGCGCGCGGATTCATCACGTTCGTGAACACCGCGCTCGGCCCGACGAACACCTCGTCCTCGAGCTCCACGCCTTCGTACAGGCTGACGTTGTTCTGCACCTTGACCCGCGCCCCCACGCGCACCCCCGCCGCCACGAAACAGTTCTGCCCCAGCGACGCCCCCTCGCCAATCACCGCGCCGCCCATCACGTGACAGAAGTGCCAGACGCGCGCCCCCGCGCCGATCGACGCGCCCGCGTCGACCACCGCCGTCGGATGGATGAAGGGCGCCGCAGTGTGCTCGGTCTGCGCCGCGGCGCGGACTGGCTGCGCGACGGGCGGCGTGCCCGCGCCGCGCTCGGGGCCCTGGGCGTCGTTCACGTCGTCGCGATAGCAGCGCGCGGCGCGCGCGGCGACGCCCCGCGCGCCGATTCGCCCGCCAAGCTGCGGGCGCTCCCGCGTTGGGCCCCCGGCCGGACGAGGAGCGGCCGGACTTGGGGGCCCGCGGCGCGCCCCGCGCGCCGCTCGCTCACGCGACGCACAGCGCGGGGGCATCCCCCAAATCGCCGCGACATGGGGAGCGTGCTTCCAGCAATGCGGATGCCGCGCAACGCGATGCCGCGGCGTGCGGCGCGGTTCGGGGTGCGGCGCGGGTTGCGAGTTGCGGCGCGGTTCGGGGTACGGCGCGGGTTGCGGGTTGCGGCGCGGGTTGCGGGTTGCGGCGCGGGTTGCGGGTTGCGGCGCGGTTAGGGGTACGGCGCGGTTCGGCGTGCAGCGCGGGCGCGGGCGCGGGCGCGGGCGCGGGTTGCGGCGCGGGTTGCGGCGCGGGTTGCGGCGCGGGTGCGGGCATTTTCGCGTTCAGGCCTCGGCTTGGCGGACGAAATGCCCGTTCAGCGCGCTGCGGCGGGCATTTTGTCCGCCAAGCTGCGACTTGCGCCGGGATATGCCCGTCCGGCGCGCTGCGGCGGGCATTTTGTCCGCCAAGCTGCGACTTGCGCCGGGATATGCCCGTCCGGCGCGCTGCGGCGGGCATTTTGTCCGCCAAGCTGCGACTTGCGCCGGGATATGCCCGTCCGGCGCGCTGCGGCGGGCATTTTGCCGTCCGAGCTGCGGCTTGCGCCCGGATATGCCCGTTCAGCGCGCTGCGGCGGGCATTTTGCCGTCCAAGCTGCGGCTTGCGCCCGGAAATGCCCGGATTCCGGGCATTTCACCCCTCCCCGGCGAACTTGCGCGCCGAAATGCCCGGATTCCGGGCATTTCACGCTCCAGGAATCAACTTGCCACGCAATATGCCCGCTTTGCGGGCATTTTGTCGTCCAAGCTGCGGCTTGCGCCCGGATATGCCCGTTCAGCGCGCTGCGGCGGGCATTTTGCCGTCCAAGCTGCGGCTTGCGCCCGGATATGCCCGTTCAGCGCGCTGCGGCGGGCGTTTCGGTGCTCTCGCCAAGGCTTTGCGCGCCGAAATGCCCGTGGTCGATGTCCGCCACGGCCGACGCCTCCTCGGTTGCCCCCTACCCGGGGGCGCCGCCGTGGCGTTGCGGCGTGCTCGGCCTCCGGCCTGCGCGCGCCGCGGGCCCGCCAAGGCCGGGCGACCGCCCGGCCGGGGGCCCCGCCGCGCTCTTCGTCGCTGCCCGCCGCGCTCTTCGTCGCTGCCCGCCGCGCTCTTCGTCGCTGCCCGCCGCGCTCTTCGTCGCTGCCCGCCGCGCTCTTCGTCGCTGCCCGCCGCGCTCTTCGTCGCTGCCCGCCGCGCTCTTCGTCGCTGCCCGCCGCGCTCTTCGTCGCTGCCCGCCGCGCTCTTCGTCGCTGCCCGCCGCGCTCTTCGTCGCTGCCCGCCGCGCTCTTCGTCGCTGCCCGCCGCGCTCTTCGTCGCTGCCCGCCGCGCTCTTCGTCGCTGCCCGCACGTCACTGCCGCCGCGCTTGCACGTCGCTGCCCGCACGCGCTGCCGTCGCGGCCCGCACGTCACTGCCGCCGCGCTTGCACGTCGCTGCCCGCACGTCACTGCCGCCGCGGCCCGCACGTCACTGCCGCCGCGCTTGCACGTCGCTGCCCGCACGTCGCTGCACGTCGCGGCCCGCACGTCACTGCCGCCGCGCTTGCATGTCACGGCGGCGCCCGCCTGCGGCGCCCGGCTACGTCACAGCGACCTTGAACGTCGCCGCGCGCGCCCGCGCCGTCACGCGCGGAACACCGTCACGCCGTCCGCGATCTCGACGGCCTTGTGGCCCATGCGACGCAGGCGCGGGACTTCGCTGCGGGCGACGATCAGCACGCCGTCGTCGGCGAGGGAGCGGAGCAGGAGCTGGACGGCGTGCTCGCCGGCTTCGTCGCCGAAGTAGATGAGCACGTTCTTGCAGACGATGACTTCGTAGTGGCCCGGCGGAGGGCCGAGCATCACGTCGCGGGGCACGAAGCTGACACCGGGGCGGAGCTCGTCGGCGACGCGCACGCTCTCCTGTTCCACATGCAGGTAGCGTCCAGCCAGCGCGGTGGGCACCGAGCGCGCGCAGGGCGTCGGGTACACGCCTTCGCGGGCGGTCGCCAGCGCGACTTCGCTGCGATCGACGCCGACGACGCGGTACGCGGCGCGCTTCGCCGCGGCGGAGTCGGCGAGCAGCATGGCCAGCGTCCACGCTTCCTCGCCCGTCGAGCAGCCCGCCGACAGCGCGCGCACGCGCTCGCGTGCGGCAAAGCGCGGCAGATAGCCGGCCAGCGCGTCCCACTGCGGCGGATCGCGGTAGAACGAGGTCTCGCCGACGCGCAGCAGATCGGCGATCTCGCCGAGCAGTGCGGCGTCGTTCTGCACGCGCTGCACGGCTGCGTCGAAGTCGATGCGTTCGCTGTCGGCCAGCGCGTCGAGGGCGCGGTCGAGGCGCAGCTCCATCCACGCGGGCCAGCGCGTGCCGCGCGCACCCACACCGTGCCGGCGCTCGAGCAGCTCGAGCATGGCGGCATAGGCGGGCCCGCGTGAACGAGTCATGTCACGTCGGTCTCGACCACGCGCCCGGCGAGCTCCGCCAGCGACGGCGCATCCAGCAGAGCCTCGACGCTCAGCACCGCGCACGGCGGCGGCGACGGGATCACGCCGACGATCACGCCGCGCGAGTCGGAGCCGGCCGTGCTGGGCGCCGGCGCGAGCCCTTCTTCCGGGAGATCGCGCAGGCCGCGCAGCGCGTCGACGAGCAGCCCCGCGTGGCGCTTGCCGCCGTGCGCCTCGCGCACCACGACGATGCGCGCTTCCACACCCGACGAGAGCGTCGGCCGCGCCGCCCCCAACAAAACCCCCAGATCGAGCACAGGCAATACGTCGCCGCGCAGACTCGTGATGCCCGCCATCGACTGCGGCGCGTGGAAGACGCGCGTCAGCGGGCGCATGCCGATCACCTCCTGCACGTCCTCCACGCGCAGACCGTAGAGCGAGCCCGCCACGCTGACCGCGATACAGCGGTCGCGATCGTTTGCATCCCGCCCGCCCTCCCCCACCGGAGTCCTCCCGGGGGGCTCCGCCCCCCGCGCCCCCCTCACGCGATTCGCTTCGCTCATCGCGGGCTCGCCTTCGCTCGCTGGGTGTCCACCGGACATGCGCTTCCGCCGGGCTCGGCCTCGCTCATCGCGGCTCCGAAGCTACCACGGCGGCACGGCGCGGCGCGCCGGACGGGGCTGCGCCCTTCCAGCGGCGGTGCATCCACAGCCACTGCTCGGGATAGTGCCGCACGTGGGCTTCGAGCCAGCTCGGTGGCCTGGCGCATGGCGGCTTCCGCCCAGGCACGCTCGGGGCGCGGCGGCGGCTCGATCACGCCGGCCAGATCGGCCTGGTGCGTCCCATCCGGACAGCGATGCGACAGCACCACGACGAGCGGCACCCGTGCACGCATCGCCACCAGCGCGGGCGCCAGATCGACCCATGCCGGCCGCCCCATGAACGCCACGCGCGTCGCGCCGCGCTCCCGCTCCGGCGCCTGGTCGATCATCATCGCCACCAGCTCGCCGCGTCCCAATGCGCGCGCGGCGGCACGCGCCGCCTGCCCCGCGCCACCAGCGACACGCCGCGCCCGCGGCGGAGCCCCTGCCACAGCCGGTCGAGCACACCGACCGAGAGCCGCTTCGTCACCACGGTGAGCGGCCAGCGCGCGGCCGCCGCACAGCCCGAGCAGATCCCAGTTGCCGGTGTGGGCCGTCGCGATCACGGCGCCGCGCCCCGGCGAGAGCATGCACTCCGACTGCGGCGAGATCCATGCTTCGCCAGCGTGCGCCGCGGCGAGACGGCCAGCGCGCCGAGCTCGCACAGGCCGCGGCCGAGCGAGCGGTACATCGCGCTGGCCACGCGCTCCGGGCTCCTCGATGCCGGCCGCGTCGAGCGACTCGACCACGTGCCGCCGGCGGATACCGAGCACGCCGCCCGCGAGCCAGCCGAGGACCGCACCAGCGGCGCCGCGAGCCGCCACGAAAGGCGCCACGCCAACAGCAGCACCACGAACGCGACGAACAACACGCTCGACAGCGTGTCGCCTGGCTCGGGACCCGTCGGCGGGATGACCGCCGCGACGGCGATCGAGGGTGCGACCAGCGCGGAGGCGGCGAGCGCCACGTCGCGCCTACACGAAGCCGGCTTTGCGCCCCGCGTTCTTCGACCCTTCCACCGCGCAGGCGAACACGTCCTCGAACGCGAGAAGGAAGCGCTCGCCCCGCACCGTCCGCGCCTCGAGCAACGCGCCGCTGTGCTTGAGCGCCTCGATGCGACTCACCGTGAGGCTCGAACCATTGCACGCGACGTACAGCGTCATGTGCCGCCCCTCCGGCGCGGCGTGCCAGCCCTCGTCGTCCTTCTTGGCGTCGGCCGCCTCGAGCAGCGCGGAAAGATGGTCCTCGGTCATGCCTCTTCATTTTCCGTCGGCGCGGCGCTGTCAAGGACGGGGTCACTCGCTGGGGCACGGGCCGACGCGCGGGGCGCGGGCTGCGGCGACGGGCGGGGTGTGGCGGCGGTACCTCGGCGAGGCGCGGGCTGCGGCGACGGGCGGGGTGTGGCGGCGGTACCTCGGCGAGGCGCGGGCTGCGGGGGCGGGCGGGGCGCGGCGGCGGTACCTCGGCGCGGCGCGGGCTGCGGGGGCGGGCGGGGCGCGCCTGCTCTGGTACCTGGTTGGGTGCGCCCGATCGGAAAGCGTCTGGAGGCGGCGTGGCTTCGGGGAGGTGGTGTACGCGCGCGGCGGCGGCGGTGGCGCTGTGCGGCGGCGCTGTGCGGCGGCGCTGTGCGGGGGCGCTGTGCGGCGGCGCTGTGCGGCGGCGCTGTGCGGGCATTTTGGAGCCCTTGCTTCGACTTGCCGTCCGGAATGCCCGATTTCCGGGCATTTCATGTCGCTTGCTTCAGCATGCTCCTCGAAATGCCCGATTTCCTGGCATTTCGGCCCTTGTCGGGGAGCTTAGGCACGGAAATGACCGTTTTACGGGCATTTCACGCCGCTGGCTTCGACTTGCTCCCCGAAATGCCCGACCGACGGGCATTTGGCGGCGCTTGCTTCGACTTGCTCCCAGAAATGTCCGTCCGACGGGCATTTGGCGGCGCTTGCTTCGACTTGCTGCCCGAAATGCCCGACCGACGGGCATTTCACGCCGATGGCTTCCACTTGCCGACCGAAATGCCCGACCGACGGGCATTTCACGCCGCTGGCTTCCACTTGCCGACCGAAATGCCCGACGCCGCGCCCCGCCGCACCGTCCAACGCCGCCGCACCGCCCACCACCGCACCGCCCACCACCGCACCGCCCAACGCCGCCGCACCGCGCGCCGCGACGCCGACGCCCGCCGCCGACATCCCGACGCGGCCCCGCGCTTCCCCTGTGCACCGCCGCCACGCGCGACAACGCGCTATCGTGCCGGCATGAGCGCCGAGCGACAGTTCTCGCGCGACGAGCACATCGTCGTGGAGGACATGCAGAAGAAGTTCGGCGAGTTCGTGGCGCTGGACGACATCGAGATGACGATCGGGCGCGGGCAGATCGCGGTCATCATCGGGGGGTCGGGCGCGGGCAAGACGACGCTGCTCAAGATCCTGATCGGGCTGGACAAGCCGACGCGCGGCTCGGTGTTCGTCGACGGCGTGGACATCGCGCCGCTGGGCGACCGCAAGATGAACAAGGTGCGCCAGAAGATGGGCATGGTGTTCCAGTACTCGGCGCTGCTCGACTCGATGAACATCATGGACAACGTTGCCTTCCCGCTGCGCGAGCACACCAAGCTGCGCTCGAAGGAGATCCGCGAGCGCGTGCTGGAGAAGCTTTCCATTTTGAAGCTCGAAGGCACCGACCAGAAGTTCCCCAGTGAACTTTCGGGCGGTATGCGCAAGCGCGTGGCGCTGGCGCGCGCGCTGATGCTCGAGCCGGAGATCATCATGTACGACGAGCCGACGAGCGGGCTCGATCCGCTGAGCTGCCGGCTGGTCGACGAGCTGATCATCGAGACGCGCGATCGCTTCGGTGTCACGTCGGTCGTGATCTCGCACGACATGGCGGGCGCGCTGCAGATCGCCGACCGCATCTACCTGCTCGCGCAGGGCCGCCTCGTCGGCGAGGGCACGCCGCGCGAGCTCGTCGACCAGAAGACGGGGCTCGCCGCCGAGTTCTTCGAGGCGAGCGGCATTGCCGCCGAAGAGCTGGTGCGGGCGCCCGAGACGGGCGTGAAGTACAAGGCGTAGGCGGCGCGGGGCGCCCCTTTTGTCGGCCTCGCCGACATTTTCCGCCCCTTGCCGCGGCATGGCGCCCCTTTTGTCGGCCGCGCCGACATTTTCCGCCCCTTGCCGCGGCATGGCGTCCCTCTTGTCGGCCTCGCGGAAGCCGCCGAGCAGCACGTCTCGCTCAACCGCCTGGTGTCGGACAAGCTCGCGCGCTGACGGCGCGAGCCCGGCACCACGCGAGCCCGGGACCGCGAAGGCGGCAAGAAACGCCGGCCCGTCTCCTGACTGTGAGCCCGCGCCGCTCTTTCCGATCGGGCGCACCCAACCAGGTACCAGAGCAGGCGCGCCCTGCCCCACGCTGCAGCCCGCCGCAACAAATCGCGCAACTCGTGGCGGCGCGGCCCGAATAGGGCGGCATGGAGGCCACAATGACTTTCGGAAAAGCCGCACTCATGGCCGTCGCTCTGCTCGCCGCCTCGGCCTGCTCGGGGGGCGTAGGACCCAACTCGGGAGGCACGGGTTCCGGGAACCAAGGCTCCTGGACTCCGTCGGAGTACCCGCAGGCGCTCGTCGGAACCTGGGAGGAGCCGGGGATAGACGGCTTCATAAAGCTCGACGCAAACGGCACGTGCGTCGAGAAGTTCCCGGACGTGGCTGCAACGGCTTGCAGCTACACGGTGACTACGGGCGGAGCGCTGCACCCCTCGACCAGCGCGAGCTGGATCCTCCAGATCGACATTCCGAAATACGACAACCTCTCCTTCGAAATCGTGGCGATCGATCAGCACCAGCTCACCGTTCGAGACAGCGACGGCACGACATCGGGCTCTCGCGTACCCGACGACTACGTCAAGGACTGCATCGGCACCTTTGCCGGCTGCGACACCTTGACATCGGAGAGCTGCGACGAGGCGCGGCAGAAATGCGACTGGAACGGCAGCAGTTGCACACCGATTTTCGCCGACTCTCCCGACTACACCGCTTGCCTGGAGTTCGAGCCCTCCGTGTGCGGTGATATGCCGGGCTGTCACCTGCAGTGATGCGCGCTGGCGCCAAGGCGCTGGCCCGGCGGATTTCAGCGGCTGAACGTGTCCCACACTGCGCGGGGCACTTCGAGCTCGAGCTCGACGGTGGTGTCGCGCACGGACAGATGTACGCGGCCGAAGCTGACGTTGCTCCGGCCCAGACCGACTCGTGCGCGCCGCCCTCAACCCTGCGTCGGGAGCCGGAACGCGCAGCGCGGTCCCGGCGCCTGGCTCAGCCGGATGTCCAGCGTCGCGAGGTGGGCATCGAGAACTTCGGCGAGCGCCACGTACCAGGCGTCGTAGGCGGTGACGGTGTCGCGCAGCTCCCACACGCGCTCGGCGAACGGTCCGTATGGAAAGAGCTGCAGCGGCAGTTCGAGTAGATCCGCATGTGCCAGCGCGGCCGTGTCGGCGGCGATGTCACCCGCGAGCACGCTGCGACGAAGGATGTTCGCCACCTCGACGGGCATCAGGTGCGGCGCCGCGAGCGCATCTTCGCCGAGCACGGCGTCCGCCCAGCTGCCGTCGGGGCCGCTGTCGACCAGGGCGGCAACGACCAGCGACGCGTCGACCACGAGCATCAGCGACGATCCGCGTCGCGCTGGGCGAGGATGCGCTTGTGCGACAGACGACTGCCCGTCCGGCCCTTGCGATCCCGGATCCGCGCGAGCACCGTCGCCGCGTCCGGCCGGCTCGCGAGCTCGACCAGCTGCGCGCGCAGGTACTCCTGCAGCGACTGCCCGGCGAGCGCCGCCCGCGCCGCCAGCTCGTCCCGCGTCTTGCCGGGCACATTGCGGATGGTGATCGACGTGGTCGACGCCATGCCGCTAGATTGATGCTGATAGCAGCAGAATGCAAGCAGAGGGCTCGAATGGCGTGGGTCCTGCGCAACGCGTTCGGAACCGAGACCGATAGGCCCAGTCAAGCGCGACCCGGCGGACGACACGCCGCAGGGCCCCGCGCCGGACATTCGACGCCCCCGCCCGGACTGGTGCACACGCGAAGTGCAAACACGTAGACTCCCCGCACACATGAACGAGGTCGACTCTCTGCAAGGAGCCTTCGAGCTGCTGCTCGACTGGAACGAAGCGCTGCTCGAAGTGCCGCTCGTGAAGCTTCTGCCGTTGCTGAACGGCAGGCAACGCCAGCTTCTCTTGTCGCTCGCCGGACAGCACGATGCGACCAGCCTCGCCGAGCTGTGGGACGCGTTGGACGACGAAAAGCTCCTGCTGTGGACGAGTCCGTCGCTGGTGCGCGAACTGTCGCTCATCGTGGAGTCCCTCGCCCAGCGAGGTCGGGCGGCGCGCCCCCCGAGCGGCGCCGCTGGCGCGACCGAACGCAAACCGCTCGAGGAGTGGGCGGCCCAGCATGGCATCGCCGAGCGGCTGCGCGATCCGGCTGCTGCGATGTTCGGCCCCGGCGTGGACGCCGGCACCAGCCCCTTCTTCGACCTGCGGGGCAACGAGCTCACCGTTCTGGACGCCCACCTCGGCGATATCCCGCCCGCCGCGCTGCAAGAAGCCAAGGGGCTGTTCGGGTACTATCACAAGCCGCGAAAGGGCGAGCTCACGCAGATGTTCCGGCGCTACGCGACGCGCTACCTGGACGGCTGCGCTGCTGCCGTCGCACGGCGGCGCGAAGCGGAAGCGGAAATCGCAGCGTTCTCTGCCGACAGCTCGCCCGGAAACGCCCACGCCGTTCGCTTTGCCAGGCTGTGCGCAGAGGCGCGCGCCAACGCGCACGCGCACGCTCCAGAGCCGCCTCCAGGCTTGTGCTTCGTCCTGGATGCCGCCTTCGAGCCGTCCCTGCTCCGGGTCACCGTCGCGAGCCGGAGCTTCCGCGAGGGCCGCTGGGAGCAGACCCGCTCGACCGAGGTCGGGCTCGGGCGTTGGGAGCTGGGCGAGCTCGACCTGCGCTGCAGCTGCGGTGAAGACGGCGGTCGGTGCGCGCACGCAGCGGTGGCGCTCTCGACGACGCTCGGGCTCCTGGTGCAGCACCGCTCGCCCCTGTTCGAGCACGTTCGTGTGCCCGGCTGGCAACGGCTGGTGGGCGCGCTCGACGAGCTCGTGACGGAGCGCGCGCGCTCCGCGGCCACGGACTCCGTGGAGCGCCTGGCCTGGCGCATCGAGGTCAAGCACGGCGCTGTCCAGCTGGTCCCGCTCGTCCAGAAGCAGGGCAAGAAAGGCGGCTTTACCAAGGGTCGCCGCGTCGAACCGCATCGGCTCGGCGCATCCAGGCGCCGCGCGATGAGCGCGCGCGAGCGCGACGCGCTCGAGCTCCTTTCGCGGAGCTACGGCGCGCCCGAGCGCGCGACGCTCGTCGCTGCGCTGCGCCTGCTGGAAAAACATCCCCGGCTCTCGATCGACGGCAGGGAGGAGCCGCCGCGCATCGAGAATGTCACGCTGCGCGTCGACATCGAAGAGCACGGCGAAGCGTTCGAGCTGGTGACCTGGCTGGACGACCAGCGGCTCGCGCCGGCGGATCTGCTCGCGGCTGTCGACGGCACGCGACACTTCGTCCACCTGCTGCCCGGGGAAAACCGCTGCCTGGTGGGCGAGCTCGACTCCGCGGCCCTGGTGATGCTCCGGAGCATCGCGCGGCACGGCGCTGTGGTTCCGCGCCACGCTGCCGACGAGCTGTTGCGCCGGCTGCCGGAGTTGCAGGAGCACGTGGACGTCGCCCTGCCGCGTAGTCTGCTCGGCCGCCGTGTCGAGAGCGACGACCGCTTCCACGTGGCGCTCGCGGAAGCGGCGCCCGGCGTGGTGGACGTTTCCGTGCGCATCTGCCCCTTCGGCCAGGGTCCGCGCCTGATCCCGGGTCACGGCCTGTCGCGCATGACCGGCACGCGCGGCGGTCGCCGCGTCCACGTGCTGCGCGATCTCGGCGCGGAGCGCGCGCGGCTCGAGCGCTGGCTCGGCGCGTCCGCGCTCAGCGCCGCCGAAGCGCTCGGCCCGGCCGACCGGCGCGTGAGCGGAGACGCGGACATCGTCGCACTGCTTTCGCTGCTCGAAGCCGGCAGCGCTGCCGGCGAGATCGTCGCCGAGTGGTCGGGCCCGCCGCTCCGCCTGGCCGGCACGCTCTCGAAGAGCGCTCTCACGGTCGAAGTCTCGTCGCGCCGCGACTGGCTCGGCGTCGGCGGCAGCGCGGAGATCGACGGCCAGCGCGTCGAGCTCGCCATGCTGCTCGACGCGGCCCGCAGCGGTCGCCGCTGGGTCAAGCTCGCCCCGCGCCACTTCGCGCTGCTCGAGGCGGAGCTCGTCGAGGCCGCGCGCGACATGGCGGATCTGCTGCACCGGCGCGAGCGCGGTCTGGCGCTGCCGCCCGCGCTCGCTGGCGCGTTCGAGAGCGCTGTGGACGGCGCTCGCGTGGACGGCGCCGACGCCTTCCACGCCGCCGTGGAGCGCGCCCGCGCCGCTCGCGGCTACGAGCCGCGGGTTCCGCGAGGGCTCGGCCAGGTGCTCCGGCCTTACCAGGTGGAAGGCTACCGCTGGCTCGCGCGCATGGCGCGCTGGGGCGTCGGCGCCTGCCTGGCCGACGACATGGGGCTCGGCAAGACGCTGCAGTGCCTCGGCGTGCTGCTTGAACGAAAAGAGCAGGGCCCCGCCCTCGTCGTCGCGCCCACCTCGCTGGGCTACAACTGGCTGGACGAAGCCGCGCGCTTCGCGCCCGGCCTGTCGGTGAAGCTCTACCGCGGCAAGGAGCGCGCGAGCCTGCTCGAAGCGCTGGGCCCGGGCAGCGTGCTCGTCACCAGCTACGACATCGCCACCCGTGACGTCGAAGCGCTGGCTGGCATCGACTTCGCGACGCTCGTGCTGGACGAAGCCCAGAACGTCAAGAACGCGCTCACCGGGCGCGCCAAGGCGATCCGCAAGCTCCGCGCCCGCTGGCGCGTCGCCCTGACGGGCACGCCGCTCGAGAACCGGCTCGCCGAGCTGTGGGGCCTGTTCGATGCGCTCGAGCCCGGCCTGCTCGGCGGCTGGGAAGAGTTCTCGCGACGCTTTGCGCGCCCGATCGAGGTCGAGGGCGACCGGGGTCGCCTCGACGCGCTCTCCGGTCTCATCCGTCCCTTCGTGCTGCGGCGCACGAAGCGCGAGGTGCTGCCGGAGCTCCCGCCGCGCACCGAGCGCGTCCAGCGCGTGCCGCTCTCCGCCGGCGAGCAGGCGCTGTACGACTCCGCGCGCCTGGCCGCGCTCGGCCGCATCCAGTCCGGCTCGAGCGATGCGCGCATCGAGCTTCTGGCGGCGCTCACGCGCCTGCGCCGTCTGGTCTGTCACCCGCGTCTGTACGACGCAGAGTCCACGCTGGCTTCGTCGAAGCTCGACGCTCTGCTCGAGATCCTCACCGAGCTCGGCGACGCCGGCCGCCGCGCGCTCGTCTTCAGCCAGTTCACGTCCTTTCTCGATCTCGTGCAGAGCGCCGTCGCCCAGGCCGGCATTCCCGCGCTCCACCTCGACGGCTCCACGCCGGCGAAGGAGCGCGCGCGGCGCGTGGAAGCATTCCAGCGCGGCGAGGCCGACGTGTTCCTGATCTCGCTCAAGGCCGGCGGCACCGGCCTGAACCTGACGGCCGCCGACTGCGTCGTCCACCTCGATCCCTGGTGGAACCCCGCGGTCGAGGATCAGGCCACCGACCGCGCGCATCGCATCGGCCAGGATCGCGCCGTCGACGTCGTCCGCCTCGTTGCGGCCGGCACCATCGAGGAGCTCGTGCTCGATCTGCACGGCGACAAAAGGGCCCTCGCCGCGAGCGTGCTGGAAGGCACGGACGCCGGCGCCCGCCTCTCCAACGACGACCTCGTCCAGCTCCTCGAGCACGGCCTGTCGAACGCCGGCGCCGAGGACGCGCCACCTTCTCGCCGGAAACCGACCCAGCGCCGGGCGCAGAAGACCCGCAAGCGAGACGCTAGCCCCGGCTGACCGGCGCGCCTCTTCCGCCCCGCCTGGGCCAGCGTCGCGCGCCTGACGCCGGCTGTCTGGATGCTCCCCCGCGCTGCACGTCGCTAGCGCGCCCGTCCGTCCTCGCTGACGCTGCGGGCGGGCGGGGTCCCTCCTGCGCAGGCGAGAGCCCGGCCAACGCAGTGCGCGCTTCACGCCTCGCCGGGCTCTCGCGTGCGCGAGAGGTCCCGACGGTCGCTGGCGAGCAACGACTCGGCGTCACCGCCCGCAAGGCAGGCTGCGGTCCGCGACACGTGCTATGTTTCCTGCATGGATGAGAGGCGTGTGTTCGAGGATGCGCTGCGGCTCCCGATCGAGGCTCGCGCTGCCCTTGCTGCCGAGTTGATCGCCACGCTCGACGATCAGGTGGATCCAGACGCGGAAGCGGCGTGGTCCGAGGAGATTCGACGGCGGCTGGACGAGGTCGATTCTGGCGTGACCCGGCCAATCCCCTGGGCAGAGGCGAGACAGAGAATTCTCGCGGCTGCTGGTCGTGGCTAGAACATTCGAGATCCACCCGGCTGCGCAGGAGGAGGCCGAGGCTGCCGCCCGTTACTATGCCGAGCGAAACCAGAGGGCCGCGGTCGCGTTCACCGTTGAGCTGGACGCGGCCGTCCGCGAGATCGAGCGAGCGCCGCATGCCTTTCCCGAGCACACGCATGGAACCCGCCGCGTGCTCCTGCACAGCTTCCCGTTCAGCGTCGTGTACCGGTTCGACGACACCCACGTCCTGATCGTCGCCATCGCACACGGCAGCAGGCGTCCCGGATACTGGGCGGGTAGAGAGTCGACTGAGACGTGAAGCCGGCCCTCACCTGCTGTGCCGCTGACCCACCACGCCCAGGTTCGCGTGGTGGCCTCGCCCCGGCACCCTGCGGAATCGCGGCGAAGTCGACTCCGGGACCTCCGCGAGCGACTCTGCGCTCGGCTCGTCAGTCCCCTTGCTCGTAGATGCGTCGCTCATGGCTCGTTGCGCGGCGGGCAGTGATGACGACGCTCAGCGAGCGTCTTCGTCGAGCCTCCCGCTGCGTGCTATTCTCCGGGCGTGAACGGACTCAAAGCCCATGTGGTCGACGGGCGTATTGTCCTGGACGATCCGATCGAGCTCCCCGAGGGCGCCGCGGCTGAAGTGCATCTCCTGCACGCCGACGACGAGACCCCAGAAGAGCGTGCCGCCATCGAAGCCGCGATCGACGAATCCCTCGACGAGCTGGACGCGGGCCAGTCCGTAGACGACGACGCGGTTCGAGCGACGATACGAGCCTTTCGGTGAAGCTCGTCTACGCGGGACCGCAAGGTGTTGCTGCCCCGAACCAAGAAGAAACTGTTCGTCACGCAGCCGACGCCGGAAGTTATCCACGTGCTGTGCCTGTGGGGCGGCCAGCGAGGGCGTGATCCGAAGCTCTAGACCCCCGCCGAACACGTCGCGGGCGCGCCCGTCCGTGCTCCCTCCGGTCCGCGCGGGCGGGGTCCCTCAAGCGCAGGCGCAGCC
>CAWGGM010000007.1:0-80335 GCA_963822115.1 uncultured Pseudomonadota bacterium
CATGCTCCGCCGCGCCATGCGCGCCGCGAGCGTCTCCCCCTCCACCAGCTCCATCACCAGATAGGCGGTACCGCGCACTTCGCCGACCTCGAGCACCGTCGGCACGCCGCGGTCGGGCACGCGAGCGAGGGCAGCGGCTTCGCGACGGAACCAAACCGAATCCTTGTCCGAGCCGCAAGCGAGCTTCACCGCGCACGGGATTCCGCCGCGGCGGGCGCGAAAGACGACGGAGCTGCCGCCGCGGCCGAGCTCTTCGAGCAGCTCGACACCAGGGATGGCAACCGGCGGATCCACAGCCGGTTACCCTACACCACGAGCCCTCGTCAGGATATCGGGTGCACGTGAAGCTCCGGCGGCAGGCGAGCGGCCACCGCCGCGGACGGCTCGCCGAATTCCAACGAACAGGCCACTTCGCTCGCCGCCTGGGCCACATGCAGCCGTCCGCCGAGCGTAGGCGGCGTGAAATCGATGAAGCGGATGTCAGCCGGCGCGGGAACCAGAGGCTGTGGACAACGCATGTGCTCGCCGGCAAGCCAGCCGCGGAGCGCGGCGTGGTGAGGTGGGTACAGGTAGTAGTCGAGGTGGTAGATGGGCGTCGGGGAGAGCTCCGGCGGTTCCACCGGCACCGGCTCAGCCCACAGGAACGCCAACGTCTGGAGCGCTTCGCGGCCCGCCGCCTCGATCGCCGCACGGCGCGAAGCGCGCGCCGCAAACCCCCGCGCCAGCGGTATCTCCGGGTCGTGCGGGAAACCCACGACAGCAGCGACCTCGACTTCGCCCCACGGTTCGCCGGATACCACGCACGCCTGCCATGCGTGGCTGCGGATGTCGCAGACCGCGTCCGGAACAGATGCCATCTCGGGCGTGAGCTCGCCGTACCAAGAGCGGAGAATGCGATCGCGCTCGATCAACTCGAGCCTCGCGCTCTCGCAGGCCGCTGCCCAGGTCGCATGCGCGGCCACGCCGTTGGACCGGGACGGGCGCCGGCGTGGGTCGTCGCTCGAGCTCACGCCCGAGTCGACGATCGCCATCCGCTCGAGCAGCTCGAGCCAAGCGCGCCTGAGCGGCGAGCCGCCCCGCGCGGCAGCGCTCCCCGTCACCTCGATGCCGGAGCTGTTGCGGCTCGATATGCCGGCCCGATGAACCTGCACGCCCGCGATGTCCACACAGTCGTCGACCATCTCGAGCTCCGACCAGCCCTTGGGAATGGGCAGTTCCCGGCTCAGCCTGTCTCGGCCACCATCCATGGCGCCTCCGTGCTGCACGCGTCGGAGACGATCTCGCGGCAGAAGCCCTCGAAGAGGTCGCGTGAAGCGAGCAGCACCTCGCGCATCGGAGCGAGCATCGCCGGCTCCGTGACGAGCGCGTCGATCGTCTCGAAGCCTTCGTGGGTGTGCTCCCGGTCGAGCTCCGCGTGCCGGGCGATCACGCTCATCGCTCCGATCGGGATGCCGCAGACGTCCCGGACGACCGCCAGCCACTCGCCGCCGCGCGCCGCGATGACATATTCGGCAAACAGCACGTAGGCGAGGTAGAGCGCCGGGTCGCGGTCAATCGTCCGCTCGAGAAACTCGAGCAGAGCGGTCAGCGCCGGAACAATCCCGGCGCGACCGGAGGTACCGAAACGCGTTCGGAGCTTCTCCAGATCATGATCTGCCCACAGGTCGTGGCCGCGCTCTTCGGCCAGCTTGTGGTCGTAGTGGTCCGCCAGCGCCTGGGCGCCCCGGGCCAGAGCTCGTGCTCTCGCCCGCCGGAGGTGCGGGGAGGTGTGCCGGATCAGGTGCCGCACGTTGACGAGGTAGCGCGATGCCACCTCGGGCGTGAAGGCGCCCCGCTTGGCCGCCAGGTAGAGCGGGTTCTGCTGCTCGAGAGTCGCTGCATAGCGCTCGAGCTCGACGCGTAGAGCGTCGCCGATCACGGCTGACCTCCCAGCACGCTAGCCAGGGCGGCCGACTCTGGCTCGACAGAGCCTAGAAGCAACCGGTTGCGAATTTCTTCACGCTGAGCTCCTTTCTCTTTCGATTTTCGGGCCGGATGGCCCGGAAGCTTCGAGTCCTTGCAGAACTGCTCGAGGAACACGTGCTCTGCCTCGTGGCGCAGGAATTTGGTCAAACGGAGCATCGCTCCCCAGCGTTCGCTATTGTTCTGGCCCGTGATGCAGTAGCCCAGGCGCAACAAGAGCCGCACCTGGCGGTAGTTGGCGGGCGCGGCGTCCCCCTCGACGCGTTCGATGCCGGCGGCGCGCATCACCTCGTCGGTCCGCGCGAGCGCCGCGGCGAGCAGGCCACGACCCTGGTGTTCCGGAAGGAAAGCCACGGTGCGCCAGTAGTACGTGCTCCAGTCAACCGGGTTGCCGACCAGGACCCCAATCACGCGCCCCTGCTCGCGAAAGGCGAATCGATCGGAGCACTCCAGAAACCGCTGCTTGGCAACGCACGGCTGTTCGTGAAGAAAGCGGCGGTCGTCCGGATCGGTTGCGAAGATCGTCGCGTAGCGGTCCCGAACGAACGTCAGAACATCCTCGACGCTTCCGCATTCGAGCTGGACTCCGTCTTCGAGTGTCCAGGGAAGAAGCGCGGGCCAGTCGAGTGCCCAGAGCCTTTGAGAGAGGGCGTCGTGCATCGGGCCCGGAACGTGCACCAACGCGAAGCGCGAGACCAAGTTTTCGACGCCGCATCCTTCCCGAGCTGACAACGTGTCTCGAATCGAAACGTCCCGACAACACCCGTGACGCGAACCGTGCAACTCCAGTCGCACTGCTCCGCCGACATGATCGGGCACGTAGCGTTACTGCTGCCGCTCCCCAGCGGACAGCGCCTGCCTCAGTACAGTTGCTCCGGCCCGATCGAAACGGCCGTCGATCACGATACCGCGCGTCGTCGCTCCCGGAGCGTAGTACGCACGGTTGAACGAGTCGCGCGCCGAGACCACGCTGCCCACCAGCGACACGCCGGCGAAGATTCCCCCTACGTTGACCAGCTGGTAGATGTCGCGTGCAGAGCTGGTGGTGACGGCCTTGCCGCTGTCGCCCATCGTTCCCGCTGCAACGCTAACGTCGGTGCCGAGCGTGACTCCCCTGTCGATCGCCGACTGCAGTGCGTGGTCGTTCATGAAGCAGAGCACGACCGTCGCCTCCTGGAAGCCGACCTGGAGCCCGGCACTGCCGCCGCCAATCGAGTAGAAGGCAGGCGCGCTCCAGCTGCCATCGGAGTGCCGGGCGACGAGCACCCCGTTGCCTCCGTGCCCGCCCAGGAGCAGCCCGGCCTTGATGACGCGGGGGAAGATCATCACTCCCTTCGCGCGAGCCAGATACTGGTCGAGCGCAGGAAAGCGACCGGTAGCGCGCATGGCCTGGAGCGCGTCCGCAGAGCGACTCACGATCTGCTGCTGGGCCGAGGCCTGCCTGCCCGGCGTGGCCGGCGGTGGCCGGGAGCAGCCGGAACACAGGACTGCGAACGCCGCGAGCACGACTGCTCTCGCCATTACCCCCATGACGGATTGTGTAACCACGCCCGCGGCCGTACGCATGCCGCCACCGCGCGCGCCGTGTTCGAGAACGTCCTGCAATCAAGACGGATCGTCGCATCTACCGGCTGGCCCACCGTCCGCTGCGGTTGAAGGCATTCGGGGGCGCTGATAGCCTCGTAGGCGCAGAATTACTTTGTCCGGAGGATCTTCCATGGACGTTTCCCGTCGTTTCGCAGCCACCGCATTCCTTTCTCTGGCGGCGCTGGTCGGTGTCGCGTGCGGCGGCAGCAGCGGAACCGCTTCGAATGTCGGCAACGGCTCCGGCGGATCCGGCGCCGGCAACGGCACCGGTGGATCGGGCGCAGGCAACGGCACCGGCGGCGTCAGCCTGGGCGGCAGCGGCACCGGCGGCGCGGGCACCGGCGGCAGCGGCGCCAATGGCTCCGGCGGCAGCGGCGGCAACGGCTACTGCGGCAGCACACTCACCGGCACCATCCGCGACTTCCAGCAGAGCCATCCGGATTTCGAGTACACGATCGCCGACGACCGCGGCATCGTGAAGAACCTGATCGGCGCCGATCACAAGCCGGTCTACGCGCACGGTAACAATCCGACCACCACGGTGCACAGCCAGACGACGTTCCACCAGTGGTACCACGACGATCCAGTCAACAAGGTGATCCCGTACACCATCACGCTCACCAACAAGAGCGGCGACGTGTACACCTACGACAACGGCGCCTTCTTCCCGATCGACAACCAGGGTTGGGGCAACGAGGGCAACAACCACAACTTCCACTTCACCTTCGAGATCCACACCAAGTTCGTCTACAATGGCGGCGAGGTCTTCACGTTCACCGGCGACGACGACCTGTGGACGTTCATCAACGGCAAGCTCGCCATCGACCTGGGCGGCGTGCATGGCGCCGAGACCGCCTCGGTGGATCTCGACAAGCAGGCCAGCGCGCTGGGCATCCAGAAGGGCGGCACCTACTCGCTCGAGGTCTTCTCGGCCGAGCGTCACACCACCGAGTCGCATTTCCGCATCGACACGACGATCGCGTCGTTCGTCGACTGCGGCGGCACGATTCAGTAGGCGGGCGCCTTGCTCTGCTCGTCGCCGGCGCGCGGGTACGCGACGCCGCGCTGAACCAGGTCGTCCACCGTGTCGCGCAGCGTTTCGCCCGGATCGCGTGCGCTCCATCCGAGCTCGCGCTCGGCCTTCTCGCTCGTGCAATACCAGTAGTACTGCCCGAGCTCGACAGTGAGCTCGTCGACCGGCGGCGTACCGCCGATGGCGCGGACCGCGCGCGAAAACAGCCGGTTTGCCCCGAGAGCCAACGAACGCGACGCCGGCATGCGCAGGAGCGGCGCCTTGACGCCGGTGAGGCGCTCGAGACGCTGGAAGAACGCGGCAATCGTCATGTTCTTCGCATTCAGGATGTAGCGCTCGCCCGGCTCGCCGCGCTCGAACGCGGCCAACATGCCGAGGGCGGCATCGCGCACATCGACGAAAGCGATGCCGCCAGCCGGGATCGCCGGCACTTCGCGTGCCAGGAAGCGCCGTATGTCACCGGTCGATGACTCGCGCAGATCGCCGGGGCCGATCAGCAGGCTGGGGTTGACGACCACCACGTCGAACACCGGCGGACGGTTTGCTTCGAGCGCCTCGCGTTCGGCGTAGTGCTTGGTGCGGTAGTACGGCCAGGACGCGATGATTTCCATGGGCGCCTCGGCGCTTTCGTCGAACACGCGATCGGGGTCGGTGCCGACGGCGATCGTGCCGCTGGTACCGGCCACGACGACCCGCCTGACGCCAGCCGCCTGGAGCCCGGAGAGCGCGTTGCGCGTCCCGATCACGTGCAGCCGGTGCAGCGCCTGCTGGTCGTCGCGGTCCCGCGACACGCGCCCCGTGGCGAGAAATGCGCCGTCCGTGCCGCGCGCGCTCCGTTCGACCGCGTCCGCGTCGAGCACGTCGACCTGCTCAACGTCAACGTCCGCGACGCGACCGCCACCCAGCGACGCGCCGACGACCTCGTGGCCACGCTCGCGCAGCACCCGCACCAGATGCGAGCCCAGAAAGCCCGTCGCACCGCCGACCCAGTACTTCGCCATCAACCCGGCTCCGACAACTGGAAGGCCTTCTGGAAGGTGAACAGCAGGCCGATGTTGTTGCTCTTGACCGACCCCGACATGAACTCCGCCGGCGAGGGCGTGTACGCCTCGCGCACGATCCGGGTGAAGATGCTCGGCGTGGTCTTGAGCACGCAGTCGGCCGAGTCGACCTTGCCGGGCTTCACTTCGCAGTGCTCACGCGAGATCTTCACCGTCCAGCGTTCTCCGCCACCCAGCGAGAAGTAGAAGCTCACCGGATCGTCGACGCTGCCGGCGACGAAGCGGTTTTCCAGCTCGCGGAACACCTGGGCCAGCGAGTCCTCCTCCTGGGCCTTCGTCTCGGCGAGACGCTCGAGCCGGCTGATGTCCAGCACATCGCCGCGCGACAGTGCCACGACGGCCTGCCGCGCCAGTCGCGCCACGGCCCGCGAGGCCTCGCTGTTCGTCATGCCCGCCGTGAGCCGGCGCAGGTCCTCGGCAGCCAGCGGCGGACCGATGCGCGCCGTGACGTCCCGACGCCTGGGCAGCGTCGCACCCTTGGGCAGCGCGGCATGCGTTCCGCCCAGATACACGGGCAGGATGTCGACGCCCTGGGCCAGCGCGAGGTGACCGACGGCGGGCTTGAAGTCGTGCACCTCGCCATCCGAGCTGCGAGTGCCTTCCGGGAAGATCAGCACGGTGTTGCCCTGCTCGAGCAGCTCGCCGGCCTGCCTCAAACTCTGCCTGAGCGAGCCGGCACGCGACATGGGCACGAGGTTGGTCAGATTCTCGAAGTACGCACGACGCCAGCGCCCGCCCTCGAAGAAGTAGTCCTGCGCAGCCAGCGAGACGATGTTCTGCCCGTAGTTGCCGAGGGCGTACTTGACGAGGCCCATGTCGAGATGGCTGGCGTGGTTGGCAGCGACCAGGGTGTTCTTGTTGTGGGGGATGAAGGCGCGTCCGGTGACCTTCGTCGAGAGCACGCCGTCGTAGAACCCCATCTGCGCGCGACCCATCCAGTGCATCGCGGCCTCGCGCAACGCCGGCGGCAGCTCCAGCGGCGCTTCCTCCTCGCGCTCGATGCTGGCGCTGCCCGAGCGGCTCAGCTGCGCACCCTGTTCGCGCAACAGCGCTTCGCCATCGCCGATGGTGACGCAAGCGTTCAGCCGCTCCGCGTCCAGAGACTGGCCGGCATTCGCCTCGAGCGCGACCAGTAGCTCGAGCAGCATCAACGAGTCGAAGCCCAGGTCGCCGCGCAGGCTCGTCTCCGGCGACAGCGAGTCGGGGGCGCGCCGCGTGATGGCGGCAACCGCGGCCCGCACTGCGCGCGAGGCACCGTCGAGACCTTCCGCCTGCGCCGCTTCGAGCCGCGGAGGACGCTCACTGAGCGGCCCCACGCGTTCGATCAGACGCCGCACTTCCGGACGTTTGACCTTGCGCGTCGCCGTACGCGGCAGCGGCGTGTCCAGCAGGGTGACCACCGCCGGGCGGCTGGAGGGCGGAAGCGAGGACAGCGCCTTGTCGAGCGCCTGGCGCGCACGCGCGTGGCGCTCGGCGCGCGAGAGCGTGGCGTCTTCTTCGGGCACGGCCACGCAGGCGACGCGCTCGCCACCGCGCGGATCGCTGGTGCCGACGATCACCAGCTCGGCAACGTGCTCCACCTTGCCCAGACGCGCTTCCACGTCGTCGGGGTAGACGTTTTCGCCGCTGGAACCGACGATGGTGTCCTTGGCGCGCCCGACAATCACCAGCTGGCCGCGCCGGTCGAGCCGACCGAGATCACCCGTGTGCAGCCAGCCGTCCTCGTCGATGGTGCGGCCGGTGCTGCGCGGGTCGTCAGCGTAGCCGAGCATGACGTTCGGACCGCGCGCGAGCACTTCGCCCACGCCCTCCGCATTGGGTTCCTGGATGCGGATCTCCACGCCCGGGATGGGCTTGCCGACATGTCCAGGCCTGGAGCGGGGTCCCGCCTCGGCAACCGTCAGCACCGGCGACGCTTCCGTCAGACCGTAGCCCTCGGCGAGGTGGAGCCCCATGCCGGAGAACAACTGGTGCGTGCGCTCGGGCAGCGCTGCGCCACCGCTGACGAGGTAGCGCAGATGACCGCCCAGCCCCTCGTGCACCGGCCCGAACAGAAGCCGCCCGGCGTCCACGCCGGCCTTGTTACCGAGCGTGCGGTTCAGGTCCACCGCGAACTCGAACACGCGCGAGACCAGCGCGCCGCGCTCGGCAACGCGCGACATGATCCGGCGCTCGAGCATCTCCCACAGCGCGGGCACACCAACCATTGCGGTGATGCGCCCGCTCTTCAGCCCGATTTCGAGCCGCTCGGCGCTCAGCTCGTCGAGATAGACGATACGCGAGCCCCGCGAGAGCGGCAGCAGCATGCCGCACGTCAGCTCGAACGTGTGGTGCAGCGGCAGTACGCTGAGCACGCGATCGCCGCGACCCAGTGGGAAGAGCGGCGCAAGCGAAGCCACCAGCGCGGTCAGGTTGTCGTGCGAGAGCATGACGCCCTTGGGCGTCCCGGTGGTGCCGCTCGTGTAGATGAGCGCGGCCATGTCGTCGGGCTCGACCTCTGCGGGCTCGGCCGCATCGCCAAGCGCCGCCCCGTCGAGCATGTCGAGCCACGCGATCGAGTCCCCCAGGACCGGGCGCACGCGCTCGCGCACTTCGCCGTCTGCGATGAACACCTTGGCGCCGGAGGCCCGCGCCAGGTTCTCGGCGATGTCCGCCTCGATGTTGAAATCGAGCGGAACGGCCGTCGCTCCGGCCAGCTGGATCCCGAAGAAGGTGATGGGCCAGGCCGGGTGGTTCGCGCCGCAGAGCAGCACGCGATCGCCGCGACCGATGCCGAGCGCCGCCAGACGCGCAGCGCAGGCCAGCGAGCGTGCCCGCCACTCGGCAAAGCTGATCCGGCTGAGTCCCTCCGTCTCGGTGCGTTGCAACGCGACGCCGAGGTCGAAACGCTCGGCCATCTCGTCGAGCATCTGGGGCAGCGTCTCGTGGCGGCGCGGCGCCTTGCGCGGGCGCTTCAACCGCTCGTCGAGCAGCGGGAACACCCACTTCTCGAGCCCCATGCAGTGCACGTCGAGGAACCACTGCCGCCAGTCGATGCTCTCCGGGTCCCAGCCGATGCGCTGCAGATCCTCCTCGCCGAGGCGCTCGCGCGCGGCCCGCATGTTGTCGCAACGGAAGATGTACGCGTATTCGGTCGTGAACGGGACGAACACGCCGAGCACGTCGCCGACGCGACGCTGCTGCTCGGCAAAGCCCGACAGCGCCTTCGCCGTGGGCTTGAGCAACGCGGCGGCGGGCCCGACCGAGGCCGCACGCAGGGCCTTCGACACGCCCTTCACACCGCGCGAGATCGCCTTGGGCCCGAAGCGCGCGAACTGCTCCTTGTTCAGCAGCGCGCCTTCGAAATGCGCCTGGAGGAACCCGACCGCCGGCCCGCCGCGCCCGGTGCGCTGCCAGTAGCGACGCTTGTACAGCCCCGTCAGCTCGAAGAAGCGCCGCATCGTGCACGGGTTCGAGTCGCTGGAGCCGTACTGGTAGACCGGCGGAGCGCTGCCCTCGAGCAACTCGGCGAGCGACAGCGTCATCCCTCCGGCGACCATGTCGCAGGGAATGAAGTCGAGGGTGTTGTCCCCGCCCGGGATCTGCAGCCCGCCCTCGCGGATGATGTAGATGAGCGGCGCGCTGGTGTTGATGCCCTCGTTCCAACCCGGGAACGGAAACGACATCGTCGACTCGATGATAGCCGGCCTGACGATGGTGAAGCGGAGACCGGAAGACGCGACGATCTGCTCGCCGATGGCCTTGGTGTACGTGTACGTGTTCGGAAAGCCCCAGAACTGCGCTCGCTCCATGCCCATGTCGGCCAGCTGGGCCTCGATGAACTTGCGCTTCACGCGCTCGACCTCGGCCTCCAGCGTCGCGCCGCGTCCGGGCTCTCCGCGCTCGAGCAGGTTCTTCTTCGCCTCGTCGAGGAAGCGGCTCTGCCGGAACGCGTCCTTGCCGCGGTGGCGCGCCTGCTCCACCACATTCATACACTCGGCGATCTCGCGGTCCGGGTCCCAGTGCACGGTGGCAAGCTCGTCGGCACGCGGAAACGGATGCTCGCGCGGGTCGCGTTCCTCGATGAAGCCGGTACGACTGCCTGCAACGAAGCAGGTGCTGGTGTGCATCAGCGGCACGTTGCCCAGGTCGCGTGCCAGGGCGACCAGGTTCTGGACGCCGAAGGCGTTGACCTCGAGCGCTTCGTCGAGCGGCGGATCGAAGTCGACGACGCCGGCGGAGTTGACCACTGCATCGACCTCGCCGCGCAGCTCGTCGCGGAGCGTCGAGTCGAGCCCGCAGAAGGGCTGCACGACGTCACCCGCGATCGGCATCACCTTCTCGCGCAGGAAGTCATCGAAGCGCTCGCCGTGCTCCTCGCGGAGCGGCTTCAGCACTTCGCTGGGTGCGATGTCGTTCCAGAAGCGCTCTTCAGCGTTCTGCCCACCCTTCGGTCGCACCACCAGGTACAGCCGCGCCACGCCAGGGTAGCGCGACAGCAAAAACGACCACCACACCTTCCCCAGGAAACCGGTTCCACCTACGACGACCAGCTTCCGACCCGAAAGCTGCGCCGCTACGTCGAGCCGAGGCGAACTCTCCCGGGACGCTCCATTCACGCTTTTGTCCATCGTCTACGACGCGGCGCATCACGCTCGCGCGGCGCCGCCCCCCCGTGCGTTCTCCAGCTTCAGGTCGGAGTCAAGGTCCGGCGGCTCCGGACGTTCTGTGAATCCGGAATCCTTCCGCGTAAGACGCTACACAGTCACGTCACCCATCACGATTGGCGGCACGTGCAGCAGCGTAACGTCCAGGCTCTTCGCCTCGCCGTTCTTCGCACGATACAGGGCGTCATCCATGCTGGGCGCCGTCTCCCAGCCTAGCAGGCTGGGCATGTACTCGTTGTCGGCCCCTACGACGATGACGCGGCCCAGGTGCTGCCGGCCATTTTCGCCCCAGTACCACATGAAGAACGGATGGGCCGGGTGGTAGGCGTGGCCGTTCTGGAACATCTGGATGAACGCCGGGTTCTTCGCGAAGTCCTCCTCGAAGCGGCGGTTGAGCTCCATCGCATCGCGCGTCTCGGGCAGCAGGCGATGCACGAAGTCGATGTACGGCGCGTGTTGCTCGTGGTCGAACTTGTCGCTCACCGGATGCGTGATGATGAGCGTGCCGCCCTTCTTCACGAGCGGCGCGTTCCTGTACATGTTGAAGAGGTAGCCCTGCGCCAGCACGCTCACGAGCAGCGGATTCAAGAAGGCGTGCACGTTGTATGGGCTGATGTAGGGGATGCCCGTCACCAGCACGTCTGCCTGCCCCTCGATCGGAACGCAGTACTGATCGAAGGCCTTGTCGATCGCCTTGTCGTGCACAGCGCTGGTCTCACCCGCCCACACGCCCGTCACGCCGTAGGGCGCGGGGAAGCGATCGAAGATGGCCTGGCGCGCCGGCTGCGGCAGCTTGCCCGTGGAGATCACCAGCCCCTTGAGCAGGGCGCGCTCGCGCGCGTCGAGGTCGTCCTCGTTCTTCGACAGGAAGTCGAGCGCGCGGTCGAACATGCGGTTGTTCACGGTGGTCTCGATCGTGAACACGTTCAGCTTGTCGTTCACCACGCGGCCCATGCGCCCGATGCGCGTAGCAAGCTCGGAACCGGCCGGATCCATGTAGCTGTTGCTCTCGCGGATGGCCTGGGGATTGTGGTGCGGGCGCAGACTACGATAGCTCGCCAGGCCCACCGCGACCGACTTGTGCCCCCCATTCATCGGCACGAAGGTGATGTTCACGTAGATGAGCAGGTCGCTCTCGGCCGCGCGGCGATTCAAGTCGACCGGCTCGTCGAGTTCCGTGCGACCGAGCTCCACCATGCCGTCGGCGTCCTCGGCGTCGTGGTTGTAGAGTCGATCGGGCCAGTACTCGTTGAACACACGGTCGCCCACCATGTGCCGGACCTCGTCGGCCTTCATGCGGCGGTGGATGCCGGTGGCAACGATGATCTCGATGTCGTCGACGCCGTGATCGGCCAGCATCGCCAGCACGATCTCGAGCACGCTCTGGCGCGCGTCGGGGCGGCGCATCGGCGGCAGCGGCAACGAGATGTCGTCGATGGCGATGGTCACCTTCATTCCCGGCTTGAGCTTCGCGTACAGCGGCTCCGAGCTCAGCGGATGGTTGAGCGCGTAGCGGATGGCCGCGTCCACATCCTTGAGCGGCTCGATAGGCGGCTTCGGATAGATGCAGCGCGTGCCCGCGGGCAGGTCGACCTCGACCAGCCGATCGCCGGAAAACAGGACCCGCGGCGCGCTGTCGCGTTCCAGGGTGACCAGGCAGGGGTGATTCATCGCCCGCATCGCTCGCAGGGCGCGCCCGCGGTGTCAAGCGATGCCGCGCAGGCAGCTGCCCTGCCCCGAGCACGGCACGCGGCTCGCGTCGGCTCGCCCGCCCATCCAGAGCTTGCTCCGATGGAACGGATCCCGATGACGACGTAGCCGCCGGCGAACCCCCCTAGTCCTCGTCCTGCTTGTTGGGCAGGACGGCGGTGGCGGACCAGCTGGTCGCGGTCGTGTCCACTACCAGGAGCTGGAACGGATTCGTCTTGGCCCCGAACTTCCCCGCCGCCACGGCGATCGCTCGCTGACCCGCCGTGGTCGTGAAGTCGAACTCGGCCAGCGTGCTCGTGGTTCCCGCGAGCGCACCGCCGAGGGTCAGCGTTGCCGGCGGCAGGGAGAGCCCGGCTTCCGGCGTCGCCTCACCAAACGCGAGGTTCTGGATGATGGGCGTTCCGATCTTGCCCGGCGAGATGACCGGGCCGAGGTCGACGGCGGCCGTGTCGGCGGATGCATGCACCATGCGGATGCGAGCGTTGGACCTGTCCGTCAGGACGAAGCCCTCCTTGAACGCGAGCAGCTGGAACGTCGACGGACTGGCGGTGAGCTCGCCGGCGGCGATCGCCAGGTAGCTCTGCCCCGCGTCCAGCATCGGCGTGGTCGCGCTGGCCGCGGGCTCGCCGGCTGGTCGTGGCGTCGTCCCCGGCTGCCCGGGAAAGAAGTCCAGCGTGTAGCTGCCCGGCGGCACCTGCACCGTGGCCATGTCTCCGAACGACGCGTTGTCGACCAACTCGGTGTCGCCGGCGTAGATGTCCACGGGACCGCCGTCGGGCGAGGCATGCAGCGCGTGGATGCGCGGATTCTGTCGGATCCACGCGGTGGTGCTGCCGCCCGGCAGCGCGAGCAACGCGAAGCCGCTGTCCTGTCGCGGCAGCTTGGACAACTCGCCGCTGGCGATCACGAACACATCGGCCCCTTCGGGCAGCGCCGGCGTGCTGAACGCGGTGACGGTGCTGCCGCCGGCCACGACGCCGACCTGTAGCGGCTGCCCGGCGGGAAGCTCCAGCCCCGCGGCGCCGGTGTCGGCGAAGCGGGCGAGCCCGGTCACCTCGGGAGCCGAGGGATCGTCGTTGCCAACGTCGAGGCCGACGGTCGGCGCATCGACGCCCGCGTGCACGATGCGGACGCGCAGATTGCCGGCGCTCGCTGCGCCGAAATCCTCCTCGAGCGGCAGGATGCGGAAGCTGTCCGCGCTATCGCTCGAGGCGAGCAGGCCCGTCGCGATCGCGGTGTAGCTGCGCCCGCCCATCACGCTGATGTCGCCGCTGGTGTAGGCCGGGGGATCGCTCGGCGACGCGCCGGCCGCGCGCAGGTCCACCTTGTAGGTTCCTGCGGGCAGTTGGATGTAGTCGGTGCTCTGCCCGTAGGCGAGGCTGGTCGCCAGCGGCATGACCTGGCCCGCAGGGTAGACGTCCACCGCCGGAGCATCCGGTGACGCGTGGACGATGCGCAGCATGGCCTGCGCGCCCGCATCAGTGCCGCCGGTGCCGCCGGCCCCGGAGCTCTCGCTGCAGCCACCGGCGAGCACGGCGCTGGCTGCCAGCGCGACCGCGCCGAGCAGCATCCGGATATGGTTCCTCGATCTGGTTCTGCTGTGTAGTACGAGCATGTCCCCCCCTCCCGGAGTGCACCGGGATCCCACCCACGCATAGCTCTCGACAGGGCTTCGTCAACCGATGGAGGGGCAGCGACGGCGCGTTGCAGAAGCGCTGTGCAATGCGTTCGCATCTTGCACGCCGCGACGGTGTCAGACGCTACGTTCCATCACGCGCGAGAGCGTGGCGTAGCCGAGGCGCTCGTGCAGGCGGCGGGCGGCGTCCGGCCTCGGTGGGCCCGCGCCGCGCGCCGCGCCGTTTGCCTCCCCCGCGCGGCGACGCTACGCGGGCGGAGTGACGAGTTCGTACGCCGGAGACCAGACCAGGCCGTGGCTTCGTATCGCACTCGGGTTGGTAGTCGCGACGCTGGCGTACAACCTCGTGGAGGCGGGGGTCGCGCTGTGGAGCGGGTTGGTGGCGGACAGCGTGGCGCTGATCGGCTTCGGGCTGGACAGCGTCATCGAGTGCGTGGCGGCTGGCGCGCTCCTGTGGCGCCTGAGGGCGGAGTTCCGCGGGCAGGAACGCGAAGAGCTCGAAGCCGCCGATCGGCGTATCCATCGGCTGGTGGGGGTGACCTTCTTCCTGCTCGCGCTGTACGTCGTGGGCGAAGCGCTATCTACCCTGTGGAACCACGAAGCTGCGCACGAGAGCGTGGTGGGCATCGCACTGGCGATCGCATCGCTGGTGATCATGCCGCTGGTCTCCTGGGGGAAGCTCCGCGCCGCACGCGAGGTCGGCAGCCGCGCGCTGCGCGCCGAGGCCATGGAGACGCTGGCCTGCAGCTATCTGTCGTTCACGCTGCTGCTCGGGCTGGGCGCCACGGCATTCGCCGGCTGGTGGTGGGCCGATCCCGTCGCCGCGCTGCTCATGGTGCCCTGGCTCGTGAAGGAAGGCCGCGAGGGCTTCGAGGACGAGAACGAGGACGACGACTGACCTCGCCGAGGCCGAGCGCGTCGAGGCCACAGGATCTGGTTGCGGCTGCGCGGCGGGGACGTGCTGCGGGTCGCGGTAGCGCGCTGCCGTCGTGTGCGCGTCACATGCGCGGTGCGGGGCGCAGCAAGCCAGGCCCCCGCGATGGCTCGCGCTGCGGAGCGCGCTCGGGAACATCGCGGATGAGTCGTTTGACGATCACGATGAACACGCCCGTCAGCGCCAGGTTCAGCGCCAGCGAGAGCATTGCCACCGTGACGATAGGGCCTCCGATCCCGTAGCCGAGGCTCAGCACGAGCACGCCGGCGCCGACTTCGCCCCGTGGCCACATGCCGATGGCGACGGCCAGCCGATGCCGCCAGTGCGCTTCCTTGCGGTAGCAGAGGGCCGGGAACATCTTGCCGAGGTTGGCCAGCAGCGTGATGAGCAGTACGTGCAGCGCCACGGTGCCCCAATCGAGATCGGGCTGGCTGGCGGTGACCGTCGCGGTGAAGCGCGCCGCCTGCTGTCCGCCCAGCGCGGCGGCGTTGTCGACGACGCTGGCGGGGGCCGCGGCGTGGAGCGCGGCCGGCGTAGGGGCCGCGTGCTGTAGATCGGGTCCGCCAAGGATGGCCGGCATGCTCAGGCCGACCAGCAGCATGAACGCCGCCGAGACGGCCGTGACGGCGCGGCGTTCCGTGGGCCGTTCGAGCAGGCGGTGCAGGGCGTGCTCGACGCTCTTCGCGTCGGAACCGGGTGCGGTCTCGCGCGGCCGCGCCAGACAGCCGAGCACGAACGCGGGCAGCAGCACCTCGATGTGGATGGGCACCGACGGGTCGACCAGCTTGCTGCCGGCGTAGAGCAGCTCGCTCGCCGCCACGATGGCCCCGGAGTACGCGAGCACCCAGCGCCAGCCGACCGGCAGGCGCACGCGGTGCAGAAAGACGTACGCAATGCCCAGCAGGAGCGCCATCAGCACGACCACCAGCCCGAGCTGCCAGGCGAGCCCCACCATCAGCATCTTCAGCGGGACCATCAGCAGCACGGTGTCCAGGTCGTCGAAGATGGCGAGGATGCGCGCCTTCTTGAACAGCCAGGTCGCGCCGAGCCCGGCGGCGGCGAGCATGCTGAACAGGACGCCCGCCGAGGTGGGCGCGGCGAAGCGCCCCGCTAGCAGCGTCTCCTTCCACGCGCCAAAGTCGCCCCAGGCCGAGGAAGGAAGCATCACGAACACGAAGTAGCCCGTCACCAGCAGCCAGGGGAACGAGGCGGCGGTGAAGGCTACGACGTAGTCCCAGCCGTACTCCCGGAGCCGGGTCTTGTCGATGTGGAACTCGAACCCGACGTGGATCATGATGTAGGCGAGGCCCGTCATCGTCAGCACGCGGATGACGACTGCGGCCGCGTCGTGCGCGTTGCCCAGCAGAGCCGGCAGAAGCTGCGAGAGCCCGAGCCCGATAAAGAGCAGCAAGGAATACAGCAGCACCTTCCGCATCGATCACCCCCCGCAAAGCGCGCGCTCCAAGGCCGCGCCAGATCTCTTCCCCAGCTACACCAGATGGGGCTTTTCGCCCCGGGGCGCAAGGGAGCGGCTTGGCGCTGGCTCGGTCCGGCTCCGCGCCTGGTGTCAGTTGCCCGGCGAGAACACGAGCGGGTAGGTCACGCTGACCGTGCCCCCGTCGGGCTCCGGGAACGTCAGGGCACTGAACGCCTTGACGACGCAGCTCACGACGGCCTGGTCCGGTAGGGTGCTGCCGCCGTCTACTGCCCTGGTCACGGATCCGTTGCGGCGGATGATGAATCGCACGGAGACACGCCCTTCGAGCTTCGGGTTCTTCTGGAGTCCCTTTTCGTAGCAGAGGCGGAACTTGCTGAAATGGCTGCGCACGATGCGCTGGATGACCTCCGGCGGCAGGCGTGGCTGCTTCGAGCCGGTCGCTGCACCGACCCCCCGCTTTCCGCTGCCGATTCCGCCCAGTCCGAGGCCCCCGCTGCCAAACGCGTCGAGTCCCGACCCCGAGGACGGGGGACCGGACGCGAGCGCGTCTTCCCTGGACAGCGCCACGTCGAGAGTCACGCCCGGGCGCTGCAAGCTCGAGGCAAGGCGCAGAACGTCGCCGAAGGGCACGTCCGGGTCGGCGGTCACGCCGAGTGCGTCGATATGCTCGTCACGGATGCGGGACGTGCGATCGGCGAGACTCCCTTTCAAGGTCGCGCGCGTGTTTCCGAACCGGGCCTCCCACGTGTCGCGCTGGAGATGAACGTGATCGGGCGTGCGCTTTCCGGTGCGATTGTCCACCGCGATGCTGATGCCCTCGACCGGCAGGCTCAGCGCACCCCAGGGCTCGGGGAGCGTGTTCGGCTCCTTCATGCGTGCAGAAAATACGATGCTCCTCCCCATGAGCCGGCGCGACGCTCCTGCTCCCGCGAGTACACAGGCGACACGCGACCACGGCACCGACGCGTCGACGGTGATCGCGCCCCGGCCGCCTTCGACGGCCATCCACTTGTCGTACACAGTCCTGCACACGCTCCCGGAAAGCCTGGTCGTCTGCGCGACCGGACTGCCCCCGAGCTGGACGTGGTTGCGCCCGAAGACAAGGCCCAGCGACCTGACCGGTTCCGGGGTGTTCGGCACGACGGCGAGATCGACGTCGTCCGGGAGCAGCTTGGCGTTCATCTCGACCAGGGTGTCCGTGCGACGAGCGCGCGGGACCATGAACATCAGCAGCACTGCGCTGCCGACGAGCGTGGGTGCGAGCACGCCTACCCAGGCGCTCCGGACAGCTCGACCCAGATGACGCAGCGACGGCGCGGCGACCGCAAGGGCGACAAGCACGATCGGCACCAGGAAGAGCAGGTGCGAGGTGAACGCAGCCCGGGTGTCGAACAGGCCCTCGGCGATCATGCGCGCTCGCTGCGACGGGTCGATGCTTCGCTCGCCCACCGCCATCAGGGCGGTCCGGAATCCGCCCCCATGCACGACCGTGCTCGCGATGAGCACGCCGAATGTTCCGTACACGCAGGCGATGATCAGATCGCCGAGAGCTCTCCCGCTGGCCTGGTCATCGGCATGCTTGCCGGACAGAGCGACACCGGCAAGGACCGCGGCTGCGACCGTGGCAAGCGCCGGGAACCACCCGAACCCGAAGCTCGAATAGTGGAAACCGTGCCACAGGAGCGCCAGCGCACCGACCACCCCGAGCCCCAGGGCGCCGGCGACAAGAGCAGCGATGGCATTGAGCCCCAGCGCGCCCCTTTCCACACGCGACAGGGCCCGTGCTCCGAACACGAACGCGGCGGAAGCGAACAACGTCAAGACAGCGACTCCGCCGAGGATGCCCAGAACCGTGACCTCCGAGGTGCCCACCGCGATGATCCGCTCCTTCATGACGGGTCCGACCGACGCACCCGCCACGGCAGCCCTGGCCTTCGACATGCCGAGCACCCCGAACGCCGCGCCAGACAGGCCCACGAACAGCGGCATGACCGCGAGCGGCCAGGACCACGCGGTCTGTCGCAGCGTCATCCAGACGGACAGTCCAATGCTCACCAGCACGGCCACGATCATCGCAAGAAAGACGACCCACACACCCCAGCCACCCTCCATCAGGAAGGCCCACACGCGTGCGGCCCCGCCCCGGGCGGCGATACCGAACGCGAGCGGGAAGACGACGAACGACATCACGGCGCCGAGCGCACCGAGCACGACCGGTGTGATCCGGGTCCTGTCCCCTGCAGCCATGGCCGCATCCTACCGGTGCCGCGCGGTCGATGACGAACGGAAAGCTCCCCGGCCCTCGCCACACTGATATCGAACAGGAACGCTTCCGCCGGACGCAGGGAGGGGCTTGCGCAAGGCGGGGCGCGGCCAAAGGTATTGTCGGGGAAATATGAGACGCACCCGCGTACTGTTCGTCGCCGAGAACGTCACCCTGGCGCAGGTGGTCCGGCTGGCGGTGCTGGCGCGCTCGCTGGATCCCCAACGTTTCGACGTGCACTTCGCGTGCTCGGAATTCGACCCGTTGGTCTTCTCGGGAATCGCGCTGTCCCGCTGGCCGCTCTTGACCGTCCCCAGGAGCCGCCTCGAGCACTCCACGCGCGGTCGCCGCATGTACAGCGAAGCCGAGCTGACGCGCTACGTTGCCGCGGAACGCGCGCTCCTGGGCCGTGTCCAGCCCGATCTCGTGATCGGCGACTTCCGTCCGTCGCTTTCCGTGAGCTGTCCGCTCGAAGGAGTGCCCTACGGGACGTTCATCAACGCCTACTGGAGCCCGTACGCGCAGCGTGACGGTTTCCCCATGCCGGATCACCCGCTGGTGAGCCTGTTCGGCGAGCGGCTCTCGTCGCACGTGTTCCCGCTGGTCGCTCCGTTTGCGTTCGCGCGCTTCGCGCGGCCGCTCGACGCGGTGCGGCGCCGCCATGGCTTGCCCTCGACAGGCGGTGTGCCGCAGATGTTGGTGTCGGGAGACTATGCGCTCTATCCGGACGTGCCATTGCTGGTACCAACAGCGGAGCTGCCGCCAACGCATCGCTTCCTCGGGCCCGTCCTGTGGTCGCCGGACGTCGAGTTGCCGGACTGGTGGAACGAGATCGACCAGGCGAGACCGGTCGTCTATGTGACGTTGGGCTCGTCGGGGAAGGTCGATCTGCTGCCACTGATCGCCGAAAGCCTGGCGGATCTTCCCATCACGGTGCTGCTCGCCACCGCCGGACGCGCGAGGCCGCGTGTGCCCGACAACTTCCGCGTCGCGGAGCTGCTGCCCGGCCACCTCGCGGCGCAGCGCGCGGCGTTCGTGATCTCCAACGGAGGCAGCAGTACCGGCTACCAGGCTCTAGCCGAGGGCACGCCCGTGCTCGGTATCGCCCACAACCTCGACCAGTACCTTGCCATGACCGCAATCGAGCAGGTGGGTGCCGGACTGATGCTGCGTGCAGGGAACCTCACACGCGAAAAGTTCCGGGTCGGCGTCCAGCGCATGCTCCGCGAGCCGGAGCTACGCGCCGCAGCCGCGCGGGTCGCGCGCGAATTCGCCGCATTCGACGCAACAGCGCGTTTCCGCGAGGTCGTCGAGGAAGCAACGGTCCAGAAATGGTCGCGTCCTTCGACGGATCAGCGAGGCGCCCGCCTCGCTCCCGGGACGACACGCCAGCCGATGCGCTCGCGTATCGCTAGCCAGCGCCATTGATCGCAAGGGCTTCGAAGGACGCGTTGCTTGGGTCGTAGAGACAGCCCCAAGCCCCAAGGCCACCGTCGCAGATGTTGAACGGTACGGTTTGCCACGTCGAGGTAACGTCGCTGTTGTGTAGCGCGTTTATGTAGATGACGTGTTGGCCACCCACAACGATCCCGACGTACTGCCGGTGATAGTCGTTCACGTCGAGCGGATGTCCGGCGTGGCTACGCGACCGAGACGCCGACGCGATTGGGCTATTGAGATGATAGAGGTCGGCTTCCATTCGCTGGACGTCGTTGACCGATGGCCTCCACGTCGCATCGATGTCGGGAAAGTCTGCGCGAGAGCACTGCGCGCCAACCGATTTCGCCAGTCGCCCGGGGAGCACTACCGACCGCCGGGGCTCGAGCACGAAGGCGGCGGGGGGCGGAGTGCTTGCGATCGGAGTCGAAGCAACGCCGAGGAGGGTCCTGGATGAATGGTCAACCGACGTTTCGGACTTACATGAGGAGACGAATTCGAGGAACAGGGTGATACAGCAGAGCAGAGACCTGACGTGCACGGTTGGAGAGACAGCGAAGTCTGGGAAAAGTTCCCCAACCGTCCGCCCAACGGACCGGCCCTCAGCTGCGAGCGCCAGCCCCAACTCCTCCGGATGCCACCACCCCATCGGGCGCGCGGCTCGCGAAGGAGCCATCGAATGATGGCCGAGCGTTGGCCGCGCGCGAAGTGGAACGGCCTGCAAAGCGACAGGGCGGTGCTCGTCAGCTGAAACGCCCTGTTGGGCGGCGTCGGGCTCCGCGTGATCGCCAGGCTGCGGGGTCATCTCAACGTCCAGTGGAACACATCGCGACCGGAGTCGATGGCACTGCGCATGAACGGTACGAGACGATCCAGGACCGCGCGGCACATATCGCGTTCCAGATTCGCATACTGCGCAGCTTGCTCGCCAAGCATCGGGACTTGGCTGGCATCCACCACCGAGAGAGCGCGGGCGAGTTCATCAGGGAAGATCGCGAATGCGTCGTTCGCAAGGTCGGGGCCGACGAGAAATCGGGAGAGTTCGTCGGTGGCGTCCGCGGCGGACCAGCCAAGCAAGTCGGTCGCTACAGCGACGAAGGCATCCGTACCGAAGTCGTCGGTATCCACCCAAGGCAACTCGTCCAACGCCGGATGTCGAACGGCGTCGGGATCGGGGACGACCTCCACCGTGGGCAGTCGAGACGACGTGACGGTCGGTTGCGTGGTGAACGGGTTGAAGCCGTGCCGGCTCCTGGCGACTGGAAGCAGTGAGGGCGGGAGCTTCCAGCCTCGAAGGACCGAACGACGTTGGTCGGCGGTCATCTGGATGCATGCGGTGAGCGCGTCGAAGCGAAGCCGTGGCACGTCGCGTTCTCGGGATGGCGGTGCGTCTGCCCAAAGAACCGCTGCTAGGCAGCGGCCGCACTAGAATACCACGAGGCAGCAGGTAGCGATGACCGCGCCTTTGGTAGTCCACCACGGGCGAGAGGAACGGCGCGTCGCTCCAGCCCCGCATAGCGCTCCTGACGACGCATGCAGCAGCGCCGCGTAGTCCGGTGACGCGCCGCTATCCAGTTCCGCATAGCACCAGAATTGATGCGCTTCCGCGCCGCCACCGTTCACGGCGCGGGGCGTCGCCAGCCGGACCGCGGCATTTCCCTGTCGCAGTGCGGCAGGGCGCTCGGGTCGGCCGGCATTCGACGGCGCTGACGCGCGCCGGGGCGTCGCGTCCTGCGGCAGCGGGCTCGCGCGACGCACCCGCAGCTCCACAGACGCGACCCGCGGCTCCGCAGACGGGACGCGGGGCTCGCGGGTGCCGTCCGCGGCGGGAGTCATGCGCTGCGAGCCAAATGCCACGCCGCGCGAGTCGCGTGCCGCGTCGCTGCAGCCAGAGGCCGCGTCGCTGCAGCCAAATGCCGCAGCGCGCGAGCCCAATGCCAGAGGCGCGGAGCCGGCGGACGCGCGCCCGCAGCGTCGGGATGCGGCGCGCGAGCGTCGGGATGCGGCGCGCGAGCGTCGGGATGCGGCGCGCGAGCGTCGGGATGACCCGGCGCAGGCTCGGGGCGCCGCCCAGAAAGCCCGCGCCACAAAGCCGCCTCGGATCGCGTAGGCGCATGCCGCATACGCGCAGCGTATGCGGCGAGCTCAGCGCGACGATGAGCGGAACAAGAGCGATGCATGACGATAACCTCCTGCCCGCCGGCGTGGCGGGCCTTCACCCCAGGAAGGCCCGCCACGCCGGCGGGCAGGAGAGTCGCAGCGAGCTCGTCCCGAGCCGCCCAGCGCTGTGCGAGCGCCGCACCATGCCGCACAGGTCCCCTCCGGCCGCGCGCGGCGCGCGCAGCGCGTCGCGTCCGGCCTTGGAGGGGACCGCAGGCGCGCAGGCCCGGAGGGCCGAGCACCTGCGAGGGGAGGCACCCCTATGCGAGGGGAGGCACCTAGGACAGCTCGAACAACGGCCAGCTATACGCCTTCGCGAGGATAGCCAGCCGCCGATCCGGATTCACCACAGCCGGGTGTCCGACCACGCTCAGCATCGGGACGTCCGAGTAGCTGTCGCTGAACGCGAAGCACTCGTCGAGATCATGCCCGTGCTCGCGGGCGTGCTCGCGGATCAGGCGCGCCTTCTCCGGGCCGGCGACCACCGGTCGCTGCAACTTGCCGGTCGCCACGCCGTTCTTCATCTCCAGGCGGTTGGCGATGATGCCCGTCGCGCCGAGATGATCGGCGAGGCGCTGGGCGATGAAGTCCAGCGCGCCCGAGACGAGGATGACATCGCCGCGATCGAGGTTGCGCTGCACCAGGCGGCGCGCCTCGGGATAGATGGCCGGCTTGATCACGCTGTCGAAGACCTCGTCGGCGAGCACCAGCAGCCGGTCCTCGCTCATCCCCTTGTAGGTCGAGTACAGCAGCTCGTTGAAGGTCCGGCGGTCGAACAGCTCGGCCAACGCCATCGACGGCGCGCGCATCAGGCCGCGACCGATCCGGCCGAGCGTCTGCACCGGAGTGCCCTGGTTCTTCAGGTAGAACAGCGTGGGGTGCACGAGATTCGTGCTCACCAGCGTGCCGTCGACGTCGAAATAGCTAGCCGCCACGGCCTCATCGCGTGTCCCGATCCGCTCCGCGAGTCAAGGACCGGGGCGACGATTTCTGCTACGACGACCAGCTCCAATGCACAGATTCGTCGACCAGCGCGCCTCCCTGGACGAGGTGGCCCGGGCGCTCGAGGGCGCGCCGCGGCTCTACATCGATACGGAGTTCGAATCCTCGCGCGACGGCAAGCTGCTGTGCCTGCTGCAGATCTCCCGTGGCGACGAGCTCTACCTGGTCGACGCGCTGAGGCTGAGGGATCTCTCGCCGCTCCGCGCGGTGCTCTCGGGCGACAGCGAGTGGGTGGTGCACGCCGGCCAGCAGGACGTGGAGCTTCTGGTCGAGCGCGTCGAGCTCGAGGGACCACCGCGGCTGTTCGACACGCAGGTCGCCTGGGCGCTGCTCGGCCCGGAGTTCTCCGTATCGCTCGCCTACCTGCAGTTCCGGCTGCTCGGGCTGCGCAGCGCCAAGACGCATCAGTCCGACGACTGGAAACGACGACCGCTGCCGCCAGCGCAGCTGGACTACGCAGCGCAGGACATCGAGCATCTGCCGGAGCTCCGGCGCATGCTCGGCGAGCGGCTCGACGCGCTGGGACGCCAGGAGCTGGTGGGCGATGCTTCGCTCGAGTCGGTGCGGAGCACCGCCGAGCCACGACCCAAGCTGTCGCTGTCGAGCTTCCGCAACGCCTGGCAGCTGGACCGCCACAGCCAGGCGGCGCTCCGCTACCTCATCGAGTGGCACAACGCGCTCGGCGAGGCCGACCGGGCGGCAGCGCCGGAAGCGAAGGTGCTCCTGGCGATCGCGAGCCGGCTGCCCGAGAGCGCACAGGATCTGTCGCGCATCAAGGGAGTTCCGCGGCGCTTTGCCAACCTGCACGGCGATCGACTGACGGGCGGGATGATGCGCAGCACGGCCGAAGCCGACGCGGCAGACTTCGTTCCGATCGATCCTCCGCCGTACGCGACCTTCGAGGACATCCGCCTCGACGCCTGGCTGTCGAGCGTGCGTGCCGAGCTGTGCGAACAGCTCTCGCTGGCGCCGGAGCTGGCCTTTCCGGGCCGGGTGCTGAAGCGGGTCCGGGCGGCCATCGTCGAAGCCGGCCAGGTCGTGGCCGGCGCCGACGCGCTGTCGGGGTGGCGCGCGAAGCTGCTGGGCAGTGCATTCCTCGAACACGCGCAACGGAATCCGCCACGGCTGTAGCTGCAAGCGCGGGGAATCGTTGGAAAAGCAAGGCCCGTGAAACATGGCGACTGCGCGGAACTAGATTGGCCTACACACACCTACCTCATGTCCGTATAGATCTCGGAGCCGCGGCGATGCGGCACCAGGGAGATTCCTTGTCCACTTCCGAAGCCACCACGCAGGACATCCTCGTCCACGTCGAGTCGCGCTACTCGCCCGATCACTCGGATCCAGCGCGTCAGGAGTGGTTCTTCCTGTACACGGTGGTGATCACCAACCAGGGCCGAGGGACGGTCCAGTTGATGAACCGGCATTGGATCATCACCAATGCAACCGGCGACATCGAGGAAGTGCGGGGTCCTGGCGTGGTGGGACGCCAACCCGTGCTGCGTCCCGGCGAGAGCTTCGAATACACCTCGGGCTGTCCGCTCAAGACGCCGTTCGGATCGATGCGCGGCACCTACGAAATGGTCACCGAGAACGGCGAGACGTTCCTCGCCGAGATCCCCGCGTTCGCGCTGAGCGAACCGAGCATGCTGCACTGACCCGGGTCTCGACCTGCGGTCGAGACCCTCATGGCTTCAGGCTGCAGCCGCTACATCTCGAGCAGGTAGGCGGCGATCAGCGGGAACACGATCGTCGCGTCGGATTCGATCACGAAACGCGGGGTGTCCACGTCGATCTTGCCCCAGGTGATCTTCTCGTTGGGGGGCGCGCCGCTGTACGAGCCGTACGACGTCTTCGCCTCGGAGATCTGGCAGAAGTAGCCCCAGTGGCGGCACTCCTGCTTCAGGTCCTGCTTGATCAGCGGCACGACGCAGATCGGATAGTCGCCGGAAATGCCGCCACCGATCTGGAAGAAGCCGACCGGTCCTTCGGCATCCATCTTCTTGTACCAGTCGATGAGCGCCACCATCTGCTCGACTCCGCTCTTCATCACGTTGGGCGAGCAGTGCTTGCGATAGGCCGCCGCGGCCAGCATGTTCCCGAGCGTCGAATCTTCCCAGCCCGGCACGAAGACAGCGAGGTTCTTCTTCGCCGCGGCGAGCATCCACGAGTCCTTGCCGTCGATCTCGTACTCGCCTTCCAACCGGTCGCTCTTGAGCAGCTGGTAGAAGTACTCGTACGGCATGTAGCGCTCGCCCTTGTCCTCCGCGCTCTTCCACAGCTCGAGCATGTGGTGCTCGATCTTGCGCATCGCCTCGTCCTCGGGGATGCAGGTGTCGGTGACGCGATTGAGGCCGTTGTCGAGCAGCGCCTTCTCGTCGTGCGGCGTGAGCTCGCGGAAGTTGGGAACACGCCGGTAGCTCTTGTGCGCGACGAGGTTGAACACATCCTCTTCGATGTTGGCGCCGGTGACGCACAGCCCGTGCACCTTGTCGCGGCGGATCAACTCCGCGACCACGAGCCCGAGCTCGGCGGTGCTCATCGCGCCGCCCATCGTGAGGAACATCTTGCCGCCCTTGGCCAGATGCGCTTCCCAGGCTTTTGCGGCGTCGATCACGACGGCGGCATTGAAGTGACGATAGTGATGCTGGATGAAGTCTCTGACGTTCGCCATTTTCTCCGCGAGGACGATGGGGACCAGAATGTTGTCGTCCGGCACGCCGGATGAGCCCGACCACGGGGCTCCGGGGCCGCTCGCGCTCACCACGCTGGAACCGGGATGACGGCTCGTGCGCTCCGGGTCGCGTCCGCAGGCTTAGCGAATGCTAGAGGAGCCGCCACGGGGAGGCAACCGCTGGCCCCGGGAAGCAGCGCGGCCAGCGGTCCGGGCCCTTGCGTCACGCGACAGCTCAAGCAAGGCTCGCGCGCCTCATGACGAACGCCCGGGCGTGGTGGCAGGCGGCTCGCCCCCTGCTGCAGCTGGATATCGCGATGCCGCTGCTCTACGGCGAGGCGCTGGCCTTCGCCGACACCCGGCATTTCTCGCTCCTGCTGCTGCTCCTGGCGCACCTGTTCGGCGTGATCTTCCAGCTGTTCATGGTGTTCGCCAACGACGTGGCCGACTACCGCACCGACGCCGCCAACGCGACATTCAACGAGTTTTCCGGCGGCTCGCGCGTGATCGCGGAAGGCAAGCTCGCGCCGATGCAGCTCGCGCAGGCAGCGCTGACCATGGCGCTCGCCATGGGCGTGCTGGGCGCGCTGCTCAGCCTCAGGCTGCATCGACCGCTGGCGCTCGTCTTGATCTCCGTCTGCGTCATGCTGCTGTGGGCGTACAGCTTCGCGCCTTTCCGGCTGTCGTACCGGGGCCATGGCGAGCTGTTGCAGGGCCTCGGGCTGGGCGTCGCGCTGCCGCTGCTGTCCTGGTATCTGCAGTCGCGCGATATCGAGGCAATTCCGTGGCTCGCGTTCGCGCCTGCCTTCGCGCTGGGCTACGCGCGCCACATCACCGTTGCACTGCCCGATCACCCCTCCGACGCAGCCAGCGGAAAGCGCAGCTTTCCCGTTCGGCATGGCCAGCGCATCGGACGGATCGGTAGCCTGCTGGCCATCGGGGTAGCCGGGGCCTCCGCCGCGATGGTGCTGCCCGGCGCGAGCCCAATGCTGCTCGCCGCCGTGATGGCACCGCCCCTGGTCGTGCTGGCGCTGAATCTGCGCGGCGTGCGCGACGCCGACGCCGACAACCGCCCCGCGTGCCGGCGCTTCGTGATCATCAACCAGATCGCGATCTACACCACGTACGCAGCGTGGATCGTCGCGCTGTTCGTCGTCGGGCGCTAGCCCGCATGGGGCACGTCCCCTACCCGCGCTTGAGCAGCTTGAACACGCGGCGGCCGCCGCTGGCGACGGGGCGGCCCACCTCGAGCATCGACAGCGAGATCTCGCGCACCCGACCGTGACCGCCGAGGCTGCGGATGCGCAGCCGCTCGCCGTCCGAGCTCACCACGTTGCAGAGGCCGAAGGCGAAATGCTCGACGCGGTCGCCCACGTCGGGCATCTCTGCCTCCTCCGGCTCGGGCTCGGAGGCGGCCTCTGCCGTAGCAACGGCGATCGACGCCCAGCTCGCCGCCTGCTCGAACGGTAGCGCCGCCGCAGACAGGTCGACTACCCGCGCGCGCACCAGATGCCCGGCGAACAGCTCGTTCCCGCCGGGCCCCGCACGCACCACCGTCACGCCGTAGGGCCCCCCCGCCTGCCCGACCAGCGACACGAGCGTGTAGCGCCCCTTGTGGACCCGCACGCCCGGCTCACCCGCCAGGCACACCTCCGGATCGTCGACGACGCCGGTCGCCTGGATCCACGCCGGGCCCCCCGCTGCCTGGTCGAGCGCCTCCGGCAGCGTTGCACCTTCTGCGATCGACAGGCTCCGTGCATCCGTCATGGCAGCACGCACCTAGCGCGATCACGCTCCGGCCGCTACTGGCGCCGATCGGCTCAAGCCGGTCCGCAGCCGCTTGCCGTCACTTGTTGACTCGCGTTGTTGTCGTCGCGGCACTCGTTGAACGTCTTGTTGTTCGGGTCGATGATGATGCGCGCGATGAACGTGTCCGCCTTGGTGACGCTGGAGGGTGCAGCGAAGTCGAGTACCTGCGTCTGCCCCGGCAACAGCGGCTGGGTTGTCGTCACGGTGCCGAGCTGCGTCTCCGTGCCGTTCTTGACGACGTAGACGCCGACCTTGACCCCCGCCGGAAGCCCGGCCAGCCCGATGTTGCGCACCGAGACGTGCAGGACGACCGGAGACGCGCAGTCGACGGTCAGCGAGACCGTGGCGTCGGGCGCGTCGAACACGCCCTTGTCCTGCACGTTCTGGCGGAAGTTGTTCAGCCAGGACTGCTTCCAGTTCTCCTTCTCGTGCTTGGGGATGGAGCCGTAGGCGTTCGGCGCGTCACAGGCGCTATCGCGCGAGTCGCAGATGTTCGTCACGTGATAGGCGTGCTCGTTCCAGATCGTGCGCGTGCCGACCCAGGAGTTTTCCTTGTCGCCCCACGCGGTGATGCCGCGGTACGCCGGCTGGCCCCCCGACGGGGGCTTCCAGGTGACATTGTTGACGACATTGTTCGGCGCAACGTTGCACTTCCACCTGGTCGGGTCGGCGCCGTTGGAGATCATCAGGATCTCGGCGTGGCCGTCGCCGTCCACATCGGCGACCACCGACGCCTCGGTGCCCGTGAACGAGGTGGTGAACTCGCTGAGCTCCACCTTGCCGGTCGCGCCGTCGTAGACCCAGAGGTAGCACTCGTCGTTGTAGATGACCTCCGCCTTGCCGTCGCCCTGGAAGTCGAACACGCTCGAGCCCGTCACCGACGACGAAAGATCGTGGTTTGGCGTCTTCCACACGATGTCGATGGTCTGCTTCGTGTAGTTCGGCTTGAGCATCGAGTAGAGGTTCTGCTGCGCGACGCCGATCTCGGGTTTGCCGTCGCCATCGAAGTCCGCGACGGTGGGCGGGCCGCCGCTACCGGTGCCGGGGAGCGTCTGCGGGCCAAGCTCGATGTTTCCGGTTGCGCCCTGCAGGATCCAGATCTTGCCGCCCTGGACCAGGACCACGTCCGGCTTGCCGTCGCCATTGAAGTCGCCGACCGCGTTGAAACCGTTGGGCAGCGTCGACGACTTGTTCCACAGCGTCGTGCCGTCGTACTTGTAGGCGGTGTTGCCGGCGACGAGCTCCATCTTGCCGTCGCCGTCCAGATCCGTGAAGAAGGACAGCTCCTTGCCATTGCCGCCGCCCGTGCCGGCGGTGCCGCACCACTTGAGCGTGATGGCATTGTTCTTCGTGTCCCAGACACAGGACCCGAAAGCGATCTCCGGATGGCCATCGCCATCCATGTCGCCCAGGGCCACACCACCGCCCCAGCCGAAGTTGTGGTCGGCAGCCTGGTCGGTCTCGGGCTTGTCACTGACGCGTTCGACCTTGCCGTCGGCGCTCACCATCGCAACCTTGCCCTCGCCGGTCATGGCCACGATGTCGATGCGTCCGTCGCCGTCGACGTCGCCGAGCGCGACCGACGAACCCGCAAACCCGAGGCTGTTCGCCGACGGTTTCGCGAGTGTCCAGATCTCCTTGCCGGTGCGGCCGTCGAGCATGCGCAGCCGGCCGCGTTGACATGCGGTGGTGCCGTCGGCCTGCACGTTGGGGCTGCCCGCGCACTGGCTGGAGTTGACGTTACCGGACACGAAGACCACGTCCGGCGGATCGTTCTCGTCCACCTTGCCGTCGCAGTTCGCGTCGTACACGCGCGCCACGGTCGGCGTGGCCCAGACGTTGGCCGAGTTGGGATTCGAGACCGGCGGATTGTCGAGCCCCCACTGCCACTTCTTCACCGCGGTCAGCTTGCCCACGGGCGGGCGGTACTGGCAGTCCTCGATGCAGGTTCCGCCGTCCGGCGCGCCGGCGTCACCCACGCACTTGGGCGGCAGGGGAACACAGCGACCGTTGGCGGCGATGGGTTGCGTGCACGCGGGCCCACCATCACCCGCATCGGGCACACCGCCGTCGCTCTTCGTCCCGAGCGCGGTCTCGCAGTACTCGCCCGAGACGCAGTCCGCCGCGCTCTGACAGGGCTTGCCCGGCACGACGCACTGGTCGAACAGACACACCTGGGCGGAGTTGCAGCACTTGTCGCCGCAGGCCTGTGCAGCAGAAGCACAGCACTGACCCCCGACACAGACGCCCGCCTCGCAGGGCTGGCTGGCACTGCACTGCGCACCAGCGCCGCCGCCGCCATCGATGAGGAACCCTCCGTCTGCGGCGCTTCCGCCGCCCGAACCCCCCGTCCCCGAGCCGCCCGTGCCCTGGTGGTGCAGGTTGCTGGCGGTCCCCCCGCCGCTGGACCCGCACGCGCCGACCAACGCCGACGCGCCGCAGAACACCCCAATCAGAATCCAGTGCGAAACGCGCATGCCAACCTCACAAGCCGGGGAGCGGGCTCAAGCTCCATCAGCACAATCTACACGCCGAGGCGTTGGAGCACCACGGGCGCGGTCCCGACCCGGCGGAGACGCCTGCCCCAAACCCGCTAGACGTAGCGTGACAGCGCGCGCTCGACGGATCCGAGATAGCCGCGACCGAAGAGGTTGACGTGCACCATCAGCGGGTAGAGCTGGTAGAGGGCAACGCGACTCTCGTGGCCAGGGGCGAGCGGCCAGGCCTCGTTGTAGGCGGAAAAGACGCGCTCCCCGAAGCCCCCGAAGAGCTTCATCATGGCGAGGTCCATCTCCCGGTGGCCGCCGTAGACGGCGGGGTCGATGAGACAGGGCGCGCCCTGGTCGTCGATGTGCAGGTTGCCGCCCCACAGATCGCCGTGCAGTCGCGCGGGCGGCTCGGCGGGGCCGACGAGCTCGTCGAGGCGGGAAAACAGCTGCTCGAAGCGGCGAACGAGTGCGGCGTCGGCGAGGCCGCGCGTGTCGGCCAGCGCGAGCTGCGGACCGAGCCGCGCCTGGCGGTAGAACTCGGCCCAGCTTCCGGCGGGCGTGTTGGTCTGGGGCAGACGGCCGATGAAGTTGTCGTGATCGAGACCGAAGCCAGCGGCGCCGGTGCGGTGCAGCGCAGCGAGCCCGCGACCGAGCTCCTCGTCGAAGCCTCTCCGCGGGCGAGCGCTCTCCAGGTATTCGAGCGCGAGGAATGCGGGCCGCTCGCCCCCGGAGAAGGCCAGCACTTCGGGGATGCGCAGCGCGCGCGCTTCGGCCAGCCAGCGCAGGCCGCGGGCTTCCGCCGGGAACATGGCGGGATCGGCGCTGCCGTGGGTCTTGACGAAGACACGCCGGCCATCGGACAGCTCCACGGCGAAAGCGTCGTTGATGTCGCCACCGCTCAGGGGCGAAGCACGCACCACGTCCGCGCCAAGCGCTGCTGCCAGGGCCTGCCGGAGCTGTGCATCCATCTAGAGGGCGTGCTCCTTCTTCAGGTGGTCGAGCAGGCCGCGGCAGGCCGCTTCGCACAGGTCGAGCACCTCGTCGAAGCCGGCGTCGCCACCGTAGTACGGGTCGGGCACATCCGCGCCGGAGGGCGTCGCCGGATCGAACGCACGCAGCAGCGAGAGCTTGTCGCGCGCGGCGCTCGACGGTGCCGCGCGCTCGAGGTCGCGGAAGTTCGAGCTGTCCATCGCCAGCACGTAGTCGAATCGCTCCCAGTCGCGCGGCTTGAACTGGCGCGCGCGACCGGACAATTCGATACCGCGCCGGCGCGCCGTCAGCGTGGCGCGTCGGTCCGGCGGCTCGCCAGCGTGGTAGGCGGCGGTCCCAGCGCTGTCGATCTCGATCCGGCCCTCGAGTCCCTCCTCGCCCACGAGATGCCGCATCACGCCCTCGGCAGTCGGCGAGCGACAGATGTTGCCCAGACACACGAAACAGATCCGCACCATCGGCGGGAGTCTAGGCCACAGAACGGAATCCTGGCAGGCTGGAGTCCAGTGGGCCCGGACCCAACCGGCCGGGCGGGCGGAACGCGAACGATAAGAACGGCGGTGTGCCGCCACTCACCCTCCGGAGGTCTTCGATGCTCAAGCTTGTTGTTCGATTGCGCGCCGCGTTGTTGGCGGTTCCCCTGGCCCTGGCCGCGACGTTCCTGCGGCAGCAGCGGCAGCGGCGGCGGCATCAGTGGCGCCGGCGCGAGCGGTAGCGGCGGCGGGTGCACGGTGTCGGGGCACAGCTGCCAGACGCTGTGCAGCACGACCCTGGGCTGCGTGCAGTGCCTGACCAACTCCGACTGCGGCGCGGCAGCGCCGATCTGCGTGTTCGGGCCGCTGCCAGCAGTGCGGGACGACGGCGGACTGCGGCACCGGGCAGGCGTGCTACACGCGGAACTTCACCTGCCAGCCGGCCTGCAAGAGCGACAGCGACTGCACCGATCCTGGCCAGACGCACTGCAACACCGCGACGGGCGCGTGCGTAGGCTGCCTCGACAACACGCAGTGTGGCGGCGACACCCCCATCTGCGACCCGACACGTGGTCAATGCGTAGCGTGCGGACCAACGTCGACTGCGGCGCGGCTGCACCGGTCTGCAACGGGCAGAATGGCGAGTGCGTCGAGTGCCTTGTGGATGCCAACTGCAAGGCCGGCTACCGCTGCAACCAGGACCACCACTGCCACGCCTACTGCACGACCAACGCGAACTGCGACAGTGCGCATCCGTTCTGCGACACGAAGTCCGGCGAGTGCCGCACCTGCCTGACGAACGCGAACTGTCCGGCCACCGCGCCGCTCTGCACGAATGACGGGCGCTGCGTAGCGTGCCTGGCGAACACCGACTGCAAGGACCCCTCGCTGCCGTTCTGCTTCCACCAGGATCACTGCGCACAGTGCGCGCAGAACAGCGACTGCCCGAACAACGGCAAGTGCAAGGGTGGCGTCTGCGGCTAGCCCGTAGCGAGGATTGCGGCGGCCCCCCGCGGGCCGCCGCTAGACTTCGCGCGTCTCGCCCGCATCGTTGTAGCGGACCTGGTACAGATCGCGGCGGCGGTCGCTCCAGTTCTGCGTGGTGCCGTCGTAGCGGTGGCGACGCAGAAGCTCGATGTCGACGTCGTGCACCAGCACCGTCTCGATGTTGGGGGTGCACTCGGCGGCTACGCCATCGCGACTGAAGGGGATGTCCGACGGCGTGAAGATGGCCGACTGCGCGTAGTGCACGTCGGCATTCTCGACGAACGGCAGGTTGCCGGTGCAGCCCGCCACGACCGCGTAGACGTGGTTTTCGATGCAGCGCGCCTGGGCGCAATAGCGGACGCGCAGGTAGCCGTAGCGGTCGTCGGTGTTGAAAGGCACGAACAACACGTGCGCACCCTTCTTGGCCGCGACGCGTACCACCTCCGGGAACTCAACGTCGTAGCAGACGAGGATGGCGACCTTGCCGCAGTCGGTATCGAAGACGCGCACCTCGCTGCCGGGCTCGACGCCCCACCAGCGGCGCTCGGCGGGGGTGATGTGCAGCTTGTACTGCTTGCCGATGCGCCCGTCGCGCTGGAACAGGTACGAGATGTTGTACAGCGTCTCGTCCTCGACCGAAAAATGCGAGCCGCCGACGATGTTGACGTTGTGCTTGATGGCAAGGCGGTTGAACAGGTCCACGTACTGCGGCGTGAATTCGGCCAGCTTGCGCGCCGCGAGGCCCGGCCGAAGCCCGGGATTCAGCGACAGGAGCTGGGTCGTGAACAGCTCGGGGAACACCACGAAGTCCGACTGGCTGTCGGCCGCCACATCGACGAAGTACTCGCACTGCGTGGCAAAGTCGTCGAAGGAGGCAACCGTGCGCATCTGGTACTGCACCACGGCCAGCCGCACGATCTCGACCGCGCGGAAGCGGCGGCGCTCGGCGGGCTGGTAGTCGAAGTTGGTCCACTCGAGGAAGGTGGCGTAGCCCATCGACTCCTTGTCGCTGGGCAGATAGTCCGGAATCAGTCGCTGCAGCACGAAGCCGTTGGCGAGCTGGGCGGTGAGAACCTGGTCGTAGAGAGCCTTGGCGATGACCTCGTCGACGTAGTCCTGCGCGCTCAGCTCCTGCGCGTGCTTGTGGTAGCCGGGGATGCGCCCGCCGATGATGATCCGCGCCAGGTTCTTCTCATGCGCGAGAGCCTTGCGGGCGTCGTACAGGCGGCGTGACAGACGGTAGCCGCGGCTGTCCGGGTCGACCATGATCTCGATGCCGTACAGCGTGTCGCCGTTCGGATCGTGATTGCGGATGTAGCCGTTGTCGGCGATTTCCGCCCAGTTGTGCCACTCGGAGTACAGGTCGAAGTCGACGATGAGGCTGCTGGACGAGGCGACCAGCTTGCCGTTGGCGACGACGCAAATCTGCCCTTCAGGGAAGTTCGCGAGCATGCTCTCGAACTGCGCCTTGGCCCAGGGCTTCATCCCTGGGAAGCACCTGAGCTGCAGCTCGGTGACGGCTTCGTAATCGGAGGCGCGCAGCGGACGGACCTGGATACGGCGGCGTCCCTGGGCCCGTTTGGTCTGTTTCTTTGTAGCCAAGGCGAACACCAGCGTTATCACCTGCTACGCGACGCGTCGAGCGCGGCGGGGAAAGCAGTTGCGCCCGAGCGGAGCTTGGCAAGACTAGGTGCATGACAGCCCCCCGAAGCCGGCGGCGCGTTGCACCGGCAGCGTATGCGCTTGCGTTGGTCCTGGCCGCCTGCACGAGTGGCGGTTCGCACGGCTCTGCTACCGGCGGAGCCGCGGGTCGCAGTACCGGCGGCGGAGCAGCAACCGGCGGAACAGGCGGTAGCGCAACGGGTGGCGCGAGCACGGGTGGCAGCAGCGCCGGCGGCAGTTCCGGTGGAGGTAGCGGCGGCACCGCGACCGGCGGCACGTCCGGCGGCGGTTCCGGCGGTAGCTCGAATGGATGCCTCGGCGATGCCCTGTTGAAGTCGCTGGGCAAGGCGCACCTGCTCGCCGGCGCGAGCATGGTCGACTCGATCGCCACGCAGGCGCCCTTCGATCTGCGCTATCTGTACCTCTCGGGCGGCCTGTTCGACGGCAACCAGGCCTGCCAGAGCTGCGCGACGGGGTGCACCGCGGGCGGCCAGTCCTGCGCCAACTCCAACCCGAACGGCTGCGCGTGGTGGGGCTGCTGGCAGTACGACCAGGACCCGCCGGGCCAGTACATCCGCGACTTCCTGTCCAAGGCGAAGACGAACAACGAGATCCCGATGGTCACCTACTACGAGGTGCTGCAGGCCAGCGGGGCCAGCGAGGGCTCGGGCGAGGTGCAGGCGACCAACAACGCCGCCTTCATGACGCGCTACCTCGCCGACTGGCGCTTCCTGCTACAGCAGATTGGCCAGAGCGTGGCCTTGTTGCACATCGAGCCGGACTTCTGGGGCTACGCGGAGCAGATGAACAGCGACCCGCACAAGATCCCCGCCGCGGTCGCCTCGGCGGACCCGAACGATTGCGGCAACCAGGAGAACAGCATCGCCGGGATGGGCCGCTGCATGATCGCGATGGTGCGGAAGTACGCGCCCAAGGCCAAGGTCGGCCTGCACGCCTCGGGCTGGGGCACGAACATCGACGTGTTGCAGAACAAGAACGCAGGGCTGGACGTCAAGGGCGAAGCGGACAAGCTCGGGACGTTCCTGACGGAATGTGGCGAGGGGCAGGCCGACTTCGTCGTGGTCGAGGCCTCCGACCGCGACGCGGGCTACTACCAGTCGATCGGCCAGAGCCGCTGGTGGGACGCGACGAACAAGACGCTGCCCGATTTCGACCAGGCGATAGGTTGGGCCAAGGATGTGGCCGAGAAGGTCGGCAAGCCGCTGGTCTGGTGGCAGCTGCCCGTCGGCAACATGAGCGAGCCGGACACGAACCAGCACTGGAAGGACAATCGGGTCGACTACTTCTTCTCTCACACGAGCCAGCTCGCCGCCGCGCACAGCGTCGCCATCGCGTTCGGTGCGGGTGCGGGCACGCAGACCACGCCGTCGACCGACGGCGGCAACCTCGTCTCCAAGGTGAAGGCGTACGAACAGAGCGGCGGCCAGTCGCTCTGCACGCCCTGAATGCGGTGCGACTCGCCTACGCGCTTGTCGCCGCACTGGCGGGCTGCAGCCGCGCGCCGCACGCCACCCCGCCCCGGGCCGAGTCGACGCGGAGCGTCGCGCGCGCCCCGGGGGCTCCGGCGCCAGGGCAGCCGGCCGCGTCCGTGCCGTCGGTCGCGTCTGTGCCCTCTACGGCGCCCGCGCGCTCGGGACGGAAGCCGGCGTCGCCCATTCCGTCCGCAACGCGCCAGCTGCTGCTGTCCGTTGCCGGAAGCTGGGACAGCAGTACCATCGAGCTCTCACGCTACGAACGGACCGGCCCGGAGGCGTCCTGGCGCCGTCTCGACGCCTGGCAGGGCGTTGCCGGGCGCGCGGGCCTGGCATGGGGACGCGGACTTCACGGAAACGGCGCACCACCGGGCGAGAGCGGACCCGTAAAGAAGGAAGGCGACGGCCGTGCCGTCGCGGGCGTGTTCCGACTCGGGCCGGCCTTCGGCTACGCCGGCCACCCGCCTGCTGGCACGGAGCTTCGCTACACGCACAGCACAACGACTTGGCGCTGCGTGGACGACCCCCGAAGCCACCACTACGGGGAGCTGCTCGATGCGAGTCACGTCGAACCTGATTGGCGCAGCGCCGAACATCTGCGCCTGCACAGCGATGCGTACCGGCTGCTCGTCGTGGTGCAGCACAACACCGCCCACCAGCCTGGAGCCGGCAGCTGCGTCTTCCTGCACGTGTGGAACAACCCGCACCACGGCACCAGCGGCTGCACCGCCATGCCCTATCGGCGCGTGCAACGGCTCGTGCGCTGGCTCACACCCAGCCGGGCCGTGTTCGTGGCGTTGCCCGAGAGCGAGCTTTCCGCGCTGGCCTCGCGCTGGCATCTGCCCGGCGCGGGGCCTACTTTCCGTGCTTCACGCCCATCTCGTCGAGCAGCCAGTCGGCGTGATCGACGCGGTCCATGATCCAGAGCACGTAGCGGATGTCGACGTGGATCGCCCGCGTGATGCTCGGCATGAACAGCCAGTCCGAAGCCATCGCCTCGTAGTTGCCGTCGAAGGCAAGACCGACCAGGTGCCCCTGGGCGTCGAGCGTGGGTGAGCCGGAGTTGCCACCGGTAATGTCCGTGTCGCTGAGGAAATCCACGGGCAGCGTGCCGAGCTCCGGGTTGTCATAGCCAGCGAACTTCCCGGCTTTGATGGCGTCGAGCAGCCGCTTCGGCGCATCGAAGGGCTCCTTGCCGGTGTTCTTCCTGACGACGCCCGCCGCGGTAGTGAACGGGCGGTAGACCGGCGCGCCCGGCTTGGGGCTGTAGCCGCGCACCGTGCCGTAGGTGATGCGCAACGTGCTGTTCGCGTCGGGCGCGATGGGCCCCGGCGAAGATTCTCCAAGCGCCTGGACATATAGCGGACGCAGCATCGAAAGTGCGCCCTTGCGAGCATCGGTGCGTTTCTTCTCCGCCTTCTCCAGAGGGCGGAGCCTGAGCGCCAGGCGGATCATCGGGTCCCGGCTCTGGCGCAGCTGGGAGAGCTTCGCGCTCTTCATCAGCTGCACCCGGGTCTTCGTGTCGCCGAGCTTCGTCGCGGCGTACAGCTTCTTCACAGCCGCTTCGATGTTCCCGGGCGTCGGCTTCTTCGGGCCAAGCAGCGGCGTCAGCAGCGGCTTTTCGACTTTCGCAGGCAGGCGCGCGACACGAACGGCCGACTCGACCAGCAGGGCGCTGTCGAGCGTTTCGCTGTAGCGCTGGCCGAGCGCCTGCTGCTCCTCGACGAGATCGTCCTGGTCGCGCTGCTGGTAGCCGCCTTCCCGCTCGGCGTCGGGCTTCTGCCGCTCCTCGGCGTTGTGCACGATGGTCATCGCGGCGTCCAGCAGCTTCGAGAACCATGTCATCTCGCCCAGTGCAGCGTCGGCGTCGCGCGTCTTGTTGCGTTCGGCGAACACCTTGTCCATTCGAGGCAGCACATCGCCGAAGCGGGCCTTGCGCTTCGGGTCAGCGTCGAGCCACTGCTTCAGCGCCTGCTCGCGCTGGTCTTTCTTCGCCGCGGCCCCGCCCTTCGTCAGACCAGCCAGCGCGCCGCGCGTGTAGGTCAGCACGTTATTCAGGCCACGCAGAAGCGGCATGCCCTTGAGCCGCGCGTTCTCGTCCTGCTTGCCCACCTTCTGGAGGACCGCGATGTAGTCGGTACACAGACGGATGCGCCGCGGGTACCACCAGTCCACAGCCTCGTGCAGCTCGTAGGCCGTCTGGTTGCGGTAGGTGCGACCGGGGTAGCCGGCAACGAGAACAAGACTGCCGGTCCTGAGGGGTTTTTCCGCGATCTTCAGGAACTGCTTCGGCTTGTAGGGAACATTGTCGGCCGAGTGCTCGGCGGGTTTGCCGTCCTTGTCGACGTAGGCCCGGTAGAACGCAAATTCGCCGGCGTGGCGGGGCCAGTGCCAATTGTCGACCTCGCCTCCGAAGTTGCCGATGCCCGACGCGGGCGCGTACACGAGGCGCACGTCCTTGATGGCGAGCCGGGTGATCAGCATGTACTGGCCGCCGCCGAAGAAGCTGGCGATCTCGCAGCGCACGTCGGTGCGTCCCTTCTCGCACTCCCCGACCAGCGCCTTCTCGCGCCGCTCGATGGTGCGCCAGCGTTTCTCGTCGTTCGGCAGCGCGTCGAGACCGGCACGCACCTGCTTCGTCACGTCCTTGAACGACTGGGTCACGAACACGCGCCCGGTCGGGCCGATCCACTTCTCGCCGGCACGATTCTTCGCGAGGTAGCCGTTCTTCAGCAGGTCCTGCCCCGGCTTGGAATTGTAGGCAAGCGCTCCGGTAACGCAGTGGTGGTTGGTGACAATCAGGCCGTCGGGCGAAACGAACGACGCCGAGCATCCGCCAAGGCTCACCACGGCGCCAAGCGGGTAGCCGAGAGGGTTTTGGAGTTGCTTGGGGTCGAAACCGAGCCCGAGCTTCTTCAACGTCTTCGCCTGGGTGGCCATCTGGCTGGGCATCCACATCCCGCCGGGGTCGACGTAGCCCCTGGAGACAGGGGGCTTCGGTGCGGGGAGCGCGCTCGCGCTCGCGTGCGGCGCGGGCGCCGGTGGCGGCGCGGTCGGAACAGGCGGAGAACCGCAACCAGCGGAACAGACGGCGACACCAGCCATGGCCAGAGCAGCCGGAACCGGAATCCAACGCATGCCGCGGCATATCACGTCGCGGCTCGCTTGCGATCCTCCGCCTGACACGCGCGAGGCGGTGGTGCTACGGTCCGCGCCTCGTCACAGGAGAGAGCCATGGCAGACCTCAAGGGAAAGACGCTCTTCATCACCGGCGCTAGCCGCGGCATCGGCAAATCCATCGCCCTGCGTGCCGCCAAGGACGGCGCCAACGTGGCTGTGGTGGCCAAGACCGCCGAGCCGCACCCCAAGCTGCCCGGGACCGTCTACACGGCAGTCGAGGAGATCAACGCCGCCGGCGGCAAGGGCCTGGCCTGCATCTGCGACATCCGTTTCGAGGATCAGGTCGAGGCCGCGGTGAAAGCCACGGTGGAGGCCTTCGGCGGCATCGACATCCTGGTCAACAACGCCAGCGCCATCAACCTCACGGGCACGCTGTCCACGTCGATGAAGCGCTACGACCTGATGCACCACATCAACACGCGCGGCACCTTCCTGTGCTCACAGAAGGTCATCCCCTTCCTGAAGAAGGCCGACAACCCCCACGTGCTGAATCTCTCCCCGCCACTCAACATGGAAGCGCGCTGGTTCGCGCCGCACGTCGCCTACACCATGGCCAAGTTCGGCATGAGCATGTGTGCGCTCGGTATGGCGGAGGAGTTCAAGAGCGACGGCATCGCCTTCAACACGCTGTGGCCACGTACCGCCATCGCGACAGCCGCCGTGCAGAACCTGCTCGGCGGCGACGAGTCGATGAAGCGCTGCCGCACCCCGGAGATCATGGCGGACGCCGCCCATTGGATCTTCACGCGCCCAAGCCGCGAGTTCACCGGCAACTACTGCATCGACGAGGACACCCTCCGCTCCGCCGGCGTCACCGACTTCAGCAAGTACAAGAGCACGGACGTGCCCGACTCCGAGCTGATGCCGGATTTCTTCGTCTAGTCCTGCCAGTCCCAGCCTCCGGACACCACGCAGTCCTCGGCATGACTGCGGAGACGGCTCCGCCGACGCTACCCGGTGCCTCCGTCGCTCGTGCCGCCGTCCGGGCTGCACTTGGGCGGCAGCGCCGGCGAGCTCGCCAGCCCTCCGACCATTCCACGATAGCCGGTGAACTGCAGACCGACGCTGATCGCGTCGCAGGTGGCCCCCGGCCCGCCGGTGCCGGGCGTGCTGCGCACGTCCGCCGAGCTGTTCATCAGGTTGTCCGCGAGGTTCCGCTGGAACGAGCCCTCGCACAACCCCAGCTGATCGAAGTTCTGTGCGATGTCGACCAGACTCCAGCGACCGGCAACGATGACGGGATCCATGCTCGTCGAGTCCGCGCTGATCCTCGCGGTGAGCGTTGCGTCGGTGAGCTTGAGAACGAACGTACCGTTGCCGCTCTGGAAGTAGATCGGAGCCCGCTCGGGGAGCCGGAACACGAGCGTCCGCCCCACGACGTAGGCGTTGTCGTTGCCGATGAGCGGCGTGGCCAGGTTGCCTCCGGCGAATGCGCTCTGGTCGACGAAGAACCTATCCGTGCCATCCCAGTTCGGTTGCCCGGCAGCGGTTGCGCCAGCGGGGATGGCGTAGACGCTCTGCGACATCCAGACGTTCACTGCCGGGTCGTCGTCTGCCCCGTTCCAGCCGCTGATGTGCAGGATGAGGGCTCCGTGCCCCTTGTCCTGGGACGATTGCGCTTGGGTCTGCGCCGTCGGATCTGTCGTCTTGACCAACGGAAACACGTCGTGCCCGAACGCGTTGTCGGTGCCACGTACGCCATCGATCTCCGCTGGGCCGCCGCTCGGAGCCGTGCACTCCACCGTCGGATTGGGTGGATCGGAACAGAGGTCATCGAGATCGTAGCCGATGCTGCGCCACTTGTCCCCGGCCTGGTCGAGGACAATATCCTTCAGCGCGAACACGATGTCGCCCGGGCCTCCGCCCGCCCCCGCGCTCGGTTGCGTCGGACGCGGAGGCGGATGGGCCGGGTTGCAGGTCGAGGCATCGCCCGCAGTCCCTCCGCTACCCGCCGCGGCGCCCCCGGCCCCGCCAGCATCGCTCGACTGCCCGCCGCTGGCGACGTCGGTGCCTGCGTCGCGCGATCTCTCGAGGAGCGAGCTCGTGTATACCTGGCAGCCCACCAGGGAGAGGCACGCAAGCAAAGAGACGTGCGACAGGCGCATCCACTAGCAACGCTACGGACTCTGCGCCGCGCGCGCAAGCGCTGACATGGTGGCGCAGAGTCCGGACAGCTTGACGGCTGCCGGGACGGGCCATTTCCTGGCGCTGATCGACAGTTCCCGCGAGGCCACGGCCGCGCGGGTGGAAATGCTGGGCGAGCACCTCGCGCGCCACCCGTTCGTGGCGGGCCCCGCATCCAGCATGAGGGACCGCTCGATGTCGAGGTCGAGGTGTGCGACCGGAGAAACTCTGGTTACCCTGCGGTAGCTCCCGCATGCATACCGAAGTTGCTTTTGTCGCCTTGTTCGGTGTCGCCGCGGCCGTCGCGTTGATGGCCCGGCGCCTCAGGGTGCCGTACACGGTAGCGCTCGTGATCGCGGGGCTACTGCTCGGCCACTACCGGACCATCGGCGCACCCCACCTGACGAAGGAGCTGCTCTACGCCATCTTCCTGCCGGGGCTGTTGTTCGAGGCCGCATTCCACCTCGAGTTCTCCGAGTTCTGGCGCAACAAGATCGCGATCAACGCCCTGGCCGTGCCCGGGCTCCTGGCAGCCATCGCGCTCACGGCCGCGATTCTCGTCCCTGTCGGTCGCGTACTGCACTTCGCCAGCGGATTCGGACTGATCGACGCCGCCGTCTTCGCGTCGCTGATCGCCGCGACCGATCCCATCGCCGTCGTCGCGCTGTTCAAGACGGTGGGCGCACCACGCCGGCTTTCGACGCTCATCGAAGGCGAAAGCCTGTTGAACGACGGCACGGCGGTCGTCGTGTTCGCGATCGTGCTGAGCGCCGCGACGGGAAGCTCGATGACGATCTCGAGCGCGGTGCTGGAGTTCGTGAGGGTCGTGGGGCTCGGGGCGTTCGTGGGCGCAGTGGTCGGCTACGGCATCTCGAAGATCATCCAGCGCGTCGATGATCCGATGATCGAGATCACGCTCACGACGATCGCCGCCTACGGCGCGTTCCTCGTCGCCGAGCAGCTCCACGTCTCGGGCGTCATCGCCACCGTGGTGGTCGGCATGCTGTGCGGCAACTACGCGGCGCGCACCGGCATGAGCCCGACGACCCGCATCGCGGTCGAGAGCTTCTGGGAGTACGTCGCTTTCGCGCTCAACTCGATCGTGTTCCTGCTCGTGGGCCTGGAAGTCCACATCGACTCGCTGGTCGCATCGTGGGAGGCGATCCTCATCGCCTGGCTTGCGGTCACGCTGGGTCGCGCCATCGTGATCGCCGCCGTGACCGCTGCCCTGAAGCGATCGCATGAAGCGGTTCCAGCGAAATGGGCGGCCGTCCTCACCTGGGGCGGCATGCGCGGCGCGCTCAGCATGGTGCTCGTCCTGGGACTACCCGCCGCATTCGTGCACCGCGAGCTGCTCGTCAACATGACGTTCGGCGTCGTTATCCTCAGCATTCTGGTGCAAGGGGTCACGATGTCGCCGCTGCTCGGGCGACTGGGTCTGGTGTCTTCACGCCTCGATCGCAACGAATACGAGACACGCAAGGGCGCGCTGCTCGCCGCCAACGCCGCGCTCGCGGAGCTGGACCGGCTGGCACGCGAGCACTCGACACCGGAGGACGTTGTCGAGCCGCTACGCGAAGAATACCACCAGCGAGCCGCCGAGGCGGACGCACGCCTGCGCGACCTGAGGCTCGACCACGGCGAGCTGCAGCGCGAGGAGGCCGAGGCCGCGCGACGTCACCTGCTGCTCGTCGAGAAGGAAGAGCTGCTCAAGAACCGCCGCCAGGGCGTGCTCACCGACGAAGCGTTCGAACGCCTCGTCACCGACATCGACGCGCGCTTGCGCGGAATCGGTCGGCAGGGCGAGGAGCCCTGAAAACCCGCGCCTGGAGAATCGCCGGACGCCGATCGCAGGGCTCCTCTTCCGGCGTCAGCCGCCCATCACGCCCTTCATCGCCGCGCCCGCCGCTTCCATCGCGTTGGCGAAGGGCTTGGCCTGGGAGAGATCGTTGATCTCCTTCCACTTGGCGCCAACGTCCTCGGGGCCGAAGCCCTTGGAAGCGTCGAGCGTGACTCCGGCGCCTTCGACCACCGCAACGCGCGAAACGTAGCCGCCGCCGACAGCATAGGTCTGCGCGGTCTCCTCGACACCCTCGGAACAGAGGTAGGCAACGAGCGGGCTGACGTGCTCGGGCAGGAGCTTGTTCAACACGTCCGGCGGCATGATCGTCTCGGTCATGCGGCTCTTCGCGACGGGCGCGATGACGTTGCACTTGATGTTGTACTTGGCGCCTTCGTGCGAAAGCGTCTTGGCGAGGCCGACGATGCCCAGCTTGGCCGAGCTGTAGTTCGCCTGGCCGAAGTTGCCGTACAGACCGGCGGCGCTGGTCGTGAACACCACGCGGCCGTACTTGCCCTCGCGAAGGATGGGCCACGCCGCCTTGGTCACGTACATGCTGCCGTACAGATGCACGCGCAGCACCTTGTCCCAGTCGTCCTCGGTCATCTTCATGAAGGACACGTCGCGCAGGATGCCGGCGTTGTTGACGACGATGTCGAGCTTGCCGAAGGCGTCCTGGGCGGTCTTCACGATCTTCTGCGCGCCCTCCATGGTGTCGACGCCGTCGTAGTTGGCAACGGCTTCGCCGCCGGCCGCCTTGATCTCCTCGACGACCTTGTCGGCCATCTTCGAGCCCTCGCCTGAACCATCGACGGAGCCACCCAGGTCGTTGACGACGACCTTGGCGCCGCGCGAGGCGAGCAGAAGGGCGTGCGCGCGGCCCAGGCCTCCACCTGCACCGGTGACGATCGCGACTCGGTTGTCGAAACGGATGTCGGCCATCGGAAATCTCCTTGTCTGGAAAAGGGCGGCGGCCTTGGTCGGCCCCGCCGCGTGCCGTCCGGCGTCTGGACGGGCGCGCAAGGTAGACGCTCGCGCCGCGGGGCTCAAGCGTCGTTCGACCGCGTGGCCAGGATTCGATGACCGGCGGCATTTCCGCGGTGGGCGCGCGCGGGCAGTGCCCCACCGCGTGCCGGGTCAGGGCATTGGATGCGCCAGGAAGAAATCCACCATCGCGGAGCTGGCGTTGATGTCCTGGGTCTGTTTGCCGACGCCGGCGGTCGGGTCGGTCCCGCCCGGCCACTGGTGGCCCCCGCCCGAGATCGTGCACAGGACCACGTCCGCTCCGGCCTTGCAGCTCTGGTACGCCGTACAGGTCGTGTCGCCGTTCTGGAAGATGGTCTTCGGCGTCGCGTCGCTGCAGCCGTTGTTCGTCTTCCAGAGCTTGATCGCGTCGGGCACGCTCATCGCCCCGCTGGCGCTGCCGCCGTTGTACCAGACCACAACGTCCGAGGTTCCGTGGAACTCCATGACGGGGATGGGGCGCGACGGCTTGCACGAAGTCACCGCGATCGGCCCCGACACCGGCGCAATAGCAGCGATGCGCGAGCCCAGCTCGCAACCGAGCCGGCTCGCGACCATGCCGCCATTCGAGAACCCCGCGGCGTAGACGCGCTTCTTGTCGATACAGAGCTTGCTCTCGAGCTTGTCGAGCAGATCCTTCGTGAACTGCACGTCGTCGATCTGCGTGGCCGATGCGGTCCCGCAACACTTGGGCCCCGCGTTGAAGCTGTTGTTCACGCCCTGCGGGTACACGACGATCATGCCGTGCTTACCGGCAATCGGCGTCATGCCCGTCGACGCCTCGATACGCGCCGCGTCCTCGAGGTAGCCGTGATACAGAAGAAGCAGCGGCACGTACTTCGTCGCGTCGTAGCCCGGCGGGATCACGAGGCGCGCAGTGCGCTTCTGGCCCCCCGACGTGACGCTGATCGTGGTCGTGCCCGGGGACATCGACGGCAGCGTGCATGGAGAGTTGCCCGCACTCGCCGCGCCACTGGCGCCGGCGTTGCCCCCGCTTCCGGCTGCACCGCCAGCGGCGCCCGCGCCAACGCCCGCGGTTCCCCCGTTGTTCGATGTCCCACCGCTTCCCGCCGAGCCGGTCTGACCTCCCGCCCCGCCACTGCTCGAGGAGGTGAGGTCGGAGCCGGCACCGCCACATCCGGCAAGCACGACAACCAACCCGAGAACCAACCCGACAACCCAGAGCCCCTTCATGCACAGCATGGTAGACTGCACCGGCCCGTCCCCCAATCGAGATGGCCACCTTCCATTCGGGACGGAACAATCCGATCAGAGGGCGCGGTAGACGCGGTCGGTCGCGGAGATCCGGTTCGAGAGCGCGCTACTCGTACGCTACCGACAGGATCTCGATGTCGATCTCGCCTGCCGGACGGCGCACCGTGACAACGTCGCCGACCTTCTTCTTCATGAGCGCACGCCCGAGAGGTGACTTGAAACTGAGCCTGCCTTCGGAAGGCTCGGCCTCGTCGGGGCCGACCAGCATGTAGCGGCTCCGCTTGCCGTTCTCGTCCTCGACCTCGACCGTTGCACCGAAGTAGACGATGTCGCTCGCGGCCCGCTCCTTCACGACCACGGCGCTGTCGAGCCGCTTGCTGATGAAGCGGATGCGACGGTCAATCTCGCGGAGGCGTTTCTTGCCGTAGATGTACTCGGCGTTCTCGGAGCGGTCGCCCTGCGCCGCTGCGTCGCTCACCTCCTGCACCACGCGCGGGCGCTCCACGCTGGCCAGATGGTTCAGCTCGTCGGCGAGTTTCTTCGCTCCGTCCGGCGTCAGGTAGGTGGGGCCGCGGGGACCCTTCTGTGCTCGGCGGGCAGCCACCCGCGGAATCTAGACGACCTGCGCTTGACAGGGAAAGCTAATCTGATTAGCTATTAAGCTATCTAGACAAGCCCAAGGAGGTCACCATGATGTCAGCCGCCATGAACTACACCGCAGAGCCCGCCGTCGAGGCGGAATCGGCCGCCCCCCGGACGCTGTTTCTGGACCGGCCCGAAGGCCGGATCGCGTACGATGTGACCGGCAGCGGCCCGCTCGTCGTCGGCGTTCCCGGCATGGGCGATCTGCGCTCCAATTTCCGCTACCTCGCTCCGGCGCTCGTCGCAGCCGGCTTCCGCGTGGCCACGATGGATCTGCGCGGGCACGGCGACAGCGACGCAAGCTTCAGCGAGTACCACGACGTAGCCGCCGGCTCCGACGTGCTGGCACTGATCGAGCACCTGGGCGGCCCGGCCGTCGTCATCGGCAACTCGATGGGAGCTGGGGCCGCGGCGTGGGCCGCCGCCGAGGCGCCGTCGGCGGTCGCCGGGCTGGTGCTGGTGGGACCGTTCGTCCGCAACCCGCCCACCAGCTTCTTCAAGGTGCTGATGTTCCGGCTCGCGCTGCTCCGGCCCTGGGGCGCGGCGGCGTGGAACGCCTACATCCCGAACCTCTACCCCGGCCGCCCGCCGGCCGATCTGGACGAACACCGCACGCGCATCCGCGAGAGCCTGAAGAAGCCGGGGCACTGGGCGGCATTCGCCGCCACGACGCACACGTCCCATGAGCCGGCGGAGAAGCGGCTCGGCGAAGTGAAGGCGCCCACCCTGGTCGTGATGGGCGACGCCGACCCGGATTTCGACGACGCCACGGCCGAGGCCGCCTACGTCACCGAGCAGCTCCGCGGCGAGTCGCTGATGGTCCCGGGCGCCGGGCACTACCCGCATGCCGAATACCCGGAGATCGTCGGGCCGGCCGTCATCAGCTTCCTGCAGCGGGTGCTCGGCCGTGCCTAGAGCCGGGCTCAGCGAGGAGCGGGTCGTCGAGGAGGCGGCCCGCCTCGCCGACGAGGTCGGCTTCGACGCGCTCACCCTGGCGGGCGTCGCCGCCCGTTTCGGCGTGCGGCTGCCCAGCCTGTACAAGCACGTGGATGGGCTGGACGCCCTGCGCCGACTGGTTGCGCTGCTCGCGATCCGTGAGCTCCACGAGGAGCTGGGCCGGTCGGCCGTCGGCAGGTCGGGCAGCGACGCGCTGCGCGCACTCGCCGACGCCTACCGCAGCTATGCGCAGCGACACCCCGGGCGCTACGCAGCGACGCTGCGCGCGCCGGGGCCCGGGGACGACGCGGTCCGCGCCGCCAGCGAGGCGATTCTAGAGACGGTCTTCGCGGTGCTCCGCGGCTACGGGCTGTCCGGCGCCGACCTGGTCGACGCGACGCGCGTGCTACGCAGCGCCCTGCATGGCTTCGTCAGCCTGGAATCGGCGGGAGGATTCGGCATGCCCCAGGACGTGGACCGCAGCTTCGACCGGGTCGTGGTGGGCCTGGACGCGGCGTTCGCGAGCTGGGGCCCGAGCGGCGCGACGGAACGCTGAGGACGCATGGTTTCCCTTCTTCCGTGGCTACGCGTGCTGCTCGCCGTGTTCGCGTACGTAGTCGTCGCCGTGCTCGCCTCGCGGGTGATGCGCGGGTTGGGCGTGGATCTGCGTGAAATGAGCAGCCGGACCTCGGCCCGGGTCACGCTGGTCGGCATCGCCGCCAACCTCGTCGTGGTGGGCGTCGTCCTGGCGATGCTCGCGCTGCTCGACCACCGCAGCATCGGAGCGCTCGGGCTGGGCGCAACCGTTCGGGACGCGCTTGTCGTGGCACTGGGCGCGGCGCTTGTCGCGGCAGTCACCGCCGGCTTCCTGGCCTTGCTGCGGCGGTCCGGTCGAGCGTCCGTCGAACGCCGTCGCAGCCGGATCTCCGCAAATAACGCAGGAGACACATTGGCGATGGTGTTGGTGCTCGTCGCCGTGGCTGCCGCGGAGGAAGCGCTGTTCCGCGGCTACGTCACACTCGAGCTGCTCGGTTCCGGCCTCGGAATCGTCATCGTCGCGTCGATATTGCTGTTCACGGCCGTCCACACCCTGACCAACCGCGTGACCCTGGCCCAGACGGCGAGCTGGATCCTGGGCGGCGGCGTGCTGCTCGCCGCGTATCTGCTGAGCGGCTCGATCTGGGTCGCAGTCGCCCTGCACTTCGTGCTCGACCTGACGAACGTGGTGGGGCTAGGGATCGTCGACCGCTACTCGTTGGTCGCGATCCAGCCGCCGCCGACCGACGTCGACCGGGCCTGGTACCGGCTCGCTACGACGGTCGCGCTACTCGTCCTGCTCGTCGGCCTGTACGGCCCGACGATCAAGATCGGTTGATCGCGCGCGCACGTTCCTCTGGAAGTAGACGCCCTGCGCCGATTCGACCAAGGTGGGCGCGGAGGGCATACAGAAGTGCGCAAGGGCATCAAGATCACGCTGGGCGCGATCGCACTCGGCGTGATCGTCGTTGTTGTCGGACTACTGCTCGCGATCAAACCGCTGCTCACACGCTACGTCGTCGCGCAGGCGCGCGATCGCGGCGTCGAGCTCGTGCCGGGAGAGCTCCGCTACGGCATCGGCTGGGTAGAGCTCGATGGCTTCAGCTTCAAGCTCGTCGGTGTGCGCGGCCTGACGGGCAAGCTCGCCCGCGCACACATCGAGCTCGACGGCCTGTCGCCGTCGAAGATCACCCTCGACGGCGTCGACACGCAGGCTTCCGGTCCGCCCGCGGCCATCGCGCTGGACGTGGCGCGCTGGGCCCAGCGCTATGGAGGAAGCTTTTCCGGGACTCCCCTCGCCGCCCACGGCATCCAGCTGACGTACCTGTCCCAACACGGCAGCGGGAAGTGGCTGTCGGTAGAGGGCGGCGAGCTCGGCAAGTCCAGCGACGGCGCGTCCATGCTGAGCGCGAAGAAGGTGAGCGTGCTCGGCCACGAACTGGGTAGCGCCGACGCGCTGTGGCGGCGAAGTGCTACCCAGGTCCAGCTGGGAGTGGGCGCGCACACGCTGTCGAACGCGCCTTTGAGGGTAGAGCTCGGCTACGCCGGCGACAAGCCGAGCGCCAGCATCGAGCTCGCCGAGGTGCCACTTTCCACGTTGAACGACACCTTCCAGCTCGGTCTTCCTGTCGATCACATCAAGGCCAAGGCTCACGTGGCGCTGTCGCTGGGCGACGGCACCGGCCCGCTCGGCGGCAGTCTCGATCTCACGCTGAAGGGATGGGTGCCGCCTCATCCGCGCGAGCTCGACGAAATCGTGTTCGGCAGCGCGACGACCGTGAAGTCGAAGTTCCGCATCGACGCGGATCGCACGCACGTAGTGCTCAGCGATATCAAGCTGACAGCTGGATCGTTTGCACTGGGCGGCACGGGCGTCGTCACGCGCGAGCAGGACCACGCGCGCATCCAGCTCGACCTGAAGGGCAGCCTTGCCTGCGCGACGGTCGCCGAGTCGGCTGCCGACTCGCACCTCGGCCGCGTCGTCGGGCATTGGCTCGGCATGGCCGCCCACCAGGCGCTGAACGGCAGCGTGGGGGTAGTCGTCAAGATCGATGCCGACACACGCAAGCTCTCCGACGCGAAGATCCTCCGGACCATCGGCGTGGGTTGCGGCCTGAAGCCGCTGAAGCTGCCGGACCTCGCCGACCTGCCAGAGTTCGACCTGTCGAAGCTGCCCGGCCTCCCCGATCTCGGTCTGCCCTCGCCCGGCGCGAGCAGCAGCGCGGGCTCGCTACCGCCCTTGCCCGGCCACCTTCCCGCGCTCCCGAGCGGCATGCCAGCTCTGCCCGTCCCGCCGAAGTTCGACCTGCCCGGCTTCGGCACTCCGCCCAAGGACACAACCAAGCAGGCGGCACCGAAGAAGGAAAGCACCCAACCTCCGCCGCCAAAGACGAGCGCGCCGAAGACGACCGCGCCGAAGACGACGCCGGCGCCTGCGGCGAGTCACTAGATCACGCGGAGACGGCGCAGGACTCGAAGCACGGGCCGCCGCACGCGCTCATGGCGGGTAGCCTAGCGACTTGTACGTCCCAGTGCAGGTGACGTCGACTTCCTTGACGGGATACCTGGCAAGGACGGCGGTGACGCCGCTCGCCCGCGACACACCGAGCATCACCACGCGCACCGGCGAGGCAGAGGCAGCGGGCGGGGCAGCGGGCTCCGGTGTGTCGATGCCGCCGCCGGAAGGGAGACCTGGCGAGAGGCAGTGAGAATTCGTGTACGAACGCGTCTGCGCCACGTGCGCTTCGAGGCGCCCGATGACGACCTGAGCGCCGCGGTGGTAGTACGAGATCTCGGACTTGCCCGGTTTGCGCGAGCAGAAGTCGTACGCGAACGCGATCTCGCCGCCGACATCGTACAGACAACCCGAGAGCCAAGGCGACGACGGCGAAGCGACCGGGTGCCCGATCGCGATCGCAGACTCGGGGCGCGCTTTGATCACGGCGGCATACCCGGGGTTCCTGGCGAGGAACGCGTCGTACTCCTTCTGGGTCGTGTAGATCTCGCGCTGGGGCGGGTTGAACGGGACGAGGCCGGGGCGCGCCCGGAGCGCGGCCGTCGCGCGGGCGCGTGAAGCGGCGTTCCAGGTGTCGGCATCACGGCGCGCAGCCTCGAGGCTGGGCCCGCAAGCGACGTGCGTGCACGCGAGGGTCGCGAGACCTATCACGGGAAGAGCACGGGGGCTGGGTCGCAAGATGTTCATGGAAACGCAAGCCCAGGGTACGACGGCACGTGCCGGATCTCCCCCACTCTTTTCGCCGTCGCGCGCAGCTAGGCGTGGGCGCGTGGCGAGGCGCGGGCTACAAGACGGTCAACGAGCAGCGAGGCGTTCCGCGTGGAGCCGGAAGCGTCGCCAGCGCGGCTCGCTGTCGTGAACGAGAAGCGCGGAGCGGGCGGAGAGGTCAGCGGCCTGGTCGACCAGCTCGGCGACGGAGAGCAGCAGCGACGGCGCGGTCCTGGCCGCTCCGAGGTCCCGCCGGATGGCGTCCGGTGTAAGCTCGAGGGCCCCGAGGAGCTCGACAGCGCGTTGCAGCAGCCTTGCGATGAGGGTGCTGTTGGTGGCCATCTGCCAGTTGTTCACGATGATGCGGTGCCGGTCTCCGAGTACGGCGGACAGGGCGGGCATGTGCACAAGATGGGCGGCGGCGTCCCAGGACCCGGTCATGGCTTCGTCGAGCCAGCGGCCGGCCTGCTCATGCTCGTTGGCCGTCGCTCGCAGATCGTCCTTGAGCTTGCCGAGCTCCGCCGGTTCCGCTTCGCCTTCCATGAACAGGATCCCCAGCGTCTGTGTTGCGACGGGGTCGTTGAGATCCTCGCACCCGGCGTAGCGCGTCGGTCCTCCGCGGGCGGGCGCCTGCGGGGCGGCTTCGGTCGGGTCTAGCTCCTGCCAGCGCAGGGCCAGCGCCTTCAGGGCGCGGGACGCGATCTGCAGACGGGAGGCGACCTCCAGCGGCGCGTGCGAATAGAAGAGCTCGTGCTCGCGGTGGTAGCGCGAGAGATTCAGGATCGTGTCGAACAACGCGTCGCCTGGAGCGCTGGCAGCGTCATCGTGCGTGGTCATGCTGCGTCCTTCGCTGGGTGGAGCGTGATCGGCCAGGGCTCGCTTCCGGTCCGGTCGAGGATCCTGTAGCTGACCGAGCCCGGAATCGAGCGGTTGGTCATGAAGCGCAGAGCCCTCCAAGCTTTCGCCGAGAGGAGAGAACATGAGTCGCCCAGCGCGCGCAGGCAACCAGCCCGGACGAGCTCATCGCGACGCCGAACGATCGGAAATCAACTCACGTGACCCATGTCATGCAGATGCCGCCATCGCTGACCGGAGCCGGGCGCTACGACGAGCCGCTCGCTTCGACAGCGGGCGCCAGAAGCGGAGGTCGCTCTGTCGCTCGCTGGCGGCTACGACCTCTGGTCTACAATTCCACGCTCTCGCCTGGCGCCGGCAGGAGCACGCGCACGGGTCCCCGATAGCGCTCGACCTCCGCGCGCACGTCCTCCTTGTTGCGCCGTCCGATGTGCAGCAGGCAGAGCGTGGCGATGGACAGCTCTTCCGCCATGGACAAAAGCTCGCGCGCCCCCGCGTGACCGCGTGGTGCACTGTCCGCGGCGTAGCACTCGTGGACCAGCAGCTCGACGCCCCGATAGAGCTCGCGCGTGGCTTCGCTGGGGGCGCCGTCGCCGCTGTAGGCGAAGCTGCACCCGTCCTCGTCGATGCGCAGTGACAGATTGCGGACGCCGTGGCCGCTCTTCGCGTTGGACAGCCGGAGCCCCCCACGTTCAAGCACCTCGCCCGGGCGGAGCTCTCGCGGCTCGATCGGGTAGCAGCGCCCGGGCGGGAAGGAGCCCGGGTAGCCGAGCTCCAGCAGCTTGTCGAGCCAGGCGCCCACGCCCGGTCCGCCAATCACGTCGAGCGGTCGCGTGCGGCCCTCCTCGCGCATCCACAAGAGCAGCGCGGGTAGCCCGAAGCTGTGATCCGCGTGCAGGTGCGTGACGTAGATCGCGTCGAGCAGCGACGGATCGGCAGTGAACTTCCAGAAAGCGTGCGGCACGCGAAAGCCGCAGTCGCAGAGCAGCGTCCGCCGGCCGGCGTAGAGCAGGCTGGTGTTGGGCAGCTCGGGGTCGAACGCCTCCCCGGTCCCGACAAAAGTAATGCGCGGCATGCTCGTCCCACGCGCCCGGTCACGCCGGAGCGCCTGCCCACCATAGCGCCGTGCCCATGCCTTGTCCGCCCCGCTTCGCCCCGCTATGAACCGTGACGATGACGTGCATTACCGTCCTCGGCGCGGGAATGATGGGCAGCGCGCTGTGCGTGCCGCTGGTGGATCGCGGCCATGAGGTGCGGCTGGTCGGCACGCACCTCGACGGAGAAATCGTCGAGAGCCTCCGTGCGACCGGCGTACATCCCAAGCTGAAGTACGAGCTGCCGCGCTCGATCCGCGCCTACCCTGTGGAGGAGCTCGAGCAGGCGATGCAGGGCGCCGAGGTGATCGGCGTCGGGGTGAGCTCGCCCGGCGTGCGCTGGGCCGCCGGGAAACTGGCTCGCTACGCTCGCCCTGGCGTGCCGATCGCGATGATCACCAAGGGGCTGGAGTGGAACGGCGCCGCGCTCGAGCTACTGCCCGACGTGCTGCGCGACGGTCTGGGACAAGCGGGCATCGAGCCGGTCGCCGTGGCCGGGCCGTGCATCGCCGGCGAGCTGGCCCGCCGCGTCGAGACCTGCGTGGTCGTCACCAGTCGCGACCTTGGAGCGGCCGAGAAGATCGCCAAGCTCTTCGGCACGCCGTACTACCACCTGTGGGCGAGTCCGGATGTGGCAGGCGTGGAAACCTGCGCGGCGCTCAAGAATGCGTACGCGATGGGCATGGCCTTCGCGCAGGGCCTGCACGAAACCACGGGTGGAAAACCCGGCAGCGTCGCCATGCACAACTACGAGTCGGCGGTGTTCGCCCAGTCGGTGCGCGAGATGCGTCGCGTCGTCCAGCTGCTCGGCGGCGATCCGGACAGCGCAACCGGCATGGCCGGCGTGGGCGATCTCGACGTGACCTGCAACGGTGGGCGCACCGGCCGCTTCGGACGGCTCCTGGGGCTCGGGATCGGGCGGGACGAGGCCGTGCGCCGCATGGAAGGGGCCACGCTCGAGTGTCTGGATATCCTGGCCGTGATGCGCAAGGCGCTCCCGGCACTCGAAGCCGAGGGGCGGCTCCGCGCCGACGAGCTGCCGCTGCTCCGCCACATGGCAGAGGTCGCGCTCGACGACGCAGCCATCGCGATGCCGTTCGATCGGTTCTTCGGCTAGACCATGCCCGACGACGCGCTGGTCCTCGGCATCGATTGCAGCACGACCGCGTGCAAGGCCATCGCGTGGGATCTGACGGGCCACGCGCAGGCCGAAGGGCGCGCACCGATCGCGCTCGACAACCCGGCGCCGGACGCCTGGCAGCAGAACGCCGAAGAGTGGTGGAACGCAACCACCCAGGCCATCCGCAGCGCGGTCCAGCAACTGGGCACCGAGGCTGCCTCGCGCATCCGCGCGCTCGCCGTCACCCACCAGCGCGAGACCTTCGTGCTCACCGACGACAGCAGCCGGCCGCTGCACCCGGCGCTGGTGTGGATGGACGCGCGTTGCCGCCCGCAGGTCAAGGCCGCCGTGGAGAAGATGGGCGAGGCGCGCTTGCACGAGATCAGCGGCAAGCCCGCCTGCGTGACCCCCTCGCTCTACAAGCACTTGTTCCTGATGGAACAAGTGCCCGCGCTCCGCAATGTCGCGTTCCGCCTGTGCGACGTGCACGCGTTCCTCGCGTGGCGCCTGACGGGACGCTTCGCGACGTCGCTCGCCAGCGCGGACCCGCTCGGCCTGGTCGACCTCCGTTCCCGCGACTGGTCGGACGAGCTGCTCCAGCTGGCAGGCCTCTCGCGCGCCCAGCTCCCCGAGCTGGTCGAGCCGGGCGCGCCGCTCGGTGCGCTGTCCGCCGGCGCGGCGGGCGAGTGCGGGCTGCCCGCCGGACTACCGGTGATCGCCGGAGCAGGCGACGGGCAAGCCGCGGGGCTCGGCGCCGGCATCGGTGCTCCGGGCCGCGCCTATCTGAACCTCGGCACGGCGATCGTCTCCGGCGTGCTGTCGCCCGACGTGCGTATCGACCGCGCCTTCCGCACGATGATCGGCGCAGCGCCTGGCAGCTTCTTCCTCGAGACCGATCTGAAAGGCGGCACGTTCACGCTGAGTTGGCTCGTCGAGAAGATGCTCGGGCGCCCCGTCAGCGAGACGAATGCCGTGCTCGCCGGGCTCGAGGCCGAGGCGGTCGCCATCCCGCCTGGCTCGCAAGGCCTGATGCTAGTGCCGTACTGGAACGGCGTCATGAACCCCTACTGGGACGACGAGTCGGCGGGTATCGGCATCGGCTGGAACGGCGGGCACGGGCCGGCGCATGTGTACCGCGCCGTGCTCGAGGGCATCGCGTTCGAGCAGCGGCTGCACCTCGAGGGTGTGGAGCGCGCTTCGGGACAGCAGATAGACGAGCTGGTGGTGATGGGCGGCGGCTCGCGGAGCGCGCTGTGGTGCAGCATCATCGCCGATGTGATCAAGAAGCGTGTCGTGCGCGCGAAGAGCAGCGAAGCCACCGCGCTCGGCGCGGGCATGCTCGCCGCAGCGGGCGCGGGCCTGGTCGCGGACATCCCGACCGCCGCGCGTGTCATGAGCTCCACGGGCGAGGTGTTCGAGCCCGGCGCCGCCGCGGAACGCTACGAGCTCTTCTACAGCGAGGTCTACCGCGGGATCTATCCGGCGCTTCGCGAATCCGTACAGAAGTTGATCCGTCTGGGACGCTGACCGGTGCGCCGTACGCTGCCCTATGATCCCCGGAGCGAGCTCGCTCCCCAGAGCGGTTGGGTCGCCGCGCTGGGGCGCCGTGTGATCGGCGCCTGGCAGGGCTACCGCAGGCTCTGGACGACGCTGGTCGACGCGCTCTACTCGGTGCGGACCCCCGGCGAAAGCGCGCGCAGAACCGCGCGTCGCATCACCCTCGCGCAGATCCAGTTCACGGGCGTGCATGCCGTCGTGCTGGTCAGCCTGATCGCGCTGTTCATCGGCGCCACCATCATCATCCAGACCAACATCCTCGCCCCCGGCACGCCCGCCGAGATGCTCGGCATGATCCTGGTCGCAGTGGTTCCGCGCGAGCTCGCGCCGCTCATCACGGCGATCGTGGTCGCGGGCCGCTCGGGCACCGCCATCGCCACCGAGCTCGGCAACATGCGCGTCAGCTCCGAGATCCTGGCGCTCTCCTCGCTAGGCATCGATCCACCTCGCTTCATCGTGCTGCCGCGTATCATCGCGGCGGTGGTCAGCGTGCTGGCGCTTACGGTCTACTTCAGCGTGGTCGCCATCCTCGGTGGTTACTTCGTGAGCCAGTTCATCACGACGACCAGCTTCAGCGCGCTCCGCGCCGGCTTCGCCCAGGCGCTGGGTCCGGCAGACCTCGTGCTGTTCCTGGTCAAGGGCATCGGTCTCGGCGCCATTGTCGGTCTGTTCAGCTGCCACTACGGCCTGCAGGTCAAGAGCTCGCCGACTGAAGTTCCGCGCCAGGCGAGCCGTGCAGTCATGCTGAGCCTGTTCGGCTGCGTGGCGTACAACACGCTGGTCACGGCCTGCTTCTACGGGATCATGGGCGCGCCCATCCACAGCACGGGGCCTTTTTGAGCGGGCTTTCGCTAGAAGGCGCGTCGTTCAGCTACGGCGATCTTCCGGTCTTGCTGGAGACGGACCTCGAGCTCCCGAGCGGCAGCACGCTGGTCGTCACTGGAGACAACGGCGTCGGCAAGTCCACGCTTCTGTACGTGTGTGCCGGGCTGCTCCCGGCCAGCACTGGACGCGTGCTGCTCGACGGCCACGAACCGGACCCCCACCGTCCGAGCGCACTGTGCCGGAGCGGCATCCGCCGCGGCTTCGTGTTCCAGAACGGTGGACTCTTGTCGAACCAGAGCGCGCTGTCCAACGTCACGCTCGCGCTGTCCTACCACGCCGACGTGCTCGGCCTGGACGAGGCCGGCATCGAGCAGCGGGCGCGCGACGCGCTGCGCGAGGCTCGCGTGGATCAGGGCGACATGCACTCCCTTCCGGCGCATCTGTCGTTCGGCGTCCGCAAGCGCGTCGCCCTGGCCCGCGCGCTGGCGCTCCGGCCCAATTTCGTGTTCTTCGACGACCCGGACACCGGACTGGACGCGAGCACGCTATCGCTCGTCCACGATATCCTGCTGCGCTACCGGGACGACGCCTCGGTCACGATGGTCGTCGCAACCAACCACGCGCTGCTGCTCAGGCGACTCGGCGTCCACCCGATGGAGCTCCTCGGCGGCGAGCTGGTCGATCACGCGGTGGCGTAGCCGAGGCGTGTGCGCACGCCAGGAGCATCACCTGGCAATCGGGCTCACCTGTAGTCGAGCGTCGTATACGGGCTACCGGTGCTGAAACCGCACGCCACCATCGTCTGCGTCGGATCGATGAGCGCCATGTAGTGACCACAGGTCGGATGCCCCGTCGAGCACAGGCAGTTCGGGCAGTTGCCGGCAAAGCACTGCTGCATGCTGGGGCAGGAATCGCAGCCGGAGCAGATCGACTGGTCCTTCTCCGCCCACATCAGGTCGATGCAGTTCGTGACCGTGCTCGGACCCTGACCCGGGCATTCGCCCTGCGAGTGCTCGCCGCAGGTGTTGACGTGTCCTATGAAGGCTGCGTGCGGGCCGTGGGTCGAGTCATACGTCGCCTCGCCGTCGACGCAGGACTCGATCGACGTCCAGCGTGTGTACGCCGTGCGGTTCTTCGTCGCCCGGAGCTGGTTGATGTGATCGACGCACGTCTGCCGCGCTGCAGCGAACGGATCGCTGGTGCTGCCACCCGTGCCGCTGCCGCCCGTGCTGCTGCCGCCCGTGCTGCTGCCGCCCGTGCTGCTGCCGCCCGTGCTGCTGCCGCCCGTGCTGCTGCCGCCCGTGCTGCTGCCGCCCGTGCTGCTGCCGCCCGTGCCGGTTGCACCGCTGCCGCCGGTGCCGCTGCCGCCGGTGCCGCTGCCGCCGGTGCCGCTGCCGCCGGTGCCGGAACTGCAGGAGTTGGCGCAACTGCTGAGGCCTGTCTGGCAATAGCACCTCGCAAGACAAGAGGTGCATGCGCCGCAGTCGGGCGCCTTGGTGCACCCCGGCTGTCCGACGCCGCCATCCTGACCGCCGAACTGGGTGGAAGAGCCGGAGCTGCATCCGAATGCGACCCCACACATCATCAGCGAGAACAACCACGCACGCATCGAGCCGCCGTTTCGAACAAGCATGTCCCTATCCTTCCAGGAAAAGGGTACGCTTTTGGCGCCGCCCAGCGCAACAGATGATGGCGGGGACGCTCTACCCCCAGCCGCGCAGCTTGTTCTCTTCGCTGCGATAGAGCTCGATGGAGGTTCCTATGACCTTCAGGGCTTCTTCGCGGCCAAGCGGGTCGTCGACGATGACCTTCTTGTGCTCGAGGGTCTTGTAGTCCTCGAAGAAGCGACGCATTTCGCGTGCCGTGTGGCGCGGCAGCTCGGAAATGTCGTTGTATTCCTCGTAGGCAGGGTCGTGCGAGTGGACGGCGATGATCTTGTCGTCCTCCTTGCCGTTGTCCTCCATGCGCATCAGGCCGATCGGACGTGCCACGACGATGGCCATCGGCGCCACGGACTCGCTGCCGAGCACCAGCACGTCGAGCGGGTCGCCATCGTCGCAGTACGAGCGCGGAATGAAGCCGTAGTTCGCTGGGTAGATCACCGAGCTGTGCAGCACCCGATCCACGCGCAGCATGCCGGACGGCTTGTCGAGCTCGTATTTGAGCTTCGACCCTGCCGGAATCTCGATGACAACGTTCACGTCGCCGGCCGAGGGATCGGGACGGCTGGGCAGGTCATGCCAGGGATGGACCATCTGTCGTGCTCCTTCTGCCCCCGGGCTACTTCCCCACCTTGAACCTCAGCGAATAGCTGAACACCACCGGCTTGTGCGGCGGGGGGAAGTCGATGTTCGAAAAGATGCCGACCACGCAGTCGCGGAAGTCCTTGCCCTTCATGCCGGTGCGGGGCTGGCGTACCTCGGGCTTGCCGCCGTGGCGGCCGACGCGCAAGTCGACACCAAAGGTGCCACCCTTTTCCGGCTCGGCGACCTTGGCGTAGCAGGCGCGGAAGTCGTCGAAGTGCGGCTCGATGGCCTTCCTGTACGGCTCCTTGCTGGCATCGTCATTGGGACCGCCGCCGATGTGCAACCCGATGTTCTCCACCGTGACCTCGGGCAACTTGCCGGGCGGCTCGTCGCTGGGGGCCTGGGGTTCGTTCGAGGCCGTCACCGACGGAGCGGGTGTGGGGGAAGGCGCAGCAGGCGGCGCTGCGGCCGAACCAGCGGTTGTCGGGGCCGGGGCGGCAGCGGCTTTCTTCCGGGGCTGGCTCGCGACGATGCCGATGCGGGTGACGCCGTCGCGGCGCAGGGCGTCGAGCACGACGATCACGTGGCCGTACTGCACGCTGCCGTCGGCGTAGATCAGCGCCTGCAGGTTGGAGTGGTCGCCGGGATGCCCGGCATCGATCGCCTTGCCGATCGCCTGCGGACCGGCGACGCGCTTGGCGTCGATGAACACCGAACCGTCCGCCTTGATCTGCACGGCCACGACGGCGTCGGGCTGCGTGTTGGGGCGCGGCAGCTCGCTGGTGGTGGAGAGCGTCACCGTGGACGGGCTCGTCCCCGACGCCGCCGGCACCGATGCCGCCGGCGCGGCGCCCGACGCGCCAGGGCTCTGCGGCGGCGGAGACTGGTTGGCGCAGCCCGTTCCCAGCAGGACGCCCAGGACGACTGCCAGCTTGTTCGCTTGCGTCATCATGAACGCCGGATAGCGCGCATGGCGGCCGGGAACCAGGGGCTGCGTCGGGAAATCCGGTTCGCAGCGCGCAGCGCAGCGTCCACGGACGCATGGGCATCGGCCGAAAAGCCGATCCCCATGCCGTCGTGGGATATCCGCCGCGGCGTCTCGGCTACTCGAGCGTCTTGCCGAACGCGTGGTCGACCAACGCTGTGCCGGACGCGTAGGGCACGGTGAACGAGGTCGCCGCGACCGGCTCGGTGTGATTGTGGCGGATCTTGTTGCGCGCGATGATCTGGTAGTTGAACGTAGCGCCGGCGGGCAGATCGACGGACACGTGCCAGGTGGTCCCGGACGTATCCGCGGTCAGCGGCAACGCCAGCGCGTAGTTGTCGGCGCCGAGAGCATCGACGTTGCCCACCAGATAGAGCCCAGCCCCGGCGTCGAGCGTGAGCCCGCGCACGCTGAAGTCCACGCTGCGGGTGCCGGTGGAGAAGCCGACCGTCGAGGGGTCGAAACCCGAATCGTAGGCGTTGATGATCTGGGCGATCTCGCTGTTCGCCTCGGTCGCCAGCCGCGGGGACGTGAGCTCCAGCATGTTCTCGTCGTTGTAGAAGCTGGCGAGATTGGTCCAGTTGTACGAACCCATCAGCACCTTGGTGTCGTCGATCACGCACAGCTTGTTGTGCAGCTCCACCAGCCCGGTGTTGCCCGCGCTGCCGCGATTGTTCTCGTAGCGGAGCACGGGGATGCCGGCCTGGTCGAGCTGCTCGTCCGCCGTGCTGGCGTCGGCCTGCACCTTGTCGAGCACGACGACGACGTGCACGCCGCGCTGCTTGGCCGCGATGAGCTCGTCGATCATCTTCTGGGCGTCCAGCGAGAACATCGCAACGTAGACGCTGGTCTTGGCGGCCCGGATCTCGTCCGCCACCACGTTGTAGAGCTTGTCCTCGGTGCCGAACAGCACCCGGACCGGGTCGGTCGTCGCCGCCGTGGGCGTCCCGGTGGTTCCGGCCTTCAGCTTGCCGAACTCGGTGTCGAATAGCGACGCCACCGAGGGATCGTCGATGCGCAGCAGCTCTTCGTCGTTCAGCTTCAGTGCGTTGCCCGAGTAGTTCATCGACCCGGTCAGCACGATCTGGTCGTCGATGACGGTGAACTTGTCGTGCATGGTCGCGTTGGTGGCGGCCGTGTTGTCGACGCCGACGGGCGAAAGCCCCGCATCTTTCATGGCTTGCAGCGTCGCCTGGTTGTAGGTCTGCTGCATCTGCTTTGCGTCGAGCAGGATCTGGACGTCGACGCCCTTCTTGGCGAGGGCACCGAGCGCCGAGATGATGTCGCTGTCGCGCAGGTTGAACATGGCGATGTGCACCGACTTCTTCGCCGTTGCGAGCGCGCTCAGGATCGCCTTCTTCGGCTGGTCGAAGTAGCTGAAGAACAGGCTCGCACCGAGATCGGGGTCCTGCCAGCCGAGGTCCGACGCATCCAGCGTGTACGGATCGGCGCTCCAACCGTTCGGCCCGCCCGGCGTGCCCAGATCGCCCGTTCCGTAGCGGTTCTTGGCGAGCTGCCAGCTTGCGGGGTCCGCCGGGTTGTCTCCCAGGTCCTTCAGCTCGATCGCGACGCCCTCGGCCGACGGCCACGGCGACGAGGTCGTGTACTCGACCGACGCGACGAGCTTGCCCTTCGGATCGTCGATCTTGATCGCGTCGTGCGAGTTCGACAGGAAGAAGTTGTCGTAGACGTAGTCGGCGATCACGCCGCCGTTGACCTTCGGATCGCCATTGCGCGCGAGCACGGCGTACGCGCCGGGCGCCACGTTCACGTCCTTGGCGATGACGTGCGAGTTGCCGTAGCCGTCGTAGATCCGGTAGCCCTTCAGATCGATAGTCGAGGTGGTGGAGTTCTCGACCTCGAAGTACTCGCCCAGCTCGTCGCTCACGGCCTTCGGGTTGGCCATGATCTCCGTGATGAGGAGCCCCGAACCGGTGGCACCTGCGCTGCCGGCTGCGCCCGCACTACCTGCGGCACCGGCAGTTCCGCCGGCATTGCCGCTACCGCCGCTTCCAGCCTGACCACCACTGCCTGCTTGTCCGCCCATCCCGGCGGCACCGGCGGCTGCGCCAGCGCCGGCCCCGTTGAAGCCGGGGTTCGCGTTCGAACCGCACGCAGCAACAAGCATCGAGCACCCAAAGAGTACTGCCTTCTTGAACACGACTGCCTCGCTCTATACCGACTGATGAGCCCGCTTCACGACGCGAGGTCGTGACCTGCGGGACAGCATTGCCGGCCTGGTGGGCGCCTTATACATGATGTAGGTGTGAAACTCACCATGTATTCTGATGTGCGGCAGCAGAATACAGCAAAACCCTGTCTAGTCAGGGACTTGGAGTCACGGATGGTGCCTCGCCGGCGGCCAGGGCGAGGAGCGCGAAGGCGACGAAATCCGGGCGGCGGGAGTCCCGCTATGGCAGAACGCCGAAATGGGCGTGCGCCGGCAGACGGTCGCGGCATGGGCGCTGCTTGCTGCGACGTTCCTGCCCGGTTGCGACAAGCACGACGCGAAACCGAAAGCGACGCCCGCCACGGCAACCCCGTCGGCGTCTGCGCCCAGGGCGTCGGCGAAAACAGCCGAGACGCTCGATGCGCCGCCGGACCCGCCGCCTGCCGCGTCGAACGAACAGGACGAAGCGCCGGACGCCGACAACGCCCTGGCCGACGGCAAGGGTCCCTACGTGATCGATCAGCTCGCGGACGTGGGACCTGCCGGCCCCGCGACGGCCAGTCCGGCCGGCGTCGTGATGGTGACGCGTGACGGAGCGATCGCCGTCGCCAAGCTCGACACCGCCAAGCTGGCTCACGCCCGGAGCAAGCCGATCGGGTCGCCGCTCGCGCCGGTGGGGCTGCCTCCCGCCGCGTTCCTGGCGCTGGCGCGTGGCCCCGCACTGCTCGACGGCCACGCCTACTGGGTTCGCGGCGGCAAGCTCCAGCGCCACGCGCTCGCGGGCGGCGACAAGCCCGAGGTGCTGGCCAGCGACGCGCGCGACGGCACGCGTGTAGCTACGACCACCGAAGCAGCCGGGCAGCCGCCGGCCGTGGCGTACATCGCCAACGGCAAGGGCGGACTGCGAGCGCGACTCTGGGTGCAGGGCGGCGGCAACGTCGATCTTTCGCCGGACGCCGCGGGCGCGAACAGCATCGCGCTCGCCCGCACCGCCACCGGTCTGGTTGCGGTGTCGCTCGCGGGACGCACGGCCATGTCGCCGGTGCATGCGCGCACGATCACGTTCGACGGCAAAAAGCCGAAGCTCGGCAGCGATGTCGTGGTGTGGGTGGGCGGCGCATCGCAGCCGCTGACGGAGCTCTCCGCTGTCGGAGCGCCGGACGGAGACGTGTGGGCGTTCCTGCCACTCGAGCGCGACATCACGCGCTTCGGTCTGGCGCGCATCGACGTAGGTGCCCACCCGACGATGAACTCGACCGTCACCTGGCGGGGATTTCCAAACGGGATCGATCCCGCGCCGCTCTCGACGGCCCGCGTCTGCGGCAAGGCGGTGGTGCTCTACGCACGTCCAGCCGAGGAAAAACCCGGCTCGCCGCAGGAACTGCACCTTGCGGCGCTCGACGGCGACAAGCTCGGCGCTCCGGTGCTCGTCGCCCGGGCCCGGGCTTTCTCGAACGTCTCGATCGCAGCGCTGCCGCACGGCGCACTGGTCGCCTACGTCGCCGACTGGCGCACCTGGGCGCGGACACTCCGGTGCAAGCACTAGCGCGCAGCGTTTGACGGTCGAAATGAAGCGCAGGCTGCGATAGAACAGCCGTCCCGAAAACGGAGAGGCGACCAATGCTCGACAGCGTCATCATGCCGAGGAAGCCCGCACGCCCGCTCGCCGCGCTGGTGCGGAGCATGCCCGAGCTGTTCCTCAAGCGCACGGAGCGCACTCCGAGCGCGCCGGCGTGGAAGCGCAAGGTGGACGGCGAATGGGTCACGTCCAGCTGGCACGACTTCTACCGCGCAGCGGCATCGGTCGCGACGTTCCTGATCGATCGCGGCATCGAGCTCGGCGACAAGGTGACGATAGTCGGCAGCACACGCCCGGAGTGGTGCATTGCGGACATGGCGGGGCTCCTGGCGGGCGCGGTGACGGTCGGCGCGTACCCCACGCTGACCGCGGAGCAGCTGGCGTACATCCTCGACCACTCCGACACGCGCGTGGTGTTCGTCGAGGACGCCGAGCAGCTGGGCAAGCTGCTCGAGAAGAAGGCGGACATGCCGAAGCTCGACCTGGCGATCGTCTGGGACACGCGCGGCGTGGAGGACGCGCTGCGCGAGCATGCTTGGATCGTGGGCTTCAGCGACGCCATGGGGACGGACGCGGATCGCCGTCGCATCGACGAGCGCGTCGACGCTGTAGAGCCGGAGCAGACCGCGATCATCGTCTACACGAGCGGTACCACCGGGCCGCCCAAGGGCGCGATGATCTCGCACGAGAACATCCTGGTGCTGCTCGGCGGAGCGGCCATCGCGACGTTCGATCAGAACGACACGAGCCTGGTGTTTCTGCCGATGGCGCACGTGGCCGAGCGCGTGCTGTCTTTCTATGGGCGTATCAACTGGGGCACGTGCGCGGCCTACGCGTCCAGCGTCCCGGCAGTGCTCGAGGAGGTGAAGGAGGTCGAGCCGACCATCTTCGGCAGCGTGCCGCGCATCTTCGAGAAGGCCTACGCCCGCATCCAGAGCGAGGTGGAAAAGGCGCCGCCCGCAAAGAAGCGGGTCTTCCGCTGGGCAGAGTCGGTTGGCCAGCAGGTCGTCGAGCGCTGGCAGGCCGGGCAACACATCCCGCTCCCTCTGAAGCTACAGCACCAGCTCGCCGACCGTCTGGTGTTCAGCAAGTTGCGCGAGGTCTTCGGCGGCAACGTGAAGTACTTCGTTACGGGCGCCGCGCCCATCCCGCGCCGCATCCTCGACTTCTTCTGGGGCGCGGGCTTCCCGATCTTCGAGGTCTACGGCATGACCGAAGCCACGGTGGTCTCGCACACCAACCGGCCCGGAGCGACGCGCCTCGGCTCGGTGGGCAAGGCACTCGACTTCATCGAGGACAGCCTGGCGGACGACGGCGAGATCCTGCTCAGGGGCAAGACGGTGTTCCAGGGCTACTACAAGAACCCCGAAGCCACCGCCGAGGCCATCGACAAGGACGGCTGGCTGCACACCGGCGACATCGGGAAGAAGGACGCCGAAGGCTACCTCTACATCGTCGACCGCAAGAAACACATCATCATCACCGCTGGCGGCAAGAACCTCACGCCCGCCAACATCGAGAACGAGATCAAGACGCAGGACCCGATCATCAGCATGGTGCACGCGCACGGCGATCGCCGGCCGTACATCACCGCGCTGGTCACGCTCAATCCGCTCGACTGCATCGAGATCGCCGTCGACAAGCAGCTGGTCGACGACACAACTGCGATCGAACCGATGAAGCGGGCGCTGATGGAGAACCCGCTGGCCCGCCCCGAGGGTCTCGACCAGCTGATGGCGAAAGTCACCGCCCTGCCCGAGCTCAGGCAGCGCATCGCCGAGGCCGTCAACAACGGCAACCGGAAGCTCTCCCGCGTGGAACAGGTCAAGCGCGTCTATCTGCTCGACCGCGATCTGTCGCTGGAGGAGGACGAAGTCACCCCCACGCTCAAGGTCAAGCGCAAGAACGTGGAGAAGAAGTTCGCCGAGACGTTCGACCGGCTGTACGAGGACGACGCGTTCGGCATCATCGTGATGGAAAGATAGCGAGGAACCGTGAGCCCCCGAACTGCGACACGCGGCAAGAAGAGCCGCAAGAAGAAGACCAAAAACCCGCGTTTTTCGGCGAAGACCGCCGACAAACAGGTACTCTACCAGCTGAGCGTGCAGGACGTCGTCACCGAGGCGAAGTTCATCGAACGCGTCTTCAAGAAGAAGCGCAAGCGCCCGGCGCTGACGCTGCGCGAGGATTTCTGCGGCACCGCGCTGCTCTGCGGCGAGTGGGTCAAGAACGGCCGCGAGCGTACCGCGACCGGCGTCGACATCGACCCGGAGGTGCTGGCGTGGGGGCGCGAGCACAACATCGCGCCGCTCGACGGCGATGCCTCGCGTATCACGCTGCTGCAGCAGGACGTGCGCGACCGCGTGCGCGGGCGGTTCGACATCGTGGTCGCGTTCAACTTCAGCTACTGGATCTTCAAGACGCGCGACGAGATGCGCAACTACATGAAGACGGTGAAGCGCTCACTCGGCCCCGACGGACTGTTCATGCTCGACGCCTACGGCGGGTGGGAAGCGCACGAGCCGATGTACGAAAGTCGCCCGATCAAGGGCGGCTTCACCTACGTGTGGGACCAGGACAAGTTCGACCCCATCACGCACGACGTGACGAACTACATCCACTTCGAGTTCAAGGACGGCACCAAGCTCGAGAAGGCTTTCACCTACGAGTGGCGCTACTGGACGCTGCCCGAGCTCACCGAGCTCTTGCACGAAGCGGGCTTTTCGGACGTGAGAGTGTACTGGGACCAGGCGGACGACGAAGACGAGGAGGACTATCGTCCTACGCGCCGCGCCGAAAACCAGCCCGGCTGGCTCGCCTACATCGTGGCCGGGGTATGACGCGGTTCCATCTCGCATTCCCGGTCACCGATCTGGAGGAAACGCGGAGGTTCTACGGCGAGCTGCTCGGGGCCCATGTAGGGCGCGAGGACGCACGCTGGATCGACTTCGATTTCTTCGGCCACCAGCTCTCGGCCCATCTGGTCGACGAGCGCATCGCGGAGGATCCGACCAATGCCGTCGACGGCGACAGTGTGCCCTGCCGGCACTTCGGCGTGATCCTCGACTGGGAGTCGTGGCAGGAGCTGGCCGATCGCCTGCGCAGGGCGGACGTGCAGTTCGCGATCGAACCGCACATCCGCTTCGCCGGACGAGTCGGCGAACAGGCGACGATGTTCTTCCGTGACCCGAGCGGCAACGCGCTCGAGTTCAAGGCGTTCCGCAATCCGGACGACGTCTTCGCACGGGCCTGACGGGCGCGTTCGCCGAAGACGTGTGAAGCGGGCGCGGCGCGCTATGGGCGCCGCGCGTGCAATAGCTGGAAGCGACCGAACGTGGCGAGCGCGGGCTCGACGAGGCCGGCAGCCGACAACCAGTCGCGCGCTTGCCCGACCCCCGGACTCTGCCCGGCGCGCGTGTAGTACAGCATGGTCAAGCCGAAAAAGACCGCGTTTTCCGGATCCTGACGGTGCTCGTCGATGAACATGTCCTTGATCACGAGCCGACCGCCCGGCGCGAGCGTGCGGGCAAGCCGGCCGATGAGCAAGCGATTCTCGGCATCGGGCTCGCCGTGCACGATATTGGACAGGAACACTGCGTCGTAGGGCCCGCCGAAGTCCACCGACTCGTCCCGGAAGTTGCCGGTGATGTACGCCAGCGCATCGCCGTGGCGACGGCGCGCGTAGTCCACGACGTGGGAAAAGTCGAACAACGTCGCCGAGTGCCCCGCGTCGACGAAGCGGCGACAGTACCTGCCGTGTCCACCGCCTACGTCGAGCAGGCGGGCCTTGCCCGGCAGAAGCGGCGACAGCGTTTCATAGACGTGCTCGGCGCTGTCCAGGCTCGAGTCGTACAGCATGTCGAGGAAGCGAGCGGCGCGCTCCGGATCCTCGACGACTCCTCCGTCGGTCACGTGTTCGCTTGAAAGCGGACCACCGCGCTGGATGACCTGGTCCATCTGCGACAGGTCGCGCAGGATGTCGAGGTTGCGGGAGGTCGGCATCTGCTTGTCCGCGACCAGCGCGGCCGCCTTGCTCGACAGCGCAACGCGGTCGCCCTCGTCGAACAACAGGCCCAGATGCTTGAGCACCGGAATCGTCACTTCCAGCGCGCGGCGGTCGACCGACAACTCGTCGAGTGTCCTCGGGCGTTCGCTCAGCTTCTCGAACAAGCCGAGCTCGTTCCAGGCGGTGATCACCGCCAGGGCCTTCGCACTGCGGACAAGATCGTCGATGTCCTCTTCGTTCCGGATGTGGCGCATGGGCGCCCAGCCTAGCGCGAGGCCCTCCCTAGCGGTAGTAGCGGAGCGTGGCGAGCGCGGCGCGGAACGCCGGCTCGACAGCGCCAAATGCAGCGCTCGGCGCGTCCATGATCACGACGATTCCGATCTCGTGATGTAGCGCGTACACGACGAACAGGCTGTGGTCCACGCCGCTCTCGACGCGATCCGCCTGGTAACCGACCGCGCCCGGAAGCCCGATGACATCCGCACCGAGCGTGCCGTCGACATGGCTTGGCGGCAGCTGCTTCTGCTTCTCCCGGGCGAACCCCTGCGCACTATCGTCGCTCTGCCCGACGTGCTCCAGCATGAACTCGATCGCCGCTTTTACGCGCTGGAGGTGGAACCGGTACAACGCCGCCTCGGCCCCCGCGACCACCTGGTGGTGGTCGAGCTGCCAGTCGCTCGTCGGCAGCTCGAAGGCCAGGCCCGCTTCGGAGATTCGACGCGTCAGCGGCGTCTCTCCGGCGATCGCTCCGCCCGGATCCGTCAGCGCCCACTGCGGCTCGGGCGGCGTCACCGGTTGTGGATCGGCCGACCCGCAGCCGACCGCGCCGACAAGCACGACAGCGAGAAGCGCGCGGCGGTTCACGACCGCTCCGGAGCAGGAAGTCCGCTCCGGGTGCTGCTCCTGAGAAGCTGCCCGCCGCGCGCGGCGACGACCTCTCCCTCGTCGAGCGCCAGCCAGCCTTCATCGGTGAGCGGCACGCTGGCCAGCAGCACCACTTCCTGCAGCGGATGGTCGATGTCGAGACCAGGACCTAGATCGGGGCAGACCGGTTCGCGACATGCCCGGTGCAAGAGGTGCATGCCCGGCGGACGCGGCACCTTCTCGCCGGGCTGCGTGCGGCGATGCGCATGGGCAAACAGCGCGTCGCCGTCGGAGTAGATGAAGTTCGCCGGACCGAGCGGTCGCAGTCGCTCGGCAAACGCACACACGATGTCGAAACGTTCGTCGAACGACGGCATGCCATCGCGCCGCTGCCACGCCCCGGCGAGCTTGCCGAGCAGCAGACAGAACGCATGCTCGGAATCCGTGTCGCCCACAGGCCGGTACCAGGCGTCGAGCTCCGTCTCCATGATGCCGTCCAGATCGCCGTTGTGGGAAAAGACATGCATCCGCCCGCCGAGCTCGCGAGCAAAAGGCTGGGTGTTGGGGAGGCTGCGACGCCCCTGGGTGGCGCGCCGGACGTGGGACACGACCAGGCTGCTGTCGACCGCGTGATCCATCAGGAAGCGCACGCAGGCGCTGTCGTCGGTCGGCTCGGGCTCCCGCACCAGGCGTACGTCGAACCCGTCGTAGTACGCCACGCCCCAGCCGTCGGGGTTCCTCGCCGTGGACGCGCCGCGCCGGGAAAACTCCGCAAAACTGAAATTGATGTTGGTCGCCCTGCCGGACGACATCGCAAACAACTCGCACATGGGGGCGCGGAACTATACCCCGGCGTGGGCCCCTGGGCCCGCCGGACCTATTTCTTCTCCTGGTGCGCCGTCGCGATCTCTTCCTGCACGCGATGCGGCGCCGGCTCGTAGCCACTGAGCTGGATGCTCCACTGCCCTTCACCGCCGGTCATCGACTTGAGCCGCGTGGCATAGTCGGAGAGCTCGGCGAGCGGCGCATGGGCGATGACCGTCACCTTGCCGTCCGCTGAATGGAGCGTGTTGTTGAGCCGACCGCGGCGCGACGCCAGATCGCCGGTGATGTCGCCCATGTTGTCGGCTGGCGCAGTGACCTCGAGGTCCACCATCGGCTCGAGCAGGACCGGCGCCGCCTTCTCCAGCGCTTCCTCGAAGGCCTTGCGGCCGGCGACGATGAAGGCGACCTCCTTCGAGTCTACCGGGTGGTGCTTGCCGTCGACGACGGTGACCCGGACGTCCTCGACCGGGTAGCCGCCGATCGTGCCCGAGCCCAGGACCTGCCGCACGCCCTTCTCCACCGCAGGAATGTACTGACCTGGGATGGTTCCGCCCTTGATCTGGTCGACAAACTCGAAGCCGCTGCCGCGCGGTAGCGGCTCGACCTCGAGGTACACCTCGCCGAACTGTCCGGCGCCGCCCGTCTGCTTCTTGTGGCGGTGATGCCCCGGCGCGGGCTTCGTGATCGTCTCGCGGTAGGGAATGCTCGGCGGATGCGTCTCGACCTGGACGTTGTAGCGCTTCTCCAGCTTGTCGAGCGCGACCTTGAGGTGCAGATCGCCGAGACCGCGCAGCACGGTTTCGCCCGCCGCCATATCGTGCTCGATGCGCAGCCCTGGATCCTCCGCCACCAGCCGGTGCAGGCCGTCGCTGATCTTGCCTTCATCGCCGCGACGCTTGGCAGCCAGGGCCAGGCCCACCAGCGGCGTCGGATACTGGAGCTTCGGCGGCCCGACCTCGTCCTGATCGTGATCCGCGTGCAGGACGGCATCCTGGTGCAGCTCCTCTACCTTGGTGATGGCGCAGATGTCCCCTGCCATCACCTCCTCCACCTCGGTGTGCTTGGCGCCCTGCACGTGGACCAGGTGCGAGACCTTGAAGGACTTGCCCTCGCTATCGAGCAGCACCTGGCTGTTCTTCTTGAGCGTGCCCTGGTGCACGCGGATATGCGCGATCTTGCCGGCGAAGTTGTCGTGATCGACCTTGAACACGTGAGCCAGGAGCGGCAGCTCCGGGTCGGGCTTTGCCCACAGCTCCTCGCTCTCGCCATTGTTCTGCTTGACGAAGGCGTGCGGATTGCCCTCGAGCGGATTGGGCGCCAGCTCGGTGAGCACGTGCAACAGCTCCGGCACGCCAGCGCCGGTGCGCGCGGAAACGAAACACACCGGGATCAGATGACCTTCGCGGAGCGCTTGTTCGAAGGGAGCATGCAGCTGAGAGGGTTCGACGTCGCCCTTTTCCAGGTACTGCTCCATCGCCGTTTCGTCGACCTCGACCACCTGCTCGACCAGTGCGGTGTGCGCGGCCACGGGCGATGAGATGTCGGACTCGCCGTCGCTCTTGCCGAACACGTCGACCACCTTTTCGGCGTGCCCCGCTGGAAGGTCCAGCGGCAGGCAGCCTCGACCGAAGGCCTCGGTCAGGGCGTTCATCAGCTCGTTGAGGTGATCGGGGTCGGCGTCGATCTTGTTGACCACCACCATGCACGGCAGGTGCTGCGCCGCAGCCCGATCCATCATGCGCCGGGTCATCGGCTCGATGCCGGCCGTCGCGTTGACGACCACGACCATGGTGTCGGCAGCAGCCAGGCCGCCCAGGGTCTGTCCCAGGAAGTCCGCGTAACCGGGAGCGTCGATCAAGTTGATGTGCTTGCCCGAGAACTCGACGCTGGCCACCGCCAGGTTCAGCGAATGGTGGTAATCGTGCTCGAGCGGATCGAAGTCGGTGAGCGCGTCGCCTCGTTTGCTTTCGGTGCCGCCAGGTTTGCCCTGTGCCGCCGAGAGCAAGGCCTCGATCAACGTGCTCTTACCGGAGCCCGCCTGCCCCACGAGCACAATGTTGCGGATGTCTGCAGTCGTGTACGCGCTCATTGTCGACCTCGTCACTTGATCTGGAAGATCGCGGCTTTGCTCCCGGGGACCTCCACGCTCGCCACGTCACCATGCACGCCGAGCTTGCCGGCGCCCCACACGAGCTTGCCACTGTCCGGCAAATTGGCGCTGGCAATCGTCGCGTTCTGGCTGTCGGAACGTCATATTCACCGCGACCAGGTACTCGAACCGGCTGTCCTGGCGCACATAGGCCAGGATGGCGCCGGTATCGGCGTCGAGCAGCCGGAGCTCGCCGGTGCCCCACACCGCCCGCCCACATCTGAGGGCGAGGAGCTTCTTGTACCAGTTGTACGTCGAGGCCGGGTCCGACTTTTCGACCGCCAGGTTGGTTTTTCCGGTGTCCGCCCCGAAGGCGATCCACGGCTTGCCGCTGGTGAAACCGTGGCCCGGAGTCTGGTCCCACAGCATGGGCGTGCGGGCGTAGTCGCGCGAATCGACGACCTTCTGCGTCCCCGGGCGCAGCGCCAGCTCCTCGCCGTAGTAGATGAACGGCGAGCCGGGCATGGTCATCTGGATCAAAGCGGCGCGCCGGGCGCGGGACTCGTCGCCGCCGGCGGTGGTGTAGGCGCGCGACACGTCGTGCGAGCCGATCACCAGCGCGTCCTGCGCGCCGGGAGGATAGGTGTCCTGCGCGTTCTGGAATGCGGTCTTGATGGCACCGGCGTTGCCACCCGCGAAGGGGAACTGCCAGAAGTAGCCGTAGGCGAAATTGAACGCCATGTGGAACATGTCGTGGCCGTTGCCGAAGTACTCGCCGGAGGTGTTGAAGTCGGTCGACTCGGCAACCATGGCTCGGTCGGGATACTCGTCGAGCAGAGCACGCAGCTTCTTGATGTAGGTCTGCGTTTCGGGAAGGAAGTCACACCCCGTCGCCGACTCGTAGAGCAGCGCGATCACGTCGCAGCGGAACCCGTCCACGCCTTTGTCCAGCCAGAAGCGCACCATGTCGAGCGTCGCTTTGACCACGTCGGGGTTTCTGTAGTTCAGGTCGGGCTGCTCGGGATAGAAGCGGTGGAAGTAGTACTGGCCCCGCATCGGGTCGAGCTGCCACGCAGAGCTGCCGAACTTCGGATTGTCGGTGCCGCACCCGATGTCGGGGCTCGACGGCGTGTCCGACCAGATGTACCAGTCCGCTTTGGGATTGGTCCTGTCCTTCTCCGACTCTTGGAACCACGCGTGTTGATCCGACGTGTGGTTGAGCACCAGATCGATCAACACCCGGATGCCCCGCTGGTGGGCCTGCTTCAGGAACTCGTCGAAGTCGGCCATCGTCCCGTAGTCGGGGTTGATGGCCTGGTAGTCCGAGATGTCGTAGCCCGAGTCCTTGAAGGGCGTGGGATACATCGGCATCAGCCAGATCGCGTCGACGCCGAGATCCTTCAGGTAGTCGAGCCGCGACGTGAGTCCCTTGAAGTCGCCGATACCATCGCCGTTCGAGTCCTGGAAGGACCGGACGTACACCTCGTAGAAGACCGCGTGGCGGTACCAGTCCGGGCCCGTCAGGAGCTTCTTCGCCTCGGCGTTCCAGTCGACCGTCGGCTGCGACGCCGCCGGCGCCTGCGACTTTGTCGAAGAGCAGCCCGACACAGCGGCCAGAAACACGATCACAGGCAACGACCGGCGGAACATTGCCGGGGATCATAGCGCTTCGAAAGCACCGGGGAGCTGCACTCTTTCCGCCGGCCTCGCGCTGCGGGCGGCTCACTGTTCCGCGGCGGCGCCCTCTCGCAGCTCGACGGCTCTGGCGTACAGCGCCGTGATCCCGGGATCGTCGATGCCTACGGCGACGAGCTGGTGGACGACGTTCTCGAGGTACTCGAAGCCCGAGCCGAGAAAGCCCTGGGCGTGGGCCATGCGGTGCGCCTGCTCTTCGAAGGTGAGCTCCCCCAGGTAGAGCTCGGAGGTCGGATCGATGAGAAACACCAGTGCCTGCTCGGCACCAAGCGCGGTCTCGACGCGAGCAAATGTCGCCACGTAGGCGCGGAACAGCTTTTCGCGACGGAACACGATCTCGGTCTCAACGTCGATGCGCTCTCTGGGGATGCGGAACGCCAGCCCTTCGCAGCCAACACCTGGCACCAGCCCCAGCATCAGTCCGGGCTGCTCGTCGGAACCGCGACCGAAAGTCGTCTCCAGGCAGAACTGCCGTTCGTGCCCTTCCAGCCGCGCGTGGCGCACCTCGGCGAAATCTAGACCCGGATCCCACATCAGCGAGCCGTAGGCGAACACCCACAGGTCGCGATCCCACCGGCCCTCCAGTGTGCTCCGCCGTCCCGCCTCCCGCTCTTCGTCGGGAACACGCTGGAGACCCGGCTTGTCGAGCTCGCGCAATGCCTCGTCGAGCTCACCGAGATTGAAATCGCGGAAGCGCGACTCCTGGTACGGCACGATGCGCCCGCGCAGCTCGGGATGGTGCGCGAAGGGATCGCTCCCGTCGCTCATTCGCGCAGCTCCGGTCCACGACGTCTCATCGCGGCTAGGATAGCGTCGCGCCCACGCGCGACACGTCCCGGATCGTCGCGATCTCCGCTGGCCCGCGGGCCAACCTGGCCAAGAGCTTGCGTTCTGCAAAAACAGAACGTACAGCTTGGGCATGGCCGAGACCGCGAACCCGACCGGGCCGAGCCTCTCCGAGGACGACGATCGCCGCTATTTCCGGGGCGAACAGAGCCGCGAGGAGTTCCGCGACGGGATGCTGGCCCGCATCCCCCGCTGGTACTCGCCGTGGGCGCACCTGGGTTCGACGCTGGGCATCGGCGCCGGCGCGCTGGCACTGGCTGTGTGGAAGATCCATGGGCTCGCACCGATCGAGGTCGTCGCGATCCCTGTCACGTTCGCGCTCTCCAACGTGATGGAGTGGCACGCGCACCGCAATCTCTTGCACCGCCGCAACAAGCGCTTCAAGGCACTGGCCGTGCTCTACGACCGGCACACACCCGAACACCACCGCGTCTATCGCTACGGCAACATGGAGATCCGATCCGCCCGCGAGATGCGGCTGGTGCTGCTGCCCGCGGTCGGCGCGGCGGGCATCGTCGCTATGGCCGCGCCTGCGGCCGCACTCGCCGGCTTGCTCTTCTCGCCGAACGTCGGCTGGCTGGTGCTGCTCACCTCCAGCGTGTACGTGGTCGGCTACGAGCTGACGCACCTGGCCTACCACCTGCCGGAGACGTCCGTCGTCTACAAGCTGCCCTTCCTCAAGCAGCTCAGGGAACACCACGCGCGCCATCACGATCCGCGCCTGATGCAGAAGTGGAACTTCAACGTCACCGTGCCGCTCGCGGACTGGCTGTTCGGCACCATCGCGCCGCGCGGTCTGGTCGACCGCATCAAGAAGACACGCGCCACGCGCGGAGCCCCGCCCGAGCCGGGTCCGGCCCCGGCCTGACCCCAATACATTGAAAGCCCTGGAATCCACCGGACAGGTGCGCCCAGACCGATAGCGCGGTACGATGCCGTATGGTGGCGGGTGGCGAGCTGCTGGCGGCAGTGGACTGTCTGTACGCGGCGGCCCTCGACGCTGAACAGTGGCCGGCAGCGCTCCAACGCATCGTCGAACTGTGCGGCGGAGCCGGAGCCACGCTCGAGCTACACGACCGCCGGACGCGCGAGCTCCGGTTCTTCCGCGATCTAGGCATGCCGGACGACGGCGTCGAACTCTACCGGGAGCACTACCACAGCGTGTGCCCGCGGCTTCCGTGGGGGCAGCGCGACCCTGTCGGCGCGACCATCTACGACTACCGCTTCTTGAGCGAGAAGGAGATGCGGCGGCTCGAGTTCTACGAGGACTTCCTGGCGTCCCACCATTTCCGCTACGTCGTCGGCGGCGTCGTGGCCAGCGAGCGCGACCAGCTAGGAATCATCGCCGTGCACCGCACGCGCACTGCCGGGCACGCCGACGACGCCACAATCCAGAGAGCGCGGCAGCTCTTGCCCCATATCGCCCGCGCGCTCGAACGTCCATCGCAGGCTGAGCGCGGCTGGAGCGATAACGCACGGCCTGCGCGGTGCGCTCGACGCAATGACTGTGGGCGTGGTGCTGCTGTCGGAGCGCGGCGACATCCTCGAGATCAACGACGAGGCCCGCCGCCTGTGCAGCGGCGACAGCGGGCTCGCCGCCACGCACGACGGACTGGTGGCGCGCGATCCCCACGACGAGCGGAGACTCAGGGCGATGCGACAGAACGGCGGCACCTACGTGATCGACCCCCAGGGGACGCAGCCACTGTCGGTCGTGGTCGCTCCATTGCCTCGCCTCGTGCCCGAATCGTGGATGCTGGACGAGCCAGCTGAAGCGGCGACCGCCATCTTCATCCAGGATCCAACCCGGAGCGCGGCACTGTGCAACGAGGTTCTGGCAGGTGCCTACGGCCTGACACCGACCGAAATGCGGCTGGCGCGCGCCATGGTGGAGGGCAGAAACCTGGCAGAGGATGCGGAGCGACGCCGCGTCAGCCTCAACACGGTTCGCACGCAGCTCAAGCGTCTGCGCGCGAAGCTCGGCGTACGCAGCCAGGCTGATCTGGTCCTGCGGCTGATGCAGTTGATGCCGCCTGCCCGCTCGCGTCACCCATATGGGTGACGACGGGCGCGGCCCCGATCCGTAGCCTTGCATGCATGGGAAGGTGGAAATGGGGAGGCGTGGCCGTGGCTCTGGCGGTGGCTTGGAGTGGTCTACCGGCGTGCCATCCCGGGAGCGACAAGAATCCGGACCTGGGGCTGGACGCCGGCAACTCCACCCCCGATGCCGATGCTAGCGACGCGGGCAACACGCAGGACTCGGGCAACACGCAGGACTCGGGCAACACGCAGGACTCGGGCAGCACGCAGGACTCGGGCGGGAGCTCACCCCTCGACTGCATCCTGCCCCAGTACAACGAGACGCTGAAAGGGATCGACGACCAGGGCAAGGTGGTCGACCTGACGGGCTGGGGCAAGGGGCCGGGCAACGCGGTTACGAAGCTCGGGCAGGGAACCTCCACGGTCGCCGCAGCAGCCGGCCATGACGACCAGGCCCAGCCGGCCATCTGGCTCTCGGGCGCGTTCGACCCGGCCTCGGCCGGCCCCACCAAGTGGACAAAGTACAACCCCGCCGGGACGGCCTCCGGCGACGAGTTCCAGGGCATCGCGCCGTACGGCTCCGGCGTCGTCGCTGCCAGTTCAACCTCCGGTCTCTACCTGTTCGACGGCAGCACGTTCACGAAGGGTACCAGCCCCGACACCGCCGGCCATGTGGCGTGCGACGGGTCGGGCACGTGCGTGGCCGGCGCGACCAACGGCGGGATCCTGCGCTCGACAGACGGGCTCAACTGGACGAGCAACGGCGGCAACGAGCTGGTTGGCCTGGTCGGGTACTGCAACAACGTCTTCGTCGTGTGGGACATCTACAACAGCCAACAGCTGTGGAGCAACGACGGCGGCAAGACCTGGAACCAGGGCGATCTGTCGGCGTTCAACATGCAAGCCTTCGCCTGCGGCAACGGGATCTGGGTCGCCACCGCACAAGGGAGCACGTGGTTTTCCACAGACCAGGCGAAGACCTGGACGCAGTCGGCGAATGCCGTCGGGCCGATGGCCTACGGCGCGACGGCCGGCGCCTTCTTCGCGTCGGGCGACAACGCAGGCATGCCTGGCACCTTCAAGTCGACCGACGGGAACACCTGGACAAAGACGGATACCGCGGGCGGCAACAGCTACAGCATCGGCTGCTTCTAGCGCTCCTGGTCCCCCCCTTGCGCGCGCCGCGCGGATATCGTATCTGACCGTCCGGCCAGTTTTCTCCGGAGCGCACCCTCGCGGGCGCTACCGGACCAGCGACAAGGAGCGAAAAATGGGCAGGAAAGTCTACGTAGTCGGCGTCGGCATGACGAAGTTCGAGAAGCCCGGATCGAAGGACTGGGACTACCCGCAGATGGTCAAGGAAGCCGGCGAGAAGGCGCTGGCGGACGCGGGCATCGGCTTTGGCGAGATCCAGCAGGCCGTCGCTGGCTACTGCTACGGCGAGTCGACCTCCGGCGAGCGCGCGCTGTACGAGCTCGGGCTGACCGGCATGCCCATCTACAACGTGAACAACAACTGCTCCACCGGCTCGACGGCGTTGTTCCTCGCCAAGCAGCTGGTCGAGGGCGGCATCGCCGAGTGCGTGCTCGCCGCCGGCTTCGAGAAGATGGAGAAGGGCTCGCTCGGCGCCAAGTACATGGACCGCACGAACCCCATGGACAAGCACATGCTGCTCATGATGAGCCTGCGCGACTTCGCGCCGGCGCCGCCCGCGCCGCAGATGTTCGGCAACGCGGGTCGCGAGCATATGGAGAAGTACGGCACCACCGCCGAGCAGTTCGCCAAGATCGGGCTGAAGAACCACAAGCACTCGGTGCAACAACCCCTACTCGCAGTTCCAGGACGAGTACTCGCTCGACGACATCCTGAACGCGAAGATGGTGTACGAGCCGCTCACCAAGCTGCAGTGCTGCCCGACCTCGGACGGCGCCGGCGTGGCCATCCTGGCCAGCGAGGACTTCGTCAAGAAGCACAACCTGCAGAACAACGCCGTCGAGATCGCCGGCATGGCGATGGCGACCGACATGCCCAGCACCTTCGACGACAAGAGCTGCATCAAGATGGTCGGCTACGACATGACGCGCAAGGCCGCCGACAAGGCCTACGAGACGAGCGGCATCGGCCCCGAGAACGTCGACGTGATCGAGCTGCACGACTGCTTCTCGTGCAACGAGCTTCTGACCTACGAGGGCCTGCGCCTGGCCGACGAAGGCAAGGGCGGCGAGCTCATCGACTCGGGCGCCGTGACCTACGGCGGCAAGTGGGTCGTCAATCCCTCCGGCGGCCTGATCTCCAAGGGCCATCCGCTCGGCGCCACCGGCCTCGCGCAGTGCGCGGAGCTCAACTGGCAGCTGCGCGGCAAGGCCGACAAGCGCCAGGTCGAAGGCGCCAAGGTCGCCCTGCAGCACAACCTGGGCCTGGGCGGCGCGGCGGTCGTCACCATCTACCGCCGCGCGGAGCTCTCCTAGCACCTGCGCGACAGCCAGGCGACGGCCTGCGCCCTCGTCCGTGAACGGGCGGACCTCGCTCTCCAGCCCGTCCTCGCGCGCGTGGCGCTGCACCTGCAGCGTGCCGGTGACCGAGCGCACCAGCACGGCCACGCGCGGGAAGCCGCGCTGCATCTCTGCGCGGAGCGGCGCGAACGCCTGCTCGAACTCGGCGTCGTTGCGACCAGGGGCCGCGCGGGTATCGATCAGCAGGCCATAGGCCGCTGCGGTCGAGCGCTCCAGCACGCGGTTGACCTCCGCATGAACGCGGCGACCAGCTCGTCCACCGACGGAAAGCCGCCTGCTCGGTGCGCCGGACCCGGACGACGGGAAGGCCGGGGAGCTCGTCCACGTAGAGGTAGGGGTTGTCGATTCGATCGAGCATGGTCGGGGGCAGCAGGCCCGGAAGGCACGGGAACGCCTGGTCTAGAGCATGACGATCGCCCCGTCCACACACCGCCCGCCGATTTCCCGAACGGATCCCGCGCCCCGAACGTCCAACAGGTCGACCAGGCCGGTGAAGCCCGGCTCGCGCAATGCCCCCTCATGTCCTGATCTCCCGCATTCCCTGTATCGATGGCCTTTGCGCTGCTGCTCGCCGGCTGTGCCGCGCAGGCACCCCGGCCCGCACCGCCCGACACCTGCCGCGGCGCCGGCACGCCCCCGGGCAGCAGCAGCCCCAGGACCAGACCGTCGCTCCCCCCGCCGCGCCCGCCGGCCAGGCCGCACCCGGCTCGGAAAGCCAGGACCGCGGAGCAACGAGAAGGCTCCGAACAGTCTGCCGACCGGGGAAAAGAAGACCAAGGCGCCGGAGTTCAGCAGCGTGTCGGACGCCGAGGCCGCGCTCGCGCGCGAAAACCAGCAGCTGGTCGCGCTCTACGCCGCCGGCGAGGGCGGCGCGATGCGCGAGCCGGGGCAGGCCGAAGCGAGCGCGGGCACGAAGCAGACGTCGCACAGCGCCCGCAGCGGCGGCGGACAAGGAATCGCGCTGCGCGACAGCGTGCAAGGCGTTCGCATCGCTCAAGCGCGCGGCCGACGCGGTGTGCCGGCTCGCGGGCGACGACGACGCGCGCTGCGATCACGCAAAGAAGCTCGTCGAACGAGAACGGGCGGCGCGTCGCGCAGTGCGGTTGCAGGGATGAGTAGTGCTGCGGCGGGGCTCGGAGCACGGCATACTGCGCGCGGCGGATGACGACAGCCGAGCGACGGCCCGCCGGTAGGGCGGCTGGCGCCGAGCCCGACGGGCCTTCTGCATCTGGGGCACGCGCGGAGCTTCCTGCTCGCGTGGTGGCACGTCCGCGCGCGCGGCGGGACGATGCTGATGCGCATGGAGGATCTGGATGCACCGCGCGTGCGGCCGGGCATGATCGAGGCGGCGCTGCGCGATCTGGAGTGGCTGGGGCTCGACTGGGACGGAGCGGTGGAGCTGCAGTCGGCGGGGCTCGAGCCGCATCCGCGCGGCGGCTGGCGATCTGCTCGAGCGCGGGCTCGCCTACCCCTGCGTTTGCACGCGCGGCGAGCTGCGCGCAGCGAGCGCGCCGCACGCCGGCGAAGGCGAGCTCCGCTATCCGGGCACCTGTCGCGGCCGCTTCGATTCGCTGGAAGTCGCGGAGCGGCGCACCGGGCGCGCGGCAGGCGTGCGCTTCCGCGTGCCGCCCGGGTCAGTCGAGATCCGCGACGGCATCGCGGCGGCGCTGTCGATCGATGTCGAGCGCGAGGTCGGGGATTTCCTGATCGCGGCGGCGCGACGGCACGCCCGCCTACCAGCTCGCGGTGGTGGTCGACGACGCGCGGCAGGGCGTGACCGAAGTGCTGCGCGGCGACGACCTCCTGCCGAGCACCGCGCGGCAGTGGCACTTGCAGCGCGCGCTCGGGCTGCCGCACCCCGACTGGTTCCACGTGCCGCTGGTCGTCGACGCCGAGGGCCGGCGCCTGGCCAAGCGCGCCGACGACCTGAGCCTGGCGGAGCTCCGCGAAACCGGCGTCGATCCGCGCGCCGTCGTCTCGTGGGCAGCGCGGAGCGCCGGGCTCGACGTGCCCGAGCGCGTCGGTGCGGCGGAGGTCGTGCCGATTTTCGACCTCGCGCGCCTGCCGCGCGAACCGGTGCGCCTCGACGCGGAAACCGTGTCACGCTTGAAGCAGGCGCGCGCATGAGTCCTTCGCGACGACAGCTTCTGCAGGCGATGGCGCTTGTCGCTGCGAGCGGCGTCGCGCCGGCGGCTTTCGCGGGCGAGAAGCGCCGCGTCTACATCCAGCCGCTGGGCCGCGCGCTGCCCGACGCGGACGTGAAGCTGGTGGCGCGCGCGCTTTCCGTCTTCTACCAGATGGACGTGAAGCTGCTCGACCGCGTACCGCTGCCGCGCTCGGCGTACTACCCGCCGCGGCATCGCTACCGCGCCGAGAAGCTGCTCGAGTTCTTGCGCACGCGCGGGCCCGACGACGCCTTCCGCGTGCTCGGCCTGACCGGCGTCGACATCTCGACCACCAAGGGCAAGTACAAGGACTGGGGCATCCTGGGCCTGGCGACGCATGGACGGCCGCGTCGGCGTACTGTCGTCATTCCGCTGCAAGCGCCGCGCGAAGAGCGCCGCCCACGCCCGCATCCGGCTCGGCAAGACCGCCGTGCACGAGATGGGCCACACGCTGGGCCTGACGCACTGCCCGAACCACGGCTGCCTGATGGAAGACGGCAAAGGCAGCGTGCTCACCACGGACCACGAGTACGACCTGTGCGACAAAGCGCTGCCGCCCGCTGCTCGAGCGCGCGGGCTATACGCTCGGCAGCGCGGCGGACGCGCCCTGGCCGAAGCCGAAGTCGAAGTAGGGGCTGACTGCATTCACGCAGCTCTATCGCGACGCGCCAGCGCGGGTCGGCGTAGGGTCGTGC
>CAWGGM010000008.1:0-985000 GCA_963822115.1 uncultured Pseudomonadota bacterium
GAGCTGGAGTTCCTGGGGGACGCAGCGTCCGCAGCGACGGCGGGCGCGAGCCGTCGAGGTCGGTGAAGCCGTACTCCTCGGCGAGCTCGGCCACCACCAGGGCCTTGCCGGTTCGGGAAAGCAGGTCGGGGTCTGCCGCCAGGGCTGCCACGGCGCGGCCACTGAACTGGGGCGTCTCGCCCTGGGCGGTATCGAAGGGGAGACGCTCGGGCTCGAGGAGCAGACGCTCGGTCTTGACGATGCCGGGCCAGATGGAGACCACGGTCACACCGTAGGGCTGGAGATCGCGTGCGGCGTCCCGCGACAGGCGATCGACGCCGGCCTTGCCCACGCCGTAGGCGACGTTGACCGAGGTGATCTTGGCGCCGAAGGACGAGACGTTCACGATCAGGCCGCGGCGAGCCGCGGCCATGCGCCGGGCGGCGAAGATCGACGCGACATAGTGCGAGCGCAGCCCGACGCCGTGCATCGTGTCCCAGAAGGAGATGGGCTGCTCCCAGAAAGGATCGCCCATGAGCTTGCCCTCGGGGATGGCGAAGGCGTTGTTCACCAGGACGTCGAGGCGCCCGGCCTCGTCGTCGATGCGGGCGAACAGGGCCTCCACCTCGTCGTCGCGGGCGTGGTCCACGCGCACCGGGATCCCGCGGCCCCCGAGCGCGGTCACGGCTTCGGCGGTCTCGCCGATGGTGCCGGGGAGACGGCCCGGAGTCGTGGAGCGCCCCGTGACGTAGACCGTGGCCCCGGCCTCGCCGAGGCCCAGGGCGATCCCCCGACCCACACCCCGGCTCGCGCCGGTCACCACTGCAACCCTGCCTGTGAGGTCCGGAGTCGCCATGGCTAGAGCATCGCCACGTCGGTGTCGAGGCCGAGCAGCACGCGGCCTACCAGAGAGGTGGAGGCGGGGCTCACCATGATGTGTTGGGTGGCGACGTGGATGTCGCGGAAGTGCCGCTGCAGCGGGTGGCGGGCGTACACCGAGGTTCCTCCGCCGGCCTCGTACATGAGATCGACCGCGGCGGCCGACTCCGTCACGGCGTGGCTGGCGGCGAGGCGGAGCCGGGCCCGGGCCTGCACCGAGGCGGCCCCGTCCTGCTCCGTCTCGGCAACGGCCCGGGCAGCAGCGTCGTCGAGGAATGCCCGGGCGGCGGCCAGCTTCGCCTCGGCACGCGCCACGGCAAGCTGGATCCCCTCACGGTGCGCCAGGCTGCGCCGGGACCCTTGCGGCTGCTTGGCGCCGGCCAGCGCGACCAGCGCGTCGACCGAGGCGCGGGCGATGCCCAGGGCGACGGCGGCGATGCCGGAGGCGAGGACGCCGTAGAAGGGCAGAGCGAAGATCGGACTCGACTCGCGAGGCCGATCAGCGAGGAGCGAGAAGCTGCGGGAGGCCGGGACGAACACCCCGGACACTTCGAGATCGTGGCTGCCAGTGCCGCGCAGCCCGCTGGCGTCCCAGGTGTCTACGACCCGTGCCTCGTCCGCCGAGAACAGCATGTGCCGCACCTCGTCCTGCCCCTCGATCTTCGCTCCGCCCATGCGCCACTGCGAGTGCTGGCAGCCGCTGGCGAACGGCCAGCGCCCCGACACGCGGTAGCCGCCGTCCACCGGGACGGCTCGCCCGAAGGGGGCGAAGACGCCGCAGGTGACGGCGTCGGGCGGCGCGTAGACGCGTCGGGCGACGTCGGGGTCCAGAAAGCCGGACATCAGTCCCGAGCTGGCGCCGATCATGGCGCACCATCCGGCAGAACCGTCGGCGTGGCCGATCTCCTCGAGCACCGCGACGAGGATGCCGAGCGAGGCCTCGGCGCCGCCCAGCGACGCCGGAACCAGGAGCTTGAAGACCCCCGCGTCGACCAGTGCTCCTACCGCTTCGGGGGGAAGGCGCCGCTCGGCCTCGATGCGAACCGACAGCGGGGCGATGACCTCACCCGCCCGCCGGGCCCGTTCCACGAGAGCGGCGTGGGCGCCGCCATCACCTGCAGAGGACATGGCTCATGTCTAGGGCGCTCTGGCGCGGCAAGGCAAGGGCCCGATGGCTTCGGCGTCTGCTCCGACTCCTGGATGGACTGCTCGGGCTTGGCCCACGCCATCCAGGCGGCGCGCACCGGACGAGGTGGGCCTGATGGCGCACGTGTTCGTCTCTGGATGGCAGCGATCCGCCCCCGTCGAACGAGTCCGCGCGCGTAACGAGCGGTTCGCCAAGGTGGTGCGACACGAGCCCCGGATAGGCAGTATCCTGCACCCGGGCCCCGCCGACCCGCGCGCCAGCACGGGCTGGGCGGAGGCCATCGAGCAGCAGGTGCGTGACAGCGGGTGCATCTCCGGGAGCCGCACATGAGGGAACGCAGGCAGGACGACGTTCAAACGCCGCTGTGGTTGCCGCTGGCTGGCGTGCTGATCGTGCTGGCGACGGGGCTGCTCGCCGCGCTCCGCACGCTGCCGCCCGCACCCGCGCCGGCGGACGCGCCTCCGGATCAGTTCTCGGCAACGCGCGCCCGCGAGGTCCTCGACCGGGTGCTGGGCGACGAGAAGCCGCACCCCATCGGCAGCCCCGCGAACGCCGGCGTGCGGCAGCGCATCGTGAGCGAGCTCCAGCGTCTCGGCTACGAGCCCGCACTCTCGAAGCACATGAGCTGCAGCCGCTCGGGCGCCTGCGCCGAGGTCACGAACATTCTCGTCAGCGTGCCCGGCCGCTCGAAGCAGGGGACGGTGCTGCTCGCCTGCCACTACGACTCGGTCGGCGCGGGGCCCGGAGCTTCCGACGACGGCGCGGGCATCGCCTCGCTGCTCGAGATCGCGCGCATCCTGAAGCGCGATCCGCCGCGGCAGCGCCCCATCGCGCTGCTGTTCGACGACGGCGAGGAACCCGGCTTGCTCGGCGCCAAGGCCTTCGTCGAGCACAATCCCCTCGCCCACCAGCTGTCGGCCGTGGTGAACCTCGAAGCGCGCGGCACCTCGGGTCCGGCCTTGATGTTCGAGACCAGCGGCAAGGACGCCGCGCTGGTGCGCGCGCTCGCGGCATCCCTGCAGCATCCGGTGACCAGCTCTGTGTTCGCGTCGGTGTACCGCGAGCTGCCCAACGACACGGACCTGACCGTGTTCCGCCACGCGGGCATCGCCGGCGTGAACTTCGCCTTCATCGGCGACGAGCCGCACTACCACACGCCGCTCGACAACCTCGCCCACTCGAGCACCGCGAGCCTGCAGCACGAAGGACAGAGCGCGCTGGCGATGGCGCGGACGCTGGCGGCCGGAGCGCCCGTTGCCGCGGGCGGCGACGCGGTGTTCTTCGACCTGTTCGCCTGGCGCATCGTGCACTTTCCGGCGAGCTGGGTGTTGCCGCTGCTGATCCTGTCAGCGCTCTCGATCGCAGTCACCGGCTTCATGCTGTTCCGCCGGGGCAGAGTCCGCCCCAGGGCCTTCGCCGGCTCGCTCGGCGCCATATCCTTCGGCTGGCTCGTGGCGACAGCTGCCGGAGCCGGCGCAGGCTACCTGCTCGCCCGCGCTGGCGCGTTGCCGGTGCCCTGGATCGCCCACCCGCTGCGGGCGCTGATCGCGTGCTGGGCGCTCGGAACCTTCGCAGCGACTCTGCCCTCGGCCCTCTTCGCGCGCCAGACGACGGCCCCCGCGCTCTGGCTCGCGACCGCCGCGTGGCTGACACTGTTCAGCACCCTGCTGGCGCTGCGCCTGCCCGGAGCGAGCTATCTGACGGAAGTTCCACTGCTGGCCATGGCCGTCACCGGATCCGTGTGGGCGCTCTCTCCCGACTCGGAGTGGCGCACGGCGCTGGCCCTGCTGGCGCCCATCGCACTCGCAGCCATCGTGTGGATGCCGATCCTGTTGCTCCTGTACAGCGCGCTCGGGCTGGTCTCGATGGCGGCCTTTGCCGCGGCCGTCGCGGTCGCACTGACACCGCTCGTGCCGGCGCCGGCCATGCTGCCGCGGCGTTCCAGGCTGGGCGCGTCGCTGGGCGCCCTCGCCGTCGCGGTCGTCGCAACACTGATCGCCACGCGCGCCGCGCCGTTCTCGCCGGACCTGCCCCAGCGTATGAGCCTGGTGCTGCACGAGGACACCAGCGCGCGCCACGCGCGCTGGCTGGTCGGCGCGTCGCAAGGACCCTTGCCGCCCGCGCTGCTCGCCGCCGGCAAGTTCTCGCCCAAGCGCGTGTCGCCGGTACCGTGGTCGGGCGGCTGGAACAGGTTCGCGCTGGCCGCGCCGACGCCCGATCCGGATCTGCCGCCCCCCGGCGTCGAACGCGTTCCAGCGCCGGCGCCGTCCCACGGCCGCCGCGTGCGCCTGTCGATCCGCTCGCTGCGCGGCGCACCCGATCTGGCCCTGATCGTCCCGGCGAGCACTGCCATCCAGGCCGTCCAGGTCGACGGCACGCCGGCCCGGTTCCGCCAGCGCGGCAATTGGAAGCGCGTGATCGTGCTCGGCGCACCACCCGGCGGCGTGGAAATCCAGCTGGACCTGCCCACCACGAAGAGGCTCACGGCGATCGTCCTCGACCGCAGCCCGGGGCTGCCCGCCTCGGCCAAGCCGCTGCTCCGCGCCCGGCCGGCAAGCGCCGTGCCGTCGCAGGACGGCGATCTCACGCTCGTGAGCCGCCGCTTCGACCTGTAGGTTCCGTCTACGTAACTCTGCCTCTTGTCCGCGCGGCAGCATCGGGAAACGCTTGGAGCGTGGCGGACGAGGTGGAGCCGAAGTCGGGCGAACGCGCGCGGGACGAGCCCGACGCGACCGTCGAGACGCCCGCACCGTTCGATATCGAACCGCTCACGGGATCGCCCGCGTCCATCCCGCCTTCGATTCCGCCTTCCCTCCCGCCACCCGGGTTCGATGATCGCCGGCAGGACAGCTCGCAGTCCGCCGCGAGCTTGACCGCAGCGCGGGCACTCGGCAACGAGCAGGCCGCACGTGGGCGAGCACTGCTGCGCCTGGGATTGATCGTCGGGCTGGTCGCCGTCGCAGCCTTGCAGATCCCGGACAGCCCCGCGCCCGGGCGCTGGGTCGCCACGACAGGTCTGGCAGGCATCAGTCTGTGGTCGGGAGTGCTTCTGCTCCTGGCCCGCGGCAAGCGCAAGGTCGACCCGCGACTGATGTTCGCGTTCGGGATCTTCACCGTGATCGCGATCCTCGGGGTCACCTACTACGCCGGCATCTTCTCGCCGGCGGTGATTCCGTTGTTCATCGGCGTGTACTACTTCGGCCTCGGCAACTCGAAAGCCGAAGCGTGGACCGTGTACCTGCTTTCGGCGCTGGGCTACGCGCTGCTCGGTGCGCTGGCCGTCGCGGGCGTGATCGACATCCGCCAGGCGGTATTCGCGCTCAGGACCGCCGACACGTTCGCGATGGTGGTCGTCACGTTGGTGCTCGAGGTGTTTCTGGGGCTCACCTTCTCGCTCGCGCAGAGCAGCCGGCGCGCCACGCTCCGGGCCATCGCCGATCTGGAGAAAGCCCAGCAGCAGATCCGCCAGCGCGAGGCACTCCTGAACGAGGCGCGGGCGGATCTCGACCAGGCCCTGGGTGCCGGACAGCTCGGACGCTTCTCCGGGCTGAGCCTCGGGCCCTACGTCGTCGGCGAGGTGATCGGTCGCGGCGCGATGGGCGAAGTGTACGCAGCGAGCCACGACAGCGGCGAGCACGTCGCGCTGAAGGTGCTGCATCCCTTCGTGGTTCGCGACGAACCGGTGCAGGTCCAGCGCTTCCAGCGTGAAGCCGAGCTGTGCAGCTCGCTCGACTCGCCGCACATCATCCAGGTGCTCGACAGCGGCGAAGCCCCCGACGGCTCGCCCTATCTGGTGATGGAGCGGCTCGACGGCCACGACCTGGGCTGGCACCTGCGCGAAAACCGCCGCATGTCGACGCGCGAGACGGTCGATCTGGTCTCGCAGGTCGCCGAGGCGCTCACGGTGGCCGACGAAGCCGGCATCGTGCATCGCGATCTGAAACCGCAGAACCTGTTTGCCATCGAGGTGGGCCGGCGACGCCTGTGGAAGGTGCTCGACTTCGGCGTGTCGCGCATCAGCGACGCGGGCAGCACGCTGACCAAGGACGTGGCTGTCGGCACGCCGAGCTACATGTCGCCCGAGCAGGCGCGCGGCGACGATGTCGATCACCGCACCGACGTGTTCGCGCTGGGGATCCTCGCCTACCGCGCGCTGACCGGCCGCCCGCCATTCACGGCCGCCGACGCCCTGAGCACGATGTACAACGTCGTCCACATCCAGCCGGTGCGCCCCGGGCAGCACGTGCGACTGCACCCGGACGTGGAGCTGGTGCTCGCGATCGCGCTGGCCAAGGAGCGCCAGGAGCGCTTCGGTTCAGCGGCCGATCTGGCCCAGGCGCTCAGGCGCGCCAGCCGGGGGAAGCTGGACGAGAAGCTCCGGCTGCGCGGCGAGCGGCTTGTCTTGCGCCATCCCTGGGGCCGGGACCGCACGGAGCTACGCGGCCTCGGCGCTTGATCGACTCGGCGGGCGATTGTCCGGCACATCCGCGCGTTTCGGGTATCCTACCGCGCGCCGCACCCCCCGCTTGCCATAAGAGAACGAAAGCGTGCTTCCCAAGTTCACCTGGAACATCGACCCGATCTTTCTTCACATCGGGCCGTTTGCCCTGCGCTACTACAGTCTGCTGTTCGTCGGCGTGTTTCTGGGCGGCTACGCGCTGCTCAAGTGGCAGATCGAGCGCGGCGGCGGCGACGAGGACGACGCCGGCGACTTCATCGTCTACGGCGTATTCGGCGTGCTGATCGGCGCACGCCTCGGCCACGTCATCTTCTACGACTGGAGGAAGGCTCTCGCCGACCCCGTCTGGATCTTCGAGATCTGGAAGGGCGGGCTGGCGAGCCACGGCGCCACGGTGGGCCTCATCGTAGCGATGTGGCTGTTCACACGCCGGCGCGGCGTGCCGTTCCTCGAAGGGGCGGATCGCTTCGCGTTCTCGGCGGCACTCGGCGCGACGCTGGTGCGCATCGGCAACTTCTTCAACTCGGAAATCGTCGGCCGCCCCACCCCGGGCCAGACCTGGGGCATCCGTTTCCCGCGCTACGACCGCATTCCCAACGGCCCCTATCGCTACCCGACCCAGTTCTACGAAGCCGGCCTCGGCCTGCTCGTTCTCCTGGTGCTCTACATCGTCGACAAGAAGGCCGGCAAGGAAGAGCGCCCGCGCGGCTTGCTCATCTCGGTCTTCTTCGCCGTGTATTTCACGGGGCGTTTCGTCGTCGAGTACTTCAAGGCGTACCAGACGCTGCCCACCAGCTATCCGCTGACCATGGGCCAGATCCTGAGCATCCCCGCAGCAGCGCTCGGCTACTTCGGCATCGTGTGGAGCCTCAAGAAGAAGCTGCCCGTCGGCTGGGCACCGCCCGAGGACCTCGAGGAAGAGGAAGAGCTGCTCGACGAGGACGACGACTACGAGGACGAGGACTACGAGGACGAGGAGGAGGACGAAGAGGAAGAGCCTCCGCCGCCGCCCCGCAAGAAGAGCAAGAAGAAGAAGAAGGCGAAGAAGCCCGCCCCCGAGCCCGCGGACGACGACGAGGAGGACGACGACGACGACAGGTCGTCGAAGTAGCTGGGGGTTGCCCCCCACGCAGCACGACAGCTGACGGTCCGCCGCGCCCCGCGCGCTCCGCGCGCTCCCGCGCGGCGGGGGGTCCCAAGCGCGCGGCTCCGCCGCGCACGGGCCCCCAATGGCTACTTGCGCTTGGCGTCGAGCGCGGGCAGCTTGCTCTTCATCAGCTCGCTGCGGAGCACGCGCCAGCTCTTCGGCGCGGCGAGCAGGTCGTGCTGCTTCGTGCACGGCTGCATCGAGTAGCCCTTCATGACCGCGTCGGCCGCGGCCAGCGCCGTGCCCACGGGCTGCCCGGTGAGCCGCCCGTAGGCGTACAGCTCTCCGGCGACGCGCAGCGCGTCGGTGGGACACACGCCCGCCTTCGACGCCGAAGCGAGCTTCTTCGCGTCCGCCTGCGCCTTCACCAGCGCCTTTGCGTACAGCGGCTTGAACAGCGAGAGATTCTTCGCGAAGCGCTTGCCGTCCCAGGACTGGTAGCCCGGTACGTCCACCTCCAGCGCGTAGGCGTTTCCGCACGAAGCATACGAGCACGGGGCGATCGACAGCTGCAGCATCGGGAAATCGAACTCGGGGATGCCGTCTCCATCCAGATCGTGGATGCAGGTCGGACATGCCGGCGCCGACGCCACCACGCTGAAGCGATCGTGGTGCAGGTCGAGCACGAGCGTTTCGGGAGTACTGCAGTGCGCACCACACGGCGTCAGCTCGACCAGCACCGAGTGCGCGCCCTTGCCGCGCAGGTTCCAGAGCAGCTTGTCGTCGCGCGTCTTGCTCACGTCGATCATGCCGCTTTCGCGACTGATGATGTTGCCCGGGGCGGCGCCGATCGCATCGACGCGCTGCTTTATCCCGGCCCCTGCCTTGTCGGGCGTCGGCTCGTAGACGACCAGAGTGGCGTTGTGGCCCGGGATGACAACACGCCGGTTCTCGACCCAGCCCGCGTCGCGCGCGGCGGCCAGTGCCCGCTGCAGGTTGTTCTGGAAGTCCAGCTTGGAGACCAGCGCCGGGTCCGACGGCGCGGCGGGAGCCGCGCTCGCCGACTGTGCCGGAGCGGGCACGCCGACGGTCGCAACCGGCGGCGGCGCCTGCCGTGCTGCGCCGCCGCATGCCAAAAGCCCGCCGAGCGCAAGCGCGGCCACAGCCGAGCAGACGCCGACGACGCGACCCGGCATGGCGCTACCCCAGCACGTCCGCGATGGTGTAGAGGCCGGGCTTCTGCCCCTGCACGAAACGCGCAGCGCGGAGCGAGCCGTGCGCAAACAACTCGCGGCTGGTCGCGCGGTGGGTGAGCTCGAGCCGCTCGCCAGGCCCGAGCAGATACACGGTGTGGTCGCCAACCACGTCGCCGCCGCGCACGCCGAACACGGCCACCTCGTCCTGCGTACGCGCGCCCACCTCGCCGTCGCGCCCATGAAGCTCGGTGAGATCGCCGCGCACGCCCTTCACTGCTTCGGCGAGACGACGCGCGGTACCGCTCGGCGCGTCCACCTTGCGGCGGTGATGGATTTCGACGATCTCCGCGTCGTAGTCCGGGCCCAGCCGTTTGAGCGCCTGCTCGACCAGCTCGGCCAGCACCTGCACGCCGAGGCTCATGTTGGGCGCCCACAGCACCGGCACGGCTTCGGCGGCCTTGTCGAGCGCCTGCTTGCCGGCCGTGTCCAGGTTGGTCGTCCCGCTGACGACCGCGACCTTCTGCCGCGCAGCAACCGCCATCAGCCCCGGCACCGCCGTCGCGACGGAAAAGTCGATCACGACATCCGCGCCGAGCAGGCCGGCGCCCAGATCCGCCGTCGCGATCACGCCCAGCGTGCCCACGCCGGCCAGCTCGCCCACGTCGGCGCCCTGCTTCGGATCCACGCTGGAACACACCGCACCGACGAGCTGGATGTCGTCCGCGGCGTGCGCGAGCCGCGCGATGGTCAGGCCCATGCGCCCGGTGGCGCCGTGCAGTGCGAGCTTCACGACGCTTCGTACTCCTTCATGGCCTGGGCCACGGTGGCGCGGCACGACTCGCTCGCCTCGAGCATCGGCGGGCGCACGTTCGCGCGCAGGCGACCCTTGAGCGACAGCGCCGCCTTCACCGGCTGCGGATTGGGCTCGCAGAACATCGCCGCGTGCACGGAAAGCAGCTTGAAGTGCTTTTTCCGCGCGTCGTCCCAGCGGCCCGCTGCGGCATCGGCCACGACCGCCGACACTTCCTTCGGGTAGACATTCGAGGTCACGCTGATGACCCCCTTCGCACCCACGCTCATCATCGGCAGCGTGAGCGGGTCGTCACCGCTCATCACGACAACCCGGTCGCCGGCCTTCGACAGCAACTGCTGGCAGCTCTGCACGTTGCCGGTCGCGTCCTTCACGCCCACCACATTCGCCGAGCTGTCGAGGATGCGGAGCAGGCTCGCCACCGACAGCTCCACGCCGGTGCGCCCCGGGATGTTGTAGAGCACGATCGGCGCGCTCACCGTCTTCGCGATCGTCTCCACGTGCCGCACCATGCCCTCCTGCGACGGCTTGTTGTAGTAGGGCATCACGATCATCACGGCGTCGGCGCCGGCTTCGAGCGCTGCCTTCGAGGTGTCGATGCTCTTCTTCGTGCTGTTCGAACCGGTACCGACCAGCACCGGCACGCGTCCCTTGGCGACCGCGACCGTGTGCTTGATCAGCTCGCGCTGCTCGCTGTCCGTCAAGGTCGGCGTCTCGCCGGTCGTGCCGCACGGCACGAGCCCGGAGATGCCGCCGGCGATCTGCGACTCGACCAGCTTGTCGTAGGCGTCGAAGTCGATGGCAGAACCATCTTCGGAAAAAGGCGTGACGAGCGCGGTGTACGCGCCGGAGAGCTCGAGCTTGGCCATGCCGATCGTTTCGCGCGTTCCGGCGCCGGACGCAAGGCGGGGCGACACGAGAGGTGCCGGCGGGGTAGCATGACCCGATCATGCGCTGGTCCACCGCGCTCCTCGCCCTCGTCGCCCTACCCATCCTGGCCGCCTGCAAGGGCACGTCCGCCTCGGGCCCGGTGACGCGACACCAGTGCGTGGATCTGGTCCGCAAGGAACATCGGCTGAGAAGCGCGAGCACCGGAGGACTGGACACGGCCATGCAGGTCGGCGAGCGCGCGGACGTGAACGCCTGCCTCAACAAGGCCACCCCCGCCGCCTACCGCTGCATCATGCACGCCGAGAGCGCCGATGACCTCGGCTCCTGCGAAGAGCTGATGAAGTAGGACTAGCGCCGTACGAACGACGCCACGAAATAGCCGTCCGTGCCGTGGTGTTTCGGCAGCAGCGTGAACGAGGTGGCGTCCGGCTCGCACACGGCATCGAGCCCGGGCGCGTCGAACGGCGCGGCCTCGAGCAAGCCGGCCACACGCTCGACGACGCGCTCGCCCTCCTCGGGCAGCACGCTGCACACCGCGAACACGACGCGCCCGCCCGGGCGGACATGGGCCGCGGCGTTTGAAAGGATGCGCGCCGACAGCTCGGCGAGCCGGGCGGGGTCGCCGGGCTCGAGCCGCAGCGCGATCTCGGGGCGGCGGCGCAGCGTGCCCGTGCCGGTGCACGGCGCGTCGACCAGCACGCGGTCGAAGTCGCGGGGCACCCCTCCGCCGCCAACCGACCAGTCCACCGTAGCGGTGTGGGCAGCGGGCAGTCCGAGCCGCTGGAGCCCGGCCGAAAGCGCGCGGAGCTTCTGGCCGTGGACGTCCGTCGCCCACAGCTCGCCTTCCGCGCCGATCTGCTCGGCGAGCAGCGAGCTTTTCTGGCCGCGGCCCGCGCAGGCGTCGAGCACGCGTTCGCCCGGGCGCGCCCCGAGTGCGAGGCCGACCACCTGCGCGCCTTCCTCCTGCACCACGAACACGCCTTCGTCCCAGCCCGGCTGGCGCCGCGGGTCGCCCATGCGCCGGACCAGGCGCGACAGCGGCGAAGCGCGGCCGTGTTCCGCGTCGGCCAGCCACGACGGAACGTCACGACCGCCGACCAGACGCAGCGCGACCGCCGGCGCTCCAGCATCCGGATCCGCGCCGAGCAGCGCGTGAGCTTCCCCGGAACCCACGGCCTGTTCCAGCCGCTCACGGAGCCACGCGGGCGCGCTGGCCAGCACCGCCTCGGCTGGGTCCAGCTTGTCGCCGGCGGCGAGCTTGCGCAGGATGGCGTTGGCGAAGCCGGCAACCTTCGGCCCACGCAGCCTCTTGATCGAGCCGACCGCGGCGTCGACCGCCGCGAAGTCCGGCACCCGCGACAACACCAGGAGCTGGTACGCCGCCACGAGCAGATGCACCTCGACATCCGGGTCGCCGCCCGCGATGCCGCGCGGCGCCAGCGCTTGCAGGCGGCCGAGGAGCGCGCCGCGCGATCGCAGACAGCCATAGACGAGCGCCGTCGCCAGCGCCCGCTCGCGCGCGTCGAGCTGCGGAAAGCGTTCGAGCTCGGCGTCCAGCGCGGCCGCGGCGTAGGCTCCGTCGCGAGCGACGCGCGACAGCACGCGCGCCGCGATGCTGCGCGCGTCGACGCCGCGCGGATCACGTCGGGTTCGAGGCATGCTCAACCGATGATGTCGTGGACCTGACCCCAGATCACGTCCCAGCGTTTCTGGATGTCGTTCTTGAACGCCAGTGCCATCAAGCTCACGAGCAACACCATGCCCACCAGGTGCGCCACCTCCCGGACGCGGAGGGGCAACGGGCGGCGCAGCACACCCTCGATGGCAAAGAACAGGAGGTGTCCGCCGTCCAGCACGGGGATCGGCAGCAGATTGAGCAGCCCCAGATTGATGCTGATGACCGCCATCACCCAGATGAAGTAGTCGGTGCCCTTGCGCCCCTCCTCGCCGGCTACCTCGTAGATGGTGATGGGCCCGGACAGCGATTTCAGACTGATGCGGCCCTCCACCAGCCGCACGATACCCACCGTGATGAAGTGCGAGACGTCGATCGTCTCGTCGAAGGCCTTCTCGGCGGCGTAGCGGATGGGCGACGGGTGCTCGACGCGCTTTTCCGGCGCCAGCGGGATCCAGTGCTGCACCCTGAGCACGTAGCGCGCGAACTTCTGGCCGTACTCGTCGGTGAAGTCCTCGCGCCGCATCTGGAAGGTGCCGGAACGCACGCGACCATCGCGCGCCGCCAGGTAGTCGATGCGGTGGGGCTGGTTCGGCGCAGCCAGCACGCGCTCACGGAAGGTCGACCACGCCGGCACCGGCTCGTCGTCGAGCTTGAGGATCTTGTCGCCCTCGCGCAGCCCCGCCTTGTGCAGATACGAGTCCTTCGGGACGATTGCCGCGTACAGGTCGGCCAGCTCGATGCCCGTGCGCCCCACGAAATCCTTGCCGCTCGGGTCCGGCGTGAGCGCCACCACGCCGGCCTCGAAGACCGCCATGTCGGCCAGCCCTCCCAGCGCGTCGGGCATCACCACCGGACGCAGGTAGGTCACCGGCACCGTCTCGCCGTGGTTGTGCTTGAGCGCCTTGACGAGGTCCATGTAGCGGCGGACGCGCTTGCCCGCGACGTGCGTCACCACGTCGAACGTGCGAAGCCCCGCGCGGTAGGCCGGGGAGTCCGGGTCTGGAATGCCGATCACCGCCGCGGGGGCGCTCGGCTGGATTCCGACCGTGCCCACGTGCTCGACGATGTCGAGCTCGCGGCGCTCCACCGTCTCCTCGGCGGTCACGTCGACCGTGGTGTACTTTTCGTCCCGAAACACCTTGAAGTGCAGCGGCTTGCCTGGACTGTCGGCGACGATGCGTTTGACCTCGTCGAAGGTGCCGACCTGCTCGCCGTTCACGGCCATGATGCGGTCGCCGGGCTCGAGCTTGCCGTACGCCGCGTGGCCGGGCAAAACGATGCCGACTGTCGGCGGCAGGAACGGGCCGTCGCCGACGAACACCGCGAAGTACAGCAGCACCGGGAACACAAGGTTCATCACCGGCCCGGCGAGCACGATGATGATGCGCTTGTACAGAGGCAGCGACTCGAAGGTGCGCTTCCTGTCCTCCGGCAGCACGATGTCGCTCTTCGACTCCTCGAGCATCTTGACGTAGCCGCCGAGGGGCAGAAGCCCGATGCAGTACTCCGTCTCGCGCCCGCGCAGCCGGAGGATCTTCGGCCCGAAGCCGAGGCTGAAGGTCAGCACCTTCACGCCGAAGGCCTTGGCGAACAGGAAGTGTCCCAGCTCGTGAACGAAGATCAGCGAGCTGATGAGGACAATGAAGTACAGGAGGTCCATGCTGCCGGGCCTCCCGGGCTTAGCACGCTAGCGGCCGGTCGAGCCGGCCCCTCGCGCAAGTCGCCGAACAGAGGGGGAAAAACGGGCGAACCGGGGTGGTCGCGCCAGCCAGCTGTCGGGAACCGGGCGCCCGGCGCCGCGGCCCGCTACCGTAGACGGCGATGACACCCCTCCCCGACGAAAAGCCCGTCTCGGCCTCCAGAGTGACGCTGCACCAGCTGATGCTGCCCGAGCACGCCAACGCTCTGGGCAACGTGCACGGCGGGCTCATCATGAAGATGGTCGACGAGTCCGGCGGCATCTCGGCCATGCGCCACGCGCAGCGCCCCTGCGTCACGATCGCCATCGACTCGATGACCTTCCACTCCCCCGTGCATGTCGGCGAGCTGCTCAGCTGCGAGGCCAGCGTCAGCTACGTCGGGCGGACGTCGGTCGAGGTGAGCGTGCGCGTACAGGCCGAAAACCCCATCACGGGCGAAACCACGCACACCAACTCCGCCACGCTCGTCTACGTCGCCCTCGACGACGAGGGGCGACCCTGCCGCGTCCCCCGGCTGGTCCTCGAAACCGACGAGCAGCGCCGGGCCTTCGCCGAAGCCGAGGCCCGCCAGAAAGCGCGCCTCGCTGCGCGCGAGCGCTAGGCTCTGTCGCGAGGGGCGCTCAACGTTCCAGCGCTGCCCCCTATTCCGGCTGCGCGACAATAGACTCCCACGTTGTTCCTGTGGCTCGACAGCGCCAGCGCGTCGGCTATTGTGTCCGCCACCTTTCATGGAACAGCGTCTTTCCTTCATGGACGCGCGTCTCGTCGAGACGCTGGATCGCGCTTTTTCGCAACACTCCGGGGGAACCGACGCGATCAACGTCGCAGCACTGAAGACGGCGCTCGGGCTCGAGGGCGAGTACTTCGCGCGGCGCATGCTCGCCATCTTCGACGACAACGGCGACGGCGTGATCAACCGCGAGGAGTTCCTCGCCGGCGTACGCAAGATCGTGTTCGGCACCACGCGCGACAAGCTCTGGTTCGCCTTCCGGCTGCACGACGACAATGGCGACGGCGTCCTCGAGCGCGACGAGCTGCTCAGGATGATCGCGATGAGCCTCGCGGAAGACGACGTTTCCGTGGAGAGCGCCCACATCGAGCGTCTGACCGACACGCTGCTGTCCGAAACGGACACGAACCGCGACCGGCGCATCTCGTTCGACGAGTTCGAGGCGGTGCTCCAGCGCCACCCACACCTGCTCGATCAGATGACGCGCAGCGAGGCCCGCTGGATCGCGCCGAACGAGGATCTGCTGGCGCGCTTCTCGACCGAGCAGGTCGGGCGCCGGGAGCGACTGCGCCGCTACCTCGACAACCGGCGGCTCCCGCTCATCTACCTGGGCGTGTGGGTGCTGGTGAATGCGGCCATCTTCGCGGTCACGCTGGCGCTGCCCGGACACGCGCATCACGGCCGTCCGCCGCCGGGGCTCTTGCAGAAGTTCGGCGAAGCCTGCACCACGTGCATCGAGCTCAATGCTGCGCTGCTCTTGATCCCGGTCCTGCGCCGCCTGCTCACCTGGGTCCGGCGCAGCCGCGCGGGCGGCGCGCTGCCCATAGACGAGGCGATCGACTTCCACCGCCTGGTGGGAACGAGCATGTTCGTCTTCGCGATCGGGCATGCCTCGGCGCGCATGTACGGCTACGCCGAAAGCGGGAAGTTCGCGGCGCGCATGCTCTCGCTGGAAGGCATCACGGGCTCGGCAATCCTGCTGGTCTTCTTCGTGATGTGGTTCTTCGCACGGGCGGCGGTGCGCCGTTCACACCGCTTCGAGCTATTCTATTTCACGCATCTTCTCTATGTGCCCTTCATCGTGCTGGCGGCTATCCACGCGCCGTCGATCCTGGGCTGGGGCGCGCTCGCGTTGATCGGCTTCACGGTAGAGCAGTGGTTCAGGTTCAGGCAGCGCGCCCAGCCGAGCGCCGTCATTGCCAGCGAGGCACTGCGCTCCGGCGTCACCCGCCTCGAGCTGGAGCGACCGGCGGGCTTCTCGTACGTGCCCGGCGACTACCTGTTCCTGCGCATTCCGGAGCTGGCACGCCACGAGTGGCACCCGTTCACCATCAGCAGCGCGCCGGAGAGCCCGCGCCTCACGCTGCACGTGCGCTCGCTCGGCAACTGGACGAACGCGCTGCGGCGCTTGATCGAGACCAGAACGAACAGCGGCGAGCAACAACCCTTGCCGGTGCGCATCGACGGACCCTACGGCGCACCCACCGGACACATCTTCGAGGCGCGCTACGCGGTGATGATCGGCGCGGGCATCGGCGTGACGCCGTTTGCGAGCGTGCTCGAGAGCATCCTGCGCCGCGGACAGCAGGGCGACGCGCCTTCGAACACCCAGAAAGTGCATTTCTTCTGGCTGAACCGCGACCAGTACTCCTTCGAATGGTTCGCCGCGCTGCTCGGCGAGCTCGAGCACAGCGACACCGCCCACAAGCTCGATCTGCACATCCACATGACGGGCGGCCGCGGCGGCCTGACCGCGGCGGGCCTGGAGGTGGCACGCGAGCTGTCGCAGGGCGCTGGCCTGCCCGACATCGTGACGGGCCTCGGCGCCAAGACGCACATGGGTCACCCCGATTGGCACAAGGAGCTCCGCGCGATCGCCGACGAGCACGACCCCGAGCGCGTGCACGTCTTCTTCTGCGGCCCGCCGGGTCTCGCCCGGAAGATCCGGCCGGTCTGCGAAGAGCTCGGCATGCCGTTCCGCGAAGAGCGCTTCTAGCTCTCCACGCCGCCCAGCTGGGGCGAAGGCGCTTGGCGAACGTGGATCGACTACAATGCCAGCGATGGCTTGTCAGGCGTTCCCGATCCCTTCTGCGGCGCGCGCGGCGTTGTTCGCGCTGGCAACGCAAGCTGTGGCGTGCAGCGCTGGCACGCCGGCAGAAAAGTCGGCAGGGCACTGTCCGTCCGCGAAGGAGCGGGCGGCGGCGCTCGCGTTCTGCCCCGCTGGACCGGACCTGGCCGCACTCGTCGATCCGATGATCGGAACCGCCGCGTCGGGCAACACCACGCCGGCAGTGCGCGTACCGCACGGCATGGTGAAGGTCGGTCCGGACACCAGCTCCGGCGGCAACGTCGCTGCCTACACGTACGGCGCCAGCTTCATCAACGGCTTCACGCACGACAACCTCCTGGGCCCCGGCGGCAGCAAGAACGGCTACAGCCAGATCCTGATCCTGCCGGTGGTTGGCGCGCTGGACGGCACGAAGCCGGGCTCCAGCTTTTCGCACGACAGCGAAACCGCGGAAGTCGGTCGCTATGCCGTGACGCTGGACGACTACGGCGTGAAGGTCGAGCTCACGGCCACCGCGCACGCCGCCATCCACCGCTACACATTCCCCAAGACCGATACGGCGAAGATCTACTTCGACATCGGTCACTCGTTGGGGCAGTCCATCGGCGGCCACCTGGAGATCGTCGGCGACCACACCATCGAGGGCTACGGACAGTACGTCGTCCACCCGGCGGTCAAGGTGCTGGTGAAGAGCGACCCGGACACCGCCGTGGCCACAACCTACTTCGTGGCCGAGCTGGACACGCCGTTTTCGTCCTTCGGCACCACGGTGTCGAAGGGCACTGGCCAGGTCACGGTCACCCAGGGCCAGCGACAGACCGACGGCACCTATCGCGGCGGCTACGTGGGGCTGTCCACGAACGCCGGGCAGGTGGTGGAAGTACGCGTCGGTATCTCGCGCATCAGCGTCGACCAGGCGAAAAAGAACCTCGACGCCGAGCTGTCGGGCAAGAGCTTCGACGACGTGCGGCAACAAGCGCGGGACAAGTGGAACTGCCTGCTGCGCCGCGTGCAGGTCCAGGGCGGCAGCAAGGACCAGCAGACCCTGCTCTACACCTCGCTCTACAACACGCTCACGCAGCCCGTGGACTACACCGAAGTCGGGGGAAAGTTCTTCAGCGCGACCGCCGGCAAGGGGCACGTGGTGACCTGGAAGAGCCACGACTTCTTCGCCGACGACTGGTGTGCCTGGGACACGTTCCGCACGTCGCGCCCGCTCGGGACGCTGATCGAGCCGGAGCGAGTGGACGACATCGTCGACTCGTACCTGCACATCTACAAGGAAGGCGGCTGGCTGCCCAAGTGCACGTGGAACGCCGGCGGGTACTCCCGCGTGATGATCGGCAATCATGCCGTGTCCATCATCGCGGATGCCATGACCAAGGGCTTCGCCTGCTTCGACCCGAAGACGGCCTGGTCGGCGGTGGACAAGAGCGCCACCCAGGAGAACACGGACGAAGTGCTCGCAGGACTGTGCGGCTATCTCGACCTGGGAACGCCGCAGTCCTACGTGGACAAGGGTTACGTGCCCCAGCAGTGCGACCCGGATCAGTCCGCCAGCATGACGCTGGAGTACGCATACGACGACTGGTGCATCTCGAAGATCGCCGGCGTCCTGGGCAAGTCCGACGCAGAGAGCACATTTTCCAAACGCAGCCAGAACTTCCGCAATGTGTGGGACGCCAGTTCCGACCTGATGCGTCCGAAGAACGCCGACGGCACCTGGGTAGCTCCGTTCGACCCAACCAAGGACAGCCTGACGAACGGCTTCACCGAAGCCAACGCCTGGATCTACACCTGGTTCGTGCCCCAGGACGTGCCTGCGCTCATCCAGCTCGTGGGCGGGCGCGCCGCTTTCGTGAAGAAGCTCGACGCGTTCTTCGCCAGCTACTTCGACCCGAGCAACGAGCCGAGCTTCCACACGCCGTACCTGTACAACTTCGCCGGTCGACCCGACAGAACGGAAGAGCAGGTGCACTCGGTGCTGACGACGCGCTACGCTGCTCTGCCGGACGGCCTGCCGGGCAACGACGACTCCGGCGCGACCAGCGCGTGGTACGTGCTGAGCGCCATCGGCATCTATCCGGTGGCGCCGGGCAGCGGCACGTACGAGCTCACGACCCCGCTGTTCTCGCGCGTGACGCTCCGGCTCGACCCGGCCGCCGGCGGCGCCAGCTCCTTCACTATCGACGTGAAGAACGCCGCGCCCGGCAACATCTACATCCAGTCCGCACGCCTGAACGGCAAGCCGATCGACGTGCCCGAGCTCCAGCACGCGGACATCATCGCCGGCGGAACCCTCGAGCTTGTCGCGGGTTCGCAGCCGTCGGCGTGGGGAACGACGGTGGCGCAATGAAAACAGCCACGCCCCATCCGGGGGACTGATCCGGTCGACCGGGATTCGCGCGCCCGCTGCGAGCGGCCAAGGGGCCGAAAATGCCACGGCGCTATTGGACCATGTTCAATAACAGGCTCGGCTGGCCCTGGACCGGACGATGGCGGCCGCTGGACCGAAGATTTGGAGGGGAAACCCGGCCGCTGCGCCCTGAGGGTGCTGGCGCAACGGGGCCCGGCGGACTAGCTTCCCTGGACTTTACCGGGCCCCGCCGCCCCTCACTGTCTGTCGTGGGCTCCGGTCGAACGGACAAGAACGGGAAGCAATGTTCACCTGGGTAGCGAAACGTGTCTTCGGCACCTCGAACGAGCGGACCCTGCGCAAGATGCGCCCGCGCGTTTCCGCCATCAACGATCTCGAACCGAAGATCAAGAAGCTCAGCGACGCCGAGCTGCAGGCCAAGACGCCGGAGTTCAAGGAGAAGCTCGACAACGGCGCGAGCCTCGACGACATCCTGGTTGAAGCCTTTGCCGTCTGCCGCGAGGCCGGCCGGCGCGTGCTCAAGATGCGGCACTACGACGTGCAGCTCATCGGCGGCATGGTGCTGCACAAGGGCTCCATCGCCGAGATGAAGACGGGCGAAGGCAAGACGCTCGTCGCCACGCTGCCCATCTACCTCAACGCGCTCGAAGGCAAGGGCGTGCACCTGGTCACGGTCAACGACTACCTGGCCACACGCGACGCCGAGTGGATGGGCAAGCTGTACAACTTCATGGGCCTGAGCATCGGCACCATCGTCAACCAGCAGCCCGACCACGAGAAGCGCGCGGCCTACCGCTCGGACATCTGCTACGGGCAGAACAACGAGTTCGGCTTCGACTACCTGCGCGACAACATGAAGTTCTCGGCGCTGGAATACGCGCAGCGCAGCCTGAACTACGCGATCGTGGACGAGGTCGACTCGATCCTGATCGACGAGGCACGCACGCCGCTCATCATCAGCGGCCCCGCCGAGGCCGCCAGCGAGAAGTACCGCACCATCAACGAGGTGATGGCCCGTCTGCGCAAGGACGAGCACTACCTGGTCGACGAGAAGGCGTTCACCGTCACCTTCACGGACGACGGCGTCGAAGCCGTCGAGCAGATGCTGGGGGTGACGAACCTGTACGATCCGGTCAACGTCCAGACGCTGCACATCGCCAACCAGCTCCTGCGTGCGCACGCGCTGTACAAGCGCGACCAGCACTACATGGTCAGCCAGGACGGCAAGGTGCTGATCGTCGACGAGTTCACCGGCCGCGTGCTGGCCGGGCGCCGCTGGAGCGACGGCCTGCACCAGGCCGTCGAGGCCAAGGAAAACGTGCCGATTCAGGAAGAGAGTCGCACGATGGCCACCATCACCTTCCAGAACCTGTTCCGGCTCTACGACAAGCTCGCCGGCATGACCGGCACGGCCGAGACCGAGTCGCAGGAGTTCTCGAGCACCTACGAGCTCGACGTGACGGTGATCCCGACGAACAAGCCGCTGATCCGCAAAGACGGCCACGACATGGTCTACAAGACGGAGCGCGAGAAGTTCACGGCCGTCATCCGCGAGATCATGGAGGAGCACGAGAAGGGGCGCCCCGTGCTCGTCGGCACCACCAGCGTCGAGAAGAGCGGCGCCATCGCCCGCATTCTCAAGAAGAAGAAGGTGCCGCACCACGTGCTGAACGCGAAGCACCACGCGAACGAGGCGTTCATCGTGGCGCAGGCCGGGCGCAAGGGCGCCATCACGGTCAGCACGAACATGGCCGGCCGCGGCACGGACATCCTGCTCGGCGGCAACCCGGAGATGCTCGCGCGCTGGGAGTTCCAGGAGGCCGATCGCGACCCGGAGGCGGAGCCGGAGGAATTCGCCGAGCTCGTCAAGAAGCTCGAGGAGAGCTGCAAGAAAGAGCAGAAGGAAGTGCTCGAGCTTGGCGGCCTGCACATCCTGGGCACCGAGCGCCACGAGTCACGCCGCATCGACAACCAGCTCCGCGGCCGCGCGGGGCGCCAGGGCGACCCGGGCTCCAGCAGCTTCTACCTGTCGCTCGAAGACGACCTGATGCGCATCTTCGCCGGCGACAAGGTGAAGAACCTGATGGACCGGATGGGCATGCCCGACGACGAGCCCATCGAGCACCCGATGGTGTCGAAGAGCATCGAGAACGCGCCAGGCCAAGGTCGAGGAGCGCAACTTCGACATCCGCAAGAACCTGCTCGAGTACGACGACGTGATGAACGCGCAGCGCAAGACGGTGTACTCGCTGCGCCAGGCGCTTCTGCTCGGTCGCTACGAGCCCGAGGAAATCGACGAGCTCGGCAAGCCCACCGGCAAGGTGCGGAGCGTGGAGATCGACCCGAAGATCGCCGAGCAGGTGACGCCGCTCGTCGGACAGCTGGTTGGCATGTTCTGCGAGGAGCCGGTGCAGCCGCGCGACGACGACGGCAAGCCGCGCGCCCCGACGACGGACGAGCTGGAGAAGGCCGGCAAGCTCGTCGAGCTCGAGTCGCTGCAGCAGGAGGTCTACCAGCTGTGGGGCATCAAGCTCGACATCGAGACCCGCTCGAAGAAGCTGACGCCCGTGAAGGTGTACGACGAGCTCTGCGATCTGGTGCCGCGGGGTCTGTCCGAGCAGCGGGAGCGTATGCTCGACCTCATCGATCGCGTGGTAGCGGCCATCGTCGAGGAGAGCTGCCCGGCCAACAAGCCCCCCGAGGACTGGGACTGGAAGAGCATCCGCGACGGCTTCGTGGAGCACTTCAAGGCCGAGCTCGAGTCGGATATCGAGGAATTCGGCGACCGCGATCTGCTCGTGCAGGAGCTCTACCAGCAGGCCGAGAAGGTCTACTTCAAGAAGGAAGAGGAGCTCGGCGTCGATCTGGCGATGCGCATCTTCCGCCACATCTACCTCGAGACGATCGACGAGGAATGGGTCGATCACCTGTCGAGCATGGAGCACCTGCGCGACGGCATCGGTCTGCGCGGCTACGGGCAGAAGGACCCGAAGGACGAGTACAAGAAGGAAGGCTACAACTTCTTCCTGACGATGATGGCCCGCGTGTCGGGCATGGTGCTCATCAAGCTGTTCGAGGTGCAGATCCACGCCCAGGAAGAGATCGAAGCGCTGGAGCACGAGGCCGAGGCGCGCCACCAGGAAGAGCTGGAGCAGGCCATCGCGCGGCACCCCGGCGAGCCGCCGACGGTCAACGCGGATCTGTCCGACGACCCGCTGGCCCTGGCGCGCGAAGTGGCGAGCCAGCCGCCTCCCGCCCCCGTCTCCACCGGCCCGAAGATCGGCCGCAACGATCCCTGCCCCTGCGGCTCCGGCAAGAAGTTCAAGAAGTGCCACGGCGCCGCCCTGGAGGACGACGACGAGGATCAGCCGCGGGCCTGACGGCGCGCGGCGTCCGGCACCGAACTCGACCGCATCACGCCCGGCGCACAGCAAAGGCCAGCGCGCGCTCCGCTGCCGCGCCGGCGAGCAGCGCGAGCCACACGAGCGGCTGCAGACCGACCAGCAACGCGAGCACGACCACTGCGAGCACGCGACGCGAGCTCCGCCACAATGCCGCTGCGCCGGGCACGGCCGCGAACCATAGCCAGAGCGGTGGCGGAGGCACGGCCAGCGCCGCGACCTGCAGCGCGTGCGCGGCGAGCAGCGCCGATAGCGCACCCAGACCGACCAGAGCGCCGCCGGCAATCTCCGCGGGGCCGGCTGGCTCGGCCGCGCTCCACGCCACCGCCAGGGCGACAAGCGCCAATGGAGCGGCTCCGGCGTGCGCCCACATGCGCCATGCGAGCAGCGCAGATGCACACCCTACGAGCTCGGGGCGGCGATAGCGGAGCCCCGAGGCGAGCAGCGCCAGGCCGGCCAGCGCGAGGACCCATCCGGGCGCGAGCGCGGCGTTGATCGGCAGGAGCGCGAGCACGCCGCCCGCGAATAGCGCGCCCGAGCGCGAGTAGCCGAGCGAACGGGCCAGCGCCAGCGCGAGCGCCGGCACTGCCAGCACCAACCAGACGCTGCCGTGCCCAGGCCCGGGCCGCGAAAACAGCGCGGTCAGCGCCACCACGACGACGGTATCGACGACGGCAGACCCGAGCGGCTTGCGCTCCCATGCCGGCCGGTCGTGACGGCGCAGCAGGGTGATCCCGGCGGCGGCCAGTCCAATGCCCAGCGCCAGCACCTCGAGCACCTGGCGCGCTGCCTCGATCGCAACGCTGTGCGACGCATGGAAGAGCCACCACGTCAGCGGCACCAGTGCCACGGCACCAGCCACGCCCAGGGCCGCCACCCAGTATGCAGCCCCCGCCCAGCGCGGCCGCGCCAGGACCACCCGATCGCGCGCCAGGCCAGCTGCACCGAGCACGCCGGAGAAGAATAGCAGCGACAGGGGTGCGGGAACCTGGCGCAGCGGAGACAGCGGCGCAGTGTGGATCCGCTTCACCTGGAGGACGTGCGGCTTGGCCGGTCTCGTCATCGGGCCAACGTCCTTCGGCGCGGAACGTGTCCGCACCTGTTCGACCAGCTTGCGGAAGGTGGGCTGCAGTCCGACCGGCAGGCGCACAAGTGGCGGCTCGGTCCGCACGTTCATGCCGTGCGCACCCACCAGTTCGAGGGTCAGACGCGCGACGACGTGCTTGTCCCGGGAAAAGGTCCACGTCGCGCGCGTCGGCTGGATGGACACATCGCTCAGCTCGAGGCCGTCCCGAGCGACCTTTCCGAGCTTGTAGGGCTCGACGAAGGACAGAATCGTCGCCTCTTCGCCCGGCGGAAACACTCGCTGACTGGCCAACGCGATCGCCGAACAGCACATGCCCGCGACAGCAAGCACGGCGCAGAGCCAGATCGACCGGGCCGGACGGAACACCAGATTCAGCGAATCATGCCAACGTCACCGTGAACCGTCAACGACGGCACCGGCGCCGTATACTCGGCCGCGTGAGCGCATCGACCGGCCGCCCCCTCGTCGATCGGGTCATCGCCAGCCGATGGTTCACGGCACTGGTCGGCCTGTACGTGCTGCTGATCCTGTTTTGGCTTGTGAGGGTGCCGCTCGGGAACGCCGATACGTTGCGCGACCTGCTGATGGCACGCGGTTGCGTCGACCTCGGCAAATGCCCTCGCCAGGGCCCGCCTGGGGGTCTGGGTCATTTCCAGCAGGACGCGACGTGGATCTGGATCCTGGTCGGCGCGCGCATGGCCCATCTCGGCACGTACGCGTTGCACCTCGCGGCCATAGCCGGTGCAGCCCTGGCAGCCACGCTGGTGTACGCGAGTGCGCGCCGCTTCGCTTCCACCGCTCCGGCGCTACTCGGCGCCGTCGTGTTCGCGCTGGCCGCGCGCTCGATGGTGCCGCTGGAGCTGCTGGACAACCCGACGTTCCTACCGCTCGCGGCGGCGTGCATGGCCTTCCTGATGCTGCGCATGGTCGAACGACGGCTCGTGCGCGACGCGGTGTGGACGGCGCTGGCGCTGGCGTTCTGCGTCGAGTTCCATGGCGTGGCGGCGCTCCTGCTAGTGCCGTTCGTCGTCTGCGTGGCGCTCTACCAGCGCCGACCATGGCTGTCGCTTTTCGCGAGCGCATTGGCGATCGTCACCGTGCTCTGGAACGTGTCTCGCGATGCCTTCGAGTCGAACATCGCTCGCGCGCTGTCCTATCCGGTCATGGCACTGGGTGCGGTCGCCCTGCTTCTGCTGTTCGTCGGGCTCTTGCTCCTGCGGCCGCGCATCCAGACGCACGGCGTGGAGCGGCGGCGCTGGTTCGCGCTGCTGCCGGCAGTCGTCCACCCTCTGCTGGTGTTCGGCCTGGTGCGCGCCTTTGGCGAGGACATACCGCCGTACTACCTCGTCCCGGCGTTGCCGTTCCTGGCGGTTCTGCTTGCTGCGCTGGTGGAACGATGGCTCATGCGCGCGCAACTGCAGCGGCGCACCACAAGGGGCATCCTGATGCTGTTGGTCGCAGTCCCCGCGTGGACGGCGCTGCAGTCCGAAGTTGTTGCCCGGGCGCATGCCCGCCGCGCGCAGTGCGAGCGCGGACTGGATCTGGCGCAGCTCGCCGCTCTGGCGCGAGCGCTGTCGGCGCGCGGCTACGACTACCAGAACAGCTTCGTTCGCGTGCAAATGGCCAGGCGCGCAGCTCTGATCGCCAGTGTGGCGGCGTTCGAGCCCAGGTCACGGAGCGGCGCGCCTGCTCCCGGCCCGCTCCTGGACGTCTTCGCGCTGTCCAGGGGACGGGTGCCGAAGGGAATCGACCGCGTCGAGCTGCCGGGCCACGTCGATGCCGCGCTCGTGAGCGTCCACTCCTGGCTCGATCGCACCCACCTGACCGCGTGCACGGCTCCCGCAGACGGAAGTGGCAGACAGCACTGCGTCGGAGTTCTCGTCCTGCCGTCCACGCCGGCGCTCCGAGGTACCGACCTGGCCGCGCGCGCCTATCCGCGCATCGAAGACGTCGAACAGGCGGTCAGGAGCGGGCGCCTCGGCGAGTGGCCGCATCGCGGGACGATCGGCACGTATCGCTTTGCCGTACACGTCGGTGCGGGCACAGGACGCGTGATCGCGCTGGCTGACGCCTCGGACACCTGCGCCTGGAATATCACCCGAGTCGAAGGCGTCGCTCATGAAGGCGCGTTGCCGGGGCGCGTCGTGGTCCTGCGCAAAGGCGGAGGCGACGCAGGCAGCCTGGAAGTCTCGCGCAGATCGAGCGAGCGCTGCCCCGTAGGTATGCCGCGAATGCCGCCTCCCCTACTGGAAGTGTCGCGGGACGACTCTTCCGCGCGCGCGCTGCTCGATCGCTGTCGGTCCCGGCAGAGCCGGTAGAGCTGCAGAGTCCGCTCCCGCCGGCGCGCGCGGATGGAAAAGGCGGGCCCGGCACACCCACGTCTTGACGACGTGTGAGGACCGGGCCCTGTCCTTCGGGCGGACTAGATCGCCATCACTGGCAGAGGAAGCCGACGAGCGATGCGCGCCCGGCGGTCACCTTCAGCGACACCTTGTTGGCGGCCGGAGACCAGCCGCTGTTCGGTCCCGCACAGTTGCTGGTGGTCACCGACAGGTCGTAGCTGGCCGGCGCCACGTTGAGCACCGCCGCGATACCCTTCGAGCTGGTGGCGGTCAGCGAGGCGTTGGGCGCGCCGCTTGCGTCCAGATACACCGGGCCATCGCCGCTGGTCGGCGAAAGCGCGAAGCTCACACCGGACTTCGGAGTGGGCGTGCCGGCGTCGGTGAGCGTCAGCGCGTTCGTGAAGACGAGCCCCTTGCTGGTGTCGATCTGCTTGCCGAGCAACGCAGCGAATCCAGAAAGCGTAGCGGTCGTGATCAGCTGGACCGGGATCTGCGTGTCGGCCGTCCCGGTGTGCGTGTACAGGTCCGCCGGGACGTAGGCTGTCAGCTCGTACGAGAGCGTCACGTCCTGCGACTGCGGCACGCCCGCAAGCGAGTACTGGCCGCTCGAGTTCGTGTTCGTGCACACCTGCCCGATGTTCGGATAGGTGACGCAGACCTTGACGCTCGGCAGGGGGTTGTCGGTGGAACTGTCCGTGACCACGCCGGAGACCGTCATGGTCGGGCCGGCATCCACCACGCCGCTGCCGCCGGCTCCGCCGCTGCCGGCCATGCCGCCGCTGCCCGCCGCGCCGGCGCCACCGTCCATACCGGCGGTGCCACCGCTGCCCGCGGTGCCAGCCGTGCCGCCGCCACCTGCCGTGCCGGCGCTGCCGGCCATGCCGGCTGATCCGCCGGAGCTGCCCGCGCTGCCGCCTGTACCACCGCCGTTGTTGCTGCTGCTGCTGCTGCAGCCCACGACAAGGAGCCCCGCAGCCGCGATAACGGCGGTGACAGGGCCAAGGATAGCTCGAACTGTACGCATTGATTGTCTCCTCGAGTTGCTTTGCCTAGCTGGTAATTGGTCCCCCCTGACAGCAGTGGACCCACCTCACGCCGGGCTGCGTACACGTCTGATAAGGAACCCGGGCCGCGTCGAACGCAAGCACACAAGCGTACGCGATGATGCGTCTGCTGCAAAGCCCAGGCGGGCTTGTCGCTTCATCGCGTCGCGCAAATGTGCGCCGCGTCAAGACGCACAACGAATTGTTGGCAGCAAAACTATTTGGGCGGGCTCCACCGTTGCCTTGTCACGGGCGCAGCATGGTCAGCAGCGCCTCGGCAGCCATCCGCGGCTGGTACGAGTAGCTGACCTGATCCATCTGGTCGACGCCGAGCACGACTGCGACCAGGAGCGCACCAATCTGTTCGGGATCGACGTCGCTCCGCACCGTTCCGGCCTCCTGCCCCTCGCGAGCGGCGTGGGCGACGCGCCGTACGGCTTCATCCAGGACCGCGACGTAGCGCTCGCACAGCTCCGGCGCGCGCGAGCACGCCTGCATGAACTGGTACGACGACACCGAGCCCTGCATCGGAAGGACATGGTTCTCCGCCGCCTGCGCAAACAGCAGGATGGTGCGCTCGAGATCGAGCGCGGCGTCGCCCGTGGCGATGATGGCATCCAGCAGACCGCGCAGCAGGCGCTCCATCACCGCTGCGATCAGATCGTCGCGGTCCTTGAAATGCACGTAGAACGCGCCGCGCGTGTACCCGGCCCGCGCACAGATCGCGTCCAGGCTTGGCGCCTCCAGCCCCTGCTCGGCGAACGCCGCCATGGCGGCATCCACCAGCGCCTCGCGAGTCTCCTGCTTCGCCTGCTCGCGCGAACCCGCGCGGCGGCGCGACGGAGGCGCTTTGGCAGCGTCCGCGCGAGGGGCGCGGGACGCGCCGGACGACGACGGGCTGCCGGACATGTCCTCCGACGCATACCACCGTCGCGGAGATTCTGCCGCGCCGACCTCGCATGCTGGTTGGTTTGGGGGTCCTGGCAGCCGCTCCACAGCCCAGCCCACGCAGCCATCGAGCCGCCCGATCCGACCCGGCCTCGCCAAGGGTACTTGACATACGTCATCGTACGTGGAGACTAGGGGCCATGACATACGAACCCGTATGTAGACGCCAGGACGAGGTGACTCCGTGACGGTCCCGGCCCAACCAGGCTGGAAGCTGCCCGGGTCGCAGACGGAGGCGGAACGGCCACTCCCGGCGACCAGGCTCTGGCTCCGGCACCTCGCCTGTTTCGTGCTGCCACTGACGACGCTCGCCTTCGCCCTGAGCGGACCACATCGCTGGTACGCGGCGCTCCCGTGGTTCGGCGTCGTGATCGCCAGCGTCATGCTGGACAGCTACGCGGCCCCCGCGCGACGCCAGCCGGATCCTGCCCTGCCGGCGTGGCCCTTCGACGCTGTGCTCTACGCACTGGTAGCGCTGCAGGTGGCCAACGTCGTGCTCGTCTCGCGGCTCGTCTCGCTTTCGGGCCTCTTGTCGGCCGACGCGCTGGTGGCGGTGCTGCTAGTCGGGGTCAACTCGGGCTACTCGGCCATCGTCGTCTCGCACGAGCTGATCCACCGCCGCGAAAAGCGCATGCAGCTGCTCGGCAGGCTGCTCCTGTGCACGGTGATGTACGAGCACTTCTTCACCGAGCACCTGCGCGGCCACCACGTGCGCGTCGGTACGCTCGAGGATCCGGCCACGGCGCGCTTCGGCGAAAGCTACCGCGAGTTCTGGCGGCGCACCGTGCCCGGGCAGTTCAGGAGCGCCTGGCGACTCGAAGCCAAGCGCCTCGGCGACGCCGACATGAAGTGGCACGACCGCCGCATGCTGAAGAGCCGCGTGCTACGCGGCATCGTGGCGGAAGTCTCGCTGGCTGCCCTGCTCGGCGTCGCGTTCGGGCCCGCAGCGCTGGTGGTCTTCCTGCTCCAGGCACTGGGCGCGGTGCGCCTGCTCGAGGCGGTCAACTACTTCGAGCACTGGGGGCTCTCACGCGGCGGGCGCAAGGTGCAGCCGCTCGACTCGTGGGACGCCGAGTCGTGGTTCACGCTGTACACGCTCGTCGGCCTGTCACGCCACGCCGATCACCACGCGCACGCCTCGCGCCCCTACCAACAGCTCCGCCATTTCGAGGAGAGCCCGAAGCTGCCGCGCGGCTACTTCGGCATGGTCGTGATGGCGGTCGCACAGAACCGGCGCTTCCAGAAGCTCATGACCGCCGAGCTCCAGAGGCGGCAGCTCGGACCGTTCTTGCCCGGGACCGACACCCCCTGATTCACAGATCCCTGGCGCAGCGGAAGCCCGCCACGAGGATGCGGAACCGACCAGGGTGGTGCACGCGGTTCATGGAGCGCAGTCCGGCGGGGTTGTAGTTGTAGGCGCCGCCGCGCAGGACGCGGTCACAGTCGACGGGGATCGGGTTCGTGCCGGTGAAGCCCTGCTTGTTGTGCTTGCGCAGCCAGTCCTGCGCCTTCTTGATCTCGGGACACGTGCCCGGGATGCCCTTGTCCGCGGTTGGACGCGTGTAGGCGAACGGGTCGTAGTACGACGCGGTCCACTCCCAGACATTGCCGGCCAGGTCGAGGTGCCCGTACGGTCCCGCGCCGGCGGGGTACGAACCGACAGGCGCGGTGTGCCCGTTGCAGGGCGGCGGCCCACCCGAGTAGCAGCCTCTGGTGTGGTCCGGCGGCGTGTTTCCCCACGGATACTTGCGCCCGTCGTTGCCGCGCGCAGCGTGCTCCCATTCCGCTTCGGTCGGCAGGCGCTTGCCGCGCCACTTGCAGTAGGTCACCGCATCCTGCCAGCTCACCGCCGACACAGGCTGCTTCGGGTGGCGGAATGCGGAGTCGGGCCCGGCGTGGAACTTCACGGCCGCGTCCGTCCGGTACATGCGACAGACCTTGGCGTGCACGCACTGCATGTACGCCTCGTTCGTCACTTCGGTCTTGTCGAGCAAAAAGCCCTTGATGGTGACCTTGTGCGCCGGGTGCTCGTCCTTCTGGCCGCCCGTGTCCGCACCCATGATGAACGTGCCGCCGGGGACGGGCAGCATGTCGGGCGGAATGTCGGCATGGGCCGCTTCGGGCGCTGCGTCTGCGGCAGCGGCGTCGCCTGCTCCCGCGTCGCTGGCTGCGGGCGCAGCCGACTGCGCGGGCGGAGCGGACGCCGTGGCCGGCGCCGGCCTCGCGCTGGGCTGGGCGGGCGCGGCGACGGCGCGGGGAGCAGGCTGGGAGCGGGGCTGGGAAGTCCCGTTGCAGGCCACCAGCAGGGCACCGCACGCGAACAGCAGATCTCGGAACGACATCGCTCCCAGGCTTACGCCATGGCAACGGACGCGGGCAAACCCGCGGGCGCGGGTCGACCCGTTGGCCGGGCAGAGGTTGACGGGCAGCGGGGCTGCCCGCCGCGCAAGCCACGTGGCAGGATGCCGCCATGTCCCCCTCCCGTCTGCGCGCTGCGCGCCTGCCGGCCATCGCGCTGGCTTTGTTCGTCGCGGGCTGCGGGTCGTCCGCGCACCCCGAGGGCGGCCCGCCGGTCGTACTCGCCTCCGGCTCGGTCACCGTGCGCATCAAGCTCTCGCCCTTCTCGCTCGAGGTGGACAACGCCGACGGCGACCCGGTGCTCGACACGATCGAGGGCACGAGCGGAGCCCCGTACGGGTCGCTCGCGGCCACGGTCGACGATCCCATCTACGTCGCCAAGGCGCTGCCGGGCTGGGACGGCTACCTCGCGCAGGAAGCTCCGTGGCGCCATGCGTCGCGAGCGACGCTGCTTCACTCCACGGATCACTCTGCCGACCTCGAGCTCGAGGGCAAAGGCGTGAAGATGCAACTCGGCGTGACGCTCGATGGCGCCCGCGTGCGCTTCCACGTCGTAACGGAGCAGGCCGCCGGCAGCGACAAGCCGCTCAACAAGATGACGATGTCCTTCGCATCGGGCCGCGACGAACATTTCTTCGGGATGGGCGAGCGCTACGCGACGGTCGACCACCGCGGCTGGCCCATCTACAGCTGGGCGGAGGAAGGCGCGCTGGGCAGGGGTGAGAACGCTCCGGTGGCCGACGACAACCCGTACCCGAACGGCCCGTCGATGACGTACTTCCCGGTGCCGTTCTTTCTGTCCAACCGCGGCTACGCGGTGCACCTCGACACGACCTTCCGTACGGAGGTGTACTTCGACAGCGATCAGGAAAACGAGTGGCGCTTCGACGTGAACGCCGACCACTTCGACGCCACCGTCTACGTGCACAAGGACCCGCTGGCTTCGCTCACCGACTACACCGAGGACACGGGCCGCCCCATCGTCCCCGCGTCGTGGGCGTTCGGACCAATCCGCCGCGTGGGCGTCAACGCCACCGTCAACGGCGAGCCCGAGTGGCAGCTCATGCGCGAGAAGCACATTCCCATCACCACCATCTCCGACTCGGTGCATTTCCTGCCTGCGCTCTCGCAGACGGGGCGCGAGAGCGAGCTGTCCACCTGGACCAAGACCTTGCACGGAGCGGGCTACAAGGTTGTCGCCTACAACAACCCCTACGTTGCATCGGACAACTCGAAGTCCGCAACCGACTATGCGTACGGCGTGAAGCACAACCTGTTCGTGCGCGGCCCCGACGGCAAGCCGGAGATCACAGAGTTCATCTCGGGCACGCTGCTCAAGGTCGCTGCCGTCGACTTCACCAATCCCGAAGCCGCGGCCTGGTTCAAGACACTGCTCGAGCGAACGCTACAGCTCGGCTACGACGGCTGGATGCACGATTTCGGCGAGTACACGCAGCGCGACGCCAAGTTCTACAACGGCCGCCGCGGCAAGGAGATGCACAACGAGTATCCGGTGCTCTCGGCCAAGGCCGCCCACGACCTGATGTCGAGCCTGCGCCCGCACAACTACCTGTACTACGTGCGTTCCGGCTACAGCGGCACGCAGAAGTACACCCCGGCCGTCTGGGAAGGCGACGCGGAAGCCACCTTCGACAACACGCTGGGGCTTCCCTCGGCCGTACGCGCCGGCGTCAACCTGTCCATGTCGGGCGTCCCCTACTGGGGCAGCGACATGACCGGCTTCAAGTGCATCACCAATGCGCCCAACGACAAGGAAGTGTACCTGCGCTGGGTGGAGTTCGGCTCGGTGTCGCCGATCATGCTGGAGGAGAACGCCTGTTCCAATCCGGTGGGTCAGAAGAAGACCAAATGGAAGCTATGGAACGACGACGAGACGATCCAGGTCTACAAGAAGTACGCCGGGCTCCACACGCGGCTGATGCCCTACTTCATGGTGCTGGCGGACAAGGCGCATAGGTCGGGCACGCCCATCACCTTGCATCCTTTCCTGCTGTTCCCCGACGACCCGAACAGCTGGGCGGTAGATGACGCCTACTTCCTGGGCCCGGCACTCTACGCCTGGCCGGTGGTACGCCGCGGGCAGACCGAGAAGAGCGGCTGGTTGCCGCCCGGTCGCTACCTCGACATGGATGACTTCAAGGCCTACACGGGCGGGCAGAAGGTCAGCATCCAGGCTCCGCTCGACAAGCTGCCGCTTCTGCTCGTCGCCGACCAGATCCTGCCGATGCTCGATCCGGCCATCGACACGCTCGCCCCGGCGTCCGATCCGTCGGTCGTCACGCCGAAGGACGTGGCCGACCGGCTGGACGTGAAGGTGGCCCTGTCGCCCGGCGGACACGCCGAGCTCACGCTGACGGACGGTACCCACCTCGTCGCCGAGCGCGTCGACAAGGACCAGGGCAACCCCGGCAAGCTGGCCAGCGCCGGTGCCGACACGGTCGCCGACTGCACAGCGTGCTACCACGAGGAGAAGAAGGGGGACGTCGACCGGCTGCAGGTCACCACCGCGGTGTCCACGGGCTCCGACATCAAGGTTTCGGACGTGCACCTGGTGGTGGAAAACAGCCCGATGCGCCGCATCCGCTGGGACGTGGCGCGCCTTCCCTGAGCCGTGGTATTGCGCGCATCGTGATCGAGGTCGAGCACCTGACGAAAGACTACGGCACCGTAGTCGCGGTGCGCGACGTGTCCTTCCAGGTGGGACGCGGCGAGGTGGTCGGCTTCCTCGGCCCGAACGGAGCAGGCAAGAGCACCACCCTGCGCATCCTGGCCGGGTTCCTCGGCGCCACCCGGGGCCGGGTGCGCATCGACGGTCACGACATCGTGGAAGAGTCGCTCGAGGCGCGACGTTCCATCGGATACATGCCCGAAGCGTCGCCGCTCTACCCGGAGATGCGCGTGCGTGAGTATCTGCGCTTCCGCGCCGCGGTGAAGAAGGTGCCGCGCCGCGAGCGCGCCTCCGCCGTCGATCGGTCGATGCAGCAGGCGACGGTCAGCGAAATGGCCGACACGCTCATCGGTCACCTTTCCAAGGGCTACCGCCAGCGCGTCGGGCTGGCCGACGCGCTGGTGTCGAATCCGCCGTTGCTGATCCTGGACGAGCCCACCGCCGGCCTCGACCCGAACCAGATCCGCGAGGTCAGGAAGCTGGTGCGCGGGCTGGGCGAGTCGCACACCATCCTCGTCTCGACGCACATCCTGTCCGAGGTCGAGTCCACCTGCGATCGCGCGGTCGTCATCGACCGGGGCCGGCTGGTCGCCGAGGGCACGCTGGAAGAGCTCCGGGCGCGGAGTGCCGCGTCCGGGGCAACGCTCTTGCTGCGCGATCCGGAAAAGCGCGCCCGCGCGCTCCTGGCGAAGGTCGACGGCGTAAGCAAGGCAACGACAGCGGCAGCCAGCGACGGCCTGTCGCGCGTGCGGGTCCGCTACGCAAAGAGCGTAGCCGAGCCCGGCGCGCTGCTGGAAGAGCTCGTCGCCGAGCTGGTCAATGCCGGCATCGGAGTACGCGAAGCCAGCCCGGCACGCGCGACGCTCGAAGAAGTGTTCGCATCGCTGACGCGCGCCGAGGCGGACGAGAGCGGCGACGAGGAGCCCGGCTCGTGAGCGGCTTTGTCGCGGTCTACAAGCGCGAGATGCTCAGCCTGTGGGTGACCCCGCTGGCCTGGGCGCTCCTGGTCGTATTCTTGCTGCTGCAGGGCTACAGCTTCTACTCGATCGTCCTGCATTTCTCGCAGGTCTCGCAGCTCAGCCTGGATACCGGTCCCGTACAGGCCTACTTCGGCCAGTCGATCTTCCTGCCGCTCTTGCTGCTGATGCTGTGCCCCGCGCTGACCATGCGCGTCTTCGCCGAAGAGCGCCGCAGCGGCACCATCGAGTCGCTCCTGACCGCTCCGGTGACGCCGACGGCGGTGGTGCTCGCCAAGTATCTGGCCACGCTGAGCACGTACGTCGCGATCTGGGCGCCGACGCTGCTCTACGTCGTCATCCTGCGCAAGACGGGGCACATCGACTGGCATGTCGTCGGGTCGAGCTATGTCGGCGTGATCGGCATCGGCGCCGGCTATCTCGCGGTCGGCACACTGATGAGCGCCATGACGAAGAGCCAGGTGCTCGCGCTCCTGTTCACCATCCTGGCGCTGGTCGGCCTGTTCATCATCGGCATCGGCGAGTACATCTTCGACCCGGGGCTGATGCGCGACATCTGCGTGCACGTCTCCGCGTTCTCGCAACTGGACGAGATGTCCAAGGGCATCGTCGACCTGAGACGGCTCGTGTTCGACGCCTCGCTGATCGCCCTGCCGCTGTTCGTCACGACCCGCGTCGTGGACTCGTGGAGGTGGGGCTAATGGCACAAAAGCGCAAGAAGCGGCGACCCACCACCAAAGACGAGCAGGCCGAACGGGACGAGCGCGCGGCCCGCCAGGAGCAGGACCGCCGCACGACCGGCTCGGTCACGCGCTCGTTCAAGGCGCTGTCCGCCGTCGGGGTGCTTGCTGCGGCGCTGATCGCCGTCAGCGTCAACGTACTGGTCGCCCGCTTCTACAAGCGCTGGGACTGGACGGAGGCGGGGCTGTACACGCTGTCGAACGCCACTGTGCAGACGCTGCACTCACTCCGCGACCCGGTGCAGATCATCGTCCTGCTCAGCGCCAGCGACAACCTGACCCAGAGCGTGCACCACATGCTCGACGCCTACCGCGCCGAGACCACCGAGCTCAGGCCGCGCTTCATCGATCCCGACCGCAATCCCGCCGAGTTTCTCGCGATCCAGAAGAAGTACGGCATCCAGGCCGGCAAGACCGAAGACGGTCGCGTCGTGACGGACGCCAGCATCGTCGTCGCACGTGGCAGCCGCCACTGGTTCATCACGACCGACGACATGATGTCGTACAACGACAAGAGCGGGAAGGTGCGGCCCAAGCTCGAGCAGGCGCTGACCGAAGGCATTGCCAACGTCCTCGACCGCGACAAGGCGGAGATCTGCTTCACCAAGGGCACCGAGGAGCTCTCGATCGACAATGCCGGTCCGACTGGTCTGGCCGAGCTGCACTTCCGCCTCGAGAAGGGCAACTACAAGGTCAAGCAGGTCGACACGCTGACGCCGACGCGCAACCCCCGCTTTTCGGGTTGCCAGGTCGTGGTGATGGCCGGCCCACAGAAGCACGTCCCCAAGCACACCGCCAAGGAGGTGGCCGACTACCTCAAGGGCGGCGGGAACGTGATGCTGCTGGTCAATCCGGTGCTGGACGACGACAACAAGATCCGTCCCACCGGGCTGGAACCGATCGCGGAGCTGGGCGGCATCCATTTCGACAACGACTTCATCATCGAACAGGACCCTTCGGCGCGCCTGCCGAGCGGGCTGGGCGCGAACTTCTTCGCCGTCCCCAAGCAGCACGCGATCACCAAGGCTCTGTTCGACGACGACGGCAAGCCGCGCTTCCGCGTGCTGGTGGAAGATGCGCAGAGCCTGAAGGCAACCAGCTCGGGTACGCCGGACGCACTGCTCGCGTCGAGCCCGTCGGCGTTCAGCATCGACGACCTCGGACCGTTCGTGCAGGGCGACAAGGACGTGGTCAAGGGTCCGGACAACCCCAGCGGCCCCTTCACCGTGGCCATGGCGTCCGAGCTGCCCAAACCCAAGGGCTCCAGGTCGAGCCACGGGCCGCGCCTGGTCGTCGTCGGCACCGTCAACATCGCCTGGTCGCAGAGCTGGCGCGACAGCACGCTACTTGGCGATCGCCTGTTCGTCGAAAACGCGATCTCGTGGCTGGCGGCTCGCCCGGCTCTGGTCAGCGTACCGGCGAAGGCCTCGCACGCCGTCGGCCTCAGCCTCACGCAGGATTCGATCTCCAAGGTCCGCAACTACGTACTTCTGTACATGCCGGGAGCGGGCCTCCTGCTTGCAGCCTTCGTCCTCTTCCGCCGCCGCGCCGCGGAGAAGCGCTCGCGCCGGGGCAAGGACGAGGACGAGGACGACGAGACGTAGATGGCCTCCCTCGTGCGGCGACAGCTGGTCAGCATCGTCCTGGTCGTGGTGGCCCTCGGGCTCGTCATCGCCGTGGTCGTGACAACCGGGCACGTCACGACCAGCGAGAAGGAAGCGCGCGCGCACAACGTGCTCGGCGCCTGGCGCCAGGACGACCTCAGCCGCATCGAGATCGACCGCACCGGCAAGAAGAAGCTCGTGCTCGAACGCGAGCCCGCGGACGACGCAGGCCAGAGCGGCTGGCGCATGCTCGAGCCGATCCGCGGCGAGGCCGAGGACTTCTCGGTCGACAAGCTGCTCGGCGCGCTGCAGTTCGCAACCGTGGTGCGCCGCATCAAGCCCGCCGAAGTGAACGAAAAGGCATTCGGCCTCGACGCCCCGCGCATGGTCGTGCACCTCGCCATGGGGCGCATCCACTACGAGCTTGCCCTGGGCAAGGCTGCGGTCTCGCCGAAAGGCGCGGCCTACCTCAGGCTCGGCGGACAGAACGTGCCGCGGCCCGGCGTGGTGATCGTCGAACAGACCCTGGTCAAGGCGCTGTCGGTCAATGCCGACGAGCTCAGGGGCCGACTGATGATGCCGTATGTCTCGACGGATCTGTCGCACCTCGATCTCGAAGGCGAGGGCGGCACGCGCAAACTCCGCCGCGCCAAGCACTGGGACGGCTGGCGCTTCGACGGCATGCAGCACGACTTCGCTGTGGGGCGCGCCCCGCTCGATCGCGTGCTGTTGCAGTTCGCGCGCACCAAGGCCGATCATTTCATCACCAAGCAGGCCGCGGACAAGGCGCAGACCGGGGCGCGCACTGTCCGGATCACGATGCGGCCCAGCGACAAGCAGCAGCCCGAGGGTGTGGTGACCGTGGGCGGCCGCTGTCCCGACAGCAAGCACGACGTGGTCGCCATACGTGAAAAGCCGGACCCGGCGTTCGCCTGCGTTCCCGGGAACGTGATGCAGGGGCTCTCCACGCCGGCCGCCCAGCTCCTCGACCGCGGGCTGTTCTCGCTGCACCAGGACGAGGTGGAGAGCCTGACCATCGTCGAGGGAAAGAAGAAGCTGGAGCTGGAGCGCAAGAACAAGGGCTTCATGATGCGCTCGCCCGAACGCGCCGACGTCGATCTCGAGCCGGGCAACAAGCGCATCGAAGCGCTGCTCGCTGTGCGTGGGAAGCTCGTCGACAGTCCCGACGAAAAGCAGCTCGGACTCGACCCGCCCGCTGGTCACATCACGCTGAAGTCCGCCGCGGAGACCGAGTCGAGGGTCGTCACCGAGACCCTCAGCATCGGCAAGCCGTCGGCCGACGGCAGCGTAGCGGTCCAGCGCGAGCGCGATGGCGCCGTGCTGGAGCTCGACCGCGACTCGGCCCGCGCGCTCGCCGCCGACGCCTCGCTGCTCAGGAAGAGGCAGATCCTCGATTTCTCCGCTTCAGAGCTCTCCAGCATCGACCTCCACGTCGGGGCGGTGCACGAGATGCTCGAACGCACCGGAGCCGGCGCCTACCGCCTCACCTCGCCCGCCGGCTTCGACGTGGACGCGGGCCTTGCCAGCGATCTAGCCGAGGCACTCGGCTCGCTCTCGGCGGATCGCTGGGTCGCCGACCGGGACGACGGCAGCTTCGGACTCGACAAGCCCATCGTGCAGGCGTCCCTCACGATCCACCAGAAGGAAGCCGGCGTCGACAAGCGCACCCTGATCGTCGGTGCACCGACCACCGGCGGCAACTACGCCCGGATGAAGAACGACCAGGGCGTGTTCGTGCTGCCGCGCTCCGTGGTCGAGACGCTGCGAACACTGCTGTTCAGCCGCTCGGGCTTCGTGGTACGGCCAGGCTCGGCGTCGCGCATCGTCCTTTCGACCCAGCACGACAAGGTCGAGCTATCGCGACGCGGCAACAAGTACGTGCAGAGCGGCGGCAGCGTGCAGCTCTCCACCGCGAACATCCAGCAGATCACCGACGCGCTGTCGACGCTGCGCGCCGAAGCTGCCGTTCACGTCGGCCCCGCACGGCCTTCGGAAGGGCTCGACAAGCCCGCGCTCACGGTGCGCGTCGAGCTGGCTGCGGCCGACGGCGGTGCCCCCGTCGTTACCACCTGGCACATCGGCAACGGCGACTCGTGGCGCGACATGAGCATCCACTACGCCCGCATCGACGGGGTGAACGCCACCTTCGTCATCGCGCGCAGCAAGATCAAACGACTGCTCGACGCGCTCTAGTTTCGTTTGGGCCCACCCACTCAGTTCGGTCGCTTGTCGCGGTTCTTCCAGATCGTGTCCCAGTTCTTGCGATAGCGGTCGCTGGCCACCTGCGCGGGGCCGGAGCGCGCGGGGCGCGCCTCGCTGTGCTTTTCCGCGGGCGCTTCGACCTCCACCTTCACGTCGCAGAGCAGCGGGAACTCCTTGCGCGGCTCGAGCGTGACGACCTCTCCGTGGATCGGCTTGCCCTGTTCCAGCGGCCTGAGCGCGCCGGTTTCCACCTGGTCGTCGCGCTGGCGGATCACGGACAGCCCGCGCCCGTCCGGCGTAACGCCGTGAACCAGCACGACATCGCGCCCGGTCGCTTCACCGGATGGGTCGGGAGCCGACTGGTCCGCCGACTTCCCGGGCGCCTTCTGACGGCGAGGACGTCGATCCGGACGGGACACCTTGGCCACTACTACTAGATACCACGCAGCCAGCGCTGGCGCTCGCTACATCCCGATCGCGGCTTTGTAGACCCAGCCTTGCGTGTCGTGTGCACCGAATTTGACCCGGTACCAGTTGCCCTTGCGACCGGTCACGACAACGCGTGTGCCGCGCAGCAGCCGCGCGATCCGCTTGCCGTCCTTGGGCGCATCGCGGATCAACGCCACCTGCCAGCTGACCGTGGCGCTGCCGCTGGCTTCGGTCACGTCGCCGACCGCCGTCTGCTCCGCCTCGCCCTTGTTCTTTTCCGCCTTGTGGCCGGAAACGAGCAGGTCGGCCAGGAAGTAGACGGAGTACTTCGAATAGCGATGGGCGATCCCGTCGAGCGGAGCGTCCTCGAACTCCTTCTTGGCGCATTTCAACAGCCCGCGAGCCGCGTGCCGTGAAAGCGTCGTGCTCTTGCCGCTGGTAATGTCGGTGATCTGCTTCTTCTCGAAGTCCAGGTCGAAGCCGATCGACAGCGTGCCCTTCTCGTCCTGCGCCGCCTGGCACTCCGCCAGTGCACGGATGCGCGGCCGGGCCACCTCGCCGAACTTGATCGCGTCGCAGTCCTTGTGCCGGCGACCATCCGCATCCAGGCAGCTGGTCACCACCTCGTCACCGTGCACGTGGATGCGCTGATCGAGCTCTTCTTCCTTCTTCTTGGCTGCGGCCCGGGCCAGCTTCGCGGCAGGCGGCGGAGCCGGCGCGGGCGCCGCGGAAGCCGACGGGCCGGCGGAGGCCACCGCGGCGTTGTCGTCGTCCACGGGCGCACTCGGCACCAGGTGCACCCCCGCCAGACGCGGCCAGACGATGCCGATCACGAAACCAACGGCCGCGATGATGCCGACGCGCCCGAGCCTCGGCCGGTCCTGGGCGGGGGACGGAACCTCTACGCTGACGCTCTTTCTAGCCACGGAAATGACCCTGCCCGCGGTCCATCGCCTGGGCAGACGCCGGCTTAGCACGCCCGCGCCTGCAGGGGAAAAACCCTTGCAGGCCTGCCCGGGTGCGAGGCTGTCGCCTCGCGGCAGCACACCGTCTATCCTTGGGCCCCCACCCCCCGAGTGGTGCTGCCCAGACGGCAGAACGATGAAGGCCTGCCCGCAGTGCAACCTGAAGTACCCGAGCGAGAGCACTAGTTGCTTTCTCGACGGCGCAGCGCTGGTCGACATCCAGGACCCGCGCATCGGCACCACCATCGCCGGCCGCTACCTGATCGAGGAGGTGATCGGCGAAGGCGGCATGGCCACCGTCTACCGGGCGCGCCATCGCCTGGTCGATCGCCCCTGCGCCGTGAAGATCATGAATCACAGCTTCACGGGCAACGACGTGATCCGCGAGCGTTTCCGCCGCGAGGCCAAGGCCGCACAGAAGCTCGCCCACCCGAACATCATCGAGATCTTCGACCAGGGCGACACCGACGACGGCAGCATGTACCTGGTGATGGAGCTGCTCGAGGGCGAAACGCTCGCCGACGTGCTCGACCGCGGCCGGGTGCCTCTCGACAACGCACTCTCCATCCTGATCCAGATCGCGCGCGCGCTGGCCCGAGCGCACGACCTCGAGGTCATCCACCGCGACCTCAAGCCCGAGAACATCTTCCTCACCCAGCAGCCCGACGGAAGCATGCGGGTCGTGCTGCTGGACTTCGGCATCGCCCGTTCCGCCGAGGAAACGCGGCTGACGGGCAACGGCGAGGTGTTCGGTACTCCCCAGTACATGGCTCCCGAGCGCATCACGTCCATCGATGCGGGCCCGGCCGCGGACCTGTACGCGGTCGGCGTCATCATGTTCGAGATGCTGACGGGCAGGCTGCCCTTCGAAGCGAACGACGTGGCGAGCTTCTTCATCAAGCACATGAAGGAGGAGCCGCCGTCGCCGCGGTCCATCGACCCGTCGATCCCCGAAGCCGTCGAGAAGCTGGTGCTCGAGCTGCTGGAGAAAGATCCGGCGGATCGCCCAGTGGACGCGCACCGCGTCCACAACGACCTGTGCGCTGTCGCCGGCGCCATCGGGGTCCGCGTACCGGGCGAAACGGCTGTCGCCGTCCAGAGCTCGCGGCAGCCTGCCAGAACGCTGCCTCCGGTGGCCATCGACCGCTGGGTGCGGCGCACCGCCGTGTTCGAACAGATGCTCGAAACAGCCTATGCCGACAGGCGCCCCGGTGAGCTGTCGCAGCTGCTCGGGCAGGTCAAGACGCTGGTGCGGGAGATCTCCACGCTGCGCAAACAGAGCGTGGACGAGCAGCGCAAGCTGGAGAGCGTCGAACAGCGCGAGCGGGATTGCCGCCAGCGCTTCGGGCACGCGGTCGACGCGCTCGGCATCGACGCCAGCCACGCCCGCGACGAGTTGAAGTCCGCGGCGGCGGCCGCGGCCGCGCTGGGCGTCGAAGTCGACGCCCGCATCACGGAAGTCCGGAAGGCGCACAAGGAAATCCTGTTCTGGGAAGGCCGTTCGGCGTTCCAGGAGCCCTACGCGGAGCTGTCGGCCGCCTACCGGAAGGTAGCCGAACTCATCGACAAGTGGTCCGGCGCACGCGCTCGGCAGAAACAGGCCGCCGAGCAGCTGCGGGACAAGCAGAGCGAGGTCACCGATCTCGAGTTCCAGATCCAGGAGCTGCGCAATGCGCTCGCCAACCAGGCCGAGGCACTGGAAGCCGAGAGCGCAACCTGCCAGAAACGCGTCGCCGAGATGGGCACCCGAGCCGACGCCCTCGAATCCGAGCTGCTCGAGCTCGCCAGCCGCTTCTGCGCTCCGCTGCGCCAGCGTCCGGAGCTCGATCCCCTGTTCCGCGAGCTCGAAGCCGACGCCGCCTGACGCAGGTCTATCTGGGGGTCCTGGCAGCCTCGCCGCGTCGCAGGCCAGCGTCCGCGGAACGGACCCCCTCTGCTCCCGGAAAACGCAGGTGGCGATCCACGCTACTTTTGCGTCGGCATTGCGAAGCGGCTGAAGCGTCACAACACTGCTCTTCATGCGCATCGGGGGAGTTCGTCCCGCAGCGCTCGCGCTTGTGATGCTCGGCGCGTGCAGTGGACGCGTTCCGTCGTCGATCGCCGAAACAAGCAGTCCACCCCAGAGCGGCGACGACGCCGGCAGCATCGCCCCGCCTCGGCTGGATACAAGACAGGTATCCGACGCCGGAGACGCTACCGATGCCTGCGCCGGCGCACATTGCGCCGTCTCCGTGACGGCAGGCGAGACCAGCACCTGCGCGCTCCTGTCCAGCCACGAGGTCGTCTGCTGGGGCGACAACCGCTTTGGGCAGCTGGGCCTGGTCAGGCCCGTGTCGGGGAGCTTGCCTGCGCTCGTGCCGGAGGTCGCCGGGGTCGTGGCTATCGCCGGTGGCCCGTTCAGCACTTGCGCGCTGCACGGCAGCGGCGAAGTGACGTGCTGGGGCGACAACCTCGGCGGCCAGCTCGGCAACGGTACGACCTCGGACACCTCTCCCCCGCTGCGGGTCGTGGGTCTGGCTGGAGCGCAGGCGCTCACGGCCGGCCTCGATCACACCTGCGCCCTGCTCTCCGACGGCAGCCTGCGCTGCTGGGGCTACAACAAGAGCGGGGAACTCGGTGACGGCACCACGGTCAGCCGCAGCCATCCGGCTCCGGTCGCGGGAATTTCAGACGCCGTGTCCGTTGCTGCAGGGCGCGACCACACCTGCGCGGCGCTCTCCGACGGCACGGTCGAATGCTGGGGCTCCGGCCGCTTCGGCCAGCTCGGCGATGGCACGAAAGCCGACCACGCCCTCCCCGCCCCCGTACCCGGCGTGTCCGGCGCGACGGCCGTCGCGGCCAGCGCTTTCCGGAGCTATGCGCTGCGCGCCGACGGCAGCGTGCTCGCCTGGGGCTACGACTTCGACGGCCTGGGAGACGGCAGCACCGAGCAGCACGACATCCCGGTGCGGCTCCCGCTCTCGCACGTTGTCGCGCTCTCGGTCGGCTTCGGCAACTGCGCGCTGGTCGACGACGGCAGCCTGTCGTGCTGGGGCGCCGGCGACTACGGCCAGCTTGGCGACGGCACCACGCACTCGCGGACGCTGCCCAGCGTCGTGCCGCGTCTGTCCAACGTGCGGGCCGTCGCTGTCGGCGGAGGGCAGACCTGCGCGGTGCTCTCCGGCGGCGCGCTCGAGTGCTGGGGACGCAACGAACGCGGCCAGCTCGGCGACGGCACCACTGCCGCGCATTTCTGCCCAGCCCCCGTCGCCTGGTAGGGCGCGCTCAGCGGCCGCGCCCAGCGCGGCGTTTCGCCGGACGTCGCCCGACAGGCCCGGCGCTGACCAGAATCTCGCCGATAGGACCACGACCGGTGGTGCGCGAGTTGATGCTGCGGCCGACCAGCACCTTCTCCGGCGAAAACGCACGGAACAACCTGCGCGTCTCGGGCGTGTCCGAGTTCGACAGCACGACGCGCGCACCGCGCTCGGCAACTGCCGCGAATACACGCGCCAGCCGCTCGTGCTCGTCCATCCCGAAACCGTCGCGTGCGTAGGCCGTGAAGTTCGCCGTGCGCGACACGGGCACATACGGCGGGTCGAAATACACGGCATCGCCCGGCTTCGCTCGCTGGACCGTCTGCTCGAAATCGCGTTCGGCGATCCTGACGCCCCGCAGCGCCTCGGCCGCTGCCCTGAGCCGCGTCTCGTCGCAGAACTTCGGGTTGACGTAGCGCCCGAACGGCACGTTGAACTGCCCCTTGCTGTTGACGCGGTAGAGGCCGTTGTAGCCCGTCTTGTTCAGGTAGATGGTGCGCGCCGCGCGCTCGGCCGCCGAATCCGGCAACTCGGCGCGGATACGGTAGTAGTCCTCTTTCGAGTAGTGGTAGCCGCGCAGCACCTCGATCACGCTCTCCACGTCTTCCTGCAAGGCGCGGTAGACGCCCACCAGGTCCGGATTCCTGTCGCTCAGGACGGCGCGCCGGAAGCGCCGTTCGCGCGCCAACGCGAAGAACACCGCCGCCCCCCCAACGAAAGGCTCGTAGTAGGTTTCGATGCGCTCCGGGAGCCGCGCCAGGATGCGTTCGAGCAGCTGCGTCTTGCCTCCGGCCCACTTCAGGACCGGCCCGGGCAGCTGCGCATTCCTCATCGACTGTCGCCTAGCGCCGCGGCGCGCCGGCGTAAAGCTGGCGATTTGATCTCCAATCGCCGCATCATCTTCTGCAGGCCGAAGCGCGACAGCCCGAGCAACTCCGCCGCGCGCGTCTGGTTGCCGCCAGTGCGTTCGAGCGCGGCCTGCACCAGCTCGGTCTCGAGCGCATCGACGCGCTGCCGCACGTTCAATCCGAGCGGGCGCGTCTGGCTGCCGCCTCGACCCTGCACCTCGTCCGACAGATGCTCCACGTCGATCAGCTCGTCGGCCAGAACCAGCGCACGGCGGATCTCGTTCTCGAGCTGACGCACATTGCCAGGCCAGGCATACGCGGCCAGCGCCGCGAGCGCGGCTTTCGAGATGCGCACGCTGCTCTGCCCGGCGTGTTTCTTGATGAAATGACGCGCCAGGAGCGCGATGTCATCTTGCCTTTCGCTGAGCGGAGGCACACGCACGCTGATCACGTCCAGGCGATACAGGAGGTCCTGGCGGAACCGCCCCTCTTTCACCAGCGCGGCGAGGTCGCGATGCGTCGCACCGATCACGCGAACATCGACTCGCCGCGCGCGCTCCGAACCGACCGGGTGGATTTCCCCGTCCTGCAACACCCTCAACAGCTTGGCCTGCATCGGCAGGCTCATCTCGCCGATCTCGTCGAGCAACAGCGTGCCCTTGTCGGCCACTTCGAACAGGCCAGCACGCGGCCTGTTCGCGCCGGTGAACGCACCCCGCACGTGCCCGAACAACGCCGACTCGAGCAGGGTCTCGGGAATCGCGCCGCAGTTCTCGGTCACGAAGGGGCGTCCGGCACGCGGCCCGTTGTCGTGGATCGCGCGGGCTACCAGTTCCTTGCCGCTGCCCGATTCGCCGATCACCAACACCGGCACTTCCGACAGCGTGACGCGATCGACCAGCCGCAGCATGGTGTGGAGCGGTCCGCTCTCCCCGACAATCGCGTCGTAGCTGAAACGCGTCTCGCGTGCATCGCGCGCCCGGCTCAGCTCGCGTTCCGCAACGTCGAGCTCGGCCTCGCGCCGCGCCAGCGTCTCGGCCAGGCGCTTCTCCGCGCGCCGCGCTCGCCGCGCCGCACGCCTGAGCTCGAGCTGATCGCGCGCGTCGGCGATGGCCACCGAGGCCAGCGCCGCCACCAGCCGTACCCAACCGAGCTCGCGCGGCCCGAACGCCCCGCGTCGAACGCGGTCGTCGAGATACACCACACCGAGCGCTTCGCCCCGCGTCAGAAGCGGCACCGCCAGCACACTGCGCAGCTTGAGCGCGTGCACGCTGGCATGTACCTCGGGCATCTCGCCCGCCGCGTCGACCGCTACCACCGGCTCCCGCTCGGAGAGCGCGCGTTCGGCCAGACTGCGACTGAGCTCGAGCTGCGCGCCCGAGAGGTCGCTCCGGGCGAGATTGCGCGCGGCGCGCGGTACCAGCCTGCCGCCCGGCGCGCGCAACAGAAGCAGTCCGCGCTCCACGCCGGTCCATAGGACCAGCGCGTCGAGCACCTGGTCGAGCAGCGGACGCAATCGGTCGCGGCGTCCCAGCGCGCGCACCAGCGTCTCGATGTCGGTGAGCTGCTCGGGAGCGATGCTGCTCTCGCGCGGCGACTGCACCGACCCCACCCATCCGAGCCCGGCGATCGCAGCGCGAAGCTCCGGCGGCGCGCGCCGGACCAGCTCGCGCGCGGCCTCGCCGCTCGCCTGCGAGAGGCGGCGCGCCGCGTCGCCATCGCCGATGCGCGCCGCCAGCGCCGCGCCCGCCGACAGCGCGGGGCCCCGCACTGCGATCGGCGCGCGCTCGGTCGCCAGCGCTTCCAGACCCGCCAGGATCGCGTCGGCGCGCACGGGTCGATCCGCCCGCGACCCGGAAAGCGCCCGCGCGCCCCACCATTCCAGACGTGCATCGACGCCGACGCTGTCGTCACGCCCCGAGCGGTCGAGCGCCGCGATGTCCGGGCGCTCTCCACGGCGGAGCAGCCGCGCCGCGACGCGCAGCGCATCATCGGTCGATGCATCGCCGAGCAGCGCCTCGGCCCGCCGCGCGTGCTCGATGCCTTCCGGGTCGTCGTCGGGCAGCACATCCGCCAGATCGAGATGCGCGTACGCGCGGCAGCGCGGATCATCGGCGCTGCGCGCCCGCGCGATTGCGTCCTGTGCCGCCTCGCGCGCCTCGGCGACAGCGCCAGCCACCGTGAACACCGACGCGCGAGCCAGCTGGGCGCGCGCGGCCTCGCCGCTGCGCCCCAGGCACTCGAACAACAGCGTCGCCCGCCCGGAAGCCCCGAGCGCCGTCCCCAGCTCGCCCAGGTTCGTCGCGGCCGCAGCCACCCCCGTCAGATACGTGGCTTCTTCCAGCACGGCTCCCGCGTGCGCCGCGTGCTCGGCCGCGCGCGTAAACGCCTCGAGCTCCCGCTTCGCGTCACCCCGCTGGTGCGCCAGCGTTCCCTCGACGCCCGCCACCCGCGCGCGCTGCTCCTCGTTTTCGCTGACGGCGCGGGCCCGGGCCAGACTCCGCTCCGCCTCGTCGGTCCGACCGAGCGAGATCTCGCCGAGCGCCCGCGTCTCGAGCGCTGCGGCCGACACCGGCCCCGCTGCGAGCAGCTCGAGTGCTTCGCCCGCCTGCCCGCCATCGAGCAACATGCGGGCGCGGGTCGCCACCAGGCGCGCGCGCGACGGCCCGTCACAGGCCGCCTCGTCGACCCGAGCCAGAAGCTCCTGCGCGAGCGTCGGCGCTCCCGCGCGGCGCGCCGCCTCGGCCGCCTCGAGCCGTGCATCCGGCCGCTCGAAGCGAGACAGCACGGAGAGTGCGCGACCAAGCTCTCCCTTGAGCCTGAGCGCGCGCCCCAGCGCGAGGCCGAGCACCGGCGGCGCCTGCCCGGAAAACACGAGCTCTTCCGCGGCATCGAGCACCGCCGGGGCCACGCCCGGGTCGCCGAGGGCCAGCGCGATCGCAACCGGGTCGGTATCCAGCGTCGCGCGCGCGGCGCGCTGCCCCTGCTCCAGTTCCGGCAGCGTGAAGCTCGCCGGTTCCAGGCGCTCGCAGGCCGACAGCAGGCGTTCGGCAAGCGCGGCATCCGATTCCACAGCAAACGGAGGCCAGGCCGCAGCGATGGGTCCAACCAGTGCCGCCAGCCAGCGCGAGCGACCGAGCGCGTCCAGCGGAGCCAGCGGCGGCGCGTCGCGGTCGATGAGCTGCCCGCCCAGCGCGGCCACGCGCCGTCCCAGCTGCGCCGCCTGCTCGAGCCACAGTCCCGGTTCTCCCTCCACGCCTACCGCACAGCGCACATGCCTGGCGGCCGCGAGCAGCTCACGACGCCGTACGCCGAGATAGGCGCGGCGCACCTGACGGCGCCGGCGCTCCCTGACCGCAGCGGGCGGCTCGCTTTGGCCGAGCGCCGAGAGCGCGCGCCGCCGCACCCATGCCGCCGAGGGGCGAGCCCCCGGCGCGGGCGAGAGCAGCGCGGTCACGATCGGCTCGAGAGCAGGCGGCAGGCTGTCATCCCGGGCCGCCTCGGCGGGGTCCGTCGCGTCCGCCACACGCGGGCTCGCGATCTCGGCCAACACCAGCCCGAGCGCCCACAAGTCCCGCGCTCGTCCGTCGCCGCTCCGCGCTGCATCGAACACCTCGGGCGCCAGGTAGCGCGGAGTGCCGCCGCGCGGCGCAGCGCGATCCACAGCGTCTCCCAGTCCGAGATCGATCAGCCGCGCGCTGCCGGTCTGATCGTCGCTCACGATATTGGCGGGTTTGACATCGCCATGTGCCGACCCGGCGCCGTGCAGCTCTTCGAGCGCCAGGGCCACGTCGCGCGCCACGGCGAGCGCCAGCGCTTCGCGCTTGGCCGCCGAGCGCTTCACCCGAACGTCGAGCTCGCGCCCCTCGGCCCAGTCGAGGGCCACGTAGGCCGAGCCGGGCTCGATCTCCCACTTTCCTGGTGGAACACGCCCAGCGTCGCGCAAGCGGGCCAGCGCCGGCGAATCCACGACCAGCAGCCGCTCCGCCTCCTGCGCGAGCGTCGCGACATGCGCCGCGTCGCGCGCGACCTTCAGCGCCACCTGGTCGCCCCGCTCCCGATCCTCGGCCAGCCACACCTGGCTGGTCGCTCCCGACCCGAGCGGCTCGATCGGGCGGAAGCGCCATCCGGACAACCTGGTTGGCGGGCCCTGGATCGCGTTCACCCCTATAAATTACGCGAGAACTCGAATAACCGTCAACGATGATGACAGGCTTTCCTGAGGGGATGCCCCCATCCTTCCAGCGCCCATGGGCGAGGCGCCGCGCTACCGCGCGCCGCCGGGCCCCCAAACGCGGCCGCTACGCGCCCGCCCGGGGGCCCTACCCCGGAAATCCCCGGCTATTCCCAGGGAATGTCAGGATCTTGGCAGGAAGTCCACGAGCGCGCGGTCGAGCGGCGGATCAGAAGCGGCCGCTCACGGCGCCGTACGCGCCCCCCGGCAGCACGTGCAGGTCGAGGCTCCCGAGCGGGGGCGGGCGCTTCTTCTCTTTCGAGGGCGCGAGCCACAGATAGGTCGCGACGCCCAGCGACACCACGCCCACGCCCAGCGCGATATCTCCGAACAGGCGCTTCTGCTTGATCCCGCTTACGTCGGACTTGCTGCAATTGGGCGCGCAGCCCTTGGCGGTGAGGTCGTTCTCGGCGGACTTCGAAGCGAGCCAGAAATAGGCCGTGCCGCCCAGCGCGGCCACGCCCACGCCGCCCAGCACGTAGCTGACGACGTGTGACTTCTTCTTCTTCTTCACACCCTGGTCGACGGGTGGCGCTGCGGCGGGCGCGGTCGTGCTTCCGGAGTCGTCCTCGCTCTTGCTTCCGCCGAAGTCGACTTCCACCGGCTTGTTCTTCTCGCCGGCGCGCAGGATGATCTGCTTGTCGACGGGCGGGGCTCCCTCCAGCTCGAAGTGCAGCTTGTGCTCTCCGGGGTCGAGCTGGATTCCATCCGTCGTCAGCTTCTCCGCCACGGGCTTGCCGTCGACCTCGACCTTGACGGCAAGAGTCTCGTTGCCCGACCTGTCGCGCGCCGACACCGTGATCGAGGGAGTGGCTGCATTGACCTCGTCGAGCCAGCTCAGGCAGTCCTTCCGCACAGCGGAAAGGCACCCCTCGCTCGCGCAGATGATCAGCTGCTTCTTCGCCTCGAGCAGCTCCCCTCCGCTCTTCAACTTCTGCGCCTTCACGTACGCTGTCGCGCATTCCTTCTTTTCGTGCTTCTTGTGTTTCCTCGCCGCCGCGGGCGCACCCACCAGCGACACGGCGAGACCCAGACACACGCCCAGTCTCGCTCGTCGGACCCCGCGTCGATCACTCATCATCGTCCTCGGTCCTGCTCTCACATGCACTCCGGCCTGATGTGTTTGATTCCCTTTGAATCGACATAGAACGGGGAATCGCAGCTGTTTTCCTTGGCCTTGGCCTTGGTCTTGGCGGATGACCCGCTCTTCTTCACCGCGCCGGTCGCCGCGTGGTGCCTGACGACGACGGGGTGCGGCTTCGCGGCGACCACCGGCGCTGTGGGCGCCGGCGGCGCCGGCTCGGCCGACTCCGCGGAGGCCGGAGCTTCAGCGGACTCGGCGGGCTCGGTCTGTGCCGCAGCTTCCGTCCCGGACGGGCTCGGCTCTGCAGCGGTCGCCTCGGCGGCCGGGCTCCCGGCGGACGGCGCTGGGGCGACCGGACGCAGCGCTGCGGCGCTGGCGGTCGGTGCGGTAGCGGCGCTCCGGTTGTGGAGACGCCACGCCGCCAGCGCGACGATACCGGCCACTCCGACCGCCCCCGTGATGCCGACCACCATGAGCACCAGGCGCGAGTTCGAGCGCTGCTGGGGCGCGGCCACCTGCGGCTGGTTCGACCAGGGCTGCGACACCTGCGACACCTGCGAAGCCTGCGACACCGCCGACGGGTACGACGCCGAGGCCTGTGACGGATAGGAAGCTTCAAGCGGAGGAGGCCTGGGAACGCCGCCGCCCGGCGCGCTGACATCGGAGATTTCGTGGGGATTCGCGGCCACGGGTGCGGGCGCACCGCCCTGACCCGCCCCCGCTGGAATCATGTGCACGGCCGAGGTGCTCTCCATCTCGCGCACGCGCGCTGCACGCAGCGCCAGGGCGTCCGGCGCCATCCTCTCCACCCACTCGCCCACCTCGAAGGCCGAAGCGATTCCCAGCGTGCGCTCCACCGCGATCGCCATCTCGCGAGCACTCGGATAGCGAACGGCGGGGTCCTGCTGGAGCCCGCGCATCACCACCCCGTCGATGCCCTGCGGAAGGTGCGGGTTGACCGAGCTCGGCGGCGGGAAACCGCCGGTCAGCACCGCGTGCAGCACCTCGGCTTCGTTCTTTGCGCTGATCAGCCGGCGCCCGGCCAGGGCTTCCCACAGCACGACCGCCGCGGCGTAGGTGTCGGTGCGGGTGTCGATGGTCTGTCCCTGCACCTGCTCCGGCGCCATGTAGGCCAGCTTGCCCTTGAGCTGCCCGTCGCGCGTCGATTGCAGCCGCCCTGCGGCCTTTGCGACTCCGAAGTCGAGCACCCGGGCCACACCGTCGGTGCCGACCATGATGTTCTGCGGCGAGACATCGCGATGCACGATGCCGAGCGGGCGGCCGTACTCGTCCTGGGCAATGTGCGCCGCGTGCAGGCCGTGCAGCGCGTTGACGATGATGGCCGCAACGACGCGCGGATCCATCTGCGTGCGGTTCGCGCGCATGGCTTTGAGCAGATGCGAGAGCGACTCGCCCTGGACGTAGTCGAGAACCAGGAACACCTCGCCTTCCACCGCCACGACGTCGAGCGTGGACACGACGTTCGGGTGGTGGATGCGCGCCGCCAGCCGCGCCTCGTCGAGGAACATCGAGACGAACTCGGGGTCGCGCGCCAGGTTCGGATGCAGGCGCTTGATCGCGACGGTCTTGGAGAAGCCGACGGGCCCGATCAGCCGCCCGAGATGCACCGTGGCCATGCCGCCCGCGGCGATCTCGTCGAACAGCGCGTAGCGCCCGAAGACTCTCTCCGCTTGGCGAGGCATGGCCTGGGTCATCACTCGACGGCGTCGCTCAACGGAGCTCGTTGGTCCACATGCAGCGGTAGGGGCGCGTCGTGGCCCCCGTCACACCGGACCAGGTGCTGTAGGTGTTGTAACCGTCGGTGAATTTCTTGTCGGTGCCCGTCCACCTGACAATGTGGGCCCGGACGGCATTCGTGGTGACCGCACCGACTGCCAGGTCCGACGTCCAGATCCAGGCGTTGGAGCCGTTGGGCAGCCCCTGCCGGATGGCCTCCATCAGGTCGCGCTCGGACGCGAGATGGCCACCCTTCTGCCGGCAGGTGTCGATCGCGACGTCCAGCGACGCCGGCGGCGCGCGGTCGAAGCTGTCGAGCCAGATCTTGTCGCCCGAGCTGTCCGGCAGCGTCAGGGTCGTGCAGCCGCCGGCACAGTCCGCGCTCTGCGGCCCGGCGTAGCTCTTGTCCACCGGGTAGTAGATGCAGCGGTAGGCGTAGGTCTTCGCCTGGTAGGTCTTGTAGACCCAGGTGAAGTCGGCGGGGTTCGCGAAGCCGAAGTCCGGCGCCGTGCCCGTCCACCGCAGCGCCCCCACCAGGAATTGCGTCGCGTTCTTTCCTGCCTGGTCGGAGGTCCACATCCACGCGTTGCTGCCGCCGGGCAGGCCCTGCTGGATGAGCTCGGCCAGGTCCGCCGTGCGCGGCACGTGCCCGCCGCGCGAGAAGCACGTGTCGTTGGCTGTCGCCCAGTCGTCCTTGGTCGCGCTGTCGACCTTCTCGCTCTTGTAGGGCGTGGTCGGCGCGGAAAACTCGTCCGCAACGCTGCCGGGATGCGTGCCGGCAGCGTAGTTCTCTCCCACGCAGCGGAACGGACGGTAGTTGGTCGTGGCGCTCCAGCTCGAGACGCTGTCCACCGTGGCTGGCGTCTTCAGCACGTCCGTCCAGCGCATGACCATGTTCCAGCGGTAGCTGGCCATGTCCGAGGTCTGCAGCCAGGTGTTCGAGCCGTTGGGCAGGCCTTGCTGCATGGCCTCGAGCAGCGTGACCGAATTGGCCAGGTGCCCGCGGTTGAACGCGCACTCCCAGACGGCGCTGCCCAGCGGCAGCGGCGCGCGGTCCTCGATGTCCATGTTGTAGCGCTTGCCCTCGCCGTCGAGCGCGTAGCAGGCCTGGCCGGTCGGGCCATAGCAGTTATTGCCGGTGAACGTATCGGGCAGCGGCGCCGGGCACACGCAGCGGTAGTTCAGACTGCCGGTCTTCGCAGCGCTCGACACGTTGGCGTCGCTCAGCCGCACGCGGATCTGGTTGGTCGCGTTGTAGGGCACGTTCGACCACAGGAAATTGGTGTTGATCGTCTGCCCCACGGTCGCCGACTGCGTGGCGCTCACCCGGTACAGCTCCGTGGCCGTCGGCAGGCGGCCGCCGATACCGGAACAGGTGGTCTGGGCCGTGGCCAGATCCTTGGCGGCGCGCTCGAGACCGTCCCAGGCCGTACCCCACGGGTCGGTGATCGGCTGGTTGAGCTAGCGTCTTGCACGCGATCACGCACTTGCCGGCCGTACACTGCTCGTTCTGTCCGCAGGCCTTGCCGCAGGTGCCGCAGTTGGCGGAGCTGGTCTGCAGATCGACGCAGGCGCCGTTGCACGCGGTCTGGCCGGTCTGGCAGTTGAGCGCGCAGCTTCCGCTGCTGCACACCTCGCCACTCTTGCACTGCGTGGTGCAGTCGCCGCAGTGGTTCTGGTTGCTCTGCAGGTCGTAGCAGAGCCCGTTGCACGCCACCTGCCCACCGGGGCAGGCGACCTCGCACTTGCCAGCGTTGCACGTCTGGTCGGTCGGGCATGCGGTGCCGCAGTCGCCGCAGTGCTGCGAGTTGGACTGCGTATCCACACACAGGCCGCCGCACAGGGTTTGCCCACTGGTACACGACGCCTCGCACTTGCCGGCCTTGCAGGCCTGGCCGAGGGAGCAGGCCTGGCCGCAGCCGCCGCAGTTCTGATCGTCGGTCTGCGTATCGACGCAGGTGCCGCCACACTGCACCTGGCCTCCGGTGCAGCTGCTTCCGCCACACTGCCCGGCCGAGCACAGCTCCCCGCTGCCGCAGGGCGAGCCGCAGCTTCCGCAATTCTGCGCATCCGAGCTGGTGTCCACGCAGGCCCGGCTGCAGTTTTCCAGCCCGCTGGGGCAGGAATCGACGCATTTCCCGCTGGCGCAGCTCTGGGCGGCGGGACAGGCGTTACCACAGCTGCCGCAGTTGTCGGGGTTGCTGTTCGTGTCGACACAGGCCGAACCACAGGACGTGAGTCCTGTGCCGCAGGCACTGGATGAACCGCCCTTGTCGAAGTGGTCCAGTGAATCACCGAACAGCGAGCAGGCGGCAAGGAGCACCGAACAGGTTACGGCAAGCAATAGACGCGTGGCCCAGAGCGACCCACGAAGACAGCGCATGGTCCGGCGATTGTAGCCCGATTATGCTGGAGCCGGAAATCAGGGGCGGGCACTGGAAACGGGCGGTGGGCCCCGCCTGGTGGCCCCCAAGCGGGCGTCGGGACGGCACAGGAAGCCGAATCGCACTATGATCGCGCCGTGCGAGAAGTGAGCGAGGCCATCCTGGAGGTGCTGGCGAGCGGACGCCGCGGTGCGTTGGCGACGGTGGTCCGCACAGGTGGCTCCACGCCTCAGGTCGCGGGTGCCCGGCTCCTGCTCAAGCCGGACGACAGCATCGTGGGCACCGTCGGCGGCGGCGCCATCGAGCAGGCGGTGATCGCGGATCTGCGCGCCTGCCGCGTCGACGGCCGGCGCGAGCTGGTGGTCCACGACCTGGGACGCGATCTGGGGATGTGCTGCGGCGGGCGCATGGAGGTGTTCGTGGAGCCGATCGAGGCGGTGCAGCGGCTGGTCGTGTTCGGCGCGGGGCATGTCGCGCGTCCCACGGCGGCGCTGGCGACGAGCGTCGGCTTCGAGGTGACCATCGTCGACGACCGCGAGGAGCTGAACACCGAGGAGCGCTTTCCCGGCTGCAAGCTGATCCTCGCCGAACCGGGCGAAGCAGTGAAGCAGGTCGACCCGCGCGACACCGACTGGCTGCTCATCGTGACGCACGACCACCGCCTCGACGAAGAAGCGCTGGATACGTTCGCGCGGCTGCCGCACCACTACATCGGAATGATCGGCAGCCGCCGCAAGGTGTTCCGCGTGCTGCAGCGCATCCACGCGCGCGGCGGGCTGCCCGCGCTCGAGCGCGTCTACTCCCCCGTCGGCCTCGACATCGGCGCCGTGAGCCCCGAGGAGATCGCCGTCAGCATCATCGCCGAGCTGGTCGCCATCCGCCACGGCCAGAAGGCGGCGCACATGCGCGCCCTCGACGACCCGCGCCTCGCCCGCGTGCTCGGCGGCGAGCTCACGCCGGAAGCGGCGGCGAAGCTGCCGGGGCCGGACGGCGGCTAGCCCAGCATCGATCACGTCGGTCGCGCGATCAGCACCATTTTTCCCCGAATCGCCAGCTTCGCGCGGGTCGTCGCGCGCTCCGATGCGCGGTAGGCTGCGGGGCAGCTCATGGCACCGATCTCGTTCACGCTGAACGGCGAGCGCGTCTCGGCCGAAGGCATCGATCCCAACACCACGCTCCTGGCATTCCTGCGCGAGCGCGGCATGACCGGCACCAAGGAGGGCTGCGCCGAGGGCGAGTGCGGCGCCTGCGCGGTGGCGATCGTGCGGCGCCACGCCGACGGCTCGACGCGCTACGAGCCCATCAACAGCTGCCTGGTGCTGCTGCCAGCTGTCGCCGATCAGGAAGTGGTGACGGTGGAGGGGATCGCAAACGGCGACAAGCTCCATCCGGTGCAGCAGGCGATGGTCGAGCAGGGCGGCTCGCAGTGCGGCTACTGCACGCCCGGTTTCGTGGTCAGCCTGTTCGCCGAGTACTACCGGCCCGGACGCGACGGCTTCAACGCCGAGTCGATCGGCGGCAACCTGTGCCGCTGCACCGGCTACCGGCCCATCCGCGACGTGGCCGACAGGGCTCGGCAAGCCCGCGGCGGACGACACTTTCGCAAAGCGCCTCGAAAACGACCCTCCCGAGCTCCGCAGCGTGGAGTACGCGGACGGCGGCCGTCGATTCTTCCGCCCCACTACACTGGAGCAGGCACTCGGCCTGTTGGCGAAGGAACCCGCTGCGCAGCTCGTCGCCGGCGGCACCGACGTGGTCGTCGATGTGAACCAGAAGCACAGCCGCTTCGACTGCATCGTCTCGCTGGAAGCCGTCGAGGAACTGCACCGCTTCGAGTGGCGCGATGACGCGCTGGAGATTGGAGCCGGCGTGCCGCTCTCGGAGGTCGAGGACCGCCTCGCCGGCAAGCTGCCGATGCTGGAGCAGCTGCTGCCGCTGTTTTCGTCGCGACTGATCCGCAACCGTGCCACCTTCGGCGGCAATCTGGCCACGGCCTCGCCCATCGGCGACGGCGCGCCGGCGCTGCTCGCGCTGGATGCGGAGGTCGTGCTCGCGGGCGCCAGCGGCGAGCGCGCCGTGCCGCTCGCGGAGTTCTTCACGGGCTATCGCAAGACCGCGCTCCGGGCGGGCGAGCTGATCGCGCGGGTGCGCATCCCGCTGCCGCTGCCGGCGCACATGCGCTTCTACAAGCTGAGCAAGCGCGAGCTGGACGACATCTCGACCGTCGCCGGCGCCTTCTCGATCGACTTCGACGGCGACAAGGTGAAGCGAGCGCGGCTCGGCTATGGCGGCGTCGCCGCAACGCCGATACGGGCCGTCGCGGCGGAGCAGGCGCTGGAAGGAGCGCGCTGGGACGAAGCCAGCGTGGCGCGCGCGGCCGAAGCCGCACAGGCCGAGCTCACTCCCATCAGCGACCACCGCGGCAGCCAGGCCTACCGCCACGCGATGATCGGCTCGCTCCTGCACAAACTGTACGCGGACATCGAAGCAGAACGGGGCAAGTGATGACCGAAGTAGGCAAAGCGATTCCGCACGAGAGCGCGCGCGGCCACGTCACGGGCGGCGCCCTCTACACCGACGATCTGGTCACCCGCTTTCCCGGCCTGCTGCACGCCTGGCCGGTGCAGGCGCCGCACGCGCACGCCCGCATCGTCTCCATCGACACCAGCGCAGCGGAGAAGGTGCCCGGCGTGGTGCGCGTGCTCGGTGCGGCCGACGTGCCGGGCGAGAACGACACCGGCGCGGCGCGCCACGACGAGCCGCTGTTGCCGTCGGAAGTCATGTTCCACGGCCAGGCCGTGGCATGGGTACTCGGCGAGACGGAAGAAGCGGCGCGCCTTGGCTCCTTCGCCGTGAAGGTCGAGTACGAAGAGCTGCCGGCGATCCTCGACCTCGAGTCGGCCGTGGAGAAGGAGAGCTTCCACACGGAGGAGTTCCGCATACTGCGCGGCAAACCGGGCGAAGCGATAGCGCGGGCCCCGCATCGTCTGTCGGGGAAACTTCTCGTCGGCGGACAGGAGCACTTCTACCTCGAGACGCAGGCCGCCCTCGCCTACCGCGACGAGGCGGACCAGATCGTGGTGCAGTCGTCCACGCAGCATCCGAGCGAGACGCAGGACGTGGTGGCGCGTGTGCTCGGCGTACAGAAGCACCTGGTCACGGTGCAGTCGCTGCGCATGGGTGGCGCCTTCGGCGGCAAGGAATCGCAGGCCAATCCGTATGCGGCGCTCGCCGCGCTGGGCCTCGCGCTCACCGGCAGGCCCGTGCGCGTGCGCCTGTCGCGCCAGCTCGACATGGTGATGACGGGCAAGCGCCATCCGTTCCTGGGGCGTTTCGAGGCAGGCTTCGACGACACGGGCAAGCTCGTCGGCGCGCGCATTGCCCTCTACAGCGACGGCGGCTGGAGCCTGGACCTGTCCTCGCCCGTACTGTGGCGCGGTATGTTCCATTCGGACAACAGCTACCTGGTGCCGGACATGGAGGTCACCGGGCGCGTGTGCCTGACGCACAAGGCATCGAGCACGGCCTTCCGCGGTTTCGGCGGGCCGCAGGGCATGCTGATGATCGAGGAGATCATGGACCGCATTGCTCGCGCGCTGGATCTGCCGCCGCATGTGGTGCGCGAACGGAACTTCTACTCGGAGGGCGACCGCACGCACTACGGCCAGCTCGTGAAAGACGCGGGGCGCATCGCGCAGGTGTGGGCGGAGCTCCGGAAGTCGAGCAACTTCGAGGCGCGCTGGGCCGAGATCGAAGCGTTCAACAAGAGCCACCTGAACGAAAAGCGCGGCCTCGCCATCACTCCGGTGAAGTTCGGCATCTCGTTCACCACCGCCTTCTTCAACCAGGCCGGCGCGCTGGTGCTCATCTACCAGGACGGCAGCGTGCAGCTGAACCACGGCGGCACCGAGATGGGCCAGGGTCTGCACACCAAGATGCTGCAGATCGCCGCCGACGCGCTGGGCTTGCCTCTGGAGAAGGTGCGGCTGATGCCGACGCGCACCGACAAGGTTCCGAACACCTCGGCCACCGCCGCCTCGAGCGGCTCCGACCTGAACGGCGCGGCGGTGCGCGACGCCTGCGACACGCTCAAGGCGCGGCTAGCGGAGGTAGCCGCGCAGAGCTTCGGCGTGAACCCTGACGACGTCGTGTTCGAAGACGGCAAGGTCTTCCCGCTCGGCGACGGCGACAAGGCGCGCCCCTTCGCCGACGTCGTCAAGCAGGCCTACCTGGAGCGCGTGCCGCTCTCGGCGACCGGCTACTACCGCACGCCCGACATCCACTTCGACGAGAAGGCCGGACAGGGCAAGCCGTTCCACTACTTCGCCTACGGCGCCGCGGTGACCGAGGTCGAGGTCGACGGCTTCACCGGGCAGCACCGCGTGCGCCGCGTCGACATCCTGCACGACGTGGGCGACTCGATGTCGCCACTGGTCGACCGCGGCCAGGTCGAAGGCGGCTTCATCCAGGGTCTCGGCTGGCTCCTGATGGAAGAGCTGGTGTGGGACGAGAGCGGGCGCTTCGCCACGCAGGGCGCTTCGACCTACAAGCTGCCGAGCCTGGGCGAGTGCCCGCCGGAGTTCAACGTGAGCTTCATGGAGCGGGCCGCCGAGTCCGGCGTCATCCACGGCAGCAAAGCCGTCGGCGAGCCGCCGCTCATGCTCGCCATCGCCGCGCGCGAAGCCGTGCGCCAGGCCGTCGGCGCGTTCGGCAAGGCGTCCCCGGTCGAGCTCGGCTGCCCCGCGACGCCTGAAGCGGCGTACTTCGCCATCGAGCGCGTGCGTGGAGCGAAGGCAAAGAGCGGGCGCTCGGCGGCCGAGTAACTACCGACAACCCAAGTTCGCGTCCGCGTCGCAGGTCGAAAATCCCTCCTTGCGCATTGCAGTGGTCCGCGAAGCTCTGCGAGGAGCATCCCTGTCCGCCCGGCGGCAGACAGAAACCCGCATTGCAGGTCAGACCAAGCTTGTCGCAGTCCCACAGGAACGAACCGTCGGTCCCGCAGTACACGGCCACATTGCCGTTGCAGGTGTTGCAGGTCTGGTTCGTATACGGCAGAAACCCGAAGCACGCGGAAACGCCCGAGCCGTTGGTGACGCTGGCGAGGCAATCCACGAGTGCCGGCGTCCCGGGATACCAGGGCTCCGCCAGGGTGCCGCGGAGCTCGTTGTGCGTCCGCCAGAAGCCGTCGTAGGACATGCACGAATCGAGGAGCACGGTTGCGACAGCGATCTTGCCCTCGTCGAGGAAGGTCGTCGCCGGACATGCCGGCGGCTCGGGCAGGCCGCCAGCGGGCCAGAGGCCGGATTTCCGAGTGGAGTCGCTTGCTGGTCGAGCCGGATCCTGCGCTACGGACAGCCTTTATCCTGATCCAGATTGCAGCTGACCTCGGCGTCGGCGACGTTGCGGAAGGTGTTGCTGCACCACTGGGGCTTCTTCGAGGTGCAGGCGGCCGAGCTCCTGATGGCGTAGCCCGCGATCTCGCTGAACTCGGTGTTGGTGACGTTCGCCGAGACGGGGACGTTCAGGGCGGTGTGGTAGTTGGCGCCGGTGCAGCCGTCGCCGGAGCCCGCGTACTCGAACACGGCATGGTCGATGTTGGGCGTACCCGTCGTGTTCTCGAACGACACGCAGCCCCAGTCGCCGGCCGCCGGATTGCTCGCGCCGCTGGTGAACACGACCGGATCGGCGGCGGTGCCTTCGATCACCAGGTTCGAGTTGAACACGGTGAACGTCTTGCCCGTCATCTCCAGCCGCAACCCGGCGTCCATCGTGACCTCTGCCAACCCGCTGATCTGCGGTCCGCCCACCATCCGGAATGGGACCGGCTGGACCAGCCAGCGCCCGGAGCGCTGCAAGGCGAACGTCGTGTCGACGTTGATGCGGTCGTCCGCCTCCTGGAACGTGTAGCCCTGACCGAGCGTCAGCACCTCCGACATGCTGGTCAGGATCGACGACTTCCCGTTGCGCCCGAACGCCAGGTTCTCGAGCCCTCTCGGATTGGCGTTGTGCTCGATCTCGATGCCGTGGTTCGAGCTTTCGGAAATCGTTGCGTCTGCGAGCTGCTTGATGCCGGAAGCGATCACCACGATGGCTTCCTTCTTGGCGCCGTTCGCGTCGCAGGGCGCGCCGCCGTACTCGAGCGTGGCGTGGCGGATTTGCGACGCCGAGCTGCCGCTGCCGAAACGGATGCACTGCCAGTCCCCCGGCGCCGGGCTCTGGGACGCGGACGTGAACACGATGGGCTGGGCCGGCGTGCCGGTCGCTTCCAGCGTGCCGTTGTCGTCGACCAGCAGGTAACCGGCAGCGGCGACGCGCACTTCTGTCCCGGGCGCCACAGTCAAAGTGGCGCCATTTTCCACGCGTGTCCTGTTCATGGACACACAGCCGGGTCCGACACCCAGATCCTGGTCCACTGCTGCTGGAAGCGCTGTGCAGCCTCCTGCCCCACCGGTCCCGCCCGTGGCCCCGGTTCCGGCTGAACCGCCAGTTCCCGCCGAGCCTCCCACACCGCCGGTGCCGCCAGTTCCCGCCGAGCCTCCCACACCGCCGGTGCCGCCCGTGCCGGCGGAGCTGCCGCCTCCGCCGCATGCGCACAGGAATATCGACACCGAACCCCCGATCGCGATCGCGGTTCTCAGGTACATGGCTTCCCCCCCGACCTGGACGCTTGCAACACGCGGGCCAGAAACGCTCTGGGTCGGGACATCCGGGCAGTCTGCCACCCCGCAGCGCGTCACCGCCCGGGAGCGCGAAGCGACCTTCTGCTATCCTGGTTTCGCGTATGCCCAGCCCCGACGATCCCGGCTCCAGCACCGCCGACGTTGTGGCCTATGCAGTCGCGGCACTGGTGTATGCGGCCGGCTCGTACCTGCTGGTGGATCGGCGCGCGTACGCGGCGCTGCTCGGCCTGGGCGGAGCGAGCGTTTCCGGCGAAGCACATTGGCTCATTCCGCTCAGTATCATGGGCAACACGCTCGTGTTCCTGCTGCCGGCGCTGGTCGTCGCCAGCGCGCTGTCCGCGAGCGGGCGCCGCCGTGCGGGGTTCGTGTGCTTCGCGGGACTCGGTGGACTGGGCGCGGGGATCCTCTCGGTCGATCTGCGCGCCTACGCCGACTTCGGCCGGCACCTGACGGAGGTTCTGCGCTTCGCGAGCCTCAAGGGCGGTGGGCGTGCCGCCGGAGGCATCTCCCAGTGGCTGTGGCCTTCACTCGAGCATATCGGCGTCGCCACCGTGGCGGTCACAGTCGCGGCCTACGCCTGCCGCGCGGCGCTGGCGCGTCCGGTGCAGCGCGCGTCGCGCGCATTCCGCGGAACGCTCGGTGTGCTCTCGCTAACGAGCGTGCTGGTCGGCGCCGGCGGACCAGTTGTGCTCGCCGGCGGCTACCAGCACTCCGTCCTGGTCGAGCGCCTGTTCGCTGCGCTGCCGATCGATCTCAGGCCGGGACGCGACCGTGTGCAGCACTTCGACAATCCGGCGCTGGATCGGCTGTCGGTCGGGCTCGCACACTCCTACAAGGAGGAGTTCCCCCGCGTGCTGGCGCAGCATCCCGTCGCGGCGACTACGCACATCCCGGTCGCGAAGCGACCCAACCTGATCCTGATCGTGCTCGAGAGCCTGCGTGCGGATGCGCTTTCCCACGCCACCATGCCGCGCCTCGACGCCTGGGCGGACGGCGGCCTCCGACTGACCGACCACTACGCGGGTTCGAACTACTCGGAAGCCGGGCTCTTCACCCTTTTGTATGGGCGGTCACCGCTCGTCTATCACGCGGCGCTCGACAACAAGGTCAAGGCCGACGCCCTCGTGCTCTTCAAGCGCGCCGGCTACCGCACCGCGTATTTCAGTGGGCACCCGGTGGTGTGGATGCGTCGCGAGGAGTTCATCAACCCGCACACCTTCGACAGCTTCGTGCACTACGACAAGGGGCCGTGGATCGACTGGGACCGACACGCGATGGCAAGCATGGTCAAGGCGGCGAATGCTACAAGCGCGCGTCCGCTCTTCGGCGTCGTGTTCCTGATTTCATCGCATTTCGAATACCGGTATCCGAAGAAGTACGAGCGGCACCTGCCGGTGATCGACAACGTGCACTTCTCGGTCACGCAGATGAGCAGCCTGGGCGCCGACGCGCGCGTGCCGCTCACGAATCGCTACCACAACTCTCTGGCCTTTCTCGACGATCTGGTCGGCGACGCGATTGCCCGGCTCGACCCGAAGAAGAACGTCATCGTGCTGACCGGCGATCACGGCGAGAGCCTGTTCGATGACGGCCGGATCGGGCACGGCTACTCGTTCGCGGACGTGATCGCACAGACGCCGATGGCCATCGTCGGCCCAGGCGTACCCGAGCGCCGCGACGGCGACCCGACGTTGCACGCGGACGTGCTACCGACGCTGGCGCATCTGGTCGCTGGCAAGCACGTGGAGCTGCCGGAGTGTGCCGGTCGCGACCTGCTCCAGCCCGGCCCGCCGCGAACCTCGCTGCTGCTCGCTCACGCCTCGTTCGATCGCCGCAGTGCCGACGCGCTACTCATCTCGGGGGGCAACAGGCTGCGGCTCACGATGGGGCTGAGGCAGCCCAGCGTGACGCTGCGCGGCTTCGAGAACAAGCTCGGCCACCTGCTGCCCGACCAGTCGCGGGGCATCGCCGACGGCCAGGGTCTGGTTCGGGATTTCTCGCGAGAACTGCTCGTCGCAACCGGGCATGCCGCGCGCTGAGCGGCGCCGTTTCCGTCGGAACTTTCATGGGAGACCGTTCAAGCGCTGGCGGCGGACGCCCGGGCCACTGTACAGTCGAGGCATGACGAAAGCCGCCTTGCCCAAGCTCGCTCGCACCGTTTTTGCTGCTGCAGCCTTCGGCGCCGCCCTGTTCTCGTTCGAGAGTAGCGCGCACGCGCAGGATGCGGCATCGCCGGAGCGCTTCGGTGCCAAAGGTCAGTTCGCGGTCACCGCGGAAGATCTTCTGGGCGTGTACTCGGATCGCGTCGCCTGGAAGGACCCCGCAGGCCTCGAGTACTCGACGAACAATACGCGCTTCTCGCTGCTGTTCTCGACCCACGGCGGCGGTCAGAACGTGGTCACCGTGCCCGCCTCCACGGTCGGATTCCACTATTTCATCATCGACCGGCTCTCGCTCGGCGGCAACCTGGGCTACGAGTCGCGCAGCGGCAGCGTCGAGCGCCCCCAGGGCAACGGCGTGCTCCGGACGCGGGATATCGGCTCGGGCTCGACGTTCATCTTCCAGCCCAAGGTCGGCTATGCGCTACCGCTGAGCGACGTGCTCGGCTTCTGGTTCCGCGGTGGTCCGTCGGTCGCCATCGACTCCGAGCACACCGACCCGGCCGCCCCGCTGCAGGAGGACAAGTACACCTACTGGCTGCTCTCGGCCGACGTGCTGTTCACGATCATGCCGGTCGAGCACGTCGGCTTCTACGTCGGCCCGGGGCTCGACATCAGTTTCACGGGCACCTACACCCACACCGACGACAACGGCATGTCCCAGTCGTTCGACTCGTCGTACCGCCGCTTCAAGCTCGGCGCCGGCATGATCGCCTGGTTCTAGGCTGCCCGCCAGCCGCGGCACCCACCTAGGCTGGACTGCCGGCACTCCGCCGCCGCGCATACCCGATGTTTCCGGAGCCGAGATGACCTAGAATCAGGCCATGGGTGGCTTCAAGCATCTTCTTCTGGGTTCGTGTCTCCTTGCGGCAGCGCTCGCTGCCTTCCCCGTCGGATGCGGCGGCGGCAGCAGCGGTGGCGTCGCGAGCGGACGCGGCAACGGAACCGCCGGCACGACCGGCGGCGATGCCTCGGCCGGCGCGGGCGGAGACGACAGCGGAGTCAATCTCGGATCGAACAAGGTCCAGAGCATCACGGTCAAGCCCGCCAGCGTGACGATCGAGATCGTGGACGGCAAGATCGTCACCCAGGCCTTCACCGCATTCGCGAACTACGCGGACGGTTCCTCGCAGCAGATCCCGACGCCGAGCTGGTCGGCAACGCTGCCGGCTGCGGGCACCATCGACAACACCGGCACATTCAATCCGTCCGGCGACGTGGGCGGGCAGGTCACCGTCACCGCCGACTACCAGGGCAAGACCGGCACCGCAAAGCTCGGCATCAAACTGCGCTTCCTCGACAACACCGGCAATATCCCGGCGAACGTGCAGACCGCGCTGACCGGCGCTACCGCGCAGGATACTTCGTGCGTGTGGGCCTACCCGTACGACAAGACGGTCTTCCCGCGCGGTCTGCTCACGCCGCCGCTCGAGTGGAACGGCGGCGGTGCGGCCGATTCCTACTACGTGCGGCTGAGCAGCCCGTACTTCGTCCTCGAGGCGTTCACGACGGCGCCGCCTCCTTCCAAGTACACGATCGACCCGGCGCTGTGGCGCAAGTTCACCGACTCGACCAGCGGCGCGGCCGACCTGTTCGTCTCCCGCTACGACGGCCAGAGCGCGACGGTGGTCACGCAGCAGAAGTGGACCATCGCGCCCGAGTCGATGCGCGGCACCATCTACTACTGGGCGAACAATCTGGGTCGCGTCATGCGCATCAAGCCTGGCGCCAGCGCGCCGGACGACTTCGCGAACCAGGCACCGCTGAATGATCCGAACAGCTACACCCAGTCGTCGTGCCTGATGACCTGCCACACGGTCTCGGCCGACGGCTCGATGCTGATCTCCGGCGGCGGCACCTTCGGCGGCTCCTACAACCTGCTGACAAGCCAGCCCATCTACTACACCGGAGGCACCTGGAGCTCGACCACGGATGGGCAGTCGGTCGAGTGGGGCAACTCGGCGGTTTCGCCCCACGGCAAGTACATGCTCACCAACACCATGGACGTGGGTCTGAGCATGGTGGCCGCCGTACCCGTCGCGGGCGGCTACGAGAGCCTGTACGACACGCAGACCGGCGCCAAGGTGCCGAACAGCGGACTCGACGGCGCACTCACGGCGATGCCCGCCTGGTCGCCGGAGGGCTCGCTCATCGCCTATGTCGCGGCGGGCGATCCGTCGACCTGGCCGGAGGGCTGGAGCAAGCCACCGCCCGGCGATCTGCACCTGATGGACTTCGACGCCACCAAGAATCCCATGGCGTCGAACGACCGCGTGCTGATCCAAGCCGGCAGCGACCCGAACAACCGCATCGTGTGGCCGACCATCTCGCCCGACGGCAAGTGGGTGCTGTACGGTCGAAGCCAGGCTGCCGACACGCGCGCGGGCAACGGCGACCTGTACATCGCCAGCACGCAGACGCCGAACAGCGAGGTGCGCCTCGCGGCGCTCGACGGCGACGGCTACCCATTTGCCGCGGGCAGCCGCGACCTGCACTGGAACTTCGAGCCGACCTTCGCGCCGGTGGCCTCGGGCGGCTACTTCTGGGTCGTGTTCACCAGCCGCCGCACCTACGGCAACGAGCTATTGGGCACGAAGGACCAGGTCAAGCAGCTGTGGGTCGCGGCGATCGACGAGAAGCCGACAGCCGGACAGGATCCCAGCCACCCGCCCTTCCGCCTGCAGGGCCAGGACGCCACTTCGCTCAACATGCGCGGCTTCTGGGCGCTCGATCCGTGCAAGAAGGACGGCCAGTCGTGCGGGTCGGGCACCGAGTGCTGTGGCGGCTATTGCAAGCAGGATGCGGAAGCCGGCGGCCCGGTCTGCTCGACCCAGACCGGCGGCTGCTCACAGACGGGCGACCACTGCGACGCCGACTCCGACTGCTGCGGCGCCGGCAACGGAGTCACCTGCATCAACCACGTCTGCTCGCAACCTCCGCCGCAGTAGGGGCCACACAGCTGGGCTGTGCCGAGGGCCTCCCCCCTACTGCGCCGCCGTATTCGTATACGCCACGTACTTCCGGCACGGCTCGCCGCGCAGCGACGGGCAGGGCGGCAGCGGCGTGGTGACGGGAACGCCGGAGATGACGGGCAGAAGCACGCTCGACGGGTAGGTCGACGAGTGGGCGATGGTGTGGGTGGCACCGTTGGGGAAGGTCTTCAGCTGGAAGCGCCAGACCGAGCGGCTGTTGCCTGGCGTGTCGACCGAGAGGCGGATGCGCGAGCCCTTGCGGAACACGTGGGAGAAGCCCGCGATGGCGACGCGCACCTTGGTCCACTGCCCGGGCACGAGCGGCTGCACATCCTTCTTCAGGAAAGTGGGTGCCGGCCACAGATCCGTGGAAGACGGGCCGAGCTTGCGTTCGCTGGCGCGCAGCCAGCCGCTCTGCACGTACATCTCCTCACCGTCGGGGCGCACCTCGGTCAACGTGACCTGCAGATCCGCGTCGCTTACCGTGGACTTGATCCACATGTCCACGCTGCCCGTCCCGAGCATGAGCAGGTCCTGCGTGAGCGGCGCGCTGACGAACGCGACGGCGTCGCCGTCCTCGAGCTCGCGCCAGGCGTAGTCGGGCAGCGGGTCCCAGATGTTGCCGCCGGGGGCCATGATGCCCTTGTCGCCGGCAGTTGGGTCCAGATTGAACGACGATGCGGAGTCGGCAACAGTCGGGGGGCTGTCCCCGAGCGAGCCGTCGGGCTCGAAGTACCAGCGCTCGGGCGTCGTCTCCTTCGGCGGCCACTGGCTGAAGCGATGTTCGAACGTCCCTTCGGGCGCACCGAGATCGGACTTCACGCCGCCGTCCTCGAAGATGGCTCGCAGCGACAGCTCCTTCTCGTAGTCGGCCTTCGCCTTGTCGTAGTCGGTGTAGGACGCGAAGCGCGTCTGCGACACCTTCATCGAAATGCCGAAGATCTGCTTGAACAGGACCGGCCCCAGATCGAGCAGGCTCTTGCTGATCGAGGGGATGCGATGAGCCACGTACAGATCGAGGAACGTCTTCCACTCGGTCAGGATCTGCGGCGCGAAGCCATCTGGGTGCACGCCGTTGTACACGTTGAAGCGAACGATCGGCGCGCTGGTGAACTTGTCGAGCAGCGTCGTGAAGAAGGGACCGGTCTGCTCGTCCTGCCACGCGCCGGCCAGGAATACCGGCACGTCGATCTTGTGGACGAACAATGTCGGGTTCAGGGGGTCGACAACGGCAGGGTCGTAGTACGGGGTGTTGCGCGCCTCCTGTACGTTGTCGAACTTCTGCAGGTGGGTCAGCTGATTTTCCTTGCAGATCGTGTCGCCTGCGTCGACCTGGCCCTGCTCCCAGCCTTGACCGTACGGGTCGGCCTTGGTCAGCACATGCGAGACCCAGTCGAGGGCGAAGCCGTCGTTGAAGATGCCGCCCGGGTCGAGCGTGGTGGCGGTGTTCCCGATCACCGACAGCGGCGTGATCGCTGCCAGGCTGGGCGGGCGTGTCTCGGCCACGAACAACTGCGAGATACCGGGATAGGAAAGGCCGACCATGCCGACCTTGTGCCCCAGCACCCAGTCCTGGGCCGCAACGGTCTCGACAACGTCGTAGCCGTCGAGCAGCTGCAACTCCTCGAAGTAGTCGTACGCTCCGCCTGAGCAGCCCGTGCCCCGCATGTTGACGCCAACGGTCGCGTAGCCCATCAGCGCAGCGATGAGCGCGCCCGGAGCGGAGGGGGCGTCGCACAGCACAGGGAAGGTCTTGCACAGGATCTGCGCGCCCTGGACCGGCGCGCCCGGTCTGGACGGGTCGTAGCCCGAGTAGTCGATCACCGTGGGATAGGGTCCCTCGTCGATGGGGCCCGGCAAGGTGATGAAGACCGACAGCTTCGTGCCGTCACGCGTCGTGACGTAGCCGTTTCCGGCCACCAGCTTCTGCGAACTGTAGAAGCTCTGCGGCGGCAGGCTGTTGTCGACGCTCATCACGTGCAGCGGGCCGACGTGCTCTTCCGGGCTCTGCTGGGTGGTCGCAATGATGTAACCGTCGCCGGGCGGGACCTTGCGGAAGATCAGACTGCCCAGCTTGTCGGTCACGCCGGTCTGTACCTCCTGCCCGTCCTTGTCCGACAGGCGCAGCTCCGTGTCCGGATGTGCGTGGGTCACCATGAGCTGCTCCACGCTCTGGCGGACCTGCATCCCGCCGCTGCCGCCGCTGCCGGCAGCGCCCGCCGCACCCCCGGCCCCCAAGGAGAAGGGGACGCCTTCGTCCTGCCCACACCCCACAGCGAAAACCAGAGCCAGCAGAACGACAAGCGCGCGATACTTCACGTGCGCAATTTCTCACGGACCGTCGTGACACCGCAACGCTATCCGACCCGCGCCGGGCGGCCGTGAGCGCCCGCGCCGGGCGCCTCGAGCCCGCTTGCTGACGAAAATCGCTGCGCCTCGGGCCCCATCGGCGCCGGAGGGCGCTAGAGTAGGCGCCGGGAATGCAGCGTGGGGGATAGGCTCTCCAACTTCGTTCGACTGCTCGGCATCGCGTCCGCGGTAGTGGTTGCGCTGGCGGTGCTGGGCGCCAAGGTCGCACAGGCCGCGCCCAGGAAGGTCGTCACGGCCGCGGTCCCGGCGGACTGGCCGCCCCAGTACTCGCTGGATGAGCACGGGCAGCCCCAGGGCTTTGCGATCGACGTGATGAACGAGATCGCCGCCAGCGCGGGGCTCGAAGTCCACTACCGGGTGAGGCGGAGCTTCCCACGCGCCTTCGCAGCGCTCAGGGACGGCAAGGTCGACCTGATCCCCGACTGCGGCATCGTCAACGAGCGGCGCGGGACGTTCGCGTTCACCTCGCCGATCGAAACGTTCGTGATCCGCATCTTCGTGAGACGCGGGAGCACGGGCATCGACAAGCTCGGCGACCTCGCGGGACGCCGGGTCGCGGTGGTCGAGACCAACGCTGCGGTCCCGCTTCTGCGGGCGCAGCCGAAGGTCAAGCTGCGCGTGTTCTCGAACGTGCACTCTGCACTCTTCGATCTTCTCTCCGGTGACGTCGACGCGTTGGTCTTTCCCGAGCCCGTCATCGAGAAGCTGGCCCGGGACATCGGTGTGCAGGATCGGATCCAGGCGGTGGGTCCGCCGCTGATGGAGGTAAAGCGCGGCATCGCCGTGCAGGCCAACGACACCGAGCTTCTGCAGCGACTGGAACCAGCTGTGCGGAAGTTCGTGGGCAGCCCCACGTACAAGCGACTGTACGTCAAGTGGTACGGGCAGCCTGCGCCCTTCTGGACAGTGCCTCGTGTGCTGTGGACCATGGGAGCGCTGCTCGTCATCGTCATGATCGGGATGGGCGTATGGCGCTATTCCACGGTGGTGTCCCTCAACCGCCGACTGGTGGCGACCATCAAGGAGCGCGAGCGCACCATGGTTGCGCTGCGCGAGCGTGAAGCCGAGCTGCGCCAGGCGCAGAAGATGGAAGCCGTCGGCCGGCTCGCGGGGGGTGTCGCTCACGACTTCAACAATCTTCTCACCGCCATCACCGGCTACGCGGAGCTCTTGTCCGCCCAGCTGCCGGAAGACAGTCCAGGGCGGGAGGACGTCGACGAGATCAAGAAGGCCTCCGAACGGGCTGCCAACCTGACACGCCAGCTGCTCGCTTTCAGCCGCAAGCAGGTTCTCCGGCCACGCGTCATCGACCTGACCGAGGTCGTGTCGAATGTGGAAAAGATGCTGCGACGGCTCATTGGAGCCGACATCGAACTGACCACGCGCTTCGAAAACGAGCATGGTCTCGTCAAGGCCGACCCCGGACAGATCGAACAGGTGTTGATGAATCTCGCTGTCAACGCGCGAGACGCAATGCCGGAGGGAGGCGCGCTGGGCATCGAGATCAAGAGCGTGGAAGTCGAAACGGAGAGCGCCAGGGACGCGCTGAAACCCGGCAAGTACGTGCTGCTCGACGTGCACGACACCGGGCAGGGCATGGACGAACCGACACGGCAACGGATCTTCGAGCCGTTCTTCACGACAAAGCCTGCCGAAAAGGGGACGGGGCTTGGCCTGGCTACGGTGTACGGCATCGTCGCCCAGAGCGGCGGCCACATCGACGTGGAAAGCCGCCTGGGAGAAGGCACGCGTTTCCTCGTCTATCTGCCGCGCTACGACGGCGACCAAGTAGGCGAGAACGTCCCACCCAGCGAGCCGTCCCGCCCGCGCGAACAGGCCACCATCCTGCTTGCGGAGGACGAACCCGCGGTGCGTCAGCTAGCTGCCCGCATGCTCCGCGAGCGAGGCTACGACGTGCTGGAAGCGCCGACAGGCACCGAGGCCCTCGAGCTCGCCAGGAGCACGGGAGTCGAGCGGATCGACCTGCTGCTCACCGACGTGATCATGCCGCGCATGAGCGGAGCCGAACTGACACGCAAGCTCCACTCGCTCCGCCCCGACCTGAGCGTGCTCTTCATGTCGGGCTACTCGCACGGCGAGCCGGTGGAGACACTGATCGCCGAGACCGGCGGCATGTTCATCGCCAAGCCCTTTACGGCCGACGAGCTGGAGCGAGCCGTTCACGCCGCGCTGGAGCGCAAGACCGACTCCGTTTCCACCGCCTGACCCGAAGCCGCCGCTACAGGTCGGCCTGGCTCGGGCGCACGGCAGCGTGCATCCCGCTGCGGCGACAGTAGGCCCTGAGCGCGACAACCAGCTCGTGCTCGAGGTCGACGAACTGGAGCGCTAGCCGCGGCCCATCCTGGCGCACGACCACGGCGTCCGTTTCGACAGCGACACCCCCAGGCAGCTCGAAGTACAGCTCGACCTTCGTGCCGACGTCGAGCGTTACATCGGCTTGCACGACGACACCGCCCGCCGAGACGTTCTCGCAGCGAGCGGACTGGTACGAGCTCGCCGCATCAAGCATGGCCGGTGCCTTGAGCACGGCACGCCGATAGGCGCGACGCTCCGCTCGCGGGTCAGCAGCACCAGGCCGACCGGTTGCCTGTTCGGGGGACATGCACTCCGGGGGCTGCACACGCCATACCACCCGCGGAAACACGTGATTTCGGGCGGCTGCACGCCTCGTGTGACCTCTCGGCTATGCAACTGTTGCGGACCCGTGACCATAGGCACCGCCCCCGGTCATGTAGGTCGAGGTGGGTGATGCAACGCTTCAAGGAGCGGTCGTGCACCCGTCCAGGTGCGCGCCAGCCAGGATCCATCGCTGGATCGCCCTCAGGTCCGACTGCTCCAGGTGCGGATGTGCATCTGCAGTGCGAGGCAGCGGCATGGGCTGCCCCTGGACGAACCACTCGGCAAGCCTGGTTCTCTCCGCGGCAGTGGGCGGCAGACACGCGCCTTGCGCAAGCGGTACGCGATAGCGCGTGGCGCATGGGTCGGGTGGCGCCGCGAAATTGTCGGTGCTCTCCAGCAACTTGTACATCAGGTAGCTGTTGCCCGGACGCCCCGGATCCACGACGGGCATCTGCACGCCGACGCGGGGCGGATCTTCCATCGGGATGTCGGGGTACGGCCCGACTGCTGTCTCGTGAGCGACATGCCCAACGACAGTGCGCGCCAGGCCCTCGCCGGAAGACAGGTCCAACCCCATCGGTGCGGGTGGCCGATGGCATCCGCCGCCATTGCACATCGCCCCGCTCGAAGTGGGGCGCGAGAAGATATCCAGGATGTCCTGGCAACCGGGTACGGGTTCCGGCACAGGCTCGGTAGCCGCGCTCTCTCTGGTACGGAAGCTGAACCGCAGGGGCGCCAGGCCCTCGGCGATGGGCGCGCCGTCGAACGCGCGGAAACCGTCGGGATGCCGACTCGACGGCACGAACAGCTCCACCGTGTACAGCACCCCCGGCTTGAAGGTCTCGCCAGAGAACTGCCGGAACCGTACGACGTGCTCGACAACGTCGTACTCCGGCTCCAGGAACACCGCGTTGTTCTCCGTCCCGCTGTAGACGAGGACGGCCTGACGCACCGCGGTCGACGAATCGAGGTAGCGGTCGAAGCGCAGCTCGATCGCAGCGTTCGTGGGCACCCCGCAATCGGGCGACGATGCCGAGCAGCCCAGGCCCTCGCCGTCAGCGGGATAGCTGGCGACGAGATGCAGGTCCGGCCCGCGGGAAGGCGCTGAGATCGCGCCCGCCCTGGTCGCAGCCAACGAGCGCGAGGCACGCGACCAGAGCCAGGAAATGCGGGATCAGCTCTCTGAATACAGCGACAACTGGTCGCGGATCGTGTCCTCGGTCACGCCGGTGCGGATGCTCTCCTTCAGACAGTCGGCAAGCGTGATCAGGAGATCGTCGACGCCCTTCTCCTCGATGATCTTCGAAAGTAGCTGGCGAGCCTCGCGGCTGTCGTCCTCGCGCAGGAACTCGCGCACCTTCTCGACGGAGATGTCCCCCTGGAAATCGAGGTACATGTTCTCCATTAAATAGCGGACAAGCTCCTTCACCAAGGGCCTCCTTGTCGTGCGGCGGCGGAACCACCGGCGGCCTCCCGCTATACCCGTCCGGCGAACGCCGAGGCAAGCAGATTAGCACCGCCGTACCAGACTCTTCCGAGGCCGACGGACGTCGGAAAGCCTCAGACCCCACGGCAAGCGGCGTATGGGGCGGAAATGCGAGCCCGGCCCGAGCGCGAGAACGAGCGGCTAGCGGCATTGGTCGAGCTGGGGATCTGCCGGATCGTGGCAGACCAGACAAGGCCGCGCGTTCTTCCTCAGCGCGACGCGACAGCGGCCCCGGAAACCGGGCGGATGCGGATCGAGCCCCTGCCCCAACCCGCCGCCCGGCCCGACGCCGCGGCCACCCCGAGCGGCAGTTGCATGACAGGTCGCGCAGTCACGCTCGGTGTGGCAACTGACGCAGGCGTTCAGGTTCCGTTCGGCTGCCCACGAGTGATGACCAGGCCCTCGTGGCGGGTCCGTCCAGATCGCCTTGGGAGGATGGAAGCGTCCACGACCGGCAAAGTTTGCGTACGGTCCGCTCGCCGTCACCCCCGCACGCTGGTGACATCCCAGACAGAACGATTGCTCGCGATGGCAGCTGGTGCAGCGCGGGTTGTTCTGCCGGGCCGCGACCGCGTGAAGGTTCAGCCAGTCGTTCGGGTGGATGCGGCGTGGGCGCACGCGTCCATCGTGGCAGTCGGTGCAGTAGCGCTGGGTGTGACAGGTCGCGCACAGCCGGCTGTCGTTGGCTGCGACGGTTCGGTGACGTTCGATCCAGCCGGGTCCGTGCCCGGCATTGTGGAGCCAGGCGGGCGGACTGAGCACACCGGTCGAGAAGCGCGTCTTCATCAGACCCCGCGCCCCTTTCAGGTGACACGTCGAGCAACCGCCGCGCGCCTTGCCCTGTGCAGGTGGCGGCGCCCGGTGGCACTTGAAACAACCTCGCATACGCGGCATCTGGTCGCGCGTCGCAAGCTCCAGGTTCTGTACCGCGCCGTGGCACTGCGCACATCCGATGTTGCGCGCCGCGTGGACCGCGTGATCGAAGCGCAGGTTCGGTCGCGGTATGCGCTGCCGCGCGACGCGGTTCCCGTCCGATGCGTGGTAGCCGACGTGACAGTAGCCGCACTGGCTGATCAGGGCGTCGCGTTTGCCGTGCACGTCGCCGAGGTCGCTGTGGTCCGTGTGATGGCATCCGTCGCAACGCGTCGCGGCGGGCAGAAGCGAGTCCCGGCTCGAGTGGCTGGTCTTGGCGCGCGCATGACAGCCTGTGCAAGCCACGTGCAGGGTCTTGACGTGCTTTTCGTGATTGAACCGGATCGTGAGCTTCTGCGGCGGAAAGATCGCCGGGCTCGGCCCTCCGTCTCCCGCGGCCGCCCCCGGTGGTCGGTCGTAGAGGGGCACGCTCTTGCCACCGGGAAGCGGAGCCAGGCCATGCACGGGCGCCGGCGGAGCCGCTCTGCTCGATGCAGCCGGGGCGGACACCCCCGCACTCGACGCTGCTGACGGGGCGGACGACGCTTCCGCCGCGTCGGCGCGCGCCGGCCGTGGGTCGCCGAACATCAATCCCATCGCCACGGCGAGTGCGCACGCGAGCGCCAACCACCAGGTCGCGGTCCATTGCCTGCGATGCCGAAGGTCACGGCAGCGCTTCATCGGGAGACCGCCACGTCGAGCGTCGCGAGCGCGCGGAAGCGCTGCCCAACCAGTCGGTTCATGCTGTGCTCCCACTCGACGCCGAAACGCACGTGGGACAGCGGCGACACACCGCCACCGAGCACGTAGGAAAAGCTCGTCGCGCTGCGATCGGGCTGCTCGGCGTCGCGCCAGTCGTACAGCGAGACAATGATCAGCGTGTCGTAGAACCCGCCGAGAAACCGCTGCTTCGTCGTGATGTCCGCGCCAGTCTGATGTCCGGTCTGCCCGGTCTCGAGCAGACTCCTCAGATCGAGACCGCCGTCCGACCAGCGGTAGCCACCGCCCACTCGCGCGATGCCGTCGAGCAGCGAGCTCTTCTGCGTCTGGACCGGCTGGGTTGCGGTAGCGGCAGCGGGGTAGCTGTCGGGATTCCCGCCGGTGGAAAACGCCTCCACGCCGCCGGACGCGGACGCCACCAGCCTGCGCGAGACCCGCCAATTGGCCCGGGCGGTCGCGCGCTGCATGCCATTGTGGACGAACCAGTTGAAGATCGAGTCGCCGTCGAACGTAGGCAGGTAGTAGTCGTAGTCGGCGCCGACCGTGACGCGGCTGGTTGCGTACCAGTCGAGCGTCCCCTGGTACTGGCTGAATGCCTGGTTGTACAGGTCGTACACGAAGTTCCCGCCGAGCGCGCCAAGCCTGGACGTTTCGACCCGGGCGGAGCCGCCCAGCTTCTCGCTGGAAACGCGATTGCCACCCACGGCAGAGTAGCGTCCTTGTGCGTCGGCAAACGGCGAGACGTACACGGTGTCGCGGTTCGTCACCTTGCGGTAGCTCAGTCTGCCGTGCAGCCAGTGCAGGCCGGCGCTTTCGACCGCGAAGCCGTACGCCGGGGCGAGCTTCGACTCGCCGAGGTAGCCCGGCCACTGGTTGGCCTCGAGCCCCGTGCGGTCACCGCGGTACACGCCATCGCCCTCGAATCGCGAGGTGGACAGCATCGACAGCCCGCCGCGCTGCTCGAACCCGCCGTACGCTTCCACCTGGAAGTAGGCAGGCGTTGTCACGCGGACGAGCCCGCCGTCGAAGGACCACCAGCCGAGCACGTCGGTCACGTACTGCCGGCCCAACCGGAAGCCGAACCAGCCGCCGAGGTAGCGCCGCCCCTCGAGGTAGGCGTACATCAAGTCGAGCGGCGCCCGCTCGAGACCTGGAATGAAGGTGCCGTCCTGGGCCGGGTTCCGCTCCGCGCTTGCCTGCCCGAAGCCGGCGTCGAGTCGCATGCGCGCCCTGAACGACAGCTCGGGACCGCCCGGCACGAAGTCCCCCTGCAGATCATACAGCGTGAGCCCGAGCATCTGCGTGTAGCGGCGGCGACGCACGAGCGGCGCGCCGTACGGGCTCGACAGCGTGTACCACTGGCCGGTGAACGACGAGTCAACGTCCGCACCGTAGGCGCTGGCAGTCTTCGGCCAGCATCCCACGCCCAGAGCGACGAGGAAAACCGTCGACCAGCATGTTGCGCGCCTCGCCATCCTACGCCCCACGCAAGCCTCTGTTCGGCGCGTCGGCACAGCGGAGCATCGTCGAGCCCGCTTCGTTCTGTCAACGGCGCCCGACTCCCAGGGCAAATCCGGCGGACGCCGCGCTCACACGTGGCCGCGCCACCATGCCTCGAGCTCGGACAGGTCGGCATCGGACACGAAATCGCACACCTCGTCGACGGCGCCAATCCGCTTGACCTCGGCACCCAGGCGAAGTGCCGCGGCCCGGCATACCGCCGCCACCAGCGGATGCGGACACGCGGACAGCGAGCAGAGTACGTCGAGCAGGCGCGTCTCGCCCAGCTCCGACGCGAGCACCGCCGCCAGAGGCCGCGGGTCGGCGGGGGCCGCGCGGGAGTCGACCAGGGCGGCGCGCAAGAGCTCGCATGCCCGCGACGTGGAACGACTCGAACCCGCAGCACGATAGCTGTCGACGGGGAGCTCGAGCCGCTCCCGCAACGCGCCGCTGTGCAGGAGACGGCGCGCCTCGCCCAGAAGCTGCTCGAAGACTGGCTCGAGACCGGCCTCCAGCCGCGTGTTCCCGTCCAGGTCGAGCGCCACCGGACGCGCCGCTTCCTCGGCATAGCTGCCCACGTGTGCCTCGAGGCATTCAAGGGACACACCGCCCGCCGCACGCCCGCCGAGCAGCTCCCGCTCGGTCTCGATCGTCACCAGGCTCCAGCGCGTGAACGGTGTCGCTTGATCCATGTCGTGGACGAAGTCGACATTCACCGAACGCACCGCCGCCCAGCGCAGCACCCTGAGGCCCAGCTCGCTGTCGACGCGCACACCCCACGGCACGATCGCCATCGACACCTGGCGCAGACCCAGCCGTCTGAGTAGCGGCCCGCGCCCGCGCGCCACCAGCATCGCAGTGCACGCTCCGGCTGCACCGGCCAGAGCCAGTGTGGAAAGCTCCGCTCCGGCGAGTGCCAGCCCCAAGCCGAACGTTCCGATACCGGCACCCGCCGCGAAGATCGCAACGCCGCGCGCCGACGGGCACGGCTCGAGCCCGACGTAGCGGAAGTCCGGAGGCGGCACCGGTCGCAGCATCGCTCTACCCGAAGCGTAGCGGGTCAAGCCGGAGGGAGCACCCCATGAACGCCGGGTCCGGCATCCCGGCGCGTGTGTGCGGGGCGCACATGCGCGCACCCCTCACCCGAGGCTCACGGGAAGATCTCGCGCTCGTTGTACACGGTGACGAGACGCTGCAGCGCGACTCCGTAGCAGGCCTGGCGATAGTTGCAGTCGTAGGCGCGCGCGAACTCCATCATACGCTGGTAGGCGCTGCGCATGGCCTGCTCGAGCCGCTGATCCACCTCGGCCAGCGCCCACTGCTCGCTGCGCCGGTTCTGCACCCACTCGTAGTAGCTCACGGTCACGCCGCCGGCGTTGGCCAGTACGTCGGGGAGCACGTCGATGCCGCGCCTGAGCAGCACTTCCTCGCCCGCCGGAGAGCACGGACCGTTCGCGCCTTCAGCCACGAGACGCACCTGCAGCGCCTCGGCTTCCTCGACGCCGACCTGGTTTTCGAGCGCCGCAGGTACGAAGATGTCGGCCTGGACCTCGAAGAACTGCTCGCGCGTGATCTTCTCGCCCGCTGGATAGCCCTCGATCGAGCCGTTCTCCTGAACGTACTTCTGCAGCCGGTGCGCGTTGAAGCCTTCCGGGTTGTACAGGTACCCGGTGTGGTCACCGACTGCGACCAGCGACACACCCGAGTGGCTCAGAAGCACCGCGCAGTGCGAGCCGACGTTGCCGAATCCCTGCACGATGAGCTTCTTGCCCTCGAGATCGAAGCGTGAGCGCTCCGCCCAGTCGTGGATGCAATGCACAATGCCCTGGCCAGTCGCCTTGTCGCGACCGTAGGTCCCGCCGCTGGTGACGGGCTTGCCGGTGACCACACCCATCACGGCCTGCTTGCTCACCATCCCGACGGTGTTCACGTAGGTGTCCATCGCCCAGGCCATGGTCTGCGCGTTGGTGCCCATGTCCGGCGCAGGGATGTCGTAGTCCGGACCGATGTTGGAGCCGAGAGCGTGGAAGAAGCGGCGCGTGATGCGCTGCAGCTCGTTGCGCGAAACGTCGCGTGGATTGAACTTGATGCCGCCCTTGGCTCCGCCGAACGGCAGATTCATGAGCGAGCACTTCCACGTCATCATCGCGCCCAGCGCCTTGAAGTCGTCCAGCGACGCGCTCTCGTGGAAGCGCATTCCGCCCTTGTACGGGCCCAGGATGTTCGAGTGCTGGATGCGATAGCCCTTGAAGAGCCGATACTCCCCGTTGTCCATCCGGACCGGAAAGTGGACGATCAGCTCGTTCTTCGGCTGGCTCAGGATGGTCCGGATGTACTCCGGCATCTTGATGATGCGCGCGGCCTCGTCGAGGTAGTGCTGGATGACGTGGAAGAACTCGTAGCGTTGCTTGTCGTCACCACGAGCGGCTCTCTCTTCGCCATCCGGATCGTCGTTGAGCGGCGTCGAATACGGCGCGGACTGTGGAAAGTCGTCGGCGAGCGAGTTTTGCCCGTTGTCCATGGGGGTGATGTCTCCTGCTCTTGGCGGCGTGGCTATGTCCGTCGGGGTCACGGAAGCATCGGTTGCCCGAAGCACACACCATTTCGACAGAGTTTCTGTCGCGTTTCCATGGATGGCGCGAGTTTTTTCGACAACGCAGCGCGTTACGGGCAACGGCTGTCCCGTCTGCTACATCGCTGGAGGGCGGATCCAGAGCGTGTACAGGTAGACGATGGAGCTTGCGACAAGGAGCGCATCGATCCGATCGAGGATGCCCCCGTGGCCCGGAATGATCCATCCCGAGTCCTTGATGCCCGTCGAGCGTTTGAGAAGCGACTCCACGAGATCCCCGAACTGACCGAGCGCGCCCGCCACCAACGCCAGCGGCAGCGCGTGCAGAAGCGGAAGACTGGGCAGGTACCAGAAGTGCGCGAGCAACGCCCCCACCATGGACCCGACAAGCGACCCGACGAAGCCCGCGCGGGTCTTCTTGGGACTGACAGCTTCGTAGAGCTTGGTCTTGCCGAGGAAGCGTCCGAAGAAGTACCCGCCGGTGTCGCCCAACCAGGCAATCATCAGGGTCAGCAGCACGAACGCCGGACCGTCCGCTCCGGCATCGCGACGCATCAGTCCGATCGTGGTGAGCAGCCCTCCGACGTAGAGCGGGCCAGCAACCCCCGCGAGCATGCGCAGCCCCGCCGACGGGATTTCGCCCAGCCGCCAGAGCGGCATCAGCATGCCGATGATCGGCACGAGCAGCAGTATCGTCAGCAGTACCCGCGGGTCGCTGCCCCGGTAGTACAGGCCGAGCGACACCATCAGCGTCACCAGGACGCCGGCGCTCTGGGCGACCTTGTCGCCGGGGTGGGTCATCCCGAACAGCTCCTGGGCGCCCACGCCGCACGCAGCAAACACGATCAGGTACCAGGCCCACGGTGGGGCCAGGAACAGGACGACCAGCAGCAGGGGGGCGACCACCAGAGCGGTGATCAGCCGGACAGCCAGATTGCTCTTCGGCACGCGGACCATGCGTTATCAGCGGCTTGGCCGCGTCACAAGGCCGACGCGCACTCCGGCCCCCCCGCCCTGGCTTGCGCGGAGCCTGGGAGGTCGGTAGACCCGGCGCATCCCGCCCCATGAGGTCGCTCGGAGCCTTCATCAAGCAGCGCGCGGCGATCGCCGCCCTGGCTGCGCTCGTGGCCCTCGGCATACACCTGTCGACGGCGCGGCCGCCCCCCCGCACCCTGGCGGGTCTCGCCCAGATGCTGGGGCAGGCCGCCGGAGGCGTCGTCTCGCCCAAGGACATCGCGTGGGAACCGAGCCCGGGCTTCCTGGAAGAGACGTTCGTGGGACGCCGGGTGCTGTTCCTTGCAGCACCGCGGCCTGGCAATCCGCGCGACCTCTACCGCGCCAGGGTCCGCGTCACGCTCGCCGGGCAGCCGGTCAGCGTAGAGCAGATCCGCAACATCACCCAGACACCGATCGGCGACGACGTCGGACTGCAGGTGCGTGGCGACCACGCGGTGTTCGCGACAGTCGCCTACGGGCGGATCCAGGGCATCACTACACTCGACCTGAGCGGAATCCACAGCGACAACCGCCCGCACGACCTGTTCAACCGGCTACTTCTGGCCGTTACGGAGTTCCAACAGACCGGGAGCCTCGCTGGGCTCGGCCGCACCGACATCGTGCTGGACGTCCCCGCCCGCCACGCCCGGCTGGTTCTCGAGCCGCCCTTGCTGCACATCGGGCTGGGCGAGCGAGCACGCAACCTCGTCTACGACCTCGAACAACGAACCCTGCGGGCCGCGAGCGGCGGCCAGCCGTACGCGGCGCGGGCCGTCCGGCAGGTGCATCCGCCCAAGCCGCTCATCCTGTGGGGCGTGGACACCGTGCGCGCGGAGGTCGGGCCCGCACCCATCACCTGGCTGGAAGACAAGGTGTTCGGCGCGCAGGACACGTTCAAGCGCGCCACCTTCAAGCTGTTCTCCTCCAAGGCAGCCTCGGCGCTCCGGACCGGCAGGGTTCCCGAGCTCGACGCCTCGAAGATGACGGCAGGCACCTGGCCACCGCCGCCCATTCCCTCCCTATGGAAGGAACAGAAGCCGGGCGAAGGGCAGTGGAAGCCCGTCGACTACCCCTGGCTCACGCCGCTGCCGCACACAGCCGCGGGCTCGCATCCACCCGCCTACTTCTACCGGACCTTCATCCGCCCCGACATCAAGCGCCCGTATTCCGAGGTGGTGATCGTCGCCATGGACATGCGCCAGCTCCAGCTCGGGATGCAGGCGGGTTTCGAAGACCCCAAGCCGCTCACGGGTCCGCCCGGCGATGGCCGACTCCCCCGCGATCCGGCGACCCAGAGCCGCGTCGTGGCAACCTTCAACGGCGCCTTCAAGACCGAGCACGGCAAGTACGGAATGATGGTCGATCATCGCGTGCTGCTGCCGCCCATCAAGGGAGCGGCGACCGTGGTGGTCACGAACGCGGGCAACACCGGACTTGGCAGCTGGCCGCAGACCGAGAACATCCCGTCCAATCTGGTCTCTTTCCGCCAGAATCTCGACCCACTCGTCGAAGACGGCAAGGTCAACCCGACAGGCCGCTACATCTGGGGCTGGCAGCTCGCCGGCACCAGCGTGATGACACAGCGCACGGCTCTGTGCGTCACCCCCTCGGGCTATCTCTACTACGCGTGGGCCAAGGCGATCGACGGGCCTACGCTGGGCAAGGCGCTGCAACAGGCAGGCTGCTCCTACGGCATCCACCTGGACATGAACCCCGCCCACTCCGGCTTCGTGTTCACCGATCTGCGCGCCCATCACGAGCGCGACTACAAGCTGAAGAAGCTGGATCCGGGCATGGTCATTCCTGCGACCAAGTTCGTCCGCTGGTCGCCCAAGGACTTCTTCTACATGATGGTCCGCGACCCGGTGCCGGTCGATCCGTCCGGAGTGCACTGGGTGCCCGACAGCGGACAACAACCACCGCCGATGTGGTTGCCGGGCGTCTTCAAGGCGACGTTGATGATCGGTACCCTGCCGATCGAGCTGCTCAGCTTCGAACCCGGTCGCGTTGACTGGCAGGTGCGCGCGGGGACGAAGGAGCTGACAAGCGACGGCAGCGCGCCGAGCCACCAGGCGTTGACCGGTGACGACTCCCACCGCGTACTGGCCGCCATCGGCATGGGGCGAACGACAGATGCCACGAGCTATGGCCTGGCTTTCGGCACCACCGCCCTCATGCCACTCCGGAACAGCTATGCCACGGTCGTTGTGGCGCATGGCAAGGCGCCGCGCGTCGTAGCGCCGGGCAAGACCCCCTCGCTGGGTCCCCACGAGGAGGCGGTCCAGCTGCCGCTTCTGGCGGACGACGGGCAGCTCGTCGCGCGAGGGCGCGACCACGGTGCGCTCCGCATGCGGGGAGCACTATGTGTCACGCCGCAGGGACGCGTCATCGTCGCGCGCGCACGGCACGACAGCTCCGACCCGATCGCGACGGCACTGCTCAGGACAGGGTGTCGCCGCGTGGTGTCACTGGACCGCGGTTCGCGCCATCCGGCGTTCGTGCACCGGACGGGCACCGACACGCCGCCGGTGCGCGGCTACGAGACGACCGTACTCTACGCGCTCGGACGGCCAATGACTCCGCATGCGTTCCGGTGGAAACCCAAGGGCTCGAAACCGTCCACGACGCCCACGGGCTACGACTACCCACCGCAGCCGAAAAAGAAGCACAAGAAGAAGCGCTAGACGCTCCCGGCCCCCGCCCCCCAGGCACGCTAGGCCGCCTCGTCGAGCAGACCCCGGAGCCGCTTCATCGCCCGCGAGTGCAGCTGCGAGATGCGCGGCTCGCTCACCCCGAGCTCCGCGCCGAGGTCCTTGAACTTGATGCCGCCGAAGTAGTGGCTGGCCACGATGTGGCGCTCACGTTCCGGCAGCTTGCCGATCGCCGCCTCGAGGGCGACGCGCTCCGACCTCTGCTCCGCGGCGGCTTCCGCGCTTTCCATCTCGACGCCCGCCAGGCAGCGCGATTGATCGAGCGTGCTCACGTCCTCGATGCGCACGACGGAGGGCGCATCCTCGCCGGGCTTGGTGCGTGCACGGCGCGGCAGCCAGTCCTGCGCCCTGAGCTCGTCGACGATCGCCCCGCGGACGCGCACGCGCACGTACCATTCGAAGCCGTCATCGTGCTGGTCGCCGTGTTTCAGGATCGCGTCCCACAACCCCCCCATGCCGGCCGCAACCAGATCGTCGCGGAGCACGTTGCGCGGCAGCCTGCGCTGGAACCCGCTGGCGATCTTCTGGACCAGCGGCGCGTACAGCGAGAGCAGCCTGCGGGCCTCGGCCCCTAGCTCGACCTGCGGGGCCTTCGGGACCGCCGCTGCGCGCCGGGAGGTGCGCTTGGCACCGGTCGAACGCCGCCTCGGAGCGACCGGCGGGACGATCGACAGATGTCGCCTGCGGGAGGAACGTGCCTCCTGCTGATGGGCGCCGAAAGAATCAGGTTGGGGAAGCGGGGCGTGATCGAGCATGGTTGGTGTCCTCCTGCCCGCGTCCTCTTGCAGCGTCCGTTCCAAGACACCAAACATGTGTAATTACAAAGGAATTCTGAGAGCGGGGCACCGAAACAGGTCACAGTAGACCCACATTGGCCCAGCAGGCTGGCTGCCAGATCCGCGATGCAGCCGTGGACTCAAGCTGGATCAGTAATGGATACAGCTAGTTGGAAGCTAGCCGCCAGCAAGACGACAACACCGGGTCACCTATGACCCAAGTAGGTCAGCAACTGAGGCTCTAGCGCTTGTGGCTGGTTTTCCGCGATGCAGCATGGGTCTTCTTTGACCCGTGATGGTGCCGCCGGGAGTGATGACGCGGGTGATGTCGTGCCTGCTTCGACTCGGCGTCGGCCTTGGAATCGGAAGCTCCCTCGTCCGCATCGGTCGGTTCCGCGCCACCGACGAAGGCGTAGTGCGGCGGCTGCCCTGGGCCCGCTAGATCGACCCAGTAGGCGGATACGCGACGCACGTCCATGTGGACGAAGCTGGAGTTCGGGTAGTACCCACAGCCGACCTGGGGGAGCGTGCGGCAGTAGTCACGCAGGACCTCGTTCGGCACCCCTGGGATGCTGAAATCGACGGCGCGCCCCAGATTGTGACGCGAATGCGGCGTGTACTGGGTCGGCCGATAGGGCCGGAAGCCGCTGACCACGCGGATGGGACGCCCCCCGAAGTGGTCACTGACCTGGGCAAGCATGCGGATCAGCCGGGGATTGATGTTGGCGCGCTGGCCCGTTCTCCAATAGGACAGGACTCGCGAGACCTGACGTTCCGCGGAAGCTGTCAGCTTGTCGTGCCGCACGGCGTAGCCTCGCCACGCACCTGCTCCGCTGTGCAGAACGAGATAGCCGCGGTGCCGCGGACGGCGCGCGTAGCGGTGGCGACGCTGTTGGCGGGAGCGCCCCGAGCGGCCGCGCCCCTCGCCGATCCCGGAAAGGGAGGCCTGTCGGCGGCCGCGCCTGGCGGCTTGACGCTGCTTGAGCTCCTTCCGGGCTCTGGACCCATCGCGATCGTCCCGCGCCGGGATGATCAGCTTCTGCTTGAGCTTGAGCTTCGTCCGCCGCGAGAGCCCGTTGGCCCGACACAACGCCCTGATCGTGACGTGATAGCGCTTGGCGATCTTGCCCAGCGTCTGTCCCCGGTAGACGACGTGGAAGCGCAGCTTTTCCTGGTGGCGGGCCCCCGCCGCCCAGACCGGAAGCGCAAGCAGAGACAGCGCAACCACAAGCGGAATGACGAGACGACGCATGGGGGAGGCAGAGGGTTAGCGCCGGAGACCGCGCCCTGGAAACAAAAAAGCGCCGGCCGGCTTGGGGACCGGCCGGAAGCGACCAGGCATTCGCTTCAAAGGAAGCTGTTCTGCGCGGTTTCGAAGCTGATGCCGGCGCGCACCGTTCCCGCCCCGCCGGGCCGGCGCTCCTCGTTTCTTGGCGTTCGTGGAGCCAGAATGCCAAAGTTTCGTGGCGGGATTTTCTCCCCCGCGCTGCGCGAGAGGCCTATGGGCGAAGGTAGGAACCTGGTCGGCGTCGACATCGGCACAAGCTCGATCAAGGTGTGTCAGGTCAAGGAGAGCCGAAAAGGCTTCTCGCTGGAGCGTTTCGGCTATTCGGCGCTGCCCCCACAGACCATCGTGGACGGGCAGGTCATGGACGCCAGCGCGGTCTCGGAGACCCTGCAACGGGTCATCCGGGACGCCGGAATACGCCAGAAGGAAGTCGCGCTGAGCGTGTCCGGCCAGAGCGTCATCATCCGCAAGATTACGGTCCCGATGATGACACCTGCCGAGCTGGACGAGCAGATCCAGTGGGAGGCGGAGCAGCACATCCCCTTCGACATCAAGGACGTCCAGGTCGACTACCAGGTGCTCAGGCGCCGGCCGGAAGCGAGCCAGATGGACCTTCTGCTGGTCGCCGCGAAGCGCGATCAGATCAACGACTACGCACAGCTGGCCCGCAACGCGAAGCTGAAGCCCATCGTCTGCGACATCGACGCCTTCACGGTGCAGAACCTGTTCGAGTTCTCGCGGGGCGTGCCGGTCGACCAGACAATCGCGCTCATCAACGTCGGCGCGAGCCTGTCGACGCTGAACATCGTGGCAGGCGGGGTGAGCGCCTTCACCCGCGAGATCGCCAACGGCGGCAACGTCATCACCGAGGAGATCCAGAAGCAGCTCGGTGTTCCGTTCGAGCAGGCCGAGGCCTACAAGTGCGGCGGTTCGGCCTCGCCGGACGACCCGTACCGCGCCGGCGCCGGCATGGTTCCGGAACAGGTCGTCCAGGTCATCACTGCCGTCGCAGATGCGATCGCCGCGGAAATCCAGCGCAGTCTGGACTTCTTCATGGCGACGAGCGGCGAAGGCGAGATCTCCCGGATCTTCGTCACGGGCGGCACGGCCAACCTGGCATCGCTGGGTCAAGCCATCGAACGCAGGGCCCGCGTGCCGGTCGAGGTGTGGGCTCCCACCGAGCGGATCACCCCCGATCCCAAGCACGTCGATCCAAGCCTGCTACAGACGCGTGCAGCACAACTGGCGGTGGCCCTCGGGCTCGCCCTCCGCAAGGAGAAGGAGACCCGCTCGTGATCCGCATCAACCTCCTGCCGCAAAAGAGACGCGCGGAGAGCTCCGAGGGCAGCCAACTGTGGCTGGTCGCACTTCTGGTACTTCTGATTGCGGAGATCGCCGGCCTGTTCGTGTTCCACGGCTTCAAGCGCCAGGAGCTCGCGGCGCAGAAGCACAAGAACGCCGAGATCCAGGCCCAGATCGACAGCGCCAGAAAGGCCGTCAAGAACCAGGCAGAGGTCAAGGCGAAGCTCGCACGGCTCAGAGCGCGCGAAGACGCGATCGCCAAGCTGCAGAGCGCGCGCACCGGCCCAACGGCGATGATGCTCGAGATGGCGCGTATCCTCACGCCGGGACGCGGTCCTTCCGTCAGCCCCGAGAAGCTCGCACAGCTCAGGCGCAACAACCCGCTAGCCGTCTACAACCCCAACTGGGACGCTCGGCGGCTCTGGCTCACCAAGTTCGTGGAAGAGCATCGCGAAGTGCGGCTCGAGGGCATGGCGCGTGACGGCGAGGATGTGAGCGAGCTGGCCCGGCGCATGAACCTGTCGAGCTACTTCTACGACGTGAAGCTTCTGCCTGCACACCAGATGAAAGACCCGGACACGGGACTCGAGATGGTGCACTTCCAGCTGCAAGCGAAGGTGAGGTACTAGGATGGCCCGCGAATCCAGCCTCGCCAAACTGCCCCCCGCCGCCAGAGCGGGCATCGTTGCAGGTGTTCTCGTGCTTGCCGCGGTCGCGTACTTCGTCGTCTTCTACGGCGACATCGCGAGCAGCATCAAGGCGGCGCAGAACCGGGAACGCCAACTTCGCTCGGACCTCGCGACCGCGCGCAAAGCGGAGTTCGCCTACCAGAAGGACCTGGCCGAGCTGGCCGACAGGCAGCAGCGACAGCGCGAGCTCAACAAGATCCTGCCGCAAACCACCGAGTATCCGGCGTTCTTGAGCGCCATCCAGAGCGTGGCCAACGTCTCTGGAATTACGCTGAGCGCGTGGACGCCGCAGGACGAGGTCCCCGAGAAATTCTATGCGCGCGTCCCGATGAAGCTGGAGCTGTCCGGGCGCTATCACCAGGTCGCCAAGTTCTTCTACGGCGTCGGACAGCTGGACCGCATCATCAACATGGAGAACATCTCGATCACCGACCCGAAGGTCGTCGGCGACGACGTGGTCGTGAAGGTGGACGTGCTCGCGACGGCTTTCCACGCCATCCAGCCGAACAGCGCGACGGACAAGCAGCAGAAGCGGGGCGCCGCGCAGGGGCAGCACAAATGAACCGCATCAGCTCGGTACTGCTCGGCTCTGCATTGCTTCTGGCGGTGGGTTGTAGCGAGAAGGCGCCCCCCCGAACGTCCACAGCGCCACGGTGCAGCGCAAGCCCATAGCGAAGGTCGACGCCGGCGCACCCGACGCCGCACCGCCCAAGGTCACGTTCCAGGAGTCGGAGTTCACCGAGTCCAACAACAGCCGCGATCCCTTCCGCTCCTTCGCCAAGGCCTTCGCACAGGAAGCGAAGAGCCAGGTCAAGTCGCAGCGCAAGGTCGTGCTCGACAAGTATTCCCTCGACGAGCTCAAGCTCGTCGGCATCGTGACGCGCGTGCATCCGGCCAAGGCCATGCTCGTCGACCCGAATGGCAAGGGCTACGTGGTCCAGCCCGGGCAGTTCGTCGGACGCCCCGAGGTCGTGCAGAGCGCGAACCAGGACACGACCTACGAGGTCAACTGGCGCGTGGACCGCATTCGTCCCACCGATATCGTGCTGGTGCGCGAGGACCCGTCCAACCCCGACGTCCCCACCGCCACCCGGGTTATCCCGCTCAGGCCCAAGGACGAGACGCAGACAGTCGGCGAGCAGTAGCTCCGCCGGCTCGGTCCTCTGCCGCCCGCATCACCGGCACATCGCCGTGCGATGCGCCCGAGCGGACGCTCTCTGCTTACATAAGAGACGCGATAGGGAGCGCGGAATTTGTTCGCTTTGATCGCATGAGGCTACGCTTCCAAGCCGAACCAACGTCCGTTTCTGGGCATCGGCGAGAACGACGATCGGAGCCTCACACATGAGCTGGACACAGTCCCCGGCCCCCCGCCACCGCGGCAGCAGGCGCCTGCGCGCCGGCCTCGTCACGGCCCTGTCGGCGCTTGCACTCGCGGCCACCTTGAGCGCCGCTCCCGACGCAGCCGCCGCCGGCACAGCGCGACACGCAACCCACATCGAGCTGACCGCTGCCGGCCAGCACGGGGCAACCCGACTCGTCGTGGATTTCACGCAGAAACCGACGTTTTCGGCGCGTCTGGAGCGCGCCGGGCGCCGGCTCATCATCGACGTTCCACACGCCGACCTCAAAGGCGCGCCGGGCGCTCTGACCCGCCACGTAGGCGTGGTCGGCGGGGTGATGGCCCAGGCGTTCCACACGCCGAACGGCTCGACGACGCGCATCCTGGTCACGCTGGTGCAGGACGCGAAGTACTCGGTCGCCGTCCAGGGCAACAGCCTCGTGGTGTCGCTGGTCCCGGGAGCCACCGGCGTGCTGGACCAGAAGCGGCCGCTCACCGCACCGGCAGCACCCCACGCCGCGCAGACGACGGCGCGCGTTGAAAACGTGCGGTTTGCCCACACCTCGCTCGAGGACAAGGTCTACATCGAGCTGTCCAGCATCCCCCACTTCAAGCGCTCGGACGGGAAATCCAACAGCTCCACGCTCGTGCTCACCAACACGAAGCTGCCCCAGGCCCTTGCCCGTACGCTGGACGTGACCGCGTTCGGCGGCGTGCTCTCGAACGTGTCCAGCTTCAACAAGGGCCAGGGCAAGGACCAGGTCGAGCTCCAGGCGCAGACCTCGGAGAAGGCCGAGAGCCGCGTCACGCGCCAGGGCAATACGCTGGTCTGGGCGTTCTTCAAGCCCGGCAGTCTTCCGCCCAGTATCACCGGTGTCGCAGCCGACGGCGGCATCGCGCGCCGCGCGCGCACGGTCCACGTCGACCAGAGCTTCGCCGACATTCCCCAGGTGCACTCCGGCTACGATGGGCCGGAGCCCGTCGAGCAGACGGAGGATCCGGACGAGGCCAGCGCCTTCACCCCGACCGTGCTCGGCCAGCAGCGCCGCTACACCGGTCGCCGCATCGACCTCGACCTCAAGGACGCCAACGTCCACAACGTGCTCCGCCTGCTGGCGGACGTGGGCCGCGTCAATATCGTCACCGCCGACAACGTGCAGGGCAGCGTCACCATCCGCATGCGCAACGTGCCGTGGGATCAGGCCCTGGACGTGGTGCTGCAGGCAAAGCAGCTGGGCATGATCCGCCAGGGCAACATGATCCGCGTTGCTCCGCTCGCCGAGCTCGAGAAGGAGCGCGAGATGGCGATCGCGCGGCGCAAGCAAGAGATGCAGCTTGCCCCGATCGAGACGCGGCTCATCCCAGTGAGCTACGCGCAGGCCTCCAACCTGCAGGCCCGGGCCAAGGAGCTGCTTTCGCCGCGCGGCTCGATCGCCGTGGACGAGCGCACCAACGTCATGATCGTCCGCGACGTGGCCGGCAACCTGAACCAGATCGAGGAGCTGGTCCGCTCGCTCGATACGCAGACGCCACAGGTGCTGGTTGAAGCGCGCATCGTCGAGGCAACCAGCCGTTACCTGCGCGATGTCGGTATCCAGTGGGGCGGCGACGCGACGTTCTCCGCGGCCACGGCGAATTCCACAGGCCTCGCCTTCCCCAACTCGATCGGCCTGACCGGCGGCGCTAGCGACAACCAGACGCCCACCGCAGGCCTCAGCCCCTTCGCGAACCAGGTGGCGAATCCCAACTTCGCCGTGAACCTGCCGGCGACGGTCGGCACCGGCCAGGGCGGCGCGCTCGGCCTCACCTTCGGGTCGGTGGACAGCACCGTGAACCTCGCCGTCCGCCTGTCGGCAGCCGAGTCGAGCGGCCTTTTGCGCATCCTGTCCAGCCCGCGCATCCTCACACTGGACAACCGCGAGGCGCGCATCGCCCAGGGCACGTTGATTCCGTTTTCGCAGATCAGCGCGCAGGGCGTGCAGACGACCTTCCAGGAAGCCAAGCTGCAGCTGCTGGTCAAGCCGCACGTCACGGCGGACGGCAGCATCAGCATGCACGTCAAGATCAACCGCGACGAGCCGGACTTCAACCAGACCTCGGCGCGCGGCGATCCGACCATTCTCAAGCGCGAGGCCGAGACCGACCTGCTCGTAATGGACGGGCACACAGCGGTCATCGGCGGCATCTTCACGCGCAACACCGGCCGCAACCTCGACCAGGTGCCGTTCTTCGGCGACATCCCGCTGATCGGCCTGCTCTTCCAGCGCCGGCGTGCCAGCGACACGCGCAGCGAGCTGGTCATCTTCCTCACGCCACGCATCGTGAACCGCGCAGCTGCGCTGGGGCGCTAGCTCGACAGCCCGTCGGGGCGCAGCACCAGCCCTGAACGGGCGGAGCCGGAATCCTTCCGATGGACAACCATATCGAGCTGCTGAAGAAGCTCCAGCTGTTCGAATCGCTCGCCGCCGACGACCTGGAGGCGCTCTCGGCGCGACTCGAACACCAGCAGTTCGAGCCCGGGCAGGTGGTGTTCCGTCAAGGTGAAGAAGGCGGCCCTCTATACGTCATCGAAGACGGCGCTGTGGAAATCTCGTACGGCGATGGCAACGACGCCGTCACGCTGACCACGCTGTTTCCGGGCCAGTACTTCGGCGAGCTGTCGCTGCTCGACGGCGAGCCGCGTTCCGCCACGGCCACCGCTGTCCGACCGAGCACGCTGCTCGCACTCGACCGCGACGACTTCGTCGAGTTCCTGAAGTCCGATCCCGAAGCGGCACTGCTCATCCTGGGCGAGACCGCGGAGCGCATGCGCCAGACCAACGCCATGTTCCAGCGGCAGGTCTCGCGCAACGTGCTGGCAGAAGCCGAGGAGCGGCTCACCGTCGGCCAGTACGTCGCCGACCGCGTGGCGGCCTTCGGCGGCTCATGGCCGTTCATCGGCATCTTCGCGCTGCTGATGGCCGCGTGGATGACCGTGAACGAGTTCCGCGGCGTGCGCTTCGACCCCTACCCGTTCATCCTGCTGAACCTGGTGCTTTCCACGCTGGCCGCGCTGCAGGCACCCATCATCATGATGAGCCAGAATCGGCAGGCCGCGAAGGACAAGCTGCTGGCGCAGAACGACTACCAGGTGAACCTCAAGAGCGAGATCGGTATCGAGACACTGCTCAAGGGACAGTCGGAGATCGTGGCGCGGCTGGCGCTCGTGCAGAAACCCCAGGGGCCGAGCTCGACCAAGCCCCGCCCGGGGTCCGGCTAACGCGAGCGGCTGGACTGGACGCTGCGGCCACGCATGGCACGGTCACCCGGGTGATCGAGCTGTCCGACTACCTGGGCGTGGCCGGCGAAGCGGTGCGCGTCGTGCAGCACGGCGGAGCCGCGATCGCGCCGGCGCTGCCACGCATTGCCGCGGTGGCGCCGTGGCTCGAGGTCGAGCACGAGCCGGACGCCGCATCGGTCGTACGCACGACGTTGTCGGGCTCGCGCCCTCACGGGGATATCGAGTTCGTCGGACCCATCGAGGGCCGGCAGCTCGAGCCGCTGGTCGAGACGCTGCGTGCGCTTTCGACAGGCCAGGTGGAGAGCGACACGCCAGCGACGGGCTCGCTGCTCGGGAGCCTCGCGTGCAGCGTCGAGGTCACGGTCGTGGTCAGCCCGGGCTGTCCCTACTGCCCCGCAGTGACCGCCGCCGCGCTGCGCCTGGCTCTGCTCTCGCCGCAGGTGCACGTGCGCGTGGTCCGCGCCGACAGCGCGGCGGCACCGCCGGACATCCGCGCAGTACCCACGGTGGTCGTCGACGGACACGCGGTCGTCACTGGACCGGTCGGTGAATACGCGCTCGCCGAAAAGCTCGGCGGCGAGTCACGCAGATAGCCGCCGGCCGCAAAGACCGCGCGAAGTGCCATGACGCCACATGTGATGCACAGACGCTTCGCCGAGCTGGAAAAGCCTTTCAATATTCGCAAATTGCAAAGCAGACATGGCGCGGCGCGGCAGGGTTCACGACCGGAATCACGTTTCCAGATCTGCAATGCGCGCCGGACAAATCGCGTCACAAATGCGCGCGCCAGCGAGGCCAACGCACGGTATGCGAGTTGCACCTTCCAGCGCCAGATGACCGGGGTAATCAGAACGCGGCACCTGTTCACGCACTGCGTGACCATCATCCGCGGATTCGGCCTCAAGGCGTACCTGTCCTGCGTGTGGCGCGTCGTGCGCCACCCCATCAGGAAGTCGACGTTCCTGGGCACGATCTACTAGCCGCGCGAACAGCGTCGCTATTGGCTCGATGCGAGCCAGTGGCGTTCTACCCGCGCGGCGCTGGAGACGCCGCAGGCTTGCCGTCGCGGACACGCCCTCACCGCCCCGCCGCGCGCGTCAGTCGACCTTCTTGCGCTTGCGCTTGAACACCTCGTCCGGCTCGACGCGCTCGATCCTGCGCGTCTCGGCGCTGCGGTAGCGCACCTGCTTCAGCAGGCGGCCGCCGCTGAACTTGGCGTGCTCGGTGTCATGGAAGTAGCGGACTTCGCGGATCAGGCCGTCCTTCTTCGCGGCCTCGGCTTCGGGCGAGTCTTCATCGACCACCCACCTGCCAACGTCCTGCGGCAGATCCTCCAGCACCCCGAAACGCTCCTCCGCCGCGCCGGGCACCTCGCGGAACATCAGCAGCAGATACAACGCTACTCCGACAATCCCGACCGCAAACACGAATAGATAGACCGTCAGCATCCGCTACACCACGACACGCTCAAGAGGTGGATACGTCGAAATCTTCCGGGCGCTCTAGCGCTTCCGTCACCGCGCGCGGAACGTCCTCGGTTTCGAGCCCACGCCAGAACACCGTCCAGCGCGGCCGGCGCAGCATGCCGTCGCACTCGGTGACGTACCAGGACGCGATGCGATTGTCGGGACGCGCACGCCAGAACACGCGCGGGAAGTCGCGCTCGATCGCCTGCCACAAGTCGCGCCCCATGCCCTCGCCCTGCGCCAGCGGCTCCACCGCGAACTTGCTGAGGAACGGCCCCACCGGCGAGGGCTCGAGGATGGCCGCCGCGCGATAGCCGCGCTCCACGTAGATCGCCAGCGGCTCGCGCTCGAAAAACTCCGGCCGCACGCGCCGCTCGAAGCTCGCCTCGAGCAGCGCACCGAGGCGCGCGGCGTCGAGCTCCGCGTAGCTCGAATAGCGGTCGACCTCGGTGCCGCGCTTGACCAGCGTGCCCGCGCCGCGCGTCGTGAACAGCTCGCGCAGGAGGTTCAGCGGCGAGGTCACGCTGACCAGCACGCGGGCTGCATCTGGCTCGAGCAGCAGATCGTGCAGCCGCTCGAGCAGCGCCGCGTCCTCGGCAGAAAGCAGCCCTGCCCCCGTGAGCGGCGCGTAGTCGGTGCGCAGGTTGATGACGGAAATGCCGCCGCCGTGCGCGCCCAGCACATGAGCGCCGGGCAGCTCGATGCGCCGCTCGCCATGCGGCCCGAGCCCGCCGCGCCGGCGCAGGAACACGAGCTTCCTGCTGTCGAGCTCGCCGCAGAGCGCGCCCACGCGGGCAAAGCGCCCGGCCACACCGTCGCAGTCGCCAGGTTGGAAGCGCACCAGCGGTAGCTGCTCGCCGCGGAGCTCGCGCCGGAGCTGCTCCCCCAGCTCCGCCTCGCCCGCGTCGTGCACGACCGGGGCGAGCCCCACCACGGGCAGCCTTTCGCCGAGCCGCGCCGCGCCCGTCGCCGCCGAGTCCGGCTCGAACAGCCCCAGCACGACCGGCGCGACCAGCCCCAGCTCCGACAGGAACCTCAGCTGCTCGACCAGCGAGCCCAGCGCCTGCTCGACGACCGGCGCCTCGGCCGCGATGACCGCGAAGCTCTCCTTCGGCAACCGGCGGAACAGCGCCAGATACAGCTCCGCCTCCGAGCGGCGCCCCACGCTCTCGAGGAAGGTGAGCACCGCCTCCGCTGCAGCGGGCAGGGCCGGATCCGTCATGCGCTGGCCGTATAGCAGCCCCAACAGGCGTCAGCAGGCGTCATTGACGGCCGATCTGCCGGGCCGTAGCATTTTTCGAGTTCACGAACGGAGGGTCCATTGAACCCGAAACGGTGGAACTGGGCGCTTGTGACCGTGGTGTTGGCGATGCTAGCCGCGCCGGCCTGCAGCAGCAGCTCCGGAGACGCGAGCGGGTCGGGCGGGGCGACTGGGTCGCAGCCTCCGACCAGGGACCAGGCCATGGACGCGCTGGGCTCCGTGCTGTTCAACTCGATGGCCACGCTCTACAACGAGAACTTCGTGGGCCATGCCGCGGGCGCGGTCGACAAGCAGAGTTCCTGCCCGGTGTCCGGTACGGTTCACTTCACGGGCTCACTGGCGGTGAGCCAGCTGGCCTCCGGCTCCGCTTCCACCTCGCCGGACCTGACGTTGTCGATGAGCAGTTGCGGCGCCACCTCGAGCGGGGGCAAGGTCACGTTCGACACGGCGGGCGCCAGCAGCGTCACCTACAAGGGCAGCTGGGTGAACGACAGCAGCGGCGCGGTGACCCAGGAGTCCGCGACCTTTGCAGGGACGGCATCGCTGACGGGCCAGGTCGCCGTCGCAACCGCATCCGGCAGCCAATCGGTCGCCGTGAACGAGCCCAACTGCCAGTTTTCGCTCACCTACACCCAGAACGGCAGTTCCTGGACCTCGACGGGCGTCGTGTGCGGCGTTTCCACGGACCATTCCGGCACGAAGTAGGCGTCGCCCGGCCCAGCCAGCAGACGAGCTGATGGGGGGCACCCAACCAGGTACCCCAGCAGGCCCACCCCATCCGCCACTGCAGCCCGCGTCCGGCCAAGGCCCCGGCCGGCTCGAGCGGGGCTTCCGTCCGCGCGTCCGGCCCGGCGGTCTGATGCGTCCGGTAGAAGACTTCCGGGGCTTCGATGCGCTTCTGCGATGTCCGGCAGCATCAGCCATGCGCTTCGTCGCGCCGCGACTAGGATAGGCGGGTCATGCAGGTGGGATTGGTCACGCCGCCGGGAGTGCTTGGAGAGTTCGTGGCGCGGGCGCTGGAACCAGCGGGGCACCGGCTGGCGGTAGCGCCGGATCTGGAGGCGCTACTGGAGCAGGCGGACGAAAAGCCCGAGGTGGTGCTGTTCGCGCCCGTGGTGCACGGGCGGACGGCGATCGAGGTGATGGAGGAAGCGCGCGGCGCCGGGCTGGCGCCGGAGCGCGCGGTGTACCTGGGGCTCGACGTCGCCGCCTGCGAGAGCGCGCGCCGCGCCGGCTTCTTCCGTGCGGTCCAGCTGCCCTTCCAGGCGCAGGAGCTGCTCGGCACGATCGACACGGCCAGCCGCGGCAAGCTGCGCGTGCTGCTCGCCGACGACAGCGATCTCATCCACAAGCACACGGTGCCCATCCTCACCGGCGCGGGCTACGAAGTGCTGGAAGCGTGGGACGGCGCCGAAGCGCTGGAGCTGTTCGACAAGGAGCGCCCCGATCTGGTGCTGACCGACGTCGAGATGCCGCGTCTCGACGGCTACGGCGTGTGCCGCTCGCTCAAGCAGGACGAGCGCACGGCCGACACTCCGGTCGTGATCTGCTCCAGCCTGGGCGAGGCGGCGGATCTGGAAAAGGGCTTCGACGCCGGCGCCGACGACTATCTGGTCAAGCCCGTGGTGGCGGAGGAGCTGCTGAGCCGGCTGCACAACCTGCTCGCGACGCGCATGGTGAGCGTGCGCGAGCGCGTGCTGGTGGTCGACGACTCGGCGGCGATCCGGCATCTGGTCGCCGACTCGCTGCGTCGCCAGGGTTTCCGCGTAGAAACGGCCGTCGACGGCCAGGATGGGCTGGAGAAGGCCGCGGCCGAGCCGCCGGACATCGTGCTGACGGACTACGACATGCCGCGCAAGAACGGCTTCGAGCTGACGCTGGCGCTGCGCCGCGACATCACGACGCGTGACGTGCCCGTGGTGATGCTCTCGGCGCGCGACAGCCGGCGCGACCAGGCACAAATGCGCGCCGCCGGCCTGACGAGCTATCTGGTCAAGCCGTTCAGCACAGACAAGTGCATCGCCATCGTCGAGCGCGTGCTCGCGGAGAAGAGGCTCGCCCGCTACAAGGAAGCGTCGCGCCTCTACATTTCCGAGGGCGCCGTCCGCGCCGCGGAGGAGATGAGCGCGAGCGGGCAGATGGGCGAGATCCGCGCCAAGGAAGTCGACGCAACGCTCTTGTTCAGCGATATCTCCGGCTTCACGAGCATGAGCTCGAAGATGACGCCCGGACAGGTGGTCGCGATCCTCAACGAGGCCTTCGACGCCCTCTGCATCGTGATCCGGGACCAGGGCGGAGACATCGACAAGTTCATCGGCGACGCCATCATGGCGGTGTTCGAGGACCGGCCCGAGCGCGACGAGCCGCATGCTCTCAGGGCCGTGCGCGCGGCGTGGGGCATGCAGCAGGCGCTGATCGAGTTCAACAAGGACCGCAAAAAGCCGCTGGTGATGCGCATCGGGCTGAACTCCGGCACGGTGGTGCGGGGCGACATCGGCTCGCGCTACGTGCGGCGCGACTACACCTGCATCGGCGACGTGGTCAACCGCGCCCAGCGCCACGAGTCCAAGGCACCGCTCGGCGGTGTGCTATTGAGCGCGGACCTGTACCCGCGGGTGAAGGACCACGCGATCGTAGAAGAGATGACCGGCCTGACACTGAAGGGTATCGATCAGCCCGTGAGCGCCTATGTGCTCAAGGGCTTCAAAGAGGACAGCTAGCCATGCTTTCGAGCAGAAGGAAGATCATCGCGGTCTCCGGCGGCGCGCTGGCGCTGATGCTGGGCGTGGTTGCGGCCGGAGCGGCGTCCGCAGACAATCCCGCCGACGCGGCCCGCTATCCGTATGACCCGGCCTGCGCCTGGGGCCGTATCGCCAACGGTCACGGCATGCTGGTGCGCTGCATCACGAAGAAGGAGGCGAGCGCGATGCTGTCGCACAGCAAGCCGCTTGCCAAGCCGGCTCCAGGCCCAAGCGCCGCGGCGAGCGCACCCATGCCGCCCGACGCAGGCGTGCCGGACGCGCAGCCGCCGGTGCCCACCGCCGAGCAGCGCATCGAGGCGAAGGTGGGCCCGGTCACCGCCGACGAGGGCACGCTGCCCAAGGCCGAGCACCGGCTGCGCGCGGCGCGCAAGCGCTTCGAGCAGTGCGTGCGGGACAACGGTGGACTCGAAAGCGACCACGCGGAGGTGGACGTGCGTTTCCTGGTGCGCGGCGCACGCGGGCGCGCCGAGGGCGTTTCTGTGAAGAAACGCCACGGACTTGGCCGGAAGGCGGCGCGCTGCGTCGCGGACGTCGTCGACCGCCGCTATGTGGGCATGCCGGCCGCGCCGCTGGTGGGGGCGACGCTGGTGGTGAAGTTCAGTAAAGTGAGCCGGTGACCGCGCCGCTACGGGTTCTGGTCGTCGACGACTCCACGTTCATGCGCGGAGCCGTCGCGCGCCTGTTGGGCAGCGATCCGCGCTTCGAGGTCTGCGGGGAGGCCAAGGACGGCCTGGAGGCGGTGAAGCTCGCCTCCGAGCTCCGGCCCAACGTCATCACGATGGACTTCAACATGCCGGGGCTGAACGGCGCGGAAGCGACGCGCCGCATCCTGGCCGAGCACCCGGTACCGATCGTGATGCTGAGCGCGCACACGCACGCCGGCGCGGCCGAGACAGTGGACGCCCTGGCAGCTGGCGCGGTGGATTTCGTGGAAAAGCCGGACGGCGAGGTGAGCGCGAACCTGTCCGACGTGCGCGACGAGCTGCTCGAGAAGCTCCTGACCGCCGCCGGCGCAAAGGTGCTGAGCGCGCGCGCGGGCGCGCCAGCCAGCACGCCGGCGCCGTCCGAACCCCCGATCTCGCGGCGCGGGCTGCGCTCGGCGATACACCACATGCCGCCCGGCCTGCGCGTGGTGGTGGTCGCCAGCTCCACGGGCGGACCGGCCGCGCTGGTGCGCGTGCTGCCGACGTTGCGCATCGCCGAGCACGCAGCGCTGGTCATCGTGCAGCACATGCCGGCCGGCTTCACGGCCGCGCTGGCCGATCAGCTCACCGAGCGCGTGGGCTACAAGGTGCGCGAGGCGGAGGCGGGCGACGCGCTCGAAGCGGGCACGGCGCTGATCGCTCCGGGCGGCAGCCATCTGCTCATCGAGCGCAGCGGTCGAGTGGCGCTGAGCAGCACACCCCCGCAGCATGGCGTGCGGCCTGCAGCGGACGTCACGCTCAAGTCGGCGGCGCAGGCCTACGGTGCGCGCACGGTAGGCGTGATCCTGACCGGCATGGGGCGCGACGGCGCCATGGGCCTGGCGGCGGTCAAGGCCGCGGGCGGGCGCACGGTCGCGCAGGATCGCGGCAGCTGCACGGTCTACGGCATGCCGCGCGCCGCGGTCGAGATGGGCGTGGTCGACGACGTCGTCAAGCTCGATCGCATCGGCAGCGTGGTGAGCAAGCTGGTCAGCTAGTGGACATTGCCGACACCTATTCGTCGCGCGCGGCAGAGTACAGCGCACAGGCCCGCACCCTCGCGGCGCGCTCGCGACTGGTCTCGAACCTGCGCGGGCTCGCCTTCGGCGTGGCCGCGGTGGCGGGGCTGTTCGCGGCGTTCGGCAAGCACCACGCGCTGGCTGGCGGCATCGCCGCGGTGGGCGCAGTCGCGTTCCTGGCGCTGGTCACCTGGCACTCGCGCGTCATCGAGGCCGAGGACGACGCCAAGCGCTGGGAGCGCGTGAACCGCGACGCGCTCGCCCGGGTGACGGGCGAGTGGCGTGGGCTGCCCGAGGACGGCCGGCGGTTCCGCGACGACAAGCACCCGTACCTCGAGGACCTGGACGTGTTCGGTCCGGGCTCGCTGTTCCAGCGCATCTCGGTCGCGCACACCCGCTTCGGGCAGCAGGCGCTGGCGCGCTATCTGCGCGCGCCAGCCGAGCCCGCCGAAATCCGCCTGCGCCAGGAAGCGGCGCGTGCGCTCGCGCCCGAGCTCGGCACGCGCCAGCGGCTGGAGGCGCTGGCCCTCGCCGTAGCCGAGCCCACGGCGCCGCCCGGCTACGCGACCAGCGAGGACGACGAGGACAAGCCGAAGAAGCATCGCCCACTGCGCGCTCCGCCCGACCCCGAGCCGCTGCTCGCGTGGGCGGAGAGCGAGCCAGAGCTCGCCGGGCAGACCTGGCTCGCGGGCCTCGCGTGGCTCCTGCCGCCAATGACGATCGCGGGGATGGTGGCTGCCTGGGGCTTCGGGCTGCCCACGGTCCTGTGGGGAGCTCCCCTGCTCCTGCAGGTGGTGCTGACGCTGCGCGCCGGCAAGGCTGCGCACAAGGTGTTCACGGCCGTGTCGTCGACCGAGGGTGCCTTTCTACGCTACGGCGCGATGCTGGAGCTCATCGAGCGGCTCGACGTACCGTCGGAGCTGATCGGCGCGATGCAGAAGCAGCTGATGGCCGGCGAACAGCGACCGTCCCACTCGATGAAGGAATTCCGCAAGAAGGTGGGCTGGTTCGACATCAGGCACAACGGCTTCGCCTACATCTTCGTCAATCCGCTGTTCATGTGGGACGTGCACTGCGTGCTGGCCCTGGAAAAGTGGCAGAAGCGCTCGGGCAAGGCGACGCGCGGGTGGTTCCGCGCGCTCGGCGAGGTGGAAGCACTGTCGTCGCTCGCCGGCCTCTCGCACGACGAGCCGGGCTACGCCTTCGCCGAGATCGCCGAAGACGGCGCGGTCTTCGAGGCGGAAGGGCTCGGCCACCCGCTGATCGACGACGCGGCCCGCGTGGTCAACGACGTGACGCTGCCCGCGCCGGGTACCGCGCTGCTCGTCACCGGCTCGAACATGTCCGGCAAGAGCACGCTGCTGCGCTCGATGGGGCTTTCGACCGTGATGGCGCTTGCCGGCGCGCCGAGTTGCGCGGTGCGCCTGCGCGTAGCGCGCTTTTCCGTGTGCACCAGCATCCGCATCGCCGACTCGCTGGGCAGCGGCGTCAGCCACTTCTACGCGGAACTGAACAAGCTCAAGGCCGTGCTCGACGCAACGAACGGTGAGGCGCCGGTGCTGTTCCTGCTCGACGAGATCCTGCACGGCACCAACTCGCGCGAGCGGCAGATCGGCGCGCGCTGGGTTATCTCCGAGCTCCTGTCCCGCGGCGCGATGGGAGCGGTCTCGACGCACGACATGGGGCTGGCACGCCTGCCCGACGAGATGATGGCGCACGTCACGCTGGTGCACTTCCGCGAGAGCGTGGACAGCGGCAAAATGAGCTTCGACTTCAAGATCAGGCCAGGACCCGTCACAGCGGGCAACGCGCTCAGGCTGATGCGCACGGTGGGGCTCGAGGTTCCGCTCGAGCAGTAGCGCAGCGGCGCGCGACGCCGCTCTGCCCCGCTACTTCGGCGGGCGAGAGCCTGCGAAGCTCTGCGTGGACGCGCAGCCGTTCAGCGTGCCGCAGTCGCTGCCGCCGTTGGTGGTGGTCGTGTAGTTGACGTTCCCGGAGATGCTGTTGCCGCTCAGCGTCGCGGCCAGATTCGCTGTCACCTGGTAGGTGCAGTTGGTGCCCTTCTTGAAGCTGGTGGTGCCGTGGATGGTAGCCGCCATGCCCGTTCCGGACACGGTACCCGGGAACACGTGGCTGCCGAGCAGCACGTCGTAGTCGATGCGCGCCACGCCGCCCACGTCGGCGCTGGCGCTGGCGCCGCTCTGCGTGATCGTGACGGGCGTGCCGTTGGACTTCTTGCCCACCGTCCAGTTCGCGAAGCCGCAGCCGTTCTGCCCGTTGGTGATGGCGACGGAATAGACCCCGGAGAAGTCCGCCGGCGGCGCGCCGCTGTTGCTGCTGCTGCCGCACCCCGCCAGAGCCAGGCCCAGCAGGGCACCCATGAAAAGCCGGTAAGTCATCTCGCCGAGATTACCATGCTCCCGCCCACCTACTCCGGGGTTTGCGGACCCAGGTATGCCGACCTAGCTTGGGCGCCCTGATGCGAGATCCCCGCCTGCTGTCCGCCCTGGAGATTGCCCGGCTGATCCGCGAGGGCGGGCTGTCCTCGCGCGAAGCCGTCGATGCCCACATCGAGCAGATCCAGCGCGTCAATCCAACGCTGAACGCCGTGGTGCGCGATCGCTTCGAGCAGGCGCGCGCCGAAGCCGACCAGGCCGACGCGCTCACCCGGCGCGGCGGCGAGCTGCCTCCTCTGCACGGCGTCCCCTGCACCATCAAGGAGGCGTTCGCGCTGACCGGCATGCCGAACGCCTCCGGGCTGGTGCGCCGTCGGCACGTGGTCGCCGACCGCGATGCCACGACCGTCTCGCGGCTGCGCAAAGCCGGCGCCATTCCGCTCGGCGTGACGAACACGTCCGAGCTGTGCATGTGGATGGAGTCGAACAACTACGTCTACGGCCGCACGAACAACCCCTACGACGCGGGTCGCATCGCGGGTGGCAGCTCCGGTGGCGAGGGCGCGATCGTCGGCGCGGGCGCATCGCCGTTCGGGCTGGGCTCCGACGTCGGCGGCTCCATCCGGGGCCCGGCCTTCTTCAACGGCGTGTTCGGCCACAAGGCAACGGGTGGGCTCGTGCCCGGCTCGGGGCAATACCCGATGGCCGAGAACGAGGTGCTGCGCTACCTCACCACCGGTCCACTGGCGCGCCGGGCGGAAGACCTGATGCCGCTGCTCCGCGTCCTCGCGGGCCCCGACGGCATCGACGAGGGCTGCGAGCGGATGCCGCTCGGCGACCCCGCACAGGTTCCGCTCGAGGGGCGAACGCTGCTCGATGTCGAGGACAACGGCGCCATCGAGGTGAGTGCCGATCTGCGCGCCGCGCAGGAGCGCGCGGTCAGGGCGCTGGCGACGCGCGGTATGCGCGTCAAGCGCGTGCGCTTCGAGGCGCTGAAGAAGCAGTTCGACATCTGGTCGGCGATGATGGGCGCCGCGCGCGCCACACCGTTCGGCGAGCTGCTCGGACAGGGCCAGCCGATCCGGCCACTGTACGAGCTGATGAAATGGTCGGTGGGCGCCTCGGACCACACGCTGATGGCCAGCCTGCTCGCGCTGATCGATCCCCTACCGAAGCTGATGCCCTCGATGGCCCAGCGTCTGATTCGATCTCGGGCGCGCGCTGCGCCAGGAGCTCGTGGAGATGCTCGGCCCGGACGGCGTGCTGCTCTACCCGTCGCACAGCTCACCCGCGCCGCGGCACAACGAGCCAGCGCGCCAGGCACTCCGGCTGCACATGCCCTGGGCCTATCTCGGCATCATGAACGTGCTGGAACTGCCCTCGACGCAGGTGCCGCTGGGGCTCAACGCCGAGGGTCTGCCGCTCGGCGTGCAGGTCATCTCGCGGCACGCCAACGACCACATCACCATCGCCGTCGCGATGGAGCTCGAGAAGGCGTTCGGCGGATGGGTACCGCCGCGCCTATCGGGGCTCTCCGCCGCTACTCCGGCGGAAGAAGATCGAAGCGCACGCGCACGCGATCCTGCAGCTTGATCGCGCCCATCAGCGCCTTGAAAGGCTTGATGCCCCAGCGCGAGGGCACCAGCTCCACCTCGCCCTTCAAGCGCCCTGCCTCGGCAGCCAGCGAGAGCGTCAGCGGCCGTCGCTGCCCCGCCATGTCCAGCTCTCCCGCGACGCGGTAGCCGCCGTTGTCGGCTTGTGCCTTGCCTTCGAAACGGAGCGGACGATTTTCGAGCACCCGCTCCCGCATGTTGTCCAGGATGTCGCGCTTGTCGCGCTCGCCCAGCGCGCGCTCGTCGAGCCGGCCGTCCCGCATGGCGCCATCGACCCGGAAGCTCCGGAGGTCGAAGTTGGCCTCGACGTGGTCGGCGCTGCCCTCGATGCTGAAGCCCTCGACCGTCAAGCGAAGATCATGCGCCGCCCGACCCAGGAGCCCCTCCTTGTAGGTATAGACTTCCACGCGTCCCTGCTCGATCTTCGCCATGCTCGGGGCAGCATCGACGCGCAACGGAGAGCGGTCCAGCCTCCATCGACTGGCCCGCAGGCCGGGGCGCGGGCGAGGCTGGCCCGATGGCTCCGTAGACGGCAGACTAGTGTCTTGGCGTCGTCCCCCGGACGGCCGCTTGACGCGAGAAATCAGGCAGAGCTAGCGTGTCGATTGAAAGACTGCATGCGAGCAGCAAAAGAGCCCGCGAATAGGGATCAGGCACCGGCTATGCGGCCAGGTGCGCCAGCAAGCGCTCCGCCGACGGACACCACCCGACGGCCTGGAAATCCGCCACGGGGGTCGGTCCATCCGTGAGCGAATTCGACGAGAAGACACGCGTCACGCAGGTGGTGCAGCGTCCCCCGGAAGATGGCGGGGGCGGCAATGATTGCGTCGTGGTGATCTACACCAAGGAGCCGGGGCTGCTCGGGAAGCGCTTCGTGCTCGACCGTAACCCGGTGCGCATCGGCCGGGGCGCGGACAACTACATCGTTCTGGAGGGCGACAGCGTGTCGCGACGGCACGCGCACCTCGAACGGCGCGGCACCGCCTGGTACGTGGCCGACGACGGCTCGACCAACGGCACCTACGTGAACGAGGAGCAGATCCCGCGCGAAGCGCTGCTCAACAACAGCGATCGTATCAAGGTCGGACCGACCATCCTCAAGTTCCTCTCCGGCGCCGACGCCGAGGCGAAGTACCACGAAGAGATCTACCGCATGACCATCGTGGATGGTCTGACGCAGATCCACAACAAGCGCTACCTGTACGAAGCACTCGAACGCGAGCTGATCCGCGCGCGGCGCCACGAGCGCGAGCTCAGCCTGGTGATGTTCGACATCGACTTCTTCAAGCGCATCAACGACCAGTACGGTCACCTGGCGGGCGACCACGTGCTGCGCGAGCTGGCCAAGGTGGTGCAGGGGCGCATCCGCCGCGACGAGGTGTTCGCGCGCTACGGCGGAGAGGAGTTCGTGATCGTGCTGCCGGAGACTCCGCTCGAAGGCGCCGCGGCACTCGCCGAGAACCTGCGCGCGCGCTGCGCCGAGAACAGTTTCGTGTTCCAGGGCGAGCGCATTCCCGTCACCATCAGCATCGGCTGCGCGCTGCTCGCACCGGGCGACAAGACGGCGACGGACCTGATCCAGCGCGCCGACGAGAAGCTGTACGAGGCCAAGCGGAGCGGGCGCAACCGCGTCTGCTCCTGATCGGCCGACGCGCGCCAGCCGCGCCCGGGAGCGATGAGCTTCAGCGAGATCCCTCCGCCGCCCGAGGTCGATCCGGGCAACGACGAGCCGTTCGTCCGGGTCCGCCCGCCCGGACCGCAGTCGCGCACGTGGATGACCCGCGCCGCGCGCGTGGGCGCGCCGATGGGCCCCGCGCCGGCGCCGGCGAAGAGCAAGGTCGTCAGGGCCGACGTGCCCGCCGGCAGCATCGTCTACATGAGCGGCAAGGGGTCGAACGTGATCGACGTGGACGGCAATCGCTACGTCGACCTGGCCGCCGGTTTCGGCGCAATGCTGCTCGGCCACGCCCACCCGCGCATCCTCAAGGTGCTCGAGCTGCAGGCGCCGCGGCTGATGCAGGCGCTCGGCGACGTGTACCCGTCCGAAGCGAAGATCGCGCTCTCCGATCGGCTCGCATCGCTGTATCCCGGGCGCGGCGCCCGCGTGATCCTCGGCCAGTCGGGTGCCGACGCGGTCAGCGCTGCGCTCAAGACGGCGGTGCTGTCCACCGGCAGGCCCGGCGTCATCGCCTTTTCGGGCAGCTACCACGGACTGTCCTACGGTCCGCTCGCCGCAACGGGATTGCGCGCCGGCTACCGCGAGCCGTTCCTGCCGCAGCTGAACCCCGCCGTGCGCTTCGTGGACTATCCCTCCACGCCGGAAGAAGCCGACGCCTCGCTCGAACGCGTGCGCTTCGAGCTCGCGAAGGGCGACGCGGGCGCCGTGCTGATCGAGCCGGTGCTCGGCCGCGGCGGCTGCATGCCTCCGCCGTCGGGTTTCCTGGTCGAGCTCGCACGCATCACCAGGGCGGCCGGCGCGCTGTTCATCGCCGACGAGATCTGGAGCGGCCTGGGCCGCGCCGGCGCGATGCTCTACTCGGTCGCCGAAGGCGCGGCGCCCGACATGGTCTGCCTCGGCAAGGGGCTGGGCGGCGGGCTGCCCATCAGCGCGTGCATCGGTAGCGACGAGGTGATGCAGGCGTGGCGCCGCGAGCCCGAGGTGGTGCACACCTCGACCTTCGCCGGCGCGCCGGTCGCCTGCTGCGCCGCCCTCGCGACGCTGGACGTCATCTCGCGCGACAAGCTGGTCGAACGCTCCGCGCGCGTAGGCGCGGAATGGCTCGCCGCATTGCGCTCGGCCCTGGAGGGGCTGCCCGGCGTCGACGGCGTGCGCGGCGCAGGCATGATGCTCGCTATCGACGTCGGCAGCCGCCCCGGCGGCGCGCCCCGGCTGATGCAGGCGCTGCTCGAGCGCGGCTACATCGTCTCCAGTGGCGGCGGCAGCCGCGAAGTCGTCGTGCTCACGCCGCCGCTGAACATAACCGAAGCGCTGCTCCCGTCGGCCATTGCAGCAATCCGCGAAGCGATTCACGGTTAGGGCCCTTTGACCGACGAGCCCACAGACAACCGCGTAGTCGCAGAAAGCGAGGCCCTGCACGAACGCGTGCGCGCCTTCGCCCGTGGCGAGGCGCCCGAAGCGGACGACTTCGAGCGCCTGGCGGTGGACATCGCGCGCTTCCAGGCGCGCTGGTCGCCGGGCTTCCGCCGTCTGGTGGACGCGAAGAGCCCGGGTCTCGACCGGCTCGACTCGATCCCTGCGGTGCCGAGCGATGCCTTCCGGCTGACGCGCGTGGCGGTGCATCCGGCGGAGCTCGACCAGGTCCGCTTCGTCACCAGCGGCACCACCGGCTCGGCGCGCGGCACGCACGCGATGCGCACCACCCGCACCTACCGCGAGCTGTCGCTCGCCTTCGGAACGCAGGCCCTGGCCTCGGCGTGGCCGGGCCGGCGCGTGGTCGTCGCGCTGGCGCCGCCGCCCGGCACTCCGCCACAGTCGTCGCTCGGCTTCATGCTGCGCGCGTTCATGGAGGAGCTCGACGGCCGCGCGCTCGCCGTCGATCCGTCCGGCGCGGAGTTCGAGCCGGAGTCGACCGGCCGCTGGCTCGCGAGCACCAGCGGCGTCGACATCGCCGGGCTGAGGCGCGCCGCGCTGGTCGCACAAGAACGCCAGGAGCCACTGCTGGTGCTGGCCACGTCCTTCGCGCTGGTGCTGATGCTGGATGCACTGGCAGGCGCGAAGCTCCCGGCGCCCAAGCGCACCGTGGTGATGCAGACCGGCGGCTTCAAGGGCCGCACGCGCAGCGTCGCGCCCGGGAAATTGCGTCGCGCAGTCGCCCGCGCGTTCCGCATCCCGCCCGCGCAGGTCATCGGCGAGTACGGCATGACCGAGCTGTCGAGCCAGCTCTACGAAGGCACGCTGCCGGGCGGCGCGCTCGCGGGAGAGCCCGGCGTGTATCTCGAACCGCCCTGGCTGCGCATCGTTCCGGTCGATCCGGCAAGCCTCAGGCCGGTGGGCGAAGGCGAAGCGGGCCTCGCGCGCATCGTCGATCTCGGCAACGTCGACTCGGCCGTGGCGATCGTGGTGCAGGATCTGGTGCGTCGCCGCGACGGCGGCATCGAGCTTCTCGGCCGCAGGCCGGGCGCGCCGCCCCGCGGCTGCTCGCTGGCCGTCGAAGCACTCGTGCAGGCCCATGGCGACTGACTATCCGCCCGCGTCGCGCTCGAGCTATCCCGCGCTGGCGCCGCTGGAGCCGACGCCGGTGCGGCTCTCGCGCATCGATCGGCTGCTCGAGGCGGCCCGCCGCATCGCCGACGCCGGCGACCCGCTCGGTGCGCGCGCGCGTGAGGTGCTGCCGGATGCCACCGGCCTCAGCCGACAAGGCGTCGAGTACGCGCTCGCTCACTGTCTGGAGACCTCGCCTTCCGCCGACGAGCTGGCCAAGCTGTGCGAGCGCACGCCACCGGTGCCGCGCGCGCACGTGCTGCTGTCGGCCAATGTCTTCGTGGCCGCGCATCGCGCCATCGCGATCGCGCTCGCGGCGTCGGCGCGCGTCGAGGTGCGCGCCTCGCGCCGCGAGCCCGAGATGGCGGCGCTGCTCCACGAAGGCAGCCACGGCGCCTTCCGCCTGACCGACGAGCTCGCGCCGAATCCCGGCGATCACGTCTGGGCCTACGGCTCCGACGAGACACTCGACGCGCTGCGTGGCGAGCTGCCGGCCGGCGTGGTGCTGCACGCGCACGGCGCCGGCATCGGCGTCGCCGTCGTGGAAGCGCCCGCGCCGGGTCCGGAGCGCGACGGTCCGCTCGCCGCTGCCGCGCTGCACCTCGCCGAGGACGTCATCGCCTTCGACCAGCGCGGCTGCCTCAGCCCGCGGCTGTGCGTGCTTTCGGGCGACGAGGACGCCGCGCGCCGCTTCGTCGAGCTGCTGGTCAAGCAGCTGGCCCGCCTCGAGCACGACGTCCCGCGCGGCGCGCTCTCCCGCGAGGAGCTCGCCGACCAGACGCGCTTCCGCGACAGCATGCTGTACGCCGCCGAGCTCTCGCCCGCCGGCAAGGGCTCGGTCGGCCTGGACGTTTCCGGCGGCCCGCTCGTGCTGCCGCCCATCGGACGCAACCTGTACGTGCAGCTCGTCGGCGATCCCGCGCCCGTGCTCGCCTCGCTCGGCGGCTCGGTCGCCGCGCTCGGCCTGTCCGTCTCCGACGCCATGGCAGCGCGACTAGTCGAGGTGCTGCCCCGCGCGCGCCAGAGCGCGCTCGGCCAGATGCAGCGCCCACCCCTGGACGGACCCGTCGACCTGCGCAGCGATTTCGTGGGGGAAGTGCTGTAGGGGTGCCCACCGGAGCGCGGCTCGTCGACGAGCGTGAACAACAACGGGCTATCGCGAATCGACGCCAACGCACGCCCGATCGCATCGAGAAACGCGAAGCCAAGCCCTGTCTGCTCACCTTCGTAGTACCGCGCAGCCTCGAGGATGTCGGCTTGCGCATCCGGGGTGACTTAGGGTTCGGATCGCATCAACGCGACGGGCGCTGCCGAAGGAGGTGCTCGATGTCACGTCGTGCTTCAGACCAGGGGCGCGCCGCCTCGGGATTCGCGCGGTGGGCAGCCAGTCGATCACGCAACACCGCTCGCTGGGCCTCGGAAATCGGCAACTCGGACTGCTCGGCGACGATCCGGTCCCAGAGCGCGGCAACGTACTGCAGCTTCTCATCGGGCGTCAGTTCGTCGAAGCCGGGCGGCGGGATCGGAAGCGGTTGGGCCACGTTCCAGAGATAGCGCCGGGAGCAGCCGTCCGCAACGCTGGTAGCTCCCCCAACCTTTCTTGATGCTACCACCTTCCAGGCGCGACTCGCGATACTGCCTTCGTCCGGTGGACGGCGAGCGTGCCGTGCGAAGCGGAACCGCGCAGCCAGACCCATTGGTTCCAGGTGCGCTACTTGGGTGCGCTCAGCACTTCGCCGCTGTTCGCGGGCTTTCCGCCGTCCACCCAGTAGATGCAGTGAGCGTCTACCACCATGTTGCTGGAGTTCTGGAGCCTGAAGAGTCTTGGGTCGGCGGCCTCACCATATGGAACGACCCGACACGGCCCTCGGTTGCGGCAAGGGACTTCCGGCTACAACGGCGAGAGCTTCACCGTGACGTCCTTGGTGATCACGTGACATTCGTCCCGCTTGTCGACCACGACGGTGGTCTCCGCCTGCTTGTAGCCAGGCTTGGTCACGGTGACCTGGAAGGTGCCGAGCTGTTCCCAGGGACCCCTGCATTCGCACACGGAGGGATTCTCGTTGCAGATGAGGGTTTCCGTCTGCGACCCGTCATTGGACGTCACCGTCGCGTCGCAGATGGCGGCGCTGGTGTTCGCATCCTCGACGTGCACGACCAACGCCCGCACGAGATTGGCGGTGCACGAAACACTCGTGGAGCCGCACCCCCCGGATGAAGCAGCGGCCGCTACCAGCACGAACAAGAAGATGATGCGCTCCACCCACGTTGCCATAGAGAGACCCCTACCAAGGATGTCATGCTGGTCCGCCCAACGAACCGCCGCTAAGCAGCGGCCGCACCAGCAACCATAACGCATCAGGTTGCGATGACCGAGCCCGTGGTATTCCACCACGGGCGAGCGGCACGAGGCGGCAGGTCACGACGACGCGCGGCCGCCTGCTGCAACGGCTTGTTGGGCGGCCTTTCCGCTACGCATTTCGGCGGCGGTCCCAGGATTCCAGAACGAAGGCCACAACGGTATGTGCCGCATGGATTGCAAGCCGAGCGTGTCTGGGCTCAAGACGATACGCGATGCGTCCGCGCCCGTGGGCGGAGCTTGCGTGGGTGCGCAATGCGCCAATCCCAGACACTATGCCGAGCAGACCGCTGATGATCTGCTTGAGATCTTGATCTTCTACAGCGCTCGCATCAAACCCGAGATGCTTTCGGACAGGGGTCCAAACGCCCTGAAGATCTTGCTTCGCCGGCGAATCGAGCCCTTCATCTGCAATGTAGACCTTGCACACTGACTCGAGGATATTGCACGCAGCCGAAGTGGCTTCGCGCGGACTGCTCTCGACGTTTCGAAACGCGCGCTCGAATTCCTCATCCAGCGCACTCAAGTTTCGGCCGCGTATTAGGTCTTCCAGGGTCTTCGATGCGGCACCGAGGCCCGTCGCAATCGTGCCGCCACGAACGTACCGGAAGCCAACACGCGCAAAGACGGACTCGAGCTTCGGAAATTCGCCCGCGATTCAACTCGCCGACTAGCCCTTCGGCCTCCGCGTCCGCCTCCATATAGCCTTCGACTAGACGCCCGAGAATGGCCACCGGCTCTACGGCCACGTCGCGGTTCGCGCGGCGCAACCACTCTTGAACCTTCACCGACTTGCTTCCTGCCGGCGGGTCACCCGGAGCCTCGGCATACATGAACAAGCGATCCAAACTCGCATGGGTTTCGGCTTCCGGCATGAGTTCACTCAGGCAAGCGATAACCGGGGCCGGAATCTTTTGTCGCATAAGCTCGCCAGTCCGCCCAACGAACCGGCCCTCAGCTGCGAGCGCCAGCCCTAACTTCTCCCGATGGTACCACCCATCAGGCGCGGCTCGCGACGCCACCTTCGTTCGAGGACGCCGAGCGTTCCGCGCGAAGCGCATCCACCCGACCAGCTGCGACGACGGCGCTCGTCTGCTGCAGGGCCCTGTTGGGCGGCTGCTAGGTTCGATCCGGGTACATGGTTAACAGGTGTCCAGGCACATGATTTACACCGGCAGCCGACGGAGGTTGTCGGATGCCGTGGATGGAGACGGACGCGATGAGGGAGCGTGTACGATTCCTCGTCGACTACACGAGCGGGGACTGGACGATGAGCGAGCTGTGCCGCCGGCACGGCGTGTCGCGACCCACTGGCTACAAGTGGGTGAAGCGCTTCGAGGCGGATGGCGTCGGAGGTCTGCGCGAGCGTAGCCGCGCCCCGGCGAACTGCCCGCACGCGACGCCGGACGCCGTGGTGGAGTTGATCCTGGCGGCCCGGCGCGAGCACGGCTGGGGTGCGCGCAAACTGCGGCGCGTGCTGGAGCGACGCCACCCAGGGCTCGAGCTGCCTGCGCGCAGCACCATCTTCGACATCCTCAAGCGCAACGGCCTGGTGCGGCCGAAGCGGCGTCGTACGCGCTGGAAACACCCGGGCGCGGTGCCGCTGACGACCACGGCTCCCAACCAGGTATGGACAGCGGACTTCAAAGGGCAGTTCCGGACGCGCAACGGCGTGTACTGCTACCCGCTGACGGTCGTCGACCACTCACAGCCGCTTCCTGCTCGAGTGCCGGGGTCTGCCCTCGGTGCGAACGGAAGGGGCAAGGCCAGCCTTCGAGCGCCTGTTCCGCGAGTTCGGTCTGCCCGACGCCATCCGCACCGACAACGGCGCTCCCTTCGCGTCGACCGGTATCCACGGTCTGTGCGAGCTCAACACCTGGTGGTTGCAACTCGGCATCACCCAGCAGCGCATCCACCCCGCGAGCCCGCAGGAGAACGGCGCACACGAGCGCATGCACAAGACGTTGAAGAAGGACACGACTCGTCCTCCTGCCGCCAACCTCCGCTCGCAGCAGCGGAAGTTCGACCGGTTCCGCAACGTGTACAACCACGAGCGACCCCACGAAGCGCTCGACGACGACACGCCGGCGTCGCGCTACACGCCATCCAGCGCGTCCATACCCGCGTCGCATCGCGCCTCCGGAATACCCGGGTCACCTCGAGAAGCGCCGCGTCAGCAACGCTGGCGTCTTCCGCTTGAAGACAAGTCAGCACTTCCTGAGCAACGCGCTCAAGGGCCAGTACATCGGCCTCGAGGAAGTCGACGACGGCCTCTGGAACATCGTCTACTACGACACTCTCCTCGGCCGCCTCGACGAGAAGTCCGGCCGCCTCACCGGCGTCCAGAAAGGTGTAAATGATGTCGCCGGACGGGTGTAAAGGATGTCAACGGTTGCTCACTACGCGGTTGGTTGACACGAACCGCTGCCGGTCGGGTCCGCGGGCTCGCAACCAGGGCGAGACTCGAGCCGCGCAAGCGTCTACACGTGACGTGGACCGTCGAAGCCGACGCCGGCAGGAGGACCGTGGCGTGGTATCCTCTAGTTCCAGGGGATGACACGTGCAATTCGGCGGCTGTTTGCGTGGCTTGCCGCGGCGGTTCTGGCTCCAGCTGGTTGCCACGCTCAAGGGACCGGCGCGGCCCGCAAGGATGCGCGCGCGGCGGAACCGCGCGACGCCTGGAGCGGCAATAGCGTCGAGTTCGTACTCGACGACGGTCTGAGCGGCGTCACAGCGGAGGTGTTCCTTTCCTACTCCGGCACGCGCATCCCGGTCCGGAAGTTCCCCGCAACGTTCGAGGTCGCGGACAACAGCGCGGTCACGATCAGCGCGACAAAGCCGGACTACGAGCCGTTCTGGAAGCAGGTAGACTTCAATAGCGATCACCTGAAGCACGTCGTGCATGTGAAGCTGCAGCGCGCCAGCGCCCTGGGTTGGTTCGGGGTGGTAGCCAGCGAGCTGCCACAGGATCCAGGGCTGTCGCCGGTGCGGTTGCCAAAGGCTGACGGGAAGCCGGCAGAGCCTGCATTCGAATACGTGTTCCAACCCCGCGCTTCGGGACATCACCCCGGTTGGCCGACGCAGGTGCTGACCATCGACGTTGAAGGAAACGTCTGGCGCTCGGAGCGCGGCTTTGCCGCCCACGCCGCCCTGTGCAAGCGCCCAGGCGAACGCCTCTCGTTCACCTCCGGCGAGCTGCCCCCGGCGCGACAGGTCGGGACCATTGCCGCCGACACGCTGAGCGCGATGCGACAACTGCTGCGCAGCGTGCACGGCAAGCCCACCCTCTGGGGTCACCGCACGCGTTTCCGCCGCCACGATCCAGGCAGCCCAGGCGTCTACGCCGCCGTGGCCTTCCGCGGTCGGGGTGCGCTGCGCGAACGCATCGAGCTGGCCAGCGACGGCGATGATCGCTACAGCATCCCGCACGCCGCCCCCCTGCTGGCCTGGCTCGTCGCCGTCGAACGCTGGTCGCCGACGCGCTACCCGGCGTGGGGCCTGGTGGCCATCCACAGTGTCGCCTCCGCGGCGCTGGTCCTCGACGGTCGTAGCTTCGGAGTTCCGCCCCTCGACAAGCGGTGCGTCCCCACCGGCGATCACATCCTCGAGGCCAGCGGAGGGGGCATCCACACGCGGCTGCGCTTCCATGTTGCGGTGGAGGAGCCCGTAGTGCTCCAGCTATTACGTCAGCCCGGTCGCTGGCAGCTTGAGAATCGAGGGCCCGGTCCCCTCCCGCCCGTGGAGCCTTCTCCCATCACATGGGACAGGAAGCGCCAGTAGCCGCGTCGCTCACAGCTTGTGTCCGCCCAACGGACCGCCGCTCAGCTGCGAGCGCCCGGTCCAACATCACCAGATGCTACTACCTTCCAGGCGCGGCCAGTGACGGGAGCTTCGTCAGATCATCGCACAGCTTGCCGCGTGGAACGGAACCACGCCGGCAGCCGACACGACGGCGCACGCCAGCTGCAGCGGCCTTGTTGGACAGCGAGAGCGGTCGCGTCCCCCGGAACGGCAGCGGCAAGTCAGCAGTCGACGCCTCTCCGGATGGAACGACGCGATGATCCCGGGCGGCGGCGACGCCACCAGCCGGAGGCGACACGCTGGCGTCACCGGATGCCACGCCCCTGCAACCTCGGGCCGCCGCGACCTCCCAGGTCGCCGCGTCGAAGGCTCGGCAAGACGCCGCCCAGCAGAGCCAGCCGGCGAGACGCTGCCAGGCTCACGACGCCTTCGCCCGACCGCCATCCGAACCCCGAAACCAGAACAGCGCTGCTGCAGAAAAGGAGAATGCAGATGCAGTGCGAGACTGCCCAACGAATCGCTGCTAAGCAGCGGCCGCAACAGAATACCACGAGGCAACAGATAGCGATGACCGCGCCCGTGGTACTCCACCACGGGCGCGCGGAAGGACCTTGCAGCCAGGACGACGTGCGGCCGGCTGCTTCAGCAGATTGTTAGCCGGCCGCGTCTGGGCGCAGGTCCTCTGGAAGGTTCTCGACGAAGGTTGGCTCGCCTTCGGTTTCGACCGACACGTTGCCGCCCGAAACCTCCAGGGCGGTGCCGTCAGCAAGGGCGAGCGTGAGGCGAGCTGGACCGGGGAAGCGGGCAGGAAGCGGAATCAGATTCTCGTGCGTGTCGGAACGCGACTGGATCGATCCCGAGGAGATCTGGGTCGCCGTGCCCGCTGCATGCGTTGTCGCGTGGTCGACACGGATCACGACCCGCTGGGTCCAGCCGGTTCCGGTCCAGCCCGCCGGACCCGACTCCCATTGGTGGACGTACCCGTTCAAGAAGACTCGGGTGCCCGAGGACGTTGCCGTCACCGACAGCAGATCGGAGTCATGGAGCTCAAGCCAGCGGGCCACGGTGAAGTCCGGCTAACTACTATTCGACGTCCATCATAGCGCCCCTCGCCCGCCCCGTGTAGCGCGGGAGTCCGCCGCCAAATCCCGCTGGGCCGCGTGAGCCGGCGCCGCTATGCAGTTCCGCATAGCACCGTAGATAGTGCGCCCTCCGGGCGGCAGATCGAGGGGGTTCTGGACGCCCAGGGGGGTGGCGCTGGCGTCGCTGTGGCGGAGCGGGTTCTGGGTGGGTCGGGTGGCGTAGCCGCCTCGAGCGCGCGGTCCCCCGCGCCGACGAGCGCCGCCGAGCGCCTACGGTCCCCCACGCCGCCGAGCGCCGACGCGCGCCGACGGTCCCCCCGCGCCGACGAGCGCCGCCGAGCGCGCGGTCCCCCGCGCCGACGCGCGCCGACGCGCGCGGCGCGGTGTGTGTGTGTCGCGAACCTTCAGGTCGACGCGGAAGCGACGGTCGGGGTGGGCGGCGCGGCGGGGGTGGCGGAGCTGTGGGAGTGGTCGCGGAAGTAGGAGCGGACGCGGTGGGGGTCGGAGGGGTAGAGGACGCCGAGCGCGTTGCGGTTCTTCCTCAGCTGGCGGATGAGCTGGGCGCGGGCCACCAGCTCGCTGGCGTGGGCCTGGGCTTCGGCCTGCTCGGACTCGTCCAGAGCCTGTTCCTCGGCGGCCGCGCTCTTGGCGAGCTTGGAGAGCTGGGCGCCGTGGGCCTTGGCGATCCCGGGAGCCTGCTGCTCGAGCGCGGCGACGAACTGCGCGATGGCGTTGGCCGCCTCGATGCCGCGCAGCGCGACCAGCGCGGTCAAGCCGCGGGGCAGGCAGCTGCGGTAGGCGGGCGCGTCGCGCTTCTTGCCGACCTTGTCCAGCAGCTCGAGCTCGGCGCTGCGCAGCTCGTGGTCGAGGTCGAAGTCGATGCGCTCGAGCAGCGCGCGGTGGTCGAGCGCCGCGCCGCTGGCGTCGAGCCGCGCCTGCTGCTGGCTCTTCAGCTGGGCCACCACCTGCTCGGTCGGCTTGACCAGATCGCTGGCTGCGGGATCGGCCCTGAGGGAAGCGAGGTGGTAGCGCGCGTCGGCGAGGTGGCGTGCGGTGGAAGCGCGCGACGGCTCTCCGGCGCGCCGGCAGATCAGGTTGTCGCCCGGAACGCGCGCCGTCGCAACTGCCCCCCGGACCCCAGTGGGCGCAGTATAACCGACCAGCGGCTGCGCGGGATTCTGCCGGGAAAATGCCGTGTTCCTGGGGGGATAGCGCAGGCTGCGGCAGCTCCGATCAACGCGGCGCCAAACGCCCGCTGGCTGTGGGCGCTTGTGGCGGCTGCCGCCGGGTTCTGTGTGCGCCGGCGTCTCCGCGCGCCCGCAGCGGGCTTCGCGGAAGCGACGAGGCCGGGCGGCACAGCGCTAGCGCGCGCGTTGCGTCTCCCGGACGTGGAGCGGCTGCCAGGACCCCCCAACCCCCTAGCCTGCCAGGATCCCCTGGATGAAGCCGCTCATCACGGCCAGGGTCTCGTCGCGTTGTTCGCGGTGGGGCGCGTGGGCGCACTCGGGCAGGAGCTCGACGGCGACGGGGGCGCCGGACTTCTGCGCGATGGCGTCGACCTGCTTCGTCGTTCCGTAGGGATCGTCGAGGCCCTGCACGATCAAGAGCGGCACGCGGATACCGGGCAGGTACGACTCGATATTCCAGCTCTTGAAGCCGGGATCGAGCCAGGCGTCGTTCCAGCCGCGGAAGGCGCAGTCGACGTTGTCGCCGTGGTAGCGCATCAGGCGCCGGCGCAGGTCGCCGTGCTCGTAGGCTTCGCGGGCGCGGGCGATGGCTTCGAGGCCCGGCGTCTCGGTGAAGACGTGCGGCGCTTCCAGCACCAGGCCGCGCAGGCCCGGGCGCGGTGCGCTGCCGGCGTAGACCAGGGCGATGGACGCGCCGTCGGAGTGACCGATCAGGACCGCCTGGTCGATGCCCGCCGCGGCGAGCACGCGCGGCAGAACGTGCTCGCCGTGCTGCTGCATGTAGTCGAGCGGGCGCGGCAGCTGGCAGGCATCGGAGCGGCCGTAGCCGCGGCGGCTGTAGACGAGCGCGCGCAGGCCGGTCGCGTCGGCAAGCGCCGCGGGGAAGTCGCGCCAGTGATCGAGGCAGCCCAGGCCTTCGTGCAGGAACACCAGCACGGGGCCGCTGCCGGAACCGAACCAGCGCGCTTCGAGGCGATGGTCGCCGAGATCGAGCCAGCTGATGTCCGCTGCGTCCTGCACGGGCTCCGTATAGCATCCCGACCCCGCGACGCGATTGGCTAGCGCTGCGCCGCGGCGCGGACCGGACATGCCAACCCGACAGACGCCGTCTGCGGGCGGGACCATTCCGCGACCGAGCAGAGCCCCGCGAGCCCGAGCTGCCGCTGCCGCGGCTTCGCGTCAGTTCGGGCTCCAGCAGCAGCGGAAGCCGAGCTGGGCGAGACCGTAATCCCGCTCTACGCTGACGCGCGACGTGCAGGTCGCGCTGGTCGCGTTGTCGACGTAGCTGCCGCCGCGCACTTCGCAGCTGGCGAACTCGGTCGCGTCGCTGCACTCGTCGACCCACTCGGAAGCGTTGCCGACGAGATCTTCGATGCCGTCCTGGGTGACGCAGTTGTTCTCGCTGCCAGGGGGCAGCAGATCCCCGAGGCCCGACGTGTTGGCCGAGTCGTTGCAGTAGTTCGACTGGTGCGTGCGGCCGTACGGATAGTCGTTGGCGCCGTTTCCGGAGCACACGTCGTACCACTCGCCAGACTTGGGGCTGTTGTACTTGCCCTTGCAGAGGGTCTTGCCCAGGCTGACGCAGTAGGTGAGCGCGTCGCAGTAGTCGATGCACGTCACGGGAAGCGTGGGGTCCGCCGCACCGGTACCGCCCGCGCCAGCTGCGCCTGCCCCGGCGCCGGCGTCGGAACCACCGGCACCCGCCGCGCCACCGGCAGCGCCACCGCCGTCCACACCACCGGCACCTGCCAGCAAGTCGCGCGGACTGTCGCAGCCCGCTCCGGGCGGATTGTCCTCGGGTTCATCCAGGCGCGAGTCCCAGGCGCACTCGCTCGGCTTGTTCGCGGGCGGGTTGGCCAGGAACTTGGCGTATTGTCCGAGCGTGACCTCGTACTTGTCGACCCACACGCAGGAGCCGTCGCTCAGCCGCACGCCAATCATGCCGGATGGCGCCTTGGCATCCGTGCAGGGAGTGGTGTTGCCGCCGCTGCCGCCGCTGCCGCTGCCCTGCTTGAAATCCTTGAAGCCCCACACGGCCTGACAGCCGCCGAGAGCGAGCGCGGCAAAGCCGACCAGCATCCATGCGCGCCGCATCAGAACGTCACCCCGCTCACCGACACGCCGGCGCCCGTGCTGGAGGCGAACCCGCCGATGTGCAACCCGCTGTGCGAGCGGGCCGAGGCTTCCGCATGCGAGGACCCGGTCAGGAGCATCACCACGCCGACTCCTATCCCCACCACCCCGACAGGAATCGCGATGTTGGCGATGTTGGCCTGGGTGTTGGCCTGGCTGCGCTTGTCCATCGCGGCGCTGGAACAACCGGTATGCGACGGACACAGACCATCCGCCTTGTTGTAGGTGCTCTTCGCCATGAACGCGAACGCCGACCCGACACCGACCGCGACCACGCCGACGCCACCGACGACATAGGGCAGGACGGACGCATGGGCTGCCGGTTTCGGGGTCACGTCGTGCTTCGGGCTGGGCGCCGGCGCAGATGTGGCCGGCGCGGGCTTCGGCGCGGGCTCCGGAGCCTCGGCCCTTTCCGCCTTCGCGAGCTTGGGCACGTTCAGCGTCTGCATGTCATGGTCGGCGCCGATGGTGATCTTCATCGTGGCGGGCGTGTAGCCTGGTGCGCTGATCGAGATGGTGCGCTCGCCCGGGTCGATTGGAACCTTCGAGCCGAGCACGGCGGAATCTAGCTTCACCTTGTCGATCTCGACGGTGATGCCGGGCACCTTTTCCGCCAGCACGATGGTCAGGTACGAGACCTTCGGCTCGAGCGCCTTGGCGCGCCGATCGGCCTCGGCGGCCACCTTGTCGCGGTGCTCCGTCTGGGCCATGCGCCTGGCCTCGAGGAACTCCGCCCAGGCGGTGGCGACCTTGCCCTGTTTGTCGTGGCACAGAGCGAGATTCAACGCGGTGCCGGGAGACGGGTCGAGGCGCTGGCTTTCCTTGAACTTCGCGCAGGCCGCCGCCAGGTCACCCTTCTGCATGAGCTGGCGCGCGTCGCGGAAGAGCCCCTCGGCCAGGGAAACCTTGTCCTGGGCTGAGGCGGGAAGGGCGACGAGAAGAACGGACGAGGCAAGAAGAGCGGCGGTACGTTTCAAGAGGCGGCTAACGTTCCCCATAGATGTCCTTCGACGGCTTCACGGCGTGATGAGGATGCTGCGCAACATGGTGCACCGGCCGTGGGCTGGTAGTCGAGTGATTTGCCTGTTTCGTCGGGGTTGACGGCGCGCTCGAGGCCGACGCCACGACGGACGCGGACGCCGCGGCGGAGGGCGCTGCCGAAGCCACAGGCGCAGCGGACGCGGTCGACGTGGGCTTGGGCGGCTCGGGCGCGACGGTGGGCTGGGTCGCCACGGCGCTGGTCGCTGTCGCCGCGACGGCACGATTCCTGGTCAACGACACGCCGAACGCAATGCCACCGCCGACGAGCAGCAGTGCCAGCACCGATACCGCAATCGGCACCGCCCGGCTGCGGCTCGCTTTCGAGCTGACGACCGTCCCCGCGAGACCCATGGACTGGTCCGTCGCGGCCCCGACCGCAGCGGGCGTCCCCACCGTCCGCGCGGGCACTGCGGGCGACGACGTGGCCCCGGGAGCAGCCGCGAAGCCGCCGGCAGCGACCGCACCCGCCATCAGCGAGGGCTCGGACCGGGAGAGCATCGGCGCGATGCCGAACACTGCAGCCAGCTCGGCCACCGCCTGGCCTGCGCTGGCAAAGCGCTGCTCGGAATCCCGGTTCACGCAGCGCTGGAACCACGTGTCGAACGCCGGCGGCAACGGCGCGGGGTGGCCGATTTCCGCCAGGCGTGCGGACGCCGGGACGAGAGGCAGCGACAGCACTTCGGCGAACAGCTGCATCAGCGAGGCGTCGGCCACCCGCGCCGTGTTCCAGTAGTTCTGGCCGGTGAGCAGGTAGAAGGCGATGAGCCCGAGTGCCCAGACGTCGGTGCGCGGCGTGATCGGGGCACCCGACGCCTGCTCGAACGCCATGAACAGCGGCGTGCCCTTGACCTCGCGGGATACGTCCGAGGTGGAGTTGAGGATTTTCGCAATGCCGAAGTCGAGAACCTTGACGGTGATCCCGCCGTCGTCGCGCCGGGCCAGGTACAGGTTCTCGGGCTTGAGGTCGCGGTGGACGATGGGTCGCGAGACGCCCTCGCGATCGACGTAGGAGTGCGCCCGATCCAGTGCCGACGCCGTCTGGCGCAGATATTCCACGACCGTCTCGGGGGGAAGCGCGCCGTCGCGTTCGACCCTCTGCCCGAGGTCCTCGCCTTCCAGAAGCTCCATGACGAGGAACGGCATGTGGGTGGAGTCGTCGTATCCGGCGTCCACCATGCGCACGATGTGGTCGCTGTTCACGCGACCGGCGATGCGCGCTTCCTGCTCGAACTTCTCGACCGCGTCGCGTGCCTGCAGCACGTGTGGCCACAGCACCTTGACGGCGACCCGCGTCTCGGTCGCCAGCTGTTCGGCGACGTAGACGGCCCCGAACCCGCCTTGCGCCAGGAACCGCTCGATGCGGTAGCGACCGGCGAAGATCTGCCCGGGACCGAGAACGTCGTCACTCATTACGGCATCTCCACCCGGCGCCGCGCCTTTCGGGAGCTCCGCCGGCGCCGCTCGAATACCACGAACAGGAGCCCGCCGAGCGCAAACAGCGGCGTCGGGCCGGAACGGTGCGGAACGCTGCAGCCGCAGCCGCCCGTGTTGTTGCTGCTGGCGGCGCCCGAGGACGGATTGCCGGCGTCGCTTCCGGCATCCGGGGCGGGCACGCACTGTGAGCTCTGGCAGTCGTAGCCCGGCGCACAATCGCTGCTGCTCGAGCACTGCTGCTGGCACGCGCCGGCAACGCAGCGGTACGGCTCGCAGCTCTGCTCCTGTCCGTTGGCCTGCTGCACGGTCGTGGCATTCTTGCAGGTCGAGCTCTGCGCGGCACACTGCCCGGTCGTCGTGTTGCAGCTTGAGCCGCTGGCGCAGTCGGTGTCGGACTTGCAGCTCGTCTTGCAGGCACCGGCCGTGGCATCGCAGGCGTAGTTGCCGCAGTCCTTGCTCTGGCCGTCGACGCAGCCGCCCTGGCCGTCGCAGACCTTGGGCTGGAAGACGTTGCCGGCGCAGGCCGTGCCCTCGCACAGCGTGGTGCTGTCCGGATAGGTGCAGGTGGCGGTGTTGTTGCCGTCGCACGTGCCCGCGCACTTGCCGGTGCCGGTGCAGGCGGGCCGGTCATGCGCAGCGGGATCGCCGGTAAACGCGGTGCAGGTACCTACGCTTCCGGTCAAGTCGCAGGCCTGGCACTGCCCGTTGCAGGCGTCGTTGCAGCAGACACCGTCTGCGCAGTGCTGGCTCTTGCAGTCGCCATCGCCAGTGCAGGTGTCACCCTGCTGCTTCTGCGTCACGCACTGGCCCGCCGAGCAGAAGAAGCCCGACGTGCACTGCGTCGAGTCGGTGCAGGACCCGGGGCAACCTCCGGAGCTACAGATGTACGGATCGCACGCCACGCCGGTGGCGCTGTCCTTGCACTCGTTGAACGAGTTGCAGACCTTGCCCACGGCCGAGTTGCCGACGCAGCTCACGCTGCCGCACGCGGTACCGACCGCGTAGAAGCCGCAGGTGCCCGCTCCGTCGCAGAAGCCGTTGCGCTGGCAGGTGCTGACCGGGTCGGACGGGCACTCGTTGTCGGGGTCGGTGCCTGCGGCGATCGGACCGCACGTTCCGTCATCGCCGGTGCCCTTCTTCGCCTTGGTGCAGGCGTAGCACGTCCCGGAGCACGCCTTGTCGCAGCACACGCCGTCCACGCAGAAGCCGGAGCTGCACTGGTCCGTGCCCGTGCAGGCTGCGCCGGGAGCCTGCTTGGCGACGCACTTGTTCGTGGCGGTGTCGCAGTACGTCGTGGCCGAGCAGTCCGTGTCGCTCGCGCACTGCGCGCCGCAGGTGGCGCCGGAGCAGACATACGGGGCGCACGACGTGGTCGAGGCCACCTTGCAGTTGCCCTGGCCGTCGCACTGGTAGCCGCTCTCCACGCCATTGGTGCACGAGGTACCGGTGCCGCACGTGGTCCCGGCGGGCCAGAGCGCACACTTGCCGGCGCCGTCGCACATGCCGTTCGTGCCGCATCCGGACGCCGGCGTGTTCCCGCACTCGGAGTCCGGGTCGCTGTTGGCCGCAATCGGCCCGCAGTAGCCGTCCACGCCGGAGCCCTTCTTGGCCGCGGAGCACGCCATGCACGTGCCCGTGCAGTCCGTGGTGCAGCACACGCCGTCGACGCAGGTCAGACCGCTGTTGCACTGGGCCTGCGACGTGCACGCCGCACCGGTGCCAGCCTGCGCTACGCAGTGGCTGTTGCTGTCGCAGTACGACCCAGCCGCGCAGTCGGAGTTGCTGCTACAGGTCGTGGCGCAGCTGGCGCCCGAGCCGCAGGTATACGGCGCGCAGGAAGGGGTGCCCGCCTGACCCGCGCCCACCGGCGAGCAGGTTCCCACCTTGCCCGCCAGATTGCAGGCGTCGCAGGCGGCGGAGCAGGCCGTGTTGCAGCACGCGCCGTCGACGCACTGCCCCGTCGTGCACACGCGGCAGCCGCTCACCAGACAGTCCCCGCCAACGCCCGAGTTGCAGGCCGAGCCCTGGCTCTTCTGCGGCTTGCAGGTCGAGTCGGAGGCGCAGTAGTAGCCGCTGGCGCAGTCGGCGTCCTTCACGCAGGTCGTGGGACAGCCGAGCTCGGTGCCGTTGCACAGGTAGCCCGTGGAGCTCGCGCAGTTCGCCGGCGCGGTCCCCGCGCTCACCGCCGAACAGGTCCCGACCTTGCCCGACAGGTCGCAGCGGCTGCAGCCGCCGGTGCACGTCGAGTTGCAGCAAACGCCGTCGGCACAGAACAGATTCGAGGGGCAGTCGTTGGCGGTCTGACAGGGCGTGCCAGTGGACTGCTGCTTGCACGTGTGGCTGCTCGTATCGCAGTAGTAGCCGGACACGCAGTCTGCATTGCTCGAACAGCTCGACGGGCAGCTCGCGCTGCTGCCATTGCACAGAAGGTTGCCCGAGCACGCGGGGCTGCCAGCGGTACCGGCACCGACCACGGTGCATTGGCCGACCTTGCCGCTGAGGTTGCAGGCGTCGCAGGACCCACTGCAGGCCGAGTTGCAGCAGACGCCATCGGCGCAGGTGCCCGCCCCGCCTGTGCACACGCGGCATCCGCCCACGTAGCAGTCGTAGCCCGCCGAGTCGTTGCACGCAGTGCCCAGACCCTTCACGGGAGCACACGTCCCGCTCGCGTTGCAGTAGTAGCCGGTTGCGCAATCGCTGTCGGCGCTGCAGGTGCTGGGACAGGACGGATTCACACCGTCGCACAGATACGGCGAACAGCTCGGAGATCCGGCGGCCCCGGCCGAGACGGCCTTGCAGGTACCGTGCGACCCGGACTGGTTGCAGGTATCGCAACCGCCGCCACAGGCGGAATTGCAGCAGTAGCCGTCGACACAGAACAGCGACGAGCAGTCGCCGGTGTAGGTGCAGGCGTTGCCGTTCGACAGGGTGGTCCACTTTTCGACCGCGTTCGTTGCGGTGACTCCGCTGGGCGAGAATCCGCCGAGCGCAAGCCCATAGCCCAGGCTGAAGGGAACGCCTCCGGCGGGAAGGGCCTGGAAGAACGGCATGTCGGGCACGCCCGGGTCCATGCGGGGCGTGTTCAGGTTGCTCGCTCGATAGAACGAGTTGGTGGCCTTGTCGTACACGTCGCTGTTGACGAGGTAGCTGTAGGAGGCGGTGGTACCGCTAGCGACCAGAACGCGAGACGACGATCGCAACAGCTCCGTGCCGAAGCGGAAGCGGGCAGCGCTCAAGGTCCCGTTGACGGCGTGCCATGTCGAGCCATCGAAGTACTCGCCGGAGTTGATCGCGCCCGAAGGGCCGTAGCCGCCGATGGCAACCGCCCAGTCGCTGCCGACCGCGACCAACGGGAAGGTCGCGCGCTGCGTGCTCATCGACGCAACCGTGGTCTGGAGCAGCTGGTTGGTGCCGCTGAACTTGAGCTCTTCCGCTGTTGCCGTGGTCGTTCCGGTGTTGTCGGTTCTTCCGCCCGCAATGAGCAGGACGGGCGCGTTGCCGCTGCTGTTGTCGAGCACGGTAGCGGCGTGCAGCTCGCGCGGCGTCCCCAGCGAGGCGACGGTGCCGTTCCAGTTCGTGTGCCACGTCATCGTGGTCTCGGTCCCGTTCCTGCCGTAGATCTCGACCGAGGTCATGGGGGGCTGGTTGTTCGCGGGCCATCCGCCGGTGACGACGACGCTCGGCACGCTGTGCACGGTGGCCGGAATCGCGGTCGCCGTGTGATTGTAGCGCGCCGTATGCAGGCAGTACTGGAAGGTAGTCGCGCAGGAACTCGCCGTGGAGCCGTTGGCGAGACCGCTCCACGCGCCCGTGGCAGGGTTGTAGTACTCGGTGTAGCGAAGCGCGGTGCCTGCGATCGTTGTCGTCCCGCCGACAACCAGGATCCTGATCGCCGGTCCGCCCGTCAGCTTCGTGTCGCCCGTGTCGTCGATGTACGTCGCGGTGTGCAGGTAGCGCGGAATGTGCATCTCGCCCGTCGTGGCGGTCGACGGCGGATTCGACGAGATATCGTAGATCTCCGTGGAGGGACCGTTGCTGTTGGCCGGGCTGATCATCGAGGTGCCGTTGCGCCCGCCGGCAATCAGCAGACAGCTGTCGCCGTTGCTGCACTTGAAGGGTGTGACGGTGTGCTGGCCGCGTGCGGCGACGAGGTGCGTCGTCGTGACCCACTGCGGGTCGAAGAGTGCTGGGTAGCTGAGCCCCTTTTCGTCCCACGCGATGCGGATCGTGCAGCGACGCGCGCCGGGATCGGTGACCGGCCTGCCCCAGGGCGCCGCTGGGTTCGTGTCGTACCTGCACCCCTCGATGCTGGCCGTCGCGACGTGCGTGACACCGTCGGCGCCAACAATCTTTGGCAGCGCGAGGCGCAGTCGCGGCGCGCCGCCCGCGTCGAGGAACTCGACCACGTCGCTGAGCATGCGCAGGCCCGCAACCCTGTCGCCCAGCGCCACGTCGTACTCGACCTCGGGTCTGGCCGGAGCGTGGTCGAAGACCATGTAGTCCTCGATACCGCTACTGAAGGGCCGCAGCATCAAGGTGCCGTCGGGCACGGTTGTGCGGCCCTTCTTGGCAGCCCCGGCCAGGGCACCCTCGTAGACGGCATAGCCATCCGCGACCTCGCCATCGCTCGAGCCGGCGCCGCCGAGGGCCGCTTCAACGGAGACGCCGCTCGACGTCTCGGTCAGCTTGAAAGGGTCGCGGGCCAGTCGTGGCAGCCGCATTGAAAGGTGGACGCCGGGCTCGACCGGAACCCGCGGGAGATAGGCGTGATCGGTTTGCTCGAAGTGCGCCTCGCCCTTCGGCAACGCAGCCGCAGGCGTGGCCGTCTGCGGCGGAAACACCGGTTGGTTGACGCCCCCCGACACCGTCGGAACGTTGGCCCGGTCGAAGGCGAAGAGATGTCGCGTCGCCTGCACAACGCTCTTCGCGTTCGCCGACTCCACCGCGGGGCTGGTCGGGACATCGACCGGTTGCGGAGCGTTGCTCTTTTCAGCGCTCGAGCACCCGAAAGCCAACGTCGAGACACCGATAACCAGAAACGTAGCGAAGCGCCGCCAGAAAGGAATCTCTACCGCCACCACTTGCCTCCACCTCTGTACTGTCCGAGCCCCCCCCCGCCTGCCCATCCCCTCCATGGGTAGCAGGTTCGGAACGGGGCAGGAAGCGCTCTGACGCGCTGTTTGACCGCGATCTGTCCACGGCGAGCGCGGACGAGATTGTCCTCGAACCAACTATGCGGGGCACCCAAGTATTGGAATTCCCGTGTGCCCCGACGGGTCTAGTCACGGCCCCAGCCAGACTATCCCTCCCGAACAGCTCCGCCGCCTGCTGCCCCGGATACCCGAAACCCAGCCCTGACGCAGCTCTTGTTCTGGCAGATCTGGTTGCCGGTGCAGGCGTGGTTGCAGCTGCCGCAGTTCTTCGAGTCGGTGAGGGTGTCCGCCTCGCAACCGTCGGCCAGGTTGCCGTTGCAGTTGGCGGTGCCGAGCTGGGTACAGGTCAGCTTGCAGGTGCCGCTGACGCAGCTCGGAGTCGAATTGCTGGGATCGTACTGGCAGACCTTGCCGCAGGTGCCGCGGTTGTTGACGTTGAACGCGCCGTCGAAGGCGTTGCACTCCGCGTTGCTCTTGCAGCCCTTCTGGCAGGTGAAGGTCGCGCTGGCGCAGTATTGCCCGGCGGGGCAGGTGTCGGCCGACGGCAGACAGCGAACGGCCCGTGTTCGTGTTGCAGCGGGGCGTGGGGTCGGCGCAATCCTGATCGCTCTGGCAACCCGCGTCCGGACCGGCCTGGTTGGTGCTGGCGCCAGTGCCGCCACTGCCGCCTGTCGAGGCATCCGCACCGTCCGCGCCGTTTGTGCCGCCGAACGAGAGCCAGGCCCCGCCGCCGCCCGTTGACACATCGGGCCGGATGCTACACGTCGGTGAGCGTGCGTACCCGGATTGCCGCAGCCTCGCTGGTCGTCGCCCTGCTCGCGGGCTGCAAGGCCGGCAAGCAGCACCACTCGCAGGCGAAGCCCGCCCCCTCGGCGTCGATCGCAACCGCGGCGCCGAAGCCCCCGCCGCCGCCAAGGCACAAGCTTCTGACCCGGGGCAGCATCGACGAAAAGGCTGTGGAAGCCGCCCGCACGAAGGTGCTGAAGGCGCTGACCCAGGCCCGCACGCTCGACGCGCAGAAGAAGACGAAAGAGGCGCTCGACGCGCTCACCGCCGTCTGGCCGCTGGATCCATCCGGAGCGGTGCTGGCCATCGAAGCGAGCCGCGAGGCGCTCGATGCGGGCGACAAGGCACAGGCACTCCGCTTCGCGCGCCTGGCCGTCGACAACGCCGTGGGCAACCCGGCGCTCGAGAAGAAGGCGCAGGCTGCTCTGGACAAGGCAGGCGGGCCGGCGGAGCCCGCCGCGCTCGGCGGCCCCTTCAAGACGACCAGGGACGCCTGCGCGGCGATCACCGCCGCGCTGCGCTCGGGCAAGGTCGCGCTGCCGAGCGGACAGCCTGCGGGCAACCTGCACTGCGCCGCCGAGTACAGGATGAAGCTCGGCGCCAAGAAGCTCCAGGGAGCCGTGGCGCTGCGCGTCGAGTCGAAAGGCAAGCTGGGGACGGACCTGCTGGGCTGGGTAGCGCTCGAGACGCCGAATGGGCTCGTGCTCGAGGGCCCGGTCGAGAAGCTGTTCGCGCCCTCGGCCTACGGCCTCACCAACGACTACGCGCTCGACCTGCAGCACATCGATGTGCTGCCCGGAGGCAGCCCCGAGGTGGTCGCGCGCGTCGACGAGCGCCGCACGCTGGTGGACGTAGCGCTGAACGAGAAGACCGCGGTCGACGACGCGCACGTGGTGCTGATCACCACGGACCGCGGCAAGCCCGAGCTGTCGCGCAGGCTGATGCTGTCGTCGAAGATCCTACGCACCCGCGTCGACAGGAAGGACCATCGCCTGCCGGTCGGCTTCCGCCACTCCAAGCTCCTGGGCAAGGGCGACGAGTACCAGATGAAGGTGGCCTGGAGCGGCGCAAACTCCATCACGCTCACGCGCTTCCTCGGCAACGCCACGCCGCCGGCCCAGGGCGTGATCAAGCTGTTCAAGTAGCAGCGTTTCGCGGCTGGCGCGACGGGTAGAAGATCTGCGCGTCGGAACTGCGCCCACCCCTCATCGATACCGGATACAATGCCGCGCAATGACGGTGCGTCTAGCGGAAGGGACGCTGGTCGCGGGCCGCTACCGGCTCGATCGCCTGCTCGGACAGGGCGGCATGGGTGCGGTCTGGGCAGCGACGCACACAATTACGCGCCGTCATGTGGCGCTGAAGTTCCTGAAGGGGCCCGCGCAGGCGCGGCCGGAGCTCAGGCGACGATTCCTCAGAGAGGCGCGCGCAGCCTGTCTCGTCGAGCACCCGAACGTCGTGGTGATCCACGACGTGTTCGAGGAGGACGACGAGACGCCGGTCATGGTCATGGATCTGCTCGAGGGCGAGACACTCGGCGCCCGGCTCGCGCGAGAAGGAGCCCTGTCTCTGGAGGAAGCCGCTCTGCTGCTCTTGCCCGTGGTGTCCGCAGTCGGGACAGCGCACGCGCGCGGCATCGTCCACCGGGATCTGAAACCCGACAACATCTTCCTGGTCGCAAAGGAGGCAGAAAAGAATCGTGTGAAGGTGCTGGACTTCGGCATCGCGAAGCTGCTCGCGCCGGATGACCGCACGGGCACAGCCGACGTCGCGACCGATACCGGTGTCGTGCTGGGAACGCCCTGCTACATGGCTCCGGAGCAGAGCTTCGGCGAAAAGGACATCGATCACCGCGCGGATGTCTGGGCGCTCGGCGCCATCCTCTACGAGCTCCTGTCCGGCCGTCGCCCGCTCGACGGGGACAACCTCGGACAGGTACTCAAGCAGCTGGTGAACAAGGGAATCGAGCCGCTCGCGAGCCTCGCTCCAGAGCTCCCGGACGACATCACCGCGCTAGTCGAGCGCATGCTGGCCCGGAACCGGGATGACCGCCCCGCGGACCTGCGCGAAGTTGCAGAGGTGCTGGGCAAGCACACCGAGGTGAAGGTCCCGTCCTTCGGCGCACCTGGGCAGCAGACGCCGCTGGGCGATGACGACGAGCTGGAACGCGTCGTCGTGCACCTGGAAACCACGGATCCGGAAGGCGCTACGCGCGAAGCCGCCACTCCTCTCGATACCGCGGCCCCACAGGCGTTGTCTGTCCCCAAAGCGAACAACCGGCGTCTCGCGGTCGTGGGTGTGACCTTTGCGGCAGCGGCAGTTGTGGTCCTCGTCGTCCTGGTGAGCTCGCAGAATCGCAGTTCCGCGGCCGCCACGAGCTCGGGGACCAGCGCGGCGTCTGCCTCCGTAGCGTCTCCCACAGCCACGGTCGCTTCGGCGCCGAGCGACACGGCCGTGAGCGTGGCGCCCGCGGCTCCGGCGTCGACCAGCAGCGCCGGAAACTCCGGCAGCGCGACGCCCTCGACTTCCGCAGCGCCCACCGTGTCCGCCGCTCCGCCGCACGTCGCGAAAGCAGAACGAGCTATCCACCGTCATGTCGCTTCGCGCGCAAAGCACTCCGCCGCGGCGCATACGGTAGCTCCAGCGCCGACGCACAGCGCGCCACCACCTGCTCCGGCAAAACCCAAGGGCGGACTGGTGAACACGGCTCCGTTCTGACGCGGGCAGAATCGAAAATCGTGACAGCGTGACCGCCAAGCGGGTTCACGCTCAGCCCGGAAGGCGCGGCGACGTTCTAGGCGGTCACCAGACTGTTCGCAGCGCGTCCCAACGCGCTCTCGGCCGCCTTCCGCGCCGCGTCGAACGCCTTGATGCCCTGCTCGAGCCGGAATGGCCCGACGCGCGGCAGGTCGCGGATGACCAGCGCCGTGAGACCTGGACGCGACGGGGCGTCGAGGGCGGGGCTGTTCTTCCGGCGCCAGGGCGAGCGCGATGCGAGGTGATGGTGCAGCACCCGCTCGCCGTCGGGCATGCCGGTGAGGCCGGCGCGGTCGAGGATGCCGCCGTCGAGCAGCGGGCGCCCTTCGTGCCACGTCGGCTGGAACAAGCCGGGCAACGTGCACGACGCCTGGATGGCCGGCGCTAGAGCGCCCGAGTCGATGGCGCGGGTGCTGCGGGACAGCACGTCGAAGACGCTCACCGCCAGCGGCGTCTTTGCCTGAAGGAAGTCCGGCACGGGCAGCAGCTGCTCGAGCTTTTCGCGGAACAGCCGTCCGGCGAGCAGCCCGAAACCAGGTCGTGGGTCCCAGAAGTCCTCGCGCCGCAGGCGGATCAGCTCGTCGCGCAGCGCGACGGCATCCACGCCGGCGGCCCACAGTCCGCCGACCAACGCCCCCGCGCTGGCGCCGCTGACGCGGCGCGGGTGGAGCCCGGCGTCCTCCAGCACGGTCATCAGGCCTGTGTGCGCGAAGAAGCCGAAGAAACCCGCGGACATGCCCAGGGAGAAGGGCTGCTCGGCGAGCCATTGGCGGAGCGTGGGACCCATCGGCCCGGCAGCCTAGCGCGGATCCGGCGGGCCGCCGGAAGGCCCCGAATCCACGCAGAGCGTGTGCAGAGTCGATGGAGCTTGTGCGCAGAAGCCCGAAATAGCTGATCCAGCCGGAAAATCGCGACAGACTTGCGAGCGGGGCCTCACGATGACAAAGGCGTGGCGGCCCCGCTTCGTTCGCTTCCGTACTCAAGGAGCCCCGAAATGACCCGCTCGAAAGTCGCCATCGTCCGCACCACCCCGGCCACCGTGCTCGAGGACTACCACCGCGTAATGAACCTGGCGGGCTACCAGGACGAGATCAAGAAGGACGCCGACACCGGGCTCAAGGTCAACATCTCCTGGCACTTCTTCTACCCGGGCTCGAGCACCACGCCCTGGCAGCTCGACGGCGTGCTGCGCGCCATGGAGAAGGACGGCTACAAGAAGGACCTGATCCACGCCTGCCACAACCGCACCGTGGTCATCGACGCGCACCTGGGCGAGCGCGAGAACAAGCAGCTCGACGTGGTGGAGGCGCACGGCATCCGCAACGTGCACCTGTACGAGGGCGAGGAGTGGATCGACATCCGCGACGCCGTCGGCGACCTCACGAAGAAATTCTTGTGCCTGAACGAGGTCTACCCGAAGGGCTTCTCGATTCCGAAGCGCTTCATCGGCGAGAACATCATCCACCTGCCGACGGTGAAGACGCACATCTTCACCACCACCACCGGCGCGATGAAGAACGCCTTCGGCGGCCTGCTCAACGAGCACCGTCACTGGACGCATCCGGTCATCCACGAGACGCTGGTCGACCTGCTGATGATCCAGAAGAAGATCCACCGCGGCGTGTTCGCGGTGATGGACGGCACGTTCGCCGGCGACGGCCCCGGGCCGCGCTGCATGGTGCCCCACACCAAGAACGTGCTGCTCGCCTCGGCCGATCAGGTCGCCATCGACGCGGTAGCCGCCAAGCTGATGGGCATGGACCCGATGAAGGACTGCAAGTTCGTGCGGCTGGCGCACGAGCAAGGTCTGGGCGTGGGCGATCCGCGCGACATCGAGATCGTCGGCGACGCGGACGCGGCCAAGGAGAACTGGCACTTCGACGGGCCGTTCAAGGAGATGACCTTCGCCTCGCGCAACCAGCACCGCATCTACTGGGGCCCTCTGAAGAAGCCGGTGGAGTGGTCGCTCAAGACCTGGCTCGCGCCCTGGGCGTACGTCGCCAGCGTCGCCTACCACGACATGTTCTGGTACCCACGCTACGGCTTCCCGCGCGTCAAGGAGTGCATGGAGAGCGAGTGGGGACGGCTGTTCGCCAACTGGGGCAACGTGCAGCCCGATGCCGAGGGCAAGGGCTTCCCCGACGTGGGTCATGTCGTGCCGGAGCTCACGCGCACCACAGCCCAGCACCTGCTCGAGAGCACGCGCTTGATCGGCATGGCGGTCGTCGAGAGCCCCGAGATGAAGTCACGCCAGCGCCGGCAGCACTCGGCGCACGCCTAGGCGGAAATCGGCCCGGGGGCTTCGCCCAGCCCGGGTAGGCGGTGGCTACATCGCGGGCGGGGCGCCGATGTCGAGCAGCACCGGGCAATGGTCGCTCAGGCGCTGGAAGGCGGCGGGCATGGCGTTCTTCGCGAACGGCGTGCACTCCACGGCAGCACAGAAGCCGGCGACGTGCGCGCGAGGCGCGACGGGTAGGCTCGCGCCCCGGGCCAGCGCGAAGTGATCGAGCAAGAAGGGTCGATCGCCCCAGTATTCGCTGCAGCGCGCGTCGGCCGGAACGAGCTGGAAGCCGCTGTTCGCGAGCCAGCCGGACATGGATGCGATCTCGGCGTTCGCGGTGACCCTGGGCGTACAGTCGTTGCAGCCAGCCGTGTTCAGATCGCCGGCGATCATCACGGGGCGGTTTTCGGCCAGTGCGAGGCTGTCCTTGAAAGCCACCCAGGACTTCCGCCTGAGCGCGTGGGCTTCGTGGCGATCGCCGGAGACCATGTGCACCGCGACCAGCGACAGCTGGATTCCGTTCCTGAAATCGAAGTCGCCCATCCAACCCGGATCCTCGGCCGCGTCGCAGGCGTCACCCTTCGGGTTGAAACGCGCCACGCGGCGGAAGTCGTGCGCCTCGACGCGAGTCTGGTCGTACAGGAAGCCGACGTGGTTGAGCGAGTCGTTGGGGCAGTCGTCGAGCGACGGTGCCCACCTGCCGCCCGTGAGGTGATCGAGTCGGGACAGGAGCTCGCGGGTAGCGCGTCGCGCTCGCGCGTTCCGCTTGAACTCCTGCACGGCCAGCACGTCCACATCGAGCCAGGCGATGCCGCAGGCCAGCCAGGCAATATCGGTGGCGCGATGCGGATCGCGGCGCAGGAACGGGGCGCCGTCGGGGTAGAAGCGCACGTTCCACGTGCCGATGCGCGCCGCCGGATGCCAGGCGTCGTGCCCTTTGCGTGCGGCAAGTGCCCGCTCGCAAGCCGCCACAGAGCTCCAGGGCGAATCAGGCGGCACGACGACCCCGACCACCGCGCGCTCGTGCGCCTGTGCAACGGGAACGAGATCGCCGCGGTAGCCGACCAGTACAAAGAAGAACAAGCCGCCCACCAGGAGGCGCCGCATCAGACGCACGGTTGGCTTGAAACCCATACGTCATGAAAAATGCAAACAGCATGCCGATTCCATCACGCGGTGCGTCGAACGTCGGGCGCTGCTACGCTTGCGGTGATGGGGCAGGCGGGGCCGCGGACAGTGTCCAGCGTGGGCGCAGCGCTCGCGTCACGTCGCCCCCGACTTCTGCCCACTTGGCTGCCCGGCGCCGCTGTGGCGGCAGTGCTGCGCGAAGGCACAGCAGGGCTGGAATTGCTGCTGATCGAGCGCGCCAGGCGCCGCGGCGATCCGTGGTCGGGGGATCTGGCCTTTCCCGGCGGGCTGGCACAACAGAGCGACCGTGATCGGCTTGTCACATCTCTGCGCGAGACGCGCGAGGAAGTCGGTCTCGATCTGGACAGGGACGCAGAGCGACTGGGGCGCCTTCCGGACCTGTGGGCCGTAAGCCCGCGCGTGCTGTTGCCGATGGCGGTCAGTCCGTTCGTCTTCGCGCTGATGCGCCCCGTGTCATTGCAGCAGAGCAACGAGATCGCCGCTACGCGCTGGGTCCCGCTCGAGCCGCTGCTCGACCCGGCCCGGCGCGAGCACTTCACCCGGCGCTATGCGGGAGTCCGCCTGCGCTTCGAGTGCTACCCGCTGGGCGAGCATCGGCTGTGGGGACTCACGCTGCGCATGATCGACGAGATCGCGGCCGCATTGCGGAGCTAGGCGACCGCCGGCACGCACATTCCCCTACCTGACGCGGCAGCGATCGCTTTGTGCACGCCCGGGAAGAGGACAAGATGCCGGTGTCATGGACTACCGACAGAACAATCCCGTCCCTGTGCCCGAGAGCGGCGCGTACAGCAGCGTGAAGTCGACGATCGACACGGTCTTCGACTGGCAGTACGCGCTCGAGGAAGGAAAGCTGCTCACGCTGTACGAAAAGGGCAAGAAGCTCGGCTGGAACGCCAGCGAGCTCGACTGGTCGACGGACGTCGACGTCGAGAAGATCACGCGCGAAGGCAACGTCGACGTGTTCATGAACCAGCTGATGGCGCCGCCGAAGACGCTATCGCGAGAGGAAGCGGTCGCGATGCGGCTGAACATGAACGCCTTCATGCTCTCGCAGTTCCTGCACGGCGAGCAGGGCGCGCTGATCGCCACAGCCAAGATCGTCCAGACGGTGCCCTGGGAGGAAGCGAAGTTCTACGCCGCCAACCAGGTCGCCGACGAAGCGCGCCACGTCGAGGTCTACCACCGCTACCTCACCGAGAAGCTCGGCATGAGCTACGAGGTGCACCCGAGCCTGCGCACGCTGCTCGACGAGATCGTCAGCGACTCGCGCTGGGACATCACGTATCTCGGCATGCAGATCATGGTGGAGGGGCTGGCACTGGCCGCGTTCGGGATGATGCGGCTGGTGATGCAGAACGAGCCGCTGATCCAGGACATCACCTCGCGCATCATGGCGGACGAGTCGCGCCACGTGGCGTTCGGTGTGCTGAGCCTGTCGAAGGTCTACAGCGAGGAGATGAGCGCGCGGGAGCTGTCCGAGCGCGAGGACTTCGTGATCGAGGCCACGCACCTGCTTCGAGATCGGCTCTTGATGGAGCAGGTGTTCGACCGGCTGGGCTGGGACAAGGACGTGTGGGTGCCCTGGATGCGCGACACGCCGTTCCAGAAGGGCTTCCGCCAGATGATGTTCTCGAAGATCGTGCCGAACCTCCGCCGCCTCGGTCTGCTCACGCCGCGCGTGCGCGAGGAGTTCAAGAAGCTCGACCTGCTGCGCTTCGAGCACGACAAGGACTCGGTAGAAGAGCCCGAGGTCACACCGCCCGCCGAGCTCGTGAAGATGCTCATGGACTTCATGCAGAACGCCCAGAGCCCCACGGACTGAGCAGCGCCGGGCTCTAGCGGAGCCAGCGGCCGAACCAGGACAGCGTAGCGCGGCGCAGCTTGCCGTGCGGATCGGCCAGCACGGAACCGTGCGTCGCGCCAGCGACGGGAATGAAGCGCGTCCGACCGCCGGCCGCGTGTACCAGCGCCAGCGCGTGGCGGAACGGAACGCGGCGATCGGCCGTGCCGTGCACGAGCAAGAGCGGCGTCTTCATGCGGCGCACGGCGGACAGCGGGCTGGCCAGGTCGGGGTCGAAGCTCGCCATGTTCCCGGCCTCGTCGACCGCGCCCTGCAGGTACGAATCCGGCAACACGTCCGACACGCCCGGAAGCAGTCGCTGCTCGTAGTCGCGCACAACGCCGCGCAACGTACTGAACGCCGAGATCGCCACCACGGCGCGGACGCGCGGGTCGCGCGCGCCGAGCTGGATCGCTACCGCCGCGCCGTACGAGTAGCCATAGACGCCGACCGGGCCGAGCGGACCGCGACGGGCCAGTGCGTCGAGCAGCTGCGAGATGTCGTGCGATTCGACGACGCCGTAGGTCAGGTATTCGCCGCTCGAGCGGCCGTGGCCGCGCAGGTCGACCAGCACCGCACGGTATCCGGCGTCTGCGAACGCGCGCCCGGGAGAAATCATCATACGTTTGTCGGCGCGGATGCCGTGCAGGAGCACGATGGTCCCGCGCGGCGCGCCGCGGGGCTCGATGATCCACGCCGACAGCGTCGCGGCGGGAGGACCGACGCGCACCGCGATGGAAGCGTGCCGGCCGAGCTCCGTGCGTTCCGCGCGCGACAGCGCCTCGGTTTCGTCAGCCGCGCCGTACTGGTTCGGCGCGTACGCGATTGCCGAAGCGATCAGCCCGTGACCGACCAGGCTCGCGACACTGCCACCGAGTACGAGGGCGGTCACCACGACGAGAAGTCGAAGCCAACGGCGGTGCCGGGGAGCGGTCATGCAGCACCGTGAGTGTAGCGGGCGGGCTTCGAGGCGCACGCCGGTCGAGCCCAAGCGCGGGCCCCGCGGCCGACCGCGACGACGGCGCTGCAGCGGGGAAAGTCGAAGGCGATCGGCACCAGGGCTCAAGTTCAGGCGGGATGTGCCGTACTTCTCCATTCAGGAGGAGCACGATCATGACATCCGAGTCGACACCACCGGACCTCGTTTCTCTGCTGGCTCGCCGTGTGGCCGAGGCCCCGGACCGGACGGCGTACCGCTACCTGGGGCGCACCGAGGGTTCGGTCGAGCTGACGCGTGCCGGGCTTCGCGACGCGGCGTACGCCGTCGCGGCACGCCTGGCGGATGAGGGCGCGCAGGGCGAACGCGTGCTGCTTCTGTTCCCGCCCGGCCTCGAATTCGTCGGCGCGTTCTTCGGTTGCATGAGCGCCGGGGCCATCCCTGTCCCCGCGCCGCCGCCCAATCCGCTCAAGCCCCAGCGCAGCCTGCAGCGGCTGGCCTCGATCGTGAAGAGCGCAGAGCCGACGTTTGCCCTGACCCTGTCGAACACCCTGTCGGCGCTCCGACCGGCCCTTGCAGAGGCGAGCACCTTCGACGCGGTCCGCTGGCTGTGCACCGACGAGCTGCCCCAGGCGCCGGCGGACTTCACGCCACACCGGCCAGACCGCGGAGACGTCGCCCTGATCCAGTTCACCTCGGGCTCCACCTCCGAGCCTAAAGGCGCCGCGCTCACCCACGAAAACGTGATGACCAATGCGAGCTACTTCGACGAGGGCTGGGACCACGGGCCGGACTCCGTGCTCATCAACTGGCTTCCGGCGTTTCACGACCTCGGCCTCGTCTACGGAATCCTCACGCCCCTGTGGGGTGGTTTCCCCGGAATCCAGATGTCGCCCATCGACGTGATCCAGCGCCCATCCTCGTGGCTCGAGGCGATCTCGACCCATCGCGCGACCCACACGGGCGGACCGAACTTCATCTACGAGCTGTGCGTCCGCAAGGTCCGCCCCGAGGTCCAGGCCACGCTCGATCTGTCGAGCTGGCGCATGGCCCTCGACGCCGCCGAGCCGGTGCGTGCGGAGACCCTGCAGCGCTTCGCGGAGCGCTTCGCGCCGCAGGGCTTCCGGGCGAGCGCCTTTTCCCCCGGCTACGGCATGTCGGAAGCCACGTGCAAGGTGAGCGCGGTCGCCGCCGCGGATCCGCCGACGGTCCTCGCGCTCGAACCGGGAGAGCTGGAGCGCCATGTCGTCGAACAGGCCTCCTCGGGACAGACCGCACGCGCGGTCGTCGGCTGCGGCCGCCCCGGACGCGACGTGCGCGTGGAGATCGTCGACCCCGAGTCGTGCGTCCCGGTCGATGCGGGCCACGTCGGCGAGATCTGGGTTAGCGGCGTGGGCGTGGCCCACAGCTACTGGGGGCAGCCGAGCGAGACCGAGCGCCAGCTCCGGGCGCGCCTTCAGGGGAGCGATGGCCCGCCCTTCCTGCGCACCGGCGACCTGGGCTTCCTCCACGAAGGAGAGCTGTTCGTCACCGGCCGCTGCAAGGACATGATCATCGTCCGGGGCGAAAACCACTACCCGCAGGACATCGAGTACACGGTGCAGGACGCGCACCCGGGCATCCGGGCAGGCTGCTCTGCCGCCTTCGCGGTGGAGGAGGACGGCGAAGAGCGCCTGGCGATCGTCGCCGAGGTCGAGCGACAGGACGGCGCCGCGCCGTTCCGGCCCGAGGAGGTGACCACCGCCATCACGCGGGCCGTCGCCGAAGAGCACGGCCTGCGCGCGCACCGGGTCGTCCTGATCCGCACCGGGACGATCCCGAAGACCACGAGCGGGAAGATCCAGCGGCGCGCCTGCAGGCAGATGCTCCTCGCGGGCCGGCTCGCGGTGCTGAGCGACGGCAACACCTCGATCGCTCCGCCACGGGAGACCACCAGGAGGGAGGACCTGCGCGCCCGCATCGCCGCGATCGTCAGCGATGCCGCCGAGATCCCGCTCGAGCGGCTCCGGCCCGACGAGTCGTTCTACGATCTCGGCATCGACTCGCTGACCGGGGTGAACATTTCCTACGAAATCGGCATCCTGGTCGGGCGCGAGGTCCCACCCGAGCTGGTGAGCGAGCGGGACACCATCGACAAGCTCGTCGACTACGCGCTCGTCACGGGGGTGACGGCATGACGATGCTTCGCCTCCACGCCCGCGTCACCATCGAGGCGCCCTCGACCGTCTACTTCCAGGGCGAAGCCCAGCGCTACGAGGTCACCAACCTGTCGGTGGGAGGGCTGCTCCTGTCGGGGGGACCGACTATCGACGTGGGCGCGGAGATCGGCGTCGAGCTCTTTCTCGCGGGGGCGGAGCCGCTCCAGCTGAGGGCAGAGGTCGTCCGGCAGCAAGCGCGCGCAGACGGCCCTCCCGCGCTCGGCGTGGCCTTCGTCGACACGACCCCCGACGACGAGGCCCGGCTCACCCGGGCCGTGACCGACGCCTACAAGCAGCTCGGCGCGCGGGTGCTTGGGCAGGTCCGCGGCGAGATGCAGCGGCAGGGCATCACCGACGTGGCCGCGGTCGCCGAGGAGCTGCAACGAATCAAGGACGAGCAGGCCAGAGCCCACCTCTTCGCCGCCGACCTCTTCACAGAGAAGGGCAGCGACGCCGTGGCGTCCGTGGTCTCCGGAACCACCGGCGAGAGTCGCGAGTGCATCATCTGGTCGTTGAACCTCTACCTCGGCCTCAACCGCGAGCCCCGGGTGATCGAGCGCACCCGCGAAGCCGTCGCAGCGTTCGGGACGGGCTGCGGGACCTCCGCCCCTTCGGGCGGCCTCAGCGCGCTCCACCACGCCATCGAGAGCCGCGTGGCGACCCTGCTCGACAAGCCGCAGGCGCTGCTGTTTCCGACCGGCTACTCCGCCAACCTGGCCGCTCTCTCCTCACTGCCGGGCCCGAAGGATCTGGTCCTGCTCGATCGCGAGTGCCACGCCAGCATGCTGGACGGCGTGCGTCTGTCGGGGCGCAAGTACCTCGTCTTCCGCCACAACGACGTGGACGACCTGGCGAGCAAGCTCGCCAAGTACGGCGCGCGCCACGAGAACGTCTTCGTCGTCGTCGAGAGCGCCTACTCCATGAGCGGCGACCTGGCACCGCTCCTGGGAGATCGCTGCGCTCAAGCAGCAGCACCGCTTCTTCTTCTACGTGGATGAAGCCCACACCTTCGGCTTCTACGGCGAGCGCGGACGGGGCTACTGTCAGGAGCTCGGCGTCGCCGATCAGGTGGACTTCATCAGTTCCACCTTCTCGAAGGCGACGGCGTCGCTCGGCGGCTTCGTCGCGACCGAGCGCAAGTACTGCACGCTGATGCAGGCAGCGGCGACGCCCTACATCTTCCAGGCTTGCCTCACGCCCCCCGACGCCGCGACCATCCTGGCCGCCCTCGACGAGATCGAGAACGAGCCCAGCCACGCCCGCACCCTGCACGACAACAACCGCTACATGCGGTCGCTGCTTCTGGAACAGGGCTTCGACCTCGGCACGAGCCAGAGCCCCGTCATCCCCGTCTACGTCGCGGATCTCGAGAAGCTGTACCGGCTGTGCGCCGAGCTCTACCTGGAAGGGATCTTCTCGGTCCCCGTCGTCTATCCGGCCGTGGGCGTGAACGAGGGTCGCATCCGCTTCATCGTCAACGCACACCACACCCGCGCCCAGATCGAGCGGACGGTCGACGTGCTGGGCCGCCACGCGCGGGCCCTCGGCGTGCTACCAGGCGCCGGATCCAACCCGCACTGCTAGCGCTATCGCCCGGTCGGCTCCGGATTGCGCGTCGCGCACTGGATGCAGAACGCGCCTGGATCCGCTAAGAATGGACCCATGGCGGTGGCACAAGGGAGTTGTCCGGGCTGTGGTGCGCCCATCGAGTTCGGTGTCGGCTCGTCGATCGCGAAGGTGTGCGACTACTGCCGCACCACGGTCGTGCGCAGCGATCGCGGTCTGGAGAACCTCGGCAAGGTCGCCGAGCTGGCGAAAGTTCCGTCGCTGGTCGCGGTTGGCGACACGGGAACGCTCGCCGGCTACCCGTTCATGGTGATGGGCCAGCTGCAGCTCGACTACGGCCAGGGCGTCTGGGAGGAGTACTACTTGAGCTACAGCGGCGGGCAGGCGTGGGGCTGGCTCGCCTACGACGACGGCATCTGGTACGCGAGCTCGCTGGTGCCGTGGTTCGAGCCGCCTCCCTACGGCTCGCTCCAGCTCGAGCAGGACGTGCAGCTTGGCCAGCACGGAGTCTTCCGCGTCGCCGAATCGCGGTCGGGCAGTGTGGTCACCGCCAAAGGCGAGGTCCCCTTCCCCGTCAAGGCGGGCGAGGTCTTCTACTACACGGATCTGCGCGGTCCGAACGGCACGTACGCGACCATCGACTACGGCGACAACAGCGACGCGGACGAGGTCGACATCTTCAAAGGGCGCATCTTCTACGAGCAAGAACTGATCGTCGCTCCCGGCTCGCCCAGTCACACCGTCCGCGCCACCACCAGCGCGATCAAGTGCCAGAGCTGCGGCGGCGAGATCACCCTGGTCAGCGGCGCGCGCGCCTGGCGCGTCGGCTGCAGCTACTGCGGCGCGATGAACGACCTGACCGGCCAGGGCGTCGTGGCCCAGCAGCAAGCCTACTCGAAGCCGGAGATCCCGCTCGGCTCGCGCGCGACCTTCGGCGGCGTCGAGTACATCGTCATCGCCTACCTCATCCGCAGCGAGAAAGAGGACGGCGAACGCTACTCGTGGGAGGAGTACCTCCTATGGAGCGAGCAGATCGGCTACCGCTGGCTCGAGAAGGACGAAGGCAAGTGGATGTGGTCGATGTCGATCAGCATTGCCGACCTGGATTTGTCCGGCATGCCCAAGCTGGTCGGCTTCAACGGCAAGCAGTTCAAGCGTACAGAGAAGTCCAAAGCCCGCGTCGACTACGTGCTCGGCGAGGTCTACTGGGAATGCACCGTGGGCGAGAAGGAACACTCGACCGACTTCGAGACCAAGGGCGGCGAGAAGCTCTCGCGAGAGGCGACCGACAGCGAAGTGCAGTGGAGCTACGCCACGCCAGTCTCCTGGGACGCCATCAAACAGGGGTTGGCTGCTAGCCGTTAGCTGATACGTGCTGTGCAGGACTGGCTAACGGCTAATCGCTAGACAACCCTCAGTTTCTTTCTGCCGTCTTCGTCGCGGACAACGACGCTCATGGGCAGCTCTGGAAGCGGCAGGTTCTGGTTCTTGGCGTAGACGGGGTGGCGCCCCTTGTCGCGGTACCAGTCCGCCACGGTCGCCGTCATCTTCATCTTCTCGATGATGTTCCGCCAACCGACGCCCGTGTTGTACGCGCAGAAGCTGATCTCCCCCATCTGCGTGCCGTAGGGGATGATGCACATCTCCGTGCGGCGGAAGTCGTAGTTGAACAGGTCCTGGAACCACATCCCGGCCACGAACAGGAAGCGCCACTCGAACTGTGCCGCGTCGCCTTCCGTCTCGCCGATCTCGCTCGAGCCCGCCCCCGTCTGGCTCAGGAACTGGCGTACCAGGTCGGCGAAGCCGTAGCCCTCTGGAGCCTTCTCGGGGCGGAAATTGCGCAGGATAGCCAGGCCGATTTCCGCAATCGTCCGCTTCTTGCCGTGACCGGCATCGGCTATTTCCTGCATGTCCGTGAGCAGCTGGTCCACGTCGAGGAACTCGCTCAGCGGCACCATCTGCTTCGTCTTCTTGTGGACGAGCAGCACCGTACCGATGCCGCAGTTGGGATGGCAGCCGCAGTTGAGCGCGCCCCAGTCCGCCGCCGGCCCAAGCAGCAGATCGACCACGTTGCTGAAGGGGTTCATCGCGCTGAGCGGGAACCAGTCGCGCAGCGGCTCGGTCTGGCCGAGCTGCGACTTCATGTCGTGCGCCAGGTGGCTCAGCGTGTAGCGCTGCTTTTCCCTGAGCTCGTCCGTGATGTCCTCGTCGCGGCCGGTGAAGCTCACCGGCTGGAACGAGACGACGGTGATCTTGTCGGCGTTGTCGATGGCGAACTGCACGATCGGTCCGACCTGGTCGTTGTTCACGCCATTGACGATCGTGACCACCAGCACGACGTTGATGCCCGCCTTGTGCAGGTTGTCGATGGCGCGCAGCTTGATGTCGAACAGGTTGCCGACCTTGCGGTGACTGTTGGCTTCGTTCGTGACGCCGTCGAACTGAAGATAGACCAGGCGCAGCCCCGCCTCCTTGGCCTGCTGGCAGAACTCCGGCTCCTGGGCAAAGCGGATGCCGTTCGACGCGCACTGCACGCAGAAGTAGCCGACGTCGCGCGCGTAGCGGGTGGCCTCGATGAAATGCGGGCTGAGCGTGGGCTCACCGCCAGAGAACTGCACGCTCATCTGCCGCCGTGGCTTCACGTTGATGCTGTCGTCGAGGATCTTCCTGACGTCATCCCACTCGAGCTCGTGGACGTAGCCGACCTGGTTGGCATCCATGAAGCACGGGTCGCACATCATGTTGCAGCGATTGGTCAGGTCCACCGTCAGCACCGAGCCGCGACCGTACTTGATGCTCGACGTGCCGTGGTTGCGCAGGTGTTTGTTCGGCGCCTCGTAGTCCCGGCCGGGAAACAGCTTCTCGATGCGCGACAAAAACGCCGGATCGATGCTCATCACGTCCTCGAACACGCCGTGCTCGGGGCACTCCTTGACCATCAGGATCTGCCCGTCGCGCTCGACGATGTCCGCCTTGACCTCGCCCGGGTGCCCGTCGATCAGCTCGGACAGCTCCTTCTTGCCCGAGAGCACGGCGCCGCGCACTTCCTTGACGCAGGTCGGGCAGAGCGAGTCCGTCTTGCGCGGCCAGCCGAGCGTCGGAAAGGTGCGCTCCGTCTTCCGGATGAGCGGCGCTGGCGCCCAGCGCGGCTGGAACGAGGCGCCGGCGAAGCGCTGGTTGTAGCGAAGCACCAGCGGCCACAGTCGGTCGGCGGCGCCGCTCAGGAGCTTCTCGGCTTCGACGACGACACCGCTGCGCTGGTTTCCGGTAGGCATATGGCGGGCGACCATAGCCCGCCTGGGCGCGGGAGTGGAATACCTCCCAAACGCTGGGAGGCCGGAAATTCCGCGAGAATCCCTCCCCGCGGGCGGAACGGCGAATCCACGCTATGCTCCGGGCCTGCCCCCGATGAGCCCCAGTTCCCCCCGTCCGGTTCTGGTCGTCAGCGACGTCCACCTCTCGCACGCAGGTCAGGCACGTACCGCCGGGGATCTAGCGCGACTGATCCGTACCCACCAGGGCTACGAGGTCGTGCTGGCCGGCGATCTGTTCGACCTGTCCGTCGATCCACCCGAACGTGATCCAGCCGAGTCCGTCGTCGCACTGCTCCAGCCGAGAAGCGAGCTGCTGTCGGCGTGCCGTACGCACCTGGCGCAGGGCGGCGCGGTCACCCTCGTCGCCGGAAACCACGACGCGTCGACCACCATCCCGGAAGTGCGCCGCGCCCTGCTCGATCTCATGGAGCTCGAGCAAGGCGCACAGCTGTCGGTCGTGCCCTGGTTCTTGCGCCGCGGCGGCGTGCATATCGAGCATGGTCACCTCTACGATCCGGACAACGCGCCGGCGCACCCGCTGGCGCTGTGGTCGCCGGGTACCGAGCCGCTTGGCATCTCGCTGACGCGACGCTTCCTCGCGCCGAACAACGCCCTGCATTTCGCGCACGCGCACGAGACCACGCCGCTCGGCGGTCTGTCGCGGACCTTCAAGCTGTTCGGTCCGCGCGCACCGGTGATCGTCGCGCGCTACTTCCATACAGCCATCCGGCTCTGCATCGAAGCGGGCCGCCAGGCGGAGCTGGTGCTGGAACGCGAGCTCGGCGCTCTGGCGCTGGATGACTTCGCGCTGGAAATGGGCCTGGACGCCGCACAGCTGGCCGAGCTGCTCGGCTCCGCGCCACAGCCCACGCACCACCGCTTTCGCGATACGTTCATGCGGCTGTACTTCGACCGCATCATCGCGACCCTGCTGGCCACGTCGGGCGCCGCAGCCGGAGTTGCGCTCGGCAACCCGGTGGTGCTGGGTCTCGCTGCGGCGTCGGCCGGCTATGTGGCGCTCTCGGTGAAACAGAACAAGAGCCGCTACAGCGGCGGTGTCGTCGAGCGGCTGCGCAGCGCCGCCGGCCAGGTGGCAGAGCTGACCGACGCGGATCTCGTGATCTTCGGCCACACACACCACGAAGACGAAGCGCCGCGCTATCTCAACACGGGCTCCTTCGCCTTCTCGCGCAGCGGCGGTCGCCCCTACGTCCACATCGACGAGCACGGCAACGCGGAACGCCGACTGCTTTCGTTCGGGACGTAGCGCGGCGACTGCGGGCGGGGCGCGGCCGCCCCCGCACCGGAGAGGACGGGGGCGGCGAGCCGTCACTCCCCGCCAAGCTATCTTTCGCTGGTGTTCGGCGGGAACTGGACGCAGAAGACGCTGCCGCGCTCTCCGGGGCTTTCCACCCAGATGCGGCCGCCGTGGAGCTCCGCCGCCATGCGGCAGAAGGTCAGCCCCAGCCCGCGGCTGGTACGTGCCGCGGCGGCGCCGGTTCCACCCAGGCGAGTGTACTTGTCGAAGATGCGGTCACGCTGCTCGTCGGGAACGCCGGGCCCCTGTTCCTGGGCGCCCTGTTCGTGCTCGGCTACGCGCTGGGGCAGCCCCTGCTCTACGGCACAGCCATCATTCCCCTGGCGCTGCCGACCGCGGTCTGCTTCGTGATGGTCGGCATCGGCGCGATTGCGCTTTCTCCGAAGGACGTTTGGCCCGTCCAGCTCATTGCGGGCGACGGCGTGCACGCGCGCTTGTTGCGCGCTTTCGTGCCGCTCGTAGTGGGAGTGGTTGTCGCCCAGAGCTGGGTCGAACGCCTGGTCGCACCCAGCCGCCCGAACGCCGCACTGGTTGCGGCGCTGATGGCGTCGGCTGTTACCCTGCTCGGCGGCCTGGTCGTGGCGCGCGTAGCGGTCCAGCTGGGGACGCGCATCGAGAAGGCCGAGCGAACGGCGTTCCAGAGCCAGCATGAGCTCGACGTGACCGTGGACGAGTTGCATCGGACCGATGAGCAGCTGCGCCGCGCGCAGCGCATGGAGCCGATCGGGCGGCTCGCCGGCGGCGTGGCGCACGATTTCAACAACATGCTCTCGGTAATCATCACACAGACGGAGCTTGCGCTCGAACAGTGCGAGGAGAGCAAGCGCGAAGCGCTTGTCGAAGTGCGCGAGGCCGCGCTGCGGTCGTCGAAGCTCTCGCGCCAACTCCTGGCCGTGAGCCGCCGCCAGGTGATGGAACCCGTCGTGTTCGAGCCGAACGAGCTGCTCCGCGACATGACGGGCATGCTGGAGCGCCTGCTCGGCGACAATGTGCGGATAGTCACGCGGCTTTCGCCGGATGCCGGCCGCGTCAAGGCCGACCCTGCCCAGCTGGAACAGGTGATGCTGAACCTGGTCGTCAACGCGCGCGACGCCATGCCCGACGGAGGAACGATCCATGTCGAGACCCGGGCTGCCGGCGGCGCGACGCCGGCGGTAGAGATCGTCGTGCGCGACACCGGCTCTGGAATGGACGAACACACCCGGGCGCACATCTTCGAGCCGTTCTTCACGACCAAGAGCGGGCAAGGCAGCGGGTTGGGGCTATCGATCGTGTACGGAATCGTACAGCAGAGTGGTGGCCAGATCGCGGTAGAGAGCCAGCCGGGCAAGGGGGCGGAGTTTTCCATCGTGTTGCCGCGCTCGGAAGAACCCGCGACGCCCAGGCTCCAGTCGGTCAAGCCGCCCAGCAGCGGGCGCAGCCAGCAGACCGTGCTGCTCGTGGAGGACGAGGCCATCGTGCGACGCACGGCGCGCCGCGTGCTGGCGCGCGCCGGCTACTCGGTGTTCGAAGCGGGCGACGGCGAGGCGGCGCTCGAGCTGGCGCAGCGGCATGAAGGTACGATAGACGCCGTGGTGACCGATCTGTCCATGCCGGGACTCGACGGACGCACGCTGGTAGACAGGCTCCACGCCCGGTGGCCAGAGCTCGCCGTGGTTCTGATGTCGGGGTTTACGCGAGACCAGAGGGTGGACTTGGTCGAGCTCGGAGCGCACGCCGAGTTCCTGAACAAGCCGTTCACTCCAAAGACGCTACTCGGCGCGCTGGAGCGAGTTCTGGGGAAGTAGTCGCGCCAACCAGCTTGTTCGACGACGATCGACAAGCAGGCACGCGCTGGTCGCGCCTACGGCTTGTAGCGCTCGAGACTCGCCGTGAGCTGCGAGCCGTTTCGCCCGCCCCACAGCACGAACTCGTCACCGGTCCACACACCGACGCCCCATTCGTGGTCCTCGCCGGAGGGCCAGCTCTGCACCGGCGTCCAGCTGTCGCTTCCGCGGTCGTAGATCGCGCCGTCGGTCATGAAGCTGCCCGACGACATCCCCGAGCCTCCCAGGATCAACGTCTTGCCGTCGGCAATTCGCGCGGACCAGCCGCTCTGGCGCGCGGGTGCCCAGCGCGCGGCCGGCGGACTGGTCGTGGTCATCTTCGACCAGCCGTTGCCCTGGAGGTACTCGCCGTCGTTCTTGACCACGCTGCCGTCGGTTCCACCCCAGACGACGAACGCCTGTCCGTCCCACGCCCCGAAGGCCCCGTAGCGCTGGCTTGGGCCATTGGGAAGACTATTCCAGGTATCGCTCGCTGGCGCGTAGTCGGCGGAGTGGTCCGTCTTGCCTGAGCCGTTCGGCTGACCGCCGTAGACATACAGCTCGCTGCCGGACCAACCGGTGGCAGCGTAGAGGCGCGGCCCGGGATCGTTGTTGGTGCTGGCCTGCTTCCAGCTGCCTCCCGCGAGCGTGTACACGAACGCGCCCCCCCCCGGCATCGTGCTCTTGTCCCAGCCGCCCCAGAACCCGACACGCCCGCCCGCTTGCCAGCCGACCGGCGCGCGCTCGCCGGGCGGCGTCGTGCCCGCAGTGCCGAGCTTGCTCCAGGAATGTCCCAGCAGATCGTACACGGCCCCGTTGTTGTAGTCGGCGCTGCCGCCGGGATCGCCACCGCCCCAGACAACCACGACATTGCCCACCGCCACCGCGGTCGCCAGCACGCGTGGCGACGGCGTGTTCGCGTCCTTGGCGATCGTCGACCAGCTGTCGGTCGCGGGATCGTACAGTGCGCCGTCGTCCAGCGCCGTACCGGAGCTGTCCGCCCCTCCCCAGATGAAGACGTGATCGCCCGTCCACGCGTACGCGGCTTTCTCGCGCGGGACGAAGCCCGACGGAAGACTGGCGGTGGACGCCACCCATCCCAGCTGGCACTTGCCGAACAGGCAGCTCCGGCCCACCGAGCAGGCGTTGCCGCAGCTGCCGCAATTCGCCGGGTCGCTATTGGTATTCACGCAGACGTTGTTGCAGCACACGCCGCTGCAGCCGTCGCAGCTGGCGCCGGCGTCGCCTGCACTTCCGCCGCTGCCGCTGCTGCCACTGCTTCCGCCGCTGCCGCCCGTTCCGCCGCTGCCCGCCGACGCGTCAGGCGAGCCTGCGCTGCCGCCGGTGCCGCCGCTGCCCGCCGATGCGTCGGGCGAGCCTGCGCTGCCGCCGGTGCCTGCCGCACCCCCGCTGGCCCCTCCGGCTCCCGTGTTGGAGCCGCCGGCGATCCTGTAGTCGTTGCTCATCGCGAGCGGACAGCCCGCGAGCGCGACCGCGCTGGCGCCGAGCAACAGCAGCGTGCGCCACCGCGCCATCAGAACGTCCCTCTCACGCCTGCCGTGGCCAACCCGACGTACGGCTGCAAGCGGGAGGCGTCGGCCGTGCGTTTCGGCGCGATCAACAGCAGCACGGCTCCAGCACCACTGCCGGCAAAGCCAACCACGTAGCCGACGATGCTCGTCGTGCGCAGCGTACGATACGTATCCAGATCGCTCTTTGCGCTGGGCGGGCACACCCTTCCGCTGCATTCACCATCCAGCGTGGACTTCCTGCTGCCCGCCATCAGTGCGGTCACGACGCCCGTGACCAGGCCGGCTGCCCCGACTCCAAGACCGACCCAGCCCCACGTCCGCTGCGTGGAACCGGTCGACAGCGTACCTCGACGACCAAGGTCGTGAGCTGGAGCCGTGCCTGGAGCGGAAGGACGAGGTGGCGGCGCAGACGCTCCGGCCGCGGCCAGATGGAGCACCACCACGTAGTGTTGCCCCTCCGCGACACTCACGGTCTGGTGCGCGGTTGTTGCGCCGGGCGCCGAAGCCGAAAGCTCGTAATGCCCCGGATCGATGGGACGCTCCACGCCGACCAGCTCCGGAGGCACGGGGTGCCCGTCCAGCGTCACGCGGGCGAGCGAAGCACCTGGCCCTTTCATGCTCACCTTCAGCTCGGGGATGCGCGGGCGTAGCGCTGCCAGCTCGGGTTTCGCCTCGGCTACGGCGCGCACGAACGGCTTCGACGGGTGCGCACCGAGATCGGTGTGGAGCACCTTCTCGTAGGCGTCCGTGGCGTCCAGGAAGCGGCCTAGCTTGACGAGACAGCGCGCCTTCAGAAGCTCGATGGTCGGCGCGGGCACCAGCTTGTACGCGCGGTCGAACAGATCGACGGCCTTCTTGCACTCGCCCTGCTTGTACAGGCGGCCGCCCTGTTGCGCGAGATCGCGCGCCGCGCTGCGGGTCGCCGCGTCGGGTGGCGCGGCCGCGCGGCCGGACTGCGCGAAAAGCAGCGTTCCCAACGCCAGAGCAGCTGCCGCCAGACGACTCCGCGGCGACGAGGCCCAAGGCATGTCGCAGGGCCGTGAACGTTGTTGCGATCGACTCAAGTTGGCTTCAGGCAAGTCTTCAAGCGTAATTCTACTACGCATGCGCTGTCCGGCGCGACCGCTCATCTAGAAGCCGAAATCGAGATCGCCGGAACCGGACTTCTTGTGCGCGTGGCGCGGGGCGTGTCGAGCTGCGCGAGGCGCAGCGGATGGCTTCTTGCTGTGTGCCGGAGCATGGAGCGGTGGCGTGGCCTGGCTCGGCGCCGGCCCAGCGGCGTGCGGCGCCGGCGGAGCCGCCGATGGTCCTGCTGTCGCCGCCGGCTCGAGCTTCGCCTCCGTGTCGGCTGCTTCGGGCTTCACCGCTTCGGGTCCGGAGCTGGACGGCGAACCGACCGGCGCCAACGCTCGCGAAGCTGGGCCGGCCGCCGCCTTGGGTGCCGCCCCTCCTCCGAGTGCCTGAGACGCGATCCACAGCCCGAGAGCGCCCAGCAACAGCACGCCTGCAGCCACAACGGGCACCAGCCTCCGGGGAGCTCGAACAGCGGGCGAAGCGTCGAGCACCGCCGGCAGCGCCGGGTGCGCCCCCGCGTCCTCGACTATTGCCGGTGCCGGCTCGGTCTCGCGTGCGTCATCGGGGCCAGCCGGGCTTCCAAGCGGCGGAAGCGCAGGCACAGCCACTGGAAGCCCCGCCTGTGTCGGCTTGGGCGGTGGCGGCTTGTGCGACACGATCTCGACCTTCACGCCCGAGAAGCCCGCCTCCAGCCAGCTGGTGCGCAGCGAAGCCGCGCAGATGTCCTCCTTGACTCCGTGTTCGTAGAGCCACAGCGCCAGCGCCTCGCCGAGCTCCCACATCGACTGCCAGCGGTCCTCTCGCTTCTTCTGCAGCCCACGTTCGAGGATGCGCCAGAGCTGCTGGTCGCCGGCGTGCAGCTCCGTAGTCGGCCGCGGCGTCTCCTCGATGATCGCGCGCATGGCGGCGTTGTAGTTGTCCCCCGTAAACGGCACCTGCCCAGCGACCAGCTCGTACAACACGACGCACAACGCCCACACGTCTCCGCGCCAGTCCACGTCCGAACGACCACGCGCCTGCTCGGGTGACATGTACTCGGGACTGCCGACGGCGACTCCGACCTTCGTGATCTTGATGTCCTCCTCGTCCATCATCTTCACGATACCGAAGTCGAGTAGCTTCGGCTGAACGCGCCCCACATTGTCGCGCGAGAGGAAGATGTTTTCCGGCTTGAGATCCCGGTGGACGATGCCGCCATCATGTGCGGTGGCGAGAGCGTCGGCGATAGGCAGAAGCGTCTGGACAGCCCGGACCGCTGGCAGGCGCGCCTCGCGCTCCAGCACTTCGGCCAGGCTTTCGCCTTCAAGCAGCTCCATGACCAGGAACGGATCGCCCGTATCCGTCTGGCCGAAGTCGAACACGCGCACGATGGCCGGGTGCCCGAAGCGCGCGGCGGCCCGCGCTTCCTGCGCCAGTCGTTGCACCATCGCCTTGCGTCCGTGGCCGCTTCGGGAAATCAGCTTGATCGCGACATCCACGTCCAGCGTCAGCGAGTGCGCGAGCCAGACGACACCCATCCCACCCTGTCCGATCTTCCGGACGAGCGCATAGCGATCCGCGATGACCTGGCCGGCCAGGTAGCGGCGATCGGGCTTGGGCGGGGGCTGGAGGCTCATCGGTTGCGACGGTGCTCCGCGACGGTGCGGATACACGGTAGGCAAGATAAACCCTACTCCGGTCCGTCCCGCCCGCCAATGCTCCGCCCCGGCTTCCGCCGCGGCTGGAACGGCACCCCAGCCGCCGCCCGGCGCGCTATTTCTTCTGTCGGATTGTCGGCTGTCGCGATGGCCGCGCAGCCGGCGCCTTGCTCTGCTTCGAGGCAGAGAGCGGCCAGACCACGTCGAGAATCGGATAGGCAGGCCGCGCCAGCAGGTAGCCCTGCCCGTACTCGGCTCCGGTATCGCGAAGCGCCTTCAGCTCGTCCAGCGTCTCGATGCCTTCGCCGACGACGGCGGATCCGAGCTCGTTGAACAGCCGCACGAGGTAGCGGACGAGCGTCCGCTGCTTCTCGCTCTTGTCGATCCCGCGGATGAGCTCCAGGTCCAGCTTGACCACCGCGGGCTCGAGATCCAGCACGCGCTTGAGGTTCGAGTAGCCGGCGCCCAGGTCGTCCACGACGAGCTTGCTACCGGTGCGGGCACAGATCTCCTTGAGCACACCCATGCACAGGTCGTAGTACTCGAAGGTCGCGGACTCGGTGATCTCGAGGTAGATTGGAAATTCGTGCAGATTCAGCGGGTCATCGGGCCGCACCAGCCAGCGCGAGCTGAGCTCGTCCGGGTGCAGATTGATGAACACCGGCGTCGACCCGCAGCGCTCGAACAGCACTTCTCGGATGGCGCGTCCGAGCCTCCCGGTGGCCTGCTGCTCCACGGCCGCGCCGAACAGGGTCGGCGGGCTGCGGTATTCCTCCCAGCGGCAACGAACGAGTGCTTCATTCGCGAACAGCTTGCCGTCGGACAATCGCACTATCGGCTGGAATACGACGTTGAGATCCTGCGTCGACAGCGAGCGCACGGTCCGGGGCGGGCTGCTCCGGTAGGCGGGGATCGCGTCCTCGTCGCCGTTCGTCCACTTCAGCTTCCGGTGTGCTGCCAAGCGAGGACCTCCCGTTCCAGTTCCGAGGCGGCGGATCGCACAATGCTAGCACAATGGGAGCTGGGCCTCAGCGCAGGAGCGCCGCCCGCGGCGGAACCCACGTTGGAACGTGCTTGGGACAGCTCGTCGGGCGACGCGACATGCGGAGCGCGGCGAACCCGGGCTTCTTCGACCTGTCGTAGCGCAAGTCGCCCATGACGACGTTCTTGCCCTCGTCCACCCAGAACGGCACGCGGGCCCAGCGCAAGAACGCCCGCGCCTGGCAGTTGTTGCGATCGAGCTGGACCAGCTGGACGAGCGGCGCGGAGAAGCGTCCGTGAAATGCGATCCCGCGCGCGTCGCTCGCTCCGACCGGGACCAGGGGCGCGGTCGTCCCGTGGCGCCGCATCCGGCAACGGTCCGGAGCGATCACACCGGGAGCGAGGGACAGCGTCGCGATCGTCGCGGCATAGTCCCCACCCCGCGTCCCGACGCCGATGCCCTGCCAACACAGCGGGTCGCCCGGCATCGGTGTGGTGACTAGATCGCGGAGGCGTTCCGCTGGAAAGTCCCGCGCCAGCGCGGCCTCGAATCGAACGTCGCGCGACGTGCCCCAGAACGACGAAGAGCGCAAGAACCGCCAACGCCGAAGCCACGGCAGCCGCTATCCGCCGCGGCGGTGTCAAGCGCCACGACAGCGCCGTCATCCCCAGCGCCAGCAGCGTCACCCAGCCAGCGGCCAGCGGAGGGACGAGACCCGTCGTCCAGCAAAGCCCCAGTCCGACCAGCAGCACCGCGGCAACAGCAGCGCGCGCCGTCTTCGTGCGCAACGCAAAGAACAGCGGTGGAATCGTAGCCGCCCACCACAGCGGCTCGACGATGAAGATCGAATCGCCGTACACCCAGTTGCCATCGAACGGCCAGAACGGGTGGACGCCGTAGTTGTTGCCGTAGTCCATCAGCAGGTGCAGCAGCGGCCCGAACAGCGCCACGGCGACGATCGGCCAGCGTTCCCTGCCCTGCAGACACGCGCGCCAGCCCGGGCGGAGCAGCACAAGACCCAGCGCCACGAGCGCGAGCGGCAGCGCGGCCACGAGCGTGTGCGTCATGCCGCGGTGGTGCAAGAGGTAGCCGAGCTGCCCGCGCGTGATGCGCGCATACAGGAAGTCGAAGTCCGGCAGGTTGTTCGCGAGCAGCGACGTGAAGTAGATGGCGCTGCGCCCGCTGTCCGAAGGCGGCCGGCCGCGCCGCGTCTGGATCTGGACGACGCTTTCGGCCAACAAAAGCCCGGCCAGCGAATGCGTGATGTTGTCCACGGAGGCTAGCGTCTGGCGAAGGTGCGGTTTGCACGATCCTTGTAGACCCCCGGGAACGCAAGCGCCCGACCGTGCATCACGGCGTACACACCGGGAGGCAGCAGCCTGAGCGCGAGCAGCGACTCGGTTACGTTCTGTAGCGCATCGGTGTCGCGGAACTCGTACGGGCGCATGGCGCCGGTCAGCACGATCGGCTTGTCGAGAGCCTGGAGGCTCGCGACGAGCAGCTCGCCGCTCAGCTCGAGCGTGTCGGTGCCGTGGATGACGAGCACGCCGTCGTGGCGCTCGAGCGCGTCATGAACGGCCTGCACGATCTGTTCGCGGTCGGCGTCGGTGATGTCGAGCGAGTCCTTGGACATCACGGGCACGTGCGTCACCTCGAGCGCCGGCAGCCGCAGTGTCCGGAGCAACTCCTCGAGAATGGACCGCGTATTTTGCAGCGAACCGTCGGTCTCGTCGTACGTCTTGTCGATCGTGCCGCCGGTGGTGAGGATGGCAATGCTCAGCGCGTCCTCGCGGATGCTCATGCGCATGCGTATAGCAGCTGGGCCTGGATGCCGTACACTTGTGCCGTGGGCGCTACGGGAACCAGGGACGCGCGTTCCCGTGCCGGAAAGTGGGCGAGGCGCCTGGCACCGTACGGTGTGGCGGCCCTGGTGCTGGCGGCCATCTTCACGCGCTACTCGCTGCGGCGGATCGCAGCGGAGATCGAGCATGGACACGTCCTGTTGCTGGTGCCCATCGCGCTCTTGCTCCTGGCCACCAGTCTACTGCTCGTCGCGGCAGCCGACACGGTCGTGCTCCGCAGGTGCACGGGCGCGGCGCGCTACCTCGACGTGCTCTTCGGCAAGGCCGGCACGAGCCTCCTGGGAGCGATCGGCTACGCCGCCGGTCAGGGAGGCTACGGCCTGTGGATCGCCAGGAAGACCGGAAGCAGCATCGGGCTGGCGAGCGGCATCGTCCTCTACATCGTCTCCAGCGACCTGATCTCGGTGGCGATCGTCGCTACCGTCGCGGTCTACGTCGGCGGCGCACACGCGCCCGGATACGTCGGCGTGGTCGCACCCGCCGTCGCGATCGTGCTGGTCGGGCTCAAGCTGCTGGGGCCGCTCCGCTTCGTGCGGCGCTACAGGAAGCCCGTGCTGTTCGAGCCGTGGCAGCGCGTCGACAGAGCCAGGGGCCTGATGCAGATCGCAGTGCGCGTACTGCAGATCTACGTGCTGGTGGTGGGGACGTGGGCCGGCGCCCGGGCATTCGGGCTGGCGGTCCCGCTGTGGGTGATGGCGGTGTACCTGCCGATCGTGCTGGTCGTCGGCTCGATGCCGGTCAACGTGGCAGGCTTTGGCGCCGTCCAGGGAGCGTGGCTGCTCATGGCCCCCTGGTCCACCGGTGAGCGCGTGCTCGCGTTCTCGCTGGTGTGGCAGCTCGCCATCATCATCGCGGGCCTGGCCCGCGGCCTGCCCTTCGTGAAACGCGTGATCGCGGATATTGCGGCGGGCAACGGTCCAGCACCGCCGCCGGACGACGGCGCTACGGCTTGATGACCTGCGTGCCGGGCGGCGGCGTGAACTTGAACTCGCTCGGCGAAACCTTCTTGTTGATCACCGGCTGGGTGAACGTGAAGCGGTTGGTGTTGCCCTGCGCGTCCAGCAGGATCACGCGGCGCACCTGCGCGGTCTGGGCGTCGACGTAGATGACGAGCTTCTGGTAGGCAGGGGTCGCCTTCTTCGGCACAGCCAAGAGCACGAAGCCACCCTCGAAGTGCATGGCTCGTGCATCGAGCTTGCGCAGCTTGAACGATTTCTTCAGGTTGCCGCCGCCGACCAGGAACGCGAGCGCCGCCGGGTACTGGCTCTTGCCCATCGGCTGCAGATACATCTGCTTGTTGTCCTTCTCGTAGACCTTGATGGTCTTGCCGTCGGACACCACGCGGTTGCCGTTGTCGTAGCGCCAGCTCATCTTGCCGGGCTTCTCGAACACGACGTGCCCCGAGCTGTTCTTCACCTTGTTGTAGGCGCGAACCTTGTAGCGCTGCTTGAAGCCGGCCTGGAAGGTGCGGCTATGGTTGTAGAAGGACTGCACCCGGTCGGCGATCCGCGACGCGCTGGGGGCGCTCGAGGCGCTCTTCGTCTGCGCGACTGCGCTGGGCGCGGAGACGACCAGCGGGGCGCTCAGGCCGACCATCAGGGACAGAACGAGGCTTCTGGCTTTCATCGACGACTTCCTGGCAGAGACAACGCGGTGGCTATGTTGCAGCTGACACCGCGTCTGGCAATGAAGAGACGCGCGAGGGGCCGCGGAGATTCGCGCTCAGGCGACGAATTTCTCCAATTGTTCCCGCCTACTGGAATCCGGGGCCCGGCTTTAACCCGGCCCCCACCGGCGGCGATCATGCTAGCGCGCGGGACCTGCTCCGCCCACCCTGCTCCGGCCGCCGCGCCGGCCCAGAAGCGCCGCCAGAGCCGGATTCGACGCGTTGCGGGCCCGGGGCTTCTGCCGGGCGGCCAGCTTCTCCGCCATCGGCCCGAGCCTGAGGTGGGTCACGGCCAGCGCGAGGGCATCGGCCGCGTCCGTGCGGGGCAGCTCGTCGAGACAGAGCAGGGCCCGGACCATGAGCTGCATCTGGCGCTTGTCGGCCCGCCCCCGCCCCGCGATGGTGCGCTTGACCTTCGCCGGAGCGTACTCGGCCACCTCGATCCCGGCCCGCGCCAGAAGCAGCAGCACCACGCCGCGCGCGTGCCCCAGCTTGGCCGCTGCCTGGGCATCCTTGTGGAAGAACAGGGTTTCCACCGACCCGACATCGGGATGGTGGCGCTCGAGCACGCCTACAAGCTGCTCCTCGATAGACTTGAGCCTCAGGGGCAGGGCCAGCCGCCCGTCCAGGTCGATCACCCCGTGCTCGACGTGGGCGATGCGATTGCCCTGCCGGGCCACCACTCCCCAGCCCAGGTGACGGGTCCCCGGATCGATCCCCAGCGCGATCACGGCAGCGTCCCTTCGCCAGGCTGCATCCTGGCTCTCTTCGTAGCAGGCATGGACAGCCGGGGAAAGTAGTGCGACAGAATGTCGACCGTGTCGGCTCGGGACCCGGACATCGTCGTCATCGGCTCGGGGCCGAATGGAATGGTTGCCGCGTGCCGCCTGGCGCAGCAGGGCTTCAGTGTGCTCGTGCTGGAAGCCAATCCGCGTCGCCCCGGTGGTGCGGTCGGCTCGCTGGAGAGCACGCGCCCCGGATTCGTCCACGACGTAGGAGCTGCATTCTTTCCGTTCGCGAGAACCAGCCCTGCGTTCCAGGCGCTCGACCTGGAGGCCCACGGCCTTCAGTGGTGTCACGCGCCGTTCGAGAGCTGCCATCCTGCACCGGACGGCAGCTCTGCTTGCATCGCTCGCGACGCGGACATCGCGGCGCGGCACTTCGCCGACAGCGCGGACGGCGACACCTGGCGGCGGCTCGCGAGCTGGTATGCCAAGATCGAACCCCAACTGCTCGACGCGCTGCTGCTCACGTTCCCGGCGCTGCAACCCATGCTCCAGCTCGGCCCGCTCAACCTGCTGCGCGTCGCGCGAGTCTTCATGTCGAGCGCGCGCGGCCTGTCCAGCCGCTTGTTCCGGAGCGACGCCGCGCGCCGCGTTCTGCCGAGCCTCGGGCTACACGTCGACGCAGCTCCCGACGATCGCTTCGGTGCGGCGCTGGGGTTCGTGCTCGGCATGACCGCCACCACCGGCGGCTACGCGGTGCCGCGCGGCGGCGCGCAGTCGATCACCAACGCTCTCATCGAGATCCTCGAACAGCACGGCGGGCGCCTGCGCCTCGGTGCCCGCGTCGAGAAGGTCGTCGTACGCGACGGGCGCGCAGAGGCCGTGCGGCTCGCGGACGGCGAGGAGATCGCCGTCAAGCGCGCCGTGCTCGCCGATACCGCCGCGCCTGCACTGTTGCTGGACCTGCTCGACCCCGAGCACGTTCCGGCGCGGGTGCTCAGGCGCATGCGCGCCTTTCCGTACGGTTGGGGAACGTTCAAGGTCGACTGGGCACTGGGCGGCCCGGTGCCGTGGAAGGTCGAAGCTGCGCGCGAAAGCGCGGTCGTGCACGCCGCGGACAGCATCGATGACCTCGCACGTTTCGCAAGGCAGGTCCGCGGCGGTGAGCTGCCGGACAACCCCTACCTCGTGATCGGACAACAGAGCCTCGCCGACCCGACGCGCGCGCCCGTCGGCAGACACACGCTGTACTGCTACTCGCGCGTTCCCTCCGAGCCGGCGGGCGGCTGGGATGCCGCCCGCGAATCCTTCGCAGACCGCATCGAAACGCGCATCGAAGCGCTGGCGCCGGGCTTCCGCGACAAGATCCTGGCGCGACAGATCGTGGCGCCCCCGGATCTCGAGAACATGAATGCGAATCTCGTCGGCGGCGATCTCGGCGGCGGGTCGAACGCATGGAACCGCCAGCTGCTCTGGCGCCCGGTGTTCCCGTGGTTCCGCTACCGCATGCCGGTCGAACGGCTCTACCTGGCCTCGAGCTACGCGCACCCCGGAGCCGGCGTCCACGGCATGTGCGGCTACAACGCGGCCGCGCGGGTGCTGCGCGATCTCGGCTAGGTCTGGACAGCGCTCAGAGCGGCGCGAACAGGTGGTTCTGCGGATCGCCGTGACAGACGGGAGCGCTGTTGCAGCCAGGTCCGTGCTGCTTGTCGGGCGGCATGGTCTTCTCGGCGATACTGGAGCGGATGTGGGACTGGGCGATGAGCCAGTTGGGCTGGGGACCGGCCGATGCAGGAATGAAGAAGAAGCCGCGGTCGTCCGTGCACGTGTAGTAGAAGACGTTGCCGTCACCCACCGCGACTTCGATATTCGGCTCGCCCTTGGGCGTGTACGGGTCCCAGACAAAGCCGCTGAACAGGAATCGCGGCGCGGCGCCGCCGTCGGCTGTTGCGTCCGCCGTCCCCGAGTCGGACGCACTCGCGTCGCTGGCGCCGGCGTCCGGCGCGCTGGCGCCGCCGGCGTCGCTCGTCGCGCCGTCCACGCCTGCATCGGACGCCCCAACGTCGAGGCTCGGCCCATGACACGACCGGCAGTCCGTCGTCCGGTACGCGTCGTGATCCGCCGGCGCCGTCGCGAGTGGCGTGCACTTGGGATTGTAGGTGCAGGGCCAGAAGCCACCGGCGTCACAGAAGTAACCGCTGCCGGACCCACCCGAGCTGCCGCCGCCCCAGCTCCAGCCGCCCCCGCTCCCCGCGGGACCACTGTCGCCGCCGTCGACGCCCGCGGTTCCGCTCGCGCCAGCCGTGCCCCCTGCGCCGGCCATTCCGCTCGCGTCGAGCGACGAGGACCCGCCGGAGGTTCCGGCGCAGGCGGCCGCGATAGCGGCCGCCGCGATCGAGATCAGAAGGGCGTAGCTCGCGCGAGCGGCGTCAGCCAATGGTCAGGCAGCAGCCGTTCACACAGCTCTGGTTCGCCGGACACTGCTGGCCATTGGCGTCGCACGCCTGCGCGCCACCCTTGCACGGCGAGAGGTACTTCTGGATATCGCCGCCGCCGATCTCATACAGGTACGAGCCGCTCGTGACCCAGAAGTGGTCCAGCGCGCCGAACCCCATGCCCTCGACGGGCGAGCCCGTCGTGTCCGAGTACTGGTACAGGTTCGACTGGACCCAACCGCTCGGGTCGCGGTGGTACTGGCCGATGAAATCGGACGTCATGTCCGACACGTAGACGTACTGATCGCCGGTCGAGGGAGCCACGACGACCTCCATGCCGTCCATGTGCGAGCCCGCCAGATTGGGATACGCGAACTCGGCCACCCAGCTCTTCGACGGCGCGTCCCAGGAATAGACGCGGCGGGCGCTCTCGCCGCCCGCGTACCAGCGGCCGTCCGCGTCGCCGTAGCCCATGATCGACAGGGTGACCGAAGTCGTCGGCTGCACGATCACGCTGCTGGTACCGGCACCGAACAGGTACTCACTGATAACGCCGTCGTGCGTGGGCCCCAGAATGTCGATGCGGTCTTTCTGGGCGTACAGCTCCGCGTGTGAAGAGCCCCCGAGCGGCACACCGTCAGCCGACTTGCTCAGGGTCTTGACGAACTCGAGCTTGCGCTGCTCGATGGGCCCCGTGTTGTTCGGGTTCTGCGGGTGCTGGTTCGGCTCCAGCTTGCCGTCGCCGTCGGAATCGAGCAGCGTGACCTTGTACACATCGAGGTACGAGCTGCTGCGGTTGACGTAGATGTAGTCGCCGTAGGAATCGACGTCGTTGCCACCCTTGAAGGCCGACGACCCCATCTGGAACACGGCGTACTGGTAGTACGTGCCGGTCGGCGTGGTGCCCCCAATCGGCTGCAGCGTCTTGCAGGTTCCGGTCGCGGCATCGCAGGCCTGACCGCTGGTGGCGCTGCAGGTCGTCCCAGTCGGCGTCCAGCTGGAAGGGGGACCTGGATTGCACTTCTCGACCGCGTTGCCCGCGCAGTGGAATTCCCCGGCGTTGCACGAGGTCTTGCACGTGCCGTTGCTGCAACCGAACTGGCAGGGCGAGGCCTTGCCCCAATGGCCGGTCGAGTCGCAGGTCTGCACGCCGTCGTAGGCGCATTGAGTCGCGCCCGGAGCACAGTCGCCGCCGCACACGCCACCAACGCAGGTCGCGGCACACACCTGTCCGTCCTGCCAGTGACCGCCGAAGGTGCAGATCTGGACGGTGTTGCCGTTGCACTGCTTGTCGCCGTAGTTGCACTCGGCCGCGCCGCCGACTCCGCCCGTGCTGGTGCCCGCGCCACCGTCGATGCCGCCACCACTGCCAGCCGCGCCGCCGCCGCCGACGACATGGTTGCCGCCGGCCACGCCACCGCCGCCGCCACCGCAAGCGCCCAGTGCGAGGCCGAACGCGCCCATCGCACCGATCGCCGACCACATCAGACTGCGTCGAAGAGAAGTCTTCATCAGCTCACTCCCAGCTCAAGCTCAAGCGAAGATTACCACCGCAGCGGACTTCTGCCCAGCCGCATGCGGGCGGCTAGCGGGAGTGCTTGGGCGTCCACTTGCCCATCGCGTCGGCGTCGAGCACTTTCGGGCGCTTCTCGCCCCGATTCCAGCGCTCCAGGAGCTCGTCGACGCAACCGAACAGCATGCTGTTGTCGCGACGTTGGTAGACCTCCAGCGTCTGCGAAAAGTCGTCCACGCGCCCGAGGAAGCGGCTGATCACGTCCTCGTCCAGCTTCCGCGCCCAGCTGCCGTAGCCGAGGTGGGCCAGGTAACGTGCGTTCAGCTCCTGTTCGTATTGCTGTTCGATGGGCACGCTGAGCATGGGGACGCGCAGACTCACGGCCTCGCTCATCAGCGAGAAGCCTCCCCCGGCGATGACTGCGCGCGCAGTGCGCAGATCGTCGACGAAGCCGGTCTCGGAAAAGGCGCGCAGCGTGACGTTGCCTTCGCTGCCGTCGCGCCCCATCCCGTAGACGCGGAACTCGTGCGGGAGCTTCTTCAGGATCGGTACCAGCGCTTCGTTGTTGGACGAGGTCTGGTAGACGAGCACGTGATCGCCGGGCTCGCGGCGTGCGGTGATGATCTCCGGACGCAGGATGGGCGGCACGAGCGTCGTGCGCTTCTTCCGCACAGGCGGAAAGAAGAAACTGCTGACGAGATAGTGGTACGCGCCGGGCAGCTTCATCTTCACCGCCAGCTTGGCGACGTTGAAGTTGAAGCCTTTGCCCGCCGTGATCTCCGGGTCGTGCCAACAGCGGTTGATGACCTGCATGTTGTCGATGCTGACCACCGGAAGGAAGTGGTTCAGAGCATAGAAGGCCGCCCAGGATTCGAAGTCGCTGATCACGAGCTCGGGCTTGAAGCGCTCCTCGGCGACCTTCGCGTACACCTGGATGTTCTTCTTGATACCGGCCGGCGCGGCCTTGAGGTTTTCGAAGAGGCTCTCGCTCTTGTCCAGACGATTGCTGAAGTAGCGCAGCGTCAGGCCGTGGATTTCCTCGATGGTAACGTTGTCGTAGGCCTTCAGCCGCTCGACCAGAAAACCGTGCGCGCGCCCGGAGACGACCACACGCACGGTATGCCCGCGCTCGAGCAGGTGCTCGAGCACCACGCGGCTCCTGGTCGCATGCCCCATCCCCTCGCCTACAACTCCGTACAGGATTCGCATCGTTCCCTCCGGCGGGCAGCATGCACGAGCCGGAGGCGGAGGTCGACTGGCCCCCGCTCGAGCAAGTCCGATCGCGTCTGCTCTCGGCGTGGGGCTCTGCGATAGCGTTCGGGACCCCGTCGGGCCACAAGGTGAAGTAGAGTGCACGGGTCATGGCCTCCGAACGCATCGTCCGCACGCGGTCCGCCGGCAATCTGGCGTGGCTCGACCTGGAAATGACCGGCCTCGACGCCCAGCGCGACGTCGATCATCCAGGCCGCCCTGATCATCACGGACAAGGAGCTCACGCCGCTTGAAGAGCACGTGTGCGACATCTGGCAGCCGGCCGAGGCGTTCGGCCGCATGACACCGTACGTGCGCGACATGCACGAAAAGACCGGCTTGCTCGAGCGCGTTGGAAAGTCGCGCATCGACCTCGCCCAGGCCGAACGCATGCTGCTCGAGCGCATCACCGGCTGGTGCGAATACCCAGCGGTACTGTGCGGCAACAGCATCGGCCAGGACCGTCGCTTCATCGATCAGTGGATGCCAGGGCTCGCGGGCTACCTGCACTACCGCATGATCGACGTGACCGCGCTCAAGCTCCTGGCCAAGCTCTGGTACGACGACTCCGCGCTGTACGACAAGCCGTCCGAAGGCGCGCACGACGCCCTGGTCGATATCAGAAACTCGATCGCCGAACTCGCGCACTATCGCGGCAGCATGCTGCGCACGCCGTAGCGAGCACAGGAAACAGAGCGCGGCCGCGCGCCGTCAGCAGGCGCCGTGCCCGCCGCTCGGGAAGATCTTGCCGGGGTTGAGCAGCCCGCGCGGGTCGAACACGCGCTTCACGTCGCGCTGCAGCGCGATCAGCTCGGGCGATTGCTCGAGCGGCAGGTAGGGCGCCTTGAGCACGCCGATGCCGTGCTCGCCGCTCAGCGTGCCGCCCAGATCGATCACGTCGCGGAAGAGCTGCTCGATCGAAGCGTCCACCGACGGCAGCTCGTCGTCGTCGTTCCACAGGAAATTGACGTGCAGATTGCCGTCGCCTGCGTGGCCGTACGTCACCGAGCGGATCTTCGTGCGCTCGCTGGTGCGTGCGACGCGGTCCAGCAGCTCGCCGACCTTCTGGCGGGGCACGACCACGTCCTCGCTCAGCTTGTGCTTGGCCAGACGCCGCACCGCCGGGCTCATCTCGCGGCGCGCCGCCCACAGCCGATCGCGCTGCGAGGCGTCCTGGGCGGCCAGAAGCTCGAGCACGCCGGCCTTGTCGCAGGCGTCCGAGATGCGCTCGGCCTGCTCCTCGCAGGCGCGCTCGTCGCCGTCGACCTCCATCAGCAGCATGGCTCCGGCGCGCGGGTCGATCGCGTTGCCCGCGTCGCGCATCGCCTGCAGCGTTCCGGAATCGAGCAACTCGATGCAGCGGGGCACGAGCCCTGCCTCCACGATCGCGCCAACGGCCGCACCGGTCTGGTGCACGCTGTCGAACAGGGCCATCAGCGTCATGATGCTGGGCGGCTTCGGGATCAGCTTGAGCGTGATGTCGCCGAACACGGCGAGCGTTCCCTCGCTGCCCACCAGGAGCCCGGTCACGTCGTAGCCGGTCACTCCTTTTCGCGTGCGGCGACCGGCCTGGATATGCTGACCGCCGATCAGGAATGCCTCGACGCCCAGCACGTACTCCCTGGTGACCCCGTACTTGAACGCGCGCGGACCGCCGGCGTTCTCCGCCACGTTGCCGCCGAGCGCACACCCCGTCAGCGAGTTCGGATCGGGCGGATAGAACCAGCCCTCCTGTTCCACGGCGCTGTGCAGATCGCCGAGCACGACACCGGGTTCGACCACCGCCAGCCCTTCGCGGCGATCGATCTCCTTGATCGAGCCCATGCCGACCACGCTGAGCACGATGCCGCCCGCCACGGGCACGGCTCCGCCCGTGCGCCCCGTGCCGCCGGCTCGCGGCGTGATGGGCACCTCGGCCTCGCGAGCCACGGCCAGCGCGGCCAGGATGTCGTCGCGACTTTCTGCCTGCACCACCGCATCCGGAATGCGCCCTTCGGCTTCGGATTCGTCTCCGGCGAAGCGCTCGCAGGCGTCGGGGCCGGTCAGCACCCGCGACGGGCCGAGCCTCTGTTCGAGCAGCCGGAGGGCCTTCTCGCGGGCCGCCGGGGAGGGTTCGTTCACTTCAGGGCGCAGGAGGAGCATGCTCGACAATAGTCGTACCCGGCGGATTGTCCCGCAACAGACGGCGCCGAATGGGCCTCACTTCCCGGGTTTTCGCCTTGTCCCTTGACGGCGCCGGGCGCGTGGGTAGTTTCTCGGCCCTCACTCGCCTGGAGAGGTGACCGAGTGGCCGAAGGTACCCGCTTGCTAAGCGGGCGTAGGTCAAAAGCCTACCGCGGGTTCGAATCCCGCCCTCTCCGCTGAAGCTCGCCGATCCTGTCGCGCCGGTTCGAATCCCGCCCTCTCCGCTGGAGTTCTTTCGCATGCTGACGCTGCGCGCTCAGCGGATGACGACCGCGTAGGGCATCGCGGCCAACACGTGCTCGCCCGACAGCATCGGCGCGAGGCTCGCCGCGAACGGGCGCAGCTCGGCGGGCAGCAGGCGGACCAGCGGCACCTGACGGAGCTGCCTCTGCTCCACCGCCTGTGCCACCGCCTTCGCGCTCGCCTGATCGCCGGACAGCAGCCGCTCGATCAGGCTTCCCGACGCGCCCTCGACGGTGACCGGCGCGCGCTTGTCGAGATGGCCGAGCTTGCGGGCGATCGCAAGCGCCCGGTCGAGCCCGCCGAATTCATCGACCAGTCCGCGCGACTTCGCCTGCGCGGCCGTCCAGATGCGTCCCTGCGCGATCTTCTGGACGTCGGCGACCTTCATCTTCCGGCCCGCCGCCACGCGCCGCAGGAACAAGCCGTAGATGCGCTTCATTTCCGCACGGACACGTTCGCGCGTAGCGTCGTCCCACGGCGTGAGCGTGGACTCGTAGGCCGAACGCGCCGCAGCACCCGGCGCGTTGCTGGCAGGGAACGTGTACGTGTTGATCCCGAACCGGCCGAGCGCGGGAGCCACGGCGATCTTGCCGCCCAGCACGCCAATCGAGCCTACGATGCTGGTCGGTTCCGCGACGATACGCGTCGCGCCGCAGGCCATGTAGTACCCGCCGCTGGCCGCCATGTCGCCGACGGACACCACCAGCGGCTTGTCCTGCTTCAGCTCGACCAGTTCGTGCCAGATCAAATCGCTCGCGAGGGCCGATCCGCCGGGCGAGTCGATGCGGAGCACCACGGCCTTCACCGACTTGTCCTTCTTCAGGCGACGGATGGTCCGGATGATGGTTTTTGCGCTGATGCCGCCGCGCGACAGCATCCCTCCCGACGCCATCGAGATCTCGCCGTCGGCCGGCAGCACCGCGATGTGCGGAATTCCACCCGTGCGCTGATCGGCTCCCGCCAGGAGCCGGATGATCTGCGCCAGATCGAGACCCTTGCCCGACACAGCAGGACCGAACACCGGCGTGAGCCTGTCGGACTTGCCGCGTTTCTCGGCATCCTTGATGGCGTCGGACTCGTACCCGATCGCATCCACCAGCCCGTGGTCTCTCGCTTCACCGGAGCTCCACGGCCCCTGCTCCATCGCAGCGCGGATCCCCTTCTTCTTCCGCGACGCCGCGATGCCGTCGAGCCAGGTCTTGCGGATCGAAGCCAGCGTCTCGGTCAGCGAGATGCGCGCGGGCTCGCTCGGCCCTTCGCGCGTGATGGGCTCCGCTGCGCTCTTGTACTTGCCCATGTGGATGAAGTCGGTTTCGACCTTCAGCTTGTCGAGCGCGCCCTTGAGATAGACCATCTGCGCGGCGATACCGACCGTGTCGACCTCGGCAGCCGGGCTCAACCAGATGCGGTCGCAACCCGCCGCCAGGAGCCAGGCCGAGGAGTTGGTGAGCGCATCCGCGTGACACACGACCGGCTTGCCCTGCTTGCCGATCTGGTGGAGCAGCTGCCCCACTTCCTCGCTGCGCGCCCAACCGAGCTCCATGCTGCCGAGCCGCACGAAGACACCGGTCACGTCGTCGTTCTTGCGAACGCGCTCGAGCGTCCGCACCAGACCGACGTAGGTGCGCGACGCGGGCAGCTGGAACAGCAGGCTTCCGGAGCCGAGTGACTCGGGCGCCCCGGAGGCGAGGTCGATCTCGACAACCTCGCCGTGCGCGCCGGACAGAGCGGAGCCGCCGCTCTTCGACTCGAAACTACCGGACCGCGGCCGGCAACCCGCGAGCAGCACCACGGAAAGCAGCGCAAGCCAACGTGCGCGAGGCGATCCGCTCATTGGTTGAACCCGGGCAGATCGGTCGTGTCGATGTGCGGGCCTTCCTGCTTCTGCGTAGCCGTGGGCTTTGGCGGGGCCGCGGACGGCGCCGGCGCCGGAGAGCCGGTGGTCGTCGACGTCTCCGCTGGCGCAGGAGCGCTCGACCCATGCGACTCGCCCTTCTCGTACTCGGCAATGCGCGCCGAAGCGTGCTGGCCGTAGCCCGAACCCGGCCCAGCCTGCTCCAGCAGATGGCGATACATGGCGACAGCGCCCTTGCGATCGCCCGCATCCCACTTCTGGTCGGCACGAGCGGCCAGTGCAGGCAGGTAGCTTGGGTTGTCGGCGAGAACCTTCTTGTAGAGCTTCTCCGCGGTGGCCGTGTCGTGGCGGCGTCGCGCGACATCGGCCAGCCCCGCCAGCGCTTCCGTGTTGCCGGGATGGCTCGCGAGCACGGCGTTGTATAGCTGCTCGGCACGGTCGAGATTCCCATGCGAGACCGCAGCGCTCGCCTGCTCCAGCTGCGACCTGAAGTCGCCGGCTGGAGCCTCTTCGGGAACGTTGGCCTTCGAGGTATCCAGCGCGGGCAGCTTGGAGATGTCCACCGTCGCCACCTTGGCCTCGGCGTCCACTCCGGCGTCGGTCGACACCGACTTGAAGCGCGCAACGAAGCTCTTGAGCTCGGTGAGCAGCGGGTGGGGCTTGTTGCTCGACTCGAGCTTGTGGAGCTCGGTCTCCGCCTGGGACACCTGTCCCGATCTCGCCAGTGCGTAGATGAGGGCGGGACGCGCGCGCAGCAGATCACGCTCGCCGGCAGTGGCGGTGCGCAGTCGGTCGATCACGGTCGACCAGCCCGGCGAGGGTTCAGCGAGATCGAGCGCGGCCAGCACGTAGGCGTTGGACGGCTGGCTCGCATCCTTCGCGATCGGGGCAACGAGCGAACGCGCCTTGTCCATGTCGCCGCTCATGCGCAGCACGTCGATCCGCGCGCGCAACACGCGCTGGTTGTGCGGCGCCACCTTGCGCGCTTTCTCGACGGCGCGCTCCGCGCGCCCGACACGAGCACCGAGTTGGCGATGCGTCAGCTTCACCAGCTCCTTGTCTTTCGGGTCCAGCAGCCTGAGCTGCAGCCACACCAGGTCGGCCCTGAGCGTCTCGAGATGCGCCAGCGCAGCCAGCACCGCTAGGTCGTTTTCCGCGAGCGCGCTGGCCTTGTCGAATTGTTCTTTCGCGCCCTCGAAATCACCATCCGCAAGCAAGCGGTTGCCCTGCTCGAGCATGCCTGCAACGCGCGCATCGGACTTGGTCTTGGCCTGCTTGTTCTCGTGGTGCGCGAAACGGGCGATGTATTCGCGACCGACCGTTGCACCGAACAGCGCTACGACGCCGACGATCACGAGCGCGGCGATCCAGCGCGAACGCGCGCGTCGCGACGGCGGGCCCGCCAGGAATCTCGGGTCGGTGTGGATTTCCGATTCGGACTCGAAGCTCCTGCGCACGTTGCTCGGCGTCGGCGTCAACACCGGATCGGGCTGATGCCGGACCTGGACGGGCTCCCGCGGCGGCTGCACACGCGCTTCAACCGGCGGAACAGGGCGCTGATTGCGCGGTAGCGTCGGCGGTTCGGCGTCCTCGATGCGTCCTTCCGGATGCCCGACGCCGGACTGGTTGAAGTCGATGGGCATCGTACCGGCAAACGCGTCGGGCCTTGCCTTCGGCGCTTGAGCCTGGGCCGGGCTCATCGCCGACGGCTGGGTCGCGGCAAGCTCCTGCATCCGGCGCGCATCCTGAACGCGCACTTCCGGCTGCTGACTCGTCGCGTTGGCCGGAGGCGCGACACCCGACAAGGTGCGCGGCGCGTGCGAGGGCGTCCTGCCCCCGCGCTGGAAGAACGGCTCGAGCTCCGCGATCGAACCCAACGGGCGCGCTGGCTGGTTGCCGCGGGCGAGCAGATCGCCGGGACCGACCTGGCGTTGCGCGATGCCCTTCTGCAGATCGCGTAGCGACGTGTAGACCAGCTCCCGCCCCGAGGCAGTCCGCACCACCCAACGCTCCGGTCCGGCCCGGACGGATTGCGGAGGATGGACCTTGAACTGGTGACCGCAGTTCGTGCACTTGACCGTGGTCCCGCGCTCCGAGACCAGAGCGTCGTCGAACTCGTACTCGGTCCCACAGCGGCCGCAGCGAACGTCCATCCAGCGTCACTCGTCGAAAAAGGCGCCGGAAATCTAGCATGTTGCGCGACTCCGGTTAGCCCTTTCCCGGGGTCCGCCCGGCCCGCAGCCCGGCCAGCACCCCAGTCCGGAGCCGGTCGAGCACACCCCGACGTGAACCGGCCTTCACTCGTGGCTGTCATTCCACGCCGGAAATAGGCGATCCGCGTCGGCTTGTCCGGGGCACGTCGCTTGCTACCCTGAATCGGGAACGGGCCCGCCGGGCGGGTCGGAACCGGCATGACGGAGGCGGAGCGATGAAGCGAGCAGTGCTGTTGGGTGCGACCCTGGTGGCGGCCGTCGCGCTTGGGGGCTGCCCGGTCTATCCGGACCAGGGCACGGCTTGCGTCAACGACTCGGACTGCGGACCCGGCTACGTCTGCGACTACCCCAGCGGCCTGTGCGTGACGTCGCCGTCGAACGGCTCCGGGGGTGCAAGTGGTGCGCAGTGCAGCAAGCCCAGCGACTGCAACGTCAACGAGACCTGCGCAGTCGACCGCCGCTGTCACACCGGTGACTGCACATTCCACGGCTGCGTGGCCGGCTACCAGTGCCAGGTCGCCGACGGCAGGTGGGCGTGCGTGCCGGGCGGCGGCACAGGTGGTGCGGCGGGGGCCGGTGGCAGCGCGGGCTCCGGCGGCACTGCGGGCACCGCTGGAAGCGGCGGAAGTGCAGGAACTGCTGGAAGCGGCGGAGCTGCCGGAAGCGCGGGGACTGCCGGATCCGGCGGCACCGCGGGCACCGGCGGCACCGCGGGTAGCGCGGGCACGGGTGGTTCTGCCGGTGCGGGCGCAGCCGGCTCGGGCGGCACGGCCGGCTCGGGTGGCAGTGCGGGCTCCGTGGATGCCAGCGTGGGCGGAGCCGGTGGCACGGACGCCGGCACGAGCGGTGCCGGCGGGCAGAGCGACGCCGGCGTCGAGGCCGCAGCGGACGCCAGCGCGGGCTGAGCGCTACTTCACCACCCTGAGATAGGGCGGTAGCTTCCGCTTGCCCTTGTCATCCGGGTCGGGCTCAGCCTCGTCTTCGACGGGTTCGGGTGATGCTTCGGGCTCGGTCGGGGGCCTTCCTTCCACCGCGGCCAATGGCGGCGATGCGTCTGGCGCTTCGCCCGTGTCGTCGAGGACGCCATCCTCCGCGCCCGCCTGAGCCGTGTCGCCGAGGACGCCATCCTCCGCGCCCGCCTCGCCCTCGAGAGCGGGCTCGTCGGAGTCGGCTTCGAGTTCCTCCTCCTCTTCTTGCTCGCCCTCGTCGGGGACCGCCCGCAGATGCGCGCGGCGCGCCTTCTTCGGCTTGTCCTTCTGTTGTGCCTCTTCGGCCTGCGCAACGACCTCGGGCGGCACGTCATCCGGCCAGACCATGCTGCGCCCATCCGAGCCGACCAGCGCATACACGGCCGACCACGGAATGAAGCAGAAGAACGGCGAGCGGCTGAATGAGAGCGTGCACGAGACCGCGTCGTCGTCGACGCTCAGATCGGGGATCGGCACCGGCATGTTCAGCCCGAGTTCCAGGACCAGCTGGGGCTGCTTCTTGAACCACGGCGGCACCCGCACCTCCTCGACGCGGGGGTCCAGGTGGATGAGTACGGTCGCGCTCTCCAGAAGCGCGAGCGCCACGTCCTTCTTGGCGGGCAAGCGGGTCGTCGAGGCCATGGCCCGACCCAATACCGCCGTGCTCCCGTCGATGCCAGCCAGCTATGGTGTGACCGTTCGCAGCAACCGGCCAGTCGGCCTGCTTCGCCGCCCCACGGATCGCGCTGGAAAGGGTACGATGGAGCGATGGCTGGGCGCATCTTGGTTGCGGTGTCGTTGTCGTTCCTCGTTGCAGTAGGTGCGTGTGGCGGCGGGGACAACACGGGCGGCTCGGGCGGCAGCGGCGGGCAGCAGGACGGAGGAGCCGGCAGCGGGGGCAGCGCGGGCACAGCCGGCAGCGCGGGCACGGCCGGCAGCGCGGGCACGGCCGGCAGCGCGGGCACGGCCGGCACCGCGGGCGCGGCCGGCACGGCCGGCAGCGCGGGCAGCGGAGGCGCAGCCGGCAGCGGCGGGAGCACGAGCCCCGACGCGACCATCCAACCCGGCGCGGCCGATCGCTTCCTGCTGATCGGAACGGTGGTGACCCCGGACACCAGCTACGACGGCGAGGTCCTGGTCGAGGGCGACACCATCACGTGCGCCGCGCAGGGCAAGAGCTGCGAAGCGCAGGCCGGCGCGAGTGGAGCCACGGTGATCACGACCAACGGCGTGATCGCGCCGGGGCTCATCGACACACACAACCACATCCTGTTCGACATCTTCGACAACGACGACTGGATGCCTCACCTGCCGTCGAGCTGTACCAGCGTCACGGACTGCAACGCCTCGAAGTACTGCTCGGGCGGCAAGTGCGCCTGCGTCGACAATGTCTGCCGCTACACGGACCACAACCAGTGGCCGCAGGAGGCGGAGTACAACCAGATGCTCGACTACAAGCAGTGTCTGGAAGACGCCTCGCAGGGCAAGCCCTTGTGGTGCCCACAGAAGTACGACGAGGCGGGCGACCTCAAATGCGAGATGGACAAGTGGGGCGAGCTCAAGGGCATGATCGCCGGCACCACGTCGATCGTCGGCCTTCCCGGCACGTCTTCCAACTGCTTCAGCTCGCTCTCGCGCTCGATCGACGTGACGCAGAACGGCCTGTCCGGCGACAAGATCCAGACGAGCGCCTTGTTCCCGCCGTCGTCCAGCAGCGCCAACGGCGTGTGCAACAACTTCGCGAGCGGCAAGACCGACGCCTATCTCATCCACTGCGGCGAGGGCACGGACCAGTCCGCCCTGGACGAGTTCGCCAAGCTCGGCACAGTCACGACGCCGGACGACTGCCTGTACGCGCCCCAGACGGCCATCACCCACGGCACTGCATTCGGGCCAACCGAGTTCGGGATCATGGCCCAGCATGGGATGAAGCTGACCTGGTCGCCGGCCTCCAATGTCGCGCTGTACGGCAAGACCACGGACATCCCCGCCGCGCTCGACGCGGGTCTCACCATCTCGATAGCACCGGACTGGTCCATGGGCGGCAGCCAGGACCTGCTCGACGAGCTGCGCTTCGCCGACAACTGGGACAATACCCACTGGAACAACCGGCTGTCCCCCAAGGACCTCGTGTTGATGGCAACGTCCAACGCGGCCGAGGTGCTGGCACTCCAGAACACGCTGGGCTCGATCAAGGTGGGCTACAAGGCCGACCTGTTCGTCATCGGGAGCGACGGCAAGAAACCCTACGACGACATCCTCGCCGCATCGCCCGAAAACGTGCGCCTGGTGATGGTGGGCGGCAAGGTGCTGTACGGCGACGACCAGCTGCAAGCCGCCGGCCCGGCCACCCCGGGCTGCGAAACGGTCGACATGTGCGGGCGCAAGAAGTTCCTGTGCGTCGCCGAGGCCACGACAACGGACAAGCTCGACGAGACCTACGCGCAGATCAAGAGCAAGCTGGAGACCGCGCTCACGGATCTCGACAACATCAAGGAGCTGCCCGCTTCCGACTGCAACAACAGCTGCACGTCCAGCGAGGGTTGCTATCCGAACACGGCCTACCCGCAGGTGGCGGCCAGCAACTGCAGCACGACCTGCGCGGCCGGCGAGGCCTGCTACCAGCGCTACAAGTCGGGCAACAACCAGTTCCAATGCATGCCCGTGAACGCGTGCCAGCCGAAACGCACGGAGAAGTTCGCACCGCTCGCGCCGGTCTACGCCTGCCCCTAGAGAGCAGCGCTATCGGCCGAGCGCGATCGGACCGCGCAGATCGGGCGCAGCGAAACCGGGATCGGCCGCCAGAGCCGGAACACCTGCGCCGTCTGCGGGCGTGTACGCGCGTAGACCGGTCGCAGTCGCGACCACGACGCGCCCGCTTCCGGCGTCGCGCACCAGGTCCCGCGGCCACCACAGCTCGGCGCCGATCGCCGTGTCGAGATCGACCAGCCCGGTCGGGCGCCCCACTTTCGTCGGGACCAGAGCGAGACGCGCGATCGGCACGCGCGCGATCGCCACCATGACGAGCTGCCGCCCGGGATCGTAGACCGCGCCCTCGAGCTCGCCGCGCCCAGCCCCCGTCATCACGACGTGGAAGTCCGGCGGCGTGGCCGGTGCGGACGCGGATACCCGGGCCAGCTCGATCGTTCCCTCGCCAGGGTCCTTGTGCAGGAGGTAGGCAGCGTCCGGTCCGGCTGCGACCATGCGCGCCGAAGGGCGCCCTGGTGCGGGATAGCTCGCGCGCGTGATGTGCCAGTCATCGCCCGAGTGCCAGACTCGAAGCAGCTGGTCGGCAGGCTGTCCGGCGAGCTGGGCCGTGCTGTCGAGGGCGAGCAGCAGGCTGTGCGCACCCACCGTCGATTCGACAATCGAGACCGGCCGCACCAGCGGCTGGAACTGCCCGACCGGTGCGAGGTCGTCGTCGAGCACGTTCCACACGACTCCGTGTTCCTCGGACACGGCGTAGACGCGATCGGCAGCAGCCCAGACACGCGTGTGCCCGGGCAGCACCGGCGAGCTCGACTCGAGCACGAAGTGGCTACCCGTCCAGCGAAAGGCGTGCACGCGGCTGCCGTCGGCGTAGGCATCGTGCGCGGCCACCAACACGCGACGCGTGCGAGCGTCCCAGCACACGTCCTCCAGGTCCCATCCGGACACATCGCGCCCCAGCTCCGTGCCGGTGCGCGGATCGAACGCCACTAGATCGCCGGAAGTGTGGAGCGCGAAGCCAACACGGGGGCGCCGCGCTGGCCCAGGCACTACCGGACGGGCCGCCGCAACGAGAGCGCCGGAACTACCCGATGGACGCTCGAGCCGCGGCTGCGGTGGGACCCGGGCCGGCCGATCCGGGAAAGCAGGCGCGTCGCGAAGCGCAGGCGGTGAAGCGTCATGAGGCGACCCCGAACACCCCAGAACCACCAGACTGGATGCGACGAACGCTAGAACCCACGAGCCTCGAGGCTGCTTCATGACCCCTGCTCGGCCACGCAACGGCCCGGGTTGCGGATTGCCTGCGCCGGAGTGTTCACGCTCTTCGCGCGACCCGCGTTCCGACGCGATCGCGCGTGTCTTCTACGTCACGTGCCGACCGGCTTCATGATGCGCAGGACCGGCTTGCCTGCCGGTCCCTTCTCGAGCGGGAAGAACACATGGTGCGTTTCCGGATCGACCGCCACGGAGTGGCTTTCTGCGCCGGGATGCTCGCTGTCGATGGTCACCAGGCCCGGCTTGTCGATGTCGAACACCTTCAGGTCCCCGCTCTCCGCCGCCAAGTAGAGCCAGCCGAGCGCGGGGTCGATGGCCAGCACATCGGGGTCGGCCCCGGACGACGCGATGTCGAGATGGTGCGCCGCTCCGACCAGGTCGACACGCACCAGCTTCGAATTCGACTCACAGGCGATGAGCGCGCTCTTGCCGTCCGGGTGGATGCGCAGGCCGTGTGCGCCCGAGCAGCCGGGCAGCGGGATGCTTCCCGTCACTTTCGCCTTCACCGGATCGATCGACACGAGCTGGTCAGGCGGCGCGGACTTGACGACGGTGACCCAGAACAGGCCGCGCTTCGCGTCGAAGACGACGTTGCCCGTCTCGGTTCCGAGCTTGACCTGTCGCCGGCTGCCACTCCCCGCTCTGGTGATGAGCGACACGGCGCCGTCGCGCTGGTCGGAGGTGGCAACGATCCTGTCCTTCGGATCCCAACCATCGCCGTCGGGCGCGGTGCCGGTCGTGACGCGCCCGATGATGTTGAACGAAGCGTTGTCGAGGATCACGAGCTTGTCCGGAGAGCTCGTGACGAAGATCCGCCCGACATCGTCGGCGACCACGACACCGCGCGCCCTCGGAACGCCCGGAACGACCTTCACCAGGGAACCGTCGCGCGCCTTGACCACCACGACGGAGGCGTCGTTCATGTGTGCGATGATCAGATTGCCCTTGGCGGAGTCGAGGGCCTGGTAGTCGAAGCGGACCGGCTTTCCAGGCAGCGGAACATCCGCCACACGGACCAGCGGCAGCGACGGCCCGCTGTGGGTCGGAGCGGCGCGCGCCGGGACGCTTGCCGGCGGCACGCTGCTACGCGGAGCCGCGCTCCGCGCCTGGCGGTGGGAGGTCGGCGTGCACCCGCCCAGCAGCAGTGCGAGGATCAAGATCCGGCATTCCATGACGCTCTGCGTGAAGCATAGCCCGGCAACGGCAGCCTGCTTCGCGAGCGTTCGTACACACGTCGTAGGTTGGTACGCCCGGGGGGATTCGAACCCACGACCGGCGGCTTAGAAGGCCGCTGCTCTATCCAGCTGAGCTACGGGCGCGCTAGCCGCCCGCGCGGGGCGGGCAGGCCCCGCGGAGCCTAGCCCAGGCGAGGCCCGATTGCAGCCCGCCGGGGCATCTGGGGGCCCATGACAGAGCGCAGGGGGCGCGTCCGGCGACGCTCGCAGGATCGGGGGGGCAGGAGTAGGCTCGCGCGCCATGAGGGGTCTCTACCTGAGCCTGATTGGTTGTGCGGCGGTCCTGGCCGTCGCGTGCGGCGGAAGCAACCCTCCCGCCCAGACACCGGAGCCTCCCGCTCCGGCTCCCGAGCCGCCCGCGGCCAGCGCGCCTGCGTCGTCGGCTACACCCGGCGAGTCCGACACCAAGCCGGACGCGACCGACGACAACGACAACGGTGACGACAGCTCGTCCGACGACAGCGACAAACCGAATCAGGTCGAAGACACGACGGTCGAGCCCAAGTTCACCGACGGCATGACGGTGGATCAGGCGATCGCCGCGGTGCCGCAGGGTCTACCGCGCGAGAACGTCGATCAGGACGAGCTGTCGAAGCCGCTGACGAACTTCAAGCTCTACGCGCCGTGCAAGCCGCGATCGAACGAGCACTTCAAGCTCAAGGTCGCGATCTGGAACGGCAAGGCAGTCGGCGTCGACGTTACCACGAAGCCGAAGAACAAGAAGCTCGCCGCCTGCATCGACCAGCAGATCCGCAACGTGACCTGGAAGGATCCGGTCAAGTCGCTGAATACGATCGAGTACGCTTTCTAGATCACCGAGCGTGATTCCGCTGCAGGAGTAGCAGCTCGTCCTGGCCGCGCCGTCTCGATCTGCAGCGCCGACGACTGGAGCGTCCTGGCTGCTCCCGCCGGGAAACTTCGTTTTGATGCTTGGGCTTGCGGGCGTTTGGGGCCCCGACCCCAAACGCGGCAGGTGGACGTGGTCCGGCATGAGCACCGCAGCGACGGCCTCCACGAACGTGCGCCTGAGCGCCGCGAACAGCGCCGAACATGCCTCCGCCGACGACAACGGCCGCGCCCCGGTATTGGCGTGGGCAACGAGATGAACGAGCATGCCGCTCGATCGGCCGGCGCTCGTGACCGTTGCCGGCAAAATGCACGCAAGGCGGATGAAATCAGCGCCTTGCCGAAGCAAGGGCGCGAAAACGTCCGCAATGCGGATGAAATCAGCGCTTTGCAGCAAGGACGTGAAAACGTCCGCGGAGGAGGGCTTTGAACGGCTGCAGGCGTAGCTCGCCGGCTAGTTCGCCGAACGCTAGCTCGCCGCGGGCTCTGCGGGATCGAACGCCTGGCCCTGCGACTGCGCCACCCGCACCTGCTCCGAAGTGCGGCCGAAACGCCGCTCCTTCTGCGAATAGACCTCGATGGAGTCGAGCAGCGTCTGCGGCGTGAAGTCCGGCCACATGATGGGCAAGAACGATAGCTCCGCGTAGGCCGCCTCGAACAGCAAGAAGTCACTGAGCCGGCTTTCGCCACCGGTCCGGATCAAGAGATCCACATCCGGCAGCGAGTGCGTGGTCATCTCCCGGTGGAAGAAGCTCTCGTCGATCTCCTCGGGCAGCACGAGGCCGGCGCGCGCGCGCACGGCGAGCGCCCGCGCGGCTTCCACGATGTCCTGACGCCCGCCGTACGACAGCGCCAGCGTCAGTGTCATGCGGTCACCGTCGGCGGTGTAGGCGATCAAATCCTCGACCGCGTGCCGCGTGACAGTCGGCAGCTCTTCCAGCTGTCCGATGACGTTGACGCGGATGCCGTTCTGCCTGAGCTCGGCACGCTCCTGCTTGGCGAAATCGACCAGCAGTCGCATCAGCGCCTCGACCTCGCCGCGCGGTCGCGCCCAGTTGGCGACGCTGAACGCGTACAGCGTGAGGTACTCGATGCCGACGCGGGCAGCGGTCTCCACCGCATCGCGCACCGCGCGAGCGCCCTCGGCGTGCCCTTCGGCGCGCTCGAGCCCGCGGGCCTTCGCCCAGCGGCCGTTGCCATCCATGATGATCGCGATGTGACGGGGAAGGCGGGTTGTTGCGTTCTGCACTGTTCTCGTTCCTTGAAGAGCCAAGCCTGGCTCGACGGAGCCTGGCAGATGGAACGCCGGTTACCGCGCAAGGAGTGTGGAGGTTCCGAGGAAAACGACCGGGGCAGGATCTGCGCATGTGAGCAGGCACCAGGACCCGTTTCGCACTCAAGTAGCTGTCATCATTCCGATTTCTAGGTTGAACCGGGCGAGGAGGGCACGCTCGGGCGGCTCGTCGGACGGCGCTTCCGAGGGCGCGCCCGGTGCGGTCCTCGCGCTCGCTCGCCCAGCGCCGGGCGGGGGGCAGCGTCACCCGGAACACGACCTCGGGCGGGCCGGCGCTGCGCCAGATCGGCCTGTCCGCCGTGCGCTTCCACCACGGCGCGCACGATGGCGAGCCCCAGCCCGACCCGCCCTTGTCGGCGCGCGTCGTCACGAAGCGACGGAACAGGCGCTTCTTCACGTGCTTGGCCACGCTGCCGCCGCTCGTGACCTCGAGCAGCACGCGCGTCGCATCGCGGCGGACGCGCACCGTCACGTCCGCACCGGGTTCGGAATGCACGAGCGCATTGTCCACCAGGTTGGCGATCGCGCGGCCCAGCCAATCCGCGTCGCCGCGGACCCGCGTGTCGCCTTCGGTCTCGACGTGCACGCGTTCGCTGCCCTCGGGCAGTGCGGCCACGGTCACGGCGACGACCTTGGCGAGCTCGACCGGCTCGAACGCTTCCACGCCGCGCGCTTCGATACGGGCCAGGCTCAGCAGATCTCCGAGCAGTCGTTCGATGCGCTCGGTGGACTCGCGGATGCGCACGATGAAGCGGCGCGCTTCTTCCGGTTCTTCGAGCGCGCCCTCGTCGAGCAGCTCCGCGCTGGCGCGGATGGCGGCCACGGGGTTCTTGAGCTCGTGAGACAGATCGGCCGCGAATGTCTCGACGAAGGGGCGCCCCTCGAGCTGGCGGCGCATGGAGTCGATCGAACGGGTCAGCCGCGTGACTTCCCTCCCGAACCCGATCGGCGGCGCGGCGCTGCTCTCGCCCGCGCTGAGCCGCTCGCTGAACGCGGTGAGCGCTTCGATAGGCATGGCAATCGCGCGCCCGATCCACGCCGCCGCCAGCGCGGCCACCGCGCCCAGCACCAGACTGATGACGAGCACGGTCGGCGCGAAGTCGGCGAGCAGGCGCCGCATGACGACGGTAGGTTTGACCACGCGCACGGAGCCCACGTCCTTGCCGTCCACCTTGATGGGAGCATCGACGAACACGGTTCCGGGCTCGCCGCGCGCGCTGGGCTGGCCGAGCGGGAACAGCACGTTTCCGTCGCGGTCCAGCACCTCGAGGCGCAGGTCCGCGCCGCGGTCGCGTTCCTCCTGCAGCTTGCCGGCGATCTCGTGCACGGTCATTCCCGTGCGGTCCATCTCGCCTTCGATCATGCCGGCGATGGACGCCGCCTCGTCGCGCGCAGCCTGCGATGCGAGACGCACGGCGCGCGCCTCGATGCGGTCGATGACCATCAGTCCGAGACCGAAAGCGAACGCGCCGACAATGACCGCCAGCGCGAGGAACACCTGCATGCGGATCGACATGCCGCGCGTTCGCGTGCGCAGCAGGCGCGACACGACGAACGCGACGAACAGGATCAGGCCGATCGACGCGGCCGCGACGACAATGAGGCGAATCACGTGCCGTTCGTCGCAGACGGCGAGTCCGTGACGCGGTAGCCGACGCCCCGCACCGTCTCGATGAGCCCGGGGTCGCCGCCCGCCTCGGCGACCTTCTTGCGCAGCGACTTCACGTGCGAGTCCACTGTGCGATCGCTGATCGCGAAGCCGTCGCCCCACACGCGATCGATAAGCTGTGCGCGCGTGTAGACGCGGCCCGGCGTCTCGAGCAGGCTCGCCAACAGATCGAACTCGACGCGCGTGAGCTCGAGTGGGTGCCCACCTACCTGCGCGCGGCGCGTCGGTTCGTCCACCGACAGCGCCGGGGTCGATTGCTGGGTGCCCGGCACCCGTTCCAGGTCGCCGGTGCGGCGCAGCACGGCGCGCACGCGCGCCACGACCTCGCGCGGCGAGAACGGCTTGGTGACGTAGTCGTCCGCGCCGGTCTCGAGCGCGGCGACGCGATCGGCTTCACTGTCGCGGCTGGAGAGCACGATGATCGGCGTCGCTTCGCCGGCGGCGCGCAGACGGCTGATGAGATCGAAACCGCTGCCGTCGGGCAGCATCAGGTCCAGAACGACCAGCTCGCTCTCCGGCAGCCGCTGTTCGGCCTCTGCACAGGTGGCGGCAGTCATCGCCGTGAAGCCATCGCGCCGCAGCGCGTAGGCCACGCTCTCGGCGATTGCCGGCTCATCCTCCACCACAAGGATCCGCTGCGCCATCCGTGCCGAAGGCTAGCACCAAAGTTCAGCGGTCGCCGAGCAGTGCCTGCACCAGCGACGGCACCGCGCTCGGCAACCGCTCGAGCTGCTGCACCACCGGATGCATACCGGCGAAGTGCACGACCAGGCCGCCCGCGCGCACCTCGAGGTGACCCGAGAAACCCCAGCCTGCGAGCAACTGACGCGCGGCAAGCGGTAACGCGGCGGCCGCCTCCGACCCCGACGCAGCGAACGTGGCCATTGCGCGGTCCCAGACCGGATCGCCGAGCTCCACACGCGGTGGCGGCGGGTTCTCGAGGAATGTGACCCGTGTGTTGAAGTGCTCGCCGCCGCGCGCCGCCACCCGGCGCCGGAAACCAGGATGGGTGACGAACGTGATCAGCGTGCGGTCGAGAGGCTCGCTATCGAGCGGCGCAAACCACGGCTCGGCAACGGTGACGCTGCCGGAGCCGAGCGCCCACGAGACGCTATTGAACCAGGCCTCGGGGCTGACCATCGTGTCGTACGGCTCCCAGCCGCGGAACCAGCGCTGGTCGGGCCAACCCGCGTAGGCGAAGCGATGCTGTCGTGCCCAGGCGGCAATCTGCTCCGAGCCGGGCGGAAGAACCGGTGCTTCGCTCGAACCCATGTCCCTTCGTGCCCTCCTTCTCGCTTCCGATCGATAGCATGGCACGGCGCCGGCTCGTCTTGACGCCCGCGAGCCGGCGCGGCACCACATCGCCGTGACGACGCCGTCCAGCCGGGCGGACTCTCGAACACGACGAGGGATGGTTCAAGTGCCGATCATGAAGCGTCTGGACGAACGGTCTGGGTCCCGCAGCAGGCCGGGCCCTGCGCTGCGCTGGGTTTTCCGTTTCGCGCTCGCCACCGGCGTCGCGCTCGCAGCTCTGCCTGCGTGCGGTGGAGGGCCTCCGCAGCCCGCCCTGAGCCCCACGCAGCGCAAGAACGAGGCGAAAGCCCAGCGCTTGCTGGAGCGCGCCCGCAAGGAACATAGCGCCGACCGTTATCGCCTGATCATCAATCGCTTCGGCGATACGAAGGCGGCCGGAGTTGCCCGGGACGAGCTCGCAGCGATCCTCATCTCCCAGGCCCGCCAGGCGATCAAGAACAACGACTGGGCCACGGCTGAAGACCGGACGGACGAAGCGCGCATGTACGCGGGCCTCGATCTCACGCAGAAGGCCATCGCCCTGCAGAACGAGATCGACGATCACCGCGCCGCCTACGTCGCAGGCCTGGCGGCGAAGAACGCCGCGGACGGCAAGTGCGCCAGCGCTCTCAAGCGCGTCGCCATTCCGCTGCGCAAGAAGCCGCGCGCCCGCTTCAAGCGCGCGCTGCAGAAGGACGCGCGCAAGTCGCTCATCGACTGCCTGTCGAAGAAGCTGACGGTCGAGGTGAACGCCGGCAACCTGGAACCAGCCCGCATGATGCTGGAGACGCCCGACGCCACCACTGCCCTGTCGGAGGCCGGCTACAAGGAAGCCCACGGCGTCCTGCAGAAGCTCGTCGTCAAGCGCAGCACCTCGGGCATCCAGCCGCTTCTGGCAGAGCACAAGTGGAAGGACGCCATCGCCAAGCTCCAGCAGATGAAGAGCGCGAACACCTTGACCGACAAGGAGTACGGCGTGGCGTTCGGCATCGTGCAGGACGCGATTCACGCCTACCTGCTGGACGTGGCGAAGAAGGGTCTCTCGGCCAAGAAGCCCAGCAAGGTCGCCGACGAGATCGCCGCGCAGGTCCAGATCGCGAAGTGGAAGATGGTCCCCAAGGACCTGGCCGCCGAGCTCACCACGCTGGCCGTGGCGGTTCAGTGCGAGAAGCTGCACTGCCGGCTGCAGAAGCCCACACCTGCCTGGGCCTGGGGCGCCATCGTCGTGCATTCACCCACGGCTCCCGACGGCGCCAAGACGGCGAAGATCAAGCACGCACAGAAGGTGTGGGTGCTGGGCAAGGGGCACAAGCACGCTCTGGTTGCGCTGAAGGACCCGGGAAAGGTGCCGGAGCAGCAGCTGTTCGCGAAGGCGACGGGGTGGGCGGATCCCGCGCACCTGGAGAGCGTGGATACCGACATGTGGCTGCCGCCTACCGATCAGCTTGTCGGTGTGCGCGTGTGGGGGCCGCTGCGTCCGCCGAGCAAGGACTACCACCTGGGTGTCGTCAAGAAGGTCGAAGGCAAGAAGGTGATCGTCACGCGCATCGCCGACAGCCTGGACGCCACCGTGCCGCTGCGTTCGATCAGGGTCGGCAAGCTCGACAAGGGGCTGAAGGTCATGGCGTTCTGCCAGGACGAGCTGCACCCGGAGCTGGCGCGTGTCGACCACGTCGTCACCGAGTCCGGTGGCGTGCCCAAGGTCAAGGTCAACTGCGACAAGGGCAACCTCTCGCGCGTCGAGGTCGGGGGCTCGCTCACGTCGAAGGCGGCGTGGCTGCCGCCGCGCAAGCCGTGACGTCTTCGTCGGGTGCAGCTTGAAGGCGCTGCTGCTGCTTCGGCACGCCAAGTCGAGCTGGGCGGAACACGATCTCGACGACCACGATCGCCCGCTCAACAAGCGCGGCGAAAAGGCGGCTCCGCGCATGGGGAAGCTCCTACGGGACAAGGGGCTTTCGCCGGATGCCGTGCTCGCGTCCAGCGCGGAGCGCGCCCAGGCGACGGCCCGCGCCGTCTGCCAGGCGCTCGACTATCCAGGTGACATCCAGGTGCGCCACGATCTGTACCTGGCAGCGCCAAGCGCGTACCTCCAAGCCGTCAGGGAGCTCTCCGACGAGTCCGGGCGCGCGCTCGTCGTCGGGCACAACCCCGGACTGGAAGATCTGCTCGAAGCCCTGTCTGGCCACGCCCGGCGGCTGCCCACTGCCGCACTGGCCGTGCTCGAGCTTCCTGTAGAGCGCTGGCGCGATGTCGAGCTCGACGGGCGCGCGCGGTGTCTGCGCGTGTGGCGGCCAAAAGAGCTCGGCTGACGAGCGCAGGTCCACGGCCCGCGCCGTCGCGCGGGCCGCGGAGCAGAGCTCGCTACAACTTTGCCGGCATCAGGAAGCGCTGCCGGCAGGTGCGGGCGGCGATGTCGTAGATGCAGATCTCGCTGTCGTTCCTGCGCAGGAACAGGTAGCGGTCGTCGGCCGAGATGTTGATGTTCTCGGGCGTGAAGTCGAGGCCGAAGTGCGACGCCCGGGCCGCGTCGATGTCGAGATCGAACACGTCGTTCTGCAACACGTAGGCGTGCTTCGAGTCGCTGCTCATGGCGAAGTCGTCGAGCTTGACCACGGGTCCGGACAGCGTACGGAAGCTGCGTGTCGGCACGTCGAACAGCCGCGCCGTGTCGCCGCTCCAGCTCGAATCGACGAGCAGCACGTTGCCGTCCGGCGTAACCGCAAAGCGCGGCAGATTGTCGCCGACCTCGGCGAAGTCGTACTTCAGCGTGCCGGTGTCGATCAGCATCAGCTGGTAGCGCGCCGTGTCGGGACCCGGCATCTGGGTCGGGTCGTCGAACAGCGACGGGTCGCCCTGGTCGCGGTCGTAGAACGCCACGGCGATGTTGCCGCTCGGCGCCTGGGCGACCGGGCCGAAGCCGGGCAGGTTCCTGTCGAACCCTTCGGAGCCCGCTGACAGATCGATCACACTGACCGGATCCTTGGAGCACTGCGTCGGCGCCACGAAAGCGCGCTTGCCGTCGGCGGAAATGACGACGTGCGAGGCGCAGTTCGGGACATCGAAAGAGATCGACGCGCTGCCTGTCAGCGACACCAGGGTGACACGGGTCGAAGGAGCATCGCCCTGCCAGTTTTCCTTTTCCTCGATCAGCGCGCGCGACGAGTCGGGCAAAATCTCCGCGTCGACGATGCCGCGGGCGAAGTAGCGCGACAGGAGCTCGTGGCCCGTCGCAGCCTCCAGGATCTGGACGCGATGCGCGCTGGCCGCCATGACGAACTGGTCGTCCTTGGACGACTCGAGGCGCAGGCCGTCGGTGGATGCGTCGTCGACCGGCGACTGCCACAGCAGCGCGTGGGCCTTCACGTCCACGGCATCGACCTCGTTCTTGAGTGCGCTACCGACGTACACGACCGCGCGCTGTTTCGAGAACGCGAGCCGGGACGGCGAGTCCACCGGCAGCGCCTCGATCTGGCCGGTGTCGACCCAGCCCACCGCGAGCTTGTTGTCGCGCGTAAACAGCACGTAGCTGCCGACGGGCGCCACGGCGATGTCTCCGACGCCGAGCTGCACGCCCCCGGGCTGATCGCCGACGCCCTGTTGGTTCATGTTGGCGCCGCCCTGGTCGCACGCCAGAAGCGCCGCCACGACCGGCAGCGCGCAGATCACCGTCGCCCACCAAGTGGTCTTCCCCATCCGACTACCTCCAAGAAGAAGAAAAGCGAAAAGCAGGAAAGAGCCATCGCAAGCGCCGTGCCGAAGGCGGGTGGCCCGGCGTTCTGCGGCGACTTGTGGGCGGAGATCCCTTGCGGACCCTGACAATCGAGTCATGCCGACAATGCCGCTGCGCGGTGACAGTGGGTTCGTGCGGTTCGAAGCCGGCGGGCTACACTTGTCTGCTGCCCCCGATGACAAGTAGCTGGTACGACGTGCTGGGCTTCGAAGTTCGCTGGCGCTGACCACATCACTTGCCATCCATCAACGCCTCAAGATGCGCGGCGGGCTAGGTTGCGCGCCTGACAATGCTCATTTGGGTCCGTGGCGGAGCCTGGAAGCCTCGCCGCTTCCCAAAAGAAGGGGGCAGGTGAACATGGAAGCGAATCTCGATCACAGGAAGCTGTACCGATTGCCGTGGAATCTAGCGGACAACCCCATCGTCTGGCTGGAGCCCACGCAGCAGTGCAATCTGGCGTGCGACGGCTGCTACCGGAAGAACGTCCGCACCCACAAGCCCGTCGACGAGGTGCAGCAAGATCTCGACACATTCGCACGCCTGCGCAACTTCGACGGCGTATCGATCGCCGGCGGCGATCCGCTGTGCCACCCGGACGTGGTACAGATCGTCGAGCGCGTCACCCAGATGGGTCGCAAGGCCATCCTCAACACCAACGGCCTCGACCTGAACCCCGACCTGCTGCGCGACCTCAAGAAGGCGGGCTTGGTTGGCCTGACGTTCCATGTCGACTCGCGGCAGGGCCGGCCGGGCTGGCGCAACAAGACCGAGGCGCAGATGAACGAGCTGCGCTCGGAATTCGCCGAGATGGTCGCCAGCGTCGGTGGACTCGCCTGCGCTTTCAACTCGACGGTGTACGAGGACACGCTGGAACAGTGCCCGGATATCCTCGAGTGGGCCGGACGGAACATCGGCAAGGTGCATACGGTGGTGTTCATCGCCTACCGCAACGCCGCGCTCGAGACGTTCGACTACTACGCGGGCGGCAAGAAGATCGACATGGGCGACCTCGTCTACTCGGAGAAGGACAAGCGCCGCACCGACATCAACTCGCGCGAGGTCGTGGCAATGCTCAGGACGCGTTTCCCCGACTTCGAGCCCTGCGCGTACCTCAACGGCACGGAGAAGCCCGACTCGTTCAAGTGGCTCATGACGATGCGCTTCGGCGACGGCCAGCGCATCCACGGTTACGTGGGGCCGCGCTTCATCGAGGCAGTGCAGGCCGGACACCACCTCGTCAAGGGCAGGTACCTGGCGTACTCGTCGCCAGGGGCGCTCGGAATGGGTCGCTCCGTGCTCGCCACGTCGATGTGGGACGCAGGGATCCGCGACGCAGCGAAGAGCTACCTCGGCTGGGTCACGAAGCATCCGCGCGATCTGCTGAAGCCGCTGCACCTGCAGTCGGTGCTGGTGATCCAGCCTATCGATGTGCTGGAAGATGGCCGGCAGAACATGTGCGACGGCTGCCCCGACATGACCATCCACGACGGACGACTCGCGTGGTCGTGCCGACTCGAGGAGCTCAACAATTTCGGACAGTTCGTGGTATCCACGCCAAGGCAGCCGGCAAGCTAGGCACAAGTCAGGAGGCGCCGGCGGCCTTGCCCCCGAGCAGGTCGCCGAGCGCCGTCTGCAGCGCGTCCTCGGTCATCGGCTTCTGCAGGAACTTCACGTGCGGGTCGTCGATGTCGACTCCGTCGGCGCTGTAGCCACTGATCATCAGCACCGGAACGACCGGGTCTAGCTCGCGTAGCTTGAGCAGCGTCTGCTCTCCGCTCAGCCCAGGCATGGTGCGGTCCAGCACCACGACCGAGAACTTCTGCCCGGGCGCGGCGTAGCGATCGAGCCCCTCGCGTCCACTCGCGGTCTGGACCACCTGGCTGAAACCCGTGCGCTCGAGCTGACGCGAGAGGACACTGCGCACCAGCTCGTCGTCGTCGATCAAGAGCGCGTTTCCCGAGCCCCTCCACTCGTGGTTGGAGCGACGCGCCGATGCCTGGTCCTGGGCTTGCGGGGCCGCAGGCAGCGCGACCTGGATGCTGGTGCCGTGGCCCGGCTCGCTCCACAGGTTCAGCGCGCCGTGGTGGCCGCGCACGATGCCGAGCACCGACGCAAGACCGAGACCGCGCCCCGCGAACTTGGTCGTGAAGAACGGGTCGAACGCGCGCGCCTGCATCGTCGCGTCCATGCCGTGACCCGTGTCGTCGACGGCGAGCACGACGTAGCGCCCGGGCCTGGCGCCCGAGTGCAACGTGAACGCACCGAGCTCCTGCTCGTCGAAATCCACGGCGTAGATGCGCACGGTGATCTGGCCTTTTCCCTGTTCACCTATCGCCTCGAGCCCGTTCATGATCAGGTGGGTGACGAGCTCGCGGAACTGACTCTCGTCCGCCATGACCTCGGGCAGGTCGGAGCCGACTTCGCTGACCAGACGCATGCCCTCGGCAGCCTGCAGGCGCGCGCTCTCGATTCCTTCCTCGACGATGCGCACGGCATCGACGGGTTTGACGCTACGCTGGGAGTGGCCCGCGTACACGAGCATCTGGCGCGTGAGATTGGTGGCAGCCAGCGCCGACTGCTTGATCAGCGAGAGCGACTCGCGCATCGAGGGCCTCAGCCCTTCTTCGCCCAGCAAGAGGTCCGAATTGCCGAGCACGCCCACGAGCAGGTTGTTGAAGTCGTGCGCGATGCCGCCGGCGAGCTTGGCCAGGCTCTCCAGCCGCTCTGCACTGCGAAGCCGCGCCTCCAGCTGCTGGCGTTCCTGCTCGGCGCGCGAGCGCTCGGCGATCTCGAACTGCAGCCGGCGGTTCTTGTCGGCCAGCTCGCTGGTGCGCGCTTCCACACGTTCCTCGAGCTCCCGCGCGAGCTTGAATAGCGCGGCCTCGGCCCGCTTGCGCTCGCTGATATCGGTTACCAGCATCAGGCAGCCGCGCACGCGCGGGCTCATGTCGAGCCGTGCAGCGAGGCTGTTGCCACCGGAGCGGACCAGCAACAGCTCGCACGCCGCCGCCTCCCCGCGCTCGAAAACGACGCGCAGGTGCTCGCGGAGCTGCCGCAGATCCTCGGGCCCGACCAGCTCCTGCAGACGTCGCCCCGGCAGACGCGCAGGCGCGATACCCAGCAGCTTTCCGGCGGCAATGTTCGCGCGCACGATGACGCCGTCGGCGTCGACATCGAGATAGCCCGCCGGCGCATCATCGAACAGCGCCTGGAAGCGCTCGCGCGATTCCTCGAGCTCCGCGTGGGCGCGCCTGAGCTCGTCGTTCTGCATCTCGAGCTCGATCTGGTGGACCTGCAGCTCGTGCACGAGGCGCTGCAGGTCGTCCGGCGCGAGTGCGCGCACGTCACGCTCCGTCTTGCGCAGCGCGTCCTCCGCGCGGCTCCGGAGATCCTGCGCACTTCTCCCCAGCTCCCCCATCAGATCGATGATCGTACGGTGGCTTTGGAACCGGTCAACGCGAAAACATTGCGTTCTGCCGTCAGCAGAACGCTGGTCAGCCGGCCTCCCAGCTCGGCTCGATGCAAGATCTGCGTGGCTAGGTGTCCGCTCACGAATCCGGCGAAGGCGGGATCGTGTGCAGCCTGCGAACGCGCCTTGATCGCGTTCCGCCACCCCACAGCCGAGACGCCCGAGCGTCCCCAGTTGGTACCGGCCGTGGTGTTGCCGAAGTGTTCGAAGAGGAACAGCCGGCTCTTCGGCACGCCCAGGCTTGTGTAGGCAGTGATGCTCGCCTGCTATTGCTTCTGGCACCACGCCACCGAGTTGCCGCTCTTGTTGATGGCGGCGCCGGTCAGATACACCTCGGCGCCGACGAACGTCTGCTTCGCGAGCGCGGTCCAGTCCGCGGTGTGCGCGCCCGGCATGCGCCGCCTCCACCGGACGAACTGCCCGAGCCGCCGCACCCGGCCGCAAGCACGATCGAGAGCCCCAATCCGACCAAAGCGCGCCGCAGCATTCCATGGTTGCGCTCCCGGCTGAGTCCGTCACATGCCGCGTTCGGGGCGCCGTGACTGCCAGTAGGCCGCCGCTTAACCAATTGATATCCTGCACTTGCCGCACTGCGTCGAATTGCCTTGCGGGCGCGCTTACCAGTTGGTAAGCATTCGCCGTCCGGATGGTAAGTGCCCCCTCACAACCCGGCGAAGTGCGGTCCGAGGTGCTCTCCGCGGCCACGCGGCTGTTCGCACGGCGCGGCTTTGCCGACACCTCGCTGCAGCTCATCGCCGACGAGGTGGGCGTGACCAAGCAGGCGGTCCTGCACTACTTCGCTTCGAAGTCTGCACTGCGCCAGGCGGTGCTCGACTCGATGCTTGATCACTGGCGCGACGTGCTACCGGGTCTGCTCCTGGCGGCGAGTGCCAGCGAGGATCGCTTCGACGCCGTGATCGGCGAGCTCTATCGCTTCTTCACCGACGATCCGGATCGTGCACGGCTCATCATGCGCGAGATGCTCGACCGGCCCGAGGAAGCCAGAAAGCTCATGCACGACTCGGTGCGGCCGTGGCTACTCGCCGTGGCCGGCTACATCAAACAGGGGCAGGAGCACGGCCGGCACCACGGGGACGTCGATCCCGAAACGTACGTGCTGCACATGCTGCAGCTGGTGCTCGCCGCCGTCTCCAGCGCCGGCGTGAGCACCGCCGCGATCGAGCCCGCGAGCGACGCGGGCTACCGCTACGAACACGAGCTGCTGCGCATCGCCCGGGCCGCGCTCTTCCGCGAAGAGGCCCCGACCGACAAGCGCCGCAGCGCGGAGAAGAGGTGAACATGTCCGTTTCCATGTTGCGTCTGGTCGACCAGGTTCCGGTGATCCGCGCCCTCGGCGGCGCGGCGCTGTCGTCGATCTCGAACAAGGGCGGCGGTCCGATGCCGACCGTTCCGGGCGAGTGGATCCGCCAGACGATTCCGCCGCGTCCAGCTGCACTGGTGCGCGACTACGTACGCCACGTGGGCGGCGATCCCGCTTGGTACCGCGGTCGCGTGCCCGCGCACCTGTTCCCGCAGTGGGGCTTCCCGCTCGCGGCGCGCGCCATTGCAGGCACGGGCTATCCGATGGCGCGTGCGGTCAACGCCGGCTGCCGCATCGAGCAGCGCGCGGCGCTGCCCGCGGGCGAGCCGCTCGAGGTCGCCGCGCGGCTGGAGTCGATCGACGACGACGGGCGGCGCGCCATCATCGCGACGACCATCATCACCGGGACGAAGAGCGCGCCGGAGGCCATCGTCGCCGAGCTGCGCGCGCACGTGGCGCTGGGACGCGCTGGCGACAAGAATGGTTCCGCGTCGGACAGACACAAGGAAAAATCGCAGAAAGCCCCGAAGCAACGTCCGACGGTGCCGGTGGACGCGCGCGAGATCGCATTTTCGCGCATCCCGAAGAATGCGGGCTGGGACTTCGCCAAGCTCACCGGCGACATCAATCCGCTGCACTGGGTACCGCCCTATGCGCGAGCGGCAGGCTTCCGCTCGGTGATCCTGCACGGCTTCTCCACGCTGGCGCGCGCCATCGAGGCCGTGGACCGCGACGTGCTGTGCGGCGACGTGGACGCACTCGCCGTGGTCGAGGCGCGCTTCACGCGGCCGCTTCTCTTGCCGGCTTCGGTCGGCGTGTACGTCACCCGCGACCAGGGACTCTACGTGGGCGATGCGCCGGGCGGCGGCGCGTACCTCGAAGGGCACTTCGAGACGCGCGCGGCCCCGAAGGAGGGAACGAATCATGGCTGACTGGTTGATCGACATCTCGAAGAATCCGCAGGCCCGCTCGCTGATCAAGACACTGGGTCTGCCGCTGCCGCTGCCCACTCCGCTCGACCGCGAGAAGGGGGCGTGGTCGGCCCATCCGCTGATGGAGCGGAAGGTCGCGATCGGCGCGGCCAAGGGTGCAGCGTTGCTCGCCGCTGTCTCGAGGAGCGTGGCCGGCGCGGGCGCCGATCCGTATCTGGACGACGGCGTGGACGACGCCGCGTTCCGCGAAGCCGGCGAGGCGTACGGCCATCCGCCGCGTCCCGTAACGGAGCTCCAGAGCGGCGAGCGCGTGCGCGCGCTGGTGTTCGACGCTTCGGGCGTCCGCGATGTGGCTGGGCTGCGCGCGCTGTACGACTTCTTCCACCCTGCGATACAGCGCGTGGATCGCTCGGGGCGCGTGGTGGTGCTCGGACGCACGGCGGGCGACAGCATGGAATCCTCGATGCTCGCGGGCGCGCTCGACGGCTTCGTGCGCAGCGTCGCGAAGGAAGTCGGCCGCAAAGGCGCGACGGCGAATCTGGTGCTCGTGGAGCCGGAAGCCGAGTCGCGGCTCGCTCCGGTGCTGACGTTCCTGCTCTCGGCGCGCTCGGCGTACGTGAGCGGGCAGCCGCTTTCGGTCACGTTGCGCGCCAAGGACATGGGAGCCAACGGTGCTCCCCCGGTGCGCTCGCTCGATCGCAAGGTGGCACTGGTCACCGGCGCGGCGCGCGGCATCGGCAACGCCACGGCGCGGCGTCTCGCTCTCGAAGGCGCGCACGTGGTGTGCCTCGACCGCCCCGAGGACGACGGTCCAACGTCGCAGCTCGCCCGCGAGATCGGCGGCACACCGCTGCCGCTCGACGTGACGGCGCCCGACGCGGGCGAGAAGCTGCTCGCCGCGCTGGGAGAGCTGGGCGGCGCGGACGTGATCGTGCACAACGCCGGCATCACGCGCGACAAGACACTGGCGCGCATGAAGGAAGCGCAGTGGGACCAGATCATGGCCGTGAACCTCGAGTCGGTGGTCCGGCTCACGGCGGCGATCGAGAAGAAGGGCCTGAACAGCGGCGGGCGCCTCATCTGCCTGTCGTCGATCGCGGGGCTCGCCGGCAACATGGGGCAGACCAACTACGCGGCGTCCAAGGGCGGCGTGGCGGGCTTCGTGCGCGGCCTGTGGCCGAAGCTCGCACCGCGCGGCATCACGGTGAACGCCATCGCGCCCGGTTTCATCGAGACGCGGCTCACGGCGGCCATTCCGGTCGCGATCCGCGAAGCCGGCCGGCGGCTGAGCGCGCTCGGCCAGGGCGGCCAGCCCGAAGATGTCGCGCAGGCCATCACCTTCCTCGCCAGTCCCGGCGCCCAGGGCCTCACGGGACAGATCCTGCGCGTGTGCGGCGGCGCGTTCATCGGAGCTTGAACAAGCATGAGCTACGCCTCCTCGTTTCGCAGCAGGCCTGTGAGGCCAGACCAACCAGCAGGGTTGCCTGTCGGCGCCGCGCTGGAGAGGTCCGCGAACGTGCCTCTCGAAAGTCGCGAAGTTCTGAAATCTGGTTTGTGTGGGCGTTCGGGGCCCCTCCCCCGAACGCAGCTACCAGCAAGATCATGGAGAGTCGGATGAGCAACAGGAAGACCAGAGCAGTGATCGTCGGCGGCGCCCGGACGCCGTTCGTCAAGGCATTCGGCGAATTCATCGAGATGGACACTATCGCCCTCGGCGTGGCGGCGGTGCGCGGGTTGCTCGACCGCGTGGGCCTCGCCTACCGCGAGGTCGAGAGCATGGTCTGGGGCGGCGTGATTCTGCCGGGCACGGCGCCCAACGTCGGACGCGAGATCGTGCTCGACCTGGGGCTCGACCCCGCGTGCGAGGCGTTCACCGTGACGCGCGCCTGCGCTTCCGGGCTGCAGGCCGTGACGCTGGCCGCTGCCGCCATCGAACGCGGCGAGGCCGACGTGGTGATCGCCGGCGGCAGCGACTCGACCAGCAATGCCGAGGTCAAGCTGCCGCAGAAGCTGATCCACGCCGCAGCGCCCGTCGCGTTCGGCAAGGGCACGCCCGCGGACTACCTCGGTATGATCCAGAAGCTGGCGCCCTTCACGGATCTGTTGCCGAGGCAGCCGAAGATCGCCGAGCGCACCACCGGCGAGGTGATGGGCGAAGCGGCCGAGCGCATGGCGCGGCGCAACGAGATCCCGCGTGAAGCGCAGGACGAGTACGCGGTGCAGTCGCACCACCGCGCGGCGGCGGCCATCGCGTCGGGGCGTTTCGATAGCGAGGTGGTGCCGGTGCAGACGCCGCACGGGCGCTGGGTGCACGCCGACGGCCTGGTGCGCGCGGACACGTCGGTGGAAAAGCTCGCCAAGCTGAGGCCGGTGTTCGCCAAGGACGGCACGCTCACCGCGGGCAACTCCAGTGCGCTCACCGATGGCGCCTCCGCGGTGCTGCTCATGAGCGAGAAGAAGGCCAAGGCGCTCCGCCTGGAGCCGCTCGCCGCGTTCCGTTCCTGGGCCTACACCGGTGTAGATCCTGCAGACCAGCTGCTGATGGGGCCGGCGCTGGCGATGCCGAAGGCGCTCGAGCGCGCCGGGCTCGAGCTCGACAAGGTCGATCTCGTCGACATGCACGAGGCGTTCGCGGCGCAGGTGCTGAGCATCGTGAAGATGCTGGGCAGCGATGCCTTTGCCCGCGCGCGGCTGGGTCGTGACAGCGCAGTCGGCAACGTGGACCCGGAGCGGCTCAACGTGCACGGCGGTTCGCTCGCCGTGGGCCATCCCTTCGGCGCCACTGGCGCCCGCATGGTGACCACGATGGCGAACGAGCTTCACCAGAGCGGCAAGCAGACCGCGCTGCTCGGCATCTGCGCAGCCGGCGGCCTCGGCGCAGCGGCAGTAATGGAGCGCGTCTGAAACGGAGAACCTCATGGAAACGACAATCGAGCAACGCCCGGGAGTGAAGAAGACCAACGGCAAGTCGAGCCCGGGCGCGCGCCTCGGCCGACAGGCGATGAGCGCATCGCTGGCGATGCTGGGGCGCTTCTCGTCGCTGCCGCTGGTGCACCGGCTGGGTCTGTACGAGCCGGCGCAGAAGTTGACGCGCTCGGCGGTACGCGAAGGCTTCAAGGCTGGACAGAAGATCGCGAGCTCCTTCAAGGCGAATGGCAAGCAGAGCCACGCCGCACGGCTCGACCGCCCGGCGCCGCGCAACCTGTTCGATCTCAACCCGACGGACGAACAGCAGATGATCCGCGACGTGGCCCAGCGCTTCGCTCGCGAGGTGCTCGAGCCCGCCGCAGCCAAGGCCGACCACGATCTCGCGCCGCCCGAGGGCTTCGATTCGCAGCTCGCCGATCTCGCGCTCGGGCCGATGGCGGTGCCCGAAGCTCACGGCGGTGCGGCGACCGAGACCTCCACGGTGATGGGCGCGCTCGTGGCGGAAGATCTCGCGCATGGAGACCTCGGCCTCGCGCTCGCCGCGCTGGCGCCCATCGGCGTGGCCCACGCTCTGGTGCGCTGGGGCTCGGCCGAGCAGCAGGCGAAGTACCTGCCGGCGTTCGCGGGCGAGACGCCGCCGCGGGCGGCGTTCGCGCTCAGCGAACCGAAGCCGCTGTTCGACCCGCACACGCTGTCCACGCGCGTGATCCTCCGCGGCAACGAGCTCCGGCTCTACGGCGAGAAATCGCTGGTGCCGCTCGCCACGAACGCAGAGTTGTTCCTCGTCGCAGCGGAGCTGGTCGGTGGCGGCCGCTCTCTGGTGCTGGTCGAGCGCAGCGCCGAGGGCGTGAGCGTCGAGGCGGACCCGGCACTGGGCGCGCGCGCGGCGGGGCTCGGGCGCGTGCGCTTCGACGGCGTGCGGCTGCCTGCCAGCGCGCTGCTCGGCGAGAGCCCCGACGCGGTCGACTTCGCCGAGCTGGTCGATCGCTCGCGCATCGCGACTGCGGCCCTGGCCGTGGGCACGGCGCAGGCTGTGCTCGATTACGTCATCCCCTACGTCAACGATCGCAAGGCGTTCGGCGAGCCGATCAGCCACCGCCAGGCTGTCGCGTTCATGGTGTCGAACCTGGCGATCGAGATCGAGTCGATGCGACTGGTCACCTGGCGCGCTGCGGCGCAGGCGGAGCACGGGCTCGACTTCCACCGCGAGGCGTACCTCGCCCGCGTGCTCACGCAGGAAAAGGGCATGGAGGTCGCGACCAACGGCGTGCAGCTGCTCGGCGGGCACGGCTACATCAAGGAACACCCCGTCGAGCGCTGGTACCGCGACTTGATGACCCTGTCCGTGCTCGAAGGCGGCGTGCTGGTCTAGGCCCACGGCCGCATCTTCCAACCGAGGAAAAGTCATGTATCTCGAACTTCCGAAGAAGCTGACTCCTTTGGCCGAGCAGGCCCACATGGTGGCCGAGCAGATGTTCCGGCCCATCTCGCGCAAGTACGACACAGCCGAGCACGAGTACCCGGTCGAGCTCGACATGCTCGCCGCCTTGCTCGAAGGCATGGGCGATGGCGGCGGCATGGCCGGCGCGGGCGCCGGCCAGACGAAACGCGAAAAGAAGAAGGAAGACGGCGGCGTCCGCAACGGCGGCAACATGGCCACCGTGATCGGCCTGACAGAGATGTGCTGGGGCGACGTGGGACTGGCGCTCAGCATCCCGCGGCAGGGGCTCGGCAACGCCGCCATCGCCGCGGTGGCCAACGAGGAGCAGCTCGAGCGCTTCAAGGGGCGCTGGGCGGCGATGGCCATCACCGAGCCGGACGCGGGCTCCGACTCGGGCGCCATCCGCACGACAGCGCGCCTCGACGGCGACCACTACGTGCTGAACGGCGAGAAGATCTTCATCACGGCCGGCAGCCGCGCGGATCTGGTCGTGGTCTGGGCCACGCTCGACCCGGCGCTCGGCCGCGCCGCAATGAAGAGCTTCGTGGTCGAAAAGGGCACGCCGGGCATGGAGCTCCTGCGACTGGACCACAAGCTCGGCATCCGCGCCTCCGATACGGCGACTATCGCCTTCACCGACTGCCGCGTACCCAAGGAGAACCTGCTCGGCAACCCGGAGATCAACACCAAGGGCGGCTTCGGCGGCGTGATGCAGACCTTCGACAACACGCGTCCGATGGTAGCGGGCATGGCGCTCGGCGTCGGGCGCGCAGCCATCGAGCGCACCCGCGAGCTGCTCGCCAAGGCGAACGTGAAGGCAGACTATTCACGGACGCTACTCGGCTCGTCGGCCGCCGAAGCCGAGCTCTACCGCATGGAAGCGGACCTGGAGGCCGCGCGGCTCTTGACGCTGAAGGCGGCCTGGATGGCCGACAACGGCATTCCCAACTCCAAGGAAGCCTCCATGGCCAAGGCCAAGGCCGCACGCAGCGCCAATCACATCACGCTGCGCTGTCTGCAGCTGTGCGCCAGCGTCGGCGCGACCGAGACCGAGCTGCTGGAGAAGTGGGCGCGCGACTCGAAGATCATCGACATCTTCGAGGGCACGCAGCAGATCCAGCTGCTTATCATCGCGCGGCGGCTGCTCGGCAAGAGCTCGGCGGAGCTGCGCTAGGCCGAACGCGCGAACGGGCCCGGCGCACGGCCGGGCCCGCGGCTAGCCGCACTGCGCGCTGCAGCTGGAATCCAGGCATGGTGTCCGAGCAGCAATCCGAGCCACAGTACGTCGAGGACTTCGTGAAGTCCTTGCACTTGGCCTGGGGATCGACTTCGACGCAGCCGTCGTTCGAGTCGAAGTTGCTGTAGCCGCTACAGACGGTGCTCGTGTGCGATGTGTAGTGGCAGGCAAATCTGCCACTGCCGTCGCCGGAGCTGCCGCTGCACGCGAGCAGCGACGGCGCTGCGCAGATCGCCGCCGCGATGCGTTGTATCCACCCCATACTGCGGACGGCAAGTACGCCCGCGGCGACCGAGACCCGCGCGCTGATGACGAAGGTCAAGCCCGATTTCGACTCGCGCTAGCGAGGCGCGGCTCGCCGGTTACTGCAGGGCGGAATGGATCGCGCGCAGGATGTCGAAGCGCGTGATGACACCGATCAGCTTGCCCTTCTCCACGACGGGCAGGCGGCGCATCGTGTGGCTGAGGAACACGCCCGCGGCGAAGTAGATGTTCATGTCGGGCTCGATGGTGGAAAGCTCGGTCGACATGAAGTCACCGACAGAGCCCTTCGGCACGTCGGCGTCGACGCCACGGGCTATCAGCCGGAGACAGTCCTTTTCCGAGAGCAGGCCCACGAGGTTGCCGTCGTCGTCCACGACCGGCGCGCCGGTGATGTGACTGTCCAGCAGGAAATCGACGGCATCGAGGATTGGCGTGTCGGTCCGCAAATTGAGCGGACGAGTGTCCATGTATTCCCTGACCATCGGTAGCTTCGCCATCCGTGTCCTCCACGAGCCGCGCTGTCGGCGACGTGACGGGAATTCTGTGCTTCGCCTCCGGGCGGGTCAAGGCCGCTGGCGGCGATGGATGACAGGCCCCGGTGCGCAGACAGCATCTGCCGCGACGCGATAGGCTGAGCAAAATGGACGTCAACGTCGACATAGAGCGGAGCGAGACCGTCGCCGTGCCTTTCGCCCGCGCCAGGGAGCGGATGCTCGACCTGGAGGGCACGCTCCGGCTTTTTCCCAAGCTCGCAAAGCTGACGCCGCTCGGCGACAGACGCTACCTGTGGGAGCTCGAGCCCATCGGCTTCAAGCCCGCGCGCATCTCGCACACCGTCCGGTACGCGACTGCGTTCAGCGTCGATGTCGATAGCGGCGTGGTCGAGTGGTCGCCGATCGCCGGGCAGGGCAACTCGCTCATCAGCGGGCGCTGGGTCACTGTCGACCACGGCGATCGAATCGACATCACGCTGTCGATCTCGGGCACCGTCGGCGGCCTGCGGGTCCCCCTGCCCTTACGCCCCGCCGTCCCCCCTTTCGTGCGCTCGGTGTTCGCCGATCTGGTCGAAGGGTTCCTCACTCGGCTAGCCGAGAAGGTAGCCAGCGGAAGCTAGCGTGCGCGGTGGACGCGCGCGGTGCCACTGATGGCGCTTTGTTCGCGTGCGAAATGCGGAAAGAGCCGAAAAGCTAGCCGTGGACGCTGCTGGGCGGCGGCGGACGCTGGCCGCCTCCGAGGAGCTGGATGGTGAGCTTGATGAAATCGGCCTCGGTGACGATGCCGACAACCTGGTCGTCCTTGTCCACCACCGGCAAGCAGCCGAGCTTGGCGTCCCACATCAGCCTGGCAGCCTCGAGGAGCGAGTCGTCCGGCGAGACGGTGACCACGTCCGTGTGCATGATCGTCTTCGCGGGCTGCTGACGGATGATCGCGTTGCGCGCTTCGGCCGCTTCCGACAGGAAGCTGGAGGCAGCGTGCAACAGGTCGCGATGCGTCACCAGCCCGACGAGCTTGCCCTTCTCGACGACCGGCAGGTGACGGAAGTGGAAGCGGGACATGCCTTCTTCCAGCTTCTCGAGAGTGTCGTTTTCGCCGATGGTCACGACCTTGCGTGTCATCACCTCGGCAACTGTCTTCGGCATCCCTTCGAGCATTGCTACCTCGTACTTCGGTCGCGCCAGGGCAGCAAGAGTGCCCTTTGGTGCACCCGCCCGCGCTGGTTTCTGCGGTAGTCCTGCTCGTTATCACCCATGGGGTGCCAATGATATCGCCGGCATCCCCTGCTCCGGGACGGCGGCACGAGACCCGGGTGCTAGCCGCCCTGGGCGCCGCGCGTCCAGCGACCGGCCACCGCCATCAGCTCGGCCCGAGTGCTGAGCCCCAGCTTGCGCAGGCCATGCCGGAGAAGGCCGCTCACCGTCGATGGCGCGAGCCCGAGCTCGTAGGCGATCAACTTGTTGCTGTGCCCCAAGGCGGCGTGCCCGAGCACCTGCCGTTCCCTGAGCGTCAGCCCGCGCAGCCCGGGCACCTTTGGCGCGTTCTGCCACGCCACGAGATAGCGCCGACCGTCGCGCTCGAACGAGTCGACCAGCGACCAGCGACCAGCGACCAGCGCATGCCAACCGTCGAGCGCTGCGTTGCCGTCGCGGGTGCGCAGTCGTCCGCGCGCCCGATCCACGCTGCGAGCAGCAAGCTTCAGGCGCTCGCGCGCAGCGGCACTCTTCGCCGGTCCGCGCGCATGCACGCAGCGGCCGTCGGGCTCGAGCACAGCCTCGGCAAAGGGTGAGTCGTCGGGAGCAGAGCCGCTTCCGATCACCTGTCGCAGCCGGTACGCCGCGGCGAGATGCGAGGCCACCTGCGAAAGCGAGCTCCTCCTGCGCGGAGGGATTCTTCTGCCGCTCCGACAGCGGTGCGCCGAGCAGGACGCCGCGCCGATCGGGGCCGCTGCCGAGCACGGCGAGGAAGTCGCCAGCTTCCGAAGGAAACTGCGACAGCAGCTCCTCGGCATCGGGCCCGCCGTTGAGCTGGGCGCGACGCATCGCTTCAGAGGACGTCATGCACGGACCGAGATCACAGTACGCAAGGGCAACAAACTGCCCTTCGCCATCCAGCGTCCGCGCCGGCACCTCGAGGTATTCCGGACGCCCACCTACCATGACCGGCTGCGCAATACGCGGCTCGGACTCGTTCGACATGTCGAAGGTCCACGCCATCACACCGAGCCCTGCGTCGAGCCACGGCGACGCAGAAGCCATAATTCCCTCCAGCCAGCGCTCTTCGGACGCGCCGACCCTGTAGCCCGCTTCGAGAGTGTCGATGTAGCCGGACACGACACTATGGAATCGTCGCACGCTGCCGCTTGTCAACGCTACGCGGTTCGCAAAAGGGCGTGACGCGCTCGGGATCTGGTCTACCATGTGGCATGGCGTCACGACGGCGCGCTCTCCCCGATCTGGCAGAGATGCCTCCGGACGACCTCAACGTCGCAGAGGTCCGGATCGGTACGGACGAATACGCTGTGTTGAGCTTTCCTCTGGAGCCTTTGAGCCGGCCTGCCGCACTCTCGGACACGGAGTGGCAGGTGGTTCAGCGTCTTCTGGAAGGGATGTCCCCGGCCGACATCGCGCTAGCGCGAGACACCTCGGTCAACACGGTGCGCAACCAGATCCAATCGATCTACGAAAAGCTCGACGTGCACTCGCAGAGCGAGCTGGCCCGGCGCTGCCGCGAGGACTAGCTTCGCCCAGCTTGGGCTCGTTCCGGACGCCTGGAGGCGCTAGAATAGCGGGCTGTGGTTCGCTCCGTGCTTTTCTGCGCTCCGCTCGTGCTGGCGGCAGGGCTCGTGGCGTGCGGTTCCAGCGAGCAGAACAGCCAGAGCGGCGCGACCGGACCCGACGTAGCCCCGCGCGACTTCGTGTACGTGAAGAAGTCCTGCGCCGAGACCTGCCCGCCGGAGAGCTGCGCCGAGAACACGACGCCCTACGACTGCCAGAACCTGCGCGACTGGAGGACCGGCGTACCGCACGCCGACAGCTGCCCGGCCTGGGACGAGAAGTACCCGAAGGTCGTGCCGGGCAAGTGCAGCGTCTCCGACGCCACGGGTGACTCGAAGAAGTTCAGCGGGACCGATCCCGACGACCCGAAGACCACGATCCTGCCGGACGGTCGCCGCGTGCATCCGGCGGGGCAGGACTGGGTGTTCGACGAGAAGGATCTGAAAGGCGGCATCACCACCGGCCTCGTCGCGATCCCGTCGACGGACTACGTGGTCACCGTCGACACCGGCATCGGCAACCACGCGGTCCGCCTCATCGACACCACGAAGGTCGGCAGCGGCGATCCGGTCACCAGCTACGTCGGATTCTCGCCGCCTGACGTGCTGAACAGCGGCATGGCGTTCGTGCCGCCGGACCTCCTGTACGTGGCCACCGACGACGGCGTGGTGCAGGCCTTCAGCGTCGACACGAGCACCGGCACGATACAGCGCGACGACACGCGCTCGCTGCCGCTGCCGACGGCCAAGGACCCCAAGGGCAACGACATCGGGTGGTACGTCTCCGGGGTCGCCGCCTCGCCGGACGGTTCCCGGCTGGTCGTCACGCCGGTGGCCCAGAGGCAGGCGCTGGTCTTCGACGTGAAGGCGGGCTCGGCGACCTTCGGGCAGCAGCTTGGCTCGGTCGATCTCGGCCATCCGGAGACGTTCGGCATCTGGTTCGACCCAGCTGACAGCGATCACGCCTATGTTTCCATGTGGGCCAACAAGCAGGTGCTCGAGCTCGACCTCACCGATCCGGCAAAGCCAGCGGTCGTGCATTCCTTCGACACCGGCAAGGATCCGGAAGGCATTGCTTTCCTCGACAGCCGCTGGATGGCCGTGGGCAACGACCTGGGCGATTCGCTCACGCTGGTCGACCGCGTGGCGGGCAGCGCGACGATCATCCCCGTGGACGCCAGCGAGAAGCTCAAGGGGCTGGAGCCCACGGCACTGGCCTACGACGCGGCAAGAAAGCGCCTGTACGTCGCGCTGAGCGGGATGAACGCCGTGGCGGCCTACGACGTGGATGTGACGAAGACGCCACCCGCCGTCACGCCGGCGGGCATGCTTCCGACCCAGTGGTGGCCTTCGGGCCTGGCCGTGATGAGCGACGGCTCGCTCGCCGTGGCGGGCATGCGCGGGCGCGGTGCCGGGCCGGGCAACGTGCCCTACCCGCCCGGGCACGGCGCGATCAGCGACCTGATCCGCGGCGGCATCCAGCACGTCGCCGCGCCGGACAGTGCCGCGCTTTCCGCGGGCGAGAAGGCCGTCCAGAAGAACAACGACGTAGCCGGGCTGGCGGGGACGCCCAAGGTGACGTGCCCAGCGGGCACGAAGGACTTCCCCGTGCCGCCGACCAACAGCGACGGTCCCTCGCCGGTCATCAAGCACGTGTTCTTCATCCTGCGCGAGAACAAGGATTTCGACGCGATCTTCGGCGACGTGAAAGGCGTGGAGGGCGACCCGCAGCTCACGCTCAAGGCGAAGTCGTCGGACATGGAGAGCATCTGGCACAACATCCGCGCGCTCGCGCGCGCCTTCACTGTCAGCGACAACTACTACACGTCGGCGGTGCAATCGACGCAGGGCCACGTGTGGGCGACCTACGGGCGCGCGAACGATTTCGACGAGCGTACCTGGGCCGTGTCGACCGGCTTTCCTCGTGCGGTGCCGGGAGGCGGCGTGATCGAAGTGGGCCGCCCGGAAGAAGGCTCGCTGTTCGACTGGCTGGGCAACGAGGGCGTCGACTACGACATCATGGGCGAGATCGTAGGGCGACCCTACACGCCGCCCACGCGCAATCCGGTCGACTTCACGTACCCGGGCGGGCCTTTCCAGAACATCGGCTACAACGACGTGGAAAAGGCCTGCCACGTCGCCGGGCGCGTACGCGTGCTGTGCGATGTCGGGCAGTTCTCGTACATGACGATCACGAACGACCACACGTTCGGGCTCTCGCCGACCTCGCCAACGCCGGAGACGGACTGCGCCGTGAACGACGAAGCGACGGGCATGATCGTCGATGCCGTCTCGCACAGCCCGCTGTGGAAGGAGTCGCTGATCATCGTGACGGAGGACGACCCGCTCGACGGCAGCGATCACATCGACAGCCACCGCACACCGCTCGTGATGCTCTCGCCGTGGGTGAAGCACGGCTATGTGTCGCATCAGCACATCGACATCGCGAGCTTGCACAAGCTGTTCGCCCACATCTTCGGCAAGCCGTACCCGAACTACCAGGTCGCCGGCGCCGCGCTGCCGCTCGACATGTTCACGTCCACGCCCGACTACACGCCGTACACCTACACGCCGCGCAGCTGGCCGCTGACCTGCGGCGGCAAGGCCACGCGCGCCGAACGCCGGCTGACCAGTTCCTGGGACTTCTCCCAGCCCGACGATCAGCCAGGCCTGTCCGCACAGGTGATGCGCTGGATGCGCGGCAAACAGCTCACGCAGCTGCCCCCGGAGCTCGAGCTGCAGGTGGAAGCGCGGCTCGCCGCCAAGCGTGCCGGAGTGCGGCTGCCGGCGCTGGACCCCGACGACCAGTAGCGGGGCGTAGAAACGCGCGGCAGCGCGGAGCTTTCACGTTGCTCCACGCATTCCCGGTCGCGTACGCTGGCAACCATGCTTCGGCTCCCACGCACCATGTCGCTGTTCGTTGCCGCCACATTGCTGGCGTTGTCGGGCGCGTGCAGCAGCTCGTCTTCGCAAGGATCGGCCAGCACGACCTGTAGCACGAACGCCGACTGCAACTCGGGGCTCTCGTGCGTCGGCTTCGCGGTGTTCACGGACGGCGGCTGCACCACACAGGGGAAGGCCTGCTCGAAGGCCTGCACGTCGGACACCGACTGCGCGTCGCTGGGCCCGAAGTACAAGTGCTTCTCGGGCTGCCCCGGCGCGCCGATGTTCTGCGGCGCGACGCCGTAGGGGCTAGGCGACTTTCCGCAGGCGTGTTGCCGTCAGCCTTCGCCGGGCTTCATCGCGCCGCAGTGCGCACCTGGCGGAGCGCATTGCCGACGAGGCCTCGCCACTCCTCCTTGTTGCGGTCGGCGCTCATGCGGCCGATGACAAAGCCGATGGCGGCATCGTCGCGCAAGACGGAGTAGAGGCGTTCGCCGTGCCGGTAGACGACAATGTGCTCGCCGTCGACCAGCACGCCCTTGAAGTCGAAGAGGCGCTGGCCTGCGCCGAGCGCGCGTTCTGTCGCGGCGCGCGTCGCCCCCAGCTCGACGGGAAATGTGCCGGTGGATGTGGGCCAGTTGCCGCCGAACCAGGCGATGGCCGTCACCTCGCCCGCAGGCGAAGTGCCTTCTTCGACCGGCGCGGCCAACGCCGCGAGGACGGTGCCCCCGGGCAGCGGCTGAGCGTGGTTGCACGCGGCGAAGAACCACACGTGGCGTCGTCCGTTCTCGATGGGGTCGTCGTCGCAGATGGACGCGCGGTGGCGACTTCCGAAGTCGCTGATGGACGCGCCCAGGCGCAGACCGTCGAGGTCGAACGTGGACGGTTCCCAGTGCGGATGCCGAGCAGGGGCGGCTGTCTTTGCCGCGCTCTCTTGTGCGGCGTCGGTGGACGGCAGCGTGACATCCACTGTCGGCAACGCAGGCCGAGGCGCGCGAGCGGGTGTCTGGCCCGATGGAGTACAGGCTACCGCCGTGACTGTCAGGGCGAGCAGACACGAGCGGTGGAACACCCACCACTGTCTACCACAGCTGCCAGGCCGCAAACCGTTCGATAGGCCGCCACGCGACCGCCGGCTCGTGCACGCAGGCCGGTTGTCAGTGTGCCCGCTTGCCGCGGCGGCGGCGCCCGAGCCCGCGACGTTCCAGCAGACGATACAGCGTAACCGCATCGACACCTGCCAGGCCCGCAGCCTCGCGGACATTGCCCGAGGTCTCGGCCAGCAGCTCCTCGAGATAACGCCGCTCCAGAGGCGCGAGCCACTCGTCGCGCAGCTGCTTGAGCGTCTTGCGCTCGGCCGGCGCCGACTCGACCGCTGGGGGATCGACCATGGACCGCGGCAGGTGCTCGGCGCGGATCTCCTGGCCCGCGCTCAGGATCACCGCGTGCTCCAGGGCGTTCTTCAGCTCGCGCACGTTGCCTGGGAAGTCGTAGCCCGACAGCGCCGCCAGCGCCTCGGGGGACAAGCGGCCTACGGGCAACTGGTGGCGCTCCGCCGCGAGCTTGGCAAAGACCTGCGCCAGCACCTCGAGGTTGTCCTTGTAGCGACGTAGCGGCGGCAGATCGAGCGTGATCACGCCCAGGCGATAGTAGAGGTCGTCGCGAAACTGCCGCGCCTTGACCATCGCAGGGAGATTGCGGTTCGTCGCGCAGATCAGCCGTACATCGACGCTTGCCGGCGCGGCGTCGCTGCCGAGCGGCTGGACCTCGCCGTACTCCACCGCGCGCAGCACCTTCGCCTGGAGCATCAACGGCAACTCGCCGATCTCGTCGAGGAACAAGGTACCGCGATGCGCCTTCTGGAACTCGCCGGTCTTGTTGGCGGTCGCCCCGGTGAACGCTCCGCGACGGTGGCCGAACAGGATGCTCTCGAGAAGATTGTCTGGCACCGCTGCCGAGTTCACCGTCACGAACGGCTGCTCGGACCGCCGGCTGTTGAAGTGGATGGCGTGAGCGACCAGCTCCTTTCCGGTTCCACTCTCGCCCTGGATGAGCACCGGCGCGTTCGTGGGCGCCGCGTATTCGATGCGACGCTCGACCTCGGTCCATTCCGGCGACAGCCCCTTGATCAAGAAGGGGCGACCCGCGGCGCGGCTGGCCCGTTCGAGGGCCGCCCGGCGCAGGAACCTCGCGCCCGACGCCGCCAGCGCCTCGAGCTCGTCGATGTGCCGCTCGTCGAAGGCGTTCTTCTCGCGCGACGAGACACTGAGCACGCCGATCACGCGCCGCTGGTAGCGGATGGGCACAGCGGCGATCGATTGCACGTCGAGGAAGTACGGCGCGTACTCGGGGTCCCGCGCTACGTCGCCCCCGAGATAGGGAGCGTTCTGCTCGAGCACATGGAACGCGATCCCGTTGGGTCGCCCGTCGTGACGCCGCCGGAGCACGGCATCGGGCAGGTTCACAACCAACCCTTCCACGATGTGGAAGTGCACGACCAGCGCATCCTTCTTGACGTCGCGGAGGAACAGCGCGCCATTCCGGGCCCCGGTGCGTTCGAGCGCCTCCTCCATGAGGCGCTCCTCGAGGGTCTCCGCCTCTGCGGCATGCAGGCGCTGTTCGGATCGGACGGCCACGCAGTTCTTGCAACTATCTATCTATAGTTGAATTCATGCAAGTTCTAGATCGATAGATGCAGCACCAGGCCTTCGAAGGTGGGCAGAACCCCGGCATTCCTTGCTCGGTCCGGTCTGGCACGCCGCTTGTACACACAGCGCGTCATGAAGGTGGCCGTCGTTCTCGAACCGAGCGCCCGCACAGGCCGGGTGCGCGCCTACTGCCCCGATCTGCCGGGCTGCTCTGCCGTTGCCGATTCCGAGCCGGACGTGCTCGCGGTCTTGCGCCGGCGCATCGCCGAGTACTTCGCCGCATCGACGCGACGCACCACACCGGGAACCCGCACGACCGTCGTCGAGGTCTGAGACCTATCGCCCGACCGAGGAGTCCGACATGTACCAGCGAATCACGTTCTTGCTTCTGGCGCTTCTGATCCTTCCGACCGGCTGCGCGTTGAAGACAGCAGCCGACACCTCTTCCGAGGCCACATCGGCTCCTTCGAGCGCTGCGCTGACGCTCTCGCCAGCGGATGCAGCCAGCCTGCTCGCGTTCGTGAACTACCCCGGCACCGACCAGGCCACGCTCGACGACGCAGTCGGGCTTGACTCGCGCGCCGCTGCCAACATCGTGGCGTATCGCAATGGGCAGGACGGCATCTGCCCGTCCAGCGACGACGTCGATTTCACGGACATCGGCGAACTCGACGCGATCCCCTATGTCGGGAACACCGCCTTCGAGAAGCTCGAGACATACGCGGCGGCGCATCCGGCTCCGACCGACGAAACCGTCGAGGGCGTCTACTTCCGCGGTTGGCAGGCGCAGAGCGTGGTGTGGGCGGTCAACCACCTGGACTATGACGCGCTCGACGCAGTACTCGACGCGCGCGCAGCCACCGGCCTGGTCGCCGGGCGACCGTTCTCGAGTGTGACCGCGATGGGCCCGGTGCCGTACGTCGGTCCGGGCGCGCTTGACAGCCTGCGCGACGCAGCGACGGACTGGTGGCCGCTGATGCGGTCCGGCGAGACGCAGAGCCTGGCCGGCACCTTCGACGGCGTGGACTTCGACGAAGCGACGGCGCAGACCGCTCTGGCCATCGCCAACGACGCCAGCCTCGACGAGCTCACGGCGCACGGCATGACGACTCACCCGGCGGAGCTGATGATCGCCGCGCGTCCGTTTACGACCGTCGCCCAGGTTGCCAACGTCAAGGGGGTCGGCACCCAGACGATGACAGCGCTCCACGACTACGCGGCGAGCGGGCAGTGGAACGCGGGCTCGGGTCCGTACGCCTGCATCGACGAGTTCGAGACCGCCGTGTCGCCGCATCTGGGCGATCTGCTGTTCATGAGCGAGAGCGATCGCCCGCTCGACGTGGTTTCCTTCGCTGGAGCCGGCTCGACGGCGCCAACGGCGGATTCCGTGCTGGCGCTCGTCGGCGCGCCCTCGGGCAGCACGGCTGAGCTGCGCGCGGCCGGCAGCTTCGATAACGCGCTCGAGCCGTCGAGCAGCACGGCGGATCCGGGCGCCGCGGCGGCCGTGGAGTCGGCCTTCACGAGCCAACTCAGCGACGTGATCTACGTCGCCGTGCACGCGCCCGCCGGCAGCCTCGATCAGGCCGAGGTCAACGTCTACCTCGTGGGCCGCACGTCCTGCGGCGACCTGGTGGGGCTGCACGCGATCGCCATCGAGACGTAGGCACAGATTCTCCAACGAGGATTCAACGCGATGGCACACATCGGAACAAAGCTCTTCGGACTGTTGGTGGTGGGCGCTGCGCTGCTCGGGGGTTGCAGCGTGATGACCGGGGGCGACACCAGCTCGGAGCCCGCCACGGCTATCTCCACCGACAGCCAGGCGATCGTCGAAGGCACCCCGGAGGCGTACGGCGTCGTCGGGCTCGTCAACGACCCGAAGACCGACTTCCACGTGCTCGACGAGCTCGTGCCGCTCGACAAGCGCGCCGCGAGGAATCTGATCGCGCACCGCAACGGTCCGGACGGCGTGCTTGGTACGGCCGATGACGACCTGTTCGACAACGTCACCGAAGTCGACGACGTGAAGTACGTCGGACCCGTAGCTCTCGAAAGCCTGCTCGCCTACGCCGAGGCGCAGGGTTACGTGCCCACCGGCGACGACGTGCTCGGGGTCTACGACGACGTGGCGTTCACGGTGGATGAAGCCGCCGCTACTCTGGAGCTCGTGAACACGGCAAGCTACGACACGCTGGACATCGATGTCGCTCTCGACAAGCGGGCTGTCGACTCCATCATGGCCGCGCGCAATGTCGAGAGCATGCTCCAGCTCGAGGAGCTGTACTTCGTGGGTCACTCGGCGATGCTGAAGCTGCGCGACTACCCGAAGACCGCGCCGGCTCCGGCGCCCGACCCCACGGGCACCACGCCCAACGGCATGGAGTGCGATGCGTACAGCGATTGCCAGAGCGGGTTCTGTGCCGGGCTGCTCGTTCCGTGGCTGTCGCGCGGCCTCTGCATGGCCCCCTCCACCGCGGGCACCTTCACCAGCACGACTCCCATCGCCATCACTGACGACGGCAATCCGATCGAGAGCACCATCCCGGTGAGCGGTCTGGCGACCGTTCCCCTCGACGTGGTCGTCGACCTCGACATCGATCATCCCCGCAAGCAGGACCTCGTAGTGGTGCTGCACCAGCCCGGCGGCGCCGAGGCCGTGCTCTGGGACCACGAGCAGAACCCGCCGAGCCACATTGTCGCGCCCCCGGGCATCGAGAGCGACAACATGGTCAACGGCGACTGGGTGCTGGAGATCACCGACACGGTGACCGGCGAGAGCGGCACGCTCAACAGCTGGAAGATGTGGCTCAGCTCGAACTACGACTGACGAGTTGAGCTCGTCGCGGCCGGGAGGCTCTGGGGGCGTCCCGCATGGCGGAGTGCGCTACGCGACGGCCGGCTCGTACACGCACGCCGGATCGGTGGCCATGGCGTCGCCGGTGATGCCGAAGGCGCGGGCGCGCGAGCCGCCGCACACCCAGCGGTATTCGCACTGGCCGCATTTGCCGCCGAGTTGATCCATGTCCCGCAGGCGCGCGAGCGCGGGCGAGTTGCGGTAGATGTCGGGCAGCGACGCTTCCTTCACGTTGCCGAGCAGCGGGTCGGGGAGGAAGCCGGCGGGGTACACCTCGCCCTTGAAGGACACGAAGATGACGCCGTTGCCGTCCCGCACGCCGAAGCCGTTGCGCTTGCCGTCCTTCAGCAGCGCTTCGACGGAAATGCCCTCGCGGACCTTCTGCTGGATGAGGAAGCGGCGGTACTGCGGCGCTTCCACCGTACCCACGTGGAACGGGGCCTCTTTCGCCGTCCTGTAGCTCCACTCGAACAGCTCCTCGACCTGCTCGGGTGTGGGCATGTCGGCAATCGCGCCGCGCCCCGTCGGCACGAGCAGGAACAGGCTCCAGCGCTTCACGGGTGGGTACGCTTCGTTCTTCAGCCGCTCGTACAGGTGCGGCAGCTCGGGCAGCGTCTGGCGGGTAACGGCCGTGTTGATCTGCACCGGCAGCATCACCTCGCGTGCCCACTCGAGCGCCTGGAATGCGCGGTCGAGCGTGCCATGCACGCCGCGGAAGTCGTCGTGGGTCTGGACCGTGCCGCCGTCGATGCTGATGCCGAGCGCAGCCACGCCGTGTTCGTGGAAGGCGTGGATGGCTTCGCGCGTGAGCAGTGGCGTGGTGGCCGGCGTGATGCCGACGGGCACGTGCAGCGAGCGCGCATAGTCGATCAGCTCGAACAGGTCGCTGCGCTTCATCGGGTCGCCGCCTGTGAGGATCAGCATGCTGCCGAGCTCCTTCACGCCGCGGATGAGCGCCTTGGCCTGCTCGGTGGAAAGCTCCATCGGATCGCGATGGGCGATGGCGTTGGCGCGGCAGTGCCGGCACGCCAGATCGCAGGCGATGGTCATTTCCCAGTACACGTTGCGCGGCGCCAGGGCGTACTCGTGCCCGGCGTGCGGCTGCTTGAGGAGGAGTTCAGCGGGGGCGCTCTGCATGACAGATGTCTACTACGTGGGGCCGGAAACGCCATCGATCCAAGGGGTGCCCGCCCCCCGGGAATTGATATTTGTCATGGGCGGGCCGCTCAGGGCCCGAAGCCGCTGCCCAGCCCGAAATGCGCGCTCATCGGCAGCTCGCGCAGGCGTTTTCCGGTCAGGGCGAAATAGGCGTTGGAGAGCGCCGGCGCGACGGGTGGGACCCCAGGCTCTCCAATGCCGCTCGGAGGCAGGTCGCTCCGGATGACCTCGACGTGGATGGCCCGCGGCGCGTCGGCGATGCGCAACAGGCGCAGATCGTGGAAGTTCGACTGCTGGGCGCGGCCGTTCTTGAACGTCACTCCGCCGTACAGCGCCAGGTTCAGACCGAAGATGGCCGCGCCCTCCATCTGCGAGCGCGCGCGGTCGAGGTTCACGACCTTGCCGGCGTCAAGCGCGACCCAGACCTCGGTCGGGCGCACGCGACCGTTGCGTTCGCGCTCCAGCGAGACGGCCACGGCCACGTAGGCCAGGAAGCTGCGGTGCGCCGCGATGCCGATCGCGTGCCCCTTCTTCTTCCGGTTCTTCCAGTCGCAGGCGTCGGTGACCCGTTCGACGACATTGCGTAGCCGGCCGGCGTCCACCGGGTACTCCACGAGCGACGCGCCGTAGTTGTGCAGACTGCTCACGCCCAGCTCCGCGAGCGAGACCTTCCGTGCAGGGCCTATCAGCTCGAGCAGGTTGTCGCGGGGGTCGAGCTTCCGCGCCTCGGCGATTTCGTCCATGAACACGCCGGTCGCGAAAGCGTTGAAGATGTTGTACACGCTGCGTAGCCAGCCGACACGTACGTGCGCTTTCGCCGAGCAGCCCTCGGCCGAGATGTTCGGCACATCGAGCGCCAGATCGGTCACGCCCTGCTGCAGATCGCCGGCCTGGGGCGTGTCCGCACCGGTGACGAAGATCGAGCGGATGGGCGAAAACGCCGTGCGCCGTCGCCAGGCCACGACCTTGCCCTTGTCGTCGAAGCCGGCGCTCAGCCGCTGCATGTTGATCGCGTTGTAGTAGTCGTGCTGGACGTCGTCCTCGCGCGTCCACTGCAATCGCACGGGCGCGCCGAGCTGCTTGGCGAGATACGCCGCCTCGGCGACGAAGTCAGCCATGGACTTGCGACCAAAGGCGCCCCCGAGCAGCGTGACGTGCACTGTCACGTCACCCTCGGACAGCCCCACGATGTGCGCGGCCTCGGCGCGGGCACCCTGCGGGTTCTGCGTGCTGGTCCATATCTCGAGCTGGCCGCCTTTGTAGTGTGCGGTCGCGCAGGGCGGCTCCATCGGCGCGTGCGGCAGATGCGGCACGTAGTACTCGGCGTCGAGACGGCTCTTCGCACTCTTCAGCGCGGCCTCGGCGTTACCGCGTTGCTTGAGCACCTTGCCGGGCGCGCGCACGGAGGCCAATAGCTCCTTCTTGTAGCTCGTCGAGTCGAACGAGTCGTTTTCGCTCGCGCTCCACTGGATGTTCAGCGCTTCACGGCCGCGCATCGCCGCCCAGGTGTTGTCGGCGACCACGGCGACGCCGCCCCAGGGCTGGACCTTGTACGGCGGGCTGGGCGCAGGCATCCGGATCACGTGCTTCACGCCCGGAACGGCCAGCGCGCGCTTTTCGTCGAAGTGCTCTACCCGCGCGCCGACCACGGGCGGACGCGCGATGACCGCAACGAGCAGCCCCGGCAGACGCACGTCCGCGGCATAGATGGCCTTGCCCGTGACGTAGTCCGGCGCGTCGAGCAGCGGCAGCGCGGTGCCGACGTGCACGAGCTCCTTGTCGGGGCGCAGCTTGACGCGCGCGGGATCGGGCAACGGCAGCTTGGCCGCAATCGCCGCCAGCTCGCCGAAGCCGACGGAGCCGCCGCCCTTCGCGTGGACCTTGCCGCCCTGTGCCGACAGCGAAGCGGCCGGGACGTGCAGCTTTCTTGCCGCCGCGGCGATCAAGACGACGCGCGCTGTGGCCGCGATGCGCCGGAGCCGTTCGTACTGGCCGTTGCGGATGCTGGACGAGCCGTCGGTGTTCTGGTTGCCATAGGCCTTGTCGCCGTCGGCCTGCACCACGCGCACGTGCTGCATGTCCGCACCAAGCTCGTCCGCGAAGAGCCACGGAATGGAGCTTCTGACCCCCTGCCCCATCTCCGAGCGCGCGCAGACCAGCGTCACTTCGCCGCTCGTGGCGACGTGGACGAACACGTTCGGATTGAACGTCGCCCTGACCGTGGTCGTTGTGTTCGCCGCGGCGGCGAGCGCCGGCTCGTCGAACAAGCCGATGGCGAGACCGCCCACGGTCAGGTTCAGAGCGGCGAGGAACGAGCGCCGCGTGACGTGCTTGACGCGCATGGCTACTTCCCCCCGCCCTTGCCTTCGGCCGCGGCGCGCTTGATGGCCTCGCGGATGCGCGTGTAGGTGCCGCAGCGGCAGAGGTTGCCCGCCATCGACTGCTCGATCTGCTCGTCGGTCGGGTGCGGGTGCTCGGCGAGCAGCGCCGCGGCCGTCATGATCTGCCCCGTCTGGCAGAAGCCGCACTGCGGAACGCCCAGCTCGACCCAGGCGCGCTGCAGCGGATGGCTGCCGTCCTTCGAGAGCCCCTCGATCGTGCGCACTTCGCGATTTTCCGCGCGGCGAAGCGGCGTCACACAGCTGCGCACGACCTGCCCGGACAGATGCACCGTGCACGCGCCGCACAGCGCCTGCCCGCAGCCATACTTCGTGCCGGTGAGCCCGAGCAGATCCCTCAGCGCCCAGAGCAACGGCATGTCGGGATCCGCATCGAGCTCGTGCGCGACCCCGTTGACGAACAGCTTCATCTTCATGGCCTGGCTCCCTTCGCGGGGCACACGGCGCCCGTGTCGACCCAGCCCTGCATCAGCTCGCCGAACTCCGCCTGCGTGCCGGGCGCGGGCGTGCGCCCGTGCCCCGGATGCCAGCCCCAGCCGACCAGCGAATCGTGCGCGCTGTGCGAGACAACCTGGGCGAGCGTGCGGTGTCCGTTGCGCGCCGGGTCCTTGAGCTGCTCGCAGATCTGCCGTGGTGTTTTGCCCTGCCAGGCCATCGAGAGTGGCGCAAGGCGCCAGCTCGGCGCGCCGGGCACGCGCGCCAGCTCCTGGTTCCGATCCTGGTGGCAGCTCGAGCAGCGCATGCCGACCACGCCGAAGTCGTCGACACTGCGCACGACGGGCGGCTCGTGTACGCGCCCTCTGTCGCCTTGCAGCGGTGAGTCGCCGCTCGGATGACAGTTCACGCAGCGCGGGTGCGTGAGCACGCGGCTCGCCTCGAGGAACAGCGCGGCGGACCGCTGCGACCTGTCGCTGATCCCGGAGAACGCCTGCACGCTGCGGAGCTGGCCCGGAGCGACGGGGGGCGGCCCGGCTGGACCGTGCGCCGGAGCGAGCTTCTGCCCGCAGCCGGCGACCCCCGCCAGCACCAGCCATCCCCAGAGTCTCCAACTGGAACCGGACACCCCACCGTTATTGGGTCGCCCGCTCGACGTGCGCAAGCCCCGGGTGCCCGGCGCCGGGGGCGAGCGCCCGGGCCCGGAGAAATGGGCACCGGGCGAAGCCAGCCGTCGGGCCCCTGGAGGGACTGCCGGCACGGCGCCGCCCGCCGCGTGGGCGCGTCAGCGCCCGTTCGTCTGGTAGCGCAGCAGCGTGACGTTCTGGATGGTGCCGCCCGTTCCGATGCTGCCCTGCGAGACCAGGGAGCCGTGCCCCTGGTAGCGGCCGATGTTGGGCATGTAGACGCAGGTCTCGCCGGACTGGCAGAAGCCGTTGTCGTTGCCGATGCCGTCGTCGGGCACCTCGTACGCGTCGCGCAGGAACGTGACCCGGCACAGGCTGTTGGCCGGGTCCCACACGGCACCGTCGATGGTGGCCGTGGCGCACGTGGCGCTGGTGATGGTGTCCGTGAGCGTGTGCGTCACCACGTCGTTGCCGCCGGGCACCGGCGCCACGCCGAGGATCGTGCTCGAGCTGGAGAGATCGAACGTCGGGGAAGCCATCACGCCCCCGGCGCTGAAGCCGCCGCTGATGGTCGCGCTACCCGCCGCGTTGCAGGCGTTGTCGAAGTCGACCCCCGTGGCATTCGTGCCCACGAAGCAGTCGCCGCCCGTGTTCTCCACGAAAGACGTGCCCGTGAGGGCGGTGCCATTCGCGGTGGAAGCGTTGTAGAGGTCGGCCCCCGCGTTATGCGTCGCGGCGAGGTTCCTGAGAACGTTGTCGACCCCAACGAGCTGGAACCCGTTGGCCTCCGCCGCCGACACCGGGTCCGTGTTGTCGATCGAAAGCACGGCCATGAGCGTGTTCCGAGCGGAGACGACCACGCCGTCCTGGTCGTTGTTCCCTGCAACGACACCGCCCAGGATGGCCGACCCTTTCTGCAGATGGATGCCATCGCCCGGAGCGTTGTGCTCGGCGAGGCCGACGAACACGTTGTTCTTCTGGCCATCTATGGCCGGGTTGCCACTGCTCGCGCCCGAGTCCAGCACGGTGAGGTCGTAGAAGACGTTGAAGAACGAGTCCCCGGCGAGCTCGACGGCTGTGTACGCCCCGGCGAAGTTCTTGACTTCCAGGTTCCGGAAGAAGCTGTGCCGCACGCCAAGGAGGTTCACCCGCCCGCCATCGACAGTGACGTTGCGCACCTGCACGTCGATGTTGGTGGTGCCCCCGGTCCCGTAGTGCACGTCGAGCGAGTTGCCGGTGATGGTGGAGTCCGCCAGGTGGTTGCCCTCGCGCTGGAACCAGATGCCCGCCACGGTCGGGTCGGGCGACCCGTCATCGTCGTTCGTCGTGGCCACGATGTTCCGGTAGCGGCCGTGCTTGCCCGTGGACACCAGGCCCTCGTTCTGGTTGTGCGCGACGACCACGTCCGTGCCGTGGAACGCGTCCGCGCTCACGAGATTGATGCCGGTGCCCTGCGCGTCCTCCACGTCGGCATGGTGGATCACCAGGTAGTGCGAGCTGTTGCCCTCGATGCCGCCGTAGCAGGCGGTAGCCAGGAACGTGCCCTCGACCCAGGTGCAGTCGCCGCTCACCTTGAGCACTTGGTTGCAGCCACTGTCGCCGGTGAGCGTCGCCCCGGGCGCCACTACGAGCGACGCTCCATTCCCGGGTAGGGTGTAGTGTGCGGTCGTGTCGGTACTCACGACGTACACCGTGCCGTCGGTGCCCAGCGTTCCGCCGTTGTTGTCGACCACGATGGGGTTCGACCACCACTGGGCGAAGTTGCTCATGACCGTGGTGCTGCCCTGGGTGGCGACCACGCGCTCGTCCTTCCACACGGGAGTCGCGGCGCCCAGGTCCAGCAGGTCGGATAGGTTCTTGCCGTCCTTCAAGCCCGTCGAGACGGCCCGCGGCGTCGCGCCGCTGTCGTCGCAGATCCAGTTGAAGGCACCGAGCTCGTCGGAGATCGTGACTCCGGTGCAGTCGCTGAAACCCGCAAGGTCGTACTGGCGGAGCTCGCCCGCGTGCATGCATCCGTCCGGCACGGTCGCCCCGGTCGCGGGATCGCAGGCGGTGTCGGTGGCGGTGAGCCAGTCGCTGCCGTCGTTCTTCACCCACTCGCTCCAGTCGGCGCCGTTGGTCGGGTAGAGCGGCCGCACCTTGGCCTGCGCGCCCGCATCCGTGCCGGCTTCCGGCGCCGCATCCGTGCCGGTGTCCGGCGTCCCGGCGTCGCTACCACCCAGCCCCGCATCCGCGCCGGCGCTGCCGCCCAGCCCCGCATCCGCGCCGGCGCTGCCGCCCAGCCCCGCATCCACGCCGGCGCTGCCGCCCAGCCCCGAATCCGCGCCGGCGCTGCCGCCCAGCCCCGAGTCCGTGCCGGCGCTGCCGCCCAGCCCCGAGTCCGTGCCGGCACCGCCGCTTCCGCCTCCGGCGTCCGGAGAGGTCTCGGCAGCGGCATCGGTCGCCGCCCCTCCTGCTCCGCCAACGCCCTGGTTGTCACCGCCGCCACAGGCACTGGCCAGCGCCGACAGAGCGACGACTCCGCCCATCAGAATTCCCCGCAGGTTGTCTACAACAAACAAAGTTCCTCCCTTCGCTAGCCCCGATCGCAGCCCTTTGACTCTAACTTGACTTGTCGGGGCTTGTCATGGGGTGTCTTGATGAACACCTGGCACCCCCACACACCGCGACGGCCGGTGACATGCACCGAGCCGCGCGCCGTGTGCACCGGGCAGGGCCCGACCGCCGTGTTCTGGTGCGCCGGACGGCGCACTCGACGAAGCGCTCGCCACGTGACGCGCGAAGTCGGGTGGGTCAGCGTGAGCCGCGCCTGCCAGCGACCTTGGTGACGACTTCCGACGAGGTGCTGGAGGGCAGCTCTGCAAGCTCGCCCGTGGCTTCGCTCCAGTTGTCGGAGAGCTGGTCGAGGTAGCGCAGGAGAGAGGAGTTCTCCGTCGGCTTGAGCCACTCGCCGGCGCGGGCGCGCGACACCTCGAAGCCGAGCTGGTCACCGACGCGGCGCGCGATGCGCGCGCGGGCAACGTGCAGGGCGCCGGCCAGCGGCGGAATATCCCGCTCTTCTGCGATGCGCAGGGCGCGCTCGACGACCTCCACGGCCTGGTCGGTATCGCCCTCCTCGGCCAGACAGAGCCCGAGCACGCGGTGCACCCTGAGCCACGGCAGAAGCACGCGGCGGCCGGGCTCTTCGGCGCGACGCAGCACTTCCTCGGCCTGCTCCCGCGCACGCGCGAGCTCGCCGCTTGCAAACAGGCACTCGGCGAGCGCCGAGCGCGCCCACTGCTGCATCAGTGCATCGCGCTGGGAGAGATTCTGGCAGAGCTCCGTCAGCGGTCCGACGCCACGCTCGGGGCGGCCGCGGGCTCGCTGGTATTCGGCGCGCGTGATGGTGAGGCGCGCCTCGAAACGGAAACCTTCGCCTGTCCAGTACGTGAGCTCTGCGAGGCTTCGCTTCAGCCCGAGCACGTCGTTGCACAGCGCGTAGGCAGGGTGCGCGAAGAGCAGGGCCTGGACGTCGGTGGACCACGAGCCCAGCTCCAGATTGCGGGTCTCGGTGGCTTCCTCCAGCGCTACCGCGCGGGCTTCTTCTCCGCGGTAGCGCAGCTTGACGATACGCGTGGTGTCGGCCACGAGCTGGTAGTAGCGGAAGCCTGCCTCGTCGAGCCGTCGGAGATCGTCCTCCAGACGCGGTTCGAACTGGTTTACGTCGACCAGCGCTCTCAAGCCACGCGTCGCCGTTCCGGCAAAGCTGCGCTGCGTCGCCGTAGCCGGTGTCAGGCGGTCGGTTTCGATGATCTCCAGGCAGCGCGTCAGGCCGTCGACGGCGTCGCCCAGATGACCGAGGAGGAGCTGCGGGAAGGCATGCGCCGCCAGGAAGGTGGCGTAGGGGACGCGTTGCTTGAAGATGCCGAGCGGTTCGGACAGGGCCACGAGCGCCTCGAGCTCGGGCAGGCGGTTCTGCGCGTTGGCAAGCCCGCAGGCATAGCCGAGCGTGATGGCGAAGGTCGTCAATGCGCCGAGCGGATTGGGACCCCGCGCGCCGGTGAAGAGCCAGCGAGCGAAGGCTATCGTTATGCCGAACGTGAGCGCGAGATGCCGGCCCAGCAGCGGCCGGAGCCGTGCGGCCAGCGCCAGCCCGGCATGCCGGCTATAGGCGCGCATCGCGGGCTCCGCGTAACGAGCTCCGACGCGATAGTCCACGACCCACCCCGCCGACAGCAGCATCATCTGGATGTGCATGGTGCGGGTGACGGGCGCGCCGGAACGCTTCAACGCCTCGTAGGCCGACTCCAGCGGCTCCAGACAGTCGGCCAGGGCCTGGGCCTCGTACAGCTCGGTACCGACTTCTTCGAGCAGAGGCGCGCTGCCGACGTCGTCACCCGCCGCGTACAGGTGCACGCCCGCCTGACGCCGGTAACCGCCCCCGGCCTGGAGGAAGTAGTCGCCCACACGCCGGTTCAGCGAGCGCTTCGAGTCGTCGCCAAGCCCCGCCAGGAGCGCCTCGCGCCACGCGTCGTGACGGAAGCGGTAGTGCTCGCCGTCTCCCACCAATGTGCCTTGCCGCGACAGCTCCTCGAGCGCGGCGAAGACCCTGTCTTCGTCGACAGCGTCGGCCAGCGCCACGCACAGCTCGAGCGGCAGCTCTCCGCCGACGACCGCCAGAACGTCGGCGATCCTCCGCGTCTCCGCATCCAGCTGCGCCAGCCGCGTTTCTATGGTCTGGGCCAGCCCCGACGGGAGCGCCGCGAGATCCAGCTCGCTCTCGAGGATCCATTGACCGTCGTCGTAGCGGAGCACGTCGGTGTCCACGAGATGACGGAGCAGCTCGGTGCAGAACAGCGGGCTACCGCCCGTCCTCTCGTACAGGAGTGCCGCAAGCCGTCTTTCGTGGGGCACCTTGCCGAACGTGGATTCGATCAGGCGAGCGATGGTGTCCGCGTCGAACCCGCGCAGCGACAGCTCCTGGCTTGCGGCGTCGACCAGCGCGTCTACCGCAGCCGGCGCGCGCACGCTCTCGCCACTGCGCCGGGAGATGGCGATGAACAGGGGGGCGTCATCGCTGGAACGTGCCAGGGCAGCCAGGACGGATGCGGATGCCTCGTCGGCACGCTGTACGTCATCGACCATCAACGCCACGGGTTCTCGGCGCGAGAGCGTGAGGACAAGATCGAGAATCGCCGATGACACGCGCATCCGCTCCTCGGCGGGGTCGACCGCGGGCCGGGAGCGCGCGCCCCTGTCGTACGCTGGCAGCACGCGACCGAGCACGTCCGCACGCGCCTCGACCAGCGGCCGGACCAGCTGCGGACGCGCAACAAGAAGCGCGGACAGCAGGTCGGCAACCACGCCAAAGGCGCGGGACGTGGACAGCTCCGCCGAAGCCGTCGCCACCACGAAGCCACCGAGCTGGGCTTCAAGTGCGATTTCCCGCAGTAGTCGCGACTTGCCGGCTCCGGTCTCCGCTTCCATGAACAGCGTGGCGCCGTGCCCGTGCGCGGCGGCCCGGGCGTACTGCCGCGCCTGCTCGACTTCCTGTTCGCGACCGACCAGGGCCGCCGTGTGGAGATAGCCTCGAGCCTCCACACGCGCGACAGTGTCCTCCAGCGGTACGATCGCTCCGAGACGTTCGATGATCTCGGCGGCACTGGAAGGTCGCGCCAGGGGGTCGAGCCGGAGGCATTCGCCGATCAGCTCCTCGAGCGCGGGGGGCACGTCCGGACGGAGAGCGGAAAGGCGCGGCGGCGCGTGGCGCAGCGCCTTGAGTTCCTCGTCGAACGACCGGCACGGGTAGGGCAGCTGGCGGGCAAGCGTGAAATAGGCCAGGACGCCGAAACTGAACAGATCCGAACGGCCGTCGAGCGGCAGGCCGTGCAGCGCTTCTGGAGGCACGTAGCCCGGCGTACCGGCAAGGTCGCCCTCGTAGCCCGCGTCGACAACAACCCCGAAGTCGAAGAGCTTGGCACGCCCGTCCCGGGAACAACGCACGTTCCGCGGGGCAACGTCGCGGTGCACCAGACCGCGGTTGTGCAGAAACGACAGCGCCGAAGCAACGTCCGCCAGAAGCCGGACCGCGCGTTCAACCGGGAGCTCGCCGACGTGACGCAGATCCTCACCGTCGATGAGCTCCATCGTGTAGAACGCGCCCTCCGGGGCCACGTCGAAGCGATAGACATCGACGATGCGCGGGTGACGATGGGACGATAGCGTCGCGAACTCGCGGCGGAAGCGCAGCTCCCCGCGCGCCTGGCTCTCCTCGCTCTTCTGGTGCGCGAGCAGCTTGAGCGCGACGGTGCGACGCTCGCTGATATCGTAGGCGCGGTAGACCGAGCCCATCCCTCCACGTCCCAGGCGCTCCTCCAGACGAAAGCGACCGCCGATGAGCTGTTCGCGCTGCCTGGCCACCCGCAAGCAGCATAGTGGAGCCCGGCATGCACGGAAAGGCTCGGGGCGTTGCCTCCAGGGACGCGCCTGTGACACAGTTCGTAGCGGTGTCCCCGATCCACGCCTGGGCGGACCGTGCCGCGGCCACGCTGTTGCCGCGGATCAAGCTGTACCGCGCAGGTTTTGGCGATCGGCGCCGACTCGACGACTGGGTACAGGAGATCGCCGAGTACGACCGCGCCATCGAGCTGCCCGGGCTGCGCGAGCTGGGGCTGGAGCGGCCCCGACGCCGAGGGTCGCTACGCATCCGACGTCTCCGCTTCGCGTCGCCGGCAGAGCGCCGACTGCCGCGCGAGAGCGCGACGATCGACGCCGAGCTGCTGCTGCCGCGGACCGGGGCGGCTGAAGCCGCCTGCTTGATGCTGGCCGCCACCGCTGAAGAAGGCTTTGTCCGACGCCGGCGCTTCGCGGCGCCGCTGGTGGCCGAGGGCATTGCCGTGCTGTCCATGGAAAACCCGTTCTACGGGTCGCGCCGTCCCAAGCGACAGATCGGCCCGGTGCTGCGCACCGTCGAGGAACAGTTCGCGATGAACCTGTCGACGGTGGACGAGGCGCGCGCGCTTCTGTGCTGGCTCCGGAGCGAAGGCTTCTCCCACGTGGGAGTGAGCGGCTACAGCCAGGGCGGTGTGATGGCAGCCTTCGCGGGTGCGCTGTCGACGTTTCCGGTAGCGTGCGTGCCGCGTGGAGCCGGCGATCGCGCGCGCACCATCTTCGTCGAGTCGGCCCTGAGCCGCTCGGTAGACTGGGCCGCTCTGGCGCGGGACGCGGGCGGCGAACGGAGCGCACGCGAGTACTTCGAGCGCTGTCTCGAGCCGGTACGGATCTCGCGGCATGCTCCCCCTCTGGCGCCGGAAAGCGCCATCATCGTCGCCGCCCGTCACGACGGATTCGTGCCGGCGACGGAGTCCAGGGCGCTTCACGCCCACTGGCCCGGCTCGGAGCTTCGCATGCTGGAGTCGGGGCACGTGACGTTGGCTCTGCTGCAGGCCGAGCAGCACCGGCAGGCGATTCGAGATGCGTTTGCCCGACTGGAACCCGTCGGCAAGCCATAGGCGCCGCTCTCCGGCCTTCACGACGGCTGACAACGCTGGCCGGCTTGACCTACCCTCGCCCCGGTGGATCTTCCGGGCGAACCGAAGGGGATGCAGAGCCCGGAGCGCTGGAAGCCCGGAGCGACGCGGGGGCGGTTCACGCGCGGCCGGGCGCGGCCGCGCGGCGTGGTGTGGTTCGGCGCACGCTCGTTCTGGGGCCACATGCGCCACTTCATCGCCAGCGCGATCGCCACCGAGGACGTTGACTCGCGCGACTGGATGAGCGCCGACCCGCCCTCGGTGCTGGTGTCGCGCATCGCGGAGCGGCTGGGCGGCGCGCCTGGGCAGCGCAGCGTGACCGAGAGCGTGGGACGCGACGTGTGGATCGACTACGTCGCGGATACTGGCGACGACGTGTCCGTGAGCCGAGCCGTCGCTGGCATCGTCTTCCGCGAGTATGACCTGCCCGATCCGGCAGAGGACGGCGCGCTGATCCACACGCCGCGCGGCGACATTTTGCTCTTCGGCGGCGACACCGCCTACCCCGTCGCTACCGCCGACGAGATCACAGCGCGCGTGATCGAACCGTTCAACCAGGTGCTGGCGGAGCGCGACGACGGGCGCGCGCGTGTGCTGCTCGGCATTCCGGGCAACCACGACTGGTACGACGGGCTCGACGGCTTCGGGCGCCTGTTCCGCCGTCATCTTGTCGCCCGCGTAGAGCGGCCGAGCGGCGGGCGCATCTCGCGAACGCTGATCGATCGCTACGCCGACTTCGCACGCGAGTTCGTGCTAGGCGGACAGATCGACAAGCCCAGGACGCTCGACCTCACGGGCTACCAGCCTGTGCAAAGCGCAAGCTACTTCGCGCTGCCCGTCGCGCCGGGCATCGGCATGCTCGCGGTCGACCGCCAGCTCAAGAACATCGACTCGCGACAGCAGCACTTCTTCGTAGGCTGGCTGAACCAGAACCTGGCCATGTCGCCCTGGGTGGTGCTGCCGGATCCTGCGTACCGCTTCGGCGGGCACAGCGTCACCGGCAGTGCGATGGTAGAGTCGCTCGGCCTGAGCCTGACGGGGCGGCCGCACTTCGTGCTGTCCGGCGACGTGCACCACTACCGGCGGGAGGTAGAAGGGCCGTCGCAATTCGTCACCGCCGGCGGCGGCGGCGCGTTCCTGCATCCCGCGCCGCTCAAGCGCAAAGGCCTACGCCCCGCCGAAGTGGAGTTCCCCGACGCGCGCCAGTGCCGGCGGCTGCTGTGGCAGGTGCCGTGGAAGGTCATGTTCGGACGCTCGGGCTTTCTGCCTCACTACGCGATGCTGCTCCTGTTCGTACCGGCGGTGCGCGTGGGCTTGCGCATCTACGAGCGCACGGGCGTGATGGTCACCGCGCCCATCGCCATCACGCTGGTCGTCACGATCGTGTACGCGCTCATCGGCGGCATCCGCCGTGGACAGCGCATCACGCTGCTCTACGCGCTGGTCGCGGCTCTGCTGACGGCTGCGGTGCCGATCGCCTTTTCGTGGCTGCTCGACCACGCGCTGCATCTGCTGGGATTGCACGCGGCGCCGCTCCTGCTCGCAGCCATCTCGCTCGCCGTCGGCGTGCTTGCGGGCACGTTCATCTTCGGCGCGTACCTCGCGCTGCTCACCGCGCTCGGCCTGGAGAACACGCAGGCCTTCACCGCCCTCGACCACCCCGGCTTCAAACACTTCGTCCGCCTACGCGTCCGCGCCGACGGCAGCGCCGTCGACGGCTGGGTCGTGGGACTGGTCGATCCGCTGGGCAGCGACGCTAGGCCGGTGCTGGTGGATACGTTTACGTGGAAGGCGCGCTAGCGCGCCGCCGTCTCGTGCCGAACCAGAGCGCCATTGCCAGCGGTGGGGAAGCAGCGGTCAGGAACATGATCAGGGGCCCGTGGGCCGTTGCCAGCAGCCCTCCCGCACGGCGGGCACGGGGATGACATCGGTCACTGGCGAGGGGAGCGTTGGCCTTGCTTCCGACCGGAGCGTCCCCACCTTCGGGACGGGGACGCGATGGAACCCAAGCCCAACAACGTGTTGCGAGCGCTCGAGGAGCTGCACCCGCGCAATCTCAAGTACGCCGCAGTGCACCTGCAGCGCCTCGTCACGGGGCACCTGTGGGCGCAGATCCTGGCCGGCATGGTCCTGGGCATCGGCGTCGGAGTGCTGCTGGGGCCATCGGTGGGTTGGGTCGAGCCCGGGACCGCCCGGATCGTCGGCGAGTGGTTGGCGCTGCCGGGCATGCTCTTCCTGTCGCTGATCCAGATGATCGTCATCCCGCTGGTGGTCACGGCCATCATCCGGGGCATCGCCGCCTCCAACGACGCCGAGCAACTGAAAAAGAATGGCGTGTGGCTGGGCGCGTACTTCGTCGTTACCACGGCCATCGCGACCGTGATTGGCATCGGCCTTGCGCTGGCGCTGAAGCCCGGCTCGTACATCGACCCGCGCTCGATGCAGGCGGCGCAGAAAGTGAGCGGGCTCGGTGCCAGAGCAGCCGAAGCCGGCAAGGAAGGCGCTGGCGCGACCGGGCTGCCCGAGCACGTCATCTCCATCTTCCCCTCGAATCCGCTGCAGTCGATGGTGGAAGGGCAGATGCTGCAGGTGGTGCTGTTTGCCGTCCTGCTCGGCATCGCCCTGCTCGCCCTGAAGCCGGAAAGCGCCAAGCCGATCCTCGAGCTGCTGGGCTCGATCCAGGAGCTGACGATGAAGATCGTCGGCTGGGCGATGCGGCTCGCCCCGTTGGCCGTGTTCGGTCTGCTCGCGCGGCAGATGGTCACGACAGGCATCGAAGCGCTGGTCGGGCTCGCGGCCTACGTGGGCACGCTGCTCCTGGGCATGGTCATCCTGATGCTGGTGTACCTGCTCATTGTCAGGGTTCTCGGTGACGGCAAGCCGTGGCGTTTCATGCGTGGCGCGCGCGACGCGCAGCTACTGGCCTTCTCGACCGACAGCTCGGCGGCAACCATGCCCGTGACGATTCGCGTGGCCGAAGAAGAGCTCGGGGTCCGGCCCTCGGTCTCGCAGTTCGTCATCCCGGTAGGTGCTTCGATGAACATGGGCGGCAGCGCCCTGTACCAGGGTCTCGCGACCGTCTTCATGGCGCAGATCTACGGCATGCACCTCCCGCTCGCCGCGCTCTTGGCGTTGGTGGCGACCGCGGTCGGCGCGTCCATCGGTACGCCGGCCACGCCCGGGGTTGGCATCGTAGTGCTCGCGACGGTGCTCACGAGCGCCGGCGTGCCCGTCGCGGGTCTGGGCCTGATCCTGGGCGTGGACCAGATCCTCGAGCGCTTCCGGACGGTGTTGAACGTCTCGGGAGATCTCGCCGCCTGCACCGTCATGGACCGGCGCGTCGGCGCAGCGAAGTCCCGCGAAGACGAGCTGAAGGAAGTCGACGCACACGAGGAGATCCGGCGGACCCAGCACGAGGATGTCGTCGTCGGCTGAAAGCTTCGTCGCTACCGGTACCCCCGCGCCTGCAGCGTGAACAGCCGCGCGTAGTGTCCGTCCAGCGCCATCAACTCTTCGTGGCTGCCGCGCTCCTGGATGCGTCCGCCGTGCAGGACGACGATCTGGTCGGCCATGCGCACGGTGGAGAAGCGGTGGGAGATGAGGATCACGATCCGGTCGCTGGCGAGCTTGCGGAACTGCGCGAAGATCTCGGCTTCGGCGCCGGCATCCATGGCTGCGGTGGGCTCGTCGAGCACCAGCACATCGGCGTCGCGGCGCATGAAGGCGCGAGACAGCGCGATCTTCTGCCACTGCCCGCCGGACAGCTCGCGGCCGGCGCGGAACCAGCGGCCGAGCTGCGTGTTGAAGCCTTCGGGCAGCGCATCGACGAAAGGCGTCGCCATGCCGCGGTCAGCGGCTTCGCGCCAGCGCTCGGCGTCCTCGAAGTAGCGCACGTCGCCAGCCCCGATGTTCTCGCCGACGCGCATCTGGTAGCGCGCGAAGTCCTGGAAGATGACGCCGATGCGCCGGCGCAGCCCGTCCTTGTCCCACTCCTCGAGGTCGCGACCGTCGAGCAATACGCGCCCCTGCGCCGGACGGTACAGGCGAGTGAGCAACTTAATCAGTGTGGTCTTGCCGGACCCGTTCTCGCCCACGAGCGCCAGCGACTCGCCGGGGCGGATGTGCAGATCGACCCCGGACAGCGCGGGCGCCTCCGCGCCAGGATACGTGAAGCTGACGTTCTCGAAGCGCACACCGTCGCTCGGGTCCGGGCCTTCGGTGGCAGTGCCGGTCGGCGACTCGACCGGCGTCTCGAGGAACTCGTACAGCGTGGAAAGGTAGAGGTTGTCCTCGTACAAGCCGCCGATGCCGGCCAGGATGGCGGACACCGACGACTGGCCCTGGCGGAACAGCGCCAGGTACATGGTCATCTGGCCCAGCGTGATGCGACCGAACACGGTCGTGATGGCCACCCAGGCGTAGGCGCCGTACAGCGCGGCGGTTCCGAACAGGCCAAGGACGAAACCCCAGCTGTCACGGCGGATGGTGAGATTGCGATCCGCCTGGTACAGGGTGCGGAAGATGCTGCGGTAGCGCTCGAGCAGACGCGCGCCGAGGTCGAACAGCTTGACCTCCTTGGCGTGATCCTCGCGCGCCAGCACCGTCTCCAGGTACATCTGCATGCGCGTTTCCGGCGAGCGCCAGCGGAACAGGCGGAACGCTTCGCCCGAGAAGCGTGTCTCGGCGACGAAGGCCGGCACGCCCGCGACCAAGAGCACCACCACCGCCCAGGGCGAGAAGTGCACCAGCAGCGTACCGTAGCTCAGGAGCGACACCAGGTTGCGCCCGAGGCTGAAGGTGCGCGTGACCAGCGACAGCGGGCGCGAAGAAGCCTCGCGACGCGCACGCGTCAGCTTGTCGTAGAACTCCGAGTCCTCGAACTGCGTCAGCTCCAGCGTCAGCGCCTTTTCGAGGATCATCTCGTTGACGCGTTCGCCGAGCTGCGCGCGCAGGAGCGACTGGCAGAACGAGATGCCGCGCTGCGCGCCCGCGAGGGCGGCGACCAGAGCCGCTTCGATAGCGATCCACGTGCCGACCGTGGCCAGCGACACGGCGTGTCCGGCGACGTGTGCTGCGTGCGCCGCGACGACCGAGTCGACGATGCGCGCACCGGTGAAAGCGATCGCCGCCGGTAGAAGCCCGGCTACCAGCGTGAGCGCGCCAAACGCAACCGAGAGCGCGCGGCTCGTGCTCCACACCAGCTGAAGCGCGCGTGCGCCATAGCGGAACACGCCGAGCAGGCTGCGTCCCAGGTTGCCCGGGGCGTCGGTGGGCTGCGGAGCGTGGGGATTCAGTCCGTCCTCAACCCGTCATCATGCGGTTGAACTTCTCGGTCAGCACAGGGTCTGCCGCCATCTTGGCGGCCCAGGCCTGGGCGATACCACCGTAGCTCATCATGTCCAGACCGTAGCGACCGAGCGCGCCATTCATGTCGCCACTCTGCATGCCCTTGAGGATACCGACGTAGTCGCTCAGGCGCGCGACGGGCTGGCCGGGGAAGACGACGGGGTCCGGATCGCCGCCGCCACCCTCGTTGACGACGCGCTGCGCCTGCTGCGCCTGGGCCATGCGCTCGTGCATGTCCATGTTGCCGTCGAGGATGTTGTCGAGCGCCGCCTTTTCCTCCGCGCTGACGCCCTGCTTCTCGAGCTCGATGGCGCGGCCCAGCTCGATGAACTCGCGATGCAGATCCGGATTGGCATTCAGCGCCTCCTGCCATTCCTGGATGTACGGGTGGACCACGCCGCCGACTCCACCCATCGGCACGCCGAATCGCTCGCAGAGCTCCTGCATACCGGGCGGCGGCGCTTGGCCGAATTTCGCGATATTGCCCAGGCGCCCCGTGTAGCCCTGTTTTGCCATGATCGCATCGCGCTCGACGCTGAACTCGGCGTACTGCCTGAGCGTGAGACCGCCGTAGCGGCGCTCGGGCGGCAGCACCCGGTTCTTCTTCGAGTAGCTCCGGTGGTAGCGCGCGATCCACGCGTCGAGCTCGCGCTGCACCTCGGGGGAATGGCCGCCGAGCGCACGCCACGAGTGCGCGAGCGGCGCCTCCCAGCTCGTGAAGCCCTTTGCCGGGAGCTGACCGCGCATCCACTGGAACATGTTCTCGACCTCGGGTCGGAGAGCCGGGTTCTCTTTCGCGCGGAAGTACAGCGCGATGATCGCCGCATCGGTGGTCCAGTCGCTCGGGCCGTAGAGCAACGAGTAGAGCGCTGCGCGTCCCGCGCCGCTCTCCCACGGGCCGAGGTGCGAGAGCACGATCGCCGTCGCCACCTGGCAGCGGTAGGTCCAGATGAAGCCATCGAACTCGCTATTTTCGGCAGGAGCGGAGGATCGGTCATCACGGCCATGAAGGCGTGGATCCACTCCGGGCCCCACGCCGCAACGGCCTTCGCCGCCTGGTCCCAACCCTCGCGCGAAAAGACCTGGTCGGCGATCTGCGCGATGGCCTGCTGCACGCGCGGGTCGGCCTGGCCGTACACGCGCTGAGGCGTCGTGCCCTGATACGACCACAGCCGGTACTGCACCTGCTGGGCCTTGTCCGCGCGCGGGTCGGGCTGCTGCACCTCGCCAACCTTGATGTTCAGCTTGCCGCCGGCGCCTAGGCTCCTCAGGGAAAGCTCGAAGGCGAGCGGCACGCTGGGCGCGTCCAGGTACTGGCTCTCCAGCTCCGTCTCGACGCTGCCGCCCAGCCCACAACACTGGATGAGCTGCTTGATCTCGCGTACCAGCCCGTGGCCGGCGTAGGCCGTCGGGTCCTGCGGGCCCGGCAGCGTGTTCTCGAACTCGACCGGCGGATCGATCTCGTCGGCGAGATCCTGCGCGGTGTCGTTCCACCACTGCCGGTCGCGCATGCGCAGGAGTGCCTGACGCTCCTCGGGCGAGCCGGTGGCGCGGAAGCGACAGTAGTGCAGCGCGGCGTGCCGCTCGCCGGGGAAGCCCGGCTTGGCAGCGATGATCTCGTCGAAGATCTGCGCCGCCTGCTCGAAACGCTGCGCCTTGATGTAGCCCCACGCCGCGTCGTCCAGCGGCGAGTAGTCTTCCGGGTCGAGCTGCATGGCGCGACGCGCGTAGGCCAGCGCGTCGTCGGGGTGGCCCGCGTCGCCCAGCGCGTTCTCCATCGTCGTCAGTGCCGACCATTCGTTGGGGAAGCGCTGCACGCCTTCGTTCGCCACCGCCAGCGTGGCGTTCGGATCGCCCAGCCGGCGGCGCAGCGCCGCTTCGCCGAAGTACAGCTCCGGCTTGTCCGGGAAGTGCTGGCGCAACATAGCGAGAACGTCCGCGGCACAGCGGATGTTCGGCAGACACGGATGATCCGCAGGAGCGCCAGGCGGCGCTTCGCGGAGCAGCCCGACAGCGGTGCGCGTCACGCTAGGTGCCAGCTTCTCCCAGCCCAGCGAATCGATGATCTGCGGCTGCAGCCAGCGCCGCACCCAGTCGAAGTACGCGAGGTCCGGCGCCACATCGACAACCTCGCACAGAAGCTCGATCGCGCCGCCCAGGTCCTTCTGCATCATCATGATGCGCGCCCGGACCGCCGCGGTGGCCACGTGCACGGCTCCGGTCGCCACCGGAACGAGCGACAGCGGGTCCTGCGTCGACAGCGCAATCTCGTCCACCAGATCCAGATACTCGCGCTCGTTCGGGTAGAGCATGAGCGCGTCGGATGCGTGCAGCATTGCCGTGAGCAGCTCGCCGCGCTGCTGCGCCGAGAGCGCCTTCTGCTTCAACTCCGCCGCAAGCGCCTGACGGGTCTCTGGTTCCTCGGGAAGCTGCTGTGGATCGAGACTGCCCTCTGCTGCCATTTTCGTTTCTCCCTGCCGTCTGGAAGGCGTCAGTAGATTCACCGACCCGGAAGGGCGTCAAGCGCGGTTCACATACGCCCGCGCCGACGCCCACGCGCCACGTGCGAAGCGGGCCGTTACGACGGATGGGGTGGGCCTGCTGCGTCGACGACGCGGCGGCGGTAGCCTGGCCCGAGCAGGAGCTGCCACGACAGCGGCAGCCCGGCGGAAGGCGCCTCGAACGACCAGGGTCGCGCTGCAAAGCGGCTCTGCGCGTGCCATAGGGAAAGCGGCGCGCGCAGGTACGCGTACTGCACGGGGCGGCCGACGACGTAGAGCGCCTGCCACAGGGCGTCGTCAGCCGCGCAACCGCGGCTCTGGGACCCCGGCTGGCGCCGATCACCAGTGCGGCTTTTCCTTCGAGCTTCATGTGAGCAGCTCCATGCCTGGCAGCATGGGGCGACCGGGACAGGAGGTTGTCCGTGGCGCCAATATGCTGGCAGACGACCACTCGGCTGGCGTTCCCTGGAGGATTCCTGACGCAACGCGACGTGCGGTTGCCTTCGAGCAACCTGCGCGCAAAGCCAGCAGGGCGGCGCAAGGTTTTCGCGAATCGGCCCTCCGCGACGCTCAAGGCTTGCCGATCATCGGCTTTTCGGCCTCGGGCACGGCAAATGCTTTGGCATAGGCCGCCGTACCTTGGAGGTCTTTGGATGCGTGCCCTGTTGGTGGGTTCGGAGCTCGAGGAAAACCTGGCGATCCGCTATCTGGCGTCCGCGCTAGAGGCCGCCGGGCACGAGACCGAGCTCGCCGCCTTCTCGACGCCGGGCGACGGCGGGGGCGTCGCAGAGACCGTGGAGCGCTTCCAACCCGACATCGTCGGCCTCTCGATGACGTTCCAGCGCCGGGGGGAGGAATTCGGCCAGCTCGCGACCGATCTGCGTACGGCAGGTTACAAGGGCCACATCACGGCGGGCGGACACTTCCCGACGTTTGCCTACCGCGAGGTACTCGAGCGCTATCCGGCGCTCGACAGCGTGGTGCGGCACGAAGGCGAAATCACACTCACGGAGCTGTGCACCCACCTCGAGTCGGGGAGCGCGCTCGACGACATCGCGGGCCTCGTGCACCGCCGTGCGGACGGCACCCTGCACGTGGCGCGGAGCCGGCCGTTGATGGGCGATCTCGATGCGGTACGCTTTCCGAAGCGAGTCGGGGAGCCGCAGCTGCACATGGGGATCCCGGCGGCTTTCCTGGTCGGCAGCCGCGGCTGCTACGGCCACTGCACGTTCTGCTGCATCAACGCGTACATCAAGGATGCCGGCGGCGAGCGCTATCGCGAGCGGAGCGCGGACAACATCGCGGACGAGATCGCAGAGCTCCGGCGCGAGCGCGGCGCCCGCATGCTGGTCTTCCACGACGACGACTTCTTCACGCGCGACCACGCGCGTGACCTGTCGCGCGTGACCGCGCTGCGCGATGCGCTGCGCGAGCGCAGCATCGACGACATTGCGCTCGTGCTCAAGGCGCGCCCGGACGACCTCGACGACGAGGTATTCCGCGTGCTCGCCGAGATCGGCCTGCTCCGCGTATACATCGGCATCGAGGCGGGCAGCTCGCAGGGCCTGAAGACGCTGGGGCGCGGCGTGGACATGGGCGCCAACCAGCGCGCGTTGGACTTCCTGCGCCGCCGCGACATCTACGCCTGCTTCAACATGCTGATCTTCGATCCGCAGTCGACCGTCACGTCGCTTCGCGACAGCTTGGCGTTTTTGCACGCCAACGCAGACGTGCCGATGAACTTCTGTCGCACCGAGATCTACCCGGGCACGCCCCTGCACAGGAAGCTCGCGCGGGAGGGCCGGCTCATCGGCGATGTCTTCGGCTGGGACTACGAGATCGCCGATCCGGCGGCCGAGCGCGCCTTCCGCATCTTCGCCCAGGCCTTCCTCGACCGGAACTTCCGTTGCGACGGGCTGATGAACTCGAACCTGTCGCTCGGCTACTACCTGCACCTGCTCAAGCAGTTCTACCCGAAGGCGCTGACCTCGAACCTCAGGCGACGGGCGCTTGCGACGATCGAACGCGTGAACCGCGACTCGGTGCTGCGCATGCACGACCTTCTGGAGTTCGCCACGTCGCCTCGCGCGGAGGACCCGGAAGCGCTGGCCGAGTTCGCCGAGCTGACGACCGAAGAAGTGGCGCGCGCCAATCGCACGCTCGAAGAAGAAGTGGCCGAAACGAGCCAGGCGATCCTCGCGGCGGCCCGCGGCGTCGCGCGACCGCGGCCCATGATGCGCTGGGGTGCGGCCGCCGCCGCGGCCATCGCGCTTTCACCCATCGCCTGCAAGCACCCGAGGCCGCCACCCCCTCCCGATCCGCTGCCGCCGCCGAGCCTGCGCGAGGGCACGGGCAACGGGCAGACGGTCCCCGGCGGACCCCACGCGGACGACAGCGGGCGGTATGCGCAGCCGCCGCCGCACCAGAGCGCGGACGCCGGCCCGGTGCTGCCGCCGCCCGACCCGCCGCCACCGCCGGTGACGCACCCCAAGCCACACCCCAGGCCGATCCCGCCGCCTCCCGATCCGCTGCCGCCGCCGACAATGAAGAAGTAGCGCGGCGCGTCAGTGCAGCCCTGGTGCACGGTGCGTGGAGAAAGCGTGGCGCTGGAATCGCCCCCGTGACGGGACGCGTTTGTCGTCCGCTTCAACGCCTTCCCGGAAAGGGGGACCGCCATGCGCCGTCTCGTCGCGATTGGATTGATCTGGCTGGGGTGCGCCATCGCCTGGATGCTTCTCGGCTCATCGCTCGTGGTGCGATCGGGGGACATGACCCGGTCACTGCAGAACGACGTGGCAAAGCTGTGGGGTACGCCCATCGCTCAGCAGCCACCGGCGGCATCCTTCACAGACGGCAAGGTGTCGCACGCCCTGCCCCTCGCCGCGTCGGACGTGGCGGTGAAGCTCGATCTCGAACAGCGCAAGAAGGGGCTGGAGTGGTTTGCGACCTACGCCGCGGGTCTGCACGCTCGCTACACGTTCTCGAATCCGTCGGACGCGACGCGGGATGTGCAGATCGTGCTGCCGCTCCGCGAAAGCGGCGCGATCTACGACGGCTTCGAGGTCACCGACGAGCACGGCGCCGGCGTGGACGCCGAGGTGAGCGGCGGCGCGGCTCGCTGGCACGCGAGCTTCGCGCCACACGAAAGACGCCGCTTCTCGGTCGCATACAGAACCCGCGGCATCAGCAGCTTCCGCTACGAGCCCACGTCGGGCACCGGCCAGGTCAAGAACTTCCATCTGACCATCGACGGCAACTTCGAGAACGTCGACTTTCCTGCGGGCAGCATCTCACCGACCCGGCACCACGCCGCCGACGGCCGCTGGCACGGCGAATGGCGCTTCAAGACACTGGTGGCGAGCGCTCCCATCGGCGTCGTTCTGCCGAAACGCGTCGATCCGGGCCCGCTTGCGGCGCGCATCACGTTCTTCGCGCCGGTAGGGCTCTTGTTCTTCTTCTTCGTGGTGGCGATCCTCGGCATGGCAACAGGACGGGAGCTGCACCCGTTGAACTTCTTCTTCCTGGGCTGCTCGTTCTTCGCGTTCCACCTGCTGTTCGCCTATCTGGTCGACCACGTGGCGCTAGCGCCGTCGTTCGCCGTCGCTTCGCTGGTCAGCGTCGGGCTGTCGGTGAGCTACGCACGGCTATTTTCGGGCTGGCGCTTCGCGATCAGGGAGTTGGGGCTGTCGCAGCTCATCTATCTGGTGCTGTTCTCGTTCTCGTTCTTCTGGACGGGCTTCACAGGGCTCGCCATCACGGTCGGAGCGATCATCACGCTGTTCGTGATGATGCAGATCACGGGGCGCATGAGCTGGCAACGCGCCGACGAGCGCCCCGCGGCGTGCGCCACGCCGTACCGCTGCGCCGGAGAGCCTCCCGCGTAGGACAACGTGCTACCCTTGTGCCGCTCGCATGTCGAAGCCGTCGATCTTTGCGCCGGGCTTTTCGATAACGGACGACCTCGTTGTCGTTGCACCGCTGAACCAGGGCGGGATGGGCGAGGTCTACGTCGCCGAGCAGAAGAGCACGGGCAAGCGACGCGCGGTCAAGGTGATGCATCGCGAGATCGTCGCCGATCCGTCGCTATTGCGGCGCTTCGAGCGTGAGGCGCGGGCGGGCGCGCGTATCAAGAGCGAGCATATCGTCGAGGTGCTCGGCACCGGCGTCGAGTCCACCACGGGGCTGCCGTATCTGGTGATGGAGCTGCTCGAGGGCGAAGATCTCGCCGAACACGCAGCTGCACAGGGTGCCCTGCCGCACGAGGAGGTCCGCACCATTTTCGAGCAGCTGTGCCATGGCGTCGCTGCCGCACATGCCGCCGGGGTCGTGCACCGCGACCTGAAACCGGAAAACGTCTTCCTCGCCTGGTCGCGACGTGCCGGCAGCGACAGGTTCATGGTGAAGGTGCTCGACTTCGGCATCGCGAAGCTAGCCGCCGAAGTGGCAACCCGCGCGACGACTGGCGCGGTGGGCTCACCGATGTGGATGGCGCCCGAACAGACCGCACCGGGGCCGGTCACGCCGGCAACCAACGTCTGGGCACTGGGCCTGATCGCCTACCGCTTGTTCACCGGCGAGAATTTCTGGCGCAGTGTCGCCAGCCGCGAAGCGAACACTGCGCAGCTGATACGCGAAATCGTGCTCGACCCCATTCCGCGGGCGAGCGAACGAGCAGCCGAGCAGAACGCCGCGGACAAGCTGCCCCCCGGCTTCGATGCCTGGTTCGCGCGGGCCGTCGCGCGCGAGCCGGCCGAGCGCTTCGCGACCGCGGCGGAACTGTGGAAGTCGATGCAGGCGCTGTTCGCGACGGACGACGCGCTCGCCAAGACGGCGCTGGCACCGAGCGGCTCGCTGCCACCGGGGCCGGCCACATCGGCGACGGAAGCCGCTACGCCGTTTGTCGCGGCACAACCCGACAAGAGCTCGATGCCGCCGCCGGCGGAGCCCCGCGATCACGCGCTCGCCGCGACGCCGATCGCAGCGGTGCAGCCGACGCCTGCTCCCGCGACCGCGACGGCAAGCTCCTCGCGCGCCACGCTGGTCGCTGGCGTGGCGATCGCGATCGGCGGTATCGCGGTCGGCTGGGCGCTCGCGCATGGCGAGGGTGCGCCGAAGAATTCCGCATCCTCACAGGAGAGTCCGTCGGCTGCGGTCGCATCGGCGGGCCCGGCCGCGTCGTCGGTCGCGGTCGCTCCGGCGCCCCCACCTTCGACAAGCCTGGCAGTACCGGCTGCTTCGTCTGCAGCGGGCGCATCGTCGGCGCCGCCCGCGCCGGCTTCTGCAGCATCCAGGAGCGAGCCGAAGCATCGCGAGGCAGTCGCCCCGTTGCACCCGGCCTCGACCGCCGCCACGGCGCAGAAGCAGGCGAGCCCTGCGCCTTCGGGGAGCGCCAAGACGAGCAAGCACCGACACGGCGTCGTGTGGACGCTCCGCGACCACCGCCACGTGCGCCTGATCGCCTATCTGGTGAAAAACCAGAGCAACGTCAGCGACTCGGTCGTCAGGGGCGCCGTGGAATGGGACTCGTGGCAGTACCTTCGCTGCTACGACAGACTTGCCGGCCTGAAGCAACTGCCGGAGGGAACAGTGATCGTCGGCTTCGATATCCTGGATCAGCTTCCCCGTCACGCGCATCTGCAGTCGTCGACGATCCAGAGCAGCTCGTTCAACAGCTGCGTGGTCGGCACGCTGCTGGGCCAGACGATCAACGCCGCGGGGCCCGAGGGCAAGGGCCACGTCATCTACGGCTTCCATTTCGTTCCCGGGGATTGACGACGATCGCAGCCTTCACGCCAGCCCGTTGACTCTCCGGCCAAGTCGTTGGCAGACGTTGTTGCCCGGTGGATCCATTTTTCCTGCGTCCGGCGTCATCCCGCGCCTACGGAAGGTAGCTGGTCCTACCTACGCCCTCTGCTGCCGCCGGAGACCCTGGCCGCGAGCTCGGCGCGGGAGCCGACGCCGAGCTTGCGGTAGAGGGACTGGATCTGGTTGGCGACGGTACGGGGCGAGGTGCCGCGCTCCAGGGCGATGTCGCGGTTGGAGAGGCCGGCGAGCACCAAGGCGGCGACCTCGCGCTCGGAGCTCGACAACCCGGGCAGCGCGCCGCCCGGTGCCGGCAGGCTGACCACGGCGAACTCCTCCTGCCCCACGTTGAAGCGCGCGGTGCGCGGTTCGTCCGCGGTGGCAGCCTCGTCATCGGCAGGCACCCGCTTCAGCCCCCTACGGCTCATGACCGCCTCGCCGCGCATGGTTCGACTGGCCCAGAGACTCGAGCAGCTGCACGAGCTCGGCGGTGCTGCGGGCGCCGAGCTTCTTCCGGATCGCAACCAGCTGCGACGAGACAGCGGACCGGGACAATCCCAGCTGGTAGGCGATGAGCTTGGCGGAGTAACCGCGCACGACCAGCTGCGCGATCTGCCGTTGGCGCGGCGCGAGCCGCCGCACGTCGACGACGTCGGGCGGGTTCCGGTGCGCAATCAGATAGCGGCGTCCATCCGAGTCGAAGCGATCGATCAGCGACCAGCGCCCCGACACCAGACCGCGCCACAGGTCGAGCGCTTGGTCAGGGTCCTCGCGTCGGAGCCGGCCGCGGGCGCGATCGATGCGGCGGGCCGCGTCGTGCAACGCGCCCCGCATCGATCGGCTCTTCGCTTCCCCTTCGGCGTGCTCGACGCGCCCGTCGGCCCGAAGCACCGCCTCGCCATCGGTCGCCGCGCCCTTCGCTGTCAGCAGGCGCCGCAGCCTCAACCCCAGCGAGATGTGCGCGAGGGTACGCCTCCACATGGACCGGGTTCGCAGAGGAACGCGGGCTAGCGTTTCCGCGTAGCTACCGATCATGACCCCGAAGTTGTCGCCCACGGGAACCGTCGCGTAGCGCGCATCGAACAGGCCCTGCGGCGCGCCGTAGCGGGCAAAGAGCTCGTCGTAGCTGAGGTGCTGCGAGTGGAAGCGTTCCATCGCGCCGCCGCAATTGATGCGCTCGCCGCAGTAGAGCCTGAGCTCCTCGCGCGGGCAGTTGCGGATCATCGTCTCGACCATCTCGAACAGCTCCGGCAGGAGCCCACTGCCGGTGATGATCGGGATCCGGTTGGCTTGCTCGCGCAGGTCGTAGCAGAACGCGAACGTGCCCAGGCCCATGTCGAACGACGGCGCAGCTTCATCACAGATGCGCGTCAGCCACTCCCGGTCGTCTCCCTCGAGCCGGTAGGTGGCCTCTACTAGCGCGACGTAGTCCGCCTTCGGTTGTTGGCGCGTAGTCGACATGGATCGCCTCGACAACGGCGACGTGTCCTTTCATCTATCGGTCGTCCGTGGACAGGGGTCAAGGGGAAACGCTCCCGCGACATTATGCCACGCACTTGGCCGAGGTCGTGCGCGTGTCCAGCGACGCGCGGCGCCGCTCGCGCAGCACGTCGCTGGACGCGCGGCCATTCAGTGACGGGACATTTGGGCAAGGGCCACGTCGTCTACGGCCTCCACTTCGTTCCCGGGGATTGACCGGCGACCGCCACGCCCCCGCCAGCCCGTTGACTCTCCGGCCAAGTCGTTGGCAGATAGCGCCGTGGCGGACGACCTGGCGGGAAGGTTGGCAAAGAACGTGAAGCAGCTGCGCGACGCCCGAGGCGCGACGCAGCAGCAGATGTCGAAGCTCTCAGGGCTGCCCCGGGCGACCTGGGCCAACATCGAGTCCGGGACTTCGAACCCGACGCTGGCTGTGCTCCACCGCGTCGCTCTGGCTCTGCAGGTGTCACTGGAGGAACTGGTGGCCGCACCGCGCGCCGACGTGAAGCACTACGCTCGCGGCAGCCTGCCTTCGCGTACCCGCGGTCAGGTGCAGGTCAACACGCTCTTGCCCGACAACCTGCCCGGCACACTCATCGAACGCATCGAGCTGCCCTCGGGCGCGCGCATGGTCGGGGTGCCGCACACGCCCGGAACGCGCGAGTACCTCACCTGCGACAGCGGCGAGATCGAGCTGGTAGCGGCCGGCGAGACCTGGCGCCTGGCCGAGGGCGACGTGGTCGTGTTCCGCGGCGACCAGCGGCATTCGTACGCAAACCGCGGCCGCAAGAAGGCCGTGGGCTATTCGGTCGTGCTGCTGACGCCCGCGGGCTGAGCCGCGCGCAGCCGCAACGCAGACTCTGCGCTTGCCACGCAATTTCTGGCGCGAACACTAGGCGGATGGATTTCCGCACTACTCCCATCGCGGCCCTGCTCTGCCTGGCCGCCTCGTGCCACTCCACTCCGTCGCCAGCGCCCGCAACATCGGCCGCGCCGGAGCGACCGAAAGCGTCCGCCGCCGCAGCCAACGCCGCACCAGCGCCCGCGCAGGCGATGCTCGACTCGATGGACCACCGCAAGCCCGTGCCACTGATACCGATGATGGCGGCACACCAGAAGCAGGAGATGCGTGACCACCTGCTGGCCGTGCAGGAGATCGTCGCCGCGGCGGGCAAACACGACTTCGCCGGCATCGAGAAGGCCGCAGCGCGCATCGGCTACAGCGAGCAGATGGGCATGATGTGCAAGCACATGGGAGCGGGCGCGCCGGGCTTCACCAAACAGGCGCTGAAGTTCCACCACACGGCCGATGGCATTTCGGCAGCCGCGAAGAAGAAGGACCTGCCTGGGGTGATGACGGCGCTCGCCAGTACCCTCTCGACCTGCACGGACTGCCACAAGACCTACAAGCAACAGGTCGTCGACGAAGCCACCTGGGCGTCGCTAACAGGACAGGCGGCGCCGATGTCGCCCATGCACCCGCACTAGGCTGCGCCCCGGGGGTCGCTCCAAAAGCCCTGGCCCAGGCCGATCCCCGCGATTTCCGGGAACCGTAACAGCGGAGCGCTGTCCTACACCATGCCGCCCGTTGATACCGGGTCGAGCCGCTCCGTCTTCGGGAGCGGAACCCGGCGCGTGCGCGGCGCTTCGATGGAGGTGGTGTCATGCGACGCTGGACGAGGACTTTCGTGTGCGCAGTGGGTGCTTTCGGGATGCTGAACGGTCTTTCGGGAGGGCTCGTGCCCCTGCCGGTCGCACAGGCCAAGGAATCCGCCGAGAGCTGCGTCAGCTTCCAACGCACCGAAGGCGACCGGAGCCTCGACTACGGCGTGGAAAACAGCTGCGAGAAGAAGCTCTCCTGCACGCTGAGCTGGACTCTCAGCTGCGAGGACAATCACGGCAAGGTCACGAGCACGAGAGGCTATTCGACGAGATTTTCACTGGTCGAGAACGGCTCTCATTCGGTGAGCGCCAGCGCCGACATGTGCAAGCAGGGCTGGAACATCGACAACGTGCGCTGGCACTGCGACCCGGCGCACCCCTGATCGCGGATGTCGTAGTGCGTGTCCGGAGGTTCACGCTCGGCGCCGTGCGTTCGGCGATCTGCCGGGAAATCCAATAATCTCGACCCGGTACGCAGGGTGCACTGACCTCTGGGCATGAAACATTTCAGGCTCGGGTTGCTTACGACACTTCTGCTGGCCACCGCCTGCGCTCTTCCGCAGAAGACGCAGGAAGGCGGCGCCAACGCCAACGACCGCAGCAACGGTGGCGGGGAAGGTGAGCTGCTGGTCACGGGTATAATGGAGGTTTCGCCCGACGGTCGCCGTGCGCTGATGGAGCGCAACACGACCGCGGTCATGGTCGACCTCCAGAAACAGACGACGCTGGAGCTGCCCTTCCAGCCCCGCCGCTTCGTGTTCTCGAAGACCCGGGACGTGGGCTACGCACTCGCCCCGGACGGCGGCCTGTCGGCCCTTGACCTCGATACGGGCGCAGAGCTCTGGCACTACCAGGCTCCGTCGCCGGACATCACACTGCTCAGAGCGCGCGATGCGGAGCACGCGATCCTCGTCGGCGACGATTCCACGCTGCACATCGTCGATCCCACGACGGGGCTCGAGCGCTTCACATTGCCTGTGGAGGGCGGGGTCACCGAAGCGACGTTCCTACCGCTGCACCACGCCGCGGTGGTGGTGGGCGCCACGACGTGGACGGATCACAAGCCGAGCACCTCGATCGTGATGGTGAAGCTCGACAGCCTCGCCAGCTCGATGATCCGCATCCCGAACTGCGACTCGAAGTTCGTGGCGCTGCCCGACGAGAGCCGTGCACTGCTCTCGCCGACCTTCTGCGAAGAAGATCGAAGCTCGAACCCGAACGCCACCTGGACCAACCCCGATCCGGTGAGCGTCATCGACATCGGCAAGAGCTCTCTCGGCTTCGTGAAGAACCTGCCCGGCTTCGGCCCCGTGGCGCTCTCGCCAGATGGTAGCCGCGCGGTCGCCTATCTCGACACCCAGCGCATGGACCCGTCCATGTTCGAGGATCCGGCACAGGTGCCGGGTGCGAACGCCGATCGCTACCAGATCATGGTGATCGATCCGGGCTCGCTCTCCTTCACGCTGGATCCGATCGGCCAGGCCCTGCCCCGCTTCGCGATGACCCCGGACGGCAAGGGCATGCTGGTCGACTCGTCGGTGATGTACCAGCGCTACTCGGCCAAGGCCGATGCCAACGCGAACGTCTCGCTCGACAAGAACGGCCTGACCGTGAGCGGCAGCGCGAACATCGGCGTGTTCAAGGAGACCGCGCCCTTCGGCTACTTCGACCTCGAGAGCCACGCGTTCACGCCGTTCTCCGGGCCGGCCGCTTCTCTCGACCGCTTCGTGCAAACCGCGGACGGGCGCGTCTTCACGCTCAAGACGCGCAGCGACGGGCTCGGTGGCGACCTGTTCCAGATCAACGTCGCCCAGCGCAAGACGACCGACATGGGCCGGCTGCTGCGCGACATTGGCATCCTGAACGACAAGAAGACGCTGCTCCTGCGCATCCGCCAGCCCGCCGTACAGGTCAACGGCACGGCCTACACTCGCGAGGACTACTGCCTGTCGCTCGACGGTATCAGCTGCAGCGCGACGATCCATTACCAGGATCCGCACGGCACGCCCGTGAAGACCTGCGACTACCACGACTGCTGAAGGCCGGGGCACTAGCCTCCGGGCCCCGCCGGCATCATGTTCGGCGGGCACATGACCTGCATTGTCGGGAGGAACCGCCGGCGTCACGAGCTGACGCTGGCGGTCTGCCTCGGAGCGCTCTTCGTGACGGCGTTTCCGGGCGCGGCTCGCGCAGGCGCTACTGCTTGTACCGCTCGCCGGCTGTGTGAGCGGAAGCGACTTCTTCGCGCCGCTATTCCGCTCGCCGGCCCGCATACCCCACCGGATCACGCATCCCGCCGTGCCAGGCGCACGGCTGTCGGTGTTGTGGGTCGGCCACGCGACAGTGCTGACCCAACTCGGCGATCGCTTCGTCTTGACCGATCCAGTATTCACGTCGAGCGTCGGCCAACTCTCCGTCCGACGCGTCGAACCCGACATCGCGCCGGAGCACCTGCCGCGGCTGGACGCAGTGCTGATCTCGCACCTGCACTACGATCACCTCTCGCTCGGCTCGCTGGAGCTCATCGAGAACAAGGTGGAGACGCTGCTGATGCCCGAGGGCGGGCTGGTGTACCTGACGGACTTCCCGTTCCGCGCCCAGGAGCTCCGTCGCTGGCACACCTGGAAGCACGACGGTCTCCGCATCACTGCGGTCCCGGTAGCTCACAATGGCTGGCGCTATGGCGCCGACGCCGCATGGATGAAGACGAGCTACACAGGCTACGTCATCGAGTACCGCGGCGTAAGCGTGTATTTTCCCGGCGACACGGGCTACGACCAGCGGGACTTCGCGGCGACGCGACGGCGTTTCCCCCGGTTGGACCTGGCGCTCTTGCCGATTGCTCCCATCGAGCCCCGCGGCTTCATGCGCCACCACCATCTGGATCCCGCACAGGCCGTGCAGTCCTACCTCGACCTGGGTGCACGCTGGATGATCCCGATTCACTACGGCACCTTCGTCAACGGGCTGGACCGACCCGGTGAGCCCCTGCGCGAGCTGCGGTCCGCAATGCGCGCCCGCAAGCTGACGGGCCGACAGGTCGAGATCCTGGGCATCGGGGAAAGACGGGTTCTGCTCGGTAGCGCTGCCGCCGGCGCGCGGTGATATGCTGCGCGCCCCAGCGAGGTGACATCATGAAGGCTTCGAAGCTGCTTGTGCTTTTTGCGTCGGCGTGTGCGATCGGCTGCGGTCATGGCTCGGCGGCTGCGCCGGGCGCCAAGTCCCCGACGAACGAGTCGAGCGACGGCAGTACGACGACCGTGGCGACAACCGCTCCTGGCCCGGCCGAAGCGGGCGGGTCGGCTGCGCCCGCCGCCTCTTTTCCCAAACCCACGGTCGGCACGCGCGCGCTCGAGAAGCGTTCGGTGAAGATGAAGTTCGATCTCACGCTTTCGCACAAGGGCGCCTCGGCGGGCATCCAGTCCGGCAGGTGGTCGATCGACGAGGAACGGACCGAGGAGGCCCAGGCGGTCAAGGGCGACGCCATCACGAAGCTGCAGCTGATGTTCGGACGGCGCGATGCCAAGCCGCTGCTCGGCCTCGAGCACCCCAGTGTGACCGAGAACAAGACCTACGAAATCGAGGCACAGGGCTCGAGCCCGGAGGTGACCCGCGGCGGCAAGCCTGCACCCGACAAGGAACGCGACGCGGTAATGGCGGAGTATGGCTACGTCGGCTCGCCAAGCCCGCTCGCAAAGCTGCTCCAGGGCAAGAAGCCCGGCGCAACGCTTTCGCCGGACGCCGAAGCACGCCGCGCACTGATCGGGGAGCTGCCGGGTATCGACGAGAACGAAACCAAGGTGACGGCTACACTCAAGGGGATCCACGGCGACCAGCGCAAGCAGGCCGATCTGGACGTGACCCTGAAGGGCGATCTGAAGAACGGCGACATGACATTCAAGCTCGACCTGACCGGACCCGCGGTGGTCGATCTTGCTACCGGCTGGGTCACTTCTCTGTCGCTGTCCGGCAAGGTGAAGGCCTCGGGACACGTCAAGCACAAGAAGATGAAGCTCGAAGCCAGCGGCGGTGGCAAGATGACGGTAGCGCGCAACGCCAAGTTCATGTAGCTCGGCGCGGCGGTACTGGCTCGGAATGGGTGGATCATGAAGCAGTGGTGGGTGGTGGTTTGCGCAGCGCTGCTGGTCGCTGCCTGCGGTGGGTCGACCAGCAGCACTCCGGGCACGGGAGGGACCGGCGGCGCGGCGGGCAGCGCAACCGGCGGCTCGGCGGGCAGCGCCGGCAGCTCGGGGAGCGGCGGCTCGGCCGGCAGCACCGGCGGTTCAGCGGGCAGCGCGGGAACCGGCGGCGCCACCGGCGCGAGCCCCGAGTGCACCCAGGACTCGGACTGCAAGCTGTGGACGGACTGCTGCACGTGCATCGGGCTCGCTCCTGGCGAGACGCCGCCGACCAGCTGCCCGCAGACCTGTCTGCAGAGCACATGCGACGCGATGGGCGTCAAGAGCGCGTCCTGTGTCGCGGGTCGCTGCGTCGCCGGCTTCGACTGCGACAGCGCTCAGGTCACCTGCAAGATGGCGGTGCCCAAGTGCCCGTCGGGCCAGGTGCCGCGCGTCCAGGGCAGCTGCTACACGGGCGAGTGTGTTCCGGCTGACGAATGCTCGTACGTCAACGGCTGCAGCGTCTGCAATGCCAATGGGCTCAGCTGCGCGCTGTACGTCACACAGATCGGCAACCGGGCCCACTGTGTCACCATCCCCAAGCAGTGCGGTGGCAACGGCACCTGCTCGTGTCTGGGCAGCAGCGTGTGCGTGGCCCCCTACAAGAACTGCACTGATTTCTCGGGCGTCAAAGGATTGAGCTGCGATTGCCCGAACTGCTAGTCACGCTCCGGTCACGGGCTGACCAAGCTCCCGCCGCCCGCGTAGCGGAGCGCGCCTAGTTGCCCTGCACCGTCAGGGTCCACGAGCTGTTCGGATCGCAGGTCGTACCCGCGGCGGCGCGCACCTCGAAAGACACATTGCGGCTGTCGTCGCTACCGTTCGGGATGCCGCTCTCGCCCCAGGTTGTGGACACGGTGTCCGACACCCCCGCAGCGTTCGTGGAAGAACCGACCACGTTGGTGCACTCCAGCGCAACGTCGGACGACGGGTTGACGTAGACGAACAGATCGAAGTTCTCGCCCGTCGGTGAGTCCAGGGTGCCCGTCACCTTGAGCTTGTGTCCGACAAGGCCGTGGTTGTCCTCGGTAACACGGACCTGCACCCACTCGGGGTCGGACCCCGTGATGACCACCGACTGCGCGCCCGAGTCCCCGCTCACGGTGCCGGAACTGGTCACCTGCTGGCATTGCGCGTTCTGACAGGCACTGCCGCCGGACGAACCGCCTGTCGACGAACCGCCTGTCGACGAACCGCCTGTCGACGAACCGCCTGTCGACGAACCGCCTGTCGACGAACCGCCTGTCGACGAACCGCCTGTCGATGAACCGCCTGTCGATGAACCGCCCATCGATGAACCGCCCGTCGACGAGCTGTCACCACTGCCTGCGTATCCGCCAGCGCCGCCGCTCACGCTCCCGCCCACACCGGAGGCGTTCGTGTAGCCGGGGTTGGTCACGTCCTCGCTGACTGCGCAGCCCACGCAGATGACAGCAGCGTAGATAGCAAGCACCCCGAAGCGCGACATCTCCGAAGCCAGCGTACCATGTCGGCGCACGCCCGGTGCCCGCGATCGCGTAGCGGAAATGCCAGCATTCGGCTCACGCCGAGAGGCGCCGCAGTGGATTTCCGTACGCCGCGCTGATCCGGACCGCGGAACCTCCCGACCTTCCGCCCCCGGCGCCCCTCGCTCGATCAGCCGCTCCGATGCTAGACTTTACGAGGAGGCGTTTCACCGCCCGAGCATTCCGATCCTTCCTCACTGGAGTACCCCATGACGCACCGTCGACTTGGCTGGGCCCGATTCGGGCTCGCCACTGTGGTCGCACTGACTGTTCCACTGGCCTGCGGGGGTAGTTCGAGCGGATTGTTCAACGGCGGCGGGAGCGCTGGAGCAAACAGCGATGCTTCGGCAGGTACGGGCGGTTCTGGCACCGGCGGCTCGGGTACCGGCGGAACTGCAACCGGCGGCTCGAGCACCGGCGGCTCGAGCACAGGCGGTAGCGGTACCGGCGGTACGGGCGGAACTGCAACCGGCGGTACAGGCGGTAGCGGAACCGGCGGAACCGCAACCGGCGCTACGGGCGGAGCTGCAACCGGCGGCGCCGGCGGAACCGCAACCGGCGCTACGGGCGGAACCGCAACCGGCGGCGCCGGCGGAACCGGCACTGTCTCCATCAGTTGCGGCAGCGCTACATGTTCAGGTCCGTCGCAGGTCTGCTGTGCGAGCCGGGACAGCTTGAACCAGACGACGCATCTCGACTGCATCGGGGCAGGCGACTCGTGCACATGCACCGGGATCGGCTGCATGCACGCCAAGATCTCCTGCAGCGGCCCCACGGACTGCCCGACGGGGCAGGTCTGTTGCGGGACGATCAACGGGACCTCGTACAGCTCCGTCAGCTGCGCCTCGAGCTGCACGGGGTACAACAAGGTCGAGATCTGCGACCCGGGCGACGGCATCGCTTGCCCGAACAACGCCCAGTGTCGGCAGAGCCAGATCCTGACCGGCTACCACTACTGCGGCTGAGCGAATCGTCTCGTGAGTGCCCCGCAACCGGTGCCGGTGCGGGGCGGCCGGGACGCAGTGGCTGCGCCACGCACGCTGCAGGAACGCTGTAGTTCCAGGGGCTTGCGGAGCCCCGGGACGGGGTACACGCGTTGCATCATTTGACGGCCCCCGCTCCACAGCAAAAGGGGAAGACTCGAATGGCTACGATCCGCAAGTCCGTCAGCATCAAAGCTCCGCTCGATCAGGTCTACGCGTACATGACCAATCCGGAGAACCTACCGGAGATCTGGCCGAGCATGGTCGAGGTCAGCCACGTGAAGACCGCCCCCGACGGCTCCCACAGCTTCGACTGGGTCTACAAGATGGCCGGGATCCGCTTCAAGGGTCACTCGGACACCGTCGAGGTGGAGAAGAACAAGCACGTCCGGCTCAAGACCGAGAAAGGCATCCCGAACACATTCAACTGGACGTATTCGGGAGAAAACGGTGGAACGCGTCTCAACGTCGCGATCGAGTACGCGATGCCGCAGTCGCTACTGAAGAAGCTCACGGAGCCCTTCGTGCAGCGGCTCAACGAGCGGGAGGCCGAAACACTGCTCGAGAATCTGAAAACCCGCATGGAGCTCGGAGCCGCCCCTGAAGCCCTGAAACGGAAGCCGGAAAAGCGGGCACATCTGCACTGAGCCTCACCGCACAAGACAGAGCGGAGCGCCGCAACCTGCGGCGCTCCGGTCACCCAACGGCCGCTAGCGCTTGCGCTCGAGAGGGCGCGCGCAGCGGAAGCCGAGCCCTGTGCCGCGCGTCAGCGCGCGCAGCTCGCCGCGCGATGCAGACCTGGCCCACACCCAGTCCGACATCCAGTTGCCGGAGCGCGCCATGCGCCAGCTCGATTGACCGCGCTCGGCGTCGGCCGCCGGCTCGGCTTCCGCAGCCAGCTCCTCGGCGCGCTTGTGGCCCAGGATATCGCCGACCCATTCGCGCATTCCGCCAGCCATGTCGCGCACACCGTACGGCGAGCAGTCGGTCGGAAAAGACCCGATGGGCTCGGGTTGGGTCGTGAAAGAGCGCGACTCGCGCATCTTGCAGAACGTGGGATCGAATCGGCTGCCCCACGGATAGAAGCGCCCATCCGTGCCCCGCGCGGCCTTCTCCCATTCGGCTTCGGTGGGAAGACGAATGGTCGCTCCTTCCCGCTCGCTCAACCACCTGCAGTACGCCTGCGCGTCGAACCAGTCGACGAGGTGTGCGGGAAGCCGCCATAGGTGGCCTTCCTCCAGCGGGAAGAGCTCACGCGCCTCTCCCTCGATCATGATCTCGTCCGGCGCCCAGCGTCCGTCGGCCCCGCGATGCACGACCAGTCCTTCGGAGCCCCGGATATCGTGCGGCGCGCGCTTCTCGGCCAGAGCTGGGTCGTCGGCGCTCAAGGCGTCGATGAAGGCGCAGTACTCGCGCATGTTCACCGGGAAGCGGGAGATCGCGAAATCCGGCACGTCGACCTCCCGCCTCGGGATCGGATCGTAGGCCTCGGGGTCGCCACCGAGCAGCACTTTGCCCGCTGGCACGTAGATGAAATCCTTGCCGATCTCCTCGTCGCGATACAGATTCACGCGCGCGTCGTGATGCTCGCCGCGATGCAACAGCACCGGGTAGTGCGTATCCCGATAGCCGGACTGCCTGAGCGTGATCAGATAGCTCCCTGGCTCGAGCCTCACGTCGGATATGGGCGTCTGGCCGAGCACGCGCTCTTCGTCTGCAGCGAGCACGCGATCGCGCTCCACGTAGCGCTGGGCGATGACCAGAGCGCCCGTGGGGTCCGAGTCGAGTGACAGATTCGCATCGGCTTTGAGCAGCGCGCCGTAGTGACCATCATCGTGATCGACAACGAGCGCTTCGTAGTAGATCTGGCTGGCTTCCTGGCGCTGCTTTTCCGCAGTGCGCGCGTTGGCCCAGTAGAGCTCCGCCAGGCCCGCGTGCGCCTCGGCGCTCTCGGCGTCGTAGCCCAGTGCCTTGGTGTAGAGCTCGATCGTCTCGGCTAGCGCGAGCGCCGCCTCACGTTCCGCGGAGGCCGCAGCGTCCTCTACCCCCCAGGCCGCGCGCTTTTTCTCGATGGGTTCCCAACCCTCGATGTCGCGACGCGCCTCGCGTGCGACCTCGACAAGGCGCTGCCGCTCGGCTTCCAGCTCGTGATAGTGACGGCTGGATTCCGAAGCCCGCACGCACAGTCGGCGGGCTTCTTCCCGCCGCCGCTCGCGCTCTTTCGCGCCTTCCAGAAACGCCTCGACCTGCTCGGCAATCTCGTCGGCCGACTGCGTGCGCTCTGTCCGCTCCTTCGCCAGAAGCTGCATGCACAGATCGTCCAGCAACAGCGGGCAGCCGGGGACCAGATCGCGCGGCGGTACCGCGTCGCGATTGGCCGCCGCAAGTAGCGTGGCCGAGGGATGGTCCATCTGGAAAGGATGCTGCCCGGTGAGGATCTCGTACAGCACGACGCCCAGCGAAAACAGGTCGGCGCGATGATCGAGGGTTTCCCACTCGCCTCGCGCCACCTCGGGGGCGAAGTAGCCGGGCGTCCCACCGGTGGGCGAGGCAGAAGCCGGCGGCGGCACCGAACCGGTCGACGACATCCTGAGCTTGTTGTCGCGCTGCACGCGCGCCAGGCCCCAGTCGGCGAGGTACACCTCGCCGAAGTCACCGAGGAGAATGTTGTCCGGCTTGATATCGCCGTGCAGCACGCCACGCGAATGCGCGTACGCCAACGCACGCGCTACCTGCAGGAAGGCACCAAGCAGACGCACCAGCGGCCATCCCGGCCGAGGCTGGGGTTGCTGGAGCACGTCGCGCAGCGAGCGCTTCTTGACGACGCGCATCGTGTAGTACGACCGCCCGTCCGGAAGCGCGCCGATGTCGTAGACCGGTACGATGCCCGGATGTTCGAGCTGCGCGGTGACTCGCGCTTCGAGCAGAAAGCGCCGCACCGTCTTCGGGTCGCCCTCGGCACGCTCGTGCAAAGTCTTGATCGCCACCACGCGACCGATCTCGCGATCCAGGCCGGCCACAACCGCGCCGACGCCGCCGTAGCCGAGCGGCTCCACGATCTCGTAGCGCGGTCCGCTCAGGCGTCCCGGCAGCGCGCCCAGGTCGTTGCCGGGCGGCGGTGGCAGGCTGGATGGCGGCCCAGCACCCGGGCGGCGCACGCTCGGATCCGGCGGCGTGATGAACATGTCGTCGACCGCTTCGCCGATACCCTCCGGAGGATCCGATGGCGGGACGAACGGCTCGACGAACGACGGCCAGGTCTCCGCGTCGGCGGGGAACTGGCGCGTCAGCTCGATGATCTGAGCGGGAGGCAACAGACCCTTGAACACGACGTCGGGCGAAGCGTCGCCGTGCAGCGTTGCCGAGCGCTGGGAGATCTCCCAGAGATCTCCTGCAGCCAACCAGCCGCGGGATAGCGCTTCCAGCGCCATCGCGCGCACGTCGCGCACCTTCATTCCTGGAGCAGCCTCCAGCGACGGAGGATAGACGAATCCCGACGCCGCCACCACGCCTTGAAGGGCGTGATGGCGTTCTTCGTCACGGCGTGGGGCTGATCTTCACGATGTCGGCCGGCGTGCCGCTGGCGGAGCGGTCGATCAGCGCGTTGCACTCATGCTGGCTCATCTGGCCGAGGATGCGCTGGAGCGCCTGCCGCCTGAGAGTCTCGACAGCGGTGCTGCGCGGCTGGAAGCGCACGATCACGTTCCAGGCTCGCGCGAGGCCGCGACACGGGCTGGGCGGATAGTGGAAACTGGGCGGACCAGGCAGGTACGCAGTGTGCTGCGTACGCTGGTACCAGCCGAGCGGCGGCTGACCATCCGGGTAGCCGACGACAACCCCGGTATCGGGCACGTAGTCCATCAGCTGCACCTTGCCGCTGACAGACTTGTTCGTGTGGCCGATACCGGCAAAACACACGACGGACAGCATCGCTAGCAGCGTCCAGAGCCTTCGTTGCATCGCCTTGCTACCTCTCGTGTAAGGGCCTGTGATCCGTCATGCGACCTGCCGTCGGACAGGGACTCCGCGCAACAGACCAGAATATGATGGTGGCGCCAGTTTAGAGCTCCTGTCAAGCGTTCGTCACGCGCCCGGAGCACTTCCACCATGTCGCTGACGCTCCCTTTCAATTGTCGTACCGCGTCAATTTTATTTTCGCTCGCAACGGGAACGCCGCTGGGCGGGAAGGGCGCAGTGCGGCAAGCGCCGAGGCGAGCGTGGTGGGTGCGACTCCTACACCGGTCCACCTGCCGCGATGCGCAGACGGAGCTCGGAGATCACCCCTGAAAGCTCGTCGCCTTCGAAGCTTCCCGCAGAACGAGCGGCGAGCTTGGCGCACGCCTCCTTCACATCAGCCACGAGCTCGTAGCTAGGCTCGACCCGTGCTGCGAGTGCCATCGCTTCAATCGCAGTGTTGACGAGCGTAGTGCGGTGTTCAGGGCCTTCGTGCACGCCGACGAAGTAGTCGAAGTACGAGGGGAACTCGGCCGCGATGGCTCGATGCTGTGGGCCGGGCAGCGACGCGTTTTTCGACACCAGCGAGAACGCGAGCACGGTGCGCTCGGCTCGCTCGCGCCGCATGCGCTTGAACACGTCCAGCGTCCGCTCCAGCTCGCGCCCGAAGACCGCCGGCTCGAGCGGACGTTCCCAGACCTGGATCACCACTTCTTGCCAGATGGCCAGCGCGTGAGCATCGGAAAGCGCGACGAGCTCGAACAACATCCGGCTCGTTGCCTAGCACATATTCTTTTGTGGGCACCCACCCCTCAGTGATGCCCGTCAGGGCGCTCACGCCGCGTGCAACCGGGGAGCCAACGCCTGGAGCCGATGCTGCCAACTACGACCGACGCGGTAGTTCGGCGGCACTGGAGGCAGGCGTCGCGCGAAGGTTGCGAGGAGCTTTCTGGAGTACGCGTCGAGATCGATCAATTCGAGACCGAGAGCGCGACTGGTCTCGCCCGGCCGGCGACCGTGCGCGACGCGGCGCACCACGGCTTCTGCGTCGATCCAATCCGACAGTCCCGGCACCTGGAACGAGATCACGAGGGGCTCGCCGGTCAGTACCGGATCAGCCGGTCCCACCAGCAGGCCGCCATCCGAGACATTCTGGATGCAGTCGGCAACCAACTGGAAATCGCGCAGGCGCACAACCTGACACGCGACACGCGTGGTCCGGCGGATCAGTCGCGCTGCCGCGTACCGGGAAATCGAGTCCATACGAGTACCTCCAAACGCGATCGTAGGCCGCGACGTCCACGAAGGGCCAAGAAGCCGGTGCCCGCCCCTCCGCCCATGCTATGAGCTGGCCGTGACCGGCGACGGCTTCTGGGCGAACCGGGTGCGGGACGGCATCACCGCACTCTCCGAGGCGACGTTCCCGGAGAACGATCTGGGCGCGCCGGACTGGAAGAGCACGGACATGGTCCGCCGCACGTTCGAGTACCTCGAGGAGCTCCCGCCGCCGCAGCGACGGCTCCTCAGCTTGCTGTTCCTCTTCGTCGAGCTCGGAGCACTGGTTCTCGTGCTGGGTTTCCGGCGCTTCTCCCGCATCGCTCCCTTGCGCCGTGCCGCCATCATCCGGCGCTGGCGCCGATCGCGACTCCTGCCGCTCCGGATGCTGGGCGACGCGGTCAAGGCGACGACCACGATGATGTACATGTCGCATCCGTCGGTAGCGGCGTACATCGGCGAGTACCGCGTCTGCTCGCATCCAGACGATCCACTGCGCATCGACGTGCGCCCCGACGCGTTGGTGCGCATGGGGGACGGAACGTGAGGTACGGCCTCGACGACGTGAAGAGCGGCTTCGACGTTTCCTGCGACGCGGTCGTCGTTGGCTCGGGCGCAGGCGGCGCGGTTGCAGCGCTCAATCTCGCGCAGGCCGGCCTGCGCGTCGTCGTGCTCGAAGCCGGACCGGAAGTGCGACCGGAAGATATGACGCGCGACGCGCCGCGTTTCCTCGCGCGATACTTCTGGGAGGGCGGGCTGCGCATGGTCGGCGGCACCACCCAGAGCCCGTCGATGCAGGCGCGCTGCCTGGGCGGCGGCACGGTCGTCAACTCGGCAATCATGTTGAAGCTGCCCGCCTGGGTCCGGCAGGAGTGGGCACGCGACACCGGGATCGACTGGCTCGACGGCGAGCCGCTCCAGCGAGCATACGAGCGTGTGTTCGCCCGGCTCGGCGTGTCGCCGACTCCGATGACGGTCATGGGCCGTCGCAACCTCATCGCTCGCGACGCGGTCGAAGGCGTCGCGGGGATACGAGGCGAACCGCTGCCGCGCGCGGTCATCGACTGCGACGGGTGCTCCGATTGTCTGACCGGTTGCGCTGGCGGCCGGAAGCAGTCGGTGGATCGCTCCTACCTTCCCGACGCCGAAGCGCACGGGGCCGAGGTGTACACGTGCTCGCACGTAGAGCGCGTCCTGACGCAAGGCGCGCAGGCGGTAGGCGTCGAGGGCCGGGTCGTCGACCCGCGGGGCCACCGGGAGCTGGGCCGCTTCCGCGTGCACGCGAAGACCGTAGTGCTGGCCGCCGGCACCATGCACACGCCGGTCATCCTGCAGTCGAGCCGCATCAACCCTCGCGGGCAGGTCGGCGCCACGATGTTCTGTCACATCGGCGGGGGCCTGGTCGGCATCATGGACGAGGTGGTCGATCCCTGGGTCGGCGCAACGCAGGGCTGGGGCGCGCTGAGCCAGGACATCCGCGGCCTGAAGTACGAAGGGCTGTGGGCTTCGCCCAGTGTGTTGATGGTGCGCTGGGGGGACGTCGGCCTGCCATTTGTCGAACGACTGCACGAGGTCAAGCACGCGGCCGTGATCGCGGTGGTCTACCGGGGCGACGTCCACGGCACGGTTAAAGCGAACCGCAAGGGACAACCGCGCATGAAGTTGTGGATCCCGGAGAAGAACGTCTCGCCGGTCATGCGCGGCATGAAAGTGGCGGCCGACGCGCTACTGAAGGTCGGCGCGCGCTACGTGCACACCGGCATCCCGGGCGTCGTCGACGAGATGCACAGCGAGAGCGACACGGCGAGCCTGCTGGATCCGAAGATCACCGCAAAGCGCATGGCGATGACGATGAACCACACGTTCGGTTCGTGCCGGATGACCGCGGACGACAGCGGCCCGGTGGACCCCGAGGGACGCGTGCGCGGAATCGACAACCTCTACATCTGCGACGCCAGCGTGTTCCCCAGCCCGAGCGGCGTGAACCCGCAGGCCACGATCATGGCGCTGTCCGACATCACGTCGCGACGCATTGGAGAGCTGCACAGCCAGCCGTGACGCCCGGCCCGGCCCGGGGGCGCGACACCCCGGCGCCGTTCGCTGGGGAAGGCCCGACCCGGGCTCCGCGTAGCACGTCGCTTTTTTCCGTAGGAGTTGCCGGCGCGCAGCCGTCGCCTCCGTATCGAGCCCGCGGTGTGCGGGCGATCCGGACACCGGGAGGTCGAAATGAAGCGGAGCAAGGCCGTCGTGGCACTGGCAGCGGGGTTGACGATCGTCGTCACGAGCATGGTGGGCTGCAAACACCGTGGCGACCACAAGGGCCCGCACGGGTCGGCATCGGCCAGGGCCGCCTGGGCCGACGGAGGCCACGCGCACCACCGCAGCGACGGCGGCCGACGCGGGAAGTAGCGCGATGTCCGGCCACGGTGCCCCCGAGCCAGGACGACAGACGCCGCCGACCGCCGACCGGATCCAGCCGGGGCTGCCGTGGCCGCAGCAACGGCTGCGTCTGTATCTGGTGGTGATGATCGCGGTCGTGCTCGGCGGTGGGCTGATCCGTGTCGTAGGACACTGGCTGTTCCGCTTGGCCGGCCCGCTCGCGTTCCCGTCCATCCGGCTGTTGGCTGCGCTCGCGCTGGCCGCGTGCTTGTGGGCGACCCGCTGGGCCGCTTCGAAGTGGACGGTTGCCGGCATCGATGCGGCGGCCACCCTGATCGCCGGACTTTCGCCGACCCTGGGCATGCTCGGTCACGCGCCCGCGACCCATCCCGAGATGGGCGCCCTTCTGGCCGTCAGCGTGGCGCTGAGCCTGCGCGCGGCGCTCGTGCCGAGCAGCGCCACGCGGACTCTGCTCATCGGCGCGTTCGCGATGACCCCGGTGCTCGTCGCAGGACCGATGGTTCAACATGTGAGCCTCGGCGCGCTCGAGCAGCAGACCGCACTCCGGCTCTCGGCATGGGGCGCCACCGCGCTCGCTGCAACCGCGGTGACGTCCCGCATCATCTACGGGCTGCGCCGCCGCCTGCAGCTGGGACCGTACCGACTCGGACGCAGACTCGGATGGGGCGGCATGGGTGTCGTGTACGAAGCGCAGCACGCGCTGCTTAGACGCCCCACGGCCGTCAAGCTGGTGCGAGGCTGGGCTTTCGACAGCCAAGCCGTGCGCCGCTTCGAGCGCGAAGCTCAGGTGACCAGCGAGCTGTCCCATCCGAACACGGTCGCGCTCTACGACTACGGCAGCACGGACGACGGGACGCTGTACTACGCGATGGAGCTCATCGACGGGCTCAACCTGCTGGAGCTGGTCCGCCTCGGTGGCCCACTTCCAGCCGCGCGGACTGCGCACCTGCTCCGCCAGATAGCAGCATCGCTTGCCGAGGCGCACGTGCGCGGGCTCGTGCACCGCGACATCAAGCCGTCGAACGTAATGGTGTCCCGCACCCGCGGCAGCGAGGATCTAGTGAAGGTGCTGGACTTCGGACTCGCGAGGCGGGTCGACACGACAGAGATGCTGACAGCGGCAGACTCCGTGCTGGGCACGCCGCAGTATCTGGCGCCCGAGACGATCGCCGGTGCGTCGCGTAGCGGACCCGAGGCGGATGTGTATGCAGTGGGCGCCGTAGGCTACTTCCTGCTCACGGGTGCCGCCCCGTTCGACGGCCCGAGCGTGCTGGCGATCGTGACAGCGCACCTCACCAAGCCGCCACCCGCGCCCTCTGCGCGCAGCCCGGAGCCGGTACCGGCGGCTCTGGAAAACGTGATCCTTCGTTGCCTCTCGAAGAGCCCAGCGGACCGCTACGCTGACGGTGGCGCACTGCTCGAGGCCCTGGACGCATGCCCGACCACCACCGGTTGGACCAAGCGCAGCGCCGAGGAGTGGTGGGAAGATCGCGGCGGCGCGCTGGTGTCCCGCCGCTACGAGCTTGAAGAGGAAGCTGCATCGCTAGCCTCCGGCAACGATACCCTCCCCGACCTCGAGCCGCCGACGCTGAGCAGCGCCATCTCACACTGACGTGGCCGCGTGCAAGCTCATTGCCCGGGGTTCTTCAGATACTTGTCGAAGAAGGCGCGCACGTGCTTCCAGGCGTCCGCGGCGGCCTTCTCGTTGTAGCGGGCTCCAGACGGGTTCGCGAAGGCGTGCTGTGCATCGTAGCGCAGCACGGTGTGCGTGATGTGGAGCTTCTCGAGCGCGTGCTCGAAGGCATCGACGTGCGCGGGCGGAATGCTCTTGTCCTTGTTGCCGAAGAAGGCGAGCACCGGAGCGTGCAGCGGCGTCAGCTTCTCGGGATTGACCGGCACTTCACCGTAGTAGATCACGTCCGCGTCGAGCTTCGGTTCGGCTAGTGCGAGCTGTAGCGACCAGCCGCCACCGAAGCACCAGCCGATGGATCCAACCCGCGGGGCCTTCACGCGCGGGTCGGTTTTCAGAAAGTGGTACGCAGCCACCAGCGTGGTCCGCGCGCGCGTCGCGTCCACGGCCTTCATCAGCTTCATCGCCTGATCGGGGGTCGTGGCGGTCTTGCCGCCGTACAGGTCGACGGCCAGCGAAGCGTAACCATCGGAAGCAAGCCGATCGGCCCAGTGCTCGATGTGCTGGTTCAATCCCCACCATTCGTGGATGACAACCACAGCCGGCATGGGCGGTTTCGCGTGCGGAGGCAGGCTCAGGTAGGCGTGCGTGCCGGCGAGCTCGATAATGGTGCCGTGGCGCGGCGGCGCCTTGCCCGTACGCAGTTGATGCAGCTTCTTGAACGCTTCCTCGCCGATCGCGCCCGTCAGCGGCGAAAACGACGCCGAGGGGGCCGGCGCGCGCTTCACCACTGCACTGGCACTCGGCGCCGCGGCCCGTGCGCTCGCCGTTGGGGCCGCGCTCCCGGCGGGCGGCGTGGGTGCATGTTTGGAGCAACCGACGGCGAGCACCGCCAGCACGATCCCTGCGCGACTTTTCGTCATGCCCGGGAGCGTGGGTCGGCCAGCGCCGCGGCACAAGGGCTGGCTAGCGGATGCGACCGATGCGCACGCGGGCCTGGGCCTTCGGATCCACCGTTACGGTCAGGTCGAGCTCTGGCTTCCCGCTCGTCGCACCCACGGTCAGATACTCCACGCCGCCCGCCAGAAGCTTTCCGTCCGCGCTCGCCGCCGGCTGCGTCTTCGGGCCGTTCATCTGCATTCCGTGGAACTGCGCGTACACGTCCGCGCCCCGCTGCTTCTGCCACACGGGGTCTGTCGTGGTCGGCTGGTATTCGAAGCAGGAGTTGGTCGGTTTCACGCCCCCCGTCTCGTCCCGGTTGCTCATCGCCAGGGTCGTGTAGAAGTCCATGGCGATGTTGCTGATCGACGCCTTCGTCTCGCCGGGCAGATCCTTCGCAATGGACGGTTTGGCGTCGAGCAATGCTCGCAGGAACGAGATCCCGCCCTTGTCGCCGATGCTGCCGTCGGTGTTCACCACGTCGCCGCCCGCACGGTCATACAGAAAGCGCACGAACCAGTAGGAACCGCCGCGCAGCGCGCCGTCGCGCTGCATATCGTACTGCGCGCCGTCCAGCAGTGTGTCGCCGAGCGAGAACTGGTCGATCTGGTCGAGACCAGCCATGGCGACGTACAGATTGCCCGCCTGCGGTCCGACGGCGTCCTGGGCAAACGCGCCGACGCCCTCGTCCATGTAGGCGCTATCCGGCCAGTCCGTGAGCTGGTTTCGCAGTACTTTGCGGTTGAAATTGATGAGGTGCGAGCACTCGTGGGCGAGGATTTCCTTGATAGCGTTCGGCGTGTTGTACGGCGGCGCGATCGTGTCGGGCGGCGTCAGGTACAGGTACTCGCCGTGGTTCGAACGTCTTGCAGCCGACCAGGCTCTGCAGGTCGCACCCTGTGAAGAACGCCACCGCGCTCTGGTAGGTCAGCGGCGAGAACACCAGCGAGATGTGACCGTCGTTGTCCTGGTCGGACTCCATACCGAAAATCGCGCGCTCGCGCGGCAGGATGACGTTCTCGAAGTCAGCCAGGAACTGGCTGACGAAGGCCGCATCCAGATTCGCCGGGTGGGCGGGGGTAGTGTCGGCCCACACGATCGCGGACTTGCCGACGGCGATCGCCTTGGCCTGGATCGCCTGGTAGGTGATGCCGGTCTGGATGTCGAGGGTGCGCGTGGTACCGACGGTCACCGACGTGCTGCCGCTCGGCGGCGTTTCGGCGGGCACCGGCGTGGCGCCCCACGGGTCCGGGCCGACCGAGCACCCGGTAACGCGAATCGCCGTCGCGCCGTCGGGCGCTGCGTCGAGCTTCAGCGAGTAGTCGAGCTGATCGCCGGATGCGTCGAAGCGCGTCGAAGCCAGCACCAGGATGTACTGCTCGTTGCCGTCCGGGCGTGTCGATACGCGCCCCAGTGGTTCCGTTCGTCACCGGCAGCTCCGCCACGTCACCTGGCGCGAGCGCGAGCGGTCCACCCGCACCGCCGGCTCCAGCGGCACCGCCCGCTCCAGCCGCTCCGGCCGCGCCGCCCTGGCCCGCCGCCCCGCCGCCGGAAGGCCCGGACGCCGCCGAGCTGCCGCACCCCGACGCCAGCGCCGCCAGAAGGGCGCACGCCCACGCTGCCCTGTACGCGTCCCCGATCACGGCGAGAGCGTTGCGTTGTAGGTGAAGCTGGTCTTGGTAGCCTGCAGGGAGTCCACCGAAGTGCCCGGATCGACCGCCACGACGGCATCCACGACCTGACCGGCCGCGACCGGGACATCGAGCTGGGTGCTCTGGGCGGTGAGCGTCTGTCGTGTGACGGTGGCGCCGGACGGCTGTGCCGGGTCGAAAACGACCGTGGAAACGACCAGCTTGTCCCAGTCCGCCGAGTCGAGCGTGACCGACAGCGTACCGGCTCCCGTTGGCGTGAAGCGCAGCATGCGCGCGCCCCACAGCACCGCGTCGCTGGTGTGATCGGCGCTATCGATGGTCGCTGCCGTCTCGCTCCCGAGCGCCGACTGGTCGAAGGACGTGTAGCCGTAGCGACCGTCGCCGATCGAGGGCTGGTCGAGCAGGTTGGCCACCATGAAATCGCCAAACGCGTCGCGGAAGGTCGTGCCCTGCGGCATGTGCGACTCGATCGATGGGATGCCGTGCGCCGGATCCTGCAGCACGTCCCGCAGGAACGAGGTCCCCCAGCGGTCGAGCATGTAGCTGCCCCAGCTGAAGGTCGCGCCGTAGTTCGAGACGCCCGTGACGCAGAGCGGCGTGGCCGCCGTCGCCTTCACGTACTGCTTGCCCACGGGCAGATCGGTCATGTAGCCGCCGAGCGTCATTGCCGACTCGGCCAGCGCCTCGTTGAGCCAGCCCTCTTCGCTCGTGTCGTACTTCCAGTTGATGAGGTGCACGAACTCGTGGATGACGACGCCGAGCATGTAGTCCGTGTCGGGCTTGAACTGCCCGTCGGAGTTCAGGTGCAACATCTCGAGGTGGTTCGAGCCCGTCTGGGTGGTTTCGTCGGTATCGCGGAAGAAACCGTCGAAGCTGTTGTTCTTGAACGAGGCTATCGGGTAGTAGAAGAGATAGATGTGGGGGTCGTTGTCGACGTCGGGAGGCGCGCCGAAGGTGTCCGTGTCGGTGGCGTAGATGCCGCGGGTCTTGTCCGCTGGCGTCGACTTCTCGAAGGCGTTGACGATGGTATCGACCTGGGCCTGCGTCATGTTGCCGGCGTTCCAGGTGTCGGTGGCCACGTACACGTAGGCGTGATCGGTCTCGGCCACGCAGGTTCCGTTCACCTGCTTGTTGGTGGGCGGCATCACCGACAGATCCCAGGTCCAGAAATCACGCGGCGGCTGGCTGCACGTCGTGCCGACAGCACCGCCCGCGCCCGCGGCTCCTCCGGCCCCAGCAGCTCCGCCAGCACCGCCCATGCCACCTGCACCCGCAGTCCCTGCGGCACCGCCAGTCGGTGACGCGTCGTTGCCGCTTCCGCACGCGGCGAGGCACGCCGCAACCAACAACAACCCAGCTACCCGAACGAGCATTCGGACATGATAGCCGACAAGCCGAGACCCAGGGAAGGGCGGACGGTTCTAGCGCACGCAGCGCACGCGGTGGACCGTGGCGGCGGATGGGCAGAGCTGTGTGAAGCCATTGCCGAAGTAGGTACACCAGTAGCCGAAGCCAGCCTTGAACGTCGAGGACCAGTAGTAGGCACCAAACACGTAGTCGAAGCTCGACGGCAACAGGTTGGTGGCGTTCGCCGGGTCGAGCAACGTGGAGAGCTCGCGCGCGCTCGGCACCCGCCAGTCGCTCTTGCTGTCGAGCACGAGATTCTGGCAGTACGTGGCGGCGTCGGAACCCTGCGCGAACTCCTGGTTCAGCGGGCTCGCTTCCCACTCGAGTCCAGTATAGCGATCGAGGACGACCCCGGGGGTGGAGCTATCGAAACGCGCGCTCGTCGGCGCGCCCGTTCCGCGCACGCAGCGCGCACCGGCGGCGTTGGTCGAAGGGAGGTAGGTAACCTGTCCAGCGGCGCCGAGAGCTATCACCCAGTGCTTCGTGGTATCGCCGGCCAGGACGGTGGAGGCCCAGAAGCTCGCGCCGCCTCCACTGGTCGGCGTGTCCGTGAACACGGTCTTGTTCACCGCGGGGGCGTAGCCCGTGAAGTCGGTGATGCTGATGAGCTCCGCCCGCGTCGGTAGACGCCAGTCGTTGTAGCCGTCCAGCGTCAGCCCATCACACACCGCCTTCGCCGCATCCCACGAATAGGTACCGGCGTTCACGCTGCGCTGCCACATCAGACACGTCGCGTGATCGATCACCGTGTTCGTCGTGGTCGTGAATTCCGGGGTGGTGCGGAAGTCCTCGGTCGGCACAGGCCACAACGGATAGCTCACCGTACCGTCGCCTCCGGTCAGGCCATTCAGACACGCACCGCCGGCGTCGATGCCGGTTCCGCCGCTGCCCCCCGAACCGCCCGCCGCTGCCTCCGCGCCGGCGTCGCTGCCGCCGCTGCCGCCGCTGCCGCCCCGGTCCCGGTTCCGCCCGACGAGACATCGACGCCCGCGTCGCTGCCAGCGCTGCCGCCGCTACCTCCCGCGGATGCATCCGTTCCGCCCGTTCCGCCCGACGAAGCGTCGACGCCCGCGTCGCTGCCGCCGCTGCCCGACGTGCCGCCGCTGCCCGACGTGCCGCCGCTGCCCGACGTGCCGCCGCTGCCCGACGTGCCGCCGCTGCCCGACGTGCCGCCGCTGCCCGACGTGCCGCCGCTGCCCGACGTGCCGCCGCTGCCCGACGTGCCGCCGCTGCCCGACGTGCCGCCGCTGCCCGACGTGCCGCCGCTGCCCGACGTGCCGCCGCTGCCCGACGTGCCGCCGCCCGAAACGACCGTCGTGCTGCTGCAACCGACAACAATACTGGTCAACGCGACAAGCCAACCAAGCGTGGGTCTGCCCATATCCCCACGGTATCCGAGCCGTAACCTCTCGACGAGCCTGCTCTCGACGACGACTCCAATTGGGTCGCGAAACTGACTATCCGACGGCGCCCTCGCCGAGCTCCAGCAGTTCCGCCTCGATCCGTTCCCACTTCTGCATCAGCTTGGCTTGCTCCTGGGAAAGCTGCTGTTCCTGGCTCTTGAGTGACTCCACCTCGGCCGCGCTCGTCTTGTCGAAGAAGCCAGGCTCGCAGTAGCGCTGCTGGATGCCGGCGAGCTCGGCTTCCACCGTCTCGATGCGTGCCATCACTTCGTCGCGCTGCTTCGGCAGCTGCTTGTCGCGGTTGGTCCGCGGCCTGCCCGCGTTCTTCGAGCGGCCGCGGCTCTTCTTCTGCTTCCTATCCTGCTTCGCGCGTAGCTCCACCTGCTCGGCATCCAGGTGATCGTCGCCCTGACGTTCGAGATACTCCTCGTAGGTGCCGTTGAAGTCGTTCAGACCATCCGCGCGGATCTCGACAATGCGCGTGGCAAGCCGTGACACGAACCAGCGATCGTGCGACACGAAGATCAGCGTGCCGTCGTAGTTTTCGAGCGCGCCCACCAGCGCCTCGATCGCTTCAAGGTCGAGATGGTTCGTCGGTTCGTCGAGCACCAGCACGTTGGGCTTTTGGACCATCAAGCGGCTGAAGACGAGTCGGGTAGCCTCGCCGCCGCTCACGCTCTTGACCTTCTTCTCGACTTCCTCGCGGCTGAACAGCAGACGTCCCAGCACGCCGCGGACGAAGCTCGTACCCTCCTGCGGACAGATCTCCCACAGGTAGTCGAGCGCAGTCTGTTCGGGCTCCGTCAGCTGGTCCTTGTGGTCCTGGGCGAAGTAACCGACGTACGTCTCGTGCCCCCAGGCAACCTTGCCCGAGTCCTTTTCCAGATTGCAGGTGATGATCTTGAGCAGCGTCGACTTGCCTAGCCCGTTGGCTCCGATCACCGCGACGCGCTCGCCGCGGCGCACCGACAGCGAGACGCCGTCGAGCACCTTGTTGTCGCCGTAGGCCTTCTGCAACTCCTCCACATCGAGCACGTCCTTGCCGCTCGGACGGACGCAGGCGAAGGAGAACTTCGGGTAGCGGCGCGACGACTGCGGCAGCTTCTCGATCTCGATCTTCTCGATCTGCTTGACCCGGCTCTGCGCCTGGCGCGCCTTGGTGGCCTTGGCCTTGAACCGCTCGACGAAGGCCTTCTTCTCGGCGATGGCCTTCTCCACGCGGGCGATTTCCGTCTCTTTCCGCTCGCGGGTAGCGACCTTCTGCTCGAGGAAGGCGTCGTAGTTGCCTGTGTACTGGGTGATCGTCTCGTAGTCGACGTCGAGGATGTGCGTGGCGACGTTGTTGAGGAAGCGGTGGTCGTGGCTGATGACGACAGCGCAACCGCGGTAGCTCGACAAGAAGCGCTCCAGCCAGCGGATGCTCAGGATGTCGAGATGGTTCGTCGGCTCGTCCAGGAACAGCGCATCGGGCTGTCCGACGAGCACCTGGGCCAACAGGACGCGCAGCTTGTATCCGCCACTGAGTGTGCGCAGCGGCTGGCGCGTCGCTGCCTCCGGAATGCCGAGGCCCACGAGCACCTGGCTCGCGCGGGCTTCCAGGGTGTAGCCGTCGTGGGCCGTCAGTATTTCCACCACCTCGCCGAGGCGGTGGGGATCGGGGTTGTCCTGGGCGGCCAGCTCGTCCTGCTCCTTGAGTGCGCGCCAGGCGACCTCGTCGCCCATCATGGCCACGTCGAGGATCAGCTGGTCGTCGTTCAGGAACCGGTCCTGGCGGAGCACGCCGATGCGCGCGTTCTTGGGAAAGGTGAGCTCGCCCCCGCTCTCCGGCTCGTCTCCCGTGAGGATGCGCAGGAAGGTCGTCTTGCCCGACCCATTGGCACCCACGAGCCCGTAGCGGCTGCCCTGGTTGAGCTGCAGCGTCACGCCCCCGAACAGCGTCTGGCGCCCGAAGCTCTTCTCTAGGTTGCTGATTCCGATCACGGCGGGGCAGGGCCTAGCACGAACCGGCGCCCGACGGTCGGAGCGCACCGCCCAGGCGGCCCGTTTCCTTGGCCGTCAGGTCCGATCCGTCACACGATCCCATCGTCGTGCCGCTTCGATTGTCCGCACCTCGCTTGTTCCGGCCGCTGCCCCTGCGGGTCGCACTGTTCGCGCTCGCGCTGTCCACCAGCTCCTCGGCTTGCGAAACGGGCCTGCCGTCGGGGCCTTCCCTGTCCCGCGAGCACGTCGCGGCGCTCCGGCTGGGCCAGCACATCCCCGACGTTCCCGAGACCGAGGCCTCGGGCGCGCTCACGCACCCCATCGAACGGCACACCGCGGGGTTCAGCCGGCTTGTCCGCTGCGGCGACCACCACATCCTCTTCAAGGACGAGGAGAAGACCGGCGCCGACCGCATGATGACGCCGCGGCTCAGGTCCCGGCTCGAGCGGCTGTCCCGACTGGTCCGTGAGCACTGGAAGGGCGTGGATCTGCGGGTGACCGAGGCCTGGGACGAAAACCACGAGCACGGCCCCAGAAGCCTGCACTACGCCGGGCGGGCCGCCGACCTGACAACATCCGACCTCGACCCCGGCAAGCTCGGCACCCTGGCCCGCCTCGCCGTGGAGGCCGGCTTCGACTGGGTGTTCTACGAGGACGAGAGCCACGTCCACGCCTCGGTGCGCCGGAACTAGCCCGAGACGACAAGCCAGAACACCGCGATCAGTTGCGCGGTCGCTCCCGCCGCCCTACGCATGCTAGGCCCCGCGCGCGGGACACGCATTCGCACGAACGAGAGGAGCGGAGCATGAGGCAGGTCAAGCTCGGGCGTCAGGGGCTCGAAGTATCCCGGATGGGACTCGGCTGCATGGGCATGAGCGAGTTCTACGGGGCAGGCGACGACGCCGAATCGCTCAAGACGATCCATCGCGCCCTGGAGCTTGGCATCACCCTGCTGGACACCGCGGACATGTACGGGCCGTTCAAGAACGAGCGGCTCGTCGGCAAGGCCATCGCGGATCGCCGCGAACAGGTCGTACTTGCGACCAAGTTCGGCAACATGCGCAACGAGGAAGGCGCATTCCTCGGCGTCAGCGGGCGCCCCGACTACGTCAAGCAGTGCTGCGACGACTCGCTCCAGCGCCTAGGCGTCGACCATATCGATCTGTACTACCAGCACCGTGTCGACACGAGCGTGCCCATCGAGGAAACCATCGGCGCGATGGCCGAGCTCGTGAAGGCCGGCAAAGTGCGCTTTCTCGGCATGTCCGAGGCCGCACCGGACACGATCCGCCGCGCGCACGAGGTACACCCGATCAGCGCGTTGCAGACCGAGTACTCGCTGTGGACGCGTGACCCAGAGGACGAGCTCCTGCCGACCGTGCGCGACCTCGGCATCGGGTTCGTCGCGTACAGTCCGCTCGGTCGAGGCTTCCTCACCGGTCGCTTCCAGAAGCTCGAGGACATCCCGGAAAACGACTACCGCCGCTTCTCGCCACGCTTCCAGGGCGACAACTTCCAGAAGAACCTGAAGCTCGTGGACCGCGTCAAGCAGCTCGCCGAACAGAAGAAGGTGTCCCCCGCACAGCTCGCGCTGGCCTGGGTCCACGCGCAGGGCGAGGACATCGTCACCATCCCCGGCACGAAGCACGTCAAGTACCTGGAAGAGAACATCGGGGCCCTCGACGTGACGCTCGACGACGACGACCTGCGCCACATCGAGGAGATCGCTCCGCGGGGCGTCGCGGCCGGCGCCCGCTACCACGAAGCGGGGATGCGCACGGTGAATCGCTAGGCTTCCAGGCAACTCCCCAGCGGAGCGCACGGCCCATGCCGAGGGCGTGGGCAGCGCAGCTACGAGCGAAAAACGGAACGATTCCGGCGAGCCACGTCAATGCACCCCTGGGACTTCCCAGCGACGCGCTGCGTTGTTAGCTTTGACGGGTCCGGAGCGCCAGGCCGATGCGGTGGGATGCGGCACATACAGAGAGCGGGACCTATGCGGCAGTCCGTGGACACGGACGGCATGCGGTCGAGATCCAGGTGAAGTGCGAGCGCGATCAGACCCGCACCATCCGGGGCGTTGCGCGTGACCTGAGCCTCACCGGGCTTTGCATCGAGGCGTTCGATTCGCCGAGCTACGGCGAAACCATCGTGGTCTGCATGCAGCTGCCCGGCGCGGAAGAGGAAGGGCGCTTCCGCGCCATCGTCCGCTGGGTGCGGCGAGGCGAGTTCGGCGTGGAGTTCAGCGGCCTCACGGCAGAAGAGCGCACGGAGCTGGCGCGCGTCGTGCGCCAGCTCCTCTGCGCCAAGGCCAGCTAGACGCGCCGCTCGCTACGGACACTCCGGCGTCGCATTCGGATTCGGCGGCTGGGTCTGGTCCAGGTAGCCGCCCGGGGCCGGGTCGAACGTGTTGGTCGGCGTGAAGTCCGTGGCGGGTCCCTGTGTGAGATCCCAGCCGCGCACGATGCCGTGACCGCCGCTCATCTTGATCTGCGTGTTGGTGACGAACTCGGACGACGGCGCCCAGCCGAGGATGAGCACGCCGGCGTTCTCGTCCAGCTGCGTTCCGTTCACCACGGGATCGCAGGTCCAATTGGCGGCGCCGGAGGGGCCGCCCGCGTCCGCGATGACGGCGTGATCGATCTTCTGGGGAAACGGCGCGGCCGTCGAGTCGAACACGATGCCGACCCAGTCGCCCCGCGCCGGGCTTGCAGCAGCCGAGCTGATCACGACCGGCTTCTGGGCGGTGCCGTCGACCTCGAGTGAGCCGGCGAAGATGTCGAGCCTCTCGCCCGGTTCGAACAGCAGGTGGACGCCGGCCTCCACCGTTAGTGTCGGCGCCGTCGGCTGGTTGCCCTGGGCGACCGTCAGCCCCTGGTCGAGGTACGGCACGCCGCGATCGTGGATGGTCTCGTCCGTGTCGAGATCTATAGGGCTCGAGTCGATGTAGATCTGGTCGACCTTGTTGCCGGTGTACGTCCCGACCGGGACGCTGGTCAGCGCGTGCGCCCCGATCGCCAGCGGCCGCGTGTAGGTCGTGGAACTGGCGCCGCTGCCGCTGATGGTCAGATTCGTCGAACCACTGATGAAGGAGGCGTAGCGATCCACCATCACGCCGCGGCCCACCGAGCCCTTCACCGTGACGTGGTCGACCTTCACGATCGGCTGCAAAGGCGGCTGCTCGGTACCGAAGACGACCAGCGAGGCGCCCGCGTTCGACCCCGTGTCGTATCCGCCGCCCTCCAGCGTCGTGTACGACAGCGACCCGGTGGCCGGGCCATTGATCAGCACCCCGCCCCAGGGGCTGCTCCCCGAACGCTTGATGGTGACCGGATCCTGGCTCGTACCGGCTATCTCCAGCTTGCCGCTCTTGCCGTTCTGGCTGTCCACCACGATGTTGGCGCCCCGCCCGAGCTCCAGCGTCACGCCGGGGTCGATGTGCAGCGACGAGGCAGGCGTCGTGGTGTCCGGCGTGATGTCGATGTCGGAGTCCGAGACCCACGGCACGCCGAGGTTCCGCATGGTCACGTTGCCGAGGTCCTCCGCGGGATCGCTCGAATCGATACCGATCGCGTCGACCTGGTTGCCCGTGTACGTTCCATCCGGCACCGTGCCGAGGGCGCGCGTCTCCACGAACAGCGGATACGGCTCGGTCGTGTCCACCTTTCCGTTACCCTTGAGTGTGAGCGCGGTCGAGCCGCTGGCGAAGCTCGCGTTGCGGGCGACGTTGACGCCGTAGCCCTCCGAGTTCTCGACGGTAACGTGATTCACCGACAGCATCGGCTCCATCGGCGGCTGCAAGTCGTCGCCCCAGGCGACGAGCGTCGCGCGGTTGATGCTCCCCACGGCGTTGCCGCCGCCGTCGAGCGTCGTGTACGCGAGCGTGGCCTTGCCGCCATGCACGATGTACAGCGTCCCCCACGCATTGGCGTCATGCCGCTCGAAGCGGATCGGCTCGGTTGCCGTACCTTCTGCGTCCAGCGTGCCGTCGATCTCGAGATTGTCGCGGGCAGCGACCTGGACGATCGCGCACGGCGCGATCGTCAGCGTCACGCCTGCGTGCACGGTGATCCCATTGACGACGTGGATGCTGTCGGCACTCCACGTCGTGTCCTTGGTGACGTTGCTGTTGTGGACGGTGGGCGCGCCGGTGGGCGCCGGACAGTTGTTGACGGCTCCGTCGCCGCCCGCGCCGTCCGGCAGACCGCCGTCGGTTGCCCCGCCCTGTCCGGCCATTCCACCGACTCCAGCGCTTCCACCCTGCCCACCGGAACCGGCAGTGCCGCCAGCGGGGTTCGAAGAAGGGCCACAGGCCAGCGGTAGTGCGGCGATTGCGGCAATGGCGATGAAGACAAGCGGGCGCATGCTCATGATTGACCTCCTCTAGCGGCGTCTACGGCAAAAGCGCGCGACGCCTCGACGCCTGGCAGTATGGACGCGGACGCTGATGATCCCCACCCATGGTTCTGGACGCCCACACCGGCCCGCCGGACGCGCAATTGCCCGTTGAAACCCTCCCACAACCGCAGGCGCGAACAGGCGAAGAAAAGACGGGCTGCGTGCTTCCATGATGTACTTTTTGCGGGTGCGAGCTGGCTCGACGACATGTGCGACGGGTTGAAGATTGTACGGACGAGGCAGTGGGAAACTGCACTGATAATTCCGGACATCGCACCCGACCGACCAGCCAACCCAGCAAGGAGGCAGTATTCCGGACAACGCGACCCCGCACATCGGACGTGGAAGGAAACGCCACGAGATCCCGTACATTCCTGATAGTGCGGACTCTGTGGAAGGCGACGGCCGTTCCGCAAGGGGAAGCGCGACCCCTGCCATGCTGCTTTCGCATCGTCGTGTACACGTTCGCAAGCTCGATGCGGCACATGCGACGCACGCGGTCGTCCATTCGCGCTATCGCGTACACGTCGTCGACAACGCCAGCATCGTCGCGGAAGACCGGCTGTTCGCGCCGACGTTCCCGCGTCGCGACCGGGTGGGGCGCCCCGTCGTCACGGTGCTGCTCGAAGGACGAGCGCGCGTCAGCGATGGCCGCGGAGACACCTGGCTGGAACCCGGCAGCATGGTTCTGATCGAGAGCAAAGGCGGGATACGCATGCGCCAGGAAGGCACGCCGGCATACCGTGCGGTCAGCCTCGAGTGGGAGCGCGGCTGGCTGGGGGGCGGCCTCGGCGGCGTGCAAGCGGGAAAGCTGCACCGGGACGGGTTCGAACGGGTGCGCTCGATCGGAGCGCTGATCGCGCGTGCGGTCGAGCCTTCCTTTGCGGTCGCCGCTGCGGTGGCCGAGCTCATCGCCTTGCTCCGCGCCGACGGAATCCCGCTGGAACGGTGCGAGCCGCGCGAGCTCGTCGAACCGGTGGCGCCGCGCGACGCGGCGCTATCGCAGGCACTGGACGCGGAGCTCTCGAGCCTCGGACACAGGCCGATGCTCGTCGATCTGCGGGAACAGCTGGCCGTCGGCCCGCGCCAGCTCAACCGCCTCGTGAGCTCGTTCAACCGGCGCTACGGCTTCAACGCAAGTTCCTGGCTCGACACGCGCACGCGGCGGCGTCTGATGATCGGCGCGAACCTGATGACGGCACCCGGCGCGACCACGGAAAGCGTCGCGTCTGCCGTCGGCTACGGCTCCGCGGCTGCGTTCTGCCACGCGCTGTCCGCACAGGGTCTCCCCTCACCCGGCGTGCTCGCCCGCCGCGTCACGGAACTGGCCTAGCCCGCGCTACCCGGCGCCAGACGCATGGCCAGCTCCGGCAACACTTCGCCCACCCGGGCGTCCACGCGCACGCGGGCGTACGGGTCGCCACGCGTCTCGCCTAGATTGACGATGGCCACGGGCACGCCCTCCGAGCTGGCACGCCGCACGAAGCGGAAGCCCGAAAACACCGTCAGCGACGAGCCCAGCACGAGCAGCACCTCTGCGTCGCCGAGTAGCGCATAGGCCGCTTCCACGGTCGGCTTGGGAACGTTCTCGCCGAAGAAAACGACATTCGGCTTGAGCACGCCGTCACAGACCTGGCAGGCTGCCACGCGGAACCCTTCGACAAGCGCCGCATCGAGCTCCGCGTCGCCATCCGGTGCCAGCTCGACATCCGCCACGCTCCAGCCCGGATTGAGCGCCAGGAGCCGCTGCTGGAGGCGAGCACGCGACTCGATCACTCCACATTCGAGACAGCGCACTTCGTCCAGAGCGCCGTGAAGCTCGATGACCCGGCGGCTGCCGGCGCGAGCATGGAGTCGATCGACGTTCTGCGTGATGAGCCCGACAGCAAGGCCCGCGCGTTCCAGCCCGGCCAGCGCCAGATGCGCCGGGTTGGGCTCGGCCGCCGTCATGCGCCGCCAGCCGACCGAGCTGCGCGCCCAGTAGCGGGCGCGCGCGTGCGGATGCCGCAGGAACTCCTGGTAGCGGATCGGATTTCGGGCGCGCCTCGCGGTCTCCGGTCCGCGATAGTCGGGGATGCCGGACTCCGTGCTGCAACCCGCTCCGGTGAGCACGGCGAACCTGCGCCCGCGCAGGAGCTCGACCAGCTCCGCGATACCGGCGTCCATGGCGTATTTCTAGTTCATCTCCGGCGAATGTCCCGCGCTGGTCCGGCAGGCCGGCGCTCAGTCGTTCGGCACCGGCCGCAGGCGGACGCGTTCGCCGCCGGGTGGCGGCTCGACGGGAGGCAGCGCGAGCACCAGCCGCTCGATGTGCGGCAGTGCGTGAACGAGGGCCGCTTCGGCGTGCAGCTCCGAGAACGGGCCTTCGTAGACCAGGAGCAGACGGTAGATGTTGGCAAACGCCCGCGCCAGGTAGCCGAAACTCTCGCCCCGGATCGCTTCGCGCTGGTACGGCTCGTCGCCGTCGCGCCGCACTGCTGCGATGGCACGCGCGGTGAGCAGATGATGGCGCCACGCGGCGATGCTGCGTCGGCTCGCCTGGCGGATGCGCTCGGCCTCCCGCGTCAAGAGGCGCGCCGTTTTCGAATCCACACCGCGCTGGTCGAGCAGCGTCCCCACTTCGGTGGGCTCGCGCTCCAGGAGCGCAGCGAAGTCGACTCCCGCGCGCACCGCCATCTCGGTCGCGTCCGCCGTGCGGATGGACGTTCTCGACGTCCTCGTCTCCGCGACGCGTCCCGGAGATGCCCCACACCACCGGCGACTGCGCGTCGATGACCACCGCGCTCACGGCGCCTGCGCGATCGGCGAGTGCGTCGAGCGCGTCATCCAGACGGCGTGAGGCGAGCTCGTTGGAGATTCGGGGGCGTTCGTGCTCGTCGCTCTGCAGCGTGCCGGCGAACGACCGCACCATGACCTCGAGCCTGCGTGCGCGCGCATCGCGGTCCTCCGGCAGCTCGTCGAAGACCGCGACGACCCGGTAGTCGCCCGGCAGCGGGCACCAGACGAGGTGCTTGTCCCGGGGCTCGCGGCCCCCCAGCTCGGCCCGGACGTTGTCGGCGCCGAGCTTGCGCTTTATCAGGTCGAGCAGGCGGAGCAGAGCGGCATCCTGCATACGTCCCCTAGTTAAGGCCGATCGGTCGCGACACCAAGCATCAGTGTGCAATAATGTTGGTTCTGGCCACTTTCGCGCAAAGCGGTGGGGAAGGAGTGAAGGCGTGAGCCGCTCACCCGTCGTATCGCGCATCGTCCACGATGCCTGTTTCGAAGCGCCGCGCGAGATGCCCGGGGAGCGTTGGTGGGCCGAGCTGCCCGCCGATTTCGCCCGCCGTCCCGAGCCGTTCGATCTAGCCCTGCGGGACCGTGTCCAGGTCCAGGCGACAGCGGCCGCAGACGTTCTGCTGCGCACGCTCGGAGCGTGTCTGGTCGGCTCGCTCGCCTTTCCCCTCGGCTACCGCCCGCTCAGGCTCAAGCGCGATCTCGAGGATCGGACTCTGTACGGCGCCATGGCCGAGACCGGCGATCCGACCCGCTTTTTCAGGAAGCCGCCGTCCGGCGTCCGCATCGAGACGCGGCGGGCGCGCTTCCCGCGCTTCCGCCCCGGCGACGGCATCTGCGAGGATCTGCAGTTCTCGAGCCCGTACGAACCGATGAATCCGCGTGAGCGGGCGGACTACCTCTCGCACCGCAACAACCGCACCGCCCACCTGCGCTTCTGGCGGCATCACAAGGGCCCGCGCCCGACAGTCATGGCCATCCATGGTTTCAGTGCGGACCTGTATCTGCTCAACGAGTGGTTCTTCGCGCTGCCGTGGCTGTATCACATGGGCTTCGACGTGGCGCTGTTCACGCTTCCGTTCCACGGCCCGCGTCAGGCCCGCTTCTCGGCGTTTTCCGGACATGGGTTCTTCGCAGGCGGGATGTCCCGCATCAACGAGGCCTTCGGCCAGGCCGTGTTCGACTTCCGCATCTTCATGGATCACCTGCTCGAGTACTGCGGCACGCCGCGCGTGGGCGTTACCGGAGTGAGCCTGGGCGGGTTCACTTCCGCGCTGCTCGCGGCGACCGAGCCACGCCTGGCGTTCTCGATCCCGAATGTGCCGCTCGCCAGCGTCGCGGATCTCGTTCTCGAGTGGCAGCCGATCGGCGCGGTGGTGCGCGGCGCGCTCGCTGCGCTGCGCCGCCCGCTGTCGGACATCCGCTATGCGCTCGCCGTCAGCTGCCCGCTCAGCTACCCCGCGCTCCTGCCGAAGGAAAACCTGATGGTGATCGGCGGAGTCGGCGACCGCCTGGCCCCACCGAAGCACGCGCGCCTTCTGTGGGATCACTGGGGCCGCTGCCGCCTGCACTGGTTCCCCGGCAGCCACCTGATCCATCTCGACCGCGGCAACTACCTCAAGCAGACCGGTCGCTTCCTGAACAGCATCGGCTTCTATGACGGGCTGCCCAACCGCCGCCAGCCGATCGAGGGAACGTAGGATCGTTCTGGCCCGCTACTGGTAGGTCCGGTGGTGCGGCTCCCAGTGGGGCTTGGTGTCGGGCCGGGGCAGCCGCTCGCGCCCGACGTAGGCCAGGAGCACCAACAGCACCAGCGGGACGAGCGCGATCACGGCCCAGCCATGGAACAAGTGCGTAAAGATTGCGCCCAGCATCACCAGCCCGAGGCCCACGGCGCCGATGGAAGCGACGCGCGGGATCAGGAGCACGATCGCGCCGGCGATCTCGGCCAGGGCGACCAGTATGCGGAACATGTCCGAGTAGCCCCAGGCGTGGAAGCTATCGACCCACACGGGCAGCCCAGCAAGCTTGGAAATTCCAGCCCCGAGATAGACGATCGCCAGGAAGACCGTGACTTCCCAGAGCCGGCGATAGTTCTGTTTGAGCATGACCCGAACCTCCGTGCGGGGAGGTGGCGCCCCCGAGCGCGCAGGAGCGCCTCGCACTTGCCGGGGATTCTTGCAATTTCCGTGCGGGGCGCGACGGTGGTAGGCAACACGCCGTGCTCCCCTCCCCCGCGGCCACCTTCCGGGCTGTCTGCTACCGCTGCCACAAGCCAGCAGCGCTCTGCATCTGCGCGTCGGTGCCGCGGGTGGAAAACCGCACGCCCGTGTTCATCCTCCAGCACCCGCGAGAGCGATTCCATCCGATCGGCACGGCGCGCATCGCAAAGCTGGGACTCGAGCGCGTACAGGTCGCGGTATTCTCCGAACACGATTCTTCGGCTCCTCCCTTCGAGCTGCCGCCGGGCGCAGGGCTGCTCTATCCCGGCCCAGGCGCGAAGCGGCTCGACGAGATCGCCGACAGCGAGAAGCCGAGCGCGCTGGTCGTTCTCGACGGCACCTGGCACCACGCCCGCACGCTCTACCGCGACCACTGCTGGTTGCACCAGCTGCCGTGCTACGCGCTCGTTCCACGTTCTCCGAGCCGCTACCGCATCCGCCGCGAGCCGCGGGAGGGCTGCGTATCCACGATCGAATCGATCGCCGAGGCGCTGAGCCTGCTGGAACCGGAAACGGCGGGCCTGGATGGGCTGATCGAGAGCTTCGACGGCATGATCGACGCGCAGATCGAGCAGGCGCGCGCGCGGCGCAAGGAGAGGCGCATCGAGCGACAGCGGCGGGCATGGCGAGCGATCCCGCGGGCACTCGTCGAGGACTTCGAGCGCTTGTGGATCGTGTATGGCGAATCGACACAGGTAACCCGCCGCGGCGACAAGCAACGCGAGCTGGTGCAGTGGACGGCGCTGTCGCCGCACAGCGGACGCGTGTTCGAGCGCATCGTGCGCCCGGCCTTGCGCATGCCCGACGAGCAACATCTCGAGCATATGGGGCTCGCGCGCGAGGCCGTCGAAGCCGGCATCGCTCTCGACGAGCTGCGCCGCGAGTGGTCGGCGCTGTCGGACGGAGCGGTCGTCGCAGCATGGAACCAGAGCACGCTCGATCTGCTGCGTGGCCCGCTCGGCTACGAGGGGGCTTCGCTTCTCCTGAAATCCGTCTACTGCAATGTGCGCCAGCGCGGCGCCGGCACGCTCGACGCGGTCATCATAGAGGAGGGCCTCGGCGTGGAGCCCGCTCCCGTGCGCGGCCGCGCGGCGCAGCGCCTCGGCAATGCAGTCGCAGTCGCGCGCCACCTGGGACGACGCACGCAGAACCAGGCCTAGGCTGGAGCCACCAGGTCGGGGTGCGTCGTCCGGGCGGAATGCCCCTGCAGGCCAGAGCCCTGGCGGCCGGAGTCCCGAGCGCCTGCACCCCGCCGGGGTCGGGCGTGAGCGCGTATCCCCGCGGAATCAATAGGCGCCGGCCAGGCCGCCCGACAGCGTAGGCAGGAGACATCGGTGGTGGTAGATTCCGGCGCCATGAAGAATATCCGTTCGATATCTTTTCCGCTGGTGGCTTGCCTTGCGCTGGGATTGACAGCGTGCAGCTCGTATCGTGTCGTCAAGGTCACGCCGAGCGGCGGCATTGTTGCGCTGCAAGGAGATCGCGACGACGCGCACGCCAAGGCCGAAAAGTACATGGCGAGTCGTTGTCCTGACGGATACAAGATCCTCGAGGAAGGGGAAGTGCCCGTCGGTTCGAGCACGGAAGGCGAGGCGCACAAGGGCACGGATCTCTTCGGCCTCAAGACGGTGCACGAGAGCTCGAGCACGCACGAAGAGACCGAGTGGCGCGTCACGTACCAGTGCAAGTCCGCCGCCGCAGCAGCGCCGGCTGCCCCCGCAGCACCGGCTGACAACGCCGCACCCGCACCCGGCGATGATCAGGGAGCTGCTCCGGCACCGGCCGACAGCGCTGCTCCGGATCCGGCGAACGGCGCGCAGAACGAAGTGCACACGCTCATCATCCGGATGTGAGCGACAGCACAACCCCAGCCGCCGGGCATCGAAGCCGGGCGGCTCGGGGCGGCGCTATCCGCTGACGGCCAGCGGCCGGACGAAGTACGCTCTCGATCTGCCGCATGACAACGCCGAACGCCGAGACGACGCGCCTGGCAGAGGACTCCCGCCGCGAGAAGAACTGGAAGCGCTGGGGGCCATACCTGTCCGAGCGGCAGTGGGGAACGGTTCGCGAGGACTACTCGCCCGACGGCGAAGCGTGGGACTACTTCCCCCATGATCACGCGCGCAGCCGCGCGTACCGGTGGGGCGAGGACGGGCTGCTCGGGCTGTGTGACCGGCAGGGCAGATTGTGCTTCGCGCTGGCGCTGTGGAACGGACAGGATCCGATCCTCAAGGAGCGGCTGTTCGGGCTCGCCGGCCCGGAGGGCAACCACGGCGAGGACGTGAAGGAGTGCTACTTCTACCTCGACGCGACGCCCACGCACTCGTACGGACGCGCGCTGTACAAGTACCCGCAGTGCGAATTCCCCTACAGCCAATTGGTGGACGAGAACCGTCGGCGCACGCGGCACGATGGCGAGTTCGAGCTGATCGACACGGGCATCTTCGACGGAGATCGCTACTTCGACGTCCAGCTCGAGTACGCGAAGGCCGCGCCGGAGGACGTGCTGCTCGTGATCACGATCGCGAATCGCGGTCCCGATGCCGCGACGCTGCACCTGTTGCCCACATTGTGGTTCCGCAACACCTGGTCGTGGGGGCGTCAGGGCGAGGGTGACTTCCAGAAGCCGCGTATCGAGGGCGCCGGGCCGAACGAGCTCTTCGCCGAGCACGCTTCACTAGGTGCGATGCGACTGCATTTCGAGCCGTGCCAGGGCGAGCCCGAGCTTCTGTTCACCGAGAACGAGACGAACACGCACCGCCTGTGGAGCGAAGGCGACGAGCACGCGAAGAAGGATGCATTCCACCTGCACGTTGTCGAAGGCCGGGAGGACGTGCTCGCGGACGGCGCGGGGACCAAGGCGGCCGGCCACTACCGCCTCGAGCTCGCCCCAGGGGCCGAGCTCCGGATACGGCTCAGGTTGTGCGCGGAAGGCGCGGTGGAGCGCGATCCGTTCGGTTCGGACTTCGACGCTACGCTGGACCAGCGCCGCCGCGAGGCCGACGACTTCTACGCTGGGGTCTTCTCGTCGAACCACCTCGAGCACGAACAGCAGGTCGCGCGACAGGCCTATTCAGGGCTCCTGTGGAGCACGCAGTTCTATCACTACGTGGTGCGCGACTGGCTGGAGGGCGACGCCGCCTCGCCGCCACCGCCAGAAAGCCGCCTGACAGGGCGCAATAGCGGCTGGCAACACCTGTACAACCGCGACCTCATCAGCATGCCGGACAAGTGGGAGTACCCTTGGTATGCGTCGTGGGATCTAGCCTTCCACATGGTCCCGCTCTCGAACGTCGACCCTGACGCCGCCAAGAGCCAGCTGATCCTGATGCTGCGCGAGTGGTACATGCACCCGAACGGGCAGATCCCGGCGTACGAGTACGATTTTTCTGCGGTCAACCCGCCAGTGCACGCCTGGGCAGCCTGGGAGGTCTACCAGGCGGGGCTGCGCGCCGGGCACCCGGACCGCTTCTTCCTGGAGCGGGTGTTCCAGAAGCTACTCTTGAACTTCACCTGGTGGGTGAACCGCACCGACGACCAGGGCAACAACCTGTTTTCGGGCGGCTTCCTCGGTCTGGACAACATCGGCGTGTTCGACCGCTCCGTCCCCCTGCCCACAGGCGGCTACATCGAGCAGGCCGACGGCACGGCGTGGATGGCGTTCTACGCGGCGACCATGCTCGAAATCGCGATGGAGCTCTCGCGCTACGAGCCGGCGTATGCGGACATGGCGTCCAAGTTCTTCGAGCACTTCGTGGCCATCGTGGACGCGATGAACGAGCTCGGCGGAACGGGGCTGTGGGACGAGCAGGACGGCTTCTACTACGACCAGCTGCACACCGACGGCCAGGTGCTGCCGCTGCGCACGCGGTCGATCGTCGGACTCATCCCACTGTTCGCGGTAGCGGTGCTCGACGACGACGTGCTCGACCAGCTGCCGGGGTTCAAGAAGCGGATGCAGTGGTTCCTCGACCATCGCAGCGACCTGGCGCGGCACATCGCGTACATGGATCGCGCGGGACCGGACACGGCCGGACGGAGGCTTCTGGCCGTCCCGTCGCGCGCGCGACTCGAACGGGTGCTCGGCTATCTGCTGGACGAACGCGAGTTCCTGTCGCCGCACGGCGTACGCTCTCTGAGCCGCGTGCATCTGGAGCATCCCTACGAGTTCAACACGCCTGGAGGCGCGCACCGCGTCGCCTACGTGCCGGGCGAGAGCGACTCGCCGATGTTCGGCGGCAACTCGAACTGGCGCGGACCGGTGTGGTTCCCGGTCAACTTCCTCCTGATCCAGGCGCTGCGTCGCTATCACCACTTCTACGGCGATGAGCTGACCGTGGAGTGTCCGACAGGCTCGGGGCGACGGTGCACGCTCGATCAGGTTGCCGAGGAGCTGGCGACGCGTCTCACTCGCTTGTTCTTGCCGGACGAGAGCGGCGTGCGCCCTGCGCACGGCGCCGAGGCGCGCTACGCGTCCGACCCCCATTGGCGCGACCTCGTGCTGTTCTACGAACACTTCCACGGCGACGACGGCCGCGGCCTGGGCGCGAGCCACCAGACGGGTTGGACCTCTCTGGTGACGAGCTGCATCGGTTACCTCGGCGAGCGGCGTTGACGCGCTCGACCAGCGCAAGAACATCCAGGGCCCGACCGGTCGCCGTCGAGGTATCGGCGATGCGCGCTTGACACGGCTACTGGCGCCGACATTGTTACTCCGTCATGACGAAGTGGACCGTGCGGCAGAGCCGCGTGCTGCTCGACCGCCCCTGGCTGAGGCTGCGCGAGGATCACGTCGTGCTGCCGAGCGGACACGAGATCGAGCAGTTTCACGTCGTGGACACCAGGAACTGGGTCGCGGTGCTGGCGTTGACCGGGCAGGGCCAGATCGTGATCGTCGACCAGTACCGCCACGGGCTCGGGCGCGTCAGCCGTGAGCTGCCGGCCGGGGTGATCGACGCGGGAGAGACGCCGCGACAGGCGGCCGAGCGCGAGCTTCTGGAGGAGACAGGCTACGCGGCCGGTGACTGGCAGCTCCTGTCGGACGTGTCGACCGAACCCAGCCGTCACACCACCCGGGCGGTGTTCTATTTTGCCGGCGGTGCCAGGCCGGTCGCGGAGCCACGACCGGAAGCGTCGGAAGACATCCGGGTCGCACTGCTACCGGCCGAGGAGTTGCTCTCCGAAGTGGATCGCGGCGGCATCCAGCACGGAGTGCACATCGGGGCAATTCTGCTGGCGGCCCGGCGTGGCCTCATCCCTCGCTAGCATCGCGAAACCACGGAGAGTTGCTTCCGGGGAGGCGGCGCGCTAGCTCTTGGCGGCCTTCGAGCGCGCGCCGGCTGGTGCGCGACATGCCCTTCTCGCAGTAACTGCGCGTTCCCGGGGCTGCTGGCCCGGGCCTGTGCGGAGCTCACGTGTCGCTACACCACCTCGTCGCAACCTACGGCTACTGGGCCGTCCTGATCGGCACCTTCTTCGAGGGCGAGACGGTACTGGTTCTGGCCGGGCTGGCGGCACATCACGGCTACCTCTCGCTGCCGTGGGTGATGGTAACGGCGTTCACGGGCAGCCTGGCGGGCGACCAGACCTGGTTCTTGATTGGCACACGCTGGGGCCCTTTGGTCATCGAGAAGCGCCCGGTGTGGAAGCGCCGCATGAAGCGAGCGCGCGACCTGCTGGAGCGGCGCGGCAAGCTCTTGATGGTGGGCTTCCGCTTCCTGTACGGAGTGCGCTCCGTCACGCCATTCGCGATCGGCATGAGCGGTGTGCCGACGCGCGTGTTCACGCCACTCAATACCATCGGTGCGGCAATCTGGGCCGTGGGACTGGGCGGAGCGAGCTACATGCTGGGCGAGGCGATGAAGCTGGCCCTGGCCCGGGCGCACCACTACGAGCTGCACGCGATGATTCTGATCGCCGCGGGCGGTTTTGCGCTGTGGCTCTGGTCGTACATCCGCGACAGGCGACGGCGGCGCAATAGCGTGACGAACGTCCCCGACGACGAGCAGAAGCAGGAAACCTGACCGCCGCGCCTGGCCTCGCGCCGGCAGAAGCGTGACCCGATCTCAGTGCCCCGGCGAGAGCGGCGCGTCGTAGCGCCCGTTGCCGTCCACATCGACGTACACGGGGTTGGTCAGCGCCATCGGCACGACGCGCCAGCCGCCGGGCTCGCCCACCACCGGCGTGAGCGGGCGCTTGCCCTGCACGCGCACCACGAAGTAGGCGTCACGGTCGACGCTGGAGTCGAAATGCGTCGTGAAGCGATTGACGGCGCGGCTGGCCGGCACGTCCCAACGCTTCTCGGCGTGCCCGTTCACGTACAGGGTCACCGAGGTCACGTCGATCCACGGTGCCGCCTGCACCTTGATCAGGCCGGGAACATGGCCGTTCGGCGCTTCGACCGTGTCGCCCTCCTGACCGCCGGCGATGTCGATTCTCACGAACGGACCGGTGGTGAAGAAGCAGCGTTCCGCCTTCACCGTCTGGGCCAGAATGTCCGGGGTCATCGCTTCGGGACGGTCATCGGCAACGCGCAGGTAGTTCCTGGGAAACCCTCCCAGATTGAAGCGCAGGTGGTGTGTGTCGGAGTTGCCGGTCGCGGTGAAGCGAAGGCCGTGGTCGATGAGATTGAACCAGTCCTGCATCACCTGTTCGGCATGCTGGCGCTGAGGCCCCGCGTAACCGTTGAACAGCTCGATCGCGTCGAAGTCGAAGGAGGTGCCCTTCTTCCTCTTGAAGCGGGCATGCGCGGAATCGAGCCGCCCGGACTTGAAGTACGCCATCCGGTCGAGCCGCGGATGGTTGACCTCGATGACGGTCTCTGCCGAGCGCTCACGCACCGCGCGGAACAGCTCCGCGGGCGTGTGACCCCGGGCCTTGATCGCGCCGCCGCCGGGCAAGCGCGGAAAGCGCTGCAACGGGAAGGCGCCGAAGTGCCCCCAGCGTTTCGTCGTGAGCTCGCTACCAATGCCGCTCGCCACGTAGCGCTCGGCGCCGAGCGCCTTGATGATCGGTCCGTAATCGGAAATCACATTGTGATCGGCGGAAACGAGAACCTCGACACCGTCGGAAGCGAACTCGTAGACGCGCGCGCTCATCGGCACGCGACAGTCGTAGGATGGCGCTGCGTGCACGTGGAAGTCTCCGCTGATCCAACCTGAACTGTCGATCACGTGCGTGAGCTGGACGTCGAGGCGCGCCCCGCGTGCGCCCACCTTCAGATCGCGCCGGACGTTCAACGTCCATTCCGGGCCGCGGCTGACGTACACGTCGTAGCGGCCGCGCGGCAGCCGCACCGCACCTGTACCGCTCAGGGAGAAGATGCGGTTGAATGCGGCAATTGCGCCCTTCAGGTGACGGGGCTTGTCGCTCATGGAAAACAGCGGATCGTGGGAGCCGTGCACACCGAGAAAGGTCAGCTTGCACGGGATGAGCTCGTTCGTTTCGGCGTCACGCACCGAATAGGCAAGCTGGCTCTTCGGCGGCTCGGCGATGCTGAGCGCCGAGCCGTGCATGGTCGCAATTCCCACGGAGCCGGTCGGACCGCGCTCTCCGTCGCCGCCCTCTGTCTGGTCCGTGGGCTTCGCACTGCATGCGACCAACAGCGTCGCTAGCAGGTACAGATGACCTGCCCGTAGGACACGCCGGCTGTCGGCAGTCCGGCGGGACCAACGCGGGGGCACACCTGGATCATGACTGAAGGGTTCTGAAAGGCAATATCCTGATGTCACCCGCGCCTACGGGGGCAGCCAGGGCGGGCCGGTCGTGCCCGGCGGGCGCGTGCGCTATGAACACCGCGTGGAACACGGCGCCCCGACAAGCCTGGCGCTCGAGCCCATCGGGGTCGTCCGGTCGCCCTTCCTCGAGCGGGTCAGCGCACCGCGTCAGCCGCGGGCCGCCGAGGGCGTGCGGGGCAGCATCGAGCTGTATCCAGGCAGGCACTTCGAGGACGCGCTGTCGGATCTCGACCAGTGGGAGCACATCTGGGTGCTGTTCTGGTTCCACCTCAACGATGGCTGGCGTCCCAAGGTCCAGCCGCCCCGGAGCCGGGTGCGACGCGGCGTGTTCGCAACGCGTTCGCCACACCGGCCGAACCCACTCGGGCTGAGCGTGGTGCGGCTCGAACGGGTCGAGGGCCTGAGGCTGGACATCGTGAACGTCGACATGGTCGACGGGACTCCGGTGCTCGACATCAAACCCTACGTCGCCTACACGGACGCCCTCGTCGACACCAACAACGGCTGGCTGGATGCCGAAGCGAATGCCGCGCCCGACGACCCGGTAGCGCGCTGGAACGTGGAGGTGGTCGAGCCGGCGCGGGAGCAGCTCCAGTTCATCGAGCAGGAACTCGGCGTCGAGCTCGAGGCGCGTATCGTCGAGACCCTGGCGCTCGGCCCGCTGCCGCACGCCTACCGGCGCATCAAGCGCGAGGGAGACGAGCTCAGGCTGGCCATCAAGGATTGGCGCGTCTACTTCCGCGTGGACGGCCGGCAGGTCCGGGTGCTGCGGGTCTCGAGCGGCTACCGCCCCGCCCAGCTGGCCGGGAACCCGGAACTGGCAGCGCACCGCGCTTTCGTCGACAAGTTCGAATAGCCCTGATTACGGCTGGACCAGCTCGCGCTAGGGGGCCGCGTCCCGCCGGGTCCCGGGTCCGGGTCGCGATCGGGGGATTGCTCCGCCATGGCCCGACGCTCCCCGCTCGCCAGGGATCAAGGGCTCCAACCTGGCCTCGGCGGCCGGCGGCCGCCTCCTGCGGAAGACCTCCCCGTAGATCCCCCTACCCAGAAGCTGCGAGGCGGCGTCCAGGCCACCCATCATCGCACCCATGATGCCGTGGCCCATACGGGTGCTCGCGCCGCAGAGATACAGACCCTCGATCTCCGTCCGCGCGCCGGGGCGACGGAGGAAGAACTGCGAAGGAATCAGCGACAGGCCGTACGAGGTGCCGCCGGTGGAGAGCGTGTAGCGGCTGTGCGTGAGCGGCGTGGAAACCTCCTGCATCACGATGCGTTCCGCAAGCCCCGGCAGCACCCGCTCGGCGCCCCGGATCAAGCGCGCGGCATACTCGGCCTTCAGCCGTTGGTAGTCGGCATTGTCGCTGTAGCTACCGTTTGCGACCTCGGCTGCCGTCACGCCCCAGCTCTCCGGCTCGCTCGGCGCGAGCGACATGAGTTGGAGATTGGTGACCCCCGGGGGAGCCAGGCGGCGATTGTGCGGGTCCTTGAGTGAAGCGATCGAGATGTAGACCAGGGGGTCCGGGTCGAAGCGGCCCGCGCGCGTGCGCTGGTAGATGGGCTCGAAGTCGTAGGAGGGTGAAACCCAGAAGTTCGTATTGGTGATGCCCTCGGCTGCGAGATCGCCGCGGACGCCGAGGTACAGGACGCCGAGCGCGGGCGACATCTCGTAGTCGCGCGCGCGCTTCGCGGTGCGCCGCTTCAGCTTGTCCGGACCAACCAGCTCCAGCAGCGTGCGCTTTAGATCGCTGTTGGCAATCACGGCGCCGGCGCGGACCTCGCGCCGTCCGACGTGCTTGTTCTCGAACACAACACCGGTGGCGCGGCCGTCCCGAACGAGGATACGCTGGACACGAGCGCGAAGCAGGATCTTGCCGCCATTGGCCTCGATGGAGTCGGCGAGCCGATCGGACATGATCTGGCCTCCGCCCGCCGGGTAGTAGCCGCCGCTCTTGAGGTAGTGGAGCATCAACCCCGCGTGGAGCATCAGCGACGCGCGGCTGGGCGGCTGACCATAGTCTCCATTTTCCGCCGCCAGGACCGCGCGCAACCTCGGGTTGTGCGTGCAGGTGTCGAGGAATGACCCCAGTGTGGCCGTCGCGAAACGAAGTGCCGTGAGCGACCGCGGCAGCACCTTCCAAGCCGTCTTCGGCTTCACTGCCAGGCCCTGCAACGCGTCGAACTGTTCGAGCACGTGGATGTAGCGCTCGATGCCGCGACGCTCGTGCGGGAACTGGTCGAGAAGTCGCTCACGGTAGCGCTCGATGCCGCGCGGCACGCGGAAGGCGAAGTCCGGAAAGACCAGCGTGTCGAACCCGTCGGGGTCGAGCGGGCGGAACTCCACGTCGTCCACACCGGCCGCATGCAGGATGCGGGGGATGGTTCCGTCCGGCGCGCAATCACCGATGTAGTGCAGACCAACGTCGAATTCGTAGCCCCGACGCCGGAACACGGTGGCGTTGCCGCCGGCAACGTAGTGCTGGTCCAGCACCAGCACGGAGTAGCCGCGCTGGGCGAGCAGCGCCGCGCTCGTCAGCCCACCGATACCTGCGCCCACCACCACGACATCGAATCGATCCTGCTCCAACCGGCGGAACCGATCGGGCCGTCCGCTGCTCTTCATGAAAACCTCCACGCGAGGCACCCCAAACTTGACAGTGTCAAGATAGGCGCTATCTTGACACTGTCAAGACGCGATGGCTTCCTCCATCCAGGTGAAGCGCCGGACAGCCGGAAAGACCGCGGCCGCGAGCAAACCGCGAGGCCGATACCACCATGGCGATCTGCATCGGGCGTTGGTCGACACGTCGCGACAGATCATCGCCGAACAGGGAGCGGGCGCACTCAGCCTGCGCGAAGCGGCACGCCGACTCGGAGTGTCCCACGCCGCGCCGCTCCATCACTTCAAGGACAAGCGGGAGCTCCTGGCGGCCGTGGCCACCGAAGGCTTCGACGAGCTGGCAGTTGCCATGAGGGAAATCCGCCAAACGCGCTGGGACAGGACCGCGGGGTCGACTCAACGCGGCCGGCGTAGCCTACGTGCAGTTCGCAGTCGACAACGCCGCGCTGTTCCGCGTGATGTTCGGACCGGAACTGCGGCGAAACCAATCCCCTGCACTCGATTCGAGCTCACGGGCGGCATTCCAAATCCTCGTCGATGCGGCACGCGAAGCCGTCGCGGCAGAAAACGACAGCGGAAGCGAGTACGAGCTGCCGGTCGTGACGACCGCCGCCTGGGCGGTCGTCCATGGCCTCGCGATGCTGTGGTTGGACGGTCAAATCCGCGAGGTACCCGGCGGCATCACGAAACTAGCCGAGCGCGTCACCGCACTCCTGTCGCAGGCGCTCGAGCGCGACCGGGGGCTGCCTGGGGCCTAGTTTCCGCGCTTCTTCTTGTTGTTGCGCGCGTGCGAACGAGCGTGGTTGCCGAGCGAGACCGCCGAGCTGCCGTTCGGGGTTTCCATCTCGTCGACAAGCTGCGCAAGCGAGCGCGCGAGCATTTCGCGTTGCCGCGCCGGCAGCGCAGTGAGCGCCGCGACCATGCGCTGCTGCCCGGTATCGGGAGCGCGCCGGAGCAGACCCCGCCCGCGAGCCGTGAGCCTGAGCTCGGCGCGGCGCCCGTCATCGGCAGCAGCGCTGCGCTTGACGAGTCCAGTCGACACCAGCCGGCTGACCACGGTCGAGACCGAGCTCTGGTCGGTGTGCGTACGCTCCGCGACTTCGCCAATCGAGCAGCCCGGGTGTTCGCCGAGTTCGTGCAGGACAAATAGTTGCGCCGAACTGACACCGAGCTTGCGCTCGATCTGTCCACCGCTCAAACGCAGCTCGCGAATTACGCGGCGGAACGCATCCATGACTTCTTGAACTTGACGTGCCTTGACGGCCCCTGCGGCTGACATGTGGCCTTCAAGCTAGAACTCTGCCACCTGGAGCTGCAAGGCGACCGCGGCGGGGACCTGACGGTTGTTGGTTATCGCGCGACGGCGTCGGTCCAGAGCGTTGTCGCTCGTGGCGGGCCGGCGCAATGCCCGGCGCCAGGATTGCGCGTATCCATGGGGGCGCAGACCATTCACGTGAAGGCTCTAGCGACCGGACAGCGGCAGCCCAACATTGTCTGGTATGACCAGCATACGTGAGGAAATGACGGTCGATCATCAGCGGCTCGATCGCCTTTTCGGCGAGCTGATCGACGCAGTCGAGGGAGGGAACGAGCCGACCATCCAGGAGATGTGGTCCCGCTTCGAAACGGGCCTTCTGGCGCACTTCGATGCCGAGGAGCGGCTCATCCTGCCGCGACTCTCGACAGATCATGCGGCCGAGGTAAGAGGCATCCTGGAGGAGCACGACCGCATCCGCCGCTTGATGGCGGAGCTCGGTGTTCGTGCGGACCTGCATACGTTACGCAAGGACGTCGTTGACGAGCTCGTCGCCGCCCTGCGAGCCCATGCCGATCGCGAGGATCGGACCATCTATCCGCTCGCGGATGCTGCCGTCGATGGGGAAACGCGTCGGAAAATCCTCGACTCGCTGAAGAAGGAAACCCGACGACGCCTCGACGCGCTCTCCGGTCGCGTCGTGGGCTGATCCTCCGATGCCCGCTCGACTGTCGCGCTCGAAGTTGGTGGGACAGCGCGTGGATGGGTCGGTGTGTCGGAACGCCACCCCCTCTGCACGCTCCTCCAACTTGCCCCCGCCCGGCTCTCCACGCGCGTCCCGAAGCCAGGGTCATCCCCCGGGCCTGGAACCTCCATAGTCAATCCGTCGATCGGCTGATGGGGATCACGAACGACGCTCTGGATGACAACTTGTCACTGACGACCGGCGGCTCCAGCCTCGCGTGGCCAGATTGACGCGGTAACGGCTGCTCGGCCTACCCCGACGCTAGTGATTCCGATAGCTTGAGTGTCGTTCCAGGCGGGGCATGCCGCTTGCTATGGCTCCCGGCATGCAGCAAAAGCACCGTTCCCCCCGCCGCGCTCGCCGCGGCGTCACGCTGGTCGAGGTCGGCGCCGTCGCCGCGCTCGTCGCACTCGTGGCAGGCGGAGCAACGCTGTGGCTCAAGCCCAAGCTCGACGCGAAGCGTACGAATCTGGCGGAAAAGAGCGCAGAGGTCATCCGCGATGCCGCGGTGCAGTGGCAGAACGACAACGGGTCCGGCTGTCCGACCATCAGCCAGCTGGAGCTGGACAAGGCGCTACCGCGAAACGCGAGCGCTGCCGATCCATGGGGCAACCGCTTCCGCGTGAGCTGCGATGACAGCAGCGTCACGGTGTTGTCCGCAGGTCGCGACGGCCGGCTAGGAACAGCCGACGACGTGCGCGTGCCGCACAGCTGAGGCCTGGCTACAGTCCGAGCCCGACCGCGTAGCCCAGTTCCAGCTCGGCTACGAAGCCAGAGTCCGGAAACATCATCATGCCCTTGCCGGCGAGCAGGATGCCTCCCGCCGGTCCGAGGCCGTAGTAGCCACCGAGGCCGAAGCTGGCAAACCCCAGCCCCAGCTTCTTGTAGGCGTCGAGCGTCTGGTAGTCGGGGTTGTCCAGCTGCTCTGGCGGCGGCGGCACCGAGCGATTCTCGCGCACGTCCACCGGATAGCGCGCGTCCACCTCGGCCGCGCCGCCACCCACGAACGCGAAGGGTGCGATGCCGTGCTCGGGGTACGCCTGTCCGAGCCAGTAGCTGATGCGCGCCTCGAGGTGGAGGTTCTCGAAACTGTGTCCGCCGTCGGTCCGCGGACTGCCCCCGAACGCGAAACCCACCCGCGCGCCCAGCGCCAGCTGATCGAGTGGCATCGCATCCAACCCGAGCAAGAGGCGCGTCGTGGCCAACGAAAAGCCCGGCGACACCGTGTCCCTGTACCCCTCGACGGGAGTGCCGTGATACTGCGTGCCCTGCTTCCGGAAGCACGACCAGCCCAGATTGACCTGGCTCTTCTGGGTGCACACGTCGGTGCCGCCGGCCGCCCAGAGAAAGTCCTGCGCGACGGAGACGCTTGGAGCCAGCCGGAAGCCATGCCGCGGCTCCGCGTGCGCGGAGCGGCTCGCGCAAAGCAGGGCCAGAGCGAGCGCGGGACGCGAGAGCCCCCGGACGATACGTAGTGCTGTGGTTCGTCGTGCCATCATCGATCAAGGCAGAGGTGGTGCCGCCTTGATGCAGGCGTCCTTGTTCACGGTACCGGCGAGCCAACTCGTGATGCAGACGTCGAGCGGGTCGCCGACGCTCATGCGCTTGAGCCCCTTGTGCGCTTCCGTGCCGCGAGCCTTGCGGATCATCGTGAGACGTTGGGGATCCCTTCCGCCGTCCCGAACGACCTCGCTCATGATCTCCGGCTCCAGTCCCACCACCGAGTGGTAGGTGAGCTGCGCTTCGGTATCCGTCGTCTGGCCGCTGCCCGGCACCGGCGGATTCACCGACTGCACCTGGACCCGCATCCCGTACTTGCTCCACACGCGCATGTTGCGGCCCCGCTGCCCATGACAGTCGAGCGTCCCGCAGCTATAGCCGAGTGCGTCGTCGACCAGCTTGAAGTCCTTCGTCGTGGGCGCGGTGATGTCATAGGCGCCGGTCGCGGGCCCGGAGCAGGCCGCGAGCAGCAGCGCAGCCAGCGCAGCGCAGGACAAGAGCAGCCGGTTCACTGGCAGCCCCCGGGGAACGGGAAGTTGCCCACGGTATCGACATAGACGTGCTCGGCACGGTTGTAGCCCGCCGGATCGGCATGGCAGCCCGCGCAGGACCCCTCGCGGTAGATCTTCGTGAACATCTTGGTTTCCAGGGGGCCGTAGCGCAGGACCACTGTTATCGGCCAGACGGGCCGGAAGTCCTTCTCCTGGATGTAGAAGTTGCCGGCGCAGTTGCTGGCAACCGAGTGCTTTCGTCCCTGCGAGTCGGTGACCTCGACGATCACGTCCCGAGCGGGCTTGGTGTCGGTGCTTGTCTGGTAGACCGTACCCGCCACAGAGAACTGCGGGTGGCGACCACCGGCAGCGCTGTGGCACGCGAGACACGGCTGACCGGGTCGATGCAACGGCCCGCGGCGCACGCCGTCAGCCTCGGGGCCCAGGCTCTGGATCAGGTTGTCCTGTGCGGGGTTGCCGCATGCGACCGTGCCCAGGGCGCACGCCAACGCCATGAGTACTCTCGCCCAGCTCCGCGCTCGCATCAGAACGTACCTCCAAAGCCAAGCACTGCCAGACCCGAGTAGCGCGACGTCATGTATAGCGTGTCGAAGTAGAAGTCCTGTGCCCCTTCCAGGTCGAGCGAGAGGTGCCACGCGCGATCGAGCGGGGCGTCGCCGAAATAGTACGCGGCAGTACCGCCGAGGGTGAACGCCGCCATCGGGCCCAGCTCGCGATCACCCGTTCGATAGCGGGGAACCACCCACTTGCCGTTCGGGTCGTAGTGAACCTCGTAGGCCCGCTTCCAGAACGACACGGCGGACTGCACATGGGCACGAGCGTGCGGCCCCGCCAGGAAGCGATGGCCAATCTGGAACAGATAGCGCGCATCGGTCGTCGACGCCTTCAGCCCCCAGCTGTCGGCATAGATCCTCTCGCTCGCTCGTATCGTGCCGGCACTCATGTGATGGGCGATGCGTCCGGTAAGCGAGAACTTCTGCCGGCTCAGCGGCAGCTGCTCGCGGGGCCGCTCGGGCAGACGACGCGCGTTGACGAGATCGAGATTCGCACCATTCGGAATCGACGACGCCACGTCCGGCGCGAACATGGGAATGTAGCGGTACGGCTTGGATTGGTCGCCGTTCTCGATGACGACATCCCCGATGAGCACGAGCAACGTGCTGGGGTCGAGCGTGATGTCCAGCCCGGCGTTGAAGGAGTGGCGCGCCAGCTTCAGCGAGAACACGCTGAAGGGCGTGCCCGTCACGCCGGCGGTGTCGTGGCCGTACGAGTAGCCGAACTGACCCGTGAAGTTCTTCTGGTCGAAGTCCATCGTCAGCGTGGCGCCACCGGTGAGCGACAGGTAGTCCGGCTCGCTGGACACCGCACCCGCCACCTGCACGCCGAAGTCATGCGGCTTGTAACCGACGCTGACGTTGCCCGCGTGGCGCACCTCGTGCCAGGCCTGCGACGCCGTCGACACGATGTCGACCGAAGCGGCCGAGATCATGTCGACCAGGTAGCTGCCCGAACCGGACCAGCCCGTGGTCGGGTCCGTCACGGTGATCGACGCTTGAGGCGTGACAACCCCCACGTGATCCGAATCGGCGTAGCCCGAGACCTCTGTGGACGCCCCCAGCATGACGTCGGAGTGGGAGGCCGTCTTGTGGCGCGGGCTCTGGGCCGACGCCGCACCCGGCACCAGAAGTAGCACCCCGAACACGACCGCCATGGCGCGCGGGGATGGGCAACGAAGGGCGGGCATCCAGGGAGCTCGTCGTCGATTCGTCAGTTGCAGCCGCAGCCGCTCTCCGGCCCGATGCTGCCCCCGCTGGCCCCCTCCCGCACAGAGCGCACGTGCTGGGCGCCGCTGCCCGCCAGATCCCCCGCAACCATGTCAGGGCGCGCCAGCTGAGCGCGCTGGTACGGCGCAACGTGGGCACAACCGCCGGAGACAAGGGCCAGCGCCGCTCCCAGGAGCACGACTGCAATCTGTGTTCTAGTCCGCATCAGGACGCCGTGCGCTCACTGTTGGTACTTCACCGAGATGTTGTGGAAGTTCGGCTGGTCCGGCACCGTGAAGTCTTTCTGGTTCGGGCCCTTCGTGAAGGGCACCGACGTGGTCGGACCCGCGGGGATGAAGCTGCGTGACGAGTCGTCTTCCGTGAACTCGATGATGAACTGGTATTGCCCGTCGGGCACGCCGTGACGGTTCACATCGGTGTAGTCCCACTTGCCCGTGTGGGTTCCCGACGAGAAGGCCGTCGCCCCGCTGACCGCATCGACCTTGTTGTAGTTGGCCTCCGAGCCCCACTTCACCAGGTTGCCGTAACGGAAGAATCCCCATTCGGTCAGTGTCTTGACGAACTGGCCGCCCTTCGTCTCGACCCAGATCGCGCCGACATTGCGCGGCGCGTAGCGGCCGCCGTAGCTCGACGTGGTGGCGGAGAAGGTGACGCTGCCCTTGGGAGGCGGATTCGCCTGCCCGCCGCTGCCTCCAGCACCACCGGCGCCGCCAGCGCCGCCAGCGCCGCCAGCGCCTGCGTCCTTGAGCAGGCTCGCGCCGCCCAGATCGGGCGCCGGCGTCCAGTAGCTGTCGCGGTTCTCGTTGGCCGAGCCACAGGCCACCAGAAGCAGCCCCGCGACACACGTGGCGCTCAGAAGAACAAGCCGGAACCTCGAGCCAGAAGACATCTCAAAACCGCGCGGGGCCCCTTTGGCCTCTCAGCGAGCAGCAAGCAACGGGTAATAGCAGATGCAGGTGGAAGTCTATTCCAAACTGCGCCGGAATTCATCCAGCCTTCTCGTGATACTGTCGATGTGCAGCGGGAACGTCATGTGGCCTCCCGGGATCCACAGGATGGGCGGGCGCTGCCACTCTTCCCACTGCTGGCGGGTCAGTTGGGCGTCGATGTACACGTCCTCCTCCGCCTGGACCCAGAGCTGCCTTTCGGGCCGGAAGCGTCGGCGACAGACTCGACCACCCGAGCCGCCGGAACAGCTCGCGACGCTGGTTCTCGTCGATGCCCCAGCGCTCGAGATCGTGCTTCATCCGCCACAGGATCGGCGCGTTCTCGACGGCCTCCTCCAGCTTCAGGTGTGCGACGATCGGCGCGGCGTAGTCGGGCACCGGATCCACGCACGACAGCAGCATCGCGATGGCGCCGCCCAGGCTGATGCCGGTGACGCCAATCTGCTCGTAGTCCTGCCGGCGCAGCCACGCCACGACCGAGCGCGCGTCGCACACGGCCTGGCGCACGCCTTCCACCGTCCGCACGAGATCCGCCGTCCAGAAGAACTCGCCGCTGAACAGCGCGCCGGGCGGCTTGCGGCGCCCGTGGAACGGCAAGGCGACGTGCACGATGTCGACGCCGAGCTCGCGCGTCCACTTGCGGAACAGCGTCGACTCCTCCGCCCATGAGCCCGGCTCGAGCCAGCCGTGCACGTACACCAGACAGGAGCGACGCGCCTCGCCGTCGGGGCGGATCCAGCGGGCCCAGGCGATGAGGTTCTTTCTGTACTCGCCTTCGTGGCGCTGCCGATAGCGCGAGGAGATCACCTCGTGCGCGCTCTTCCACGACAGCGTGGTCGTCTTGAGCTTCCGGTCGATCAGCGAGCGCGCCACTCTGAGGTCGCTGATGGGCGGGGGTTCGGGGAACATCTGCTCCGGCGAGAGCTCCAGGTACTGTTCGAGATCGCCCACGGTGTTGTCGCGCGCGCCGCGCACGTGCAGCAGGCGCGACGCCGCACCAGCGAACAAGTCCACCTTCCTGCCGTAGCCCATCACGCGCGAGCCTAGCCGATACCGGCGACCTGTGCGTGCCAGATCCGCCCGGGTGAGGTCACATGCGCCAGGTGTGGCAGCAGAGCCTGATCGACCGGCTCGGCGCTGTCGAAACCCGCGTCGGCAAAGAAGCGACGCACCGCCTCGATGCTCGCGAAGTCCTCACGCGCGCCGCGACCGCGCGTGACCAGCCGGATGCCGGCGCGCAGCACGGTGGCTGCCGCGGCTACCGTCGCGCCGCCCTCGCGCGCGCGCAGATCGCACAGGAAGCTGCCCCCGCCGACGCGCGCCAGCGCTTGGCGCACCGACGAAGCGATGCGCGTGCGCTCGTCGAGCGGAAAGTAGCCGAGCAGCCCCTCGGCGATGACAACGGGGCGCGCGGCGCCTTCGAGCTGGTGCGCCAGGAAATCGGCGAATGCCGCATCGAGCACGTCGTGCTCGGCGAAACGCAGCCGCCCGTCGATCTTCGCGCGCAGCGCCGCCGGCGCGCGCTCGGCGATGCGGCGTTGCTTCTCCGCGATCATGTGCGGCAGGTCGACCTCGACGTAGTCCACGCCGTGGTCCGCCGCCCACGTGATCCCTCGCCGCGACAGCCCGCTGCCGATCTCCACCACCCGGTCCGGCTCGAGCTCGCCCAGCCGGTGCTCGATCAGCCGGTGCCGGATCTCGAGATACTGCATCATCGAGGGCAGCCGCGGCGTCCGCGTCGCGATCCACTCCCCCGACAGCCGGAAGCTCCAGAACAACGCCGCCCCGCGCCGTGTGGCGAACAGATCGGCGTACGGCAAGCCGAGGCGATGCCACACGTAGGACGTGTAGTACGCGGTGGGCCCGATTCGGTCGTCGCGGGAGGACATTGCGCGGTGCAGTATAGCCGGCGGGCAGACACCGTGCCTCGTGGCGCGAGCCGCCTGCCCGGCTATTCCGGGCTAGCTGGCCGGCGCTTCGGCGCCCAGTGCGCGCAGCGCTTGCCGGACCTGGATCTGGACCTCGGGCGGGACTGTCTTGCCGCGTGCGGCGCGACATAGGTTCAGCGTGTGCTCGAACGAGTCGCAGGCGGCTCGGCAACGATCGCACACCTTGATGTGCTCGCTCATCTGCTCGCACTCCGCCGTACCGATCTCGTCTTCCAGGAAGCGCGAGAACATCAGCACCACGTCCCGACAAGCCGGAGTCGGTTGCGTTGCGAGCGGCAGAGGTTCGAGCCGGGCCCGGACCTCGAGGCGGGCACGATGCAACCGGCTCTTGACCGCAGCCACGCTGGCTCCGACCACCTTGGCCACCTCGGGTGCCGTGAGCCCTTCCACGTCCCGGAGCAGCAGCACCTCGCGGTAGTCGGGCTCCAGCGCCGAGATGGCGCGGTCGAGCGCCGCACCGAGCTCGCGCCCCGCCGCGGCTTCGTCCGGCTGGAGCGACGCATCCGGCACCTGCACCGCCTCTCCCGAGCCCTCGAGCGACACCGTCTCGGAAGGTGCAAACTTCGATTTCCGCCGCTTCTTGATGCAGAAGCTGCGGGCCACCGCGTAGAACCAGGTCGTCAGCGATGAATCGCCGCGGAAGTCGCCCAGACCGCGCGCCGCGCTGAGCAACGTCTCCTGCAATACGTCCTTGGCGTCTTCCGGCTCGCGGCACATCTTTGCCGCGAATCGGTACACCGCTGGTGCATGCCGCTCCACCAGCTCGGCCAGTGCCTTGCTGTCGCCCTCGCCGAGCGCGGCGAGCAGCTCCTGGTCGGACTGTTCCATGGTCTACCCAGCGTAGCGCGCAGAACGGAGGGTTGCGCGGTCATCGAATCCTTTTTCGACCGCAGGGCTCTGAAGATACGAAATGCGGACTCTGCTCCACGTCGCCATCGGCGGCGCCGCCGGCCTCGCCTACTACAAGGTGGTGGGGTGCCGCAGCGGCGCATGCCCGCTCACGGGCAACCCCTGGATTTCCACGCTGTACGGCGCGATGCTCGGGTTCATGTTCTCGGGCGGCTTCGGGGGCTAGGGCAGCGGGGTGGCGATCCCGCTGCCCGGCCGGACTACGAGGAGCGCCCGAAGAGGCGGGAGAGGATCGAGGCCTGGTCTTCACCCGAGCGGGTGTTGGCGTGCTCGTGGCACTTGCAGCGCTGGTCGCGCGGCACATCGCCGAGCACCTGCTCCACGTGCATCCCGCAACCGGCGAAAGTGGGCTTGCCGCAACGCGGACAACGGACTCGCTGACACATCTCTGGTACGCCTCCTTGTTCGGAAGCGGTACATCCGCTCCCTGTCGGTAGGAGCCCAGGTTCGCGAAAGCGATTCGTGACGAGCGTCAAGTCGAGCTCTGTCCCGCTGGATTTTCCGGTTCTGGCCCGGCTCGACCTGTTTCCTGCGGGGCCTGGCCGACTGGGCGGCCTTGTCCAGGTCGGCGTCGGACCACCGGCGAACAGACCGGGTTCCGTCACCCGCCGAACGCGCGCTCGTAGCGCCAGCCCGGGTCGACGACCCAGAGACGGTGCCGCGGACCGGCGGCCTCGAGAGGACCGCCATCGTAGGCGATGTCCTGCTGGTACAGCGAGCAGAAGCCGCCCTCGACGCGGCGTGGCCGGGGCACGAATTCCTCGGGGCCGTGCTCTCTGCTTGTCGCGAGCGCGGACTCGACGTCGGCGAAGAGCGCCAGCCGCGTGAGCGTGACGAAGGTCGGTGGCGGCAGGGCCAGCTGACCGCTCCTGTGCAAATGCAGAGCCGCCGCGGGCGAGAGCCAGCGATGCGCGCGGATCTCGCCGCCATCGACGCGCGCCCGCGTCGAGACGGCGCGCGCCAGGAAGAACCAGGTCCGGAAGCGTTTGGGAAAACCCTCCGGCGTGGTCCAGCGTGCCTGCCAGACCAGTGCTTGCGTCTGCAACTCGAGCCCGGCTTCTTCGGAAAGCTCGCGCGTCGCAGCCCGCCGCGCGACATCGATGGGAACGTTAGCCTGAGATGGCACGGCGCCCCGATAGTCCGCGCGATCGATCCGCCCGCCCGGGAACACCCAGGAGCCACCATGGAAGTCGAGCTCCACCGCGCGTTGGACGAGCAGCACTTCCGGTCCGGACGCGCTGTCGCGGAGCAGGATCACCGTGGCCGAAGGGTGCGCCACGACGGAGGCGTGCTGGCTCTGCATGCGGTCCGCAAACATTGGACGCCCGCCGCCCGGACGCAATCGGCATTGACCCGCCAAGCGCACGCCCTGACCCTGACCGGCATGAGCGACATCGGGATCGCGGGTTTGAGCGGGGACAGCGAGGAAATCGGCGCCTACGCGGCGATCCTGGCGTGGGCGTTCAACATCGACGCCGACACCGTACCGGCGTGGCTCGACAAGGCGGGGCACGACAACGTGAGGATCGCGCGCCGCTTTTCGCGCGTCGCCGGCGGCTTGATTCATATCCCGATGGGGCAATGGTTCGGAGGCAGGAGCGTCCCGATGACCGGCGTCGCGGGTGTCGCGGTGGGACCGGAGCACCGCGGTCGCGGCGTCGCGATTTCGCTCATGCGCGCCAGCGTGGTCGAACTGGCCGAGGCCGGCGCGCCGCTATCGGTGCTGTACCCAGCGACCCTCGGCCTGTATCGCAAGGCGGGCTATGAACCGGCGGGCAGCCGCTTCCGCTGCTCGGTGCGGACACGCGACATCCCCGTGGGCCCGCGCGATCTCGAGGTGCGTAGCGTGGACGAGTCCGACCTGGACGCGACAAGCTCGCTCTATTCGGATATCGCGCGCGAGCAGAACGGCTACCTCGACCGCGGCCTGTACATCTGGGATCGCGTGCGCTCGCCGCGCGCGGCGCCGGCCCGCGGCTATCTCGTCGAGGCGGACCAGGGCATTGAAGGCTATCTCTATATCCAGGAAAATCGCGGACGGCGCTTCCACTACGACCTGGGCGTCGTCGATCTCGCCGCGGCCACGCCGCGCGCCGGCCGTGCGCTGCTCGGTCTGGTAGCCGAACACCGCACGCTGGGCGACACAGCGATCTTCTCATGCGGGGCCGCCGATCCGGTGCTCTCGCTGCTTCCCGAGCGCTACGACTGCGAGCTTGCCGACCACTGGATGCTGCGCGTGATCAATGCCGAAGCTGCGCTCGGGGCGCGCGGCTACCCGGCCGCCACGAGCGCGAGGCTGGAGCTCGAGCTTGACGATGATCTGGTTCCGGACAACCGCGGGCGCTTCGTGCTGGAAGTCGAGGGCGGACGCGGACGCGTGTCGCGCGGAGGAAGCGGCGCGCTTCGAGCCGGGCCGCGCGGCCTCGCTGCGCTCTACACCGGCTTCATGGCGCCGGCGTCGCTCGCCCGCGCGGGCCTCGTCCAGGGCGACGAGCAGGTGCTCGCCACGGCCGCTGCCCTGTTCGCGGGCTCCGCGCCGTGCATGCGCGACCATTTCTGAGGCGTCGCTCGCTTCCGGGTCCGCTTCATCACGGAGATCAAGCGAGACGCCGCGCGCGAGGTGCTACGATGTCGGCTCGCCAGAGGTTTCGATGACGAGACGCCTTGTTCTTCTAGTCGCCGCGCTCGGTTGCATGGCGGCAGCGCCCTTGGCTTGCAGCTCGGACGCCAAGCCACCCGGCACCACTTTCCACTCCGATGGTGGAACAGGCGACGGGGCGACCGACGGCTCCGCGACCTGCCCGCACAAGTTCGCGCTGCCCGACAACAACTACTCCAAGGTCGTGCTCAACACCGACTACGGCCAATGGACGAACGAGATCCCGCTGAAGCTGGAGAGCGGCATCTGGCAGGTGGTCACGCCGGTGCCGGCGGGCCAGGACGTCGAATACAAGTTCGTCGCCGACGGCAACTGGATGATCAATTCCGCCCAGCCGACCGTCGACCTGCCGGGCCAGAACGGAACCACCACCAACAACATCCTGCAGGCGGTCACCTGCGGCACGCCGGCGCCCGGAACGCTGCAGCTCGTGGGCAACGCAGTGAACACGACGGCGAGCAGCTACTCGTTCAAGGTGCAGTACATGCCGGGCGATGCCGAGCTCGACCCGTCGAAGACGAAGATCACGCTGAACGGCGCAGCGGTACCGGCGAGCAGCGTACCCTACGACGCCAAGTCCCACATTTTCACCGTTTCCGTGAAGTCCGGCGTCAAGTCGCCCGAGAAGTATTCGTACCTGTTCGAGGTCACCGACAAGAACGGCATCGGCGCGCGGCTGTTCGTGCCCTTCTGGGTCCAGAAGAGCGACTTCCAGTGGAAGGACGCCTTCATCTACGAGGTGATGGTCGACCGCTTCCTGCACGGCGGCACGAGCAAGGCAGGGCCCAACGGCCCGCCGACGGAACCGGCCGGCGACTGGATGGGCGGCGACTACGGCGGCGTCACCAAGAAGATCAACGACGGCTACTTCGACTCCATGGGCGTGAACACGCTCTGGATCAGCTCGCCGGACACCGGAACGAAGCTGTGCGAGATGGGCGTGGGCGCGAACGCCGGCCACTGCCTGTCCGGCTACCACTCGTACTTCCCCGTCGCGAGCGGCTGGACCTACGGCTCGGAGAACGACCCTGCCTTTGCCAGCATCAAGACTCCCATCGAGCCGCACTTCGGTACAGCTGCGGATCTGCTCGCGCTGGTCAACGCAGCGCATGCGCACGGCATCCGCGTGCTGACGGATCTGGTCGTCAACCACGTGTTCGCCGACCCGAGCCCGCCTTCCGGACAGACCGCCGAGCTCGGCCCGCTGTGGACGGCGCACCAGACCGACCCGGCGTGGTTCAACATCCCCTACAACGCCGGGGTCAACGACTGCGGCGCCGAGAACCTCTGGGATACGCCCACGAACCAGACCTGGAACCGCGCGGATTGCTGGTTCGACCCGTACCTACCCGACTTCAACACGACCAATCCGTCGGTCGACGAGGTGATCGCCAATCACGCCGCGTGGCTGATGGAGCAGTTCGGCCTCGACGGCTTCCGCGTCGACGCAGCCAAGCAGGTCACGAACAAGGTGTGCCTCGCGCTGCGCTCGAAGCTCAACACGATCAACTCCACCCACCTGCCGATTTTCATGATCGGCGAGGCGCTCGGCGGCGACGTGGGCAACGTCATGGACTGCGTGGGCGACGACAAGCTGAACGGCTCGGTCGACGACCCGCTGCACAACACCATCGTCGGCACCATCCTGCAGAACGACCCGAACGCGGGCAACGACCTCGACAACGGCGTCATGGACGACGAGTCCAAGTGGACCGGCGCGGTTCCGGACGCGCTCATGGGACACTTCTTCGGCAGCCACGACACGCCCCGCGCCATCAGCCTGGCCAATGGCGACGATGTCGGTCAGCCGTGGAAGAACCCGCCACCTGATCACGAGACGAACCCGGACGCCTTCAAGCGGCTCGAGCTCGCGCAGGCCTTCCTGATGACCTACGACCCGATACCCGTCTTGTGGATGGGCGACGAGTTCGGCATGCCCGGCGCGATCGATCCGGACTGCCGTCGCATGATGCGCTTCGGCTCGGCACTGAGCGCGGACGAGGCCAGCACGCTCGCGAACTTCCAGAAGCTCGGCAAGGTGCGCGCCGCGCGCCCGGCGCTGCGCCGCGGCACGCGCACGCGGCTGTGGGTGGACCAGACGTTCTACGCCTACGGGCGCGTCGATACGCAGGACAAGGACATCGTCGTCGCGGCGTTCAACCTGGGCACCAGCCAGGCGAGCCGGACCATGAGCGTCACCAACATCGGCCTCACCGGCACCGTGACCGACGCGCTCTCCGGCGCGACCGCGACCGAATCCGGCGGACAGCTCACGATCGCTCTGCCGCCGCTGACGGCGGCCGTGTTCACGCAGTAGAGCGCGCGTCAGCGGCAAGTGCGCATGATGCGATAGCCGCTCGTACCGGCGTTCTGGATCCAGTAGAGGTACGTCGCGTCCACGGCGATGGGAGGCACGCTGGGCCCTTGCCCGCCGGGAAGGCCGGAAACCAGCGTCACGGGCTTTCCGCCACTCGCAGGGACCTTCTGGATGGTGCCGTCGTTCTGGTAGTAGCCGGGGTCGCCGGACACTTGCGTGCCATGACTCGCGAAGAAGACTTCACCGCCGTCGGCGATCACGTTCCCGGCGTTGGTACCGGCGACCAGCATGTTCTGCGCGCCACCGGACGTGCTCACGCTCTTCAAGTCTACTCCGCCGTTGAGCGCCGAGGTGCCGTTCGCGACGAGAAAGAACAGCTTCCCGTTGTCGAGAGCGAGGTGCTGGCCACCGCCGATGAAGTTGCCGGTCGCGATCGGGGAGGGAACCGTCGCTGTCATCAGGTTGATACGCTCGAGCGTCGAAGGCTGACCCGGTTTGATCCAGTAGACGTCGTTGCCCAGGGCGATGGGACCAGCCGCATCAGGGTACGGCGCGTTGAGCGAAACGGAAGACAGCGTAATGACCTGGCCCCCTGTTCGCGCAACCATGTCGAGCTCGTCCCCGGCCTGGTTTCCACCTGGAATATCCGCAACGTAGAACACCGTCGTCGAATTGGCGGCCACGTAGTGTGCCGCCGTGTTGCCGACGATCGTCGAGAGCTTGCCGGTGTTCTTGTCTATGCTCGAGATGCCATTGCCCGGGTCGGCGGCAGTGGCGCAGAGGACATCCGCGCCGCTCGAAATCAAGTCCTCGACGGCAACGCTCACGGCAGCGATCTGTTGCGGTTTTCCACCCGCCTTGGGCGCCCTTTCGAGCCACGCATTCGAGCTGCCGGTGGAGTCGAACGAAATCCAGTACACGTTGTTCGCGTCAAGCGCGAGGTCCCAGTACTGCGTGGGGAACGTGGACTGGGCAACAACGGTAGGCCCGCAGCTGCCGCTGCCCGCGACGCCCGAATCCGAGCCGGAACTGCCCGCAGTGCCAGCGTCCGCGCCAGTGTTGCCCGCGACGCCCGCGTCCGTGCCGGTCGTCCCGCCCGCTCCGCTGCCGCCGCTGCCCAGCGTGCCGGCGCCCGCGTTGTTCTGCGTGCCGGCGTCGGCACCCTGCTGCGGCGCGCCGCCGAGCTTCACGTTGCTGCCGCAGCCGACGCACAGCGCGGCTGCGCACACCCACCAGCATCCCCTCATCGTTCGTCCTCCGTTCACACTCTCTGATGTCCGGAACTGCGCGAAGTGATCACGGATTGTGCGCGCCGCCCATCAGACGCTGCAGCCGCTCGGCGTGGGGGCTGTCGGGGTGCTCGGCAAGGAAACGGCGCGCTTCACGGATGGCCTCGGCGCGGTTGCCCTGCTTGTCCAGGGCGTCGATGCGCAGCACTGCCGCTTCCTGCGCGAGCATGCCGGCGGGAAAGCGCCGCTGGTAGTCGGCCACGAGTGCGAGCGCCTGCGTGGGATGACCGGATTGGAGCGCCGAGCGCGCACGGTCGAGCGCGGCGGTTTCCGGACCGAGCGAACCGTGCGGCGAGCTGGGCGCGGGCGCCGCCGCAGCCGCGGTCACCTCGGTCGGCGCCGTGGCCCGGTGGACTTCGTGCCGGCGCGGCGGCGCGGCGGCCGGCGCTGCAGCCGTGGGCTCGACAACAGCCGGGCGCGGTGCGGCCCGGCCGCGCTTCACGGCCGCCCTGTGCGGCGGCGCCATCGGAGCGACAGCGTGCGAGACCATCGCAGGCCGCGCCGGAGGCAGCGGAGCCGCATAATGAAGCGCGACGCCGCTCGTCGCGAGTCCCGCTACGAAGCCGACGCCGAGCCACTTCGCCAGCGCGATCGCCAAGGACGCCTTGGGCGCGGCGGACGCGGCCGCCTGCGCCGTCGTGGCGGCCGCCTGAGCCGTGGCCGCAGCCGTGAGCGTCGTCGCCGCGCCCGCGCCCGCGAGAGCCAGCGCCCGGCGGCGTGCACGGCCGCTCGGCTGCTCGTCCTGCCACGCCGAGAGGAGCTCACGCTCGAAATCGCTCGCGCCCTCGTCGATGAGCCGCTGGGGATCGGTCATGGGTTCCCTCCTGGGCGCTGCATGCGCGCTTGCAGGCGCCGCACGGCAACGTGGAAAGCCTCGCGGGCGCGCCTCAGGCGAGAAGAAGCGGTACCCGGCGCCAGAATCGAGCAACGCGGCGATCTCTGCCGTGGTCAGACCTTCGAGCTCGAACAGGACGAACACCGTCCTGAGCTCGGCGGGCAACCCATCGAGCACCTGATCGAGCAGCACGCGCGCCTGCTTCAGGCTCGACAGCTGCTCGGGATCCGGCGCGTCGTCGATTCGCTCTTCGAGCGCGCCGGGGTCGGGCACTTCGCGCGAGCGCGCGACGGCCCTGCGGCGGTTGGCCGCGACGCCGGCGGCGGTGCTCAACAGAAAGCTCCGCTCGGCGCCAGGAGCGATGGCATCGAGCTTCTTGCTGGCGATGAAGAAAACCTGCTGCGCCGCGTCGTCGGCGCTGGCAGCAGGGACACCGAGCCCCCGGAGCGCGCGCCAGATGAAATCGAAATGCGCGTTCACCATGGCGCGGAAGCGCGCTTCGGGAGCCAGCTCCCCTTCCCGAGCAGCCGGTGCGGCGGCGACCTGGATGGGCATGGGGGAGGGACTCAAGACATTCGCGGGAGTCATCACGAGCAGAGAGAGGGCTACGCCCTACCGCTGAATGTTCACGACTGCAGCTTCTCATCACGGAAAGCGCACGCCCAGCCCCACGCGCGCGAGCCAGCCGACCGCGGCAGGCGTGTAAAATGGCGGATCCGGCTGGAAATAGAAGTGATCCCGGGTGAACGGGACTACGACTCCGGCTCCCGCATCGGCAAAAGCCGGCGGCAGGAAGGACCATTCGGTCCGCACCGTCGCGCCGAGCGCGACCCAGAGCGGGTGGGCGTTCTCGCGCGGCGAGATGTGCTCGCCCTGCGCTTCGAGGACGCCTGCTTCCACGCGCAGGCACGGCGCGACCCGGAACCCCAGCGCAGACCACGAAAGCGGGCAGCCCTCCAGCGTCCCCGCGGTCCAGCGGAAGGCCGCCGCCGCTGCACCGACCTGGAGCGTGGTCTGCAGGGAGCTCTCGAACGACGCGCGCAGCGACGGCCCGCCGCGGGGCATCCCGACCTCCACGAACACCGGCAGAGCCAGCACGGCGCGCGGCGCCGCTCCGCCACGGACGGCCACGTCGCCACCGACGCTCACGTGCCAGGGCGGGCGCGGAGGCGGTGGAGCCGGCGCGCGCCAGAGCGGAGCGGGCGCGGGCCGCCGCACGGGCGCCGGTACGGGAACAGGACGCGCAGCGCGTGGCGGCGGCGCGGCGCTCTTCGCTCCGGGAGCCGGCGGAATGGGCCGGGTTGAAGCCATCGGGTCGAGCGTCAGCGCCGTAACCAGCGCCAGCGCTGCAACCACGTCCTTGCAGGTGTCTCCCGACACGTTGCGGTGCGAAAACCGCCCGCGCTGGTCGGCCAGCTCGAGGCGCCCGGAGAATCCCCCGTCGCGCTGCGTGATGGTGATGTCGAGCGCTCGGCTCCGTGATTCGCCGGGTGTTGCGAGGCGCGCCTTGTGGGTCCGCGCCAGGATCTGCGAGCTGAATGCCGACTCGGAGGGACAGCCGTCCGGCGCGTGATACGTGATGCGGAGAGCAGCCGGCGGTGGATCGGCGCGCGCACCGCGCGACACCAGGAGCGCGAAGCACGAGGCAGTCAGCGCGGCGGGTGGAAGCCGGCGGAGCAACACCGCCGCTTCATACCGCAGGGCGGCGCGCGGACGAAATCCCGCGCCGGCAAGCTCCGCCGGCACGGGACGCGCCGTTCAGATCCCGTCGATGATCGCGTTGAACGTCGCGCTCGGGCGCATCGCCTTCGCCGCGCGCTCCTCGCTGGGCAGATAGTAGCCGCCGATGTCGACGGGGGCGCCCTGTGCGGCCATCAGCTCGGCGGTGATCTTCTCCTCGGCTTCGGCCAGGGCCTTGGCTACCGCGGCGAACTTGGTCTTGAGCTCGGCGTCGTCGCTCTGCGCGGCCAGTGCCTCGGCCCAGTAGCGCGTGAGCCAGTACTGGCTGCCGCGGTTGTCGATCTCGTTGACCTTGCGGGACGGCCCCTTGTTGTTCATCAGGTACTGCGTGGTCGCCTCGTCGAGCGCCGTGCCCAGAACGCGCGCGCGCTTGTCGCCGTGGTGATCGGCCAGGTGCTCGAAGCAGACGGCCAGCGCCAGGAACTCGCCCAGTGAATCCCAACGCAGATGGCCTTCCGCGAGAAACTGCTGCACGTGCTTGGGCGCCGAGCCGCCGGCACCGGTCTCGAACAGCCCGCCGCCGGCCATCAGCGGAACGACGGACAGCATCTTCGCGCTGGTCCCGACCTCGAGGATCGGGAACAGATCCGTCAGGTAGTCGCGCAGCACGTTGCCGGTGACCGAGATGGTGTCCTGCCCTTCCTTCAGGCGGGCGAGCGCCATCTTCGTCGCCTCGACCGGCGACATGATCTCGATCGTGAGCCCCTTCGTGTCGTGCTCGCCAAGGTAGCGCTTCACCTTGGCGATGAGCTGGGCGTCGTGGGCACGCGTCTCGTCGAGCCAGAACACCGCCGGAGCACCCGTAGCCCGCGCGCGCGTCACGGCGAGCTTCACCCAGTCGCGGATCGGTGCGTCTTTCGCCTGGCAAGCACGCCAGATGTCGCCGGCCTCCACGTCGTGCTCGAACAGCGCCTTGCCACTCGCGTCCACGACGCGAACCCTGCCGTCAGCGGGGATCTCGAACGTCTTGTCGTGCGAGCCGTATTCCTCGGCCTTCTGCGCCATCAGGCCCACGTTCGACACGCTGCCCATGGTCGTCGGGTCGAACGCGCCGTGTTCCTTGCAGAACTCGATCACGGCTTCGTACACGCCGGCGTAGCTGCTGTCGGGGATGACCGCCAGGGTGTCCTCCATCTCACCCTTGGCGTTCCACATCTGGCCGGAGGCGCGAATCATCGCGGGCATCGACGCGTCCACGATGATGTCGCTCGGCACGTGCAGGTTGGTGATGCCCTTGTCCGAGTTGACCATGGCAATGCCCGGCCCACGGTCGTACACCGCCTGGATCGCCGCCTGGATTTCCTTCTGCTCCGCCTCGGGCAGCTGCTTGATGCGAGCGACCACGTCGCCGAAGCCGTTGTTCACATTGGCGCCGAGCTTGTCGAAGGTGGCGCCGTACTTGTCGAACACGTCCTTGAAGAAGACGCGCACCGCGTGACCGAAGATGATCGGGTCGGAGACCTTCATCATGGTCGCCTTCATGTGCAGCGAGAACAGCACGCCCTCGTTCTTCGCCTCGTCGACCTGCTGGGACAGGAACGAAACCAGCGCCTTCTTGCTCATGCAGGTGCCGTCGATTACCTCGCCCTCGAGGAGCTCGAGCTTGTCCTTCAGCACGGTGACCTTGCCGTCGGCCGCGACGTGCTCGATGCGCACCGTGGTGGCCGCGGAAAGCGTGATGGACTTCTCGTTATGGAAGAAATCGCCCGCGCCCATCGTGGTCACGTGCGTCTTCGAGTCGCTGGACCACTTGCCCATCGAGTGCGGGTGCTTGCGCGCGTACTCCTTGACGGCGCGCGGGGCGCGACGGTCGGAGTTGCCCATGCGCAGCACCGGATTGACGGCGCTGCCCATCACCTTGCCGTAGCGCGCCTTGAGCTGCTTCTCGTCCTCGTTCTTCGGCTCGGCGGGGTAGTCGGGCACCGCGTAGCCGTTCTTCTGCAGCTCCTTGATGGCCGCGATGAGCTGCGGCACCGAGGCGCTGATGTTCGGCAGCTTGATGATGTTGGCGACAGGCGTCAGCGCCAGCTCGCCGAGCTCGCCGAGGGCATCCGGCACGCGCTGCTCTTCTTTCAAGTAGTCGGGGAAGAGCGCCAGGATGCGACCGGCCAGCGAGATGTCCGGGCTCTCCACCGCCACGCCAGCCGACTTGGTGAACGCCCGCAGGATGGGCAGGAACGAATAGGTCGCCAGGGCGGGGGCCTCGTCGGTCTTGGTGTACTGGATGGTGGGCTTGTCGCTCATGGTCTCGCTCCTGTCCCGGGGGGCCAAATGCGCCGGGGGGCCTGGATCGGTGACGAGAGCGGGCCGATTGTCAACCGGCTTTTCGGCGCTTCGCTCCCACCGAACCGCTGGTCCGGCGCCACGATACGGGCTTTCGACGCTAGCAGCGCCCCGCCGGCGGCGCCGCTCTGCCCTGACCAGCGTCATCGCCGGCGGCGATCACGGGACCACGACGACCTTCACCGGATCCTCGCCCGGGATGCGCAGCACGGTCCGGCCCGGGCTCACGCCCACCACGACATAGCTGGTCGGGGCGAAGGAGCCGTTCATATAGGTGTCCAGGCGGTTCAGATGCGCGGGCAGCACGCGGGCGACCTTCGGGTCATCGATGGTCGCCTTGCCGGCGCTGCACGGGTTGCCCCAGGCCGTCGTGCACACGAACGCCAGCGCCACTCCCCTCGACACGCTGAGCTCGTCGTGCGCGTTGTCCATCGACGCCACGCGGCTCGGCGGCGGCGGGGTCACTGCGCGGAAGCTCGTGCAGGCGCTGCACGCGAGCACGATCGCGAGCAATCCGGCGCGCGCCTTCACGACGCACCGCCGGCCGCGACCACGGGCGCCGTGGTCTTCGCTGGCAGCACCCCGAGCGGCATGCTCACCGTCACGCCCTCGAGCTTCACCGTCAGCGTCGCCTTGCCCGGCGACATGGCGACGAGCCGGCGCCGCTCGGGCACGCCTTCGCGCAGCACGCTCGCCACGGGTGGCGTGACAGCCCACGTTCCGTCCGGCGTTCCGGCGAGCTCCTGCGAGCCGGCGTAGACCTTCGGCGAAAGCACAACCGACTCGCCCACCACCAGGTCGAGCCCCTGCCGCACCTCGCCCATGTCGCGCCCGTCCTTGTACAGGCGATGCAGCGTCGCGCGCGACGCCTTCTCCACCCACAGGTGGTAGAAGTCGAGCACCTCGCCGTCTTTCGTCGTGACCAGGATGGCGCTCACCCCCGGCGCGAGCCCCGTCAGCCGGCCGCCGTCGGCGGACACCACAGCGGGTCGGGCCGACACGAGATCGAGCGCCGGCGCAGCAGTCCCGGTCAGCTGCAGGTGCACGTCGGGCTGGATCGAGCCGCCCACTGCCAGCGGCGCATCCAGCTCCTTCGCATCGCCGGCATGCTTGGCCGTCATCGCGCCCTGCCCCATCGCCATGCCGCAGCCCGTGCTGGCCGACGCGAGCGCCAGAATGAAAAGCAAAAGTCCAACTTGTCTGTCCATCGCGGCTCCTCCGTCGATCGCCTGGACAACGCGGCTCCCGGCGAAGGCTTACAGCGGGTCCTGGCAGCCGCTCGGGCTCCGGAGGGCCGGTCCTTCGCCGGATCCTCCCGCCGTCGCGGGCTCAGTTCGACGGCACGATGACGCCGACCGCTGCCGGGTCGAGCAGGTCGCCGATGTTGTTCACGGCGTCGTCACGAGCACCGAGCTGACCGGTCTTGTGCAGGAAGTTCCACTCGAGAAACTTGACGACCGACGAGTGCTCCATCGTCACGTGCGAGACGTAGTTCTTCTTCGCAAACGGCCCGATGGCGATGATCGGCACGCGCGTGCCGTAGGGTTGGTTGTCGACGGTGCTCGTGGGCGGTGGCGCCACGTGGTCGTAGAACCCGCCGCCCTCGTCCCAGGTCAGCAGGATCAGCGTGCTCTGCGCGTAGCTCGACCCCTCGATCATATCCACCACGCCCTTCACGAACTTCTCGCCGGTGGTGATCACGGTGCCGTAGCCGGGGTGCTCGTCCTTGTACTGGACGGGCTTGATGAAGGCCACGTTGGGCAGCTTGCCCGCGGCGATGTCCTTCGAAAGATCGTTGAAATCCTTCATGTACGTGAAGTTGTCGGTGAACTGCGCGTAGTACTGGAAGGGGTTGTCCGAACAGTCGTAGTCGCACGGCGCCGTCGGGACCCCCGCCGGGCAGTCCGACGGCGCCGCGGGGCAGAACGTGGCCGCAACCATCGCGGCGTAGCCCATCGCGTAGTGGGAAAACGAAACGCCACCCTTGAGCAGCAGATCAGCGATGGTGGTCTGACCGGTGTACGTCTTGCGGTTCGTGACGGTAAAGATGCAGCCGGCGCCGTTGCTGTCCGGCTTGTATGCGTTGTCGATGAACTCCTCGTGCGCGACAGCAAAGTACATGTCGTTGGACGACGAGGAGCCGGCAATGGACTGGAAGTAGCGGTCGCCGAGGGCGTACTGCGCGGCGTACGAGTGGTAGAGCGACAGCGTGGCATCGTCGACGATGGCGAAGTTCTTCGAGTTGGAACACGACGCCCCGCTCACGAAGCGATCCATCTTGCCGTTGTCCATCTCCGCGAGCTCACAGCTCTGCGTGTGGTCGGGGTCGTAGGCGGCGTTCTCGCTATCGTTGAGCGTCATCGCGCTCGCTCCGGTGGGCTCCTGCGACGGCGCCGCCTCGCAACAGCCGGGCCCTGTGTTGCAGGTCGGGTCCGAGCCCGGTGCCGCCGTGCAGTAGTGGCCGAAGTAGGCATCGAAGGTGTGATTTTCCTGCACGAGGACGACCACGTGCTGGATCTTCGAAGTGCCCGTGCTGCCACCTGCACCAGCGCTGCCGCCCGCACCAGCTGCGCCGCCCACGCCAGCGCTGCCACCCGCACCGCCAGCGCCCCCCACGCCTGCGCTGCCGGCCACGCCAGCATCGGAGCCCGCCGCGCCGCCGAAGCCAGTTGCACCGGCGAAGCCCGCTGCACCGCCGGACCCTGCCGCACCGCCAATACCAGCTGCGCCAGCGCTTCCCGCCGTTCCACCGACGGCTCCGCTGCCTCCCGTGCTCAGGGCGGAGCGGCTGGACCCCGAAGCTCCGCACGCCGCGATCAGAAAGGACGATGCCAGGACCGGAAAAGCAAGAAGCCGCACGTCACCATCTTGTCATGGCGTCGTCACCTTGGGGAAGGGTGTCGCGAGGGGCGCACAGAGAGTCCGGTGTCGGGCCGGCCCTCCGGAGCGCGAGCGGCTGCCAGGACCCCCCATCTTTTTTCGATGTAGGTGCAGGTAGACGCGACGCCGGGAACGCTTCCGCAATCGCGTGGGCCCACGCGCGCCGCATTTCTGGCTACGCTAGGCGCGTGTTGCGTCTCTACTACACTCCGCTTTCCACGTTTTCCCAGCGCGTCCGCATCGCTCTCGACGAGAAGCGCATCGACGCCGAGCTTGTGGCGCTCGACTTCCTGAAGCGTGAGCACCGGGCGCCGGAGTACCTGGAGAAGAACCCTTACCACCGCGTACCCACGCTCGAGCACGACGGCTTCCTGCTGTACGAGTCGACGGCCATCCTCGAATACCTCGAGTTGATCCATCCCGAGCCGGCGCTGGTGTCATCGGACCCGAAGCTGCGCGCGCTGGTCTCGATGCACATGAAGCTCTGCGACGTCGAGTTCGGCAGCCAGACGCGCCCGCTGATCTTCCCCGCGCGCTTCCTGCCGAAGGAGCGCTGGAACGTCGAGGCGATGGACGCCGCGCGCAAACAGGTGAACGCGCACCTCGGGATCCTGGACGGGCAGCTCGGCGACAGCACCTGGCTCGTGGGCGACGCATTCTCGCTCGCCGAGGTGTGCTACGCGCCGCTCGTGCGCTTCTTCGCCGAGCTCGCTCTCGAGCCGCCGCCGCGCATCCGCGCCTGGGGCGAGCGCATCCTCGCGCGCCCGAGCGTGAAGAAGACCTGGCTCGAGCGCTGACGCTTTATTCCCCGGCGCTGCCGCGCACCCTTCTGGCACGCGTGATGCACTGGTGTCTGGCCGGATCACATCTCCGGTTACTGCGCCGGGAAAGGAGCGTCATGTCCAGAACCTGGCTATCCATCCGCGTGTTCGGTGCCTGTGCGACCGTCGCCATGGTCGCGTGGGCGACGCCGGACGCTTCAAGTGCCGTTCGGCTGGATCGCCCCACCACGCGCGCGACGACGACCGTCACCGGAACCGTAAGCGCGATGCCTGCAAAGTTCGCCAAGCACGTCGCTGTCTTCTTCGCCAACGCGCCGCGCGTAGCGGGACGCGGGATGCGCGCGACGATCGACCAGAAGAACATCGCATTTGTGCCACGCGTGACGATCGTGCAGCCGGGCGCGAAGGTCACTTTCGTCAATAGCGACCCGGTGACCCACAACGTCTTCTCGCCTGACGCCGTGAAATTCGATCTCGGCAACATGCCGCCGCACACCAGCGCCTCCCATGTGTTCAACCGCGTCGGATCGCACACCCTGCTCTGCCACATCCATCCGGGGATGATCGCGTACCTGTACGTGTCGCCTTCCGGCTACTACGCCGTCCCCGACTCCAGCGGCCACTACACGATCCCGAACGTGCCGGACGGCACCTATCGCCTGACGGCGTGGTCGCCCAAGCTGCCCCCGCAGACGCGCACCGTAAGACTCGCAGGCAGAACCGTGCACGTCGATTTCCACCTGCATCGCTGAGGCTTTCGGGTCCTGGCAGCGGCGCGGGGTCCCGAGGCTCGCCGGGACATCTGTGCCGGGAACCTGTGACGCAACGCGGGAATGGCCCCCGTTTTCGCACCCTGCGTCGAGCTTTCGCCCGCCATTGAGGCCGGCGCAGAGCGCGGCTATGGCTGCCGGCATGCTGACACGTCGGGGTGTGCTCGGTCTGGCCGTGCTGTCTTCTTTCGCCGCCGCATGCGAGGCGCTCGGCATCCACGGCAAGGTCGTGACGAGCATCACGAAGAACGGCCACACGACGGTTCACGAACGCAAGTTCAAGAACTGGGACGAGTTCGAAGACGCCATGGGCGAAGTCGGCACCGACTTCTCGGAGTTCGCCAAGGAGGTCGGCGCGGTCACCGCCAAGCTCATCAAGAAGCTCACCGATGTGCCGCCTCCCGGCAAGGTACGGCTCGGTCAGCTGGACCCCTCCTTGAAGCCCTTCGAAGGCAACATCAAATACGACTACATCAAGGTCGCCACGATGCAGCCGGATCCGGCGTACGACTTCACCTACGTGCAGGTCGGCATGAAGGAGTACGACGACTTCTTCCGCGCATCGGCCGAGATGTATGGCACGGCGTACCAGCTCCTGGAAACGGGTCGCCACATCCTGTTGGCCAAGAGCGCCGCAGCCGGCGAGGACCCGCCGAGCAACATCAAGAACGGCACGAAGAAGCTGCCGAAGGTCACAGTCGAAAGCGCTCTCGACGAGCTCTCCTCGGTGGAAAAGCCGGAGATCGTCGACCAGGCACAGCAGCTTGCCGCGCTCTACAAGTCGGTGGTGACACTGGGCGCGGATCTCGTCGCCAAGACGGAACAGACCGTCTCCACCGGCGCAGCGCTGGTCGAAAGCGCGCCCAAGCAGATCCTCAACCCGAAGCTGGTCCTGCACCTGAAGCTGATCGTGAAGGGCCTGTCGCAGAGCCTGGACCTGGTGAAAGACACCGGCGGGCTGCTCGTGAAGATCGTCTGAGCTCGACTTGCGGCGAGGCGTCGGCCCGTCCGGGGGCGCGCGGTCGCGCAACGCCGCGATTTCCGATCCAGCAAATGTCAACGACATTGACGACCGTCAAGTCCGGTCCGGACTGCCGGTGCTAGCTTTTGTCCTGGATCAACAGCGAGGAGATGACCATGGGCGCGACCTTGATCGGATTGGTACTCGGAGCGCTGGCGGGCGCGATTACCGGCACCCAGTTCGGCGTGTGGGTAGGCGGGCTCACTGGCATGAGCATCGGCTTCTCGATCTACGCGTTCGAATGGATGGCCAACCATTTCGGTGACGCACCGACCCTGGAGGAGCACCGCATCATGTGCACGCGCTTCGGGCACGCCGCGCAGGTGGGCTTCGTCGGCGATCTGCACACGAAGCGTTGGTACAACGTCGACCACTGCTCGCTGCAGCAGGGCGAGGTGGAGTGTCACAAGGGCTGCGTAGCCATGATGCGAACGGCGCATGTGGCGCCTGGCCGCGCCTGCGGCTGCCACCCGGCACACTAAGCTCGCCCCTCGAGCGGCCCGGCGCGGCGACGCCGCCCCGCCGGGCCGGTGCGACTGGACGTGACCATCCAGGCTAGACTGCCGGCGTGATCCCCTCCGGCAGACGACCGATACCGCTGTGTTCGCCGCGCCGCGGGCACACGGCAACGCTGCTCGACGACGGCCGCGTGCTGCTCGCGGGCGGCGACAAGCCCGTCTCGCCGGAGCGGAAGGAGGTCTGCGACTTCGACGACCCGTGCTCGCTCACCAGCGCCGAGATCGTCGATCCCGAAGCGCTCTCGAGCACGCTCGTCGCGCCGATGCGCGGGCCCCGCGAAATGCATGGTGCTGCGGCGGTTCCCGGCGGCGCGCTGGTGTGCGGGGGCATGCTCTCCGGCGGCGCCTGCATCCGCACGCCCGGCTCCGTCGAGCGCTTCGACGTCCCGACCGGCACCTGGTCGGACATGCCCCGGGTGCCCGGCATGATCGCGCCCAGCTTGACCCGCCTGGCAACGGGCGCGCTCCTGCTCGTCGGCGGGCTCGGGGACAGCATGTCCGCCAGCACGTTGGCCTGGGCGCCCACGGACTCCGTATGGCGCCCCTGCGCCGACCTTCTCCGCGCACGCTACCTGCATGCCGCCGAGCTCCTCGCCGACGGTCGCGTGCTGATCGCCGGCGGGCTCGGCGAGGCACCTGACGGCACGCTCGAGAGCCTCGCCTCCGCGGCGCTGTACGACCCGCAGAGCGACGTCTGGACCGAGACCGCTCCACTCCATCACGCGCGCGCCGAGCCGACCTTGACCCGGCTCGAGGACGGCTCTGTCCTCGCTGTGGGCGGCTACTACGACCTCCCCATGCTGGGTTCCGCTGAACTATTCCACCCGGAAACCATGACCTGGTCCAAGGTCGGACCGCTCGTCCACGCGCGCGCAGGCCACACGACGACCGCCCTCGCCGACGGCCGCGCGCTGATCGTTGGCGGCATCGGCGGCACGCTGGACGCAATGTCTCCGCCCATTCGAGAGGCCGAGCTCTTCGATCCCCGCACACGCGCGTTCGAGGCCGCGCTGTCGTTCGAGCCCCGCGATGCGCACACCGCGACGCGACTCTCCGACGGCCGCGTGCTGGTGGCCGGGGGCGGCCCGCAAACGGCCGAGATCTGGCCGTAGAGCGTCCCCGGCAGGTCCTGGCAGCCACGGCAGGGCCAAGCACCGGCGCGACACCGGAGCCTCTTCGCAGCGCGCGCACGCACAGGTGCGCTCGCGCTATCTGCGCTTCGCCGAGACGATCACCACGTCGGTCACGGGCACATCGCCAAACAGGTTCACGCTGTGGGTCGGAACCTGGCTGATCGCGTCGAGCACATCCGAGCCGGAGATGATGTGGCCGAAAGCCGCGTACTGGCCGTCGAGGCTGTGGGCGCCGTTCTTGTTGTTGACGACAAAGAACTGGCAGGTGGCACTGTCGGGGTCCGTGGTGCGCGCCATCGAGATGACCCCGTAGTCGTGCAGGATGTCGGGGCTGGTCTCGAGCTTGATCGGGGGATTGGTGGGCTTCTTCACCAGACCGGGCTCGTAGCCCCCGCCCTGGATCATGAAATCGGGGATGACGCGGTGGAAGATCGTGCCGGCGTAGAACCCCGAGTCGACGTACGCGAGGAAGTTCGCCGTCGTGTTCGGCATGCGCACCGGGTCGAGCTCGAACGACATCGTGCCCACGTTCGTTTCCACATCGACGATAGGATTGCCCGCGCCCGCCGCGCCGCCCGCGCCACCGGCAGTTCCACCCGCACCGCCGCTGCCCGCCGTGCCTGCGCTCCCGGCCGTCCCCCCGGCGCCGCCCGCCGCGCCGCCCCCTGCTCCGGCAGCGCCACTGCCGTCGCTGGAGCTCGACCCACATGCGCAGGCGAGGAAAAGCGTAGAGCACACCAGAACCGCTCGAGCCGTCAGCATGGCGGCGAGCATACTCCGTCGGCCAGGCGCGCTACCACCGGCGCGCGAGCCCGCTACGGACAGCTGATGCCCATCGACGCGGCGGAGCGCTTGTAGGTGTGAAGAGCCGTCATGCACGCCATCGCCGGCGCGTGCTTGAACTGGTCGCAGGAGCTGTGGTCGGCAACGCCGCTCTTCGTGAGGATCTTGTTGCAGCAGGCGGCGGCCGCGGCGCAGTCGGCGCCGCCCGGCTTGGTCGCGGCGCGCGCCATGTACTTCGAGAACCCACCCATCGCCAGCGCGGCGATGACGCCACCCGCACCGATCAGCACGAGGCAACCGCAACCAATCAAGGCGTACTTGAGTCCCTGGCTCTTCTTGGGCGGCGGCCCCTGCATGGGACCACCAGCACCCGGAGGCATTCCGGGCGGCATGCCCGCACCGGGCGGAGGCCCGTAGCCGCCGGGCGCGCCCGGCGGAGGTCCGTAGCCGCCCTGCGGAGGTCCGTACCCCGGGGGCCCCCCTGGTCCGAATCCGCCTTGTTGCGCCTGGGTTCTATCAAGCATGGGGGCGACGCTATCACGCCGCCCAGCCGCGGGATAAGCCCGCGTGTGCACTCCGCCCATCGTCGGCTATGCTCCCGCGGATGACGAGGCTTCGGCTTGGCGCGCCCGCGATCGCGATGACCACGCTGGCGCTCGCGGCAGCGACGGGCTGCAAGGCGGGCGCACAGACGGACGCGCACGGCGGCAGCCAGCGCGCTGCCCAGGCCAAGGCGGCGCTCGACAAGACCGATCCCGGAGCCATCGGGCGCGCCGCAGCGCCGGCGGCTCGGGCGCCACAGAAGGCGAACACGGCGCGCGGCGAAAGCTGGAATGCGGCACAGATCCACTGGCTCGACTACGCGCAGGGCATCACCCGCGCAAAGTCCGAGCACAAGCCGGCGTGCCTGGTGTTCTTCGCCACCTGGTGCCCGCACTGCAAGAACTACAGCCACGTGTTCGAAGACCCGCGCGTAGTCGCCGAAGCGAAGAAATTCGTGATGATCCGCGTGGACACCGACCGGGAGCCCGGCGTGGCGTCGCGCTACGCGCTCGACGGCGCCTACGTGCCGCGCACCTATTTCCTGACTCCACAGGGACAGGTCGCCAGCGCCGTCAAGGCGCCGCGCGCCCGCTTCCAGTTCTTCTACGACGAGCATGATCCAGCGAGCCTGCTCGGCGGCATGCAGAAGGCCGAGAAGCTGGCCGACTAGCGAGCGCGGGCAAGAGGCGACAAGCCGGCGCGCCCGCCCCGTTCCGGTGCCGTCCCCGCGAAAGGCCCGCCACACGCCTGCACTACGCTTGTCCGGCGGGTGATGCCTCCGGAAAAGCGTACCGATATCACCCCTGGGGGTGATGCGCTGGACCCCTCACACGTGTTGGATTACCCATGAGGCAACAGCCATGGGCACTAGAACAAGAGAGTCGGGGGAGATGAGCAACGGAAGCAGAAGCCGGACTGTCAGACAGCTGGGCGGCGAACTCTGGCTCGAGCTCCGCACTGCCCTTTCCGAAACCGAGGCCGACTGGCAGGCCCGGAACCGGATCGTCGAGATCGCGATGGGGGTGCTGGCGCGGCACAGCGGCAGCGTGATCGAGAACGACCACGATCTGCCCGTGGAGCCTCTGCCTGCGAGGAAATCCCTGTCCAGCTGATCCTCCGCGCCTCTCGGGCGACGTCCAACCTGCCGGGATTGCTGCACGTGCGACGGCGGGCTAGCCTCGACAGGTGGATCTCCCTCGCGCAGGTGCGTTACCGGCAGACGCCCTGGGCCTCGGGCTCCGGCTGCCGCACTATCCGTACCTGTTCGAGCACTGGCCCGAGGTCGGCTACTTCGAGGTCATCAGCGAGAACTTCCTGGGAGACGCAGCAGGGACCGCGGGACAAGCTGGATCGCGTGCGCGGGCGCTATCCGATCGTGCTGCACGGCGTCGGGCTGAACCTGCTCGGGCACGCCCCGCTCGACGAGGACTACCTGGACGCCCTGTGTCGCCTCGCCGACTACGTCGACGCGCCGTTCGTGACGATCACCTGTGCTGGACGGGCGCGCACGGCGTGTCGCATCACGACCTGTTGCCGACGCCGTACACCGAGGACCTGGTCGGCTTCGCCGCCGAGCGCGCGTACGAGGTGCAGGAGCGGCTGGGGCGCCCCTTCGGGCTCGAGAACCTGTCGAGCTACGTCGAGTTCAAGGCTTCCACGATGCAGGAGTGGGAGTTCTACACGGCCGTCGTCCGCGAGGCGGGCTGCTCGTTCATGCTCGACGTGAACAACATCTACGTCTCGAGCGAAAACCACGGCTTCGACCCGGAGGCGTACCTGGCGGCGATCGATTTCTCGCGCGTGCTGCAGGTGCACCTCGCGGGCTACTCGCGCGAACCGAACGGCACCATCGTCGACACGCACGATCACCCCGTCTCCGACGCCGTATGGGCGCTCTACCGGCAGGCGTGGCAGATGGGCGGGCCATTCCCGACGTTGCTCGAGTGGGACGCGCACATCCCGTCGATGCCCGAGGTGCTCGCCGAGCTGGACAAGGCCAGGCAGGTGCGCGCATGACGCCGCTGTCCGGTCCGGCCTGGCTCGCGGAGCTGCAGGCGCGCTTCGGCGCGATGATCCGCACGCCGCTCGATCGCGAGTCGGGCACGCTCGCGCGCGACACCGTCGGAGTACGACCCGCACCTGCTGGAAGAAGCGCTGGACGGACCCGCAGCCAGCGCCGCCGAACGGCTGGCCGTCTACAACCGGCAGTACTGGTTCCGGCTGTTCACGGTGATGCACACGGCCTTTCCGCTGACAACGCGACTGGTCGGGCATTGGCGCTTCAACAAGCTGGCCGCGCGCTTCCTGCTCGCAAGCCCGCCTCGCACCTGGGATCTCGACGACGTGCCCGACGGCTTCGAAGTGCACCTCGAGGAGACACTCGAAGGCGACGTCGATCTCGACGCCGGGCGCCGCGTGGAGCGCGAAGCGTTGGTGGAAGCCGCACGTTTCGACGCGGCGTGGCGGCGCGTGTTCGGCGCGCCGCGGGTCACGCCGTACCACCCCACCGCGGACGACGCCGCGAACCTTCCCGCTTCGCGGCTCCTGCCGTCTCCGGCTGTGGCCATTGTCGAGGAGCACTGGCCACTGCTCGAGCTCGAAAAGAGCCTCCGGAGCGACTCCGGTGAGTCGGCCGTGCCGCTGCCACCGCGCCTCGATTCGGCGCAAGCGTGGGCCCTGGTCCGCCGTCCCGAAGGCATCGGCCAGCTGCCGCTCGAAGCCCGCGAAGCCGAGCTGTTCAGGCTGCTCCGCCGCTACGCCGTACAGGACGCGCTCGCCCGGCTCGAAGCGGTCTGTGACGAAGAGGAGCGCACCGCCCTGCCCGCGAAGACGCAGCAGTGGCTCGCGCGCAGCGTGGAGCTCGGGTTCTGGATCGGGATCGACGCGAACAAAGCCGGCCCCAGTGGCTTCTAACTGGTTCCCGCGTCTCCGTTGGTCCCCCCGTCTCCGTCGCAGACGACGCAGCTGTAGCCGGCGCAGGTGTTGACGCCACGGCACGTGTGCTCGGTGAGCTGCGGCGGGTTGCCGGAGATGGTGCCGTCGTCGTAGGAAAATCCCTTGCACGTAGCGTGACCGCTGCATTCCGCGACGATCTCGAAGCTGCCGCCCTTCGCGTCGCACATTGTCTTGAACTGGGCTTCGGTCAGGGTCTCGACCGTGGTGGAAGTGACCGTGCGGACATCCGCGAGATTCGTGCAGTACGGGAGCGCCGCCGCGTCCTGGCCCGCGTCGGTCGCGCTGCCGCCGCTGCCGCCAGTCGCGGCGCCGCCACTACCGCCGGGGCCGGAGCTGCAGGCGGTGCCGAGACACAGCAGCCCACCGAGCGCAGCGGACAGGAGCGCATGACTAGCAGCTGAGCGGGTGCGGACGCGGGGATCGGGGGCTGCCGGCATCTAGGGAGTTCCTGCGTCCCCGCAGACGACGCAGCTGTAGCCGCCGCAGGTGTTGAGGCCCCGGCAGGTGTGCTGGCTCAGCACCTGGCTACCGGCGTCGTACGAGAAACCCATGCAGGTGTTGAAACCACCGCAGTGGGGCATGATCTCGAACGTGCCGCCATTCGAGAGGCACAGTGACTGGAACTGCGCCTGGGTCATGGCGATGGTGACCGAGGAAGTGACGGTGCCGGCATCCGGAGCGTTGCTGCAGTAGACGGGCGCGGCCGCGTCGGACGCGTCCGACGCCGCGTCGGTGGATGCGTCGGCTCCGGCGTCCGTCACACTGCCGCCGGTGCCAGCCGTGCCTCCCGTCGACACTCCGCCGGTACCGCCCGTCGCGCTGCCGCCGGCGCCACCCGTCGCACTGCCCCCCGAGCCAGCCATGCCTGAGCCGCCCGAGCCGCCCGTGACTGTGCCGCCCGAACCGCCTGTAGCGCCACCTCCGGTGCCGCCCGTCGAGGCGCCGCCGCTACCACCCGAAGAGGGATTGGAATGCGTATTGTTGCTGGAGCTGCACGCGGTCCCAAGACAAAGAAGGCCGCCGAGCGCTGCGGACACGAGCGCGTGGCTGGCGGTACGGACGCGCGGTTCGGACGTTTCTCTGGACATGCTGACCTATGAAGGAATGACGCAGTTGTAGCCGGCACAGGTGTTCGTGCCCTTGCAGGTGTGTTCGGTGAGAGTCTGCGTGGCCGTGTCGTACGCCATGCCCTTGCAGGAGTTCTTGCCGGCGCACTCGGGGATGACTTCGACGGTGCCTCCGCGGTCGTCGCACATCTGGGTGAACTTCTGCTGGGTCATGTCGGTCACGACCTTGGAGGACGTGATGCCAGCGCCCGAAGAGTTGGTGCACGCCGTCACGCCGAGGCACATCAGCCCGCCCAGAGCCGCTGTCAGCAGCGCGCGACTGGCCGTCGGCGGGCGCGGACCGGCTCCAGAAGCAAAGGACATCGCGCCGAGCATAGCACGGCTTGTCGATCGTCAACCGCAGTGCGGTCCGTGGGCAAAGCCGTGGGCGGGAGACTCCTTCAAGCGCTTCTCCGTGGCCGGCGTGTAGCGCCCGTTGTCGGGGATCCTGTCCTTGGGATGGTTCAGGTTCCACAGCTGCTGGAAGGCCTTCACGTCGGCGTGGATCCCGGTCTCTGCGCCCGGGCCCTTGTAGTCGAAGTGCATGCCGTCGACCTTGCCCAACCAGTGGAAATGCTCCTTCTTCATCGCGGGCCGCCACTTGTAGGCCTCGGCAACGTCGAGCGCGAGACCGGTCTCGTGATTGCTCTCGCCGGGCAACGCCGCGAGCGTGATGCCGCAGCGCCGGCCCCTGTACCACTGCTGCAGCACATACTGCTGGGCCACCGTTCGCAGCGCGCTGTTGATGGTCATGGTCTTGTTGCGGTTGGCGTCGAGCACATTGAGCAGATGTCGGCGCGCTGGCGCCTCGAGATACAGATAGACGTTGGACTTGACCTTCAGGTTCGCCCGGTGCGGAACCGGCACGAACGCGTTCCGGTCGAAACAGCGCGACTGGCGGATGATCTGGCGGCTCAAGCCGTCGACGCTCCTCGTGGAACAGGTGCGGTTCGCCGCCTCCTGCACTGTCCGGTAGTGGACGTGATGTTCCGGCGCGGTGCTGTGCGGCTGCTCGCCGTCGTCGTAGTCGAGGAAGACGCCGGCATCGACGGGCTTGGCAACGAACGCTGCAGCCGAAGCCGGCGGCGGCGCGCTCGCGGGCGGCGGCGCACTCGCAACCGGAGCCTGGACGACACTTCCCGCAGGTGGCGCGCCCCGCTTCGCGCCCTTCACGATCACGACAACGTCGACGACGATGACCGCTACGATCGCAACCAGAGCGGCGCCAAGAACGAGCGTGCGTCGCGACGGTCGGGCCCGCGGGGCGCGCGGCACGGAAGACGCCGCTGCGGCGCGTTCGCTTGCCGCGCTGCCGGCCCCAACCTCGTCCCGAGCGGCCGCCGGCTGTTCCGCATCGCTCGACGCGGGCGCCGGCTCAACAGCGCCGTCCGCAGCGGGCGCCGGCTCAACAGCGCCGACCGCAGCGGGCGCCGGCTCAACAGCGCCGTCCGCAGCGGGCGCCGGCTCTCCAGCGCTGTCCGCAGCGGGCGCGGCAACCAACGTCTCGTCCACGCTGCCGGCTTCGGGCGAGGCTCCGCCGGCCTCGGGCTCGGGCACATCCTCCGCCATGCGCTCCGGGCCCTAGCGCGGGCGCTGGCGCAGGGCAACCCGGGTGTCCCGCCCGGGTCGAGGGCTCCGTGCGGGTCACGTGGGGCCGAAAACGCGGCTTTGCTGCGCTGCCGGACGCGCGACCAGGCGTCCGAAATACGGCTCGATGGCGTCCCGCTGCACCAGCCCCACAGCGGTCGCCAGGCGCAGGCTGTAGCCTGCCAGCACGTCGGCCACCGTGAAGCGCTCGCCGCACAGGTAGCCGTCGGCCGGCAGCTTGTCGGCAAGCACGCGGAGCTTGAAGCGCAAGGCCTTCTCGTGGAGCGAGAAGTGCTCCGGCGGCAGAAAGCCGACCTTGCTCACCGCGCACTCCACCAGCCGCCCCTCGAGCGTCTCGCCGAACACGGCCAGCCAGAACAGATACTCCTTGCGCTTCGGCTCGCCCGGTTCGATCCACAGCTTCGGCTCGTCGAACGCCTCCGCCAGCACCTGGCAGATCGCCGTGCTCTCGAACAGCGTCTCGCCGCGGAACTCCACGGTCGGGATCTGCGCGAAGGGATTCAGGTCCTTGTAGGGGCTCTTGCGCTGATCGCCGGGAGTCACGCGGCGCTCTTCCACGTGAAGTCCCAGCTCGGCCGCCACCCAGCGAACCTTGCAGCTGCGATCGTTGTCGCCAAAACCGTAGAGCGCAATGGACTCGGACACGCGGGGGCTCCTCCGTTCGGGGAGCCGAGCATACTACGCACCCGGTGACGCGACGCCGCGACGTTCTCCAGGCCGCGGCGAGAGGGCCCTGACGGCACACCCGGCCCCGAAACCGCCGGCAACCAGCACGAGCAACAGAACACCGAACCCGGCCATTGCCGCCTCGCCTAACCCTCCCGGCGCCGCCGAGACCACGGCGAAAGCAAATGCCGCGAGCACCCCCACCACGATGACCACGCGGTTCAGCGACCGCTGCAGCGCCTTCTCCCGCACGTTCCTCGCCTCCATGGTCGCGGTGTACGCTCGCGGCGCAGGATCCTTCCCTGGGATTGCCGCCGTTCGAACCAGGCGTTAGCCTCCGGCGCGTGGCAGTGCCCGACGAAACACCCGCGCACATCGACGAGTCCGGACCGCGACCCGTGGTCGCCGGTACGAACATCAAGGTGGCGCAGATAGCGAGCGAAACCGAACACCTCGGCATGACGCCGGATGACATCGTCGAAGCGCACCCGCATCTGACGCTCGCGGACGTGCACGCCGCGCTCGCCTACTACTACGACCACCAGGACGCCATCCACGACGACTGGCGCGAAGCCGGAGGCGTGATCGACTCGCTGCGCGCTCGCTACTCCAGTCGGCCTCCACCCCCTCCGCCACGGCGCTAGCAGGGTAGGACATGACGCTTCGCCTGTACGCCGACGAGGGTGTGGACGTGCGTATTGCACACGGCCTCGCCCGTCGCGACATCGACGTCAGCACCGCCGCGGACGACGGACTGATCGGCGCGCCGCGACCACTACAGATCGAGCACGCCTCCGAGCTGAAGCGCGTCATCGTCAGCGCCGATCTCGATTTCCTGGAGCTCGCCGACGCCGCCCGCAGTGCGCGCCAGCGTTTCCCCGGTCTCATCTTCATCCTGCCCCGCACCAACGTGGGCACGGCGATCCGCAACATCGCGCTCCTGGCCAGCGCGCTCGAGCCCCAGGACATCGAGAGCTGGATCGAGTGGATCCCGGCGATCGTGAAATGAACGGCTGGGCCCCGTCGACCCGCTCGCCGCGGTGCTAGGGTCCGCGCCGTGCCCATCGTCGCGGCCAAGCACCTGCACAAGGCGTACGGCGCCCACGTCGTGCTCGGCGACGCGGACGTAACGCTCAGGAGCGCCGAGCGCGTCGGCGTGGTCGGCAGGAACGGAGCCGGCAAGAGCACGCTGGCACGCATCCTCGCGGGTATCGAGCCGCCGGACAGCGGCGAGCTGTCGCGCCGCCGCGGCGCGACGATCCTGTATCTCGATCAGGTCCCGCGCTTCGACGGCGACCCGACTGCGGAAGAAGCCGTCGCGTCGGGACTGTCGGCGTGGCGCGCGGCAGTGGAGCGACACGAAGCAGCGGCGCACGCGCTGCGCGACGCCTCGGACAATCTCGACGAGCTGCTCGCCGAACAGAGCGCGGCCGCGGACGCGGTCGAGCGCGCGGGCGGCTGGGAGCAGAGCCACCGCGTCGCGTCCATGCTCGGCAACCTGGGAGTAGAGCGCACCGACGCGCGCGTCTCGACGCTGAGCGGCGGCGAGCAGCGGCGCGTGGCGCTGGCACGCGTGCTCATCGCGCGGCCCGACCTCGCCATCCTCGACGAGCCCACCAATCACCTCGACGCAACGACCATCGAGTGGCTCGAGTCGTACCTGCTCGACGAGCACACCGGCGGAGTCTTGCTCATCACGCACGATCGCTACCTGCTCGACCGCGTAGCGACCCGCACGCTCGAAGTCGCCGATGGCGCCGTCTACTCCTACGACGGCGGCTACGAGCTGTACCTGGAGCAGAAGGCGGAGCGGCTGGCCCACGCCGAGCGCGTGGAGCAGAACCGGCAGAACTTCCTGCGCGGCGAGCTGGAGTGGCTGCGCCGCCAGCCCAAGGCACGCACCACCAAGCAGAAGGCGCGCATCGAGCGTGCGGAAGCCGCCCAGGCCATCCGCGCGCCGAAAGCCGAGCGCAACGTGAAGCTCGAGGTCGACGTGGTCCGCAGCGGCAAGACGGTCCTCGAGCTGAGAGGCGTCCGTCTTTCGATCGAGGGGCGCACGCTGGTGCGCGATCTCGATCTGTTCGTCACGCAGGGCGAGCGCATCGGCGTCGTGGGCAGGAACGGCACCGGCAAGACCACGCTGCTCCGCGCCATCCTGGGCGAGCGCGCGGCGGACTCGGGCAGCATCGTGGTCGGAAAGAACGCGCGCATCGCCTATTTCGATCAGAGTCGCAGCGGACTGAAGGACGAACTGTCGGTGTTCGACAACGTGACCGGCGACCAGTCGCGCATCGAGCTCGGCGGACAGGTGGTCGAGCCCAGGACCTACCTGGAACGCTTCGGCTTCGACGGTCACAAGCAGCGCCAGCCGGTCGGCGCGCTGTCGGGCGGCGAGCGAGCGCGCGTGGCGCTGGCTCGTCTGCTCAGGCAGTCCGCCAACCTGGTGATCCTCGACGAGCCGACCAACGACCTCGACGTGGCAACGCTGGGCGCCCTGGAGAGCATGCTCGTCGACTACGCCATCACGGCCATCGTCGTGACGCACAATCGCTGGTTCCTCGACCGCGTGGCCACGTCGATTCTCGCCTTCGAGGGCGACGGCAAGGTGACCCGCTATCCCGGCAACTACGACACCTTCCGCCGGCTGCGCGCACAGGCCGACAAGCGCGTCGCGCCGGAGCCGGAAGCAGCGCCGGCTCCGGCAGCCCGCACTCCGCGCAGGAAGAAGGCCCTTGGCTTCGCCGAGGCGCGCGAGCTCGAGTCGCTACCCGACGCCATTGCCGGCGCGGAAGCCCGCGTGGCCGAGCTCACGGCCGTGCTCGGCGACCCGGCGAGCTACGCCGGGGGCGGCGCGGACATCCAGCAGACCACGTCGGAGCTGGCCGCAGCGCGCAGCGAGGTGGACCGGCTGCTGGAGCGCTGGGCGGAGCTGGAAATGAAGAAAGAAGCCGACCAGCAGCGCTAGACGGGCCGGACGCGAACCCTTCTTCCCCGCCCCAGGCTCATACCGGCCGAGAACCATGAAGGCCTACGACTTCGCGTGTAACAAGTGCGGGAAAAAGTTCGAGGATCTGGTCAACGACCTGTCCGAGGCCCGCTGCCCTGACTGCTCCAGCGCTGATGTCGAGAAGCTGCTCTCGGCCTTCGCCATCGGCGGCAGCAGCAGCTCCTCTTCGTCGTTCGACCTGGGGAGCATGGGTAGCGGCGGCGGCGGGGGCGGCTGCTGCGGTGGCGGAGCCTGCGGCTTGAACTGACCGTGGCCCAGCCCGGACAGCCCCACGCCGGACCCCTCGACGGCCCGACCCCGCCTTCCCGCGGTCACCGCCACAGGAGGGTCGTGCTCGGCCTCGTCATCGGCGCCGCGCTCGGCCTCGCCTACCACTACGTGGTCGGCTGCAGCACCGGCACCTGTCCCATCACCGCACGCTGGTGGACCGCGTCGCTGTACGGCGCGTTGGTCGGCTTCTTGATGACGCGCACCTGAGCTCGGCCCCTGCGCACAAGCGCAAGACCGGACGGGCAGGCGTCGCGACCCGCCGCGGCGTGCACGTGGCCGCAGCGTTCGCTACGGTTCACGGCGATGCGCTTGGGTCGAATGCTTGTGCTGGGCGGCGCTCTGCTCGCCGCCTGCGCCGGAACCACCCCCGCACCGACGCGCTCGCTCGCGCCCGGCGAGCCCGCCCGCGCCCAGCCCGTGCGGCTCCCCGGCCCGGAGACCGCTCGAGCGGATGCGGGCTCGACGGCCAGCGACCCGGACCGCAACGGCGACGCAAGCACCGCGAGAGAAACCGAAGCCGGCCCGCTCGACGCGGCGCCCGCCACGACAGATGCCGACCCGCCCGCGCACGAAGCGCACGAAGCGCACGCGCCCTACCCGTTCCAGGCGCCGCTGCCGCACAAGTGGCTGCCGAACAAGAGCCCCGCGGTGCGCGACGCCAACCTGTCGCCCGCGCAGTGCCGCGCCCGGCTCCGCAAACGGAAGCTGCCGCTCTCCGGCGTGCGCATCGCCACGCCCGGCGTCGCCAATCCGCGGCGCATCGCCGGGCGGCTGCACCACGTGAAGTTCATCACGCCGCGCCGGCCCAGCCCCTACGGCCTGCTCGACTGCCGGCTCGCGCTGGCGCTCGACACGTTCGCCGGCGTGCTGTGGAAGCACGGCGTCAGGGCCGTCTACGTCGACAACTTCTACCGTCCGCACGCGCACCTGCCCGGCAAGCACAAGCACAGCCAGCACGCCTATGGCCTGGCGATCGACCTGATGGGCCTCACGTTCCGCGACGGCACCACGCTGCGCGTCGGCCCCGACTGGCACGGCGGCATCGGCCGCCCCGTGTGCGGCCCCGACGCCGCGCCGGTCGAGGCAACACCCGGCGCCATCCGCCTGCGCAACATCGTCTGCGACGTGGCCCGCGCCGGCATCTTCCAGCACATGCTCACCCCGAACTTCAACAAGGCCCACCACGGCCACTTCCACTTCGATATCGACCGCGGCGTGAAGTACTTCGTGGTGCGGTAGCGGGTGCTCCCCAACGCGATGCGGTGCTGCCGCGCCCGCCGCAGGCGGCGGGGTCCCCCAAGGCCGTGCTCGGCCGGCCGTCACATCCCGCCAAAGCACGTCCAGCCGGCCTGCGCGCGCCCGGGGGTCCCGCCCGGAACTGCGGCAACCGGGCGCGACAGCCGGCAAGCCACCGGCTTTTGCACCGCATGCTGCCGACGTAAACGGCGTCGCGACGCGATACCCTCGCACCATGTCCGCCACAATCCGCGAAGCGCGCCCCGACGATGTCGACGCCCTGGTCGAGCTGCTCGGAGCGTTCTTCGCCGAGGACGCCGAGGCACTGCCGGCGCTGTTCGCGCGCGCAGGCGAGCGCGAGCTCCGCGACTACTGGACGGGACTTCTCGACCGCGGCGAACAGCGCGTCTTCGTCGCGGCGCAGGACGGCGCCGCCGTCGGCGTGCTCACGCTGGAGGAAGTGCGCCGCCCCGCCGTGCTCGGTCGCCACGCCGATCACCACGCCTTCATCCACTTCCTCGCCGTCTCGCCCGCGCACCGCCGCCAGGGCATCGCCACGCAATTGCTCCACCACGCCCGCGACTGGTCCGCGCACCAAGGCTTCTCCTCCGTCCGCCTCCACGTCTGGGAATTCAACACCGCCGCCCGCCACCTCTACGAGCACCTCGGCTACACCACGCTCTCGCGCGTCATGGCGCTCGAAGTGCACGGCGCCGGCAGCCGGGAAGACGACGGATAGCCCCGCGCGGGCAGCCAAGTAGCCGCACATGGGCGTCGGAGCACTCCACCGTCACAGCGCAGCGCAGGCCGTCGACCGCCCGATGGCGACGCCGTGGTCAAGCGCGCAGCGTCGCCACGATACCCGGATGCAGCACAGGCTTGTCGGGTGCTGTGGGGCGCAGGGGCTCACGGCCACACGACGGGTCTCGGTGCTGGCCCGCTGTCCCATGTTCCGTCGCCGAGCTGGCCAGAGGCGTTCCAGCCCCAGCACTCGAGCTCTCCGTAGTTCACGATCGCGCAGACGTGACCGCCACCGACCGCGACCGCCTGCGCGTAGGTGACTCCGACTGGGGTCGGCGTGTCGACAACGTCTCGGCCGAGGGGAAAGCCCCAGCAGTAGACCGAACCGTCGCCGCTGTACGTGGCGCAGGTCTGGTAGTCGAAAGCGGCCACTTCGCGGACCCCGCTCGAGACGACCTGCGTCGGTACGTGGCGCTCGGTCGTCGTGCCGTCGCCCAGCTGGTCCTCGGAGTTCGCGCCCCAGCAAAAGAGGCTGCCGCTGGACGTCCTCGCGCACGTGTGGGAGGCGCCACAAGCCACCGTATTGAACAGCTCGCTGGACAAGACCGGCTGGGGAGTCGCAACGACATCAGCGGTCGTGCCGTCTCCGAGCTGGCCGTGGCTGTTGTCGCCCCAGCATTCGATGCTGTAGTCCGCCATGAGCGCGCAGGTGTGGGCGCCGCCGGCCGCGACGGCCAACACGCCCGAGAGTCCCGGCACCGGTGCGGGAGTTGTGCGGGAGGTCGTGGTCCCGTCGCCGAGCTGGCCGTGGTTGTTCGCGCCCCAGCACTCGACGCTCCCGTCGCCGAGCAGAGCGCAGGCGTGCTCTTCGCCGGTGTCGATGCCCAACTCGCCGCCCGCCGCGAGCGACACGACGCCGGAAAGTCCGGGTACGAAGGTTGGAGACTGGATTCCACTCGTGAAGTCGGTGGGCGGGGGGAGGCCCCAGCACTCGACCTTGCCCCCGGCTACGAGCGCGCAGCTGTACCAGGTCCCTGCCCCCAACTGCGTAGCTCCGGTCACCCCAGGCAAACGCACGGGATTGTAATGGTACTTCCTCGTCACAAGGTCGGTACCAAGCTGCCCCCAATCGTTCCTGCCCCAGCACCACACCGAGCCGTCGTCCAGCACGGCACAAGCTGTGGTAGCGACCCGCCGCTACCGACGTGACGCCTCGGCACACGCTGCCGGAACATCCGACCAGACAGTGGTTGCCGCACGAGCCACAGTTCCGGGCGTCGATGGACGAATCGATTTCGCAGCCGTTGTACGTGTCGCCGTCGCAGTCGAGCCAGGTGCCGTCGCAGGTGTAGCCGCACGCGCCCGACGTGCACTCTGCCGTGGCGTGCGGATACGGCCCGCACACGGTGCCGCAACCGTTGCAGTTGTCCGGATCCGTCTGCGAGTCCACGTTGCAGCCTGCCGTACCGGTTCCGCTGCAGTCGAGGTAGTGCGCGTCGCACAGCTCCTGGCATTTCCCGTTCACGCACGCCGCCGAGGCGTTGCCGTACGGCCCGCACGTCACGCCGCAGCCGCCGCAGTTGTCCGGATCGCTCTGGGTGTCGGCGCAGCTCTGCCCGCACTGCACGAACGGCGCGCCGCAGGTCGCCCCGCACTTCCCGCCGGAGCAGACCTGTCCCGCGGGGCACGTCGTGCCGCAGGTCCCGCAGTTCGCGTTGTCCGTCTGGAGGTCGGCGCAGTACGGCGCGCCGGCGTCCGCTCCGTCGCATACCGTCTGCGGCGCGGCGCAGGTCAGCGTGCACTTGCCAGCGGAGCAGGTCTCGCCCGCCGGGCAGGCCGTCCCGCACGTGCCGCAGTTCGCGTTGTCCGTCTGCAAGTTCGCGCAGTACGGCGCGCCGGCGTCGCCACCGTTGCACTCCGTCAGCGGCGAACCGCACGTCGTGGCGCACGCGCCGGCGGAACAGACCTGGCCCGCCGGGCAAGCCGTCCCACAGGAGCCGCAGTTCGCGTTGTCCGTCTGCAGGTTCGCGCAGTACGGCGCGCCGGCGTCGGCGCCACAGCGCGACAGTCCGCCGCCGCACGTGGTCGAGCACGCGCCGGCGGAACAGACCTGGCCCGCCGGGCAAGCCGTCCCACAGGAGCCGCAGTTCGCGTTGTCCGTCTGCAGGTTCGCGCAGTAGGGTGCGCCGGCGTCGCCGTCACAGCGCGACAGTCCGCCGCCGCAGGTCGTGGAACACGCGCCGGCGGAGCAGACCTCGCCGGCTGGGCACGCGACGCCGCAGGCGCCGCAGTTCGTGGAGTCGACGAGCGTGTCGGTGCAGGTGCCGGCGCACATGGACTGGTTCGCGGGACACGTCTGCGACGCGTCGGGCGCGTCGGCGCTAGCGTCCGCGGCGTCGGGGTGACCGGCATGCGTGGAGGAGAGCGGCGCGTGACCGACTTGGCCGCAGGCTGCAAGGGTGGACAGGGCGGCGAGCAGGAGGGGAGCGGCTGCATGTGCCCACTGGCTGAGGGTGCGTACGTCTCGTCTTGACCGTCGCCCATGCATTCAACCGTCTCCACCGAAGCTAGCCGCTCTGGTCCCCGGCTCCGAGCCGCTTCCGGTGGGACACAAGCGTCACTTCGCGCACAGCCAGGAGAAAGAACCCGAGGGAATAGCCGGTTCGCCAGGGCTCCGTGGTTATGTCCATCAGCCGCAGTTCAATCAATCCCGTGAGCAACACGAGAAAGGCAACCGCATGCGCCCACGGACTCAGGAGCAGGTCGTCGAGTTTCGTTGCCATGTAGCGCGCCTCCTCTCAGGGCAAGCATGCGATCGTTAGGTCTCCCCCGATGAGGGACTACCGGCTAGAAAGGTGATGCAGGTGCCTTCGCGCTCACGCTGCCGGCGCCACTCATCATGAGCTCGGTTTGCAGGCCCCACGTCCCACACAGTGATCAGATCTCCCCGCGGCATGGTCTCCGCTTCATCCCGGCGGGCACGACGCGACGGTCGGATCGCAGGGCGACCCAGGCCCACCCGGGCCACCTGGACCACCCGGACCGCCAGGGCCACCTGGCCCGCCGTCGGGCATGCAGGCGCCACCACTGGGCTGAGGTTTGGGTTTGGGGGTTGGGTTGGGCGGACACGAAACCGCTTCTGACAGGCCGCTGCATATGAGCACGAGCGCAGCATTGGCAGGAATACCGAGACCATCGGTCACCGCATCAATTCCGAGAACGAAAAGCCCGCACACCGATCCGGCTATGAAGCTGCATTTGTCGCGGCCGGTCGGATCCCGGTGATTCACCGGGTCATCCCCCGCATACACATACAAATTCCCCTGCCCCCCGTCGAACCGGATCGGATCCCTGTTCGTCCAGCGTCCCACCTCTGGATCATAGTCCCGCGCGCCGAAACGCACCAGCTTCGTATCCGGGTCGTAGAGCCCGCCGGCGAAGTCAAAGGGGAACCAGTTGGCCCAAAGGGTGGCGTCCGTTCCGCTTGGTGTTCGCGTGGACTGCCCCCAGGCATCGTAGCTGGCGTGGAACGGCTGGTCGGTGTCGTCGGCGACGTTCACGACTAGCCGCGGGCTGCCCAGCTGGTCGGAGATGATGCGGTAGGTCGTGGTGGTGCCACCATCCACGTTCACGGCCAGATCGGGGATGTTCTTGCGCGTGCCGTAGACGAAGTACGTCACAGCGCTCAGTGCTCCGCCGGAGCCGGCATGCTCCACCGCGCCGATGCGGAGCTTGTCGAGGTACAGGTACACCTCCGTCGGTTGAAACACGCCGCCGCTCACCGTGCCACGCGCGACGCGCCGCCGCATTCCGTCTAGCAGGTAGGCGACGTCATAGGTTGTGGCGCCGCTACCATCGACGTGCTTGACCTCCGTCAGGTCCCCGAACTGGTCGTACGTGTAGGTCGTCTTCTCGCTGCCGACGACCGGCAGGACCTGGCGTGTGGCGAGTTGCCCGTCGTCATTCCATGTGAACTTGAGCCGGTTGTCCCACTGGAGCAAGCGGTCCTCGTCGTCGTACTGCGTCGCAGCCGGCGCCGCGGGCGTCTCGACCAGCCTGCGGTTCCCGTCGGCGTCATAGTAGTAGTGCACGGTCGCGCCACCTACACTCACGCTCGAGAGGCGGTTGGCCGCGTCGTAGGTGTACGTCGTGTTGCCGTCGATGCTGTCCTGCTTGTAGAGCACACGCCCCAACTTGTCGCGCTGATTCGAGCCGAGGTCGTCGTACGTGACTTCGTACAGGGTTGTCGGATTGTTGTTCGTATGCGGGTGCTCCCCAACGCGATGCGGAGCTGCCGCGCCCGCCGCAGGCGGCGGGGTCCCCCAAGGCCGTGCTCGGCCGGCCTTCACATCCCGCCAAAGCACGTCCAGCCGGCCTGCGCGCGCGCAGGCAATTCGTGGCACTCACGGCAAGGCCAGGGCCAGCTTCAAGCCCGTGTCCACTGCTCGCCGCGCCGGGCGCGAGAGACTGCCGACGATCTCGTCGAAGTAGTCCTTGTCGAGCGTCATCACCTGGCAGACCAACGCAACCAATGGGCGATCCAGCCCGGTCTCGGCGGGGGGTAGGAGCACGTTCCCCACTGCCTGGGCGCGGCGCACATTGGACGTGAGCGGCACGATCATGACCGTGTTCAGCGCGGACGCGGTGAGCAGATCATGCTGGACTACCAGAACCGGGCGCCGCAGCGCAGGCGACGACCCCCGGGGCTCGCCCAGATCGGCCCACCAGATCTCGCCGCGCTTCATTCCCACTCGACTTCAGCGAGTGCTTCGCGCGCGGCTGTGCGCCTCAGCCGACGGGTGTCGTCGTCGCCGGCATCGGACCCGAAGGCCCGGTCGTAGGACGCGAGAATCTCCTTGTCCCGTTCTGTCTCGACGAGCAGACGCACCGCCCGCGTGTACAGCTCACTGCGGGACACGCCGAGCTTCTTCGCGTAGCGCTCGGCCTGCTTGAACACGTCGTCCGGAACGGAGATGGCCGTCTTCACAACCAGAGTATGAATCTGGTTATACCAAGACGCAAGGCGCTGCGCCCAACCGGCGGGCGCAGGCGTGGGAGCGCGAGCCGCGTCGAGGCGAATTGTACGCAACCGGGCGCGCGGGCGGCCGAATAGCCGCACATGGGCGTCGAAGCACTCCACCGCCACGGCGCAGCGCAAGCTGTCGACCACCCCGATCCGCCGCGCACCGACGCGCGCCGCTCCGGCGTGCGGCCGGTCGCTGTCCAGACGACCGCGGCCTCGCGCGCGCTGGCCGCCCGCGCGGCGCGGACCGGCCGCATTGTCGGGCCGAGCGCGGCCGAGCGCCGCATCGCGCGGCGCCTGAACGAGTTCATGGAGAAGATGGGCGGGCCGTACGAGGTCGCCGGCAAGCACGTGTTCGTCGAGCCCGGGTTCCGGATGGTCGGCGGGATGAACCAGCTCGATCGCGATCACACAGCGGAGTACGGCGCGCGCATTGCGAAAGCGCTACCTGCGAAGGTCTACAAGGGACTGAAGCCGGTGATCGGACTCGTCACCACCGGCAAGGGCACGCCCGACCAGATCCGCCGGGTGACGCAGGCGCTGATCGATTCGCCGGCGTTCGACGACTACAAGTCGATGTCGCCGAAGCAGGCCGTGCGCGACCTGATGTGGCATTTCGGCATCGGCATGGACTGCTCGGGCTACGTGCACCGCGCCTTCCTGTACTCGCGCGGCAGCGGTCCGGACGACTCCGCGCCATCGTCGAAGTACCAGCTGGGGCCGGCCGATAACTCCAATATCCAGACCATGCCCACGCCGGCCTTCAAGCGTGTATCACCCTCCGACGCGCGCTCGGGCGACATCATGGTGCTGACCCACGGCGGCGACGGCACCGGCCACAAGCTCATCGTCTACGATCGCGACCAGCTCGGGCTGGGCAGCGCGATGCACCGCGTGGTCGAGCGCGGGCTCGGCAGCAGCCCGACGGCGCGCATCGACCTGTTCCAGGTCGACTCGTCCTGGGGCGCGGGCGGCCAGCCGCAGCAAGGCGGCGTCAAGCGCGAGTTCTGGGCGCACGACGCGAGCAGCGGCAAGTGGGCCACCCTTGTCCAGGACGAAAAGGGCCACTGGTTCGCCTTCGCATCGAGCAAGTCGGGCCCGTACGACCACGACCTGAAGGGCATCTACCGACCCAAGGCGGAGAAGTGACCATGGCACGTCCCATCAAGCTGCTCTCGTTCATCGTCGTGGCGTTCGTCGCCGTGGGGCTCCTGCTCTCGCCGCGGATCGGCGTCGCGAGGCCCATCCCGGTGAACAAGGCGTTCGTGATCCGCGACGGCGAGCAGCACGGCTGCCGCGCCGAGGACCTGAACGCCGCGCCCTTCGCCGCGCCGAGCAAGGCGCACCGCTGGGGCACGGTCGTGGTCGGCTGCTACACGGACAAGTTCGTCGCCCAGCTCGAGGAGTGGGATCTCTACGCCGGCCGCGTGCTCAGGACGGTGAAGCTGCCCACGCCGCCGGACGACAACCAGATCCGCGTCGCACATGGCGCGGGTCACGTCGCCGTGGTGCTCGCCGACGCGCTCCAGGGAGGAGGGAAAGCGCGCCTGCTGCTTCTCGACGACGCCTTCAAGCTGAAGAAGAGCTGGGACCTCAAGGGGTCGGTGGACTACACGGACATTTCTGCCGATGGCGCGCTCGCCGCCCTCGCGGGCCGGGGTCAGACCGGAATGCGGGTGGTAGGGCTCGACCTCGCCCACGAGCGCATCATCGCGCGCCGCGTGATCTCGTACGGGAGACAAGCAATCCTGCCGGCATACGACTGTCCGGAACAGATCGTCCGGGTCCACAAGAAGGACATCTTTGTCGCAATGCATGTCCCCTCCAGACTGCGCGTGCTCAGGCTCGACAAGAAGCTCAGGGTACGTGCGGCCTACGTACGTCACAGGAAGGATGTCGACTACGGCGCAGGGGAGTATTGGCTCGCGCTCGATCGCGGCGCACCCGTGCTCCAGGTCCGCGGCCGGATCTACACGCTCCATCGCTACCTCGGCAGCGCCACCCCTCTCCGATCCGCCATGCAAGACCACCCGAGCTGGGCTTTCTCGAAGAAAGGCCAGGTAGCCACCGAGGATGGCCGCATCGCCGCCAGCAAGAGCGCGCCTTTCGTCCGCGCGCTCCGCTACTCGAACGAGGTCGTGGTGCGCGGCCTGAAGCGCGAGATCCGCGCAAACGCGACGCGCTACGTGTTCTGGGCCTTCGGCCGCGCCGTGATCGTGCGCAGCGCCTGGAACGTCGGCATCACGGCCATCCAGCCGCGCTAGCGCTCACCTGTCGATGATCTTCAGGCCGTGCTTCTTGAGCGGCAGGAGCGGACTGATGCTGGTGGCCGGCGTGCCGGCGACGTAGACGAACTGAAGGCTCTTCAGATCCTTGAGCGGACTGAAGTCCTTGACGCGGGTGTTCTTGATGCTCAGCCGCTGGAGCTTCTTCAGCTTGGACAGCGGCGTGAGATCCGAGACCGGCGTGTTGTCGAGCTCGAGCTCGGTGAGCACCGTGAGCTTGGCCAGCGGCTTCAGGTCGCGCACCTGCGTGTGACCGAGGTCGAGTCGATCCATGTGCACCAGCCCTTCCAGCGGCGTGATGTCCTTGACCTGGGTGAGCGACGCCCTGAGCGACTCGAGATGCTTGAGCCCGGCGATGGGCGACAGGTCGTCGAGCACCTGGCTGGGACCGAGGAACAGCTCGTGCAGGTTCTTCAAGTGCGTGAACACGCACGGGTCGAGCTGATCGAGATGGGCTTGCGACAGGTTGAGCGAGCGCACCTTGCCGAGATCGGCAATCGTGATGTCGCCTTTCGGCTTCTGGAGCTTGAAACGGACTTCCTTCTCGACCGCGCGTCGACGAACTCGACCTTGTTGCCCTTGGGGCAGTCGGCCAGCGTGCGCTTCTTCAGCTTCGGCTTGGGCTTCGGCTTGGCCGTCGCTTCGGGTGTCGGCAACGGTGCCGTCGCCGACGGCTTGGGCTTCGCCTGGGTGGCGTCGTGCTTGGGGGAATTGTCGCAGGCAACCGTGGCCAGACCCGCGGCCAGGGCGAGCACGAAGAGCGGACGGAAAATCATAGGGGCCGACACTATCACGACGAGTGTGCGAGGTGGATCAGGCCAGAGCCGGCCGACCCGTTGGCTGCCGGGGAGGTTCACGGACGGGAGGACGCCCCGGCGGCGCTTCCAGCATCGCCCGGGCAAGATAGGGCGTCGCCAGGGCGATAAGGTCGATGCTCGGGTCGAGCTGCTTGCCGAGCCCCTCGGCGACCAGCATCGCGAGGTTCACCACGGTGAAGGTCGGGTCGATCTGCACATGGTGCTTGCGCAGCACGTTCATCATGCCGCTGACGGCTTCACTCACCTCGACCTCGCCGAGCTTCTTGCCGTACAGGTTCTTGAGGTTGTCGATCACGTCGCGTTCGAAGCCCGCGTAGTCGGTGTCGCCGACGCTGGGAGCGTAGCCGTAGAAGATGCGCGCGGCCTTGGCGCCGTCCTGCTGCGACAGCGCCATGAACGTCTCGACCCAGGGACGCAGCATCTCGGCAGGGATTTCGGTGACCATGCCCAGATCGATGAGCACGACGCGATCGTCGGACGTGAGGATGATGTTCCCCGGGTGCAGGTCCGCATGCACGAACCCATCGACGAACACCATCTTGAGCACGGTCTCGCCACCGGTGCGCGCGAGCTTGGCCCGATCGCCGCCGACCTTCTCCGGCTCCGTAGCCTTCACGCCTTCGATGAACTCCATCGCCAGTACGCGTTCCGTGCACAGGTCCTCGACGAGCTCCGGCACATCGACGCCGTCCACATCGGCGAAGTTCTCGCGGAAGCGATGGTTGTTGGCCGCTTCGCGCCGGAAATCCAGCTGGCCCGACAGTGCCTCGCCAAAACGCTCGACGGCACCAGGCAGGCTGAGCAGGCGCACGGCGTGGATCCGGTCGAGCAGCTTGGCCCAGAAACGCAGGATGGCGAGATCGCGCTCGACCTGCGCCGCGGCGTCGGGGCGCTGCAGTTTCAGCGCGATGACCCGGCCATCGTCCAGCACGGCGCGATACACCTGTGCCACCGAAGCCGCCGCGATCGGCTCCTTTTCCATCGAAACGATGCGGGACCTGAGCTCGGCGGGCAGTTCCTCTTCGAGCAGTGCCTGGACACGCGCGAGGGGAGCTGGCGGGACCCGATCCTGCAACCGGGCGAGAGATTCGATGTACGGGGGCGGCAGCAGGTCGGGACGCGTGCTGAGGATCTGTCCGAACTTGATGAAGGTGGCGCCAAGCCGCTGCAGCAGGTGAGCTAGCCGCTCGCCTCTCAGCCGCTCGACGGCCTCGGGGGAGGACACACCAAGTTGGACGCGACGCACCGCGTAGCCGAGGACTGCCATCACGCAGGTCAGCGCGATGTGCAGGAAACGCAGCCAGAGGCGGAAGATGCTCACGTCATTTCGCACATTTACACAAATGTGCGGCAGGGGAATTGACGAACTGGGCCGAGGTGATCATGTCTAGGACAGAAGTTGGTCAAAACATGAACACTGACACCATCGGCTCGAGAGAACACACCGCGACGTTCGACTACGTCCTGGTGGGCGGTGGGCTGCAGAACGCGCTCATCGCGCTGGCGCTGCTGGAGCATCAACCAGCGGCCCGCCTTGCACTGGTGGAGCGCAACGGCGCTCTGGGAGGCAACCACACCTGGTGCTTCCACACCGACGACGTGGACGACGCGACGCGCGCTCTCGTCGAGCCGCTCGTCGAGCAACGCTGGTCCGGCTACGACGTGATGTTTCCGAACCTGGAGCGCACGCTCGATCACGACTACGCGGTCGTGAGCAGCGATCGGCTGCGCAGGGTCGTCGAACGACGCTTGCGGGCTTCGGACAACGCACTGCTGTTGCACCACGCCGAAGCGCTCGAGGTGGGCGACCGTCGCGTGGTGCTCGCAGACGGCCGCGTTCTCGAAGCGCGTGCGGTCGTCGACGCGCGTGGCCCTTCCGGGTACCGGAACGACGGCCCCGTCGCCTACCAGAAGTTTCTCGGGCTGGAAGTAGAGCTCGCAAAAACGAGCGAGCTCGAGCGGCCGATCCTGATGGACGCGCGCGTGCCGCAGACAGACGGATTCCGCTTCTTCTATGTGCTGCCGCTCGACGAGCAGCGCGTGCTGGTGGAGGACACCTACTTCTCGGACACGCCGGCGCTCGACATCAGCCGGCTTCGCGGCGAGGTCGTTGCCTACGCGCTGGGCGCCGGGCTCGACGTGCACGCGATCGTCCGCGAGGAGATCGGCGTCCTGCCTCTGCCACGCCGCGCTCTGCGCCGCCCGCCGGATAGCGGCCCGCTCGTCGCGGGCTTCCAGGGCGGCTGGTTCCACCCCACCACGGGCTATTCGTTTCCCGTCGCGCTCAGGCTGGCCGAGCACGTCGCGACCAGCACACCCGAGACGCTGTTCGGCGAGGCCTGGCACAAGCTCGTCGAGGAGCAGAAGCGCCAGAGCCGCTACGCGCTGCTCCTGAACCGGATGCTGTTCGGCGCGTTCGCACCCGAGGACCGCTGGAACGCACTCGAACGCTTCTATCGGCTTCCCGAGGACACCATCCGTCGCTTCTACGCCATGACCACGACTCCCGGCGACCGAACCCGGATCCTGTGCGGCAGACCGCCGCGCCACATTTCGCTCGGAAGAGCACTGACACGAGGGCTATCGGCATGACGAATGTTGCACTGGATCTCGACTCCCGATCCCCGGTTGTCGGGCTGCTCGACGAGCAGTTCTCGGAGGGGTCGCTCCACGAGTTGCTCGAACTCGGGGGTACGCCGCTGCCCTGGGAGCTGTGGCAGCAAGCGCTCTACGGGCCACTGCGCGATTTCCTCGAACGGCCCGGCAAGGAATTCCGCGCCCGGCTGGTCGCCGCAGCGTGGACGCTGGGCGGGCGCCGCGATGCACCGCCGCCGGAGCTTCCGCTCATCGTCGAGCTGCTGCACGCCGGCTCGCTGATCGTGGATGACATCGAAGACGGCTCCGCCTACCGACGCGGCAAGCCGGCGCTGCACTGCACCCACGGTCTGCCGACGGCGCTCAACACGGGCAACTGGCTGTACTTCTGGCCCCTGTCGCTCGTCGAGCGGATCGATGTACCCGCGAACGCACGCCTTTCGCTCTACCGCACCATCAACCAGACACTGCTCCGCTGTCATAGCGGCCAGGCTCTCGACCTGTCGGTGCGCGTCGACACGCTGGCGCAGCGTGACGTGGCCCGGGCAGTGGAAGTCACCACGTCGCTCAAGACCGGTGCACTGATGCAGCTGGCCGCGGCGATCGGCGCCATCGCCGCCGGTGCGCCCGCCGATCAAGCCCGGGCGATCGCAGGGTTTGGGCTGCGCCTGGGTACGGGCCTGCAGATGCTCGACGATCTGGGCGGCCTGACCAGCGAGAAGCGCTGCCACAAGGGCCACGAGGATCTGCTGCTGGGACGACCCACCTGGCCCTGGGCCTGGGCCGCCCAGGATCTGGACGAGGTCGGCTTCGCGCGGCTGTCGGCCATGTCGCGCCAGGTGCAGTCCCACGATCTACATCCCGAGCACCTGGCCGAAGCGCTGCGCGAGCACATCGCCATTCGCGGTCGCTTCCATGTGCAGCAGCACCTGGCGGGCGCGCTCGGCGATCTCGAACGCGCCGTCGGCGGCTCCGTGGTCATCGACCAGTTGGGGCAGGAGATCACGAGATTGGAGAAGAGCTATGAATGACCGCATCTCCGGCCAGCACCCGCGCGCCCGGCGCGCAGCCATCATCGGCAGCGGCTTCGGGGGCCTCGCCGCAGCCATCCGCCTGCAAGCCGCCGGCATTGCCACGGTGCTGTTCGAGGCACGCGACAAGCCGGGCGGGCGCGCCTACGTCTACGAGGACCAGGGCTACATCTTCGACGCCGGCCCGACGGTGATCACGGCGCCGCACTGCATCGAGGAACTGTTCGAGGTCGCCGGCCGCCGCATGCAGGACTACGTCGAGCTGTTGCCGGTCGAGCCGTTCTATCGCCTCGCCTGGGAGGACGGCGACAGCTTCGACTACGTCGGCGACGGGAACGCCATGGAGGCGCAGATCGCCGCGCGCAGTCCCGAAGATGCCGAGGGCTACCGGCGCTTCGTCGACTACACGTCGCGCGTCTTCTCCAAGGGCTACGAGGAGCTCGCTGCCACGCCGTTCCTGCGCTTCTTCGACATGGTGCGGGTGGCACCCGACCTGGCGAAGCTCCGGGCGGACCGCTCGGTGTACGACACGGTGGCGCGCTTCGTGAAGAACGAACATCTGCGCCAGGCGCTCAGCTTCCATTCCCTGCTCGTGGGCGGAAATCCGTTCGACACCAGCGCGATCTACACGCTCATCCACTACCTCGAGCGCAAGTGGGGCGTGTTCTTCCCGCGCGGCGGCACGGGAGCGCTCGTGCAGGCGTTGGTTCGCCTGTACAAGGAACTCGGCGGCGAGCTCCGGCTCTCGTCGCCGGTGCGACACATCGAGCTCGACGAGGAGCGGGTCCACCGTGTGACGACCGACGCGGTGGAGGCGGAGCCGTTCGACCTCGTCGTCTCCAACGCGGACCTGCACCACACCTACGCCACGCTGTACCGGGGCCTGCCCGCTGCCGCGAAGACGCAGAAGAAGCTCGAGCGCGCCGACTGGTCGATGTCGCTGTTCGTTCTCTACTTCGGCACCGACGTGACCTACGACATCGCCCACCACACGGTGCTGTTCGGGCACCGCTACAAGGAACTGCTGCACGACATCTTCGAGGGCAACGAGCTGCCGGATGACTTCAGCCTGTACCTGCACGCACCCACGGTGACCGACCCATCGCTGGCGCCGCCAGGCGGCGGCACGTTCTACGTGCTCAGCCCCGTTCCGCACCTGGGGCACGCGAGCATCGATTGGCAGGCGACGGCGCCCGAGTACGCGAACCGCATCCTGGCGTCGCTCGAGCGGTACATGCCCGGGCTGCGCCAGCACATCGTGACGCGCCGCTGGTTCACGCCGGAGAACTTCCGTACGGAGCTTTCCGCCTACCACGGCTCGGCCTTCTCGGTAGCACCCACGCTGACACAGAGCGCCTGGTTCCGGCCGCACAACCGCGACCCGAAGATCCCGGGGCTGTACATCGTCGGCGCGGGAACCCACCCAGGCGCGGGACTGCCTGGCGTCATCAACTCGGCCAAGGCCACGACGGGCATCATCGCGGCCGACCTGGCCCGCGAGGTAGCGGCATGAACAGCGCGGGGGGACAGGAGGCCATTGTGCAGTGCCGGCAGACGCTCGCCGCCCACAGCCGGAGCTTCTCCCTGGCCGCGAAGCTCCTGCCCGCGGACGGCCGCGACGAGGCCGCCGTGCTGTACGCCTGGTGCCGCCGCGCGGACGACGCCATCGACGAGGCGCCGGCGGGCGAAGAGCACGCGCGACTGGTGCAGCTCGAGCGGGAGCTCCACGACGTGTACACGAGCGCGCCGCAGCGCGACGTGATGCTCGCGGCGTTCCAGGCCGTGATCATGCATCGCGCCATCCCGGCGCACTATCCCGTCGAGTTGCTCGACGGGATGCGCATGGACGCCATCGGGAAACGCTACCAGACCCTCGACCAGCTGCTCGGCTACTGCTACCGCGTGGCAAGCACCGTGGGGCTCATGATGTGCCACGTGCTCGGCGTACGCAGCCCGCGTGCTCTCACGTACGCGGCACATCTCGGCATTGCCATGCAGCTGACCAACATCTGCAGGGACGTGGCCGAGGACTGGCAGCGCGGGCGTCTGTACATTCCGGACGAGATCCTCGCACCGCTGGGCGCCCCCGGGCTCGACGCCGAGCTCGGCCGTCCCCTACCCGACTCCGCGCGCGGCGCCTTGTCGCACGCGGTGCAGCACCTGCTGGCGATCGCCGATCGCTACTACCGCTCGGGCGATCGCGGGCTCTTGGCGCTGCCGCTGCGCGCGGCGTTCGCGGTGCGCACCGCCCGACTGGTGTACGCCGCCATCGGCCGGCGGCTGGCCCGGCAACAGTACGACGTGCTGGCAGGGCGGGCCGTCGTGCCGGGCTGGATGAAGCTCTGGCTCACGGCCAAGGCAGCGGTGCTGACACTGGCAGAGCTGCCCGCACGTCTCGGGCGCCGCTTCAAGCGGACCAGGACTCTGCCCATCACGAGGTACTCCGATGTCATCGCTCTCCACTACTAGGTCTGCTCCCGCCGCGGCGGCGCCTTCCGGCAGCTTTCTCCGCGACGTGGCCGTATATGTGGGCCGCGTGCGGGAGTTCCAGAAGAACGACTGGGCCGTCTACATCTCCTGGGTGGGCTTGATGCTGGGGCTCGTCGTTTCCACGGGCGGCTTCCTCGTGTTCGGGCACGCTCGCGGCGTCGCCTACCCCGCGGAAGCGTGGCTGGTGCCGGCCGGCGCGCTGGTGTTCACGATCAGCATCGCCATCGACAGCATCGGCCACCGCACCATCTACAAGGAAGAGATCAGCGAGGCGGAAGGGCTGGTCCACGGCATCACCATCTTCAACGGTATCGGCAGCTGCGTGCTGCTGACGGCCGCGTACACCCGTCCGGACGCGCTGTGGATCCCGGCGATGGTGCTGACGGTGCTCTCGTTCATGTACAGCGTGATCGACGAAGCTTTCCACTGGCGGCGCTACGTGCGGCAGCAGGCCGACCGTGTGGAGATGTGGAGCCACGTCGGCATCTTCACCGGCCACATGATCATGATGGTCGCGTGGTGGACGTGGTTTTTCGGCGGCTACCACGGCGTGGCCGAGACGCTCGCGGCGATGGGCTGAGCCTCAAGCTCTACGCTGTGCGACGGCGAACACCCGGCGGTAGGGCAGGAGCGTGCCGTAGCTCTGGGCTGGATACGCGCGGCGCAAACGCTCGGCGTACTCCTCGATGAAGGCCGCCTGCTCGCTTTCATCGAGCCTGGAGAGCACGGGCCTGAGCGCCGTGCCCTTCATCCACTCGAGCACAGGGTCGTCGCCGGTCAGAAGCTGCATGTAGCGGGTTTCCCAGACATCCACGCCGAGCCCCGCACGCGCCAGGGCGTCGAGGTAGTCCTCGGCGTTGTGCGAGGCGGGCCGCTCCAGGTTGCGCAGCTTGTCCCGCCAGCGCTCCGAGCCGGCAAGCGCCGCAAGCTCGCCGTGACTCGGCTCGGCAAAGTTCGCCGGGACCTGGAAGGCGAGCCACCCGCCGGGCGCGAGAAAGCCCGCCAGCTTCGGCAAGAGCTCGAGATGCTCCGGCAGCCAGTGCAGAGCGGCGTTCGACACCAGCACGTCGACGGGGGTTTCGGGGGCGTAGCTCCGCATGTCGTCCTGCACGAATTCCAGGCGACCCGGCACGGCGCGCTCCGCCGCTGCCCGCACCATCTCGGCGGACGAGTCCACGCCGACCACCCGGGCTTCGGGCCAGCGCTCGGCGAGCGTCGTTGTCAGGGTGCCCGGACCGCAGCCGAGATCGACGACCCGCGACGGCTTTTCCGCACCGACCCGCGCCAGGAGCTCGAAGAACGGGCGCGATCGATGAGCGCTGAAGCGCAGGTACTGCGAGGGATCCCACTTCACGCGCCCAGCCTAGATCGCCGGCCGCGGGCTGTCAGGGCAGGGCTGGAACAACGCCTCGGGGCAGAGCGACGGCGCGCGGATGGCAGCCGCGCTCCGCCCGCGCTATCCCCTTCGCATGCGCCGCATGCGGCCCATGTTGATCCCACCGGGCGGCCCGCTGCTGTTTCCGGATCCCACCACAACCGACGATGAGGGGCTCTTGGCGGTAGGCGGCGATCTGTCGGCGGAGCGGCTGTTGCTTGCCTACGACCACGGCATCTTCCCCTGGCACGACGTAGGGCTGCCGCCGCTGTGGTGGAGCCCCGATCCGCGCACCATCATCGAGCTCGAGCGGCTGCACGTGTCGCGCAGCATGCGGCGCGTGCTCAGGAGCAGGCAGTTCGAGGTGTCGTTCGATCAGGCGTTCGATCAGGTGATGCGCGCGTGCGGCAGCGAGCGCGAGGGCGGCACCTGGATCCTGCCCGAGATGATCACGGCCTACACGCATCTCCACACACTCGGCCACGCGCACAGCTTCGAGGTGTGGCACGGCGGCGAGCTGGCCGGCGGGCTCTACGGCGTGCACCGCGGCGGGCTGTTTGCCGCCGAGAGCATGTTCCACCGCCGCACGAACGCCTCGAAGGTCGCGCTGGTTGCCGCGGTGCGGAGCCTCTTCGCCGCGGGCATCGAGCTGTTCGACGTGCAATTCCTGACGCCGCACCTCGAGTCGTTGGGCGCTCGCGAGATCCCGCGCGTCGAGTACCTCGAGCGTGTCGCAGGGCTGCGCGACAAGCGCGTCGAACTGCGTGGATTATCGGTCGTCGTCGGGAGCTAGCGCATCACCTCCCGTGGCGCGGGGTTGCGCAGAACGTTCGCAGCCGCTGGAACCGCCCGGTCGTATTCGGTGGGGACCAGCACCCTGGCGAGCTTGTGCGTACCGTCCACCCGCGACCAGCTCTGCCATCCGATACCGTCGGCAGGCAGCGTCGGCGCAGGAAACGACGTAAAGGCATAGGGCGCCGTCGCCACGTACATGATTCCGGTCACAAGGGCCCCGACCACCAGGGCCGCTAGAGCAGCCAGCCAGGTCCGCATGGCACACCTCCCTCCGGGGCCAACGCGCGCGCCGGGCTTGTCGCTCGGGAGCGGTCGGCTCCTACCCGGGAAACAGCGACGACGGGCGTCTTGTTCCGGTACGCGGTGCTATACGGGCGCGGTGCGTCTCACCATCCTCTACCGTGACGAGGATTTGCTCGTGGTCGACAAGCCAGCCGGGCTGATGACGCACCGGAGCGAGCTGGCGCCAGACCGCGACGTTGCGATGACCCGCGCGCGCGATGCGATCGGCGCGCGCGTCTGGCCGGTCCACCGCCTCGACCGCCAGACGAGCGGCGTGCTGGCGTTCGCGCTGTCGGAACAAGCGGCGGGCGAGCTGCACGGGGCGTTCGAGCGCGGCGAGGTGGAAAAGCGCTACCTGGCACTGGCGCGCGGCGAGCCGGACGAACACGCGGTCGTCGACTACGCGATCCCGAAGGGCGTGGGCAAGGCGCGTGTCGCAGCCGTCACGGAGCTCCGCCGGCTTTTCGCGGGCGGATGGTTCTCGCTCGTCGAGGCGCGCCCGCGCACGGGCCGCTTCCACCAGATCCGCAGGCATCTGGCCCACGTCCGCCATCCCATCGCCAACGACAGCAACTACGGTACGGGCTGGTTCAACCGCAAGATGCGCGCGGAGGCGGGACTGATGCGGCTCGGGCTGCACGCCGTGGAGCTCACGTTGCCGGTGCGCGAAAGACGCCTCACGGTGCGGGCGCCGCTGCCGGACGACCTGATGCAGGCTCTCGAGCGGCTCGGGGTCCCGGCAGAAGCGCTCGTCGACGAACCTTCGTAGCGCGCGGCGTCAGCTCCCGACGACGGCGCTGAGCGTCGTCACGATGTCGCGCCGCACCCGATCGAACCGCGCTCTGGTCACCAGGCGCTGGTTCAGCTCCAGCTCGAGACCGACGTAGCCTTCCACGAATCGCCTGCGCAGCGCACTCGTGTGCCCGTCCGCGGTGCCGCGGTACGGGTAGTTGCGCCGGACGACCCACGACTTCGCTACCAGGGCGCGCGCGAGCTCACGCGCGAGCTCACGCTCTTCGGCGCGCGCCGGATCGTAGAGCAACCCGATGTCGGCATTGCGCCGCACGCCGCGCAGAACAGGCGCAAACGAGTGCACGCTCAGGTGCAGCACTTGTCTGCCCGCGGCCAGATGCCGTGCAATGCGCGCCTCCACGCCGTCGCGGAAGGGCCGGTAGTAGCGTTCGACCAGCAGAGCCTGCTCGTCGCGCGACAGGCAGCGCGAAATGCTGGACAGAAGCGCCCGACTTCCCTCGGACCGGTTCAGATCGACGAGCAGTCGCGAGGTCGTGCCGAGCGCAGCGTCTGTCCCGAAGGCTCGCGCGATGGCGCGCGCGAGCTCGGCTGCCCCCTTGTCGTAGCCGCGATGACTCCCGAGCAGCTTCTGTTGACCGGCGAAGAGCGACCGGTAGCGTGCCGGCACGCGATTCGCGGCGTGCTCGCAGGTCACGACGACGGCCATCACGACCCGAACATCCGACCCTCTGCCAGGCAGTCGCACAGGCGGCCGTAGATCTCCTGGATGCGCTCGCGCGACAGCTCGGGGCCGGCCATCCCGAGGATGCGCTCGGCGAGCGTTCCGTGGCGCGTCATCACGTCGAGCGGCATCCGCCACTCTTCCAGGTCCGCGAGCAGCCCTTCGCCGAGCAGCCGATCCAGAAGCTCCCGCCAGATCTCGCTCCCCCGAAGGCTCTCCGTACCGGGAAGTCCGAGGGCGGCGAGGTACTCCCGGTCGTGGACGAGAGCACCGCCTCCGCGACGTATTCCCTCGAGCAGGATCGCCTCGAGGCGCTCGACCGAGAAGCCACGCTGCACGCGTGCCGGGGCCCAGCGCTCCTCGGCGAGGCCGCGCACAAGCGCGACGACGGCGGCAACCACCGCCAGATCGGCGGCCGGGCACTCCTGCACGTCGAGCAGCCGGATCTCGATGCTGTCGCGCACGAAGCGCGCGATCGCGCCGCGCGCGTTGACCCATTCCGGCTCGAGCACTCCCTCGCTGTCGTTCGGTGCGATGTCGCGGGCAATGACGTCGAGGATGCCCCGCTCGTAGTCGGCACGTGTGAAGACGGGCTCGGGTATCACGTGTCCTGTCACCGACGGGATCCGACGACAGTTTCCGCGATAGTACTCTAGGCGGCTGTCGCAGAGCCCCGTCACCTTGCCCTCCACGATCGGCGAGCTGGCGGCGAGCATGGGCAGGATCGGCAACACCAGGCGAATCGCCGCGTGCAGCCGCCCGAACTCCTCGTCGCCCGAGAACGGCAGATTGATGTGTACGCTCTGCAGGTTGGACCAACCGTGGCCCTGGCAACTGAAGATGCGATCGAAGCTGTCGTAGACTTCGCTGTACTCGTGGGGCCAGAGCCGGGTCTCGCGCGCCGGGTCCATGAACGGATGCATGGCCGTGGGCATCAGCCGCGCACCCCGCGGGGCGAGCAACTTGTCGATGCGCGCCGCATCTCTGGAAAACAGCCCGGCCAGCGGCTCAAGCGACGGCGCGGGGCCGTTCGTCTTCAGCTCGATGACGTGCAGAACGAGCTCGTTCGACCAGCTGAGCTCCCCCATCTCGACCTCGGACTCGTACGAGCCGGCGACGGACTTGATCAGCTCGTCGCTGACCGGTGCGACAGCGAGCCCGTCGCGTTCCACGATCATGTATTCGATCTCGACGCCATAGCCCTGGAAGAGTCCCAGCTCCGGGCTCTGTTCGGCGCCGGGCTTGGTGCTGGGCGGGTCGTCCGCGTGTGCGTCGCTCATCGCGTCTCGCGCCCCTGCTGTCGATCTTCCAGCCGCTTGAGGAAAACCTGCATGATGTGCTCGTAGAGCTGGTCTTTCAAGACAGCGTCCTCGTAGCCGGCTTCAAGCGACGGGTTGTCGTTCACCTCCACGACGTACACGCGCTTGCCGTATTCTTTGAGGTCCACGCCGTACAGACCATTGCCGATCAGCGAGGCCGCACGCAGCGCCGTCTTGACGACGGGTTCCGGAGCGTCCTCGAGAGCAACCGCCTCGACGCGCCCGTAGCGCCGCCCGCCCTTCTGGTTCTTGATGATCTGCCAGTGCTTGTGCGCCATGTGGTACTTCGCAACCCACAGCGGCTTGCCGTCGATGATGCCGACGCGCCAGTCGAACCCGGTCGGCACGAATTGTTGCGCGATGATCAGCTCCGACTTTGCCAGGAGCCGCTCCGCCTCGCTCATCAACTGCTCGACGTCGTCGACCTTGACCACGCCCTGCGAAAACGCACTGTCCGGCTGCTTGAGAATGCAGGGCAACCCGAGCGTCGACGCTATCGTCGCCAGATTGTCGCGATGCAGGATGACCGTCTTCGGCGCCGGCACCTTGTGGCGGTCGAGCAGCTCCTTCAGATACACCTTGTTCGTGCAGCGCAGGATCGAGTCGGGGTCGTCGATCACGACCATGCCTTCCGCGAACGCCCGTCGCGCGAAGCGATAGGTGTGGTGGTTGACGTTCGTGGTCTCGCGGATGAAGAGCGCGTCGTACTCGGCCAGGCTCGCGTAGTCGTCCTTGCCGATGATCCACGCGCTCATCCCCAGTTGCTGCGCGGCCTTGACGAACTTCTGGATGGCCCGTTCGTCGGAAGGCGGCTCTTCGTCCTCGGGGTCGAAGAGGATAGCGAGCTCGTAGCGGGAAACCCGGCGCTTCGGCGCAGTCCAGCGACGACCCTGGAAGTAGTCGAGCGCTACCTCGAGCACGAAGTCGTGATGGCTTTCCGGGATCTCGCCGGCGGGGATGGGCGAGATGCTGGACAGGTACCAGCGAGACGTGCTGCGGGAGCGGACAAAGTTGGCGCGGAGCAGCGGCGCGTAGAACAGCTTGAACAAGTGAGCCGCTAGCCGATCGTAGCGCTTGGCGAGGTTCCTGCCGAAGTAGATGCTCAGCACGAAGTGGTCCGACTGGATCGGCGCCAGGCTCTTCTGGATAAGGTCATCGAGCTCGTCGGAGCGGATGCGCACGATCTCGGTCGCCTTGAGCTCCTGGATCGTAGCGACGGTGGGAACGGGCTTGTGCCCGCGTGCGGCTGCCAGCAGCGACACGTAGTAGCCCAGGCTCTGGTAGCGATAGGACTTGCACAGGTTGAACACCTTCGCCCCGCGCAGCTCGCTGTATTCGGGCTGCGTCAGGTAGGGCCTCGCCCCGATCACCTCGAGGCCCGGAATCTCGAATGGCCAGTCTTTCGGATTATCGACGACGATGAGAGCCCGCACGTTCGCCTCCCTTGAGCCGATTCGGTTCAATCACCAGCAGGTTCGCGTCATAGGTAAGAATGCCGAGCAGGATGGAGTTGAGCAGGCGGCCGATCTCGACCCAGTACTGGTGCGAGCTGGACACCGGATTCGCCGCCCATGGGTCGGCGACGAGCACCTTGCGGTCGGTCTTGTGGTAGCCGCACAGGACGACGAAATGGCCGGCCGGCGACCCTCCCACGTCGTCGAAGTTGGGTCCGCGCTCGCGCGCCGAACGATACAGATAGGTCGCGCTGAGCCCGGTCAGGATCGGGGTCTGCCGGCTGAGGTAGCGACGGATGAGCGAGGTCGTCAGATCCTCGAACCGCAGCTGACCACCGGCTTCGAGGAACTGCACGTAGGCGCGGGTTGCCGTGCGCAGCTTGCGGTCCGTCTTGACCTTGGCCTGGGCTCGTAGCTTGTCGCAGAGGTCAACGTCGCTTGCGGAAAACCAGGTCGGGTCGAAAACGTTCAGGTTGTAGGTGTAGATCGTGGCGCGGTAGCCGCGAGCGAGCGCGTGGCTGCCCAGGAGCACGGCCAACGTGCCGCCGCCCTCCAGTGCCGGCGTCTCGGCGATCACGTCGTCCAGGCCGACCTTGTCGTCGAAATAGCGGTAGACCGCATGCAGGCATGTGGGCCCGCATGTGCTGTCGTCGGGCTGCGGAAGGATCTCGAGTCGGAGCTTGGACTCCATCTTTCAGCAGCGCCCGCCCGGCGCCGGCCCGGGCTCAGTGAACGGCTTCTGGCTTGTGCGCAGTACCAAGCACGAAAGCATGCCGCACGTCTTCGCCCTTGACCATGAACACCACCATCTCCGCCAGATTGGTGGCGTGATCGGCAATCCGCTCCAGATACTTGCCGATCGACTGCAGGCGCGTTGCCCGGTACACGCTCTGCGGATCTGCCACCATGTGCGCGACCAGCTCGGGGAAGAGTTGTGCATAGTGCGCGTCCACGATGGAATCGCGTTCGACCACCTGCTCGGCCTTGGTGGCGTCACCCGCCACGTAGGCGTCGAGCGCATCACGCAGCATGCCGTGCGCAACCTCGGCGATGCGCGTCAGCGAGACGTTGATGCTGATGGGCGGATGCTCGTTCAGCTCGATCACCCGCTCGCAGATGTTGACCCCCAGATCACCGATACGCTCGAGGTCCGTCACGAGCTTGAGAGCGGTCGTGATCAAGCGCAGATCGGAGGCAACCGGCTGGCGGCGCGCCAGCACGCGCAGGCACAGCTCGTCGATGTCGAGCTCCAGCTTGTCGATCTGGCGGTCGAGGATGATGGTGCGCTTGGCGAGCTCGCTGTCGCGGTCGGCGTACGAGCGCATCGCGCAGCCGATCATTTCCTCGACGCGCGCCCCCATGAACAGGATCTGCTCGCGCAGCGTGCTCAGCTCGCTCTCGTATTCGCGATCCGTGTGGCGCACCATCTAGCTCTCGTCCTCAGCCAAATCGACCCGTGATGTAGTCCTCCGTCTTCTGCTGCTCCGGGCGGGTGAAAATCACGTCTGTCTGATTGTACTCCACAAGCTCGCCCAGGTAGAAGAACGCCGTATAGTCTGCCACACGGGCGGCCTGCTGCATGTTGTGGGTCACGATCACGATCGTGTAGCGCTCTTTCAGCTCGTGGATCAGTTCCTCGACGCGGGCCGTCGCGATGGGATCCAGGGCAGAACAAGGCTCATCCATCAGCAGGACCTCGGGCTCCAGGGCCAGGCTCCGGGCGATGCAGAGCCGCTGCTGCTGCCCGCCCGAAAGGCCCGTCCCCGCCAGGTGCAGCCGGTCCTTGACCTCGTCCCACAGGGCGACCTGGGTGAGCGCTGTCTCGACCAGGCGGTCCGCGTCCCGGGTCTTGAGACCATTCAGCCGGAGGCCCGCCAGAACGTTGTCGCGAATGGACATGGTCGGGAACGGGTTCGGCTTCTGGAACACCATGCCCACGCGACGCCGCACGCGCACGGGGTCTACTCCGCCCTTGTAGATGTCCTGCCCGTCCAGAAGCACGCGGCCGGTCGCGCGAGCTCCGGGAACAACCTCGTGCATGCGGTTCAGGCAGCGGACGAAGGTCGACTTGCCGCAACCCGACGGACCGATGATCGCGGTGACCTTCGTCTCGGCGATCGGGATGTCGATGCCCTTGAGCACCTCGGTCGTCCCGAAGTAGGCGTGCAGTTCCTCGGCACGCATCTTGGCGTTCACGTCGACCACCGGCACGGCGTCCGATGATACCTCGCCCGACGCGCGCTCGGCCGCGCGCGTCACGGCCGGTTCCGTACGGGCAGGAATTGCGGTGTGGAGGTTGGGGAGCGACATGATTAGCTCGGGGTTCACGCTTCGACAGTCCTTGCGGCCCGGCGGGTGTGGGCTCGGCGGCATTGGTGGTAGCAAGCACCCGGGCGGCCCCGCCCGCACGAACGGCGCGGCCCGCGCCTGCCAGATCCAGTCCTCGTAGGGCATGATCTCCTATCAGGCGCGGCTTCGGGAAGAAGGGCTATCGCGCAACAGCAATGTGACAGTTGTGTGACAGCCTGCGAGGACCCGGCCCTCCAGCCTGGTCGTCAGGGCAGGCTCCTTCCCTCGCAGTCGAGCAATCGCTACTGGCGGGCAGTCCCAACGCGCGTGAGCATGCGCGCCGCCACGTTGAACAGGAGCACCAGGGCGACCAGGACCAGCGACGCAGTCCAGGCCTGGGCCACCCAGTCGTCGTAGGGCGAAGTCGCGTAGTTGTAGATCTGCACCGGCAGCGACGCGATCGGCTTGGTCAGGCTGGTGGACCAGTACTGGCTGGCAAAGGCCGTGAACAGAAGCGGAGCGGTCTCGCCGGCGATGCGGGAGACGGCCAGCATGATGCCGGTGACGATCCCGGGAGCGCCGGTGCGCAGCACGACCCGGAAGATCACGCGCCACTTGGGGACACCCAGGGCCAGCCCTGCCTCGCGAAGCGGCTGGGGCACCAGCTTGAGAAGCTCCTCGGTCGTGCGGGTCACGGTGGGGAGCATGATGATGGCGAGGGACACGCCGCCGGCCAGAGCAGAGAAGCTCCGCGTCTGGAGGACGATGGCCACGTAGACGAACACGCCCACTGCGATGGACGGGACGCCGGACATGACATCGGCCGAAAAACGCACCACCTGGGCGAAACGGTTGTCCCCGAACTCGGAAAGGTAGACCCCGGCCAGCACGCCCACCGGAATCCCCATGACGCAGGCCAGTCCCACCAGCTCCAGGGTCCCGAGGATGGCGTTGCCGAACCCTCCGCCCTTCTCGCCCACCGGGGCCGGGAGCTTGGTGAAGAAGTTCAAGGACAGGCCGCCGAGTCCTTTGCTGATCACGTAGCTGACGAGCAGCACCAGCGGCACCAACGCCAGCAGCGTACCGGCCACACAGGCGGCGCGCGCGATCAGATCGATGATCTTCCGCCGGCGGTAGCTGGGCTCGGCCGCCATCACTGCCCCTTCCGGCCGCCGGCGCGCGAGGCTGCGCCGACCGGTTTGGCCATGCGCCAGACCAGAAGCCTGGCGATGATGTTGACCACGATCGTGACAACGAACAGTAGCAGCGCGATCTCGGTCAGCGCCGACAGGTAGAGATCACTCGACGCCTCGGTGTACTCGTTGGCGATCACGCTCGCCATGGTCGCCGACGTGTGGAACACCGACGGCGAGATCTTGGCCGTGTTGCCGATGACCATCGTCACCGCCATGGTCTCGCCGAGGGCGCGCCCGAGCCCCAGGATGATGGCGCCCACTATCCCGGAACGGGCGCTCGGTAGAACCGCCGTGCGGATGGTCTCCCAGCGCGTAGCGCCCAGGGCCAGGGCACCCTCGCGGAAGGCGGACGGCACGGCCAGCATCACGTCGCGACTCACCGACGCGATGGTGGGCAGGATCATGATGGCGAGGATGACCCCCGCTGCGAGCATTCCGAACCCTCGCGGTGCGCCCTTGAAGAACGGAAGCCACCCGAACCAGTGCCCGAGGGCGGGTTGCACGTGGTCGAGCAGGAAGGGAGCCAGGACGAAGATCGCCCACAGCCCGTAGACCACGCTGGGAATGGCGGCGAGGAGCTCCACCAGGAAACCCACCGGGCGTCGGACCCAGGGGGGCGCCAATTCGGCAACGAAGATGGCGGTACCCAGAGACAGGGGCACCGCCAGGACCAGCGCGATAAGCGAAGAGTAGAGCGTGCCGAAGATGAAGGGCAGCGCGCCGAACTGCTTGTGAACGGGATCCCAGTCGGTCCCGGTGACGAACTTGAAGCCGAAGTGATGGAGGCTCACGACCGAGGCCTGGGCCATGCCCACCGCCATGGCGGCGAGGGTGAGGATGATCAGGGCGGCGAAGAACCCCGTGGTAACGCGAAAGATGCGATCCCCGAGGTTGACCTCGCCGGCCGTGATCCCGGACCAGACTCGACTCTGAGCCACCTTGCTAGACTACTTTGCGTTGGCGAGAAGGACCTTCCCGCCGGCCTTCAGGCCCTTCAACTTCGCGTCGATCTTGTTCACGACGACCGGAGGCAGCTTGCTGTAGTAGAGCGGCGCGGCGAACTTCTGGCCGTCGTGCGCGCCCCACCACAGGAACTCGGCCAGCGCTTTGGCCTTGGCCGGCGCGATGGGCATGTCCTTGTAGACCACCACGTACGTGTAGGAGCAGATGGGGTAGGTCTGGTCGCCCGGCGCGTTGACCAGGGACTCGGTCAGGCTGTCGGGCATGGTCTTGGCCGCACCCGCGGCAGCGGCACTGCAGCCGTCCACGGTCGGCTTGGCAAAGTTGCCAGCCTGGTTCTGCAGCTCCGCATACGGCTGGTGGGTCTGCATGGCATAGGCCAGCTCGATGTAGCCGATGCCACCGGGGCTGTTCTTGATCTGACCGGCCACGCCCGCGTTGCCCTTGGCGCCGACACCCACAGGCCACTTCACACTCTTGCCGGCACCCACCTTGCTCTTCCACTCGGGGCTGATGGCGGACAGGTAGTCGGTGAAGACGCCGGTCGTACCACTACCGTCGGAGCGGTGCGCCACGGTGATGGCCGTGTCCGGCAGCTTGACCCCGGCGTTGTCCTTCGCGATGGCCGGATCGTTCCACTTGGTAACCTTGCCGAGGAAGATCCCCGAGACCGCGGCCTGGCTGAGCTTCAGCTCCTTGACGCCGTCGAGATGGTAGCTGACCACGACCGAGCCGATGGACATGGGCAAGTGCTCGAGCCCCGGTGCCTTGGCATGCTCCTCTGCGTTCAAGGGCACGTCGGTCCCGCCGAAGTCGACCGTCTTCGCGGTGATCTGACGGATGCCGCCGCCCGAGCCGATGGCCTGGTAGTTCACGTGGACCTTGGGGTGCGACTTGGCGAACTCCGAAGCCCACTTGCTGTAGATGGGGTACGCGAAGGTGCTTCCTGCACCCTGGATGGTGATGGTCCCCGACGGGGCATTGCCGCCGGCGGCGTTGGCGCTCTCGGAGGGCTTCACAGGTCCCCCGGACTTCTTGCAACCGGCCGCCGAGAGAAGGGCAAAGGCGAACAGGATGGTCAGGCGTCTCATGACAGCTCCTTTGTCTGGTGCGTTGGTAGGCCCGCTCTGTGACGATTGGGTGACGGGCGGGCAAAATCGACATGGATCCCGGCTGAAAGCCGAGAGGGTGTAGTGGCTCGGCGGGACAGCGGCTGGCTCAGAACTCGAGCTGGGAGAAGAGGCCGACCTCCTGGCGCCGGCCCTTCGAGTTGGGGTCGATCGAACCGATCTTGCCGTTGCTGGTGTTCAGCAAGTTGCCGGCAGCGCCCGAGTCCACGGTCTCCCACTTGTAGACCAGCGCCAGCTCGAGGAACTTGGTCGGGGAGGCATCGAGGCCCACGTTGAAGTACATGTCCTTGTATCCAGAATCGCTATTCGGGATGGGCTGCGCGTAGTCGAAGCGACCGAACGCGCCGAGCATGGGAATGAACCGGACGTTGGCGAAGGCCGAGACGCCGCGGGCCGTATTCTCGGGCGTCTTGCCCGATATCTGGTCGGCGGTGTAGTTGCGCCCGAGGAAGCCCTCGACCCCTACCCGCACGGGAGCCGAGTCCCAGGCAATCAACCCGTCGAGCCGGGTGCCGTAGCCGGGGCACGTCCCCCCAGGGCATGACACCGGCCCTGGCGCGCCCAGAGTCGAGACCGACGTGCCGACTGCGATGTCGAGGTGCTTGATGGGTTGTACGTTCAGGCGCGCCGCCCCGGTGGGCACGTGGGCGCGCGCCGGGTTTGCGTAGCCGTGCCCGTTCACGACCGACACCTGGTAGCCGAGCTTGCCTTTGGCGATGTCGCCCAGGACGTGCACGCCCCAGTCCGCCGAGTTGCCGTAGTGAAGTCAATCGATGAGCGTGTTCTCGACGTAGCGGTAGCCGTAGCGGTGCTCCGCGTAGGGGATCCACGGGTTGTCCCCAACGCCGGCTCGCACCGTGAACTCGGGGGCGAACTTCGCCTGGAAGTACGCAGCCTTCACGAACACGTCGTAGTGCTTGTTGTAGTCGCCGATGTCGGTCTGGAACTTCGCGCTGAAGATCCTGGTCAGCGTGTAGTTCACCCCCAGGTAGAACCGCTTCATGTCGAACGCGGTGGTCTTTTCATGGGTGTTCGCCCCCAGATCCTGGTTCACGGCGTAGCTGAAGTCGGCGTAGAGCTTGCCGTAGATCTTGAAGTGACCGCCGTCGTGCGCGTCGGCCTTCGCCGGAGCCGGCGGAGTCGGGGCGGCAGGGGCCTCGGGTGCAGCGGATGGAGCCGCCTGCGCACTGGGGACGGCAGGGGCGGCAGAAGCCGGTGCCGGCGCGCCAGCCCGAGCAGCCGCGGAGCCCGGAGCAGGCTGGGCCGCCGGGGCAGCCGGCTTGTCGCCGGGAGCCGGCGCCGTTGCCGGCGGGGTCTGCGCGAGCGCGGTGCCGGCGGTCAGGAGCACGAACGGGACGAGTCGGAAGTAGGTTCTCATGGGGCGTTGGATCTCCGTTTTCGGGACGCCCGAGAGAAAGCCTGTGTCGTGTGACGCATGGGTGACGCAGCAGTGACTTGCGAGAAAATTGGGAGACAACCCAGAGCCGCTTGCGCAACGTCAGTATCGGCCAACCGGCCAGCCGACTATTCCCGGTACTGGTGCAAAGTTCTATCCAGGGCGGTACCCTCCGGGCTTATGACTCGCCTTCGTTCCGCCCTCGCGCTCGCAGCCTGCATCGCCCCGGTCACGCTTCTCGCTAGGCCTGCCCGGGCCCAGTCCTGTGATCCGCCACGCATCCTGTTCGTCATGGACGCCTCTTCGTCCATGCTGCAAACGATCGACAACAACGGAACGTCGGAGATGAAATGGAAGGCCGTGCAGGACGCGGTTTCCAGTGTCTTCCAGAACTATGGGGGCGCCGCCGAGTACGGTCTGATGACGTTCCCGGGTCCGTCGGGCACCTGCTCGACCGGCACCGTGCTCGTGGACGTGGCACCCGGCACTGCCACACAGATCGAGTCCACGCTCAACGGGTTGAGCATCCCTGCGAACAACCAGACCCCGGCCGGCCAGAGCCTGGTGGCTGCCTCGCAGTATTCGGGCATCACCGACTCCACCCGCAAGAACTACGTCGTCTTCATGACCGACGGCTGGCAGTTCTGCGATATCCCGACCTCGAGCGGCGCGCCGGTGTGCACCACGAGCTCGGACTGCTCGCTGATGAGCGTGTCGACCTGTCCCACGTGCAACTCGTGCCAACAGGGCAGCACCGATCCGAACTGCTCCGGCCAGAACGCGGATGGCTGCTACTGCGTGCGGAACTGGCCGGTGCTGGGCGTGCAGGCGCTGCAGAAGACGACCGTTCCCACCTACGTCGTCGGATTCGGCACGAAGACAGACGCCAAGACGCTGAACCAGGCGGCCGAGGCGGGCGGTACCGCACTGGCGGGCTGCGATCCGAACAGCACGTCGCCGAGCTGCTACCTGCAGGCCACTTCACCCTCCGAGCTCACCACCGCGCTGTCGAACATCGTGCAGGCAGTCGTGACGGATAGCTGCACCGGACCGTGCGGCATCCAGGGCACGCGCACCTGCACGGGCGCCGGCTGGTCGCAATGCAACGCTCCGAGCACCAAGAGCTGCACGAACTCCTGTGGAACGGGGCAGCAGCAATGCGTCAACGGCCACCTCACGCCGTGCGACGCCGTGTGTGCCGATGCTGGCACGGCCGGAGCCGGCGGCACGGCCGGAGCCGGCGGGACGGCCGGTAGCGGTGGCTCGGCAGGCAGTGCAGCCACCGGTGGAACCGGCGGGGCAGGAGCCACCGGTGGATCGGGCGGCGCGGCGGCCAGCGCTGGTGCTGGCGGTGCCACCCAGGACGCGGGCAGCGGCGACGATGCGGGCTCTGGAGCCGCCGGCGGCAACGGGCGTCCCCAGGACAGCAACCAGAAGGGCGGCTGCGGCTGCCGGATCGGTGCCGGCGCACCCGTTGGGGAGAGCGGCAGCGGCGCGCTGTTGATGCTCGCGTTCGGCGCCGGGTTTGCGTTCCGCCGCCGACGCAGCAAGATCTCTCGCTAGGCGAGAGATGAGCAAGAGCAAGCGGTCGAAGTCCAAGTCGCCGGCCAGACCCAGTGCCCGACCGACCATTCCGGCAGCGGATATGGATCCGGTGCTGTCGGTGCATCCGGACACGGGAGACATCGACGAGTCGTGGGAAGAAGTGGAAGCGCCACCACCGCCCCGACGACCGCGCGAGCTGATGCCGACGTTGCACGACGAGGATCCACTTCGCCACAACGTCGTCGACAGTCCCTCCGAAGACGAGGAAGGCTCCAGGCCAACGCTCCTGGACGTCGATCCGCTCCGGCACAACGTCGAGCCCGAAGACTGAAAGCGCCGCAGTCTAGTCGGCGGCCTGGTCGTCGGTCTTGTCGACCCGCGGCAGCGAGAAACGAAACCGCGTGCCGCGTCCCGGTTCGCTGTCCACGCCGACGCTGCCGCCCATCGCTTCTACGAGATGCTTGACGATCGACAGTCCCAGACCGGTGCCGCCCAGCTGGCGGGAACGGCCGGCGTCGACGCGATAGAAGCGCTCGAACAGCCGCGACAGATGCCGGGCCTCGATACCCGGCCCCGTATCCTCGACGACAACCCGCACGGCGTCCGCGTCCAGGTCGTGGCTTGCGGATAGGCGCACCTCCGCACCTTCTCCGCAGTACTTGACTGCGTTGTCGATCAGATTCGTGAGGACGTTCTCGAGCGCCCTCAGGTCCGCCCGCGCCAGGGGCAGATCCGCGGGCACGTCCTGCACCAGGCGGATCTGCTTTTTGTCGGCGCGCTCGCGGAACAGGCCAAGCACGTGGGAGAAGACCGGCTCGAGAGAGAGCGGTTCGAAGGCCAGGCGGAACTCGCGCGACTCGATGCGCGAGAGGTCGAGCAGATCCTCGACGAGCCCGTGCAAGCGCTCGGCGTTGCGGTCGATGATGTCGACGAAGCGCATGGCCGCTTCGGGGTCGCGCTCGGCGGCATCATGCAGCGTCTCCGCAGCCGAGCGAATTGCCGTGACGGGCGTCCGGAGCTCGTGCGAGACGTTGGCCACGAAATCGCGGCGCATCGATTCAAGGCGCCGCATCTCGGTCACGTCGACGAACACCGCGAACACGCCGCCCTGTTCGCCGCCGAGCGGCGCGGCGCGCACCAACGCACGACGCGGCTTGAGGCCACCGAGCTCGATCTCGCGTGCCTGGTGCTCGGACGAGTCCCCCGCCGCATCGAGAAGCTCCTTCAGCTCGGCATGGCGGATCAACTCGAGCGGTGTCTTGCCCTCCGCATCGGCAGGGAGCAGCAGCATCTCGCGCAAGGCAGGATTGACGAGCACCACGCGCCCTTCCCCATCGAGCAGCAGCACCCCCTCGTGCATTCCCGAGAGGATGCCTCCCATACGATCGCGTTGGGTGCGCAGCTCGTAGAGCGTCGAGGACAGGTTCGCTGCCAGCTGATCCAGGGCGCGGCCGAGCTCGCCGAACTCGTCGTTCCCGTCGAGGCGCGTGCGCGTGTCGAGGTCGCCTTCGGCCATGCGGCGCGCAGCGGCGGTGAGTGATCGCGCGGTCCTCGACGCGAGATGGGCGGCGACGCTGGACATCGCAACCGCGCACAGGAGCGCCAGCACGGTCGCGATCGTCAGCATGCGTTCGAGCTGATCGTCCATCCGGGACAGCAGCGTGAGAGGCATGCCGAGGCGAGCAACGCCGACGATCCTTCCGGTTTGCCGGATCGGAACCGCCACGAACAACATGCCGGGCGCATCATCGGAACCGGCGCGTTCGACGTAGCCCTTGCCACCGGAAAGCGCTGCGGTGATCTCGGGCAACTGCAGCTCGCTGTCGAGCTTCCGGAGGTCGCCTAGCGGAACCTGCGAGTCGCCAAGCACCGCGCCATCGCTGCGCACCAGGGTGACGTGCGCATGGGAGCGTACGCCCAGCCGATGGGCCATGGCGTTCCACGCGGCAAAGTCATCCAGGCGCGCCTGGGAATCGCCGACGTCTGCCGCGACAAGCTGGGCCCTGGCGAACAGTTCGTCGCGGACGCCTTCCGAATAGGCGCGCGACAGCTTCATCCGCATGAATGCGTAGACGACGACGACCGCAACGACGATCAGACCGAGCGATACCAGAAACAGCTTGGTCCGGATCCCAAGCGTCAAGTCCTGGCCTCGTCGGCGGTCGCCACAAAGCGATATCCGACGCCTCGTACCGTCTCGACATAGTCGCGCGCTGCCTCGAGCTTCTCGCGCAGCCGCTTGACATGGGTATCCACGGTACGCGTGGTGATATCCGCCTGGATTCCCCACACGTCGTCGAGCAGCGCCGCGCGCGTCTGCACGCGGTTCCTGCGGTCGTACAACGTGAGCAGCAGCCGGAACTCGAGCGCTGTCAGCTCGACTTCCTTGTCCTCGACCCAGATCCGGTGTGCGTCGCGATCGATCTTCAGACAGCCGAACTGGATCGTGCGGTCGTCCTGGGGCTCGTCGCCCTTTCCACGGCGAAGGATAGCCTGGATGCGCAACAAGAGCTCCCGCACGCTGAACGGCTTGACGACGTAGTCGTCCGCGCCAAGCTCGAATCCGACGACGCGGTCGATCTCCTCGCCGCGAGCGGTCAGCATGATGACGGGAACCGCGCGCGTCTTGTCGCCGTCGCGGAGCGACTTGCAGACTTCCGTTCCGGAAATGTCCGGAAGCATCAGGTCCAGAAGAACGAGATCGGGATGCTGGGTGCGCGCCAGCTCGAGGCCGTCCTCGCCACGCCCGGCCAGGACGACGTCGTGACCAGCCTGGCGCAGGTTGTATTCGAGAACCTGCTGCAGGTCTGGTTCGTCTTCGATGACCAGGATCTTCGCCATCAACCGCCGGGTTAACGCCGTCGTGTGACGGCCAGGTGACAGCCCCGTAGAACAGATGTAGCAGCGCGGTGTCGGTCCATCCTACTCCAGTCCGGAGGTCCGGTTGCTCGAAGCGGGCGACACGACCAACCCCGGATCGGCCGGCCAAAGGGTCGGTCTACATCTGCCGGGTGTCAGGACGATCCTGGTGGGGGCTTGACTCACCGTGCGCTATCGCGGAGCTTGGCTCCGGGCCCGCGAAGGGCCCGGGTGTCTGGCGTGGTGGCCCGCCCTGAATCCTGTGAGGAGGCATTCCCCGTGTTGAAGCGCATCCTGGTGCTCTTGATCGCCGTTGGTCTGGTCGGCTGCGGCTACTCGGAAGACGAGTGGCAGGCACAGCTCGCCAAGTACAAGCAGCTGGACTCGCAGTACCAGCAGGAAAAGGCCGAGCAAGCCAAGACGCAGGCCGAGCTCGACAAGACGAAGCAGAAGGTCGCCCAGCTCGAAGACCAGCTCAAGAAGATGGGCGTGAACATCGAGACGCTGAACCAGCAGCTGCAGGCCACCGGCACCGAGAAGGAGCAGCTGGCCGCGAACCTCAAGCAGCTGAAGCAGGCGCTCGACGAGTACAAGGCGCGCGCGGCAGTGCTGGAGCGCATCAAGCAGCGCTTCGAACAGGTGCGCGCAAAGCTGCAGAAGCTGACGGATCTCGGCCTGAAAGTCGAAATCCGAAAGAACCGCATGGTCATCTCGCTGCCCGGCGACGTGCTGTTCGCTTCCGGCTCGACGAAGCTCCGCAACAAGGGCCTGAAGGTGCTGGACGCGGTGGCGGAAGTGATCCGCAGCGACAAGCAGCTCTCGAAGCGCTACTTCCAGGTCGCCGGCCACACCGACAACAAGCCGCTCAAGGGCGGCCCCTACAAGGACAACTGGGGCCTGTCTGCGATGCGTGCGCGGTCGGTTCTCGTGTACCTGATCTCGCCGGTCGACGCGAAGGGCGGCGGTGGCGGCCTGGACCCCACGCGGCTGCACGCCGCGGGCTACGGCGACACGGATCCGATTGCGGACAACAGCACGCCCGAGGGCCGGCAGCAGAACCGCCGGGTCGAGCTGGTGCTGATGCCCGATGTCAGCGAAATGCTGGACCTGAAGAGCCTGATCTGAGCCGGGCGAAGGGCCTGGAAACCGCGGGCAGCCACACCCCGTATCCAAAGGGGTGTGGCTGTACTCGGTCCCTCTGGAATGGCCTCCTTTGACGGGTGGCGCAACGCACCCGGGAGGGATACGACTGAGCAGGGTGGACGCCAGCGCCCGTGACCGAGTTGTCGACGCCACGCTCGAGCAACTGATGGAGCTCTACGTGGACGGGCGAGCCGACGCGTTCGACGAGCTCTACCGGCGGATCTCGGGCAAGCTGCTGGGCTATCTGCTTCGGCTCACGCGCAACCGCGAGCGGGCCGAGGACCTGCTGCAGATCACCTTCACCAAGATGCACCGCGCACGCGGAAGCTACATGCGCGGGGCACCGCTCCTGCCGTGGGTGCTAGCCATTGCCCGGCGCTCTTTCTATGACGAGCGCCGCGCCGCCAAAAACCGCAGCGAGGACCTGAGCGCGGACGGCAGTCTGCCCGAACCCGAGCTGGCCCCTCCGGAGAGCGTGCCGAACGACGTGTCCGAGGCCCTGGAGCGTGCACTGGACAGGCTGCCGGAGAGCTACCGCGAAGCCATCCAGCTTACGAAGATCACCGGGCTGTCGGTGGCGGAAGCCGCAGACGTACTGGGCACCACATCCACCGCAGTGAAGCTCCGGGTGCACCGGGGCTACAACCTGCTCCGCAAGGAGCTCGACAACTACAACAGGGGGACATGAACACGCACGAGCAGGACCCGTTGGCCGAGTTGCCGTGGCCCGGAGAGCCGTCTCCACCGCGACCCGAGGTCACACGTGCGATCCACGACGAGTGCACGAAGAACCTCGAGTGCAAGCACAGCCTCTCCGCGGGGCGACGGCTGCTGCTGTCTCTCATCATGTCCGCGTTCGTCGTCGGCCTGCTCGCCTACTTGACCTACGGCAGAGCGCGACCCGAAGGCGCGTTCCGGGCAGCGCTGCTGGGCGCGGCAGGGTGGGGCATCGTGCAGACGTTTGTACTCTTCGTCGGCCTGGCACGGCCGCCCGGTAGACGCATCTCGCGGCGCGGTCGGCTACTGATAGCAGTGATGGTGCCCATCGCATTTCTGGTGTACCTGACGCTTGAAGGTACGGGTTGGCTACCGCTCGGCACGTTCCTGCACACGCACGCTGCGGACAGCGCCGTGAAATGTGGACTGCACGCGTTCCTGTTCGGCGCCATCGTGTCGGGCGGCACGCTGCTCATCTGGCGGCGCACCGATCCGGTATCTCCCGGACTCTCCGGCGCGCTTGCCGGTCTGGTCGGCGGCCTGGCAGGCGCGGTCGCAATCGGCGTGGCCTGTCCCGCCAGCGAGACCTGGCATCTGTGGGTGGGACACGGGCTGACCGTGGTGGCTCTGGTCTTCTTCGGCTGGGCCGCAGGTCGGCGTCTACTTTCGCCCTGAGAACGAACCATGCAAGACCCTGCCGAACACGAAGACGACGGAAAGCCCGTCACGTCTGCCAAGAGCACACCCCGGGACGGCCGCGAGTCCCGCCTGGGGCGCGGCCTCAAGTACGTGATCTACTTCGTGGTCGCGGCGGCCATCTTCGCGTTCATGTCGCGACGCAACTCGGGTCCCGCCGAGAACGTGCCGGCAAAGGATTTCGAGCTGCCCGCGGTGTCCGGAACGAACTTCCACCTGGCCGACCAGCACGGGCATCCCGTCGTGATCGAGGTGTTCGCGAGCTGGTGTCCGACCTGCAGACGCACGGCTCCCATGCTGGCGGATGCCGCCCGGACAACCCGCGCACGGAAGGTGCAGTTCGTCGGCATCAGCGTGGACGACAGCAGCGCACAGGCCAGCGCGGTGAAGCGTGCCTGGAACATCCCCTACCCCGTGCTGCACGACGACGGCCGCTTCGCGCGGCTCTACAAGATCTCGCTCTTGCCCACCATCATCGTGATCGACGCAGAGGGTCGCGTCCGGCATGTCACCACCGGCATGCCCAGGCGTTCGACGCTCGAGGGCTGGCTATCCGACGTGGGCGCCGCCGCCATCTAGTACGGCGTATGGCCCGATCAGTGCGCCGACCCGGCCGGTGCGGCGGAAGCCCCGGGCACCGGCATCGCCGGAGCTGACCCACTCGGCACAGCCATGGCCGCGCCGGTAGCCGGCTTCCGGGAATCGGCCTTCCAGATCGTCCCGTCGAAGCCCAGATGGATCAGATAGCTCTGCTTGCCGCCCGGGCCTCCGCTGGAGGTCACACGCACCACGGCACCAGCCGGCTCACGGGATAGCATCTCGCCGGTGGTGAGCACCTCGGCGGACAGCTTCTTGCTCTCGGCGGCGCACGCTTTCTTGTTCGCGTCGCAGGCCTTCTTGTCCTTCGTGAGCTCCGTCACCAGACCGCCCGTCGCAAGCTCGAGGGCTGCGCCGTAGCGCTTGGTCGCCCAGCGCTGCTCCAGCTCGACAGCAGCATCCTTGGGATCCCGGGCCAGCTCGCGGGTCGACACCTCGCGCGGCTTGACGGTCTGCGCGGGGTGGGCATTGCAGGCGAAGCGCGCCGTCCCCCACATGATCAGGGTCATCAGGGCGACCACGCCCAGCATGACCAGCGTCTGCGGCTCGGGCGAGTTGATTTCCTTCTCGGTCAGCTGCTTGGGGGGAGCTGGTGGTCGCTTGGGCCGGGACTTCACCGGACGGCGCGCACGTCGCGGCGCGGGACGAGCCTCCTCTTCTTCTTCGTAGTCCTCGCCTTCGTCCTCGTCCTCGTCCTCGTCGTCGTCCTCGTCGTCCTCGTCGTCGTCCTCGTCGTCCTCGTCCGCTTCACGAGGACGACGCGAACCCGACGAGCGCGAGCCCGCAGAAGCCTTGTCCGAGCCGCCCGGATTCTCGTCGGAGCGCTCCTCCTCGGCGTCGTCCGATCGCGACTTGTCGTCGTCCCGGTCCTTCGACATGGCCGGGAGCATCCCCGCCTACGCCCCATCACGCAACAGCTTACGCGGGTTTCGAGGTGTTTTTGCCCGGTACATGCGCCCCGCGACCCGTCGGCTCGGCAGCACGGGAACAGCTCGACAGTCGCCGGCCGCAGGGCCGACCGTCGTGTCGAGTGCCATCTCGCGCAACTGTCCGACCCACGCGGTCGATAGGGACGGCATGAGGTCTTGTTGTCTGTTCGCCCTGGTGCTCCTTCTCGCGCTGCCCGCGTGCACCGCTGCAGCGCCACTCCCTCCCAAAGCGCTCGCGCTCAACCGCGCCGGCGTCCAGGCCCTGCAGCACGGAGATCTCGAAACCGCCGACGCCCGCTTCTCGCTCGCGCTCGAATACAACCCCCGCTTCGTCGAAGCTCTGACGAACATGGGGCTGGTGGAGATGCAGCGTGGCAACTTCGACCGCGCGCGTCAGCTGCTGTCGCGCGCCGAGAAGCTCAACCCGGACATCGCGCAGCCTCACCACGACCTCGGCGTGCTCGCCGAACGGGAGCAGCAGCCGGACCTGGCGCAGAAGCACTACCGGGCAGCGCTCGCTGTCGACCCCGGGTTCGCTCCGGCCCGCGCCAACCTGGCACGACTCCTGTTCCGGTCTGGTCGATACGAGCGCGCGCGCATCCAGTTCAAGCGCCTGGTGGAAGTCGCTCCCCACGAGCCCGAAGGCTACGCGGGGCTCGCTGAGTCGCTGCTGAGGCTGGGCCGGGTCCGCGAGGCGGAACGCGTCACAAGAAAAGGCGCCCGGCTGTTTCCGGATGCTCCTCAGCTCCAGCTTTTGTCGGCACGCACCGAGCTGCGCCATGGCCATGCACGTGAAGCGCTCGAGCTGCTCGCTCCGCTCTCGGCTTCCCGTGACGACACGGCCGTCGCAGCCCTCGGCTGGATGGCGACGTGCGAGCTCGCGCTGGGCCACGCGCGGCGGGCGGTACGCATCGCGCGCCGCGCAGTAGGCCTCACCCCGAACGACCCAGTGAGCGTCTACGCCCTGGCGATGGCGCTGTATCGCCTTCGCGATCCCGGCGCGCACGGTTGGCTCGTTCGCGCGAAGCAGCTCGCGCCCGACAGCACCGAGATCGGACGCGCGCTGGCCAGCGAGCGCGCGGCGGCGCCTACTGCGACTTCGGCGGAATGACGAAGAACACGTCGCGCGGCTGCCCGACGATCAGGTCCTGGGACTGCCCGACGTTGTGTGCGTGCACGATGAGCGAAGCGCGGGCGATCTGCACGTTGTCCGTCTGCGGGCAGATCGTGTTCTTCTTCGGCACGACCTTGAAGCAGATCCGGGTCCCCGGGGTGATGTCGGTCGCTGTCTCGTCGTAGGAGTCCGGGGAGTCGTTCGGCGGCTGGCCACCCACCACTCCACGCGGCCCCTTGTACCAGTCCCTCAGCTTCGACACGTCGATCGTCGCGCACGAGTAGCCGGGGTCGGCGGGGTCGGCAATGTTGCCAGGCGCGTACACTTCGATGTGGTCGATCAGATCGTCCACGGCGTTGTACAGCGTTCCGTTGCAGGTCAGGTACGGCGGCTCCACTGCCACGGCAGCCACACGGACGTCGATATGGATACCGCTGAGCAGCGCGAGGATGCCCTTCTGCAGGGTCTGTGCAACGCCTGAACCGTCGGAGTAGCCGCTGAAGATGAGCCGGCAGGTATTGTTCGGAGTGGTCTCGTCGGGTGCGAGGCCATCCGGAGCCAGCCCACCGCCGGCGATGTTCGTCAGGCAAAGCGGCCCGCCGAACACCTCCTGCGGCAACACCTGCGAATGGGTCTGGTCGGCGAGATACGCCATGTCGAGATAGGGGTCACCCGGCGACCCGGTGGAGCGCCCCGCCCCGTTGTCCAGCGCCAGGCCGACGAACTTCGCGCCGTGCGAGTTCATCACGCTGACCAGGTCGTCGACCGTCGGCACATTGTTGCTGGCGTTGAAGCTGTACGGATCGTGGATGGCGGAAGGCGCGTCGACGCGCTTGCCGTTGTGGAACGGCGCATCGGTCACCGACACGACAATGGGCAAAGCATCGGGCCGGAACCCGAGCCCGCCGAAACCGCTGCCGGGGCTGTACGCACCCACCGAGCCGGTCGGCCACGTCAACGGCGCATTCTGCAGCGCCCGATACATGGCTGGGATCTGCGACTCGGGGTTGTCGACGCCGTCGTGCGTCGTCAGCGCGTTGACTGCCGTCACGGTGTCACTGGTGACGCCAGTCAGGTACGCCGCGGTGGATCCGGGCAGCCACACCGGAAGGTCACCAGCCGCCGCATCGCCATAGCCGGACACCGGATAGTCATCGTGACCGAGCACGCCGAACCTCGCGTCGGGCACCTCGGCCTTCACCGCCGACATCAACGACGTCAGGTTGGCCTGGATGTTCGAGATCGCGCCGGCCATGGTGCCGGTCGTATCCACAACGAACGCGATATCGCCCTTGTTCAGGTTCGTCTTGAGAACGATGTCCTGATCGAGCGGCTGGGGATCCTGCTTGTAGGGCAGCACGAAGTAGTACTTGCCGAGCGCCTGGGGCGTGCAGCTGGCGCAGTTCGGATCGCTGCCGAGGCTGACCTCGATGAGGTCGTTCGCGCCGTCGCCGTCGGAGTCGTACTTGATGCGATCGGTCTCACCGAGGTTGACCTGACAGTCCCCGTTCTTGTCCTCCTGACCGTCCTTCAGCCCATCGCCGTCGGAATCGACATCCAGGAAGTCGGCAATGCCGTCGCCGTCGGTGTCGGCGGGCGGGTTGGGTTGGCCGGCGCTGTCGAGCACCGTGTGCCCGAATCCCGCTTCGCATGCGTCAGGCACGCCGTCGCCATCGCTGTCGAGATCGCGGAAGTTGGGCTTGCCGTCCTTGTCCGGGTCGCCAAGCCCTTCGAAGACATCGGCGATGGTGTCACCGTCCGAGTCGATGTCATCCATGTCCGGCAGGCCGTCCCCGTCCGTATCGACGGCTTTGCCATTGACGAGCTCGTCCTTGTCCGAGAGCGAGTCTCCATCGTTGTCCGGGTCATACACGTCGGGAACGCCGTCGCCGTCCGTATCCGCGAGCCCCGCGACGTATCCTGGCCCCGTCTTGGTCGGGTCGTAGGCCTTGCCGTCCGGATAGATCTCCTGTCGATCCGGAATGCCGTTGTTGTCGCTGTCGGTATCGAGCTCGTTCGGAATGCCGTCGCCATCGCTGTCGAGCGGTGTACTGCAGCCGTTGATCGTGTTGGCCTCGACCTTGTCGGGGATGCCGTCCCCGTCACTGTCGGTGTCCAGGTAGTCCGGGATGCCGTCGCCGTCGGTGTCGCGGTTCGTCGCCTTGCCTTCGACGTCGTCGGGAATGTTGTCGCAGTCCGAGTCCGGCGTCGTGCACAGGCTCTTGCAGGGCGCCGCACCCCCGGCCCCACCCGGGCCGCCATCGGTGCTTCCGGCCACGCCACCGCTACCGCCGACCCCGCCAGCGCCAGCGCCAGCGGCGCCACCCGCACCGCCGGTCGCACCACCACCGGGCGGAGCGGCGTCGGCACCGCCACCACAGCCCGTCAGGGCCAGACCCGCCAGCGCCAGGACAACTGCCGGGATGAAGTAAGCGCGCGCCATCCGGTCCTCCAGTCATGCGGCGCTACAGCGAAGCCGACACCGCCGCTGTTCAAGGATAGCAAATCGCCCAACCCTATTCGACCATGGGAAAAAAGCGGCCCGCAAGCAGATCTTCCCGGAGCGAGGTATGCTGCGCGCCGTGCACGGTGCCGCAGTGCAGCATCGCCAGCCGCCAGGCGGATCCAGACGCCTGAGCTCGCTGGCCGGCTTCTACGATGTACGGGCCCGGACGCTGCCCGGCGCGCGGCTGGCCCGCTGGCTCGGAGGCCTGGTCGCGCTGGGGTTCGCGGGGGCAATGCTGGTGCTCGCCTTCAGCGAGGGACGCGACGTACTGGACGTCCTTGCCATCCGGGCCACGGAATGGCTGGCGTGGCTGGCGGCGGGAGTCGCCGCGCTGGCCACCGCCCGTGATCTCGCCGCGGCCGACGATCGCGACGGTTTCACGGCGCTCACATTGGAGCGCGGCTACACGAGGCGCGATCTGTCCGTCGCTCGTACAGCGGCGACGGCACGGGCCATCGCGCGAGCGGCAGGCCTGCCGGCACTGGTGCTCGCCGCCATGGCGCTACTGCTCTCGGGAACGCCTGCGCTGGCGGCACGCCGCGCGGTTCTGTGTGTGGCACTGCTGGGCTACGTCGGCCTGCTCGCGATCATGCTCGCCTTGCTTGCGCGCTGGGCGGCGAGCCTCAGCCCGCGCAGACCGCGTTCGGTCTTTCTGGTGCTGGTGCTGGGTCCCTACCTGGCGCACGCCGCATGGCCGCTGGTACCGAGTGTTCCTTCGTTCTTCGGCGGGCTGGTCTCCCATCTGCTTGCGATAGGAGTCGTCCCGCTATGAGCGTGCTGGAGATGTCGGGCGTCATCGAGGGCGCGCTGACGGGTGCGGAACTGTCACTCGACGCCGGCGTACACGCAGTGCTCGGTGCGGCGACCGACGGCACCGGCGAGCTGGTCGCGATCGCGAGCGGAATGCGCCGCCCTCGCCGTGGCCAGGTCCGGGTAGCCGGCCGTGACCCCCGTACGAATCCGGACACGCGGCGGCATATCGCTTCGCTGCTCGCCGAGGAGCGCCTGATCCCCGCTCCCACCGTGGCCGGGTCGGTGGCGCGGGCGTTGAAGCTTCTGGGACAGCAGGCAACCGCGGCCAGCGATGTGCTGACACTGGCGGGACTCGGAAGCTGGGCGGAGCGCAGGCCCGATGCCCTGGACGCCGGCGAGCGCCGGTCCGTGGCGCTCGCCATCGCGCTGGCAGAGCGGCAGGTGTCGCTCGCTGTCCTGTACGAACCGCTCTCCGACGTGCCTGGCATCGCCCGACAGGTCGTGCTGGACGCCGTCGGGCGCCTCGCCGAGTCCGGAGCCTGCGTGCTGTGCGCGACGGCGAGCGCGAGGGACGCCGGAGAACTGTCGTCGTCGCTGCTGCTGCTCGATCGGGGGCGCTTCGTCCGCAGACCTCCGCCACCGCTGTCGGTGGAGCTCGCGCCCGGCACCGCCGCGGATTTCCTCGTGCAGAGCGATGACCCACGCCGCCTGGCGGCCGAGCTCGCCAGGGACGACACGGTGGCGGGCATCGAATGGAACGAGCAGCAGAGCCCGAGCGAGATCCGGGTTCGCGGAGCGGATGCCGCTCGAGTCGCTCTCGCGATCTCCCGCACTGCCGTGACCCACTCGATCCGCGTGCATGCGATCTCCGCGACGCTTCCCGACATGGACGTGGTCCGGGGCGCGAGCGACGGTCTCGCGCGGGCAGCCTACGAGCGAGCCACATGGCTGGCACAGTCCCGGGCGCGCGAAGCATTCCGTGTAGCTCCGCGCACGGGCGCGGCAGCAGCACCGCTCTACGGCGCGCCGCACTCCCGCTCTCCCGAAGACGGAAAGCCCCCGGAAGGAGGCGCGGCTTGAGCGCACTCGCAGCCGGAGCCAACCTCGCGGCGGCGCGTCTGCGGCGGCGCGCCAGCCTGGTCGCGTTTCTGATGGCAGCAGGGCTGGTGGCGGCGGCAGCTCTTGTCGAACGTCGGAGCGGCGGAGTCGCCGCGGCGGACCACACCCTGGTCGGCGCCGTGTTCGGCGTGGCAGTGCCGCTCATCGGCTACCTGGCCGTGGAGCGCTCGGTCGACGGCAGACGCCTGCAGGCGTCGCTCGACGAGCTCGCCCGCTACGGCGCCAACCGGCGGGCTGCCGCGTTGGGGCTTGTCGGCGTGTGCGCGGCTCTGGTCGCCGGCGCTGCAGTAGCCCTGGCGCTGCTCGGGGTTGTCGTGGCGCGCGGAACGACCGACGCAGGCCTCGCCGCCGATCTGGCACGAAGCTCGTGGATCGCCGCCACCGCCGGCGTCTCCTACACGCTCTGGTTCGCTCTGGGCTCGAGCATCGGCCGGCGTGGCGGCGGGCGCATCTGGGCGCTAGCCCTGGACTGGGTGCTGGGTTCGACGACAATCCTGGTCGCCGCACCCTGGCCCCGGGGGCACATCCGCAATCTGCTGGGCGGTGCGCCGGTACTGGGCCTTGCCCAGTGGCAAGGCGGCGTCGCCCTGGCCGTGCTCATAAGCGCCTACCTCGGCCTGTCTCTGTGGCGTCTCCGGGCGTGACCGGCGGGGCTCCGGCTCGCGGGCGGGGCCCTGGGTGCGTGCGCTGGAAAGGCCCGATTGTGCGCGCTAACCTCCGAGCGGCGTGCGCGGCATCGTCTACCCTTTCGACAGCTACGACGCGCTCTCGCTGCTGATGGAAGCGGGGGGCGACGAGCAGGATCTCGAGCTGCCCTGTTGCGAGGAATTCAAGGACGGCGAGTGGGTGCTCTGCACCATCGGCGTGGGGGAAGACACCCTCGCCATCGCCGCCTGCGTCGTCGACCGGGGCGACGGGCTCAGGCTGGCCTTCCGGCCCCACGACTGGGAACAGCTGTGGCAGTTCGCCAACGCCGACGGTCCGCCTACTCCGCCGCCGCCCAGCCTGCCCCAGTCGATGCCGCACGTGGCACCGCCCGCGGACGCACGTGTCCTGGTCGTCGACGACGATCCGGATCTGCAACGCGTGGTCAGCCGCATGTTGCGCAGCGACGGCTTCTCTGTAGCCGCTGTGTCCAGCGCCGAGGAGGCGTTCGACCACCTGCGTGGCGAGTCCGCCGACCTGCTCGTCCTCGACTGGAACCTCCCCGGGATGACCGGCATCGAGTTCTGCCGGCGCCTCAGGTCGCAGCGGCCGTGGGCACGGCTGCCGGTTCTCTTCCTCACGGCGCACGCTTCGAGCCAGGACATCGTCGAAGCCTTCGACGCAGGCGCGGACGATTTCGTGAGCAAGCCGTTCCGGGCGCGCGAGCTGGCAGCCCGCATCCACGGTCTGTTGCGCCGCTCGCAGATGCCACCGCCGTCGCGGCGCTAGCCGACCCGGCCCCGCACCTCCCCCGGCTCACTCCGAGCGGAGTGCGCCGGGTACAAAAGCAGAACGCCGGAGCGATGACCGCTCCGGCGTCCCACTCTACAGCGCTCGGGTTACTGGAAGGCGATGCCCACCGCACCCCAGGCGCTCTGCTTCGCGAGATCCTTCTCGATCTCGTGCGCCGTCGCGATCAACCCAACGTAGTTGGTGAGATCGGACTTTGCTGCGTACGGGTTGTTCTGGATATCGATCGCGTGCTGCAGCATGCGCGACGCGATACCAGAATCGACGGTGTTGGCGCCGATGGTGTCCGGCCCGAACTTGCGTGCCAGGTACACCGTACCCGTGTCCGGATCCGTGAAGCTGATGACATCAGCCGGCGAGAGCGCGTCCACGTAGTCGATGCCCTTGACGTAGATGGCCAGCTTCTTGATCAGCGTCGTGTCGCTGTTGAGGGCAGCGAACAGGTCCGCCCACACCAGGGTCTGCAGCTCGGTCTTGTACCCGATGTCGGGGAACACCACCGTGCTGTTGGCAGGCGGAGTCACCTTGGTATCGAGCAGGTTCAGCATCTGCGTCGTCCGGTAGGGCAGACCGTCGGAGGCCTTCCCCATGACTCCGGCCGCGCTCGTGTCGACTCGCGGCGCGACGTTCTTCCAGTCCTCGGACAGGATACCGCCCAGGAAGCGGTCGAGGCCGAGCCCGTTGTCCATCTGGAAGTTCTTCATCACGGCGCGACCGTCGAGGTAGCTCGCGCGCGAGATGGTGAACAGCGTGGGACGGCTGTCGAGCAGGGTCCGGATCGCATACCCGCGCTCGATGTTGAAGCCGGCGCGATTCATCCAGTACTGGTAGTCCCAGTCACCGCCGGCGTTGCTGTTGAACTCGTCGGCCACGTAGCGACCGTCGATGGGCGAGAGGTCGAAGTCCGGATGCTGGGCGAACTGGCTGCTCGTGTTGACGGCGTCGTACATCTTGGTGCCGTCGAGCGCCGAGGTAGCGGCCATCGGACCCGGCTCGGGTGCCATGGCAGCCCTGGCCAGGAAGTAGAATGTTTCCGCGTTGGCCCGGTTGTAGACAGCCGTCACGTCCGGGTCGCCCATGTTTCCGGAGAAGTCGCTCAGGATCCAGTGGTACGCCCGCTCGCGCTCGAAGAAGCGCTGGGAGACGTACGACGGGAGGTTGAGCGGCAGGTAGCCCCTTTGCTGCTGCCGGAAGTACAGGTGCGGGTAGTCCACGCGGTAGTACGCGGCGTTGTTGGTGACGACCTCGTACGGATCCGCGCCGTTGTCGGTGTAGTTCGACTGGAGGTAGCTGGGCGAGTACGACTCGCCGTAGCGGTACGGCCAGCGCTCGTGGTCCTTGCCGTCGTTGTTCGGCATGCTCGGGCTCGTGCGCCAGTCGGTGAAGGTCCAGCCTGTACCGTTGGCCGACACCGAGGTGGACGCCAGCGTGCTCTGCGGATGCTGGCCTTCCTCGTTGTCGTTGATGAAGTCCTTCCACATGTAGCGATCACGCGGGCTGCGCGTGCAGACCTTGCCGTCGATGATGCGCCACTGGGCCTGCTTGAGCTCGTCGGGCGTGGCATCGCGGCAGTAACTCGCCTTGAACACGTTCATGTCCCGGGCCAGCTGCGTGTAGTGCACGAACACATCGTTGCCGCCAGGAGCTTCCAGGCGGAACGAAGCGGCGTTCAGCGCGTCGTTCGGCACGAACTTCTTCTGGGCCTGCTCCGAGACGCCACCTTCCTTGACGTGGTCGATGTCGTAGGTCTCGAGCACGCCGCCGTACACGGCCTCGGTGTAGAAGAAGTCTGCAGGCCCGATGCCCGGGGACATGTAGTCCTGCTCGTACTCCATGACCGTGGAGTTGCCGAAGTAGTTGATGTCCGGATGGCCATTGCTGCGGCCATTGGTCGGAGGTGCCAGACCCTGCTCCTTGAGCGTCTCGGGGTCGTTGAAGCGCGGACCCATGCAGGTGTCCGGGCTGCCCGCCGTGCGCGGCGTGGAACACGCGCCCATGGCGTTGGTGTTGCCCTCGTCCGTCCGGAGCTGCCAGTACTGCGGCATGAAGTTCGGCGCGTCGTAGCTCGACTCGAAGTTGTGACGCATGCCGAGCGTGTGGCCGACCTCGTGGATGGCGATACCGGTGGCCATGCCGTGGAACAGCTCGCGGTAGATAAGGTCGCCACGCTCCTTCACGAGCTTCGCGTCACGCGGGTACTTGGGCTGGCCGTTGGCATCCAGCACGGCGCTGGGCGGCAGCCAGAGCCCGTCCTTGTCCCTGAGCGGGGCGGGGACATCGGTATCGAGCTTCATGTCCTTGAACTTGTCCTCGTACCAGCGCGCCAGCCCCTGGAAGTTGACGCTACCGATGTGCGTGATGTCGTTCGTGAAGCAGATGCCGCGAGCCGCCAGCTTGTTGGCAATCTGATCCCGCCACAGCTTCATCGCGCCGGGGTCGAGGTTGCGCAGCGGCGAAGCCTGCTGCAGCACGTCGGCGGTAATGGGCTGGTTGGGACTCGCCCCAATGGCGTCCATCGCCCAATGGGGATTGACGAGGTCGGCTTCGATCGGGGTGCCGCGCAGCGTGTTGGCCAGCGCGTCCCACTTGAGCTGCGCAGTGCTCTGGAGCTCTGTGCTCGGCGTCCGCGGAGGACCGAGCTTGCGCAGCTTCTCCATCGTCAGCATGTGCTTGGAGAAACCGGGAGTAGCGACCGGCTTGTTACCGGTCGGCAGGTCCTGGGCCGCCTGCGACGCAGGGGCACCGGCGGGGGCACCGGCCGCGGGTTGCTGCTGCGCGACCTTCTCGCCGCGGGCCTTCTTCGCCCAGGCGCTCGCGGGCGAGTAGCCGTTCTGCAAGACCTTGTTGTAGATGAAGCGCGGTACGCCGTTCTCGATGTCGCCCGTGGAGAAGTCGCCCATCGCGGTCTGCAGGTAGTCGCGATACAGGCCCGCGGCACGAGTCGCCGAGCGACCCATGATCATGGCGGTCACGCCGTGTTCTTCACCGGTCTCCGGGTCCGCTCCCAGACCGGCGACGCCGCCGTACTGGGCCGCCGAGTCCCAGGGCCAGTAGAAGATCATGTTCTTGCGCTGGTCGCCGTTGCGGGCAACGTCGGCGCAGTGACCTTCGGGGTTGCAACCCATGTTCGGACCGCACTGGTTCGTGGTCGCGGCCGGGTTGCACTTCTTCGCCATGTCGACCTTGCCGCAGACCGGCTGGAAGTCGTAATCACGCACCGGCGCGTGGCAGGCCACGAGAGCGGTGCCCGTGGTGTCCTGCGGCTGGACCTTCGGCGTGGCGATGCCCCATCCGCCGAACGCAATCATCTGCGTCTTGTCCGTGCCGTCGGGATTCTCGACGAAGTACTTCTTGTGGCAATCCGCGCGGCTGCCGGCACCCGTGCGGCGGCACTCGGCCTCCCGGCCGTAGGCGATCGACGTGGTGATCAGCTGGTTCCAGGACTTGATCACGTCCTCCATCGCGCCGCGGAACTCGGGCTCCTCGTAGTTGGCGTCCGCAGCCGCCGGCTGGCCGTTTGCACCGAGCATCTTGCTGGTGGGCTTGCCGCTGTCGTCGAGCTGGTCGAGCAGCTCGGCGGGGGTTTCCTTGTTCAGCCAGTAGCCCTGGGGCTGGAGCACGCGATCGCGGATCGGGATCGTGCACTGGTGCATCGTGGTGTCGCACTGCGCACCAGCGCTGCCCTTGTAGCCGGTCTTGCCCTTCGCGCACTGGTCGGCGGTGCCGTCGTGATTCGTGTCGGCGTCCGACGTGCAGGCGACGCTGCAGGTGTGGTCGGGCATGCACTGCGAACCGTCGGGCAGGCCCTGGTCGGTGCAGTCCTTGCTGACGTTGCAGCTACCGATGCGCTGGTGGCTGAGCTTCCAGAGGTTGAGCTTGGACAGGTACTGGTGGAAGCAGGCGTCCTGGTAGCCGTACTGCGGGTCCCAGCACTGCGTCGTGCCGCCCTGGAAGGCCGGCTGGGCAGCGCCGCCAGCACCGCCGAAGTTGGCGACGATGTCGAGCTTGCGCTTGGTGTTCTCGGTCGGCTGGAAGTCGTGGTTCGGGTCGACCTTCCAGAAGCTGAAGCGGACCGTGGCTTCCTGCGGGTTGCAGTCGTAGGCCGTGCTGCCGGTGTAGAAGCCGATCAGCATGCAGGTCGGGATGGTGCCCCACGAGAACTGCGTGTTCTCAGGAGCGATGTAGTACTTGTTGGTGATGTCGAAGTAGCCGTTCTTGGGCTCGAAGTGCGGCGCGTCCTCGTTGGTCGGGTCCTGCACGTTGTAGGTCAGCGGCTCGACGGTCATGTTGCCGAAGACCTTGCCGAAGAACATCTCGCCCCACTCCGGGTTGTTCACCTGGTTCGTGGACCAATCGACGCGCATGTACTGGCGCTCCTGCCAGGGGCGATCGCTGGTGTTCTCCTCGATGATGTTCAGCGGCTCACCCGTCTGCGGGTTGTAGGCGCGCTTGATGTCGAAGTGGCTCAGGATCTTGTACTTGGCGACGATCGTGCCATCGACCTTGCCGTCCTTGGTCTTCGTGTCCTGTCCAATGACGATCTGGTAGGACTTGCGGGCGATCAGGTAGTCCTTGGTGATCTGCCACTTGATGCGGTCCGTCCCCGTATACAGACCGACGCTGATGTCGGACTGATGGGCGGAGCCATCAATGACAAACCCGCGTGAGTAGAACTCCGGGTTGTCCGAGTCATCGTTGAGCTTGGGCCCAACGAAGAAGGACTTGTCCAACGCGTTCGGCTGGACGCGGTTGATCGGCGCACGCTGCTGGGCGCAACCGGCGAGCACCAACACCGCCAGCACCAGCCCACGCACGAGCCAAGTAGTCCACCTGTTCATTTACCGCTCTCCTCTTCCGGATTCCGTCCGGGTTCCTGTCCCTGGGCGCCTTGCTCTAGCCGTGCTTCTGTCGACTGGAGAAATCCCAGCGCCCGGCCCCAAAGCAAGTCCTGGGCCATGTGCGCTGCTACTGGATATCGGGGTGTTGGCTACACCATCGTCCCGTATCCCGAAGCGGCGCGGACCCTAGCCGTTAACCAGCTAACGGGCAACGGCCATCTGGAGTCACCAGCGCGACGGTTCCGGGCCTGCGAGCGCGTGGCCGCGAGATCCGTAGAGCGCGGAAAATTCTACTGTTGCTCGCGGAACGCCTCGGCCGGACGGAGGCGCGCGGCGTAGGTGGCCGGCCATACGGTCGCGACCAGGCACACCACGATCGCGAACACGCCGACCATCACGAAATCGAACGGCTTCACCTGCACCGGCAGGTGCGAGATGAAATACACCTTCGGATCGAGGGGGAAACCGTAGATGAGGATGCCCTTGCACACGGCCAGACCCAGCGTGAGCCCCACAGCGGTGCCGATGATGCCGATGATGGCGCCCTGGTAGAGGAACGCGCGCAGCAGCGCCCCGTCCGTGGCACCCATGGCCTTGAGCACCGCGATTTCCTTCTTCTTGTCGAGCACCACCATGATCAGCGTCGCGATCACGGTGAACGCCGCCACGATGATGATGAGCGCCAGGACCAGGCTCATCAGGATCTGCTGGATGCGGAGCGCGGTGAAGAGCCCGTGGTTCAGCTCCTCCCACGTCATCGTGTGGTAGATGCCGTTGGCCAGGCGGTGGTCGATGTCGCGCGCGATGGCCGGCGCGTTGTCGATGTCGTTCACCTTCATCTCGACACCGGTGACGCTGTCGCCCGAGTCGTAGAAGTCCTGCGCCTGGTACAGATCGGTGTAGACCAGCTTGGAATCGTACTGGTCGAAGCCCGCATCGAAGATGCCGACGACGCGGAACTCCTTGGCCACCGGGGCGCGGATTGCGCCGTGCGAGTACGTGAAGCCGATGGTCGGTGAGGTCACCTGGAGGCAATCGCCGACCTTCACTTCCAGGTTCTTCGCCAACGTGATGCCGATGACGATGCCGGGCAGATGCTTGACCGCCTCGGGATTCTTGCAAGGGTCGGGGTTCACGTCCGCAGGCAGCTCGTCGTCTTCCGGCAGCTTGCTGGCGTAGCCGCCGTCGGGCTCGACGTCGCCCATCGGTGCGCCCGGCGCGAGCTGTTCGCCCGCTTCCGCCCCGGCATCGGCGGACTCGGGGGGCAAGCCGTCGGGGAGCGGGACCCCCGCATCGGCGGGCTCTGCCCCGGCATCCACACCGGCGGACTGCTGGATAGCCCGGAAAAGCGGCTCGTTCTTCCGCGCACTGCCGGCCGGCGGCGCAGCGCTGCCCAGCGGCGGCGCAGCGCTGCCCAGCGGCGGCGCAGCGCTGCCCAGCGGCGGCAGCGGCTCGAGCAGATCGCCGTTGTCGTCCAGATCGTCGAAGCCCCCGCCGCGACGGCGCTTGGGCGGCTTTGCGCCCGGCAACCTGAGCCCCTTCAAGCTGCCCTCGACCATGTGCTTGGGCAGATCGAGCACGCTGGGCATCAACTTCGGATCGATACCCTTGAGCAGCACGCCGGTGGCGGTGTGCTCGCCGTGCGTCACCATCATCGGGTTGATCACGAAAGGAGCGACGCCGATCACGCCTGGGACCTTCTTCATCTCCTTCATGATCTTGCGATACTCGCGGAAATCACTGGAGTATTTCAGAACCAGGACGTGTGCGTTGACCCCCAGGACCTTGTTGCGGAACTCCTCCCGGAAGCCCCCGGTCACGCTCATCACCGTGGCGAGCGCCGCAACGCCCAGAGAGACACCGATGATGGCGAACATCGTCCCCACCGACACGAACGCGCGCTTGCGCGATCGCATGTATCGCAGGGCGAGCTCGAGAGAGAATCCCATGGGGGCCAGGGCGGGGTGTAGCAGACCGGAGCGCAGGGGCGACAGCGCGAAGCGGTGGGGACCCGGGCAAGCTATGCAACGATTGCGGACCGGAGTCCACGCGTGTCCATGGGGGCGGGCAGATTTGCCGTAGTTTCTACAAAATCGTGACGGCCCACCATTTGCACGCTGACGACCACCCGTGTGCCGGGGCTTGCCCCGCCCGGCCCGAGCCCCGGAAAGACTGGAGCCCCCTGCCCAAACAGCCTAGATTTCGACAGGTTCCCCCATGAGCGAGCAGAGTCAGCACAAGGGGCGCCCTCCGGGGACGCCCGACCCGGAGCTGGGCTCGGCGAACGCGCTGCACCGCTCGAGCGGTCTGAAGATCGTCACCGTCTCGCCGGGGGGAATGTCGATCCCGGACGGGCAGGTCTCCGACTACGTCGACGCTGCCGACCCGGAGAGCATCCGACCGCCCCCCTCGTCGAAGGACCCGTACATCGGGTGCACCATCGACGGGCGCTACAAGGTGGAAGCGGTGCTCGGCGAAGGCGGCATGGGGGTCGTCTACCGCTGCCGCCACAAGATCATCGACAAGAAGGTTGCGATGAAGGTGTTGCGCGCCGACCTGGCGCGCGACGACGAGGTGACCGAGCGTTTCCTGAACGAAGCGCGGGCAGCCTCCGCGATCGGCAACCAGCACATCATCGACATCAGCGACTTCGGTCAGCTGCCGGACGGCTCGACGTACTTCGTGATGGAGTACCTCGAGGGGATCCCGCTCACGGAGGTGATCGAAGACGGCAAGCCGGTCCCGATCCAGCGCATGCTGCACATCGCGCGGCAGCTCGCCGAAGGCCTGTTCGCGGCGCACCAGGCGGGCATCGTCCATCGCGACCTGAAACCGGACAACATCTACCTCATCACACGCGGCGACGAGAAAGACTTCGTGAAGATCCTGGATTTCGGGATCGCGAAGGTTTCCACGACCGGCGAGGGCAAGCTCACGCGCGCCGGCGCCGTGTTCGGCACGCCCCACTACATGTCGCCAGAGCAGGCTGCAGGCGCACCCATCGACCACCGCGGGGACATCTACTCGTTCGGCGTCATCCTCTACGAGCTGTCCAGCGGACGCGTACCGTTCGACGCGGACAACTTCATGGGCATCCTGACGCAGCACATGTACAAGGCGCCGGTTCCCATCCGCGCGCTGGTGCCGCAGCCGCAGGATGTTCCTCCGGGGCTTGAAGCCATCGTGCTCAAGTGCCTGTCGAAGCGTCCCGAGCAGCGCTACCAATCGATGGAGGAGCTGATCGTCGAGCTCGACAAGATGCGCGACGGGCTGGTGCCGGACGCCGTACCGGAAATGATGGCGCGTTCGGGTGGCTTCAACGTCCCGGCCGACTACTTCAAGGGCGGCGGCGGCATGCCCAAGCCGGTGCCGGCGACCCCTGCCGGTCTGCCCGCGCGCGGCCGCTGGCCGCTGTACGCCGGGATCGCCGGCGTCGTCGCAGCCGTGGCAATCGTCGTCGGGATCTTCGCCAGCAGCGCCGAGAGCACGGCGTCGGAGCCCTCGACCACCAGTGCCGCGACCTCCGCCGCTCCTGCGAGCACGGGGCAGGCGCCGACGGCATCGGCGTCGGCAACCGGAGGCAATACGGCGCCCGCCGAGACGACAGTGGCGCTCGCCGTGGATCCGCTCGACGCCCACGTCTTGGACGGCGACAAGGATCTCGGCACCAGCCCGGTGCTGGTGAAGGTCCCCGAGGGCAAGTCCCTGACCCTGGCGGTCCGACGCAAGGGCTACAAGGACGGCAGCGTCACAATCGACGGCTCGAAGACGAAGGTGTCGGTGACGCTATCCCGGGTGCCGAGCGTGCACCTGACGCATCCGGCGCCGCGACCGACCGAGAAGGCGCACCCCGCCGCCGCGGTCCACAAGAAGCACACCCCGACCATCGGCGGCCAGGAGATCGTCAATCCCTGGGGAAACTGACCCCGCCGGATTCCCTCTACGACGCGCGAGACCGTGACCGAGCTCGACACGACGACGCTCGCCGCGATGGTGCCGGACGATGTCCGCGGTCTGTGCGGGCGCCTTCGCGACGCAGGCTTCCGCTCCTGGGTGGTCGGCGGCTGCGTGCGCGACGAGCTTCTGGCGGACCTCCGTTCCCGCACCAGCGGCAAGGACGTGCTGTCGACGCGGAACGATTGGGACATCGCAACCGACGCCCACCCGGAGCAGGTGATGAAGCTGTTCCGCCGGGTGATCCCGACTGGCATCAAGCACGGGACGGTCACCGTGCTGCTCGGCGATAGCGGCTATGAAGTCACGACACTGCGCGGCGAAGCGGGCTACTCCGACGGCCGTCGTCCGGATGCCGTCTATTTCGTCGATGACATCGTCGCCGACCTGGCCCGCCGCGACTTCACGATCAACGCCATCGCCTACGATCCGCTGGAAGACCGGTTGATCGATCCTTTCGACGGCACGGCGGATCTGGTCGGGCACAAGCTGCGCGCGGTCGGCGACCCGGCTGCGCGCTTCGCCGAGGACGGGCTGCGCGTGCTCAGGGCCGCTCGTTTCCACGCCACGCTCGAGGTCGAGATCGAACCCGACACGGCCAGGGCCATCGAACCGTCGCTCGACAGCTATCGCAAGGTCAGCCCGGAACGCATCCGCGAGGAGTGGGTCAAGGCCATGAAGGCGCACAGACCGAGCCGCGCATTCGAGGTCATGCGACAGCACGGCATGCTGGCGATCACTGCCCCCGAGCTGCTCGAGTCGTTCGGTTGCGAGCAGAACCGCCACCACGCCCACGACGTGTGGACGCACAGCATGCACTGCATGGACGGTTGTCCGCCGTCGCCCGTGCTGCGCATCTCCGGGCTCTTGCACGATATCGGCAAGCCGCGCTCCAGACAGTGGAACGAGGACAGCAGCGACTACACCTTCTACGACCACGAGCGCATCGGAGCCGAGATGGCCGATCCGCTGCTCGCACGGCTGCGCTTCTCCACCAACGAGCGGCAGCGCATCGTGGCACTCGTCCGCCATCACCTCGTCTGCTACGAGCCGTCGTGGAGCGATGCGGCAGTGAGGCGCTGGATCCGCCGGGTCACGCCAGAGCTGATCGAGGATCTGCTGGAGCTCAATCGCGCCGACATCCTGGCCAAGGGGCGCGACCCCGAGACGGATCTGGAGCGCTCGGCGGAGCTCGCGCAGCGCGTCGAGAGCGCGCTCGAGGCAGGCGCCGCACTGACCGTGCGCGACCTGGCCATCGGCGGGCGCGATCTGATGAGCGAGCTCGGGCTCGCGCCGGGGCCATTGCTCGGGCAGATCCTGCAGCGACTGCTCGAGGAAGTGCTCGACGACCCGGCGAAGAACCAGCGTGACGTGCTCTTGACGCGCGCCCGCGAGCTGGCCGAGCCCTCCGACGCCGGCAGCTGACCGGCGTCGCTTGCGCGACAACGACGGGAAGACCGAAAATGGCAGCGTCATGCACCGCCCTGCCGCATATCGGTCCTGGTTCGTCCCTCGCCTGCTGATGCTCGCCCTCGTATTGGCGCTGCCGCTCGGCTGCGGCTCGTCGTCCAGCGCCGCGCCGACGGCCAAGCTGGAGACACCTCCCGGCTGCAATCCCCTCGACGCCAGCTGGGACTGCCTGCTGCCCTACCCGTCGGACTACTTCCTCGCGGACGACCCGAGCACGCCGAGCGGTCACCGGGTCGAGATCACGCCGGCCGCGATGCTCCACACGGACGCAGGCGACCCAGTGGACCTGCTGGCGATGCATCCGGCGGACGGATTTTCGCACGGCACGCAGATCATGGCTTTGTTCCCGGGCGGCGTGGACGACTCGAACCTCGTGACCTGGACCGGCGATCTGTCGAAGTCGCTGACGGCGGCGAGTCCGACTGCCCTGATCGAAGCCGACACCGGCAAGCGCGTGCTGCACATGGCGGAGCTCGATCCCCGCGCACCGGACGATGCGCACCGGGCGATGCTGATCCGCCCGCTTTCGCGCCTGCGCGACAAGACGCGCTACATCGTCGCCATCTCCGGGCTTATCGACAAGAGCGGCAAGCCCGTCAAGCCTCCGGAGGGATTCCGTCGCATCCGCGACGGCAGCGCGGGCGACAACGCCGTACTTTCGCCCATCGCCAAGCACTACGAGTCGGACATCTTCCCGGTGCTGGAAAAAGCCGGGATCGATCGCAAGAAGCTGCAGCTCGCCTGGGACTTCACGACGGAGTCCAACGAGAGCGTCACAGGCGACATGCTGGCAGTGCGCGACAACGTCATCGCGCGCATGAAGCAGGCCCCGCCTGCGATCACGGTCAAGAGCGTCACCGACAACGTGAACCAGGACACGTTCCGCGTGATCGAAGCCACGATGAAAGTGCCGCTGTACGTGGACTCGGCCAATCCCGGCGCGAAGCTGAACTACGACAAGAACGGGAAAGTAGTCGCCAAGGGCGAGGCCGACGTGCCGTTCACCGTCATCGTGCCCCAGAGCGTCGCGAACAGCGCGCCGGGCGATCCGCCGGCACGCCTGCTGCAGTTCGGGCACGGCTTCTTCGGCAGCCGGCACGAAGCCGAGAACCACTTCGTCTACAAGTTCGCCAATGCCTACAGGTTCGTGGTGGTGTCGGCCGATTGGTGGGGCATGAGCAAGGAAGACGAGACCGGTGTCATCAAGACCATCCAGAACAACCCTGGCAACCTCGCCTCCTTCACCGATCGCGTTCACCAGGCGATGGCAAACTTCATCGCGCTGTCGTACGCCGCCAAGGGGCCGCTGGCATCGCTGCCGGAGCTGACCTTCAACGGCGCGCCGGCGTACGACCCGCAGCATCTCTACTTCTACGGCATCAGCCAGGGCGGCATCCTGGGTGGAACGTACCTGGCCCTGTCGCCCAACGCGGAGCGCGGCACGATCGGGGTCGGCGGAGCGGATCTGTCCCTGATGATGTTCAGGGCCGGTCCCTTTGCGGGATTCCTGTTCGTCATCAGCACCGTCATCAGCGACAAGCTGGCCCAGCAGAAGCTCGCGCTTTTGACGCAGACGACATTCGATCGCATCGATCCCGTCACGTACGCGCCGGATATCCTGCTGCACCCCCTGCCCGGCGCGCCCCCCGATCGCCGTGTGCTCATGCAGATCGGCATCGGCGATGCGGCGGTGCCGAACATCGCGTCGCACCTGTACGCCCGCGAGATGGGCGTGAAGCACCTCGAGCCCGCGCCGCAGCCGATCTACGGCGTGCCTGACGCGAACGCGCCCATCGACGGCTCCGCCATCGTGGAGTTCGACTTCGGCGTGAACCCCCTGCCCGGCATCACGGCCCAGGCCTCGAGCGCGGCGAACCCGGTGCACGAAGGCGTCCGCGCCCAGCCGGCGGGACAGAAGCAGATCGACCACTTCTTCAAGCCCGGCGGCCTGATCGAGAACTTCTGCAACGGCGCCTGCAACCCGGAGTAGCCCGGCGCAGGCGAACGTCGCTGCTTCCCGCGGCGCGAGGGCTCGGCCCTTCGGCCTTCGTGTTCACTCCCTCTGGCGCTACGCGCTCGGGGCGGGCTTGGGGGCGCCGAAGATGCTGGCGGGGCGCTTCTTCTCTTTCTGCGCCTTCTGCTTCTCGCTCCAGGTCGGGATCACCACGCGCTGGCGCGGGGGCAGCTCACGGCCATCGAGCGCCGCCCCGATCTCCTCGGAGTCCAGCGTCTCGCGCTCGAGCAACGCCTGGGCAAGCCGATCGAGCTTGTCGCGATTGGAGGACACGACATCGAGAACGATCTTGTACTGGCCCTCGACGATGGCGCGGATCTCCTGGTCGATCTCGCGCGCCGTGTCCTCGGAGTAGTCCTCGCGGTGCGAGGCCATCTCGCGGCCGAGGAACACGCTCTCCTCGTTTTCGCCGTAGGCGACCGGTCCGAGCTTGTCGCTCATGCCGAGCTCGCACACCATGGCGCGCGCCAGGCGGGTGGCGCGCTTGATGTCGTCCTGCGCGCCGGTCGTCACCTCGTCGAATACCACCTGCTCGGCGACACGACCGCCCAGCGCCATCGCGATGCGCGCCAGCGTCTGCTTCTTGGTCATCAGGTGGCGATCTTCCACCGGCAGGAACTGGGTGACGCCCAGTGCCGCACCGCGCGGAATGATGGAGACCTTGTGGACGGAGTCGTTGCCCTCGACGAGCTTGCCGACCAGCGTATGCCCCGCTTCGTGCCAGGCGGCCGTGCGGCGCTCTTCCTCGCTCATCACCATCGAGCGGCGCTCGCTGCCCATCAGCACCTTGTCCTTGGCCAGCTCGAAGTCGATCATGGCGACGGCGTCCTTGTCCTGACGCGCGGCCAGCAGCGCCGCCTCGTTGACCAGGTTCTCGAGGTCTGCACCGACGAAGCCAGGCGTACCCGCCGCGAGCGTGCGCAGATCGACGTCCGTCGCGAGCGGCACCTTCTTGGTATGGACGCCGAGGATGCCTTCGCGCCCGCGGATGTCGGGGCGCGGCACGGTGATGCGTCGGTCGAAGCGACCGGGACGCAGGATGGCCGGATCGAGCACGTCGGGGCGATTGGTCGCCGCGATAATGATGACGCCCTCGTTCGACTCGAAGCCGTCCATCTCGACCAGCAGCTGGTTCAGCGTCTGCTCGCGCTCGTCGTGGCCGCCGCCGAGACCCGCGCCGCGGTGACGGCCGACCGCGTCGATCTCGTCGATGAAGATGATGCAGGGAGCGTGCTTTTTGCCCTGCTCGAACAGGTCACGCACGCGGCTCGCGCCCACGCCCACGAACATCTCGACGAAGTCGGAGCCCGAGATGCTGAAGAACGGCACGCCTGCCTCGCCGGCGATCGCGCGCGCCAGTAGCGTCTTGCCCGTTCCGGGTGGCCCCATCATCAGGACGCCCTTGGGGATGCGTCCACCCAGCCTCTGGAACTTCTTCGGATCCTTGAGGAAGGCGATGATCTCCTCGACTTCGTCCTTGGCCTCGTCGATGCCGGCGACGTCCGCGAACGTCACCTTGTTCTGCGACTCGTTGAGCAGGCGAGCTCGACTCTTGCCGAAGCTCATCGCCTTGCCACCCCCTGCCTGCAGCTGGCGCATGAACAGGTAGAACAGCACCAGCAAGAACAGCATCGGCAACAGAATGGTCAGCGCCGATGTGAGGATCGGGTTTCCGTCGTCCTTCTGGTAGGTGACCTTCACGTCGTGCTTGAGCAGCACGGGAACGATCGAGTCGTCCTTGTCCGGTCCGATCGTGACGCCCCGCTCGACCGGGCCTTTCGATGCGGGGTTCTTGATCTGGAACGTGTACTCCCGACCCTTCACGTTCACCGACTCGACATGCCGCTGGTCTTTCGGTGCGTTGACGAGCGCCATGAACTCGCTGAACGGCATCGGTTGACGCTGCGGGCCGTCTGGGCTCAGGAACTGCCAGATGGCGAGGAACGCGACGATCAGGACGACCCAGAGGAGCAGGGTCTTGTGGGGCTGCTTCACTTATGAACCTCGGATAGGACGGACCGGCCGGTAGGGCCCGGCCGCGAGACACAGTATTGAATCATGCCACCGGATCCAGGGTCCGTCGATCCGTAGGAGGCCTGGTGCGGATCCCAGCGACCTCAATGGCTTAATCACCTGCGGGCAATTTGCCATCCCCCCGGCCGCTACGCCGGCCGGATCGCCGGGAACGCTGCAGCACAGGCTCGCGCGTTCCGGGCTCGATCCGGAGCTCCCTGCCGCCAGGCAGCTGGATACGGGCGGCGAGCTGGCCCAGCCGCTGCGCTCGCCGGAGCTGCTCGACGTGGGCCCGGCCCATCGGCACCGGCTGGCCGCCCTCGTCGACGACAAGAGGCGGCGTCGCGTCGGCCATCTGGTCCGCCAGCGCGGTCAGATGTGCGACAATTTTCGGCGAAATCGCCTCGAGCAGGGGCATCACCTCCAGCCGCACGCGCACCCGCAGGTAGCGCCGGTCGCGGTTGGACGGGTCCTGGGCGAACTCGATGCGGTGCCGCCCGAGGTGGGCCATGACGTCCGCGCGACGGGCGCGGATGATGGGGCGGATCAGCGAGCCACGGCGCGGGGGGAGCACCGCGAGCCCGCGGGGGCCGCTGCCCCTGAGCAGCCGCATCACGACCGTCTCGGCGCGGTCGTCAGCCTGGTGGGCAGTAGCGATCAGCGCCCCGCCGAATCGCTCGGCTGCGGCTTCCAGCGCCTGGTAGCGCACCCGCCTGGCTCTCGCCTGCAGGTTGCCCCCCGCCTCCAGCCGGACCTGCGAGCGTTCGAAACGGACCCCGGAGCTTTCGGCGAGGCGCTCCGCCAGGTCCAGCTCGGCCTGCGCTTCGGGTCTGAGGCCGTGATCGACGCCGTGAGCTAGAAGCTCGAGGCCGAACCGGGGAGCGAGCCGGGACAGCACGTGCAAGAGGGCCAGTGAATCCGGCCCCCCCGACACCGCCACGACGATCCGCTCGCCGCGTCCGGGCTTGCACTCCTCCCGCAGCGTTCGCTCCGCCAGCTTGAGCAGGGTGGGAGGATGGGATCGCGCCATCAGCCGGTCCCTACCGGCCGCTTCATCGAGGCTCGCCGCGGCTCACTGCGTGCACTTGAGCAGCGCCCAGCCTCCGGGTGCCGCCGGATCCGGGTTCAGCTTGGTGCGCCAGACCACGGCAACCTCGTCGCCCGCCGCGGCGATCGACACCTGGTGGCCGTCGAACGTGGTGCCGCCATCGGGAAGCTTGAGCTGCGACATCGAGAGCGTCTGCGTGAGCCCCGTGGAGAGCGCTCCGGGACCCGACGGCTGGGAGGACCCACCCTCGGGCGTGCCACCCTCGGGCGTGCCACCCTCCGGCGTGCCGCCCTCCGTGGTAGCTCCGGCATCGGCGACAGGCGATGCCGTCCCCTCCGCACCGTCGATCCGGTACAGAGTGAGCTGCTGCGCTTCGGCTCCGACCACGATCAGGTGGTCGCGCAGCGCAACGACATCGCCGCTGGAGAACTGATCACCCTGCAGCTTGAGCTGCCCCAGGTCGTCACCGGCGGCGGTCGCCGCCTGCACGGTCAAGCCGCTGCCCGCACCCGGCGCAATGGCTGCAGCGCGATCGGTCCAGGCGGTGAGCGCTCCCCAGTCCGACAGCGGCATGAGGAACGAGTGCGCTCCGCCTCCGTCCGTCGTGGAGGCGCTGCCCGGCCCCGCCACATCGAGCTCCACGGCGGCCTTCGACGGGACCTGGCCCAGGAGAGACTGGATCTGCGACGTGCTGGCCACCATGCCGAACAGCGTCGCTTCTCCAGCGAACAGCGACGACACATTGCCGCCGAAGCTATTGCTCTGCAGCGGCGCGAGTTGCATCTGGATGTTGTTGTTCGGCGGCGGGAAGGTCGCGCGATACACGAAGTCGTAGCGATCGGCCGCGCCCGATCCGCTGAGCGAGTGCGTGCGCGCCAGGGTCAGATCCGCGAACTGGTTCTGCGAGCGGGCGAGCTTGAGGTTGGAGAGCTTCCCACTGGCGTCCACCATCATGAAGTACGCGCCGGCGCCCTGCCCGTCACAATCGGGTAGAGCGAGCGCCATCAGACCGCCCGTGCCCGAGAACGCGAGCCCGACGCCGTCCGCGGGCGACTTGCCGGGGCACGCGGCGAGCGATAGCGTGGACGGCGGATTGATGGTTCCGCTCGTGCTGAGCAGCGCCGCGTGCGCATACAGCTGTCCGCCAACCTGCGAGCGGTAGCCGATCACGAAGCCCTGCGCGCTGGCCGCGACCGCTGGACCGGAAACCTGGGCGGAACCGGCGTCGCCTACCGAAAGCGGCGGTAGCCCGCCCGAAGCGATCACCGAAAGATCGCAACCTGCACCGGAACCGTCGGTCTTCCCCCCATCCGTCGCGCTGACGCAGCGGCCCTGATCGCAAGCGAGCGGCGCCGGGCAACCCTTCCCGGTGAGCGGCTCGCAGGTCTTGTTCCGATCGGGCTGCGACCAGGCACGCACAGCGACGCGCACCTCGCGGATGTTGCTCAGATCCGCTTCCGTGCAGCCGAAACCGATAACGCCGCACGTGGCATCGCGCATGATCGCCGCAAAGCCATACTTGGCCTTGTCGAGATCGCCCACGGACGGAAGCGGCGCGCCCTTCTCGGCGACGCCACTGAACACGGCCTTGCTCGTGTCCCCATCCGCAAGCGCGGAGTCTTCGGGACACCCGCCCTTGAAGACTGCGATCTCGGTGTAGTTGGCCGTGTCCTTGAACGACTTGCCCTGCGCTGCGCAGGGATCGAGCAGCACAAGGTTGACGGACGGCTTCTTGGCGCAGGAAAGAGGAAGGACTGCGCAAGCGGTAAGCAGGGCGACAACGGCCCCAAGTCTTCTCATGAGCCCATCTTCACCCGTCGGGCCGTCGTCTGGCCAGAGACGATCGTCACGCTGATCGACTGGCTCGCCGCCCCGGAGCGTCGCAGCAGAACCGCGTGGGTGCCCGGCTTGAGGGATGCTCTGACAACCGGCGAAGGACCGAGATTGCGTCCCGCGGCGACCACCGAATCACACGCAGGATCGCAGACCACGGTCAGGTAGCCAGGAGAAGCCGAAGGCGTCGCATGATGCGTCGTCGTGGCGTGGCTGGCCGTGTGGTGGGCAACGGGAGCCGTCGTCTTCTTCGGCTCGGTCGGCAGGGACGACGGATCGATGGCCTTCTCGGGTGCGGGCTCGGCCGTCTTGGCCGTCGGCGGAGCCGTGGGCTGGGTCGCGGCCACCGTAGGCTGCGCCGCCGTGGGTGGAGCGGCGGTAGGAGCAGTAGCAGTCGGCTGCTGCGTCTTGGCCTGCGCCCCGCTCTGCTGCGCTGTAGCCGGCGCGGGAGCCTCGGTGACCTTGAGCACGACGAGCGCCATCAGCGCGAGGGCGATCAGCGTCGTGGCGGCGGCGATCAGGGCGATCAGCACGCCGCGCGACTGCTGTTGCGGCTGCTGAGCAGCCTGCATCGGGGGGCCGTATCCCCCACCCGGTTGCATTCCGGGCTGCATTCCCGGTGGCATCCCGTACATGCCCGGCTGCATCGACTGCGGCTGCATCGACTGCGGGGGCTGCGGGGAGTACTGCATGTCGTGCGAAACCGCCGACGGCGAGACCACGATGTTCTCGCGAGGCTGTGGTGCAGGCTGCACGCTCTTCGCAGGGGCATGTACCGCACTGATGGCTCCGGCGTCGGCCGGCTCGTCCATCGGGCTTGCCATGACGCGGGTTACCGCGTCGTCGTCTTCTTCTCCGTAATCGTGCATGGCAACTGATGCGCCGGATGATGCGCTCGATGATGCGCTCGATGATGCGCTCGCTGTGATTTCATAGCTCGGAAGCGGCGACCCCGCCGCTGGCTTCTCGGCGGACGGCCCCAACCCCATCGCGGCCGGGCGTCGCTGCCCGGGCCCCTTGTCCTTGACCAGCGGGCTTGCGACCGTAGTCTTGGCCAGCTCGTCGTCGTCGTCGTCCAGGGGCTCGAGCAGGCCGGAGTCCGTCCCGGTGCTCGAATCGAGATCGTAGCTGGGCAGGCCTGCGGCTGGCCGCGGAGCAGAGGGCTGGCTCGTCGATCCTCCGATGTTCGCGGTCCGGGACTGGCCGCCGCGGGTCTGCGCGAGCGGTGGCGGTGTCTTGCTCTTGGGCCGCCCCGCCGCGGGACGCGGCGCCGCTGCAGGCGCTCCTGCAGCCGGACGCGGCCCGGTGCGCTGCGGAGCGCTGCGCGGCGGCACTTCCTGAACGTCTGAAGCGTAGGTGAGGATGCTCACTTCCTCGAGCTCGCGCGGTGCGCCGCCGTCGAGTTGATCGAGCGAGATCGTCTGCGTGACCTCCGCCGCCCACTGCAGATGCGCCTCGCGCTTCTCGAAGCGATCGGAGAGCACGTGTTTCACGTACCCGCCGATCTCGTCCGACCCCATGAACGAGCCGCTCTTCATCAGGTACTGCTGCAGCGCACGCGACATCTCGCGCGCCGTCGCATAACGGCGGTTCAAGTCCTTGGCGAGCGCGCGCATCACGATCGCCTCGAGCTCCACCGGATAGTTCTCGACCACAGTGGAAGGCGGCGGCACAACACAGGCCTGGACGCGCTCCAGCGTCTCGAGGTCGCTTTCCATCCGGAACAGCCGCCGTCCGGTGGTCAGCTCCCACAGGACGACGCCCAGCGCGAAGATGTCGGTGCGACGATCGACCTGCGCGCCCCGCACCTGCTCGGGGCTCATGTACGCGAGCTTGCCCTTGAGCGTCCCTGCTCGGGTATTGGAAAGCCGTCCGGTGACCTTGGCGATGCCGAAGTCGACGACCTTCACTGCACCTTCGTAGGTCAGAAACAGGTTGTGCGGCGTGACGTCGCGGTGCACCAGGTTGAGCAGCTTGCCGTTCTTGTCCCTGAGCTCGTGGGCGGCGTGCAGCCCCTCGGCGGAATCGGCGATGATCTTCGCCGCGAGCTGCGGCGTCATCAGCGGCGCGCCGCCCTCCTCCACCGCTCGCACCACCTCGCGCAACGGCTCGCCATGCAGGTACTCCATGGCGATCCAGTAGGTGTCTTTGTGTTTGCCCAGGTCGAACACCTGCGCGACGTTCGGATGCGAGATGCGCGCGGCAATGCGCGCCTCGTCGAGGAACATCCGGATGAACGTCTCGTCCTCGGCGAGGTGGCGGTGGATGCGCTTGATCGCCACCCACTTCTGGAACCCGCCCGGGCCGTCGGCGCGCGCCAGATGCACGCTCGCCATACCGCCCACGCCGATCTCGTCGACAATGCGATAGCGTCCGAGGAAGTACGTCCCGCCGCCGGGCAGGGAGGGCTCGCTCCCCTCCTTGATGCGCCGTTCCCGCTCGCTCGGGGATGAACCCGTGAGCTTGCTGGGAGGCGGCCGTTGGCCGCCCTGTGCGGGACCGTTTGCCATCACTGAGTGTTGCTACTGCCAGGTCGGAGAGCCGACCGTCACCTTGCTCGACGATTGCGTTGCGAGCACCGCGCCCACGACAATGCCTCCGACCACGAGCGCACCGCCGACGATCCAGGGCACGGGACCCTTGAAGAGCCCGCCGCCCTTGCCCTTCTTGTCCTTCTTGTGACCGCTCTCGTCGAACGGCGACACCTGGCCCTCGTCCATCGAGTTGATCTTGCGGGTGCCCTCGACCTTCAGGACGTTGTCGGCTGCAGCCCATGCGTTGTTCTGGCTGTCGACCGCGCGGGAGTGGACCTTCAGGTGTGCTCCGGGGATCGCGACGCGGCTCGGGAACTGGAAGCTGAGCGCGGCCTCCGCCGGCTTGCTCTTGCGCCACTTCTTCTTCGTGAGCGGATCCTCGATCGTGACCTCGACCTTGGCCACGAGCACGGCGAAGCCGGAAGGAATGGTAGTCTCGACCGTGAACGGCTGGTTCGCGGGGACGCTGTCGGGCACTGCGACGTGGAGGCTCAGCCTCTCGCCCTGCCGGGCCGCTTCCTTGCGCGCCTGCGCGTACAAGCGCTTTGCCACCCGCCCGCTGTCGGCCGGTAGCTCGAATTTCGGGTCGATGGCCGCCGCGATCCGGAACGCGCTGAGCGCGCCGTTCTTGTCGTGCATCGCGGCCTTCACCGTGCCGACGCGCGAGTAGGCGATCACGACGTCCTGGGGTTCGAGACCTCCGACCGCCAGCGCCTTCTGGTACAGCTGCTGGGCCTTCTCGAGCTCGCCCTGGTGCCAGGCGGCGTCGGCCTGGCCGAACGCACTCGACTTCGCCCCAGCCGGAACCGCGACGCACAGCAACGCACAGACAAAGCCGAACAGTGCGACAAGGATTGTGCGCCGCGCGCTAGTGACACTACTCATGGAATTTTCTTCAAGCGTATCGGGCAGCTCCGGGCGGATCAACCCGCGGGGGGACTCCTCGAAGTATGCAGCAATGCGACTGGAAACGCAGGTCAGACGTGAAGCGCTGGCGAGCGTGTCGCACCTTCACCCACGCACACACACGCGCCTTCGGCCGAAAGGCCGATGGCCTACGGGAAAGGTTGAGCAGGCTGCCCGCGCTGGAAGAAGAACCGGAAGTATCCCTTCACGGTGCTCTCCTTCGCGGGATCGTAGGTGCCATCGGACTGCAGATCGCGCGGATCGACGAAGCTTGCCTCGAAATGTGCTTCGGTCAGGCGGTCATCCGCGTTGGACTCGTTCGGGTCGCCGCTGAATAGCGAAGAAAATGTGATCGTGCCCGCCACCGAGTAGAGCGTCCCGTTCTGTGCGTGACAGGTGTCGTGCAGATACAGGGCCAGGCTCACCTTCGGCGGATTCGGATTGTACTTGATCGGCACGCCGGGGGGCGAGACGCCTGGAGGGAGTCCAACCTTGATGCCGGTGTTCAGCTCGGAGCTCCGGATACCGTCCACGTCGTTGACCAGGGCGGTGACGCCGTCGGAGACCTCTTCGAGATTGTCGCCCCGCTGCACCCGGATCTGCTGGGTGTTCATGTACGGGTTGTCGCCGAAGAAGGTCGGCTGGAGATCGAACTTCCCGTTCCAGCAGTCCTCGACATAGAGCTTGTCGCTGCGCACCCAGCCCTGCCCCTCTCCCGTAGAGCAGCCGGCGAGCAGGACTGCGCCGAGCAGCAATGCGGCATACGCCGCCGACCTGCTCATGCGCTTCCTCCGAGAGCAGCTTCGATGCTGCCGCCGCCCAGGACGCGGTCGCCGCGATAGAACACCGCGAACTGTCCGGGAACCACCGCCCGCACCGGCTGGTCGAACCTCACCTGCACGCCGCCCCCCGCCCGGGGCCGGAGCTCCGCCGGTCGCGGCTCGCCGCGATAGCGCACCGCAACCTCGCAGCGCGCCGGCAGGGACACGTCGTCACCGAGCGAGACTTCGGCCACCTCCGCGCCGTAGCTCTCGAGCGCGTCGGGCGACCCCAGCCGGACGGTGCCGCTGTCGGCGTCGAGGCCGACGACGTAGGCCCGCCGCCCCAGCGCGACACCGAGGTTCTTGCGCTGACCGATCGTGAATCCGTGGACGCCGTCATGTTCGCCGACGCGACGACCCGTGTCGTCGACGATGGGCCCGGGGCGGGCACGTCCGCCGGCTCGATCCGTCACGAAACGATCATAGCGGCCGTTCGGCACGAAGCACAGCTCCTGGCTTTCGCCCTTGCTAGCGCCCGGCAATCCCAGGCGCTGGGCTTCCTCGCGCACCTCGGGCTTGGTGGCGTCGCCGAGTGGAAAGCGCAGCCGGGCGAGTGCGTCCGGACCGAGCATGTGCAGGAAATAGCTCTGGTCTTTCTGCCGATCCAGCGCGCGGAGCAGCCGCGGCACGCCAGCCTGGCGCTCGATACGCGCGTAGTGACCGGTCGCGACCGAATCGGCGGACAGGCGCTCGGCGAGGTGCAGGAGCTCGCGGATCTTGACCCCCCGGTTGCAGCGCACGCAGGGGCTGGGCGTCCGACCTTCGAGATACGCGTCGACGAACGGATCCACCACCTCCTGGCGGAACAGCTTGCGGCGGTCGAACGCGAAGTGGGGAATGCCGATCACGTCCGCTACGCGCCGCGCGTCGTGTACGTCCTCGGGCGCGCAGCAGCGCCCGCGCACCGAGCCGTCGTCGGGATAGTCCCACAGATGCAGCGTGACGCCGACCACATCGAAGCCGTCGCGCACCAGACGCGCGGCGGCGAGCGACGAATCGACGCCGCCGCTCATGGCCACCAGCACGCGCTCCATGCCCGAAGTAAGGGATGCGCGCGCGGACAGGTCAAGCCTACTGACCGCGTAGCGTGGTCTGGACTGCTGTCGATGCCCGGTCGACGAGCTTGGCGGTGAGATCCACCGCCTCGCTGTAGCGGTAGATGCCGGCCTGCAGCGCGATCAGCTGGCCTGCACCCATATGTCCTCCGGCGTCGAGCGCCCGGCGCACGACCGCCTCTCCGTGATCGATCTCGTGACCGAGGGCTCCGAGCGCCTTCTGGAAGCGCTCGCGACCTCCGGCAGCGGCGGCGGGGTGTGCCCGTGCGGGCGACGAGCCGGCGGGCGAGCCGCGGGAAACGGATTGTTGCTCGAGACCAGGAACCGAACCGATGGGTATCGACATGCCCCGCCATCGGTCGAGAGCCGGCTCCGGTTGCGCGCTATGTTCGATCAGTCGGCCACGCCGCGCAGCCGCTTGCCGAGTCGACCGATAGCGCGGGTGTGCAAGCGGCTCGCCCACGACTTGCTGAGGCCGAGATCCTTCGCGACCAGGTCGAAGCGTTCGCCATCGAGGTAGTGGCGCCGCACCAGCTCGGCTTCCTGGAACGGAAGGCCGTCGATGGCCGCCCGCACCACCGCCAGGAGCTCGGCGCGCGCGGTCGCGTCTTCCGGGCTCTCGTCAGTGGCCAGCGCGGTCGGCTCGCCGCCCTCGGCCATGGCGGCGGGGGCTACGAGCCCCACCGCCATGGCCGTCGCCATGGCCGCCAGGTGCTGGCTCAGGCCTCGCTCGGCGTCAGCAGCAGTGGATCCCGGTGGAGGCGCGGCGGAGGCGTCTTCCAACACGCCTTCGCTCACCCGGGTGGCGGCGCGCAGGCCGTTGATCCGCTCGTGGGTCCGGCGCGACAGCCGGGACATGGTGCGAACGCCGTCGAGCACCGCACCGCGAACCCGGTAGTTGGCATAGGACCGGAACGGCACTCCCCGTTCCGCGTCGAACCGACGGGCCGCATCGAGCAGCCCTTCCCGGCCGAAGCCCACGAGATCGTCCAGCTCCACTGCGGCTCCAACCGCCCGAGCCACCTGGCGTGCGATGACATCGACCAGGTCGAGCGTGGCGTTGAACCGCTCAAGCACTTCGGGTGAGTCGTGCGCCCTTTCCACCGCACGCGGAGCGTACTCCGGATGCCTCCGGGCCAACAACCGGCTCGTGTTCTCCCACCCGCCCGCCCCCGCCGTTGGCACGCCGCAGCACGCACGGGGTGCGAAGTGGGCCGCCGCGTGCCATAGTCCCGACACGATGATCCGGTGGGGCCGGTTCGCTGCCGCCTATGCATTCCTTGGTGTCTGTGCGGCGGTAATCGCCGTAGTGTGGCGCGGCTCACCTTTCGTCTATCCGTCGCCGTGGCTGGACCTCGGTGCTCCGGCCAGCCACGCCTACAGCCTCGCCCTGGGGCTGGCGTTCGGCGCGCTGGTGGTTCTGGGCACGCGGGTCCTCGTGCCGCGTTTCGCGTGGGCGCGCGATCTGCACCAGGAGCTCCGGCCAATCGCACGCGGCATCAGCGGCACCGGCATCATCGTGGTGGCGATCCTCAGCGCGCTGGGCGAGGAGCTGCTGTTCCGGGGTGTCCTGCAACCCTGGCTCGGACTCGTCCCCCAGGCGCTGCTGTTCGGCGTCATGCACCAGGTCCGCGGGCGCAGCCGCTGGGTGTGGGTCGGCTGGGCCACACTGGTCGGGCTGGCGCTCGGCGCCATCTTCGAGCTGACCGGCTCGCTGGTGGGTCCGCTGGTCGCCCACGCGGTCATCAACGGGCTGAATCTCATGTATCTGAAGACCCACGACCCCGAGCCGCCGCGCCGGTCGCTGGGCGGCCTGCTGGGACAGCGGAGCTAGCCTACCAACACCCCGCCCGCCCGCCCCCGCCGTAATCCTCCTCGAGGGGGCTCACCGCCCCTCGAGCACCCCGACGCCGCCTCGCTTCGCTCGGCGCGGGCTCGCTGGCGCTCGCCAGGGCAAGCTTGTCCGTCCGTTGCGGGATAGTCACCCTGGTCAAGGCGGCCTGGCCGAGCTAGACCCACGCTTCGTGGGCCGGCCGTATTCCCACGGGTGCGCCGCCCTCCCGGCGCTCGGCGATACCGCACAGGGCTCCACGCTCCTCAATCTGTTACGCTACTAGCTCCATAAATCGTGTCCGAGCCGAATCCCGGAACAACCACCGAGAAGCCGCGGGTCCTCGTCGTCGACGACGAGAAATTCATCCGCGACATCCTTGCCGACTTCCTCGGCATGGAGGGGTACGTCGTACGCACGGCCGAGGACGGCTCGAGTGCCGTCAACGAGCTCGCCCGCGCGCGCTACGACATGGTCATCAGCGACCTGAAGATGCCGCGCATGGGTGGGCTCGAGCTGCTGAAGGAAGTGGCGCGGACGCACCCCGACACGCTCACGGTCATCATGACCGGGTTCGGCACGGTCGAGACGGCAATCGACGCGATGAAGCGCGGCGCCTACGACTACATCCTCAAGCCGTTCAAGGTCGAGGAGATCGTCCACATCGTGCAGCGCGGCCTCGAGAAGCGGCGCCTGGCGGCGGAGAACCTCCGGCTGCGCGAGGCCCTCTCGCTGTACAAGGTCAGCGAAGCCATCGCGGCCAGCCTGTCGCTCGAGGAAGTCATCGCCACCGTGGCCGACAGCGCGGTCAACGAGATCCGCGCGGATGTGGTGGCGACGTGGCTCGAGGACGGCGAGGGCGGGTTCGTCGAGCGCTCCGTCCAGCAGGGCGCCGCGCTACCGACCAGCCTCGATCCAGGCCGCCTCGACCCGGCGGTTGTCTCCGCGCGGCTGTCCCGCGGCGAGCAGATCGTCGAGCACGGCACCCGCGCCGCGGACCTGTTCGAGGTTCTGCCTGAACATCCCGTGTCCAGCATTGCCATCGTGCCGCTCAAGATGCGCGAGCGACTGATCGGCTGGATCGGCGTGGTCTCCCTGACCGCGAGCAAGCGCTTCGACGAAGGCCAGCGCAAGATGCTGAGCATCGTCGCCTCGCGCGCCGCCGCCGCGATCGAGAACGCGCGCCTGTACGAGGATCTCCAGGCGACCTTCCAGCAGACCATCCAGAGCCTGGCCCGCACCATCGACAAGATGGACCGCTACACCGCGGGGCACTCGGAGCGCGTCGCTCACTACGCCGTCTCCCTCGCCGCCTGGCTGGGCTTGTCCGAGGACATGATCGAGATCGTGCGCCACTCCGCGCTGATGCACGACATCGGCAAGGTCGGCTGCGTGATGAACCTGAACAAGCCGGGCAAGCTCACGCAGGAAGAGTACGAGATCTTCAAGAAGCATCCGACGTACGGCCGCGAGATCCTCGATCCCATCAAGTTTCTCGAGCCGGTCATTCCCGGCGTACACCTGCACCACGAGCGCTGGGACGGCCGCGGCTACCCGCTGGGTCTGGCAGGCCAGGAGATCCCGCTCATCGCCCGCATCATCGCGGTGGCGGACACCTACGACGCGATGACCAGCGACCGCGCCTACCGCCGCGCACTGCCGCATGAAGTGACGGTCAACGAGATCATCCGTTGCTCCGGCTCGCAGTTCGACCCGGACGTCTCCGGAACCTTCACCGACAAGATCGAGGAGCTGCGCGACGAGATCCGCGATTCGGGCAAAGAGGTTCCCGAATAGGCCAAAGGGAGGAGCGCCGTGAATCGCGAGCTCCACGGCGTCTGGCTTGGGCGCCGCCGCTACCAGCCGGTGCACGAGCTGATGCAGGCTTTGCACGAGGCGCGCCGCGAAGGACGCGTCGGCGACACCGTGCTCATGCTCGAGCACGAACCGGTCATCACGCTCGGCCGGGGAGCGCACGCGGAAAACCTGCTGGTTCCCGAGGAGCTACTGGCCGCGCGCGGCGTCGACTTGATTGCGACCGGACGCGGCGGCAACGTCACGCTGCACGCGCCCGGGCAGCTCGTCTGCTATCCGATCGTCGATCTCTCGCCGGACCGCTGCGACGTGCGGCGCTACGTGCGCGATCTCATCGAGACCATGCGGCGCCTGGCCGCCGCGCACGGCATCGACGCGGGCAGCGTCGACTCGCTCGTCGGGTTGTGGGTCGATCCCACGTCGCTCGATCACTTTCCCGGCGAGCAGGCTGCCCGGCACCTGGCCAAGCTCGGCGCGATCGGCGTCAGGATCTCGCGCTGGGTCACCATGCACGGCTTCGCCTTCAACCTGACGACCGATCTGGAACTGTTCTCGCTGATCGTGCCCTGCGGCATCAGCCAGCACGGTGTCGCTTCGGTCAAGTCGCTGACCGGAGAGGAGCCCGGCGTGCGAGAGAGCGCCGAGCGCGCGCTCTCCATCCTCGGCGAGGTGCTAGGCTCGCGCGTTTCCGGCCTTTCCGATCACAGTGCGGGCGCGCTGGAGCTGGAAGCGTTATCCATGGGTACATGAGCAGGGGGGAGTTCGAACCACCGCTCGGCCCGCCGCCCCAGGTGGACGGCCCAAGGCCCCGGAACGTCGGCAGGTGGCTGCCTCAAGCCCTTCAGCGCAGTGCTGATCGGCGCGCTGGTGCTGGTCGCGGTCGGACTCGGCACCCTGCTGGGGCGCTGCAGCCGATCCCCTGCCCCGCGCCCGGCAGCGTCCGTCACCATCGTGCGCGGCACGCCCAGCGTGGTCACGGCAATTCGCGAGCTGTCGAACCTGGAGGGGGCCCAGTTCCACATCGAGAAGGTGATCGACCTGACCGATCAGCAGTCGCGCTTCTTCGGGCTCGTTCACGCCAAGGACGCGATCCTGCTGGTAGCCGCCGGCGACGTGACCGCCGGGGTCGACCTGTCCACGCTCGCAGACGGCAACGTCCACGTCGATCGCAGCGCGGGCACCGCCACGATCACGCTGCCGCCGGCAGAGATCCTGTCGCACCGGCTCGACAACGAGCACACCTACGTGCACTCGCGCAGCACCGATCTACTTGCCGCACGCAAACAGAACCTGGAGACGCGCGCACGCCAGGAAGCGGAAAAGAGCATCGTCCTGGCCGCGAAGAAGTCCGGCATCCTGGCCCGGGCACAGGCCAGCGTGAAACGCACCGTCGAGAGCCTGGTCCGTTCGCTCGGCTACCAGCACGTCACGGTGAAGTTCCGTCGCTGAGCGGTCCGGATCCACACGAAGGCCCGGACCCCACGCCCGAGGCCACGACCCGATCCCCTTCGGCCCTTCGGTCTTCGTGTTCACTCCGGTCGGCGCGCGACGATCAGCGAGTTCGACAGCGGAGTGCCCTGCGAAGCGTCCTCGGCCTGGTAGACCAGTCCAAGCTGGTCCAGCTTGTCGAGGATCGCGGAAAGTGGCCGGAACTCCAGCGAGCGCGCGCGGTTCATCTTCGCGCGCGCGCCGATGCGCTCGAAGAGCTTCGTCAGCCCGCTGCCTGTACCCTCACCGACCTCGCGCACGATCAGCCGCCCGCCGGGGCGGAGCGCTGCCGCCGCGCGCTCCAGCACGGAGTCCTGTTCGGGGCCGGACAGGTAGTGCAGCACGTCGAGCAGCAGCACCGTGTCGCTGGCGGGGAGGTCCGCCGTGCGCAGGTCGCCCTGCTCGAAGCTCGCCTCGCCTCGCGCGGCGATGTTCGCCGCCTTCACCTTGTCGGCGTCCCAGTCGAACCCCGAAAGCAAATCGGCGCGCCCCAGCTCCATCAGGAGCAGCCCGAACTGACCGCGCCCCGCGCCCGCGTCCAGCACGCGGCCGAAGCTTCCCGGCAGGGCCGTCAGCGCCTGCACCACCGGATCGCTGCGCAGCTTGATCGCGACGTAGATGCGATGCCGCCGATGGGCGTCGCGGTAGCGGCGCACGGTGCGGTCGACCGCCTCGGGCAGCTCGCCCGTGGGTGCGCTCCGCCGCCGCGCGACCAGCATCACGAGCGATGCGCCCAGCGCGGCGAGCACCGCGCCCACCACTACCGATCCGACGCCGGCCTGCAGCATGAATCCCGCCACTCCCGTGTGACGTGCCTGCGCGACGTCGAACGGCACCGTGTGTCCCGTCAGGATCCACGCCCCCACCTCCACCTCTGCCGCGACCAGGAAGGGTGCGACCAGCGGGTTGGAGATGTTGGCCGCCAGATAGGCCACGACCGCATCCAGCTTGAGCGGCACGCACACCGCCAGACACAGCGGCAGGTGCAACCCGTAGAGCGGCGTCGACCCGATAAACAGACCCACCGCAACGGAGCCGGCGGTGCGTCCCCGCGACAGCTCTCCACCGCGGAGCCGGCGCCACAAGCGCCCGACCTGTGCGCGCAGCCCCGGCCGGGCACGCGCCGCCGAGCCTCGGCCCATTACGATTCCTGGTCGGAGCCTTCAGGAGCGCTGGGCGGAATGGTCTTCAGCTTGTCGCGCGCGGCGGCGATGCGCAGGTACATCTGCGCGCTCTTGTTCTCCGGATCGACCTCGAGCACGGCGTTGAACTCGTTCGTCGCCTCGTCCCTGTCGCCGGCACCGAGCAGCAGCACGCCGAGCGCGAGGCGGGCCTGCAGGTACTTCGGGTTCGCTTCCTTGGCCGCCTCGAACTGCTCGCGCGCACGCAGGGCGTCGCCGCTGTCGCGAAGCAGAATGCCGAGCTTCGTACGCAGATCGGCAAAGCCCGGGCACAGCCCCACGGCCTTTTCCAGCTCGTCGATCGCCTGGATGGTCATGCCCGCGTCCTGGTACGCCTGGCTGATCTCGGCGTGCATGTTCGCGATCTTTCCCTTCGCAAACGGGTCGGCCTTCCTGTCGCCTGCGTCGCGCGAGCGGATGTTCGAGTAGATCTCGCGAGCCGCGTCGTACTTCCCGAGGTCGTTGTACGTGACCATCAGGTTGAGCTGCGCCTCGGTGTAGTTCGGATTCAGCTGGATGGCCTTCTCGAAGTGCTCCTCCGCCCTGGCGAAGTCGCCCTTGCTGTGCGCAATCACGCCGAGCATGTTGAACACGTCCGCGAAGCGATCGGTCTTGTCGACAACCTGCAGGAGCAGATACTCCGCCTTGTCGAACTCGCGCTTCTCGTAATGCTCGCGGCCGAGCAGAAGCAGCTGCTTGGTGTGATCGTCCATCCTGACAGTTTCCTCGTGCTGATCCGACGGGACCCCGGATCAACGTACATACCCCAGACGCCGCGGACTTCGCACGGGTGCGCCCGCGAGTGTGGTGGAAACGCGGCGGCGCGTCGACACCGGCCATGCCCCCCGCCGGCTGCCCACCCCCCGCCGTGCTCGGGCCCTCCGGCCCCTGCGCGCGCCGGCCCCTCCCCGGCGTCCGTGCTCGGCCTCCGGCCTGCGCGCGGCCACGGGAGGGGCAATATGTAGCAAATTGTCACAATTTTGTGGCGTTTTGACACAGTTTGCCGCGCCCGGGCTTCGGCGGGCTGCCTTGCCGGCGGTGGGAACGGCTGCTACCAGCGCTGCGTGGCGTCTTCACCGGAAGCCGACGGCCCGCGTCACCTGGGCCGGATCGTCGATCCGTTGGCCCGCGACGACGGCGCGACGGAACCGGCTGTGGAGCTGGATCCGGAGACCACCGGAGCGGCCGAGGACGGCGACGTCCCCGCACCCGCGCCGGAGGTCGTCAGCGAGGACGCCCAGCTGGCGGAGGATTTCGTGCGCTCCGCGACACCGCCACCCGTCGCCGCGCTACCGGGCGAGCCGCCCACCAGCACCGAGGAGACAGCGCCGGCTGGGCCGGTCGCCGAGGGCGGCCACCCCGTGCGCGACAAGCTGCTCGCGCGGGCTGCCGCGAGCCGGCGCGAGCGCACGGACAAGCTCGGCGCGCGCGCCGCGGCCGTGCGCGGCAGTCTCGACGAGATCGGCAACGACCAGCCTCCGGCGCGGCGCGCCCTCGACCTGGAGCTCGATCTGGTCGGCTCGGGCGCCGCCCGTCCGCCGGCTGCTCCGCTGGTGCAGAGCGGCGGCGCTCCGCTGTCACCGGGCATGGTCGCGCTGTTCGGCACGCTGCTCGGACTGGCCACGGTCGCCTCGTTGATCGCGTTGATGATCGATCTGCACCCGGCGGTGCATCCGCAGGCGGGGACGGTCCTGGTGCGCGCTGCACCGACGGCCACCGCTACGACGACCAGCACAGCCCAGACGGCGCCGCAGCCGAAGCCCAAGCACAAGAAGATCCCCGGGCCCTGGCGCGTGGCGGATTTGAAGGGCGACTCGGACTACCGGATCATCTCGGGCGAAGTGGGTCGCGATCCCTTCCTCAAGGTCATCCAGGACAAGGGGCTCGACAAGAGCCAGGCCTACAGCGTGCTCGGCGCGCTCAAGAACCTGGTCAATCTGGACAAGTGCGGACCGCACGACAAGTTCGTCGCGGCCATCAAGCGCTCGACCAAGGAGCTGACGGCGTTCGAGTACATCGCATCGAAGGAAGAGGTCTACCAGGCGCGGGCGGGCAAGAACGGCGCACTCGTCGGCAAGAAGCTCGATCTGCACGTCGAGCGCGCCGAGGTGAAGGGCGCGTTTGCCTACGACGGCAAGAGCCTCGCCGCCTCGGCGGAGGCGGCGGGCTTCGGCCCGGGGTTGAAAGACGCGCTCGACGACGCCCTGCACGGGCACATGGATTTGGACGACCTGCAGGTCGGCGACAGATTCCGCGTGGTCGCGCAGGAAGTCACGGTGCTCGGCGAGTTCGACCGCTACGCCGGCATCGAGGCAGTGGAGTACCGGCCGGTCAAGGACAAGCCCCAGCGCTTCTACTACTTCAGCGATTCACAGGGCAACGCGGGCTACTACGACGAAAGCGGCAAAGCGCCGTACAAGGGCGGCTGGCGCTTCCCGATCCCGGGAGCGCACGTCACCTCGCCGTTCAACCTGCACCGCATGCACCCGATCCTGCACAAGATCATGCCGCACCTCGGCACCGACATCGGCGCGCCGATCGGAACGCCGGTGCACGCTTCGTCCTACGGAGTGGTCGAGCGCATGAGCGGCAGCGGCGCGACGGGCAATCTCGTCATGCTCAAGCACTCGGGCGGGATGGAGACGGGCTACGCGCACCTGGTGCGCTTCGCCAAGGGCCTCAAGGTCGGCGACCACGTCAAGCGCTTCCAGGTGATCGGCTACGTGGGCTCGACCGGGCGCTCGACGGGGCCGCATCTGCACTGGATCGCGAAGCGGGACGGCAAGTTCATCGACGCAATGACGCTCAAGCCCGACAGCATGCGCGTTCTGCCGCACGACGAGCTCGACGCCTTCAAGCAGGTAAAGGCGAAGTACGACGCGATGCTCGACGCGATCCCGCTGCCGGCTCCGCTGCCGCAGGCGTCCGCACCGGCAGCACCGCCGCCCGCCGAGCCCGCCGCGGCAGCACCTCCCCTCGCGACGGCGCCCCCGGTCGCCGCGGCTCCGGCTCCGCCGCCGCAGCCGGCAAGCGCGCCCCAGGCAGCGGCCCAACCGGCAGCGGCCCAGCCGGCAGCGGCCCAGCCGGCAGCGGCCCAGCCGGCGGCCCCGGCGAAGGCCCCCGGCAGCGCGGTCTACCTCACCGACAAGGAGCTCCTGAAGCTCCAGTCGGCGACCGACGACGGCGAGGTCTCGAAGTAGGTAGCGGCTCTAGGCCGTGCTCGGCGACTCCGCCGCGGATGGCGTGGGCGGTCTGGCCGCGTCGGCGCGGATCGAGATGCCGAAGACGCTGCCGTGCGGAGAGGCGGACTCGACCCACGCGCGCCCGCCGTGCGCCTCGGCGATGTGCTTGACCAGCGCGAGACCGATCCCGCTTCCACGCACCTGCTTGCCGGAAGCGCTGCGGCCGCGCACGAAGCGATCGAAGATGCGCTTCTTGTCGTCGGCGTGGATGCCCTCGCCCTCGTCGGTCACGCGGATCTCGATGCGGCCATCCGCGCGATGCGCCGACACGCGGACCGTGCGGCTGCCGGGCGCGTACTTGAGCGCATTGTCGACCAGGTTGATGACGGCGATCTCGACGGCGCGCTCGTCGATCTTCGCTGTCGGCAGGGCGTCGTCCACGTCCAGCTCCAGCGCAACGTGCTCGCGCTCGGCGCGCACGCGGCAGGCGTCTACGGCGCGCGCGACGACGTCGCCCACGTTGCCCTCGCTGAACTCGTAGGCGGCCTTGCCGCGCTCGACCTTGGCGAAATCGAGGACGTTCTCGATCAGCGCGCTCAGTCGTTCGCTCTCGGTCGTGATGATGTCGAGATACTGTTTTCGCTTCTCCTCGCTGTCCACACGTCCACTGGAGAGCAGCTCACCGAACATGCGCACCAGCGACAGCGGCGTCTTCAGCTCGTGCGACACGTTCGCCACGAAGTCGCTCTTCAGGTTGGAGAGCTTCCGCTCGCGCGCCGCCGCGACCAGGATCACGATCAAGCCGGCGATCACCACCAATCCGGAGAGGCCCACCATCACCATCTCCAGCACCCGGCGACGCGCCACCGCGGCCGCCAGCTCCTCGGCCGAGGTCATCGTCACGTTCAAGCGCCACTTGTACAGCGTGGTCTGGAAGTGACGCCCGAGCGTGAAACCGCCCCGGCTGAGCGGTGGCCCGTAGATGATGCGCCCTTCGCTGTCGACGACGTTGACGCGACTCTGCTGGTCGTGATCGGAGTAGAGCGCCGGGAACAGATCGTGGACGATGCGTGGGACGTCGTGCCAGGCGCAGACCAGGAAGTGGTGCTGGTGCAGGTCGCGCTGCCAGTAGCTGACCAGGTAGCTCTGCCCGTTGTAGGTCTTGTGCAGGTGCCTGAGCTGGGTGCGCGGCGCCTTGTCGAGCTTCATGTCGCCGAGCATCGTGCCGACGAGGAGCCGCCGGAATCGTTCGTCGTCGGGGCCCGGCGCACGCGACGCGAACGCGACGACGTCGTGCTGCGGCGTGGTCAGGTCCACCACAAGCACGGCGCGCACGGAAGGCGTCTGACGTGCAGCGACTTTCAGCCAGTCGGCACCGAAGCGCTCGCGGTTGTCAGGGTCGATGACGGAAGCGACGGCGTTGTCCTGCTCGATGATGCGCTTGTCGAGTCGATCGGCCTTCTCGTTGGCGAGCAACAGGGTCGCCTCGACGACGGACTGCTCCCTGAGCTTCTCGAGCTGGAAGCTGTTGCGAAATGTCACTCCTTCCAGAACCAGCGCCGCCACGACGATCGCCGGCAGGAGCAGGAACGTCAGAACGCGCTCGCGCCTGGTGCGGTCCGCCATGCGGCGACAAGAGTAGCCCCTTCCGCCGGGATATGCTCGCTTCTCTGGACGGCAGCGCGCGGCGCGCGCACCATCCGCGCGCCGTGAAGGACACCCTGATCGATACGCTCGAAGCCCTGGACGTGCAGCGTTGCTTCGTGTTCCGCGACGCGCCGAGCGCTCTCACCGCGGTGCTCGTGATCGACGACGTGACGCTCGGGCCCGCGGCCGGCGGCGTGCGCACCTGGCACTACGCATCGGCCGGACACGCGGCGGCGGACGCCGCCGGGCTCGCGCGTGCGATGACGCTCAAGTGCGCGCTCGCGGGCCTCGACGCTGGCGGCGGCAAGATGGTGGTGATGGATCACCCGGGTCTCGATCGGGCGCGGGCGTTTTCGTTGCTGGGCGAGCGCGTGGAGGAGCTGGGCGGCCTGTTCCGCACCGCGGGCGACCTCGGAACGCGCGGCGAGGATGTGGAAACGATGGCGCGTCACACGCGCTTCGCGCACACGGACGAGGGCGGGCTTGCCGCGTCCGTAGCGCGCGGGCTCCGGCGTTCGGTCGAGGCAGCAGCGGCGATCAGCGGGCGGACGCTGGATGGTCTCGGCGTGGCCGTCCAGGGTGCAGGCGCGATCGGCGGCGCGGTGGCGCGCGAGCTCGCCGCACACGGCGCACGCGTGCTGGTGGCCGACACCGATGAAGCAAAGGCCCGCGCGCTGGCCCACGTCATCGACGCCGACGTCACGAGCGCGTCCTCGGTGCTGCTGTCGGACGTGGACGTGATCGCACCCTGCGCCGTGGGCGGCGTCGTGGACCGGGAGCTGGCATCGCGGCTCACGGCGTGGTGCGTGTGCGGCGCGGCCAACGGCATTCTCGCGTCGGAAGAAGCGGCCGAGGAGCTCCGGCGACGAGGGATATTGCACGTGCCTGACGAGATCGCGTCGGCGGGCGCCGTGGTCGACGGCATCGGACGCACCGTGATGGGCCTGACGGATCGCAACCCGCTCATCGACAAGCTTGGGGACACGGCGCGCGAAGTGCTGGAGCGTGCGGAAGCGGAGGCGGCCACGCCGTCCGCTGTCGCTACGCGCATCGCGTGGGAGCGCATCGCCGCGCGGCGCGGCAGATAGACGTAGACGGCAGCAGCCAGGGCCCATACCTTCAGCGAGATGCGGTCGGGGCCTGTATTTCTCCTGGTCGCGCTCTTCGCTGTGGCGTGCGGTAGCGGCGGCGGCGGCGGAAAAGCGCCGCGCGACGCGGGCGCGGAAAGCTCGGCCGAAGCTGCCACGGACGCCAGCGGTGATGCGACTCCCGACGGAAGCGGCGATGCGACCGCCGACGCCGAAGCGGGCGACGCAGGCGGCTGCCCGCGCGCGCCAGGGCCCGCTAACGCCGTGCGCAAGGTCGTGGTGAGCCACCCGTTCGACGCCAACGGCAACAAGGCAAACGCCTATGAGGTCCTCGAACTGTCGGCGAGCGGCGAGCTGTCGCAGACGGGCACGACGTTCCAGATGGGCCGTTCGACGCTGGGCGAGATCGCTTTCACACCCGACGGCAAGGTCGGGCTCGTCGCCGAGGAGGACGGCAAGCTCGGCGTGTTCCGCTTCGATAGCAGCGGCGCGCCGCAGGTCGTCGACGCCGCGTTCGACGGCGGTTTCTATGCAGCGAGCGTGGTCGTCGATCCTGGTGGCGCCGTCGCCTACGTGCTCGACGACGAGTGGCGCAACACGGGAGGCGGCGTCTACGCGGTGCCAATCGGCTGCGACGGAACTCCGGGCACGCCCCACCTGATCGCTGCGGCGAAGCTTCCTGCCGCGCTGGCGTTCCTGCCCGGCAATCCCTCGCGCGCCGTGCTGGCGTCGAAGGACGTGCTGTCTGTTCCGGAAGGCAACGACGCGCACTTGTTGTCGTGGGGCGATCCGCCGAGCGTGCTCGGCAGTGCTGCGCCCTTCCCAGACACCGAAGCCAGCGTCTCCAGCGTGGCGATCACCCACGACGGGAAGTTCGCGCTGATTGGCGACAACAACGAGTACAGCAGCTCGCCGAACCGGATCGGCGTGGTGGGTCTCGCGCCGTTCGGTGCGGTCCAGCTTCTGACGCCCATCAAGGATCCGCTCGACATCGAGGTCTCACCCTTCGACAACGCCGCCCTCGTCGTCAGCGGGTACGGCAACGCGATCTTCCAGGTCTCGTACGACCCGAACAACAGCTCCGCGCCATTTGCGCTGGGCAACGAGCTTGCCTACCAGGGCGGCAAGCCGCAGCTGCCCGGCTACGCCGTGAGCATCGATCGCGGGGCTCTGACGGGGCTGGTGCTGGTCGCCGAGAACACGGCGGTGCGGCGGGTGCGCTTCGAGCAGAGCGGCAGCGTCACCGATCTGGGCGCATTCAGCCTGGGTTCCGGAACGACAGTCGTCACCGGCACGATCGGCGTGCAGCCCTGACCAGGTCAGGCCGCGCGGGGTCGCTGGAACACGCGGCGGCCTGCAACTACCACAGGGGTCTCCGCCTTGCCCTTGGCTCGCACCTGCCGAAACAGGCGCCGCAGGTCGTGGACCGACAGCACCGCGAGCCAGGGGATCCGCTGCTGGGTGGGCATGGGGGTCATGCCCACTGCTAGGGCACAGCGCGTGCCACGCTTCGATTCGTGCAATTCCAGATGGTTACGCCCCATGCGTCGAGCGCGGGCGTGGTCCAGCGGGTACACGGCCGCGACAGCAATGCCACGGGAAGTGCATTTCGCAGCGACCGGCTAGCCGCCACTCTGCCCCCGAGCATCCCGGCCGGGCTCGGGACCTGCGTGATACGCTCGAACGGGAGATGATCTGCCCCCGGTGCGGCGGACAGAACTACGATGCCGTGCCGCAGTGCTGGCATTGTGGACACAACGCCTGGCGCTTCCGCCACGGCGCTCCAACCCGGAGCGCCGACGACGGCACCGCCCTGGCTGCCTCCCGCCGGAAAAGTCCGTTCCGATGCTTGGTCTTGTGGGCGTTCGGGGCCCCGACCCCGAACGCGGCTCTAGGGCTTGGCGAGGATCAGCTCGGCGTCGAGCACGATGGGCCGGTTGGAGAGGAACTCGGCGAACTGCTCGCAGATGTAGTCGAGCGCGTTCGACTCGCTTTCGTAGAACGCGCCACCGCCCTGCGGGTTCACCAGCTCGACCGCGCCGAGGTAGCGACCGTGGAGCTGTACCGGACCGCAGATCGCGCTCTTGACCTCGACGCCGGCCAGCTTCCAGCGCTCCGCGTCGTAGCGTGCGTCGCTCGCGGCATCGTCGATCCTGAGGGAACGTGTGCGACGCATCACCGGCTCGAAGAGCGCATCACCGTCAGGGGTGCGGTGCATGATCACCTTGGCTGCGCCCGGTGCACTCGCACGCACCACGACGTAGTGCTGCGTGTTGATGTCGAAGACGTGCACCAGGATAGCTTCGCAGGGCAGCGTCTTTTCAATCACGCCCAGAACGAACTCCGCGCCGGAAACCAGATCCGGCAAGAAGTGCAGGTCGTGCATCGTCTCGAACAGCTCGCCGATCAGATCCTCGCCGGCCTGGTGGCGACGAGTTGGGGGCTTCTGTTCCGACGGAGGCTGGATGACGATGGATGGTGCCGGACCCGCCAGCGCAGGGTTGTCGGGCTGGGTCGGCGCAGAGGGCGCCGGGGCGAACGGCTGCGCAGACACAACAGGAGCAGCTGCCGCGGGCTCCGGCGCTGGCGCCGCAGGCTGCGACGGCGGCGCAGACACAACAGCCGCGGGCTTCGGCGCTGGCGCTGCAGGCTGCGACGGTAGGGCGGATACGGGAGCTGCCGCCGGCGCTGGCGCCGCTGCGGGCTCGGGTGCTGCCGCCGCCGCAGGCTTCGCCTCTGGTGGTGGCGGCAAGGAGCCAGGCGGGGGAGCCGACGGCTGTGCCTGGCTACCCGGGAACTGCACGACCGGATTGCCGCGCCAGTCCTTCCACGCGAGCGTGGCCAACGGCGGACGCTGCGGTCGCCGCTCGAACATGTGATCGAACACGGCCAGCTGGACGAACTGCCCTGCTGGGCGCCCTTCCAACGACAGGCGCACCTCGCGAAAGCGGGCCCACAACAACGCTTCGGCAGCCCGGATGTCGGTGCCCTCCGCCACCGCGTACGCGTACTCCCGGTACGTGATAGGCGTCTTCTCGGTGGGCTCCTCTTCCCGCTGGCGCACCAGCTGGAACGCCGGCGCTTTGGGCACCTGGATGCTGCGCTGTGTGGGATGCGCCGACATGCGGGGCGCGCCCGGCGAACCCGGCGGCGGCGGCGCAGGCGGCACTGAATCGTCCGGAACCCGGATCGACGAGCGCGCCGACTTCTTGGCGGGAGCGCTGGCGGGCGGCCCGCTCATGCGCTCGGTCGCGGGAGCCGAGCTGTTCCGGGTCGTCGCCGGAGCCGCGGGACCTGCCGCCGGCTCCTGAACGGCACCGTTGGCACCGGTTAGCGGCGCGCCGGCAGGCGCCTTGTTGACGACGTAGCGGATCTTCAACTTGGGATCGACGGCCCGGTAGCCGTCGTCCATCAGCTCGATCGAGAACTTGGAAAGCGGACCGGCGTCGCCGCGCAGCTTGCGCGCCTCCTGGAGCGCGGCCTGCCACTGCTTGGCGTCGACGCAATACCGCTGTGCCTCGGCGTCCTCGCCGATGCGAGACACTTCTACAAACCAGCGCATTCCTTCTCGGGGGGTCGCGAAAGCGGACCGCTAGTAGAGCGCCTCCACGGCGGCTGGGCAAGCAGCAAATCAGGAATACCCCGGACCCGAGCGGGACAGGCCTCCTCCCCGCACCCGGGCAGCCTCCGCCGCCCCGGCGGCGCCCGGAGCAAAGCCCCGTCCGCCGACCTGCAAGCCGTGCTAGATCGCCCTCCGGTCATGGCGACCGGCGACGGAACGCGCCGTGGGCCCGGCTCATCGCCGATGGCCAGAAGCAGGCGCGGCTTCCGCGCGGAGCCGGTGATCTACGCGCTGTTCGCGGCGGCGTGCACGCTGGCAGTGGCGCTCTGCTTCTACTCCTACATGCGCCTGCAGACGTACTACGCCCAGCTGGACGCGGGTCACCTCGCCGCGCAGATGGGCCATGCGGGACCGTGGTCGGCGCCGCTGGACGACGTCTTCATCCACTTCGACTTCGCCCGTTCGACCGCCCGCGGCTATCCGTTCCAGTGGTCCGAGGGCAACGGCTACTCGAGCGGGGGAACGAGCCTGCTCTATCCGTTCGTGCTCGCGTTCGGATACTGGGCAGGGTTCCGGCAACTGGCGTTGATGCTGTGGGCCGGCGTCGTGGCGTGCGTCTGCGTGTTCGCGCTGCTGCTCGCCAGCCGCCGCATGTTCGCCGGGCTGCCCCGCTGGACCAGCTATCTCGCACCGCCGGCGCTGCTGTGCGTCGGCGCGCTCGACTGGACGCTGCTGAGCGGCATGGAGGTCGCGCTGTTCCTCGCACTCTGGGGCGGCGCCTTGATCGCGTGGGACGACATCATCACGTCCCAGGTCCCGCTGGTGCAGCGACGGTTCTGGCTGGAAGGGTTGATCCTCGGCCTGTGGGGAGCGGCGCTCGTGGCCACGCGCCCTGAAGGCGCGGTCGCCGTCGCCGTGCTCGGGCTCGGCGCTACATTTGCGGTGTTGCGCCGGCAGGGCCGCACAACGGCTTTCGTGGTGTTGCTCACCTCGGCCCTGCCTGGCGTGCTGGTTCTGGTGGCCCAGGCCGTGGCGAACAGGGTTCTCACAGGCGACGCCTCGGCCGCCGGTTCACTCGTGAAGCTCGAGATGAACCATCCGTACATGACCGCGCACCAGGTGTGGGATGCGTGGTTGTTCCACGCCAAGTACCAGATCCTGCGCGCGACGAACTACCACTTCAGCGACGTACCGGGCTACGGCTGGATCGCGTGGGGGCTCGCGGCGGTGGCGCTGTTTCCGCGCACCACGCGCCGCTACGCCATCGTGCTGTGGTCCAGCGCGGCGCTCTGGGTGCTGTTGGTCGCGCTGAACGGACAGGTGCGCTGGCAGAACGAGCGCTACACGATGCCGGCGGTAGCCTGGCTGCTGCTCGCCGCAGGGCTGGGCGTGGCCGTGCTGCTCACGCACACCTGGGGGCTGGGTCGGCGCGGGAAGCTACTGCGCGGCATCGGCATCGTGACCGCGCTCGCGGCAGTTACGCTGTTCATCTACCACCAGGAGAAGCGCTTCCGCGACCAGGTGTGGTTCTTCGGGCGCGCCTCGCGCAACGTCCTGGAGCAGCACATCCGCACCGGGCTCGTCCTCGACCAGCTGAAGCCGAGGCCGCATCGCGTGCTGGTCAGCGACGCGGGCGCGATCCCCTACGCTTCGGACCTGCCGGCGCTCGACCTGATCGGCCTCGGCGGCTACCACAAGCTGCCGTTCGCGCGCGCCACGCGCGAAGGCGTCGGCGCCGCAGTCGAGCTGATCGAGCACATGCCGCCCGCACAGCGGCCGGACGTGATCGCGACGTACCCGTCGTGGTGGGGCAACTTCGTGTTGTGGTTCGGCGACCGCATCGGGGAGGTGCCCGTGCGAGGCAACGTCATCTGCGGTGGGGCAGCCCAGGTGCTCTATCGGCCCGACTGGAGCTCGCTCGAGGGCAGCGGCAAGCCCTGGAAGCTCGCACCCGGCGAGCGCGTCGTCGACGAGCTGGACGTGGCCGACATCCTTAGCGAAAAGCAGCATGGCTACGCGATGTCGAAGAAGGACGTGGGCTTCGTCAGCATGAAGATGCTGCCCGACCCGCGCGCGCCGCGGAAGCCGCTCTGGGACGCGGGACGCTTGATCGGCAGCGACCTGACGCAGAGCTTCTCGCTCCGCGACCTTGCCGCGAAGCACCCGCTCAGGCTGCTGTTCCGCGTCGCACCGGCCGAACCGGCGGCGTTCGCGGTCGAGGTCGACGGGCAGCGAGTCGGGGTCGTCCAGCTGTTGCCGCGCGACGGCTGGCAGCAGCCGAGCCTCACCGTCCCAGCCGATCGCGTGCAGCGGACGCTCCGGGTACGTCTCGTACCGGTGAAGGGACAGTACATCCTGTACCATCTGTGGGCCGTACAGCGACGTTTCCTCCCGCCCACCCGCCCCCGCCGTAGTCCTCCTGGAGGGGGCTCACCGGGCGGGCGGGTGAGACCATCGCACCCCGACGCGATTCGCTTCGCTCATCGCGTGCTCGCTATCGCTCGCTGGCCTATCCCTGCACCCTCGAACTCGACGCATCTGCGCCGGCACTTGATGGAACGATAGTGGACACGCCAATCGGTCATGTCGGCGCGCCGCCGGACGCAGTGGCGTGGACGGCGCTCGTCGTCGCCGTCTGCGTGCTGTTGCTGGTGATCGCCTTGCCGCGCCGCTCGAGCGCCTGGGTCGGGCGCGTGCGGGACCGCTGGCTCGTGCTCGGGCTCGCCGCCGCGGCGCTGCTGCTGTCCGCCGGCTACGTCGCCTACTACCTGCGCGGCGGTCCGCGCATCATCGATGCCACTAGCTACTGGCTCGAAGCGCGCGGACTGTCCGTGGGCCAGCTCGTGATGCCGGTACCGCATCCGTCCGGCTCGTTCCGCGGGCGGTTCCTCGTCACACCTCCCGGCTCGAGCGCGCTCGCGGTCATCTTCCCGCCCGGCTACCCGGCAGTGCTTTCGCTCGGCTTCCTGCTGCACGCGCCGATGGCGGTCGGACCGATCATTGCCGCGCTGCTGGTCGCCGCGACCTACGCGCTCGCCTACCAGCTGACCGGGCGCCGCGACGTGGCACTGTGCGCGGCGCTGCTCTCGGTGCTGTGCGCCGCGCTCCGCTACCACACCGCGGACACGATGTCGCACGGCTGGGCAGCTCTGCTGCTCGCCGTGACGATCGCCGCGGCAGCACGCGGCGGACGCTGGCCTGTGCTGATCGCCGGTCTGGCCTGTGGCTGGCTCGTCGCGACGCGGCCGGTCACCGGCGTGGTCGGCCTGGCCATCGCCTTCGTGCTGCTCACGCGCGGCGGCCGCGCGCGCTGGCTGTTCCCGCTCGGGCTCGTGCCGGGCGTCGCGCTGCTCCTGCTCCACCAGCATGCGGCGACGGGCAGCTGGCTATCGTCGAGCCAACTTCGCTACTACGCGCTCGCCGACGGACCGCCCGGCTGCTTCCGCTACGGCTTTGGCCACGGCATCGGCTGCCGCTACGAACACGCCGACTTCGTGCGGGCGCATCTGACGCACGGCTACGGCCTGCTGGCGGCTCTGGGCACGACCGGCCGCCGGCTGGCGTGGCACACGCTGGACATCGACAACCTCGCACCCCTCGCGCTGCTCGTACCGTACGCGATGATCGCGGGCTGGAGGCGTCCGGGTATCCGCGTGCTGACGCTCGGCACACTCGGCGTGATCGCCGCGTACGCGCCGTTCTATTTCGACGGCAGCTACCCCGGCGGCGGCGCGCGCATGTTCGCCGAGGCGCTGCCTCTGGAGCAGGTGCTGCTGGCCTGGGCGCTGCTGGAGCTACGCGCGGCTCGCTTTGCCGCGCCGCTGGCGCTCGCCGGCTTCGCGTTCCACGCGAGCTACGCGCATCGCGCACTGTCCGTGCGCGAGGGCGGGCGCCCCATGTTCGAACCCTCCGTGCTGGCGCGTGCCGGCATCCACCACGGGCTGGTGTTCGTGGATACCGATCACGGCTTCAACCTCGGCTTCGTGCCGGGGGCCTTCGACGCCAAGCGCGGCATCGTGGTCGCGCGCTGGCGCGGCGATGCCCACGACGCGCTGCTCTGGAATGCGCTGGGCAGGCCCCAGGCGTTCCGCTATCGCTACGACCCCTCGGCCGCTCGCGCCGTGCCCCGTGTCACGCCGGTCAGCCTCCACCTGCCGCCGACGTTGCGCTTCGAAGCGGGTGCCGAGTGGCCACCTCTGGCGGTGCGCGGAGGCTGGGCGCATCCGGCCTTTCCTTCGGGAAGTTGCGCAGCCGGCGCGCACGGCCTGGAACTTCTGCCCACCTCGCCGCGCGTCGAGGTGACGCTGGAGATCGACGCGCCCCGCGCCGGGACGTACGAGCTCGGCGCGGCGTTCTGGAGCAGGCGGGGCGCGCACCTCGCTGCCGACGCCCAGCTGGGGCAGCAGCACTGGAGCGCCCAGGGCAGCGTGGAGCGCGATGGCTGCTGGCAGATGCCACCCAGGCGCGTCGAGCTCGCCGCCGGCGCCTCGCGGCTGACGCTGGGTCTGGCAGGGACGGCGGTACTGGACTCTGTCCAACTCCGCCCAGTGGCTGCCAGGACCCACCAGCCAACTAGCCCCCGGGCGCCCATCCCAGGAAACAACTAACCACCTGATTTCAAAAAGTTTTATGACGATGCCCCGGCGAGTCGGGGTGGCCTGCGCAGCGCCTCTGGGCACCCGCCCCGTCCTTGAAAAAGCGTTGACAATTGAGGCGTTAGGGAAAACGATCGACCGGTTCGCGACGAGGCGGAGATTGGGATGACCAAGAGCGAGCTCATCGAGGCCATAGCCGCCCGGGGGGAACTGACGAAGGCTCGGGCCGAGATGGTCGTCAACTGCGTCTTCGACGCGATGACCGACGCGCTGCAAAAGGGCGAAGGCATTGAGATTCGTGGCTTCGGCAGCTTCACGGTGCGCCCCTACAAGCCGTACGACGGGCGCAACCCGCGGACCGGCCAGCCCGTCCCCGTTCCGGCCAAGCGGCTGCCCTTCTTCAAGGTGGGCAAGGAGCTGAAAGAGCTCGTGAACTCGAGCCGGCACACCGCCATCAGCGGCGGCGACGACAACGACGGCGACTAGTCTCCTCGCGCCCGCCGCCCGCCGTAGTCCTCCTCGAGGGGGCTCACCGCCCCTCGAGCACCCCGACGCGATTCGCTTCGCTCATCGCGGGCTCGCTGTCGCTCGCCGGTTCTGCGACGGCCGCGGACGTGAGGCAGGTTCAAAGGTCGTCCGTCTTGAAGCTCTGCTAGTGCTAGCTTCGCGCCGTGGCTTCCGTCGATGAACAGCTGGCCGAGCTGACCCGCGGCGTCGTTGATCTCCACCAGCTGGAAGAGCTGAAGGAGCGCCTGGCTTCGGGCAGGCCGCTCAAGGTCAAAGCAGGCTTCGATCCGACCCGTCCCGACCTGCACCTCGGACACACGGTGTTGATGCAGAAGATGCGTCAGTTCCAGGACTTCGGGCACGAGGTGATCTTCCTGATCGGCGACACCACCGCCATGGTGGGCGACCCGACGGGGCAGAACGAGATGCGCCCGCGGCTGACGGCCGAACAGGTGCGGCAAGCGGCCGAGACCTATACCGAGCAGGCCTTCCAGATCCTCGACCGCGACAAGACCACCGTTCGCTACAACAGCGAGTGGCTCGCCTCGATGTCGCTGGAAAAGATGATCGAGCTGGCGGCGCGGCGAACCGTGGCCAGGACGCTCGAGCGGCGCGACTTCAAGGAGCGTTTCGAGGCGCAGAAGGACATCTACATCCACGAGCTCATGTATCCGCTGCTGCAGGGCTACGACTCGGTGGCGCTGGAGGCGGACGTGGAGCTCGGAGGCACCGACCAGCTCTTCAACCTGATGGTGGGCCGCGATCTGATGCACCGCTACGGGCTCAGCCCGCAGATCGTGATGACCACACCCATCCTCGAGGGCATCGACGCGCGCATCGAGGCCGGGCGCATCGTCGGCAAGAAGATGAGCAAATCGGCCGACAACTACATCGGCCTGACCGAAGCGCCGCTGGAGATGTACCGCAAGTGCATGCAGATCGGCGACGACGTGATCTGGCGCTTCTACGAGCTGCTCTCGGCGAAAAGCGCGCGGGAGATCGCCGAGCTTCGGCAGGGCGGCGATCCGCTGGCGGCCAAGCGTGCGTTCGCGGCGGAGATCGTCACGCGCTTCCACGGAACGGAGGCCGCCGACGGCGCCGCCCGGAACTTCGCGGGGACCTATCTGTCGCACGGCGTGCCCGATGACACGCCGGAGGTCGATGTCGCGACGGCGGGCGACACGCTGTGGTTGGCCAAGGCGCTGTCCGCGGCGAAGCTGGTGGCGTCCACCAGCGAAGGCAAGCGGCTGATCTTGCAGGGCGGCGTGGAAGTGGACGGCCAGCGCGTCACCGACGGGCAGCACCAGCTCGAGCGCGGGGGACGCTACCTGGTGCGCGTCGGCTCGAAGAAGCGGCGCTTCTGCTACATCAGGGTCACGGGGTGAGCCGGGGAGCGCGCCAGCGGGTATTGCTGCTGCTCGCTGCCTGCCTGCTCGCGGCGTTCGCACCCGGTTGTGGCGGCGGGCCGCGCCCCGCCCCAGCGGCACCCCGCCCTCCACCGTCGCCGCTGCACCACGGACCGCTGACCGACTTCGTCGCGTCCGCGGGGCTGCGCTGGATGGTGGTGGGGCGCCCCGCCGAGCTGGCCGCCGATCCGGGGCTCGAGAAGGCGTTGTCGCCGCTGATCTCGACGGCGCGCCTGCTCAGCTACGCGCGCGGCACGGGTGTCGACCTGACCCACACGCCGAGCGCGCTGGTTGCCGGGTTGGACTATTCGACGCTCTACATGGCCGCGACGCCCGGCGACAACGCTGTCGTCCAGCAGGCCTTCGTACGCCGGCTGGTGAGCGGCCCCGTCGAGAAGTCCCCGCACCGGGATCTCCACTTCGTGCAGGGGGTGATCGGCCAGACGCCGGAAACGCTGGTCCGCATCCAGCACGAGCTGGTGGCGGTGGCCGTCGGCGACCCCACACCGGCACGCGTGGTCGAGGGGTATGCGCTGGGGCGGCTCCGCCGCTCTCCGACAGCTCTGCGCGGAGCTGCGCTGTCGACGCTGCCGAAGGACCTGGAGGAGGCGCCGCTCCGCTTCTACGCGCCCGGGCCCTTCAAGGACGAGTGGGTGGGCGGCGCACACGGGCTGCTCGGAGCGGCGCTGGCGGTCGCCATTGCGATCAAGCCGCTGCCCGGCGGGCGACTCCAGGCCAAGCTGTTCCTGGCGGGAGACTGGGCCAGCGAGGGCCCGGACACCACGCGCCGGCTGCTGGACTCCTGGGAAGATCTGGCGAAAAGCTCCACCGGCAGGCTTCTGGGCTTCGACAACCTGGCCGCCGCGCCGATCATCTCGAGTACCCCGAAACTGCTCGAGCTCAGGGTGGAGCTCAGGCTGGCTCCGTTGGTGGACGGGCTGCACGCGGCGGTCGCAGCGGACGTGCAGCAGATGCTCGATATCCCCCCACCCCAGCCGTCCAAGGCGGCTCCGGCGAGCCCCCCCACACCGTAATAAACTCAATGATTCAAAAGTGTTACTGCATGTACACTGCGTGACTCCCGATTGACCGATGTGCCCTATCAGTGGTACTTTGCGCTCGTGCTGCATCGCGGCAGACCGGACGATGAGAAGACCCGAGGGCGTTCGTCCGGCGCGCAACGTTCGAAGAGCAACGGGCGTGCAGCGGCTCCCGCCGTCGGCTCGACATCAGGCAACCGGGGGCAGGAGCAGGGAGGCAGTATGCAGGCTGGCGTGAACGTAGTGTCCGCTCATACCTTCAAGGTCGGCGAAATGGCGGTCCATCCCTCGCATGGGGTGGGCGAAGTCGCCGAAATCGAGGAGCGGGAGCTCGGTGGCCAGATGGCCCACTGCTACGTGCTCAAGATCATCGACACCGGTCTGAAAGTCATGGTGCCGAAAGAAGCCGCGTCCCGCGTCGGCCTGCGCCCGGTGATGAAGAAGCGGGAGGCCCAGGAAATCCTCGACATCCTGCGCGCGCCGGAAGTCGCCGTGGACATGCAACCGTGGAATCGCCGCTTCCGCGCCTACACGGAGATGCTCAAGAGCGGGCTGCCATCGGAAATCGCCAAGGTTCTCCGCGACATGTACCGCCTGAAGTTCGACAAGGACCTGAGCTTCGGCGAGCGTCGGCTGCTCGACCAGGCCCGCAGCTTGCTGATCCAGGAGCTGGCCTTGGCGAAAAGGGTCGAGACTTCGTCGATCGAAGGCGAGATCCAGCAGATCTTCTCCGTCTGACGGGTCGACCCGGTCGGGCAATCCTCCAGCGAGGCCTTCAGTCCACCCCAGAACGGCCGTTGTGCTGTGTGGAGGACTCATGGACAAGCGACCGCTTCTCGCCTTCGGGCACTTCAACGACCGACAGCGGAAGACGCTGTCGAGCGCCGCCATCGAGTCTGCATTCGATGTTTCGGTGGTGGGCGCGGCACAGGAAGCCTCGCACTGGCTGGCGGACCACCAGCCACACGCGATGCTCTTCCAGGGGACGACGCTGGATGGGATGGAACCCCGGGCCGACGCCCGCCATGCGCAGGTTCCCATCATCGCGCTGGCCAAGGAGCTGACGGACCTGGCGTTCGCCGAGGTGTTCAGCTGGGGCGGCGACGACGTGGTGGCCCTCGACAATCCGCGCTCGCTGGTCGGACGCCTGCGCGCCTTGCCGAAGGCCGCTCCCGAACCACCGACGAATGGCCGGGGCACGGCGCTCGTCGCCGATCCGGACCAGACGCGCCGCATCGTGCTCGGACGCGTACTTCGCAATGCGGGCTACAGCGTCACGTTTGCAGCCGCGGATGCGGACGCGCAAGGCTACGCAGAGCATCCCGAGATCGACCTGGTCGTCCTGAACACCGAGTTGTCCCCCGAGCCGCGCGCCCTGATCGAGCGGAGCCGCGCGGTAGGGGCGAACGCCACCTGGGTGTTGACCTGCCCGCCCCGAGAGCTCGGCAGGACGCGGAAGTTGCTCGCCGGACTGGACCGCACGTCCGCGATGGACGGCTTCGCGCCGCCCGAGAACGTGCTGTTCCTGGCCAACGAGCTGTCCGGCGCCCGGCGCACCAACCAGCGCAAGAGCCCTCGCCTGCTCTTCGGCACGACCGTCGCATTCCGCGGCGCGGGACGCGACCACGACGACTACGGCTACTCGTACAACATCTCCGCAGGCGGCCTGTACGTGCGCACGCTGCTGCCGCCCGAGGACAACCAGGTGTGGCTCGAACTCACGCCACCGCGCAGCGAGCGGCGCGTGCGGCTGGTAGGCAAGGTGGTGTGGCGCAGAGGCTTCGCTCCCAACGGAATGGCGACCGTTCCCCCCGGCTTCGGCGTGCAGCTGGTGGACGGAGCCAAGGCCGACATGGACGCCTGGTACGCCGGCTACGAAGCGTTTTCCAGCGCCATGGCCTGAGCGGACATCGCAGCGCACCAGCTCTGCCCGGCTTTCGCTACGATGGGCGCATGAAGATCTACACGAGGACGGGGGACCGCGGGCAGACCGGACTCTTTGGCGGGGCGCGGGTCGACAAGGACGACCCGCGCGTCGAAGCGTACGGCACGGTCGACGAGACCAACGCCGTGATCGGCTGTGCGCGTGCGCATGGCGTGGGCTCGAACGTCGATGCGCTGCTCGCCGAGCTGCAAGCCGATCTGTTCGCGGTCGGCGCCGAGTTGGCGTGTGTCCCAGGGCGCGAGGACAAGCTCGGCATGAAGCTCGTCGACCACGGCGACGTGGAACGGCTGGAGCACGCCATCGACGACGCCGAACGCGGCCTGCCGGCACTGAAGAGCTTCGTGCTGCCCGGCGGCAACCCTGCTGCCGCCGCGCTCCACCACGCGCGTACGGTGTGCCGCCGCGCGGAGCGGCGGGTGCTGACCAGCAGCAACGACACCGAGCTGCGCGAGGAGTTGGTGGTCTACCTGAACCGGCTGAGCGATCTGCTGTTCGTGCTGGCGCGACGGGTGAACCACGACGCCGGCGTCGAGGACGTACCGTGGCAGGCACGCAAGTCGACGTCCAACTAGGATGCGGCGCGGCGCGCCGAGCCGGGCGCTGGCGCGCCGCTAGAACCTGAGCACAGCGCCGGCCCAGGTGAAGCCGGCACCAAAGGCAGCGAACAGAATGTTCGCATCGTCCTTGATCAGGTCTTCCTTGAACGCCTTGTCGAGGGCCATCGGGATCGTGGCGGCAGTCGTGTTGCCGTACTTCTCGATGTTGTGGACGACCTTTTCCTCGTCCAGCTCCAGCCGCCAGGCGACCAGCTGGTTGATGCGCATGTTCGCCTGGTGGGGGACGAACAGATCCACGTCCTTGATCGTGAGTCCCGCCTTTTCCAGCACCTCGTGCGCGACCTCCGGCATCTTGTCGGTGGCCCAGCGGAACACCTGCTTGCCGTTCATCTTGGGGTAGTGACGGCCGTCGTCCAGCATCTCGTGGGTCATGCGCGGCATGTAGCGGGAGCCGGGCGCGTCGATGCACAGGTCCCTGGCGCCGGTGCCGTCCGCGTGCAGCGCGATCGACAGCAGACCGTGCTCGTCGTCCTTCGAAGGGCCGATCACCGCTGCGCCGGCTCCATCGCCGAACAGCACCGTCACGTCGCGTCCGCGGTCTGCGAACTCGATGCCGGTAGAATGCACCTCGGAGCCGACGAGCAGCACGTGCTTGTACATGCCCGTCCGGACCCAGGCGTCGGCTACGCTCAGTCCGTACAGGAAACCCGAGCACTGGTTCCGCACGTCGAGGGCGGGCACCCCGGGCATGCCGAGCTTGTCGCCCAGCAGGCAGCCGGAACCGGGGAAGGTGTAGTCCGGGCTGAGCGTCGCGAAGATGATCGCGTCGATGTCGCCTGGCTCGACGCCGGCGTGCTCCATCGCCGCCTTGCTTGCGGGGATCGCCAGGTCGCTGGCGCCGATGTCGTCGTGCTCGATGTAGCGGCGCTCCTTGATGCCCGTGCGCTTGTGGATCCACTCGTCGCTCGTGGTCATCATCTTCGCGAGGTCGTCGTTGGTGACCACCTTGCTGGGCGTGTAGCTGCCAACACCGAGAATCGTGGACCTTGTCATGGGGGCTCCTGGGCGGGCAGGCGGGCTGCGGTCGTCAGGCAAGGGTCGAAGGGCCGGAGCGGGGAGTCACGGCTCGCACCTTGTATCGGGCGGCTGCTACCATGGGCACATGGCAATTCGCAAGATTGCCCTCATGGGTCATCCGGTTCTCAGACGCCGCTCGGACGACGTGCCTCTCGACGAGATCGGCTCGGCGCGCATCCAGACCCTCATCGACGACATGATCGAGACCATGCGGGACGCCGACGGCGCGGGCATCGCTGCGCCGCAAGTGCACGTACCCGCACGCATCTCCGTCATCGAGGTCGCGGACAATCCACGCTATCCCCAGTTTCCCCGCGTGCCGCTCGTGGTACTGGTTAATCCAATAGTGGAGCCGAAATTGGCTAAACCAGTCGAGCAGCTGTCGGACGAAGAATCGATCACGATGTACGAGGGCTGCCTGTCGGTGCCCGGCTTGCGCGGCCGGGTCAAGCGTCCGCGCAGCGTGTCGGTCCGGGCACTGGACCGACACGGCGAGCCGCTGTCGTTCGAGTGGGAGGGCATACCGGCCGCCATCGTCCAGCACGAAACGGATCACCTCGACGGAGTGCTGTTCGTCGATCGCGCCGATCCGCATACGCTCGCCTTCCAGCGCGAGTACGAGCGCTTCGTACCGGCGGAGACCCGGATCAAGGATTGCGGCTAGGCGCCGACGAGAACGACAATGAGACCGAATCCCGGGGACGTCATCGGCGGAAAATACCGGATCGTGCGCCTGATCGGGGATGGCGGAATGGGAGCCGTCTACGAGGCGCGGCACGAGGTGCTCGGTTCGCCCGTCGCGCTGAAGTTCCTGCACGCCGAGCTCGCCAAGCGGCCTGGCCTGGCCTCCCGTTTCCTTCAGGAAGCAAAGGTATCAGCCAGCATCCAGAGCCCGCACGTGACGCGCGTGACGGATGTCGACCAGACGCCGCACGGGTCGCCGTATCTGGTGATGGAGCTGCTCTCCGGCGAGTCGCTGCAGCAGGTGCTCGATCGTCGGATCAAGCTTCCGCGTGACCAGGCCATCGACTTCGCACTGCAGATGCTTTCCGGACTCGAGGCCGCGCATGCGCTCGGGGTCGTGCACAGGGACCTCAAGCCGGACAACGTGTTCATCACACCGTCGACGGGCGGTCCCATCGTCAAGCTGCTCGACTTCGGCATCGCCAAGCTGCGTGAGAGCAACGAATACCAGAAGGGGCTGACGCGCCCGGGGGCGGTGATGGGGACACCGGAGTACATGGCGCCCGAGCAGCTGTACGCAGCAGACCGCGTCGACCATCGCGCGGACATCTATTCGCTCGGCGCCATCCTGTACGAGATGCTGACCGGCGAGCGGCCGGCCTACGGCGACGACGCTCCGCAGATCATCGCGCAGGTCGCGCAAGGCAAGGTCAAACCCATCACCGAGCACGATCCGTCGATCCCGGAGGGGCTCTCGACCGTCGTCCACAACGCGATCGCCGCGGACAAGGACAAGCGCTACGCGAGCGCGATGGACATGCGGCTGGCGCTCGCGCCGTTCGCCGGTCAGCTGAGCCACGCCGGGCGGCTTGCTGCAACCCCCGCACCCGCTTCCGTCATCCCGTCGCCCCAGGCACAGGCCGACGCGCAACAACGCCCCGCAGCAACGGTGGATGCGCCGGTGCTGTCGGGCCCGGCCGACACGACCAACGGCGTGCCGCCCACGCTGCCTCCGGCCGAGACCGGAGGGCTCGCTCCTACCGACCCGCAAGGCGGCGAGCGACCGAAGGGCAGCACGCAGGAAGCGCCCAAAGCCACGATGGAGCAGATCGCGGCGCGCATGGGCGCGAGCGCCGGCGGCACCAGCCACATGCCCGCGGTGCCGCGGGGCGGCGCACCCGCAGCCCCAGGCCCGATGCCGCCCTACGCGGCTGGCCAGTCGTCGTACTACACCGCTCCGCCCATGCCGGCGCGCCGCAAGCCACGGCGCGCGCTCGGCGCGGTGCTCGCGCTGCTCGCCGGCGCGCTCGTCACCGGCGGCATCATCGCGGTGGTCGTGATGCAGCGACAGAAGCAAACGGACGAACCCATCGCACCACTGACAGGGGCAGGCGGCAGCACGCCCGCCACGACCATCTCGGCACAGGGCGGTCCCGCCCCCGGCACCCCGCCGCCCATCGAACCCGGCACGCCGCCGACCCAGCACCAGCGGCCGGCAACGACGCATCACACACCCACGGGGCCGGCGACCACTTCGCATCCCGCCCCGGACGCCGGTGCCGCCAAGCGCGACGCGGGCAAACCGGGCTTTCCGACGCTACCCGGCATCCAGCTGCCCTCCGGCTTCCCTGCCATCCCCTCCGCGATTCCGACCACCTTCCCGACCACCTTCCCGCAGTTCCCGGGGCTGTCACCACCGCCCGGCAAGAAGCCCGCTCCGGCGTCGAGCAAGTAGCGGCAGGCCCACGGACACGAAACACGCCGGACGCATATCGAGCGTACACTCGCGCCGTGTCCGACCCTGGCGCTTCGGAAGCGTACATCCGCGAGTTCGTCGAGTCGCTGCCCACAGCCTACAGGCACCGCTACAACGACGCGGCGCGGGCAGCGCACGCGCGGATCGCCCTCGAGCGCCGCGACTCGGTCGCCAACGTGGGCATCTTCGACTCCAGTCGTCGCGATGCGCAGGCGCTGTGCATTGTCGCCGCGGACCGCCCTGGGCTGCTGGCCACGATCAGCGCTGCCCTCGTGCTCTCCGAGCTGGACGTGGTGAACGCCGACGCGCACACCCGCAGCACCCCGACCGGCCTGGGCGAAGCTGTCGACCTGTTCTGGGTACGTCGAGCAGGAGAATCGATGCGCGGCGAGCCGCTTTCGGACGACGAAGTCGCCGCGCTGCGCGGCACGCTGGTCGGTCTGCTGGAGGGGACGCTTCAGTCCGGCGCGCCGGAACCCACCTCGGCAGCCCCGGGCGTCGAGACCCGCGTCCGGTTTGTGGAGGACGACGACGGATCGCTCGGCACGCTCGAGGTGGAGACCGGCGATCGCTCCGGTCTGCTCCTGTCCCTGGCCCGCGCGCTGTTCCAGCAGCGCGTGCAGATCGTGCAATCGTTCGTACGCACCGCCGACGAGCGGGTGCAGGATCGCTTCCAGATCGTCGAGCTGGACGGGTCGTCGATTTCGGCGGAGCGCCGCCTGCAGATCCAGGTGGCGGTCATCTCCGCGCTGGAGCCGGGAATGCTCGCAAGCGGCCGCTGACAAGCGCGCAGAAAAACCACGCAACCAGGAACGGAATGCGGCCGATGAGGACGGCACATCGACCGAACCTGGAGGTCTGTCGTGAAGCTCCTGCCGACGATCATCGCGTGCACGCTGGTGCTCTTGCCCAACGCCCTCGCCCACGCCGAACCACGGAACGTCGCTTCCGTCTCGCCGCTCTACCGGCAGAGTCCGTCCAGCCGGGCGCCGGCTCCGCCCCGCGCCGCTCCGCCGCCGCAGCCCGATCTCGGGCCCACGCCGGACGGCACGGCGCTGGTGCACTACCGCCACGGGTTCTACTTCAGAGGCGCGCTCGGCGGGTCGTATCTGTCCGACACCGAGAACGTCCAGCGACGGCCCGGGCGGCAGGCTGTCCGGCGGCGGCTATTCGTTGGACGTCCTGCTCGGGGGCAGCCTGGTCCCGGGTCTGGCACTGGGCGGCGGCCTCACCGCGATCATCACCGACAAGCCGACGGTCGAGACCAACGGTCGGTCCGTACGGGGGCACAACTCGCTGTCGTTCTCCGCGCTTTCCGGGTTTGTCGATTGGTATCCGATGCCCGACCAGGGTCTGCACCTCCTGGGGATGGGCGGCTTCGCACAGCTGCACGTCAGCGATGCCGACGGCAACAACCTGTCGGATACCGCGACGGGCCCCAGCTTCAGCGTCGGCGCCGGCTACGAGTGGTCGGTGGGCAAGGGCTGGGGCCTCGGCGCGATGGCGCGCTACACCTACGCCTCGCTGGACATGACAACTGCTGGCGTCACCGCCCACGAGTCCGTGAGCAGCCCCGCGCTCCTGCTGACCGGAACGCTGTACTGAACCGGAGCGTGCTACGCTACGCGCGAGGCGATGACCCAATCGAACAGCGGGAACGGGCCGCCCCGCCCAGGGCAACCGACTGGCGAGATGACCCTGCCGGAACGGAAGGACAAGCCGCCCGTCGCACCGACCGTGGTCGACGGAGCAGCCGTTGGCTCGGGGCAGCAAGCGCCGCCCTGGGCACAGCCGGGCAGGACCCAACCGGGTGAGCCGCCGCTGATGTCTGAAATGGGCGGCGTGCCGTACGTCGCGGCGCCTGGGCCGGCTGCCGGCAACGTGCCGTACGCCGCCGCGCCTGGGCCGCCTGCCGGCAACGTGCCGTATGCCGCCGCGCCTGGGCCGCCTGCCGGCAACGTGCCGTATGCCAGCGCGCCCCGGCCACCGCCGTACGCCGGCATGTCGCCTCGACCCGGCGCTCAGATGGCCTATCCGCCCCCGATGATGCCGATGCCGCCGCGACGACGGAAAGGCAACGCCATGCTGGTTGTAGCGTCACTGCTCGGGCTCCTGGTCGTGGGTGGCGCGGTAGCAGGCGTGGTGATGCTCAGGCCCTCCTCCAGTGAAGCACCCGCCCAGAGCATCGATGTGAGCTCCAGCCCACAGACGGAGGTCAAACCGGAAGTCGCAACGACGGATCAGCCGGCGGTGACGGACGAACCGGCACCCGCTCCGTCGCCGACGCCGACCCCGGTAGTGCAGACGAAACCCAAGACCACCACCACGCCCACGGCCACGGCACAGCCCACGACGACAACCAGTCCCACGGCGCAGCCCACTGCATCCACGGCAGCAACGACGACGGCGACACCGTCCGCCACGGCAGCGCCGAGCGCCACTTCACCGGGTCACATCGCGATACCGTGGCGCCCCACCATCAAGCTTCCTACGCTGCGCGGTCCGAAGCCCAGCGGGAGCTCGGCGCCGAAACCCAGCACACCGGTGTTCAGACCGGGAGTGCTGCGACCGACCAAGTAGCCGCGTTCGGGGTCGGGGCCCCGAACGCCCACAAGACAAGCATCAGAACGGACTTCTCCGGCGGGAGGCAGGCAGGGCGGTGCAGCCTTCGGCGCTCCCGGTTGGAGCGGCTTGGTCGAGGCACCAGGCGGTGTGTAGTGGAATCGCGCTCGGTGATTTCAGAACCCCGCGACGAGCGCGGTGATGTTGTCGTCGCCGCCGGCCAGTTTCGCGGCGTCGACCAGCCCGTGCGCGATCGACTCCATCGGCTTGTCGAGAGAGAGACGGCGCTGGATCTCGCGGTCGTCGAGCTGTCCGGTCAGGCCGTCGCTGCACAGTAGCAGCCGATCGCCAGGGTGCAGGTCGAGCTGGTGCGTCTCGACCGTGAGCTCCGGCAGATTGCCTCCGACACTGTTGAGCAGCACATGCCGGAAGCGGGAGCGGGCCGCCTCCTCGGCGGTCAGCGTCTTCTCCTCGTACAGCTGCTGGGCGAGCGTCTGGTCTCGCGTGAGTCGGGACAGCACGCCGCCGCGCAACAGGTAGCAGCGGCTGTCGCCCACGTGCAGCACGACCATCCGCGGCCAATCGACGAACGCCAGCGTGAGCGTCGTACCCATGCGCGCATCGAGTCCGCGTTCTTCCGCGGCCTGTTGGACCTCGGTATGGCAGTTGCGGAGAGCCTGCACGAGGAAGTCCTCGATCAGCTCTCCCGACGAGTGACCGGAAGGTGCCGGCCACGGCATCGAGTCGAGGACAAGGCGCGCCATGCCTTCTACCGCGATCGCGCTGGCTATCTCTCCGCCGCGATAGCCGCCCATGCCGTCAGCCACGATGAGCAGCCAGCCCTGCGCTGCACCGACCAACCGCGCATCGCGGAACGCGGGACTGCTCGAGTCGAGGCGCATCGAGCGCTGGAGATCCGCCACGAGGAACTGATCCTGGTTGTCCTCGCGCACGAGACCGCGATCGGTCACGCCGAACACCTCTGCCATGCGGCCGAGTGCGTGCTGTGAAACCAGTCGCTGGCGAGGACGCACCGTACTGTGGTCGTCGTACGACTCGACTTTCGCGTCGGCGTCTCTTCTGCGACCGCTGTCGGGCGGTGCCCCCATATTCATACCGGTAGCCACGAATACCGGACGCGGGAAGTCCAGCGCCGAACATGGACCTCCAGCGTGGCAATACGCACCGGCGGTGGTCGGTTGTGGCAGTTCGCCGCGCGACGCATGACATCTTCCTCGTGATCCAGCTGGCGCGGTTGATGCAACCGGGAAAAGACGACCGGGGGGAACCGGATCTCCGCTTGTCCCCGTTGATCTGGAGGGCAGAGGACGCATCTGCCAGGAGGAGCAACCGATAATGGCCCACGCAAACGTACAGGGAGACCCGGATCAGCTGATTGCACAGCTCAACCGGCAACGTTCGCTCAAGATGACCCTGGTCATCGCACTGTTGGCGCTTGCGCTCGTGGTCGGCTTCATTTCCGTCTACATGGCGTACGCGACGATGTGATCAACCACTTTCGTATCAGTCGGGGTGCAACAGATCGCGCAGGACGTCACCGGTAGCGGTCCGCCTTCGCGCAACCTTTGCGGGACTTCCGCTGGCAACGATACGGCCGCCCCGCTCGCCCCCTTGTGGACCGAGCTCCACGAGCCAGTCGGCGCCGGCAATGACAACGGGGTGGTGCTCGATCACCACGAGAGTATCGCCCCGATCTACCGAGACGTCCGAGCACGTCCATGAGCCGTGGAACGTCCGCGAGGTGCAAACCGGTGGTGGGTTCGTCGAGCACGTAAAGCGTTGGTTCGTGACGCGAGCTGGCGGTTAGCTCGGCGGCGAGCTTCAGTCGCTGCGCTTCGCCTCCCGACAGCGTGTGCGAGCCCTGTCCCAGAGTGATGTAGCCCGCCCCGAGGTCGCACAGCGTGCGGAGCGGCCCTGCAACGGCGGGGTGGTTCTCGAACGCATCGGCTGCCTGCTCAGCCGTGAGCGCGAGCACATCGCCGATGCTGAGCCCCAGGTAGCGGACGTCGAGCGTGCGGGGCTCGAAGCGACTGCCACCGCAGGTGGGGCACGGCGTGACCACGTCGGGCAGAAAGCTCATCTCGTGGGTGATGACGCCTTGCCCGTCACAGGTGGTGCAGCGTCCGCCGTTTTTCGTGTTGAACGAGAAGCGCGCGGGAGCGAACCCCAGAACCTGCGCGTCGGGCGTCGCCGCAAACAGGGAACGGATGGTATTCCATATACCGAGGAACGTGGCGGGCACCGAGCGCGGCGTACGACCGATCGGAGATTGGTCGACGGCGACCGCGCGCTTGAGCGCGCCAGCACCTTCGAGCGACGAGAACGCTCCCGGCTCGTCGGCGACAAGACCCAGCTCGCGTCGCAACGCCGGCAAGAGGACCTGTCTCACCAACGTGCTCTTGCCCGATCCGCTCACCCCCGCAACCACCGTGAAGCGCTCGAGGGGAATGCGCAGCTCGACGCTCTTCAGGTTGTGCTCGGACACACCTGACGCGACCAGCCAGCGCGCATCACGACCCACGGGAAGCGGCTGGCGCAGCTTGGGAGGAGCCGCCAGCGCGCGCCCGGTCGGCGAGCGCTTCTGCCGGAGCACAGACGCGGGACTACCTTCGCCCTCGACCTGCCCTCCGTGCGAGCCGCCCCCGGGACCAAGATCGATCAGGTGATCGGCGGCGCGGATGGTATCGGCGTCGTGTTCCACGACGAGCACGGTGGAACCGATGGCCACCAGGTTTCGGAGGTTGTCGAGCAGGCGGCCGGTATCGCGGGGATGCAGGCCGATGGTCGGCTCGTCGAGCACATACAGCGCGCCGGTCAGCCCCGCGCCGAGTTGCGCCGCCAGCCTGAGCCGCTGCATCTCGCCACCGGAAAGCGTCTTCGCCGGTCGATCCAGCGACAGGTAGTCGAGACCGACGTCGACGAGGAAGCGCAGACGGCGCTCCAGCTCCGCCACGACGGGCGCCGCGACGGGGCGCGCCTCTGCCGGAAAGCGCCACTGTCCGACACGCCGGAGCACAGCCCGGACGGAGCGGGCGGTCAGCTCCGCGTACTGCTCACCCTGCAAACGCACGCCGCGCGGGATCGGCGCCAGGCGCGTCCCGCTGCAATCGGGACAGACGCGGGCAACGGTCTCGGTCGTGGCGCGCGAACCGCGACCGCGGCGCCGCTCCTCGTACAGCACGCCCTCGCCCTCGCAGGTCTCGCAGCGGCCCTGCCGCGTGTTGAAGGAGAACCAGCGCGGGTCGAGCTCGGGAACGGAGAAGCCGCACACCGGACAGGCGCTGCGTGCCGACAGCAGGCGCTCGCTCTTCGCCTGGCGGAGCTTCACCGCGCCGCCGCCCCACTCGAGCGCGAGGTCGAGTTGCTCGCGGGACAGCCGCCGGCCGGTGAGACCTGCGGCGACGACCAGGTCGATGTCGTGCTCGCGGTTTCTGGCCAGGCGCGGCGGGTCGTCCGTCGAGACGAGCTTGCCGTCGCACCACGCCGTCTGGATACCGTCGCGCGCAGCCGAGGTGAACACGTCGAGATAGGTGCCCTTGCGAGCCTGCACTGCGGGAGCGCACAGGTCGAAGCGACCGCGAGTCGCGCGCGCCGCGGCGAATATTGCGTCGGGACTGCTGGACGCGATGGGCTTGTCGTGGTCGGGACAGTGCACGACGCCAAGCTTGGCGAACAGCAGTCTGAGATAGTGTGCGACCTCGGTCACCGTGGCCACCGTCGACTTGGAACCGGCACGCGACGTGCGCTGTTCGAGGGCGATGGCCGGCGGCACGCCAGCGACGCTATCCACGTCGGGGCGCGGCATCGTCGGCAGGAATTGCCGCGCGTAGGGCGTCAGGGTCTCGAGGAAACGCCGCTGCCCCTCGGCGAAGACGACATCGAAAGCCAACGTGCTCTTGCCCGAGCCGCTCGGTCCGGTCACCACGGTCAGCGCGCCGTGGGGTATGTCGACGGAGATCTCCCGCAGGTTGTGCTCGCGCGCCCGCTCCACCGAGAGCACCGCGGCGCGTTTCTGCCGCGGCGGCTTGCGGCGCGAGGCGCGTGCACGCCGCGCGGACAGGGCCTGGCCGGTGCGGCTGTCGCTCCGGGCTATCTGCTCCGGCGTGCCGACGGCCACCACACGACCGCCCTGGGCGCCGGCGCCGGGTCCGAGGTCGATCACCCAGTCCGCCGCGCGCACCACATCGAGGTCGTGCTCCACCACGACGACGCTGCCTCCCGCGTCGACGATGATGTCGAGCGCGTCGAGCAGGCGCGCCACCTCGTCGGCGTGCAGCCCCGCGCTGGGCTCGTCGAGCACGAGCAGCTCGCCCTGGTGCTTGTCGCCGAGCGCACGCGCGAGCTTCAGTCGCTGCGCTTCGCCGCCGGAGAGCGTCGACAGCGGCTGTCCGAGGCGCAGGTAGCCGAGCCCCAGCAGCTGGACCGGGCCGAGCGCTCGCTGAATGGCGGCTTCCGTACGCAGGAATGCCGCGACCTCGTCGACGGTCATCGACAGGACATCGGCGATGCTCGCGCCGCGATGGTGTACGGCGAGTACCTCGTCCTTGAAGCGACGCCCCTTGCACACGGGGCACACCAGGCGCACGTCGGCCAGAAACTGCATCTCGACCGTCTCGTAGCCCTCGCCCGCGCAGGCGTCGCAGCGGCCACCCTCGACGTTGAACGAGAAGTCGGAGGGCGTGAGGTTCTGTGCAGCCGCTTCGCCTTCCGCGGCGAACAGCTTGCGCACGGTGTCCCACGCCTTGGTGTAGGTCGCGGCGTTGCCGCGCGACGTGCGCCCGAGCGGCGACTGATCCACCAGCGCAACGCGGCGGATGCCGTCGGCCCCGTCGATCGCCGCGTGCTCGCCCGGAGCCTCGACATCCAGCGCGCCCAGGCGGCGGGCAAGCGCGCGGTACACGATGTCGACGGCCAGCGTGCTCTTGCCGCTGCCGCTCGGACCGGTGACCGCACACAGGACGCCCAGGGGAAGCTCAACGTCGACCTGCTTCAGGTTGTTCTCGCGGACGCCCCGCACGGCGAGCCAGCCGCTGGGCTTTCGCGGAGCGCGCTTGCGACTCTTTGCGCCAGAGAGCGCGCGAGCGGTCGCGCCGCCGAGCTTCGACAGCTCCGCGGGCGTGCCGTCCGCCACGATACGGCCGCCCTCGGCACCGGCGCCCGGGCCCAGCTCGACGACGCGGCCCGCGCCGCGGATGATCGCCGGGTCGTGCTCGACTACCAGCACGGCGTTGTTGCGGGCGGCAAGCTCCCGCAGCATGGCCGACAGCGGCTCGATGTCCGTTGGATGCAGCCCGACGGTGGGCTCGTCGAGCACGAACAGGGCGTTGTGCAGCGAGGTGCCGAGCGCGGCAGTCAGCGTCACGCGCTGGGCCTCGCCGCCGGAGAGCGTCCGCGCCTGGCGATCCAGCGTGAGGTAGGAAAGCCCCACACGTTCCAGATAGCCGAGGCGACTGGAAAGCTCGCGGCGCGCCAGCTCACCCTGACCGGTGCGCGGCTCCAGCTGCTCGAGCCTGGCGCGCGCGACGTGGATTTCCAGAGCGTGCCACTCGGCCAGATCGCTGCCCGCCACGCGGTAGCACAGGGCGCGCTCGTTCAGCCGCCGGCCGCCGCAGACACGACACGGGTCGTAGGAGCGGTAGCGCGACAGCAGCACGCGCACGTGCATCTTGTAGGTGCGCGTCTCGAGCCAGCGGAACCAGCCCAGCACACCGGGGAACAGACCGTCGTCCCAGTCACCATCGCCCTCGAGCACGAGGCTCTGCTGCTCGTTCGACAGCTCCTGCCAGGGACGATCCATCGGCACGCCGTTGCGCCGGCACATGCGCGCGAGCTCCGCGCGCTCCCATTTCGTGCTCTTGCCGCTCCACGGGCGAATCGCCCCCTTGGCGAGTGTCTTCGAGGTATCGGGGATCACCTTGAACAGGTCGATGCCCAGCGTGCGGCCGAAGCCGCGGCACTCGGGACAGGCGCCGAGCGGCGACTCGTAGGAGAACAAGCCGGGGCGAGCCGGCTCGAAGCGGCGCCCGCACTCCGGACACGACAGTGCACTCGACACCGACAGGTCGCGGCCCTCGGCGTGCAGGCGCGCGTGGCCATCGCCACGGCGCCAGGCCTCCTCGATGCCGGCCGCAAGGCGCTTGCGCTCACGGGGCGACGCCGCCACGCGGTCGACCACGACCTCGACTCCGGAGGCCACGGCCTGCGAGGGACGCACGTTGTCGATCCCCTGGGCGCGGCCCTCGAGCCACAACCGGCGATAGCCGTCCCGAGCGAGCTGGTCCCGCACCTCGAGGTACGCTTCCGGGCCGCTGACCCGTATCGGATAGCTGATGACCGTGCGTGCTCCGCCGAGCTCCGACAGCACGCGGTCGGCCGCGCTCGAGGCGTCGAGCTCGACGGCCTCGACGCCGTGCTCGGGACACACCGGGCGCGCTTCCCGGGTGAACAGCGCGGACAGGTACGGCTCCAGATCGGCCATCGTGGCGACCGTGGAGCGTGAGCTCTTCACGGGCGCCCGGCGGTCCACCGCGATGCCCGCCGGCACCGGCTCCAGCCGCTCGATGGGCGGTCGCTCGAGGCGTTCGAGGAACTGTCGCGCGTACGGGCTGAAGCTCTCGACGAAACGCCGCTGACCCTCGGCGTACAGCGTGTCGATCGCCAGGCTGCTCTTGCCCGCGCCGGAGACTCCAGTGACGGCAACGACCTCGCCGGGCAGGATCTCCAGGGACACGCCGGCCAGGTTGTGGGTGCGTGCACCGACCAACTTCGTGGGCAACATGCCTGCCCTCACCGCCTTCCCTCGTTCAGGGCGCAGGGGCTTTCTGATGACGTGAACGCGTAGGGCAGCATCGGGAAAGGACGACTTAACCGGGAACCCGCCGGCCGCAAGCCCGACCGGGTGCCGGTTCCGGGCCGGGAGCAGGTTGCGCTTCGCCAAACACCGGGCATAGTGCGGCCCCCATGGCTCGCGGCGCACCTGCAAAACAGCCGAGGGGCGACCGGCTGGTCTCGAAGAACCGCCGCGCCTACTTCGACTACGAGGTCGGCGAGACCTACGAAGCAGGGCTCTCGCTGATCGGCAGCGAAGCGCGCTCGCTCAGGGAAAATGCCGCCGACCTGCGCGATGCGTGGGTGGACATCACCGGCGGCCAGGCCTGGATCAAGGGCCTGCGCATTCCGCCGATGAAGCACGCAGCGTTCGGCCACGAGGAGCGCCGCCCGCGGCGACTGCTGCTCCACGCCGCGGAGATCGAACAGCTGCGCGCGGGCATCGAGCGCGACGGCATGACCGTCATCGCCACCAAGCTGTACTTCAAGAACAACCGCGCGAAGATCGAAGTCGCACTTGCGCGCGGCAAGAAGAAGCACGACAAGCGCCAGGCCCTGCGCGAGCGCGAAGCTTCGCGCGAAGCGGAGCAGGCGATGCGGCGCGGGCGGAAGGGCTACTGATGTTGGAGCTGGTGCTCGAAGGCGGCGGCACAGCGCAGCTCGAGGAGAGCGACGGCGATCGCGTCGTGCTGCTCGCCACCCGCTCCTCGCCGCCTGGCTCGACCCTCTCGGGCCGCAACGGCGACGACGCGCCCTATCTGGTCAAGGTGCGGGGCTGTCGCCGCGTTGTCGAGGCAGAGCCCGCACAGTTCCGCATCGAGGGGCGCTGGGTGAACCTCTCGCGCGCCCAGCGCGCACGCGTGCTCGAGGGCTAGCGTCCGGGTGACAAGCCCGGCGCGGCCGGGTCCAGCACTACGCCCAGCCCCACACCGAGCCACAGTCCACCTAGCCGATGCTTCTGGCCGCGCGCGTCGACCATCGGCACCCGCCGGAGCATCGCGCCCAGCTCTGGACCGAAGCTCAGCGCCAACGCGCGCGACAGGTGGGGCTGCAGATACACATGCCCCACGGCCCGCGCGGACCAGGTGTCGTGCTCGTTGTCGATGCCATCGAGCTGGGTCGCTCCGGTTACGTGCACGGCGGCTGCCGCCGCGGTCAGCCCCGCATCCAGATCCAGACTGCGCCCCAGCCGAGCTGCGTAGGAGGGCGACAACGACAGCTCGAGCCAGCGCGCACCCGGCGTACCGGCGCCCAGCGGCAGCGCACCCGAGAGCCAGGCGGCTCCCACCGACAGCCGCGCGCCGCGGATCCGGAGCTGACCGGAGAGCTCGGGCCCGGCAAGCCAGGCGTCGCCTGATCCAACCATCGCGCCCAGCGCTCCCGCCGTCAGCGCGATGCGCGGCGCGCGAGCCGCCGCCGCGGCCTTCCGCTCGTCGTCCGCTCGCTTCTTGGCTTCCTGCCGCTGCTTTGCATCGTACAACCGGCGTTGCCGCAGTCGCCGGGCCAGCTCGGCCGCGGCCAGCGCGATCCGGCGCGAGCGGATGGGCGCGCTGCCCCGCTTGGCGGACACGCTGCGCGCCCCGGCGAACTCGCCGTGATCCCACAGCTCGACGCGTACAGTGCCCCGCTTCGTGACGAGCACGCGGAAGAACAGCGTCGCCGGCACACGGTGGGCTCCCTCGCCCGCAACCGCAGGCGGCACTTCCACGTCGGTGAGCTCGAGCTGGACGAGCCGTCGCGTCAGATGCGGATCGATCAGGGGCTGCGCCTTCTCGTCGATCTCCACCACGACCGGCGTGCCCGGATTGGCGACAGCGGTGCGCGCCGCGAGCAGGATGCAGCTAAGGAGCAGGCACTGGAGCAGCAGCCCCGGGATCTCCAGCGCCCGGCTCTTCGCTGTCCGGGTCGTCCGTCTGCTGGGTCGGCGCCCCTGCATCGGCAGCCGCCACGGCCGCTGCCCCGCCATCGGCTGCGGTGGCCCTGGCGAGCTGCTCGCGGATCTCGCCGCGGTGGCGACCTTTCGGGAAGTCCTTCGCATACTGCTCGGCTAGCTTCTTCGCCTGGTCGAGGTTCCCCTGCTCGATGGCAACCTTGACCTCGCGCGCGAGCGCATCGTCCGCGAAATCACCCTGTGGAGACAAGCGCCGATACTCGCGGAACGCCTGGGCGGCGCCGGCGTGGTCCCCCGCGCTGTCCAGCATCGTCCCGAGCTGCCACGCTGCCAGCGGCGCGTAGGGATCGTGCGGGAAGCCCTTGATCACGCGCCGCAGCGCCTGGAGCTCGCGATCGCGCTGGCCGGCGAATTTGGCGATGTCCGCCAGGCTCATCAGCTGCTCGGCCGATGCGGCGCCCAGCGCCGGGTCGAAGCCTCCCTGCGCTTCCAGGGCCTTGTGCGCTGCAGCGAAATCGCCCGCATTGGCCAGGCGTTGCCATTTCGGGGGCTCGACGGTCGTGGCCGGCGCGGGAGCCGGGGCCGGCGCGACCATTTCAGGGGCCTGCGCCAGAGGCGGCTCGCTCGTCGGCGTGGGAACCCGCTCGTGCCCGCGATGCCTGGGCGGCCTGGCGCTCGGAGTTGCCCTCGCAGCGCCGGGCGCTTGCGCCTTGGACGGCGGCCGTTCGTCGAGCTGCCCGGCAGGCTCGGCCGCGACGGTGGTCGGCCGCACGGACGGAGCAGCGCGGAACCAACGCGCGCCGACGAACACGCCGGAGCCGAAGACGATCGCCACGGCGGCAGGAGCCCACCACAGCGCACTGCGGGGTCGCACCGCCGCCGCGGGGATGTCTTGCTCCAGGCGCCGCCATACGCGTTCGACACGTTCGCTGTCGCTGTGGTCGCGCAGCGCCGAGACAGGAACGTCGGGGAGCCTGCGATCGTCGCTCATGTCGGCTCCTCGACGAAAGGCGAGACGAAATGCTGCGCGAGGAAGCGCTGTCCGCGCTGGATGCGCCGCTTGGCAGTCGCCAGCGAGCAGCCGGAGAGCTCCGCGACCGCCTCGAGCCGGTGCCGTTCGATGTAGCGCAGCGTCCAGGCAATGCGTTCGTCGGCCGGCATGGTCTGCAACAGGGCGTAGATCTGCGCGAGCTGTGCGCGTGCTTCGGGACCGGCGTCGGCCGAAGCGATTGAATCGAGCTCCACCGGATCCGCCGAGCCCACACCGAAGCTGGACAGCAAGCGGCGCCGGCGCAGTCGACTGCGCACCAGGCGCACCACGATGGAACCGAGCCAGGAGCGGAACGCCGCAGAATCGCGCAGCTCGTGCATGCGCTGGTGCGCGCGCAGGAAGGCGTCGTGCACAACGTCCTCCACGTCGGTGGCGTGCCCCTGGATGCGGATGGCGAGGTTCATGGCGAACACGGCATGGCGTCGGTACAGCACTTCGAAGGCCACCGTGTCGTTCTCGCGTGCGAGCGCGACCAGTTGCGCGTCGTCGAGATCCCCCGTGGGCCCCAGCCGGCGGGACGAGCGGTCTGCCGTCCCTCCAACCAGGCGGAGCCGAGGGTTGGGAGAGCTCGATGCCATGGCGTCCATCAATGGACGCAGCGTGCCCGATTTTCGGCTCACCGGCGACGCACGCCACTACGACGCGCCGCGTTATATAAGCAGCTTTCGCAGGTTGCAGCGGTCCCGGAACATGGCTTCCGCCGATGGCGATTTGTGCGAAATCGAACCCGAGAGTGCGCGAAGGGTTTTTTTCGTGAGCCGCTTTGGGTTACTGGTGCATCTCTCAGTGAGGTCCAGGCCGCACTCGTTCCTGGTCTGGTTTAGGAGGATCCCCGAAATGAGCATTCGCAAGTACTTCGCACTCGCCCTGTCGATTCCGCTGTGCGCCCTGGCCGTTGCCTGTGGTGGCGGCGCCACTCCCGCTCCGGCTTCGCCCGATAACGCGGCGACCCCCGAGGCGCCCGCGGCCCCGTCCGCCGAGGCTCCCGCGACCGACGCTCCCGCAGCCGACGCTCCGGCAGCTCCGGACGCTCCGGCGGCTTCGGACGCTCCGGCCGACGCTCCGGCTGGCGGCGACGCTCCGGCGCCGGCGAACTGAGCAAACAAGGGCCGGGCGTGCTCGCACGCTCGGCCCAGTTGTTCAGGAAAGGCCGGGTGTGGCACCAAGCCGCGCCCGGCTTTTCTGTATCCAGCGTCCGCGCTGGCCAGAACGCATGACCCCAGCCGCGATCGAGACGCGCTCTAGCCACCGCCGCCGAGATCGACAACCAGCCGCGTCCGCCCGACGAGAAGCTCGTCGCCGTGCGAAAGTTCCTGCTCACCGCGGATGCGAACGAACACGCCGGTGCGCGACGACAGGTCCGTGAGCACGACCGAACCGGCCTGCTCTTCAACCACGCAGTGCTGCTCGCTCACGAGCGGGTCATCGACGAACACCAGATCGCCGATCGCGGCACCGACCTGCAACGTGTTGCCGCGCGCGACCACGCTGGCCCCCGCAGCGCCACCCTCGAAGATCTGGACGACCCGGAAAGAGGACGGCCACTTGGGGGACGAGTAGAAGTACGTCGGATCCGGATCGGGTCCGTCGTCGGGAACCGGGTTCTTCTCGACGCGCAGCAACTGATCGCCGACGACGAACTCGTCACCGAACTCGAGCTCGACCGGTGTGCGGATGCGTAGAAAGACGCCGTTGCCGCCCTCGAGATCCTCCAGCCAGAGACGCCCGTCCTTCCAGGTGAGCTGCGCTTCGCGCGGGTGACAGAAGCGCTCGCCCGGCAGACCGATCGCACCCGCCGCGCCGATGATCGCCTGGTCACCGGGAGGCGAGTAGCTCTCCGGACCGCCGGAGAGGCTGCGGAGCACCTGCAGCGAGAAATGGTGGGGCGCAGCCGGAGGCGAAGGCTGGGAGGGCGTGGGCTGCGGCGCTGCGACCGGCGGGGGCGGCGCAACGGGAGGCGCCTGGACCGCGGGTCCTGCGGCTGCGCCGGCTGCCGCTCCTGCTTCCGCGCGCTGCTTCTTCTTGCTTGCGAGCTTGCGGATGTCGACAGCGGGCGGCTCGGTGAGCGTCTCGATCCCTCCGACCTCGCGTCCTTCGAGCACGGCGTCGAAGCGGCCCTCGCGGAGCGCAAGCACCATCTCCAGATGCTGTGCTTTCATCAGGCCGCGCACGTAGTCGGCGACATCCGGGCGCGAGACCTGCTCCGCGTAGGAACGCTTGTGGCTCTTGATGATGCGCCCGCCGTCGGCAAACAGGTGAGTGACGATGTGCGGCTGATCGAGCCCCGAGTCCTCGGTCTGCACGTGGAACACCTGCTCGCGGAAGCGGATGTTGTTGTTGTAGCCCATCTGCGCGCGGCGGAAGCTCGGGCGGCGCATCTCGGCCTCGAGCCGACCCAGCTCCTTCTCGTCGAAGCGCTGGATCAACGTGTCGAGCTCGGAGTGGTCGCCCTGGACGCCCTCCATGCGTTCGAACGCCATCTGTGCGACCCGCGCGCTCGGATCGATGCGAAGGGCCTCGGCCAGGAGCTGCTGACCGGCACTGTCGTTGGGACCCGCTGCCGCCCAGGCGCTCAGAAGCGAGACGGCTTCGTCCGGCCGTCCCTTGTCCACAAGCCACTTCGCGACGCTGGCGGCAGTGGTTCGTGCGTCGGCAACGCTCTGGGTCATTCCGGACATGATCGGGCGGAGACGCAGCTCAACGCAAGCAGGGATTGCCCCGGAATCGAGGTCAATGCCCTCTCGCCGCTCTGCCGGCAGGTCGGCGCGCTGCCTGCTTCGGCCGCCCGTCAGGGAGCGCCGGCGTCCGCGCCGGGCAGCGGCGGCGGCGGCCCGCCATCCTGGGGCGGCGGATTGTAGCAGTCCCACGGGCAGGACTGGGGCTCGCCCGGCTCGCAGATGCCGTTGCCACAAGTGGCGCTGCCGCCGCTGCAGTCGCTGGGACACGTGGTGGGCGACTCGTTGGCCGCGCAGATCCCGTCACCGCAGTAGCCGTAGTTGCCGCAGTCCTGCGGGCAGTTCTGCGGGGTCTCGCCGGAAGCACAGAAGCCATCGCCGCAATAGCCATACTGGCCACAGTCCTGCGGGCACGTCTTGGAGCTCTCGTTCGGGCCGCAGAGGCCGTCCCCGCAGTAACCACAGTCCTGCGGACAGCTGTAAAGGTCCTCGTTCGGACCGCAGATGCCGTCGCCGCACACGCTGCAGTCCTGGGGGCAGGTCTTCGCGTTCTCGTTCGGCCCACAGAAGCCATCGCCGCAGACAGTGCAGTCCTGTGGGCAGCTCTTCGGGTCCTCGTTCAGACCGCACTTGCCGTCACCGCAATAGCCGGTCTGGCCACAGTCCTGTGAACAGTTGTACTGGTTTTCGCCCGGACCGCACACGCCGTCGCCGCAGTAGCCACAGTCCTGCGGGCAGCTGTACGGGCTCTCGTTCGGCGCGCAGTAGCCGTCGCCGCAGTAGCCACAGTCCTGCGGACAGCTGGCCTGGCTCTCCCCCGGCTCGCACATGCCGTCACCGCAGTAGCCAGACTGCCCGCAGTCCTGCGCGCAATTGTACTGGTTTTCGCCGGGAGCGCAGATGCCGTCGCCGCAATAGCCGGGACAATCCTGGGGACAGCTCTTCACGTCCTCACCCGGTCCGCACTTCCCATCGCCGCAGTAGCCCGGCTGACCACAGTCGGCGGGACAGCTCTTCACGTCCTCACCCGGCCCGCACTTCCCATCGCCGCAGTAGCCCGGCTGACCACAGTCGGCGGGACAGCTCTCCGGCGTCTCGCCCTTCTCGCAGACGCCGTTGCCACATCTACTGGCGCAATCCTTGGGACAGCTCGACGCCGTCTCGGGTGACACGCACTTGCCGTCTCCACAGCTTCCACTGCAATCGGCGGGACAGCTCTGCTGCGTCTCGCCCACCTCGCAGGTCCCGTCGCCGCAGGTCGGCGTTGCGCCGCCCTCGCCGCCGGCTCCGCCGTAGCTCGCATAGGAATCGAGGTTGGCTCGACCGCATCCGCTGCCCACAACGGCAGCGACAAACAGCCCGCCGATCGCCGCCAGCCCGGCCCATCCACTACTACGAGTCATCGACAGTGCTCCCAAGCAATTGTCACGCCAGCAGCACCGACGCACATGCCACTCTGCCCCGGGCGGCAGGGGAAAGCGATATTGCGGCGGATCCGCCTGACTCGGAGTTACCAGCAGTCGCCGAACGTCGGACCTTTGTGCCAGCGGCGCTGGCACAACCCAGGGCATAGCTGTCGTCCGGAAACCGCGACCATGGGACTGAACGGACGCGCGGGTCGAGCCCCTCGTCGGCTGGCTAGGTCTTCTGGTTGTAGCTCGTGTTCTCGAGCAGGATGATGTTCGTCTTCGAACGCGTCTCGCCAGCGCTGGTCACGTAGACCGCGGGCTTGTCGACGATCGGACAGACCTTTTCGCAGGCTCCGCAGCCGACGCACAAGTTCGGGTCGACGTGCGGGCGCTGCAACTTGACCGTGGTCATCGGGGGCGGCTCACCGTTGGGCCCTGGCTTCTCGGTGCGTTTGGGCACCGTCGTGTCCTCGGCCCAGATGGCCTTGGGCGAGGTCGGGCAGAACTCCTCGCACACGATGCACGGCGTGGCCATCGCCCAGGGCAGACAGCGCCCGCGATCGTACATCGCAGTCCCGATCGCGATCGGCTTCTGGCCGATGCCCATCTTCTGCTTCTCGTCGATCTTCTGGATGGCGCCGGTCGGACAGACCTGTCCGCACAACACACAGGAAAACTCGCAGTAGCCGATCCGCGGAATGAGGATGGGCGTCCACATGCCCTCGAGACCGGATTCGAAGAACGCTGGGTGCAGCGCGTTGTTCGGGCACACCTTCATGCACTCGGCGCAGCGGATGCAGCGGTCGAGGAACTGCCGCTCCTCCACGGCCCCGGGCGGGCGGATCACGTGAGGGTTGTAGTTCTTGTCCGGCCAATCGGCGATGCGCAGCGTCGGAATGGCGACGGCACCCACCGCGCCCGTTGCAAGCACGGTGCGGCGCTTCACGTTCGGCTTGTTGATGACGCTACGGCGGTTGGGCAGAAAGCGGAACTTGATCACGTCCTCGGGACAGGCGCTCTCGCAGTTCAAGCACATGTGGCACTCGTCCTGCCGGTGCTTCACGCCGCCCTGTGGACTGTCCGCGCCTTGGCAGTTGACGATGCACAGATTGCAGTCGGTGCACTTGGCATGGTCTTTTTCCATGCCGAACAAGGCAAAGCGCGAGAGCACGCCGAGGAATGCGCCCAGCGGGCACAGCGCCCTGCACCAGAACCGCGGGATGAAGCGGTTCATGAACAGGATCGCGATCAGCAGAAACAGGATCAGCCACGTCTGGTGGTAGTAGTACTGGTGCGAGGTCCACACAGTCTGCGCGAGGAAGTCCTGGCTGGTGTCGGCGACGTTCTGCAGCGCGCGTATGTTCGTATCGGCAATGACGTTGGACGAGTGGATGCCGATGTACTGCAGCGCCGGCAACACGCCGAGACCCACGGCCCTGACCGCCACGCAGATCGGATCCAGCAGGCCGCCGATCGCGCTGCCGACGAGCGCGGCCCCGAGAAAACCGAAGAGGATGTAGTACTTGCCCGCCTGCCACCAGTGCGTCTTGTTCGCTTCGACGCGCTTGTTCCCCTTGAGGTAGCGGCTGGGGAAAATCCACCCGAAGAAGTGGTGCATCGTCCCGAACGGGCAGATCCAACCGCAGAAGACGCGCCCGAACACCAGCGTCAGCGCCAGGATGACGAGCGACCAGGCCAGCCCGCGATACACCGCGTGCGTGCTGAGGAACGTCATCGTCGCCACGAACGGGTCGGCGAGCAGGAACCCTTCCACCGGCAGAGGCAGGCGCACAGGCGAATCCGCCGAAGCGGAGAACGTGCCGCGGAACGCTGTCTGGAACAGGAAGTACATGAACAGCGAGAAACACCCGATCTGCACCGCGCGCCGCACCCAGACGAGGATCCGGATCGAGCGCCGCGCCGGCAGGCCGGAGCCGGAGCGCTTCTTCTTCCTGTAGATCTTCTTCCAGACGCGCGAGTACCAACGCGAACCAGCGCTCGCCGCCTGCGCAACGTCCGGCGCCGGAGGCGCGGCGACCATCGCGATCGACGCAGACTCGTCGGGCGCCGGCGGCGCCGGCGCATCGAGCGGCGCCACCTGGCCCGTGCAGTCGAGCCACGGGATCGGCGCGGGCAACTCGGCCTCTTGCGGCGGAGTTAGCCCAGGCTGGTTGCCCTGCGACACCTACACCTCGACGTGGTGGAGCTGCTCCCAGTTCATATTGCCGATGCCACGCTCGTGGCCGAGCTTCAGGTAGTGGATGTTCTCGCGCTTCTGCCCGATCAGCGTACAGCCGTAGGCGTCTGCCGCTACCTGATCGAGGCTGGCAATGACCTGGTTCATCACGCGCGTATCGTCGATGTTGCCACCCTGTGGCCCGTTGCGCATCAGCACGCGCGTCGCGTCGACCACGGTCAGCGTGGGACGCATGAAGGTTGCCAGATCCGCGATCGACATATTGATGCTCTGGTGCAGGCGGTTGCGCCGGCCACCCAGCATGCCGTACCAGTTCTTCATCGCAGCCGTGTACTTCGCCAGGTTGTGGTTCTTGGCGACCGGCATGTTGATGACCTTGTCGGCGTTGATCAGTGGCGTGTAGATCGGCCACTCGTCGAGCACGTCGCCCTGCATGCGCATGCTGCGGAAGCGATGCTCGGCAGGCAGGATCACGGTGGCGCCCATCGCGTAGGCCGCCCGCCAGATGCCCGAGCGCTGGAAGCAGCGGTGCGGCTCGTTGCAGGACGCGTCGGTGACGATGACCTTGCTGGCTCCCGCCTCGAACGCCAGCTTCACCATCTTGGCCACGACCTGGGGATTGGTGTTGGCGGCCTGGGCCGGCACGCGATCCCAACCGATGTTCGGTTTGATCGCGACAACGTCGCCGCGCGAGATGAAGTGCTTGATCCCACCGAGCGCGTCGACGGCGCGCTGCACGAGGGTCGCCGGATCCGTCGAGCTCTTCGCGATCGCCATCACGGGGGAGCCGGTTGGCGACTTGCCGACTTCGAAGTCCCGCACCTGGCGCTTGCCGCTGGGACGCGACAGGCCGTAGCCGCCCCGATCGAAGGTCAGCTTCGTCGCGGCGGCCGCCCCTCCGAGGACAACCCCCGTAAGCGCCAACCGCTTGATCGCCTCGCGACGGGACGGACGCTCCTCCATGGTTCTCCTGCTATGGGCTACAAATGACGTAACGTCAAGTTAGGCGCCAAGCGCCGGGCGCATACGGTAACACACCGGAATGACATGACAAAACACTGGCCCACCAGGGCCGGTTCGCTAGCTCGGAAAGCCGCCGTCCCTGACGAGGGCGTCGAGTTGGCACTTGCCGAGTCGGGCGCTGGGCGCTAGGTTCGCCGTCCTTTTCCGGCCTGAGCGGCCGACGCGGAGCAAAGATGAAGGAAGGTATCCACCCCGAGTACAAGGTCGTCAAAGTGACCTGTGCCTGCGGGAACACGTTCGAAACGCGCTCCACCCAGTCGGAGCTTGCCGTGGATGTCTGCGGGGCCTGTCACCCGTTCTACACCGGCAAGCAGCGTCTGATGGACACGCAGGGCCGCATCGACCGCTTCCGTCGCAAGTACGCGAACGTAGGCAAATAGCGCGCGCTTCGCTCCGTCGCCGGTGGTCCAGCCCGCCGAGCAGACTATAGTGGGGACGATGTCGAACTACCCCCTGACGCGACGCCTCTGCTCGTCCGCCCGTCAAGCTCGGTTGCTGGCGCAGCCGAGCGAGAACCGGAGCGGAGCGTAGGTGGCTACGTGAGCACCGGAAGCGCAGCGAGGCAAAGCCAGCGACCGAGATCGGCGGGCGTCGGTACGGCGGAGGACGGCGGCAACGGGAACCAGCCCTCGGTCATGGGTCCGGACGGTGTCGCCCGTCCCTACATCGGGGGCCAGGCGCTCATCGAAGGCGTGATGATGCGCTCGCCGCACTCGTTTTCGGCGGTCGTACGCAGGAAGAGCGGCGCGCTCGTCGTCCGTCAGCGCGAGATGCCGGACAGCCGCCGCGGCGTGAAGGCGTGGCCCGGCGTACGCGGCGTGTTCACGCTCGTCGAAGCGCTCAAGCTCGGCAGCGGCGCGCTGCGCTTCGCCTCCGACATCTTCGAACAGGATCTCGAAGAAGAAGAGCAGGCCGAGAGCGCCGCTCCGCGCGGGCCGAGCACCCTGGCCGCACTCTCGCTGCCCATCATCGCCCTGCTCACGGCCGAACCCGGCGAGCCCATGGGCGCGCCCGAGCAGTCAGGCGGCGACACGAAGAAGAAGCTCTTCACGCTCCTGGCCGTGGTCTTCGCGCTGGTGTTGTTCGTGGCGCTGCCGCAGGCATTCGCCGCGGGCACGAGCCGCCTCTTCCACCTCGGGCTCGACGTGCGCAGCCCGGAATTCCAGCTCATCACCGGCGCCGGCAAGCTGGTGATCATCATCGGCTACATGCTCGCCATCCGCCGCATGCCCGAGATCTACCGCGTTTTCCAGTATCACGGCGCCGAGCACAAATCGATCTACACCTACGAGGCCGGCGAAGAGCTGGTGGTCGACAACGCGCGTTCGAAGACCACGCTGCATCCGCGTTGCGGGACCACGTTCCTGGTGATGGTGGCGCTCGTGAGCATCATCATCTTCACGGCGATAGGTCCCCTGCTCCCCCAACTCGGTCTGGGCAAGCTGGTGGACAACATCGCGTTCTTCCTGATGAAGCTGCCGTTCTTGCCGGTGATCGCGGCGCTGACGTTCGAGATCCAGCGTGTGTTCGCGCGCTACTGCACGCGGGGGCCGCTCAGGGCGCTGCTCTGGCCAGGCTTTCTGGTGCAGAAGATCACGACCATCGAGCCTGACGACGAACAGCTCGAGGTAGCGCTCGGCGCGCTTGCCGTGGCGCTGGGACGGGAGCAGGGCCGGGCCGACGAAAAGGAGCCAGCGGACCGGACTTTCGACAGCTACGCGTCGCTCGCCCAGGCCGCCGCGCCCGCCGCATGAGCAGCTCGTCATGATCCCCGTCGACAAGCTCCAGATGCTCGCGCGCCGCTACGAGGAAATCGAGCGGCTGATGTGCGAACCGGAGGTGCTGGCGGACCAGGCGCGTATCACCTCGTTGAATCGCGAGCGCAGCCACCTCGGCCCCGTGCTCGAAGCGTTCCGGGAGTGGCGCGACGTGGACAAGCAGATCCGGGAGGACCGCGAAGCGCTCGACGACCCGGAGCTGGGGCCCATGGTGCGTGAGGAACTGCCCGAGCTGGAAGAACGCATGGGCAAGCTCGAGCGCAACATCCAGATCCTGCTTCTGCCCCGCGACCCCAACGACGACAAGAACACCATTCTGGAAATCCGCGCCGGCACCGGCGGCGAAGAGGCCGCGCTGTTCGCCGCGGATCTGTTCCGCATGTACACCCGGTATGCGGAAGGGCGCGGCTGGAAGGTCGAGGTCCTGAGCAGCAGCGAATCCTCCGCTGGAGGGTTCAAGGAAATCATCGCGCTGGTCAGCGGCGATCGCGTCTTCTCCAGCCTGAAATTCGAGGGAGGCGTCCACCGCGTGCAGCGCGTGCCGGCGACGGAGGCGCAAGGGCGGATCCACACGTCGACCGCCACCGTGGCGGTGCTCCCTGAAGCCGACGAGGTCGAGCTCGAGCTGGACGACAAGGATCTGCGTTTCGACATCGCGGCGGCCGGTGGCCCCGGCGGTCAGGGCGTCAACACGACCAACAGCGCAGTCCAGGTCACCCACCTGCCGACCGGCATGATCGTCAAGTGCCAGGACGAGCGCAGCCAGATCAAGAACAAGGCCAAGGCGCTGAAGATCCTGCGCAGCCGCCTGTTCGACATCGAGCAGCAGAAGCAGGCGGAGGCGATCCGCGACGAGCGCCGCGGCATGGTCAAGGCAGGCGATCGCTCCGAGAAGATCCGCACCTACAACTTCCCGCAGAACCGCGTCACCGATCACCGCATCAATCTGACGCTGTACAAGCTCGATCGCATCGTGCAGGGCGAGCTCGACGAGCTGGTCGACGCCGTCGTGGCGTGGCACCAGGCGGCACAACTCGAGGCAGGCGCGTGAACGGGCGGCTGAACGTCGACCCCGAAGCGCTGCTCTGCGCGTTGGTGCTGGCCCCGAGGACGTACTCCCGCAATCGCTTCTTCTCCCTGTTCGAAGACGGCCTGGCTCGACGTGTGCGGCGGCGGGCGGCGCGCGTGCGCGGCGTGATCCGGCAGCTTGCCGGGAACGGGCGGGCACAGGCCGAGATCATAGGTGAGCAGGTGCTGGACGACGGCCGGGTGTTGCTCCGCTATCGCGTACCGGAGCTGTCGTTCCACCGCACGATCGCGCTGTCGGCGCTGGAGGCCGCGACATTGCGCTTCGCGCTGCACCGCGCCGGCAAGGCGACGCTCTCCAGCGACGATCGCACTCTGGTCGAGGCAGCGCTCGAACGGCTGGGGGGCGTGAGCCTGCCGAGCAGCGCGGCGCCGCCGAGCGCGGCGCCGCCGAGCGCGGAGTAGCGCGCTACCCGACCACGGCGCTGGCGATGCGCTCCCAGAGCGCTCGCTCTGCGTCGGACGTTGCCGGATCGCGCTCGATGTCGAAGGGCATCGCGCGCGCGGGTGGCGCGCCCTGCCGGCGCACGCGCAGCGAGGCCCTTTCCACACGGCCTACGCGCTCGCCCGCACCAACGAACAGCTGCATCAGGTCGGGACCGACCGCGCGGCGGGGCGCGGGCTGGACCACCAGCTCTTCTCCCGAGCGGAGGCGCGCTGTCAGGCCAGCCACCAGATGATCGACAGGATCGCTCCAGGGATCGCGCCCGCCGGGCATGCCCCCTGCGATCCAGCTCGCAACATCGCACTCCGGCAACGCGCCTTCGACAGCGAGCGTCATCCCTCGGGCGGCCAGCAGGGACTCGGCGACCGAGAGCTGGGTACCACCGGCGAATGCCGCCAACAGCGACTTCTCGTCGATGTCCGCGGGTGCGCCTTCTTCCTCGGCGGCAACCCAGGGCGCGCTGCCGCGCCCGGAATCACCTGGGCTCCTCTTGTCGAGTGGCTCGCGTGGCGTCAGGTTGCCCGGGTTCATGACGCGTGCCGGATCGCAGGCGCGCATGATGCGCCGGATCACATCGACGCCGAGACCGAGCTCCTCACCGAGTCGCGGCGCCTTGCTGCGTCCGACGCCATGATGGTGGCTGAGCGTGCCCCCGGCGGCGATCGCGGCGCCGAGTGCATCACGCCAGGCGCGCTCGTAGATGCGGGCGGCCTCGGCGTCGTCGCGCCCGACGCCGGAGAACGTGAAGTAGATGCTGCAGCCGTCGGGATAGGCGTGGCTCAGATGCGCCATCACCAGGACGTGCTTTCCCAGCGCGCGCCGCACGTCGTCGTAGAGCTGCGCGAGGCACGACCAGGGAGCGGCGACCTCCATCGTGTCGCTGAACGCGCCCATCCGGAACACCGGCGATTGCCGGTAGCTCACGCTGTATCGATGCTGGAACCATGTGCGCGCGGGCCCCTCGCCCAGTGTCACCGCGCCGAGGCGCCGGCAGATGGCTGCCGCGCGTTCGTTGTCGGCATGCGCCTCTTCGTCGGTCCCCTCGAAGATCAGCACGAGCGTGGAGCCGCCGAGCAGATTGCCCTCGGCTGCCTCGATCGCGGCATTGAGCGCAGCAGGAACGCGCAAGGCGGAGCGCATGACGAGACCCAGCGCGCGCGAGCCGCCGCGGCTCCGTCGCCGTGAACCGCCACCGCGCCCCTTGACCGAGCCCTGACGCATCAACGCCGAGTCGATCGGGTCGTAGAGTCGGGCCACAGCGGGCCTCAGGCCGCTCTGGAACAGCTCGCGCATCGCGTCCCAGCCCGCGACGATGTCCTTGAACGAGAAGGCGGCGTACGCGCGCGCGGTGGGCACCCGGTGTAGCCTGAGCCTGGCGCGCGTGATGACCCCGAGCGTGCCCTCGCTGCCGATCATCAGCGGCACAAGGTCGGGTCCCGAGCGTCGTCGCCGGAGCTCGACAACCTCGCCGTCGCCCAGCACGCACTCGAGCGAGACGACCATGTCCTCGATCTTGCCGTACAGGCCCGAGCACTGGCCTGCACCGCGCGCCGCCACCCAGCCACCGACCGTCGAACACAGGATGCTCGATGGAAAGTGCCCGATGGTGTAGCCCTCGCGCTGGATTTCCTCTTCCAACGTGATCCCCATGGCACCCGGCCCGACATCGATCAGCGGCGCGTCGGCGTCGATGCGGTAGTCGCACATGCGCTTGAGATCGACCACGATGGCGCGCGGTTCCGGCTCCACGCCGCCGCACACACCGCTGCCCGCACCGAATGGGACAAGCGGCGCCCCTTCGTCCCGGGCGAAGCGCACCAGCGCGCGCACATCGTCCACGCTCTCGGGCCAGACGATCAGGGCAGGACGATGCTCGGCGGGACGGCCGGCTCGCACGTCGATGAGCCGGCGCGGCCACAGGTCACGTGAGTAGGCGACCTGGTCCGGCGGATCGGCGCTTATCCGGAGCCCGGGCAGCGCCCGGGCGAGACTCGTCGCGAGATCCCCACTCACGGCCGATACCTCGAACAGTCCACGCTCCCCTTGTACCGAACACGGCGCGGGACGTATACGTGGTGCTGCTGTGCAGCTACGTCACTGGTCACGATTTCGCTACAGCTCACGGAGCCAGGCTTCGGGTTGCCGCGTTCGGGGTTGGGGGCCCGAACGTCCACAAGACAAGCATCAGAACGGACTTCTCCGGCGGGAGGCAGCCAGGGCGGTGCAGCCGTCGGCGCTCCGGGTTGGAGCGGCTCGGTCGAAGCACCAGGCGGTGTGCAGTGGAATTGCGCTCGGTGATCGACAACGCCCTTCTCGCACCGCCTATCGGTCCCTCGGCTTCCTCCGGCTGCTCGCGGCGCTCGCGCTTGGCTCGCTGGTGTGCTCGTGCGGCGGCGCGACGCCCGCGGCGCACGCCCCCACGCAGCACACCGACCAAGCCGGGAACGAGACTTCGTCCGCGGACACCGACACCGCTCCGGAAGCTCCCCAGGCGCCGAGCTGCGACGACGGTACGTGTTTCTCGTGCGGCGACGGGATCTGCCCGAACGGGTTCTATTGCGACCGTAAAGCCCCGGGCGGACCGGCGTGCAGTTGGCTGCCCGCCTGCGCCAAGCAGGCGAGCTGCAGCTGCGTGCAGCACGTCCTCGGCTCCAGCTGCAGCTGCGACAGCGAAAACGGCGGCATCTACGTGGACTGCGAGAAGCCGTAGGCCCTGTCGGGCTACGGCTTCTGCGCCAGCACGATGATGCGCGGGGAATTCGTACCGAAGAACACGCCCGGGGTCGCCAGGTGCCCGCTCGCCTCCGTCACGCGGAAGCCGACGTCGTGCAGCAGCTTGCCGAGCTCGTGCAACGCATATAGCCGCACCGAGTAGTTGCTTTCACGCGTGCGGCCGTCGTCGAGGATCATCGTGCGCTTCACGCGGAGCCGACTGGTGATGAAGTCGACGCTCATGTCGTCCATGCACACGCAGGAATCGCCCTCGTACCAGACCTGGCTGGGCTGATCCATCGCGACAAAGTCGCGGTTTGCGACATCGAGCAGGAACATGCCGCCCGGCCTCAGCGCACGAAACACGCGCTGTGCGACGGCCAGGTTCTTCTCTTCCTCGAAGTAGCCGAACGTGGTGTTCCAGCAGTAGATGCCGTCGAACATCTCCTCGAAGGCCATCTCCCGCATGTCACCCTGCAGGAAATTGAGCTTCTGTCCGCGCTCCTGCGCGACATCGGCCGCCAGAGCCAGCTGGAAGAGCGAGAGATCGTAGCCCACGACACCGTAGCCACGGCTCGCCAGTTCGACAGCGTGGTAGCCGGCACCGCAGCCGAGGTCGAGCACGACGCCACCGGGCGCTACGCCCAGCGACTCCTCGATGAAGTTCGCCTCGCGGCTGATCTGCTCGTCCGTGTCGCGCGTGGTCGCACGGACGAAGTCCTCGCCGAATACCTCTTCCCACCACGGTCGCCGCTGGGGTTTCCTTTCGGAAACCTCGGCGGAGGAGGGCGGCGGCTTTTCTTTCCGGGCGCGCGCGGCCTGACGCGCCGACTCGGAGGGCGGCGGTGGAGGCGCGCCGCGGCGCTGCGGAGGAGGCGGGGGCTTGGCGGGCACCGCCTCGGCGTCGGCTACCTCTTCGGGATTCAGCGAGACGGCGTGTTCGAGGGTGCTGCCTTCTTCCGAGTCGGGTGCGACATCCGCTTCGTCCAGCTCCTCGGCGCCCTGCACCTCCGTTTCGACGTCCACGGGCACGTCCACGCCTTCGTCGACGTCCACGGGCACGTCCACGCCCTCATCGCGGATCTCCGGCGGAGCCTCCTTGTCGCCTTCTCCGATGTTGATGATGCGCATGGCCATCACCGAAGGAGCCGACACCTCGGCCGCCACGCCCTTCACGGGAACCGCGTCGTCCGGAATGGTGATCATGCGGGGTCGCGGGCGCGTGCCCGAAGTCGGCTCTGCCTCGCTGAAGCCCCCTGGGACAGCCGCGGCACGCGGAGCCTCGGCAGTCGGGGAAGCAGGCTCTGCGCGCTCTGGCGCGGCTGCCGGACGCGGAGGCTCGGACACCGGACGCGGAGGCTCGGACACCCGGCGCGGAGGCTCCGAAGCCGGACGCGGAGGCTCGGATACCGGACGCGGAGGCTCGGATACCGGACGCGGAGGCTCGGATACCGGACGCGGTGGTTCGGACACCCGGCGCGGAGGCTCGGAACCCGGACGCGGAGGCTCCGAGGGAGCGGGACGACGCGGGGGGGGCGGACGGGAAATCGTCGGATTGACCAGCGTCGGAGCAAAAGACGGCGTCTTCGGTGCTCGCATCGGGCCGAGCGGAGGAGCCTCCTTGGCCAACTCGGACACTGGCGGCGGAGTCGAACGCGCGATGGGCGTCTGGGGGGAAGTCGGCATGCGCCGTCGCCTCGGTTTCGGCGGTGGCACTGGCTTCTGGGAGACGGGGGAAGAGGCCGCGACGTCGCTGTCCTCGAGAGGTTCCAGTTCTTCCTGGGGCGCGTCCATACCCAGGCCGACGGCGGGCGGTCGCTCCGAGGAGATATCGGGGATTTCCGGCGGCGCCTCGTCGTCGAGCACCTCCTTGTTCCCGGTATCCCGATCTTGTTCGTCGCTCGTCATGACGCCTTCGCAAACGATTGACCGTACCTTATCGCGCCAAGCTCACGCGAGATCGTGGCACCCGGCTCGCACAGCACGACCGCCGTGGAACCGAGATGGAACACGCCGATCTCGTCCCCCCGCTCGACTTCCCTGGCGGGCTCGATGACATGCTCGCCAGGCGGAACTGCGGGCGCATCGATGACGCCCACGCTGATCCGTCCGACGATCACCGCTCCCACCATGACCACCACGACACGGCCGAGATCGGGCGTGTCGATGACGATCGCAACGCGGTTGTTGCGCACGAACAACCGCGGGACATGTCGCTCGCCGATCGAATTGACCGGAAAGAGGTCCCCTGGAATTCCGCGCACAAGCGTGATCCGCCCTGAAACCGGCGAGTGGACCCTGTGGTAGTCCCTTGGGGATAGATACACGACGGCGTACACGCCACCCTGGAAACGGGCTGCGTCCCGCGCGTCACCCACCAGCTCGCCAACGTCGTAGGGACGCCCTTTGACGAATATACGCCCACCGGAGTCCACCGGCCCACTGGCCTCCAGAGACCCGTCGGCCGGGCTGACCAGCGCAGCCTCGTCGATCGTGCGCGCACCTTCACGCAGCGGCCGGGTGAAGAACGCGTCGAAGCTCGGATAGGGCGCCCCAGCTGCAGCGGCCTCCTGCATGTCGACGCCGTAGGCGCGAACATACGCGTTCGCGATGGCTCGGGACACACTTGGAGGAAGCTCCTGTTCACATAACCTGCCAACGGCGTGGCTGATGCGGACACGCGGCAGCATGCGCAGCACCTGGGCCGCGGTGAAGGTGGCAAGGCTCACCGGAAGTCTCAAAATTGTCGCGGGGTTGGGCCGCCCATGGTAGGCGCTGGCTGGAGCCGGGTCAATTGCGTGGAATCTTGCGGGCCGCCTCGCACAGCGCCCGCCGTCGGGAGTCCTTCGGCAGCGGCGCCTTGTCGAGCCCGTCAGGACCGCGCGGAGCCGAGACCCCCTCGCAAGCCGCCTCCTCGGACAGAGGGTCGGCCGACACACCCAGCTCGAATGCGCGTTCTGCCTTCCCAGGCGTGGCCCGCCGCGCGATCCATCCGGCCCTCGATCCCGAACCAGGGGCCATTCAAGGAACCGATATCGCTCTGGGTGCCCAGAGCATTCCGCGCCTGGTCCGGCTGGCCCGATGCAAGCAGCGCCCGGGCCGCCCTCCAGCGGATCGGCGCCTCTTTGCCCGCTTCGGCCACCGCGGGCTGGAGCTCCTTGGCCGCGCCGGCACTGTGGCCTCTGGCGAAGAGCAGGTCGCCAAGTCTGACGCGCCGCAGCAGATCCTTGCCAACGCCATGGTGCAAGCCTTCCGGATGCGGGGTCGGCCTCCGAGCCGATTCCGCCGGCAGCTGGCGGAGGTAGTCCTGCCAGCGAGCGATCCACACCTTCAGCGGCTCGCCCGTCACGCTGCGCATGGCTGCGTCCGCATCGCCATCTCCCATGCCCTTCAGGTCGATCAGCAGCATATGCAGGCCCGGCACGCCGTTCTGGTCGACCCAATAGCCCATGAAGCTCGTGACCTCGGCAAACGCGATGGACGCGGCTTCGGGCGTCGGCAGCATCGCGATCGACGGACCCAGCTTGGTAATGCCGACGGAGCGCCCCGCGAGCAGCGCGCTGCGCGCGACCTCGGCAGGATCGGGAGTCCTGTCGAAGGGATGAGGCGGACGCCAGCGGGTCTCCTCGCGCTTGGCTATGCCTTCCTGCAGCCACAGCGGCGCACGGTCACGCGTCGCGCGCGACAGCGCCAGATGGGTGATCTCGTGGGCGATCGTGTCTTCCCACGGGTAGCCGAGCGGCGTCGCGCGCGGCGAGATGATGTTGACGCGGCCCCAGCGCGCCACGGCGACCGTACCTGTGGTCTCCGCTGCCTTGACCGGCAGACCGCTCACCGCCGAGAGCGAGAACAGATCACGCACCAGGATGATGCGTAGAGGTCGCGGCATGACAACACCGAGATCGTGCTCGATCTTCGTGCGTGCTTTCGACGCGACATCGATGATGTACGGCGCGAGCACCTTGTCCGCCGAATCCTGCAGCCTGAGCCAGATGCCGTGCTTCCTGTCCCGGATGAGGACCGAGCCCGCCACCACTCCAGCGCAGCCGTGCGCCAGCCGCGAAAGCGAACGCGACTCCGGCACATCGGCAAACCCGGGCGCCGACAGGATCGCGGCGGCCGAGTCGCAGTCCCCGAGATAGACCGCGAGCCTGGCGCGCTGGTACGCATAGGCCGGCGAGTCCACATTGGAGCTCTGCAGGAGCTTTCGAGCACGCGCCACGTCGAGCTCGGTAATCGCGTCGGCAATGCGCTGGAGACGACTCGGCGGCTCGGGCCTGTGCACGACCGGAACCGGAACGGCCGCCGTGCACAGCATGGCAGCGAGTGCGGCAAGCAGCAGCACGATCACCCGCTTCATCGGAGCAGCCCTTCCGCGTAGCGCCTGACGGCAGGCGACAGGCGTCCGCCCTTGTCCTTGCCGAGCCCCTCCAGGACCCGCCGGCGGAAGTCTTCCGCCTGCTCTGCCTTGCCTTCGGGCGGAACCTCACCGCCGGTGCGCAGGCCGCGGCCTTCGACGCCCTTGCTCTGGCTCTGATCCTGCTTCGGCGACTTGTCTTCCGGATCCGTCGTCCGACCGCTACTGGCACGCTCGAGCAGCCTCTGCGCCTCGCGTTGCAGCGAGAGCCCCTTGTCGCCGTTGCCCTGCGAGAGCTCGCGTGCCGCCTCGCGCATGATGCTCTCGGCACGCTGGAGACTGTCGATCGCATTCTGGGGGAACGCGGTCTCCCCGTTCTTGCCGCGGCCCGCGAGGTTGCCCGCGCGACGCGCGAAGTTGTTTTCCTTGCTTCCCGCGCTGTCCAACCTGGACTTGGCCTTGGCTGCCGCCTGGCGCTTGAGCTTGGCCAACTGCTTCTCTGCCCAGGCCAGCTGCTCCTTGAGCTGCTTTTCGGACTGGGCAAGGTTGCCGCCAACCCAGTCGCTGGGCAGCTGACCTTGCTTCGCCTTGCTCTGCGCGTCGTCGAGTGCCGCGACCGCGTCGCGACCGCTCTTCACTGCGTCCTCGAGCGAAAGCCGCTCGAGCGACTGGGCCATGGCATCCGCCTGCTCGCGACCCAGTGCGGCGGCCGCTCGCGCGGACCCGGGCTCGGCGCCGGGCAACGGCAGATCCTGCACCGCGCGACGAATGGCCTCGGCGTGCTCTTCGGCCTGCTTGCGGAGGGACTCCATATCGACGGAGTGCTCCGCATCGGACAGCGACTGCTGCACGCTGTCGATCGAGCCCGCGTGCTCCTGTGCGAGTTGCTGGAGCTCGTTCTCCAGCTGGTTGAAGCGATCGTCCGCTTCCGAAGGCTTGCCCGACAGTGAGCGCTGACCGCCCGCGCCCGACTCGACACCGCCGCGCCCAGCCGTGGAGAACGAGGGCGTCGGACGGCGGAGTCGTTCCGCGAGGTGCTGCGCCGCGAGCTCGGCATGCCTCATGTCGTCGCGTTTGCGTGCGCGTTCGATACGCCCCAGATCGCCGAGCGCGACGCTGCCGATGTCCTGGCCGAGCGGACCGAGGGTTAGGAGCTGCCGGCTGCCCGAGCCCAGCGCGACAATGGCGGCATCGAGCCGGCTCACGCCCTGATCGCGCTTCTCGGTGTCGAGCGCCTGGCGCGCACCCCCGGCCGCCTCTTCGGCGACATCGCCCAGACGCTTGGACACGGCCGCCGCGTCGCGGGCTGCCACGGAGCGGAGCGCGACGTCGACGGCCAGCAGCACGTCCTCGGTGCGGCGTGTCAGCTGCTCGCCGGATCGACGCGGGCGCACCAGTACGCGCATCTGGCCGAGCAAGAACGAGCGCAGCCCCGAGAAGACGGTCAGCCCACCGTAGTTTGCATCGACGGCGTCGCGCATCTTGTCGGCTGCACGCTTCGCCCGCTTGCGTTCCTCTCCCGCGCGCTTCACGCGCTCCGCCGGCGTGAGCTTGTCCGGCACGTCGAGCTGCCAGGCCAGAAGATCGACGATCGAGCTCCGCGCGGCGCGGAGTGCAGCGTAGCGGGCTGCTTCGGGCTCACCAACCGCCGGGGGCAGAAGCGTGATGGGAGCGCTCTTGCCCCACTTGGGTCCGTGCAACGGGTCGTTGTCGCGGGCCTGTACCGTGACAATGACCGGCAGGAACATGCGCCGGAGGAACGGATCGCGCGGCGTGAGGGCGTAGCCGCCGCTCTCGAACGTGCTGTCCCCGTCGAAGCGACCAAGCACGCGCCGGTCCTCGCGATCGCCCGCGCTGAGGACGAGGTCGATCTGCCTGAGGCCGTGATCGTCCGACGCGGTGTAGCGTATCGCCAGTCGCTTGAGCTCGGCGAGCTTCAGCGTCTTCGGCGCGCCGGCCACCTTCACCACCGGCGGCTCGTCCGGGGTGGCGCTGATGTCGAGCGACTGGGGCTCGAGGACGAGCACATCGCCGAAACGCGCGGCAACGTGGAGCTTCACACTGCGGTCGAGCTTCCAGCGAGCCACGACTCCACCCGACCCGTCATCCGAGAAGCGCACCTCGTGCCGCCCGTCGGTGAGAACCAGATGCCGCCCTCGGCGCAGCGGAACGCCCCGCACCGTGAGAACGCTGCCTTGAGGCTCTTCGACAGCCAGCTCGGGAAACAGCAGACGCGAGTTCGAGCGCAGATAGCCAGGAGGCCTGGACGTCACCCGGACGTAGTCGAGCCAGGGCAGCGCCAACGGTGCGCGGCCACCGTGCGCCAGAAGAACGTCGAGACCCTCGATCACCTGGAACGGACCGAGAGCCACCGACACGATGGCAGCCCCGAGCAGCCCGAGTCCCGCCCATCGCCAGCGCAGGGCACGCCGCTCCGCGCTCTTTTCCACCGCGGCAAGCGGGGCGCGCGAAAGCAGCCGCTCGTAGTGGAGTCGTGCCAGGTCCGCCGAGCCCGCGCTCGGGTCGATACTCGTGCGCTCCACCAGCGACACGGCGCGGAGCATCCGCTTTGCCAGGCTGCGATCGGTCGGCATGAGCACACGTCGAACGGTTCGGCGGATGTCCGACCAGTCCCGGCGTTCGCGGAGCCAGCGCGCGACAAGCAGCATGATTGCCACGCCCAGCAGCACGACAACGCCCCCCCGCGTCCACAGCGTCCCCAGCCGCGCCAGATGGGCGCCACCGAGAAGCACCGCGAGGAGCAGCAGCAGAAGCGCCCGACGCGACGCGCCACCAACGCGCTCGCGCCAGACCTCCGCTAGTTTTTCCAGGGCACCGGTGACGGCCACGCGCGAAGTCTAGCGTCGACCTGTGCGCTGTTCCACGCGAGTGCGGCCGCTCGCGGCCCACCCGAGCGGTCCGGCGGCCGAAACGCCGCCACGCCGACGTGCCGGATGCTAGCCTGGACCCGGTGCCGGACGTTGCGCGCCTCGAACGAGTACTGCTCTCGCTGCCCGACATCTCGCTGCGGGTCGGCTGGCTATCGGAGCAGCTCGCCGCGTGGCCGGTTCCACACGCCGCGGAGCAGCTGGACAAGCTTTGCGAGAAGGCGGAACGTTCCGAACCCGACGCGCGCGAGGCGGTGATGGCCGTGGCGCTCTTGTTCGTCCAGCTCGGCGAGTCCCCGCTCATCGGACGGCTGCGGGAGGAAGCGGCCGGGCGCAGGCTGCTCAGTCTTGATCGACTGCTGCGCCGGGGGCCGATACCGCCGCTGTTCGAGCGCAGGGCTGGTGACCTGCCCGTCCCGGACTACGGCACCGGACGCGAGCTGACCGTGGGCGAACGCCGCAGCCTGGCGCGCCGCCCCGACCGGCGCGCGTTCGACAGGCTGCTTTCAGACCCGCACCCGCTGGTCATCCGCCAGCTCCTGGAAAACCCGATGCTGACCGAGGAAGATCTGGTGCGACTGGCGACGCGACGCCCTGCCCGCATCGAGGTGATGCGGGAGCTGGCCCAGTCGCCGCGCTGGCTCTCGCGCCCGCGCGTGCGGATGTCGATCCTGCTCAATCCGGGCTCGCCGCCGGAGATAGCCGGACCGCTGCTTGTGCTGTGCACGCGCAGCGAACTGTCGCTGGTAATGGAGAGCACCGACGCGCCCGGCGTGCTGCGCGCGACGGCGCGCGAGCTCAGGCAGCGGCGCCCTCCCCTGCGCGACGCCGGCGACGCCATGCTGCAGTAGGCCGCCCGCTGCTGCGGCCGCCGCTCAGCCCTCTTCTTCTTCCTCGATGCTCCAGCGCATCAGCGCGCCGATGCTGATCTCGTAGGCGCAACGGTCGCACAGCGGCGGTTCCTCGTAGCGGATCTCTTCGCCGCGTGTCCAGACGAACAGACCTGCACCTCCGGGCTCGCCCGGGAACGTGCTGCCGCAGCTGTCGCACCGGAACGTCCTGACCGGAGTGGGCTCGACGAGAGCGTCGTCGTGCTCCTGGCAGACCTGCGCCTGGGGCGCTGCGGGGCGGGGTTCGGCCATGTGCTGGCCGTGAGTATAGCCTGCCGGACCGCACTGGCACGCACCATCTACAGCGGCGGTCTTGTCCGACGTCAGAACGCCTCGCCCGCGGTGAGGTAGAAACCCATCGGGCGAGCGTCCGGGGACCACGCGGCGTCGAGGCGAACTACAAACGAGTTGCCTTGCTGCAGGCGAAGACCACCTCCGAGTCCGTACTTCAAGCCGAGTGATGTGCCGTCGAGCTCCGGGTGGCGCGTGTAGTCCGCCCATACACGTCCAGCGTCGAGAAAGCCGGCGACACCGAGCCGGAATTTCTTCCCGAGCATTCCGAAGCGGGCAACCGGCACGCGGGCCTCGAGGTTGCCGAATATCTTGATCTTGCCTGCGTAGCGCCCCGCCGGAACGCCGCGCACACCCTTGGCGCCACCGATAGCGCTCGTATCGTCGTAACGCGACAGCTCGTACAGCGGCGGATGGCCGAACAGCATGTCCGCCACCACGCGCGCCGCCAGCGTCAGGTGGTCCGGAATCGGCGTCGCGTACCAGCGCAGCGTCAGGTTCGCCTGCGCGTATCGATACGGGAAATGCGACGAGCCGCCCGGGCTGAATCGCAGTTGGAACTTGTGGTACTGCCCTCTCGTCGGCTCGGTCTCGTTGTCGCGCGTGTCGTACAGAAACGCGTACTCGAAGAAATCCACGGCCGCGTCCCGCGGATGGTTGACCAGCGAGCGGACCTCGCGATTCGGCGAGACGATGTCCCGTGCGAGCTTCGAATCCGCTGCGATGTGGTAGCGGGTCTCGGTGTAGCTGTTGCCGACGCGGATGAAGAACGGGCCTCCAACGTGCATCCGCACCTTGAGCCAGAACGTGGGGTGGATGCGCGTGTAGTCGTAGTAACCGGGCTTGAACTGGTCTCGGGGCAGCAGCTTGCTCGCGTTGCCGATGCCGTAGTAGTGCACCGGCGACTGGCGCGTGTACGACGCGCGCGCGTCGATCCGGACGGCGCCGCGCGCCAGGTCCGGCATGGTCAACTTGAGGTAGTAGTCCTGATACGTGAGGTGGCCGGGCTCGCGCCGATGCGCCGGCTTGAACATGGTGAGGGCGCCACCCGCGAGCCGCCATCGGTACGGGGTGTAGCCCGGCTGCTCGCGGGCGATAGCGCCAATCGCACCACCGCCGAATCCGACATCGCTCGTTCCACCGGCCACCGGTACGAAATCGACCTCGGTGTGCGCCTTCTTGGCGTCTGCCTTCTTTCTCGGCTGTGCGCTCGCCAACCGCGCGCAGAACAGCAAGAGGAAGCACAGGAGACTCGTGCACCGCGACTTCATGCGGCGCGCCTGCGCAAGCTGCAGCACCGCGACGACGCGCCCATACGTGCGCGCAACGCCCCCCGAGGCGTAGAGGACGGTGCTGCCAGTCGAGCGATTGTAGCTGGCGCAAATGTCGCTGTCGAAGCCCTACGCCGCGCTCGAGACGCCGGGCGGCGAGCCGACGTTGCGCACGATTCGCGGTTTGCGAACAGCGCGCGTTGTACACGGCACGCGCGCCGCGTGCCCGAGCGCGTTTCGTCAACAGAAACGCGCAACGCACCGTTGCTGGACGCGACGCGTCGTAGGACGCGCCGGCCGGGCTATTCCGCGGCCGGCGCCGCTTCAGCCTGGGCGCCCGCTCCGGTATCGACGACGGGCGCATCGCCCACGCCGCACGAGAGCGCAAGCAGCTCGACCACGTCCATGTTCTTGATTTCTTCTTCCTTCGACTCGGCCTTGATGCCATCGGTGAGCATCGTCATGCAGAACGGACAGGCACTCGCCAGCGTCTTCGCGCCGGTGTCGATCAACTGCAGCGTGCGCTTGACGTTCACGCGGTCCTTGTTCTGCTCTTCCATGAACATCTGCGCGCCGCCGGCGCCGCAGCACAGGCCCTTGTTCTTGTTCCAGTGGTCCACCTCGACCAGCTCCACGCCCGGAATGCGCTTCAGGATGTCGCGCGGCGAGTCGTAGATGTCGTTGTAGCGACCGAGGTAGCAGGAGTCGTGGAAGACGACCCTGCCCTTGACGGGCTTCTTCGGCTCGAGCTTCCGCTCGGCAACCAGCCCGAGCAGGTAGTCGGTGTGGTGGACAACCTCGTACTTGCCGCCGAAGTCGGGGTACTCGTTTCCGAGCGTGTTGAAGCAGTGCGGGCAGGTGGTGAGGATCGTCTTCGCTCCGCCCTGCTCGCGGTAGCCGTTGATGGTCGCGATGTTCGCCTCGGCCAGCATCGTGAACAGGTATTCGTTGCCGGCGCGGCGCGCCGGATCGCCCGTACAGGTCTCTTCCTCGCCCAGGATGGCGAAGTCCACGCCGGCCTTCTTGAGCAGGCTGGCCGTGGCGCGCGCGATCTTCTTGGCACGGTCGTCGTAGCTAGCCGCGCACCCGACCCAGTAGAGCACCTCCGCCTTGGGGTTGTCGGCGAAGGTCGGCACGTCGAGCCCCTCGGCCCAGTTGGTCCGGTCCATGCGCGACAGGTTCCACGGGTTGCCGTTGACCTCCATGCCCTCGAACGGCTTGTTCAGCTCGGCCGGGAACTCGCCCTTGATCACGACGAGGTTGCGGCGCATCTGCACGATCTTGTCGACGTAGGTGATGAACACCGGGCACTGCTCTTCGCAGGCGCGGCAGGTGGTGCACGCCCACAGCACGTCCTCGTGGATGACGTTGGGCACCAGGTCGACCGGCTTGTAGTCGACGCCGTTCTGCTCCTTCTTCTCGCCCTCCTCGCTCGCTTCGGCGGCGGATTCCGCCTCCTCGCCTTCTTCGCCTTCTTTCGGCTTCAGCTCTTCAAGAGAGTGACGCGGCAGCTTGTCGCCGAGCTCCAGAAACTCCTCCTGCCGCGCGTACAGCTGATCGCGCAGGTCCAGCGTCAGGTGCTTGGGGCTGAGGATCTTGCCGGTCGTGTTGGCAGGACAGTTGTCGGAGCAGCGCCCGCATTCGGTGCACGTGTAGAAGTCGACGATGTCCTTCCAGGTGAAGTGCTCGATGCGCGAGTAGCCGATCGGCGCAGCGAGCATGTCCTCCTTCTCCATGGCCTTCTCGACCATGCCCATCAGCTCTTCGGTGTCCTTGGCGATGGGACGCAGTCGCCCGCGGGGCGTCTGGTCCGACATGAACACGTTCGGGATCGCCGTGATGATGTGGAAGTGCTTCGAGTACGGCAGGATGTTCAGGAAGATCAGGACCAGCGTCGCGTGCGTCCAGAACCCGGCGTGGGCGAGCACGATCAGCGTCATCGGAGACGCGCCGGTGAGCCAGGTCGCAATCAGCGAGCTGCCCGGCGTCGGGTACGGGTGCCAGGCGATTGCTTCAGGGTGACCGAACGGCGCCAGCACAACGCTCGCGCTCTTGCACCACTCGGCGCCGTGCCCCGCGTGGCACACGGCTGCGTCCTTGAGGTTGAGCACGGACGCCGAACCGACGTACAGCAGGTCGGCGACCATCATCACGGCGATGATGCCGAGGATGACCAGGCCCTCCCAGCCGAGCGCCATGCGCTTCTGCGGCTTGATGACGCGGTAGTAGGTGAAGATGCCGACACCCACGAGCACCAGGATCAAGAACAGCTCCTTGATGAACTCGTAGATGTGCCCGAGCGGGATGCCGGCGACCGGTGCTGGTCCGAAAATCCAGAAGTTGAAGCCGGGGAAGAAGCCGCGCCCCCACAGGATCAGGGTGTTGAGCAACAGCACCATGAACCCGAAGAAGATCAGGTTGTGCCCCAGCCCGGCCGTGAAGTAGTAGCGCAGCCGCTTCTGGTAGAAGGCGAACACGAACACGCGCTTGATGCGTTTGCCGATCTGGTCGAAGCGGCTCTCGTGAGTCGGGCTGCCGACCTTCATGAGCCCCCAACGGCGGTTCGCGCTCCACGCGAACAGCCCGATCAGACCGAGGATGATGAGAGCCATCGCTATCGGGTTCATGAGGACCTCTTCTGAGGGTACATAGGCGCCGTGGGGCTGACCGCAATGCGGCCGGATCCGGGCCGGACGACGCTCGACGGTCGAGAGCCATCCGCTTCAACGTGAGGATCCGTAGGCGTTTATTGCGCTCCGCGTCAACCGCCGCCTGTCCGGCCAGCAGGCCACATCCAGGGAGAGTCAGCGGCTCTAGGCGAGCCCCTTCACGCGTAGCAAAATCAGAAGCAAGATCCAGATGATAACGATCACCAGCAGGACGATGACGTGGACCGGATAGCGACGCGCCGGGGGAATCGTGGAGCGGCGTGCGGCGGGTTCGGGCAGGAGCAGCGGAGCGGGCGTCACCTTCCTGATCCCGGGGTCGGGTTCGTCGGCCGGGCGCACCGAGAGCATCAACACTCCGCGCGGCAGCGAGGAGCCTTCCTCGGGCAACCCACCCTTTTCGGGAATGCGCACAACAACGCCGCGCCGGCTGGAAGACGGAGGGTCTTCCGACGCGTGGCGACGCGGCAGCTCGACCTCGAGTAGCTCGGGGGGCTCGCGGCGACCGCGCAACGTGATGGCGCCGGAGCGCTCGCAGGCATCGCACCCGCCCCCTCCGCAGGCCGCGCAACTCAGATTGCGGGGCAGCTCCAGCTCGATGCGAGCGCCCTCCTCGAGCCAGGCTTCGGGCACGTTGATGCGGTGGACGACGTCGGGTCCCCGGGGGACATCGACGGCACCGGTTACGCGTCCGAGAACCTTCGCCACGACAGCTCAGGATACCAATCTTTGGAACAGCAGGGCTACATACCTTGCCAGCTACAGCCGGATATCGATCTCGCGCTCCTGTTCCGGCCGATCGAGCTCGAGCTCGGCGGCGTATGTCTTCGGGCCCACGCGTGCACCGAAGCGGACGCGGATAGGCGGATCCTCTCCGCCGAGTTTCTCGAGGCGGATCCGCACGCGATACAGTCCGCGCAGCGGATCTCCCTGTTCGAGGTAGACGTTCTCCATGTTCTGCCCATGACAGGCGTCATGACGCCCGGGGCAGTCGCGCTCCTTGACCAGACCGCTCTGGGCAACGCGCCCCACTTCGACGAGCTCGCCGTTCGGATCGGTCACGTTGAGATCGACGTCGGCGCCCGGCTTGTCCCACGCAATCGCGAACTGGACGATGCCGGTATGGACTCCGCAGCCCTCGTCGATGATGCCGTTGCAGTTGTCGTCGACGGCGTTGAAGCACAGCTCCGGACCGGTGGGCGTACAGGCGCGCTCGACCACCACACCCGGTGACACGCTGAGCTCCCGGAGCGTGGGCCCCGCGTGCTTCGGCGGCGGCAGGTGCTTCGTGCCGCATCCCCCGAGCGCGACCAGACCGACAAGCAGCGCGCCCGACAGGCGCTGCGGTCCGGAGGACAAGAGCCTCCGGACCCAGCCAGCGCCCGGCCGGTTCACTTCTTGCTGCCCTTGCCCTCCGGGATCTTCACCCCCACCACGACCTTGGGATTCATCAGGTCGTGATAGGCAGCGCTGGCAAGCTTGCCGGCCTCACCGGGCGCGTCACGCAACGCGAGCAGCACGCCCTGCTCCTTCATGAACTTGAGCGTGCGGATGGCGCCTTCGCGCTTCGCCTTGTCGTCGCCCTTGGCCATCTGCCACAGACGGTAACGGAGCACGACGCGCGTGAACGAGTGCGGACCGTTGTCGAATTGCAGGTTGTCGAACTGCTTCATCAGCATGACGCGCGCCCACTCCTGCGCGGTCTTGTTGACCTCGACGTGCGAGATGGCGACAGCGTTGTCGACCCAGCGGAAGAGCCGGCCCTTCTCCAGGTCCTCCGTCGACCAGTAGCCGAACGTGTCGTACCAGAGGTCGGAGAGCTCCTCGAGAGCAGCCTTGTCCTTGCCGGCGTACATCGCGACGGCACGGGCCGCCACGTCGGGCGTGCCGCCGAGGATGAGAGCGAGTGCCGCGTCGTTCATCAACGCGTCCTTCTTCATCATCTCGAACAGCTTGGCCTGCGTGTCCTTGTCGATGCCGGCCTTGCCCACGGCGCGGGCGATCTGGTGGCGCTCCTCGAGCGACGCCTCGGGCGTGAGGAGCTTCAGCAGCGCCGGCGCGGTGCCGGGAACGGGACGGGTGATGAGCGTGTCGAGAAGGCAGGCGCGGATGAACTGGTCGGCCTTCTCGTCCTTGTCGTGCTCCTGGATCTTCTTGGCAACCTCGAGCATGTCGTCCTGGTTGGCGACCCAGGCCATCGCGTCGCAGGCCGCCATGCGCGACTGCTCGTTGTTCTTGGGGTCCTCGACGTAGGTCATCAGCGGCTTGAAAGCCTTCTCGTCACCCCACTCCGAGAAGCCGTGCGCCGCGCCGACGCCCTCGGCGCGCAGCGCCATGCCGAGGATGGCCTCGCCGCCCTGGAGCAGCCCGGCCATGGTCGCGTCCACGTCCTCCGGACGCCGCTTGAGCGCCTTGATCATCCAGTCCCACGAGGGCTTGTCCTTCATCCAACCCTCGTAGCGGAGCGCGCTCTGCGCGATGACCCACTCCTCGGGCATGGGCGGCTGCTGGCCCAGCTTGGGCAGCGGCACCTTCGGGTTGGCCCAGTCACGCAATGCCTTGATGTCCTTGTCGGACCCCATGGCGGCCAGCGCTCTGAGACCGTTGGCGTGCGGCGAGGGCATCTGGTGGATCCAGAAAATCACCGCGTCTGCGGCCTCGTCGGCGATCTGCTTCCGCTTGTCGGGATGAAGCACCGCCAGGTCGGCGATCATGCGGGCCGAGACCACGCGCTCCTCGTCGTCACGCTTCAGCATCTGCTCCCAGTCGTACTGGTCGCTGTAGATCTTCAGAGGATCCATGCGCAGTCGGCGAGCGAGCGTCGGCACGGCGCGGACGTCGCCGACCTCTGCCATGGCGATCGCAGCCTCGGTCTGCCAGTGGATGTGCGGCTTGGGGTCGCCGTTGATGTACTTGATCAGGTAGTCGCCGCCGCGCGGGTCGGCGAGCTTGCGGATCATCGAGAAGATCTGCTTGGTCTGGTACCAGTCCTTCTTGACGTCGTTTACGTCGTTCGCCTGCAGCGCGAGCACCAGGCCCCGGTCGCCGATGCCGTCGCGCAGCGCCTCCAGGTACTTCTTGCGGCTGTCCTTGTCCGCGCCCTTGAGCGCATCGAGCAGCGGCTGGCGCGCGCGCTGATCGCCGATCTTGCCGAGACCGGGAGCGGCCTGCCGCGCGACCTCGGCGTCCTTGTCCTTGACCAGCTTGATCAGCACGTCGGTGTATTTCGGGTCCGCCTTGCGCGACAGCACCGTCGCCACCAGCTGGCGCACGGCGTCGCTCTTGTCGCCCGCCAGGGACGCCAGCTTGTCGACGCTGACGAGCTTGACGATCTTGTCCGGATCGAACGCGATACCGCCGCCCAGGCGCTCCACCTTGGACAGCTTGCCCGCGCGGTACATCTTCATGACCTCGTCGAAGGCGCGCGAGTCGCCCAGCTCGACCTCGGCCCAGGCGATCTGCGGTTTGGATCCGACGCCGGCGGTCTTCAGCGCCTTGAACAGCGGGTCCTTCGCCTTGTCCGCCATCGGCGAGCCGTAGGCGGCCAGCGCCGACGCTGCCATGGCCTTCACGCGCGACTCGGTGTCACCTAGCGCCTTGATCGCCAGATCGACGCCCGCTGGATCCTTCGCCCAGGCAAGCTGCTTGAGCGCCTCCATCTTCAGCTCGCCGCTGCGGTCGGAGGCGGCCCACTTCCGCCACTTGGGAATCTGCTCCGCCTTCGGCAGAACGAAGATCGCCTTCTTCTGGGCCTCGGCCTGCTCTATGGTCAGCTTCTTGGCGTCCTGCTTCACGCCGATGGCGAGAAATGCGATCCCGCCGGCGACCACCAGGATGCCGATGATGATGGCGATCGGATTGAAGCGACCTTTCTTGAAGTTGCCGTCGCCGGTGTCGAAACCGCCGCCGCCCGCCGGTGCTCCGCCCCCTGGGGGAGGTGCGGCGGGCATGTCGTCGTCGTCATCCGGGGGCCATTTGGCGAGATCGACGCGCCCGATGGGCGGAAGCGGACGGGGAGCCGATTCTGGGTTCGGCAGGTTGGGGTCGAGCATGGATCCTCCGACGACGCGTGGCTGGAATTCCTTGGCGCGGAGTCGCGCCGCACGCGGGCCCGGAACACGAGCCGCCGCGACCTTATCCCATGACAGCGCAGGCGGGGAGTCCGGGCGTGCACCCTGCCTGATGCAGACCGGAAGCCGGCGCGCCAGTGGTGGAAAACTACCGCGTTGCTGGACTGGCGGGCCGGAGAGCGCGCCGTGACGGCCAGCTCGCCCGACGATCTGGCCGCTGCAGGCTGGAAGCGCCCGCTGCTGGTGGCGCTCCTGACCACCGCCCTGGTCACCGCGCTGTCCTACGGGCTTCCCGACAAATACGCGGCCACCGGGGTGGGTCTCGCCTTCCTGGCGGTGACCTGGCTGGTCGTGCTGCGTCACGACCAGGACAACCAGCGGGTCAGACACTTCGGGCTCTCGCTCGGCGGGCTGCTCGAGACCGAACGGCTGTCGGCGCGGCGTATCGCCGGCGATACCCTGCGCGCTCTGGCCTGGGCGGCAGCGGTGGCGGCGATCGTGTATCCGCTGTTCTGGGCGGGCTGGGTATGGTGGTGGACACCGCCACACGGCTTCGTACCCGCGCCGCCGCCTTCGCTCGGAAACGACGTGTTCGGCCAGCTACTGGTGATCGCGCTCCCGGAAGAGGCGTTCTACCGCGGCTACCTGCAAACCGCCTTCGACGATGCGTTTCGTTTCCGCGTGCGCGTGCTGGGCGCCGAGCTCGGCCCGGGGCTGCTGATCGCCAGCGTGCTGTTCGCGATCGGCCACATCTGCACCGAGGTCAACGTCAACCGCCTTGCGGTCTTCTTCCCTGCCCTGCTCTTCGGCTGGCTCCGCTGTCGCACACGCGGGATTGGTGCCAGCCTGACCCTGCACGCGATGAGCAATCTGCTCACGGCGTACCTGGCCCACAGCTACGGATTGATGGGCTAGGGCGCGATTTCGAGGAGGCGCAGATGATCGATCCCGAGACAATCCTGACGTTCTGGTTCGGGGATGGCCGCTCCGAAAGCGAACTCTACGCACTGCAGGCGCAGTGGTGGAAGAAGGACCCGGCGTTCGACAGCGCAATCCGCGAGCGGTTCGAGGCTCTGGTACAGGCCGCGGGCACCGGCTCGCTCGACTCGTGGCGCGACGCTCCTCGCTCGTGTGTCGCGTGGGTCGTGCTGCTCGACCAGTTCCCCCGCAACCTGTACCGGAACACCCCCCGGGCGTTCACGTACGACGTACAGGCGCTGTCCGCGTCTCTGCAGGCCCAGGCTGCCGGGCTGGACGCGAAGCTGCCCTGTGCGCTCCGGCAATTCCTGTACATGCCGATGATGCATGCAGAGGACGTGCACGTGCAGGAGCAGAGCGTGCAGGCCTTCAACCAGCTGGCTGCCGAGGCACCGGACGAGATCAAGAAGAGCTGCCTGAACACCGCTGACTTCGCGCGCCAGCACGCCGAGATCATCCACCGCTTCGGGCGGTTCCCACATCGCAACGCCATCCTCGGCCGCGGGAGCACGGAAGAGGAGCTCGCATTCCTGAAGCAGCCCGGCTCGTCGTTCTAGCCAGGGCAGAGACGACGACCGCAGCGCCGGTGTCTTGACCACCGGAAGGGGCGGGGCGCACGCTGCGGCGGATGGCGAGCATCAACCCCACACCCGAACAGATGCAGGCGTTCATGTCGGCGCCCCTCGAAGGCCCGATCCTGATGGTGAACCTGCTGCGCTTCAAAGCGGAAGGCGGACGGGAGGCGTACCTGGAATATGGCAGATTGGTGCAACCGCACCTCGCGCGCGTCGGCGCGCGCCTGGCCTTGCACGCTTCGGCGAAAGCGACAGTCATCGGCGACGACGCCTGGGACGAAGTGCTGATTGTCGAGTACCCGTCGCGTCAGGCATTCCTCGACATGGTCCGCGACGCGGACTACCAGGCCGCCGCAAAGCACCGCACCCGCGCCCTTGCCGACTCGCGCCTCTACTGCACGCAGGCCGCCGCTCCACCTGGGTGAGCAGCTTGCAGTTGTTACCGCCGGGAGCGAGCAGAGCACCGGAAAGCAGCAGCAGACGAGGCATTCCGTGGTGCGCGACGGCTCATGCTCTCATCCTGCGCCGATCAAGGGTGGTTCTGCCACCAGTCGTCCTGTGAACGCGGGTCCATGAAGGAGCCGGTGTCGCGGACAGCGACCAGCGTCTGGCCGCCGCAAGCGCGCCCGATGGGCTCGCCACCTTTGAGCGCAGGCAGCTGACTGCGGCCCGCGGCGTTGTCGCTGTCGTAGAGCGAGCGCAGACCGGGCTCCAGACAGATGCCGACGATGTGGATGGTGTAGCCGTAGACGACGTTGTCCTCGGCCGTGTACTTGAGCGTCACCGTGTCGCCGTCGGCGTAGAGCACGCGCGCCTGGTAGCCGCCGCCGATGTCGTAACCGCTGCTGGGCAGGTGCAACACCTCGCCCGAGCTGGTCCCAACGCCGATCCAGTGCACGTCCCAGGTCGATATCAGCCCGCCCTTGCAGTTGCAGCTCCAGTCCCAGTCGTAGCCGCGGTAGTTCGCCTTGAAGGTGGGCACGCGCGCCGGGTTGAACAGCGTGTAGAGCTGCGGCGCCTTCGTATCTACACCGCTCGCTGCTGGCGGGATGTAGATGAGGCCGAGCGTGGAGCCGGTGCTGCCGCAACCGACCTGGCTGCACGGCGCCCAGCCGCGCATTTTCGGGTTGAGATCGGCGTGCTGCGCAGCGGGACGATCCGTCACGGCGCCCGACGTTGGCGACGACGAGTAGGACGCGCCCGGGATCGGAGCGCACGAGGACGGACAGTTGGGAACGAAGTTGCCCGTGCTGCCGCCCGAGCCGGCGCTGCCACCTGCACTGCTGCCGGCACTGCCCCCCGTCGTGACACTCCCCGCCGAGCCACCGCTGGGCCACGGCTCGGCATCGGCGCCTCCTCCGCCGCCGGAAGCCGACACGCCGCCAGCGCCACCGGTCGAGCTGCCGCTGTGTCCGGCACCGGACGCCGCCGAGCACGCGCTCGCCAGCGCCAGACCCAGCAAAGGGACCGCGACCCGTATCGTCGCCTTCATACCCACACGGTACCTCTGCCCGGCGGCGGAGCGCCATGGCGTTCCCGCGCACGCATCGACGCCTGTGATGTGACCGCGGTACAATTGCCGCCATGCTGTGGGATCGGGTGGGTCTTGGCTTTTTCGTGGTCGGGTTGGCTCTCGTCCCGGCGTGCTCCAGCAGCAGCTCGAGCAACACCGGAGCGAATAGCACAGGCGGCACCGCGGGCACCGCGGGCACCGATGCGGGTCTTGCCGGCGCGGCCGGCAGCAGCGGCACCGCCGCGACCGGCGGCACGGGTGCGACCGGCGGCAGCGCCGGCAGCGACGCGGGCGCGACTGGCGGAAGCGCGGGTACCGGCGCAACCGGCGGCAGCGCCGGCAACGACGCGGGCGGCGCAGGTGGCGCAGCCGGCAACGACGCGGGCGGCGCAGGCGGCACAGCGGGCACCGGAGGCACAGGCGGCGCCTGCGCGGGACAGGACTGCTCGCAGCTGGATACCGTGTGCACGGTGGGCACGTGCGGCAGCCAGGGCGTCTGCATCGCCGTTCCACGATCGGACACGACCACCTGCGACGACGGCAATTCCTGCACGACGAACGACCATTGCAACTCCGGCGTGTGCTTCGGCGCGCCCGTGGACTGCTCCGGCGTTCCGGTGGGCGCCTGCCAGGTTGCTGCTTGCGATCCGAACAGCGGCGCATGCGTCGTCGGCAACAAGCCCGACAACACGTCCTGCGACGACGGCGACTACTGCACCCTGGATACGTACTGCACTGCCGGAGTGTGCGGGAACGGAGCGACGCGGGACTGCTCCGGCGTCGCGGACCAGTGCAACACCGGCGTCTGCGACACGAGCCAGCAGAGCTGCGTCAAGTCGCCCCAAGCCGGACTCTGCGACGACGGCGATGCCTGCACCGTCAACGACACCTGCAACGCAGGCACTTGCACCGGAACCCCCCTGGACTGCACGGACTCGACCAATCCGTGCATGGGCATCTGCGACCCCAGTCTGGGTTGCGTGAGCCAGCCCACACCCGATGCGACGGCGTGCGATGACGGCGATGCCTGCACCTCGGGCGATGCGTGTCTGCACGGCGTGTGCGTGGGCAACGCCTGGCTCACGCAGGAGGTCGTGCACGGTTCGGGCCTGCACCCGTCGCTGGCACTGGACTCGACCAGCGTACCGCATGTCAGCTTCCTCGCCAGCACGAGCGTGGACTTCGCCACGCGCGATCCCGGCAACGGCTGGAGCGCGGTGGGAATCGGCTCGGTCAGCGGCGACACCAGCACGACCACCACGTCGCTCGGGCTCGACGGCTCCGACCACGCCTACGTCGCCTGGTACAGCGGCACCGACTACTACCTGAACAGCACGAGGGATCTGCGCTACGCGACCAACGCTTCGGGCAGCTGGGTCGGCAGCACCCGCGCCAGCTCGGGCGATCAGGGCGGATACGCGTCGGTCGGCGTCGATGCCAACGGCGACGTCCACATCAGCTACTTCGACAACAGCACCTGGCAGACCAAGTACATGTCCAGCGCCAACAACTGGGCCGTCGAAGTGATCGAGACGGTGTACTCCCAGTACCCGTCCGCGCTGGCGATGAAAGCCCCTGGTCAGCCAGGCGTCGCCTACATGGCGCAGGGCGGGCTGAAGCTCGCGGTACGCACAAGCAGCAACACCTGGAGCAAGTCGACCATCCAGGGCAGTGTGCTGGTCAACCAGGTTCAGGTAGCCTTCGATTCAAGCGGCAACGCGCACGTCTGCTACGACAACAACACGGGGCGCCAACTCCGCTACGCCACGAACGCATCGGGCTCCTGGGTCACGCAGACGGTGGAGAGCGTGGGTGGCAGCGGTTCGTATTTCTCCGGCCGCTCCATCGCGGTGGACGGCACCGGCGTCGTCCACATCAGCTACGACGACCCGGTAGGTGGCCGCATCCGCTACGCGCAGTCGACGGGCACAGGCTGGAAGATCGAGACGGCGTCCAAACCCGGGCTCTCGATCACCGGCAGTCGCGAAACGTTCCATCGCTGTCGACTCCTCGAACGTGCCACACATCGTCTACGAGACCGGCTCGGCGCTCATGTACGCCGTTCGACAGAGCTGCTGACGGTCCGGACACCCGGAAGGCCGCCCCGCGAAGCTCCAGACAGGAGTTCCCCGAGTGTGGAAGCGGGCCTGCCGGGCGATCGAGCTTCTCGCGGCCGAGCCTTTCGCACCCGGGTGGCCCGGTCCGGCGGCTGGGGGATACTCGACTTATCATTGGAGGGTGGAGGGGGTTCCCGGATGTCGGGCACGCTGAAGCTGGGGAGCATCCTGGTCGTCGACGACGAGCAGTACATCCGCAAGCTGCTGCAGGACGCACTCACCAGCATCGGCTACGAGGTCGACACTGCTGAAGACGGCTCGGTCGCGCTCGCACGGCTGCGTGACACTCACTACGATCTGGTGATCGCTGACCTGCGCATGCCTGGCGTCGCCGGCGACGACCTGCTCGAGAGCATCCGCGAGTCGGGCATCGACACCGACGTATTGATGATTTCGGGCGCCGGCTCGATCAACGAAGCCGTCCAGGCAATGAAGTACGGCGCGCGCAGCTTCCTGGAGAAGCCCTTCACTCTGGAGGTGCTCAAGAAAGAAGTGCGCGCGATCTTCCGGGCGCGCGCCGCCGAGCACGGCCACCCCGAATCCAGCCCTCCTTCATCCGGCCCGGACATAGCCCTGGTGCAGACTGCGGAGGAACGCCCGCATCTCGGTCCCTACGAGCTGGTCCGGGTGATCGGCAGGGGCGGCATGGGCCGCGTCTACGAAGCGTACGATCCGCGACTGAAACGCTCCGTCGCGATCAAGACAATGCTACCGGAACACGATCCGGAGCTCCGCGCGGAGCTCATGGATCGCTTCAAGCGCGAGGGCTGGGTCACCGGACAGCTGTCGCACCCCAACATCGCGATGGTCTTCGACTTCGGCGAGGTTGCCGATCAGAATCTGATGTACCTGGTGATGGAGCTGGTGGGCGGCCCGTCGCTCCGCCAGCTGCTCGACAGCGTCGGCACCTTTGCCGAGGCGCGCATGCTGAACATCGCACTGCAGGTGGCGACCGCGCTCGAATACGCCCACGGGCAGGGCGTCATCCATCGCGACGTGAAGCCCGAGAACATTCTCGTGGCCGAAGGCGATCGGGTAAAGCTCGTCGACTTCGGTATCGCCAAGATCCCCGTCAGCGACCTGACCGGCGACCGTTGGGTCGGCTCGCCAGCGTACTTTTCGCCCGAGCTCGTCAAGGGCAAGGAAGTCGACTACCGCGCCGATCAGTTCGCCCTGGGGACGGTGATGATCGAGATGCTCTCGGGCAGGTGCATCTTCGACGGCAGCAACGTCTACGACACCATCCATCGCGTCGCCGAGACCCGCACCCCCCGGCTCGGGACGCTCGGCGTCCAGGTCGGCCGGGACGTGGAGGAGACCATCCTGAGGCTGCACCAGAAGGACCCCCGCGAGCGCTTCCCGGACGAACGCGAGCTGGTGCGACGCCTGGGCGAGTGCATCGAGCGCCGCAGCGTGGTGTGAGCCCCAGAGCAGCGAGCAGAACAGGAGCGTCCGCCCGCACCGGGCGGTATTCGCCGGGTACGCTTTGCGTACCGCGCGCGCCGCGACTAGCTTCCCCGACGTGATACCGGATTTCCTGCTGGACGAGCTGGTCGACCGCGCGCTGGCCGAGGACCTCGAGGGCGGCGATCTGACGACCGAAGCCGTAGTGCCGGAGAAGTCGCGCGCCATCGGGCGCGCCATCGCGCGGGAGCCGTTGGTCGTGTGCGGCGGCGAGGTGTTCGCGCGCTGCTTCTACCGCGTCGATCCCGGGCTCAGGGTGGAACGGCGCATCGCCGAGAACGAGCACGTGGAAAAGGACGCCGTGCTGTGGGTCGTGGAAGGGTCGACGCGGTCGATCCTGATGGCCGAGCGCACCGCGCTCAACTTCGCCCAGCGCATGAGCGGCATCGCGACGCTGGCGGCGCGCTATGTCGCGGCCCTCGCCGAAGGCAGCGCCACGCGCATTGTCGACACGCGCAAGACCACGCCGGGCCTGCGCGCCCTCGAGCGACGCGCTGTGCGCGCCGGCGGGGCGTACAACCACCGCGACACGCTGGGCTCGGCCGTGCTCATCAAGGACAATCACATCGAAGCCGCGGGCGGCGTGCGCGAGGCGATCGAGCGAGCCCGCGCCCACGCGCCGCATACCTCCCGCATCGAGGTGGAAGTGGAGTCGATGGAGGCGCTGGAGGAGGCGCTGGGCGCCGGCGCCGACATCGTCATGCTCGACAACTTCAAGCCGGACGAGGTGTCCGCCGCGGTGAAGCTCGTGGGCAAGCGCGCGCTGGTAGAGGTCTCGGGCGGCATCACGCTCGAGCGTGTCGCCGCGCTATCGAAAGCCGGAGTGGACATCATCAGCGTGGGAGCCTTGACGCACTCGGTGCCGTCGGCGGACATCGCGCTCGACATCGAGCGACTGGGTTGACGCTCTAGCCATGCCGCTCGCACGGCTCGTGCTCAAGTCCGTGATGCGCCTGCCGGACGCGGTATTGCGCGCCTTGAGCGGCGGCCGCACGGAGCGCGACGGTCAGCTGCTCGATGCGCAGAGCCAGCTCTTCGTCAAGCTCGCCGATCTGATCGACGGGCGCGACATCGCCGAGATGTCGGTGAGCGAAGCGCGTGCACAGATGGAGAATCTCACGGGTCTGGCGCCGCGAGCCCTCCGCCTCGAAAAGGTCGAGGACCGCGCGCTGGGCGGCGTTCCGACGCGCGTGTACTGGCCGCGGGGCAGCGAGCGCCGTTCGTCGGCAGTCGTGTACTTCCACGGCGGCGGTTGGGTCATCGGCAGCCTCGCGACGCACGATTTTCTGTGCACGGAACTGGCCCACCGGGCGCGCTCGGTCGTGATCGCCGTCGACTACCGGCTCGCGCCCGAGCACGCATTTCCCGCCGCAGTCGACGACGCGCTCGCTGCGTTCCGCGCCGTCATCACAGCCGCCGGCGAGCTCGGCATCGATCCCGGGCGCGTGGCGGTGGTGGGTGACAGCGCGGGCGGCAATCTGGCCGCCGTGGTCGCAGCCGAGGCCGCCGCCGACGAGCATCCACCGGCGTTCCAGCTGTTGAACTACCCGGTGACGGATTTGTCCAGGGAAGCGGCGTCCTACGCCGCCTTCGCGAGTGGGTTCTTCCTGACCGCACGTTCGATGCGCTGGTTCATCGACCACTACACGCCGGAGCCGGAAATGCGCACTGACCCACGCGCCTCGCCGCTGCTCCGCCCGAAGCTCGAGGGGCTGTGCCCCGCCTGCGTCGTGGTGGCCGGCTTCGATCCGCTGCGCGACGAAGGCATCGCCTATGCAGAGCGACTGCGTGACGCGGGCGTGAACGTCCAGCTGGTCGTGGAGCCGTCGGCAGTGCACGGCTTCCTCTCGACCGCCCCGCTGCTCGAGATCGGGCGCCGCGGTCTCGACACGGGCGCCCGGGCGCTCCGCGCCGCCCTGGCTGCAGCCTAGACCCGCCTCGGCGCGTGACGGGGCTTCCCCCGCCGGGCAGGACGCGACACGCTAGGCGGCGATGCCGGCGTTCGACGAAAACCGCGCCCGCGCTCTGCTCGAAGCGCGAGGCGCGTCGCTGGGACGGCCTCTTGCGTATCGCACGGTGACCGGCTCGACGAACGACGACGCGATGGCGGCCGCCCGCGCCGCCGCCCCGCACGGCGCAACGTTCGTCGCGGACGAACAGACCAGCGGGCGCGGCCGGCGCGGACATCGCTGGAGCTCCGCAGCGGGTGAAAGTCTCACGTTCTCGGTACTGCTGCGCCCCAAGCTGTCGCTCGAACGGCTGAGCGCGCTGACGCTCGCCGTCGGCCTCGCCGTGCGCGACGCCGTCGCAATGCGTGTCGAGCTGGACGTGCAGGTGAAGTGGCCCAACGACGTGCTCGTCGGCGGCCGCAAGCTTGCCGGGATCCTGGTGGAAAGCCAGGTCACGGGCGGCGCGCTGTCCGCCGTGGTGGTCGGGGTGGGGCTCAATGTCGCCATGCGCGAGCTGCCGGACGAAATCCAGAGCACGGCCACGTCCCTCGCCCTGCTCGGCGCTGCCGATCTCGACCGTGAGACGCTGCTGGTCGACTTCCTCCAGGCGCTCGAGCGCCGCGTCCGGAGCTACGAGCGCGCCGGGCTCGAGCCGATGCTGGAAGACCTCGCGCGCCACGATGCGCTCGAGGGAAAGCGCGTGCGCATCGACGCCATCTCCGGCATCGTCCGCGGCATCGATCGCGACGGCGCGCTGCTCGTCGAGGACGACGCCGGCACGCGCCATCGCGTGCTGGCAGGCACGGTCGAGACGGGCTAGGCAGCCTCGGCCGTGGGCTCGTCCTGGCCGTCTCCCTCGAGCTCCGCCACCTCGGCGAGCACCTGTGCGAGCAGGCGACGGCCGCGGAAGAGCCGGCTCATGACCGTGCCGACCGGCACGCCGAGCTGCTGCGCCGCTTCCTTGTACGAGTGCTCACCGATGTCGACGAGCCGCACCACAGCCGCGAACTGTTCGGGCAGCGCATCGACCGCGCCGGCGACGCGCGGCGACAGCGCGCGCATCGCCGGTGGTGCGTCGCGGCGCGTCCACGCACACGGGTCGCGCGTCAGCGAGTCGAGCGCGCGACGCTCGCGCACCCGACGCCGGCAGCGCGTCACGAACACGCTGAACAGGATCTGCTGCATCCAGGCCTTGAGATTGGTGCCCGGGCGGTAGCTCGACTCGAAGCGCAGTGCGCGCTCGACCGTGTCCTGCAGGAGATCCTGCGCCTCGGTCGCGTTGCGGCAGAGCTTGAGTGCGCGGGCTCGGAGGGACGGGATCACGACCAGCATCTCGTCGCGCAGGGGCTTGGGCTCGGGGGCGCTCGGCTCGGGGGCAGGGTCGGCGGGCCAGGCAATCATCGCGTTCATGGGCGGGCTACATCGCAAGCGACGTGCCAGACCGATGTGTGCGGTTTTCCCGCGATCCACGGGCCCAAGGCGCGTCTCCGGAGACGCAGGGCGCGTGTCAAAGTGGCAGCGCGCGGGCAGGGCTTGCCAGCCCGGCAAGCACGCCCGGCACCCGATCGGCCACCTCGTGGGCCAGCAGACCGCGGTCTGCGCCGCTCTCGCCGGCCCAGTCTTCCGCGGCCTTGCCGTGCACCCAGGCGGCGCACCAGGCCGCGCGCTCTGGCGCGAGCTGACAGGCCAGAGCGAGCGTGATGCCGCTGAGCACGTCGCCGGCACCCGCGGTCGCCAGCGCGGGCGTGCCGGAGGAGTTGACGATCGGGGGCTGGTCCGGCGCGCCGACGAGCGTGCGCGCTCCCTTGAGCAGCACCACCGCCCGCGTCAGCTCGACTGCGCGCGCCAGCGCGCCGAAGCGGTCGGCTTCGACCTCGCCGGCGCTCGTGCCGAGCAGGCGCCCCATCTCGCCCGGATGCGGCGTGAGGATCAAGCGACCAGCGGCCTTGGCGAGCTCGGCGGCCCGCCCGGCAAAGTGCGTGAGCGCATCGGCATCGACGACCTTCACGCCGTCCCACCCGAGCACGACATGATCGACCACCCGGCGCGCCCGCTCGTCGAGCCCGATGCCGGGACCAATCGCCACGGCCGCCGCGCCCGCGAGGTGCTCGTCGAGCGACGCCTCCAGGCGCGCGGGATCGATGCGCAGGGTCATCTCCTCGAGCACGCGCCGGTCGAGGGAATCCGCCGCTTCCGGCGACGTGCAGATGCTGACCAGACCCGCGCCCGCGCGCAGCGCTCCGCGCGCGACGAGCAGCGCGGCGCCCGTCTTGCCCGCCGAGCCGGCCACGGCGATCACACGCCCCGCCGAGCCCTTGTGCGTCGCGAGCGGGCGCGGCGCGATGGCCCGGGCGACATCACCCGCTTCCACCACGGTCGCCGCATGGCCCACGCGCTCGTACAGCGAGGCCGGCACGCCAATGTCGGCGACCTCGACCTGGCCGGCGTGCTCCGCGCCAGTGGAGGCGAGCAGCCCGAGCTTGAGCTGCGCAAACGTGACCGTCACGTGCGCGCGCACCGCCACGCCGAGCACGCGCCCCGTGTCGGCATGCAGCCCCGACGGGATATCCAGCGCGACGCGCAGCACATCGACCACGTTGATGCGCTCGATGATGCTGCGAAGCCGCCCCTCCACGTCGCGGTCGAGCCCGGTGCCGAGCAGCGCGTCCACGACGCAGACGGCGCCGTCAAGCTCGGCGCCCAGTCGATCGAGCTCCGCGTCGGAGTGGATTTCGGTGACCGCGCCGCCAAGGCCCGTCCAGGCCTTGTAGTTGACGAGCGCATCGCCCTTCAGCCGCTCGGGCTTGGCCGTCAGCACGACGCTTACAGCCTGGCCCCGCACCAGAAGTCGGCGCGCCACGACGAAGCCGTCGCCCCCGTTGTTGCCCGGCCCGCACAGGATCAGCACGTGCCCGCCGTCCGCCCGCTCCGCGAGCAGCCGCTCGATGACTTCCGCAGCGCCGCGCCCGGCATTTTCCATCAGGATAACGCCGGGCACGTTGCACTCGTCCGCCGCACAGGCATCCAGCGCGCGGATCTGGTCCCTCGATAGCGCGACGATCACCCGTCTATCCTAGGTCCGGTCCGCTTCGAGTACCACCACGGCCGCAGCGACACCTGCGTCGTGCGTGATGGTGACGAGACAGCGCGTCACCCCCAGCCGGTCGGCGTGCACTTTCGCGGGACCCATCAGCACCAACTCCGGTGCGCCGAGCGCGCCGCGGCGCACTTCCACCGACTGCCACCACACGTCGCGGGGCCCGCCCAGCGCCTTGCTGAGCGCTTCCTTCGCCGCGAAGCGCCCGGCCACGGCCGTCGGATAGTCGCCACGGCGCCCCGAAAGCTCTTCCCGCTCGCGCGGCGTGAGGATGCGCTCGGAAAAGCGTGGACCGTAGCGCTCGAGCGAGCGCGCGATGCGCTCGATGGAAGCGATATCCATGCCGAGCCCGACGATCATCGCGAAGACTTTGCACCTGGCGATGGGAGCTGTCGAGGGTCGTCGTCACGCGGCAGAAGCGAGCTTCGGCGCGTCCTCTCTGGATGAGCCGCCGGGGCGCCGCCCCACTCCTCGACCCCCCAAGAAACCCGGGCCCTCCGGCCTTCGTGATGCCCCCTCTGCGCCGCAGGTCAGCCGCCGCGCAGCGCGAGGCCTCGCTCCACGGCCGTACGCAGATCGCGAACGGCACGGTCCATCCCCACCAGCACCGCATCGCCGATCACCGCATGGCCGATGTTGAGCTCGGCAACCGCGGAGATGGCCGCAATGGAGAGGACGTTGTGCCGCGTCAGGCCATGCCCGGCCGCCACGTCGAGACCAGCATCCGCCGCATACGCGGCGGCGCGCGCGAGCCGCGCGAGCTCCCGGGCCTGGGCCTCGCCTGAAGCCAGACAGTATTCGCCCGTATGCAGCTCGATCTGCCGCGCGCCGAGCTTCACACCCGCGTCGATCTGCGCCTCGTCCGCTTCGATGAACAGGCTCAGCTTGATCCCGGCGCGCCGGCACATGACCGCCGCGCGCTCGATGGCCGCCCTGTTCCCGATCACGTCCAGGCCGCCTTCCGTGGTGCGCTCCTCGCGTCGCTCGGGCACCAGCGTCACAACGTCCGGCCGGATGCGCTCGGCGATCTCGATCATCTCGTCGGTCGCGGCCATCTCCATGTTGAACAGAGTGGTGATGGCGGCGCGAAGGCGCTCCGCGTCGTCGTCGCGGATGTGCCGGCGGTCCTCGCGCAGGTGCGCCGTGATCCCGTCCGCGCCGGCCAGCTCACACTGCTGCGCAGCAAAAACCGGGTCCGGATAGGTCGTACCGCGCGCGTTACGCAGCGTGGCCACGTGGTCGATGTTGATGTGCAAGCGCATGGAATCGGATCAAACCATGAGGGGCGAAAGCGCTCACGATCTGTAGGTCGGACGAATCCAGCGAGCGACAGCGAGTCCGCGATGAGCGAAGCGTATCGTGTCGGGGTGCTCGAGGGGTGGTGAGCCCCCTCGTGGAGGATTCCGGTGGGGGCGGGTGCGTAGGTGGTGGACGGTCACTTCTTGCCGAACTGCCAGTCTTCGCCGAACAGCTCGTTCTTCGGCGTGGGCAGCGCCTCGCCGTGCGGCCCGTCGCGGCGCACGACCAGCGTGTGGCTGGTCGCCGTGTCCTCGTTCTCGCGCGCCACGACCGTAATGACATTGATGCCGGGTTGGAGATGCGCGTTGAACGAGAAGTCGAACTTCTTCGGGTCCTTGCCCTTGCGGTTCGACTGGTAGAACACCTTGTGCGAGCCGACGAAGATGTACGCGTCCAGCACGCGATCGTTGTCCGTCGCGGTGCCCTGGATGCGCACGTGGTCGCTGCTCGTCGCGAGCTTCGCCGGGCTCACCTCGAGCAACGGCGGCGAGCGCGATAGCAGCGGCTTGAACACGATGTTGGCCGCGCCGTGACCGGTGGCCACCGTGTTCGTCTCCACGAATCCGAAGCGGTCCTTGTTCAGCGCCACCTTCGTGAAGGAGCCGAACGTCCCGAGCCGCTTCACCACCGACCCCTTGTCCAGCGTGCCGATCACGGTGGACTGTGCGACGGGCTGACCGCGCACCGCGGCGCTGCCCTTGACGGCAACCAGGCCGGCCGCCTTGTTGATGAACAGCCCGTTCCTGGTGATGGGAACGGTGATCTTCTCGTTCGCCACCACGCGCAGATCGCGATCGACAACGCTGAGCTCGACCTTGGCGAAGTTATCCGGCAGCGACTTCCGCACGTCGAACGTGAACGCCACGTTGCGCACGTCACCGGGCTTCATGTTCGAGACGTCGAAACGGCCGGCGCGCAGGTACAGGCCATCGCCGGTGAGGTTCCTGAGGTTGGCCTGGGTCTCGTACGACTTGCCCTTGCCGACGTTCTTCACCGTCAGGTACATGGTCGCACCCTCGCCGCGGGCCAGCTGCCCGTCGCCATTGCCAGGGCGGTTGTCGACGATCTGGTAGCTGTAGGCGAAGATCGGGCGCGGCAGGCTCTTGACCGTCGGCCGGAACTCCATCTCCGCGGGCGGCGCGCCGCCTTCGGCGTTGAAGCGCACCTTCACCACGTCCTGCCGCGTGACCGCATCGAGCGGCAGCTTGCACACCCGCTTCGCGTCGCTCGGGACCGGCTTCGTCGAGCCGGGCTTGCGGCCGTCCACGTCGCACCAGCCGAGAGGCGCCGTCGCCGTCTTGGTCTGGCCCGGATCGATCTTGCCGAACACCAGCTCCTTCTCGTCGTAGTACGGACCGTCGCTCTTGGTGATCGCCCTGAGCTGGTAGATGGGCTGCTTGCTCTTGTTCTTGACGCTGATCTTCAGCGTCATCGGCTGCCCCGCAACGACGGTGTCGTTTTTGCGGTCGGTGCTGATCTTGACGTCGAAGTCCTTGGCAGTGGGGCCCCCCTTCGTGTCCGGGGGCGGCGCGCTCCAGTCGATACCCATCTTGCCGAGGTCGCGGCTGATGGCGGCGATCTCCTTGGTCTGCTCCTTGTCGAGGAAGGGACGCACGGCCCTGAGCTCGCTCTGGCGGGCGCCGGACGGCATCTTCGCGGCCAGGTCGCGCCCGAAACGGATGGGGAAGTCGAGGCGGAACTGGTCGTCGATGTCCCCACCGAGCTCGCGGAGCTTCTCGCGCACCTTCTCGGGCATATCGTAGCGGAGCTTGAAGTACGGCTGCGAAGTGGGGCGCTTGCCGCCACTTGCCAGCGCTTTCGACAGGTCCCGCTCGCGCAGCGAGTGCTCGGTGCGCACCAAATCCATCTCCAGCGAATCCGCCGTCATCGGGTCGAGCTCGACGTCGGGCGTCACGCCGACGTTCTGGATGGAAACGTCACCCGGCGTCAGATACTGGGCAATGGTGAGCTTGAGCGCGGCGCCGTCCGGAGTAATGCGGGGGAAGACGAGCTGCACCGAGCCCTTGCCGAACGTCGTCTGGCCGACGACCACGGCTCGGTTCTGGTTCTTGAGCGCACCGGTGACGATCTCGCTGGCGCTTGCCGAGGAGCCGTTCACCAGAACCACGACCGGATAGTCCGGCTCGGTGCCGCGGCGCGTGGCCCGCTTTTCCTCGCGGCCCTCGCTGTAGCCGACGGTCGAGACGATCACGCCGTGGTCGAGGAACGTGTCGGCCACCTTGGCAGCCTGGTCGAGCAAGCCGCCGGGGTTGCCGCGAAGGTCGATGACGAGTCCCTTGATCGGGCCCTTCTTGTGCAGCGCGGCCAGCGCCTCGTGGAGCTCGTCGGACGTGCTGCTCTGGAACTGCTTGATGCGCACGTAGCCGATGCCGGGCTTCAGCTCGCGCGACTCGACGGACTTTACGTGGATCTCCTCGCGCGTCAGCTCGAAGGGGCGCGACCCGCTCCAGCCGTCCTGGCCGTCGCGGTGGACCCAGATGGTCACCTTGCTGCCCGGCTTGCCGCGCAGGCGCTTGACGGCGTCGTCGAGCGGCATGTTGAGCGTGGACTCGTTGTTGATCTTGGTGATGCGGTCGAGCCGCTTCAGCCCGGCGCGACCGGCAGGCGTGTCCGGCATGGGACGGATGATCGTGAGCATCTGATCGCGGATCGAGATCACGATACCGAGCCCGCCGAACTGTCCGGAGGTCGACAGGTTCATCTCCCGGTACGCCTCGGGGCTCATGAACACGCTGTGCGGATCGAGCGTCTTGAGCATGCCGTTGCAGGCCGCGTACTCGAACGTCGCGCAGGTCGACCTCTGTGTGCTTGAGGTTCTTCTGCAAGAACGCGAAGACCTCACGCAGACGCGCCGCGACGTCCCAAGGCCCCTGGATGTTGTCGACGCGGAAGGCGCGCTGCTCCGTGTCCACGCGCACCTTCACCGTCGGCGCTTTCGGGTCGTGCAGGATGATGACCTGCGCGACTTCCTTCTGCACCTGGTTCAGCGCACTGAGGAACATCTGCCGCGGTTTAACGCGGGACGGATCCACGTACTTGTCGCGGATGGTCTTGAGCGTCTCGTTGACCGCAACGAGCTGCGTCAGATCATAGGGCGCCTTGGGCGCGCCCGGCGCCGTCACCGCCTGGGCTGCTTCGAGCCCTCTCCATAGACCCCCGGTGCCGAAGCGCAGCGCGAAGAACGACGCCAGCGCGAACACGCCGAGGACAACGAGTGCCTTTCCGAGGCGCTCCAGAATTCGCATTGTCGGGGAGTATAGGACGAGATGGTTGGATCTGCCGCCCCTGTAGACAGGAAGTCGTCGGAGCTAGGGCGTCGCGGCGCCGGGCGCCGGCGCAGGGGAAACACCGCCCCCCGAGGAGGCGGAGCCCCCTGCCGAGGAGTCCGGCTTGGGCGCAGAGCCGGCCCCTGCCGAGGTGGACCCACCGGCCGCCGAGTCCGGATCGGTGATCTGGACCTTCGGCGCCTCCTTCTCGTCGCGTTTGATCGAGTACCGAACCAACGCCCGGAGCACTTCATTCCGCTGGACGTTCCCGAGCAGCATCTTGATGTCCTCGTAGACCGACGGATCGACGAGCAGGGCTCCCACGGTTCCCTTGCCGGCGCGCGCGTCGGCCACGATATGGCGGAGATCCCCGCTCATGGCGTTGAGGTTGCCCATCAGCTGCTGCGACTTGTCGTCGCCGTAGATCAGGCTCTTGGCAATGCCGTTGCCCTTGCGGATGCCCCGGAGCGTGAGCGCCACCTCCCCGGCCGCATCGCCGAACTGCTTGAGCGTCTTGTCCCCGCTCTCGCCGTAGATGACCTCGTGCGCGAATCCGGGGCCCTTCTGCACGCGCGCCAGGACCTGGTTGAAGCCGCGCACCGTCCGATCCAGCTCCGCCGTGGTGTGCTCGAGGTTCTGGACCGTCCGGGAGAGGTGATCGGCTTCTTTCGGGTCGTGCAGCAGACGGGCGGCGTAGCCGTCTCCCTTGTCCATGAACTCGAGGATATTCCCGAGCGAGCGGGCGCTGCGCTTCACGTCCCGGTTGAATTTCTTGTCGGCGAGCGTGTCGGTCGTCTTCTGCAGGTTGTCCATCACCTGCTCGGCACGCTTACCGATCCTCGAGACCTGGCCGATCATGTTGGCGATGTCTTGGCTCTCCTTGCTGGGGATGATGCCGCCGGGCTTGATGCGCGGCTTGTCGGGCGACCCGACGGTGATGACGAGCATCTTGTCGCCGAGGAGCCCCTTCGACGCGATGCTGGCCACGCTGTCAGTGCGGATGCGCCTCGCTTGCTCGTCCACGATGGACACCGATACGAACAGACGCGCATCCTTCGCGTTGTCGGAGTAGCCAACGCGCGACACATCGCCCACGTCGACACCGCCCATCCGGACCGGCGAACCGCGCTTGAGCCCTTCGACGTTGTGGAAGACGATGCGGTAGGAGACCTTGGACTGGAACATCCTCCGCTCATCGCCAATCAAGAAGATGACGGCCGCCAGCACCACGAGCCCCGTGAGCACGAATGCGCCGACCTTGACGTTTCGGGTCCCCGACATCTGTCTCGTGGATATTCCCTCAAACCGACGAGTCAGTCACGCAACGCCACGCGAAAATCCGGGCTCCAGGCCGCGCCGGGCCTTGTACGCCGTGGCACGAGGGGCCCTTCCCTGCGGCGTTCAGGCGTTCAGGAGCGTCTCCACGTCCTCCTTGACCGGGGCCCGCCCTTCGATGAAGTCGGCCACCCGGCGATCCGTCGAAGCCTGGAACTCCTCCACCGTACCGTAGGCAATGATGCGGCCGCTGTGCACCATGGCGACCTTGTCGCTGATGGAGAACGCGCTCTTCATGTCGTGCGTGACCACGATGCTGGTGATGTTCAGCCTCTCCTGCAGCCCCATGATCAGGTGATTGACGCGGGCGGTATTGATGGGGTCGAGCCCCGTCGTCGGCTCGTCGTACAGCAGCACTTCGGGCTGGACGGCAATCGCCCGCGCCAGCGCAACGCGTTTGCGCATGCCGCCGGACAGGTCGGACGGGCGCATGGCCTCGATGCCCGGCAGATCGACGAGCCCTAGAGCCCACGCCACCCGAGCCTCCATGTCCTCCGTGCTCATCTTGTGGTGGTAGTGCTCTTGCAGCCCATAGGCGACGTTCTCGGCGACGCTGAGCGAGTCGAAGAGCGCGCCGCTCTGGAACAGCATCGCGATGCGCTGTCGCACCACCGCGAGGTCGTCCTCCTTCATCGTCGTGACTTCCTTGCCGTCGAACATGATGGACCCGGAGTCCGCCTGGAGCAGGCCGATGAGCATCTTGAGCATGACGCTCTTGCCCACGCCCGAGCCGCCCACGATCGTCAGCACTTCGCCACTGAAGACCTCGAGGTCCAGATGGCGGTAGATCACTTTCGGGCCGAACGCCTTTTTTACTCCGCGGAAGCTGATAAGCGATTCGGTCGTCATGCGGACATCGAAGGCTAGCACGCGGCCCGGGGGCGTCTCAGACGTGGATCTCCTCGGCCTGCAGCTCGACGGCGTCCCCGCCCCGCCAGGTGTCACGCTTCAGTCGACCCACGACGAGCACCTGACCCTGCAGGCTTTCCGCCCGGTCCCCCATCCGCACGCCGAACACGCCCATCCGACGCCCGTCGGCGAGCGAGAGCTCGGCTTTGAGGTGGCCGCCGCGGACTTCCCGCGAGGAAACGACGCCGGCTTCGACGGCAACCCGCGGCAGCGGATTGCCCGCACCGCACGGCTCGAGGCGCGCCAGGTCGGCGACGACGGCGTGCAGCTCGTCCTCGGGGCACAGCCATGCGAGATTGTCGGTCGCGGACAGTTCTTCGGCGAGCTTCTGGCCCGCACAGGCGCGTTCGAAGCGCTCCCTGAGCTCGCCGAGCCGCTCGAGCTGAACCTCGAGACCCGCGGCGGCCTGGTGCCCGCCGAAGCGCTCGAGCGCTTCGGCCGACTCGCTCAGCGCGTCGTGGAGCCGCGCGCCCGCAGGACCGCGCACCGAGCCCCGGCCACGCTGTCCCTCGAAGCCCACCACTGCCACCGGACGCTGGTAGCGACGGGCGAGGCGGCCCGCGGCAATGCCTACGATGCCGTGGTTCCAGCTCTCGCGTCCCACGACGATCGCCGCTCGCTCCGCCCACCCCTCGCGTTCGATCTCCTCCACGGCCTCGGCGATGATGCGCTCCTGCTGGGCCCGGCGCTCCGTCTGCAACTGCTCGATGCTCGCAGCCAGAGCGCGCGCCTCGTCGTGGCTCTGCGACAGCAGCAGATCGAGCGCGATGTCCGGCGGGCCGAGCCGGCCGGGCGCGTTGATCCTCGGCGCGATGCGGAACGCGACGTCCTCGCCGGACAGCGGCGCGCTCGCGTCGATCTTCGCGAGCTCGAGCAGCGCGCGGACGCCGGGGCGGCGCGCTTTGGACAACCGGGCGAGCCCCGCGCGCACCAGCGCGCGGTTGTCCCCGTCGAGGGGCGCCACGTCGGCGATGGTTCCGATGGCCACCAGGTCCAACCACTCGCGCAGGTCGACGCGGGACCCCAGCTCCGACCGGAGCGCAGCACCGAGGCTCAGCGCCAGACCGCACGAGGCGAGCCCCTTGTAGGCGAACGCGCAGTCCTCGCGATGCGGATTGAGGAACGCCAGCGCCGGCAGTGGTTCAGGCGGAACGAGATGGTGATCGATGACGATGATGTCGAACCCGCGCTCCACGAGCTCCGCGAGCGTCTGGTGATCGGAGGACCCGCAATCGCAGGTGACCAGCAGCCGCGCCCCCGTACCTGCGATGCGCTCCACCGCGGCAGGCGAGACGCCGTATCCGCCATCGAACCGGCTCGCCAGCACGGTCACGACCTCGCCGCCCACGGCGCGGCAGATGCCGGTCATGATCGCGGCGGACGTGATGCCGTCGCAGTCGTAGTCGCCGAAGACGCAGATCCTCTCGCCGGCCTTCACCGCACGCGCCAGTCTTTCGGCGGCGATCGCGCGGTCGGCCATCTTGTCCGGCGGCGTCAGATCCGCAAGCTTCGGGTCGAGGAAGCGCCGGACGGCATCCGGATCGGAGTGTCCTCTTCGGTGCAGCAGGTCCGCTACCGTGGTCGTCAGCGACAGCGCACGACCGAGCTCGCGCGCCGCATCGCCGGGCGGCGGCGGAAGCGGTCGTGCGGGATCAGAGGCAGCCATGCGCCGGGCATCTTCGACGTACAGGCCCGGCCCGTCAACGGGCCCACCGGGCTCACTGACAGACTACGTCAGGCGGTCGCCGATGCCTTCTTGCTGGAGCGGGCCTTCTTCTTGCCCTTGCGCTTCTTCTTGCCGACCCTGGCGAAGAACAGCTTGTCGAGCCACTCGGTGAGCGGCAACGCCACGTAGATCGAGGAATACGTGCCGAAGATGATGCCGACCACGAGCGTCAGCGAGAAGTCCTTCAGCGTGCCGGTGCCGCGGAAGAAGAACGCCAGCAAGCTGATCACGGTCGTGGCGCTGGTCAGGATGGTGCGGCTCAACATCTCGGAAAGGCTGATGTTGATGATGTTGTCGAACGTCGCACCGCGGAGCCTGCCCAGGTTCTCGCGCACACGGTCATAGACAACGACCGTGTCGTTCACGGAGTAGCCGACAATGGTAAGGATAGCCGCCACAGTGGGCAGATTTATCTCCTTTCCCAGAATGATCAGCACTCCGATCGTATTGACGGCGTCGTGGATGAGGGCGATCACCGCGCCCGGCGCAAAGCGCAGGTCGAAGCGGAACGCGATGTACGCCATGATGAAGACCAGCGAGATCGCGATGCTGCGCAGTGCGGCGTCACGCAACTGTGCGCCCGCCTTGGGGCCGATCCACTCGACGCGCAATGCGGAGGCGGGCACGGTGCCCGAACCGAGCCGCTGGCGCATCGCGTCCATGAGCTGATCGCCCTTGCTCTTGAGCTGGATCTCGACCTTGTGGTCGCGGACGCTCTGGACGGTGGGGTTGTTCTTCCCCTCGCGCAGCGCGATGCCGCGGATGCCCGTCATCTGCTTCTTGATCCACGCCAGGTCAGGAGCTGTGGTGAAGCGGACGGTGATCTTGTCGCCGCCAGGGCTGAACTTGACCTCGGTGGCGCGATGGTCCTTCGGGCACTGTGCCGCCGGCAGCTTGTTGCCGTAGCAGAGGTCGCGCTCGATCTGGTGCTGCGTCGCCTCGCTGATGGTCGAGATGTCCTGGACCCGGATCAGGTAGCGATTCGGCTCCTTCGAGTCGTCGACGTGGATCACGTCGGGGCGCGAGAACCCGGCGTCGGTGACCGCCTTGCGGATCTCCGGGCCGTTGACTGCCTTCTTGAAGGCGACCTCGATCTCGGTGCCGCCCTGGAAGTCGGTCCCGAGCTTGGGCCCCGGGTGGACGATCAGGATGAGCGAAGTGAGGACAAATAGAGCACTGGCGCCGATGAACCACCGGCGGTTGCCCATGAAGTCGAAGGTCTTGCCGACAGGGAATAGCTGCATCGATCAGCCCATATCCAGCTTGGCAGTACGACCGAAGCCGCGTACCCACAGGTCGAAGAACACCCGGCTCACGACCACGCCGGTGAAGACGCTGCAGATGACGCCGAAGCACAGTGTCACGGCGAAGCCCTTGATTGGGCCGGTGCCGTATTGCGCGAGGATGATGCCAGAAATCAGCGTGGTGACCTGACCGTCGACGATGGCGCTCAGCGCCTTTCCGAAGCCGACTTCGACAGCCGCTCGCGCGCTCTTCCCCGAACGTAACTCCTCACGTATTCGTTCGTTGATCAGCACGTTGGCGTCGACGCTCATACCTATGGTGAGCGCAAGCCCCGCGATGCCAGGTAAGGTCATCGACGCGCCGAACGAGGCCAGGATGGCAAGCTGCAAGAACAGGTTCATCGTCACCGCGGTGTTCGCGATGAGCCCGGCGCGCTGGTAGTAGATGAACATGAACAGCAGCACCAGGATGCCGCCGCCGATGGCTCCCTGGACGCCGAGCTTGATGGACGTTTTGCCGAGCGACGGCCCGATGCGCTGTTCATTCGAGGGTGAGATCGGCGCAGGCAGGGCGCCGGACTTCAGCACCAGCTCCAGCTTGCGGGAGTCCTCCAGCTGCACCTGCGGGTCGCCTGCGCCCATCGTGATCTCGGCGTGACCGCCGGGGATGCGCGTCTGGATGACGGGCGCGCTCTCGACGCGATTGTCGAGAATGATGGCGAAGCGGCGCTTGATGTTCGCGCCAGTGATGCGCTCGAAGATGTTGCCGCCCTGCGCGGTGAACGTCAGCGCCACATGCCAACCACCCAGGCCGCCCTTGGACTGATCGGGCTGCGCCTGCGCGTCGCGGATCATGTCGCCGGTGATGTCGGCGTGGCTCTTGAGCAGGTAGGTGCGCCACCCGGCGGGCGTCTGCTTCAACGTATCCGGATTGGTCTTGTAGACGATCTCGTAGCCGAGTTCGCGATCGGGCGGCAGCTCCAGCGTCGAGGTCCATTCCTTGAACCGCTGCAGGGCGTGCTGCGTCGACTCGCCCTTCTGGAGAGCCAGGAAGGCGTAGGTGATGCGGTTGTGCTTGACGTCGCCGCTGTCGTCGAGACCGACCGGCGCGTCCTCCTGCCGGAAGTCGAGCCCCTTGGGCAGGCTCTCGGTGCTCGCCTTCTTGGCGATGGGGCCGAAGAAGTCGTGTTCGTCGTCCAGTAGCTTGAACTCGAGGCGCGCCGTCTGGCTGATGATGTCGCGGATGCGCTTGAAGCTCTTCTCGCTCTTGCCGGGCACCTCGACGATGATGTCCTCGTCGCGCGTCGAGACCGACGCCTCGCGCAGACCCAGTTCGTCGATGCGGCGCAGGATGATCTGGCGCGCCTGCTCCACCGCGCTATCGCGGATGCGGCTCTCGACCGAGTTCTTGATCTTGAACCTGAGGTCGCGCCCGTCTGCGCTTCGCGAAAAGCTCAGATCGGTGCCGAACTGCATCAGGAAGCGCGTGTCGATCTTGGTCGGATCGACGCCCTGCTTGACGTGGATCGTGATCTGGTTGGCGGGACGACGGGGCGCCTCGATGTCGATCTTCTTGCGCAGCTTGGCGTAGACCGCGTCCGTCGGTTGCTCGTCGCCCTTGTACAGACCGTACAGCTTGGCGAGCTGCGCGCGCATGTCCTCGTAGTAGTTGTCGCGCTTGTCCTTGATGGCCTCGTCGACGTCGACGGTATAGACGAGCCGGAGCCCACCTCTCAGGTCGAGCCCCGCAACCAGGCGTGCGCCGACGTGGTTCCGGATGTACGTCGGACAAGGGAACTTGCCCTTCGACATGTTGAAGAGCGTTGGCCAGAGAGAGAGGAACGCGAGGATGCAGACGCTGACAACCAGGCCGAAGCGCATGCGCCAGCCGAGGTCGATCACGCCGAGAGCGGCGATGAACGACCACAGCGTCAGGATGCCGAAGCTGGCGAGCGTCCAGAACGCGTCGTAGTGGGCACCGGCTGCGGCCGAAGCTGCACAGACGGCACCGAACCAGAACGCAACGCGGTGCGATCGGCGGAAGTAACCCGCGATCAGGAACAGGGCACAGATGCCCGCAAACGCATATTGGAGAACGGTGTTGGTCACGGGCTGGTAGTTCCCCTGGTTCTCTGGAGTCGCTTGCCGGATGCCGCGGCGCGGAGCCTACTTCTTCTTCTCGACGGCACTGGCGTTCTCGGCGTTGTCCTTACCGAGCAGGCCTGACTTGAGGATGTCGACCTTGACGCCGGGCGCGACCTCGACCTTGGCGTAGCGGTCTCCCAACTCGACGAGCTTGCCGACAAGCCCGCTCTGGGTGAGGACACGGTCGCCTTTCTTCAACGTGGCCACCGCTTGCTGCTGCTTCTTGTGCTGCGAGCGGGTCGACCAGAACATGAGGATGAGCAGCGGCACGAGCAGTAGCAGCGGGAACAGCATGCCGAGTGTGCTCGGCTGATCTGCCGCTTTGCCCGGAGGGGCGCCTTGATGCGCCTTGCCTGCCGGATGCGCCGGTTGAGTGGTGTGCGGGGCAGGTTGACCACCAGGCGCGGCGGGACGGCCGGGCGCAGGGGGAACTGCCTGAAATGCTAGGAGCGGGGAACCCAAGGTCTCCTCCAGGAGGGCCGGCCTATAGCGACTTTGTGGTGGCCGCGCAAGCAAGGCGGGCCCGGGCCCGGTGGTACTGAACAGACGCTTTCCCCGGGATCGACGCCTGCCGGCCCAAGCCTTGACAGCCCCAGGGGCCGGATGTAGTTGTTCGCCCCTCTGTATTCCGGACAGGCAAATAACGATGGCTCCGGCTTCGCCGGTCCACAGGCGCGTAGCTCAGTGGTAGAGCACTACCTTGACACGGTAGGGGTCGGCAGTTCAATCCTGCCCGCGCCTACTCTGCTTGCTCGTCGCGAGGCGCCGCGGGACTCCAAGTCCGCAGCCTGCCTGAAGCGTGCGACGGGGCAAAGCGAGCTTGTCCTCTTTCGTGGTGAGCATTCCGTGACCATGACTTCCTAGCTCATGGTGGAGTCTGTTCGCCGCACGCCGCGCGAGCTGCTTTCGGAACGGGGGCAGCTCGGGAAGGACACCGTAGCCGTCCGGGTCAACGGAAGGCTGGCGGATCTGCACACGCCGGTCGACCCTGATGCCGAGCTCGTCCCGCTGAGCTGGAACGACGCCGCGGCGCTTCCGGTCATCCGCCACTCGGCAGCGCACGTGATGGCCGACGCCGTGCAGCGGCTCTTCCCCGGCACGCAGGTGACCATCGGTCCGGCGATCGACTCGGGCTTCTACTACGACTTCGATCGCCCCGAGGGGCCGTTCAGCGACAAGGAGCTCGCGCGCATCGAGAAGGAGATGCGCCGCATCATCAAGCAGAACGTGCCCTTCTTCCGCCAGGAGGTCTCGCGCGACGAAGCGCACCAGCTCTTCGAGAGCATGGGCGAGAAATACAAGCTCGAGATCCTCGAAGCGATCCCCAAGGGGGAGCGCATCTCGCTGTACCGGCACGGCCGCCCCGACAAGCCCGAGTCGAGCTGGGTCGATCTGTGCGAGGGACCGCATGTGCCGACAACGCGGCATCTAGGCGCGGTCAAGCTGACCAGTGTGGCGGGCGCCTACTGGCGCGGCGACGAGCACAACCCGATGCTCCAGCGCATCTACGGGACGGCCTTCCCGACGCAGGAGCAGCTGGACCACCACCTGAAAATGCTCGAGGAAGCCCGCGCGCGCGACCATCGCAAGCTCGGCAAGGAACTCGAGCTTTTCATGTTCCACGAGTACGCGCCGGCTATGCCGTTCTTCCTGCCGCGCGGTGCCGGAATCTACAACCGGCTGGTCGAGTACATGCGCGAGCTGTACGTCGACTACGGCTACGAAGAAGTCATCACCCCGCAGATCTTCGACAACCGGCTGTTTTCGACCAGCGGGCACCTGGCGAACTACCGCGAGAACATGTACCTGCCGGTGACGGCGGACATGCTGGATTCGGCTGCGGCCGGCGTCGGCCTGGACGTGACACCGGAGGACCAGGCGGAGCACCACCATCCCGCGCTGGACGCGCTGGGGCAGAAGCCGATGAACTGCCCGAGCCACTGCCTCATCTTCGGGCAGCGGCGGCGCAGCTATCGCGAGCTGCCCTGGCGGGTCGCGGATTTCGGCAGGCTGCACCGCTACGAGCGCGGCGGAGTCGTGCACGGGCTCGCCCGCGTCAGGAGCTTCTGCCAGGACGACGCACACATCTTCTGCACGCCGGAGCAGATGGGCGAGGAGATCCGCTCCTTCAACCAGCTGCTGTTCGAGGTGTACGCCGCGTTCGACTTCAAGGACGTCGCGGTGAAGCTGGCGCTGCGCCCCGAGAAGCGCATCGGCACCGACGAGCTGTGGGACAACGCCGAGGGCGTGCTCGAACGCGTATTGGTCGACTCGAACCTCGACTTCGAGAAACTACCCGGCGAAGGCGCCTTCTACGGACCGAAGCTCGAGTTCCACGTCGTGGATGCCCTGGGGCGCAGCTGGCAGCTGGGGACGATCCAGGTCGACTACGGCCTGCCCGAGCGCTTCGGGCTGGAGTACGTCGGGCCCGACGGTGAAGCCCATCGTCCGGTCATGCTGCACCGGGCAATCCTCGGCTCGATCGAGCGCTTCTTCGGCATGTACATCGAGCATGTCGCCGGGAAGTTCCCGGTGTGGCTCGCGCCGGAGCAGGTAACGGTCGTCACCGTGAGCGAAAAGCAGGCCGAGTACGCGAAGAAGGTCGAAAAGGAACTGATCGGCCACGGACTGCGCGTCGGGGTGGATTCGGGTCCGGACAAGCTGGGTGCGAAGATCCGCAACGCGCGGCTGATGCGAACGCCGTACATCGTGGTGCTGGGCGAGAAGGAAGTCGAAAGCGGCAGCGTAGCGCCGCGTTCAAGGGATGAAGGCGAGCTAGCGGCGATGTCCGTCGAGAGCTTTGCCGACAGGTTGGTCCGCGAAGCGCGGCCACCGCGCTTGAGTCACAACCAGTGACCTTCCGGCTGCGATAGCGCGACCGGGGAAAGGACGAGAGAAGACAACCGCATGGCAATGGGGCGACGTTTCAGTCGGGAACCGCGGGGCCCGCAGGTCCGGATCAACCACCGGATCCGCGTGCCGGAAGTCCGCGTGGTGATGGAAGACGGTACCAACCTCGGCGTTCTGCCAACTGACGAGGCTCTTCGCGAGGCGCAGTCTCGAGGGCTCGACCTGGTCGAGGTCAACCCGAAGGGCAGTCCGCCGGTCTGCAAGATCCTCGATTTCGGCAAGTACAAGTACGAGGAAAAGAAGAAGCAGCGCGAGGCGAAGCGCAAACAGACGGTTGTCGAGGTCAAGGAGCTCAAGCTCCGCCCCAAGACGGACGATCACGATCTGAACGTGAAGGTCCGGGCGGCGCGCAAGTTCCTCGAGTCCGGCAACAAGGTGAAGCTCACGGTGCGTTTCCGTGGCCGCGAGATCACCCATCCCGAGCGCGCACAGATGCAGCTCGACTACATCATCAAGAACACCGAGGAGCTGGCCAACGTCGAGCAACGCCCGACGATGGAAGGCCGGACGATGAGCTTGACGATTGCTCCCAAACCGCAGGTTCTGCAGCGCCTGGCTGCGGAGCGCGCCGCCCGCGAGAAGGAGCAGGAAAATAGCCAGACGGACAACGCTGTTCCCGACGACGACGGCGGCGACGAGGCGCAGGCCGAGGGAAGCTGACCGCTAGAGGCTAGTGCGGGATCAGATTGGGGGGGATGAGGCCCTTGAAATAGGCCCCGGCGACGGCCGCCACGACAACGAGCAGTAGCAGGAGCGCGATCAGGCCGCCCTTGCCGCGCTTCTGCTCAGGGGGCGCGGGTGGCGGCTCTGGTGCTGCTTCGGGAGCGCTGGCTTCCGGTGGCGGCGCGACCAGGGGCACGGAAGGATCGCTCGACAGGTCCGACGAGCGACGCCGCGACGGAGCGTCGTCCTCCAGTGCGGCCAGGTTGCCCAGCTCGAACTTGCGCCCCGATGGCGCGGCCTGGCGCTGGCCGAGGTCCAGATCGCTGGCCCAGTCCTGGGCACTCTCGAAGTCGCCCAGCACCAGCGGCGCGACGGCCTGCGAAGCGTCGCTGCCGTCGTCGCCCTTCAGCGAGCTGAATTCGATGAGCGCCTCGTCGATGAGTGACCCGATGATGGAACCGCGATCCTCGAGGCGCTTCTGCTCCTTCTCGACCTCCCGCTCCTGAACCACGGGGTCCACCAGCTGGGCGATGTCGAAGGACGACACCGGCCGGCCCAGATGGAACATCATCTGGTTCAGGTCCTGGCCCAGGTCGCGTGCTGTCTGGTAGCGGTCGTCAGGATTCTGCGCCAGCGCGCGGGCCATGACGGCCTCGAGCTCGGGCGACACGTTCGGATTGAACTGCCGGATCGGAGGGATGCGCGCCGCCTGGACCTGGCGCACCGTCTCCAGATCCGTCTCGCCCATGAACAGGCGCCGCCCCGCCAGCATTTCCCACAGGATGATGCCGACGGCGAAGATGTCGGTGCGCGCATCGACGGGCTGACCGAGCGCAGCCTCGGGCGACAGATAGCTGAACTTGCCCTTGATGATGCCAGGCTCACTCTTTTCGAGCTGGCTGTTCGCCTTGGCGAGACCGAAGTCGACGATCTTCACCTCGCCATGGCGGGTGATGAGGACGTTCGGCGGCGACATGTCGCGGTGGACGATGCCGATGCGACGGCCCGAGGAGTCCTGGAGCTCGTGCGCGTAGGCAAGCCCTTCGCAGATGCGCACGCAGATGAGACAGGCTTCCTCGGTCGGTACGAGCTGGTTCAGCTTCTTGTGCCGCTCGATGATCGCCTTGAGATCGGCGCCATCCACGTACTCCATCACGATGAAGTAGGTGTTGTCGCCGACACCGATATCGAACACCTGGGCGACGTTCGAATGGGACAGATGAGCGCTCAGCCGGGCTTCATCGAGGAACATCCCGATGAACTGCTTCTTCTCCGACAGGTGCGGAAGGACGCGCTTGATCGCGACGATCTTCTTGAACCCCTCGAGACCGGCGCTTTCCGCACGGAAGACCTCCGCCATACCGCCGGAGGCGATCTTCTCGAGGACCTTGTATCTTTGCTGCTCTCGTGCCATCGCCGCGCTAGCTCACCTGAAGCTTCGACAGAGCGGATTTCGTCCGTTCGCACCAACCCGAGCCAGGTGCGAGGCCTGCAACAAGGTGCAGGCTAGGGCCCGGTGCAAGGGGTGGTCAAGTTGCTCGTCGTCGCGCCTCATGCGCTGGTCTCCGCGTAGCGCGCCAGTCGCCGGAGCAGACCGAGGTGCCCGTCGGGCACAGGCTCGAAACGGCTCGCCTGGAACAAGGCGTGTGCGACGCTGTCCGAGTCGTCGTGCATTGCCAGCAGCGCAGCGGTGACGCGCCGCCGTACGGCTGCGGGAACCTGCGCCCCTGCAACGATGAGGTCGCCCGGGATCGGGCCGACCAGGAGCAACACACGCACCGAAGCCGGTGGGGCACCCATGTCGAGCCAGGGCGCCGCGGCGAGCTGGCCGCTGACGGGCTCGAGGCCCACGTGGGTCGCGCCTACGTCGGCTTGTCCGGAAAGCACGGCGTCCACGACCCCCTCGTGACTGGAGCAGAACAGCTCCCGGGGAAAAGCCTTGTGCAGCTCCACCCCGAGCGACCTGAGGTGCCAGCGGGGCACGAAGTAGCCCGACGCGCTTTCGCGCGACACCCAGGCAGCGGTCAGGCCGATGAGCTCCTCGGGGCGGCGATAGGGCGCCTCGGCGCGGGCGAACAACGCAGAATGGTAGCCGCCGCGCAGCCCGCGCCTGATCACGGCCATCGCGACAGCAGCCTTGCGGTCCTCGAACTCGACGGCCACCAGGGGCGGAGCCCACGCGAAGTCGACGCGAGAGGAGAGGACTGCTTCCGTCAGCGCGGAGTAGCTGGACAGAACGCACGGGACGACTTCGACGCCGGTGGACAACTCGAGCCGCTTGCAGAACAGCCCGAGCGCCTCCTGGGTCGGCTCGGAGTCCGACACCACCGCGAAGGTGAGCGACACGCTCGGGATACTAGCAAGCTGGCTCGGCTCTGCCCAACGCTGGCAACGTTACGATACTGTTTCCGACTTGACCTGGGCCGCAGGGCTGACCCTACGATTGGCCACCATGAGCGCCTCGACCGATCCGAACGCTGCGCAGGCGTCCGACGCCCACGCTGACGACGACGAGCCGATCAACGAGCTGTTGCCAGACGAACCGCATACGCCCATGTGGCTGCCACTGCTGGGAGGCGTGTTGGCGCTGCTGGCCATTCTGGCTTTCCTGATCACCCGCCCGCCGGGCAAGACGGCCAAGCAGCTGTCGAAGCGGTCGGCTGCGGCACAGGGCAGCGCAGCTCCGGCGCCCGCCTCGGCCGCTCCCGCGAAGGGCGCGGCGCCCGCGAAGCCGGCGCCCGCGCCCCGGCCCGCCGCCCCCCACCCTGGCGGCGGCTGAGGGCACTAGCCTTCGCTGGTCAGCGAGGCTGGCGGAAGAGCGAACACGGGCGCGAAAATTCCCCCTCGCCTTCCGGGGCGAGGCGTGCAAGTCTCCGCGTCCCTCCCGGGGCCGTAGCTCAGCTGGGAGAGCGCATGACTGGCAGTCATGAGGTCAGGGGTTCGATCCCCCTCGGCTCCACCCCCTCCGTAAAGTACTCGCTGCGCGTGCTTGCGATCAGTCAACACCGGTAGACCGGACCGCCTCCTCGCATCGGCGGACAAATAGCCGTATCTTGACGCCATGACTTGGTGGAAACCCCTGGGCTGGCTCGGCACTGTTGCGCTCTTTGGACTGCTGGCTCCGGCCGCGTGTTCCGCATCCGGCACGGCTGGAAGGCCCGGCGGCGGCAGCGGCGGCGGGGTAGGCAGCGGCGGCACCGGTGCAAACCTGGACGGCGGCTTCGGCTGCAACAGCTGTCTGACCGACACCACCGTCACGGTGTGTGACGCGCAGGGCAATCCGTCGGGCCAGAAGGACTGCTCGCCGGGCGTGTGCGTCGCGGGCGCCGGGTGTCTCGACTGCCACCCCGGCAAGACGACCTGCGTCGGCAACGAGGTGCACCAGTGCGACGACAACGGCAAAGCCGGCGCGCTGGTGAAGACCTGCGACGTCGCAACGGGCCAGGTCTGCAACAACGGCGCGTGCACGACCGAATGCGACAAGGCCGACGGCTCGCCGTCGAACGTGGGCTGCGAGTTCTGGGCGGTCGATCTGCCGAACACGCGCGGCATCGATGATGCGTCGAAAGGCCAGTGGGGCGTGGTGCTGTCCAATGCCGGGCACGGCGTCGCGCAGGTCACGATCGAGCAGAACCAGGCCGACTACGGACAGCCGCCGCAGCTGACCACGGTGAAGACGCTGACCGTCGCGCCGGGTGACGTGCAGGCTGTCCCGATGCCGCGGGCCGAGGTGACCGGCTGGACGCCAACCACGGCGGATCCGCCAGGCCCGCCCGGCACGTTCCTGTCGTCGAAGGCGTTCCGCATCACGTCCACGGTGCCGCTGGTCGTCTACCAGTTCAACAACTTCGAAAACGACTTCTCGAACGACGCTTCGCTGCTTCTGCCGCGAAACGGTCTGGGCACCATCTACCGCGTGCTCGGCTACCCGACCGCCAATCCGATTCCGCTGCCCCAGGTGCCGGTCGCAGGCATCCCCGATCACTCCAACGTGACCATCGTCGGCGTCCAGCCGGACACGCACGTCTCGATCATCGCAGGCGGCGATATCACGACCGACACGAAGTACATTCCCAACACGAAGAAGGGCGGCACGATCACTGCGAAGCTCAACGCCTTCGACGTGCTGAATCTCGCTTCGACAGGCATGCCCGGCGACCTGACGGGAACCGTCGTGCAGTCCGACAAGCCCGTCGTGGTCTTCTCCGGCGGCGAGCGCGCACTGGTCGATCCCAAGAACCTCGGTGCAACGCTACCGCCCAACTTCTCGGACGATTGCTGCACCGATCATCTGGAAGAGCAGATCTTCCCCGTCACGGCCATGGGCAAGAAGTTCGTGGTATCGCGCAGCCCGATCCGCTCGACCGGCGGTTACGTCGAGCCGGACGTACTGCGCTTCCTGGGCGTGGCGAGCCCGGCGACCGTCACAACGAATCTGCCTGCGCCGTTCGACTCGTTCACGCTGCAACCGGGCGAGATGAGGGAGACCTGGACCGACAAGGATATCGTCGTCGAGTCGACCCAGCCCATCGCCATCGGCCAGATTCTGGTCAGCGCAGGCTGCACCACGGAGAACATCGGCGACCCTTCGCTCACGATCTTTCCGCCCGTCGATCAGTACCGCAAGGACTACGTGTTCCTGATCCCACCGAGCTGGTCGAAGAACTATTTCGTGATCGCCGCGCCTACCGGCGGCACGTTCAAGATCGACGGCAACGCGCTGCCATCGAGCTGCGTGAAGTCCAGCGCCGGGACGCTCGGCGGACAGGCCTACGAGACGTACCGCTGCCCGCTCGGCGAGGGCGCGCACAACGTCTCGGGCGACACCGGTTTCGGACTGATGGTGTACGGCTACGGCAACGTCGGCTCCTACGCTTTTGCCGGTGGGGCCAACGTCAAGAAGATCTACACGCCGCCGCCCATCAAGTAGCCGCCAGCCGACTCTGGACCGCGTGGAGCGGGGAGCGGGCGCGCGCTCGCGCACCCTGCTCGACGGGGTAGCCCAGCCGCTTCGACCTGAACGCCAAAAACGTGCACACCTCGCGGCGGTGGTCGGCGGGCACCGCGAACAGGTCGAAAACCGTGTCGTCTAGCTCCCGGCGCAGCGCCGGGCTGACGCCGCCCCGTGTGGCTTTCCGGGTGATCTCTTCCAGGCGGCGGTGGAGCTCTGCGCCCGGCGGCGGCCGCGGCAACGCGCGCAGATGGGCGAGCTTGACCTGGGGGAACACAGCCTGCCGCGCATCGCGACGCGTCGACAGGTGGATCGCGCGGTACAGGGCGCTGTTGAGCAGCGCGACGACCAGCTCGGCACCCAGCCCGTCCACCTCCAGCCCGGCCAGGAGCGAATTGCGGAACGGTAGCCCGGAGTGCATTGCGGCAATCGGCACGTCGGCGGTCTGGCGCACGACGAAACGCACGTCGAGGTAGTCCTCCCGCCGGCGCACACGGCAGCGCGCGCGCGCGAGCTCGTCCGGTTCCGCGCACAGGTAGAGCCGCGGCTCGCCTTCCGAGAACTCGGAGACGTTGCGTCCCTCGAGCAGCGGATAGCGGTGGCGCCGGTCCGGAGCTGGCGCGCGCAGCATCAACTCGCGACTGGCGATGCGTGAGCTCTGGAAGCCCATTTCCCGGAACGTCGCTGCCGGAAAGGGCGGAGCACCGGACAGCAGCGAAAGGACCTCGGGTACCTGCACGGCCTCGGCGGCACCCGTCGCGCGCTGCCGCTCGGCGAGCTGCCAGGGACGCTCGTCGGGCTCGGCATCCGGGTCGGGATCGGCAACGAGCACGAAGCTGGGCTGGACCACCGAGTCGAAGGCATCCTGGCCCAGCTCGAGCAGCGGTTCGCGGACGCGATGGCTGGCCGACAGCGTACGGCGCACCGCCTTGTAGCCGTCGAGATCCGCCACGGGGCTCGGGACCAGAAGCGCCACGACGCCGCGCGGAGCGAGCTCCGCAGCGCGCTCGACGAACAGGCCGTGCAGCGTCGGATAGCCGTGCATCGCCCGGAATGCCTCGCGGAAGTAGCTGCGCAGTCGCGGATCAAGAGGCTGCGCCGCCCGCCCGGCGAATGCGACCCATGGCGGATTGCCGATCACGGCGTCGAAACCCGCCGCCGCGTCGGGAAACTCGAGCGCAAAGTGGAAGAAGCGCCCCTCGCCGAAGCCCGACACGGTCTCGGCGGCTTCGCCGAACAGCGCCGCGGACAGCGCGCGGTCCGCTGCCCGCCTGGAGTCGTGCCGGCTGGTTCCGAGGAGCGAGTCGCCGGCTGCCAGGTGCCGCGCCAGCTCGGCGACCGGGAGATCGGGGTCACCGACGAGTAGCCAGAGCGAGATCCCGGCTACCGCGACGGCCAGCTCGCTCCGGTCGACGCCGTACAGACATTCGGAGAGCACCACGCGCCTAGCCTCGCGCTCCGGAAGTGAAGTGTCGGTGCGCGACATCAGCTCGCCGAGATACCGGCATGCCTCCATCAGGAAAACACCGGCCCCCATCGCGGGGTCGCACAGATTGAGCGCGCGGACCATGGCGGCGCGCTCGGGCGCGGCGGCGCTCTCCAGGCGCCTTTCGAACGGTTCGAGCGCCGCTTCGACGACCTTCCGGGCGAGCTTTCGCGGTGTGAAGAAGCTGCCGCTCCGCTTGCGGCCGCCGCCGGGGACGATGCGCCGTCGGCCGTCCACGCGCTTGATGCGGTAGCCGATCATCTGCTCGTAGAGCTGCCCGAGGGTCTCGAGCGGGAGCTGCCGGTGGTCGACGCGCAGCTTCGCTCCGTCTGGATCGAGCGTCTGGAGCAGCACGGTTGCGCGCGACAACGCGGCGTCGTCGATTGGGCTCTGGGCGGCGTCGAGCACCGTTGGAGCAAACAGGCGCGCCCGATGGCATGCGATACCCGGCGCGCCGTCGTGCACACGCCGCCAGCGCGACGAAAGCCGCGCCCATCCGCTTTCGCCGTCCGCACCGCTGTCGGCTGGCAAGAGGCCTCGCTGCTCGGCCGAGTCCAGCGCCACGACGCGCAGCACAACCCGGAGCAAGGCGTCGTAGAGCGCGTCGTCGTCGATGTGTCCAAGCAACGCGCCTCCGGACCTGTCGTCGGAGCGCTCGACCGACTGCAACATCAGCTCGATCGCCTGGCGCGCCTGCACAGCGAGCGGCCTCAACGCCGGCGCGCTCCGGAAAGCTGAAGCCCTAGCTCGATCGCATGGATCATCCCGGCCGCATCGGCTTGTCCGCTCCACGCGATGTCGTAGCCCGTGCCGTGGTCGACACTGGTCCGGACGATCGAAAGCCCCATCGTGATGTTGACCGCCTCGCCGAACGCGACGAGCTTCATCGGGATCGTGGCCTGGTCGTGGTACATCGCGACGACTCCGTCATACTCCCCCGCCCAGGCCTTGCGATACGCCGTCTCGGCTCCAATCGGGCCGTCGATGCGCGCGCGGCCCCTCAAGCGTCGGCGCGCCAGGGTGATCCCCGGTGCAATCGCCCGGCGCTCTTCCCGACCAAAGAGCTCGCTTTCGCCGGCGTGAGGATTGAGAGAAGCGACGGCGATCGCCGGGCGCTTCTTGTCGAGACCCGCGAGAAGCTTCGCCAGCCAAACCGTGGCCAGCGCGACGTTGTCGGGCGTCAGACTGCGCGGCACACGCGCGAGCGGCAGATGCGTGGTGACCAGACTGGTGACCAGCCCGGGCGCCGCGAAACACATGACGCTGGCGGCGGCGCCGTCACGGTCGCGAAGCCACTCGGTGTGCCCGGAGAAATGCGCCGCACCCGGAGCGCGCGATCCGGCGATCGCCGCTTTGCTGACGGGACCGGTGACCAGCGCCGTGCGGGAGCTCCTGGCAAGCTCGTACGCTGCTTCGATGTACGCGAGCTGTGCCGCACCCGCGCGACGGGACGGATGCCCGGGACGCCGATCGGCCGCGTCCAGCGCCGGCCCCGCCGGCAGGATGGCAATGCGTCCGGCGGGCACCTTGCCGTCGAAGCGAACGAAGCGACGGCGCGGCGCGCCGACCAGCTCCGCCGCCGAAAGCAGGGTCTGCTCGTCGCCCACGAGCACGCACGGCGTCCGCCGGAGCTGCATCGCAGCCGCCACGGACACCTCCGGACCGATGCCGGCCGGACACCCCGTGGAGATAACGATCATGCTTCGTCGGCCGGCGGGGGCTCGCTGGCGCCGGTGTCTTCCGCCGCACCGCCGTCCGCATCCGGCGCGCGCAGCTTGTAGCCCGACCCCCTCAGCGTCTCGAGCGGCAATGCGTCGCCGAGCTTCGCGCGCAAGCGACGTACGTGGATGTCGACCGTGCGCGGTCCGCCTTCGTAGCGATTGCCCCACACTCGCGACAAGAGGTGCTCGCGCGAGAGCACCCTGCCGCGTCTCTCCGACATGTACGAGAGCAGCGCGAACTCCTTCGCGGTCAGCTGGACGGGGCGGCCGTTGACCGCGACCTCGTGACCCGCTTTGTCGATGACGATCGGCCCGATCTTCTGGCGCTCCTCCGTGGCAAACTCGCTGCGCCGCCACTCCAGCGCGCGGATGCGCGCGTAGAGCTCCTCGGGCACATACGGGTGCAGCACGAAGTCGTCGAAACCGCTGGATGGATCGATGCGCGCCACCTGCCCCACCGTCACCGAGATGATCGCCCCGACGTTGTCGAAGTAGGTCTCGCGCCGCACGGCGCGCAGCGCCGCGACGGCCAGGTCAGGTCGATCGAGCGCCTCGAACAGGAGCGCGCGCGGCCGGATCTCGTGCTCGTCGTCCTCGATGCCGATCAGGTTGACCGGGTCGTCCCACAGGTCGAGCGTCCGCACCGTCGCACCGAGTTGGCGCAACGTGGCCGCTCCCCCGTCCTCGCGCTCGAGAAGGGGGCCGTGCCCGATGACACCCACGTAGGTACGCGGACGCCTCGGCGTCTCATCCGATTTCGGTTCCACCCACTGTGATCCGCGAGATCTTGATCGTCGGACAACCAACACCGACCGGGACGCTTTGCCCGTCCTTGCCGCAGGTCCAGATGCCGTCCGACGTTTCGACATCGTTGCCCAGCATCGTTACCTGGCGAAGTGTTTCGGGACCGTTGCCAATCAGGTTCACGCCCTTGAGAGGGGCGGTGAGCCGACCGTCCTCGATCAAGTAGCTTTCGGTCAGGGAGAACACGAAATCGCCATTCGAGATGTCCACCTGCCCCCCTCCGAAAGTCTTGGCAAAAACTCCCCTTTTCACGCTCTTGACGATCTCTTCCGGGTCGTGCGGCCCGGCCAGCAGCACCGTGTTGGTCATACGCGGCATGGGCGCGCAGGCAAAGCTCTCGCGCCGCCCGTTGCCCGTCGATCGAGTCTTGAAGTGGCGCGCGGACAGGCGGTCCTGCATGTAGCCGCGCAGGATGCCGTTTTCGATCAGCACGCTCTTTTGCGGCTCGACGCCCTCGTCGTCCACGTTGATGGAACCGCGGGCCTGTACGAAGCTCGGATCGTCCACGACGGTGCAGAGCTCGCTCGCAACCTGCTTGCCGACCTGCCCGGTGTAGTTGCTCGTGCCCTTGCGATTGAAGTCCGCCTCGAGACCGTGCCCGACGGCCTCGTGCAGCAGGATCCCGCTGTCGCCAGGCGCCAGTACGACTTCGAGCTGACCGGCGGGCGCCTGACGCGCGTCGAGCAGCACCAATGCCTGTCGCGCTGCCTGCTCGGCGTGCCACTCCGGACTCTTGCCCTCGAAGTAGCCCAGGGTCATGCGGCCACCGCCGCCGCTGCGCCCCGCTTCGCGCCTGCCCTCGTGCTCGGCAATCGCCCGCACACCGATGCGCAAGAGCGGCTGCACGTCATGGGCCATGTGCCCGTCGCTGGTCGCGATCAGGATCTCGCGGACCTCCTCGGCAAACGACGCCTCCACCTTGGCGATCCTCGGATCGAACGCCAGCGCGGCCTTGCTTGCACGTTCGAGCAGCGCGCGCTTGTCCTGACCTTCCACGTCGATGGACAGCTCGTCGAGCTCGTAGCGGCTCGGCAACACGATCGGCGACAGCTTGATGGGCGGCACATCACCACCACCGCTGGCAATCCGCGCCGCCGTCTCGGCTGCGCGCTTCATCGCCTCCCACGTCAGATCCTCGACGTGAGCGTAGCCGGTGGCGTCGCCGCGCTGGACGCGGACGCCGAGCCCCATGCTCACGCCGCGCGACGCGCTTCGGGTGATCCCCTCCTCGAAGACCAGCCCCCCGCCGGCTCGATACTCGAAAAACAGGTCGGCGTAGTCTCCGCCGCGCGACAGCGCGACGGCGAGCAGCTTGCGGCACACCTCGGCGTCGACTCCGGCGGAACCACCGGGGGCAAACGGGGCGCTGTACGTGGCACTGGCGGTCATCGGGCTGACCATGCAGCCGACTGACGGGCGTCGCAAGCCGAGGGTGCGGCATTGTGGAACGCCCGGCCCGCGAATCGTGGAAAATCGCCTCGCATACCGGACAGGCAACCGGCGGATTCCAGCCTGGAATCGGGCGCCGGCGCGCCGGCACGTGAAATGCACGCCAGGGATATCCGACCCGGAGCCGACCTTCGCGCATGCAAGCCTCCCAGAACATCGAGTGGTCCACCGCACATCTCGCCCCCGGAGTCCAGGTGGCGGGGCGCTACCGGGTGCGGCGTTTCATTGCGAACGGTGCGACGTTTGAAGTGTACGAGGCTAGAGACGAGCACGACGGCACTCGCGTCGCTTTGAAGGTCGTCCACCCGGCGCCCGACGACACCAGCCCGGCACTCGAAGCCTTCGATCTAGAAGCCGCTGCCTATGCGCGGGTCGACAGTCCGCACGTGCCCAAGCTGTACCGCATCGGGACGCTCCCGGATCGCTCCCGCTTCATGGTGCTGGAGCTGCTTCGCGGCACTTCGCTCTCCGAGCGCCTCGCACGAGGTCCGCTCTCGCTGTCCGCCGTGCTCGAGCTCGGTTGCCAGCTTCTGTCGGCGCTACACGCCGTGCACTCGGCCGGACTGGTCCATTGCGACGTTAAGCCGCAGAATCTGCTGGTGGGTGGCGAGCCACCCGATGTCCACGCGTGGCTCGTCGACTTCGGCATCTCCGTCGTCGTGCGGGCGGGGCACGCCGACGCAGAGCCGCCAACAGGCACCGTCGTCGGCACGCCCGAGTACATGTCTCCGGAGCAGGCGCGCGGCGAGGTCGTCGATCTGCGAACCGACCTGTACTCCGCCGGGGTTGTCCTCTACCAGGCGCTCACTGGGCGACTTCCATTCGCTGGCGACAGCGACCGCGAGCTGTTGCTTGCCAAGCTGCGCGACCCGGTCGTACCGCCGCGGGTGCTCCGCGCGAGCTGCCCGGTCGAGCTGGAGAGAGTCCTGATGCGCACGCTTGCCAGGAACCGGGACTACCGCTTCTCGGCGGCGCACCGGGTTCTGGACAACCTACGCTGGATCCGCGACCGACACGCTCCGACCAACGGCTGGGCGACCACCGCCTCGCTGTATCCCCAGCCCCGGAGCACCCCCCAGGCGGTCACGCGCCCGGCCTCGAGCGTGGGCCGGAACGAATAGCGGACTGCTGATGCCGCATCGCGTCAAACCTCAGGGACCCAGCCGGGGCCCGAGACCCGGCACCCGACGCGATTGCTGGTGCTTTCGCAGGCAAACCTCGTTAGGTTGCCGGCGTGAACGGGATCCGGTCGGCCCTCGTCATCGCGCACGTCACCGCGAACCTTGTCTGGATAGGCGCGATCCTGGCTGTAGCCTACGTCCTGGTGGCTGCGCCCGGATCCGCGACGGATCGCGGCCAGCTCGGCGTGGCCCTGTACCGGAAGCTCGCGGTCCCCGCGTTCGTCATTTCCTTCACCGCCGGCCTGACGCGGCTGTTGATGAATGTGCACCTGTACCTGGTGCAGACGAAGTGGATGCACGCCAAGCTCTTGTTTGCATTGGTGGTTATCGCTCTGCACCATGTGATCGGGGGCCGCGCGAAGCGCATGGCGAGCGGAGACAAGCCCGACGCCGGCCCCACGGGGACTCTGGCCGTGGTCCTGCTTCTGTCGGCCGCGGCGGCCGTCTTCTTCGTCATCCGCCGGCCGTTCTAGGGGGCGGCCCGGGCAGCGTTCGTCGCGCTCCGCGACCCGGCGCCTCGCCTTGACGGAACCCCCCGTTTTCTCGTAGGATTTGGCGCTTCGCAGTGGCTTCCACACCACTGCGGGATCAACCCCAAGTGTCCAACGAACGCGAGAAGATCCTCCAGTCTGCGCAGCGGCACATCGACAAGCGCCGCTTCGACAAGGCGATCGAGGAATATCAGAAGATCGTTCAGAAGGACCCGAATGACGCTCGCACTCTGCTCAAGATCGGCGACCTGCAGGCACGCATGCAGGCCTACGCCGAGGCGATCGCAACCTACGATCGCGTCGGGCACTACTACGCAGAACAGGGCTTCGCGCTCAAGGCCATCGCGGTCTACAAGCAGATCAGGGAGCTGATCCGGAAGCACGCGCCCGAGCTGGCCGATCGCTACGGACACATCGTTCCCAAGCTGGCGGATATCTACACCCAGCTCGGGCTCACCAGCGACGCGCTCGCGGCCTACGACGAGGTCGCGACGCGGCTGCAGCGCTCCGGGCGCGATCGGGACGCTATCGAGATCTTCCGCAAGATGGTCGTGCTCGACGCGACCAATCCCCTGCCGCATCTGCGCCTGGCGGAAGCGTGCTGCCGCGTGCAGAGCCTGGACGAAGCGATCGATTCGTTCTGGGCCGCAGCGGAGTTGCTCCTGAAGCTCCAGCGTCGCGACGACGCGCTCAAGGTCATCGAGCGAATCCTGCATTTCCGGCAGGACCCGCGCTACGCGAGGGTGGCAGCCGAGCTCTATCTGGAGAAGGGCAACAAGGAAGCGGGAATGCAAGCCCTGCAGCGGCTGCAGACCTGCTTCCAGGCGGACCCGAAGAACCTCGAGACGCTCGATCTGCTGGCCAAGGCATTCACGACGATCGGACAGGAAGCGAAGTCGATCGAGGTCTACAAGGAAATGGCGCGCATCGCGCGCGAGCAAGGGCGGGACGACCTCTACGAGAAGCTTGTCGAGCACCTGCAACGCGAAGCGCCGGACGACGAACAGGTGCGGGCGCTCATCAATCTGCCGCGCCCCGCCGAGCAACCCGCACAGTCGGCTCCCGCCAGCGCCGTCAGCGTGGACTCGGAAGTCGAGTTGATCGACGACGCGCCGGAGGTGGCGGTCGAGGAAATGCCTTTCGAGCTGCAGCAGCAGCCCGCCCGCCCGCCGATGATGAGCGGTCCGGAAGTCGTGGTCGACGAGGCGGAGGACTACACCGACGCCGAAGCGTTCGACGCGGAAGGACACGCCCGCAAGGCGGTTGTCGATGCCGAGTCGTTCCGCAAGCTGCGCCTCTACTCGAAGGCGATCGAGACGCTGCGCCTCGCGCTGGAGCTCGACCCGGGCTCGATCGACATCCGCGAGAAGCTCCGCGAGATCCTCTCCGAATCGGGAGATCGCGACGGCGCGATCGGCGAAGGGGTCACCCTGGCGGCGATGCTGCTGGACCGGGGCGAGACCGAACACGCCGAGATGCTGCTGTACGACGTGCTCGACATGGAGCCCGAACACCCGGCGGCTCTTGAGATGCTCCAGCAGCTGCAGCTCGATCCGGGTGCCTACGCGGCGCAGGCCCAGGCGTTCGAGCAGGCCGGGTACGGCCGACAGGGCTACGACCCCCACGCTCCACTGCCGTCCTACGATCTCGAGGAAGTGGGCCCGTCGCAGGCACTCGCCAGCGGCCAGCCGTTTGGGCGGCAGCCGCGACCCGCCCAGGTCACGCAGCCCGACGACCCGTTCGCGGCCTCGAACCTGGACGCACCGTTCGGCGAAGAAGCGCCGTTGCCCAGCTTCCCGCTAGGCGCGGAAGACAACGACCTGATGGACGGGCTGGACGAGGCGGAGGCGGGCTACGAGCAACAGTCTGTCGAAAACGCCCCGCTGCCGTCGTTCGGGCAGGCCGAGAGCGCGACCGAGGTCTACGGTTCGGAGCAGTACGCCGACGCCGAGTACATCGAGCCGGAATACGCCGAACCCGAATACGCCGAACCCGAATACGCCGAGCCCGAATACGCCGAGCCCGAGTACGCCGAGCCCGAGTACGTCGAACCCGAGTACATCGAGCCCGAGTACGTCGATGACGCAGCGACGTTCGACGACCAGACAACCGCACAGGCGCACGACACGGAAGTCCCCGCGCACGGTCCCGAGCCCAGCGAAGCCGTGGAAGAAGTGCTCGAGGAAGCGGACTTCTTCGCTTCCCGGGGGTTGTACGACGACGCCAAGGCGATTCTCACCGACCAGCTGTCCCGTACCCCGAGACACCCGCTCGTGCTGGAGCGTCTGCGCGACGTGGAAGAAGCGCTCGCCAGCGCCGGCGAGAGTCGCACGATCGAGCGCTCGCAGATCGGCGCGACGGCCAGCGAACCAGTCGAAGAGGACCACGCATTCGACATCGCGGCCTCGCTCGACGCCCTCGACGCCCTCGACGACATCGAGGTCAGCGCCATCCAACCTGAAGCCAGCTCCTTCGCGAACGCCGAACAGGAGGTCGATGTCGACCAGGTGTTCGCAAAGTTCAAGGAAGGAGTCCGCGCGCAGGTGTCGGAGAGCGACAGCTCTACGCACTACGACCTGGGCGTGGCGTACAAGGAAATGGGGCTGCTCGCCGACGCGATCACCGAGTTCGAGCTGGCCGCACGCGACCCTTCACGGGAGTGCATGTGCTTCGCGATGGTCGGCATGATCCATCTCGAGCAGAACAAGCTCGACGAGGCAGCGGAAGCCTACATCCGCGGGCTCGACGCGCAGACCAAGACCGTCGAGCAGGAGATGAGCCTCTACTACGATCTCGGCAACGTCTACGAGATGAAGCGCAAGAACGAGGACGCGCTCTACTACTTCAAGAAGATCGCGCGGAAGGACCCGGGCTTCAGGGACGTGAAGGATCGCATTGCCGCCCTGGAGCCGGAGCCGGCGGCCCCGCCCGCCGCTGCACGCGCGGTCAACGACGACGACGAGTTCGACCGCGTCTTCGACGACCTGTTCGACACCAAGTAGCAGCCGCGACGGCGCGCTCGCTTCCGGCGCTGCGTGCGCTCAGCGCCGCTCGTCGAGAAACGCGCACAGCTCGTCAACGAACGGATCTTCGCCGAGCTCGGTCCGCGCCGCCAGGATGCCCAGCGACATGGGCTGACTGGAACGCCAGATGATCCGGTAGGCCCGGCCGAGCGCCCGCTGTGATCGACCCGGAACGCCGGCTCTTGATAGCCCGACCCGATTCAGCCCGCGCACGCGGGCCCGGTCGCCGGCTGCGATCGTGAACGGCGGCACGTCGCGCTCGACCTTCGCGCCGCCTGCAACGAAACAGCCGCGCCCCAATCGCACGAAGGGTGCCACGGCCACATGACCGCCGAGCACCGCGTTCTGCTGGACACGCACGTGTCCGCCCAGCGTCGCGAGGTTCGTCATCACGACATCGTCGTCGACCTGGCAGTCGTGGGCGACATGCGCTCCGACCATGAGCAGGCAGCGCGAACCGACACGCGTCACGCCGCCGCCCTTGAGCGTGCCTCGATGGACCGTCACCTGCTCGCGGAACACGTTGTCATCGCCGATTTCGAGCAGCGTGTCCTCGCCGCACCAGGAACGATCCTGTGGCGGCGCGCCCAGCGTCGCGTGGGGGAAGATGCGATTGTTCCGCCCGACCCGGGTAGGACCGAGCACGGTCGCCTGGGCCACGAGCTCCGTCCCTTCGCCGAGCTCCACGCCGTCACCCACGAAGCAGAGCGGACCCACACGGGCGGTTTCCGCCAGGACCGCACCGGCCTCGACCACGGCGGTCGGATGAACGGTCGCCACGCGCTAGGCCTCGCGGTCGACGATCGACGCCAACAGCTCGCCGCTGGCGCAGAGCGTCCCGTCGACGGTGGCCTCCCCCTTGAGCTTCCAGACGTTGGAACGGTGATGGATCACCTGCACCTCGAGGTCGAGACGATCGCCCGGCGTGACGGTGTTGCGGAACTTCGCCTTGTCGATACCGAGGAAGTACATCAGGCTCGATGTCGCGTCGAAGGGCTCCGAAGCGTAGGCGAGGATGCCACCGACCTGCGCCAGCGCCTCGATGATGAGTACGCCGGGCATGATGGGATGGCCCGGGAAGTGTCCCTGGCACCACGGCTCGTTGTAGCTGACCATCTTGTGGCCCCGGATGAGCTCGCCGGGCTCGATCTCGGTGACCCGGTCGACCAGCACGAACGGGTAGCGGTGCGGGAGGATCTCGAGAATCTTCGGGATCTCGATCTTCACGCTCTTGCCGCGGGCGTTCATTTTCGTCGACCTCCGGGCTTCTTCAGGATGCGGGCCATCGCGCGGATCCAGCGTGTGCGCGACACCGCAGGGAATCCTGCCACGACAGCTCCGGCCGGTACATCCCCGATCACTCCGCTCTTCGCAGCGACACGGGCCCGGGCGCCCACGCGGGCGTGATCGGTGACCCCCGCCTGCCCTCCGACAAGTACTCCCTCACCAATGTCCGCCGAGCCCGCGAAGCCGGACTGCGCCGCAACCAGGCTGCCGGCGCCGATACGGACGTTGTGGCCGACGTGCACCTGGGCGTCCAGGCGCGCGCCGCGGCCGATCCATGTGGGTGCGAGCGTGCCGGAATCGACGCTGCACAGGGGCCCGATTTCCGCGTCGTCCTCGATCACGACGCCGCCCGGCTGGGGCACGCGTACACGCTGGCCGTCCGGCGCCTCTGTCCAACCGAAACCCGAGCGACCGATCACCGCGCACGCACCCACGACGACCCGCTGCCCGATCTCGACCGCGCCGTAGATCACGGCGTTTTCACCGATGCGCGATCCGGAGCCGACACGCGCACCCGACAGCACGACGGCTCCAGCGCCAAGCTCCACATCCGGAGCAACGTCCGCTCCAGGCTCGACCAGCGCCGTCTGGTGCCGACCAGCGACGGCGTCCGGCGCAGACAGCGAAGCGAGCAGCTCGGCGACGACCCACATAGGCTGCGGGTGCAGCCAGCGCCGGCCTGGCGCAACTCGCGACGACAGATCGGCGTGGCACAGCAGCACGCCCGGCGCTGCAAGCGCCGTCGCCAGTTGCCGGGCCGAGCTCAAGAGCACGAGGTCCGCGGGCGCGGACGCCTGCTCCGGCGTCACGAGCCGTTCGACACGTGTCGACGTGAGCGGCGCGTCGGCCTGTCCGCCGTGCCGCTCGACCAGCTCCGCAATCTTGGCCGGCTCCGGAAGTGCGATCCCGCGTCGCGCGGGGCCCGGCTCCGGAGCGGTCATCGCGCCCGGCGCTACTTCTTGCCCTTGGCCGCCTTGGGCGCGGGCTTCTTCTTCTGGCCCTTGTCGCCGGACGTAGCGCCTGCGCCCTGGTTGTACATCTGGATCACGCGATCGGTCAGATCGAGATCACTACGGACGTACGGCACGGCCTGCTTGTCGACGACGATGTCGTAGCCTTCCTGCGACGCGAGCCGGCGGATGATGCTCATGGCGCGCTGGAAGATGGGCTGCGTCAGCTCGTTCTGCTTCTTCTGCAGCTCCTTGTTGTATTCGACGAACACCGTCTGCAGCTGCACCATCTCGCGCTGCCACGTCGCCATGCGCTTCTGCAGTGCTGCCTTGCTGAGCACGCTGCGCTGCTTCTCGATGTCCTGACGCTCCTTCTGCAGGTCGGACTGCTTCTTGTCGAGCTGCCGCTGGCGGCTGTCGAAGAGCTTCTTCAGGGTGGCCTGCGCGCGGAGCCCGTCCTCGGTCTCCATGATCGCGCGCTGGGTGTCCACCACTGCCACCTTCGTCTGAGCGTGCGCGGTAGCCGAAAACACCGACACTACGGCGACGGCGAGAACCACCCCCACAAACCGCTGGATCGAACCCATGGCGGGGGCTCTAGCGTCCAGCACGTCGGGGGTCAAGTCACGCCCCCGTGGTCGCAGCCTTTCTACCGCTAGATCAGCACGTAGTCGTTCGCGTCGGTGGCTTCCTGCGCCACGATGCTGGACGTTTCCTCGTCGCGCTTGATGGCCAGCTCGTACAGCTGCCCGAGGATGGCCGGATGCTGCTTGATCAGGTCGAGGAAGCGATCCCGCGGGAGGTGCAGGGTGACGGTGGGGCTCGAGGCGATCACGTCGGCGTTCGAGGGGCGGCGCAGCACGAGCGCCACTTCGCCCACCACCTCGCCCACGCCCAGTCTAGCGACCATGGTGCTGTCGTCCCCGTCGCGGACCACCACGGCCACTTCGCCCGACGCGACCAGGTGCAGCCCGTCCGATTCCTGCCCCTGGATGATCAGCCGATCGCCCTCCTCGAATGTGCGCGTGACGAAGCGCTCGACCAACGCGGGTCGCTCCTTGGGCTTCACCGCGCTGAGGATGGCGCTGGTGCGCACGAGGTTCTCGACCATGCGCCGGCGGCAATGGTCGGCAAACTCCGTCCCCACGCGCGGCTGGCGCGCAGCCACCGCGTCCAGCGCCTCCTTGCGCGCGACCAGAACGATGCTCGGCCGACACGCCACCACGCTTGCCGCGCGGGGTGAGCGCGAAAGCAGCGCCATCTCGCCGAACAGCGCGCCTGAGCCGAGATGCGCAAGCAGGATCTCCCCGGACTCCTTGTCGTCGTCGGTGGCCTTGCGCCGGACCTCGAGCTCGCCGCGCGCGACAATGTACGCTTCGGCGCCGCTCGTCCCTTCCTCGATCAGCACCGTGCCGCTCGACACGCTCGAGGTGTCGAAGATGCCGATCATCGAGCGCAACCCGTCGCGATCCAGCGCAGAGAAGAGCGGCTCGGGGGCGACCTTGGGAGGCTCCTTGCGCGCCTTCACGTCGTCGTCCAGCAGCCGGCGCGCCTCTTGAAGCGCTTCCTCGGCCTTGGCCATCAGCGCCTTGCCGCTCAGCGCGGCCGGCAGGGGCTTGAAGTCCTCGCCAGCCTGCCCCGGGAGCTCCGGCGGCGTGGCGCCTCGCGACAGCAGCCGCGGCGAACCGGCGGCGAACGCGGCGGCGATGTCGTCCAGCCGTGACGAGTCGTCGGCGCCGAGCGAGCGGAGATCGCAGCACGCGGCGACGGCCAACGGCAGGTTCCCTGCGTCGATAGCGCGGGTCACGCATGCCTCCAGGCCGTCCGCGGCGATTTCGCGCTGGCCGAGCGCAGCCAGCAGCCGCGACGTGACGAGCAGCGCGATGGGACTGGCTGGCTCGCTCTTCACCAGAGCGGTCGCCCAGCGCAGCGAGGCGTCCAGCTCGTCTGCCAGAGCCAGCGCCAGGGCGCGGTCGAGCGGGCTCTCGACGGTCGAGCCCGGAAGGTCGGGAGGCGCTGTGGCCATGACCACCGGAGCGTATCACGGAATGCCGGAAGGTCAGCGCACGCGGGGGGCTACTCGTTGTTGCCGCGCGGTTCGCCTGGCTTGCCCAGCCGGGCCAGCGCGGCGCTCATCGCGTCGGCGGTCGCGCCCACCAGCGGCACCACCGTCTGGTAGTCCATGCGCGTCGGCCCGATGATGCCCACAGCGCCACCTGGCCGCCCCTCCTCCTCGGCGTAGGGCGCGGCGACCAGACTGACGGGGAAGCCGACGGCATCGCTGGTCTCCTCGCCCAGGAACACCTGCACGCGCTGCGCCGCCAGGATGCGGTCGAGCAGCGACACCAGCCGCTCGCGGTCCTCGAGGGCGCGCAGGAGCTCGCCGACGTGCTCGGTGCTGGCAAAGCCCTGCTCGAAGAGCCGCGCTTGCCCCTCGATCAGGATGTCGGCGCGGCGATCGGTATCTTCAATGGCTTGGCTGACCAGCGACAGGCCCAGCTCGCGTAGCGCCTCGAGCTCGCCCCGGTGCTCGTCGACGGAGCGCGCGAAGAAGTCGCGCACCGCACCCAGAGTGCGGCCCTCGATGACCTCTTCCAGCATGTTGTGCAGTCGCTGGAGCTCGCTCTCGCCGAGCTGCGCGTCGGTCTTCAAGAAGCGGTTTTCCACCGTACCGTCCGACAGCACGATCACGCTGAGCAGCTCGCCCGGCCGCGTGGGGATGAAGCGCACCTTCATGAGCGTGCGCGTCTCGACGCGCGGACGCACCAACACCGCCGCCGCTCCGGTCAGCTCGGAGAGCAGCCGTCCGGTCTCGCGCAGGAGGTCCGCACCGGGACGCAGGTCCTCGAACCATTCAGCAATCTTTCCCGCCTCTTCCGCCGACAGCTGGCGGACCCGCATCAGCGCGTCGATGAACAGCCGGAAGGCCTTCTCCGTCGGCACGCGCCCGGCCGAGGTGTGCGGCTGCGTCAGGTAGCCGGCATCCTCCAGGTCCGCGAGCACGTTGCGGATGGTCGCCGCGGAAAGATCGAAGCCGTACTTCTTGGCAAGCGTACGGCTGCCGACCGGTTCGCCGGTGGCGATAAACTCGTTGACGACCGCGTACAGGACAGATCGACCGCGCTTGGTGAGGTTCGTGCTCACTAGCCAATTCTGGGGTCCGGCAGGCTGTCGCGTCAAATCCGCCCGCACGCCCCGGCGCGGCGTGCGGTACCGGTAGTTCCGACACTGACGCGAGATTTTGCCCTTGGCCCCGACGTGCGCTAGCGCTGGGCGGTGCGCGCTTTCTCCTTGTGGCTTGCTGCCGCGGCGGCTCTCGTTCTGACGCCGACCTCCGCCCACGCCCACAAGAACCTCGCGCGCTTCCTGCCGGGGGCGACGCACACGCCTGCATGCCGCTACGCGCGCATGACGCCGCACACCTGCTTGAAGGAGCTCCGCCACCGCCACATCGCCTACCGCCGCGTCAAGCACGCACCCGGCGTGCTCATCCCGGTGCGGCTCAGGGGCAAGCTCGGCGGCGTGCTCTACCGGACCGACTTTCCGGCAAGGAAACGCCGCACGGTGCCGTGGGAGGTCTTCGATTGCCGGCTGGTACTGGCGATGGACGACTTCAGCCGGATCCTGCGCGCCCACGATATCGACGAGGTCCGCATCTTCTCCGGTTGGCGCCCGCCGTCGAAGCACTGGCCCAAGGGCAAGATCGCCAAACGCCACCCCGGCGCCCTGGCCGTCGACATGCGGCTGTTCAAGAAGAAGTCCGGCAAGGAACTGGTCGTCCTGCACGACTTCCACGGCCGCATCGGCAACAAGACCTGCGGGCCCAAGGCCACGAAACCCAGACCCGCGACGCCCGAAGCCCGCGAGCTGCACTCCATCGTGTGCGAGGCCGCCGACCAGCACCTGTTCAACGTCATCCTCACACCCGACTACAACAAACCGCACCACAACCACTTCCACATGGAAGTCACGCATGGCGTGAAGTGGTTTATCGTGGATTGACGCCGGGCGGGGCAGCATCCGCGTCCGTCGCGGCATCCGCGCCTGCAGCGTCCGCAGGACCGTTGCCCGGACCCACTTGGCCGCCGGGCACGACGCTGCTCGCAGTGTGCGATCCACTACAGGCCGCGCACCCGAGCAGCATGGCGCTCATCAGTCCCGCCCAACACCAACTCGGCATTGCTACCCATCTTCTGCAAGACCACAAACAGATCCAGGTGAGGACATCCCGGACGGGCCGCCATCAGAACAGCCCCTGCAACCGAAAAAGGGTTTCGCGTAGCTGCCTGCGCTCCCCGTAGAAACTGCTGTTTGCCGGAGCAGGGTCGTGGCAGCATCGCAGTCGAGATGGAACGCAAGCGGCAGGGGCAGCACGCAGGGCTCGTCGCGTTGGGATGCGCGCTGGCCGTCGGAGCGAGCCTGCCGATAGCCGGCTGCGGCTGGTTCGACACCTATCCTGCCCCGTGCCCGGTGGATGCGGGCGGAGGTGCCGGAGCGGGAGGGACCGGTGGCGCGAGCGGCACGAACGGGGACTCGGGCGCCGACTCCGGCGCGGTATGCGGCGACGGCATCGTCGGCGGCAGCGAGGAATGCGACAACGGCACGGCCAACGCCAAAGGCAGCGGCTGCGAGACCGACTGCCATTTCAGCTGTCACACCGACGCCGATTGTGACGACGGCGACCCGTGCAACGGCGCCGAGACCTGCCAGGCCGTCGCTGGCGGCCAAGCCTGCAAGGCGGGCACTCCAGCCGTCGACAACACGACGTGTGGGACCGGCGGCTACTGCAAGAGCGGCGTGTGCACGCAACCAGTGTGCGGGAACGGTACAGTCGAGCCGGGCGAGGACTGCGAGCCGCCGGACACCGCGACATGCAGCGACAAGTGCAAGAACGTCGTCTGCGGCGACGGCGTCATCGCCGGCAACGAGCAGTGCGACGACGGCAACACGAAGAATCTCGATGGCTGCGACTCGACCTGCCGCTACGAGACGGTGATGCGCCTCACCAAGTTCGCGTTCAGCCGGGACGCCGCACCGTCGTACTGTGCAAACAGCGGGAACGCACTCGGATCGGCCATCTCCAGCACTGTCCTGGGCGCGTTCGACGACGCCATCCAGAACTCGATCACGGGCGGCGTCTTCAATGCCTTCCTCGCGTTCGGCGGACTGGACGATCCGACCGGTGCGAACGCGACGAGCATCCGTCTCGGCATGCTTTCGGGATCGATCGACTCGAACTACCCGGGCACCTGGGCTCCAGACACGCTCGACGAGTGGTATCTGGCCGACCCGGGCGCGCTCGACGCGCAGGACCAACCCACACAGGTCTTCTCGCCGGCCGCAATCGCGTCCCACGTTCTGTCCGGCGGTCCAAACGCGATCAAGATCCAGCTCTTCGTCAACACGACTCCGACCGAGCTGGATTCGATCGATTCCAGGATACGCGCGACCATCGATACCTCGTCGGCGCCGGACACGCCTGGACCGCCGCCCTCGGCGCTGGCGCAAGGGTTCAAGGTGTTCCAGACCGTCACCGCGACGGCCGCGGACCAGGGCCTGTGCGGAGTGGCGACCGTCGAGTCCCTGTCGCACACGGCGTTGGCCCAGGATTTCTGTCTCGGTCCGAACGCCTGCCAGCCCTCGACAGTGTGTGCGGGGTCGCACGCGTACAACTGCAGCAACAACTCGCTGCTCGACGTGCTGGTGGGCGGGTGCAAGGTGACATCGCTCTGCGTGTCGGCGGTAGCGCCAACGCAGCCCGATATCGGAACCGGCGGCAATGCGCCCGCGACGCTCACGACCGGCGCGAACAACGTGGTGACGCCCAGCGTGCCGACCGACGGCTACACGTTCTTCGTTCACTTCGCCGGGGCGCGGGCGCACCTGACCAACAATCTCCCGTAGACCGGCCAACGCGATTCCGTGTGGGATCCCGCGCCGGCGCGGCGCTATGGTGCAGCGTGCAACGTGATCTCGTCATCGGCCTGGCCCTCGCGCTCGCGCTGCCGGCGTGCCACTCGTCATCCCCGTCTCCGACGCACGCCAGCTCGTCCGCGCCGGTGACGACCGCGCCGTCGCAGACGCCGGAGCAGATCCGGCGCGAGGGGAACCATCTAGTCGGCTCGGGATCGGCGTACCTCCGGATGCACGCCCACAATCCGGTGGACTGGTACCCGTGGGGTCCAAAGGCGCTCGCGCTCGCGGTGAAGCTCGACCGGCCCATCTTCCTCTCCATCGGCTACGTGTCGTGCCACTGGTGCCACGTCATGGAAGCGCAGGTGTTCGAGAAGGACGACGTGGCGCGCTTCCTGAACGCGCACTTCATTTCTATCAAGGTCGACCGCGAGGAGCGCCCCGATCTCGACGCCGTGTACATGGACGCCGTGGAAGCGATGACCGGACGTGGTGGCTGGCCAATGACGGTGATGCTCACGCCGTCGCGACGCCCCTTCTTCGGCGCCAGCTACCTGCCGCACGACCGCTTCCTCCAGGTGGCGCGGCGTACTTGGCAGGAATTCCACGACGACCGCAACGCGGTCGAGACGCGAGGCGCCAGCGTGTACGCCAGGATCGCCGCGGCGGCGCCGGCGAGAGACGCGCCGCCGCTCGCGGCCGACGAGCTGCGCGCACTGGCACGCCGCTCGCTCGCACGGCTCGACACGACGTACGGCGGCTTCCGCGGGCAGACGAAATTCCCGACACCTATCCGCTGGCGCTTCCTGCTCGATACCTACCGCAAGTGGGGCGATGCAAACGCGGGGGCGGCGGTGAAGCAGACGCTGGACGCGATCGCCAGAGGCGGCATCCACGACCAGATCGGCGGTGGCTTCTTCCGCTACAGCACCGAACCGACGTGGACCATCCCGCACTTCGAGAAGATGCTGTACGACAACGCCCAGCTCGCGCTGCTCTACCTGCAGGCGTCGGCAGCCTTCAACGAGCTGCGCTATCGCACCCTCGGCGTCGAGACGCTGGACTTCTTGCTGACGGACATGAAAAACCCGCAGCACGGCTTCGGCGCGAGCTTCGACGCGGACACCCGGGGACACGAGGGCGCGACGTATCTGTGGACGCCGGCCGAGCTCCGCGCGGTGGCCGGCAAGGATGCGGGTGCGCTCGAGAAGCTCCTGGGCGTCAGCGCGACGGGCAACTTCAAGGGCCGGAGCGTGCCGACGCTGCGCAGCGGAGATCCGCACGGTCTGTTTGCGAAATGGCGGGCGAAGCTCTCCGCCGTGCGCGACAAGCGCCCGCAGCCCGCGTTCGATCCGAAGATGGTGACCGCGTGGAACGGCCTGGCGATCGAGGCGCTGTCCAGCGGCTATCGCCTGACCGGCGAGGCGCGCTTCCGCGACGCAGCCGAGGCCGCGGCGGATGCGCTATGGCACGACAACCGCCTGCCGTCGGGCGAGCTCGCGCGCGCGTCGAACCACGGGAAACCCGACGCGCCCGCCGTACTGGACGACTATGCGGACTTCGGCGCGGGGCTGGTCGACCTGTTCGAAGCTACCGGCAAGGTCGTGTACCTCGAGCGCGCGCTCGAACTCGTCGACAGAGCGACCAAGCGCTTCGCCGACGCGAGAGGCGGCTGGTACTTCACCGCGGGAGCGAGCCAACAACCGCTCGGTCGCCGCGTCCGGACCTACGATGGCGTCGAGCCATCGGGCGGCGCCGGGATGATCCGGCTCGACCAGCGGCTGGCTGCACTCACCGCGCGTGACGACCTGCGCGACGCCGCCGAAAAGGCGCTCGGCCGCTACGCCAGCAGCATGCGCCGACAGGGGCTCGACATGGCAGGCTGGCTCGACGGCGCGCTGCTCGCTCGGGGGCCCTTCTACGAGTTGGTGATCGCCGGTCCGTCGCAATCGCTGGCCCAGACGTGGGGCCGCCTGCTCCCGGACTGGGTCGTCGGCGTCGAGCTGCCGGCGAGCGGCCCGTCGCAGCAGCTCGAAAAGCTCATGCCGCCCGCCGCCGGCAAGCATGGCGCGCCGCGCGCCTTCGTCTGCGTGCACGGCGCATGCAAGCGCCCAACGACGAACGCGGGCGCGTTGAAGCAGCAGCTGCTCGAGGGCTGGAAGCACTGACGCCGAGCACTGCTTCCGCGCGCACCCGCCGCGTGCAACGATGGCGGCGTGTCCGGTTGGCTTCGGGTCGTCCGGATCGCGTGGTTGCTCGCGCTGGCGCCGCCCGCGGCTCGAACTACTCGACCTTCTGCCGTCGGGAAGAATCCGCCCCGGAGTCTCGACTGTCGGGTTGCGGTCGGGTCTCCCCGGTCTGGCTGTCCCTGTCGAGCACGGACTCGAGCGCGTCGGGGTGGATGCCGTGACTGACCCGGAAGCCGGCCTCCGTGAGGAATTCGTCGAGCTTCAGCCAACGCCCGTCGCTTACCCGCACGCGCTGGGTCCAGGCACACACCGTCACCGCGTTGTCCCGGTCCTCGAAGCGGCCGTGAGCCAGCAGATGGTAGAGCGCGGCAAACGACAGAAGGTCCAGACCTGTAACCAGCAGCTCCGCCGCGGCCTCGCTGATCGGAAACTCCATGCCGGCCACCAGCTGGGCGCTGAACAGGATCGTCAGCGGTCTCCAGACGCGCAGAGGACGGTTTTTGACGTTGATCCCGACGAAACGGAAGCAAGCGAGATGTGCGCAGGCGACCAGGAGCACGCCCAGGAAGATGGTCGTCGAGCTCATGCCCAGACCCGGGATCTCGGGTTGGACGCCGAGGTAGCCCAGGTGATGATTGCGCGCGGCCCACGCGAAGAGCAGTGGCAGGGGTGCCAGGAGCGAGAACAGCGCCCGGCTGAGCCAGCGCCAGGGCAGGTTGCGACTAGCAAGCACGCCGAGCGCGAGAGCGATGAAGATCGTCGTCGTGGTCGAGGAGGGCACGAGCCATCTTGCCACCGGGAATGATTCGAACAGCAGCAGGCCCATGGACGTGAGCTGCAGGAGTGTCGCGGCCACCAGCAACGTCTGCTCGACGGCCCGGCTTGAAACCAGGAAGTGGGCGAACAGGAGAAACAGAGTTGCCCCGGTCCACAGTGTTGTGATGCCGCTGTTGCCGGCCAGGGTCCGCATCAGCGGCAGATCGAGGACGTAGCCGACGAAGACCAGGACGGTCAGGCCCGCCCCCGCCAGCGCCAGGAAGCGCAGGGTCCGATCCTGTCGGTAGGGCATGTACTCCTGCCGCAGCCCTGTCTGATCAGCGCGGCCTAGCACTCTAGCACCAGCGCGACGGGCATTCATGAGCGAGCCTCCCGGTCGTGGCGGATTGCAAACGGGTTGCAGTCCGCCGCAACGCCGCGCTGCTCTGACAGCGTGCCCCGAGAAGCCGCTTCTGCGCGGGCTTCCGGCAAGAAGCGTTGCTCCAGACGGAATGCCGCGTTAACGGTGGGCTCCCCATGAGCCAGGCAGCCCAGGCCGGCTCCGCCGGCGGCAGCGCGCCGGGCGGCGGCGCCAAGTATCGCGAGATCACGGTCAGCGCGACGCTGCTGGGCGTGGCGCTCGGCATGCTGATGACGGCGGCGTTCGTCTACATCGGCCTGAAGCTGGGCTTCACGCTGCCCGGGTCCACGGTCGCAGCGATCGTCGGCTTCGCGGTCCTGCGCGGCGTCGGACGCCGCGGCCTCAAGATCGAGGGCTGCGGTTCGATCGTCGAGAACAACATCAACCAGACGTTCGCCTCGGGCATCAACACCGCTTCGTCGGGCGTCGTGTTCACGTTCCCGGCGCTGCTCCTGCTCGGCCTGCACTACAACTTCTGGGTCGTCCTGCTGTCGGCGATCGCGGGCTCGTTCATGGGCATCGTGGTGATCATCCCGCTCCGCAAGCAGATGATCGAGATCGAGCGGCTGAAGTTCCCGACGGGCGTCGCGGTCGCCACGATCCTCAAGGCGCCGGGCGCTGGCGCCAAGAAGGCGATGTACCTGGGGGTCGGGTTCCTGTTTGCCTCCGCGCTGACGTTGGCGACGAACCACCACTTCAACCTGCTACCCGAGACGCTTGCCATCGGGCCGTGGCTGAAGAGCGCATTCCATGTCGGCAACACGGGGCCCTGGGCACTGCTGCTGCTCGGCACGACAATCTCGCTCAGCATGGCCAACGTGGGCGCCGGGATGCTGTCCGGGCGTGGCGGGCTGCCGTTCGCGATCGGCGGCGCGATGGCCTGGTGGCTGATCGGACCATTTGCCGTCTGGAAGGGCTGGGCGCCACCGCACGCCTCGGGCAACGCCCTGGTGACCTCGGTCTACGGCAGCATGCTCCGCCCGACCGGGATCGGCATCCTGATCGGCGGCGCGCTGGCCGGCGTGGTGGCCGCCTTTCCCGCGATCAAGGGCGCTATCAGCAGCTTGTCAGCGGCGGCCAAGCTCGCGCGGAACAGCGACGCACAAGCCGAGGAGCTGTCGCCGAGGCTGCTCGTCATCGGGCTCATCGGCTCGGTGCTCGCGCTGTTCGCCGTCACGGCGCTGGGCTCGATCGAAACCGGCGGTCTCAGTCTCGGGACGGCCGCCATGGCCGCCATCGTGGGCGCGCTGTGGATCGCCCTGGCCGGGCTGATCGTCGCGCAGGCGACCGGCGCGACCGACATCTCTCCGCTGAGCGGCCTGGCGCTGATCGCCGTGACGCTGATGCTCGCAATCACGAGCGGCAACGTGGTCCTGGCCGTCACCATCGGAGTCGCGGTGTGCATCGCGACCGGCCAGTGCGCGGACATGATGACCGATCTGAAGACGGGGCATCTGGTCGGCAGCGTCCCTCGCCGGCAGCAGCTGGTCACGTTCGCCACCGCGTGGGTCGGCCCTGCCATTGCGATCGGAACCACCGTTCTGCTCTGGAAGTCCGGCCCTGGCGGCACCAACGGTTTTGGTCCCGACTCGTACGCGTGCGTGCACAAGCTCTCCGACTGCCTGCCCGCGCCGCAGGCCAGCGTGCTCGAGGGCATGATCAAGGGCGTGCTCAGCGGCAACGCGCCGGTCGACAAGTACCTGGCGGGCGCGGGCATCGGCGCGGGTCTGGCACTGGTGCCGATCGGCGGGCTGGGCGTGCTGATCGGCCTGGCCATGTACCTGCCGTTCGAGATCACGCTCGGCTACGGCATCGGCTGCCTGCTCTCGATGGCAATCGAGAAGGTGAAAGGGCACCGCTACATCGCCGACGTGATCGTGCCGCTCGCGGCCGGTCTCATCGTGGGCGAGGCGCTGACCGCGCTGACCCTCACGATAATCGATCTCGCTCGCGCCGGAGGGCATGGGTGATGCGCGTCGTGGGCATGGTGATGTTCGTGATCGGCGTGGTCATCGCGTCGTGCTACGCGGCACGCGCGGTGCATCCCCAGGGCACCGGCCCGCACGGCGCTGTGACCGCGCACGACCGGCTGAGCGCGTGGAGCCATGCGGCGGGCGCGCCGTTCGGGGCCGGCATGGCGCTGCTGGTCGTTGGCGGGCTCCTCACGCGCATGCGCAAGCGCGAGGGCAAGGAAGAGCCCGCGCCGCAGGGCAGCGAGCACGAAGGCGGCGCGCCGGTGGTGCCCGCCGACCAGGAGCCGGAGCCGGAGCGGCACACACCCGTCACCGAGCTGGCGCGCCCTGAAGTCATCCTGATGCGCATGGCCGCGCGTCTCGACGCCCTGCCCGTCGACGATCCCCGGCGCGACGCCGAGGTAATCCAGAAGGCCCTCGACGACGTGCTCGAGGTCGACGTCGGCGATTTCCTCGATCAGCGCCAGGTACTGCAGGATCAGCTGGGCCTGGCTCGTTTCGCCGAGATGATGGGGCACTTCGCCGTCATGGAGCGCAACACTGCGCGCGCCTGGAGCGCACTGGTCGACCTGGCCTACGACGAGGTGCCGTCCTGCATCGAGCGCGCGCAGGCCGGTCTGTCCAGAGCGCGGCACACACTGACCCCCTAGCGCGCTGCGCGGTTCAGCCTCGAGTTGAAGCGCGCTGGCCGTCGCTGCTCGCCGCGCGCTGCCCGTTGCTCTTCGTGCCCTGGCGCTTGGTGCGGCGCTCGCTGCTCTGTGCTTGCCGGAAGCCGAGCTCGCGCAGCAGCCGTCGATCGCTGATCACGGTGCGCGCGATCGTGCTCCACTCGCGGTACCAGCGCCACAGTGCTTCTTCGGCGTCGTGCGCCTCGGCAGGCGTGACGCGTGGCGCGGGGGGTTTCGAGAAGCTTCGCACGCGGTCGAGCAGCGCTTGCGCTTCGGCGATCACCTCGGCGTGCAGGCCGCGTCGCTCGAGCAGCTGGCGCGCCGCGGCGGCGTCCTTCACGCGGCGTTGCTTCGGCAGCGCTTCGAGCCGCTCGAGAAACACGCCCACGCCGACCGCCACATCCACGCCGCTGGTCTGGTGCAACTTGCCGAACAGGTAGCCGTGCGCCTCGGGATAGCGGAACTCGAGCGACGCGCGGGCAATCGGGAACCAGCGATTTTCCCAGGTGTCGAGCTGCTTCACGAGCCGGGGGTTGTCGCTCTTCGCGACCACAGGGTCGAGGCGGTGCTGCGCGATGCCTTTCAACAGCTCCCAGCCCTGGTCGTAGTCGCGCTCGGTGAAACCGCAGGCGGCGAGCGGCCCGGCCACGCGCGGATTGCGCAGACCGAGCAGCAGGTGCAGCACGCGCTCGGCCTTCTTCACCACTGAGAGTCCGCTCATCAATCCTCCTGTTCTTGCCCCGGATCCGACCGCGCTCCTGCCCCGAACCTCGCGCAGCCCGCACCGTGACCCCCGGTCACCTGGAAGCTGCGGCCTGTCCAGTATCGGCGATGTGGCGGGGATTTCAAGCTGGATGACCCTGTTACGCGGCTCATCCAGCAATCCCTACTGGATCTCTCATCATTTCCACTTGTCATCCACGGACCCAGCCGCGTTCGTCCTCGGCCTTGCGAAGTCGTCCCTGCTACTCATCGACTCGTCCCGACCATTTCCAGACTCGTCCCGAGCCACTCTGGACTTGTCCAATCCATTGGACGCAGCTCACAAGTGGCGGGACGAGTCATGCAGGTATCGGGTCGACTCGATACGGGCTGGGCAAGGCCAGCGCGGTGCCGGGAGGGCATGCTTCGCTGTTCGGTGGCTGCTCTGCGCTGGGCAGGCCTGCAAGAGGTCGGGGTGCGTGTCGTCGTAGTCGAGTCGGAGGTGGAGCGTCGGGAACTGTCTGGTGGTTCCATGTCGAACTGGACCAGGTGAAAGCCGAAGCTTCTGTCCGTAATGCTTGGGATTGCAGATTTGGCTATTCCGATTTGTGTGACGCCTGTGATAGCCCGCTATGAGCTGAAGAGTCTTCGGTCCGGTCGTCGCTGTCGCTCGAGATGATGCAGCGCGCCCGGTTGGTTTCTTGAATAGCGAGGGAGCGGAAAATGACGCTTGGATCGCGCGTGGGTACGGCGCGTTGGGCTGTGCTGGCCAGGTTGTCGCTGGCGGCAGCGCTGGCGTGTGGCGGAACGCTCGGCTGCGGCGGTAGCGGCAACTCGAACATCCCGAATGGAACCCCGGACGCCGGAGACGGCGGTGGTTTCGGCGGCTCCGGCGGTTTCGCTGGCTCCGGCGGCTTCGCCGGCAGCGGCGGCTTCGCCGGCAGCGGCGGCTTTGCCGGCAGCGGCGGCATCGGAGGGGGCGGCGGCTTTGCCGGCAGCGGCGGCTTTGCCGGCAGCGGCGGCTTTGCCGGCAGCGGCGGCATCGGAGGGGGCGGCGGAGCGGCCGGTTCCGACGCCGGCATCGACGGTTCCAGCGGGTCGGGCGGAACAGCCGGTGCCGACGCGGGCGTTGGCGGGTCTGCCGGAGCAGCCGGTGCCGACGCTGGTAGCGACGCCAGCACGTCCAGCCCGGTAGCCTCGTTCTCGACCAGCACGATCGCGGTCGGCAACGTCGACTGCGGCGCCTCCGCGGGCGGCAGCCAGACGTTCTCCATCTCGAACACGGGCAACGCGCCGCTCGACGTGACGGCGACCGTGAACGGCACCGTGTTCTCCGCTTCGCCCACGTCCCTGACGGTGGCCGCGGGTTCGAGCGGTACGATCACCATCACCGCGGTCGTCCCGAGCAGCGCAACGGCCGGCTCGACGCTGACCGGATCGATGGCGCTGACCACCAACGATCCCAACAACGCCAGTGCGACGATCCCGCTGTCGGCGATCGCGACCGGCGCCACGCTGGCGTGGGGCACCAGCTCGCCCACGTCGGCCAACTTCGGCGTCCAGAAGCTGAACGTCGCGGCCACGGCCATCGGGCTAACGCTGGTCAATAGCGGCAACGCGGCGGCCAGCGTGTCGTTTGGCGCGCCGAGCGACTCGCAGTTCTCGCTGTCACCTTCCACCGCGACCATCGCCGCGAGCAGCCAGGCTTCGCTGAGCGCGGGCTTTACGCCGACCACGACGACATCCTCCACCGCCACGTCGGCGTTCACGGTCACCGGCGCGGTGTGCGGCACGAGCCTCTCATCGCTCTCCTTCGCCGGTCAGGGCGGCACGGGTGACGTGACGGGCTGGCCCACCGGCAGCGTCGACTTCGGCGGCAATTCCTGCGGCGGCAGCGCTCCCGGAACAAAGACCTTCACACTGACCAACGCGGGCTCCGTAGCCGCGCACATCACGAAGGTGACCTTCGGCGGCTATGCTGGCTACACGAGCAGTGCGGCGGCCGGCGCCACCATTCCAGCCGGCGGCTCGCTGGTCGTCACGCTCAGCGCACCGGCCATCCCGTATCCCTCGGCCGTGCCGGGCAATTTCGGCGGATCGGTCACGTACACGACCGACGTCGCGGGTGACTCCCCGCACCAGGTCAATCTCACCGAGCACGCGGTGGGTGCGATCCTGGCCTGGGACACCACCGCGACGTCGAACTTCGGCAACTTCGGGACCGTGCCGGCGGGCACCAATGCCAACCAGGGCTTTGCGGTCGTCAACAACGGCAACGCGGACGCCAACGTGGCGCTCGTGGCGGGCACGCCCTTCAGCGTCAAGCCGGCGACGTTCACGGTCGCCGGCGGGAACAAGCAGAGCGACACGGCCACGTTCTCGCCGCAGACCTACGGAAACTTCACCGGCACGCTGGCAATGACCACAACGTCAGGGCTCTGCCGACCGCTGCCGAACGACATCAGCCTGACCGGCACCGGCCAGGCGGGCGGCATCTCGCTGTCCACGCAGTCGCTGGCGTTCACGGTCGACTGCGGCAAACAGGCAGCCGCGCAGAAGCTGACGCTCAAGAACCCGGGCAATGCGCCGTTCGACTGGAGCGCCCAGCTACCGAACGGCACGAACAGCGACACCAAGTATGCGTTTTCGCCCTCTTCCGGGACGATCGCGGCCAGCGGCTCTGTGACCATCACCGTCACTCCCGCGGCGATGCCGCAGTATCCGGGCAGCACGGACCCGGCGACGTTTGCGGATTCGATCACCATCACCACCAACATCCCGAACGACATCGCGCACAAGGTCTCGCTCAGCGAGACGCCGCTCGGTGACATCCTGTCGGTCAAGCCGACCTCACTGTCCTTCGGCAGCCAGCCGGTCAGCACCAAGACCAACGCGCAGACCTTCGTAGTCGTCAACGCCGCGAACAAGGGCTCGGCCACGGCCAAGGTGACGCTCACCTCGTCTGATGCGACGGCCTTCCCGGTCACTCCGACCTCGACGACCGCCGACCCGGGCAGCACCTCGGCCGCCGTGAGCGTGGAGTTCGACGCGCCCGCGGCGCCGGGCTCGTACTCGTCCAACATCACGCTTGCGACCACGGACGTGCTGTGCGCGAAGCTGCCGGCTGGTGTGAAGGCGACAGGCACCGCGACCAAGGCGGGTCCGGTCTACGACCCGCCGGCGCAGGTGAAGTTCGGTCTGGTCAACTGCGGTGCCACCGCGTCGCCGCAGCAGATCACGGCCAGCAACACCGGCAGCCAGTCCTACACCATCACCAGCCTGACGCTCGGCAACGGCTCGAGCAGCTACTTCTCGGTAGCCATGAGCCCGACCAACGGCGTGGTGGATCCCGGCAAGACGGTCACCATCACGGTGACACCGAAGGGGATCCCGCAGACGGTAGCGTCGGTGCCCGACACCGCGACGTACAGCGACACGCTGACCATCAAGACCAACGCCAACGTCGCCAGCCCGGACACCACCCTCTCCCTCGATATGGGTGCGCAGGGCGTCATCATCTCGAACGCCCTGGCCAGCACGGACTGGAACTTCGGTACCGTCAGTTTCGGCACGACCGGGGTCTTCAACAACTTGATCAGGAACGACGGCAACCAGGATGCCGTCGTGACGCTCGACGGCATGTACTACCCGACTATCTTCGGACTGATGGGTCAGCCGGTGGAGATCATCCCGGGCGCGACGACGCTGTCCGGGACGTTCACGCCGCCGGCCAACAGCGGGACCTGGGCGGACCTGGGCACACTGACTGTGAAACCTGCGGCGGGCGCAGTGCTCTGCCAGCCGCTGCCGTCGAGCTGGCAGACGCCAACCATCCACCTGACCGGCACGGCCAGCAAGTAGACCGGCAGAACAACCCCATCACGGCGCAGGCCTACTGCGCCGTGATGGGTAGCTCCCTCGGCGCTAGCGGCGCGTTCTACACGGTCAGCCCGGCCCGCGCAGCGTGCGGACGGCCTGGGCGACGTCCTTGCCGTCGACCTCGGCGCCACTGACTTTGAGGTGCTTCATCGCGACGCCGGTGCCCTGGCCGTCGTTGCCGGCGGCGCGGATCGCGTCGGCGACCGGCGCCAGTGCGGCGACGATCTCGTCCACCGACAGCGACCTGGGCAGCAGCTCCTGCAGGATGGCAATCTCGCCTTCGAGTGTGGCTCTCTGCTCGGCGTCGCTCGCGGCTTCCAGCGTCTCGCGGTTCGACTTGATCAGCTTCTTGACGATCTTCGCCGCTAGCGCGTCATCCGCCTTGGTGCCGCGCGCCTCCTCGGTCTGGATCTCGCCCAGCGCAACGCGCAGGACCTCCTTCTCGAGGGTGTTGCCGGCTTTCATTGCCGCGTGGATACGCTTCTTGATTTCGTCGACGAGCACGCCGCGAGCCTAGCGCGCGTGGCCGGCCCGGGCCCCGGTTTTCTACCGCGGGGCGGCCGGCTGGGGCTGTGTGGCACGCAGCTTGCTGGAATCAGCCCAATCCCACCGCCGGGCACGCGCCAGGTGGGTGGAATACCAAGGCAGATCCGACCCATGTCCGCGTTGCTAGCTGAAGCATTGGATACCACGGTGCTCGCCGATAGTGGCACCATCGGCACACCCCGGCTGTCGTCCCGCGTCGACCGCTGGATCGGGATGCGGCTGGACCACTTCGACGTGGAGCGGGCTCTGGGCCGCGGCGGTATGGGCGCGGTGTTCCTGGCCACCGACCGCTCGCTGGAGCGCCGCGTGGCGCTCAAGGTGCTGCCCGACGAGCTCGCCGACGAGCCGCATCTGCAGGAGCGCTTCACCCGCGAGGCGCGCGCGCAGGCGCGCCTCAACTCACCACACGTGGTCCACATCTACTACGTCGGACGCGCACCGACGCCCCGCAGCGGGCACTCGTCGCTCTTTTTCGCCATGGAACTGGTCGAGGGCGGCTCGCTCGAACGCTGGCTCGATGACGGCGAGCGACTCGACCCCGAGCGCGCACGGCAGTTGATGATCGAAGTGGCACGCGGGCTCCGCGACGCGCAGGAAGCGGGCATCATCCATCGCGACATCAAGCCGAGCAATCTGCTGCTCGACCGGGGCGGGCACATCAAGATTGCCGACTTCGGCGTAGCCAAGCCGGTCGACGACGCGGACCCGAGCATCACGCTGAAGGGCGCGGTGGTCGGTACGCCGCTGTACATGGCCCCCGAGCAGGCGCGCGGCGACGACGTCGATCAACGCAGCGACATGTACGCGCTCGGTTGCACCTTCTACCACCTGCTGGCGGGACAACCGCCGTTCGACGGCGCCACGCCGCTGGCTGTCGTGTCCGGCCATCTGTGCCAGCCGCCGCGGCCGCTCGCCGAGCTGGCTCCCCATGTACCGAAATCGCTCTCGACGCTCATCGCGCGCCTGATGCACAAGGAGCCGTCCGGGCGCTACGCCGACTACGACGCGCTGATCGCCGATCTCGAAGCCGCGGCGCCGAAGCGGAAGCAGCACGCGGGCTTCTGGACGCGCAGCGCCGCCGTCGGTGTGGATCTGGGACTGGCCGGGACGCTGATCGGTCTCATCGGCTGGCCGGCGCTGCCGCTGCACATCGCCTACGTGACGCTCGCGCACGCGCACGGCGGCCAGACGCTCGGCAAGTACCTGCTCCGCCTGCGCGTGCGGCGCACGGACGGCAGCTCGCTCAGCCTCGGGCGCTCGGTGGCTCGCACCGTGATGAGCCTGTGGCTGCCTTTCCTGGTGGGACTGGTGATCCTTCTCACGCAGGGCACGAGCACGCTGGAACAGATCATCGACCACATGCAGCCTGCCCAGCTCGACGCTTTCCGGTCGCTGGTCGTCGCGGTCGCGATCGGCAATCTGCTTCTGACGCTGCTCTGGCTCGCGGGGCTGGCGCTGGCCGCGTTCCACCCGCAGAAGCGCGCCGCGCACGATCTCGTCGTCGGCTCGGAAGTGATCTACCGGCTCGAGGCGTGAAGCCGCCTGCGCGCAGCCCTGTCTAGCGATACTCGAACAGATCGAGCTCGTGCAGCGTAGCGCGAGCGGGGCCGGACAGCGGAGCGCGCACGCGCCAGCCGATGTTGCCGAAGCCGAACATGCTGTCGACAGCGGTGGTGACCAGACGGCCGTTGATCGCGATCTGCAGCACCGAGTCGGCGAAGCGCGCTTCGATCTCGTTCGGTTGTCCCGGGCCTTGCAGCGCCGCCTCGTTCTCGAACGGCCGCACGATGCGCACGTCCTCGAGCTCGTCGTGCCATAGCACGCTGATCAGCTGGAACGCGCGGTAGCCGGGCTCCGCGCGCACCTCGTAGGCGGAGCAGTAGCCGTCGCCGTCCTTGCCGTTCTGGTTGGTGCGGAACAAGAGACTCACCGAGCCCACGTCCCAGGCTGTGAATCGCAGTACCGCACAGCCGTTGCGCACGGCTGGCCCCATGGATCCCCAGCACACCTTGCGCGGCTCTGCCGTCACGAGCTCGCCCTTCCTGCCGAACTCGAAGTCCGCGAGCCGCGGGCCGCGACCGATCTCGGGGATGCCGCCGGTCCACGTCAGCGGGGCGCGGCAGTAGGCGCAGAACGCGTCGCCGAACTGTACGGGCGCGCCGCAGAACGAGCAGGTCATCACGCGCGGGTTCATGCCGTCACCGTCCACACGTCGAATCCCTGCAAGAGCACCCTGAACGAGCAGTCCGGAGGTCCGCGACGCTCGGTGTAGCCGGACCCGACGTGGATGCCGACCTTGCCGAAGCCGCCGACCGCGTCGTGCGCGGCGCCGACGTAGGCGCCGTTGACCCACGCCTGGAAAGTCGGACCGTGGACGCGCAGCTCGAGCACGTTCTGTCGCCCCAGTGGCGCGATGGCGGGGTGGGCGACCGGCGCGATCAGCTCGGCGCCCTCGTCGTCGCCGACCGTGCGCACCAGCTTGACGGTGGCGGCCTCCGGATCGAGCACGAGCCGGTAGCCGAAGCGGCTCGGGAGCTCCAGCTCTTCCAGGTCGGCGTACTTGTTGGTCGCCCAGCGGAAGGCGATGCCCGGACGCACGCGCGGATCCTCGGCCAACACGACCAACCGGACTATTCCGTCACGCAACGCGAGCCTCGGCTCGAGTAGCTCAACGTCGCCCGGCATGTAGCCGGAGACAACGCTGCCGTTGTCCGCCGGGTCCACGTGCCACGCGAACTCGTACTTCGCGTACTCGGACACGGAAGGCTTGTGGTTCTTTCCGAAAAGGAGGTTCTTCTTGCCGTGTTCGCGCGATGGACAGCCGAGCGGGGGTTGGCGCGACAGGTCGAGCGAGAGCAGGCACTCGCCGGGCTTGATCGCCGGAAAGGACGGCGCGTAGCGGCCATCCGGCGTCCGTTCGAGCCTCACCTCGCAGTAGGGACAGTGGTTCGGAACGGCGGAGGGCAGCTTGCCCCGGCACACAGGACAGAGAGTTTCCAAGCGAGCGGCGCAACACCGGTTCGGGCCAGCGTATTCCCGGCACGAGGTAGAAATGTCGGGCTGCGTGGTGTGGAAGCCCGGGCGCCGGGCGCAACTCAGCTGCGCGCGAGCCGCACGCCTTCATCCTCGAGCTGCCGCGCGGCGGCTTGCAGCTCTGTTTCGCTCGGTGGCGCGACGGCCGCGTAGGCGTACGGCGCGCCGTGAAGACCGGCCTTGCCGGTCGCTAGCCGGTGGAACGCTTGCAGCGTCACGGCAGGGACCCGCGGCATGCGCCGCAGCAGACGCGCGATCGCGCCCAGATCCTCCGCGCCGGTGTTGAAGCCCGGAACCAGCGTCAGGCGCAGCTCGAGCTCCACGTCGCTTGCCAGTAGCGCTTCGAGGTTGTCGAGGATCGAGCTCGCATCGACGCCCAGGCGCTCGCGCAGCACGTCCGGATCGCCGTGTTTGAGATCGAACAGCACCAGATCCGCGCGCTCGGCCAGGAGCGGCACGTGGCGCGAGGGCCAGAGGCCCGCGGTCTCCACCGCGACGTGGATCTTCTCCGCCGCAAGTCGCGCCGCGCACTCGAACACGAAGTCCGCTTGTTGCAGCGGTTCGCCGCCGGAGAACGTGACGCCGCCACCGGTGCCGGCGAAGAAGTCCGCGTCCACGGCGAGCTCGCGCACCAGCTCGTCGACCGTCACGTCCCTGCCGATCAGGCGCCGAGCGCCGGAGGGACAGACCTCGACGCAGCGACCGCAGGCGTCGCAGCGCTCGCGCCAGGCGTCCGGCTCGTCGAGCGTCCAGGCACCGGGATTGTCCGGGCAAACCTCGACGCAGCTGCCGCAGTGAATGCAGCGCGCGGCATCGAACGCGATCGCGGCGCGGCGTGAAAGGCCCTCCGGGTTGTGGCACCAGGGGCAGCCGAGCGCGCAGCCCTTGAGGAACACGACCGTGCGCAGCCCCGGGCCGTCGTGGACGCAGCCCTTCGAGACGTTGAAGATGCGCCCGAGCAGTGTCACGCGCTCCCGAACTCCGCACGCGTGATGATGTCGTCCTGGATCGAGCGTCCCAGATCGGTGAAGCACGCGGAGTAGCCGCTCACCTTGACGATCAGGTCGCGGTAGCGCTCCGGGTGGCGCTGTGCATCCCGGAGCGTCTCGCTCGAGACGAAGTTCGGCTGCAGGTGCATGCCGCCGAGCGCAAAGTACGTCTTGAGCATTGCGACGAAGGTGTCGAGGCCGCGCGCGTCCTTGATGAAGCCCGGGTGGAAGCGGATATTGAGCGCGATGCCCGACGAGGCCTGCTCGGCGGGGATCTTCGCTGCGCTGCGCATGCCGGCATGCGGGCCGCCCGTGGGCTTCACCAGGTTCGAAGGCGACACGCCGTTGGAGATAGGCGCCCCGCGCCGCCGTCCGTCGGGGGTCGCGCCGAGGAACAGGCCGTCCACCACGTGGTTGCCCAGCGAGAAGTAGGCGACGCGATAGCGCCCCCCGCGCACGTTCTTCCGGTCCTTCAGCTGCGCGTGGATGCGATCGACGACGCGCAGCGCCAGGGCGTCGGCTTCCGCGTTGCCCGTGCCGTACTTCGGCGTCTCCTTGATGATGCGCTGGCGGAGCGGCTCGTGCCCCTCGAAGTCCGACAGCACGATCTCGACCAGTTCCTGAAGACCCACCTCGCGCCGCTCGTACACGAAGCGCTTGATCGCGAGCAGCGAGTCCACCAGCGTGCCGAGGCCGCGCACGTCGACGGAGGTGAAGTCGTACTTCGCGCCGCCGCTGGTGATGTCCTTGGCGCTCTGGATGCAGCCGTCGATCAGCGCAGAGACGTAGGGCGCGGGCAGCCGCTCCTGATGGGCCAGATCCTTGGCTGCGATGGCACGGACCATCACGTCGAGCTGGTAGGACAGCTGGCGATCGAGTCCCGCCATCAGCCCCTCGAAGCTGTCGAAGCTTCGCGGCTCGCCACTCCGGTAGCCCGGCTGCTGCCCGGGCGACGGCGGCGGGAATGCGCCGTTCGTGAGCGTGAGCAGCAGCGCGGCGGGCAGCACGAAATCGTGTCCGGCCACGCAGCCCTGGGTGTCGGACTGCCCGCAGGTCTCCACGCAACCGACGATGGTGTAGTTGCGCGCGTCCTCTTCGGTGTAGCCGTCGGCGCACAAGCCATCGACGATCACGTCGTCGTTGTAGAAAGCGATGCCATTGGTGCGCCGGAAGACCGCGCTCGCGCGCCGTGCGAAGTCCGGCGGCGTTCCGGGGTGGAGGCGCACGCACAGCTGGTTCACCGTGCCGCCCATCTGGGCGTAGGCATCGAGCACCAGCGCGGACAGCTCGTTCGTGCCGTCGCCGCCGTCCGGCACGAGGCCGCCGATGGTCACGCAGTGCTGGCTGTTGCCGAGCACCGCATTCGACTCCATGCCGACCTCGGGCGTCGGGCTCACGTTGGCCGACAGCTTGAGGAAATACTCCTGCACCAGCGCGATGGCGTCGGTGCGCGAGAGCACGCCGCTGTCCACGTCCTGGCGGTAGAGCGAGTACAGGTACTGGTCGATCCGCCCGACACCGAAGACGTCCATCGTTCCGAACTGGATCTCGCCCACCGCCTGGGTCATCCACGCCGACTGCAGCGCCTCGTGGAAGCTCCGTGCCGGCTGGCGCGGGACGTGGCGGCAGTTGGCTGCGATGCTCTCGAGCCGGCGGCGCTCCTCCGCGCTCTTTGCATTCTTCGCCTGGGCCTCGGCGAGCTCGGCGAAGCGCGCCGCGTAGCGCATGGCGGCCTCGAGGCTGATGACTACCGCTTCGAGGAAGGCCTGAGCGCGCGCGTCGGTGGGCTGTTCCGCGCGCAGCTCTTCGAGTCGCGCCTGCGCCCGCCGCACGAGCTCGTCCATGCCGAGCTCGATCACCCGGTCGAGGCCGATCGTCAGGTGGCCCTGCACGTCGTGGCAATAGACGGCGGGTGTCGGGTTCGCGTACGCCAGCTCGAAGCGCAGCGCGCGCATTTCCTTGAGTCGCCGCACACTGGGGCGCGCGCGCAGGTTGGCGCCGAGGATCTTCTTCAGGCTGTCCTTGCCCACGTAGCGGACGAAGCGGACCCCGTCGATCCAACCGCGCGGAGTCGGCCGGGTGGAGACGATGCCGGCGTCGCGCCATTTCTCCGCCTTGAGATCGTGAAGCGTCCGTCCGTCCCAGTAGGGCACGATCTCCTCGCGGAAGCAGCGGCGATCCTCTTCCGACATGCGAAAAGGTCTGGCCTTGTCGTCCAGCACGTCCAGCTCCATCTGCAGGACGCGCAGGAAGTCACCGCGGTCCACCGACAGCGGCGTGGACAGGAAGCGCTCGGTCTTCGTCCCGACGAGGTGCTCGTCCGGGTAGATGAAGATCTGCTGCTTTTCGAGCGTTCGCTCGAGCGCCCGCGCACCGCGCAACGCCGGGTCGAGCCCGACGGTTTCCCGGTAGACCTCGGTGTAGTAGCGGGCGCGCGCCAGACAGATCTCGTAGTCGGCATCCAGCAGACGCTGCTTGAGCCGCCGGATGCGCGGCGAAAGCTCCTGGCGCGGCTCGGCCGGAACCTGGACGGAAGGCGCTGCGCTGGTCACGATCGACCTGCCGCGAGCTCGGCGATGCACATCGCCTGGTTGCGGTCCTCGAGGCGGATCGCGTCCTCGAGACTTGTGCCGCCGGTGTTCGCATCGAGCGCTTCCTTGGTCAGGCGCAGGCCCAGCGGCGACTTCTCCGCCAGCCGCCCGGCAAGACTCCGCGCTTGCGGTATCAGCTCCGACTCGTCGACGACCGACTGCAGAAATCCGATCCTCAGCGCCTCGTCGGCGGGCATGAAGTCGCCCGTCATCAGGTAGCGCGCGGCGTTGGCGGTTCCGACGGCGCGCGGCAGAAGCCACGACGAGCCCATGTCGGCGCCGCCCAGGCCGAGGTTGATGTACGCGGCCTGGAAGCGGGCAGCCGCTGTGCCGATGCGCATGTCGCAGGCCATGGCGAAGGAGAAGCCTGCGCCGACGGCCACGCCGTTGATGGCACCGATGATCGGCTGCGGACAGCGGCGCATGGCAAGGATCAATCCCGAGAAGGTGCGCTGCGCCTCGTAGGCCGCGCGCGGAGCGAGGCCGCTCGCCGGGTCCACGAGCGCCGGATCCTTGATGTCCATCCCGGCACAGAAACCGCGACCCGCGCCGGTCAGCACGATCACGCGCGTCTCGCTGTCGTACATGCGCTCGTCGAAGAACGCGTGGAGCTCGTCGCGCATGACGTGATTGACCGCGTTCAAGCACTGTGGTCGCTCGAGCGTCAGGATCGCGACCGGCCCCTCCTGCTCATGACGAAGCGTTTCGTAGCCCATGTCGATCCTCCGGCGTGTATTCTGGCCGAGGGGGATCCGCCCCGCAATGGAGGTGCTCATGAGTCAGGGCTTCGTTCCTCTCGAGGACCCGCCGTCGTTCCAGCGTTGGGCTGCCGCCCAGTGGCGACGGCCCAACGATTCCACGATCTACGGCGCTACCGAGATCGACATGACGCGTGCCCTCGCAATGATTGCGCGCTTGCGCGAAGAGTGGGGCGTGCACGTGACGACCACGCACCTGGTCACACGTGCGCTGGCCCTGGCAATCGCCGACAATCCCCGCACGAATGCCAAGGTCCGCTTCTGGGGCAAGCTCGAGCGCCGCACCAGTGTGGACCTCACCGTGCTGGTCGCCGGTGAAGGCGGAATCGATCTCTCGGCCGTGCGCATCGCCGCCGCGGACAAGCTACCGCTCAGGGAGCTCTGCATGCGCATCATCGAGACTACCGAGCGCATCCGTCGAGACGAGGACCCAGATTTTTCACAGAGCCGGGAGCTGGTGCGGCGCATTCCGTGGTGGCTGATGCGCCCGTTTCTGTCGGTGGCCAGCCTGTGCATGAACGAGCTGCATATCGATCTCGCAAAGCTCGGACTGCCGGTCGACCTGTTCGGCGTCGGCATGGTCACCAGTCTCGGCATGCACGGCATCGACGAGGGCTTCGCCCCGCTCACGCCGCTCAGCCGCATCATGGTGGACGTGCTCGTTCCGCGCGTGCGCGATCGGGTCTGGGTCGTGGATGGGCAGATGACGGTCCGCCCCACGCTCAAGCTGTGCGCGACCTTCGATCATCGCGTGGTCGATGGCGTACAGGCAGCCACGCTCGGCGGCGCGATACAGGCACGGCTCTCCGACCCCGAGCGCCTGCTGTAGCGCTTCGAGCTGCGCACCGTGACGGAAGTCAGCGGCGCTCGTCCACCCATCTGCTGGTGGGATCCGTTGGTTCCATTCGCATGGGCGTCTGCTCGCGCGCGGGATCCAGTGGTTCGCACTACGCGCGCGCACGCTTGCTCGGCGTGCTGGAACGGCTTTTGCTGGACGCACGGCATGATCCAGCAGCGAGTGACTTCCGGATTGTTCATCGTGGCGATCGCGCTGGCGGCAGCGGCGTGCTCGTCGTCCAACAACGCGAGCGGCAGCGGCTCGGGTGGCGCTGCCGGCAGCGGCGCAAGCGCGGGCAGCGGCGCAAGCTCCGGTAGCGGCGGACTCGCGGGCAGCGGCGGCAGCGGCGGCAGCGGCGGCAGCGGCGGTACCAATCCCGACCTCACCGCTGCCTGCCCGACGCCCGTCCAGGCCGATCCGTCTGCGAGCTGGCCGGAGGTCTTCGTCGGTCCTTCGCCGGGCTGCAGCGACACTTCGCCGCAGGCCGGCTCGAAGGCGGTGCCGTTCTGCAACCCGCACCTGGCCGTGGCGGCGCTGCCGAAAAACCCGCCTGCGATCCTGACATTCCTCGACGGCACGTACCGGCTCGACGACTTCGACAATTCGAACGGAAAGCACAGCGGCATCAGCCTGAGCGGACATTCGAGCGGAGCCACCGCCCAGCAGTACCTGCTGGTGCGCGCCGCGGCCGGAGCGAAACCGGTCATCGTCGGCAGCCACCGCATCTCGGGCTCGGTCTGGACGGAGTATTCGGCCTCGCCGCGCATCTTCAGCACGCCCGTCGACGCACTGCAGAACGACGTGGATGGGCTGTGGCGCGTCGTCGACGACGCGAACAAGCACTTCGACAAGGCCGATCGCTTCACCCACGTGATGCAGACCATCTCAGGAATCCGTTCGCACGCGGACGTGTCGGCCCTGGATGCCGACAGGACGTGGACCAAGGCCGACGCTTCGGGAAAGGGCTGCGGCAAGGACAACACGGGCTGCTTCCTGTACCTGCGGCTCGACTCCGCATCCGATGACCCGAACAAATTCGACGTCGAGGCGTCGCAGTACAACGGCCTCGGCGCATCGGGCGCCAATTACATGGTGGTACGCGGCCTCACCACGCGCTTCACCCAGCCGCACGGGCTGTTCATCGAGTTCGGCGACAGCGTGTTGGTGGAGAACAACGACTTCGGTCACAACGCCAACGGCAACGACAACGCGTATGCGATGTTCATCCAGTTCTCGAACGACCTGGAGCCGGGTCTCTCACGCACCCAAGCCGACCCGATCATCGTCCGGAACAATACGGCCTACGACTCGGCGTACTGGGGTGGCACGCCCAACTCGCGCGGGCTCACCTTCATGACCGGTGGAGACGCGGGAGACATCTGGGTGTGCGGCAACGACATCCACGACATCCCCGGCCCCGCACTGGGCACGAAGGATGGCGTCTCGAACCTGCACGCCGTGGGCAACTACATCCACGACTCGTACCACTGCGTGGAAACGTCGAATCCCCGCCAACAGAGCCGCAGCTCGGGCTCGGGCCAGGGCCCGATCCACCCCGGCGGCCCGTGGCGCCTGCAGCAGAACATCTTCGAGAACTGCGACACGGCAGTGCGTCTGACACCGGACTACGCGGGGCACGACTTCCAGCCGAATGACGTGCTCAACAACCTGTTCATCGACAACCACTACGGTGTCTCCATCCCGCTCAGCGACGGTGCACACCAGATCCACAACAACATCTTCCTGGGCGGCGCCACGACCAACTCCACCAGCGGCTCGGCGGGCGGCGCGCTGCTGTTCAACGCTGGCGGCAACCCGCCCACGAAGACCTACGCCGACGCGTTCTTCGCCAAGGGCGTGATCTCATCGCACAACATCTTCTTCCAGATGGATCACCCCTTCGTCGAGCACTACAACAACAGCGCACTGTCCTACCGCGCGTCGACGTTCGACGAATTCAAGAAGCTGTTCCCGTCCGCCGAACCCGGTTCGCTGGACACCGATCCGATGCTGGACGCCGCAAACGGCTACATGCCCAAGCCCGGCTCGCCCGCCCTCGGCGCGGGCGACGGCAGCTTCTACAACAAGAAGACGGTCAATATCGGGCTGTATCCGTAGGCGTGACGCGCGCGCGGCAGGCGCAGCGCCGCCGTGCTACGACCGGGGCATGTCCATCGACGCGCTCGCGCTGCTCAAGGGTCACGACCTGCCGCTGCCTTCCGGGCTCGTGCTCAGGACACTCGACGACGGGGTGTTGGTCACGACCCATCTCCGCTTCGGAGGCGATCTCGAGGAACTCGGCTTGGCGCTGCGTCAACTGGTGGGGGACGCGCTCGACCAGCACGACGACGCGCGCGGCGTGTTCGTCATCCCGGACGTGGCCGAACCGAAGGCCCAGAGCTACGACGCGATGATCGAGGAGATCGGCGAAGCGGGCGAGTGGGCGCCGATCGTGAGCGCGGGTCAGGTGCCTGCCTCGCTCGCGGACGCGCCGGACGGCAGCCTCGCGAACGTGATGGGTCAGGTGATGGGCGCGCTCGGCGGCGACACGATCAGCGAGATGATGCAGGCCCTGACAACGGGTGACACCGCAGCGCTCGAGGCCATGCAGGGCAAGGTGGCCGCGGCGTTCGGCGGCCAGGACAAGCTCGAAGCTCTGGGCAAGCAGATCCTCGGCGCCGCCCAGGCCGAAGCCCCCGCGGCGGCGGAGGCGATGCAGGCCCGGCTGGCCAGCGGCGGCCTTCCGGACCTGGACGCGCTCGGGCTCGACCCCGACCAACTCGCCGAGCTGGCGAAGGGCTCGAAATAAGAAACCGGAGAACGAGTAGCCGGGGCGGTTCCGCAGGGGAGCATCCCCCCGCTTTTCCGCGCCAGGCGGCCCAACGGACCGGTGCTGGCCGACGCGCGGGCTGGTCCCAGGCGGGCTGTCCGCCGCCGCCGAACCGCGAATTCCTTGACTCTTTTGTGGCAGAAACGGATGATCTCGCACCGGCCTATCCCGAGACCCGGAGGACCTGTGACCACGACGCTGCTGGCCGTCGACGACAGCAAGACAATGCGCAAGGCGCTGGAGATCACCTTCGCGGGGGAGGATTATCGTACGGTCCTGGCCGAATCCTCCGCCGATGCTCTACAAAAACTCGGCTCGGAGGGGCCCGGCGTCGTGCTGATCGACGCCCAGCTCGGCTCCGCGAGCGGCTACGACCTGTGCCAGCAGGTCAAGCAGGCCGCTCCGGGGGTCCAGGTGCTGATCCTGTCGAGCAAGCAACAGCCCTACGACCGGGCCAAAGGCTCGGCGGTGGGTGCGGACGACTTCATGGACAAGCCGTTCGACACCCAGCAGCTGATCGACAAGGTCGGGGCGCTCGCCCGAAAGGCAGGCGAAGCCGCGGCAGCGCCCGTCGCTGCACCCGCGCCGTCGCCCGCTCCGGCTCCTGTGCGGGCTCCAGCGGTATCGCCGCCGGCTGCGGCGACGACGCAGACAGCGCGTCTGGGCTCGCCCGGCCGCGCTCAAACCGCCCCGTCGATGGGCATGGGAGCGCCGCCTGCGGCGGCTTCCCGGACGCAGACCGCGACCGGAATTGCCGCCCCTCAGCCGGTCACTCCGGCACCCGCCCCGATCCGGCAGTCCGCCCCCATCGCCCCCACTCCGGTCACCGGCGTGCCGGTGCCGGGCACTCCCGCCGCTCCGGCGGCAGCGGCGGCAGCGGCCGCCACGAACGGCAGCGGGCAGTTCGCCGAGAAGCTCGAGGGCCTGGGCCTCAGCTCCGACCAGGTGCAGGCCGTGCTCGCGCTGTCGCGCGAGGTGGTCGAGCAGGTGGTGTGGGAAGTCGTGCCCGTGCTCGCCGAGACGCTGATCAAGGAAGAAATCCGGCGCCTGACCAACGAGTAGGGCTGCTGTACCGGCGAACGTAGCTCGCCGGCGTGGGATGGGTTTGTTTCCCGCCCGCCCAACCCCCACCCCCGGTCCGCGCAGCGGACCTCGCTTCATTGGGCGCGGTGATCTAGCTTTCCGCCCCCATGGACGAGCTGCCGAAGGCCTACGAGCCCACCGAAGTCGAGCCCCGCTGGTACAAGTTCTGGCTCGACCAGGGCGTGTTCCGCGCGAGCACGGATCCCGACGACAAGCGCCCCACGTACGTGGTGCCGCTGCCGCTGCCGAACGTGACCGGCTCGCTGCACATGGGCCACGCGCTGATGGGCACGCTGCAGGACGTGCTGGTCCGCCACAAGCGCATGCAGGGCTACAACGCGCTGTGGCAGCCCGGGCTCGACCACGCCGGCATCGCCACGCAAACGGTCGTCGAGCGCCAGCTCCGCCGCGAAGGCAAGAGCCGCCATGACCTCGGTCGCGAGAAGTTCGTCGAGCGCGTGTGGCAGTGGAAGGAAGAGAGCGGCGGCCGCATCCTGGAGCAGATGCACGTGCTCGGCTGCTCGTGCGACTGGGAGCGCATCAAGTTCACGATGGACCCGGACATGGCGGTCGCCGTGCGCGAGTCGTTCGTGCGGCTGTACGAGGAAGGGCTCATCTACCGCGACACGCGGCTCATCAACTGGTGCAACGACTGCCGCACCGCCCTCAGCGACCTCGAGGTCGACAACGAGGAAGCCGAAGGCGAGATGTACGAGTTCGCCTATCCAGTCGCCGGCGCCGACGCTTCGGAAGGCGCAACGGAGCTCGTGGTCGCCACCACGCGCCCCGAGACGATGCTAGGCGACACGGCCGTGGCCGTGCACCCCGACGACCCGCGCTACAAGCACCTGCACGGCAAGAAGCTCAAGCACCCCTTCGTCGACCGCGAGATCCCGATCATCACCGACGCGATCCTGGTCGATATGGAGTTCGGCACCGGCGCCGTGAAGGTCACGCCCGCGCATGATTTCAACGATTTTGCGACCGGCAAGCGCCACCAGCTCGAGGAAATCAACATCCTGAACCTCGACGGCACGCTCAACGACGAGGCCGGCCAGTTCAAGGGCATGACGGTCAAGGAGGCGCGCAAGGCCGTGAAGCAGGCCCTCGCCGACGCCGGCCTGGAACGCGGCTCGAAGAAGCACGCGCTCCAGCTGCCGCGCTGCCAGCGCTCCGGCACCATCGTGGAGCCGATGATCAGCACGCAGTGGTTCGTGAAGACCACGCCGCTGGCCGAGCCGGCGCTCGAGGCCGTGCGCGACGGCCGCACGCGCATCATCCCGGAAGAGTGGGTCAAGACCTACGAGCACTGGCTCACCAACATCCAGGACTGGTGCATCTCGCGCCAGCTGTGGTGGGGGCACCAGATCCCGGCGTTCTTCTGCGACAAGGGACACATCACCGTCACGCGCGAGGACCACCCCGACAAGTGCGCCGAGTGCGGCAGCGACAGGCTCGAGCAGGATCCGGACGTGCTCGACACCTGGTTCTCGAGCGCGCTCTGGCCGTTCTCCACGCTCGGCTGGCCCGAAAAAACGCCCGCGCTCGAGCGCTTCTACCCCGCCAGCGACATGGAGACGGGCTACGACATCCTGTTCTTCTGGGTCGCGCGCATGATGATGATGGGCCTGCACTTCATGGGCGACGTGCCATTCCGCCGCGTGCTGCTGCACGGCATGGTGGTCGACGAGACGGGCGCCAAGATGAGCAAGGTGAAAGGCAACACGCTCGACCCGCTCGATCTCATCCACGGCGCCGACTTCGAGAAGATGGTGCAGAAGTCGCTGCCCGGCGCGCCGGTGAAGGAAGCGCTCGGCAAGTTCAAGAAGGCGTATCCGTCGGCGGCGCAGGTCGGCAAAGGCTTCCCGGCCTACGGCGGCGACGCCGTCCGCTTCACGCTCTGCAGCTACTCGCCGCAGGCGCACCGCATCGCCCTGAGCCCCAAGCGCATCGAGGGCTACCGCAACTTCTGCAACAAGATCTACAACGCGGTCCGCTATTCGCTCGGTCACATCGAGGGCACGACGCTCGACGGCAAGCCGCCGGAGCCGAAGCTCCTGCCCAATCGCTGGATCCTGTCGCGGCTCGCCACCGTGGTGGAAGAGAGCACCAGGAGCATCGACGAGTTCCGCCTCGACGGCGCGTCGGGCGCGCTCTACCACTTCTTCTGGGACGAGCTGTGCGACTGGTTCATCGAGGCCAGCAAGCCCGTGTTCACGGGCGGCAGCGAGGAAGAGAAAGCCGAAACGCGGCAGACGCTGGCGCACGTGATCGAGACGGCGTTGCGCGCACTGCATCCGTTCATGCCCTTCATCACCGAGGAGCTGTGGCAGAAGGTGCCGCGCCCCGCATCAGGGCCCGCGTCGATCGCGCTTGCCTCCTACCCTGTCGCAGCCGACGGACGCGCGGACGCCGACGCCGAGCGGCAGATGGACGCGTTGATGCGCGCCATCTCCGCCGCGCGCTCGGTGCGCAGCGAACACGAGATCGCCCCGATCGCCCGCGTGCCGCTCACGTTGCGCAGCCACGACGCCGCGCTGCGTACGTTGCTCACGGAGCAGGCCGGCCTGATCGAGTTTTTGGTACGCACCGACGGCGCACCCGGCGTGGAAGACGCCACAGGCGAGCGGCCCAAGGGCAGCGTGCTGAGCATCGCCGGCGAAATCGAGGTGCTAGTCGGCCTGCGCGGCCTGGTCGAAGCCAAGACCGAAGAGCAGCGCATCGAGCGCAGTCTGAAGAAGACCCAGAAGGACATCGACGTGCTCGGCAAGCGCCTGGAAAATCCGAAGTTCGTCGAGAAGGCGCCCGCCGAGGTCGTCGCCGAGGCGCGCGAGCAGCTCGCGGCGCTGGAGCGGCAGAAGGCGCAGCTCGAAGAAGCGCGGGCGCTGGTGGGCGAGCTGGAGTAGAGCGCCGCCCGAACGGCATCGGTTCTCTCGCGACGAGACGACGCTCTACGACGCGGGGACTACGGCCCTTCGCGCTCGCTCTGGCACTGCAGGCAGAGGCCCGTCTCCGGACGGGAGCGCAGGCGCCGGTAGGCGATGGGCTCGCCGCAGTCGAGGCAGGCGCCGTAGTCGCCGGAGGCGTGCGCGGCGAGCGCTCGCTTGACCTGCGCGAGGCGTCGCTCGGCGCTCCGCACCGTGGCCAGGGCCATCTGTTGCTGCTGCAGGGCGTCGCCCCGCGAGACGCGCCCCACGGCGGACTGGTCGAGCTCGACCGGCTTGCTGCTGTCGCGGGCCAGGGCGAGCGCATTCTCCAGCTCGCTCTCGAGTTCGGCGAGCGCCGCGCCAAGCTCGCGAAGCTGCTCGGCGGTCAGTTCTTCATTGTCTCCGCCCATCACCACTGTCTTCGCACGGTCCGCAGCCGAGCGCACGATCGACAAGCTATCGCCGGTTCTGACGGACCAGATTACAAATCGCTGCGAACGCGTCGTGTTCGCCGAAGTATCCGCGGGGTATGGGCTGGCTCAGCCGCGGGGCAGCACGTACAGCAGCACCGCGAGGAAGTGGAGCGTGCTGCCGCCGAGTACGAACAGGTGCCAGACCGCGTGCATGTAGCGACGCGGCGTCACGTAGAAGAGCGTGCCCAGGGTGTAGGTCACGCCGCCGCCGACCAGCAACCACAGGCCGGCGCCGTGGAAGTGCGCCACCAGCGGGCCGCGCATGAACAGCACCAACCAGCCCATGGCCACGAACACCACCGCGTTCAGCCAGCGCGGCCGGTCACGCCAGGTCGCCTCGAGCGTGATGCCGACAAGCGCCAGCGCCCACACGACGGCGAACAGCCACACGCCGCCGGCGTGGCGCAACGTCACCAGTGCGAACGGCGTATAGGTGCCCGCGATCAGGAGATAGATGGCCGCGTGATCGAGCACCTTCAGAAGGCGCCGCCCAGGCAACGCGTGATACAGCGTCGACGCCAGGTACAGCAGGAACAGCGTCACGCCGAAGACGATGGCGCTGCCGAGCTGCCAGGCGTCGCCCAGCGTGGCGGCCAGCACGACCAGCATTGCCAGGCCTGCCAGCGCGAGGGCGGCACCCAGGCCGTGGGTCACCGCGTTGACGAGCTCTTCGGCCGGGTCGGTTCGCACTTGAGCCATTTCGGCCTCCTTGACAGTTCACAAGTAACTGTTACACTAATGACTGTCAAGGTTTTCGGTGACAGATCGAGACCCCATCGATGATCTGCGCGGCGCCAGTCGGCTGGCGGTGGACGCGACCCGCGGAGTCACCTCGATTGTCGAGGAGATGCACCGGACCATCGCCACCCCCGCCGTCCTCGGTCGTTCGCTCGACGACGCCCTTCGCGTGCTGCTAGCGCCCGTCTACGGCGCAGTGCGCGGCGTGACCAGCCTGGTTGGGGTTGGCCTCGACGCCGCCTTGCGCCCGCTCTCCGGCACTCTGCCAGCAGGCGACCGGCGAGACCTCGTCGCGGCGATCAACGGTGTCATCGGGGACCACCTGGTTTCCACCGGGAATCCACTCGCCATAGACATGACGCTACGCGCAGCATGCGCGCCGGATCGCAACGGCAAGCGTGTGCTGCTGCTGGTCCATGGTTCATGCATGAGCGACCGCGGCTGGTTCCGCCGCGGACACGATCACGGTGCCGCGCTGGCACGCGACCTCGGCGTCGCGCCGCTGTACCTCTCGTACAACAGCGGGCTTCACATCTCGACCAACGGTCAGCGTCTCGCCACGCTCCTCGAAGAGGCGCAGGTCATCGCCGAGGCCGACGAGCTTTCGATCCTCGGCCACAGCATGGGCGGCCTCGTCGCTCGCAGCGCCTGCGCCTTCGCCGAGCGCACGGGCCATGCGTGGCGGAACAAGCTGCACAAGCTCGTCTGCCTCGGGTCTCCGCATCACGGCGCTGCCCTCGAGCGCGGCGGCAACCTGCTCCAGATGGCCGTCGGCGTCAGCCGCTACAGCGCACCGCTCGCGCGCCTCGGCACGATCCGGAGCGCCGGCGTCACCGATCTCCGCTACGGCAACGTGCTCGACGAAGACTGGCAAGGCCGCGACCGTTTCGACCACGGCGGTGACGAACGCACGCCGCTCCCGCTGCCCGAGGGCGTGACCAGCTGCGCACTCGCCGGCTCCATCGCCGCCACACCACGCGACCGCACACCCGGCGACGGCATGGTCTCGATCGAAAGTGCCCTTGGCCGCCACCGCTACCCCGAGCGCACACTCGCGTTCTGTCACGAGACAATCGCGCACGGCACGCATCACCTCGACTTGTTGAGTCGACAAGAGGTGTACGCGACGCTGCGCAACTGGTTGGAGTGAAGGACTCTACGACCAGCCGGCAACGGCAAGGCGTGTGGCAAACCTGCTCATTGTGGCGCAGGTTTCATCACCGCCCGGCTGGAGCCATCGCACGTCGCGGTCGGGGCGTACGTGTTCTTCCTGCTCGGCGCCAGCCTCCCGCACTAGCTCGAGTGTCTGTGGGAGCGAAGCGGCGTCACCGGCCAGCGGTCGAGGGGCGTCAGCCGTGGGCGTGCCCGTGCCCGTGTTCGTGTCCGGCGGACGAAGTGTCCATCTTCGCCATCTCACGCATCATCTTCGGACCACCGGTGGTTGCAAAGACGAGCAGCAGGACAAGGCTCAGGGCGCCGAACACCAGATCGAGCACCGTCGTGTAGTTCCAGGAAATGGCGGCCTGCACGACGGTCGCGTGCCGCGCGGATGGCGTCCACCCGAACAGCGCGAACGCTCCCTCCACCACCAGGGCGGCCACCACCATCGTGGCGTACGACGTGGCAAAGAGGAAACGTGTCATCCAGCGCCCGTAGTACTTCCGGTAGATGAGCAGGATCGGGACGATGATCAGATCGCCGAAGATGAACGCCACGACCCCTCCGAAGCTGATGCCTCCGTTCCACAGCACCGCCGCCAGCGGCACGTTGCCGATCGAGCATGTAAAGCTCATCAGCGCAATCAGGGGGCCGATGATGGCGCCCCAGATCGGGGCGAGCACGGGGTGGTGCACCAGGAAGAAGGACTGCCAGAACTCGCGCGGCACCCACGACCCGAGCGCACCTGCAATGAGCAGGCCACCGAGGATGTCGCGCCAGAGCATCGACCAGTTCATGAAGTAGTCGTGACTGATGGCGACCCACCCTCGCTTCGAGGTCAGACGGTCGAGCCAGCGCCCCTGCCGGGCGCTCATTGCCATCTGGGCGTGCCCCTCCATGCTTCCGGCAATGCCCTTGTCGGCTTGCTCGCGGGCGTCCTTCACCTTCGCGGCCGGGAGCAACAGGCGGAAGAGCAGGGTGAGCCCCGTGATCATCACCGCGCCGCCGATGAACTCCGCAAGAGTGAACTGCCAGCCAAGCAGGAGCCAGAGCAGCACGCCCAGCTCCAGCACCAGATTGGTGGCGGCGAACTGGAAGGCGATGGCAGCCGTGAAGTCACCGCCCTTGCGAACGATGGAACGTGCCATGGCGACCGCCGCGTAGGAGCAGGAAGAAGACGCCGCGCCGAGCACACTGGCCAGGCCGATCGACCGGGGCGAGGCATTCGGGAGCAGGCGCGACATCTCGTCCTTGCTCACCAGCACCTCGATGACCGCGGAGATGATGAAGCCCAGCGCAAGCCCCCAGAAAATCTCCCAGAGCATCCGGAAAGCAAGCCAAAGGGCGTCGATGACGACGTGAACAAGGACCATGACAACCAGGTAGGGTGTGCACGGCTGCAGCGCCGCACAACCCGACGGAACGTCAGGGCCCCGTCGCCCGGTTCGCCATGTGCCGCGATACCGCGGCACCGGGTCTGCCCCCTTGCCGCCAGCCCGGCCCTGCGCCACGTATCGAGCATGGCAAGCGTCTACGACTATGCGGTTCGCACCATCGAGGGCCAGGAGCAGAGGCTCGACGAGTACAGGGGCAAGACGCTCCTCATCGTCAACGTCGCGTCGAAGTGCGGCTTCACGCCGCAGTACAAGGGCCTCGAGGCGATCTACCGCAAGTACGCCGACCGCGGCCTGGTGGTGCTCGGCTTCCCGTGCGACCAGTTCGGCCACCAGGAACCGGGCGACGAGGAGGAGATCAAGAACTTCTGTTCCCTCACCTACGACGTGACCTTCCCGATGTTCGCCAAGATCGACGTCAACGGGAAGAACACGCACCCGCTGTACCAGCACCTGAAGAGCGAGAAGAAGGGCGTCCTCGGTTCCGAGTCGATCAAGTGGAACTTCACCAAGTTCTTGGTCGACAAGTCGGGCAACGTCGTCAAGCGTTACGCGTCGAAGGAGCCGCCGGAAAGCATCGGCAAGGAGCTGGAGAGCTTGCTGTAGCGCCGTCCCGGATACGGCGAGTGCACCCGACGGCGCGGCGAATCCACCGCGGTCGTCAGTGCACGCCCATCGCCGCGTAGGGCGAACCGGGCTTGACGCGCAGGTCGTCGGTGGGCAGCGGCAGCTTCTTCCAGGACCCGGGATAGTCCGGAGGACGCTGGTTCGTGTTCTGGGCGGTCGCCTGGTACAGCTCTCCGTCGAACATCACCACGTCGCCTGGCGCGTAGGTGATCGGGGGGCTGTTCGGGGCCAGCGTGGCCACAGGCGCCCAGATCTCGAGCTTCTGTACGGCGACGCCGGCAGGGTAGCCGCTGTCGACGAACTCGAGCGGCGCCACGGTCGCGTTCTTGTTGCCGGAGCCGTTCACCGTGCCCGACAAGAGCTTGTCTGGTCCTTCCCAGGTGTTGTCGTCGAACGTGACCGGTCCCTGGATGTTGCCCGAGATCTTGAACACCACGCCGGGGTCCGTCGCCGTCGGATCGAGCTCGTTGTACGTGAAGTCCATGCCGCTGAAGAAGTTGTGCACGAAGTGGAAATCCGACGCGGCCGTCGAGTTTCCGCCGAGGTACGCCATCAGCGACTTGGTGTCGGCAAAGTAGTTGTTCTTGAACGTGACGTGGCGCTCGCCATCGCCGGTCTCGGGCTGGCTCCAGAAGCTGAGCACACTCCCCGCGCCGCCCATGAACACATTGTCGTGGATGTTGATCGTGCCCTCACGCGTCTGCACCTGCGAGTTGTTGTCCTGGTACTTTCCAAGCCCGTTGTCACGCCAGTGCAATGCGGCAAACGCGATCACGTTGTTGTAGACCTCGGTTCCGTCGCCCAGATCCTGGATCTGCAGGGCCTCGTTGCCCGTGCGCACGATGCGGTTGTTGTAGATCTTCAGCCCGGGCAGAAGGTTCGCAGGCGGACTGCCCGTCCAGCCGAAGTAGGTACCCTCGCCGCCAGTGTCGTGGATGTAGTTGTCGTTGATGCGCACGTTCGCCATGTCGTGAGCCGGGTCACCTGCCGCGCGACTGTTCAAGAGCCGGATGCCGGCAAAGCCGGAACGTTCGACTTCGACGTACTCGATCTCGAAATCGCTCGCGTCGCTGACCGAGATGCCCATGTGCAGGTACTTGCCGCTCGTGTCGAAGGCGTCGTCGCTGAGGAAGCCGTACTTTTCCCGCGAGGTCGCGTACGCGCCGCAGCGATGGCCAGGGTACGCCACGTCGCCCGTCTTCGAGTCCTTGTCGTAGCGCCCCGTGAGGATCCAGTTCGAGCCGCCGCTCATCGTCCAGATGTAGTTGCCGCCCAGGTTCGGACCCACTGCGACCTGCCCACCCTGGTTCGTGATCACCAGCGGATGCGTCGCGTCGCGCGTCGGGAGATTGCCCAGGTTGAAGGTCTTGTAGTGCCCCGCCGGAATGTAGAGCCGGTCGATGTTCGCCCAGTCGACATTGGGAAAGCTCTTCTGCACGTCGGGGAAGTAGAAGCCATCGCCGCTCGGCTTCGGAATAGCAAACGACTTGTTCGCCGCACCGAAGTGGCCGAATGGTTCGCAGCTCGTCGCAACCCCGCCCGTTCCACCAGCGCCGGCCGTGCCACTTCCCCCGCCGCTACCCGCGCTGCCGGCAGTGCCCGCCGTGCCGCCACTGCCCGCCGTTCCACCGCTGCCCGTGGCGCCATGCCCGGAGCTGCCGCAAGCAACCGTCAACGCGAGCGGCGCGATCAGCATCAGCAAGCGCATGCGTCATCCTAGCATCCGGTCGTCGATGCAGTACCATCCCGCGCGATGGCCAATCCGCTGATTTCCGACCGCGACGTTGAGTTCCTGCTGTTCGAGCTATTCGACGCCGAAGCGCTGTGCAAGCTGCCGCACTTCGCGGACCACTCGCGCGAGACGTTCGAGCTGTATCTCGCTTCGACGAAGAAGCTCGCTCGCGAGGTGCTGTTCCCGGCGTACCGGCCCTTCGACGAAGCTCCGCCGGTACTGGAGCAGGGGCGCGTGAAGGTGCACCCGCTGCTGCACGACATCCTGCCGCGCATGAGCGAACTGGGGATCATCGCTGCGACGCGACCGGCGGAAGTCGGCGGACAGCAGGTGCCACTCCTGGTGGCGTGCATAGCGAACGCCTATCTGATGGCGGCCAATGCGGGCGCGTACGGCTTCATCGGTCTGACGAGCGGCGCCGGGCGGCTGCTCGAGTCGTTCGGCAGCGACGAGCTCAAGCGACAGTACATGGACGCGATGTACGAAGGGCGCTGGACCGGGACCATGGCGCTCACCGAGCCCCAAGCCGGCAGCAGCCTGACCGACGTGCAGACGCACGCCACACCCACCGACGACGGCTACTACCTGATCCGCGGCTCGAAGATCTTCATCTCGGGCGGCGATCAGGACGTGAGCGAGAACATCGTGCACCTGCTCCTGGCGCGCATCGACGGCGCGCCGCCCGGCATCAAGGGCGTGAGCCTGTTCGCCGTGCCCAAGCTGCGCCCGGAGGGCGACACGCTCGTTCCGAACGACGTCGCGGTCACCGGAGCTGATCCACAAGATCGGCTGGCGCGGGCTGCCCAGCCTCGCGCTCGACTACGGCGAAAACGGCGACTGCCGCGGCTGGCTGGTCGGCGAGCCGCACCAGGGCATCCGCTACATGTTCCAGATGATGAACGAGGCGCGGCTGATGGTCGGCGTGAACGGCGTGGCCACGGCCTCGGCCGCCTACCACGAGGCGCTGGCGTACGCGGCCGATCGCCCGCAAGGCCGCCGCCTGGGCGAGAAGGACCCGACCCAGCCGCAGGTGCCGATCATCGAGCACGCCGACGTGCGGCGCATGCTGCTCCGGCAGAAGGCGATCGTCGAGGGCGGCTTGTCGCTCCTGGCGGAGTGCGCGCGCCTATCCGATCTCGCGGAACAGGCGACCGACGACGCCGAGCGTGAACGCTCGGGGCTGCTGCTCGATCTGCTCACGCCCATCGCGAAGACCTTCCCGGCCGAGCGCGGCTTCGAGGCGAACGCGCTCGCCGTGCAGGTCCACGGCGGCTACGGCTATTCCAGCGAGTACCTGCCCGAGTCGTGGCTGCGCGACCAGAAGCTCAACAGCATCCACGAAGGCACGACCGGCATCCAGAGCATGGACCTGCTGGGCCGCAAGGTGATGGGTCATGGCGGCAAGTCGCTGTTCGCGTTGCGCGACGAGCTGGTCGCCAGCATTGCCGACGCACGCGCTGCCGGCGTGAACGACGAGTGGTGCGGGAGGCTCGAGGGCGCGCTCGCTGCGCTCGGCAGCGTGACCGAGCACCTCGGCGGCCTGGGCATGAACGGCGACATCGCCGGCATGCTGCTGCACAGCGTCGACTACATGGATCTGTTCTCGACGGTCGTGATCGGCTGGCAGTGGCTGAAGCAGGCCGCGGCCGCAAAGCGCGGCCTCGACGCGGGCCGCGCCACTCCGGAGTTCTACGAGGGCAAGCTGTGCGCCGCGCAGTACTGGCTGGGCACCGAGCTGCCCCGCACCGGCTACCTCGCCGCCCTCTGCAGAAGCGGCGAGGACTCGTACGCGCGCATGCAGCCTGGGTGGTTCTGAGCAAGGCGCGCCCCAACGACCCCGACAGGTTCCGGCGACTCACATCGAGCCTGTTCCCCCATCCGGCAGACGGCGGTTGACCGTCGCTTGTCACCGAGCCGCGTTGCCAGGACGCGCGGTCAGGTGCGCACGAAGTCGTACGGCCCGCGCTGGATCAACATGTAGGTGACGGAGACGCGTTCGGGATTGCACAGCCGGTGGCGCTCGCCAGGCAGGATGGTGTGACGCACGCCCGGAGCGAGGCGTATCGAGCGCTCGGAATCACCGAGCTCGAGCTCGATGGGGCCGACGAGACAGATCACGTCCTCGGTCAACTCGGTGTGGTGGTGCCACGCCGAACGCTCATGCGGCTCGAGGGTGATCGACGCCACCTTCGCGTTTTCGAGGTCTATCAGGTCTTCGCGCTTTCCCATCGTGCGCCCCCGACGCCATCCTACTCCACGCCGAGCCGCTCGCGGAAGAAACCGAGCACTCGCTCCAGCGCTTCGCGCGTCGGGTGTCCGGGTTCGTCCACCAGATCATGGACCAGCACGGAGTGCGCGGTGCGAGGGATGCCGTGCGGATTGCCGGGGGCCGAGTCGATCTCGACGGCCATGAACGCGTCGCCGAGCTCGTCACGCAGCCGCTGGAAACGCTCTGGCGGAACCATCCTGTCCCGCGTGAAGCGCAGACCGAGCAGGCATGCGCCGTCGGCAGCGCGCTCTTTCACGCGCGCCAGAGTCGCGTCGTCGATGCCGAGGTCGCGCTTCTGCGAGGCGCGCACAGCGAACGGCAAGGACGGCTGGCTCAGGACCGGTGCCAGCATGCGATCGTCCGCCATCATCGCCAGCGCGAAGCCGCCCGTCAGACACATGCCGACCGCGCCCACACCGGGGCCGCCGCACTCCTCGTGCGCCAACCGTGCCAGCTCGCGCAGCCAGGCCGTCACCGGGCTGTTCTGCTGCGTGGCCCATACGGTGAACTCGCGCATCACGCACACGCGCGCCATCGTCGACAGCGAATAGCCCGCTCCAAACGGACGCCCTGGCGTGCCCACCAGCGATGGCATGTACACCGTGAACCCCGAGTCGACGACGCGCCGCCCGAAATCCGCCACACCGGGATACAACCCCGGCACCTCGTGCATCACCACGATCGCCGGCCCCTCGCCTTTCACGAAGACGGGGCGCGTTTCACCGAGCAGCGTGAGATTGCGGAGCTCGAAGTCGGGGTAGACGTGATCGGGAGCGCCCATTGGAACGTGACTTTTGCACGCCGGAGCGCGACGCGACAACGGTGTCTCGAAGACCCGAGCAGCCACGCCCACTCATTCCCGGAGCCGTGGCCGCGTGGGATACTGCGGGGCATGCGACGCTCCGCGCTCCTTTTCGTCTTGTTGCTGTCGACCGCTTGCGGCGGGGGTTCGTCGAACGGCTCCGCGGGCAGACTCCCGGCCGCTTTCCGATCGGCTACTTGATGATCACCCGGTCACCCGCGCCGCGACCGAACGTCTCGGGGTCGTACATCTCCTCGGCCTTCGGCGGCGGCACCACGAAGGTGCCGGGGGTCGTGGCGCGTGCAACGTACGAGTAGCTGTACACGCCGCCGTACAGCAGCGACGCGAACGCCTCGACGCGTTCGTCGCGCATGTTCTGGTGCTCGTACCATGCGCTCGACCACCACCACGGCCGCCCGCGCTTGAGGCTCTTCGGATCGCGCGGAATGGTGCCGGTCATGGAAAGCGACGGATTGAGCGGCTCGAAACCGGCGGGAATCGGGTCGACCAGCGCGACGTGATAGCGCCGCGCCGGCGCCACCATCTCCAGGCGCACCCGCACCAGCGCGCCCAGCTTGACGTGCCAGACGCCGTTCTTGTCGCGCGTCACGTCGCCCGGCGAGTCCGCACCCTCGTAGTTGCGGCTGACCGCGAAGCCGGCTTCGTACGGCGGGGGGCGGAGGTTCTTCGGCACGTACTGCATGCCGACGCGGTAGTAGAGGCGGCCCGCGCCCTGCTTGGCGATGGTGACGTTCTGCGTGCCGTGCATCTCCGCCAGCGTGGAAAGCGGGATCTCGACTCGCTTGCGGTCGACGCTGCGGCCCTTGAACGGGTGCTCGGCGGCCAGTCGATCGCCGAGCCAGGCGCGCGCCACGAAATCCGGCGTGATCTTCTCGTACTTGTTGAAGTAGCGGTCGAGCCCGAGCAAGACGAACACGTTCTCCTGCGTGTTCAGCCAGTGGCCGCGCTTGCGGTGGGCGAGCAGACCCGAGGCGATCTTCGGAATCACGTCGTCGTCCGGGCGATCGTCGATCATCGCCTCGAGCAGGATGCCGTCGGTCTTGCGGCTGGAGTCGAGCGTGACGTGGGCCTCGTCGCTCACCGACGTGACGAAGTGCGCCTTGCCCGCCGTCTCGGCGATGCGATTGTCGAGGTAACGACGAATCGCGTCGCGCTGGCCGGTCGCCTGCGGGTCCTTGCTGAACGTGGGCAGGAGGAAGCCCAGCGCGTCCATCGACAAGCCTTTCGGGCTGCCCGCTTCGTGGTACAGCTCGCGCGCCTCGCGCTCCACCTTGTCGCCGGCCCGCGCGCGCACGAAAAGCGAGTACGCGCGCACGGTGCGGCGGGCGCTCTCCGGGTACCAGGGCGGGAAGTGGTGCTTGATGTTGCGCAGGTAGCGCAGGCCGCCGCCGAGCAACCGCCCCGGCACCTTGAAGCCCTTCTCCCTGGCGCGTACCAGCGCGTGGGTGACGTGCACGCTGACGAACGGATCGGGCGTGCGATCGCGACGCCACCAGTCCCAGCCGCCACTCCAGTTCTGACGCTGGGCGAGCTTCTTCTCGTCCTGGGCGATGCTCGCAATCAGCACGCGCTTGGGCGGCAGTCCCGGCGCCGAGAACGCGCCCAGCACATCCTTGAGCGCCGCAATGGCGAGCATGCGCGAGGCGATCTGCTCGTTGCAGTCGAACGGATAGTGCACCAGGTACAGGACGGCATCGCTCAAGCCGGCGAGCGCGGTGGACGAGGTGGTGATCGACAGATCGCCGACCTCCGTGTACACGCCGCGCGGCATCTTCACCGGCTGGGCCACGGCGCCCTGGTCGATCTGGCCGTAGGTCGCGAACGCCTCGGTCGTCGCCGGCGTCCACACGGGCAGCTCGATCTCGCTGGCGTCGTTGCCAGCGCGCGACACGGCGCCGATCTGGAAGCGCGCCGTGCCAGGCTCGCCGGCGGCGCTGGGGAAGCGCACCTCCACGCGGTCGTTCGCCGGCAGCTGCACGCGCAACGCAGCGGGTCCCGTCACCTGCGCGTTGTCCGCGCGGACGGCGACCTCGGCGGTGAGCGCATGCGCGGTCTGGTTCTGGAGCACGACGGGCAGCTCGAAGCGATCGCCGAAGTTGAGGAAACGCGGCGCGGAAGGCCGCACCATCAGCGGCAAGCGCGCCGTGATGTCGCTCTCACCCTTGCCGAAGCGCTTGTCGCCGGCGCTGGCTACCGCGACCACGCGGTAGCGCGTCAGGTTGTCCGGCAGCTTCACGACCGTGCTCGCGCGGCCGCGCGAGTCGGTGGTCAAGCGCGGCACGAACGCCGCCAGGGCGTTGAAGTTCGTGCGCATCGTCAGCGGCGTGGTGTCCTCGCCCTTCTTTTTCGCGCTCTTCAGCCTGTCGGGGCTGGGCTCGGCTGCCGGTGTGCTGGCCGAGGGCTTCGGCATCGGCTTCATCTCGGGGGCGGCGGACCGGCGCGCCACGTGCCCCTCGCCCCTGCCGTAGCCGACACCGTCCGCGAAGGTTGTCTTCGCCGGCGCCTGGTTCTTCGCCCTGAGCTGGAAGCGCGCGGTATCCGGGCGCATCAGCGCGATGCGGAGGCGCGTCTCATAGTCTTCCACGCCACCGCCGCGCGACGGATAGAAGACGGCAAGAGGGTCGGGGTAGTCGTAGCCCGCCAGCGCGAGCACCGACTCGTCCACCGCGAGCAACGCGACCGCGGCGCCGGCCACGGGATGTCCGGACGCGTCGCGCACCACGACACCGATGCGCGTGGAGCCGCCAGGCGATAGCGCCTTGTTCTGGGGCATGACCCTGATGTCGAGCGAGCGGTCCGTCGGGGGCACGCGGAGCGTGGTCTGTCCGGACGCGGCCGCAGGACGCTTGGGCAACGATGGATCGGGCTCGCCGTTTTCGCCGTCGCGCACGCGCTCGCCGAGCAGATCAACACGCGCCACCACGTCCGGGAGCCACGCCGGGTCCAGCTTGACCTTCAGCGTGTCCGTCTTCTTGTCCAGATGGAAGCGCCTGAGCTTGACCAGGCCGCCGCGGCGCAGCGTGAGCACGCCCTCGGCCGGCGCGAACGGCGCGGCCACCAGTAGCTCTGCCGTGGCGCCGCCGGCGTACTGTTTCTTGTCGGGCACCAGCTCGACGCGGTCACGCTGGACATTCGGGTTTTCGGGTGGATCCGCACCCAGCACCCACAGCTCGATCCGGGTCTGGCTCGGGCGCCCGTGCTGGTCCTTGACGATCGCGGTCACGCGGTGGAGCCCGCCGCCGTGGGTCGGCAGGCTGCAGCGCACGGCGCTCCCGGCGCTCGTCACGTCGCAGTGCTCGGTGTCCTTCTCGTGCTCGACGGCTTTTCTGCCGCGGTAGGTCGTCTCGATGCGCGACATCGTGATCGCGACGGGGCGGTCCTTGACGAGCTTGCCGTCGATGTCCGTCACGATCACGTCGAGCTGGGCGTTCTGCCCCGTGTGCAAGAGCTGGCTCTGCGAGCGCAGCCCGACCGTGACGCTGGCGGGGTGGACCAGCAGGCTGGTACGCGCTGCCCAGGTCTGGCGGTTCACGTCCGTCACGTTGGCGGCCAGGTCGATCTTCCGTGGATACGCCGGGTCGAGCGCGTCGAAGTCGATACGCAGCCGGTGGCGGCCGTTCGCGTCGGTCTTCGACTTCCAGGTCGCGGTCGCGCGGCGTGCCTGCTTGTCGCTGCCGCCCCACCACCACCAGTGCTGGGGCTTGCCGAAGTGGTAGCCCTCGTGGTTCGGGGGCGAGAACGCGGCGTCCTGGGCCGTCACGTGCCAGGTGGTTTCCGCGCCGCCCAGACCCCCACCCGCAAAGTACGTGGCCGCGACCGTGGCCAGCGCGTGCTTGCCGACGAAGTGCGGGCCCTGGCTGACCTGCGCGTTGACCTCGAATTCCGGACGCCGGAACTCCTGGATCATGAAGCTGTGGAAGCCGCGGCTGCCGTCGGGCCCGGAGAAGCGGATGTTGCCGCTACCGAGATTCGCGTTGTCGGGCAGCTTGAACGACAGGGTGAACGCGTCGCTGTCGTCGAGCGAGGCGCTGCCCTTGGCGATCTCGGCTCCACGCGGATCGCGTACCGAGTACTGGACCGGGCCACGAGCGCGGATCCGCATGACGTCGCCGTGGGGACCGCCGGTAAGGCGGCGCACCCAGCCCTTGACGTGGACCGTCTCGCCGGGCTTGTACAGATGACGGTCGTCGAACACGAACCAGCGCGTGACCTCGCTCCTGGAACGCGCCTCGAACGTGCCGGAGTCGAGCATACCCAGCACGCACACGCGATCGCCTTGGTGCGTAGCGATCAGCGAGTCGCCCCGCAGTCCAAGCGGCAGACGCGCGATGCCATCCTGTCCGGTCGTGCCGCTCGCAGCGCCCGGGATCGACACGGTCGCACCGGCTACGGCCTTGCCTGTCTGCAGATCCGTCACCCAGGCGTCGACGCTCTTGCCGTCCTTGAACGCCGTCAGTCCGAGCTTCGTCACCTGCAGCCAGGCGCGCACCCACTGGCGCTCGCGGTACTCCCAGCGATTGCGTGGCCTGGGCTGGTTTGGCGGCTCGACGATGGCGATGACCTGGCCGATGCCCTTGTTCAGCGCCGGTCCAAGATCGATGCGCGTCTGCACCAGCGAGTCGCGCTCGCCCTTCGGGTGGACGTAGCGCGTCGCGACCAGGTGCCCCGGCGGCCTGGTGACGCGGCCGTCGTAGTCCCACGCCTGACGGAACTTGACGTAGGCGTCCCAGTCCTTGGGCTGCACCGCGTACAGCCGCACCTTCAGCGTCTTCCGGTTGACGCTGTACACGTCGAGCTTCGCGTCCGCCGCGGGATCGAGCACCAGCATGTCGCGCTGCTCGGGGAACAGCATCGGCTCCGCTTCCCCGACATGGATCTTCCCCTCGGCCGGCTGCTGGAGCGTCTGGCCGAAGACATCGCGGATCTCCGGCGACAGCGCGATCTTGTAGTGCGTGCGTCCCTTGCTCTGGCCACGCACGGTCAGGTACCGGCCGCTCACGTCCACGTGCAGGCCCGCGAGCGGCGGCTCGACGCTGACCATCTTCGTGTTGAAGCTGTCCGCGTCGATCTCGTTCGACAGACGGACCGACCAGGGTGCGAGCGGCGGACAGCTGTCGGACCAGCCGCAATGCGTAGCCTCGAGCTTCAGCGGTCCGTGGACGCGGAACGTCCTGCGCTGATCGTGTTCGGTCGGCAGCGGGCCCTCGGCGCTCGGCGCCCCCTTCTCGAGCACCAGCGCCACCGTCGAGCCCTTCGGCAGATCCTCGGTGGGCTTGATGGCAATCCAGCGGTGCGGCTCTGCCCGCGCCACCAGAGGTCGCACGTTGTCGTCCTTGGCGATCTCGTCCTCGCTCGCCGCCCGGAACGGATGGCTCTCGCTTCCGGTACGGAGCGCGATGTGCGACAAGAGCGCGCTCTCGTCGATGCGCTGGTTGAACTCGGCGAAGACGACCGGTCTGAGCTCCACCGGCGAGCCGTAGCTTTCCGGGTACGCGTCCTTGATCGCCAGCGCCGGCGTCTTGAACGACCAGTCGATGGCGTGAGCCAGCGTGTGCCCCGACGCGGCGCGCGTGCCGTCCGGCACCCCCACGACGTAGCGCGTGGCTGCGGGAAAGCGCTCGCCCTTGGGTTCGAAGAACAGCGTCTGCGTGCCGACCCAGCGCCACTTGCCTGGAGGCTGGGGCGACAGCTGCACCGGCACGTCCTTCTGCGCGAGCTCGCCGAGGCTGGTGACGGCGACCATCGGCTCCGAGAACGTGATCGACAGGTTCGGCGCGACGCGCACGGCGCCCTCCGGCGCGTGGCGGACCACCGATAGCGCGCGGGCGGTGGTCGCCGCCGGCGCCGGGCCGGCGCTGACCGCCGGTGGGAAGGAGGTCTTCAGCGTCTCGCCTGGTCGCGGCGCCGGAATCGACTTGGCCCGCAGCGCTACGGTCTTCTTCTGGGCGGACTTCTTGAATGCGGGCAGGCGCGCGATCACACGCGCCGCGTCCTTGGCGCCGAGCGGCGTCGCGCGAACGAGCGGCGCACCGGAGGCGCGTTCGGGCTCGGCGTTGCTCAGCCGGAAACCAAGCCCCGACTTCGACTCACGCCACACCACCTTCTCGGCCTTCTTCGCGGCCACGGGCGGCGCCGGCTTCGGAGGCGGCTTGGGCGGCGGCGCGCCCGGACAACCCACAGCCAGCACCGCCAGCGCCAGCACCCACCATCTCGCAGCGTGCATCGATTCCTCCTCGCCCGGACCCGACCCTACCACCGGCGGGAGCGCGGCCGCCTGATGGACGTTCGGTGTGCCGGAAGGATCTGGCCGGGCAGCATTTTCCGGAAAGCTCATCCGTCTCGGGCCCCGGCTACCTCAATCCACGCAGATGCACGGCGCGCGTTGCCGTCGCGGTCGTTCAGCGCTCTTGAATGTGAGCGGCCCAGACACTCGACGTCGGATGGTATTCAATGCTTTGTGGCCCGAAAGCGCGGTGATAGCGTCCACGCTGTGAAAACCTCGCTCCTGGGCTCGGTCGCCCTTTCGGCACTCGTTCTCGCCGCTTGCAGCAGCTCCCCCAGCTCGAACGGAACGAGCCATGGAGGCGCAGGCGGAGTCGCTGGTGCTGCCGGCGCAGCGGGCTTCGGCGGGCTGGGCGGCGCAGGCGGCCTGGCAGGCGCAGGTGGCCAGGCGGGCGCCGGCGGCAGCGGCGGCTTCAACCCCGCAGCACACGACCCGGCGCCGGTGCTCCAGAATCTCGGCGGGCCCGTGCTCAGCACGCCCCAGGCGATGTCCATCACCTACCAGGACGACACCAACGCGACGGACATCGACGCGCTCATCAACCAGATCGGCGCAACCTCGTACTGGAGCGACACCACGAAGGAGTACGGCGTCGGACAGCTGGTTGCAGCGGCGCCGGTGCACCTCTCCGTCCAGTCGCCGGCCACGGTCGACAACAACACCATCCCCGACCTGCTCAACCAGCATCTGTCGGGGACGAACCCGGACTGGGGCGCGCCGGATCCGAACACCATCTACGTCGTCACCTTTCCCGCGACCAGCGGCGGCGACTGCTGCAACCAGTACTCGGGCTACCACAGCGAGCAGACCATCAACGGCGTGACGGTCCCGTACGCGGTCGCGTGCACCTGCCCCTCCGGCTCGGGCAGCGGCCTCAAGGACGCGACGGTGACAATCAGCCACGAGCTGGTCGAGGCGACAACGGATCCGTTCGTGCAGAGCAACCCGGCGTATCTGCAGCCCGACAACGATCACATGGTCTGGACGGCGGCAACGGACGGCGAGGCCACCGATCTGTGCACGCTCAACGCCGACGCGAACATCGTGCTGCCCGGCCTGGGCTACACCGTGCAGCGCAGCTGGTCGAACAAGGCCGCGCAGGCGGGGATGAACCCCTGCGTTCCGTCCACCAGCTTCGAGCCGTACTTCAACAGCGTGCCGGTCTTGACCGACTCGTTCGTCCTGAGTGATGGCCTGGGCAACACCGGCACGACCAAGGGCGTGAAGATCCCGGTCGGACAGAGCAAGACGATCGACGTGCAGCTGTTCAGCGATGCCCCCACCAGCGGACCGTGGCAGGTCACCGCGCAGGACTTCAACGTGGTCGTCAACCAGGGCTCGCCGAACCTCCAGCTCTCGCTGGACAAGAGCTCCGGCTCCAACGGCGACGTCCTGCACCTGACCATCAAGGTGCTGAACGCGAACCAGAAGCTGAACGGCGAAGGCTTCGTGCTGACGTCGACGCTGAACGGCCAGAGCAACGTCTGGGTGGGCGCGGTCGGCAACTAGAGCGCCGGTGCGCTACTTCTTCTTCCCGCTCCGGCTTTCGACGACGTACCGGATGCTGTACGAAATCCCGTACACGAACAGCGCCAGCACCGCGTAGGCGGGCAGCGGATGCTGATGGAAGAGGCTGGCAAATGCGTCCACGGCGACCCCGGACCATCCGACCCGGAATCGACTCGCGTGTCAACCTGGGTCCGGTTTTCACCCGCATGCCGGGTGCGGGCCAACCACGCGCCGGCGCACAGGCGTCTCAACGCGTCATCAGCGATCGCAACGCGCCGGCAAGCTTGTCCTCGGCGCGTTTGCGACGGGTGGGCGCGTCGGCCTGTGCGTTGCGGATGAGCTGGCGCAGGTGCCGGCGGTCGGCATGGGGATGCTCGGCGATAAAAGCCTCGAGCTCGTGCGTGCCGCCGCCGACCAGCCGCACCACCCACTGTCGCTCGACGCCCGCGTCGCTCGCTACCAGCACCGTGCCGTGCTCGACAAGACTGTCGAGCCGCACGCGGACCGCAGGCCAGTCCGCATCGCGCAGCGCGCTGCGGACGACACGCAGCTGTCGGTTTCTGGCGATGTGGCTCTTGATGGCCCGCGTCTCGCGCACCGCGTCCAGGGTGTCTTCCGGCAGCTCGAGCTGTTCGAGCTTCTTGTCGGCCAGCTCCACGAGCTCCCTGGCGAGCCGTGCCAGAGCGTCCTCGCGCGTCTTCCGGGCCCGACGCTCCTCGGTGCGGGAACGCAGGTCGTCCTCGGAGGCTCCGACATCGTGCAGCTTGCGGGGCATCGGCCGACTGTCGCACGCAACGCGGCGGGCGCAAGACCGCAGCATTTGCGCACACCCGTAGCAGATTGCCTCGGATTTCCGGGCATCTGGCGGCTTCTGGAGGCGTTCGTCCGGCGCGGATCCTGCATCGACCTTTTGCATGCAACCAAGACGCATCCTCGCCCCGGTGGACTTCTCCGATGACTCGACGACCGCCGCGCGCTTCGGGCTGGCTCTAGCCGAGCGCTACGGCGCGGCGTTGACGCTGTTTCACGTCGATCGGCTCCCGGCCTTCAGCGAGCGCATGGCCGAGCGCGTCGCCGCGGACGTGTGGGCCGAGTACGTGAAGGACCGCTCCAAGATCATACAGCAGCAGCTCGACGCGATGCTCCGGAGGCTCGGCGGCGGGCACATCGAGACCGCACTCGCTCGCGACGACATCGCCGTCGCGATCGCGGAACACGTCGCCGAGCACGGCGATGATCTGGTGGTGATGGCACCGCACGGTGTCGGCTCGTCCACCCACTTCCTGCTGGGCAGCGTCACGTCGGACGTGGCGGCGAATGCCGCGTGCCCGGTGCTGGTCGCTCGCCAGTACAAGAAGCGGCTGCTGCCCGACGACGGCGCGTTCCGGCGGCTGCTCATCGCGGTGCCCGCCGACGGCATCGGCGAGGAGATGACGGGCTGGGCCCGGGTGCTCGCAGCGCCGGGTGCACACATCGAGCTGTTCCATACGTTCGAACCCGGGGACCCCGGACTGCCCTGGCCGGAGTTCATCGCCGACGCGATCAAGAGTACGCGTGCGACGCTGAGGAACGACCTCGAGGGCACCGCCGAGCTGATGCGGAACGAAGGCTTCGAGGCCACCGTGCACGTGACGCGCGGCGACGCCGTGACGGAACTGCTCGACCGCATCCCCGACGAGGGTTTCGACGCTGTGCTGGTCGGACGGCGCTCGCCGCGCGGGCGAGCCGGTGTGCTCGGATCCGTCGCGCAACGGCTGTTGCGCCACGCGGAGATCCCCGTCGTGGTGACGCGCAGCCGCTGAGTTTCCGGGCTCGAAGCGTTCCTCGAACGCCGCCTTCGCGGCGGGTGTACAATCCGGCGCTTGCCCGCGAGGAGGAGGCGAACGCGATGCAGCCCGGATACCCCCCTGGTCCGCCTGGATACCCGCCCGGTCCGCCTGGCTATCCCCCTGGTCAACCCGGCTATCCGCCTGGGCCGCAGGGCCCGCCGGGCTATCCGCCGGCACAGCAGGGACCCCCGGCCGGACAGCCCCAGCAAAACTCGTGGCAGTGGCGCTACATGGCCGCGACGTTCTCGGCGACGCTCGCCGGCGGAACGTTGAGCGTGAAGCAGGGCATCCGCAGCTTCAACATCGAGATCGCGAAGCTCCTCTACCTGTACGTCTCACGGACCAGCAGCAGCGTCGGCAGCTTCGAGACCACGATGCTCTGCCACCAGCCTTCGCCGGGCAAGAAGAAGGTCGTGCGACTGATGTCGAACACGGGCGACCCCGGCATGCAGGCCCTCGTCTCGACGATCCTGTCGCTGAGGCCGGACATCGACATCCGTCACCTCGACGAAAAGACCGCGCACAAGACGATGGGAGCCACGCGCATGCAGCTCGTGGCGCTCTTCATCGCGTTCTTCGCGGTGATGGGCGTGATGGGCGTGCTTCTGCTCCCGCAGGCGCTGCACGGGATCGACACGGGACAGGAGCGCGTGTCCATCACCAAGCTCTACTCGGGCTACGAGCCTTCAACGCACAACCTGATCGTGTCCGGCATCCCGGATCTCGACGATGCGATGTTCGAGAAGACGACGCGCAAGGGCACCACCACCGTCGAGTACTACCTGCCGCTCGTCCCCCCGGGCTGGAAGAAGACCGACCCGGTGCACATCATCCTGAAGACGGGAGACCTCGGGCCTGCCGCGCAGAACGAGCTCGTCCACGCCAGACAGTTCGAGGGCGTGCTGGACAACATCCTGTGGGAGGGCCTCAGCGGCAAGGTGCAGGGCTATCTCACAGGACATATGGGTCTCAAGATCGCCGATGACGTCAGGGTCATCCACTACAAGGAAGATTCGCAGACCGACCTGTTCATCTTCATCGGCGTGATGGGCCTGACCTTCGTGATCATGATCGTGGTGTTCGGCATCGTGATCCTCAAACGCCGGCGCGCCTAGTCCGCGCGCCGCGCCTGGACAGAGCTGCCGGCACCGCCGACAGACCGCCACGAGACGCCGCCGGACGGCTCGAAAGCCGCCTCCGAAGGCGGATAATCGTGTCTCCCGGCCTGCTCGGCGCGGTCTGTCGCGTGCTGAATCCTCGGCGAAATGTGCCGGAAACCTGGCTCCGGGAAGCTTCACTCCCAGGGGACACCACCAACAGGGGCCAGGCTCCATATGACCGCACCGAACGCAACAGAACTCGCCAAGCAACTCGCCGACACGCAGACCGCACTCAACATCGTGTGGACGCTGGTCGCGGCATTCCTCGTCATGTTCATGCAGGCCGGCTTCGCCATGGTGGAGTCCGGGCTCACCCGCGCGAAGAACGTCGCCCACACCATGGGGATGAACTTCCTCGTGTACTCGATCGGGATCATTGGATTCTGGTCGGTGGGCTTCGCGCTGCAGATGGGCGGCGTGGGCGCACTCGGCAGCTTCGGCGGAGACGCCACGCTCTCTCACGAGTTCGCCATCACCATCGCCGGACACCAGTTCGGCCTGTTCGGCACGCAGGGCTTCTTCCTGACGGCCGCGAGCTACACGCCGGCGGTGGCAGCGCTGTTCCTGTTCCAGATGGTGTTCATGGACACCACGGCCACCATCCCCACCGGCGCGATGGCCGAGCGCTGGAAGATCATGTCCTTCGTCCTCTACGGCTTGTTCATCTCCACGCTCATCTACCCGCTGTACGCCAACTGGGTCTGGGGCGGCGGCTGGCTCTCGCAGCTCGGCACGAACTTCGGCCTCGGCCACGGCCACGTCGACTTCGCCGGCAGCTCGGTCGTGCACATGACCGGCGGCGTTGCCGCCCTGGTCGGCGCGAAGGTGATCGGCCCGCGCATCGGCAAGTACGACAAGGACGGCTCGGCCAAGCCCATCCCGGGACACAACATCCCGATGGTGACGATCGGCACGTTCATCCTGGCGTTCGGCTGGTTCGGCTTCAACGCCGGCTCCACGCTGGCCGGCACCGACACGCGCATCGCCATCGTCGCCACCAACACCATGCTCGCCTCCGCCGCCGGTGCGCTCGGCGCGACCGTGTACGTCTGGAAGCGCTTCGGCAAGCCCGACGTGACCATGATGTGCAACGGCATGCTCGCCGGCCTGGTGGCGATCACCGCGCCCTGCGCCTTCGTGAGCGCGCCCGCGTCGATCCTGATCGGCGCGATCGCCGGCGTGCTGGTCGTCATCGCGGCCGTCTTCGTCGAGCAGAAGATGAAGATCGACGACCCCGTCGGCGCGGTGGCGGTTCACGGCGTGAACGGCGCCTGGGGCATCCTCGCCGTCGGTCTGTTCGCCAACGGCACCTACGGCGACGGTCTGAACGGCGTCGATGGCGGCGTGCGCGGCCTGTTCTACGGCGACGCGGGACAGCTCGCGGCGTCGGTCATCGGCATCGTCGTCAACGTGCTGTTCGTCGGAGCCATGACCTGGGCAGCGCTGACCGTGATCGGCAAGCTGGTCGGCAACCGCGTCGACAAGGAAGCCGAGATGGCCGGCCTCGACGTGCCCGAGATGGGCCTCGAGGGCTACCCGGCCGCGGGCACCACGGCCACGCTGCCCGAGCCCGCGCCGATCGCGGCGGACGCCGAGACGGCCAAGCCGGGCCCGCGCACCACCGCCGCGGCAACCTGAAGCCGGGGTCAATGGACCGGGCTGGCTGTTCCGGCGGACCCTCCCCACGGCTGTTGCTGGCACAGCTCGTTCACGTCGACGTGCCCGTGCTCCAGCAGCCCGCGCGCAGCGTCGTGGATGCGGTAGTGCAGCGTTGACTGGAACAGCGGCTGCGACTCCACCATGATGACGCGGAGCTCGCCCTCCTCGAAACCGCACTGGTGCTGCAGCGCCTGGAGCAGCTCCTCGCGGTGCAGGTGCCCCTCGCCGAAGTTCCAGCCCAGCGCGAGCCCCGCGACGATCTCGCCGTCGAGCCATTCGTACGCGGCGAGATCGTCCACGGTCTTGGGAATCAAGCCGGGCAGTGCGCGGCCGTGTAGATGCATCAGCCGGAATGCCATCACCTTGCCGACAATCCCGACGGACGTACTCCGATCGTACAGCAGGCCGAGCTGATCGTAGATCCAGGGCGAGCTCTTCTTCAGACGCGCGAGCTTCTCGTAGCTCTTGTCGCGGAACAGCCACACGCTGTAGGCCCAGTTGCCCGCGTAGTAGCGCATCGAAAGCAGGAACGGCACGCGCGACGGCAAGAGGTTGCCGAGCAGCGGCACCCCCACGCACATCACGACCAGCACGACCGCCACCGGCCACGTGACGGACAAAAGGCTCACGGCCGCGTGTTTCCAGAACAGGAAGAATCCGCCGTACACCACCATCACGTTCCACTCGAGCGGCACGCCCATCGGCACGTTGCTGGTGATGAAGCCGTGGAGCAGCAGCATCATGACGAGGCCGGCGATCGTGATGCTGCCGCCGTGACCGGACAGCAGCACCACCGGCACGCCCAGCTCGAGCGCGGTTCCGACGTGCGCCATCCACGTCGCGAGCGCCGACGGCGACAGATCGTCCGGATAGCGACGGTACATGCGCTTCTTGAACCACGTGGAGCGCACGAACGGACTGTTGCTCGTCATGACGCAGACCACGGCGGGGAAATGCCGGTTCAGCTTCGAGATCCCCGCCCACAGCCACAGCGCAGCCCCGACGCCCTTGGCGCCCGGGATGAAGTTGGTGGTCAGCGCGAAGATCAGGATCAGCGTCCAGTAGTGCTCGCCGCGCGCCGCCAGGAAGAGCGTCCTGTCGAGCAGGCCGAGCACGATCAGCAGGACGGCCAGCGCGATCCACAGCGGGCGCCCCGGTGTCGGCGACATCAGCGCGGCGACGGCGAGCGCGACGAACGCCGCGTACAGCGCCGCGTCGAGCCAGGTCCGCCGCTCGCCGCCGACCAGTGGGACGCCGCGCAGCACCGGCAGCTTGATGGTGCCTGGGCGCAGGAAGTACAGCGCACCCCCGATGGGCGGAACGTAGCGTCCAGTCAGCGGTCCGCTGCCACAGCCTAGACCCAGGAGCTCGAACAGCACGCTCCACACGATCGCCTTCTCGAACGCGACAGGCCGGAGCCACCAGCTGCCGATGTCATCGAGATGCCCCATCCCCGGCGTGGTGCGGCAGAACAACAGCCAGCCGCCGACGTACAGCGCGATCTTGAGGACGTACACCAGGTAGATGGCGATCGGCGTGCCGTAGCCCTGAAGCGCCCAGGCGCGGCACACCATGGCGGCGCGCTCCGGGAAGGGCTTCTTCTCCCACTCGAGCGGGTCGTAGGGGGGCAGGACCGGCTTCAGGAACACGAGTGCGCCTCCGCTCCCCGTGCCGCGCCGCGCTACTGCGGCGTGGGGTCGCCGGGCAGGAAGTCGAGGTCCGGCAGCGCGGTGGCCGTCCCGCAGGCGCCACCGCCGACGCCGATGATCGAACCGTCGAGCAGCGTAACGGCGTTCCACTCGGTGTTCTTGTTGGGCAGGGTAGCGAACGGCGTGACCGTGCCCGCGACGGGGTCGACCTGATCGACCGTGTCGGACAGCGAATCACACTGGCCCTGCACCGTGTAGCCGCCCGCTACGATGATCGTCCCGTCGAGCACCAGCGCGCTGGCGTGCCAGGTGCGCGCTGTGCCGAGCTTGTAGGGCAGCGTGCTCCACGTGCCTGCGGTCGGGTCGTAGGCTTCCATCGAGTCGAGCGGCGTGTTGATGCCACCGGCGGAAACGCTGGAGCCGCCGATCACGATCACGCGGCCGTCCGGCAGCGTGTGCGCGGTCAGCATCGAGCGACCCTGGTTGAGCGCCCCGGTGTCGCTGAAGGTGTCGGTATCCGGATCGAACAGCTCGCAGTGCGTTTCTCCGCCGTCGCCCGCGCCAATCAGCACGCGACCGTCCCTCAGGCGCACCACGAACCCGTACTTGTGCGGCTGGGTGTGGGCGATCTGCTTGAAGCTGTCGGTCTTCGGGTCGTAGATTTCCACGCTCGGGTCGTTGGCGCTGGCGATGAACACACGCCCGTCGGGCAGGAGCGCGGTCCGGGGGTAGACGCGCGCCACGTTCAGCTTGCTGGCAGTGGGCGTGAAGGTGTCCGTCTTCGGGTCGAACAGGTCGGCCAGCGTCGCATCCCCGTTGCACGCGGACATGTCCGAGTGGCAGGCCCCGCCAACGACGAGCACCCGGCCGTCCAGCAGCGTGACTGCGCTGTCCTGCCAGCGGGGCGTGCTCATGCTGCCCTTGGCCGGCGTCACCTTCTCCGTCGGACGATCGAAGATCTCCGCCGTGTCGAGCGCGTCGGCGGTCTGGTCCGGTACGGTGGTGCCGCCGGCAATCAGCACGCGCCCGTCCTGCATCACGGCCACCGCCGGATCCTCGCCGCGCACCTTCTGCATCGGCTTCTGTACCCAGGGCTGCTTGAGCCCGCCGGCAGAGTAGTGGAAGCCCTTCTTGAGCGTCGCGGTGGTTCCGTTGAGGTCGATGCGGATGTCTTGGTCGCCGGCCGGCCCCGGCGGCGTCTTGATGCGTGCGGTCTGCGGGTCGAGCACGAGCGTCGGCGCGCGGCCATCGCCGATGAAGACCTTCATGCCGTCGGCAAAGCCGTGGCCGTGCAAGACCACCCAGTCCCCACCGGTCTGCCAGCCTTCGAGCGGATCCGATCCGGTCACCGCGAACGAACACGAGCTGGTCTCGACACAGGCCGAGTCGCAGCAGCTCGAGCCGGTGCCGCAGACGTTTCCACAGTGTCCGCAGTTCTGCGGGTCGCTCGTCAGGTCCACGCAGCTGCCGCTGCAGATGGCCCCCGGACCGCCTTCGCAGCTCGTGGTGCCGCCCGCACCAGCGCCGCCGGCCGCGCCGCCGCTGCCACCACTGCCATGGTTGTTGTTGCTCGCGACCCCGCCGCCCCCGGAGGAACACGCGATCCCCAGCGCGAGCACGGCGATCGGAAGCACGAAGCGAAAGCCGGAAGCCAACCTCATCTTCCGGTCATAGCAGGCTTTCCGCGCAGCCGTCAGCAGGCGGCGGGGCCGCCACGCCGAGCCGGAATGTCAGGATCTTGGCAGGAAGTTTTCAGTGCGCGGGCGGCATCTCGACGGCGAGCAGCCGCGGCGAGAAGCTCACCTGGGGCTCGATCCCCCGCGCGCGACTGAAGTTGAGCTGGATGTCGAGCGTGCCCAGCGTCAGCGTGCCGGATCGCAGGATGCGCGCCGGCTCTGGACCGATCCTCGATTCGATCTCGGCGGGTGGAATGCGGCGCTGCTTGGCCGCGCGCGCGAGGCAGACTTTCAGCGCGCCGCACTGCTGCTTCTTCGCCTGGTAGACGAGCTCGCGTCTCCACATGTCGCGCCAGAGCTCCACGCGCGACGAGACGTCGACCGACTTCTTCGATTTGCGCGCGAGCTGATCAGCGTACTTGCGGAGCTCGTCCCCCTTCGCTCCGCGGGCGCGAAGCACCACGAGATAGGTCTTCGCGACCAATGCCAGATCGTGGGCGTCGCCCGAGCCTTTCGGGATGCCCGATGCGAGCAGCTTCTCGAGCACCTTCTCGGCATCCGCGGTCTTGCCCCCGCGCGACAGGGCCCCGGCGCGGTCGATTCCCGCCTGCAGGCGCAGCGCCGGGGGCGTCGCGTCGGAGTCGAGCTGGGCGGCGACCTGCGCGAGCACGCTCTCGGCGCGCGGCGAGTGGGTCAGCGCCGCGTCGAGCTCGGCCATGAGCAGCACCGTCTTCGCACGCACCAGCGAATGCGGCGAGGTCCTGAGCAGCGACGCAGCGAGAAGACCGCGAGCCTTGTCGGCAGCCTGGGCGCCGTGCACGGCGGCGTTCCACGCCTCCAGCACGGCGCGCACGTGGCGGTACGCCGGCTCCACCGGGTCCGGCAGAACAGACAACAAGGAGCCGATGTCCTGCTCCTGGCTCAGGATCCCCGCTACCTGCAGCACCGCCGCCTGGGTAAAGCGCTCACCCGGTGAGCGCTTGGCCAGCTCGGTGGCGCGGCGCTCCAGATCCTTCCGCACCGACTGCACGAGGTGCACACGCTTTCCCGCTTCATGCCGCTTCGCTGCGGTGAGGCCGGCCGCGCTTGCGTCGACAAACAACGCCAGCCCGTCGAACGTGTGCGACGCGGCGGCGGCCTCTTTCGCAGCCTGCTGCGCCGCCGATAGGCGGCTCTCGAGATGCGCCTTGGCGTCGGCCGCGCCGGCCACCGAGTCGCGCAGGGTCTCGTAGACCCAGGGCAGCACGTAGTCCATGCCGAGCCAGGTCTGGATCGCCGCGTCGTCGCGCCCCTTGCCGGACTTCCAGGCGCTGTCCAGGAGCTGGAGGGTCTTCGCGGTCCCGGGACTGTCGTGCCACGCCGTCGCGCAGAGCAGAGCGTTGCCCGCGCCGCCGTAGGCGCCCAGGCACATGCCGTTGCCCAGGGTCGCGAGGGCAACGACCGATGCGAGGCCCAGCTGCGAGCCAGCCTCGCCGCGATGCGGCGCCACCAGCGCGTCGACGCGCTCGGGGTGGTGCAAGTCGAGCAGCGCGCGCGAGACCTTCACGGTCGCTTGCACGTCGAGCTTGCCGGTCTGCTGGTTCACCAGTGCGGCTTCGTCGAGCAGATGCCCGGCGGTCTCCAGCTGCTCCTTTGCAGCACCGCGCGTGCGCGCACGGGAAAGCGCAGCGTGGCCGGCTGCCCCATCGAGCTGCCACGCCGCGACACGGGCCACCGCGAGCGCGCGCCGTGCAGAGGGGTCGAGCTTCTCCGCCATCTCGCGCGCGCGGCGGCGCACGTCCAGGCGATCGAGCGTGGCGGCCGCGGCGTCGATCGCATCGCACAGACCCTTTGTGAGCGTGCGCCTGGACGCCACGTCCACGCTGCGGTCGCGCAGCCACTCTGCCGCGGCGCGCCGGCTCAGCTCGGCCGACACCTTCACTAGATCGCCGAGGTCGCTGCTTCCGCTGCGGCGGCGCATGCCGACCAGCTCGTCAGCGCCGCGGCTCGTGGTGGCCAGCGCGAGGTAGGCGTCGGGCGAGTCGCCTCCGAGCGCCAGGAACAGCAGCGGACGCGCGCTGGCGAACGGGCTGCCCGCCCGCATGATCTGGCTGCGCTGCTCGGGCGTGACCTGTTTGACGAGCGCATCGAGATCCGCGTGCGCTCGCGTATCGAGGGCGCCGAGCACCGGCCCCCGGGGCTTGACCGAGTGCAGCGCAGCCAGCAGCCGACTCTCTGGCGTGGCGGACTTCGGCGGTGATGCGGCGGCCTGCTTCTGCGCGACCGGCGCCTTGGCCACGCGCGGCGGCGCGCCGCCGCACGCGCCCAGCCCAACCAAGAGCAACAACAACCCGGAAAACGCGCGGTGCACGCCCGGAGAGTAGGACAAACCGGCCCGGCACGCGCGGATCGTGATCAGGACCGCCGACGGGCCGTTGCCACAGCGGCCGGCGGTCCCCAGATATCCAGACGATGGAGGCAGCGAGCTCGATCCGCGTACCGGAGCTGCGCCGCACGGTCGAAAACCGCGCACCGCTCCGCGCCGACGGCGCGTTCGTGCTGTACTGGATGACCGCTTTCCGTCGGGTCAAGGACAACTTCGCACTCGACCGCGCGGTCGAGCTCGCGCGCGCACTTTCGCGACCGCTGGTCGTGCTGGAGGCCCTGCGCGCGGACTATGCGTGGGCGAGCGATCGCCTCCACCGCTTCGTGCTCGACGGCATGGCGGACAACGCCGCCCAGCTCGCCCGCACGCCGGTCCGCTACTACCCGTACGTGGAACCCGCGCTCGGCGCGGGACGCGGTCTGCTCGAGGGGCTGGCGCAGGACGCGTGCGCGGTGGTCACGGACGACTCTCCCGTGTTCTTTCTTCCCCGCATGCGCGCCGCGGCGGCACGGCGGCTGACAGTCCGGCTGGAGAGCGTCGACTCGGGCGGCCTCTTGCCGATGCGGGCAACCGATCGCGTGTTCTACCGCGCGTACGACTTCCGGCGCTTCCTGCAGCAGACGCTGCCTGCGCATCTCGAACAAGCGCCCGCGACCGATCCGTTCGCGGGACCACCGCTCCCGAGCGCGGAGCTGCCACGCGACATCCTCGAGCGCTGGCCACCCGCGACGCCGGAGCTGCTGTCCGGCATTACGCTCGCCGACCTGCCGATCGATCACCGCGTGGCCCCGGTCGACGAGCGCGGCGGAGCGACGCGCGCCGGCGCGCTGCTCCGGCGTTTCATCGACGATCGACTCGAGCACTACGACGAGCTCCGCAACCACCCGGACGACGACGCCGCGAGCGGTCTGTCGCCCTACCTGCACTTCGGCCACATCTCGACGCACCGGGTGTTCGCGGAGCTCGCCCGACACGATGGCTGGGACGCCTCGATGCTCGCTGATCGCCGCCGCGGCCAGCGCGCAGGCTGGTGGGGCATGCACCAGAGCACGGGGGCCTTCCTCGATCAGCTGGTCACCTGGCGGGAGCTGGGCTTCAACATGGCCTGGCAGAGCGACGACTACGAGAGCTACGGCTCGCTGCCCGCGTGGGCGCGGCGCACGCTCGACAAGCACGCCGGCGACGCGCGCCCGTATCTCTACCCACCTGCCCGGCTCGAAGCCGCGACAACGCACGACCCGCTGTGGAACGCCGCACAGCGTCAACTCGTCGCGGAAGGCCGCATCAGCGGCTATCTGCGCATGCTCTGGGGCAAGAAGGTCCTTGAATGGTCATCCGACCCGGAGTGCGCGCTCGCGACCCTGTTCGAGCTCAACAACCGCTACGCGCTGGACGGGCGTGATCCGAACTCCGCGAGCGGCATCTGCTGGTGTCTGGGTCGCTACGACCGCGCGTGGGGGCCTGAACGCCCCGTGTTTGGAACCGTGCGCTACATGAGCTCGGACAACACGCGGCGCAAATTGCGCGTGAAGCGCTACCTCGCGCGCTGGGCGGAGTGATCCACAGGGAATCAACCGCCGTCATCGCAATTTTCCAGCCCTTGCTGGTCGTCGATCCAGCGGGCAGGATGCGAGCCTGCTTCTGGAGGCATCGTGAAAAAGACTCTTCTTGGCTCGCTCTCCGCTCTGCTGGTCCTCGGCGCCGCGTCCGGCGCGCTGGCCACACCGTCCACGCCGCTGGTCCTGCCGGCGCTGAACACACCGTTCGTGACCGGCACGCTCCAGGCGCGAGCGCGCGCCACACTGCTGGCGCGCTCGCCTGCGCTGTCGGGCATCGAGCTCTCGCACATCGCCACGTTCGACGCGGGCGGCGGGCGCAAGATCGTGAAGTTCGCGCAACAGCACCTGGGGATCCCGGTGCTGGACCGCGGCGCGGCGGTGCTGCTCGACGCGCAGGGCCAGCCCACGAGCCTGGCGACGGCGCGCACCGTTTCCAGCTTTCCCTCGAGCGCCACGCCGGGCCTGATGCGGGACCAGGCTCTGCCCATCGCGTCGAAGCTGGCGGGCATCCAGATGCCGGACAAGCATGCGCGGCTGGCGTGGCTGCCGCAGGGCGACTCGGCGCGGCTGGTGTGGACGTTCTACGCGCCGGTGGCGGACGGGATCCCGTACGCGCCGGTGATCGTGCTCGACGCGAACACGGGCGAGCTCATCGAGCGCTACAACGCCGTGGTCTTCGATCGACAGGCCAGCGTCAACGAGTTCAACCCCGTCAAGACGCCGACTCCGACAACGGTAACGCTCTCGGATCTCGCGCAGGCCTCCACCAACCTGACGGACGAGCACGTCAAGGTGATGAACTGCATCGACAACCAGACCACCAAGACGTTCTACGGCATCACCGTGCACAGCTGCGAGCTCCAGCAGAATGCCGTGGCCGACTCGAACGGGGACTTCACCAGCTACACGCGCGGCATCGACACCGCTCCGGAGGACAGCTACGCGGAAGTGAGCATGTTCTACCAGGTGAGCAAGGCCTACGACTACCTACAGTCGCTCGGTATGCCTGATCTCCAGCCTGCGCAGCTGCCGGCCATCGTGAACCTGCGACTGCCGGACGGCATGATGCAGGGCAACATGACCAAGGCGGCCGACCCGAGCATCCCGCTGGTACCGTTCGACAATGCCTTCTTCTCGCCGCAGGACCCGATGTTCTCCACGGTGTTCAACATCCAGAGCGGCGCGATGTGGTTCGGTCAGGGAACGTACATCGACTTTTCCTACGACGGCAACGTCGTCTACCACGAGTTCACGCACGCGATGATCGACCGCACCATCAAGCTGGTCGGCACCTGGCACCTCGACAGCCAGGGCGCGGTGGACTCGCCCGGCGCGATGAACGAGGGGCTGGCGGACTTCTTCTCCAGCGCGATCACCGGCGACGGACAGGTCGGCGAGTACGCCAGCAAGGGGCTCACGACCACCGGCGCGATCCGCAACCTGGACAACAAGGACACCTGCCCGGCGGGCCTTTCCGGCGAGGTCCACGCTGACTCGACGTTCTTCTCCGGCGGTCTGTGGGCGGTGCGCAAGACGCTCTCGGCTGCCGAACAGACCGAGTACGACAAGGCCATCCTCGCGGCGCTGATGAGCGCGCCCTCGGGCGACCTCGGCTACGGCGATCTGGAAAAGCTGTTCAGCGATTCGATCAAGGCCTCGTCGCTCGGGCAGACGGTGGCGGACGCGCTCGACGCGGAGATGAAGACCCGCGGCGTGTCGCCGAGCTGCAACCGCGTCTTCGAGTGGGCGGACCAGCCCATCAACGGTCCGGATGCACAGCTGATGAACTCCTTCAGCGCGCCCGGCAGGCCCACCGTCGGCCTGATGCAGAGCGCCGCGTACGCTCCGGGGTTGTTCCAGGTCCACGTGGCGCTTCCGGCCGGCGCGACCAAGCTCACGGTTTCCTGGAAGGACGTGAGCGCGGGCGGAGGCTCGGGCAGTCCGTTCGGTCAGCAGGGCACGCCGTACACGCCGGCCATCCTGGCGCGCTTCGGCGACGCCACACCGCTCGACTTCGCCGACGGAACGGCGAACAACGCAACCGGCAAGCCCACCGCGCCGGCGAGCGGCGCAACAAGCGTGGATCTGGATGTCCCCGCGGGCGCGACGGACGCCTACGTCATGCTGGTCAACCAGGGCGACCAGGACGGGCGCTTCAAGGGGTTCACCGTTTCCGTGCAATCCAACTCCGGGGCAGGCGGCGCCGGTGGTGCCGGCGGTGCGGCAGCGGGCGGCGCAGCGGGCGCAGCGGGCGCAGGCGGCGCAGCGGGCGCAAACAATGCTGCACCGGCCAACAGCTCCAGCGGCTGCGGCTGCCACGCGGCCGGCTCTGAACACCCGGCCTCGCCCCTTGGCCTGCTGGCGCTGGCCGGTCTGGGCCTCGTATTCGTGCGGCGCCGTCGCTAGCGCAGCGGCGGAGCCGGGTTGCCGAGCGCGGCCGGGCGCGGCGCGGACGGATTGGTCCGCGCCGTCAGGATGTGGTCGCGCCACGCACCGTCGATGAACAGGTAGTCGCGCGCGTAGCCCTCGACCACGAAGCCCAGACGCCGGAGCAACCTGCCGGAGCGTTCGTTGATCGGCATGTAGTTGGCCTCGACGCGGTGGAAGCCGAGCCGTTCGAACACGAACTCGACCGCCGCGCCGAGCGCCTCCGTCATGTAGCCCTTGCCCTGCTGCCGGTGATGGGCGCTGTAGCCGAGCAGACACGACTGGGACGGACCGCGATTGAAGCGGCTGAAGTTGATCAGGCCAAACGGCACTTCCGCCTCGCCCTCCCGCGGCATGAGCATGAGCCGGAACGACTGGTCGTGCGAGAACTCGTCGAGGTTCTGCTCCAGCCTCCATTGCCAGAACTCCGGCGTGTAGAAACCCGGCGGACGCGGCGGCTCCCAGGGGCGGAGGTGCTCGCGGTTTTCCAGATGGTACTTGCAGAGCAGCTCGGCCTGCTCCGGGCGCGCCATGGTCAAGAGCAGCCGTGGCGTCTCGATCGTGACCGGCCTGACGGCATCGGACTCACCCATCGCGTGCGATGATGCCGCTGGTTCAGGTCGGATGCCAGGCCTTCCCTGCGCCCGCTCACGCCGCCTGCGAAGCGTGCTGCTGCTCGCCGGTGTGGGAGCGCGCGCCGTGCCCGCTACCGAGCCAGAGGCGCCCGAGGAGCCCGATCGTCACACCATAGAGCGCGTGCAGGACCAGGGTCGCCACCAGGTACTTCGGACCCGCCGCCAGGTGCAGCGGGCTGGCGGCGGGCAGCGCCGCTGCGGACGCGCCGAACCCGAAGAAGCCCCAACCGATGATGGGCGAATAGACGAGCATCATCACGAGCCAGAGCACGCCCGCCAGAACGAGCCCGCGCCGCACGTTCACCTTCTCCCGCACGATCGCATACAGCACGGCTGACGCCGCTGCGCCGTAACCGAAGTGCAGCAGCAGCGCTAGCGGCATGGGCGGTATCCCGAGCTTGACCAGGAACGCAGCGGACGGCGGCACGTTGAACGGGGCAACCCCCATCGCGATCAGGGGCTTCATCACCACCAACATGACCACGCTACCCGCCAGACCGACGATTGCCGCTTTCAACCAACGCATTTCGTATTCCTTCCTGCGGACATCGCCGCACCAGCACTACGAGCAAGCGGGCGAGCCGTTTCACCGGGTGGTGGTGGCGCCGTGACGCGCTGCGGCGGCTGGATCCGGGGCATCCCGACACAGACGGCCTTCTCTCGACTATGCTTGCGCGACCCATGCCGCTTCCTCCGAAAGCCCGCGAGCTGTGCCAGGCCGGCCTCGCGTACGCGGTGCGCCAGGCCGACGTGAGCTACGCGGAACTACGCTTCGCGGGCGAACAGGTCGAGCGGCTGCGCGTCCGCGACGGCGCGCCCGAAGGCGTAGGCCTGAGCGAAAAGAGCGGCTTTGCGGTGCGGCTGCTGGCGCGTGGGACCTGGGGCTTTTCCTGCACGGCGCTGGAGGACGAGGGCGCGATCATCGGAGCTGTCGATCAAGCGCTGGCGATCGCGCGGGCCAGCTCCACGCTGGGCCGTCCGCCGGTGAAGTTTCCGCCGCGCGAGGCACAGGTCGGGCGCTACGACACGCCGATCGAGATCGATCCGTTCGCCGTGTCGCTGGAGCAGAAGCTCGCCGACCTGTCCGCCCCCGAAGCGGCACTCAGGCAGGGCGGCGCGCCTATCAAGAGCGCCGAGGCATGGATGAGCTGGACTCGCCTCGACAAGCTGCTTCTGACCAGCGAGGGCAGCGACATCGAGCAGCACTTCGTCTACGGCGGCGCGGGCATGCTGGCGATCGCAGTGGGCAGCGACGGCGCCATGCAGCGCCGCTCGTATCCCGGCACGCCGGGTTTCGAGCAGCTGCAGGCAGGCTACGAGGTCATCGCCGAGTCGCGCCTGCTGGAGGGAGCGCCGCGCATCCGAAAGGAAGCGATCGATCTCCTCACAGCCGAGGCGTGTCCGCCTGGGCGCCGCGACGTGATCCTCGCCTCCAGCCAGCTGGCACTGCAGGTCCACGAGTCGTGCGGGCATCCGACCGAGCTCGACCGCGCGCTCGGGCACGAGATCTCGCTGGCGGGCGGCTCGTTCCTGCAGCCGGAGCTGCTGGGCAAACTGCGCTACGGCTCGCCGATCGTTACGCTGACAGCCGACTCGATCGCGCCGCGCGGGCTCGGCACGTTCGGCTGGGACGACGAGGGCACGCCGGCGCGCAAGGTCGCGCTGATAAAGGACGGCATCTTCACGGACTACCTGTCGTCGCGCGAGACGGCCGCGTCGCTCGGACGCGAGTCCAGCGCGACGGTGCGCGCCGACGGCTACAACCGCGTACCGATGATCCGCATGGTCAACGTGTCGCTCGAGCCGCGCTCGGGCTCGCTGGAAGATCTGGTGGCCGACACGACCGACGGCATCCTGTTCGACACGAACAAGAGCTGGAGCATCGACGACCAGCGCCTGAACTTCCAGTTTTCGTGCGAGCTTGCCTGGGAAATCAAGCACGGCAAGCGCGTGCGGCTGTTGCGCGACGCGCGCTACACCGGTGCGACGCCGGAGTTCTGGGGCAGCTGCAACGCCATCACCGGCCCGGCAGAAGCGCGCATCTGGGGACTTTCGACCTGCGGCAAGGGTGATCCGATCCAGGCCATGCAGGTCGCGCACGGCGCACCGCCGGCGCGCTTCTCGAAAGTGGAGGTCGGCCACTCGTGACGGCACAGGGCGCACCGATCGCACCCGGCGAGCTGGCTCGCGTGCTGGCGGCCGCGCTCGAGCGCGCCGGCGAGCCTCAGGCGGAAGCCTACGCGAGCTGGTCGCGGCGCGGCTTCGCGCGCTTCGCCCTGGGCGAGCTGGGCCAGCACATGCTGATCGACGAGCCCCACGCTGTAGTGCGCGTTGCCCGCGGCAAGCGCGTCGCTGAAGCGTCGACGACGCAGCTCGACGAGCGTGGTCTGGTCGAAGCGGTCAAGAGCGCGGCGCGCATCGCCCCCGAGGTGCCCGAGGACCCGCATTTCCCCGGCTTTGCCGGCGCGACCGAAGCGGCGCCGCCCCCTGTGGAACGCTTTGCGCAGTCGACCGCGGGCTCGACGCCCGAACAGCGCGTCGAGATGCTGCGTCCCCTGCTCGCGCGCGTGGCGGACGCGGGGCTGATCGCAACCGGCGTGCTCGATGCAACGTCGACGGTCCACGCCGTGGCCACCACGGGCAATCTGCAGCGCTCGTACGCGGGAACAACAGCGCTGTTCAAGATCTGGGCTCTGGAGAGCGCGGGCAGTGGCGGCGCGGCGGGTCACGGCCTCACCGCGCACGCCGACATCGACCAGCTCGATCTCGCCGCGGAGACACAGCGGGCGATCGACGACGCGCTGCGTTCGCGCGATCCCATCGCGCTACCAGCCGGCGCATACAACGTCGTGCTCGAGCCTCCAGCGGTGGCCGAGCTCATCGAGTGGTTCGGGATGATCGCGCTGGGCGCTCGCGAGTTCGACCAGGGCGCCAGCGCGCTGTCCGGTCGCATCGGCGAGCAGATCTCGGGAGCCGCGTTCAGCGTCAGCGAGGATCCACTGGGCGAGCTGTCCTTCGCGGTGCCGTTCGATCGCGAAGGCGTCGCGCGGCGGCGGGTACCGCTCGTCGAACGGGGTATCGCCCGCGGGGTGCTCTACGACCGGAGCTGGGCGTCGCGGCTCGGCACGCAGTCCACCGGCAGCGCAAGTGTACCGTCGAGCTTCGGCGAGGGTGGCCCTGCGCCGAGCGCGCTGGTGATGGAGGGCGGCAACGCCGGGAGCGTGGACGATCTTGTCGCCGGTCTCGAGCGCGGCCTGCACATCCGCAAGCTGCACTACGTCAACGGCATGCTCGAGCCGCGCCGCGCCGTGATGACCGGCCTGACCCGGGACGGTACATTCCTGGTGGAACACGGCAAGACCACGAGCGCCGTCGGCAACCTGCGCTTCACCGACAGCCTACTGGAAGCGTTCGAGCGTGCAGACGGCGTGACCCGACTCCGCCAGCTCCTGCCCAACTGGTGGTCGAGCACCGGGTCCGTCGCCGCCCCGGCCGTGCGCATCCGCGGTCTGCGCTTCTCGAGCGGCAGCCAGAAGCAGAGCTGAGGCGCCTCCGCGCGCCAGCTACGGCTTGTCGCCCAGGAGCCCTGCCGGCGGACGCCGGAAGATCATCACCTGCGTTCCAAAGGCGAGCAGCCGCTTCTCGTCGTCCCAGATCTCGACATCGGCCGTGGCGTAGCCTTTTGTCGCACGTCGGCAGTGGGCGACGACGAGCAGCCACTCGCGCGGCGTGTCGTCGAGGAAGTGCACGGTCAGGTCCAGGCTCGGCGCCACGAACGGCTTGAAGCCCGGCCCCAGCTTCTGGACGACCGCCGGCGGCATCGTGTCCGCGAGGGGACACAGCGCGAGCGGATCGAGCAGCCCGCCGTCGAGCCGCTGCGGCACGCGGTAGCGCAGCCAGCGCGCGTAGCGCGCCTCGCCACCCTGCCACGGGCCCTGCCACCAGTCGTCACCCAGCGCGAGCCGGCTGTCGAGGTTCTCGAAGAATGGTGGACGCACCTTGGCGAACGGCACCGTCTCGCTGAGCTCCTGCGCGGCATCGGGCGTCGGCACGTCGGGCGGCTGCGCGTCGGTGAAGTCGAACCCCTCGCGTCGCCGGGCGAAGGTCGCGCTCACTTCCAGCCCCGGTCCCGGCGCGAGCGTGGAGCTCAGCGCCGCGCGGACCTGTGCGGCCGCGCCGCCGTGGCGCAGCACCGCGACCTGGATCTCGAGCGGCCCCGCCGGTACGGGCGAGCAGAACAGCGTCGTCGCCGAGCAGATCCGGAGCTCCGGGTCGCGGAGCTCCGCCTGCATGGCGCGCAGCGCGACCGTCATCAGCACGCCGCCGGATGGTGTCCGGTAGTCCCAGTTCGGCGGCAGATCGGCAACGTACCAACCGGGCGACGCTTCCAGCGAGCGCACGGCAGTGTCGGCGGCGAGGTCGGCAGGCGGCATGTCAGTCTTCACCCCGCTGTGGGTATTCGTTCCCTGACGGCATCAGGCTCTAGCCTAGCGAAGATCGGACTGTCGTGCTCCCGCTACTGCCTCGCCTGCACTCCCGCACCAATCGTCAGACCGACATAGGTGCTCTGTGCGAGACGAACGCCCCCTCCGACGCGCACGTCGCCGCGGTAGTAGCGGGCGTCGAAGCAGATCCCGAAGGGAGGAGCAATGCCGCAGAGCAGCCCCGACAGCTCGTCCACGGGCGTTCCAGGAGCAGAGCTCTTCGCCTCGGTACGGGTCCAGCTGGCTTCCAGGTGCAGGCTCTCGAAGCGCAACGCGGTGTAGCCCCCGAGCTCGAGCGAATCGCCGAGCGGGCGCCGACCGCCGAGCGCGTTGTAGCGCCCGATGAGCACGAAGCCCGAACGACCGCCGGCCTCGAGCTGCAACTGCTGGTCGAGATACTGATAGCCGAGCTGCAGCTCGGGAAGCTCGACTCGCGAGCTGTAGAGCTTCTGGTTTCCGAGCAGATGTGCACGCAGTCCGAGCCGCGCAAACGGACCGTGATGCGGACCCAGGCGCGGCCGTAGCCCCATGGCGTAGTCGAGCCCCAACCCGCCCTCTGCGCCGTCGCCGCCCGCACCCAGAAAGACGAGGTGCCCGAGACGCAGGGTCAACAGGGAACCGGAACCGTAGCTGACACCTTCGCTGGTAAGCTCTGCGCCGACCCCGGTTTCGTGGCTGGCATCCCGAAGCAGACTGCCGCGCAGCCCGAATACGCTGAAGATGTTGGTGTCGTAGCCCTCGCCAAGCAGTGGCGAGCTCACGCAGGTGTCACCCTGCCGTCGATCGCCGGATGGGCACAGCGGCGGTTCGCCTCCGGCGGCGAGCAGCGCGTCATGCGTGTCGCCGCCGAACGCGACGTTGGACAACAAGGCAACGGCCAAGCCGAGCGCGACCCCGATGCCACGGCTGCCCAGATGACCAACGCGCACGCCGTCACTCCGCGGTTCCGGAGATGAGCTCGTGGATCACGCGCAGAACCGAGGAAGTGCTGAAGGGCTTGTGCAGGCGCGGATTGTCCACGGACTCCAGGAATTGTGCGGCGCGCGGGGTGAATGCGCCCCCTGTCATGAAGACGATGCGGCGCTCGGCACCGGTGCCGGTGCGCGCCAGATGCTCGTAGACATCCATACCGGTCAAGTCTCCCATCATCAGGTCGCAGAGAATCACGTCGAACGGCTCGCCGCGTTCGAACAGCTCGATGGCCTGTCTTCCGCTGTGCGCGGTCGTCACTTCGTAGCCGTCGAGGAGGGTCGCAAGCAGTTCGGTCAAGCGCTGCTCGTCGTCGATCACGATCACGCGCCCGCCGACAACGGGCTTCGGCGCCGGAGCTGGCTCGGACGCGTCGACTGCCGGGCGGTCGGCCTGCGGCAACACGACGCGGAAGGTCGTTCCCCTTGGCACACGCCGCTCCACGTGGATGCTGCCTCCCAGGGAGGTGACCAGATGATGACAGATCGACAGACCGAGCCCCGTTCCGCCGCCGGGCCCCTTGGTAGAGTAGAAGGGCTCGAAGATGCGCTCCAGCAACTCGTCCGGAATTCCGACGCCTGTGTCGCTGATCTCGACGACGATGTGGCCATCCTCCGTGCGCCTGGTAGCGATCCGCACTTCGTTGTCGAACACGTTGCCTTCCGGGATCGCCTGCGCAGCGTTGACCAGCAGATTGAGGAAGATCTGGCCCAGCCGACCCTCGCTTGCGTCGACCAGCGCCGGGTCCCGATACGCCTTGACCAGCCTCGCGCGGTGACGGACCTCGTGCGCCGCCATGTCGGCGCACACGTCGAGCACACGATGCAGGTTCGCGACACCGCGGCGTTCGTCCTCGCCCCGGGCCAATGTCTTGAGGTCGCGCACGACGTCCCGCATGCGTTCCGACCCCTGGATGATGGCGGACAGCCGCTCCTTGAGCTTCTCGAGGAGCCCGGGATCCACTCCGGCTTCGTCCAGCTCTCGCTGCAGCATCTGCGCGTTGCCCAGCACATAGGAAAGCGGGTTGTTGATCTCGTGCCCCACCGACGCCGCCAGCCTCCCGAGCGACGCCAGGCGATCGGCCGTGACGAGCTGCGCCTCCATGCGCTTCCTGAGCGAGATATCGCGCACCAGGGCCAGTGCAGCCGGCTCCCCGTCGAATTCCACCGGGATGCCGGTGACCTCGACCGTGGCGAAGCTGCCGTCACGACGAAGGAACCGCTCTTCCATCACGGGCGCCGTCTTGCCCTGCTGCATGTACTCGGCGATGCGTCGCGCCACCAATTCGCGCTCGTCGGGGTGCACGAATTCGATGGCTTCCTTGCCTAGCAGCTCGTCGGCGTGCTCGGTGTATCCGACCAGCTCCAGGCCGGCGGGGTTGGTGTACACGAGTCGCCCGAAGCGGTGCACGAACACGCCGTACGGCATGCCTTCGATGAGGGAGCGGAACCCCGCCTCGGAGCGACGCAGCGCCTCGTCCGCCTCCACGCGTTCGCTGATGTCGCGGATGACCGCGTACATCGCTTCGCGCCCCCCCAGCTCGACGTGGCCACAACTCAGCTCCACCGGGAAGCGCGTGCCGTCCTTCTTCCTGTGCCAGCGAAGACCGATGCGGCGGCTGCCACCTCCGGAGGCGCGCTCATCGATCGAGCTGCGTGTGGCTTCCTGTTCGTCGCTGACGTCGGCCGGGGTCATGCCGAGGGCTTCCTCGCGCGTGTAGCCGTACAGCTCGAGCCAGGCCTCGTTCACGTCGATTAACTGGTGCGTCTTCGCGTCGAACACGCTCATCGCGTCGCGCTCGTGGGCGAAGATGACGCGGAGTCGCCGTTCGCTGTCGAGCGGCGACTCCGGAGGCTTTTCGGGATCGTGGGTCAAGCGGGGGCCTCGAGCCTAAAGCTACGACATCCGGGCGGGGTCGCACGCAGGATTGTGCGCCCGCCGGTGCGCAAGGAGTGCGCGAGCCGGCGCTCTACGCCGGGAGGCCAGGGTCTGCTTGAACGGAAGCCCGCCGGCTCCTACGCTCCGGCGTCCAACACCCCGCGCCGGAAGGCACCATGACGCTCCTCGAACATCTATCCCGCGATTTCATCGGCCTGGATCGAGTCGACCCGGTCTTCGACGAGGCAGGCAAGCAGCACTCCCGCCGCCGCGTCTACCTCGACACCACCGCCACGGCGCTCATGCCGCGCGCCGTGTGGCAGGGTCTCGAACACTACCTCGCGGCCGCATCGGCAAACAGTCACACCGAGGCCCACCGCGCCGGACGCGACACGACGCGGGCCATCGAGGACAGCCGCGACGCAGTGGGAAGGCTGGTCGGCTACCAGCCGGAACGCGACGTCGTGATCTTCGCGTCGAACGGCGCGACCGGCGCGACCAACTTCCTCGCCCGCGCGCTCTTTCCGTCCGAGCTGCGCGCCGTGGTGAAGCGTTTTCCGGAAGGCGCACCCGCCGAGTTCGTGAGCGCCCTCAAGAACCACCTCGGCGCTTCCGTGAGCGCGATGCTCGACGAGCTGATGGCGCGCCCGCTGGTCGTCACCACGCAGATGGAGCACCACTCCAATCTGCTGCCCTGGATGGAGGCGGTCGGGCACCACAACATGCGCGCCGTACGCGTCGATCCGGACACCGGCACGCTCGACCTGTCACACCTCCAGCGCATCCTGGACGAGGAAGGGGACCGCGTTCGCCTGGTGACGGTCACGGCTGTCTCGAATGTTACCGGCATCATCAACCCCGTCCACCGCATCGCGCGGATGACCCACGCCGCCGGCGCAGAATTGCTGGTGGACGGCGCGCAGTGGGTGCCACACGGCGGCGTACAGATGCACCGGCCCGATCCGGCGGAAACACTCGACTATCTCGTGCTGTCGGGTCACAAGCTCTACGCGCCGGGCAGCCGCGGCGCGCTCATCGGCAATCTCAAGACGCTATCGGAACGCCGCTGCGTGACGGATGTCGGCGGCGGCATGGTCGAGTACGTGACGCTCGACGAGTTCGAGATCACCGACAAGGTGACGGCGCGGGAAGAAGCGGGCACACCGAACATCCCGGGCTCGATCGCCATCGGCCTTGTCGCCGAGCTGTTGATGCAGGTCGGTATGGACAACGTCGCGCGCGAGGAGCGGGTTCTGACGCGCCAGCTGGTCTCGCGCCTGGCGGGCATCGACGGCGTGACGGTCTACGGCAGCACCGACCTGGAACGCGTGCCGCGCGCCGGCGTGGTCTCGTTCAACGTCGATGGCGTGCCCCACGGGCTGGTCGCCGCCTACCTGAATGATTTTTTCAACATCGCCGTGCGCGACGGTTGCTTCTGCGCCAACCCGTACGTCTCCGCGCTGCTTCACGTGGACGAGGAAACGGAAAACCGCTACCGGAGCGAAATCGCCTGTGGCGACCGCCGCCACGTGCCGGGCATGGTTCGCGCGTCGCTGGGACTATATTCCACGCCCGACGACATCGAGGCGCTGGGCACCGCGCTCGAGACGCTGGTGCAGAGCCGCGACCGCATCACCGGGCGCTACGAGCCGCGGCTGGACGGTCACTTTCGTCTCGTGGACGCCCCGGAGTTGCCGACCACATTCCGCGTGGCGGAGGAGGTACAGCGCTACCTGGAGCGCAGCTGAGGTCGACGGACGCCGCCACAGGCCGTCCGGGCGGCCGCGCCACCCAGAGCAACTCGTTCTTTCACTTTCTGGCACGATTCCGGATTGAGTGGAGTCCAGTCAACTGGGGAACAAGCCGGCCGGCTTCCAGGTTTACTTTTCAACTGGACGTAGGCCCGGCCCCAGCGGAAACCAGAATAGGTCCAGACTGAACTGTTCTCTCCGAGGCCGAACCGCACGAAATCCGTACTTTATCGGATATTCGGGCAATCGTCGTCCGCCTAAGGGATTTCCTGGGCATGCTCGTCGCGCACGCCGCCGCGACGGGCCCGCAATGGGTGTCCACCAGCGTGGAAGCCGCAACCAAGCCAAGCAGGATAAAGGTTCTTCTTGTTGACGATCATCCGGTCGTCCTGGAAGGGCTGAAACAGGCCATGCAGAGGTCTGCACGCGTGCAGATCGTCGGCGTGGCACACGACGGTGCCGAGGCGATCAACAAGGCGCGCTCGCTGCAGCCGGACGTGGTCCTGATGGACATCTCCATGCCACACACCGATGGCATCGAGGCGACGAGGGTCCTCGTCCAGAGCTCTCCCGGCATCCGCATCGTGGGTCTCAGCGTCCACGACAGCCCCTACTACGTCCGGGAAATGTCCGATGCGGGCGCGGTCGGCTACATCGTCAAGACGACACCGACGGCGGAAATGGTCCGCATCATCGAGCGGGTCTACGCAGGGGAGCGCTGGTTCGAGCCGGAGAATGGCGAGCTCGACGATGCCCCCAGCTCCGCACGGCACCGACGCCCGTTGTCCCGCCGTGAGCTCGAGGTGCTCCGGCTGATTGCGGACGGCTACTCCAACAAGCTGATTGCAGAACAGCTTGGCATCAGCGTCCGCACGGTCGAAACGCACCGCGAGCGCATCATGCGCAAGCTCGAGGTACAGGGTACCGCCGGGCTCACCAAATGGGCGGTCGTGCATGGGCTGGTCGATCCGACCGGCTGACGCCGGCCCGCTCGACGCCTGGCGCTAGCCTGCGGAGCTCGACTCGCCGTCCGGCCCGGGACGCGCCGGTGCGTAGCGCTCGACCAGGTCGCGTGCGAGGCCGCGCAGCCACGCGCTCTCGCCGCTGTCCGCCCACACCTCGTCGAAGTGGCCAAGGCGCTGCGCGAGCTCTTTCTTGACCGCAGCCGGCAACTTGTCGCGCAGCACGGGGAGCAGATCGGTGTCTTCCTTCGCCATGTGCGCGCGCTGGAACTCGATGAAGGTGCGGGCGATGCTGACCAGATGACGAAGGTCCTCGCTCGACCAGAGGTCCTTCTGCAGGGATGCGTGACGGAGCGAGCGCATCAGATAGCGCTCCTGGTTGTGTTCGCTGCGGATATCCGACAGCAAGCCGTCGTCCCAGCTGTAGCCGGCACGCACCATCTCCGGGAACACGACGTTCTCTTCCTTCTCGTGATGACCGAGATCGGCAAACTCGCGGAAGAAGGTGACGAAGCGCGCCAGGTCGTGGCGATCGGCTGCGTCGCCCGCAGTCTCCAGTTGTCCGATGTAGACCTCGAGTGCGTCGAGCACCCGGGCGATCAGACGATGCTCCTTGTAGATCGCGTCGGCAGCTTCCAACTTGCCCTCTCTTCCAGCGTCCGGGGGGTGGCGACCATCCAGCGACAATACAAGCCGCGTGCCACGTCGCGCTCGAACCATCTGCGGCATTTCCCGCACCGGCGTCAACGGGTTTGCGCACGCTGTGCGCGGTTGACGCAGCGCATGCGTCCGCAGGCGGCCGGGCTATTGCCGCTTGAGTGCACGGGCGACGGTATTGCGCCCGACCTGCAGTCGCCGAGCGGCTTCGGTCTTGTTGCCGCCACAGTCCTCCACCGTCGCGGCGATGTAGCGGCCGGCCGCCTCCGTCAGCGTCAGGCCGGGTTCGAGCACCACGGTGCCTGGCCGCGCAGCTGACGCCGCCTTGGCGGTGCGCCGCGACGGCGGCAGGAGCTCGTCGGCGATGCGCCCGTCGGGCGACAGCACGACCGCGCTCTCCACCCAGTGCTCGAGCTCGCGAACGTTGCCCGGCCAGGCATGGGCCCACAGCGCATCGAGCGCACTCTGCTCGAAACGGGGCGTCGGCCGACCATAGCGCGCCGCGTAGATGTCTGCGAAATGGCGCGCCAGGATCTCGATTTCCGCCGCTCCCCGCTCCCTGAGCGGCGGCACGTCGATCTGCACGACGCGGATCCGGTAGTACAGATCCTCGCGGAAGCGACCTTCCTTCACGTCCTGCTTCAGGTCGCGATGCGTCGCACAGATGATTCGCGCATCGACGCGCAGCGTCTCGCGTCCGCCCACCCGCTCGAAGGCCTGGTCCTGCAGGAAACGCAGCAGCTTGCCCTGACTCTCCATCGGCAGATCGCCGACCTCGTCGAGAAACAGCGAACCGCCATCGGCCAGTTCCACGCGGCCGCGCACACGACGTTCCGCTCCGGTGAAGGCGCCGCGTTCGTGACCGAACAGCTCGCTTTCCACGAGCTGGGCAGGCAACGTCGTCGCATCGACCGTCACGAAGGACCTCGCCTGGCGCGGCGAGTTCACGTGCACGGCGCGGGCGAGCAGGCCCTTGCCGGTCCCCGTCTCGCCACGCAGAAGTACCGCTGCGTCGGTGCCGGCGGCCAGCTGAACGCGACGGTAGACCTGCTCCATCGCCGCGCTGCGCCCGACGATGTGGTTGAACGGGCCGCGCAGCGTGACGCCGGGACCGGACTCGTCCGCGGCGCGGAGAGTCGTCATGGCCAGAGCACGGGCCAGCTGCTGGGCCAAGGCGTCGAGGTAGCGTTCGTCCTCGGCGTCGAAAGGCCCGTCGCTTCGATTCAGGACCTGCACCACGCCTCGCACCGGCGCGCGCTCGCGATCGCGTATCGGCGCCACGAGCATCGAGCGCGTCGTGTAGCCGGTCGCGCGATCCGCGCTTGGGTCGAAACGCTCGTCCCCAGTCGCGTCGTCAACGCGGACGCGCTGTCCGCTACGCGCCACGTAGCCGACAATCCCACGGTCCAGGGGTTGTCGCAGCTCATCGAGCTCGGGCAAGAGCGCGACCCGCGTCACCAGATCGCCCTTGTCGGCATCGACCAACCAGATGCTCGCGCGATCGGCGCGGAGAGTCCCGGCCATGCGCTCGCACGCTGTCGCCAGCAGCGAGTCCAGGTCCACCTCGCGCGCAAGCAGCGAAGCCAGATCCACCAGCAGGGAAAGACGGGACATCGGGTCGGGAGCCGAGACCAGCATAGCGGACTTTGCGGGACCCATCTCTGCTTCCCCTGCGTCAGGCGGCACGGACCGCGGCGTCCAGCTCGATCTCCATGCCTTCGCGAGCGGCGACGACATGGCCGAAGCGGTCGCGGGCACGCTCTTCCAGGTCGGCAACAGCGGCGTCGTCGCGCTTCGGGTCGTGGTGGAAGAGCACGAGCTGTCGCACATTGGCGACCCGCGCCAGGCGGGCACCTTCCTCGAACGTCGAGTGGCCCCAGCCCACCTTCGAGGGGCCCGCGTCGCCGCGGTATTCCTCGGGTGTGTACTGCGCGTCGTAGATCAACACGTCCGCCCTGTCGGCGAGCGCGCGCAACACCGGGTCGACGCAGGCGTAGTGCTCGGTGTCCGTCGCGTAGACCACGCTGGCGCCAGCATGGTCCACCCGATAGGCGAGCACGCCGCCGGGGTGGTTGAGCTTGGCAGCCGTGATGCGCACGTCGCCGAGGTCGATGCGATCGCCGCTCTTGAGCGCGCGGGTTCCGACGCGGCTCGGCAGCTCGTCGAAGCGCACGGGGAAACCCGGCGCGCTCATCTGTCGCGCCAGCACCTCGACAAGTCCCAGCTCGGACGCCGGCCCCATCACGGACAGGTGCGTGTCCGGCAGATACAGCGGCGCGAAGAACGGCAAGCCCTGGATGTGATCCCAGTGATGATGACTGACCAGCAGTGTCGCCGAGTCGACACCCTCTCCGAGCAGCTTCTCCCCGAGCGGCCTGAGCCCGGTCCCCGCGTCGAGCAGGATGCGGTGCTGCCCGCACTCGATCTCCACCGAGCTGGTGTTGCCGCCGACACCCGCCGTCTCCGGTCCCGGCGCTGCGATGCTTCCACGTACGCCCCAGAATCTGATCTTCATGGCTCCTCCTTTGGGTGAAAGGGAGCATTGCGAAGCGCGTGCCGGCGCGAACGCGGCTGTTTTTCCGACGATTGCGCGCGGCACTGCTCCATGCCGGTGCACCGCGACGGAGCGGCCGCTCCCCTACGGCGCAGCGCCGCGGTCGCTGCCCGCGGCTAGCCGAAGTGCCGTTCGAGGGCGTCGAGCAACCCGGCGACGGTGTACTCGGTCGCCGTCACGTCCACGCGAACGCCGAGCTTCTCTGCCGTCTTCGACGTGACCGGGCCGATGCTGCCCACGGTAACGCGGCCGAGCAGCTCGGCCGCGCGCTCTCCCAGAAGCGAACACAGCGAGCTGACCGTCGAGCTCGACGTGAAGATGGCCACGTCGATCGCGCCGTCCTCGAATCGCTGCACGAGCTCCCGGGCGCGCTCGGCATCGACAGGCCGCGTCTCGTATGCGGCCACCACGTCCACCTCGGCACCTTCCTCGCGCAGCATCGCCGGCAAGGTGTCGCGCGCCACCAACGCGCGCGGGATCAGCACGCGACGAGCACCGCCCTGCTCGCGGATCGCGCGCGCAAGCCCCTCGCCGACGTACTCCTCGGCCACCAGATCCGCGGACAGCCCGTAGCGTTCGAGCGACTTGGCCGTCTTGGGACCGATCACGCCGATCTTCGCCTGGGAAAATGCGCGTGCATCGCGGCCTGCGCGCGAGAGCGCAGCAAAGAACCGATCCACGCCGTTGGCGCTCGTGAACAGCACCCAGTCGTAGCCGCCGAGCTCGCGCGCCGCGCGCTCGATCGGTTCTGGATCCGGCGGGTCGCAGAGCTCGATCACCGGGAACACCACCGGCTCGGCCGCGCGCTCGCGGATCGCGCCGGCGCTCGCTTTCGCCTGGGCGAGCGGACGCGGCACGAGGATGCGCTTTCCGAACAACGGACGGCTGTCGTACCAGCGGAGCTGCTCGCGCAGCCGCACCACCTCGCCAACCACGATCACGGCGGGGTCGCGTGCGCCGGCCGCCTTGGCTTCGGCGGCCAGGCTGCCGAGCGTGGCGCTGATCACGCGCTGCGCCGGACGCGCCCCGCGTTCGATCACCACCGCAGGCGTCTCCGGCGCCCGCCCGCCCGCGACAAGCGCCCGGGCGATCACATCGAGGCGCCGCACACCACCCAGCACGCACAGGGTGTCCGTCGCGACAGCGGCCCTCTTCCATGCTTCGGGCGATAGCTCGTCGCTGTCCGCAACGAACGCGACACCCGACGCCTGCTCGGGATGCACGAGCGGGATGCCGGCGTAGGCGGCAGCCGCTGCCGGCAACGACACGCCCGGCACCACTTCGAACGGCACGCCAGCCCGCGCGAGCAGTGTCGCTTCTTCCGACCCGACTGCAGACAGGAAGGGATCGCCGCCCTCCAGCCACACGACGCGCTTGCCCGCGCGCGCGAGATCGACCAGCTGCTCGGCAACTGCAGACGCGCTTGCGGCGCCCACGTCGCGTCGGTCTTCGCAGGTGCAGAGCTCCAGCACCGCTGCGTGCACGCGTGGGTCGTGCAACACGACCTCGGCCTGCTCGAGCACCTCGAGACCTCGCAGGGTGACGAGCCCTGGGTCTCCTGGCCCGGCTCCCACGATCCACACGCTTCCGGCTGCCTCGCTCACGCTTACCTCGCTGTTCGCCTCAAGTAGAGCACCCCAGGCCCGCCCGGAAATGCCGCACTGCGTCGGCCCATTGGCCAATATTGCCTTGACAGATGTCTGGAAATGGGGACAATTCGCCTACCCTGTGTGTAGCTGTAGTCACACGCTGCACACTATCTGACAGGGGGCGCATGGTGCACGCAGTGGACATAGAGCTACTGGACGACATGAGTGTCGCCGACCGCTGGTACGTCACCAACGGGGTGGTCGCGGTTGGCCCGGTGAGCTTCGACCTGCTCAACCGGGGCGTTGCCGAAGGGCGGATCCCGCCGGGTTCCTTCCTGCGTCACGAGTCGTGGAAGGTCTGGCGCCGCCTGGAGGACATCGAGGCGTTGAGCGCCGCCGGCCGGCGCGAGGCGGTCCAGCACCTGGCTGGCATCAGCTCCAGCGCCGAGGAACGGGCGAGCAGCGTCCACAACGAAGCGCCCCCGCCGCCAAGCTCGGCCGAGCTGTCGGCGCCGGAGCCCGAGCCCAGCGCGCGGCCCCCCTCCATCCGACCCGTGCCGGTCGATCCCGTGGGCGTGCTGCAGAGCGCGACCGATCTGGACGACGCGCTGCTGCTCGCGCTTTCCACAGCAGTCACGGCCGCCGCCGCCCACGTCGGGCTCATCCACCGCGTGCGGCTGGATCTCGACGCCACGGTGACCTCCTTTGCGCACGGCCCGAACGCCGAGCTGCTGCTTGGCGAACGCCTGCTCCCGGAAGACGCCGCACTGCTCGCTGCGCTGAACAGCAACACGGTGATCGGCGAGCCGCAGCTGGGCGAGGCCGGACGCTACATCGCGGGCCGCATCAGCCGCTGCATTCCTGCGCCGCAAGGTGTGGCGATGATCCCGCTCAGCCTGCACGGCCGGCTGGCTGCGATGCTGGAAATCGGCCGCCGCTGGCGTCCGTTCCGCGCCCGCGAGGTCGCCCGCGCCGAGGACGTGATCGAGGCGCTCGCCGAGCGGGCGATCGTCATGGGCTGGCTCGAGTAGCCGCCCGATCGAAAATCGAAGCCCGCCGTGGTACGAGGCGGTTGGATGTCACGCACGGCCCCGTCCCGACGCTGGCTTGCGCACGGCCTGGCGCTCGCACTTGTGCTGGGCGCGGGGTCCCTGGCCGTGGGCACGCTGTCGACGGGATGCGGTCCGACCTGCGACACGAGCGGGCACGATCCGGTCGTCTACAAGGACGGACTCAACCCGGGTCCGGACAGCTACGAGAGCAACGACCCGAACGGGACGTGGCTGCACTTCCCTCCCGGGCGGCGCTACCGCTTCATGCACGGGCTCGGCACCGCGAACCTCGAAGTCACGCCGTATCTGGCATTCGACGCGCACCCGCTGCACGCCGACGGCGGCGTGGGCAACACGTCGCCGGGAGCGGGCAACGCAGTCGTGATCGAGGCGGTGAACGCGGACTACGTGCAGCTCCGCAACGACACCTGCGCCGAGTACTGGCTGTGGGTGGTGGTCCGCTCGCTGGACGGTACCGGCAGCGTGGTCGATGCCGGCGCCGACTAGGCCGGACATCCAGACGCTCTGCTGACGCCTGGCGCTCTGGTCGCTCCGGGGCGGGTGGTCTAGCGTGCGCAGGATGTTCGGCAGGAGCTACGACTACATCGTTGTCGGCGCGGGCTCGGCGGGGGCGGTGCTGGCAGCGCGGCTTTCGGAGGACCGGAACGCGCGCGTGCTCTTGCTGGAGGCGGGTGGGCCGGACCGCGACAAGCGCGTGCACACACCGGCAGCATCGGGTGCGCTGTACAAGACCGAGTACGACTGGAACTACGAAACCGAGCCGCAGCCATTTCTCAAAGGGCGCCGGCTGTACTGGCCACGCGGAAAGACGCTGGGCGGCTCGAGCGCCATCAACCGCATGGTGTACATCCGCGGCCACCACGCGGACTACGACGGCTGGGCCGAAGCGGGCTGCCGCGGCTGGAGCTGGGATGAAGTGCTGCCCTTCTTCAAGAAGGCCGAGGACCAGGCGCGCGGGGCGTCTCCCTTCCACGGCACCGGCGGCCCGCTCCACGTCTCCGATCTGCCCGCACCGATGCCGCTGAGCCTCGCGTTCGTGCGCGCGGCCAACGAGTGCGGCTATCCCTTCAATCCCGACTTCAACGGCGCCACGCAGCTCGGCTTCGGACTGTTCCAGGCCACGCTCAAGCGCGGCGTGCGCCAGAGCACGGCAACCGCGTACCTCGTGCCCGCGATGCAACGCAAGAACCTCACCGTGCTCACCGGAGCGCGCGCGCTCGGGCTCCGGTTCGAGGGTGATCGCTGCACCGGCGTCGACTATGCGCTGGGCGGCGGGCGGCCGCGCTTCGTCCGCGCCCGGCGCGAGGTGATCCTGTGCGGCGGGGCCGTCAATTCGCCGCAGCTTCTCCTCTTGTCGGGAGTGGGCCCGGCCGAGCAGCTGCGTCAGCACGGCATTCCCCTGGTGCGCGATCTTCCGGGCGTCGGACAGAACCTGCAGGACCACGTCGTCGCGTACGTGAACTACCACGTGACCGGCGCCGAGACGCTCGACGGCCTGGAGTCCCCGAAGAACCTGCTGGCCTACGCGCTCCTGCGCAAAGGTCCCCTGGCGTCGCACCTCGTGGAAGCGGGCGGATTCGTGAGGACCCGGGCGGATCTCGCAGCGCCGGATCTACAGTTCCACTTCCTGCCGGCGCAGCTCTACGACCATGGGCTGACGCGCCCGGCCGGTCGTGGCCTGTGCATCCTGCCTACGCTGCTTCAACCCGAAAGCCGGGGCGAAGTGCGGCTGCGCTCGCCGGATCCATTCACGGTTCCGGCCATCGATCCGCACTACCTCGAAGCCCGGGCGGACGCCGACTTGCTGGCCCGCGGCGTGAAGATCGCACGGCAGATCGCGTCGGCGACCTCGCTCGCCCAGGTCACCGGCGCTGAAGCCACGCCGGGCAGGAACGTGTCGGGCAAGGCGGGGCTCCGCGCCTGGCTGCGCAACGCCGCCGAGTCGCTGTACCACCCCGTCGGGACGTGCAGCATGGGCGTCGACGACGCCGCCGTGGTCGACCCCGAGCTGCGAGTCCACGGCATCCGGAACCTGCGCGTCGCCGACGCTTCGGTGATGCCCCGCATCGTCCGCGGCAACACCAACGCCCCGACCATCATGATCGCGGAAAAGGCGGCCGACCTGATCCGGCTGAGCTACGGCTGAGCGCGCCTGGCTACTGGCAGGTGCCGTTGTTGCGGCAATTGCCGGAGCAGCAGTCGGCGTTGTTCACACAGGCCGCGTTGGGCGGACTGCAGCAGCGGCTGTTGTTGCACAGCGCGCCGGCATCGCAGCAATCCGCCGCGGTGCCACAGCCTTCTCCCACTGCACTGCAGACGCACTTTCCGTTCGTGCACTTGCCGCTGCAGCAGTCGTAGGCGTACCCGGCGCTGCACGCCCCGCCGAGCGACGTGCACGTGCAGCTGCCGCCGTTGCAGCTTCCGCTGCAGCACTCGGCGTTCTTCGTACAGGGGGCGGAAACGGAAGCGCAGCAGGTGCCCCCCGTGCATTCAGGGAAGGTAGTGTCCGTGCAGCAGTCGTTGGCCGAGCTGCAGGTCGTGCCCAGCGCCTTGCAACACGTGAAGCTGCCCTGGTCGCAGGACAGCCCGGAACAGCAGGTCACCTTGCCACCGCAGATCGTGCCGATGGCGCCACAACAAGTCCCCTGGGCGCCGCAACCAAAACCGGAGCAGCAGTCCGCGGCACCCGAGCAGGACGCCCCACCCTTGCCACAGCAGTGCCCACCCACGCAGTGGCCGCTGCAGCACTCGCTGGCCTGGGTACAGGCGGTCCCCAACGTCCTGCATGTCGCGCAACTGCCCGACTGGCAGGTCATACCCGAACAGCAGTCGCCGCCGTTGCACGCCGCACCCGAGCTGCCGCAGCACTTGCCCCCCTCGCAGCCGCCTGCGCAGCAATCGACGGCGCCGGCGCAGGCGTCGCCCGGGCTTCCGCACTGCTTGAGGTGGCACTGCCCGCTCTGGCAGGTCATTCCCTGGCAGCAGGGCGAGCTCGCCGAACAGGCGGCGCCCAGCTGGCCGCAGGCGCAGACGCCGTTCTGACAGGCCAGATCCAGACAGCAGTCCGCCGTGCTCGTGCACGGCTGCCCCTGGCCGGTGCAGTCACAGCTGCCCGACGCACAGTGGAAACCGGGGCAGCAGTCGGAATCCTTGCTGCAGGTGAAGGCCTTGTCGCCGCACTTCACGCAGGCGCTGCCCTTGCACTCGAGCCCGCTGCAACAATCCGGACCCGCCGTTGCGTCGCAGCCTTCCCCCGCCTGGTTGCACTTCGCGGCGCAGATGCCGCCATTGCACTCGAAGCCCGAGCAGCAGTCGTTGTCCAGCGTACAGCTGGCACCGCCAAGGCCGCAGCCCGAAGCACACACCGAGGCGCCGCTGGCGTCGCTGCAGCCGAGCTTCGTGCAGCAGTCGCTGGACGTGACGCAGCTCTCGCCCGCCGCGTTGCAGCGCGCGGCGCCGCACGTGCCGGAGTCGCAGGTGCCCGAGCAGCAGTCGTCCGCCTGGCTGCAGGCCGCACCATCGGCCCGGCAACCGCTGTCGCACAGGCCTGCTTTGCACGTCAGGCCGGAGCAGCAGGTCGGGTCACCCGTGCAGGGTTCGCCGAACCCCGCGCACTGGCAGGTGCCGAGACAGTCATTCGAACAGCAGGCACCGTCGTATCCGCACAGCGCGCCGTTGCCGAGGCACGCAGGCGCCGGCGGCGGCCCCGAGCTGCAGCTCGCTGCCAGTGCGAGCACCAGAAACACCAGCGCGACGAGCGGGACGCGCCGGACAACAGCAACAACCACTCCCGCCTCTGCCTTGTGTTCGATCCCCACAGCGCTTCCATGGTAACCGACCCGGAGCGGCGAACACAGCCACCCTATCAAGTGGAATGATTACGGTCGCTTCAGCCGCCCGGGCCGGCACGCTGCGCTGCGCCGGCGGTCTGTCCAGGCGGAAGCAGAGCGCCGGGCGTCTCGCGGCGCGCGAACTGCAGCTCGTAGAGGCGGGCATAGAGGCCGCCTTGATCGAGCAGTTCCTGGTGGCGCCCCTGCTCGACGATGCGTCCCTTGTGGAACACGACGATGCGGTCCGCCTTGCGGATCGTGCTGAGCCGGTGGGCGATGATGAGCGCGGTGCGCCCGCGCATCAGCTCCTCCAGCGCGCGCTGCAGGCGTGCTTCGGTCGCACTGTCCACGCTCGCCGTGGCTTCGTCGAGGATCAGGACGGGCGCATCGCGGTATAGCGCGCGCGCAAACGCGATGAGCTGCCGTTCGCCGGCAGAGAAGTTGCCGCCGCGTTCTTCGATGGGCGCGTCGATGCCGCCTTCACGGCCCTCGAACAGGTCGAGCGCGCCGATGCGCCGGAGCGCTTCCTCGACGCGCGCGCGGTCGGGCGTCGCGCTGGCCGCGATGTTCGTCGCGACCGTGCCCGGGAACAGGAAAACGTCCTGCGGCACCACCGCGAAGCGACGCCGGAGCTCGCTGCGTTCGAGGCCGGCCACGTCGTCGCCGTCGACACGCACCACGCCCTGCTGCACCTCGTACAGCCGGAGCAGGAGCGCCGTGATCGTGGTCTTGCCGGCGCCGGTCGGTCCGACCAGCGCGATCTTCTCGCCGCGGCGGGCGCGCATGGACACGTGCCTGAGCACCGGCACGTTCGGCTTGTACTCGAAGCTCACGTCCTCCAGCTGGAAAGCGAGGTCGGAGTCGCCCGGCTCCGCCACGTCTGCGCGGACCGGTGCGTCCGGAGCTTTCTGGTCGAGCAGACCGAAGATGCGCTCGGCGCCGGCCATCGCGCTCTGCAGGAGCGTGTAGCGCTGGGCAAGCTGGCTGATGGGCTGGAAGAACTGCACCAGATAGGCATTGAATGCCACCACGGTGCCGAAGCTCACCGGACGGTAGCCGAGCGAGACCACGATCGACGCCAGGCAGATGGAACGCGACAGTCTCGATGGCGGCGTCCTGCGTCGCCTCGTACTTGATGGAGCGGAGATTGGCGTCGAGGTAGGCGGCGTTGATCTCGTCGAACTCCTGCGCGGCGCCCTCCTCGTGGCCGAAAGCCTGCACCACGCTCATGCCAGAGACCTGCTCGTTCATGTTGGCGTTCATGCGCGCGGTCTTGGCGCGGATGTCGCGGAAGGCCTGGCGCGACCGCCGGCGGACCAGAATCACCAGCACCGCCACGGGGGGCGTCGCTGCGAAGGCAATCAGCGACAGCTTCCAGTCCATTGCCAGCATCAGGATGACGATGCCTATGAGCTTCACCATATCGCCGAAGGCGTTGAGCGCGCCGGATGCGAACAGCTCGAGCACCGCGTCAACGTCGTTGGTCACGCGCGTGACCAGGCGACCGACGGGCTGGTTGTCGAAGAAGCCCAGCTTGAGGCTGTGCAGAAACGAGAACACGTGGCGCCTGAGGTCCGCCATGGCCCGCGCGCCCACGATCTGCATCGTGTAGATCTGGAAGAAGTTCAGGATCTGCACGACGAGCACCACACCGGCGAGCATGAAGCCGCCCCGCATCAGCACGGCGGAGTTGTGCTTGAGCACACCCTGGTCGATGGCCTCGCGCATGATGAGCGGGCGCAACAGGTCGCCGGCCGCGGTGACCAGGAGAACCCCGAGCGCCATCACGAGCAGTCGCCGGTGCGGTCTGACGAACGGCCACAGTCTGGCGATGAGCCGCGAGTCGTAGGCCTTGCCCAGAATAGCTTCCTCGTGGAAGGCACGCAGCACTTCCTCGGTGCGGGCGCCACTGTCCCCGGTGCCGTCCTCCTCGGGCGGGAGCGCGCCTGGGCGCCCGGAAGGCGAAGGCAGCGTCATGCCGGCACCTCGGCGCCCGCGAGCTCTTCGACGCCCAGCCGGTCGAGCTCGCTCTCGATGCGCTGTTCCTCGGCGAACTCGGCGTACAGGCCACCGGCCTGCACGAGCTCGTCGTGGGTCCCACGTTCGACCACGCGCCCCTTGTCCATCACGATGATGCGGTCGCAGCGCGCCGCGGCCGCCACCCGGTGCGTGATCAGGATCACGCCGCGCTTCGCCCGCTCGCGGTCGATAGCTTCGAGGATGCCCTTCTCGGTGCGCGCGTCGACGGCACTCAGCGGATCGTCGAGCAGTAGCACCTTGGGCTCGGAAACGAACGCGCGCGCCAGCGCCACGCGCTGTTTCTGCCCGCCCGAGAGCTGCACGCCACGCTCGCCGACCACCGTGTCGAAGCCGTCCGGCAGTCCCAGCACCTCTTCCAGGATGTGCGCTTCCTGGGCGGCCTCGCGGATGGTCATGAGCGACGGCGGCGAGTCCGGATCCGGGAGCGCGTAACCGATGTTGCGGCCTACGGTGGTCGAGAACAGGAACGGCGTCTGCTGCGCATAGCCGATGCTGCCGCGCACGACCGACAGCGGCAGATCGCAAATGTCGTTGCCATCCAGGAACACGGTGCCCGCCGGCGTGGGCTGCAGGCGCGGCAAGAGCACGGCGAGCGTGGACTTGCCGCTACCGGTGCGCCCCACGATCGCCAGCGAGCCGCCCGCCGGGACCTCGAAGCTCACGTCGCTGAGCACGGGCTGGTCGCCGTAGGAAAACGACAGATGCCGCACGTCGATGCGACCCTCTACGCGCTCGGGCTCCGGCAGCGGGCCATCCGTGATGTCCGGCAGCGCGTCGAACACCATCCGCAGGCGCGAGTACGCCGCGCGACCACGCTGCACCATACCCACCAAAAAACCGAGTGCGATCAACGGCCAGGTGAGCCGCGCCAGCGCGCGGTAGAAAGCGAGGAAGCCACCTTCAGTGAGGTGGCCGTGCAGGACGAGGTAGCCGCCGTACCAGAATACGATCACGATGCCGATGGTGCTGATGGCCTGCATCACCGGTCCCATCGAGCCGCGCAGGCGTGCCAGCGCCAGGCTCTTTTCGAGGTAGTCCTGGTTCCTCTCGTCGAAGCGCTCGAGCTCCGACCCTTCGAGCGCAAAGGAGCGGACCACGCGCACCCCGGCGATGCTCGACTGCACCTGCTCGCTCATCTCACCGATGGCGTCCTGGTTGGCGCGCGTGCGGGTGTACATCAGCCGCGAGAACTGGCGCGTCACCACGAGCAGGAGCGGCAGCGACGACAGCGAGGCGAGCGTCAGCTTCCACGAGATGGACAGCGTCACCGAGAACGCGCTGATCAGTCCGAACAGCGTGTTGAAGGTGTTCAGTATGCCGAAGCCGAGCAGCAGGCGCACCTGGGCGAGGTCGTTGGTGGCCCGGCTCATGATCTCGCCGGTGCTCATGCGGCGATAGAAGGACGGGCCGAGCCGCTGCAGCCGGTCGAGCAACGCCTTTCTGAGCTCGTACTCCGCGATGCGCCCGCCGTTGAAGATGGCCATGCGCGACATCACGCGGATGCCGAAGGCGCCCAGGGCGACACTGACCAGCAGGATGCCGAGATGCGTGGCGTAGCTCGCGTGGCCTTTCACGGCCGCGTCAATCGCCTTCATCATCCGCGTGTCGAAGAAGTACTGCGCGTACTGGTAGGCCGCGAGCAGCAACATGCCCGCGCCGTAACGGGGGGCGTGGCGCTTGGCCTGGCCCCACAGCGTCACCGGGATGTCGCTGGCTTTCGTTGGCTTGTGGGAAAACATGCAGAAGGTGGCGCGCGGCGCCCGTCCGGGCCCCGCCGCTCCGGAGCAGGAGCGGTCGCCGAGCCGGGGACAGGCCGGACAAGGCTTAGGGCATGCCCCGGCCGACTGCCAGCGGCGTTTCACGAAAAGGCATGAAAAACCCTGATTACGGCGCTGGTGGGAGCCCGCGTTCGCGCGCGAGCGCCAGCACTGCGCTGCCCCTTCCAGCTGCGCCTGCTCCTGGCCAGGAACGCCGCCGCTTCGACGCTATGTACCGCATCCAGGCCGAAGAGCTGCTCACCTTCCCGAGGCGCGGAGTAGAGTGGCGGCGTGCGTGCGGCGGGTGCAGTTGGGCTGGGCATCGCCTGGATCGGACGGACGTTGCGGAAGGGGTTCGGCTTCTCGCTGCTGGTCTTCGGGGGCTACCTCCTGGCTGCGTTCCTTGCGAAGAACTTCTACCCGTTCTCGGTGTTCGACATGTACGCCGGCCAGAGTCAGCCCTCGGCGAGCCGGATTGTGGCTCGCGATGCCGCCGGCCGGTTGCATCCGGTGAGCGACTACGCGCACTGGCAGTGTCCCCGTGCCGTTGTGCCCGATCCGGAAAAGTGCTCCGCATTCCCCTTCTATTACATCCCGTATGTCGACGAGGGCGTCGTCCGCTACATCGAGAACCACTCGGTCAAGGTCGACGGTGGCGAGCCGGTCGATCTGGTCTTCCACATCTGGCGTTTCGGCTCCCGGGGCATCGCTGCCGAGCAGGACTGCGTGATCCAGCGTTGCCGGGCAGAGAAGCGATGACGAGTCCGTGGGACGGCCGCAGCCGCACGCCGCTGCGCATCGGCGTCTCGTTGGTTGCTGCCTTCGATGCGTGTCTGCTCGGCTTCAACGTGATGACGACCCATCCCGGGCCGACGTCGCTGGCCGGTCGGGGCACAGGCCTCTTCTTGTGGATGGGTGGACGTCCCGGCGCGGTCGTGCCGCTCGTGATGGTCGTTCTAGTCGCCTTGTGGCTCTTCGCCCGTCGCTGGCACTCGCTCTCTGCCGGGGCGGTCGCGCTCGGCGGTCTTTTCGCGTCGAGTACGGCGCTGACGGTGCTGCAGGGCCACGCTTCGCGCAACTTCTACACGTGCGGCGCGACGCTCTTCGGTTGGCTGTGCGGTGAGCTCGCAGCCCGCGCGTTGCCCGCCGACGAGCGCGCCGCACGCAACGACGCCCTGGCCGAAGCGGGGGCGGCCGCCGCGTTCGCCGCCACCTATTTCGCGGCCGGCATGAGCAAGCTCCTGCACGGTGGGCTGGCCTGGGCCGATGCGTCATCACTGCAGTCGCTGGTGCTGTCACAGCATGCGATCGCGGACCGCTCCTGGCTGGGCGCGTACGCTCACGCGATCGCCCACTCTGCCGCGCTGGCAACGGGGCTCGCAATCGCCACGCTCATCATGGAGCTGGGCGCACTCGCATTCGTGGTGGGCGCCAGGGGCCGGATGACCTGGGGCGCACTGTTCATCCTGTTCCACGTGAACGTCTTCGTGCTCACAGGAATCCCCTATCTCGAGAACGTGGTGCTCGCTGGGCTCCTGTCGTTTCCGTGGCCACTGGTTGCGCGCTGGCGCGCCCCCACGAAACACACGGCGCGCGATGACCTCGCTCTGCCAGCGCGCGCTCTGGCAACGCCGGCTCTACTGCTGGTCGTGGCCGCAATCGGGGTGCGGCTCGTTCCCGCGCAACTTCGCCCCGTGGGCAATCCGTACACTCGTCGGCAATCGCCCGCCGTCGCTCGCTCGAGGCCGTTGTCGAGTGCATCGGTCCCGACCTCACCGACGCTCGGCCCACTGCGTACCGGCGACGCGCTCGGCGACGGCTGGTCGGTCGAGCGCATCGAGCCGCGCGCGCGGGAAGCGCGCATTTCGCTGCGCCGGGGCGGCGAACGAGTTGTACTGGTCCTGTCGCTCGACAAGCCGTCCCACTCCCCGGGGCCGTTCTCGGCGGGAGGCGTGGATGTGTCGTACCGCTCTACGCCGATCCCGCCGGCGGAGTTCACTGCGCCAACCCGCAAGCTCGTTTCCGACCTGGTCGCGCGGGCAGGAAAGCAGGGCCTGCACGCGGCGCTGGAGGCGTGGCTGCAAGTAGCGGCCCGTGCCGGTTCCCCGCGCCGGATGCCGTAACGCGCGGCGAGTCAGGATCGGCCGCTGCGTCACGCGCGCTCGTTGCCGTGACATCGGGCCGGGGCGACCCTACGCGCGGGCCGCCTACGCCGCTGCGGCCTTGCCGATGGCGTAGGTCAGCGAGCGGGCGTGTCGCTTCTCCTGCTCGGCGAGGTCCACGAACGTCTCGCGTAGAGTGTCGTCGGACGCGCTGTGCGCCAGGCTCCGGTACAGGTCGTAGGCCTGCAGCTCGATTTCGAGCGCGAGCTCGAGCAGAGCAACAGCGCCCTGGGCGGCGACCTTGCTCGCCATTTCCACTGCGCCTTCGAAGCTGGCGCCGCTCTCGAGCACGTCACCCTCAAGGCTCGCATACAGCGTGTCGAAGTCCTCCAGGTGCTGCTCCTGCCCCAGCTTCTTGAGCGCGCCGTACACCGCGTGGCTATGGCCCTGCTCGGCCTTCGCGAGCATCTTGATCGTCTGTTCCACCTCGCTGCCGCGGAAGTGTTCGAGCAGCGCTGCATACAGCCGCTCCGCGCCCTTCTCCAGGTTCATGGCCTGCACCAGCACCTCGCGCACCGTGCCTCTGCCATCGAAGACGCGCACGTTCGGGAAGTCGGAGAGGCGCTCCCCCGACCAGGCAGACATGCCACCGACCAGGTTGAACATGTTCGGCATGCCCGCCGCCTGCGCCAGATACCCAGCAGCCCGCGCGGAGCGGCCGCCGCTGTGGCAGTAGACGATCGTGAGCTTGTCGCTGGCGCGCCGGATCTCGTCGATTCGCGCCTCGACCTCCATCAGCGGAACGAGCCAGGCCCCCGGCACATGCCCCGCCACGTACTCCTGCGGCTGCCGCACATCGAGAAGCAGGTAGTCGTTCTCCCCGTGCTCGCGCATGTACGCGCGAAGCTCCTCGGGCGTCACGTTCACAACACCGGTCGCGTGCTCTTCGAGTCCCATGATCTATCTCTACTGAACTTGGAGTCGCTAGCGCACCAAAAGGATTCACCCAGCCAGGTTTCCGGATTTCCGGCAAGAAACGTGCCCCGCCGCCGGTGCCGGGCGGCCGGGAAGACCCGCCGGCGACCCGACGTAGAAGGGGCCATCGTCGGCTGCGGGGTGGAGCGCGCCCGTGCTATCTGCGGGCTCCCGAACCTGCAGGAGGTCGCTGGGGAGGCGACCAGGAAGGAAACCCATGTCACTCGAGTCGAAGCTAGCGCTGGTCCTGGTTCTCACCGCCGCCGCACCTATTGCGGGCTGCAAGAAGGGCAACGAGGGCACTGCCAAGCCCGCGGGCAGCGCGTCTGCAGCAGCGAGCGCTGCGGCCGCCCCCGCCCCGGCAGGCCTGACCGCAGACCAGCTGATGACCCAGCTCGTACCGACGGTGTGCACCGCAATGACCGAGTGCAAGAACGACAAGGTCAAGGCGATGATCACGATGAGCGGGACGATGCTCGCGGGCTTCGGCTCGATGGACAAGCCGGCGCTCAAGAAGCAGATGGACAGCGTCGGCGCCAGCATGGACAAGGACAAGCGCTGGCTGCCGAACGAGCAGGAATGCGAGAAGATCGGCGCCGTCGACCTCCAGCTGCTCGGTCTGACCCCGGACAAGCTCAAGGCGAAGATCGGCAAGACGGTCAAGTACGACGGCAAGAAGGCCGCAGCGTGTCTGAAGGCGCTTTCGTCGCTCGCCATGTGCAAGACCGAGGTCAAGCTCAAGAAGGAGCCCACGCTCGGGGACATGGACAAGATCAGCTCGGAAATCGGCAAGAAGGCCGACGCCGAGACCAAGCCCTGCAACGACATGCTGGTAGGCACGGTCGAGCTCGGTGGCGACTGCGAATACGACTACGAGTGCAAGGGCGAGCACACCAAGTGCAAGAAGGACCACAAGACGAAGAAGAAGGTCTGCAAGGCCGGCAAGAAGGCCGCGAAGTAGCGCTCACAGGCGGAGGGGGCCTACGCCGACCGAGCGCATCGCTGGACGCCGCCTCAGAGAGCTGCCGCCGGGTGGATGAGTAGCGGCTGACTCCCGAATCGGTTCGCCATGACCACACCACCCGATCGGAGTACCTATCCGGCCCCATCGGGGGTGTAGGAACTACAAACGGACCAGGTCGACGATGATCGACGTCCAGACGTGCGGGCGACGGCGTGGAAGGTGCATCGCGTGCTGACGGCGGCACGGGCAGCGATCCCGCTCGGTGTAGCGCGTCGCGACGACCGCATCAGTATGTCGGGAGTCAATTCCAGTGGCGCGCCAGCCACCAGCCGCTCGGCGCGAGCGGAGCATAGGCCGTGCCCTTGGCGGCGGTACCCGTGCGGAGCGCGCGCGGCGCGCTGGCGCGCCAGACGATGTCGGTCTCGGTCCCCGACGGAATGATGCCCTGGTAACGCATGACGAAGGTGATCTCGCGGCGCGTCCGGTCACGAAACAGGCGCAGCGCGCCGATCCGACGCATGCCTGCAAGGTAGTCGCGGGCCCGGGCTGTTGGCATCCGGCAGATTGCGGCCAGGACGGCAGGTGTCGGAGCGTGGTCCTCCCACCGACCGCAGCCGTAGGGCCAGTCGCAACGACGCGGCGCGACGCCGGGCGGTCTTCCGGTCCCGGGCCGAGGTGGCGCGCCCTTGCAGGCGCCGGCGTTGCACGCATCCGTCCACTCGTAGTGGTCCGTCCATACCTCCGCACAGGGCGCCTCGACACGGATCAGGTTCCTCAGATGTTCGAAGGTCCCCCGGTTCTGGTCGAAGGCCGAGCTCGTCGACACCGGTTGATGCGTGCAGCCAACTGCCAGGAGCACCGCGGCCACGCACGCGAACCTCCCCAGCCACGCGCCCTTGCCTACGCGAGGGACACGCATCTCCAGCGCGCTGCCGATGCGTGCCACGACTGGTGATACGGTGTTCGTCGCTATCATCTCCCTGACGGCGGTCTCCTAGCCGCCACAACAATACGCCTGGTGTGGGAGCTGGCCCAGCGTCATCGCACGCGGCATAGGTCCAGCTGGAGCCCGAGCTACTGCTTGCGATAGCGGTCCGGGTCGTACGCCCTCGGCGCTTCCACATGGCCAGCGCCGTCGCCGCGATCTTGCGGGCGAGCGTCAGCTTGGCGAGGTTTGGTTTCGTGCTCTGGTCGAGCAGACGCCCACTGGGCTCCGGCCTGCGCGCCCCGCGGGCCCTGTTCCGGCTACCTCGCGCATCCGCCGACAAGAAAAGCGTCGCTGCGACCTCTTCACGCGGCGCGTCGGTAGTCGTGGTGCAGCCCGTTGAGCACGGAAGGTTCATGCGCGGGGCCTTCACCGCGGTGCGGAGGACGCGCACGCCGGCTGCCTTCGCCGCTCGTTCGAAGTCGGGTCCGAACTTGTCGTCGTTGCGTCTACCTTGTTCCGCTCCTGCTCGCGCGCGCCTTCGCCGAAGTCGTGCGGCGGGTCTGCCGCCTCTGCAAGTTCGAGTCGCGCTTCGAGCGGCCCGCGCTCTTGCGCGTCGACTTTCGTGACGGCCTGTCCCGAGCGGAGTCTTCGAGCGCGGCGGTCGCGCCCGCGCTGTTCCGCTTCGAGTTCCGCCGGGCTGTCGAGCCTCCTCCCGCACGCCGGTCGGAGGCGCTCGCGCCCGGCCGCGACGTATCGATCGGCTCGTCGCGGCGGCGCTTCTCGGGCCGGTCGAGCGCCGCTTCCAGCTGGTCCCGTCCCTGGCCGACACGCCGCCCGATGAGGCTTCCACTTCGGGACGGTGGACTACCGCGCTGCGGTGGCGCAGCCGCTGCCTTGTGCTTCGCGGCGGCCGAGTGCGCTTTGCGTCCGGCAGACGGTTGCCGGCCGCCGCCGCCATGTCCGAGCGCACGGCGCACGGCGCGCTCGACCCCTGTCGCGGCAAGGCTCATCGCCTCGCTGATGTCACGACCGGAGGACTCGAAGACAATCGAGTCGAGGCCGCTGAGAACGACTTTCACGCGGCACACGATCTCCGCGCCGCCGCGGGGGCCGTTCGCGTCCTCGAACCGAACGCTGAGCCGTTCGATCCGCCCAGCGTACTTCCCGAGTTTCACGCCCATTCGGCTTCGGATGTTCTTCCGCGTCTCCTTGTCGATATCGAGCCCCGTTGTCCGGACGCTCAGTGGCGTGTGCGTCACGTCGGTGCTTCCTGCGACCTTCTTCGCGGCCCGCCCGGTCGCACGCGCAAAAGGCGCGCGATTGCCTCGTCGTCTCGTCATTGCTTCGTCCTCGCTTCTGTTCTGGGTGACCGAGTGCGCGTATTGGCTGTCGCTCGGGCGGTGTACCCGTCTTCTCTCTGCTCTCTGCACGAAACGTACCGATACGCACGCCCGGAAACGCGAGGAGCGGCAGCGGGCGGGAGCGGTGACGACAATCTAGCGCTGGTGCTCGAGCCGCTGCAGGGTGCTCTCGATGGCTCTGTGCAACTTGTCGGCCGCGCCGTCGACAGCTTGGTCGATGGTTGCTGCTTCGCAAGTTACCGCGCTGGGTTGACGACCCTCGAGGCGAGCTTCGATCATGCACCTCTTGCTGTCGTGACCGGACTTGTCGCTTGACTGGTCGCTGAGGTGAACCTCGACCCGTGTGATGTGCTCCCTGAATCGTTGCAGGGAGTCCTCGACTACCCCTCTCACATGGTCCGCGAGCGCCTCACGACCTTCGATGTTGTGGTCGGTGTTGATCTGGATGTTCACTGCGTCCTCTGTTCCATTGTGCCTGCTCGGCACCGGTCAGTGGACGCACGAATCGAGCCAAGACGTACGAGGCTCTGCGCGGCGTGAAGCCACCGGGCGGGCAGCACCCCCAAGCACGAGCCGTACCCACGCTCTGGCCGCCGCCCGGCGTGTGTCACCCACGACACCCTACCTAACCCCGCGAATCCTGGTGACCCTGGACGATTCGGGACGATTCAGTCCCCTCACTCGATGCCAGGCTTGGCTTCGAGTGCCTCGCGTACCTCCAGCAGCCGCTTGGCGATCCGCGCGCGATCATGCGTGGCTTCGGTGGTGCGACCCGCCAGTTCGGCAATCCACTGCACCTGTTCGTGGAGCGCCTGCCGGCGGCGCGGGCTGACCGTGAGCTCGGCGAGAGTCTCGAAGGCGCTGAGCATGCGCGCCATGATGGCGACATTGCCTTCGGCGCTACCCCGAATCTGCTCGAATGCCTCGACCAGAAGAGCTTCAAATGTCGGGGCGATGGTGATCACACGCAGTTCGTCTCCCTCGTAGCGGCGCGATGCAGGGAATTTCCGGGAGGCCAGCTGCGCCAGAACCGTCGACAGGTAATCCACGCACATCACGGCGGTCGAGGTGTCATTGACACCGGGCGAAAGTGCCTTCAACGCCATATCCACCATCTGCCGGATCCCGAAGGCGGGGTCCTGTTCAACCGTGCGATAGCGGCCCACACTGAAAGCGTCATTGACGGCATCGATCGTCTCTTGATCCGGAGGGTCTTCCAGGGCGAGCGACGCCAATGCGGTGTTCTGCACAACGAACGCGCCGATGCCGCGCTCCATGCGCACAACGGTCTGCCTGCCCCGCGCCAGGCGCAGCAGCGCATCATTGTCCACGTTCTGGACGTAACCGTTCATCTCTGCGGGCACGGCGTGCCAGGTACGCTCTTCCACGGACGCGAGCACCTCGCTCCGGTCCTCTTCTTCATCGGGTTCGAGTCCCAGTCTTTCCGGAAAAAGCCGGTCGATCGACGCGATGGTTTCCTGGGCAACCGAGGCGATGATGCTGGAAGCCTGAATCGACGAAGCGATGTGATGAATGAAGAAAATGAGGACGGCAACGCCACCGAGTGCCAGAACAAATGCGAAGAACACCGCCAGGTTCGGCACGAACTCCGCTACGCCGCTACCGCCGCGAATGGTGCGCAACACGATCAGGCAATAAACGAAAACACCGGCGAAAACCCCAAGCGTGGCCTGTGTGACGCGGCTGCGCATGAAGTTCCGCAGGATGCGCGAGGTGTATTGGCTCGAAGCCAACGCCAGTGCCAGCAGCGTCATGGAGAACGTGATCCCCATAACGGACATCATCGAACCGGCAAGCGTAGCCAACATCTGGCGTGCGCCTTGCGGCCCGACCCCAAACAGGCGTGGCCACTGGCTCAGCCATCCATCGCCCCCGGCGGAGTCTGTTTCGATCAAAGCCATCGCGAAAGCGATGCTGACCGCGACCATCAGCGAAGGCAAAAACCAGAAGCTCGATCGCAGATTGCTCCAGACTTGTTTCAACTTGTTCATGGATCAACCTCCAGGCTGTTCCCGGGCCCTTCGCGCTGGAGGAGGGCACAGTCTGCGCATTCGAAGAGAGAGCAGCCTGCGCGCCCGAGGAAGGCACAGCCTGCGCATCTGGGGACTTCCGTCCAGAACTGCCTCCAGCACAACCGTGAGAACAGCCCACCACCAGGAAGGGTGGCCAGAGTGCAGAACGCGAACGCGGCAACGAGTCATTTCAGTTCGTGCGCGCACGCGGAATGAACGCCCTCTCCCGATAGCCCCACGTCACTCTCGCTGCCTCCGCCGGACAGTCTACGCCGCGATCGAACTCTGCGGAAGGCGCGCCGGCGCGGCATCCGGCCGCCCGCGCGTCGTCTCCGCACGGACTGGTGGGCGTCTACGGAGGCGTCTGGACGCTCACGACCTTTGCCCCTCTAGGCCACTTGGTGAGGTGCCAGGCCGTCTGGCTCCAGCTCGCTCATCGAGCGTTGGAACTTCGAGGGAGCACCTGCCACAGGACGAGGCAAACGACCACACACACGGCCGCCGCAAAGCCCGCCTTGGGTAGAGGGCGCCACGACACAATCCGAGAAACCAGCCCTGCGGCAAACAGTCCGCCGATCCCGATCACAACGCTTCGGACCTTGGAATCCAACTCCATTCCCTCCGTCGTCTGGAGAATAGGGCGGAGGAGGCGCGTGCCCAAAGCGCGTGCGCTCCCTGACACCCTCGACCCGTCGAGGTTCACGGGACGGAAGTGAAACGGTTGCACGCCTTGCTCCGCGAATGAAGCGAAGAACAGCATGGCATGCTTCTCGCCTCACACGCGCCTCGCCGTGCTCGATGAGGTCACCGCTGTTCAGTGTGCGCGCGGACGCCGATCCTGGAGAGCGTACTGGAACGTCTGGAACGTCATGGAGTTTCCTGCCCGGGAGTCTCCGAAGGCGCCGATCCGCTGGTCGGAGGCCGATCCAGTCGCAGTTCTTTCGAAGCGCACGGCCCGCGCAACGAGTGCGCGCGTTCATGCTCCGCGCGGCGACGCCTCGCCTTCGCCCGCGCCGCGAGCCGAAACGGGATTGGGTTCTTGCCGGTCCGATATCGCTGGGAGGCTGCCATGAGAATACTGACTGGACTAACTAGCTCCCGCGGCCCGGTGGCGAACGGCGTGGCGTTGCGTAGCTGCTGGGCGACCCCAGCACGCGATGTAGACGCTGTTCGCCGAAGCCCGCCCGGTGCCAGCGCAGGATGGTCTCGGGCTTGACGAACAGCACGGCGTCGCGCCACCGCTCGTGGGCGCGGCCGGACTGATGCTTTCGCCCCTCGGTGCCGGACTGACGCCGGTCGAGCTCCTCCAGAGACAGGTCACCGACCCCGCCGCGCTCGTTCCGCATCCAGCTCCACGAGGCCCGCCCTGGCGCGCCTGCGGGCCTCCGGCGTCCGCTCCCGGTGCGCGGCCTCAGTCGCGTCTGACAGCCAGGGGCTTCACCCAGATGTTCATGTCCTCGAACTGGCCGGCGATGTCGCAGTTGTTCACCAGTCGCCCCGTGTATTCGTAGCCCAGGCGATGGAACACACGGTTCATTCCGAACGACGTGGCCCGCGCCAGCGTGTATCCCGTGATGATGCCTTGCTCGCGCAGATCGTCTTCCAGGCGCCGCAACAAGTGGAACATCAGTGCCTTGCCGCGAGCCTTCGCCGCGGTCGCGCAGTCCGTAAGCTCCGCGTTGGAGTTGCGCCCGTCAACGTCGGCGCTGGCGGCACTGACGACCCGCCCGTCGTCATCGAGCACGACCCGATAGATCACGTGTCGCTGCATCGTCTGATCGATGTAGTCGGGGTGAGTCAACGGGGTTGGATACGTCGGGAATACCGAACGGTAGAGCCGAACCATCTCGGGGATGTGCGCTCGAACCGCCAGAACGAGCTCGTAGCCCTCCGGGAGAAGGGGCGGCGAATAGTCGGTGGGCTCCGCGTGTAGCGCCCGGATGATCTCGTCCTCCCGCGGGGCATCTGGCGTCGTGGCCCGCTCGCCGGAGGAGAACAAGCTCATGACATGAGCGTCCTCGCCTCGAAAGAAGTACTTGATCGTCCCTTCGTGCTGGAAGCCGTGCTGCTCGAAGCGCTGCCAGTCGTCCGAGCGCGCCTTCAGGAAGATCTTGTCGAAAGAGTTCTCGCGCGCCAGAAAGACCAGTCGCTTTGCAAGCGCTTCATAGTCCGCCGCGTCGTATTCCAGGACCTTGATGCGACGGCTGTACCGATCGAAGAATACCTTGACGGAAAATCCGGGGGCTTCGATATCGAAGTCGAGACCATACAGGTGCCCCAGCACCTGTGTCTTGATGCCACGGTCGAGCACGATGCGCGCAAGGCCGAACGCCTTGTCGCTCGGTTCCAGCGGCGCCCACTCGGCGGTGTCGGTCGCGTCGGGCTCTCGGCGTGCGCGGTGGCTCATGGGATTTGTTCACGATCGCGCGCGGCTGCCTCGCTCTGCTGGCGCGCTCCGAGCGGGATCAGCCGGCTTCGCTTGTCACAAGCGACAGCCGCCTCGGTGCCTCCGGCTCGGCGCCCGCTGCTATCCGGCGCGCGGGCTCGCGTGTCGGCGTGCGCGCCGGAGGCGCCCCAGACCCGGACACCCTGGGCGCTCCCGACCCTCTGGTTTCGCGGCACCACTTCTCGTCGTAGGCGCAGCTGGGATCACGCTCCGCGGGTTGCGGATACGTGAACATGCGTCCCTCGAAGTTCCTGAGCTTGACCTGGCTTTCGCCGACGCTGACGACGTAGTTCGGCGCGGCCGGAATCTTCCCACCGCCCCCCGGTGCGTCGACGACGTAGGTGGGCACGGCGAATCCGGTGGTCCAGCCGCGAAGGGCCTCCATGATCTCGAGTCCGGTGTCGATGCTCGTATGGAAATGCTCGAGCCCGGCCTCCATGTCGCACTGGTAGATGTAGTAGGGGCGGACCCGGGTCTTCACCAGCTCATGGACGAGCTCTTTCATGATGCGCGGCGACGAGTTCACGCCGCGAAGAAGCACGCTCTGGTTGCCGAGGGGGATGCCGGCGTCCACGAGGCGCCGGCAGGCTTCGCGCGCTTCCGGCGTCAGCTCCTTCGGGTGATTGAAATGCGCGTTGATCCAGAACGGATGATACTTCTCCAGCATCCGCGCCAACTCTTCCGTGATGCGCTGTGGAATGGTGACGGGGGCTCTCGTGCCGAGACGCAGTATCTCCACGCTCGGGATTTCCCTGAGCGAGCTCAGCACGTACTCGAGGTTCGCATCGCTCATCATGAGCGGGTCGCCGCCCGAGATCAGGACATCGCGCACCTCGGGATGTGCTCGAAGGTAGTCGACGGCTTGCTGCATCTCGGACTTCGGAAGTACCTCGTTGCGCTTTCCGGTGAGCCGTTTGCGAGTGCAGTGACGGCAGTAGAGCTGGCACATGTTGTTGACGAGGAAGAGGACGCGATCGGGATACCGGTGGACCAGTCCGGGAGCGACCATGTGAGCGTCCTCGCCGAGCGAGTCCGTCACGCCGAGCCCGTGCTTCTCGTGGACGGTGGGGACCCCCTGCATTCGCACCGGGCAGGAAGGATCGTCGGGATCCATCAGTGCGGCGTAGTAGGGCGGAATCGCCATTGCGAACTCCCCAGCCGTTTGCAGCACCCCCTGACGCTCCACCTCGGTCAGGTTCACCACCTGCTCGAGCTCCTCGAGGCGCTTGATCGAGTGCTTCATCTGCCAGCGCCAGTCCGACCATTGGTCGTCGTTGACGTCCTGCCAGAGCGGGATGTCGCGGTAGTGCCTTCCGTGCACCGTAGTGGGGGTAGTCGTGGTCACTCTGATCAGTCCTCCCAGAACAGTCGTTCCCCGAGTGGGGCGTCGCCATTCGAGCCGGTCGTCGGGCTGAATGACGTTCCAGTCTTGGATTCGAATCCCGTCCATCCGGCCTGGTTCCGCGCGAGAGCCCTGCTCGCCTTGTGCGGGTATTCGGCCGCCCCGAGCTGCACCGCCCGGCGCCGGCAGGGGAACAACCGGCGGAGGCGCTTCAGCGCGTACGACAAATAAAGGACACTGGGCACTCTTTGTCAAACGAGCGCGGTAGTGCGGTCAACAGATTGGCCGAGATGTTGATACGGCAACAATTTGGCCGTTGCGCGGGGTCAAACCCCGTCACGGGGGATTCGCGCATCCCAGCTCCGGCAGTACAGGCGCGACTCGCCCTCCCAGGCGTCCAGGTCGGCCACGATCCGGAATTCGGTTTCCGTCGCAGCGAGAGACATTCGAGTGACCGTTCGCACCGACCAGTCCCCGCGCTCGAACCGGCAGTCATAGAGGGTCTCGCCTCGAACGGAGAGCGGATCGTCTCCAACGTGCGTGTAGGTCTCTTCAACCCGGATCGAGAGTGTCAGGTCGATCTCGTCGATGCGCCAGCGCCCGTCGTCCTTCAGCACGCGCAACGTGTGCCGATCCGCCCCGAGGTCGTGCGTGATCCATCGATTGCGCTCCGCGGGGCTCAGCCGCGTGACCGATGGCGGCGCGGCCCCTTCCGGCGGCTCGAAGTGCCGGAGCCGCTCGTCCTCTGGACGTGCTGGGCGCACGGGAAGCGTGAGATCGCTCGACCGCGTCCACAGTGACATGCGAACGGGCTCGGGCGGTGGCCACGCAATGGGCCAGTACAACGTCGAGAGCGAAAGACGAATCCGGTGTCCTGCCGGAAAGCGTTGCGCGACCTCGTTGAGCCGGAGGGTCACGTGATAGCGCTGGCCCGGGTCGAGCAACTCCGGGTGCTCATGCCCCGAACGATGGGTCAGGTTCAGTAGCCCGTAGGTGACCCGGGTAACCCCGCCGTCCGGTGCCACGTCGGAGAGGCGAGCGGCGATCTGCGCGACGGGTCGGTCGACAGCGATTTCCAGCTGGACGGTGGGGGCTCCAAGGATCTCCAGCGCTTCGTCCAGAGGGGCACTGTCGAAGACGAGCGAGCCGCCATCCTCGAAGCTCTGTTGGCTCGGCAGATCCGGCGTCGTGTCGTAGGCGCACCACTTGCCGGCATATCGGCCCACACCGATTGGCGAGTGCACATCGAGCTCTGCGTCCTCTTCAGGTTCACCGTCACCGAGCAATCTCCCCCGTCCGAGCTTCAGCTGAAGCGTCTCGCTGCGTCCGGAAGGCCACGACGACTCCGCGACCCAACGCCCAGGCCGTTCGGCGTACCGCGCCTTGGGCGGGGCGCTGTCCTGCATCCACACGACGAGCCCGGGCTCTTGATCCAGGCCGTTGTCGACCCCCTTGAGCCACCGGTCCCAGAAGCGCAGGCATTCCTGCAGGAAGCCGATCGCCGGGCCAGGCGTCGCAAGGTGCGGCCATGCGTGCACCCAGGGCCCGATGAGACCCCGCCGTGGCCCGGGCAGAGCAGAGAGCAGCCGGAACACAGCATTCGAGTAGCCGTCCGCCCAGCCACTGACCGCGAACACCGGACAGGTAACCTTGCTGAAGTCCTCGCAGATCGATCCGTGCTTCCAGTAGTCATCCCGGCGCTGATGGCGGGTCCACGTCTCGAGCCACAGGCCGCTCTCTTCGAGGCGCCGGCGCCACAGATCCCGCCAGCGATCGCCGACGACCTGCGGATCGGGGGGAAAGGAGTTGTGCGCGAACATCACGGCCGCCCAGGACAGATTGTCGAGCAGCAGGCACCCGCCCATGTAGTGGACGTCGTCCGCGTAGCGGTCGTCCGTCGAGCAGGCCGTGATCACTGCCTTGAGCTCGGGCGGCTCTAGTGCCGCCACCTGGAGCCCATTGAACCCCCCCCAGGAGATGCCGTACATGCCCACGTTGCCGTTGCACCACGGCTGCGAGCCAATCCACTTCAGGACGTCGACGGCGTCGTCCAGCTCCAGCTGCAGATACTCGTCCTGAAGCACTCCCTCCGAGTCCCCGCTACCCCGCAGATCGACACGGACAGCCGCGTAGCCGTGCCCGGCGAACCACCGATGCGCGATGGTATCGCCGTGTCGCTCGAGATCCCGCTTGCGGTAGGGGATGTACTCGAGGATTGCCGGGACTGGATCTCGCTCCGCCCCCTCCGGGAGCCACAGGCGCGCTGCGAGCCTGGTGCCGTCGCGTGTCGGGATCCAGGTGTTTTCCACCTCGCGCACGCCGTGGGAAAACCGTTCCTTGATGTTCACGACCTGGGCCTCTCTGGTCAGCTCGGTGTTCCGGGGTGTGCTCCGCGCTCTGCCCGGTCAATTGGGAGCGTCGTCACTCACCTGGATGTCCAGGCGGCGAACGACATCGTCGAACCGGTCGACCAGCTCCTGCTCGTTGCGGCCGCCGACGTAGACCAGTGCAAGCGCATAGCTGTACGCGTCCTGCTCGACGAGATCGGACAATCGCTTGTTCGGCTTCGCCCGCACCTCGATCAAGGTGCCGTCGATGTCGCTTTCGATGGCGGAGACCTCTTGCGCGGACGGCACCCGGGTCACGTAGCCGTCTTTGAAGTGCCTCAAGAAGCAGGTCGCCGCCATGGAGAACGGGCCACGGTCGCGGGTCAAGCTGGGCTGCCGACCGAGGGCCACTTCTACCGCCATCTCGTAGTTCGAGTAGCCGTCGACCTTTTCGAAGAGATCGGCGTGGTGCAGCGCGATTCGTGGGTTCACTTCGAGGAGCCAGATCTGATCACGAGCCTCGTCCCAGAAGAACTCGACATTGAAGCAGGCGTTGTCGTAACCGAACTGCTCGACGACCTTCTCGGTGATCGCGCTCATCCGGCGCTGCACCGGTGCAGGGAGCCTGGACGGATACTGGTAGCGTAGAAAGCTCGAGCCGCCGGGTACACGGATCGAGTCGACGATCCCGAGCGTCAGCGTTTTGCCGCCGACGCGACATCCCTCCAGAGTGCACTGCCAACCACCGATGATCTGTTCGGCCAAGCAGTACACCTCGCCGACGCGCACTGTGTCGGCGGGCAGCTCGGCCAACTCGAGGATCCGGTCGAACGGCTCGGCCAGTCGGCGGATGTGCTTGCGCGTCTCGCGAAGGGCGCGATCGAAGTCTTCGTCGCTCGAAACCTCGAATCCAAGATGCGACGCAAAGGACTTCACCGGCTTCATCCAGAACGGATAAGGCAGGGAAATCTGCGATCGCGCGTCGTCATCGAACGGGTGGAACCGCTCGAAGCGAGGTACGTGATCCGGCACCGCCTTCTGCTGTTCCTCCCGGCTCCAGAACTTGTGCTCGCACTTCAGCACTGCCTCGAGTGACGCGGTCGGCACGCCGGCACCGGACGCGAGGATCGGCTGGATGGTGGACTCCGGGAAGTCCCGATAGGCGATGACCGCGTCGACGGTTCCCGGAAACTCGCGCAGCTCGCGTTCCCCTTGACGGATCATCTCGTCAACGTCGTAGCCAGCGATTCCCGCCAGGAGCTCGTCGTCTCGAATCAGCCGGTGGAACCTGCACTGCGAAGCCACACGCAGCGCCTCGAGCTTGTTCCGGTTGAACTGGTCGAGTGCGATGACGAACACGTTCTTCTCGCCCATGGCGAATCAGCCTAGCCACTGGCGAGGGTCGCGCAATGCTACGGGTTGCACACTGCGGGCTCTGCAAGTAGCCTGGCTCTGCCGTCGCTTTCGACCTACCCGGGGCGTGTGCCCGGGGCGTGTTGTTCGGTGTGGGGTGCTGGCAAGGACTGGGCCCGAGTTGCCGCAGGCGGGCGCTTCGACCAGGAACGGGAGGACTCATGAAGAAGAATGTCTTCGTCATCGGTTTGGACGACCTGAACACGAGCAAGATGCACACCTTGCGGCAGGTCAGGGACGGCTCGGTCCGGATCCACAAGCTGCTGGACTACGAAGAGACGCACGGGGCGGCGGAGTATCCAGTCGAAGACATGCTGCACAAGGCGATCCAGGTGCTCAATGACTTCCCTGGGCCCATCGACGCGATCACGGGGTTCTGGGATTTCCCGGTCAGCTGTATGAGCCCCATCCTCTGCGCGAAGTACGGCTTGCCGAACGCGACCCTGGAAAGCGTGCTGAAGTGCGAGCACAAGTTCTGGAGCCGCGTCGAGCAGAAGAAGGTGATTCCCGAACACATTCCCGGCTTCAAGAGCTTCGATCCGTTCGATGACGACGCGCTGTCGAAGCTGGACCTCAAGTATCCTTTCTGGATCAAGCCGATCAAGTCGTTCGGGAGCGTTCTGGGGTTCCGCATCAAGAACGAACGGGACTGGCAGCACGCCATCCCGATGATGCGGCATGGCATCGGCACGTTCATGGACCCGCTCGAGCACATCATGGACCTGGCCGAGGTGCCGGACGAGATCGCGCAGAACCACGATACCTGCATCGCGGAGGAAATCATCGCGGGCCGGCAGTGCACCGTCGAGGGATACGTGCACCACGGCAAGGTCCGCATCATCGGCGTTGTCGATTCGGTGCGATACGCCCACCTGCCTTCGTTCTCCCGGTTCCAGTACCCCTCGAAGCTGCCCAAGCAAGCCCAGAAGCAGATGAGCAACGTCACCAAGAAGCTGATGTCACACATCGGCTATGACGATCGGACCTTCAACGTCGAATTCTTCTACGACATGAAGCGCAACCACGCCTGGTTGCTGGAGGTCAATACGCGCATGGCGCAGTCCCACGCCGACCTCTTCTACAAAGTGGACGGCGCTTCCCATCACGAGAACATGGTCGACGTGGCCCTCGGCCGCGAGCCGGAATTCCCGCACCGTGAGGGGAACTATGCCTTCGCGGCCAAGCTCTTTGTCCGGGCCTTCAGAGATGAAATCGTGACCCGTGTCCCGAACGAGGACACGATCGAAGCCGCCAAGCGACGCTTCCCCGGCCTCATCGTCCAGCCCATGGTGCTGGAAGGCATGTCGCTGTCGGAGCTGCTCTACCAGGACAGCTACAGCTACTACCTCGCGATCCTGTACATGGGCGCCAAGAACGAGAAGGACCTGCTCGCGAAGTACCAGGAGTGCGTCGAGCTCCTGAACTTCGATGTGTCCGATATCCGCGATGCGGAGGTGCGCCGGCTGCCGGACCTCTCCGTTCTCGCCGAGGAGAGCCTGCCGGCGCCGACCAGCTGATCGTCGCGCAGGGCGGCGCGCGCACCAGAGCAGGTCTCTGCCGGGCAGAACCTGATACGCTCCGCCCCGATGAAGGTCGTTCGCTCGTTCCCCCACGCCTACCGTACGGTCGAGAACGTCTGGATCCCGATGCCCGACGGGTGCCGTCTCGCGGCCCGGATGTGGATTCCCGTCGGAGCCGAGGACAATCCCGTTCCCGCCATTCTCGAGTACATCCCGTACCGGAAACGCGATGCAACGAGACCGCGCGACGAAGCGAACCACGGCTACTTCGCCGGTCATGGGTACGCATGCGTTCGCGTCGACATTCGAGGCAGCGGTGACTCGGAGGGCGTCCTCGAAGACGAGTATCTGCAGCGTGAGCTCGACGATGGTCTGGAAATCCTGAAGTGGATCGCGGGTCAGCCCTGGTGCAGCGGCAAGGTAGGGATAATAGGAATCTCCTGGGGCGGCTTCAACGGGCTGCAGCTTGCCGCGTTGAAGCCGCCGGAGCTCGGAGCGGTGATCAGCCTCTGCTCCACCGACGACCGCTACGCCGACGACGTCCACTACATGGGCGGGTGCCTCCTGGGCGACAACCTGTCGTGGGCGTCCGTGATGTTCGCTTTCAACTCCTGCCCGCCGGATCCCGCAATCGTCGGCGATAGCTGGCGGGACATGTGGATGCAGCGCCTCGAGGGCAGCGGGCTGTGGATCGAGCAATGGATGCGCCACCAGCATCGCGACGAATACTGGAAGCACGGCTCCGTCTGTGAAGACCCTTCCAGCATCAAGGTCCCCGTCCTTCTCACGAGCGGCTGGGCCGACGGTTACAGCAATTCCGTGTTTCGCCTGCTCAGGGATCTGCGCGTCCCTCGAAAGGGGCTCATCGGCCCCTGGAGCCACCGCTATCCCCAGGTGGGCGTTCCCGGCCCGGCCATCGGCTATCTCCAGGAATGCCTGCGCTGGTGGGACCGGTGGCTGAAGGGCATCGAGAACCAGGTCGAGGAGGAACCGATGCTGCGCGTCTGGATGCAGGACAGCGTCCCCGCGCACGCCTACTACGACTTCCGACCGGGTTGGTGGGTCGCCGAGCCAGAGTGGCCGTCCGACAACGTCGAGATGCGGCCGTATCAACTGACGTCGCATCGGCGCATCCTGCCCGAGGGGCAAGCCGCCAATCGGCGTCGCCTGACGGTGCAGTCACCGTTGAGCTGCGGTCTCTTCGCCGGCAAGTGGTGCTCGTACAGCGCCGCTCCGGATCTTCCCCACGACCAGCGAGAGGAGGACGGGGGAGCACTGACGTTCGACAGCGAGGAGCTGGACCAGCCGATCGAGATTCTCGGGGCGCCGGAAGTGAAGCTCGAGCTCGCCGCGAACAGACCGATCGCGCAGATCGTCGTGCGGCTGTCCGACGTTGCTCCGGACGGCGAGGCAACCCGCATCACGTATGGCATCTTGAACCTGACGCACCGGAAGGGACACGAGCAGCCGGAGGAGCTCGTCCCCGGCGAGCGATACACCGTGGGGGTCAAGCTGAATGACGTGGCGCAGGTGTTCGCCAAGGGGCATCGGCTGCGTCTCGCGATCTCGACATCGTACTGGCCCGTCGCCTGGCCGCCTCCCGAACCGGTCAAGTTGACAATCTGGTCGAAGACCAGCCGCCTCCTCTTGCCGGTGCGCGGCCCCCGCTCCGGAGACGAAGCGCTTCGCCCGTTCGACGAACCGGAGGCGGCACCCTCGGACGAACCCGCGGTCGTGGCGCCTTCACGCCATCACTGGAAGGTGCATCGGGATCTAGGGCAAGACACGTCCGTGCTCGAGGTCGTCAAGGACGAGGGAGTCGTCCACTACAAAGACATCGACCTCGAGGTCGAGGACTCCACGGTCGAGTGGTACCGCTACCGTCGCAAGGACTTCGATTCCGTTACCGGCGAGACGAAGGCGGTGCGTGCCTTCAAACGCGGGGACTGGGACGTCCGCACGGTGACGCGCACCGTTGTGACATCCACGGCTACGACCTTTCACGTCAACGCGACGGTCGACGCCTACGAGGGCAAGCGAAGGGTCTACTCGAAGGTCTACAACGAGGAAATCGAGCGCGACAAGGTCTGAACGCCTGTCAACGCCGGCCCTTGTCCGCGTCTATCGGTACCTTCCTCGGGCGGGGGCGACGGCGGCGGACGCGGCGCCGTTTCGGCTCGCGGATGAAACCGTCATCGAACGTGCGTTGTCCCAGACGATAGGTTGCGTGGATCCGTATCGATAGAATGTCGTCCTCCGGGACCTCGAGCGGATTGCCGGACAGGACGACGAAGCTCGCGGGGGCGCCCTCGGCGAGCATGCCTGGCGTCGGTTCGCCGCCTCCGTTGGGATACCAGCGGGTGAGCAGGTGCAGGCTGTCGTAGCGCGAGAGCCGTTGGTCGGCCTGCCAGGTGGCTCGAGACCCGGGGGTGGGCGAGCGCCGGGTCGCCGCGGCGAAGAACTGGCGCATCGCGTTGGGTACGAACGTGTAGTCGTCGGTCGACCCCGCCATTCGCGCACCGAGTGATTTCAAATCGCCGAACGCATACGCGTTTCTGGACCGCTCGAGCCCCAGACGCAGATCCTCCATGACGTGACCGTTCTCGTCCGGTTCGACGAAGCCGGGTTGCACGGCCAGCAGCACGCCCAGGCGAGCGGCTCGACGCCGGTCCTCGTCGGTCGCGTAGGTGAAGTGCTCGACGCGCAGCCGCCGCGGATCCGTTCCGGGGCGGGCTTCCAACACGGCCTCGTACACGTCGAGCACGGTGTGGTTCGCACGGTCGCCGATGGCGTGAGTCGCCACGTCCAGCCCGGCGTCCAGGGCGCGGTCGACCCAATAGCGGAGATCTGCGGGGCTCGTGCAACACAAACCCGAACAGCACGGATCATCGTCGTAGGGTTGACTCAGCCAGGCACCGCGGCTGCCGAGGGCTCCGTCCACGTGCAGCTTGAGATGCGTGACGCCGATACGCGGCGACAAGTGCCGGTACTTCCCGGGCGATCTCACGATCTTTTCTGCCAGCTCGCTCGGCGCCATGATCATCAAGCGGAGATCGATCGGCAGCGGATGGGCGCTGTCCTCGGCGAGCAGCAGCTCGAGGTAGCGTTCCTGATCCGACTTCAAGCTGAGCAGGCCCGGAAACTCGAGAAACCCCGCCTCGTAGACGCGAGTGAAGCCGCGGGACGCAATCCCGTCGGCGGCGAGCCGGAATGCTGCGCGCACGATGTCGTCGGTGGGGCGGGGAGACCGCGCAAGGACGGGCTCGCAGGCGCGGTCGACGAGCATGCCGGAGGGGGATCCGTCGGGATCGCGGACGATGATCCCCCCGGGAGGATCCGGGCTCGTGGAGGCTACGCCGGCGACGGCGAGCGCGGCGGCGTTGACCCACGCCGAATGGACATCGACCCGTGCCAGCAGGGCGGGATGGTCCGGGGCCGCCGTGCTCAGGGGATCATGGCGTGGCATGGCCGGGATATCCCATCCGTTCTGGCTCCAGCCCGTACCGAGGACCCAGCTTCCCCGGTCGAGCGCTCGGGCGCGTTCACCGACGCGATCGGCGATTCGCTGTTCGGACTGCGTGCCCGCCAGATCCAGAAAGAGCGCCCCGCCTTGCTGCTCGTTGACCAGGGAAAACCCCACGTTGAGCAGGTGCACATGGTGGTCGACGAACGCCGGGAAGAGGCACCGGCCGCCCAGCGAGACGCGCTTCGCGTTGGGTCCGGCGAGCCGTTGCATTTCCGCAGCCGACCCGAGCGCCTCGATGCGCTCGCCTCGAACAACCATCGCATCGACGCGGGGACGCTCAGAGTCGAGCGTCAGGATCGAACCGCCCTCGATGAACAGTAGCTCCGATTCTTCGTCGTTCCGATGCGGCACGCCTGACCGAATCCCTCCTGATCGACTATCTCAGCACAACCAGCATAGCCCGGGATCGACTTCGTAGATCGGCGTTATGTACCCTGATAGCGGCGTGTTGAACGCGGGGATTCGTCGCGTCGCCTCGACAGAGGACTCGAACCTCCACGCGACTGCGCCAGCGATGCACGCGACGACGAGCAGGATCCGCTGACCGAAGGCCGGTCCCACTACTTGTCGTGGAGCTCGTTCGCTCCGTCCCAGTCTTCCGGCGGCGGGCTGCGGAGGAACGCGTCGCAGCACTCCCTCAAGCGGCGAGACGGACCGTCGTCGTAGTCGCGCGCCAGGGTCTCGAAGTCCCTGCGCGCCGCCTCGAATTCCCGTTCGCGGAACAGGGCCAGTGCCGCCTCGTAGCGGCGTGTGACCTCGCGCTCCCGGTGCAGCGGTTCGGAAGCAAGGCCCAGTACCTCGTACACGCGGAGGGCCGTGGTCTTGCCCTTGACCCGCACCAGATCGAGCTCCCGCGCGAAGACGGCGTCCCGGGCTCCCGCCATCGTCTCGGGCCCCACGATAATGCGCGTGCCGTAGATCTTGTTCGCGCTCTCGAACCTCGCAGCGGTATTCACCGTATCACCCAGCGCCGCGAAGGACTGGCGATCGGGATGCCCGACGAGCCCGGCGACGGCGGGTCCTGTTCGCACGCCGATGCGGGTCCCGAGGGGGGGCATGCCGCGGGACTCCAGCTCGTGACCGTACGCGTCGATCACGCGCTGTGCTTCGATCGCCGCCAGGCATGCCTGGCGCGGTCCGTCGGAAGCCGCGAGTGGCGCCCCCCAATAGGCCATGACCGCGTCGCCGATGTATTGGGCGATTTCGCCGCCATGCTGCTGGCGTAGGAGGTTCGTCACGCGCGCCAGATACTCGTTGAGTATGGACACCATGTCCTCGGCGTCGAGCGCCTCGCTGATGGTGGTGAATCCCTCGATGTCGGAGAAGAAGACAGTCATCGCGTCGTAGCGCCTGGGGGCAAGTACGCCGCGGTTTTCCAGTATGCGTTCAGCAATGGCCGGTCCGAACGAGCGGTGGACAACCAGATCGCTCTGAAGCCGGGCCGCGCTCTCGTGTGCGATACGGCTTGCCAGATCGCGTACCCGTCCAATCATGGAGATGCAGGCCGCCGCGCCGGTGATGATCAGAAGCGGCTCGCTCGCCACCATCCCGCCGCTCGTGAAGCCGTTCGCACGCAGCAGCAGCAGTTCCCCCAGGACGCTGGCCGCGGCAATGACGACGAGAGCACGTGGATCGAGTGTCATCATCCCGAACGCGGTCAGCATGAGATAGACCCCCGCGCCCGCGCCCGCGATCGCGGACGCCGAGCCCAGATCCGACGTGGGGCCGGCTCTCAGCACCGTGGTCGTCGCGAGCAGTGCGAGCGTTACGGTCGGAAGGTCGATCAGCGCTACTCCGTAGGGAGCGATGCGCCGGACGAAGCTCATATTTCCCAGCACGAGGAACGTGAGCGCCAGCACGAAATAGGCGAAAACCCAAGGCGCCTGTGTCCTCCAGCCCGACAGCCCCTCGATCGAGAACCAGAGAGCGATCGCCAGCCAGGACGCGGCAAGCGCTACCCGGATTCGATTCATCCGCTGGAGTCCCAGCCGGCCCTCCTCGTCGAAGGCTCTGCGGACTGCGATTCCGATGTCGTGGTCCATGGCCGCGATACTAACGCGGCGGTGCGAGTCGGGTCTTGACCTGGTTGGGTGCCCCCAGACCCAAGGACGCGGAGGGCGGAGGGCGGAGGACGGAGGGTGGAGGGCGGAGGACGAAAACTTTCCATCAAGACTGCTGCGAGGGCGTTCATCTGTTCGAGGATCTCGGACGCCACGTCTTCGGTCTGCGGCTCGGTGGACGGAAGAGCCGAACAGGTAGCTGTCGAGAAGCGAGAAGGCGTGGGCCGCCAGCTCGATGGAGAAGCCTGCGCGTCGAAGCACGCGGAGCACCGCGATCCGCCAGTCGTCGTCGTCGGGGATCTCGATCTCGGAGAAGACCACGTCCGCCGGCGGCATGCAGGGACGCGGACAGGCAGCGCCGGCGCGGCGGGTGACCGCCCGCCGCGCCTACTCGAATCCGGAACTCGCGCATCTTGCGCCAGAGCGTCGAGCGGCTCATCCCGAGCAGGCGGGCGGCTTCGCCCTTCTTGTTGCCGGAGCGGCGCAGCGCGTCGCGGATGCGATCGGCTTCGTTGCTGAGCACGGCGCCCACCGGCTCGCCCTGCGAGCGGGCCGAGAGCGAGTGCGACTCGGGCGGCGGCAGGCCGCGCAGCTCCAGCGACAGCTCGCGCTCTTCGAGCACCGGCCCCTGCCCCACCGCGAACGCGTGCTCGATGTTGTTCCTGAGCTCGCGCACGTTGCCCGGCCACGGGTAGGCCAGGAGCGCTTCCATGGCCTTCTTGTCGACGCCCTCGATGTGACGGTGCCCGAACGCGTTGAACTGCTCGATGAAGTACCAGGTCAGCGCTTCCACATCGCCTTCGCGGTCGGAGAGCCGCGGCAGGTGCAGTGTCACGACGCGCACTCGGTACATCAGGTCCTCGCGGAAGCGCCCCGCGCGCACCTCTTCGCGCAGCGAGCGCAGCGTTGCCGACACCAGCCTCACGTCCACCGTGATCGGGTCCACGCCGCCCAGCGGCACGAAGGTGTGATCCTGCAGCACGCGCAGCAGCCGCGACTGGATGTCGAGCGGCATCTCGGCAATCTCGTCCAGGAAGATGCTGCCGGTGTCGGCCTGGGCGAACAGCCCGCGGCGGTCGCGGATGGCGCCGGTGAACGCGCCGCGCACGTGGCCGAACAGCTCCGAGGCGAGCAACTCGGGCGTGAGCGTGGCGCAGTTGAGCGCCTGGAAGGGGCACCCGGCGCGCGGGCTCAGCTCGTGCAGCGCGCGGGCCGCCAGCTCCTTGCCCGTCCCCGTCTCGCCGCGGATGAGCACGCTCGAGTTCGTCCGGGCCACCCGCTCCAGCAGCTCGAAGAACTCGAGCATCTGCGGCGACACCGTGGTGATGCCGTGGAACTCGTACACCTCGCGGTCCGGCCGCCTCGCAATCTGCCGCGCCAACGAAACGGAGTGTGCCCCGGAACCGGGTCGGGAAAAAGCGCTGCGTTTCTCGCGCTACTGCGTGACGACCTGGCAGCGTCCCTGCACGCAGGCGGCGTGAGTGTTCGGGGGGAACACTGGGGCGCAGGCTGGGCACGGCTGGGGCGCGCCGTTGTCGCAGACCAGCTTGGCCAGTGTGGACTCTGCGCCGGCACGCAGCGCGACCACCTGGGAGCCGCTGCAGGCCGGGCAGCAGCCGAGACCCATGCGCAGCGTGCAGTCGGCATCGGAGCTGCAGGCAGACAGCGCATCGATCTGCTGCACGTCGAAACCGGTACACGTTCCCGACTTGCAGGTCGCGCCGAGGTAGGGGTTGGGTGCGGCCGCACAGCCGCAAGCCGGACCCTGGCAGACGCAGGACTTCTGCTGCGCCTTGTTGATGGCAATGTAGTCGCTGAGCTGGGGCTTGCTGCAGACGCAGCAGCTGGCTGCGGTGAGGATGCAGTCGCTGGTCACGGCGCAGCTCTTGGCAGCCGCACCACAGTTGCCGCCCACGCCCCCTGTGCCACCCGTGGCGCCGGTCGCGCCCGTACCGCCAGTTGCGCCGGTCGCGCCCGTGCCGCCGCTCGCACCGCTGCCGCCGCTGGCGCCCGTCCCGCTGGTTCCCGAGGTCGCGTTTCCGCCGCACCCCACCCCTGCGAAAGCCACAACCGCTGCCCCGACCGCAATGCCACGCCAGAAAGTCATGCCTCATTGTAGCGAAAAACACGCTCAAAGCGGCCGTGCGCACCAAGTCTGAAATAATCTCCGCCCCTGGCCCGAATAGTCCTGCATGAGCCAGACGAACGGCCTGATGAACTTCGATGACCTGCAGGGTGGTGGAGACATGCCCCTGACGCTGGAACGCATCCTGTATTTCCTGCTTGTCGGCTGGTGGGCCGCGCTGATCTGGGGCGTGGTTGCCTACGTCTGCTGCGCGACGATCGTGCTCCTGCCGGTCGGCACGGCCATGTTCAACCGCCTGCCCTACGTGCTCACGCTCAAGCCCGTTCCGCACGAGCTCGGCACCGGGCAGCCCCCGAGCGAGCTGCCGCTCCTGCTGCGCATCGTGTGGTTCTTCGCGATCGGCTGGTGGCTGGGCCTGCTGCTGTTCAAGGCCGGCTACATCCTATGCCTGACGATCGTGCTGCTTCCGCTCGGAGTGTGGGTACTGCACCGCGTGCCGATCGCGATGACGCTCTGCCAGAGCGCGTGAAGCACGGGCGGCGTTCAGCCCCCCGACACGACGCGCAGCGGCTCGAGCGTACGTACTTCGAAATCGCGCGACACACGCCGCACTTCCTCGACGAACCCGCCCAGGTTCACATTGAGCGAAAAGCCCATCTCGCCGTCGAGCGGACGGAAGAAGTCGTCGAAGTGCTGCGGAATGACGATGCGTGGTTCGAGACGCGACAGGATGCGCTTGGCGTAGTGCGGCGTGAAACCGCGCCCGGCGATGCCGGCGAGGAAATAGTCGACGCCGCGATGCACGACCAGCTCGTCGATCAGGTTGGCGCTGCCCTGGTGGTAGAACGTGACGCCAGCCACGGCGATGTGAATGCCGTACACCTGCCCCGAGCGGTAGGCGCCGGCGGAGAGCCCGTCGAGGTGGTCGCAGGTGAGCTCGCCGTCCATAGGGACGGCCAGGCCCAGCGCCAGCTTCGAGTGCAGCGACTCGATGAACGTCACCTCGAACGGCCCCAGCTCGTACACGCGCCCTGGCTCGGCCACGACGCTGTGTTCGACCTGGCCGTACAGCCCCATCAGCGTGCGCAGCGACGTCGAGCCGTACACCTTGCAGTCGTCGCGGCGCGCAAGCGCCGGCACATCCACCGCGTGATCGAAATGCGTATGGCCGACCAGCACCGCGTCGGCATGCGGCACGAAACGCTCGAGCGTCGCCGCGTCGGAAAGCAGCGCCCGCTTCGGCAGCATGGCGCGTAGCGTCTGCCGCGACACGTATGGCTCGATCAAGAGGTCGAACCCGCCGTAGGACAGCCGGAAGCCTGCCGTGCCCAGCCACTCGAGCTCCAACCCCGCAGGCAGATCCACGCCCGCACGCGCCCAGTCGAGGTCGCGCCACGTGCTCACGTCGTTGTCGTGGCGTGCGCGCGGGCGGAGCAACGCTTCGAGCGTGGAAACGACGGGAACGCTCATCTGCCGTCGAGCATGCAGCCGCCGGCGCAGGCTGTCGAGAGCCGGGCACGGTCAGGCGGCAAGCTGGAGTCGAAGCGCTGCTGCAGCGCCGGGCACATCGTGAGACACTGCTGCCGGGCGATGGCAGGGCGGCGGCATCGGGGTCGAGCGCTGGGCGCGGCGGGAGCCGCGGCGCTTGTGCTCGCTGGAGCGCACGCGCGGGCGACGAGCATCGGCGAAGCGGTGAAGAAGCACGCCGAGGAGCACCTGAAGCCGCACAAGAAGAAGCCGGCGCCTCCGCCCAGGCACGCAGCGCCGCCACCGCCGCACCGCGCGCCCCCTCCACCGCCTAGCGCCGCGCCTGCGCCGCCAGCGCCGCCCCCAGCTCCCGGGAAGAAAGGACCCCACGGTCCGCGGCTTCCCCATCGCGTCATCGGCAAGGATCTACAGCTCGATCCGCAGGTCGGCACCGGATACGGCTGGTACGCGCAGCAGTACCCGACGGTGTCGGTGAAGAACCGGGGCTACGTCACCTGGTCCGTCGGGCTCAGGGCCAAGCTCTTCAACTTCCTGACGCTCGAGCGCGGCTTCTATGAGTCCACGGCGCTCGCCGCGCCGCGCACGAACAGCGCAGCGATCGCGGCGCGGGCAGGCAGCTACGTACCCAAGGCGGCATGGCTGCTCGGTGCCATCGGCTTCCCGATCAAGTTCGTGATCGAGCCGTTCGTCCGCTACGAAGCGCGCGCGTTCGCGACCACCGCCACGCCCAGCGCGCCGGTGCGCATCATTCCGCGCGCGGCGAGCCAGAACCAGCCCGAGACGGACTTTCCACTGACGACTGCGCCACTCACGATGACGAGCTCGTACGAGAGCTTCGTCGTGGCGGGCAAATACAACCCCCACAACGCCGGCCTGATCGGCGCCCCGAGCGAGGGCATCCCGCCGTTCTACGTGGGGCTCGGCGTGGTGCAGTTCGTCAAGCCGTATCAGTTCAACGTGGGCGACGCCGTGCTCGACCAGTACGTCTTCGACGCGCGCTTCCGCGGCGGCGGGCTGGCCATCGGGCTCACGACGCCGGAGCGTCCCGACCGCTTCTTCGTCGACTTCTCGGCCATCGGTGGCATGGGCGAGGTGCGGCTCTTGAACGATCTGACGCTCAATCAAGCAGTCGCCGACGGCACCTACATCGGCTTCGTCCAGGGCAGGGTCACCGCGGGCTATCTGCTGCCACTGCTGCGCGGGCGCCCGACGCTGCTGCTCGGCATGAGCGTCTCCGGCGGCGGCGACACGTTCTTCTTCTTCAAGACCCGCTACCAGCAGAACGAGCAGATCGAGACGCCTCCGGTGAACTGGGACATCCTGTGGTCGGGGCAGGCATATCTGCTCTTGCCACTTTGAGCCCCTAGCCGGCATCCCCCAGTCAGAGCAGGCGCAGGTCCCGCTGCTGCCGGCGACGGACTCCAGAAACCGTCGGCTCACGTCACCGGGGCAGAATGCTGCAGCGTGGCAATGCTGCACGCCGGCGCGATAGCGCCTAGGTCCCTCGCGCGGCAGTGTGTTTGCGCTGCGGGTAGCTACCTACGAACGACAGCAAGAACACGCTCAGTGCAACCAGCGCGTTGTTCGGACCCGTGCCCCAGGACGCTGCCGGCAGCACGAACGCCGAGATGAACAGCCAGATCGCGAGCGCCGTGTTCAGGAACCGCAGCATCGGCGCCTTCGTGCCCAGGTAGCCGATCACGGCGATGCCGATCCCCACGAGCGCTGCGTTGACCATTTCCCGGGACCGCATGCGGCCACAGAAACGCCGAGACGAACAGCCACGCCCCGAGCGCCACGTTCACCATCCGGTAGTCGGAGTAGATGTCGCGCTCCATGATGATTTCTTCCTTTCCGAACTCCAGCGAGCGACTCGCTGGCACGCCTTGAATGGAGCAGGGATCGTGCCAGGACCGGGCGCCCCGCATAGGCGCCGATCGAGCTTCCGCTTGGCGCCGGCGTGGCAAAAGGCGACACTCGCCGCATGAGCGCTGGTGAGCCGCTGCGGTTCCGGATCGGCTACCGCCTGGCCCAGGTCGGCGCAGGACTGCACATCCTGGGCGGACTCGGCGACCAGAGCATCCGCAAGCTGCTGCCAGGGCACATCGCCATCGTAGGCACGGTCGCCGCCACGGAGCCCGGCGTGTCGCGGCTGGTGCTCGCGCTGCTCCACGTGCTCGGCTCGTCGCTCGCCGCCTGCGGCATCGCCCTCTTGATGTTGCTGCACATATGGCGGCAGCACCGGACGCGCCGCATGCTGGCCGGAATCATCGCCGTGGCGGTGCTCGCCGAAGGCATGAACGGCGTCGGACTGCTCTCGCTCGGACAGCGCATCGGGCTCGTCCCGCTGTCGTTCGCGGTCCTGGTCATCGTCGGTGTGCTGGTCGCATCGAGCGCGCCTGCCAGCACCAGCACGCATCCCTAGCCGCGCAGGGACGGGCCTCGCCAGGGCGCGTCACGCTGGATGGATGCGGTAGTGCACGCGATCGTCCCCCTTCGAGTAGCCCTGGAGGCACTCGGCGCGTACGCTTTCTTCAAGCAACTCGAAGCCGCGGCGGAAATAGCCGACCAGCGAATACTCGAAATACAGGTGCCGGAGCGGCGCGGGGATGCCCTCGATCCACAGCTCGACGAACTTCCCACAATACTCCGAGCGGGCGCGTCCCGTGTCGAAGAAGTTCGCGTACATGACACCGGCAAGCCCGCCGAAGCGGCGCACGTCGCGTGTCTCGAGCAGGTGTCTGTACGGCCCGGCAGTGAGCGTATAGGTCGCGCTCGCCTCGCCGATCTCCCACAACGACTGCGTGTCGCCATTGTAGGGCCCCTCGACAATGGCGTCGATGAGCTGGAGGAAGTCCTCGGCCGGAAGCCACGTCGTCGCCAGGATATTCTGTGGAAACGTCGGGTGCTTCGCGAGGAACGATTTCATGAAATCTTCCACGCCGGCCTCGCCCAGCTTCGCGCGCAGCAGGTTCATCCGGGCGTGATACGCAGTCCCCTTGATACGCATGCTGCGGAGTGTGCCATGCCTGGGCCGCGGAGTGGGAGGGTGTGCAGTTGGCCAGGTAGGCACTGGCCCGGCATGGCAACGCCCCCCCGGATGGGCCGCTACAGCGCCCAGTACATGCCCGGCGTGTACTCCAGTCCGCGCACGGTCTGGATGTCCGCCCGCATCTTTTCTGGGCCCACCTCGACTTCCAGCTCCTCCAGACGGCGGAGCGTGCGCTCGACCAGCGCGTTGTCGACGTGCTGCTGCCGCGCGAGCTGGACGGCCGCCGCGTAGCGGACGATGGCAGCGAGCGACGAGGCTTCGACCTCGCGCGCGGCGCGCTTTCGCCATGCCTTGCGCACCTTCGTGCGGATCGCGCGCGCCTTCCTCACCAGTGCAGCGTTTCCGCTCGCATCGGCCTCGGCCAACAGGTGCAGCGTGTGATCGTCGAACAGTACGATGTACGGCTCGCGCGCATGGACCATACCTTTGCGCAGCGAGTCCCAGAGCGAGCCCTGGCGGGCCAGCGCTGCGATCGTCCAGACCGGCTGGCGATAGTCATCCGCCACGTGGGTCAGCTCGCTGTCGAGCTTGCGGGCCTCGGCCCCGTCCGCCTTCAGCTGCTGGGCGATGTCGACGACAAAGCCGGTGTAGTGGTGGTGGCCGGTGCTGTAGTCGAAGTCCGCCGCGATCCGCGCATCCAGCCGACGGTACGCCGCCTCCGCCGCCATCGCCCCCTCGGGCGTATCGACAGAGCCGCCCGACTTCTTCCAATGCTCGAACGCCGTCACCGTGCGGTCCCACCAGGGCGCGGGATCTCCCGTGCCGCCGACGAAACGCATCTCTGCAATCTGGTAGGCAACGCCCACGCTGCGCTGCGCCGCGGCGGCGTCCCTCTCGTGCTCGGCGTACCAGGTCGCGAGCGTATCAGCGGAGCCGGACCCGGCGTCGTCCGGCACGCAGCCGCGCTTCGCGTCGTGGTGCATTCCTCCGCTGCACGCCCAGCCCAGACGCGGCACGCACGCCGCGCCGACCCACGCTTTGCCGGGCGCACACGCGGGCGCGGCTTGCGGCACCCCGGCAATCGGCAGCAGATCGACGCGCAGCGCGGTCGCGCAAAGCGGCGCGCCGCTCGCATCCTCACGCCCGGGAGCGCAGCCCGCTATGTAGCCCTCGTCTGCCAGCACGTCGACATCGCTGGTCACCGGGCCCTGCGACGCGAGCGCGTGGATCGCCCCGCCACCGATCGCCAGCTCGAAACTTCCGACCACGATGCGCCCGACCACGTGTGTGGCCTCTGCGCACTGCGGACCGTGCAACGCGTACGCGGGGTAGCTCTGCCTGATGGCGGGCAAGGACAGGGCACCGAGCTCGGAGACGTCCAGCCTGAGCACGCGGTGGTCGGCGACAGCACCCACGAGCGCCGGTGCACCCAGCGGAAACCCGCTCAGCAGGTCACGCCGCTTCCACAAGAAGGAGTGCCGCTTGGCCGGCGCGGGCGCAAAGGCGTACTGCGCGTCGGCCGTGCACCCGGGCAGCACCTCGAGCGCCGCGCCACAGCCGTTCACGAAGTAGCGCACCGCCACCGCACCGTGCCGTCCCAGCGCCCGGATGCGCGCGCGATCGTCGGCATCCCACGCTTCAAGCGAGGGCTCGAGTGGGTGACGCAGTGCGTGACAGGTGTTGTCGGCGGCGAGCTTGGCAGCAGGTTTCGCAGGCCTTGCTCGCGGCGTTCGCGGCGGCGCGGTGCGAGCGCGCCCGCACGCGAGTGAGACCGCGGCAAGCGCTGCGGTGGTTGCAAGCCGGACGAGACGTTTCATCCCCATCCTCACTTGTCGCGGTGGACGATCTCCAATGTGTGGGTGAGGCGGATCACCTTCGACGTGACGCCGGGTCCGACTTGCTTCACCGCCTCGACCAGCGTGCCGGGAGGGCTCTTGAAACTCCAGGAGCGGAGACCCACGGCGCGAGCAGCGTGTTCCAGATCCATGCCGGCGCCCACCTTGTCGAGCACCCTCTGCAGGGAAGCCCGTGCGCTGTCGAGGTTTTCCGCCCCGAGCCGGATGCTCACCACCCGGTACGTGGCCACGTCCACGGCGGCGCCGCTGGCGTCGAAGTAGTCGCGGCGGAGCTCGGCGCCACCTGGACCGTGGGCGATGGTGGCGCGCGCCCAACCATCGCGGGAGTCGACCAGCGTGCCGTCGGTGTCGTAGTGCGAGATGGCGATCACCTGGTCGGTGGCATTGCGTCGCCACTCGGTGCGGTGCACGCCGGTCTCGTCCTTCACCGGTTGGTTTTCTGCCCCGAAAATAGCTCCGCTTTCCGGTTGCCGCGCGCGTCGTACACGGTCTGCTTCGTCGCGTAACCCTCCTTGAGGAGCACTGGCCGGTCGTCGGCGCCGAAGAAGCGCTGGACCAAGCGGTGCCCGTCCGCATCGAGCTCGGCGAGCTTCTTGTAGTAGCCGTCCTGACCGGTCCCCGGGCTGCCATCGGCCTTGAAGTACGCCCATTCGATGGGCCGCCCCCGCTGATCGTAGTCGAGCTTCTCGATCGCCCAGCCTTCGGCGCCCGGGGCCAGCTGGCCTGACACGTCGTACAGGTCGTACTCGAGCACCTGGCCGTGGTCGCCGCGACGCTCCTTGAAGGCGTGATAGCCGTCGTGGCCGTTCACGGGCTTGCCGTCGAGACCCCAGTACGACTTTCCCATCATCGCGCCGGCGGCGTTTTCCTCGGCGCGCACCAGGTGCACCCCATCGACATCCGCCGTCGGCTTTCCTGCGGCGTCGTAGTAGCGGACCGCCAGCCAGCCCCCGAACCCGTCGGGCTCCCAGTCTTCGCGATGGTAGCCGTCCTTCGACAACATGGGCTTGCCGTCCGCGTCGAAGAAGCTCCGGCGGATGACTTCGCCGTTGGAATTGGTGCGCAGGCGCTTCTCTACGATGCCGTCGCCGTTTTCCGTCGGTCGGCCCTTCGCGTCCAGGTACTCGTAACGGAGTACGTGTCCCTGGGCGTCGAAGGTCCGGAGCAGTCCGGTCGCTCCCGTCGGGTGCAGCGGCTGCCCCCACGGGTCGAGCCACTCCACTCTCCTGCCGAGATACCGCGTGATCTCCCGCAGGATGCCGCTTGGGCTGCGGCACAGCGTTGTTTTCACGTGGGTACCGGATGCATCCAGCTCGAAGTCGCGCCGTGAGCAGCCGTTGTCGTCGGACAGCGGTTCACCAAAGCCGTTCACCGTCGTGAACGTGCGCAGGCGCTTGCCGTCGAAGTCGAGCCGGTAGCTCTCGTCGCGCTGTCGCCGCTGGGCAGACGACAGCTCGCGGATGCAGTGGTCCACGTCCCAGGTCGTGCGCGTTGCCGAGCAGTAGACGACCCGGTGCGCGTCGCGCCGCTTCTTCGCTGCGGTCGCCCGCGCCGGCACCGGCGGCCGCGAAGGCGCGCACGCCACCGCCCCGAAGAGCAGCCCCGCCCACCATCGTGCCATTCGCGCCGGCCCGTCCATTCGCCCGTTTCACAGTTGATACCGCTGCGCGCCAGCACGCAACCTTCAATCACGATTGCGTGAGGGAAACTGGACGGCGTGCAGCGAGCTCGCGAAAAGCCGCGCTACACTCGCCTTCGTGGAACACGGCCTCGAGCTCGAGCTTCCGGACGCCGACGAGCGGGACTGGCTGCTGGGCGGGCTCGAGCGGCTGGTGTCGCTCCGCGGCTACGAGCAGCTGGTGGGCGCGCCGGTGCTCCTGCCGGAGCCGGAGTACTTCCCCGACGAAGCCCCGGACGACTCGCGGCGCGTGGCCGTGCTCTTGCGGCGGCTGTTGATCTACGCGGGGATGCCCGGGTTCCGCGTGCGGGTCGCCGTGTACGACAACGACACGCACGCCCAGGTCGACCACCATGGCGTCGGAACGGGCGGCCCGGGTGCCGCAGCCTGGTTTGCCGGCATCGAAGGCAACGCCTGCCGCTTTGGTGTGGAACGCCGCGAGCTCGGCGACGCCGGGGAACTGATCGGTACGCTCGGCCACGAGGTCGCCCACGCCTACCGCCACCACCACGCCATCCGCGCGCGCGACCCGTTCGTCGAGGAGCGCCTGACCGATCTCACCGCCGTCTATCTCGGCTTTGGCGCGTTCCTGTTGATGTCGTCATGGAGCATCAAGACCGGCGGCTACTCCCCCTCGGGCGATCCGCTGCTCTTCCAGAGAAAGTCGCGCGGCTATCTCTCGCCCGCGCAGATCGCGCTGTTGCTCGGCGCCCAGAGCGTGGCCCGCGCCGCAACGCGCGAGGAGCAGAAGGCCATCGCCGCCGCGCTCTCGCCCAACCACAAGAAGCTCTACCGCAACGCCTGCCGCCTCTTCGGCCAGGACGCCGCAGCGCTGCGACAGCGCCTGGGCGTGCCCGACCCGAAAACCTGGTCCACCTTCCCCACGCTCGAGCAGCTCACCGCGCCCGACAACGAGGCTCTCGTTCACGAGGTCTACGACCCGGACCACGAGCCCCCGCGCGACTCCGCCGACCCGGGCGAGCCAGCCACGCGCCGCCTCGTACACCGCGGCGGCACCTTCGCCCTGTTCGGCGCAGCCGCGCCGTTTCTGCTCGCCACCGCCGGAGTCCTGCAAGGTACAGCGCTGATCGCCGCGATGTTCGGCGGCGGCGTGCTCGGCTACATCGCCGGCCGCATCAGCCGGCGCGGCGAGTGCTCCGCATGCGGGCGCAGGCTAGCGGCGGACGACGAGGTGTGCGCGGGATGCGGCGCGAGGATCGAGGAGGCGGAATCAGAGCAGGAGGCCGACGCGCGCTGAGGCAGGTTCACGGCGCGGCGTCACCCGCTTCCGGCCCCGCTTCTGTGGCACCGGCGTCGGGCACGCCGAGGCTGGCGTCCGGCACGCCGGCGTCGGACGGGCCCGGAGCTCCCGCGTCGTCGGGCAGGCGACGGATCTCCAGCAACGGGATCAGGGCCCGCCCGCGGTCGAACTGCCACGTCTGCGGCCGCGCGCCGCGAGCGCTCCAGAAGCGCCACTTGCCCTGCTCGAGCCCGCGGGAGAACTGCCCGCGCATCACCGGAGAGCCGTCCGCGCGGCGCTCCTCGTAGGGACCGTCGAGCACGCCGTGGCGGTGCGTGGCGATCTTCCTGATGCTGCCGTCGTCGCGGTACACCACCAGCCGGCCTTCCATCTTGCCCGCGCGCATGAGCGTCACGAACTTCACGTGGCCGTCCGGATAGTAGGCGGTCACGCGACCGTCCAGCTTGCCCTTGGAGAACTTCGCCCGCATCTCGACGTAGTCCTGCTCGTCGAAGAACACGAACGGCCCGTCCGGCACTCCGTCGCGATAGCAACCGATTCCGCGTTGGTGCTGCGTCTCCCGAAGCTCCGTCCCGCTGGAACAAGCCGGAATCGAATCCAGCCTGCGAAAGGCCCCAGCGCAGCCACCGATCACGACTGGCGCGACGAACAGGAGCGCCAAGCATCGCGTGCGAGCCCGCGCCGGGCGCTGGACCCGGAGTCGCGTCACGATCTTCCGCGCGACGCTCGAGCGCGCTCGAGCGCCTCCGCGTCCGCCACGTCCTGCGAACGACCCGATGCGCGCTTGTTCGCCAGCAGATCTTCCAGCGCAATGATCGGCACATCCAATCCGTCGAGGTTCGTATGCACGGCGCGAGCGATCACTTCCTCGGCATCGACTCCATCAGCAGAAGCCAGCAGGTCGATCCGCAGCGGAGGCACACCGAGGTAGACAATCTCCGATGGCCCCAGCTGGCGGGCACCCTCGACAACGTTCGACGGCGCGCCGAAGCGCTGCAGCGCTTCCGCCAGACGCACGAGATTGTCCCCTTCGCGAGAGACGAGAAGGTCTAGATCCTTCGTCGCGCGCGGCACCGCGTGGAAGCCGACGGCATAGCCGCCGATAAGCGCGTACCTAACTCCCGAGCGGGCGCACTCCGCCAACAGATCTCTGAAGTCGGGGTGGAGGTCCGATGATCCCCTCGTAGGGCGAGTGTGTCCTCGACGAGCGACCAGACCAGACGGATACGCTCGACCGGACTCAAGGCGCCCCACGTGTCGAGCTTGTCCAGCTCCGCAAACGACGTCACCTTGCCGCCCGTCCAGCTAGCGCGTCGCTGCTCTGCCCGTGCCCGGCTCGCCTCGTCGTCCTGCACGACTGCATCATAGCTGTCGGGGGTCGCGGGGTCGAGGCAGCAGACATCACATTGGCCCCGGCGTGCAACAGCCTGTGTTGCAGTAGAAACCGGCAGGGCACGAGGGCTGGCACGGCAGCCCGCAGCGCGTCTCTCCTGCCGGGCAGTTCTGCTGCGGTCCGCACTGGCCCGGCAGGCAGCTCCCTGGCGGCGGCGTGCAGTCGGCGGGCAACGTGTCCTTGCCCACACACAGATCGCAATGACGGCACGAGTTCAAGCACGACGACACGAGCGTGCACGGATGACACTTCGTGGGATCGCCGACGGTCGCGAGCGAGCATGTCGGGGCCCCCCCGTCCGTGGATCCCAGCCAGATGGGCGTCGGTGCGCCCGGCACCTCGCAGCAGCCGAAACAGTCACAACCGTTGGGCACCAGCGGACCGCAGAAGCTCGCACAGAGGTTGGACTGGCCCGGGGTCCCGTGTAGCTCGACGCAGCTCGCCGTCGTGCCAGGAATGCTCGCCGACAGGTCATACGCGCACGCCGCCCCCTCCGGCTCGAGAGGATCGCACGTGTGGCTCCAGTAGCAGTCGTCGTTACCGCTCCCGTAGTCGCCGTCGAAGTAGCAATCCTGCACGCATGCCGGCTTCTGCGCGCCGGGGATCGCGTAGCCGAAAGCGTCCTCCCTGGTCTGGCAGGGGCCTAGGCAATCGGGGTCGTCCATGTCGACGAGACCGTCGCCATCGTTGTCCTTGCAGTCTCCGCACGCGTACACGTGCCCCTGGCAGCTCGTGACGTGGCAGACATGCGGAACGCTGGTCCCGCATTCGGAGCTCGCGTCTCCCGCGTCCGGCGATCCATCGGGAAGCAGTCCGGCCTCCGCCGATTGAAGGACTGGTGCCACCCGTCGAGGTGCCGCTGCCTGCCACGCCGCCCTTGCCACTAGCGCCGCCTCCAGAACGTCCCGATCGCGACGCCGGAATCGCTGACCTGTCCGCCGCAAGCCACCGCCCAGGAAAGCGCCAGGACGACGCTGGCGCGCGCCACCCATTTCATCCGCACAGACTACCAGCTCGGGACGCCCGCACCTATTCTGCGTGCCCATCCGCATTGAAAGTCGGCGTACAGCAGGTCACAGGCGTGCCGCCGCCGGGCGCCACCTGACGCACGCTGTGCTTCCAGGTCACGCTTGCTGTTGTCATGGCAACGCAATGCTGGCGACAGGCGCAGGAAAGCCCGTACATTCCACATAGCCCGGGTGGCACGCGGATTGCTCCACCCCGAGCATGCTTCGCTTTCCCCTGCGCCGCGCGGCGGGCGCTGCCGCGCTGCTTGCGCTGTGTGCCACGGCGCGAGCGGCACGGGCAGTGTCGACGCTCTCGCCCGACCAGCTGCCGCCAGCCGGCGAGTACACGCCGCTCCCCGCGCCGGCCGTGGAAGACGGGCCGCCCGTGCTGATCCGCATCTCGCCCGAGCAGTCGGGGCTGAGCTACCACCTTCGCCCAGACGACGATCGCGATGCCGAGCCGGCCGTCTGCCAGGGCTCCTGCACGCTGGAGCTGGCTCCGGGCCGCTACTCCCTCGAGGTCTTCGATCACGGAAAGCGAGCCGGCAGCCAGGTCGTGCGCGTGAAGAAGTCCGTCACTTGGCACGTGCACGCACAGAACCGCACACTCAAGTCGGTCGGGCTGGCAATGGGCATCGGCGGATCGGTGCTTGGCTTTGTCGGGCTGAACCTGGCGACACTGAGCCTCATGTCCTCCATGTGCGAGGGAAGCGACTGCGGCTCGGACACGGACCAGCGCAGAGCCGCCGTCGGCTGGTTGATGGTGGTCGGCGGCGCGGGCCTCTCGATCCCCGGCTGGATCCTGTTCGCCCGGAACCGCGCCCCGATCGACTCCATCGAGAAAGCACCAGAAAAGCAGAGCTGGACCCACCGCCTCCGCGTCGCCGTCGCGCCCACGCGCGGCGGCGCGCACCTGTCGGCAGGGTGGACGTTCTAGACACGGAGGACTTCCCGGGAATGACCCGCGGCTTCTCGTCACTCGGATTGGCCCTGGCCGTCACGCTGACTGCCGCGGGGGCGTCCGCGCACAGCGCCGCTGGCGCCAACACGAGAGCCAGCACCGCGTCCGCGCAGAGCGCCGTTGGCGCCAACACGAGGGCCGGCGCCGCGTCCGCGCAGAGCGCCGATACCACCAGCACCAGAACCGCGTCCGGCGCCTCCACCCGGCAGAAGGCGCACGCCTTCGGCGCGGACGCGGGCATCCTGGTTCCCTTCCACAGCTACTACACCCACGTCCTCGTCGGCGGCGTGTTCAAGTACGAGGTGGATCCGACAGCGAGCGTCGGCATCACTGGCCGCATCGGCTACCTCTACGGCCCCGGCAGTCCGAAACATGGCTTCAGCGACCTGCCGATCTGGCTCGGCGTGCGCTACTACCCGACAGGCGGCGGCGAGGGCCTTCACGCCGGCGTCGAATTCGGCCTGAACGAGCTCATCGTCCGCGACGTCGACTACAAGGGCCAACCCAAGACGCTCGCTGGTGCAGCGTGGGGCGCCAACATCCCCATTGGCTACAAGGTCGGCGCCGTCGACATCCAGGCGCAGCTCTCGATGTTCTCGGTCACCGTTCCGGGCGCGCTGGCCGCGGGGATCACGGTTGGGTACGACCTGGCGAGGTACTAGAGGGGCGCTTCGGGCCTCGTGGGGGAGGGCCAAGCAGTGCTCCGGGCGGCCGCTCGCGAGTAGCGAGCGGCCGCCCATCGCCCTACTTTCCTGACGGGTTGTTCGATCGGCCACCTCCGGACGACTGACCCGAGTGCGTACTCGGCCAACCACCAGCGTTGCCGGAACCCCGTCCGCGGCCCGCACCGCCCTTGCCGCTAGCGCCGCCCTTGCCGCTACCGCCGCCCTTGCCGCTGCTTCCTCTGCTTCCGCTGTGTCCCTTGCTCATGTTGCCTCCTTCTGCGCCTTGTGGCGCGGACTCTTTGTGTCGGTTCGCGCCCTCACCACGGCGCGCAGAACCCTCCCGCGGGCGGCAGTCCGTTCGGGCACGCCACCACGCACTGATGCGTGACCCAATCGCGCACCCGACCGGCCGCGCAGGACTGCGAAGCCGAGGTTCCAGGCGCGCACAGTCCGGCAACAGGCGCGCTTCCACCCGGACACGGTGCGACGCACACGCCGAACACCGCGTCACGGGTCTGACCGGCAGCGCAGCTGGCGCCACTGGCAAACGGCCAGGGGAGCTGCGAGCTGGAGCTGGAAGGCGCAGGCGCGGGCGCCGGACGGGTATTCGAGGTCGAACGCCCCGGCGACGCTTGCCGCGGATTGGGCGGCAGAGGGCGCGCGTTGGTCTCGCCGACCTCGAGCGTGAGCGCGTCGAGCGAATGCTCGCGCACCATCCTGCTCGAGATCCAGGCGTAGCCGCCCTTCGCCCAGGCCTTGCCCCAGCTGTTGTGAACCAGGAACTGCCGCGAGGCGCCGGTTCCGCGGTAGCCCATCAATACGACGGCGTGGCCCGGACCTTGCGGAACGTAGTCCGGAATCACACCAGCGCGCGTGGCGGCGTAGCCCCACGCCTTGGTGTTGATCTCCATGCCGTCGTAGACCGCGTGACCGCTGGCGATGAGCGCCGCGATCTGGTCGGGGTCCACGGGTGTGTCCAGCTTCTCGACGCTCGCGACGTGGAAGTAGCCCGACGAGTCGGCCCGGTCGACCTCGGAAGCAAGCGCTGGGTCACTGCGCCAGGAGCCGGGCTTGACGTGGTACGCAGGTCCGCACCAGCGCTCGCTCTTGTCCTCGTTGAGCTTGCAGGCCTTGGCGGGGTCGTACGGCCACTGGGGCTCGGTAACGAGATCCTCGGTGGACGCACCGTGCTGCCACAATTGGTTGAAGGTATCCGACGCCAGCACGTGCATCGGCGCGATCACATCGTTGCGGCCCCGGCGCCTGAGCGCGTTGTCCATCACGTCGGACAGCGCGAAGGTCCAGCACACGCCGACCATCTGCTGGTCGAGCACCGGGCCGTCGAGCCCGCGTTCGCGCAGGTCGACGCTGGCAGGTAGGTTGCTCGTCGGGAGCAGCGACTTGATGCGAGGCACCGCGTTCGAGCGGGAGAGCTGCGGAATGCCGCCGCAGGGAAGCGAGATCCAGAACGACGGACCGATCTGCACCGGCGCGCACGGACCCTTGCCTGCAGCCGGGATCAGCCGGGACACGTCGAACGGCCGCATGATGCTCGACGCCGCAGCCAGACCGGCGCGCACGTCCAGCGGCCAGCTCCATCCCGGCGGCAGAGGCGCCGGCGCGGTGGTGCGGTGCTGTGCGGGAACCGCGGACAGGCGTGGCGACATCGGAACCGCCGGCGGGCGCCGCGCTTCAGCGGTCGAGCAACCGAGCGCGAACAGGATCGAAGCACCAAGGGGAAGCAGGTGTCGCATGGTGTTCTCCTTCACAGACTCGAGAGCAGCTGCGGCGGCACGAACCCGCGCAGGTAGTTGGCGAATTGCCCATATGTGGAGGCGGCTACGGCCGGCGGAGAGGCCGGCGCGGGGGCGGGCGCCGCGGCAGGCCGAGGCGCCGACACGGGACGCGGCGGAAGCGCGGGCGCGAGCGGCGCCAGGTGCACGTCGACCGCTGCCGAGCAACCCGGCACCGGCAACGCGTCGGTGTGCCGCGTGGAGCACGCCGCAATGTCCCCGCCGCGCGTCAGCTGTGACTCGTCGGCGCCGGAGTAGCCGCGAAGTCCCGCCGTCGACGGCGAACCCGTGCTCGCCTGCGCGTGGTAGCCGTCGCTGCGCGACAGCAGGAATGCGCCGGAGTCGTAGCTCGCGACAACGCTGTTCGCGCCAGCACACGCGCCTTCCAACTCGTCGACGCGGACGATCGGACGATCGGCGCGGAAGCTGCCGGTGATGGCCACGTCCAGCTCGTAGTGGGAGCGACCGCGGGCGTTGCCTCCGAGGCTGCTGCCGAGCACCGCCAGGTTCGCACCGAGGCCCGCGCCCGAGCTGAGCTCGCGCCGATCGCTCTGCAGCGGCACACCGGTGTAGCTGTAGGTCCCACGCGCATGGCAGCCGCTCAGGATCCGCACGTGGCAGCCGTCCGTCGCGAGGACTACGAGGCCATCATGCGCAGCCCTCTCCAGAGCCTGTCGCTGTGCAGGCGTCCACCGAACGGCCGTCGGCACGTCGCCGGGGCCGACCTCACACGCAGCGTGAACCGGCGCGGTGGCCTGCAGCTGCCCAGAGGCGTGCATCGACGCAGTGGCCGCCGCACACCCGCTACTGGCCACCCCCAACATCAACGCCAGTCCCACGATCCCGGTTCGAGTGTTCATCGCTGCCTCCGTCACCTGGCCTGCCCTTGAGCAAGGCCGGTGCCAGCGTGGAACCAGCGGGATTCCTGGGGTTTCCGGCCGCCACGAGGCGGACCCGATCAGCCGATCGATCGGCTGCGCTGATCGCGATCAGCGGCCCTGCGATCGCAGGAAGCGGAGCAGCTGCCCGCGGGAGACACCGAGCTGGCGCGCGGCCTCGCTCTGGTTCCCGGAGCAGGCCTCGAGCGCGGCCTGCACACGTTCGGGCGTGAGCGGTCCGGGTCGCGAGGGCACGCCCGCGCCGAGCGCGCGCTCCACGGCCGCCAGGCGCAGAGCCGGCGGGGGCTCGACGGCCGCGATGCGCTCCAGAGCCGCCACCAGCTCGCGCACGTTGCCGGGCCACGCTCGCAGCATCAACGCCTCGACCGCCTCGACCTCGACCTGCGCAGGGTCGAACTGCTCGCCGCGCTGGGCAACGATCGCGCAAGCGATCGCGTACGCGTCTTCCGCGCGCTCGCGCAGCGGCGGCAGCTCCACGTGCGCCGCCGCGAGCCGCGCGAGCAGATCGCGCCGGAAGCGTCCCTCGGCCACCATCGTCTCCAGCGAGCGGTTCGTCGCTGCGATCACGAGCACATCTACGAGTGTCGACCGGGTCGCGCCGACCGGCAGCACCTCGCGATTGTCGAGCAGCCGGAGCAGCTTGGGTTGCAGCTCCAGCTGTAGCTCGCCGATCTCGTCGAGGAACACCGTCCCGCCCTCGTACTCGACGAACACACCGCGCGAGCCTTTGCCGCTGCCCGAGTACGCGCCCGCCACGTAGCCGAAAAGCTGTGCATCGAACACGCCTGCCGGCAGCGTCGCTACGTTCACCGGCCCGTACGGCCGCCCGGGCCTGAGGCGCTCCGCCACCGCGCGCGCCACCAACTCCTTGCCCGTCCCCGTCTCGCCCTCGACGAGCACGTTGCGCGCCGGACGCAGCGCGAGCGCGCCGAGCCGCATGGCTACGCCGCGCAGCCCGTACGGCCCGACCAGGGCGCCGATCGGCGGCGAGGGCGCGAGATCGCCCTCCAGCGCCTCGCGATAGACCAGCAGCGTGCGCCCGATCCGCACCATGCTCCCGTCGCGCAGCGCGACGCGCGAGCCCGGCGCCAGCTGCTGCCCGTCCACGAACGTGCCGTTCCGCGATCCCGCGTCCTCGACGTGCAGCACGCCGCCCGGCCGCGAGAACATCGCATGCTCCCGCGACGCCTTCGCATCCGTGATGCCCTGCGCAGACAGCCAATCGCGCCCCACCGCCAGGCCGTGCTTCGGGATCTCGAGCGCCGTCGACACCGGGAACGCGACGACCAGCGCGGGGCGACTCGTGGCGAGGGGTTCGTCGCTGGGGCGATCGTATTCTTCAGTGGTGGGGGAGGTCATTGCGCAGATGTGTCCAGGCAGAAGCGTTGCCCTGGCGGATCAGAAGGATCGTCGAGGTAGAAGTCGACTGCACGGACTCGTCCCTGGAAACCAACGAACCGAAGTCCTCTGCACAAGGCGAGCCGCGTTATCCCCTTCGGATACGCGGCGCGTTTCTTGCGCCCGACCTCCGACCCGAAAAAGCCCCGCGTCCCCACCCAGATCATCAAGCCGCCGCTTGTTAGATCATGATACGTCACGTTGAGCGCCGCGGCCGGGACCTTGCCGCTCAGGGCCTCGCCGTTGTTGAAGCACTGGGAAACCCGGTCACGCAGGCGCGTGACGCATACTTCCAGATTGGGGTCCTTTTCTAGCCGGGGGTGCTCCTTCGTCGTCACGTCCCACAACCGAAGGTCCCACGAGCCGGTCTGCGCGAGCTGAGCACCGCACCCGCCCGGTCCGCAATCCCGATCCGACGGGCAACAAATGCAAAGCGATGCACCGACCGGACATTTCGCGGGTCTCGATGGATCGGTGTCCGAACCCGTCTGCACAGCACTAGAAGTGGACTCACCAGCAGCTTTCGGCAGCGGCCGCGATGGACCGGATGGGGTCCCCGCTGGCGCTAGCGCCGAATCTCCTGTGCCAGCTAGGTCCAGCCGCCACCCCTCGTACCAAGCCGCTCCCGCTGCGAGCAGGCCAAGGCCAGCAGCCGACGCGGCCGACAACAGCATCAGCCACAGCCACCTTCTCCAAGGCTTGTTCGCCGGTGCGAACTGCGGCATGGGCTGCGGTGTCGGCTGCACAACGGGCTCGCTCGTGTGCTGCGGCGCGGGTGACCACCGTGCGAAGTCCGGCTCTCGTGGCACGGTGCGCACGCTCGGCTGCGGTTTCGACTCGCGAAGCGGCGCGGGAGCCGGCGCCGTTTCGGTCCGCGGCCCGCCACCGCCCAACTGTGCGGTGGGAACTGCATCCGCCGGCCGCTTCTCGCCCACGGCTGGCGTCGGCGCCGCCTGCTCCGCGGTCGGGAGAACAACTCCGGGCATCGCCTTCGCCAGCTCGGCTACCAGCGCAAGCCCATCCTTGACGCGCGCCCGCCAATCCAGCGCAAGGCAGCGAGCGATCACCGGCACCCACGCCGCCTGCGGTGCTCCGGGAGGCCACGGCCCGCCCGCGCTCGCCCGGTACGCCACTGCGTATTGGCCCATGTCCGACCGCGGCGGAAGCCCCGAAGGATGCGCCGAATGACCGAGCAGCAGCTTCCATGCGAGCACCCCGAACGCGAACACATCCGACGTCGCGGTCGCGCCGCCCACACTGTTCCAACCGGACGGATCGATCAGCTCCGGCGCCAGATACGGCGGCGTGCCGATGACACACCCGAGCTTAGTAAGCGGCTTCGGGTTGTCCGACTCCACCGCGATCCCGAAGTCGATGAGCTTCACCGTCGCTGGATCCTGCGGCGCATCCCAGAACGCGTGCGTGACCACGACGTTCTCCAGCTTGATGTCGCGATGCACCACGTTGCGCTGGTGCACGTACGCGAGCGCACCCGCCACATGCGCCAACACCAGCATGCGCTTGTCTTCCGTCATGCGCGCGTCGGCCATCGCATCGTCCAGCGACTGCCCGTCGGCATACTCCATCACCACGCCCAGAAGGTCGCGGTGCAGGTCCTCGAACAGCGCATGGCACGCAATCAGCGACGGATGCTTCAGCTGCACCAGCCGCCGCGCCTCCCGCCTCAGCCGCTCCAGCTGGTTCGGCGAAGCGCTCGCCACCCCCACCAGCTTCAAAGCCTTCGGATGCTCCGCATCAATCGGATCATCCGCCCGCCACACCTCCCCCTGCCCACCTTCCCCGAGGCGAACCCGAAGCACATAGCGATCAACGCGATCGCCAGGAGCTAGCTCCATGACCGAAGAGCGTCGCTCCATGGGCAGCGAAAGGCTAGACTTCCGTCACTGATCTCGTCGCCCAGGGCTCGCGCGAAGCGGGTCGAGTGACGTCTTCCGTCAGCCAGAGATTGGAGCGGTTGGGCGCGTCGCAGTACGCTGGGCGCGATGGCAACGAACGAAGGCGACGCGAAGCTTCTCGATCAGATTGAGCGTGAACTCGGCCCGGCGGTCCCTCACGAAACGTACGAAGAAGCCTTGTTCCACTACACGGATCCGTATGGATTCGAGGGGATCGTCAGGAGCAAGACACTCTGGGCGACGAGCTACCGCTGGCTGAACGATGCGGAGGACGTCAGATTTGGCGAGCGCGTGATCGACAACGTCGCGAAACGACTCGCATGCGACTCCACCCTCTCGGACGAGCATCGGTGGCTATTTGACCAGTTCCTTCAGCAGCATGACGCGCTCCGACTAACGAAAGTCACGGACGTCTACATCGCGTCGCTTTCCGAGGATGGCAACCTGCTTTCGCAGTGGCGGGGCTACGCCGGCAACGGCGCGGGGTTTGCCCTGGGCTTTTCGAGCCTTCGCCTTCCGCAAAAGGAGAACCCAGACGCCCAGCTAGTCCTCCGCCTGGTGAAGTGCTTGTACGACCCGTCAATCTACAAGGAAGAAGTGTCGCACGTTCTTCTTCGACTCGCCGACGGCATCGTGCGCTACATCCAGACTTACGCCAGAAGCATGCCCACACTTGATGCCTTTGTACGGAAGGCACTGGTGCTGATGCTGCGCTGGACAGCGACACTCACACCAAAGCTCAAGCATTCTGCCTTTGCAGAAGAACGCGAGCGCCGACTTGTGGTGATCCCCATGCCCGGCCACGAAGACGAGCTCGTTCGCTTCCGACCGACATCACGAGGGATCGTACCGTACATCCCAATCGATCTCGCCGACGACGGCGAGATGCCAGACCTCACCAGAGTCAACGTGGGACCGACGCAGGATGCCGACAGTGGTGTCGACAGCCCGACAAGACTCCTACGCCAGCTTGGGTACTCCGCGGTAGTCGAGTCGTCTGGGATACCCTTTCGCGGCTAGACCCGCGTGCTGCTGTTGGAATGGCGGGTCGGCCCGTCCGTCGCGTCACCAGCGCCTACCAGCGCTGCCGCCGCGCCGACGCCCGCCGCCGCCAGCAGCAGGCCCAGGTGCCCGCAACAACCGCAACCGCACAGAGCCCCGATGCTCCGCCGGCCCCCGCCGGCTGATCAGACTCGTCGGGGAGAGAGAACAGCCCGTCGGTTCTTCGTGAGCCGGCGGGTTGTCTGTCTTGGGGGTCGGCGTCCGGGCCACGGCCGTGCTCGAATCCGCGCGCTAGGATGGGCCATGGCTAGCGAACTGACCGAGACGGAGACGCACTGGATCTGTGCCGACTGTGGGAGCGATGAAGTGTCCGTCGCATTCTGGGTGCGCCCCAACACGGGAGAGATCGAGGAGCGCCTCTTCGAGCACGTCGTGTCTGACGTCACGTCGAGCTGGTGTCACAGCTGCGATGCCGAGCGCGAGATCCTGGAGCGGCGGCAATAGCCGATCGCGACTGGTCGCAGAGAGTCCTTCGCGCTTGTTCTTGAGCCGCAAGTCGCGCAGCTCGTTGCACAGCGGCGATGCGCAACAGCTCCTCCGCGGCCGCGTCCAATTCCGCGTCGTTCGCCTGGAGCGATTCGAACACGAACAGGTGCGCAAAGCGCGCGAAGTAGGCGGCCATCCGCCTGATTCCCGGAACGAGCCCGGGATGGTGCACTCGCCCCGCGCGAGACAGCAGCACGTATCCCATGAGCCGGCGGGTGACGTCTCGCTCGAGCAGGCACTCGCGCGATGTCTTCACTTCTACGAGCAGATCGCCAATCGCGATCGGAGGACGGAATGGTCAGGTCCCTGCCACGGGAGCCTGATCTTGCGCTCAGGGCCCACGCGCAGCGCGGCCTTTCTGCCGTTCCACCAGCGCGCGTCCGAAGTCGTGCTCGGCTGCCAGCGCATTGTGGGCGCGGCAACGCAGCTCGAGGTTGTCGAGGGTTGCCGGGCCGCCGCGAGCAAAGGGTTGTTCGTGGTGGAACTCGAGAAGCGCCGTCTCGCGACAGCGCTGGCCGTTCGCGTCGACGTACGCGCAGCGAGCCCCGTCGCGCTCGCGTACCGCGCGACGCACCGCGGCGGGGATCGCCCCGCGCCGGCGCGGTACTTTCGAGTCGCCGGCTGGCTGGTTGTTGTCTCTCCGGCGCTGAACCGCGCTCTCGCCCAGTGAGTCGCGAGCAAGGCGCGGGCGCGGATCGGTATCCGGCGGAGAGGAGCCGCCGCGCCGGCGCGGCTTGTCCGTCGCAGCGAACTTCTTCTTCTCCAGCGCCGCCACCAGCGCGCGCAGCGCGCGTAGATGCACTTCCTCGATCGATCGTCCCGGCACCGCGTGCGCGAGCAGATCGCGCGCGCGCTCCAGCAGATCGACGTACTCCTGCGACGCGGTGAACTGGACCTTGTAGCGCTGCGGCGCGGCGAGAGCGCTCGGGAGGCCATCGCCATCTTGCTCTGCCTCGGCATCCGCCACCGCCGCGGCGTCGCCCGCCACCACAGCGCCCCCGTCATCGCCCGTGGCATCTTCCGCCCAGTCCCGCGGCCGCGCACCCGGCGCGAGCTCGCGCACCGGACTGAACGACGCCACGAGCTCGCTCCACGTCGGATTGCGCGGGCTGGCAATTCCCGGCTCCGGACCAAGTGGCTCGACGCGCGCCGGCACATCCGGTAGCGGATCGAGCTGCCGCACCAGCTTGGCGATCTCGCGCTTCGTTCTGTGCTTGGCGCGGGCCAGCACTTCCACCTGGTTCTCGTCTGTCAGGTGCGGCCCGAGCATGAGCAGCCCCGTCAGGTGCAGCTCGCCAGCAGCGACTGCGTCGTACAGCCGCGGGAACTCCCGACACAACCGCGCCGCCTTCGCGCGCCGGAACGCCGCGTCCTCCGACATGCGCAGCTCGTACACACAGTACGCGCACAGGCTCGCGCACGCCCGCACCCGGTGGATGCCGCGCGCTTCGACTTCCGCGAGGTGCGCCAAGAGCAGCGCCAACGTCTGGTTGGTCCGCCCCACGAGCCGTCGTGTGCCGGCCAGCAGTGCCTCGTCGTCCAGCTTGTCGAGCCCGAAACCAGCGTCCCCGCGCTTCACAGTCACCCCATCCATGATCGCACTCTACACCCGCGATCCGGGACCTCGCTGGAGCGCCACCGTTGCGTTTTCGAGCATGAACACAGCTCGAAAACCGTTCCGATGTGAAAGAGCCACCAGCGCGCTGGCTACGCGCCGCAATCGGTGTTCCGACCCACCAGCGACAAGATCGCGAGCCGCGCCGTCGCAGAACCTGTCAAATGAAATCGACAGCCCGGCTCTGGTTTGCGCGCATGCGCGCCGGGGTCGACCGCGACCCGAACCCGCTCACCGCCTAAACCGCACATGCCCGATCCTCGCCCCCAGGAATGGATCCCACACCTCGATGCCGTTGTTGGCGGTGCCGACGACGAGGTCGTCGGCGAAGGGGCCGGGGGCGATGCAGGTGGCGTTGCCGATGGGGGTGCTGCTGTCGAGGGGGATGCGGGTCCAGGCGCTGCGGGGCTTCTTCTCGAATACGCCGAGGGTGGTCGAGAGGGCGACGACGGTACGCTTGCCGGCAAACAGACCTTCCACATCGACTGGGCGGTTCGACAGTGGCGCCATGTCGAGCTCGCGCGTCACGCGGCCGTCGTGGATGCGGTAGACGGCAACGTCCGTGACCCAACCTTCGGCAACCCACAGGCTGCCGTCGGGCGCGCTCTGGAGCGCGCTGACGCGATTGTGCCGGCCGTCCGCGGCGAGCTGCATGCAGCGCGGCTTCAAGGTCGGGAAATCGATCGCGCCCAGGCAACCGCCGAACTCGCCCTGGTCCAGTCTGAAGTAGGCGCGGCGGCCGCTGATCTCGATACTCCAGGGCGTTGCGTCCCAGGCGGGTATCCGCCGCCACGCCTTTTCGTGAACGAAGATGCCGTTGCTGCACGCGGCGACCACGCGGCCGCCGCCGCACGCGACGGCCATCGGCCACGTGGGCGGACAGCGCATCGGGAAACGGAGCGCGCCGCGCGGCGTCGCGACGCTGCACGCGCCGGCGCGGTCGCAGGAGATGCGACAGCGCACCGGATGACCGAGGTAGACGGCGCGGATCACGCGACCGGGGTCGCGCCCGAGCGTGTGCACCTCGCCGCTTTGCAGATCGACGGTGACGTAGCGCGTGGCGTAGCCCTGCATGGGCCACGTCCGGTCGCCGAATGCCTCCTCGCGGAGCTCGGCCACCAGCGTCCCGCCGGACCAGGCGAGCCTCGCCACCGGAGGGTCCCAGTTTCCGGAGTCGTTGCCCTTCACGTCGCGCGGCATCACCGTCCCGCACGCAGTGGCGATCAGCGCGAGCACAACCACGGCGAGCTGCGCCGCCCGCGCGCAGTGCGTGCGGTGTACGTGCATCCTGCACAAGAGACACCCGGCCAGCGCCCCGCGTTGGGAGCGTCCGTTGTCCGCCGTTTGCGCTCCGCCCCGCCACATCGAAGAAGCTCGCAGCGGACCGCCGGTCGAAATCCGCCGACGGATATGCGAACATCGCGGGCCATAACCTTCTGCAAGCATGGGGCGTCATGCAGCGAACGTGGATCTGGGTCGGGGGAGTGCTGGTGGCTTCTGGGCTGCTGTTCGGCTGCGGAGACGCCAACACCAGCAACGGCGGAAGCGGACAGGGCGGCGTAGACGCCGGCGGGGGCACGGGCGGCAGCGCGGGCTCGGCCACCGGCGGCAGCGCGGGCTCGGCCACCGGCGGCAGCGCGGGCTCGGCCACCGGCGGCAGCGCGGGCTCGGCCACGGGCGGCAGCGCGGGCACAGCGGGTACGGGCGGCAGCGCGGGCGGCGGCGGCGGCACGGGCGGCACCGCGGGCAGCGGCGGCACCGCGGGCACAGCGGGCACGGGCGGCACCGGTGGTGCGGCTGGCAGCGGCGGCGCAGGCGTGGGCTGCACCAGCTCCGGCGGTACGATCTCGTCGACCTCGTGCTGCAAGACGGCGGGCGATTTCCCCAACACGTGCAGCGTGGGCGCCTGCAGCTGCGCGCCCAAGGACAGCCACAAGGTCCAGACCTGCCAGTGCCCGACGGGCACCTGCTTCGACGGCAGCAGCTGCAAGTAGATGAAAACCGGTAGCGCTGCCGCGTCTCCGGCTGCTGCGGCAACGCTCTTCTAGTGGTGGCAGTTTTTGCACATGTCCGCCGGGCGCGCGCCGACGGAGTGACAGTTGTTGCATGGCATCTGGTTGTGCGGCGTGATGCTCGTGAAGGCGAGCCCGCCGACGGGCGGGTGCCAGGCCTGTTCGGGGTGCGGGCTCGGCTGGCCGAGTGACGACAGCGCGCCGCGCCTGGGCGCGGTGTGGCACGTGGACGAGCAGTTGCGGCTGAGCACGCGGCCGTCGGAGGAGACGTGCCGGCCGTCGTGGCAGCGGAAACAGCCCGGCCAGAACATGTGCCCGGCATTGTCGGGATAGGTGCGCCAGTCGACGTCCATCCGCGGAAACACCGAGCGGTCGAAGATCGTCTGCGCGACCTTCACCGTCTGGTCGATGTCCTTCCTGCGCGTCTGCAGCAGCGCGGGCTCCTGCATCTGGTAGTAGCCGAGGATGCTCCGGCGGATGCCGTCGTGGGCCGCGCCGCGGTCAGGGTAGCTCTGCTGCAGCGCCTGCGTGGTGACCCGCTTGACCCAGGGCAGGTCGCGCGGGATCCGCCGCTGGAGCAGCGCGAGATCGACGGACCGATCCGGCGAGGGGTAGCGATGGGCCGGACGGTTGTGGCAGTCGATGCAGTCCATGGTGTGGTGCGGCAGCTTGGCGATCTGCTTGCTGGTCAGGCCGCTGTTTTTCTCCCTGTAGACGGTGCTCGTACCGTCGCGATGCACGACCTTGATCCAGGGGATGTGCTGCCGCCGCCGGTCGGTGGCGGCATAGGTGATGCGGCTGTCGACCACCGTGTGCCAGTGAATACCGTGGCTCTTTCCGAAGCGACCGGTACCGCCGCCGATGAGCAGGGTGAGCGCGACCTGCTGGGCAGTGTTGTCACGCCCGTAGCCGAAGTGCGGGATCTGCACCAGCTTGGCGCCGAGGAACGCGCTCGGCCAGTGGCACTCCTGACACGTCATTCGCACCGGCCTGAGCTGGGAAATGGGCGTCGGGATCGGCCGGCGGTAGTCGCCGGTGATCATGGCCACGAGCTGCTTGGCGCCGGCCAGCTTGCTGCGCACGTACCAGCTCGCGCCTCGGGCGACGTGACACCGGGCGCAGGGGACATGCGCGTGCGGCGAGTACTGGTGCGCCGTGTACTCCGGCTGCATCGGCACGTGGCAGGCCGTCCCGCAGAATGCGACGGACTCGCTGTACTCGTAGCCGCGATAGGAAACCCAGGCGGTGGCAACGATGGCGACCACGCCCGCGAGCACCGCGTAGCGGAAGATGTGGCGCTGGCGGTCGTCGTTCAGATCCACGCGAGGGAACGGCAGTCGCTCCCTTCCGCCGGCGCGGCGCCGACGGCCGGCCTCGATGCGCATCCCGACCAGGAACACGACGAGCCCGACCAGCAACATGGCCGGGAACACGACGTAGACGAAGATACCGACGTAGACGTTGATGCCCTGGCTGCTGAACTGGTCCAGCAGAAAGGACGTGATGATGAGGATGACGGCCAGCGCAGCCGTGAACAGCCCCAGGGAGCTCGTTACGTTGTGGTAGAGCGGGCGCTCGGACGCCGGCTTCGGATCGGACATCTTCCGCTTTCAAGATGAGCGCTGCGTGTGCGCACGGGCTGCCTGCGGTCCGGGGCAGCACGATTGCCACAACGTGCGTTCCGGCCACGGCGGCGCGCCAAGGTGTTTCGTTGAAGTTGGCCCGGTCAGCGCGTGAAATCGCCAACCTGCTGCGGCGGCAAGCAGACGCCGTGCCAATCCATGCGGCGCACCGCGACACACGACAGCGATGTTGGGGATCGCAGCGGAAAGCGTCTACGCTCCACTCATGACCCGGGCCGCCCTCCTCGCCTGTCTGTTGCTCGCGGCGTGCTCCAGGGACAAGGCGCACGCGGGCGGCAGCGTCGGCGCAGCGCCGCCCAGCGCGAGCGCTGCGGCACCGTCCACAGCCAGCGCCACCACGTCCGCGACGACTCCGGAGCCGGAACCGAGCGCAGCGCCGAGCGCGACCCAGCCGGCAGCGAGCGCGCGCGCCGCTGCGTCGGCCGCGCCGCCCGCCAAGGGCAAAGCCCCCACGTCGCTCGTCGACTTCCTGCCGGCGTCACTGGCGGGCACGCCGCTCGATCGACACCTCCTGGGCAGTCCGCTGATGGCGGGCCTGCCGGGCGGAGCCGCGATCGGCTCGTACCTGGACCTGAAGCATCACAAGGCGATCAACATCAACCTGATGCCGGTGCAGGATCTGGCGACGGCGCGCGCACAGCTGCACGGGCTCAAGCCCGGCCAGACGAAGAAGGCACCGGCTGCCGGCGTCGTGTTCAAGGCGTTCAACGTGAAGGGCTTCACGGTCGTGCGGACGCAGTACCTGACCGCGCAGAAGTCGGAGGCCGAAGCGCTGATCGCGGGCAAGGTCAACGTCAGGCTGAGCGTGCAGCCGACGCGCGACCCCGACGAGGCCGTGACGCTGATCAAGCAGGTTGATCTACGCGGAATCGCAGCATTCGCGAAGAAGCACCTGTAACGCCCGCGCGCTCCGGGCGCGTCCATGCACACAGGGCTTCCAGTGGTAGACTCGGCGTCATGGCGGGTTGGCGTAGGTGGGCTGGGTTGGGCGTGGTGTCGGCGGCCGCAGCGTGCGCTGCGGCTAGCGCGTGCTCGGCGAGCGCGATCGGTGGCGAAGCGACCACAACGTCGCGCGCGCCGCTGGACATCACGTCGCAGGGCGGCTGCGCGATCGCGCTGACGCGCTTCGACCTCGCCCAGCCCGACGGTTCGCCGCGCGACTTCATCGAGCTGCAGGTCACCGGCGCGAGCCCGGGCGCCACGCTCTCCAGCTGCGGTCTCGCAGAGCTGGACGTGATCGATGCGAACACGGCGGCGTGCCAGAAGACCACCACGGTGAACGTAGGCGGCACGGTGATCCCGTCGGATGGCTTCGTGGAGGTCTGCGATCCGTCGGCGCGCTCGCGCTGCGACGTCCCCATGTCCGCGGCCGACTGGATGCACCCCGGCGAGATCCTGGACTTCGTCGATCCGGGTGGGACGACGGTCCTATCTGGCGGGTTCGGGAAGCTGACCTCGTGCGGGTTCGTCGTGGGAGCGCCGGGTACGACCGTGATCGGCGAAGACGAGCACGCGGGCCAACCCGATCGCGTCATGGTCTGGTGCTACACGACGTATCCCAGCAGTTCCAAGAAGTACTGGAACTTCGCGCCCATGAACGAGTCGGACGCGCACGTGGCGACGCCGCCCGGCGCCTGCCCCGTGGCTCCGCCCTACGACGCCGGGCCGGGCTCGGGCGGTGCAAGCGCGGGCGGCGCGAGCTCTGGCACGGGCGGCTCCGGCACAGGTGGTTCCGGCAACGGCACCGGCGGTTCGAGCGCGGGCAACAACGCGTCCGGCAACAGCAGCGGCGGCTGCGCTGTGGGTGCGCCTGGCTCGCCGAGCGGCGGCGGGCTGCCAGCGCTGGCAGCGCTCATGCTGGGGATGGCACTTTTCGGCAGGCGCCGCGACTAGCGCGCGCGGCGCCGCGTGGAGCGGCGTCACCCGCTCACGGAGGCGGCGGCTCTACGCTGCGCCCGCCGCGTGGACCGGAGCAGAACTCCGCTTCGGTGAGCGCGCCGTCGCCGTCCTGGTCGCGCGCAGTGAAGACCTGCTCAGGATCGGCGCGCCAGTGCCGGTAGCGCATGAACTCCGCCTTCGTGACCTTGCCGTCCTGGTTTTCGTCGAACAGCTTGAAGTTCTCGGTGCAGCGCGGGCCGGCGCTGCGCCCCGACGAGGACGCCGGCACGTACAGGTACGGCACGGGCTCGGGCGGCGGCGGGGGCGGAACTGCCGCGGGCTCGCTCTCGCGAGCGCACGCTGCCAGAAGCAGCGCGCCGCCGAGGAGAAGCGCGCAGCGTTTTCCTGCTTCCATCATGACCTCTGCTCCTTTTTCAGATCCCGTCGCAGCCAGCGCTGCGACAGAGACCACGGAGCAAGCCGCGTGCCGGGCGTGCGAAACGTGTTGCAACGTGCGTCGCGGTCGCGGATTGCATCGTGCTGGAAGCGGGCGCCGACCCGCACGCGGGGCACAATGGGGCACCGCTCCGGAACCGCCACAGCGCGGCGGGTCTGGCGTCCAGGTTCCGCGGCCGCTCAGCACCAGGATCCAGCCGATGAGGGTCTCGTTCACGAAGTCCATGCCGAACAGGGTCGACCCGGCAAACACGGCGTTCCAGTTGCCGCTCCGCCGCGCTTTGCCGATCTCGATCGAGTAGATGTAGAACACGATCGCGAGCAGCGGGATCACGTACCACTTCAACATGGAGACATCGCGCAACGTCGCGAGCGCGCGCACCGAGGCTTCGGTCATGGTGTTCCTCGTTCCACTGCGGCGACGACTTCCGCGCGCAGCGCGTACTCGAGCTGGCGGCGGCTCTCGAAGACGCGGTCGTCCAGGTCACCGACGACGCGCGAGTTGTTGGCGCCCAGCGCGGCGAGTCGCCCCGAGCCGTCCGCCGCGGCGCGGCCCACGCTCTGTCGCCCGCCGTCCACGTCCGCAGGCTCCATTGGCGCCGGCTAGCACGCGTCGGGACGCGACCCAAGGGACCGGGTCGGGAAGGATGACGCACACGCAAGGTCACCGAGACGCACAGCGACCGGTAGTGAAAAACCCCGACAAGGAAACTTGTTTGCCCGGGGCCGTTGTGCAGGTAGGCGCATATCCCACCTTGGGTTTCCACGGGATATCGCGCACCTCCGCTCGCCTCGACGTGACCTGGCAGTGGAGAGTAATATCCGTCGAGGATGGGAGTCTCGGCGGAAGTCGTCGAACGCGCCCGCGCCCGGGTAGGGAGCGTGGTGTGCGGCAAGTGGCGCATCGAGCGTGTGCTCGGTGTAGGCGGCATGGCTGCCGTGTACGCCGCCACCCACCACAACCAGAACCGCGTTGCGATCAAGATGCTGCACCCCGGCGTCGCGATCGACCACGACATCAAGGCGCGCTTCCTGCGCGAGGGCTACGTCGCCAACAGCGTCAATCATCCGGGAGCCGTCCGCGTCCACGACAACGACGTGACCGACGACGACGTGCCGTTCCTGGTGATGGAGCTGCTCGAAGGCGAGTCGCTGGAGGACAGGGCGGCCCGCGTCGGACCGGTGCTGCCGCTGCCCGACGTGCTGCAGATCGCCGAACAGCTCCTCGACGTGCTGGCCGCGGCCCACGCCAAGGGGATCATCCATCGCGACGTGAAGCCGGACAACCTGTTGCTCACCACCGACGGTCGGCTCAAGGTGCTCGACTTCGGCATCGCGCGCCTGCGCGAGATGGCCGGGCAGGAGGTCCGGGGCACTGCGGCGGGCTCGTTCATGGGCACGCCCGCGTTCATGGCGCCGGAACAGGCGCGCGGCCGCTGGAGCGAGGTGGACGCCCGCTCGGACATCTGGGCGGTCGGCGCGACGATGTTCATCCTGCTCACCGGGCACAACGTCCACGAGGCGGAGACGGTCAACGACCAGCTCGTCCTCGCCGCCACGACGCCGGCACCGTCGATCGCCAAGCTCAAGCCGGATCTACCGGTATCGGTGGTCGAGCTGGTCGATCGCGCGCTCGCCTTCAAACAGGACGAGCGCTGGCCCAATGCGAAGGCCATGCAGGCCGCGCTCAAGGAGATCGCCGACGAGGTCCCGTTCTCCGGGAAGCTGAGCGTGCCGCGGGTGCGGATCGCCGTCGAGAGCGCCGACCGCGAAGCGGACACGGTCGCCGCGTCGGCGGAAGTGATCAACCGGATCACCGGCGGCACACGCGACGAAGTGGGAACCACCGCAATAGCAGTGACGTCGTCACGACAGCCCACGGCTGCGCGGCGCATTCCGCCGAGGGCGATAGCCGCGGTCGTGGCGACGCTCGGACTGGTAGCGCTCATCGCCGTGGTGGCGACACTGCGCCACGGCAGTCCTCCGCCGGCCACCGCCCAACAGGCGGCACCGGTCGAGCAGAAGGCGGCGCTATCGCCTACCGCGCCGACGACAGCCGCGACGCCCACAGCGCCAGCGGCGTCCGCCGCAGAGCCCGACGTGACGCCTGCGGAGTCGGCGGCGCCGGCGGCCAGCGAGAAGCCCCCTCCGGCCAGGACCCGCCACACCGCGAAGCGGCGCGCCGTCCGGACGAAGCCAGCGGCAACCAGGCCTGCTCCGAAGCCGCAAGCCACGAAACCCGCACCGAAGCCGAAACCCTCCAAGCCTAGTCTCTTCGACAGCCGCTACTGACGTGCGCACCCCCCGAGTCCTTCTCGCCAGCGTCATCTGCCTGCTCTCTGCGGCGCCCAGCGCGCACGCACAGACGCGCGATAGCGCGACCGCCGAAGCGCTGTTCCGCGCTGGGCGCAAGGCAGCGGAAAAGGGCGACTACAAGATGGCGTGCGCGCGCTTCAAGGAGAGCAACCGGCTGGACCCCGAGCCCGGCACGGCGTTCAACCTGGGCGACTGCAACGAGAAGATCGGCAAGCTCGCGAGCGCATGGCAGCGCTTCCGCGAGGTCATCCAGGTCCTGCCACCGAGCGATCCACGCGTCGCGGTAGCGCGGAAGCGCGGGGCAGCGCTCGAGCACCGCGTGCCGCATCTCACGCTCCGGCTCGCACCAGGAGTTGCCGGCGATGTAACCGTGCTGCGCGATCAGGTCGAGCTGGGGCACGCGAGCTTCGGGCTCGCACTGCCGGTGGATCCCGGCAAGCACGTGGTCGACGTGCGCGCGCCCGGCCACGCCGACAAGCACTACACGCTGTCGCTCGCCGAAGGCCAATCGCGCGAGCTGGTCGTCCAGCCGGGAGCGCTGTCGCAAGCGCCGGCACCCGCTGCCGCGAGCCCGCAGGTCGCGGGCAGCACGCCGGCAGGCAGCCCACCGCCACAGGATCGCGGTACCGGCGGCGGCAGCGGGCTGCGCACGGCGGGCTACGTGATGGGCGGAGTCGGCGTGGCGGGCATGGCCACCAGTCTGGTACTGGGAGCGATGGTGCTATCGCAGAAGAGCATCGTCGACAGCCATTGCGCTGGAAAGCGCTGCGACCAGGAGGGGCTCGACGCGGCGGACGCGGGCAAGACGCTGTCCACCGCGAGCACGGTCTCGTTCATCGCCGGCGCAGTGCTCACGGGCGTCGGCGTCACGCTGGTCCTGACGCATAGGCCAGAGCAGCAGACCGCGCTTGCCGCGCACGCGGTGCCGGGCGGCGCAACGCTCGGCCTCGGGGGTCGGTTCTGATGGGGTGGCGGTACGGCGCGGGAGCCGCACTGCTCGTCGGCGCGCTATCGGCCGGCGCGTGCGCGTCGATCGTCGGCGCTGATTTCAACGGCCTGTCGCCGGCAGTCGATGCGTCGGTCGGGGGCGCTGCAGGCGCGGGCGGCGGCACCGCAGGGGGCGGCGGTGCAGGCCTGACCGGCGGCAACGGAGGGACGAGCGGGAGCGGCGCAACCGGCGCCACCGGCGGCACGGACGGCGGCGCCGGCACGGCCGCAACGGGTGGCGCCGGGGGCAGCGGAGGCAGCGCTACCGGAGGCAGCGGAGGCAGCGCCACCGGAGGCAGCGGAGGCAGCGCCACCGGAGGCAGCGGAGGCAGCGCCACCGGAGGCAGCGGAGGCAGCGCCACCGGAGGCAGCGGAGGCAGCGCCACCGGAGGCAGCGGCGGCAGCGCCACCGGAGGCAGCGGCGGTGCGGACGCCGGCGGCCCGCTCGTCGTCATCAACGAGGTCCGCGGCCAAGGCGGCACCGACTACGTGGAGCTGAAGAGCGTTGGCTCGAGCGCGTTCGATCTTTCGGGCTGGGGCGTGACCGACGCACAGAGCATCAACGGCGCGCCCAACTACTCCACCGGCGTCTATTTTCCGAGCGGAACCATGCTCGCACCCGGCGAGTACCTGCTCGTGCTCGCGCAACAGAACAAGATCGGCGGCCCGGAAACGAGCTGCCTCGGCTACACCAGCAGCTGCTACTACGCCAAGTTCGGCATCTCCTCGAGCGGCGAACGCGTCTACCTGCTCGACAGCCACAGCAGCTACGCGGCCTACGTCGACTACCCCAATACGCTCGTCGACGGCCAGACCTGGGGCCGCATACCCGACGGCACCGGCAGCTTCGCCGCCAACCTGCCCACACCCGCCGCCACGAACCAGGCGTATCCGTAGCCGCGCAGCGCGCCCCCGGGCTGCGGTGACGGATGGGGTGGGCCTGCTCCGGGACCTTTCGGGGTGCCCCAACCACCAGGAAGGAAAAGCGGCGGGTCTCCGAGCTGCCAGCACCGGGCTCAGAACAGCCCGATGCTGAAGTGGAACGCGCCGATATCCTCCCAGGAACGCTGGTTCTTGCGGTTGGGGAAGATCTGGTCGAGCACGCGGTCGACGTTGAAGCCGTAGTCGAACGCGAGCGGGCCGATGGGCGTGGCGATGCGCAGGCCGGTGCCGACGGCGTAGCGAAGGCGCAGGTTTTCCAGCACCTTGTTCGGGTCCTTCCACAGATTGCCGGTATCGAGGAAGAGCGCGGTCTGCACCGTCTTCGTGATCGGGATGCGCAGCTCCAGGCGCGGATTGACGTAGAAGTCGCCGCCGCGGATCACCACCTCGTTGAGCGTGAGCGGCGCGGCGGGATTGCTCGGATGCAAGAGCTCCTGCGCCACGTCCTCGGGCACCAGCGAGTCCTGCAAGAAGCCACGGATGCTGTCGACACCGCCCAGGAAGAACAGACGGTCGGGATACGTCTGCGAGCACTTGCCGAGCGCAATGGTGGCGTTCGGGTCGCTGCAGGGCGTGAGCAGCTGGTGGTTGTAGCCCCAGCGGAAGCTCGCCGCGAGCGCCAGTCCCTTCTTCGAGAGCCGGACATAGCCGGCGATCTGGTTCTGGAAGCGCAAGAAGTCGCTGGTCGTGGCCGCGAACACGTCGGTGGAACCGCCGGCGGTCTCGGCGGTCTTGCCGACCGGGTTGGCGCGCACGTGTTCCACGCTCCCCGAAAGCAGCGTGCCGCGCGTGGCGTCGAAGGGATTGTCGCGGCGATCCCACGTGAACCCGATGCGCTGCGCGATGGCCAGCGTGGTGCCCTGCGGCACGCGGAAGGCGTTGCGCAGATTCTGGTTGTTCTGCACGTACGTCTGCAGCGCGTCCTTCTGCTCGTTGCCGAAGATCTCGGCGGTGTTGTACTCGAGCGAGCCGCCGACCTGCGCGGAGAACTGCCGGCTGGGCCGGAAGATGAGCGTGAGGATGCCGGCGTCCTTGGTCAGCCCGTAGTCGCGCGAGTTGTCGCGCACGTCGACACCCTCGACGCTGAGCGGGAACAGCGGCCCGAGCCCGATCTCCGGGAACTGCACGGTGGCCGTGTTCTGGCGCTCGAGGCGCTGGCCCACGTCGAGCTCGTCGAACTTCTTGCGTACGTCGTTCTCGAGGATGAATGCGTTCGGCAGGTAGCCGAGCTGCACGCGGAGCGTCAGCTGGATGGCCTCGCCGGCGAGGTTCCTGTGGCCGTACTCGAAGGTGACGCGCAGGCCCTCGCCGGTGCTGAAGCCGGGGCGGATGTCCAGATACTGCGGCAGGCGTTCCTGCACGGTGATGATGACGTTCTTTTCCCTGGCCGGAACGTACGGGTCCTCGAAGCCGACGTTGACGCTGGAAAACACACCCAGCGTCGCCAGTCGCTCCTCGGTCTTGCGCACGTCGCTGCGCCGGTAGGGCTGCCCCACCTCCAGCGCCACGCGGCCGCGGATCAGGCTTTCGCTGGTGCGCTGCGCACCGCGGATGATGATGCCCTTGACGCGCACCTGCTCGCGCTCGCTGATGATGAAGCGCACCCTCGCGCGCGTGCGGTCGGGGGAGAAGTCGAGCGCCGTCTCCACCTGCGCGAAGGCGTAGCCCTGCTCCGCGTAGGCATCGAGCACGCGCCGCCGCGCCTTCTCCAGCTCGCCCTGCGAGACGGGATCACCCAGCGAAAGCCCCGCGACCTCCTCGAGCTGCTTCTCGTAGAGCGCCTTGTTGCCCTCGAACGCGATGTCGTACAGGCGCGTCCTGGGCCCGAGCTTGATGGGGATATGCAGAACGACGTTGGGCTCGCAGCTCACGCCCTTGGCCGGGTTGGGCACGCAAACCAGAGCCGGGTTCGGCGGCGGCTCCGGCAGCGGCAGCCCGTTCTCGTCGTACTGGCAGGTCGTCCTGGGACGGATGCGCGACCCGACAGGAATGCAGCGTCCGGGCGGTGAGCGCAGGCTGCAGCGACGCCTGAGCAGCTGCGGCGGGCCCACCATCGCCGACAGATAGCCCTCGGACCGGAAGAGATCCTGCAGGTGCTTGATGGCGCGGTCGTATACCTCCGGCACGTACGTCTTCCAGGGATTGAGCTGGAACGGGACGACGCGCGCCCCCGTGGGATGGTCCGGGCCGAAAACGCGATCGACCACCCGCGGATCGACCGAACCCAGGATGCCCGCGCCCGGCAGCTCCTCCGACAGGAAGCTGTCGATCTCGCTGCCGACCTGCTTCGGCGAGCGGCTGCCGGTCAGGCAGGGATATTCGCGGCGGACGACGTGCACGGGCAGGTGCTCGCGCACGACGAACACCAGATCGTGGATCGGCGCGCCGGGTTTGCCCCGCTCGTGGGGCTCGACCTCCACATCGAGGAAGCTGCGCTTGACGTAGTAGTCCTTGATGCGCTCGGCGAGCGTGGTCGGCGAGCGATCTTCGCTCTTTTCCAGCTCCAGCGCGCCTTCCAGCTCCGACGCGTCGAAGTGGCGGTTGCCCTCGAACATCAGGTGCATCAGCGGACCGGCGCGCACCACCACCTGAAGCCAGCTGCCGCCGTCCTTCGTCGTGAGCATGCGGTGCTCGACGGTGGCGCGGAACCAGCGGCGCGCGCGGAGCTCCTTCTCGAGCGCGCGATCGGCCTTGTCCAGCCGCTCGTCGTCGACGCGGTCCCCCGCACCGACGCCATACGTCGACAGCACATCCTCGATACCCGGCGCGCCCTGGGGCGACAGCGCAAAGCTGCGACCGACCAGCCGCCGCGGCGCGCCAGGGTGCAGCGTGATAAGCAGCACGACCTGCATCGGGTCGTCCGTATCGATCACGTCGATGTCGGCTTTTGCCGCGGGGAAGCCGTGGCGTGCGTAGTAGGCGACAATGCGCTGGGCAATCTGCGGTAGTTCCGGCGCGGTGAGCTCACCGCCGACCTGCACCTCGGCAGCGCGCAGCGTGTCCTGCTCGTCGAGCACACCGCCGAGGAGCTTGACGCTTTCGATGATGCGTCGCGGCAGCACCGTGATGCGCAGCAGAACGCCGTCGCCTTCAGGCAGCGCTTCGGCGCGCGCCGTCGCGTAGCGACCGGTGTCGGTGAGCTCGCGCATGGCACGGCGAGCCGCTTCGATGCTCAGCGGCTCGCCGATGCGCACGCGCTCGAGCTTCACCTTGCGGGCCCAGCGTCCCCCCGCCGTGACGACCTCGAGGCGCACGATGGGCTTGCCAGCCAGATCGCCGAGCTTGGGTGGGGGCGAAAGCTTCGGGATGGCGCCAGCCGCAGCACCGGTGGCCTGTTCTTCGCCGGGCTGCTGCGCGACCGCCCGCCCGGTCAGTAGCAGCATCGCCACAAGCCCGACGAGCAGGCCGAGACAGCGGCGGGAAGCGCAGCGCATCGCTGCCCCATTCCTACACCAGAAGGCGTGATCCCGGGGAAAACCGCAACAAACGGGCGTATCAGCAGGTGCTGATATAGGATTCGCTCCCGCCGATGGGGAAAAAGGTCAAAGCCGACAAGTCACCGCCGCGGCGCCGCGGCCGGGTCAAGCAGGCCCTGCTGGGCCTGGGCATCGGAGTGCCTGGACTGGCTCTGGGCCTGTTCATCGCGGCCAACAGGGTGGAATGGGTCGGGCCGCTGATGGCCGACTCGCTGCGCTCGGTCGTTGGCACCCGGGCGGTCGCCCGGCTGGAGGACTTCGCCTACGGCGTCGAGGACGACTGGAACCGGGTCTGGAAGAAGAACGACAAGCCGAAGGCCTACTGGCAGGTGCCGAGCGCCCACGAAAGGCCGCGCCACCAGGCGAAGAAGGTCGCCGACAAGGGTCCGCCGCCGCTGCCGCCCTTCCACCCGAAGGACGTGGGGCCGATGCACAAGAACTGGTCGGCCCCCGGAGACGGCGTCTGGGTCGCCATCGACGACCCGCGTCATCCCGACGACGACGCCCACATGTTCAAGACGCTCGTCCACCCCGACCAGAACCGCTCGTGGGCGGAGCTGTTCGTGGTGGCGATCGATCTCAGGCGCACCGAGCTGAAGCTCGTCGCCGGCAGTCGCGAGCCGATCGCCAACACCACCGCGGGCAAGAAGTACGAACGCCCCGCCCTCATCGCGAAGAATGACCTGCCGAACCTGCTGGCGGCGTTCAACGGCGGCTTCAAGACCGAGCACGGCCACTACGGGATGAAGGTCGACGGCGTCACGCTGCTCGAGCCGCGCAAGCGCGCCTGCGTCGTCGCCGACTACAAGGACGACACGCTGCGCATCGGCGCGTGGAAGGATCTCGCCGACAGCGCGAGCGACATGCAGTGGTACCGACAGACCCCGGGCTGCATGTACAACCACGACAAGATGCACGTGGGGCTTCGCAACGAGGACGCGACGGCCTGGGGCGCCACGCTCGACGGCGACACCGTGATCCGCCGCTCCGCCATCGGCATCGACAAGACCGGCAAGATTCTCTACGTCGGCATCTCGAACCACACGTCCGCCCCCGCCATCGCCGAGGGCATGCACTTCGCCGGCGCCACCAGCGTGGCGCAGCTCGACGTGAACTGGTCGTACCCGAAGTTCGTGCTGTACCGCCCGGGCGACGACGGCAAGCTCGAGGCCGAGCCGCTCGCCCAGGGCTTCGAGTTCAGCAAGGACGAGTACATCCGCAAGCGCTCGCGCCGCGACTTCTTCTACCTGGTGCGCAGGGACAACGAGACCGCACGCAGGTAGGGAGGGTCCTGGCAGCCCCTGCGCCCGCTGCCGCGGCGCGATACCGCCGGCCTTGTCCGCCCCTGCCCCGAGCGGGTCGCTCAGTCATCCGCGCGCACACCGAGGTTCTTCATCAGCCGCGCGAGATAGGGCTGCGTCAGTCCCAGACGTTTCGCGGCGCGGGTCTGGTGGCCGTTCTCGGCGCGGAGCGCGCCACGCAGGATGGCGCGTTTCGCCGCCGCCACGGCATCGCGATAGCCGGCGCCCTCGGGCAACCCAGCCGAGCCGGGCTCGGGCCCCCGGTCGTGCAGCTCCTCGGGCAGGTCGTCGGCGGTGATGCTCTCCCCCGCGCCGAGCACGATCGCGCGCTCGAGGACATTGGCCAGCTCGCGGACGTTGCCGGGCCAGGCGTAGTCTTCGAGTAGAGCAGCGGCCTGCTCGTCGAGGCCTGGCACCCCCCGGCCGGCCTCGCCCGCGAAGCGCAGCAGAAAATGCGTGGCAAGAGGCCGGATGTCCTCGCGCCGATCGCGGAGCGCGGGCAGGCGCAGGGCGACCACCTTCACGCGGTAGTACAGGTCCTGACGGAACTCGCCGGTTCTCACTGCGCCTTTGAGGTCGCGGTTCGTCGCGGCGATGACCCGCACATCGGCCTGCAGAGTGCGCGTGCCGCCCACCCGCTCGAACTCGCGTTCCTGCAGCACGCGCAGGAGCTTCGCCTGCAACGAGGGGTCGAGCTCGCCTATTTCATCGAGGAAGAGCGTCCCGCCTGCGGCCGTCTCCAGCCGACCGGGGCGCGCCCGGACGGCCCCTGTGAACGCCCCCTTCTCGTGGCCGAACAGCTCGCTCTCCAGAAGCTCCGCGCTCAAGGCCGCGCAATTGACCGCAACAAACGGGCCTTCACGTCGGAGGGAAACGGCATGGATCCTCCTCGCCAGCACCTCCTTGCCGGTGCCGCTCTCTCCCTCAAGCAGCACGGTCGCGTCCGACCGGGCAGCGCGCTCGGCGAGTCCCACGATCTCGCGCATGCCGCTCGATCCGCCGACCACCAGATGATGTCGCGCCGCGATCTCGCCGCGCAACACGCCGACATCGCGACGCAGCCGTTCGGTCTCCAGGGCCTTCGCGATGACGTGCTCGAGATGTGCGGCTTCGAACGGCTTGCACACGAAATCATAGGCGCCGGCCTTCATGGCGCGCACCGCCGCTTCGATGCTGCCGTGAGCCGTGATGACGATGAACAGGGGCGCCTCGCGGCGCCCGGCTATCCCGTCGAGCAGGGTCAGACCGTCGATCTCGGGCATCTGCAGGTCGAGCAGCACGAGATCGGGTCCAGAGCGCTCGATCAGGGCAAGCGCTTCGCGACCGTTTTCCGCGACCTCGACTTCATGGCCGGCCCGCGTGAGGCGATCCTGGACGATCTTGCGGATGGCGTGATCGTCGTCCGCGACCACCAGCCTGGCCATCACACGGCTCCAAGCACCGGCAGCTTCCTGAGCGTCGCTTCGCGCGGAAGTCGCACCCGGAAGACGCTGCCACGACCGACCTGGCTGGCAACTGTTATGTCCCCGCCATGCAGCCGGACCAGGTTGCGCGCGATGGACAGACCCAGGCCGGTGCCGGGCTTGCCGGACGAGCCGCGATAGTAGCGTTCGAACAGCCGGGGCAGATCCTCCGCGGGAATGCCCTTGCCCGTATCCTCGACCGCGACCTCCACGGCCTCCTGTTCCGGCTTGACCTCGATGCTGATCCGCCCCTCGTCGTCGGTGTACTTGAGCGCGTTGGAGACCAGGTTCTCGACGGCCCGCCGCAGCTTGTCGCGATCCGCGACCACACGCGCGTCGCAGCCACGCACCTCGAGCCGGATATGGCGCTCGCGGGCGAGCGGCTGCAGGCTCGCGACGATCTCCGACACGACCGAGCAGACATCGAGCGGCGCCGCTTCGAGCTCCACCTGTCCGGCTTGCAGTCGCGCCGACCGCAAGAGCTCGTTGACCGTTCGCGCAAGTCTCACGCTGTGGTCACGCACGATCTCGACGTACTCCCTCTGGTCGGAAGACAGCGGTCCCGCAATGCCGTCGAGCAGGTTGGCCGCGGCGCCCTGGATGGCGGTGAGCGGGGTGCGCAGATCGTGGGTGACGTTCTCGACCAGCGCCTCCCGCATGCAGTCGGTTTCAAGCAGCTCCAGGTTGGTGCTGGCCAGCTCGCGGTTGGCTTCGCGGAGCTCTCGCGTCGCGTCGGCCACCGCCTGCTCCAGCTTCTCGGCATGCTGGCGCAGGGCGTACTCGCTGTAGATGAGTCGGTCCGTGCGGCGGTGGTTGGAAAGCCCCTCGGCGATGACCAGCGCGATCAAACCGAGCGACACAGCACTCTGCGCCCAGCCCGCGGGCACGACCAGGGTCGAGAGCGCAAGAATGACCAGGCCGAAGGACAGCACGCTCGACTGCCAGGCGTAGCAGCTACCGAGCTTCAGATTGCAGACGGAGCAGCGGCCGTAGGCCTGCCGCCGCAGATTGCGGCGCAGGACGCAGTTATTGTTGATCGTCAACGTCGACATCGCATGCTCCTTCCGGAGTGCCGCGCAGGGCGCCCACGCGCACGAGAAGATCCCGACCCAGCACGTAGTAGCCGCATCCCGCGCAGAACCCGACGGTTGCGGAGAGAATGCACGATGCAGCCGGCGCGGCGATCAGGATGCGGCCGAGCAACGGAACGCTCGACCAACGGATCAACGCGCCGGCGACCAGCAGCACCGTGCAACTGATAGCGGCGGCGCCGCGCGCGCCGCCGGAGTCGAAATAGAGATTGCCGAGCCGATCGGCCGGCATGCGGCGATCGAACGCCTGCCAGGCGAGCGCGATCGGCGCGAAAATCGGCGAGATCACCTGCATGGCCAGAAGCGCGAACGCCACGTAACCCGGACGCAGATCGTGGGAGACAAAGGTCGCCACAAGCAGGAGCCCCTCGACCATCCGCTCTGCGCGCATCGCGTAGCTGCGCTCGAGACGTTCTCGAAGCGCGGTCATCGGCCCGATCATATCCGATCGGACATCGGTGCGCTCATGTCCGATCGGACATGATTGTCCGCGAAATTGCCTGGAAGTCCTTGTTTCCGTTCGGCACGCAATCTGCACACAGCCAGGACCAGCACAAAGGAGGCCAACAATGAGCGAACGGAAGCTGGTCGTCATGATCACGCACGGAACCGATCACGAGCTGTCTTCAGTCGGATTCACGATTGCCAACGGGGGCTTGACCGCCGGACTCGATGTGTACGTCTTCCTGACCAGCGCGGGAGTCGATCTGGCGCGGCGGCGCGCGATCGACACCACGCATGTGGAACCGCTCGAGCCTCTGGCCGGTCTGGTGTCCGATTTTCTCCGGAGGGGCGGAACCCTGTGGGCCTGCACACCGTGCGTAAAGGCGCGCGGCTACACGCAGGACCATCTGCTCGAAGGCACCACGATCGTGGGCGCCAGCGCCATGCACGAACAGATCAAGGACGGCGCCGCAACGCTTTCGTTCTGAAGGGAGGACGCAGATGGCCACGTCATGCCCGATCGGCCTCGACCGGAACGCGCTGCGCGACGAGGTGAGCTCCATCTATGCGCGCGTCGCTGAAGATCCGGACGGAGAGTTCCACTTCCATCGTGGCGCGACCTACGCCGTGGAGTTTCTCGGCTACGACGCCGCAGAACTGTCCGCGCTGCCGCCCGAGACCACAGCGTCGTTCGCCGGCGTCGCCAATCCGCTGTCGCTCGCGGCGCCCGAACCGGGCTCGACAGTGCTGGACATCGGCTGCGGCGCCGGGATGGACCTGCTCCTCGCGGCGCGCCGCGTAGGTCCGGATGGGCGCGCCATCGGCGTCGACATGACTCCAGCGATGGCCGACAGGGCCCGCGCCTCGGCCCGGGCCGCCGGCCTCGGCAACGTCAACGTCCGCCGCGGCGATGCACTCTCGCTGCCCGTCGACGACGGCAGCATCAACGTCGTGATTTCCAACGGTGTGCTGAACCTGACCCCGGACAAGGAAAGAGCGTACTCGGAGATCTTCCGCGTGCTCGCACCGGGCGGGCGCGTGCAGCTCGGCGACATTGTCGTTCCCCGCGAGCTGAGCGAGGACACGCGCAACAATATCGATCTCTGGACCGGGTGAATTGGCGGTGCTCTGCCGGAGGCAGAGCTAGTCCTCGTGCTGGGGCGCGCGGGCTTTTCCGACGCCGAGATCCTCCAGCGGTTCGACTGCTTCCGCGGAACCTCGAAGGAGAGGATTGCGCACAAGCTCGGCGTGCAGGGCCTCGGATTCAGCGCGCACAAGTGAGGCAGCGCGGCGGGCCGGCGCCATGCCGCGCGCACGCCGCCCTGCCGCCCTGCGCGCGCTCGTGCGCCAGCGCACGGCGCGCTAGGCTCCGGCCGTGCCCGAGCTGCCCGAAGTCGAGGTCACACGGCGCCGCATCGAGCCGCTGCTCGTCGGGCGCACCATCCGCCGCGTGCGCACCACCGGCGACAGCTATTTCTTCCTCACGCCGCCGGACAAGCTGCGCCGCGCGCTGCCGGGGCGGCGCGTCACGGCGCTCGAGCGCCACGGCAAGTACCTGCTCGCGACGCTCGACGACGACAACCGGTTGCTGCTCCACCTCGGCATGACGGGACAGCTTTTCAGCGCCGGAGCGAGCAGCGTGCGGCTGCTTCGCAAGACCGGCCGCGCGGCCCTCGCACCGGAGTCGCAGCCGGCGTTCAAGCCCGACGAGCACACGCACTTCGCGCTCGCGTTCGACGACGGCGGCCCCGACGTGCTGTTCCGGGACGTGCGGAAGTTCGGCAAGCTTGCCCTGCTCGCCGCCGGGCAGAGCGACCCGCGGCTCGACAAGCTCGGCACCGACGCCCTCGCCGCCGACGGAAAGCTGCTGTTCGCCGCGTCGCGCCGCCGCCGTATCCCGATCAAGACGCTGCTGCTCGATCAATCCGTGCTGGCCGGCGTCGGCAACATCTACGCCGACGAGGCGCTGTTTCTGGCCGGAGTCCGTCCCACAAGACGGTCGGCGCGGGTCACCCGGCGCGAGGCCGACTCCATCATGGCAGCGCTGCACCGCGTCCTGCTCCGCAGTATCGAAACCGGCGGCTCGAGCATCAGCGACTACGTCCAGCCCGACGGCAGCGACGGCGCCTACCAGGACGAACGCCGCGTCTACTCCCGCGAGGGCGAACCCTGCAGTGTGTGCGGCGCGCCAATCCGCCGCCTCGTCATCGGACAGCGCTCGGCGCACTACTGCCCGCACTGCCAGCGCTAGCGCGTCCACCCCACGCCACGCGGTCGGGCTATAGTCCCGCCCCATGACGCAGGACGAAGCGAAGCAAGCCTCGGCAGACGCCGCGCTCGAGCTGTTGCCGGAGGAGGGCGTGATCGGGCTCGGTTCGGGCTCTACGGCAAAGCTGTTCATCGACGGCGTGGGCCGGCTCGTGAAGCAGGGCCGCAAACTGCGCGGCGTGCCGACCAGCGACGGCAGCCGGGCGCAGGCCCGCGAGCTCGGCATCGAGCTCTGCGACGACGAGGGCCCATGGGACATCGCACTGTGCATCGACGGGGCCGACGAAGTGAGCGCTTCACTCGACCTCATCAAGGGCGGCGGCGGCGCGCACACGCGCGAAAAGATCGTCAACTTTGCATCGCAGAAGAACATCATCATCGTCGACGACACCAAGCTCAGCGAGCGCCTGGGCCGTCGCTGGCCCGTCCCTGTCGAGGTGCTCGCCTTCGCGCACAGGTCGACCGTCCGCGCGCTCGAGCGTTTCGGCAAGCCGACCCTGCGCCTGAAAGACGGCGCGCCGTGGATGACCGACGCCGGCAACTTCATCTACGACGTGCACGCCGGCGAAATCGACGACCCGGCGGCCCTCGACGCCGAGCTGCACCGCGTGCCGGGCGTGGTCGAGACGGGCCTGTTCGTCCAGCGAGCGGATCTCGTGCTGGTCGCCGGCCCTGACGGCATCCGCCGCCTCGAACCGAGCCGCTAGCAGGCGTTGCTCCAACGCGCTGCGGCGCGGTGGCCGGCCGTCGGGCATGCGGGGCAACCTGCCCCGCAGGGCGGAAAGCGTTGGTTCGACGCGAGCTTGCGACCCGCGCGCGGCGCAGGGCACGTCGAGCGCAGGGTTCGGCAGGGGATTTGCACCTGTCCCACGCCTACGGAGGCGACGATGCGAATTGACAAGGGTCGACCTGTTCCGGCGTGTATTCGGAGCTACACTGGCGGTGTGACCGTACGGCGACTTCTCTCCGCCGCGGTCGGGGTTTCTGCACTGGTGGTCGGCACAGCTGCCGCCTCGAGCGCAGCGGCCCAGACCGCTAGACAACAACGAGCCGAGGTGGCGCACCGGGTGAGCCAGGCCGCGCACGCAGCGGCCGATGCCGCGGACCAGGCGGCGGCCGGCGATCTTCCGGATTCCGCCCAGCAAGACGCTCCAAGCCCGCTCGCGCACGCTCGCCAGGGCGTGGTCGTGCTTGAACGCCGCGGCAAGCCGCTCGGCATCGGTACCGTGCTGGCCGGCGACGGTCGCATCCTCACGGCGCTGTCACCGCTGACGCACGGCAACAACGTCGACGCGCGCTACGCCGACGGCAGCGTCTCGCGGGTGAAGGTAGGCCACGCCGATCGCTCGTGGGATCTGGCACTGCTCGTCCCGCAGAACGGCCGCTGGAAGAAGGGCCTCAAGGCGTCGAACCAGTCGCCCACCCAGGCCGGGCTTTCGCTCAGGTCGTTCAGCCTCGTCGGTCACAAGAACCTGGCACTGGCCCGGACCATCGTGAAAGGCGACGCCACCTTGCTCGGTGCGGACAGCGAGCTTTTGCCCGACGCGCTCGAGCTGGCAACACACTTCAAGAAGGCCGATCTCGGCTCGCCGATCATCGACAACAAGGGCCGCGTCGTCGCGCTCATCGCACGCGCCTGCGCGCCTGTTCCGAACGCACCGTGTACGCGCGTTCCGTACGGCGTGCCCGTCAGCGCGCTGAAGGCGTTCCTGCGCACCGTGCCGCGGAACGCGGTGCCCCCCGCACCGTGGCTCGGCATCCAGGGCGTGGCTGACGAGAGCGGCCCCGTGCACGGAGTGCGCGTGGTCGGCGTGCACCCGCAGAGCCCCGCGGCCGCCGCCGGCCTGCACGGCAACGGCGACGCGAGCCTGGCCGACGAGGTCGTGGCGGTGGACGGCAAGCCGGTCACCACCCCCGAAGCCCTGGCCAACCGCATCAACCAGAGCGCCGTGGGCGACAGCGTCGAGCTACTTGTCTTCGGTCATGGCAAGTTCCGGCGGGTGACCGTGACGCTGAGAGCGGCTCCGAACGCCGGCGTCAAGAGGCACTTGGCGCCCCGGCACAAGGCCCACCGCCGGACGCCCCGCCAGCGCCCTGCCACCGGCTACTGAGGCGCGTCCCGCAGCCAATATCAGGCCGATCCGTCTCTGATCGATCTCTGTAGATGATTTCGTTGACAGCAGCCTCCGCTGTTAGGAGGATACTCGCGGATCTTCTGGTGATTTTGGCGACGGCACTTCTGTGACAGGGCCCCTCCGTATCGAGGTTGCAGGGCAGACCGACGTAGGCCGGAAACGCAACCACAATGAAGACAACTTCGCGATTCTCGCGGAGTACGGGCTCTATGTGGTGGCGGACGGCATGGGCGGTCATGCGTCTGGCGAGGTCGCGTCGAAAATGGCGGTCGACACGCTGCAGGAGTTCTTTGCAGCGACGGCGGACGACCCCGAGCGCACCTGGCCCTACAAGATGGACCGCAACAAGGGCTACGAGGAAAACCGGCTGGTCACCGGCATCAAGCTCTGCAACCTGCGCATCTACGAACAGGCGCAGCGCAACGCCAAGCAGCGCGGCATGGGCACCACGCTCGTAGCGCTGTTCGCGGTGGAGGACGGCATCTACGTCGCGCACGTCGGCGACAGCCGCATCTACCGCATCCGCGAGGGCGCCATCGAGCAGCTGACCGAAGACCACTCGCTGCTCAACGACTACAAGAAGATGAAGCGCCTCACCGAGGAAGAGATCGCCAACTTCCCACACAAGAACGTGATCGTGCGGGCCCTCGGCATGAAGGACACCGTCAAGGTCGACACGCGCTTCGAAGCACCGCGAGCCGGGGACACCGTGCTTCTGTGCACGGACGGCTTGAGCGGCCCCGTGACCGACCCGGCCATCCTCGAAATCGTGACGAACGCGCCGGACCTGCCCACCGCCTCGGCTCGCTTGATCGAAGCGGCCAACGAGAACGGCGGTCCCGACAACGTCACCTGCATTCTCGCCCGCTGGATCGAGTAGCTCTCCCCCCGGCCTCCGGGCGCCATCCCAGGCAGCAGCCGTCCGTAGGGTTGCCCTCCGCATTGCTGCGTCGCGCCACGTTCTGCCGCGCTGCGCGCGGCAGGTGGTCCCCGGCGCGCGGCTCCGCCGCGCACGGGCCCACGCCCAGCTCAGTGCCGCTGCGGCGGAACGATGTGGACGGGGGCGGGAGCCATCTTCACGTGCACGGGCTCGCCGGCAGTGGGGCTCAGCACGGCGTAGACGATGAACAGGATGGCGAGCATCAACAGGCTCGTCAGCAGGAACATGGAGATGGGCGGGTGGCGCGCGGTGCTCCAGCCGTCGGCGTAGAACTTGCCGCCGCTGCGCTCGCGCAGGCGTCGCTGCACGCCGCGCAGCACGTCGGGCGGAGGCTCTTCCTCCTCTTCGCGGTGCTGCATCGCGCCGCGCAGCATGTCGCGGATCTCCGAATCCGCTTCCTCGTCGAAGCCGGATTCGTCCGCCGGCTCGTCGACTGCGGGCGGCTCCATATCCTTGTCCTGCGGCTCTTCGGGCTCGCTCATCGGATCTTCTCCCCCAGGACGCGCTCCACTTTCTGCTTGAGCATGGTGCGCGCGCGGTGGATGCGGCTCTTCACGGTGCCGACCGGCAACCCCGTGATCTCGGTGATCTCCTCGTAGGTCAGGTCCTCCACGTCCCTCAGGATCAGCACCTCGCGGAAGTCGGGCTCCAGCTCGGCGATGCAGCTGTGTACGACCCCCTCGACCTGGAAGCCTTCCACCATGTGATCTGGACGTGCAACGTCGCCGAAGGTCACGCCCTTGGCTTGACTGAGTGGAGCGCGCTCCGCCACCGGCTCCAGCTCGTCCTGTGCGTCGCTGTGGCGCCGCGCCAGGTACTTCACGCGGTTTTTGCAGAGGTTCACGGCGATGCGGTAGATCCACGTGCCGAGCTTGGCGTCACCGCGGAACTGCCCGATCGCCTTGAAGACCTGGACGAAGACCTCCTGGGCCATGTCCTCGGCCTCGTCACGGCGACCCAGCATGCGGAACACCAGGCGGAACACGCGCTGCTCGTAGATCTCGACCAGCTCGTTGAACGCGCGTTCGTCGTGCGCGCGCAGCCGCTCTATGAAGCGCCGCTCGCTGCTGTCGTCCACCTCAGGCACGTCCCACCAGGTCCGGGCGACACGGTAGACCGGAAGCGGCGTGGCGTCGCTACCCGAGCGCTCCACATCGGGGAAAATCGCACCGCTGTGCCGCTCCACATGCCGCTCGGCCACTCTCCCAGCGACACCGGCAACCGCGTGGGGTTCCCGGTCGGAGCAAGCGGGAACCTGGACCGGAGCGCGGTGTCTCAACACGATCAGGTGCCGTAGCCAGCGGGTGCGCCGACCCACGCCGCGATGGGCTTTTCCGCCGCGCCGATCCGGGCGATGCTGGCGCCCATGAGCGCTGGGCTGGCAGAGCTCGTGGGGCGACCTGTGCCCGATGTCGCCCGTGTGACCGTCGAGCACCACCGGGTCGAGGAGTTCAGGGTGCTGGGCCTGCTCGAGCTGTCGCTGGGCCTCGTGTGTTTCATCTGCCTGTTGCCCGTACTGCTGCTCGTGGGCACGGCCAGCAGCGGCGATGACATGGGCGGCGGCGACATCAGGCTGCCCAGCATCAAGAGCAGGCTCTACAACAGCTATCACGAGCTTGGCGTGAAGCTGCTCGACGCCTGGGGCCGGCCGCTCGGCGAGGCCAGGTTCCGGCCGCGCTCCGAGGCCGAAGGGCAAGCCGCACTCGCGAGCGTGCTCGATGCCGCCGCGCGACAGGGACTGGTGGTTGTCGAGATGCTCTCCGGCAGCGCCAACGAAGTCGCCGAGGTCTGGTACGGCGGCAGACCGCTGATGGCTCGCCCGGAAGCACTGAACGAAGCAGAGGCGGTCGCCTTCCTGGGGCGCTCTGGACTCGAGGTGAGTCGGACGCCGGGCGAGCTCACCGTCGTCGAGACGGCCCCTCCCCTGACGCTGGTGCAGCGCGTGCTGTTCGGAATGCTCGCAGTGGTGATGCTGCCCTTCATGCCGCTCCTGCTCTTTTCCGAAAGTGCGCGCCGCGCGCTCCGGCACATGTTGCAGAACATCTTCGGCGGGCCGCCCGAGCAGCGCGTCGTCACGGCCAGAGCCGAATCGCTCGAGAGCTTCCGCCGCCGCGGCGACGAGCAGTGGGACCGCGAGCTCATCGACGGGCGTGATCTAGTGGGCATCACCTTCTCGCCCACGCTGGGCTACGACCGACAGGTCACGCGTCACCCCGCGTCACTGCGCTTCGTGGGTCGTCGCGCTTCGCGCATGATCGTCTGGCCCGGTGTGGAAACATACGGCCGCGCGCTGCGCGACGCGCTGCTCGCCGCGACGCTCAGGTCGAGGCAGGAACGGCCCGAGCTGGGCCTGCTCGGCGACGGCCCGCACCCGACGAAGTGCCCGTACTGCCGCGCGCTGTACGTGATGCAGCCGGGCACCACCTGCCCGAGCTGCGGCGCCTACGCGGGTACGACGCCCTGATCGCGCCGCGCGTGCGAGCGGTTCCGGCGCATGGATTCGAACCATGATTCAGGGATTCAAAGTCCCTTGTCCTGCCTTTAGACGACGCCGGAGAAAAGCCCGGGGGGCCCAGGGGCGACAAGCGTAGTGCACCACGCCCCATCACGGAAGGGCCCGAGGGCGCCTGCGGCTGCCTAGCCGCGCTCGGCGATCACGCGCGCCGCGGCCGCTTCGGCCTGCTTCACGCAATCCGGAATGCCGACGCCTTCGTAGGGCGCGCCAGCGACGTACAGACCCGGCAGGTCCGCCAGTCGTCGCTCGATGCGCTCGAGGCGCGCGGTATGCCCGACCACGGGCTGCGGATTCGAGTCGACGTAGCGGAACACGCGCGAGAAGCGCGGCTCGCCGAGCGGCCCCATCAGTCGCTCCAGCTCCTTGTGGGCAATCGCGGCCAGCTCCTCGTCGCTGTGCTCTTTGACGCGCACCGAGCCGCGGCTCTCGGCGCCACCGACGAACGCGCGCAGGAGCACGCTGCCATCAGGCGCGCGGTGCGACCACTTGCTGCTGACCCAGGTGCCCGCGAGGATGCGGGCCTCTCCAGGCGGCACGATGAAGCCGACGCCGTCGAGCGCGCGCCGCACCGAGCCTTCGTCGAACGCGAGAAACACCGTCGCGGTCGAGACGTAGGGGATGCTCTCGAGCTCGGCGGCGAGCCCGGGATCGGGCACGAGCCGCGCGGTGACATGGGCGGGCGAAGCGAGCAGCACCGCGTCGGCGTCGAGCGACTCGCCTTCGTCGAGCTTCACGCTCCAGCGCCCGTCGCCGCGGCGTTCGAGCTCTCGCGCAGGGCGACCGCGCTGGATCGCATTGGGCGGCAGAGCGGCGGCGAGCGCCTCGATGAGTGACCCCATGCCGCCGCGGAGCGAATAGAACGGGCTCGGCGCCACCTCGGCCTCGCGCTTGAGCCAGGCGATCAGGCGGGCCGTCTCGCGCAAGCGTCCCGAGCCATTCAACGTCTCGCCGCGCCGGGCGAGCTGGGCGGCGAACAGCCCGCGGATCAGGCTGCCGTGTTTCTGCTCGAGCTCCACCAGCTGCGGGAAGGTCGAGCGCATGCTCAGCTGCGCGATGTCGCCGGCGTAGATGCCGCCGAGCAGCGGCGCCGCGATGCGCCGCGCGGCCTCGCGCCCGAAGCGCCGCGCGATGAAATCCTCGATCGACTCGTCGTCCCCGCCGTCGCCGCGGATCACCAGGTCGCCGAGCATGCGCAGCTTGCCGCCAAACGACAGGATGGGCGTACCCAGCATCGGCCCGACCCGCGTCGGCACCGCCAGCGCCATGCCACCTGGCATCAGCTCGAGCTGGCCCCGATTGACGATGTAGACCTTCCGCGCGTCGTCTTGCGGCGTCATCAGGTCCTCGCCGAGACCGACCTCCTTGCACAGCGCAACCGCCTCCGGCTTCGTGCGCAGGAACGAATCCGGGCCTCCGTCGATCACGAAGCCGTCGCTCCGCTCCGTCACGATATTGCCGCCGAGACGCTCGCGGCTCTCGACCAGCGTGAGCTTCACGTCCGGACGCGACTTGTGGATGCGGTAGGCCGCGCTGAGCCCCGTGATACCGCCGCCGATCACGACCACATGACGGCGCGGGCTCTGGCCGTCTTCGCTCATCGCGCGGACTTCTCGTGCACGTACTCGACGACGTGCTTCACGACGGCCGGGTCGGTATCCGGAAGGATGCCGTGACCCAGGTTGAAGACGTGCCCGCTCTGGCCGCCGGCGCGGTTCAACACGTCGTCGATGCGCGCCTCGAGCAGCTCGCGGGGCGCACCCAGCAGCAGCGGGTCGAGGTTGCCCTGCACCGCAACGCCATCGCCGAGGCGGCGCCATGCGTCGTCGAGCGGCGTGCGCCAGTCGACGCCGATCACCGTGCCGCCCGCATCGCGCTGCAGCTCGAGCAGCGAGGCGGTACCGGTGCCGAAATGGATGACGGGCACGCCCGTCTTTTCCAGGTCCTTGAGGATGTGCGCTACGTGCGGCTGCACGAAGGCGACGTAGTCCGTGGTCGACAGCGCGCCGATCCACGAGTCGAACAGCTGCACGGCCTGCGCGCCCGCAGCAACCTGCGCGCGCAGATAGCGGCGCACGACCTCGGACAGCTTCTCCATCAGCGCGTTCCACACCTCGGGCTCGCGGTACATGAGCTGCTTGGTGCGTGCGTAGTGCGCGCTCTTGCCGCCTTCGACGAGATAGCTGGCAAGCGTAAACGGCGCGCCTGCGAAACCGATGAGCGGAGTCTTGCCGTCGAGCTCGGCGCGGACCAGCTTGATCGCCTCCAGCACGTACGGCAGGCCTTCTTCGGGGTCGATCAGCCTGAGCCGGTCCACGCCCGCCGCGTCACGGACGGGCTCGTGGATGACCGGCCCCTCGCCCTTGGCGAATTCGAACGGCGCGCCCATTGGCGCGAGCGGCAGCAGGATGTCCGCGAACAGGATCGCGGCGTCCACAGCGAGCGCCTTCACGGGCTGCAACGTGACTTCCGCCGCCAATTCCGGCTGGTAGCAGATCTCGAGCAGCGTGTGGTTTTGGCGGATCGCACGGTACTCCGCCATGTAGCGACCCGCTTGTCGCATGAACCACACAGGTGTCGCATCTACCGGCTCGCGCCGGCAGGCCCGGAGGAATCGATCCCACATGCGTCGTTGTCTCGATCAGCCGCCGCGCGTCGTACGCACGGTGGGCATCTTCATTCTCTGATCTTCGGCGCGCTGCTTGTCCGAGTACTTCGACGGGCACTTGGCCATGATCTGGCTCGCCTCGAAGTAGCCAGCCTTGGTCAGCTTGCCTTCAGCCGTGACGTGGACGACCGTCTCGGGCCGGTCGCGGAAGGTGTCCGGGACGACGCACTCCGGGTAGCGAACGTCGAGCACCTTTCCGTTCTTCTCCATCTTGAAGCGGTACTCGCAAGGCTGGTCGCGCTTGACCAGGGTGCCTTTGACGAGCGTGCCGGCGACCCGCACGTTGCGGCTGGCCAGCTGCGTCTTCTGGGCCAGAAGCTCGTCCACTCCCTTGGAGTAGATGGCGGCGTTGTTGAAGCTGGTCATCACCAGCGTGAGGATCCCGCCTCCCATCACCAACAGGCCGATCAACAGCCCGATGTTGCGCTTGGACCGCTTGTTCCCGGCCGACGGACCCACAACGGGAGGCGCGACTTCGTCGTTCGAGCTCGATTCGACCGCATCGGCAGCTTCGAGAAGCTCGTCGTCAAGGCGACTCATGATGACGAATCGTAACCCCCGCCCCCGGGCAGGTCCACCTCGGCCCCGGCCAGAACATGACATCCAACATGATTTACGGCATGTCGGCGCGGCGCCGGCGCCCGAGCCAGCCGCCCAGCCGCGTGAGAGCCGCCCCGGCCCCGCCCAGCAGCAGCAGACTCGACGCCGCGACGCTGAAGGGCGAGAGCGCTCCCCCTATCAGTGCGACCAGCCAAGCCACCACCGCCGCGAGCAGACCGGCCAGCGTGGCCTCGCGGGAGCCCGCGCGTTCGCCGAAGCGTCCCACGAGCATACCCCCGGCGACGCACGCAACGACGAAGGACAGCGCCAGCGGTCCCAGCAGCGCCAACGAAAGAAGAACGCGCTCTCCCATCGGCGCGGTCGTGTTGAAGCGGGCCACGGCCTGCGCGTCACCAAGATCGACCAGCGACCGGGCGAGCGCGCGTGACAGCCACTCGGCCACGATCGCCAGAGGGATCCACAGCGTGAACACGAACCCCGCCCCGATCAGCACCCAATGCCAGGGTGGACGCGCGCCGTCGGCATCGCCGGAGGCTGGATTCTGCAGGACTGGGAGCCGCCGTACCATTGTCGTCTCCGCTCCGGCGCGGGCGGACCGCGCGCATCGGAGCGACCGGGCTGTCGATAAGTAGTAGCATTTGCCTCGACCCGCATGACGCGCCGTTCCGCCACCGCCGCCTCGCTCGCACTGGCCACCGCCGTGCTGATGCCCGTGCATGCGTCCGCCCAGGCCGCCGGACCGCCGCCACCACCTCCTCCGAAGCCAGCCGCCGTTCCGCCGCACCCTCCCGCCGCCGCGCCGCCGGCGCCGGCCGCAGCACCGCCGGGGCCGCCCCCGACCACCGCTGCACCTCCTCCGGCAAAGGCCAGCTATCCGCCTGGCGGTGCTCCAGGGGAAGTGCCGCCGCCACTGCCGCCGCCAACACCGCTCGGTATCGGGCGCAGGCCCGTGCAGTTGGTTCCGGGCCTTGGGGTCGCGATCCCGCTGTGTCTGGCCGGCACCCAGAGCAGCGACCGCTGCCAGGGCGTGAAGCCGGGCATCGGTATCGGATTTTCGGCCTTCTGGCGCGTCAACCCGTACTTCGCATGGGGCGGCGGGCTCGATATCATGGGCTACCGCTACCAGCCGCCCGCCCGCCTCGACCTCACCAACACGAATGCAGCGGGGGTTTTCCTCGGACTGCTCGGGCGAGGCTACTTCCTCGACCATGGCGCGCTCGATCCCTACGTGGAGCTGGGGCTCGGCGGCGGCGCCCTGGGCACATCGCACGACGAACAGGGCACCCGCTACAGCGAGACCGGCGCCGGGCCGGCCGTGCGTCTGGGCGGCGGGTTCGACTTCTTCCTCGGGCGCCGCATCAAGCTGGGACCGGCGCTGAGCTACACGCGCGTGTTCATCGACAAGATCCGACGCTGCGATACCAACAACAACAACAACTGCGTCGATCTGTCCAAGACGACGAACGGCCAGCTAGGCGCGTTCGTTCTGGTCTACGCCCACATGACGATCGTGCTGGGCGACGAGCTCTAGATCACCGAGCGCGATTCCACAGCACACCGCCTAGCGCTTCGACCAAGCCCCGCCAACCCGGAGCGCCGACGGCGGCACCGCCCTGCCTGCCTCCCGCCGGAAAAGTCCGTTCTGATGCTTGTCTTGTGGGCGTTCGGGGCCCCGACCCCGAACGCGGCAAGCTGAAACCTGGCTCTGGGAGCTGTGGCGAAATCGTGACCGGTGATGTAACGAGGCATGCGGTGACAGAGCAGGACCCGCTCTCCCTGGATCGACAGTTGGCCCGGCTGGCAGACCGCTGGCGCAGCTGGCGACGCCGGCTCGCCCGGGGGCTGGGGCTCGCTGACAATCCCTTCGAGCTGGACGAAACGCTCGCCGGGCGAACGACGTTCCTGGCCGTGGGCGATCTGCCCGATGCAGATCCTCTGAAGACTCCGCTCTGCCGCTGGGTCTACCGGCTCGCAGAGCAGCGCATCGATCGCGAAGCGCTCGTCGCGGTGGAAGCCGCGCGCCGGCTCGAGCTCCACGCGATCGAAGAGCCCGAGGAGGGCCGCTATCCACTCTCCATTCTGCTGGCACGGGCGCTGTCCGAGCCGCAGCGCGGCTGGCTGGACGCCTACGTCGAAAACTCGAAGTCGCTGGCAGGACGCTTCGCGCTGCTATGGGAGCGCCGCGCGGAGATAGCCCGCCGCATGGGTCTGGACTCGCCGGACGCGATCGAGCTGCCGGCGCAGACGACGTACGAGCCTGCCGCGCACTGGCTCGCGGCCAGTGCGGACATGGCCCAGGATTTCCTGCGTCCCGAACCCGCAGAGCTCGTCGCGATCGGAATGGGACGCGAGGCCGCCGACGGCTGGCCCGCGCGCATCACGCCGAGCGCGGTCGCGGGCCTGCTCGGCAGCGGCGGCCTGCTCGACAGCGTGCGCCTCGATCCCGAACCGCTGCCGGCTGCCATCGGAGCTTCGAGCTTCCTCCGCGCGCTCCACGCGGTGGGCCTCGCCTGGCGCGAAGCGCTGGCGCCGGCGCACCAGCCATTCGTCATCGCACACGACCCATACCAGCTCGAGAGTCACGCGACGGGCGCCCTGTTCGCCTCGCTGCCTCTGTCGGCACCCTTCCTCAAGCGGCAGCTCGACCTGGGCAGCGCCCAGGCGCGCGAGCACCAGCGGACGATGGCACGCGTGGTGCTGCTCGAGTCGCGAGCCCAGGCGTTGCGCGTGCTGCTCAGGCCGGCCGCACTCGCTGGCCACAAGGCGCTGTCCGAGGCGTTCGAGGCGCGCTTGCACGAGGCGCTGGGCGTGGAGCTGCCCGGCAGCGTCGCAGGCGCGCTGTGGCGGCTGCGCATCGACGACGCTCAACGTTTCGAGGGCACGTTGCTCGCGGCCGGCCGCGAACGTCGCCTCCGCGAGGAGCACGACGAGGACTGGTTTCGCAACCCCCGCGCCGTCGACCAGCTGCGCTCCGAGGCGGAACTGTCGCCCGAAAGCACGGCCGCGCGTGAAGCTCTCGACGAGGGCGCCGACGCGCTGCTCGCGCTGCTCGGAGAATCGCTCGGATGAGACGCCGTGCAGCGCTCGCGGTGGTCGCGCTGGCCGCCGGGCTGTCGCCGCGCGTCTCCGCGGAGCCGACACATGCCGCGAGCAGCGCGAACTGGCTCGGCCCGGTCGGGATCGCTCGCGTGCTGATCGAAGCGCGCCGCGACCGCGTGCGCGTCACCACGGAGCTGACACTGCCGGCAGCGGCCGAGCGCGCGCGGCCGCTCTCGATCTTCGCGTCGTACGGAGAGCCAGGACCGCCGCTGGCGCTCGGCGCGGAGCTGGTCGCGACGCCTCCCGGCTATCTCCGCGCGCCCGATGCCCTGCACGGCGAAAAGCTGCGCACGCACTTCAGACCGACCGCACCCGACAGCGCCATGGTGATCGTCGGCCGGCGTCACATGGCGGGAAGCGTAGTCGAGATCCCGGAGAAGCAGCTCGCCCACGCACTCGCTGCGAGCGGTTCGGCGACGCTGCGCATCGCGACCGTGCGCGCCATGCCGCCTCCCGCCGGGGATGGCTCGCGCGAGCTTCTGGTCAGGCTCGGTACCGAACACGGGCGCCCGCTCGTGCTCGGCACTGTGGAGGTGCGCGGCGCGCATGTGGCGCGCCGCGATGCGCGTCTGTGCAACGGCAAGCGCGCCGATGTCCCGCTCGCCGTGGTTCCCGCGAAGGCCGACCGAGCGCCGCTCACACCGCCACCGCTCGCGAAGCGCACTGCACGCGACGATCTGTGCGTCCGGCTGTGGCTCGACTTCGCGCGTTGACGCGCAACTCCGCCCCGGGCTGCGGCGCGGCGCGCTAGAACGAGTCCGTCGGCGACGGCGTGAGCCCGCTCGACTCGAGATGGTAGGTGAAGCCGATCACAACCGTGGTCGCCTTCGGACCGCTCACCGTGCGCCGCACCGCCACCTCTGCCGAGAACACCTTGTCGATGTAGCCGACGCCGGCGCTGATCCCATGGCTCTTCTGCCCCTGGTCGTAGCGATAGCCGAGTCGCAGCGGGTAGTGGTTGGCGGCGAGGAACTCGAAGCCACCCATGGCTCGGATCGTGGTGCGATCCCAGGTCGTGAAGTCGGCCAGCATGTCGCCTTCGAGCGTAAAATCATGCGTACCGAAGCCCGCGCCGCCGCCGAAGGTCATCGGCTGGAATCCGTTGCCTGGGTTGTTGAGGTTCTGGCCGACGATGGACAGCGCCAGGCCGTCGGTGGGCTTGAGGGTGGCACCGGCGTCGAAAGTGAAGCCGCGCACGATGTTCTTGCCGTGGAGGCCGCCCGAGGCCGGACTCGGATCGAACGGACCCGCTGTGCCGTTCTGTTTGAGCCACAGATATCGCCCGCCCAGCCCCACGTAGAAGCGATCGGAAAACGGGAACGCAAGCGCAAACCTGAGATCCGACGACGTGCGCCCCAGCCCGTCGGGGTCCTGCGACGTCCATGTGCCTCCCAGGCCGCCCGCAACGTGCGCGCTACTCACGATCGAATCGACCGCAGCAGCGCCGTAGCTCTGCCGGTGCGCCTCCGGCCAGATCTGCCCGAACGCGCTGAGGTGGTAGACGCGCGACGCCGCCATGTTCGCGGGGTTCACGAATAGCGCGCTCGTCGAGTTGCTGAATGCACGCAGCGCATCACCCATCGCTGCAACGCGTGGCGTCTCGATCTGCTGGTAGTTGTAGCCGACCTGCGGAGGCAGACTGCTCTTCGTAGCGAGCGCGCTCTCGGTAACCGCGGTCAATGCCACGCCGACAGAGAGCGCGATCGCAAAGGCATGCACGCGGCGACGCGCCGCGACGGAAGCTGCTCGCTGTCGCATGGGAATCTGTCGGGTCGGGTTATCCGGGCCGATAGCGGTGAGCTACCTCTCCACGGTTGGTGAGGCCAAGAAATCCGCACTCGTCAAGTCCTGTGCGAATACGAACAACCGCACGCTGACGTGACGTCGATCGCAAAATATGCCGTCGACTCTTGACGTTTGAAACCACGGAAGTTGACGCGGGGAGAGAGATCCCCCCCGGCATGCGCGACACGAAGCTGCGTTTTCTACGCATGTTTGGCGGACGCGTGAAACGCGCGGGTCGGTAAACGCTTCCGCACGTTGTCGACGAGAAAGAAGATCCGTGGAGTTTTCCGAGAGTTCGGGGTGGCAAAAAAATCGTCCATTGAAGTCCCCGATGGAGCGATGCTAGCTGCCTTGTCTGTCGCTCGGAGAGCTCAAGCGCACTCGTTGCGGAGCCGACCAGCGATGGCAAGGGAGAGGCGAGGTGCTCGTTCTCCCTCCGTCACGATGGAACGTCACACAGGGCAGCACGCAGCCACCTCCGCTCGGCCACTCCCCGGCAGCCACCCACTGCCAGGCCTTGCCAGGACGAACCGTTGAAAATCGAGGGGGTGGGACTGTCCACAGCCCTGTGGACAAGTTGGGGGATGCTATCGCCGTGGTTTCTGAAAGCTCGATCTCTCTGACACCGATGCCGAGTTCCTCCGAAATCGTGAATATCTGGCTGCAGGCCGTGGAGCACACTCGCAGCCGCTCTCCAGCCACATTCGAGCAGTGGTTCTCGGGCATCCAGTTCGACGGACTGGAAGAGGGCGTGCTTGCGCTCACCGCACGCGACGAGTTCGTGCGTGACTGGGTCAAAGCACACTTTCTGCCGGAGCTGTTGAGCCAGCTCGACAAGCTGGTCGGCGACGCGGTCAGCGTGAAGTGGCAGATCGCGAGCAAGCTCGAGTCGCCCGTGTGCCAGGTGCGCCAGAAGAGCGAGTCGGCTCCGGGCTCCCGCCCCCGCCGCACGCAGATCGGCAGTGCCACGGCTGCCGCCCCGGTTTCGTCGCGTTCCGACTGGGCACAGGCCAACCGCTGGCGCGCGGCACTGACAGCCGCCCTCAACCCGAAGCACACCTTCAAGAACTTCGTGGTCGGGCCCTCCAACGAGCTCGCCTACGCCGCAGCCATCGCCTCGGCCGGCGGCGGCGGTCCCCGCTACAACCCGCTGTTCATCGCGGGCGGCACGGGCCTCGGCAAGACGCACCTGATGCACGCCATCGCGTTCAAGGTGCTGGAGGACCGGCCGGACGCGCGCGTACTCTACGTCTCGGCCGAACACTTCACCAACGAGTTCATCGAAGCGCTGCAGCACCACAAGATGGACGAATTCCGCTCGCGCTATCGCAGCGAGTGCGACCTCCTGCTGGTGGACGACATCCAGTTCCTGGCTGGCCGTGAGCAGACGCAGGAAGAGTTCTTCCACACGTTCAACGCGCTCCGCGACGCCGACAAGCCCATCGTCGTCACCAGCGACAAGTACCCGCAGCAACTCCAGCGCATGCCGGAGCGGCTGGTCTCGCGCTTCACCTCCGGATTGGTGGCGGACATCCAGGTCCCCCAGCTCGAGACGCGCGTCGCCATCATCCGCAAGAAGGCGAACATCGAGGGCATCACGATCGGCGACGACGTGACCGTGCTGCTCGCCCAGAGCGTCCAGAGCAACGTGCGCGAGCTGGAAGGTGCGCTCATCCGCCTGGCCGCCAAGTCGTCACTGACGGGGCGCCCGATCGACTTCGAGTTCGCCCGCAGCGAGATCGCCATGGTGGCGCCGCGACGCCCGGAAATGATGAGCGTCGAGGACATCCAGAAGGCCGTGTGCGGGCACTTCCGCCTGTCGAACGCCGAGCTGCTCAGCAAGGACCGTCACAAGAGCGTGGCCTTTGCGAGGCAGGTGGCGATGTACCTGTGCCGGCAGCGCCTCAAGTGCAGCTTCCCCGAGTTGGGCCGCGCGTTCGGCAATCGCGATCACACGACCGTGATGAGCGCAGTGCGCCGCGTCGAGCAACTGCGGCAGAAGGACCCGCAGGTGAACGCCCACCTCGAGGCCATCGAGCAGCGGCTCGCTTCGTCGGACGACTAGGCGCCGCTCGGTCCACGAGCGCGTGAATCCGCGCGGACGCTACGGAACGTCGGTTCCGGTAGCGGCCACGCGCGGCAGCATCGCGGGCGCCAGGGGTTGCGCCTCGGGCAACGCTGCGAGTGCGGAGCCGATGTGCTCGGCGACTGCCTCGACCACTTCGCCTGCGCCGGTACCCAGGGGGCGCCCGTAGGGGAAAACCGCTTGCGAACGGGCGCCGACCCGTTCGCCCATCACCGGCAGCCCATCGCGGACGAGCTGCCAGCGGCCGCGCGCAGAAGCCGACCATCCCGGCCCCGTGCGATCCGGCGGCACGGGCTCGAGCACGAGATCGACGAGCAGCACGTAGTCCCCTGGGTGCAGGTCGTCGCCTCGCTGCTTGACCCGAACGGCCGGAAAGCTTGGCCACAGCGCGTCAGCGAGCGCCCGGGCCAGCTTGTCCTGAACGTCCTCGAAGCAGAGCGGTCGCTGGCCGGCTACTGCGACGCACTGGCGGTTTGTGCCGCGCGGGTAGAGCTCGATCCAGAGACGGCCGGTGTGCTGCACAGGCCGCGCCGAGGCGGGCGGCAGCGTCCGGGTCGCCACCTCGACCTTGTGGGTCTGCTGGATACAGCCCGCGCTTGCTGCCGCGGCAAGCAGCACCAGGACAGCCCAGGCACAGGCGAAACGGTGGGAATAGGTACGCTTTGCAGAATTGGACATCATGCGCGAACGAAACGATAGCGAGCGTCCCGGCCAGCGGACCAGAATCCGGCCGCTGCATTCCTCAATCCTCTGGAACAATTGGGAATTTCTGGCTCCCGTCGAGTCGCTTCCGCGCCGTGCCCAGCTCCTGCCGGCGACACCGATAGCCAGGGCAGAGGCGCGTTTCACCCCGAAACAATTGCAGAAATCTGGCAGCGGTCCGCCCCGGACCTATATTTGGAGGCATGTCAAACCTACGGCACATCCATCAGTTCATGACGGATCGCCGCCAGGTGCTGCTCGAGGACGGACGGGTCGGCAAGATCGTCCGTGTGGACACGGTGTTCCCCAAGAACAGCACCACGGTATCTATCTGGACTGAAACCCAGCAGGGGCCGGGGGTTGCCAAGGTCGATATGAAGTCGGTCCTGGGACCCGCCCCGAAGAAGGCCTCGGCCTAGAGCGGAGCCTGCCGGCGCGCCTGGCCACCGGTCAGGGCGCCGGCAGAGAGCGCCCCGGCGCTTCTCGTCCGCTTCTCCTGACACGATTCCGACGAACCCATCCGCCCTCGCGAAGAGACCAGCGCATGAGACGAACACTTCCCGCAACCCTCGGGCACCTCGGCGTCACCGAGCTGCTCATCGCCTCGGTGGTGGCGGTCAGCTTGATCGCATTCGTCAGCGAGCCCATCAAGCGCGCGCTGCTCCTGATTCCGTACCGCGTGCGTCGCGGCGAAGTGTACCGGCTCCTTACCGCAGGCTGGATCCACGCCGACGGGATGCATCTCGCGATGAACATGTTCGTGCTGTACATGTTCGCCGATCGCGTGGTCGCAAAATTCGGTCCGCTGCTATTTCTGGTGCTGTACGTGAGCGCGGTGGTCGTAGCCCACCTGCCCACAACGCTCCGCTACTGGAACCGCCCCGGCTATGGCTCGCTCGGAGCATCGGGCGCCGTCGCCGCAGTGATGCTCAGCGCGATCTTGCTGTATCCGAGCATGCGGATAGGCCTGTTGTTCCTGCCGTTCAGTGTGCCTGGCTTCGTGTTCGCCGCGCTCTACCTGGTCTACAGCGTGTGGCAATCGTACCGCGCTGCCGACAACGTCAATCACGACGCGCACTTCACGGGCGCGGTCTACGGCGCGCTCGTAACGTTCGCCTTCGCGCCGACGCAGGTCGAACACAGCGTGCGCATCGTACGCCACATGCTGGGCGTGTAGACCTCAGCGCGGGCCGAGTTCGCCCGACGCTATCCGCCGGTAGAGTCCAGTATCGATGGCAACGTAACGATCGCCGTCGAGGTAGAACAGCGGGTCGGAAACCTTCGCCGGGTCGTAGCCCTCGTTCCGGTAGTCGACCTTCAGTTGCTTGAATGTGGCCGTGTTGCGCATCTCGCCGAGCAAGCGGATGAAGTACGGGCGTTGGTAGGTGGGCAGCGTGCCAGTGACGTAGCGCGCGAATTCGTCCAGATCGAAACCGTCATCGGTCGTCAGGCTCGCCATGCCCGCGCGCCCCTCGGCGCCCGCTACCTGGACGCCGTAGACGTTGCTCTCGAGCACTCCGGGTGCGGCGTTCAACACTTCGGCAACCTCGTTCGTCGACACGTTCTCGCCCTTCCAGCGGACGGCGCCGTTGCCGTGGTAGAGCGGCAACGCGACATAGATCACGTCGTCCGGCCCGGCTTCGTGCCCAAGGCGGGAAAAACCGGTGATGACCATCTGGTAGCACCGGTTGGTGATGATGGCGGCCTTCGGCAGCCCGGTCGTACCCGACGTGTAGATGTACCCCATCGGATCCGAGGTCTTCGTGCGACCGTAGGCGGCTCGGCGCGGGGAGCAGGCCAACACGTCGTCGTTCACGACCCGGAAGCCGGCCACGTCGTCCTCACCGTCGCGATGCACGACGATACCGCCCGGCACGACAAGCTCGTCGGACACGGCGCGGACGCTAGCGAGGTGCTCGGAGCCGATCAGCGCGAGCCGGGGCCGGGCAACGTTGATGGCGTGGGCCAGCGGCTTGCCGACGAGGTGCGTGTTGATCAACGCGGAGCTCGCGTGGATCTTGCTGAGCCCCGTCTCGGCGAACACGAAGCCAGGTCTGTTGTCCATCATCAGCGAGACAACGTCGCCGCGCCCGATGCCTTCGCGGGCGAAGAACGCTGCCCACTGGTTCGCGCGTTCGTCCACATCGCGCCAGCTGTAGCGCTGGTCCTCGAACAGCAGGGCAGCCCCGTGCGGCCAGGTGTCGGCGTTTCGCTCGAGCAGCCGCGCCGCATTCCAGCTCCCGAACGAGACGAAGCGATTCGCGTCGGAGAAAAGCCGACCCAGGGCGCGCGCCTTCTGTAGCTGGAGGCGTGCGCGTTCTCTGACCGGCATCAGTCGTCGGCCCGGAGCGCCGAAAGCTCGTGATCGCAGTCCTGGACTACAAGCTGGTTGTCGGTCGACTCGCCCATCTGCCGGGCGATGGTCAGCTCCCGGCGCGCTCCGACGCGGTCGCCGCGCTGGGCGAGAAGCTTGCCGAGCAGGTAGCGGCCGCTCGCCACGTCCCAGGTCCAGCGCTGCGCCTCGGCGTAGGCCAGGCGCTCTCCGAGTATGGCAAACGCCGACTCGGAGCCGTTGATCGCGTCCAGGTAGGCGAGCATCAGCCGATCGAGATTCACCAGGCGCTCGCTGGCGATTTCCTCCGCGACGTCGAGCGAGGCCTGCAGCGTGGCGTACGCACGAGGCAGGTCGTCCAGACGCATAAGCGAGTCGCCCTGGTTGTGCAGGTTGACGGCGATCTCGTGCACCAGGCCGGCAGCGCGCCCGAGCTCGGCCGCCTTCTGCGATGCCTTGGCGCCCTCGGCCCAATCGCCGCGGAAGTACAGGATCAGGGACCGCACCTTGGTCCGCTCGCAGGCAAGCGCGATGTCGTCTTCCGGAGCCAGCGCGGCAGCCTGATCGAGGTAACCGAGCGCACGATCGTGGTCGCCGGCGCCACCCAGGGCCTGCGCCATCCCGACCAGCAGGCGGTGCTGTTCCAGAGCATCGCCCTTGCCGAGCTGCTCGGCCTGCGTCATTGCGCGCAAAGCTACGCGGAACTCACCCTGGCGGATGGCCACCTCGGCTTCGGCCGTGAGCGCGGAGCGCGACAGCTCCGGCCAGGCCGTGGCACCCTCCGCGGCCCGCTCCAGCAGGCGCCGGGATTCGCGGTAGCGATGCAGCGACCCTTGCATCAGCGCCAGGTCGATCGTCATCTGCACGCGAAGACGGTCGTCCAGCGCCTGGTTCGTTTCGAGATGGGCGCCAAGTCGCTGGAACACGGCCGGCAGTCCTGCACCGCTGCGCACGTGCCTGACGGCGCGCGAGAGCCCCGCGACCCACTCGGCCAGCTCGGATTCATCGCGCCCTTCCAGGTCGCACAGAACGAGCGCGCGCGACAGGTCGGACACCGCGTGGTCCAGACGGCGGGCATTGAGCGAGAACAGACCGCTGGTCGCGTAGAAGCTCGCAGCGCGATCGTGCTGCCCGGCTTCCGCCAGGTGGAAGGCGATGCGCCCCGCTTCCTCCTCGGTGCGCTCGCCCAACACCATCTGGTAGGCATTCGCCGCTTCCTGGTGCAGTTCAAGCAGCACGTCGGGCTCAAGCCCCGAAAGCACGACCTCGGGCAGCAGAGGCGACAGGAAGTCCAGAGCGACCGGCCCCTCGCGCCGCACCAGCTCGCGCGCCTCGAGCGACTCGGCCAGCGCGTTGACCGTGCCCAGCGGCGCATCGAGCATCGCGGCAAGGACCGAGGTGTCCGCGGGCGCACCCACCACCGCAGCGGCGATGACCAGATCGCGCTCGGGCTCGGGCAGTCGTCGTACGCGATCTCCCAGAAGGGTCCTGAGTGGCCGGGGAATCGCCAGAGCACCGTCGAGCGTCAGCGTCTCGACGCGACCATTCCTGACCACGACAGCGCCGGACTCGAGCGCTTCGTGCATCAGTTCCTCGAGGAACATCGGATGGCCGCCGGCGCGCTTCTTGAGGAAGCCGAGCAGGGCCTCGGGCACCTGGTCCACGCCGAGCCTGAGCGCTGCAAGCCGGAACACGTCTTCGTCTTCCAGATCCGGGAGCGCGATCTCCTCGTACCCGGGAATACTGCGGTACGTCGCGTCGGCATTGGGGCGCGACGCGAGCAGCAGGACAGCCCGCGCCAGCGGCAGCCGCTCTGCGATCGACCCCAGAAGTGCAGCCGTTTCCGCGTCCATCTCCTGGGCGTTGTCCCAGACGAACACGTGCAGTCGATCCTCGGCGAGGCTCGCGATCATGCGTGCCACTGTCGCGCGCAGCGACGCGTCCCCGGCCGCAGGTGCGGTCGCGGGCCCGGCCCCGAGCTGGGCGAGGACGGACTGGGCTTCCTCCTCGCGCAAGCCGAGAGCGCGCAGACGGGGCAAGACGCCCAGAATGCGGTCCGGAGGGTCCCCCTCGCGGACGCCGCACAAGGTGCGCAACATGGCGATCGTGCCGCTGCCGGGCGACTCGTGGCCGCGCGGCGGACAGGCAGCCACGTAGCAGGCGATGTTGAACGAGCCGCGGCTGATGCGCCGTTCCATCTCGTAGACAAGCCGCGTCTTGCCCACGCCGTGGTCACCCACGACGCCGACCACCTGCAGCTGCCGCCGCGAGGCCTCCGCGATGATCTCGCCGAGCTGTCGAAGCTCCTTCTTGCGTCCTACGAAGCGCCCGAATGCATCGTGCACCGGACGCACCTCGCCCACCAGATAGCCGCCGCCGTCGAGCAGCTCGAGCGTGAACAGACCGCGCAGATTGGGCGACGCAGCCTCCGAGATCGCGACACGGCGAGCGGGGTTTTCTGCCAGCCGACGAGCCGCGTCGAGCAACGCGCCGGTACGCTCGTCGTCCCCCGGCGCGCCGTCGGCGTCCACCCACAGGCGCCCCGCGTCGATGCCCACTCCAGGCTGGACATTGCCGACGGCGAGGCTTCGCACCAGCACCAGGCCGCAACGCACGGCGTTCTCGGTGTCGCGGGCGTCGCCCTGCTCGAGGCCGAACATCGCCGACACCTCCCGCTCTGCATCGGACAGCACGCGCGCGCCGTAGCGCTCGAGAATCTTGCGCGCGCGCTCCCGCGCCGCCGGCGGCACCCGCGCGTTGCCCGAGAAGCGCAGCACGAGGGCCGACGCCTCCTGCTGCCCCTTGTGTTCGGAAAGGCCGCGCAGCGAAGGAACCGGCTCGGACGGGGGCGAGGGTAGCGGACTGATAGCCGGAGCCGGCGTACCGCCCGGCGGAGTCTCGACCACCGACTCCAGCTCGCTTGGCACCAACAGCGCCCCGGATGCCGGGGCAAGAGGCTCGCGGAAGCGTTCCACGAGCTCCGCCAGGTCAGCGGCTCCGAAGCGGGCCCCCGACGAGTACAGGTGCGCGAGCAGGTCCTCGTAGAGCCCGGCGGCAGTGTCGAAACGCTGCTCCGGGTCTCGAGACAGCGCGCGGTGCACCATGTCGACGAGCTCGGGCGACAGGTCGTCGCGCAGCTGATCGAGCGGTGTGAAGCGCGCTTCGAGAACGGCGCGGCGCGTCTCGTCTGCGGTCGGCGCTTCGAAGGGGCTCCGACCGGCGAGCACCTCGTACAGGAGCGCCCCGAACGAGAACAGGTCGCTTCTGGGCGTCAGCGGCTCACCGCGCAACATCTCCGGACTGGCGTAGCGCAGCTTGCCGGCAAGCCGGTCCTTGCCGACAGCACCGCTCTCGCCTGCGGCGTACAGCGCAGCGGCGACGGCGAAGTCGGCGACCTTCACCTCGCCCTCCCAGCTTACCAGGACATTCTGCGGCCCCAGATCGCCGTGCACGACGCCGAGCGGACGCAGTTGTTCGTCGCGACGCCGATGGGCATGGTCGAGCGCCTTTGCGATCTCGGAAGCCACGAACACCGACAATGCGGCCGGGACGCGCCCCTCCGCACTGCGCACGCGCCGGAGCAAGGTCGCGAGATCGAGTCCCGCAACGTACTCGGTGGCCATAAAGTAGCTCGGGCCGTCGGGCCCGTCGACGCGACCGAGATCGAAGACCTGCACGACGTTGGCGTGACTGAGCCGGACGGCGAGCTTGGCCTGTCCAACGAAAGGCTCGACGAAGGCGCGCTCCCGGGCGAGCTCGGGAACGATGCGCTTGACGACCAGCGTCTTTTCGAAACCCTCTACTCCGAAGCTCTTGGCCTTGAAGACCTCTGCCATGCTGCCGTGACCAATGGCCTCGAGCAGCTGGTAGCGGCCGTAGGTGCCGGCTTGGGGAGCAGCGGTCACGGCAGCGCGGCCCTCCAGATCGTGGGGCGCTTCACGCTACACCGACTCCTCGTCCGCTCCTCCGTACATCGCCTCGGCGATCTCGAACGTAGCGCTCTCGAGTCGCGTATAGGCGTCGCGGATACCATCCAGGTCTCCGCCAGCTTCGAGCAGGTCACGCAGGCTCGTGATGTCTTGCTTGACCTGCTCGATGCGTTCGGCTTCAAGCAGATCGCCGTAGCCCTCCAGCGCCTGCTCGGTGGTGTAGATGAGCGTCTCGGCCTGGTTCTTGATCTCGGCCAGCTCACGACGAAGCTGGTCGGTCTCCTTGAACTTCTCGCCCTCGACCACCAGCCGATCGATTTCGTCCGTGGTTAGACCGCTGGTAGGCGCGATGCTGATCGACTGACTGCGGTTCGTCCCCAGGTCCCTGGCCTCCACGGAGAGGATGCCGTTGGCGTCGACGCGGAACGTCACCTGGATTTTCGGAACGCCGCGCGGGGCCGGGGGAATGCCGGTCAGCTCGAAGTGCGACAGGCTGCGGTTGTCGGCAGCCATCTCGCGTTCGCCCTGCAACACGTGGATGGGAACGAAGGGCTGGTTGTCGACGCTGGTCGTGAAGATCTCGCTCTTCTCGGTCGGAACGGTGGTGTTGCGGGGGATCAGCTTGGTGAAGACGCCGCCACCGGTCTCGACGCCGATGGCCAGCGGCATCACGTCGAGCAGCAGTACCTCGTCGATCTCTCCGCCGAGCGCTGCACCCTGGATCGCCGCGCCGACGGCCACGACCTCGTCTGGATTGACACCCTTGTTGGGATCCTTGCCGAACAGTTCCTTCACGGCTTTCTGCACGGCCGGCATCCGGGTCATCCCGCCGACCAGCACGATCTGGTCGATCTTCTCCGGGGTGACCTTCGCGTCGGCGATCACGGCCTTGGTCGATTCGATGGTCCGCTCGATCAGGTCGCGCGTGCGCATCTCGAGCTCGTTGCGCTTGATGGTGCGCTCGAGGTGCAGCGGACCGCTTGGTCCGGTGGCGATGAAGGGGATGTTGATCTCGGTTTCGAGCGCGGAGCTCAATTCGTGCTTGGCCTTCTCCGCTGCCTCGCGCAGGCGCTGGAGCGCCATCCGGTCCTTGCGCAGATCGAGGTCGTTCTTCTCTTTGAACTCCTCGGCCAGGATGTCGATGAGGCGAACGTCGAAATCCTCCCCGCCAAGATGCGTGTCGCCGCCGGTCGCCTTCACGCTGAACACGCCACCGTCGATGGCGAGGATCGAGATGTCGAACGTGCCGCCGCCCAGGTCGTAGACAGCAATGGTCTCTGCCTGACGCTTGTCGAGACCGTACGCGAGCGCAGCAGCCGTGGGCTCGTTGATGATCCGCTTCACGTCGAGCCCTGCAATGCGCCCGGCGTCCTTGGTCGCCTGGCGCTGTGCGTCGTCGAAGTAGGCGGGCACCGTCACGATGGCTTCACTCACCGGCTCGCCCAGGTAGCTTTCCGCCACCTCTTTCATGGCGGTCAGCACCATGCTGGAGATCTCCGGAGGCGAGACCTCGCGATCGGCCAGCTTGATCCAGGCGTCACCGTTGTCGTGTTGGATGACGTGGTACGGCACCGACTCGACGTGCTTCTTCACGTCCGACTCGCCGAACTTGCGCCCCATCAACCGCTTGACTGCGTAGACCGTGCTCTCGGGATTGGTCGTCGCCTGGCGCTTGGCGACCTGCCCGACCAGGCGCTCACCGCTGCTCGAAAACGCAATGATGGAAGGGGTAGTTCGCGCGCCCTCGGCGTTGGGGATCACCTTCACATCGGGCTCTCCGGAAGCGCTCGCCCCCTCCAGCACGGCCACGCACGAGTTCGTGGTCCCGAGATCGATTCCTATGATTTTACCCATGAGCCGGCCGGAGCATACCGCGCCCCCGTGCCCACGCGAACCGTAGTGGACGGAGGCCACGAAGGATCACGGTCCGCGCCACGCGCGGAGTGCCCGAAGGGGAGTATACCCTCACCCAAGCGCCTTGTGCTCCGGGGGGAACTCAGGAACCGGCCGGTGCCTTGGCGACAACGACCATCGCCGGCCGGACCAAGCGGTCGCCCATGCGGTAGCCCGCCTGCACCTCGGTGGCCACGCTACCCGGCGGCTGCTCCGCCGTTTCCATGTGCTGGATGGCCTCGTGCAGCGCCGGATCGAACGGCTTTCCGACGGACTCGATGCGCTCGACGCCCAGCTTGGCCAGCGTATCGGTGAACTGGCGCATCACCATCTGGATGCCCTCGGCCAGAGCCTGAACATCGGTCGCGGATTCGGTGTGCGCGACGGCTCGCTCTAGATTGTCGAAGACCGGCAGCAGATTGCGCAGCATATCTTCGCGGCCTTGGCGATCGGCTTCGACGATCTCGCGCCGTGATCGCTTGCGGAAATTGTCGAAATCCGCAGCGGTACGCAGCAGCTGGTCGCGGACACGCGCGATCTCGGCTTCCGGCCCCTCGGAAGACGCGGTCTCGGCGGCAGGTTCCGTTGCTGCCTCCGAATCGTCGAACCCGTCGCCCTCTGCGGGCCCGGGCACGCCTCCGCTATCCTCGGGGCGCTCATCCCCGGTTCCCTGGTTTTCGTCAGCCACAGCGGCTCGCACTATAACCAGTTGTCTTGACTTGCCAATACGCGGTTGGGAAAGCCGCAGCGCGGGCAGCCGGGAGCCCCTCGGCGATGACGGATCGGACCGCTGGCCGATCGACGCTCCTGGCTGCCGACCCCGAGCGTGAGCCAGCGGCGTCCCTCAAGGGTGGACCGCGGGGGGAGCTTCGCTGCAGCGCGCCTGCCGGAGCGCCGTCAGCTCGCCGCCGCTCGAGCGCACGTCGTGACGCGATGGCGGGGGATTCGGCGAAAACCAGGTGTCCACGTCCACCGGCAGTGCCCAGAAGCGCGCGTCGCCGGTGAGCGGGCGGATCACGGGGCCTGAAGCGCCGGCCCGACCGTAGCCGGTGGTCTCGAGCCAGAAGCAGTAGCCACGGGCGCCCGGCGCATACAGGTGCTCCGCGCCGCTGTGGATGAAGACCTCGGCACGAGCCAGCAGCCGACCACGGGAATCGAGGCTCTCCAGCAGGTGTCGTCCGGCCGGAAGGCGCAGCTCGACGCCGGCGGCGGGGCTTTCGGCGCTGGTGGGCTGCACGCTGGCAACGGAGCGGCCGTCGAGCTTCACTTCGATGCGGGATCCAGTGAGATCGACGACTCGAACCAGCGGATGGTAGAGCCAGAACAGGAACGGCGCGACGCCGAGCGCGATCAGCACGCCCGACAGCATCCAGGGCGACAGCACACGCTCTCCGACGACCTGCCGCCGGGGCTCCACGCCCGCCTCGACCGCAAGCTCGGCCGCCCAGCGCGGGTTCGTGCAACACAGCTGCCCGTCGGCCTGCCACCACACCGCGCGGCCGGTCGTTGTGTGCCCGGGCGCAATGCGTCGGGGCCAGAACAGGGCCGATGCAATAGGCAGGAGCGCGCCGAGCAACACGATAGTGCCGTACGCAAGCGGCCCCTGGGTCTCGTCCAGAAAAGGCAGCGTCGCCGCCAGCGTCAGCGCGAACAGACAGGAGGCGACCGTCACCGCCAAGGTCCGGGTGACGGCAGCGGAAGCATGACGCTGACAATCGGTGCAGTAGGGCACGATGACGCTCTTGCCGTCGCTGGCGCGGGTCTCGACGCGCGAACTTGCGGCAATACCGCCGCAACAGGCGCAACCGGCGGGTAGAACCAGCCCCGCGGGCGACACAGGCAGGACCCGGGCCTCAATCTGCGGCGAGCCAGCTCGGACAGTACGCGCGGCCAATCTAGCGATAGGATACACTTGGGTTCCCTGACTCACCTGGAGCGTAGACCACTGCCGTGCCATCCGGCTGCTACCGACGACGCCATCCGGCCACGAACACGTCCCGACGCGCGGGCAGGAGCCTGATCAGCTCGTGACGACGCGCCCGGTAGAACCGGCGGAGGGCCTCGTGATCGGAGGCAAGTATCGGCTGCTGGAGCGCATCGGCGTGGGCGGCATGAGCGAAGTGTACCGCGCCGAGAACACGCTCATCGGACGCGTGGTCGCGCTGAAACTGCTCTCGCCAAGCCAGTCGGACGACGTGGAGCTGTCGGCGCGCTTCTTCCAGGAGGCGCAGTCGGTGAGCCGCATCCGCCATCCCGGCATCGTCGACGTGCTGGACGCCGGCCAGGGCGAGACGGGTCCGTACATGGTGATGGAGTACCTCGAAGGCGAAAGCGCCGCGCAGGTCCTCACGCGCCACGGGAAGCTCCCGCTCGGCGTAGCGCTCAGGACGGTGCTGCCGGTGCTCGACGCGCTGGGCGCCGCGCACGCTGCCGGAGTCGTTCATCGGGACTTGAAGCCGGAGAACGTGTTCTACGCACTCGACGACGACGGCATGGTCACGGTCAAGCTGCTCGATTTCGGAGTCGCGAAGATGCTGTGGCCGTCGGGGCCGTCGCCGCGCACGACGACGGGCGTCGTGATGGGCACCCCGGACTACCTGTCGCCGGAACAGGCCAACGGCGCGCACGACCTCGACGCGCGGAGCGATCTGTTCAGCGTGGGGGTGCTGCTGTTCGAGCTGCTCACGGGCCAGCGCCCATTCCACGCACCCACGGCGGTGGCCACGGCGTACAAGGTGGCGCACGCGCGGACGCCACGTGTTGCCGATCACGGAGGCCCGGCCGATCCGACGATCGACGCCATCCTCCAGCGCGCGATGAAAAAGCGCCGCGAGGAACGCTACGCGAGCGCCCCGGAGCTGGCACAGGAGCTTTCCGTAGTGGAAGCGGGACAGCCACGCACCCCATTGGCGGAGTTCTTGCGGTTCAGACAGAGCGGCTACCGCCGACTCGAGGAGGCCTCGCTTCCTTCGAAGACGCCGGCCTCGGGAAAGATGCTCGTCCCCCAGTCTTCGCGCGACGAGCTGCGCCGGCGCACTCCGACACGCAACAGCGTCGAGTGGCGGCCATCGAATCCGCAGCTCTCGCCGAGCGGGCTGCGCTCGCTGCCGGCGCGCTTCGTGGGACAGTGCCACGCGCGGGGTCTGGTGCTGCGCGCGGTCGACCAGCATGTCTCGAGCCTCGCCACGGCCGAACAGCGTCAGAACGTGCTCGAGCATCTCGCCCCCGAGCATGCACGTGAATTTTCGTACGGCACGCTGCAGGCCATCGTCTTCTACGATCTGGAAGCCATCACCCGCTACCTGGACCAGGCGACGTCGATCTTGTTCGGCGACAATCCGAACTGGTGTCGCGATGCGGGCGCAGAGGCCGTATCCGGCGAGCTGGCGCCGCTCCTGCGTCCGGCGCTCCGGCCTGATCGCCCACTCGGCGTGCTGAGGCGCCTTGGCCCGCTGTGCAGCCGCTGGTTCGATTTCGGGGTCTGGGAAACCTCTGCGGAAACCGAAAAGCTCGTCACGCTGCGCATCAGCGATTTCGACGCGGCTTCCATGCCGCTCAGACTGTGGCTGATCGGCGTGATCGAGGGCGTACTGCGCACCACCGGGGCCGGATCGCAGCTCGCAATCGCCCGCGGCGAGGTCGCCTTCGCACCACAACTGGTGCTCGATGTCTCGCTGCGGTAGAGCCGCAGCGGGTCTTCCTGGATGAGCAACATTCCCCACCTCGTACCGGGCCATCGCCCGGACGCACGGCAACGCCGCACGTGGATCGCCGTATCGGCCCTCGTGTTCGTACTGGTGCTGATCGCGCTTCTGTTCGCCGGCTACTACGTCGACTGGCTCTGGTTCGGCGAAGTGCACCTCAGGCAGGTATTCTGGCGCTCGATCCGCACCGAAGTCGTCGTCGGGCCGCTCTTCGGCGTGGTCTTCTTCGCGATCTTCTACGGGACGATCGAGACAGCGCGCCGGCTGGCGCCGCGCTTCCGCGCGCTGGAAGGCGTGCGGCTTGTACAGCCGCTCGACGATACCGCGACCAAACTGGTGCGGCGCGTGGGGCTCGTGCTCTCGATCGGGATCTCGGTCATCGTCAGCTTCGCCACGGCGCAGAGTTGGATGACCTTCCTGCGCGCACGCTACGCCGTTCCATTCGGCACGCAGGATCCGGTGTTCCACCGGGACCTCGCCTTCTACGTCTTCAAGCTGCCGGCGTGGGAATACGTCTACTCCTTCCTGTTTGCTTCGCTGCTCGCCGCGCTCGCAGCCGCCGTGCTGGTCCACCTCGCCCTCGGCAGCGTGACGCTGCGCCCACAGCAAGTGGGGGTGGACGTACACGATCGCGCGCTCTTGCACGTATCGGGACTGCTCGGCGCTATCTTCGTGCTGACCGGCGCGGGCCAAGTCCTCTCCGCCTGGGATCTGCTGTTCGCGTCGGACGGCATGGTGTTCGGCGCGGGCTACGCCGACGTGCACGCGCGGCTGCCGGGCACGCACATCCTGATGGGCGTTGCCTGGGTGATCGCCGCAGCGCTCTTCGCCAACCTGCGCCTGCGTAGCAAGCGGCTGCCCCTCTACGCCATCGGCGGCTGGATCGTCGCGATCGTCCTGGCGCAGGGCATCGTGCCCGCTGCCGTGCAGTCGCTGGTGGTCAACCCCGACCAGGGCGCGAAGGAAACCGACTACATCGCGCGCAACATCAAGGCGACGCGCGCCGCCTATGCCCTCGACGGCATCAAGAACACGAAGCTCTCGCTGAAGGGAGACCTTACCGCCGAGAGGCTCGCGAAAAACAACGTCACGGTCAGCAACATCCGGCTGTGGGACCCGGCAACGCTTCTGCACAGCTATCAGCAGCTGCAGGAGCTCAGGCCCTACTACACGTTCACCGACGTCAACGTCGATCGCTACAAGGTGAACGGCGTCTATCGCGAGACGATGCTCGCGGCGCGGCAGATGAAGATCGCGGGACTGCCGGCGCGCGCCCAGACCTGGGTCAACCGCCACATCACCTACACGCACGGCTATGGCGTGGCGGTCTCGGCGGTCAACCAGGTGACCAGCGACGGCTCACCCGATTTTCTCGTGCAGGACATCCCCGTCACCTCGTCCGCGCCCGCGCTCGCCATCAAGCAGCCGCGCATCTACTACGGCGAGATCGGCACCGACTACAGCCTGGTCAAGACCAAGGCGCCGGAGTTCGACTACCCGGGCCCAGACGGCGACGTGTACCACTCCTACGACGGCAGCGGCGGCATCCCCATCGGGTCGTTCGTCAACAAGCTCGCCTTCTCCTTCGAGTTCGGCACCATCAAGTTCTTCACATCCTCGGCCATCCAGGCCCAGAGCCGCGTCCTCATCCTGAACAACATCAAGCAGCGGCTGCACAAGGCGGCGCCCTTCTTGAGCTTCGATTCCGACCCGTACATGGTGATTGCGGACGGGCGCCTGTACTGGATGGTGGACGCCTACACGACGACGTCGCGCTATCCCTATTCCGAGCCGACCGGGCATATCAACTACCTCAGGAACTCGGTCAAGGCCGTCGTCGACGCCTACAACGGCACGCTCACGTTCTACGACTTCGGCTCGGGCGACCCGGTGCTCGGGACCTACAAGAAGATCTTTCCCGGCATGTTCAAGCCGAAGAGCAGCATGCCGAAGTCGCTGATGGCGCACGTCCGCTATCCGGAGGACTTCTTCAACGTGCAGGCGGAAGTCTTCGCCACCTATCACGTGAAAAGCCCGAGCGTCTTCTACAACAAGGGCGACCAGTGGGAGATCCCGCACCACGTTTCCATCTCGGGCGCGGGGCGCATGGCGGCCTACTACGTCATCATGCACCTGCCGGGGCGGACGCGGGAGGAGTTCGTGCTCATCCTGCCGTTTTCGCCCAACGGACGCAGCAACATGATCGGCTGGCTCGGCGCCGAGTCCGATCCGCCCCGCTACGGAAAGGCGGTGAGCTTCGCGTTCCCGCCAAGCCAGACGGTGTACGGCCCGGCGCAGGTCGAGGCCACCGTCAACCAGGACCCGACAATATCCTCGCAGCGCACGCTGTGGGGCCAACAAGGCTCGCGCGTCATCTTCGGAAACCTGCTGGTCGTGCCGGTGGAAGACAGCCTGCTGTACGTCCAGCCGATGTACATCGAGTCGGAGCAGACCAAGCTGCCGCAGTTCAAGCGCGTGGTCGTCTTCTACCGCTCGCCGGCCGGAGCCAAGCCGCCGCCGTCGGGACAGCAGCAGAACGTGGTCATGGCGCCTTCGCTCGGCAAGGCGCTGGAGCGCATCTTCGGCTCGACGAACAAGCCTTCCGCGAAAGCTGCAACGACCGCACCGGCTGCAGCCAAGGGCGCGCCCGCCGGAAGCGCAGCGCCGCCATCGAGCGCAGCGCCGCCATCGAGCGCAGCGCCGCCATCGAGCGCAGCGCCGGCCGCCGCGTCCGCCCCGACCGGGGCAGCGCTTCCTCCAGCGACCCGCACGCTCATCGATCAGGCCAACAGCGAGTTCCAGGCCGCCCAGAAGGCGCTCAAGGCTGGCGACTTCGCCGGCTACGGCCGCCACATCAAGGCGGTGGAAAAGGCGCTCGGAAAGCTGAAGACGCAGTAGCGCTTCAGCGGAGCGGATTGTCGCAGCCGCTCGCCGAGCCCCGGCGCATGCACAGCGCGACATGGTCGTGTAGGCTTCGCCCCGCCACTCCCAGCGGGAGCGTGCACACCCGACGATGGCGGAGCTGAACGAACCGCAAGCAAGTGCCGTGGCCCATTCCGGGGGCCCGCTCCTGGTGTTTGCCGGAGCCGGCAGCGGCAAGACGCGGGTCATCACCTATCGGGTGGCGAACCTGCTCGCCGAGCACCGCGTGCCGCCCTACCGCATCCTCGCGGTCACCTTCACCAACAAGGCCGCGGGCGAGCTGCGCGAGCGGCTCGATCAGCTCGCCGGCGAGGACGTGACGCGCGATCTGTGGATCGGGACGTTCCACGCCGTCTGTGCGCGCCTGCTCAGGCGCTACCACGGCGAGGTCGGCCTCGAGCGGCAGTTCGTCATCTACGACACGTCCGACCAGAAGGCCGTGATGAACCGCGTGCTCAAGGAGATGGACCTCGACGACAAGCGCCTGCCGCCCAAGCTCGCGCTGTCGCTGATCCACGCGGAGAAGCGCGAAGGGCGCGGCCCGCGCGACGTCGACGTGTCGTCGCGCGGCGGCTTCGACGAGACGATGCTCGAGGTCTACGAGCGCTACCAACGCGCGCTCGCCACCGCCAACGCGGTCGACTTCGAGGACCTGATCCTGCACGTGATGCGCATCGCCGAGGACCCGGACAGCGCGGCCGGGCGCGAGCTGCGCGACCGCTTCGACTACGTGCTGGTGGACGAGTTCCAGGACACCAACGCCATCCAGTACCGCCTGGTGCGTGCGCTCGCCGCACGAAGCAGGAACCTGTGCGTCGTCGGCGACGACGACCAGTCCATCTACCGCTGGCGCGGTGCGGACGTGCGGCTGATCCGCAACTTCCGCCACGATTTTCCCGACGCCACCGTGGTCAAGCTGGAGCAGAACTACCGCTCCACCGCCAACATCGTCAGCGCCGCGCTCGGCGTCATCGAGCCGGCGCTCGAGCGCGAGCCGAAGAAGCTGTGGACCAGCTCCGACGCCGGCGATCCCGTACGCGTTCGCGCCGTTCGCGATGAGCGCGACGAAGCCGCGTTCGTCGTGCGCACCGTGGCGGCGGAGCTCGGTCGCGGCACCAGCGCGGCGGACATCGCCGTCTTCTATCGCGTGCACGCACAGTCGCGGGCACTGGAAGAAGCGTTTCGCGCCGAGAACCTCCCGTACCAGATCGTCGGCGGGATGAAGTTCTTCGAGCGCGCCGAGGTCAAGGACCTGGTCGCCTACCTGCGCCTGATCGAAAACCCCCGCAGCGACGCCGACCTGATGCGCATCATCAACGTGCCGACGCGCGGCATCGGCGGCAAGACGCTGGAGCGACTGCTCGACACCGCCGCACGCCGCGGCACGGCCGCCTACGACGCCATCGACGCCGCGCTCGAAGGCAAGCTGCTCGGCACCGCGGCGAAGAAGAAGGTCCTGGCCTTCCGCGAGATAATCGAGGAGCTGCGCAGCGCTGCGACCGAGCTCTCGCCGCACGAGCTCGCCGGCCGTGTGCTGGAAGAGTCCGGCTACCGCCGCGTGCTGCGCGAAGAAGACACCGCCGAGGCCGATGCGCGGCTGGAGAACCTGGAGGAGCTGCTCTCGTCCATCCGGGAATACGAACAGGACGCCCACGACGCAGGCGAGACGGCCACGCTTGGCGGCTATCTCGAGCGCGTGTCGCTGATCGCCGCCGTGGATGTCATGCAGGACTTGCCCTCGGTCTCGCTGATGACCGTGCACAGCGCCAAGGGGCTCGAGTTCGACGTGGTGATGCTCACCGGCATGGAGGAGGAGATCTTCCCCTACCGTGGCCTCGATGCGAACGAGCCGGAAGAGCTCGACGAGGAGCGCCGCCTGGCCTACGTCGCCATCACGCGCGCGCGGCGGCGCCTGTACATCTCGCACGCCGGCATGCGCATGATCTTCGGCCAGACGCGCTACCTGTCGCCGAGCCGCTTCCTCGAGGATCTGCCGGAGGAGGGCGTCGTACGCGAGGGCTCGGCGTGGGGCGGCGCGAGCCCGACCTGGTCTTCGCCACGGCGCGGCAGCGGCGCCGAGCGCGCGCCCGCACGCTTCCGCAGCTTCGGCGCCGAAGCTCCAGAAGCCCCGAAGCTCGCTCCAGGTGAACGCATCGTCGACCACGACGCCTTCGACGACATCCCTTCCGACGAGCCCGGGCGCGTCGTGCACCCGGGCGATCCGGTGTTCCACAAGCGCTTCGGCGAAGGCGTCGTCGAGCGCGTCGAAGCGGGCGTCAAGCCGACGGTCGTCGCCCGCTTTCCCGGCTTCGGCACCCGGCGCATCCTCGCGCAGTTTCTCGAGTTCCAGTAGGCGCGCGGCGGTACTACCCAGAGCTCATGACCGACCCACGGCCTCGCTCGTGAACGACCGCGCTATTGCTCCGGAGACCCCGACGCGATCATCGTGGCCTGCATCGCGCTGATCAGCCTGCGCGTCTCGCCGCGTTCGGCGTGGACCTCCGCCGTGCACACCGTCAGCGTCCGGCCCGAACGGATGACCCGGGCGGACGCGACGAACCGCTCGCCCGCCGCGGGCGCGAGCAGGTTCGCCTTGAACTCCACCGACAGCACATCGCGACCGGGATCCATCAGCGAGAGCGCCGCATATCCGCACGCGCTGTCGGCGATAGCTGTCACCGCGGCAGCGTGGAGATAGCCGTTCTGCTGCGTGAGATCATCCCGAAACGTGAGGGCGATCTCCACCTCTCCGGGCCGCACCGCCACGAGCTCGGCCCCGAGCATGCGCATCATCCCCTGGCGGGCGAAGCTCTCGCGGACGCGTGCCTCGAAGTCCGGATCACGCGGCTCGAAGGAGGACAAGGCGGCAGGTGAGGGCGAAAGGAGGGTGTGTGATGAACGGCTTTCGTCCAGCCGTCCGCGCCCGGAGCGTAGGCGAGGCCTGGGCACTGCGCAACAACGTCCGGAGCGCGCCCCCAGCGCACGCCCGGCTTTCACTTCCAGGCAGTTACCACCACGTTCCGGACCGGAAACTCCAGCGCACTGTCCTCTAGGCCCGGCCCCGACTCTTCCCCGTCGCGATCGCGCCGGCAATGAGATGCGCGGCGCGCAGGGGCTCGGGCAGGGCGCCGTGGATCGTTGACTCCACCAGGAATCGGCGCGCGCGTTCGCGGTCGAGCCCGACGCGCTGGACGTAGACGCGCCCGAGCTTCTCCATGGGCCCAGCCCGCTCGATCAGCCGCCACTTGCGCGCGCCGCCGCGCACACGGCCGAGCAGCGCGCGGCGCATGGCGGCAAGATCCGGAGCGTGCCGCGCGACGACCAGCACCGGCAGCAGGAGCGCATCGTGGAGCGCGTGCACGTCGACCAAGTTGAAGCCCGCGAAGGCGATGCCCTGCAGCACGACAGCCTGCACGTGCCCGCTGAACTGCGAGCCCTCGAGCATGCGCACAATCGCGTCGGTGGAGTTCCGCCCGTCGTAGCGCACGCGGCCGACCAGCACACCGTCGAGCCGCGTGCGCGAAAAGACCGTGCCCACCAGCGGCACGTCGCCACGGTGGCGAGGCGGGGCGGGCGCGTCGTCGAAAGCGACCACGTTGGACAGGGCGCGAGCCATGCAGGTCGACAATAACCATTCGAGCCGCGCCCCGGTTGATCTAGCCTCGCGTCATGAACAAGCGGCTGGAGATGCTGGAGAAGATGATCGCCTCGGGAAAGGCGGACTCGTTCGCGTGGTACGCGCTCGCCATGGAGTACAGAAAGGAGAAGCGCGTGGACGACGCGCTCGCCACCTTCGACAAGCTCCGCACCTCCGACCCCTCGTACCTGCCGATGTACCTGATGGCCGGACAGCTCTTGATCGAAGTCAGCCGCGGCGACGACGCGCGAGTCTGGCTCGAACAAGGCATCGAGCTCGCGCGACAGAAGGGCGACGGCAAGGCGCTCGGCGAGCTGGAGGACGCGCTCGGCGATATCTGACCGCGCACGAGCGCGCGCAGGCACGTGGCGTCCGCGCCCCGCTCCGGAGCTAGCCGACGGCGGGGGGCGGGAGCGTCCAGGAGCCGGAGCCTCCGGCTTCGGGCGGCTGCATCGGAGGCGGCGCGTCATCCTCGGCAGCACCCAGGAAGTCGAGCAGCTCGGCGCGGCGCGCGTGCGCGTCGGAGCGACCGAGATCGATCAGCCGCCGCGCGAAGCCGCCGTCGAACAGGAGATAGCTCGCCAGATCCGCGTCGTCGGCAACGCCCGCGTCGAGCAGCTTGAGTATGCGGCGGGTCACCACGGGGCCGCCGCGCAGCCGCCCCTTGTGGATGTGTTCAGCGGCGATCTGGCCGATGGGCTCGGTGGGACGCACCACCAGCATCTCGATCGGGCGGAACTGGTGGCCGCCGCGCGTCACCGCCGAGTCGTTGAGTCGCGTGACAAAGTCACTGCCGTAGGCCGCGCCGCCGGATAGCATCATGTCGTTCAGGAGGTTGACCATGCCCAGGTCGTTGTCCAGGTGGTCGAGCAGCAGCGCGTTCATGATCTTGCCGAGCAGGAACATGGCGCCAGGCGCAGCCACCTCGGGCTTGGAGTGCGCGACGCCGCGCACCAGCCGCGACGTGCCGACCACCAGCACGTGCGTCGCGCCCAGGCGGATCGCCGGCGCGATAGGCGTGTTCTGCCGCACGCCACCGTCGACGTAGAGCTGGCTGCCGATCTTGACCGGCGGAAAAAGCAGCGGGATCGCCGCGGACGCCAGCGCGTGCTGCGGCCCGATGCGATCAGCGCGGATCAGCGTGCGCGGCGGCGCGCGGGTGGGCAGCGAGGTTCGCGGACCGGTCTGCATGAAGATGACCGTGCGCCCGGTGCTCACCTCCGTGGCGGACACGCTCAGCGCGCTGAGGTTGCCCTCGCGCATGGTGCGCGTGATGGCGCGCCAGGGTATTTCGCGTTGCACCAGCGTCGCCATGGGCGACACATCGAAGATGCCCGAGCCGTTGCCGCCACCGAGCAGTACGCGCGGCAGAGCGACCGCCTGGCGCAGGCCGAAGCCCAGCACGTCGTCGAGCCGCATGCTGCTCCACACGTCCACCAGGCGGCGCATCCCCAGCACCGGATCCGCCAGGTGCGCAGCGAGGTAGGCGCTGTTGATCGCGCCCACGCTGGTACCGCATAGGATGTCGACCGGGGGCGGCGCGCCACGCAACCGCGTCAGCTCGTCGAACAGGTACCACAGCACCCCGGTTTCGTAGGCGCCGCGCGCGCCGCCTCCGGAGAGGATGATGGCCAGGCGTCTGCGCGGCGGGGGCGGGTCGCTCACGAAGCGCTCTTCCTTCCGGCAGTGTGGCCCGCTGAGGTCACGAGGGTGACACGCTACCTTTTTCGACCTCCGGACGCACGCTTTCCGCGCTCGCGGCGCGGCCCGCGGCGTCCGGACCGATGAACGCCGCGATACGCTCGGCGGCTCCCTCGGTGTTCTCCAGCAGCTGCGCGACGATCGGGCGCTTGACGAACATCAGCCTGAGCTCGGAGTCGCGGATCGACTCGAGCAGGTGGTAGGCGTGGTCGAACGCCCGCCGGCACATCTCCTTGCTCTGGGGAGAGTTCGCGGACCGCATCGCCTGGCAGCACAGGACGCGCGTCTCGAGCCCGTATTCCGAACCCTGCACCGTCTCGATGGCGCCCATCGCCGTGGTGGCGAGCAGGATGCCGGTGTGGTGCTCGCCGATGTCGACGCGCGCAGCAGCCTCCACGGCCATCGCGTAGAAGTGGTAGGCGACATAGGCTTGCGCTTCGGCCGCCTGGCGCGCGTCGAAGGCATGCATCACCGCGGCGCTGGAGTCGCCGGACGCGCGGGCGAGCAGCGCCCGCATGATCTTCTCGTGCACCGAGTCGTACGCACTGCCGGTGACGGCAATCAGCGCGCCGGCATCGCCGACCATGGTGTCGGCCGCGGCGATATCGCCCCACTCGATCGCCACCTCGGCGGTGGCCATCAGCGTGTCGGCGCGAGCGTCCTGGTCGCCGTAGCGCTCGTGAGCGTCGCGCGCCCGGGTGAGGTAGGCCTGGCCACGCTCGAAATCGCCGAGCCGTGCGTAGCTCTGTCCGATGTTGCTGAGCGTCTTGGCGATCTGGAAGCGACCGCCGATGGCGAGATCGATGCGGATGGCGTCGAGCGCCAGCGCGATCGCATCCTCCCAACGACCGATCACGAACATGGCGAAGGCCAGCGAGTTCTTGGCGCGGGCTTCCATGCGGCGCGCGCCGACCTGGCGGAACACCGCGATGGCCTCGGCATGCGCCTCGATGGCCTCGTCGACGCGCCCTACGCGGCGCAGCAGCGTGCCGCGCGCGCGCAGCACCTCGGCCTTGAGCCGGCTGGAGACGCCGGCCTGTGACGTGGTCTCGAGCGCACGGTCGCAGGCGGCAAGCGCGCCCTGCATATCGCCCAGGTCACGCAACATCTCGGCCGTCAACAGCTGGGCCTGCAGCTCCAGCACCGCCGAGCCTGCCTGGCCCGCAACCTGTTCGGCACGCTGCGCCGAGGTCAGGCCGCGCGCGAGACGCCCGGCCTCGAGCTCGAGCCGCGCGGTGCGCAGAAGCGCCGTCGCAACCCAGCGCGGCTTGCCGCTCTGGCGCGCGAGCTGGCGCAGCGCCACCAGATGCCGGCGCCGCTCGCGCCAGCGGCCCTGGATGCGTGAGACGGCCTCGAGCGCTTCGTGCGCTTCGAGCCGCCCCAGGTCGTCTTCAGGCAGAAGCGCGATGACGCGGCGGTAGTAGCGGCGCGCAAGCTGCGTCTGGTAGCTGGTGCGCGCGGCGGACGCCGCCTCCAGGTAGAGCTCCGCGGCGCGGGCGCGCTCGTGGCCGCGGGCAAGATGCCGCCCGACGATCGCCGCGGTCAGGCCCTTGGCCAGCGGAGTCTTCGCGAGGTGCTCGCCGAGCAGGCGGTGCATGCGCACGCGATCGTCGTGCTCCAGCGCGAGGTAGGCCACGTCGCGCGTCAGCGGGTGGCGGACGTCCACCGTGTCGCCCTTGTCGTCACACAGGCCCCGGGCGCACAGCCGCGCCACCGATTCATCGCTCTGCTCGCCGCCCAGCACGGCGAGGTCCTCCTTCTTGATCGGACCGCCCGCGACGGCCAGCCATTCGACGATCGCCTGCTCTTCCTCGGGCAGCTCGTTGAGGCGGTCGGCAATGAGCTGTTCCAGGGTGGAAGGCAGCGCCTGCCCAGCTCCACCGGGACGCTCGACGCGGGCGAGCTCGTGGCTGCCATCTGCCCGCTCACGGATCTCCAGCGTTCCGCGCTCGAGCATGGCATCGACCATTTCCAGCAGGAAAAATGGGTTGCCCGCCGCGCGCGGCAGCAGATCCGCACACACCGCTGCCACACCTTCGCTCGCGCCGAGCCGCGCCGATAGCAGACGCACCTGGTTCTCGGCGCTCAGCCCCTTGAGCTCGATGCGCACCATACCCTCGAGATAGGGCGCGCTGCCGTCATCAGGGCGGGTCACCAGGATGGCGAGGATCGGCAGCGGATCGGCGCGGCGCAGAAGCTCCGAAAGCAGCTCCAGGCTCGGTCTATCGGCCCACTGCAGGCCCTCGATCATCACGACCAGGGGTGACTCCATCGCAGCGCGAGCGAAGAAGCGCCGCATGCCGCCGGCGACGAGCCGCCGGTTGTGCTCCACGTCCGCCTCGTCCGCCGCGACAGCGACGCGGCCGGTCACGAGCTCGGCCATGCGTGTCATGATCTCCGAGCCGCTCTGTCCACCGGCAAATTCGCCCAGCACTTCCGAGATGAGCTGCCTGGCTTCGTCGAGCGGCTGGTTCTCGCGGGTGCCGGTGAGCTCGCGCACCCACTCGGCGACATTGCCGAACGGCAGCTCGCTGCGCGCCGGCGAGCACTCGACGCGCAGCACGCGCGCATCCGGAGGCAGCTCGGACAGGAACGTGGAAACCAGAGCGGTCTTGCCGATGCCCATCTCGCCGTGCACGACGCGCGCCGTCACCTGGCCGAGCCCACCGTTCTTTCCGGGCGTCACGGCGCGGTGGTAGGCGGCGTGCAGATCGGCGAGCTCCGCGTCGCGCCCGATCAGGTCGCTCGGAGCGAGCGCCATCTCCTGCAGCTTCTCCTCGCGGGTGAGCGGACGCAGAAGCGCGTAGATGCGCATGTTTCGTGGCAGGTGACGCGCCTCGGCGTTCTCCACTTCGATGGTCGGCGCGTCACCCCAGACGAAGTCGCGACGCACCAGCCGGTACAGACCGCCAGCCACCCAGGTGACGCCCGCGGGGGCGCGCTCGCCGAGCAGCCCGGCCAGGTGATGGGCCGGCTCCTGCAGCGTGTGGTCGATGAGATGGCCGGCCTTGTCGCGTTGCCCGGTCGCGATCCCGCGTACGATACCGATACTCGCCTGCAGCTCGACGGGCAGATCGTCGCATGCGCCCTGGATCGTCTCGTGCACGTCGACGGCGAGCCAGGCCGCATCGGCTGCGGCACGCGCGGGGTTGGCCATCAGGCCCACGACGGCGCGCCCCGTCGACAGCACGCCCGGCGCCTCGCTGGCGTCGGACGCGGCGCTGGCTTCCCATGTCCAGCGCGCGCTGCGCTTGAACGCGATCTCGTCGAGGATGCCGCGCAGCTGCTCGGCAAAGCGCGCCGCGCCGGCGGCGCCAATCGCCTGTTCGAGCTCTTCGAGCCCGTGCAGCTGCAGCATCACGACCGCAACGTGGCGGACCTCGCGCCCGGCGCGATTGCGTAGCCCGCGCGGACGGATCGGACGGCCTGGCCCCGTGGCCTCGTCGCGCCATACCTCCGGCTCGCCGTCGGACGGCGCGACGCTGGCGCTGGCGTCCGCTGCGTCATCCTCGAGCTGGCTGCCCGCGGCGGGCTCTTCCACGCCAGGCGAGGTGTGCTCGCGACTGACGAGCTGCGCGATGATCGTCTCGAGCACGTGCGAGTCGACCAACTGCTGTTTCTGGAACAGCACGCGGGTGATCGCGGCCGCCATGTCGCGCGCCGTCTGGAAGCGATCCTGGCGGTTCTTCGAAAGCGCCCGCATCACGATCGCCTCGAGCTCGGGCGGGATCTCGCGCGCAAAGGTGCTGGGCGGCTCGACCTGGCCTTCGCGCACCGCCTCGAGCAACTCGGGGCCGTCCGCAGCGCCGTGCAGCGGGCGACCGGTGAGCATCTCGTGGAAGACGACGCCCAGCGAGTAGATGTCGGTGCGTCGATCCACCTTCTCGCCCCGCGCTTGCTCGGGCGACATGTAGGCGGTCTTGCCCTTGAGCACTCCCGGTTCCTCGCGGAACAGGTTGGCCGTGGCGATGCCGAAGTCGGCGACCTTCACTGCGCCCTCGAAGCTGAGCAGCATGTTCTGCGGCGAGACGTCGCGGTGCACGATCTCGAGCGGCGCGCCGCCCTCGTCCTTGCGCTCGTGCGCGTAGTGCAGCCCCTTGGCGACTTCGGCGATGATGTAGGCGGCGGCGTAGGGCGGCAGCCGCATGCCCTTCGACTGCGCAGAGCGCGTCAGCTTGCGGAGGTCGGGGCCCTCCACGTACTCCATGCTGAGCAGCTGGCCCTCGTCGCCGTAGTCCTGGAACTCGTAGACCTGGACGATGTTCGGGTGGTTCAGCCGCGTCGCCAGCTGGGCTTCCTCGGCGAACATCGCGCGGAAGCGCCGTGACGAGCCGTGGGCGGGCAGGACGCGCTTTACGACGAGCAGCTTGAACGTGCCCTCCGCGCCGCGCTTCTTCGCGAGGAATACCTCGGCCATGCCGCCGACCCCGAGTCGCCGGATGATCTCGAAGTCGGCCAGGCGCTTCGGTACTGGGCGGGCAGAAGAATCGGCCATGACAGCGCGGGCCAGCCGTACCGGACCGCGCCGCGTACGTTAGCGCGCCCGCGGCGCGGCGGAAAACGCCCGATCGGGACGCAAGCGGACTGTCCGGCCGGACCGCAGGCGGCCCCGGACCGACAGCGCGATTGCCCGAGAAAAATCGCTGTAGAGCGCTCACCCGCCCGTGCACACCGGCCCCCGACGTGTAGACTCCCGAAAATGCGAGCCATTGCCGTGGGAACCCTGATCGCCCTGCTGGTCGGGGTCAGCGCGTGCGGCCCAGCGGTCCAGGCCGGCGCCCGGAGCCCGGGTGCCGACGGCAAGACCGCCCCGGTGCATCCGGTAGCGGTCAGCGACGCCGATTTCGGTGCGAGCGCCTACCAGGTGCTGATCTCGGGGGAACACAATCCGAAGCGCACGAATCTGCTGGTGGGCGTCGTCCAGCGACAGCTCGCGCGCGCCGAGCAGCGCTTCCAGAGCGGTCACCCCGAGGCCGGACTACAAGCGCTGACTGGCGCCCTGTATCTCGTCCGCACCGGCGAGATGCACCGCGAGATGCTCGAGCACGCCACCGCCGCGCTCTCCGACGGCGCACGCGAAGTGGCGCGCGTCGGCAATGAAGGGCGCGCGTACGCGCTGTACAAGATGCTGGAGCAGGTGTTGCCGCCCGGCCCCGCTCGGCGGGACGTCCAGAGCCACCTGGCTGCGCTCGCGAGGTGGGACAAGTCCGCCGAGAGTTCCGGGCCGATGCAGGCCGCCGGCGCACGACAGCGCGCCGCCGTGGAACGCGCGCTGTTCGAACCGACCAAGCCGGCCATGGACGACGCGCGCCAGGCGACCATCGCCTGGATCAAGAAGGCGCTCGGTTTCAATGCCGCCGACGCTCCCATCCGCTCCACCTTCGATCGCGAAGAGGCCATCGCGGCGTATCACGCGATCCGTGCGGGGGGTGCGGCGCTGGTCGCACTCTACCTGCGCAACGGCGACGCGGCCGGCGCGCTCAAGGCCATCGACAGCGCCGACCTGACGCGCGTCGTTCCCCCAGGACTCGCCGATCGCCTGCAGCGCGCCGCCGAGGACAACGACCCGACAGCCTGGGCGGATCTGTATCACCTGTTCCACTCCGCGGTGAGCGCCGGAAGTCCGGAAACTGGCCTGGATTCGGACCTGGCAGGCGCCGCCGCGTGGGGCACGGCGCTCGCGCTATACCGCAGCCAGCCCGGTTCGCCGCAGGCGGCGATGGCACTCGCCGGATTGTTGCTCCACTACGGCATGGCCGAAACTACTCCGTTGGTGCTCTCCGGCGCGCTCGGCAGCCAGCCTTCCGCGAGTGATCTCGGCAGCGCGCTGTCCATCGTGCTGCAGGCGATCATCTCGGAAGACAACATCGGCCAGCACGCTGCCGCACGGCGCGTGTTCAAGGCCGCGGCGCCCCTGTTGAAGCTGGCCGAGTCCAGCAAGATGGCCGGACGTGTGAGGCCGAGCGCCGCACGGCTGCACTATGTGATGGGCGCACTGGAAGCCCAGGCGGGCGATCTGAAGCGCGCCCAGCCAGAGCTGGAAGCCTCCGTGCAGGAGCAGCCGACCATCCAGGCCTACAACCTCCTGGCTGCCATCGACCGCCAGCACGGCCTGGAAGATCAAGCGCTGAAGTCGCTCGAACAGGTCATCCATCTGGCTGCCAGAAGCGGTAGCCGTGCCGATGAAGCGGAAGCCTGGTTGAGCAGCTTCGAGATCGAACGCGAGAAGGGGCAGGACGCCAAGGCCAAGTCGGCGCTGGCCACGGCGCTGGAGCGGACGCTCGATGCGCGGAAGCTCGCGCACACCTTTGCCGCCCAGGCCCAGGCCGAGCGACTGCTGGCGCGCATCCTCGACATCTACGGCGACGCACAGGGCGCGCGACGCGCGACCCGGCGCGCCTACGAGGCGTCGCAGAGCGACCGCGCACAGCTCGCGGCGACGGTCCTCGACGCGGCGCGACGCGCACTGCTCAGGGGCGATCTGCGTGCGGGGCGCGAGGCCGTGAAAAGGGGCGTGGACGCCGGCCTGGACGACGAGGACCTCGTGTACGCGGCCCTGTGGCTCAAGCTGCTCGAGGAAAAGCTCAAGGTCTCCGACGACGGCGCCGTCGAGGAAGCGCTCGATACGATCGACAAGGCGTCGTACTGGCCCGCCAAGCTCAGGGCCTGGGCGCGCGGGAAGCTCGACGACAAGGGCCTTCTGGCAGCAGCGAAGAACCGCGTGCAGCAGACCGAAGCCAGATTCTACGCGGCGATGCGGCACCAGGTCGCCGGCGATTCTGCTGCCGCAAAGCCGGGACTGGAACGGGTCGCCAAGAGCCAGGCCATCGATCTGGTCGAGGTGGCGATCGCTCGCGACGTGGTGTCGAAGCGGCGCGGCACGCTGGGCCTGCAACTGCCGAGCGGCTTGAAGATCCCGTAGCCGCGCGCGTTCCCCGCCGCCTCCACTCCAGCCGCTACGTCTGCGGCTTGCGGCCCAGCAACTTGCCGGCCAGATGGTCGCCGAACTCGGCGGTCATCAGGCGTTCGACCGCGGCTTCCTTGTCGCGCCGTTCGTCGGCATCCGAGTACTGGAACTCGATGCCCATGCCGGCCGGATTGGCGTCGCTCGCCTCCTCGACCCGCGTGATCCAGATGACCTTCCCGCGCAGCCTGAGCGGCTCCTCCATCTGCGGAACACCCAGCGCGAAGATGAACTCGGTCCCGATAGGCAGCGGCTTCTGCGTCGAGATGAAGGTTCCGCCGCGCGAGATGTTCTTCGTGTAGTCGGCGAAGAACGTGTTCAGGCGCTTGTACTCGACCTTCAGCTCGATCGGGGTGCGGGTATCGCGGCGCCGGTCGCTGTCTTCGGAACCCATCCCCGACAGGGTAATCGGGCGCCGGGCTACCGGCCAAGCCAAGCGTGAACGGAGCCGCCGGCGCCGCCTCGGTCTGGTCGGGCAGGCCCCCGGACGCCAGCCGGCGCCGTCCGTGGTATCAAGCCGGGGTGCGCGACCCCTACGAGGTGCTCGGAGTCGGGCGGCAGGCGTCGGACGCCGAGATCAAGACGGCTTTCCGGCGGGCCGCGGCGCAACACCACCCCGACAGGAACCCGGGGGACGACAACGCACAGGCGCGCTTCACCGAGCTGAACGCCGCCTACCAGATCCTCTCCGATCCCCAGAAACGCGCGGCCTACGACCGCTACGGTTCCGCCGCCTTCCAACCGGGAGGTGCCGGCCCGGCGATGGACTTCGATCTCGGCAGTCTGGACGGCATCTTCGGCGACATCCTCGGCGCCTTCGGCATCCGCACGGGCGACCGCGGCGACCTCCGCAAGCGCATCAAGATCGAGTTCGAGGAAGCGGCGCGCGGCTGCCGCCGCGAGGTGTCCTACGAGCGGGTCGACCTGTGCGAGCGCTGCGGCGGACAGGGAGCCGAACCCGGCACCCGCGTGGAGTTGTGCGGTGCCTGCGGCGGGCGGGGACGCGTGCGCTTCCAGCAGGGGCTGTTCCCGCTTCCCGTCGAGCGCGCCTGCTCGCACTGCCACGGCCGCGGCCGGATCCCGTCCACCCCCTGCAACAGCTGCAAGGGCAGCGGGCTCGAGAAGCGCACGCGCACGATCGAGATCGACATCCCGCCGGGCATCGAGTCGGGAGCGAGCCGCACCGTCGATCGCGGCGGCAACCGCACACGGCCCGACCGACCTGCGGGCGAGCTCGAGATCCTGGTGGAGGTCGCGCCGCATCCCTTCTTCCGGCGGGACGGAGACAACGTGGTGTGTTCGGTTCCGATCACGTTCGCGCAGGCGGCCATCGGTGGCGAGGTCGAGGTCCCGACGCTCGAGGGCAAGGCAAAGCTTCGTATTCCACCTTCCACGCAACCGGGCAGCATCCTGCGCATCCGCGGCAAGGGCATCGAGCATCGGCTCCGCAGCGGGCGGGGCGACCAGCTCGTCCAGGTCACCGTGGAAGTGCCATCGCACGTCACGCCGCGCGCGCAGGAGCTCATCGAGGAACTGGCGCAAGAGCTCGGCGAAGAGGTGCAACCGCAACAGCGCACGTTCGTGGAGAAGCTGAAGAGCTTTTTCGAATGAACGGACGAACGGCCGTCACGTTCGATCTGGGGCAGACTCTGGTCGACCTGGACCACGAGCTGCTCGCGCGCCGGGTCGCCGAGCGCGACGGGCGCATCGACCCACGGACCGTCGAGCGCGAAACCGCGGCGTCGTGGCGCGCCTACAACGACGCGAAACGCCGGGGCGTCGAAGGACAACAGGCGTGGCTCGGCTTCATGCACACGCTGCTCACGCGCTCGGGCCTTGCCGACAGCCAGGCCCGCGAGCTGTCCGCGTGGCTATGGACCGAGCAACCGAAGCACAACCTGTGGCGCAAGCCGATCGACGGCATGGTGGCACTTGTGGACGCGCTGGAAGCCGCGAACGTGCCGGTCGGCGCAGTCTCGAACTCGGAAGGCGGCATCCGCGAGCTGCTCGCGGAGCTCGGCTGGAGCCATCGTTTCCGCTGCGTCGCCGATTCCGGCCGGCTCGGCTTCGAGAAGCCCGACCCGCGCATATTCGAGTGGGCGGCGGAGCGCCTGGGCGTCGCGGCCGACGCGCTCATCCATATCGGGGATTCGTGGGAGGCGGACGTGGTGGGCGCACTCGGCGTCGGCGCCCGCGCCATCTGGTTCAGCGCAGATCCCGCTCGCGAGTTGCCTCCGCGCGTGGCAGCCTGCCGCACGCCGGACGAGGTGAGGGCCGCGCTGGTCGGCTGGGGCGTGCCGCTCGAGGGTGGAGCCTTGTAGAAGGAGACAGCAGATGGAATCGCGACGTATCGGGATGCTGGGAGCGGGCAACATGGCCGGAGCGCTCATCCGCGGGCTGCTCGCTTCCGGAACCGTGACGCCGGAACAGGTCCGTGCGAGCGACATCCAGAGCGACCGACTGGAGGCGCTCGAGCAGCAGCACGGCATCGCCACGACAACGGACAACCTCTCGCTGGTCGAGTGGGCGGATCTGATCGTGCTCGCGGTCAAGCCGCAGGTCATCGATCGCGTGCTCGACCAGGTCGGCGATGCGTTCTCGCCCCACACGCTGGTCGTGTCGATCGCGGCGGGCGTGCCGATCCGCGCCATCGAGTCGCGACTGGCCGAAGGAGTGCACGTGGTGCGGGCGATGCCCAACACCGCCGCCATCGCCCTGGCTGGCGCGACGGCCATCGCACCCGGAGCGCATGCAACCGACGACAACGTCGCGGTAGCCCGCAAGCTGTTCGACGCGGTCGGCCGCTCGGTGACGGTCGACGAGACGCTGATCGACGCGGCGACGGGTCTGTCCGGCAGCGGTCCGGCCTACATCATGCTGATCATCGAGGCGCTGGCCGACGGCGGCGTGAAGGTCGGCCTGCATCGCGATACGGCGCTGCTGCTCGCCGCACAGACGGTGTTCGGTTCCGCCAAGCTGCTGCTCGACACGGGCGAGCATCCCGGGCGCCTGAAGGACATGGTGACCAGTCCCGGCGGCACCGCTATCGCTGGACTGCACACGCTCGAGTCCGGCGGCCTGCGCCGGACGCTGATCGACGCCGTGGAGTCGGCGACGCGCCGCGCCACCGAGCTGGGCGAGCAGATCGCCCAGAAACTCGCCAGATCCCCCGAAAAATAGCCGCTGGCTGCGCCGCCCCGCAGGGCCGGCCTAAAGACGGCAGGCGACCTGGCCGTATGGGCAGATCGAGGTCTTTGCCATGGACCCTGATCTGCGCTCCGCTGCTCCCCCCCGCATCACCTACCAGCAGGTGGCTGGCAGCCTGCAGCCGCTTTCCTACACCGAGCCGGCGCCGGCGCCCGAGCGAGAACCCGCGCCGACCGGGCCCCGCCCGCCGCGACGGCGCCTGTGGATTGTCGCGGCCGTGGTGGCAGCCGTGTCCTTCGGCGGCGCCGCGGCGTGGAAGATCCTCCGGCCCGACCACCGGGCCCGCCTGAACCACGCCCGGCTCGTCATCGTCAGCGGTCGCGCGTCGCCCAAGCGCGAGCCCAACGGTGCCGAGGAACGCTGGCAGAAGAACCACGTCACGGTGACCATCGACGACTCGATCGACGCGCTCGGACCGGCGGCGCGCGAGGCCGTACAGAGCGCGTTCGGTACCTGGCTGACCAGCGGCGCACACGTTCCCGACCTGACGTTCGACTCCGCCCATGGCACGCGCGTCTCCGAGAAGCCCGACGGCAAGAACAGCGTCGTCTTCGCACCGATCGACATCCCCGGACACCGGAACGACCTCGCCCTCACGCTTGCGTTCACCGATCCGGACACTGGCGCGATCCTCGAGGCCGATCTCGTGATCAACTCGCACCATCACTTCGGCCTGCTCGATACCGCGGCACCGGGTTCCGGGCAGCACTTGCAGAGCAACGAACACGAGAACGACGCCGAAGGCGCCAAGAGCACGTGCAGCGCGCCGCAGGTCGTGAAGTGCGACGGCCGCTACGATCTGCAGAGCGTGGCCACGCACGAAGTCGGACACTTCCTCGGCCTGGGCGAAGACGGAACGGACCGCTGCGCCACGATGTACCGCTCCACAGGCCGCTGCCAGGTCAACAAGCGCCTCTTGTCGAGCGACGACCGTACGTCGATGACCGAGCTGTACACCGCCCCCTTCACCGACAACGCAGCGGCAAACAGCGCCAGCTGCAGCATCGCGCGCTCACCGGAGCGTGGAGAGAGCGTGCCGTTCGGCGCGGCGCTCGGCGCGCTGTTCGCGATCGGCGCCGCGCTCCGGCGCCGCCGGCGCTAGCCTACTCGGTCCACTCGACGTCGCTCGGACCCATGGTCCGGTAGTGCTTGTCGATGTAGGGGATGAGCTCCTTGAACCACTGCTCCATCTTGGGCCCATCCTTGCGCACACTGTCGGTGAAGAATGTGCCGCGGATGCACTCGGCCTTGCCGTTCTTGCCCACGCGGCAGCGGCCGTCCACGTACACCATGATCGCCTTGGGCAAACGCATCTCGGACGAGTCGAGCGAGCTGTTCATCCAGTTCTGCAGGAACACGATGGCCGCCGTCAGGTCCTCCGGCGTCTGCCCGTAGCCGTGCATCAGGTAGATGACGGGGTAGCGCTTGTCCTTGTTGTTCGCGTTCGCGTAGCCCGGCGGAACGTTCACCCCGACGGGGCCGGTGCGGCCCAGCGAGTCGGTGAACTCGAACTTGCAGCTGCCCGCGACCTCGCAATCCGAGGCATTCGGGTCCTGATCCTGCGTCGACGGCTCGTCGAGCGTGCGCGGCGCGTCGGGCCAGCGCGAGCCGATGAAGTAGAGCGCAGACTGCAGACGCCGCGTGATGTCGTCCGCCGTCCCCACGTGCTGGCCGGTACCGGACTGGATGTCGGCAGAGGTCGGATCGATCTTGCCGTAGCGCAAGAGCACGGCGCCGGGCACGGCCTGCCAGTCGGTGAGCCCCGCCTGGTACTGGCCCGGCTCGCCCCACGGCTGGCCCGGAATGCGGTCCCACGAGGTGTAGTAGTGAACGATGCGCCCGCGCTCGGCCATGGAGCCCATCAGCGCCTGCGCGTCGACCCCGAAATTGAACAGGTCGCGCAGCCCGCCGTCGGTCCAGATGTCCATGCGGCGTAGCGCCGCGTCGTCCATCGGCTCCTTCTGGTTGGCGATGGGCCGCTGCTCGAGGATGCTGCGCGAGTCGCGCTTCAGGAACGTCTCGTAGCCCGGCGCGTAGTCGAACTTGCCGTTGCCCTCGCCGTAGTCGTAGGGGCTGCTCTTCGTGTTCGGCACGCCGTCGAGCCCGACGTCCTTGTACGGCTCGCCCTTGTCGTAGCGCCAGTTGCCCTCCGTGCCGGACGGGTTGTACTGCGGGTTGTAGTCGTCGCCGTCCGGGTCATCGTTGACGCCGGGCTTGTAGCCAGGCTCGTCCTTGTCTGCCTTGCCGTCGGTCCCGACATCGTCGAACGGCTCGTGCCCATCGCGGATGATCGGCTCGTTCTCGTCGCGAACGCCGTTGCCGTTGTAGTCGACGGCCAGCGCCAGCTCGAGCGGGCTGTTGTTGCCGGTCGGCTGCCAGGTGTTCGCGTACGGCGTGAGCTGCGGCTGCTGCGGCGAGCCGTCGCACACCGTGATGACCGGGAAGGTGCCGTTCGGGTTGAACTCGTCGTCGTAGTAGTTGCTCAGCGTGAGGTGGTACTTGCAGCGCTCCGTCGGGCAGTCCTGGTTGAGCTCCTTTTCCTTCGCCTCGTTCGGGTCACCGCTGATGGGGTCGACCGACACGGCGCACTCGTCACCCGGATGATCGCCCACGACCGTCTTGTCGTCGGGCGGCACACCGGCGGGCAGGTTGGCGGCCTGCGGGTTGTAGCTGTCCGGGTCGCCGAACATCAGCGCCAGGTCGCGGAAGATCTGCACGTACTCGGAGCGCGGGAAGCTGCCGCCGTTGCCGTTCTTCGGGTACTCGTACCACCACTGGTTGAAGGTGCAGGGGTGCTCGTAGGGCAGCGGCGCCGGCATCTGGTCCGGCGCATACGGCGACGTCGTGGGCACGTTGGTGCCGTCGTTGGGCGGGAAGCCCGCGATGTTGTTGTGCTCGATGTAGCCGAGCATCCACGTCCAGTCGACGGGGCCGCCGAGCGGCGCAATCACGTCGAACAGCTGGTGGTTGCGCAGGCCGTCCATCGCCGTGCCGCCACCGCCCATCGACACGCCGATGAGCGCGCGATGCGTGAGGTGGCGCGTGAACGTCACCGTGCCCGCGTCGCTCTTGACGATCGCCTGGTACGTTCCGAGCCACGGCGCCATGAAGTACAGCTGGTAGCCGTGCGCATCGTGGACGAAGCGCGGGTCGGCGATCGGAATAGCGCGCGGCTTGGTTGCGTGCGGACCGGAATACGACACCGTCACATGCCGGAGCCGCGCCTTGGGCGGCATGGCGGCCATGTCGATCGGCAGCGTGAACGGGATCTCGCGCTTGAGCTCCCGGTCGGCGGGAGAGAACGTCACCGCCGGGCCGATCTTCGTAAAGCCCTTCGGCACCTGATCGGACGCGCACTTGATGGTCGTGTCGAACGGATCGACGTGCCAGAGGAAGCTGCCCGAGTTGGGCTTGGTCGCCCCCTTCTGCAGGCCGATGGAAGCGCCCTCGAGCCCGCCCGTTCCGCGCACCGTCGTGCCGTCGTCGACCTTCCCCGACCCGCTTCCCGAGCACGCGGCGATGTCCGGGCTCATCACCTCGACCGGGAGCTTGGCGGTCGCGTTCGTCCCGTCGCCGCGCGGGATACTCGCGGTGATCGTCGCCTTGCCCGCCTTCAGGCCTTTCAGCTCGACCTTGGCCCCGGGCGTGAGAAGGTCGATCTTCTGCTTGTTCGGTGCCGCAACGACGCTCGCGTTGTCGACCGTGAAGGTGATGTTCGCGGGCTTGCAGAAGTCCGGCTCGACGTGAACGTCGACCTCGCGAGTTTGATCCGGCGCGAGCACCACGAACTGCGGGTCGATGTGGATCTGTACGGACGAGGGCGACTGCTGATCGACGGGCTGGCACCACTCGCCAGGCCCCGGTACCGGGTACTTCGTCTTGTTGTTCGACGACTTGCTCGACGAACAGCTCGCCAGCGCCACGAGAGCGCCGACAAGGCCGAGACCGAAAAAGGAACAAAGCCCCGAACGTCTGGAAAAGCGCAACGTGATCTCCCTTGAAGCCGAGCCGCAAGGTTAGCGGTTCTGCCGCCTGGTGTCACAACGACGCCGCTCTGGCCTGACGCCCGCGCTTGCACGAGCCGGGTCGGAGCGACGCTGCGCCGCTACGCCGCAGCGCGCCATCGGCCTCGCACGGCCGCAGGGTCCGTCGTTCTGCGGATGCGCGCAGACAAAAAAAGCGTCCGCGTAGAGGGGCCGGGGGGGGGACAGCCTCGCTCCACGCGGACGCGATTGAGGTAGCAGCGCGGGTTCGAAATTGCAAATACGTGCTGCACCCCACGCACTCGCGCACGTCCCCGGAATCGCTCCCGACTTTGCACGAGAGGAGCCGTCGCATTGCATCCTTGAAAGCCTCCGGGGGCTAAGCTCGTGAGCCGTCATCGAGCTCGAGGGGGATGGGCCGGCTTCCACCCTGTCCTGCGGGCCACTCCAGATTCGCACAAAAACGTCCGTAGCCCTACCGGGCGAGCCCAACGGAAGCGGCCGCGCCCTGCCCCTAGCGCATGCAGCGGAAGCCCCAGCGCTCGCCACCGCCGCGCCCGCTCACGACCAGCGTCATGGTCGGTCTGCCTGCCGACCACGTGGCAACGCCACCGGCTGGCGGTCGCAGATGCCGGGGCACGGGCGAGTCGGCGTCCGCGGCAAGCGCGTCGATGCAGAGTCCGCGCGCACTGGCCACGAGCCGCGCCGCGACGTGCTGAACGCGCAACGGGTCCGCGTCGCCGACGAAGTCCATGTAGGGCGAGACGGGCGGCTCGGCCTCGATCAGCCAGCCGTCACTGTCGTCATCGCCGCAGGGCGGCGCCGAGGCGAGCAGGGCAGGCGTCAGCTCGAGCGGCGCGCCAGCGCGGTGCGTCCGCAGATCGATCGGATAGACGTACCAGCTCGTCGACGAGCCTCTTAGCGTGCGCGCCTCTGCCAGGATGCCGAGAGCATCGCCACGAGCGCTGCGCACGAGCCGGCTGGTCATCATTCCAGTACGTGACGCCACGCGCAGCGGATAGCTCCCCAGCAGCGACAGGCGACTGCCTTCGATACGGTACACGCGGAACTCGCTCGAGCCGTACTGGAACCCGATGTACCAGGAGCTGCCCAGCTTGACGACGCCTGCGAGGCTGCCGAACGACTGGGTCTTGGTAGCCTTGACCCGTATCGCCGATCGGCCCTGCTCCACCAGGAACAATTCCTGCTTGGCCGGCGTGGTGACGAGCAGTGCGCCGGCTCGCCCCGACGGGTCGAGCATCGTGGCCCAGTTGGCCGAAGCGCCGTAGCTGCCGAGCCCGAACGCCAGCGCGGCCTGCGACATGTCATCCCAGGGGCTGCGTGAGGGCGCAGTCGACCAGATGGCGTGGTCGACGCTGAAGCGGTCCAGAACACGCACCTGGAAATGCCCCACACGGTGCCAGCTCGCGCCGCGTGCTCCCCACACGTAGCCGTGCACCTTCACGGTCTTGTACTCCGTCCCGGTGTCGAACCCGACGGCATCGGCGGCCTTGCTCGGCGGCGCTTGCCCCAGGAAGGGCTTCCAGTCCGTGCTCTGCAGCGAGTCGGGGCTCGGCAGCGCGCCGTAGCGTGACGGCGGCGGCGAAGCGAAGCGGTGACGCCGCGGGCGCGGCGGACGCGGCGCGACGTGCTCGCCCTCGTGCTCGCCGCTAGCTGCACAGGAAAGCAGCCAGCGGCCGCCGCCGCTCGCCGGAAGCACCGTGGGCGCCGCCGGGTCGGCGACAGAGAGCTTCGACTTCTGCGCGTGAGGGCCGCGCCAGCCGACGCGCAACCACGATCCGAACGCACAGCCAACGCGCGAGCAACCGCGCGGGCCCTCGGCGGAAGCGACTCGCGACGACGAGCTCGTCGAACCGGCCGGCAGCTCGACCTCGCGCCACTCGAAACCGCCGTCCACGGTCTCGGCGGCGAGCCCGTTGTCTCCGACCGACAGCGCGAGCGTACCGGACAGCATGCTGCGGTCGATATCGTTCTCCATCTTGCCGACCTCGAGCTTGCCGTCGAGATGAAGCCGCACACCGACGAACGGACCGCCGGCGGCGACCCACCCGGCGAGCTCGCCCGGCTTCCGTTCGACGAAGCCGTCGAGCCACAACCCCTTGGACAGCAGCGCCAACGTCGGTGTGCTCGCCTTGGCCGGCATGCGGATTTTCACGCTCTTCGCGTTGCCCGCACGGTCGATCACCACGAGCAGTCCCGGCGCGCCGAGGCGCGGCGGAACGATCACCGCGACGCGCCCGTCGTCCAGCGCCACCACACGCTCGACACCGAGGTCGCCCTTGACGTGGATCTCGCGCAGCGTGCCACTCTGTGACCGGATGCAGTACGCGCCCAGGTTGTCGCGCGCATGTCCGTCGCAGGTGCCGCGGATCACGAGCGCGCCGTTGCCGCTTGCCGCCACGTAGCGCGGCTCGTCGAAGGACAGCACCGGTTCGAGCGACAGCGGCGGCTTGAAGGCGTAGACAACCGTCTTGCCCTGGTCCTGGCCGCACACGAAACCGAACGAACGGCCCAGCTCGATGCCGTCGCAGGTGCTCCCGCGCGCAAACGCATCCTCCTTCACGTCGAGCAGCGCGCCGTCGGAGAGCCGTACGCGGCCCAGGGCGCCGTTGGCGGCGACCACGGCGCTCTGTTTCGAGTCCGGGAAGCCGCGCAGCACCGCCAGGTCGAGAGGCCGCCGTCCCAACGGTCCGGGCGGCGGCGCCGAGGAGGGCTTCGACGCGTCCCCGTCCGACTCGACCCAGCCCACCTGCGAGCCCTCTTCGGCGTCGCGGAACATCGATTCACGGTCGCCCGAGCCCTCGTGCTTCCTCAGCACGCCCGACGGCTCGAGCACGTAGCTGCCGCCCGCCAGACGAATCCCGATCCCGCCATGCTCGACCGTCAGGCCGTAGGTTTTCTGCGAGGTGACCTGGTGCCAGCTCGCGCCGGCGTCGAAGGTCGCGAGCACGCCGCGGTACGGCACTTCCACCGCACCCGTCCATGCGTCGGCGATGGCCATGGCGCCGTAGCCCGGCGAAGGCGGCAGCGCGCCGGCATCGCTGACCTTGCCGGTGCGCGCGTCGATAGCGACGACGTGGCGGGTCGTCCGATCGATCAGATACAGCCGGTCGAAACCTGCGACGACGCGCGCAACGTTGAAGTCCACGTTGGCCAGCGGCTCGAGCGACCCCGTCCAGCTCTTCGAACGCCAGACGAGCGTCGTGTTCGACGAATGGACGTAGAACACGTAGCCGTGACCCAGCCGGCGCGGCAGCTTCAACGTGCGCACCGGCTGCGCCGGCGGGAGCAGCTGCTCTGCACGCTCGATGGAACCGTCGGGATGCGTGAGCAAGCGCATGCCGTGCGCCACCAGACGCACCGTGCCGTCGTCGTCGCGCTTCACGTAGCTGATGGATGACGCATCGGCCACGGCCACCAGATGCGCCGGCGAGATGAAGCGCGGTGCGGTCGGAGCCACGGCCTTGGCGCCAGCGGCGTGCTGCGCGGGCACCGCTGGCCGATGCGCGCCGCACCCGGACCCGCCGAGCGCGACAGCCGCGAGGGCGGAACCAGCGCGCGCGAGACGGCGCAGGACTCTGGGCCGGAGCATCCCCGCGAGCCTAGCATCGCTTGCGCGCGGTCCCCCCTGGTCCTAGCGTTGGGCCGGTTACCGGGGCCGGCCGGACGGGCTTGTCCCGACATCAGGAGAAGACACCCTCATGAGCAGCGTAGTAGCCGTCGCAGGCGCGACCGGCGCCGTAGGGCGCGAGATGCTCCGCACACTGGAGCGCAGGAACTTCCCGGCCGAGCGCGTGATCGCGCTCGCCTCGGAGCGCTCGGCAGGGCAGAAGCTGCCCTTCCGCGGCGGCGAGCTGACCGTCGACAAGCTCGGTCCCGACTCGTTCAAGGGTGTGGACATCGCGCTGTTCAGCGCGGGTGCTTCGGTGTCGCGCGAGTTCTCGCCCGTCGCGGCGGCGAGCGGTGCGGTCGTCATCGACAACTCCAGCGCCTGGCGCAGCGATGACCAGTGCCCGCTGGTCGTCCCCGAGGTGAACCCCGACGCCATCGAGAACCGCCCCAAGGGCATCATCGCCAACCCGAACTGCAGCACCATCCAGATGGTGGTCGCGCTGGGGCCGCTGCACGACGCCGCGCGCCTGAAGCGCATCGTGGTGTCGACCTACCAGGCTACCAGCGGAAAGGGGCACAAGGCCGTCGCTGAGCTCGAGGGGCAGATCAAGGCAATCGCCGCGGGCACCGAGCCCGAGGTTCGCGTGTTCCCCAAGCAGATGGCGATGAACGTGCTGTCCGACTGGAAGCCGGGCAAGGACGGCTACTCGGAAGAAGAGCTGAAGCTGGTCAACGAGACCCGCAAGATCTTCGGCGACCCGAGCATCCTCGTCACCCCCACCTGCGTGCGCGTGCCGGTGGTCAATGGTCACTCCGAGGCCGTCTACGTCGAGTTCCACCAGCCGCTCACCGCGGCGCGCGCACGCGAGCTCCTGTCCGGCGCGCCGGGCATCGTGCTCGTCGACGGCGAGTACACCCCTGGCGGCGAGCCGCAGCCGCTGATGGCCGCGGATACGGACCCGGTCTACGTCGGCCGCGTCCGCGACGACCTGGCCGTGCCCGGCGCCATCAACCTGTGGGTCGTGGCGGACAACCTGCGAAAAGGGGCCGCGCTCAACGCCGTGCAGATCGCGGAGCTCCTCAAGTGAGCTCGAAGCGGCCGACCTCGCCCGGCGCCGAGGAGATCCTCGGCCTGTACTTCCCCGTGCTCGACCACGGCTTCGTGTCGCTCGTCGACTACATGGGCACCGACGAGTGCATCGAGCGCGCCGCCCGCGTCAGCTACGGCTACGGCACCCGCAAGGCCAGCCAGACCCGCGGCCTGCTCCGCTACCTGCGCCGCCACCTGCACACCACGCCCAGCGAGATGGTCGAGCTCAAGTTCCACTGCTGCATGCCGATGTTCATCGCGCGGCAGTGGATCCGTCACCGTACGGCCAGCGTCAACGAGTACTCGGGTAGGTACTCCTTGATGCCCATGCTCTTCCACACGCCCACGGCCGAGCAGCTGCAGACGCAGAGCCGGCAGAACAACCAGGGGCGGAGCGGGCAGCCGGTGGACGACGCGATGTACCGCGAGGCGCTGGAGCGCTGGGAGCGCATCCGGAAAGAGAGCGCGAGCGCGTACGAGTGGATGACCTCGCACGACGTGGCGCGCGAGCTGGCGCGCATCGATCTGCCGCTTTCGACCTACACGCAGTGGTACTGGAAGATCGATCTGCACAACCTGCTGCACTTCCTCAAGCTGCGCGTCGACTCGCACGCGCAGTGGGAGATCCAGGAGTACGGCCGCGTGATGGCGGGCATGCTCAAGCGCGTCGCGCCGCAGAGCTACGAGGCGTGGATCGACTACGACGTGTGCGGCACGCGCATGAGCCGCATGGAGCTCGACGCCCTGCGACGCCTGGTGAGCGCGAGCGAGGACAGCTTCAGCGCGCAGAGCGGCGCGTCGCTCGACGCCGGCGCACTGAAAGAGCTCGGCCTGAGCAAGCGCGAAGTGCGCGAGCTGGTCGAAAAGCTCGGCCCCGGCGAGCAGCCGGACTTCGAGCTCGACCTGTCGAAAGCGAAGAGCGCCGAGGAGTTCGCCGAGCGCTTCGCGAAAGCCGTCCCCAACGTCGACAAGACGCCGAGCGACTAGTGCCGCGTTTCCATCGACTTGATGGGTAGGTGTCAGTGTCAACAGGTAAGCGGGGTTCCGTCAGGACTCCGCTGCTTGCCGGCACAGCCTGCGGGCTGCGGCGACGGGCAGGGCGCGCCTGCTCTGGTACCTGCTTGGGTGCGCCCCTGTAGAACGACGGGCTAGAAGCGGGCCGCGACGTAGACGCCGTAGCTGCCCTTGACGTTCGGACGCAGGACGACGGTCGAGTGGCTATCGCCGGCGAGCGCGTGTTTGGTGGGCAGCAGGCGGACGGCCATCGCGGGCGCGCCGGGCACCTGGATGTCCTTCGTGATCACCAGCGACGCGAACATCCTGTGGTAGCTGCAGCTCGACCCGACCGGGCATGTCTTCGGCGAAGGTAGGTGCCGGGCCTGGGCCGGCAGCCGCTTCTCCTCCGCCTTCGTAGGCTGTTCCGCCGCGACCAGCGCGACGGAGGCCTCGAAAGCGGAGGAGGCGCCGGTTGCCTTCATCGGGAGAGCGATGCGGAGCTTGGCCTTCTTTGCGGCAGGGCCCTGGGCAAACGCCGGGACCGCGACGGCGACAACCGCCAGTGCCGGGAGAAAACGACCGATTCGCACCACGGTCTCACAATGCGCTGCGAGAAAACGTCGATCAAGCGTTAACTGCCTGAAATCCCTCGGCTTGTGGGGGCTTGTCCCACCTCGGGGCACTTCGCCCTACGGTGACGTTGTGGATGGTACAAGCCCGGCTTCCGCCCTATAGATCGAGCGATCATGACCAACGCCGCCATCGTGGAGCCCGATCTCGCGTCGCTCGATCTGGACGAGGAAATCCGCCGGCTCAAGAAGGAGCGGAACGCCGTCCTTCTGGCCCACTACTACCAGGAGAGCGAGATCCAGGACCTGGCCGACTTCATCGGCGACTCGCTCCAGCTTTCGCAGGAAGCCAAGAAGACGCAGGCCGACGTGATCGTGTTCGCCGGCGTGCACTTCATGGCGGAGGTCGCCAAGATCCTCAACCCCGAGCGCATCGTTGTGGTGCCGGACATGGACGCCGGCTGCTCGCTGGCGGACGGCTGCCAACCGGTGGCGTTCCGCGCCTGGAAGGCGCGCTACCCGGACGCGGTCGTGATCAGCTACATCAACTGCTCGGCCGCCATCAAAGCGGAGAGCGACTACATCTGCACGTCGAGCAACGCGAAGAAGATTGTCGACGCGGTCCCGAAGGACAAGCAGATCCTGTTCGCGCCGGACCAGAACCTGGGTCGCTACCTGATCAAGCAGACCGGGCGCGACATGGTGCTGTGGCACGGCAGCTGTATCGTCCACGAGACGTTCAGCCAGCGGAAGCTGCTCGCGCTCAAGCAGGACCATCCCGAGGCGAAGATCGTGGCGCATCCGGAGTGCGAGTCGTCGATCCTCGACATGGCCGACTTCATCGGCTCGACCACGGCACTGCTCCGCTTCGTCGAGAACGACAACGGCAAGGAATTCATCGTCGCAACCGAGCCGGGCATCCTGCACCAGATGGAGAAGCACGCCGCGGGCAAGATGCTGATCGCCGCGCCGCCCGAGGGCAACTGCGCCTGCAACGAGTGCCCGTTCATGCGGCTGAACACCCCCGAGAAGATCTACCTGGCGCTGCGCGATCTCGAGCCGCGCATCGAGATGGACGAGGATCTGCGCAAGCGGGCGCTCTTGCCCATCGAGCGCATGCTCGCACTGAGCTGAGCGGGGCGCGGCAGGGCCGCGGATTTTTCCGCAACCGGGGGCGAAGCGGGGCCGAACAGTGCTCATGTGCCCACCCAGCTGGGTCGGCGAGGAGCCTCGGACCATGAACTTCCGGATGACTCTTGGCGCTTTTGTGTGCTCACTGGTGCTCACCGGCTGCGGCGCGCCCTGGAACGGCCAGCAAGGGGACGCGACCGGAAGCGGCAGGGACGCCGCCTTCGTAGGCAGGTGGTTCATCAAGCAACCCGATGCCATCACCTACCGGCTCACCATCCAGGCAAGCGGCGACTACACGCTCGCGCAGAACATGATGAACACCTGGGAAGACCAGGAGCACGGCCAGTGGGCGACCAGCGGCAGCGACATCTCGTTCACCGACGATCAGGGCAACGACTCGGGAACGCTCCGGATGACGCCGGAGTGCGGGTTCCTGGTGGGCCGGGAAGAGTCGAACATCTGGGTGCACGATGGTCCGGTCAGCACGTGCCCGAACCCGGTCGCTCCACTCTCCACCGTTGAAGCCTGCATCGCAGGACTGCACCACCAGCATGTCGACTCGGGCTGCGGCTGGCCGTGTCCGGCTCGGGTCGATGACTACGATCTCGACCTGAACGAGGATCGCACCTTCTACTACGAGCACGCGTCGCTCGATGACATCACCTGGACCTACGAATACGGGTGGGGTTCATGGAAGGTCCGCGGTGGAACTCTCGAGCTCGACTACATCCACGCGTCTCCGACCAGCACTGCAATCAGCGAAGATGCCGGGAGCCACCTGTGTGCGGGTGACACCTGCTACGAGAGCGTGCTCGACTCGTCCTGCGCCGCGCTCTTGGGCAACCACAACTAGCGCCGGCGCTACTTGATGACCGTCTGGGTCTTGCAGCCGAACACCACGTTCAGGCTGGCGTTGCCGGTGGACTGCACCTGTTGCTGCGCCTGGTCGCAGGATGCGGGGCAGAGGATGACCTTGGTGGGGCTCGTGTCGTTGTCGTAGTACCAGCCGCCGTTCGTGCCGCAGGCGCTCGCTCCGCTGACCTTGTACAGAAGCTGCTGGCTGCCCTGGCTGTCGAGCTGGACGTTGATCTTGGCGGGGTCGAGCGTGCCGGCCTCGGGCGTGGGGATGGCGAGCTCGCAGCTGATCTTCGACGCCTTCTGCACGGCTGTGGCGACGGCGTCGAAGAAGGGGCCCCAGGCCTTTGCGCCATCGCAGATCTGCGCGCGCACGCCGCCCGTCTTCTGCACGAGATCGGTGTAGGTCAGGCCGGGTTTCGGCGGGTAGGTGCCGTCCGGGTACTGGCACCTCACATTGGGGTCCGTGGCCGAGCCCCAGCCGTACAGCGCGTCGAACACGTAGCCGTCGAACAGACCGTTCCAGCTCGCATCGAGGATGCCCGGCGGAAGCATGGTGGAGTTGGACGGATCCTTGCCGCCCGCGAAGTGCTCGAACTGGTTGGCGTCGAAGCGCGAGTCGTCGTCCGTTACGTCGACGATGGTCTTGGTCGCGTTGGGGCGCAGCCACTGCTTCCACGGGTCGCCGCCGCGGCTGTCGCCGGGCTGATAGCCGCTGGTCTGGCCCAGCGTGCCCAGGAACTGCTCGAGCGGCTGCGTGCTCTTGATGTCGATGCTCGACTGGTAGAAAAGCGGCGGGTTGTCGGCGCAATTGGCGCCGCCCAGCGGCTGGGGGATGCACACGGCGTAGCGCTTGCTGCTGCCGATGGTGACCTGGCCACTACCGCGCAAGGACAGCATGATGACGCGGTAGTCGAGGTTCTTCGCGGCGATCAGCTGGGCGAAGTTGTTCAGGCCCTGCGTCACCTGGTCGACCGCAGGCTGCATGCTCACCGAGTTGTCGACTACCCAGATGATGTCGACCGGGAGCTTGTCGACCTGGGCCGTCTGCGTCGACGTGGCGCAGCCCGCGTCGGGGTCGAAACCGCTGTCGGACGTGGACACCTCGAAAGAGGCGTCGGAAAAACTGCCGGCACTGCCGCCGGACGCCGCAGCTCCGCCCGAGCTGCCGCCCGAGTCCGCGCTGGCGTCGGCAGCGCCGCCAGCGTCGGCGCCCGCGGCCCCGCCTGCCGCGGGGTTGTACGACGCATGGCCGGAGCTGCCCGCTGCGCACCCCGCTGCGACCGCGCCAGCGGACACAAGAGAAAGCAGCAACGCGCGAGCACCCATCCTTCACAGGATAGATCAAAATTGCCGCTTCCGGGCCCCCGGCACCCGTATCGTCGCCTACTTGCCGCTCTTCTGCTTGCCCGGCAAACGCCCGAACTGGTGCATGGCCTTGTCGCGCAGGCTGCGGCACACGGGCGTCGACATGCCGAGATCGAACTTCTCGAAGGGGTCACTGGCAAGGTTGTAGCAGTGCCAGGCCACGTCCCATGCGCGCGCCTCGAGCTTGATGTGGCCCTGGATGTAGCCCCAGTTCTCGAACGCGCAGCTCCACACGCCGCCGCAGTTCGTCATCGCCAGCGGCTCGGTGGTCAGCACCGGGCGGAGCAGGCTGTGGCCTTCCATCCGCGTCTTGTACTTCGCGATCGCCGGGTCGTCCCAGACGCCCATCAAGTCGAGGATCGTCGGCGCAATGTCGACGTGGAAGACGTACGAGCTCTGTTTCTCCTCGAGAGCTTTCTGCTCGCTGCCGCTCAGGGTGCCCGGAGGCGCGTCGATCCACGCCGGAACGTGCACTTCGTCGTCGAGCACGTTGAACGTGTGGCCCATCTGCCCGTGCTCGCGGAACGACTCGGCGTGATCGCTGGTGTAGACGATGACCGTGCGGCGACCCGCCGGCGTCGCGCGCAGGTGCCGCACGATGTCGGCCAGGTGCAGGTCCTGCTGGTAGACGGAGTTCTGGTAGTAGCGCTTGAACGAAGCGTTCTTCTCCGGCGCCTTGCTGGTCGTTGCCGGCTGGAACGGCTGGGGCAGCTTCGGATCGATGTAGTACGGGTAGTGCACGTTCGAAAAATGCACGACCGCCATCCACGGCTCCTTCAGCTTCTCGAGGTCGCGGTCGACGCGCTTGGCCAGCAGCCCCTCCGGAGCGCCCATGTCCAGGTCCGCCGTCGGGTCCAGATCGGTCGCAGTGAACATGTGGTTCACGCCGAGGTTCTTCACCCACAGCCTGGCGTTGCCGAACAGCATGTTCTGGCTGGTCCAGTACGCGGTGTCGTAGCCGGCGGCGCGCGCGTAGTCGAAGATCAGCGGCCAGGTGTGCATGATCTTCCGCGACGCCTGGGGCCCCGTACCCGACCACAGGACGGACAGCGAGATGGCCGTGGTGGAGTCCAGCGAGCGCATCTGGGTGAACGGGTAGCGGTGCGGCAGGAGCAGGTTGCTCGCCTCGGTGCGCTTGCAGTCCGGGTCGTACTTGATGCACGTCGCGTCCGCGCGCACGCTCTCCAGCAGCAGGAACAGCACGTTGCGGCGCCGCGCAGGATGCGCAGCGAGGTGCGGCACGGGCAGCGAGTGGCGCAGCTTGGGACGCAGCTGGTGCGACTGGTCGGTGTAGCCGAACTGCGTGCGGATCAGGCCGCCGACAGCATTGAGATACAGCACGTCCGGCGTGCACGCCTGCAGCTCGCGGTGCTGCGTGGGAATGAACAGCGCCGCGACGAGCATCAGCGGCGCAACCACACCCATCACCTGCGCCGGGCGGCGCCGCGGGCGCAGCGTACGCCGCGCGATCCACACGAGGGCCAGCGCGCCAAGGAAGGGAGGCAGGTTGGCTTTGAGATACGTCCCGATATCAGCGAACAGTTGGTTCCAGACGCTGTCCATCAGATTGGACGCGAAGACCGACACGTCCACGTTCAGGTAGGCGTGGTACTGGTCGAAGAAGTACTGCTGGCCACCGAACGAGAAGGTGATGCCGAGCACGAACAGCACGGCCGCGACCCAACGCCACGCGCCCGAGCGGCGCGCCGCGGCGTACAGCAGCGTGGCCCAGACCAGCATGCTTTCGAGCACGGCCACGGCGTAGTCGAGACGGTAGTGCCAGCCGAGCTCGTCGAGGCGCCCCGAGCGCCTCAGGAAGTCGAGCGCTACGGCCGCGAGCGCCGGCACGAGCAACAGCAGCCAGCCCAGATAGCGCCGGCGACGCGCCACGCGGCGCAGCGACGCGACCCGCGCCGGCTTCTCGGCCTCCACGCGGGGTCGCGGACTTTCCGGGGAAAGAGCGCTGTCCTCCGCAAGCTGTCGCACGTCGGCGTCCTGCAAGGCGGCGCGATACTAGCTCGATTCGCCAGACGCGCACCCGCCCGTCACCCCGTCGCCATCCAGCGCCGGGCGCGCTCGCCGCCTTGTGATGCAAACGCCCGGATCCAGGCCCAAATCCGGCATCGGCCGGCCCCCTGCCCTTCGACCTGGCAGCGACGCCCGGGCCAGCCGACTATCATGCCAGCGTGCGCGTCGGAGATGTGATCGCCGGTCGCTTCGAGCTGAAAGAGCTCGCCGGCTCCGGCGGGACGGCGATGGTCTATCGCGCGCGGGCGCTCGACAGCGGTCGCGCGGTCGCACTGAAGCTGATCGAGAAGAGCGCCGATCCCGAACGTTTCCTGCGTGAAGCCCGGGTGCTCGCCGGGCTCAGGCATCCGGCCATCGTCCGCTATCTGGATCACGGCCCCGTCCCCGGAGGCGGCCTGTACCTGGCGATGGAGTGGCTGGAGGGCGAGACGCTGTCGCGACGCCTGCGCCGCGGCGCGCTCGCCCCGAACCAGGCGGTCGGTCTCGTCATGCGGCTCGCCGACGCGCTGTCGCTCGCGCACCAGAAGGGCATCGTCCACCGCGACATCAAGCCCGGGAACGTGCTCCTGGTCGAAGCCGAGGTGGAACGAGCCAAGCTCCTCGATTTCGGGGTCGCGCGGGTGTTCGACCCGGACGGTTTCGTCACGCTCACCGGCGCGGTGCTGGGCACGCCCGGGTACATGGCGCCCGAGCAGGCGCGAGGCGAACCCGACGTGGACAGTCGCGCCGACGTGTTCGCGCTGGGCTGCCTGCTCTACCAGGGACTCACCGGCCGGGCTGCCTTCGCAGCCAAGGCGCCGCTCGCGGTGCTCGCCAAGTTGATCTTGCAGGACCCTCCGCGGATCCGCGAGCTGCGCCGGGACCTGCCCAGGGCGCTGGACAACCTCGTGGCGCGGATGCTGGCCAAGGATCCCGATCAGCGCCCGCGGGACGGTGCGGCGGTGGTGCGCGAGCTGCGCGGTTTCGACCTGCGCGACGGCGCCGTGCCCGAGCGCGCGTCGACGCGCCCGCCGGAAGTCGTCACCGACGCCGAGCAGCGCGTGGCGTGTGCCATCGTGGCGCGCGGAGTGTTGCCCGCGGAAGACGAAGACGAGCCGGCCACGGTGCCGGAGGAAGCGGCCCCGCGCCTGGCGCGCAGGAAGGGAGCGGGCGAGCGCCTGGAGCGCGCCCTGTCTAGCCTGCGCGAAGCAGCAACCGAGGCAGGCGGACGGCTTGATCCGCTGCGCGACGGCTCGGTGATCGTGACGCTGGCTGGAGTGGGCAGCGCCACAGACCTGGCCGCCGGCGCGGCGCGGACTGCACTCGCCATCCAGCGGCTGTTCCCGCGTGCGCCGATCGCCGTCGGCACCGGACGCGCCGTGGTCAGCAGCGCGCTGCCGCTAGGCGAGGTCATCGACCGCGCCGTCGAGCTGCTGGGCGCGGCGCTGCCGGCGCAGATCCTGGTGGACGCAGCGACGGCTGGGCTTCTGGATGTGCGCTTCGAGGTAGCACCCACACCCGACGGACACCTCGAGCTGGGCGGGCAACGCACGGGCGCCGACTCGACCCGCTTTCTACTCGGAAAGCCGACGCCCACGGTCGGCAGGGAGCGCGAGCTCGACTTCTTGCTGGGCGTCCTCGACGACTGCATCGGGGAGCCGATGGCCTGCGCCACGCTGGTCACCGGCCCGCCGGGTGTGGGCAAGTCGCGCCTGCGCTACGAGTTTCTGCGCAGAGTGCGCAAGCACGCTCCCGAAACCAGGGTCTGGCTCGCTCGCGCCGAGCCGGCCAGCCAGGGCTCCCCTTTCTCGCTGATCGGCCAGCTTCTGCGGGGGATTGCCCATGTGCGCGATGGGGAGCCGACGCGCGCGGCCAGAGAGCGACTGCGCGAGCATATCGCCCGCAGGCTTGAAGCACCCAACGTCGAGCGTGCAACTCAGTTTCTGGGGGAAGCCGCGCGGATTCCGCCGGAGCGGCCGAGCGAGGCATTCGCCGCGGCACGGAACGACCCGATCCTGATGCACGACCAGATCCAGTGGGCCTGGGAAGACTTCATCGTCGCCGAGTGCAGCGCCGGACCGGTGCTGCTGGCGATCGAGGATATGCACTGGGCGGACCTGCCGAGCGTGAAGCTCGTCGACGCGGCTCTGCGTGCCGCGGAGTACCAACCGCTGATGGCGCTCGGGCTGGCTCGCCCCGAAGTGAACGAACGCTTCCCGCGCCTGTGGTCGCACGGCGGAGGAAAAACGCTGACCCTGGGCGGGCTCACCCGCCGCGCCGCGCGCAAGCTGGCCGTCGAAGCGCTGGGCCCCGAGGCAGACGAGCAGCTGGTCTCGACCATCGTCGAGCGCGCCGATGGCAATCCGTTCTTTCTCGAAGAGCTGATCCGCGCGGTCAGCGAAGGCGACGCCACGCACCTGCCGGACACGGTGCTGGCCATGCTGCAGACGCGGCTCGAAGCCCTGCCGGACGGCGCCCGGCGAGTGCTGCGGGCGGCGAGCGTGTTCGGCAAGGTCTTCTGGCAGAGACCGGTCGCGCTGCTGCTCGGCGAGACCGAGGACTGGCAGGACATCGGCGAATGGATCGAGCTGCTCGCCGAGCGCGAGCTCATTACCGAGGATACGACCAGCCGCTTCGACGGAGAGCGCGAGCTGTCCTTCCGCCACGCTCTCGTCGCCGATGCCGCCTACGGCATGCTGACGCCAGAAGATCGCGTCCGCGCGCACCAAGCCGCGGCCGAGTGGCTGGAAACGAGCGGCGAGTCGGACATCTTCGCGCTGGCGGCGCACCACGAGCACGGCGGCAACACGGAGCGCGCGCTTTCGTATCTGCAGCAGGGCGCCCAGAAGGCAATCGACGGGAACGATTTCGCGACGGCACTGGACGCCGTCGCACGCGCCCGGGCACTGCTCCCAGAAGACGATCATACCCAGGCCGGGAGGCTCGCGCGTTCCGCCGCCGGCAAGCTGGCGCGCCTCGAAGCCGAAGCCCACCTGTGGCGCGGCGAGAACGATCTCGCCAAGCAGCTCTCCGAGCTCGCCTTCGCCTCGCTGCCCGAACAGAGCGACGACTGGTACCGCGCGATCTTCGTGCTGGCGAGCGCGTGCCAGCAGAAAGGCGAACCCGAACGCGCGGCGGAGATCGCGGAGCTGCTGCTCGACTCGTCGGCGTGGGAAAACCCCACCACGCCGCTTCTGGTCAGCGGCTCACGCGCCGCGCTGGTGCTCACACAGGCCGGCCGCTTCGAGATCGCCGACCAGCTTCTGGAGAGGCTGGAACGGATCGCACCTGCCCTCACCCATCGCGATGCAGCCGCGCTGGCGCTCTGGCTCGCGACCAAGGCCACGCACGCGCTGTACCACACGGAAATCGAGAAATACCTGTGCTGGTCGATGCTGGCGAGCGACACGTTCGAGCGCGTCGGGGACCTGCGCAACGCGACCATCCAGCGGCACAACGGCGGCCACGCGAGCAACGAGCTCGGCGCATACAGGGAAGCCGAACGGCACCTGCGCGAGGTTCTTTCCCGGGCCGAACGGCTCGGCATCCCGAACGTGCTGGCCGGCGCTCGCAACAATCTGGGCTTCGCCCTGACGCGGCTCGGGCGTTTCGACGAAGCGCGACCGCTGCTCGTCGAGGCCGAGCGATTGCTCGAACAGCACGGCGACCAGCGCATGCGCGGCGGCGCGCTGAATCACCTGGCGGAGCTCGAGCTTCTGGAAGGCAATCTGGAGCGGGCGGAGCAGACCGCACGACAGGCCGTGTCGGTGCTCGAGCCGTACCCGCCGGTGCGCGCACAGGCGATTGCCACGCTGACCGAGGTGCTCCTGGCTCAAGGCAAGACCGACGAGGCGCTCGAACGTCAGTACGTCCGGCGTAGAGCTGCTCGACTCGCTCGGGGGACGCGCGGACGGCGAGCTGGCTCTCCTGCTCGCCCACGCGCACGCGCTCACGAGATCGGGAGCGGAGGCACGCGCGCGGCAGGTGCTCGGGCGGGCGCGCGCGCGGCTCACCGAGCGCGCCTCCAGCATCGAGGACACCGAGCTCCAGAAGAGCTTTCTCGAGCAGATCCCCGAAAACGCGCGCATCGCCGAGTCGTCCACGTCTATCTGACGCGGCGGCACGACGCGGCTTGGCGCGGCAGCTCCGACCTACAGCGTCGTCATCAGGCTGGTGATGATGTAGTTGGCGATCAGGATGGCGACCGCGCTCTGCACCACCGCGCGGGTGGTCGCCTGACCGACGCCGCGCGCTCCGCCCGAAGCGAAAAAGCCCTGCCGGCAGGCGATGTTCGCGATCAAGAAGCCGAACACGGCCGCTTTGACTTCACCCATCCAGAAGTCGTGCGCGACCATGTAGTGCTCGATGTTGGCGATGAAGATGCCCGGGTCCACACCGAGGCCCCGCACCGCCACCAGCCACGCGCCGGACATGCCGACGCACGTGTACAGGATGCAGAGCAGCGGCACCATCAGCACCGAGGAGAGCACGCGCGGTGAGACCAGGTACTGCACCGGGCTGACGCCCATCGTGACGAGTGCGTCGATCTGCTCGGTGACGCGCATGTTGCCGAGCTCCGCGGCCATCGCACTGCCGGCGCGCGCGGTCACCATCAGCGCTGTGAAGACAGGGCTGATCTCGCGCGTGAGCGAGATGGCCACCACGGATCCGACAACGCCCTGTGCGCCGAACGTGCGCAGGCTGTGCACGGTCTGCAGAGCGAGCACCATGCCGCTGAACACGCCCGTCAGCGAAACGATGAAGATCGACTGCACGCCGATGAAATCCATCGCGGCGAAGAGCTGACCCAGCCGATACGGCGGACGGACCATCCACGCCAGCGTCTGCGCGCTGAGGATCAGCTGGGTGCCGAGGTTGTCGAAGACATCCGTGACCGGCGACAGCGCGCGAGCGAACAGGCCGGGGCCGCGCGTCTCGGCTGGATCGTTTCCGGATGCCACGGGTTTCGTTTCTATCACCGGCGGAGCCCGCGCAGTATCTCCGCGGAGCGTGGGCCGGTGGATTGGAGCTCGGCCTGCCGGGGGTCAAGCGAAAGCCGCACGATCAGAGCGTCGCCGCCTAGCAGCGCCAGATAGGGCTCCCCCCACTCCACCAGCAGAAGCCGCCCGTTGTCGCGCTGGTCGTCGAGCCCCAGCCGCTGCACGTCCGCGGCGCCATCCAGGCGGTACACGTCGGCGTGTGCCACGGGGGGCGTGGTGTCGTATTCGTGGACGAGAGAAAATGTGGGACTGGTCACGCGCACCCGCGCGGGCAGCCCGAGCGCCCGGCACAGCGCCCGGACCAGGAACGTCTTGCCAGCGCCGAGCGGTCCGCCGAGCAGCACCAGGTCACCTGCCCGGAGCACCCCCGCGAGATCCCGCGCGATGTGCGTCGTCGAGCGACGCGTCGGCAGTGGAACGACCCGCACTTCGCTCATCGTTTCTTTCCCGGGACGGGCCCCGGAGCGGCCACGACCTTGAACTTCCGCTCGAGCAGGTGCGAGGCGGAAAAACCATGCTGGTCGCTCGACCAGAGGTTCGCGCTGGCCCGCGACAGCTCGCCGAGTGCGCGGCGGTGCAGCTTCTGCACCGTGGCCGGGTCGTCGACGCGTTCCATTGGAAAGCCAGAGAGAGCCGCCGCAGCCAGCACCGCGGCGTCGTGCCCGAGCACGTCGTACCAACCGGGTGGCGCGCCGTAGTGGGCGACCCATTGCTTCATGGCGTCCGGAGCCGCGCCGGCACGATAGGGGAAGCTGCCCGCCGAGACCGCCACCGCCGGCTGTTTCCGGCCGGTATCGGCGATCATCTGGGCGCACTCGAGTCCGAAGCCGAGCTTGGGGCGATCGCCGATGTGGGCGAGCTCCCGGATCGCGTCCCCGGCGCAGGTCACATCGCCGAGCAGAGCGAGACCATCGATGTGATCGCGGTGCCAGCGCTGCACGGGAAAGCGCGGCATGCCTGCCGAGGGCGGCTGACTGTCGCAGGGAACACCGCCGGGACCGACCAGCGCCGACGACGTTGCACCGCGGCTGTGCAGCGCGTCGACAATCAGGTGTTCGTCGACGCCCGGCTCGGCGCCGAGCACGAAGCTATGGCTCCCGGGTGACAGGCCCTTGGAACGACGGAGCACAATCAGCGGGATCTTCGCGGACTCCGCGTAGCGGGCTGCCGCGGTCGCGCCAGCGTCGTCGACTCCGGCCACCAGGATCACCGCGCCGTCGCCGGCCAGCTCGGCCAGGGCGTGCGCGGTGCCGTCGTCGCTGCCGCCGTCGTCGCGCGTGAGCAGCCGCACGGCTCCCGGCTCGCGTCCCCGCTCCGGCAGGCCGAGAGCGCGCGCCATGCCCAGCGCAACCGCCGCCGAGCGCCGCCGCGCGTCGGCGCTGCCCAGCCCCAGCACGAGACCGACTGACCGCCCTGCCACGCGAGGTCGCACGTCGCCGCTCGCGGCCAGCTCGGTCAGCTTCTCGCCGCGCTGTCCGACGCGCAGTGCCGAGGGTCCGCGTTCGAGCAGGCGTTTGGCCAACGCTGCGTCGCGCTTTTCGAGGGCCAGCCGGGTCAGCCGATCGCGCAGCGTCTTTCGCAGCCAGTTGCGGGCCGGCGATCGCGACGCCTCGGCACCGACCTGTTTCGCTTCACGGTCGAGGTCCACCAGGCTGCCTTCCAGCGCGCGGGTCGGGACCTGGTCGAGCAGATGATCGATGTCGGTCTGCACGGCTTCGCGGTCCTCGGGCGGCGCCTGCAACAACCAGTCGAGCATGTACGCGAGCGTGCTGCGCCAGCGCTTGGCGCCGATGGCGGCCAGCACGAGCTGCTCGCCGTAGACCATGCGCTGATCGGCATCGACGATCTTGCCGTCGAGCGGTGTCAGTAGCGAGAGCGCCTCCCCGGGGTTGCCGCGACGGATCAGGATCGCCGCGTCGGTGACCTTGGCGAAGTCCTTTGCGCTACCGGCCGGCCCTTCCCGGATGGGAGCCACCAGCTTCTGGGCGTCTTCAAGCTTTCCCTGCTGGATGCGGATCCACGCCAGGTAGATCCGGACCAACGCGGAACGCGGGTCGTCGGGGTAGCGCTGGAGGAACGCCTGGAGCGGTCTTTCGAGCTTGGCACGCGCAGGGCCGGGGCCAGCGGCCATCCAACGTCGCGCAAGCGCGCGGAAGTCGTGTTGCGCCGCCTTCGAGTCGGAAAGTGTCGCCTCCGGCTGCGGCAGGTCCGACTGGCGTCCGCCGCAGCTGCCGAGCAGGCCGGAAAACAGCAGCAAGATCAGGGCACTATGGCTCTTCATCGAGTGGGCTCGGCTTGACGGAACCGCCCGGTTCCCCTAGCACCCGGACGCGGGCACGCACGCGGTTCGTTCAGGGCCGGACCGGGGTATCTTCCACCCCGCCGGGGGATCCCGGCAACCTGCGAGGCATCGCCTCCACCATCCCACAAGGGTCGAGCTTGTCGAACGGAGCATCCACGGCCGCGCTGTCTCCCAGGGAACGCCGCGCGTTCGTGATGCGCAAGCTTCACTCGCTGTCGGGCGTGGTGCCGGTCGGGCTGTATCTGGTCTTCCATCTGTGGACGAACGCCAGAGCGCTCCAGGGTCAAGCCGTCTACGACCAGGCGGTGGGTGAAATCGCGCACCTGCCCTACCTGCTCGCGCTCGAAGTCGTCGGCATCTACATCCCGCTTCTGTTCCACGCCCTGTATGGCATCAAACTGGCGTTCGAGGCGCGCCCGAACGTGGGGCGCTATCCGTACTCGCGCAACTGGATGTACACGCTGCAGCGCGCCAGCGGACTGGTCGCCTTTGCGTTCATCGCCTACCACGTCTGGCAGTTCCGCATCCAGGTCGCGCTCGGGCACATGACCAAGGCGGACTTCTTCCCGACGCTGTGCTCGTCATTGTCGAGCACGCAGCACGGCATCCCCGTCATCGCACTCGTCTACCTGGTCGGCATCGCAGCCACGGTCTTCCATTTCACGAACGGGCTGTACGGCTTCTGCTTCTCGTGGGGCATCACCGTGTCGCGCCGTGCCACGCGCATCGCCTCGGCCGTGTTCGGCATCGTCGGCATCGTGCTGTTTCTGATCTCGGCGGATACCGTGATCTACTTCGCCACCGGCTCGCGCATCGTGCTGTCGGCGGACGGCGCGGCAGAGCAGCCGGCCCTGAGCTGCCGTGACGTAGGCGACAGGACCGCGTCGAACAGCGGCAACGCCGCGTCGCTGGCTTCGTTGAACGCCGGGGGAAACGATGGCGCACACTGACACGGTCCGGAGCGAGCGCGGGCGCGTGCGCCGCGTGATCGTCGTCGGAGGCGGCCTCGCCGGCCTGATGACCACCATCAAGCTGTGCGAGGCGAACGTGCCGGCCTTGCTCGTGAGCCTGGTGCCGGTGAAGCGCTCGCACTCGGTGTGCGCGCAGGGCGGCATCAACGCCAGCGTCAACACCAAGGGCGAAGGCGACAGTCCGCGCATCCATCTGGAAGAGACGGTGTACGGCGGCGACTTCCTCGCCAACCAGCCGCCGGTCAAGGGCATGGCCGACGCGGCACCCGGCATCATCGAGCTCTGCGACCGCATGGGCGTCGCGTTCAACCGCACGCCGGAGGGGTTGCTCGACTTCCGCCGCTTCGGCGGCTCGCTGTTCCACCGCACCGCATTCGCCGGCGCGACCACCGGCCAGCAGCTGCTGTACGCGCTCGACGAGCAGGTGCGTCGCTTCGAGACCCTCGACGTGGTGGACGACAAGGGCGTCAGCGTGCCCGGCGAGAAGATGGTCCAGAAGCTCGAGCTGTGGGATTTCCTCGCGCTCGTGCGCGACGACAACGGCGTCGCCGTGGGCATCGTCGCGCAGGACCTGCGCACGATGCGCATCAAGGCCTTTCCCGGCGACGCGGTGTGCCTGGCGACGGGCGGCTCGGGGCTCGTCTTCGGCCGCTCGACGAACAGCGTCATCTGCACCGGCACCGCGGCATCGGCCGTCTACCAGCAGGGTGCGATCTACGCCAACGGCGAGTTCATCCAGGTGCACCCCACGGCCATCCCCGGCGCCGACAAGCTCCGCCTTATCAGCGAGAGCGCGCGCGGCGAGGGCGGTCGCGTGTGGGTACCGAAGGACGCCAAGGACGCGCGCCGCCCGAGCGACATCCCCGAGAAGGAGCGCGACTACTTCCTCGAGCGCATGTACCCGGGCTACGGCAACCTCGTCCCGCGCGACATCGCCTCCCGCGCGCTGTTCCAGGTCGCCTTCCACGAGGGCCGCGGCATCTTCGACGCGGAAACCGGGCAGAACGAGCGCGAGGTCTACCTCGACCTCACGCATATCGACCGCGGCACGCTCAAGCGCAAGCTTTCCGGCATTCTCGAGATCTACGAGAAGTTCGTCGGCGAGGATCCGTACACGCAGCCGATGCGCGTGTTCCCCGCCGTGCACTACAGCATGGGCGGGCTGTGGGTCGACTACGAGGCCGACTCCGCGGGCAACATCGTGGTCGGCTCACCCAGGAACCAGGCCACGAACATCCCCGGGCTCTACGCCGTCGGCGAGGTCGACTACCAGTACCATGGCGCCAACCGCCTGGGCGCCAACTCGCTTCTGAGCTGCCTATACGGCGGGACCATCACCGGGCCTGCGATCGCCAGCTACAGGAACGCCCTGGCGAAGAGCGCGTTCGATCTGCCGGGCTCGGTCTTCGAGAAGGCCGAGGCGGCGGAGCAGGAGAAGTTCGACGCGCTGCTCTCGCAGAACCAGGATGCGAAGAACGCGGAAAATCCCTTCCGGCTGCACCAGGAGCTGGGCGAAACCATGCTGCGCGACTGCACCATCGAGCGGCACAACGACCAGCTCGTGAACGTGCTGGCCAAGCTCGACGAGCTCGACGAGCGGCTGGGCCGCTCCAAGCTCAGCGACCAGTCGCTGCGCCTGAACCAGAGCGCGCAGTTCCTCCGCCACCTGGGCAACATGCTGGTGCTGGCACGGGTCATCGCCCAGGGGGCGCTGAACCGCGACGAGTGCCGCGGCGCGCACTTCAAGCCCGAGCTCGAAGAACAGGGCCGTGACGACGAAAGCTGGCTGCGCACCACGCTGGCAGTGCACGAGGCGCGCGGCGACGTGAAGTACATCCGCGAGTTCGACTACGAGTGCGCCGGCAAGTCGCTGCACGCGACGGATGCGGTCGACACGAGCCTGGTCAAGCCGCGCCCGCGCCGCTACGAGCAGGCTGGCGCAGCTAGCGCCGAAGCGGCAAAGAAGGCGGAAAGCTGATGGCCGACGACGACACGAGCACGGAAAAGAAGACCGCGCCCGCGACGAGCGGCCGCAAGGTCCGGCTGAAGATCCGCCGCCAGGACGCCCCGGACAAGCCGCAGAGCCGCCGCTGGGAAGAGTTCGAGGTCGACTACCTGCCGCGCATGAACGTGATCAGCGCGCTGATGCAGATCCAGAAGAACCCGGTCACGGTCGACGGCAAGGAAGTCGCGCCGGTCGCCTGGGAATCGAGCTGCCTCGAGGAGGTGTGCGGCGCCTGCACGATGGTCATCAACGGCCGCGTGCGGCAGAGCTGCAGCGCGCTCGTCGACGTGATCGCGCCGAAGGGCCAGACCATCGTGCTCGAGCCGATGCGCAAGTTCCCGCTGGTGCGGGATCTGGTGGTGGATCGCTCGCGCATGTTCGAGTCGCTCAAGCGCGTGAAGGCGTGGATCGAGATCGACGGCACACACGCGCTCGGCCCCGGCCCACGCCAGTCGCAGGAAGACCAGGAAGCGCTCTACCCACTCAGCCGCTGCATGACCTGCGGCTGCTGTCTGGAAGCGTGCCCGCAGTTCGGCCACCAGAGCGAGTTCATCGGCGCCGCCGCCCTGAACCAGGTCCGCCTGTTCAACTCGCACCCCACCGGCAAGCTGCAGCGCACAGCGCGCCTCGAGGCCGTGATGGGCCCCGGCGGCGTCGCCGACTGCGGCAAGGCGCAGAACTGCGTCGAGGTGTGCCCCGTGAAGATCCCGCTGGTCGACTCCATCCAGCACGTGGCGCGGGACACGTCGAAGCGGCTCTTGTTCGGTTGGCTTCTGGGTTGAAGTAGCGGCGTCTGCGCTGCCTCGACTACTTCGGCGAAAGCTTCTCGATCCAGCCAGTGCCGCCTTCTATCCAGTAGACACTGGTAGCGTCGACCGCGATCACCTTGGCCCCGTAGCCTACCCCATTCGTCAGGCCGGTCAGCGCCACTGTCGTGCCACCGCCGAGCGGGACCTTCGAAACGACCCCGTTGTTGTTTACGAAGTAGACGCTGGTGGCGTCGACGGCGACACCTACGGGATCAGATACGGTCGCAAGCTTCACCGGCGTGCCGCCGCCCAGCGCCACCTTCATCACGGTGTCCCCGTTGTTGGTGTCGGTCCAGTAGACACTTGTGGAGTCGATCGCGATTCCCAATGGGTAGGTCTGCCCGCTGGCGAGCGTCGTGGGCGTCCCGCCGTCGAGCGGCACTTTCATCACGGTGCCGATGCCTTCGCCGGTCCAGTAGACGCTCTTGCCATCGACGGCGATGCCCTCCGACCCCTGCGGTTCGGTGGCCAGTGTGACCGGTGCACCTCCGCCGAGGGCGACCTTCACGACGCTGCCGTCGTCGAAGTTGGTCCAGTACGCGCTGTTGGCATCGACCGCGATGGCCACCGGCCCGCTCTGTCCGGTGGCGAGGGTCACCGGCGTGCCGCCGCCCAGCGCCACCTTCTCGATCTCGCCGCTGCCGTAGTTGGTCCAGTAGACGTGGGTTGCGTCGACGGCGATGCCCCTGGGAGTCGCCTGGGCCGCGGCCAGCGTGACCGGCGTGCCACCCGCCAGCGGCACCTTCATCACCGTCTTGTCGGCCTGGTCGGTCCAGTACACGTTGGTAGCGTCGAGCGCGATGCTGTCGGGCATCTTCTGCGACGACGCGAGCGTCACCTGGCAGTGACCGAGCTGGCAGGTCCCGCTGCACGTGCCGCCACACTGCGAGCTGCTTCCGCCTTGTCCCCCGGCACCACCTAGCAACAGACCGCCACTGCCGCCCGTCGCGGAGCCACCCGCACCTCCAGTGGCGGTGCCTCCGCTGCCGCCGGCGAACGTGCTGCTCTGTTTGCCCTTCGAGCCGCCGCTGCTGCAGGCAACCGCAGCACAGATCGCCAGCGTTGCGCCTAACCTCTGGAAACCAGGAAGGAACTCGATGATTCGCCCCGGCGCAAGCGTGTATTTCATCAGGGCATCATAGCCGATCCGTCGCGTTCCAGGTGGAATACGCTACAGGATGAGTCAGTTGCCCGTAAACGACTCGCACTGGGCGTCGGTCGCGCCGCACAGGGTAGCCCTGCAATCGATGTAGTTGCCGGGCCAGGGTTCCGTCTTGCAGTCGGCCACGCACTGGTCGTAACCGCTCTGGGGCGTGGCGCCACAGCTGACGGTCTTCTGGCAAGCGTCCTCGCACGTCTTGACGCCGAACTTCTCGCACTGGGCGTCGGTGAGCCCACAGGTGCTGGCCTTGCATTGGCGGTAGTTGCTGGGCCACGGCTCTGTCTTGCAGTCCGTCACGCAGGCGTCACGCGTGGACGTCGTATCGCCGCACGCGATGGTCTTGTCGCAAGCCTGTTCGCATGTCGCGCTGTACAGCGTGCCGGCAGCGCCGGACCCGGAACTTCCGGAACCGCTGCACCCAGGCACAGCAACGAAAACCCCAGCCAATACCAGGAACGCACGCGCAGCCTTCCCAATGTCCATCCGGACCTCCCACGCTGATGATGCTGCCCTGGGAGCGTCGGCGTCCATGGTGATTGCGTCGGGGTTTTCAGCTCTATCATACGGGCGGCCTCCGACACGCTCGGAGCGCTCCGCCGAGGCGGTGCACGGTCGTCTCCGCGACGTGACTGCCGGTGAAACCCGAGGCCCCAGTGACGAAAATGCCCATCTCGCTCGCGGATCCGCACGCCCCGCCGGGTCTGTTCAATCCGCACTCCCGCCGGACGTCCCGGCACTCTGCGTGCGGGGCGGGCGGCGATCCCACAACCGTCAGGTCACCGGGCGACTAACGCGCGCGTCGCGGCCATGCTACCGGGCAATCGACTAGAGGTGCGCTGATGGGTGGTCTTTCCCTTTCTCGATTTCGTCGTGCTGCCGTGATCGCCGCAGCGCTGTCGCTTGGCGCCTGCGCGCAATCGGCAGGAGTACCGTTCATGGGCACTGGGGGCGGCACAGCATCCGGCGGAACCGGCGGCGGCGCTGGTGCCGACGCGGGCGGAACCGGCGGCAGCAGTACCGGCGGCAGCAGTACCGGTGGCTCCGGCACGGGCGGCAGTGGCACGGGCGGCAGTGGCACGGGCGGCAGTGGCACGGGCGGCAGCGGCACGGGCGGCAGTGGCACGGGCGGCAGTGGCACGGGCGGCAGCGGCACGGGCGGCAGTGGCACGGGCGGCAGTGGCACGGGCGGCAGCAGCACGGGCGGCACGGGAGGCACAACCTGCAGCCTGACGCATCTGGTGATCAGCCAGATCCGCACACGCGGTCCCGGCGGCGGCTCGGACGAGTTCGTCGAGCTGTACAACCCGACCGGCTCCGCGGTTACCCTCGACAACAGCTGGACGCTCGAGGGACGCAGCGACACCGGCTTGAGCTTCACGACACGCTGGACCGGCAGCGGACAGTCGATCCCCTCCCACGGACACTTCCTGATAGGCGGCTCGAACTACACGCAGAGCCCCACGCCCGACGACACGCTCACGTCCGGCATCACGGACGCCGGCGCCGTGCAGCTCCACGACGGAAGCGGCGTCGTCGACGCCATCTGCATCTACTTCGACTCGACAACGCAGTCGCATCTGGACGCGAGCTACCAGTGCGAGGGCACGCCGGTGGACAACGCGCCGCACGACAACAGCACCAGCGCCAGCTCCAATGTCGATGTGGCGCTCGAGCGCAAGCCCGGTGGCAGCAGCGGCAACTGCCAGGATACGGACGACAACTCGAGCGACTTCAGCAGCATCACGCCCGCCGATCCGCACAACACGTCGAGCCCAACGGCACCGTAGCGTCCCCGCGCTGCCGGCGGAACGAGGGCGTCCCGCGCCGCCGCGAAACGCCTAGAGTGGCAACGCGAGCTGCCCCCGCACTAGCGTGCTCGTCGCGGCAAGCGCCGGGCGAAGCTCGGCGAGGTGCGCGGCGATTTCCCCGGCAATGGCCAGGCGCGCGTCCCGGCGAGCTTCGCTATCGCCTGCTCGTGTCAAGGGCGCGCTCAGCTGGCCAGGCGCGACGAAGCCTGCTGGATCTTGTCCAGCTGCTGGTCGAGCGCGGAAAGCCGATGCTCGACGGCCGGCGCCTGGACCGCGGCGTGGTCGAGCAGCTGTGCCGACAGCCGCCGCGTCTGCTGGATCACTTCCGGGTCGATGTTGCGCGCAGCGTAGTGCGCGCTCTCGTGCAGAGAGAGCGTTGCGGCCTGCAGCTCGCGGCCCGTCGCTGCTTCCGCGTGGTCATGCCACAACGCACGGGCTCGCGTGACGTGCTCCTGGGCGAGCGCTGCTGCGGCACGCGCAAGCGCATGCTGCAACTGGGACGGAACGTGGGCCGCGCCCGTCTCGATCTCGGCAGCCAGGCTCCTGAGCCCGACGCTCGAGGCGAGCAGCTTCGTGCGCGTCTGTCCTGTCGCATCGCGCGCGGCGCGGTCGATGTCGCTCGCCGCGTCGCGCAGCGCCCCCGCAGTCTCGAAGCGGCGCCCCGTAGCGTAGCTCGCGTCAGCGCGCCGCAATTGCCGGAGCGGCGTCTCGACGTAGTCGGCGTATGGGATGTCGGTGCCCCAGCCATGGTGCGGATCGGCGCTGTTCGCCTGCATCAGCAACCGGTCGTAGGCGTGCGCGGTGGGCCAGTGGTCTTGTGCGACGTCGCGGGCCATGGAGTGGAGGGCATTCACCGCGCTGCTCTCGCCGGCGTCCCGCGCGAGCACGCCGGCTGCTTCGTCGAGCTGACGTTCGGCGCGCGCCGCGTCCTTCTTCGCGAGAGCGTCGTCGGCCAACGCCAGGTGCTGCCCCATCGCGTCCACCTGCGGCACCCACACCAGATTGTGCGCCGTGATCCAACCGCGCGTGGAGGCCAGCTCCGCGGTGGCGTTCGCTCCAGCGCGCGCGGTGGAGACCAGCTCGCGGGCAGCGTGCGCGGGATGAGCGGCGGCGGTCGCGAGCGCGAGCGCATCGGCGTTGGCCTGGTGGATCGCCGCGGAGTCGGAAGCTGCGTGAACCGGCTCGGCGCGAGTGGCGTGCGCGATGTGCGCGCAGCCGACCATCCCGAACGCCGCGAGCACCGCGACAGCGGAGATCGCGAATCGTCTGGGGCGTGACGATTGTGCACGCGTGATGCGTTTCGCCGCGGATCGCGACGTGCCCCGGCCCGCCGCTGTTCCGTGGCAGCTGGACAGACGCGGAGCGTGCAATGTGGATCGATACTGGATCGACATGGCTTCACCTCCGGATCGAAGAGGCACCGGCACGCGCTGGGCCGCTCCCGCAGCGGCGGTGCCAGTGTCGACATGAAGACGAAGCAAACGGCATGCCCAGGTCACGCAGCCGGCAAGCCGGCAAGCCGGCAAGCGCAGGAAACCGCGCGCGTTGGGCCGACGACGGCAGGCTCCTCGCGCTTCCGCGCCAGAAATTGTAGATGGGGCGGCGTGCCTCGTTGCTACCTGCTGACGCTGTGCAGCGGCTCGTCCGTCGACCAGCACTCGAACAACGTGACGCTGTTCAACCTCGTCGAGCAGCTCAACGTGCCACCGAACGCGCCACCTCCGCCCGGCGGCGTGATTCCGCTGGAGATCCACGCCTACTGGGAGCTTTCGCCAGGCGAGCTCAGCGCTGACTTCGAGATGCGCTTCTCGCTGGTCGCTGCGAGCAGCGGGCTCGAGACCGTGAGCGATGTGCTCGCCCAGCGCTCCGTCACGCCCCGCTACCGGACGCGTACGATGGGTCTACCGGTGCCGCCGGTCCTCGGGCAGTACGATCTGAGGGTCGACTGGCGCATGACGGGCAGCGAGGGCTGGACCCGCGAGGAAGCGACCTGGCCGCTCGCGTTCGTCGAGCAGTCGCGAGAGCCCGTCGTGACCCACTAGGGCAGGTGACCTGGGTCATCCCAGGAATAGGGCACCCCCCCCGCGAGTTGCCTCCACGCGGACGTGTGGAATGCTGCGCCGCCGTTGGACATGAACGAGACAGTTCTAGTGGAGCGTTGCAGTGGGTGATTTCGGCCCCGGAGAAATCCTCATCGTGCTGCTGTTCGTGCTGCTGCTGTTCGGACCGCAGAAGCTAGGGGACATCGGCGGCGGCCTGGGCAAAGGCATCCGCAACTTCAAGAAGGCCATCTCCGGCGAACCGGATCCGCCCCGCCGCAAGAAGAAGAAGAAGAAGCGGCGTCCGGCGCCGGAGCTCGAACCCGAGACGGGTCCCGTAGCCGAGCTCGAGGAGCCCGCTCCGACACACCAGGACGCCTGACGCCTCGCCGACTACGGACAGGGGCAGGACGCCGGACGGCCCGCGACTACGGACAGGGGCAGGTGCCCTGCGTCGTGCAGTAGTACAGCTGGAGCGCCGTCTGGGCAGACGCACCATTCGGCCCGCCGAACTGGTTGATGACGCTCGTGCACGCACCACCGGTGTAGCAATTCGGGCCCCAGCAGCCGGTCTTGCGCGCGCAGCTCAGGATCTGCTGGCAGCCGAAGTCCGAGTTGCACGCCGACAGCTGCGAATAGCACGAGCTGCACATGCACGCGTCGCATGCGGTCTGCGATTGCGACAGGCACTGCTGGACACCACCGGTACCGCCTCCGCCCGCTACGCCGCCGGATCCGCCCGTGCCACCGCTGGCGCAGCCGCCGCAATTGAACGAGGTCACCTCGTTGACGCAGATCTGATCCCAACGCTGGCTACAGCAATACGCGTCCTGCGAGCACACGCACTTCTGGACATACGGATCGGAACAGCTCGGAACCGGCTGCGGCGAGCAACAGTCCCCGCCAGTCGCTCCGGCGCTGCCGCCGAAACCGCCAGTACCACCGAAACCGCCTGTGCCACCGGTACCACCGTTACCGCCGCACTTCAGCTCGGGCGGTCCGCCATAGAGCGAGGTGTCGACGCAGCCGAGGCCGATGGGCGTGAGGAAGTTGCCACACACACCGCTGGGCTTGCAGCAGCCGGGGAGCGACAGACCGAGCCCGAACCCAGGCAGCGGCGGACAACTCGGGTCGGGCACGCCCGGCTGGTTCCTCTGGACGCAGCCCTTCGGCATGCCAGGACCGTTACCCGTGATCGGCGACGTATCGAGCCCGCAGGCGTTGGGGTTCGTCGGCGGGCAACAGGCCTCGAGCGGTTGACCATTCGGGGCGGTGGTCGAGGTGCAGACCTGCCCGCCGCAGACCACGCCCGGCGCACCGCCACCACCACCGAATATCGCCTCCGATGCCGCCCGTGCCTCCGATGCCGCCCGTACCTCCGATGCCGCCCGTGCCTCCGACATTGCACGAGCCGCAGCCGAGCGTGTTGACCTCGTTGACGCACGTCGGATCCCAGGAAACGGTGCAGCAGTACTTGTCGGACTTGCACACACACTGTTCGACGTTCGGCTGGCTGCAGCCCGCGGAAGTGCTCGGCGTGCAACAGCCGGAGCCACCGCCGCACAGCTTCTGGCACGTCGCCGGCGAATTGCCCTTGCAGGCACACGCCGAGAAACAGTCAGGGCAACCGTTGCACACGGGCGGCGCGCAGACCGGCGCACCGCCGCTTCCGCCTGAACCCCCGGTTCCGCAGATGTTCGCGCACACCGACGGCGAAGCGCCTTCGCACTTGCACAGCGCGCAACCGTCGACACAGCCGCCGCAGTGGGGAGGCGAGCACTGCCCGAAGCCGCCCGTGCCGCCGGTGCCACTGATGCCGCCGGTGCCGCTGATGCCGCCGGTGCCGCCGGTACCGCCGCCTCCAAGGCCTGCCGTCGCACCGGAGCCGCTTGCCGCATACGGGTCGAGCATGCCGGTGCGCGAGCCACAACCGCCGCCGGCCAGCCCGACTGCGGCAAGAATGAAGAAAAGCTTGCCCCGCCTGATCATGTCCACAGTGTAGATGACTGGGGATGATTCGGCGAAACGGACGGCGCGCGCGACAAGCGCAGCATGTCGTTTCCCTGGGAAAACGCTGAGCACCCGAGCAGTGTTCGGCGATCGACAGGGTGGTGGCATCGGTCCCCGTCGCGTGGGATGGTCGCGCCGCAGCAGCGGACAGCTATGGATCTCATCCAGATCGTCGGCCTCGAGCTCGAGTGCATCGTTGGGTTGCGACCGCGCGAGCGTCGACGCAAGCAGCCCATCCGGCTGGACATCGACCTCGGACTGGACCTGTCGGTAGCAGGGCGCAGTGGCCGCATCACGCAGACCTGCGACTACGACCGCATTGCGGAGGAAGTCACGACGCTGCTGCGCTTCCGCGAGTACCGGCTGATTGAAGTAGCGATCGAGGAGCTGGCGGCGGCGCTGTTCGGGCTGAACAGCGTCGCGCAGGAAGTGGGCATCCGGCTCGAGAAACCCGCCGCTTTGCACGGGCGTGCGCGCTCGGTTGCTGTGGAGATCAAGCGCCGACGCGCGCAGTACCCGCCCGAGCGACGGCCCACTAGCTGGGGCGTGGTCGAAGTGCTGCTCGAGACGCACGAAGCCGGGCTCTACCTCCTGCACATCGAACCCGGACAGGAGCTGCCGCCCGATCACGACCCACCGCGCCGTCAGATCGAGTGGCGGGTCGCCGGCGAGCTACTCCATGAGGAAAAGCCCATCCGCGACTGCAAAGTGTGGCCGGAGGGGCGCCCCGAGCCGTACCAGAACCAGAGCGCGCACCGCGCAACGCTGTTCGCCTGTGCGTGCCCGCCTCTGCCGTACGGGCGCGACACATCCCGCTCGGCGCCAGCTGGCGCGGGCGTCAAGTGACTGGACTCATGGCGCAATTTCCCAGCCGCCCGGCTCGGCGTTGGTTCGTGCCGGCTTTCGTGTACCATGAACCGCACATCGACCCGGGGCGCGCGAAGCCATGACCACCGAGAACGAGCAGACCGAGAAGAAGAGCCCCGCCGAGAGCGCCGCTACGGCCAGCGAGCCGCGCATCGCGGTCGCGCCGGACTCGGGGGAAGACCCGGACAAAGAGCCGCGCCCCACGCTGCCCGACCTCGATCCGCACACTGCGAAATTCGAAGCGGACGGCTACGCGCACGACACGATCCCCGCGCCGCCGCTCGAGCTCGAAGAAGACGAGGACGAGCCGGACACGCAGCAGAGCTAGTTGCAGTTCTGGGCGCCGGTCTGCGAGCAGCGGTAGGCGCGGACCTTGGTGTAGACGGGATAGGGCGAGCCGTCCGCCTTCACCCAGGCGAAGTCCTCCCACTGCGACCCGCCTCGCAGGATGAAGGGCGTAACAGCCAGGATGCCCGGCTCGGTGAGCCACACATTCTGGTAGGCCGAGACGGTGAAATCGGCGACCTGATCGCGCGTCCACGTGGGAGCGTTGGGCCACTGGATGGGCCAGCCGGTCTCCGTCATGATCACCTTCATGTTCGGCTTGCCGATGGCGGCCAGCTCCTTCTTGTAGAAGGTCAGCCCTGTCATCGCCTGGCTGTAGTCACAGAAGAAGCCATATCCTTCGCCGCTGGCCGGATACGAGTGCGAGGCGAAGTCGTCGATCTTGTCGAACACGCCGGGTACCGCGCTCTTCATGTAGCCGAGAAAGGCCGTCGATAGGGTCCCGGGCGGACCGTTCTGAGTGGAGCAGTCGCAGGAGTTCACTCCGCCGGGGGCGAGCGCGCCGTTCAACACCTTGATGCGCGAGTCGCCGATGGCGTGCAGCGCGTCGGCCACGTCGGACAGGAGGTGCGCGTACTCGGTCGCCATCTCCTGCGCGCTGAGCGAGCCGCTGTCGCAGGCCCACTCGTAACAGAGGTTCGGCTCGTTATCGACCTCGACGTATAGCGGCCAGCCCGCGCGCTTGGGCAGGTCCTTGATCACGGCGGCGTAGGCCTGCGCCAGCGCTTTGTAGGAGGTCGGGCTCTCGCCCATGTTGCGCACGTTGCGGTTGCCCCACGGCGGCGCCATCCGGACCACCGGGATCAGATCACGGGAGTACAGATCGGAAATCGAGTCCTTCCAGGACTGATCCGCACTGGTGCGGCTCGGCGTGATGTCGGCAAAGATGACCGTGACGTAGCCGCCCGGTCCGATCAGCTTGGCGCTTAGCGCATTGGCGGTCGCATCGCCCTGGTCGACGTAGCCGATGCCGTAGCGGTTGACGGGCGGCGCGCCGCCGGTTCCGCTGCCGCCCGTGCCACTGCCACCGGTGCCGCTTCCGCCGCTTCCGCCGCTCCCGCCCGTCGCCGCACCGCCCGAGCCGCCACCATCGGGCCACGGCACCGCACCGCCGCTGCCGCCCGAAGCTGCCACGCCGCCGCCACCGCCCGAAGCCGTACCGCTCGAGCCAGAACCGGAACACCCAGCCCATGAAAGCGCCAGCAGAGCGGCGGCTGACAGTATCGCAAAGCGTCGATGTCGAAGCACGAGCACCAGTGTACACCGGTTGTGCCGCGCGCGAACGCGCTACGCTGCCGGTCGCCGCCATGCGCCGTTCCGAACCGGGGCTCGATCTCTTCCGGGCCATCGCCGTGCTCCTGATGTTCGAGGCGCACGTGTACCGACTGGAGACGGACGTCGCACACGGCGGACCCGGGCAGCAGCTGCTCGACCTGATGGTGTACCTCGAGCCCTACACGGCCGGCGCGTTCCTGTTCATCGTCGGCTTCAGCCTGGTGCTGTCGCAGCGGCGCTTCGACGAAAACCAGCGCGGCGTGTGGCTCGGGCTGCTCCTGCGCCGGGGGGCGCTGCTGTATGGGATCTCTGTCGCGTTGTTCATCGCGCACTACGGCTTCGAGCTACCGGACCTGCTCGTCTCGTCGGGCATCCTTTCGGTCATCGCGCTCGGCATCGTGACGGTCGGAGCGATGCTGGCTCTACCGCGCCCAATCACGCCGCTCGCCGGCTTCGCCGTTGCCGTGATTGCCGTCACGCGCGTGCTCAACGTCTCCGGCGCGACGGTGAGCGGACTCAACGCAGGACCAGGCGGCGCGTTCCCGCTGCTCGCCCTGACAGCAGCAGGCGCGATCGCTGGGCACGTGTACTGCCACGGCGGCGTGCGCGCACTGGGCTGGCTCACGCTGGGGGCCGTGCCCATCTCTGCACTGGCCGCGCCGGCCGGGCCGTGGACCACCCTGCGCGCGTCGCACTACGCGGTGCACGCCGGAGAGCTCGCGCTCGCCGACTTGTTCTCGCACCCGCCGGGCACCCAGGCCGTGGTGTTCTGGAACCACTCCGCCGTCGGAGCGCTGGCGCTGCTCGCGCCGCTGCTGGGCAGCGTGCTGCTCCTGCTCGCGACGCAGAAGGTCGTTTGCCGCCCGCGCGCGATGACGCCCATCCTGTGGCTCGGGCAACACGCGCTGGCGGCCTACGTCGCGCACCTGGGCGTGCTGGGCGTGCTCGACTTCGCCGGCGTGGTGCCGCACAGCGCCGCGGGCGCGTGGGCGATGACGCTCGCGCTGTCACTCGGAGCAGTCGCGCTCGCGGCGGGGCTGGAGGCGCGGCGCACGCTGGGCCGCAAGCGCGCGGCAGCCGTGACGGCGGGCTAGATCGGATGCGCGGCGCGATGGCGCAGCGGCGCCGCGCGCAGCGGCGCGGCGTGACGGCGGACCCCCGGCGGGGCGCGGAGCGACCGGCCTTGGTGGGCCCGGCGCCGCGCGCAGCGACAGCGAGCACGGCGCCACCGCACCGCGCCGCTCGAACGCGAGGGGCAACCCATCACCTGGAACGCCCGTCTTCCGCGTGTGTCGGGCGCTTCACGCGTGCCGGGCATTTCGGCGCGCTTGCTTCAGCTTGCTCAGCGAAACGCCCGTCTCTTGCGCTTGCCGGGCATTTCGGCGCGCTTGCTTCAGCTTGCTCAGCGAAATGCCCGTTTTCCGGTCATTTCGCCCCCCAAGCTTCAACTTGGTCACCGAAATGCTTGTTTTCCGGTCATTTCACCCCCTCGTGGTGAGCTTGCGCCCCGAAATGACCGCGCGCGCCACAGTGCCCGCGGCGTCACAGCACGCGTCAGCGCACCGTCACCCCACGCGCCGCAACGCCCGCGCCAGCCGATCTTCACCCACACCCTCCGCCACCTCGTCGAACAGCTCGCGCAGCGGATGGCACGCGCTGCGCTCGGCGGCACGGCGGATGCGCTCGAGATCGTCCGCGTCGCGCGACGCGCCGAGCGCGATGGCTGCCTCGGCGCGCACGCGCGGGGGTAGCGTGGGTTCGTCCACCGCGCGGCGCAGGGCATCCTCGTCGGCCGCGTTCTGGCGGTACGCGTCGCCGCCGTGTTCCTTCCGGAGCAGCGCGCGGACGCGTTCGAGCGGCGAACCCGTACTCTGCACGGAAAGTGATAGCGGCAGCACGGGAGCGCGCCCGGCGCGGTCACGATAGCGCTGCAACGCACCCTGTGTACGCTCGAGTACGGCTTCGTCGATCTGGACGCCGGTATGGCTCTGCAGCGCCGGCGCGCCATCCAGCTTCACTTCCTTGCCCGAGCGTAGCGCGATGCGCAGTGCCAAGCGCCGAGCCGGATCGGCAGCCTCGACAGCATCCACACTCGAGATATCCGAGTAGGCCATGAAACGCTCGTACCCGAGCGTGCGCACGCTGACACCGTCGTCGCCGATGGTGAGCATGATCCGCCAGAAGGCCAAGGCGAACATGGGGGCGAGCGCCAGCGTCACGACCCAACCCGACTCCACCACCACCGTGCCGAGCAGGACGAACAACAGCATGGAAAGAGCCACGACGGCCACAACCGCCAGACCCATCGGCTTGCGATACATCACCTCGGTGCGACGGTGCTCCGCGTCGAGTTGCAGAACCTCTTGCAGACGGCGCGCAGTCTCCAGTGTGTCGACATGAACAAGAACCGGACCGGACCCCTCGAGGAGAACCAGAGCCGGACCGCCCTCGACTGCCGGCAACGCGCGTTGGACAGGCAACCCGCCGCGCACCCTCTCCCGAAGCACGATCAACCGCTCGCCCTCGTACAGCCCCTCGCGCGCCGCAGCGAGCGGCTCGCGACTCTTCACCGGCAGGAGGCCGTTCGAGAGGGCGGCGAAGCTCGCCCAACCTGCGAGCATCAGCACGGCACCGAACTCGACGAGCCCAGGCAGCTCGAACGACGCGACCGCCAATATTGTCCCCGCCACCGCGACCCACAGTGACAGCCTCGTCAGCGCTCGATTCGCTCGATACGCCCGCGCCCCTTCAAACGTGATTTTCACCGCGCCCCCGCGCTCTCAGTCGAGCGACAGCGTAGCGCGGTACACCGCGAGGAAGTACAGCGGCACGTGGTAGCCGTGCAGGCCGTAGGTGTTGTCACCGGGCACGCCGAGCACCTGCAGCAGGAACAGGTCGCTGTTTCCGTGCCGTGGCGGGACCAGCCCGGGCCGCGTTCCGTAGACGAAACCGACGGGCACCTCGGTCTTGCGCGTGCCGTCCTTCGGTAGGTCCATCACGCGGACCATCGGGCCAATCGCGCCGAAGTCGCGATGCCGGTAGAAGAGCGTGGTGTCGTTCACGACCATGGTGCCGCGGTCGTGGACCGTCGCATACAGCCAGTCGAACGAGCTATCTTGCCGCCCTTCCCAACGGAAGGTGGTCTTGTTGATCAAGAACAGGAAGTCGAGCGGCACGACGAGCTGGAAGCGCCCCTCGCCGTAGGCGAAGCCCTGCGTGTCGAACTTGCCGGCCTTCTCGCGATCGATGCGCGCCTTGAAGGTCTGCGACTCGCCCGGAGCGAACACCAGGTTCCGGTACACCCCGCGATAGCCGAGGCTGCCGCCCAGCGTGAACAGGAACACGCGGGCATCCATGTTGATACTGCCGTCGGCGTACGGATAGCTCAGGATGCCGCCGGCACGCGTGGTCAGCATGCTCATGCCGGGCTCGAGGTCCGAGCGGTTCTGCAGACTGAGCTGGCTGCCCACCGTGTACGCATCCATGTGCGCGTAGTTGCCGGGCTTGGGTGCGTTCAGGAAGTAGTCACGCGGCTCCTCGGCGCGCGCCGGTAGCGCGACGAACAGCGCCAGCCCACCGATCGCCCACGCAATAGCCGCCCCGATCCGCATGTGCGTCCACGTTATTCGCTTTGTGTGGCGTTCCCAAGCCCTACCTCGCGCGCTGCACCACGCTGAGCACGATCGGCCAGCGCTGTCCCGCCCGGCGGAATGCCGGTCTGAACCCGTAGCCGACGGCATCGAGCCGCTCCGGCGAGATCTTCCCGTGGCGCCAGAGGTAGCGGAACACCGCGTCGGCACGCGCCTGGCTCGCGTCGATCTCGCGGCGCTCGCGCCGCACGCTGCCGCCGGGGTCGCGAGCACTGTACACCTCGATGCGCAACAGCTGCAGCTCCGGGTGGCGCCGCATCAACTCGACCACGGCGTCGAGCATCTTCTGCGTTGCGCGGGGTGGCAGCGGGCGCCCCGGCGGCGCCTGGAGGTGGCCCGCGACGAGGATGCGCAAGCCGTTGCACGAGACCCGGGCGAGCTGTCCGCCGAGCGCATCGCGACACGCTGGGCGCTCGGCTTCGGGCACGGCGGAATCCATACGGGCAGGCCGCACATCACGCCCTCCCGTATCCGGCTCGGCCTCTGTTCCCGCGTCCGCCACTGCCGCGTCTCCAACCCCGCCGGAACTTTCCGACACCACTAGAGCCGTGGAAGCAGGCGGCGCCGGGCGGCCCCCCGGTTCGCTCTGCGGCGGCAGGCGCGTCGAGCACCCGACGGCCAGCGCGAAGCCAAACGCGAGCGCCGCGGGAGCGTGACGAGCTGAGGACATTCCGGCTAGTATCATCCGCCTCCTGGTTCTAGCCCCGACGCGCTCGGGATCGAGCCTCCCAGCCCCGCGCGAGGCCGCGTGCCGCCGCGCTCTGAGGAATGCATGATCAAGAGTCACTTCCTACGACTGTCCCGCCTTCTCATCGTCCCCGCCACGCTGCTGGCCGTGCTGCTGCTTTCCACGGCCGCCCGCGCCGAGGGCCGCGTCGTCTGGAACAACAAGCACCCCCAGGAACGTGACAACCATTCCTGGCATCTGGGGGTCAAGATCTTCCTGCGCCGGGCGCCGGGTGTTCCGCACATCCCGGTGAAGTTCGAGTTCACCCCCAAGGCCTACTACGAGCGCGACCTGGTCGACGGCGACAAGATCGTCGAGCGCAAGGTCCCGCTGCACAACAATCCCGCCATCATCGAGGACGTGGACATCGGCTTCCTCGACCCCGGGACGGGGAAGATCCAGAAGCGGACGAAGTTCACCTTCAAGATCACGCGCGCCCACGACTTCAAGGCGGGCGAGTACCAGGTCAAGCTCCGTGACGCGCGCAACGGCCACATCATCGGGCGGCCCATCACGCTGATCCTCGGGGGCAAGAACAAGCCAATCGACCGCCGCACGATGGTGTTCAGCGGCAACGTCGGCAAGAAGAAGGCGAAGAAGCGCGAGGAGATGAAGCACGTCGACAAGAACGGCGACATCAAGAACGAGGGCGCCGGCTCCGGCGGCGACAACGCTTCATCTGGCGATCAGGCATCTAGCGACAACGCCGCCGCGGCCGGCGGCAGTGACGACAACAGCGCCAGCGACTCGTCCGGCGACGACACCGAGCCCAGCGGCGACAACGGCGCGGACGATGCGCCGCCCTCCATCAAGCAGAAGCCCGGCTGCAACTGCCGCATCGAAGCGAGCCACACCCCGGCCGATCCGCTGCTGCTGTTCGGCGCTCTGGCGCTGCTGGGCGGCTTCGTAGTCCGCCGCCGCTATCGGTAGCGGCGGGCTCGCAGCACCTCCGGGGATGAACTCAGTTCGTCCCCGGCTGGGCGGGGTTGAGGTTCCAGACCCAGTTGTCGAGCAGCACCAGCGAGTCGTACAGCGGGTCGCTGGTGTCCCAGAGCGCGATACGGATCTTCATGATCGATCCGGGCTTCGCGTTGCCCGCGGTCGTCAGCCAACCCGTGCCTCCGCCCATCAGCTGGCTCGCGTTGGGCGGTGTTCCACAGCCCTGGTCGCTCGCGTCGAAGCCCGTGCCCGCCAGCAGCGACGGACCCGACACGCAGGTCGCAGTGCCGGCAACGGTGCCCGCACAGCCCGTGGGCCCGGCGTCGCACACGGCGAACAGATTCGTCCCCTGGGCCAGGTTCACACCCACCGGATAGCGATTGAAGTCCGGCGCGATGTAGACGGCGAGGTTCTTGTCCGGCGGATTGTTCGTCACGTTCGCGTCCACCAGCGCGACGAAGAAGTCATTGTACGGCGTGCACACGTACTCGGGGAACTCCGCCGACATGAAGAACGAGTTGAACGAGAACGAGCGCGCGTTGGTCGGCACGCGGATACGCAGCGTCAGCATCACAGGGTCGTTGGCGCGGCTGCCCGTCGGCTTCGGACAGGTGGGGGAGTTGGGCAGCTGTCCACCGTGCGCCGCCAGCCAGTCCTGTGGGAAGCTGCTGGTGCGCTGGTTGTCCTTGCCGGGCTGGAACGGCGTATAGGACGGATTCGTGTCGCCAGGAGCCGCCGCGGCGCCGGTCGACAGGATGGCGAAACGCTGGCCCTTGATCGGGTAGAGCGCGCTGCCGAGCTGCGGGCGAACCGCATGCGACACGGGGTTCGGCGTGCCGCTGCCGTCGGCGAGCGTGAGCTGACCGCTGATGACGCCCCAGGTGCGTTGCGGCAACGGCTCGCTTTCCTTCGTGAACTGACACAGATCCATCGCCCGCGCGTAGTCGAGTGGATCGCTGGTGTTGGTCTGCATGACCTTCACGTCGCAGGGCGGAGTGACCTCGTCGATCAGCCCGTTGCAGTTGTCGTCGACGGCGTTGCCGATGTACTCGATGGCGCCCGGATTCACTGCGGCAGGTGTAGAGCTGCACGGCCCCGGCTTGTCGCAGCAGTCGCCGTCCTTCACCATCCAGCCATCGCCGTCGCAGTCGGTGGTCGCACTGTTGCAGCTGCCGCCGGTCCCCGCGCTGCCGCCGGTCCCCGCGCTGCCGCCGAAGCCCGCGCTGCCGCCGAAGCCCGCGCTGCCGCCGAAGCCCGCGCTGCCGCCGAAGCCCGCGCTGCCGCCGAAGCCGGCGCTGCCGCCGAAGCCGGAGCTGCCGCCGAAGCCCGAGCTGCCGCCGAAGCCGGAGCTGCCGCCGAAGCCGGAGCTGCCGCCGAAGCCGGAGCTGCCGCCGAAGCCGGAGCTGCCGCCGAAGCCGGAGCTGCCACCGAAGCCGGAGCTGCCACCCACGCTGCCCCCATCGATCGGTAGGCACTGCCCATTGACGAGCACCGTACCGGGTCCGCACTGGGACTCGTCGATCAACGGACCACGTCCGCCGCATTGGGTCAGACCAAGCGCGGTCATCATCGCGCCCACCAGAACCGGATAGCGGTAGTTCACTGCTGCCTCCCTGCGCCGAGCCGCGAGCTTGCGCCCGCGCGCGCGCAGAAGCAATCGGCGTGCCTTTCCGAGATGACGCCTCGCGGGCGCTGTCGCCGCACGCCAGGCGCTCCCAGGTGGCCCAGCCCGGCACAGCTCGCGACTTCGGCGTCGCACGCGGCCGTCAGGCCGGAGCCGCGACGCAGTCCGCCAGCACTGCCGCACCGTCACGCAGCTCGCGCTCCGGCGTCAGCAGACTGACAATCACGTACGGTTCCGTCTCGAAATCGTAGAACCAGCCGGGCTGCACCAGCACACCGCGCTCGAGCAGCGCGAGCACCCACTCCTCCTCGCTCCGCGTCGCGGGCAGCCGCACCACGGCGTACCACCCGCCTTCCACGTGCAAAGGCGTCGCCGCGCTGCCGTCGAGCTCGCGCCGGAGCGCCGCGAGGTTGTCGCGGCAGCGCGCCAGGATCGCCTGCTCCGCCGTGGTACGCGAGCCGAGCAGCGCGGGCAGCGCCAGCTGCACCGGCGTGCCCACCGAAAGATACGTGTCCGCGACGAGCTCCAGCCGCCCCAGCGCTTCGTCGACCAGCGCCGCCGGCCCGCCCAGCGCAGCCCAGGCCAGCTTCATCTGGGGCAGAGCAGCGAGCTTCGACAACCCGCCCAGGGAAAACACCAACAGCCCCTGCGCTTCGAGCGCGCTCGCCGCGCGACGCGGGTCGTCCATGAGCGGGTAGCCCGCGAACACCTCGTCCGAGATCAACGGAAGCCCCAGCTTTTCCAGAGCGCGGAGCTCGTCCTGCTTCAGGTACGAGCCCGTCGGGTTGTTGGGGCTGACCACGATGATCGCGCGCGTACGCTCGCCCACCCGCCGGCCGAGCTCGTCCAGATCGATGTGCCACGCACCGTCGTAGCTCAGCGGATAGCGCGACAGCCGCACGCTCTCGTAGCCGGCGAGGTGCTCGAGCAGCGGATAGCTCGGCGCGGGCACCAGCACCTCGTCGCCCGGATCGCACAGGAGCTTGAGCGCGAAGCCGTACGCCTCGCTGGTGCTGGCCGTGAGCGCGATCCGCTGCGGCTCCACCTCCACGCCGCGCTCGGCAAAGTGCGCCGCCACGGCCTGTCGCGCCGCCGGCAGCCCGAACGGCTCGGGCTCGTAGCGAAGGGCCTCCGGCTGCGTCAGGGCCGCGAGGATCGCCTCCGATGCGTACGGCAACCCGGCCCGGGTCGGATTCGACAGTGTCAGGTCGCGGATGGTGCGCCCGCTGGCTCGCGCCTGGTCGAGCGCCAGAGACAGCGCGTTGGGCTGGCGATCGATGCCGCTGCGCGAGGAGAACACGGCCCGATTGTGCCCGAGCCAGGGCGCCGGTGCAGCAAGCGACTGGAACGGCGGGCGGTTGTCGGGTAACGCGGGTCGGAGATGGCCGACGACCACGTCACCCGCATCGAGCACGACGGGCGCGAGATCTTTCTCGTCGGCACCGCGCACATCTCGCAGAAGAGCGTGGAAGAAGTCGAGCGCGTGATCCGCGCCGAGCGCCCGGACACGGTGTGCGTGGAGCTCGACCAGACCCGCTACGAATCCCTGCTCGACGACAGCCAGTGGCAGAAGCTCGACCTGTTCCAGGTCATGCGACAGAAGAAGGTGCTGTTCCTGGTGACGAGCCTGGCGCTCACCGCGTACCAGCGGAAGATGGGCGAGAAGCTCGGCGTGCGCCCCGGCGCGGAGCTGCTCGCGGCGGTACGCACCGCCGAGGAGGTCGGCGCCGAGCTCGTGCTCGCCGACCGCGACATCCAGGCCACGCTCAAGCGCACCTGGCACAACGTTTCCTTCTGGAACCGCATGAAGCTGCTCGGCAGCCTGCTGGCGGCGCCCTTCGCGGCAGAAGAGATCACCGAGGAACAGATCGAGGAGCTCAAGGATCGCGACACGATCTCGGAGATGCTGGATGAGCTGGCCGAGGCGATGCCGCAGGTGAAGGAGCCGCTCATCGACGAGCGCGACCGCTTCCTGATGAGCCGCATCCAGGAAGCTCCGGGCAAGCGCATCGTCGGCGTGGTCGGCGCCGGCCACGTCAAGGGCATGCTGTCGCACCTGGGCGAGCAGGTGGACCGCGAGCAGCTGAGCGAGCTTCCGCCGCGCGCGCCCTACGCAGGCCTGTGGAAGTGGATCATCCCGGCCATCGTGCTGTTCGCCTTCTACTGGGGCTACACGCAGCACTCCGGCGAGACGCTCAAGCACATGCTGTTCGCCTGGGTGCTGCCCAACTCCATCATGGCTGCGCTCCTATCCATCGTGGCCGGCGCCAAGCCGCTCACGGTGCTCACGGCCTTCGTGGCCTCGCCCATCACCTCGCTCAATCCGACCATCGGCGCCGGCATGGTGGCGGGCATGGTCGAGGCGTGGCTGCGCAAGCCGCGCGTGGAGGACGCGCACAACGTCAGCCGCGACGCGCTCAGCCTGCGCGGCATCTACAGAAATCGCGTTACCCGCGTGCTGCTGGTCGCCATCATGGCCACGCTCGGCTCGGCCATCGGCGCCTGGATCGGCGCCGGCTGGGTGGTCTCGCTGATGTAGCGGGATTCGTGCGGCCCGGGCCACGCCGACGCGGTATCATTCGCGCCGTGGAAAATCCGTCCGACCAGCACTTCGACCTCGTCGTGATCGGCGCCGGCCCCGCCGGCGAGAAGGGCGCCGCGCAGGCGGCCTATTTCGGCAAGCGCGTCGCGATCATCGAAAAGGCGCTCGAACCCGGCGGCGCGGCCGTGCACACCGGCACCCTGCCCAGCAAGACGCTGCGCGAGAGCGCCCTGTATCTGTCCGGCTACCGCGCGCGCGATCTGTACGGCGTCGCGGTGCGCCTCGAGCCCGGCACCACCATACCGCACCTGATGGCCCGCAAGAACGCCATCGCCGAGGCCGAGTCGCTCGCCATCCGTCACAACCTCGACCGCCACAACGTGACCTACATCGCCGGTGCGGCGCGCTTCGTCGATCCGCACACGGTGCACGTGATAGGTCCGGACGGCGAGCACACGGTGAGCGGCGAGCACTTTCTGATCGCCACCGGCTCGCACCCCTACCGTCCGAGCGACATCGACTTCGAGGACGACCTCATCCACGACAGCGACGAGGTGCTGCACATCGAGAAGCTGCCCGCCTCGCTCACCATCCTCGGTGGCGGCGTGATCGGCTGCGAGTACGCCTGCATGTTCGCCGCGCTCGGCGCCGACGTGCAACTGGTCGACGCGCGCGACGAGATCCTGCCGTTCCTCGACCGCGAAATCATCGAGCGGCTGCGCACCGCGATGGAGCACCTGGGTATCCGCCTGATCCAGAGCCACCGCTGGAACGGCGTGGCGCGCAATGGCAGCGGCGTCGTCACGACACTCGACGACGGCACGAAGCTCACGTCCGAGCAGCTGCTCTTCGCCGCCGGGCGCGCCGGCTCCACCCACAGCCTTGGACTCGAAAACATCGGTATCGAGCCGAACAAGCGCGGCTACATCCCGATCGACAAACGCTACAACACCAGCGTGCCCAACGTGTGGGCTGCCGGCGACGTGGTCGGCTTCCCTGCGCTCGCTTCCGTTTCCATGGAGCAAGGGCGCGTCGCCGTGTGCCACGCCTTCGGTTTCGAGTACAAGCAGGCCGTCGACGACCTGATGCCCTACGGCATCTACACCATCCCCGAGGTGAGCGCGGTCGGCGAGACGGAACAGAGCGCCACGGAGAAGGAGATCGACTTCGTCGTCGGCCGGGCCCTGTACAGGAACAACGCGCGCGGCAAGATCACCGGCGACCTCGAAGGCATCACCAAGCTCGTCGTCGACGCAAAGGACCGCCGCCTGATCGGCGTCCACGTCATCGGCGAGCGCGCGACGGAGCTCGTCCACATCGGCCAGGCCGCCATCCACATGGGCGCCAGCGTCGATCTGTTCATCGACATGGTCTTCAACTACCCGACGCTCGCCGAGTCCTACAAATACGCAGCGTACGAGTGCCTCGGCGCGCTGGCGAAGAAGAACGGGTCGTAGACGACCAGAGGGAGAAAACCGCCACGGCGCCAAGCACGCCAAGGGGGTTTGGGGGTCCTGGCAGCCGCTGTACGTGTTGGGCCCCCCGCAACATTCGCGCCGCGCAGCGCGTCCCGGCCTCGGATAGCAACAGATGAGCACGACAATTCCCGGTCCCGATGGCAAGCCGCGCTGCCGCTGGTGCGGCGCGGCGCCGGAGTTCTTCGAGTATCACGACAGCGAATGGGGCTTCCCGGTCGCGGATGACCAACGCCTGTTCGAGAAGCTGTGCCTGGAAGGTTTCCAGTCGGGGCTGAGCTGGCGCACCATCCTGGCCAAGCGCGAGAATTTCCGCGCCGCGTTCCGCGACTTCGATTTCGAGCGCATCGCGCGGTTCGGCCAGCGCGACATCGAGCGCCTGCTGAAGGATGCCGGCATCGTGCGCCACCGCGGCAAGATCGAAGCGGTCATCAACAACGCGAAGCAGGCGAGAAGGCTCGTCAAACAGGAAGGCTCGCTGTCCGCCTTCATCTGGCGCTACGAGCCCGACCCGGCAAAGCTCGCCAAGCCGCAGACGGTCTCGACCTGTCCCGAGGCCACGGCCCTTTCAAAGGATCTGAAGAAGCTGGGCTGGAAGTTCGTCGGCCCGACCACCGTCTACGCCTTCATGCAGGCGATGGGGCTCGTGAACGACCACGTCGCCGACTGCGTGATCCGCACCAAGGTCGAGCGCGCGCGGAAGAAGTTCAAGCGGCCTATGGCGACTGGCTGATGGTCTTGGCGTCGGTGCTCAGAGCCTTCACTGTCAGGGCGGTCACATCCAGAGGCGTGGCCGTGGAACTGACCGTCGTGGTGGTCGCAGGCACGGAGCCGGGGCTGAAGCTGCCCGATGGATCCGTCTGGCTGGCACCGCTGCCCGCGGCGAACGCGACGTTGCCGTTCGGGGTCACGTGCATCAGCCAGGCATCGTAGTCGCTCGAGAAGCTGGAGCTGCTCCCCGCGGCTATCAGCGAGCCGTCGGGCAGGGCGACGAGCGGATCGCCGATGCCGCTGAACTCCAACATGCCGCCGATCCGGTCGCTACCCGCGCCACCGTACTCGTGCGACCAGGTCACCGAACCCGTGGAGTCGAGGCCGACGATCCAGGCATTGGTATTGGTGGCGCCGGCCAGGGCAAACCCACCGCCAGACAGCGGCGCCACGCCACCCAGCTCCACGTCCTGGGCGCTCGTCGGGATGTCCGTCGCCCAGGTGACGTTGCCGCTGTCATCGACACGCACCGCGAGCCCGTCCAGCACGTGCTCACCGGCAATGAGGAAGCCGCCCGAGGGCGCGGCGATCGCCCGCTCGGCGTAGTCGCCACCGGTGCCGTAGCTCTTCTGCCAGAGCACCTTGCCGTCGGCACCGATCCTCACCGCCCACATCAGCGACCCCGCGCCAAACGACTTTCCGGTTCCAACGGCGAGACAGCCGCCATCCTTCGTGTCCACCAGCGCCTTCAGGTCGTCTTCCGCGCTGCCTCCGTAGGCATACGACCAGACCGGCTTGGCCTGGGCGTCGATGCGCGCGACCCAGTAGTCCGCCGACGCGAGCGAGCCTACACTCCCGCCGAGCAGCGCACCGCCGTCCGCCAGGGGCACGATGTCGTTGAGCTTCACGCCCAGAGCCCCGCTGTCGGTGATGGCCTTCGACCAGAGCACGGCGCCGTTGTCGTCGACCTTCAGCAGGCCCGCCACATCAGGATTCGTGGTGCCGGTCGCCACGAGGAAGTTGCCGCCCGAGCTGGGCGCCACAGCTCGCACGGCGTCCAGGTCGTTGTAGGCGCGCTGCCACATCACCTCGCCAATGGGATCGGTCGCCACCAGCCACGCGTCCGCGGGAGTCGACGAGAACGAAAGCGTCGTACCGCCAGCGAGGACCCCACCCCCGGGGATGGGCGTCAGGGTGTTCAGCTTGTCGTACGAGCCTCCCGAATAGGCGCGCGCCCAGCTGGTGACCTGCGCGGCCGGGGAGCCGCCGGAGGCCGACGAGAGCAGCTTCTCGGTCTTGCCGAGCGGCGCGTCGTAGGAAAGGCCCAGCATGCCGATGTGCGCGTGCGCCTCGGCGCCGCCATACAGCGACCACCATGGATCGCTGGACGGCTGGACCTGCGCACGCGCGTAGACATCCGCGTCGACGTAGGCGGCGTCGAGCCCGTCCACGTTGACCGAAAGTCGCGCTCCAGCCATGGCCTTGGCGCTGGCGGAGGCGCCCTGGGCGAAGTTGGGCGGATCGAAGCTGCCGCTGGCGCTGCTGTGATTGAAGGGTCCGAAGGAGCCGTCCTGGTAGCCGACGCCAACGTCGAGCGTCGCCTGCTCGCTGACTCCCGTGGTGAGCGTGGCCAACGTTTTGCCGTCGATGCCCGCGTAGAAGGTCAGGATCGGCGTGATCACGATCGGCAGCGGGCCGGCGTAGAACACCAGTGGGGGGAAGAACGTCGTGTCGAGGTCGATGCGCTTGGTGAAGCTGGCGCCCTCCTTCGCTGTCACCGACAGGTTCGCCGATTCACTGCCGCTGATGTCCAGGTCAACCTTCGTGAAACCGGAGTTGATCTGGATGGGGAACTTCGCGAGGGGATCGATGGAGATGCTGCCCGAGAGCAGCACCTGGTCGTTCGTCGTCGAGGAGTCGCCGTCACCGTCGTAGATCACCTGGTTGTCGAAGCCGTAGGTGATCCCGGTGTCCTGCCCGCCCACACCGGCGGTGTGCAGCGCGGCACTCGTGGTTCGATCGGCATTCAGGTGGAAGCTCGGGTTCAGCGAGCCCTTGATGATGGCGTCGGCGAGCGACGCCGGCGTCGTGGTGACCGTGATCGGGCCGCTGCCCGACACCGAAGCGACCCTGCGCAGCATGCCCTGGGGCAAGAGCGTTCCCACGATGCCGGCCGCAATGATGTTGCCGGCGCCGAGCGCCGAGAGCTGTTTCGTGGCGGATTTGAAAACCAGCGTCGATTGATCTGCCGAGACCGAGCTCAGCTGGGCCAGCGTCGCGCTGTCGAGCACCCGCAGATCGGGAGACAGCACGAAGTCGGAGTGCTTTGGCTTGCTCGACCCCGAGCACGCAGCAGCCAGCAAGGGCAGCAACAAGACAAACAACACCCCTCGAAGCAAGCGTCCACCCATCTCCACTAGGTAGGCCCGGAAGCAGCATCGCGCAAGCTACGCCGGCTGGCTGTTCCAGACCCACACGAGATGCCGGCGTTTCGCCGTGCTACCGTCTACAGCGTGCGGGTGATCGCCGCTTCGCTCGTGCTCGCGCCGCTGCTCGCCGGCTGTGGCGGCGGGCGGACTGCGCTGTTCGTGGGCGCAGCGGAGCGACAGGACGCAGCGGCGGGCGGCGGCGCGGGCGACGCTGCCGCGGACTCCGGCGCCATCCGCTTTCCTACCGGAACGTTCACGGATTGCGCCATGGGCGAGCACAACCCGGATGGCAGCGTGATGAACCTGGCCGGATTCGAGCCCGGTTCGACGCTCGAGCTCACAGAGAACGGCGCGACGGTCACGGCGACCTTCATCGACTTCAACGGGCTCGCAAACTCGCTAGACTTTTCGCCTGTCACGAACACCTCGGCGACCCTGGCCCACGCCGGTCAGGTGGATGGGGGCTTCAAGTCCATCTGCGTCCAGGGCGTGGGCGTGAGCCACGAGCAGTTCCACACGGCAATTCTGGACGCCACGAGCGGCGCGCTGATCGCAAATGGCGGTTCGATCTTCCTGTCCACGGCGGGAACGCTCGCCGGCCACAGCGGACCGTGCGGCAAGGTGTCGGTCCCGGGAGTCTTCTGGGTCGCCTGCCGGCAGGGCCCCGCCGCCCCGGTCGATTCCGGCTCGCCGCTCGTCGTCCCGAAGCTACCCGTCGGCAGCTTCGCCTGCAGCTCCCAGGTCGAGACGTCGTTCGACAACGGCGGAAAGACCTATCTCGTCTCCAGCGGCGGCGACGGCGGCAGCCTGCAGCTGTCGCAGTCCGGTCGAAGCTTGATGGCAGAGTACAGCGACAAGTACGTCGCCGGAACGCTCCAGCTCCGCATCACCAGCCCGACCACGGCGTTCGCGGAGACAGAGCAAGGCCTGGCTGCGCCCTGCCAGGTGCCCGACGCGACAGCGGGTGGCCCAGCCGCGCCCTTCCCTGTCGCCGGCGGCGCGCTCGCCGTCGACGGCCCGACACTCGTACTCTCTTTCGCGGGCACGCTCGGCGCGGGCTCGTCGTGCTCCGGCGCGGAGAAGGCGGGCAGTCTGATCTGCACGAAGCAGTGAGCAGCAGTTCGGCCAGGAGCTCGGCGACTACCGCGAGCGCGTGAAGCGGCTGGTTCCGTTCGTGTGGTGAGGGAGAGTGGAGGATGCGGCTGCGAGTGACAAGCGTGCACCGCTAGCCGGCGCCGCGTTGCCACCGGAAGCGGGCGGGCAGGTCGCCGCGATTGGGAGCGGAAAGTGCAGCGTCGGGTCGCGGGTTCCTGGCGAATTGCCACCCGGCAGCACCTCCATTTCCAACGTCCGACGCTCGCGGCGCGTGCCCACCTGGCGCGGATGCTGATGCGCGCAGGGCCCGCGATATTGGCCCTGCTTTGCGAAGATGGGCACCTGTTCATGGCGCCGGGCGAGTCCGAGCCGCCCTGGGCGTCGAGATGCCAGTACGGGCTGAGGTTCAGCGTGGCGTTGACCACCGCGTGCGTGAACTCGTGGTAGATGACCTCGCCGTCGTAGGCGTAGTCCGCCGCAACGCCCTGCCGCCACCTCGAACAGCGGTCTATCCGCAGTCGCAAGCTGGAAGCTCCCGTTGCCACTGAAGGAGCGGAAGTAATCGTACGCCTTGTTGGCGTGATAGAAGATCTGCAGCTCGGAGAAGTAGTCGCCCCCCTGATCGTCCGCACTCGCCGGCGCAGCAAGAAGACAACACGCTAGACCTGCTGCGGCAGCCAAAAGCGAATTTTGCATGACATCTCTCCCGTCGCGGTTCGACGCACCTCATGTCGCAGCGCGTAGTCGCGCCTGGCTATTGATGCTCCTCAACCGGGATCGACATGTCACCCCCTGTCTGCATCGTCACGGGCGAAAACTCCGGCATCGGCTATGCAGATGGCCCAGGTCTACACCTGGCTCGCCCTCTCGCCCGATGTCGCCGGCGTGACGGGACAGTACTTCGATCACAAGCGGCGCCGCGTCCACGCAGGCCGGTATGCCGCGCAGCCCGAAAACATCCAGGGCGTCATGGCGCTCACCGCACGCTACGTCCCCGGCGTGCTCGAGCCACCAAGCGTGCGAGCTGCTGCTAGCACCCCGCGGACGTCGGGATTATCCCTCTCACACCATGCGCTCGACAGCTCGCCTGTGCTCGCTTCTCGTCGGCCTCTTGGCGATCGGCTGCGGTGGCTCGACGACCAACACCGGGGGCTCGGCACTGCCCGACTCCGGCGGCGGCGGTTCGGCAGGCGCTGTCACTGATTCGGGGAGCGGCGGTTCGGGGGGCGCTGTCGCTGATTCCGGCAACGGCGGTTCGGCGGGCGCAGTCGATTCCGGCAGCGGCGGTACAGGTGACGTTGTCGTCGATTCGGGAACGACCGTCACGGGCCAGGCTTGCAAGAGCGACGCGGACTGCGGCGCGGGCTACATGTGCAACACGGAAGCCCCCGGCGGCTACTGCATGCAAGGCAGCCCCGGTGGGCCGACCGCGTGCCACGAACCCGACATCTCGTGCACCGCGCCAGGGTCGACCTGCTCGCCGCTGCCCTACCACCAGATCTCGGGCGTGTGTCTCCGCAGCTGCAGCTCCGCGGCAGACTGTCGCTCCAACCAGATCTGCGCCGTGGTCGAGCTGTTCCCGGGCGACCCGAGCTCGCCGAAGAGCCCGACGAAAGTCTGCTGGTACGCGTGCCAGCCCGGGATGGATCAAAGCTGCAACGACAGTCCCGTGGTCTCCAGCCTGCACGGCAAGTGCGAGGCGGACGGCACCTGCACCTGCAACGCGGGCTTTGCCAAGAACCCGGATACGGGCCGCTGCCTGTGAGCGGCCCGAGCGGTGCGCTCAGCTGCCGACGAGCTTGGCCAACAGCTTCTTGCTGGCGGCCGGATTCATGCCCCGCGGCCCCGCCGCCTGCCCTGATGCGCGTCACGCGCCCCCCTTCTGCGTATTCCGCCCCCCTTTCTGCGCCAACGGTCCTGTCACACGACAACACCTGACCTGCATCCGGCGATGTATGGACGGCCGTACGGCGCACCGGACAATGTCCGGCGCGCGCTACACCTGGCGGACCGGCCACGCTCGTAGTCCAGCGCCAAGGCACGGTGGAGTCGTCGAGGCACACGCGTTGCACCCTCGTGGCGCGTGGATGGAGAGCTACACAGGCGGGTGCCCGTGCCGGACGGCGGGGGTACCGACCGGACGACACACACGGGGCTGGCTCGATTCGGCGTGTCCGCGCTCGAGCGGAGACGACGGAAGAGCACGCCCTCGGCCTGCGAGCTGTGGGAAGCGGTCGTGCGGGGCGAGTGGACGATCATCAATCACGCCGACCTGGGCGGCAGGCGGTTGTTTCTCGCACGGCGCAATCACGACGGAATGCTGAACCGGAATGCGCTGACAAAGCGCGAGCGGGAGGTGACGGGCTACGCCGCTCGGGGCCATTCACTCAAGTTCATCAGCTTCGAGCTCGGTCTCTCGCTTTCGACCGTCAGCACGTATCTGAAACGCGCGCTCGTCAAACTGCGGCTTCGCAATCGCGCTGAGCTGGCGCGGGCGTTCGGCGCTCGAGCCGTCCGCCCCGGTCTGCGGGACGCGTTCGCGTATCGCACCAACCCGGCTAGCGAGGAGCTCGTGAGCTTCGCGCTCGAGCTTGCAGAGCCCAACTCCGGCGAAGCCTTTCCGTCGTTGTCGGCCGCAGAGAAGAGCATCGTTGGATTGCTTCTCCAGGGAAGCTCGAACGCCGCCATCGCGTGCTCGCGACGTACGTCCGTCAACACCGTCGCCAACCAGATCGCCAGCATCTACAGAAAGCTCGACGTGACAAGCCGCTCAGAGCTGTACACGTTGGTGGCGCGCCAGGGATAGCTGCAGCCTATCCCCCCTTGCATCGACTGCACCGTCTGCGGCGAGCCGCGCTTCGGCTGGCTCGCTGCGCGCGCTACAGCAGGCCGTACTCGGCCAGCTTGGCGTATAGCGTGGAGCGACTGACCGCCAGCAGACGGGCCGCGAGACTGCGGTTGCCGGCGGCAGCCGACAGCGCGCGTTCGAGGGCGCGTTTTTCGGCGGCTCTGAGCTCGTCGTCGAGGGGGGCGACATCGTCGACGCCCACTCGGTGCTCTCCCGGGTCTTCGGTGGCCGACTCGGCGGCGAGCGATATCGATTCCGTCTCGAAGCGGACCTGTCGCGACAGCTCGGCTTCAACGTCCGGCACGTCGATCACCCGCTTCTGCGACAGCACCACCAGACGCTCGACGAAGTTCTGCAACTGCCGGACGTTGCCGGGCCAGCGACGGGCGCGCAGCACGCGCGACGCGCCTTCAGTGAGATCAACGTCCGGCCGCCCATTCGCCGCCCCGAAGACGGCCACGAAGTGGCGGGCGAGAAGCTCGATGTCGTTCCGTCGCGCACGCAGCGGCGGCACCCACAACGGCACCACGTTCAAGCGATAGAACAGGTCCTGGCGGAACTGGCCATTTTCGATCATGTGCTCGAGATCGCGGTGCGTCGCCGCGATGATGCGCACGTCGACCGCGATCGTCTTCGTGCTGCCGAGCCGCTCGATTTCGCGATCCTGGAGCAGCCTGAGCAGCTTGGCCTGCACCTGCTGGGACAGCTCGCCGATCTCGTCGAGAAAGAGCGTTCCGTGGTCGGCCAGCTCGACGCGCCCGGGCTTCTGGGCGACGGCTCCCGTGAAGGCACCGCGCTCGTAGCCGAACAGCTCGCTCTCGAGCAGCGTGTCGGGCAGCGCGGCGCAGTCGATCTTCACGAACGGCGCTTTCGCGCGGGCGCTCTTCGCGTGGATGGCGCGAGCAACCAGCTCCTTGCCGGTACCGCTCTCGCCGCGAACCAGCACGCTCGCGGTGCCCGGCGCTGCGCGGTCGATCAGCGAGAGCACTTCGCGCATCGTCGGCGTGTTGCCGAGGATCGCGCCGCTCGGGGCGAAGCCCCGCTCCGCGTCGGCGAGCCGGCGAACGGACTCGAGCGCCTTCTTGACGACGAACGCGAGCTGCTCGCGGTCGAACGGCTCCACGACGAAGTCGGCGGCGCCCGCCTTCAGCGCTTCCACGGCGTCGGGAACGCTCGCATCGCTGGCGGCGATGATCACAGGCAGGTCGGGCCAGCGTGCGACGACGGTTTCGAGCAGCGAGACGCCGTCCATGTCCGGCAGCGCGAGCGCGGTGACCAGCACTTCGCAGGGCGCCTTGTCGACGGCGTCGAGCGCGGCAGCACCCGACGCGACGCCGGCCGCGGACAGTCCGCCCTCGCCCAGCGCCGACAACAGCGCCCCGCGACGCTCATTGCTCGCGTCCGCTACCAGGACGGTGGTCGGTTGGGGCTTCATGGTTCGGGTGCTCCCGCGCTCGACCACCCTATCCGATCAGAATGCGAACGTGTCGGCAACGATGCCGGCCCAACCCGCATTCGACGTCGGTTGCCTCCGCCGAGTCCGCCCGCCTGGATGAGGACCCCGAAATTTCCTGGCGGGGTCCTCGGGTCGTGGATGACCGGCTCGGTGCCAACATAGGCGACGCCGATGGAGAGGCCAGCGTGGCCGCCGCCGCCAGGTCCGCCCGCGCCGCCAGGTCCACCCGAACCGCCGGCGCAGGCGTCGGAGGCGCCGCTTCCGAGCCCGCCCTTTCCACCTGGTCCGCCCTGACCTCCCGCCTGACCCGGAGCGCCGTTGCCGCCTCGCCCGCCGGCTTGATATGCAAGAAAACAGCGGTCAAGCGTGATGCTCGAGTTGATGGAGATCAGCGAGATGCTGGAGCCGCCCGGCTGTCCTCCGCCGCCACCCTTGCCGGCGCAGCCGCCGCCACCAGCGCCGCCACCGGAAGCGCCGACGTTCTCGCCAAGCAGCGAGCACACCAGCGCGCCGCTCGCAGCGCGCGCGCCACCGCCGCCGCCGCCGCCCTTGCCCGGAGTGCCGTCGGTGCCCGCTTGGCCTGCGGTTCCCACATAGCCGCTCGCCGAAATGCTTCCCCAACCTTTGGCTCCCGCGCCAGCTGTGCCCGGGGTACCAGGCGTGCCGTCACCACCGAGCCCGCTGCCTGCGACACAGCTCCATCCGGTGCCGTTCTCGCCGAGACCTGCCACCCCTCCCGCGGCGGTTCCGTCGCCGCCGTCACCCGTTGCCACGCCGCCTGGCCCGCCCGCTCCGCCACTGGCGGCGCTGCCGCTGCAACTGCTCGTCGCTCCGGGTCCGCCCTGGTTCGGGTCGCCGCTGCAGGCCGCCGCACCATCAGTGCCGGCGGTGCCGTCCGCGGCGGCTGCAGCAGCCGGTGTTGCGGGCGCGCCGGCAGCCGCCGCCCCAGCCTGGAGTGTGACGTTCACGAAGGACACGTTGCTCGAGTTGGTCACGATGCCCGCGATCGACGACTCGCCGGGATTGCTGTTGTCGGCCGAGCCGACGGTGAAACTCGCATCCTCGAGCAACAGCGAATCGACGCCATCCACGATCAGTGGGGGCTTGGCGGGATCAGCGTACTCCGTCATGACTCCGCCCCCGTTGGTCCCCCAGACGCCGCCTGTGCAGGTAAACCGGGCGTAGATCTCGAGGCCGTTCGTCGGCCCCTTGACGACCAGTTGCTGACCGTTGAACGGCCCGCACAGATACAAGCGTTTGCCTGCGTTGATCGCCGCCGCGACAGCAAGGTCCAGCGACTTGTACGGCTTGGCACGGCTGCCGTCCGCCGTGGCGTCGTCGCCGTGCGTCCCGTCCGCGAAGATGGCGTACTTCTCGTCGATGGCGCACGGGGCGACGTAGGGCGAGGCCGTCGGGTCGCATACGTTCTGCGGTACCTTGCCCTTGCCCGCTACGACCTCACGTGTCGCCTGCAGCGTGACGAAGGACGAGTAGCCGTCGGGATCCCCGTCGATCTGCGACTGGGGAACCTTGTTGCCGTTCGATGCATCCACCGTGAGCGTGGGCCCTCCCTGCTTCACGTCGGGCTGCGTTGGCTTGGCTGCGATCATGTAGCCCCAACATCCGTTCACCAGCAGATCAAGCATCGAGTTGCAGCTGTCGGTAACGCCGGAATCCACCGGGCAGGCGTGGTACTCGATCGGGATCCCTGCCTGCGTGTGACAGTTACCTTCGGCGATGGGAACTATCGGCATCTCGGCCAGCGACTGCACCGACACTGCGCCGCACAGGCCCTCGCGAGAGTTGGTCGAGCCCAGCGTCTCGACCGCCGAGAGTCCCGGGGCGAGGGGCGTCGGATCGGGCGGACGTGTCGCGCCTCCTGTGCTCAGACCGAACTGTGCGGCGTGGAACGAGAGCGTCGGGTCGCCGCTGGCGCGACCGGGAACGAGCGTCACGTCGCCGGCTTTGGTCACGAGCATGCCGCCGTCGAGGTGCGAACCCGCGAGCAGCTGCAGCGGTGCGAGGTTCGCGTCGAGCGACGATTCGTCGACAATGTAGGGCCAATCGACGGCTCCATCAGGCATCGGGCCTGCCGCTGGATCGGGAAACGCGGAGACGACGCCCACGTCGAGGGTCTCGGTGCTCTGGGCGGTCAAATCCTGGAGACCGCGCAGCTGCAGGAGCGACTGGTACTCACCTGAATGGACCGGGACCGCAGCCGCAAAGCCGCTCCCCAGCCCGAACGCGGTCGAGATCAGGTTCTTGCCGAGGTCGCACCAGCTGGGTACGCCGGCAGCGAACGCCGCGTTCTCGATGCGGAAGAACAGCTCGTAGTCGCAATTGCCGTCGCAGCCGTCGAGCGGGACGTTGGCGCCGTCGTCGCACTGCTCGCCGGATTCGATCGTCCCGTTGCCACACTGCGCCTGGGGGATGCGCTGGCACTTGTCGTCGCAGGTCTGTCCGTCCGGCGGGTCGCACTGCTCGTCGCCCGCGACGAGGCCGTCGCCGCACACGGCGGTGAACCGACAATCGGGGCCGCAGTTTCCGGTATTGGGCGGCTCGCACTGCTCGCCCGAAGCCTTGTCGATGATGTGGTCGCCACAGCTGCCCGACGCAACGCATTTCCCGTTCACCAGCGTCTGGCCAGCCGCGCACCCGCCGGAGATGCACGTCCCATTCGCCGCGACAGCTTGCCCCGGAGCGCAGGCGCCGGCGTCTTTCTCGACGTGCGTGGTCGCGCCGCCGCCGCAGCCGCACAGTCCGCTGCTGATCGCAATCACCGCGAGCACGGTTCCTGCGCGCACACTTCTGGCCATCGCTCCTCCTCCGCGTCTCATGGGAAGTCCGCCGGCAGCTTGAACGACCCCGGCCCCCAGCAGGTCGCCGTGCCGTCGACCTTCACGCCGCATGCGATTTCGCCGACCGAGATCTGCGCGAATGGCCCGGCCGGGGCAGAAGTGATGTTTCCCCAGCACCTCACCGCGCCGTCATCGCCGAGCGCGCACGCGCTGCCGTTCCCCGCCTCGACATCGACGAACTTCCCCGGCGGCTCGCCAGCCTGCGTGGCCCCCCAGCACTCGATGCTGCCGCTCTCGTCGATTCCGCAATCGAAGGTCCTGCCAGCAGACACCTGGCGGAAGCGAGAAGCGGGAGGACTCATCTGCGCGGCATTCATGCCGCCCCAGCACTTCACCGTGCGATCCGATCGAAGAGCACAGAAGGCCGAGACGTCGATGAACTTGCCGTTCGGTTCGGGATTGACGGGCGCACCGGAAAGGTCCTTGAAGCAATCCAGAGTTCCGTTCTGCAGGATCCCGCATCCCTCGGCTACCTGGGACGGCATTCCGTCTGCTACCAGAGAGACCTGCAGGAACGAACCGAAGGGAGAGGGAATCGGGGTGTTCGCATAGGGCCCGAACTGCATGGTCGCGGGGAGGTCCGCACCCCAGCAGACCACTCGCCCCGTGTCGCGGATCGCGCATGCGTTCAGGCCGGCGGTCGCGATGCGACGGAACTGGCCCGTCGGCGGCGCCTGCAGGTACTGCGCGACGTCCAGCTGCATCGCTCCCGGGACGTCCTTGGACAGCAGCCAGCAGCGCGCCGCGCCGGCGTGATCGATACCGCAGACCATCATCGACCCCACGTCAAGCATGGGGCCCGCATACGTGCTCCGGCACGCAAAGCAGCCGGCGCCGCCAGGCCCGTTGTCGCAGACCTCGTTCGACTGGACGGTGCCATCGCCGCAGCGACCGGTGACCTTCTTGCAGTCCGCCGAGCAGTAGTCGCCGTCGTCGGTGTTCCCGTCGTCGCAGGCTTCGTTGTCCTGCTGGATGGAGTCGCCACAGAAACCGTGGCTGATCTTGCAGTCGTTCGAGCAGTAGTCGTCGCCTACGTAGTCGCAGGCCTCGTTGTCCTGCGTCTTCCCGTCGCCGCACGAGCCGGTCTTGTGCTTGCAGTCCGCCGAGCAGTAGTCGCCGTCGTTGGTGTTCCCGTCGTCGCACGCCTCGTTGTCCTGCACCTTCCCGTCGCCGCACTTGCCGGTTTGCTTCGAGCAGTCGGCGGAGCAGTAGTCGCCGTCGTTGGTGTTCCCGTCGTCGCACGCCTCGCCTGGGTCCTTCGTGCCGTCGCCGCATACGTGCAGCTGGCACTGGTCATCGCAGTGCAAGCCGTCGGGGGGGTCGCACTCCTCGCCCCTGGAAGGGTCCGTCACCTTGTCGCCGCATACCGACTCATGGCAGGTTCCGTTGATCAGGACTTGACCAGCCGCGCAGCTCGTGGGGACGCCGCAAACGCCATTCGGATCGGCGACCTGTCCTGCTGGACACGTCGTACTGAAGTCGCCCGTGCCGGCAAACATCTGGCAGCCCGTCGCCGCGACGGCCAGGGTCGTGAGCCAAAGCCCTCGCACGGCGCGCACGCTCAGAACCCCATGACCTTCGCGACCTGACCCTTGCTGCCGCCGTGAACCGAGCTGCCGTCGCCGTCGAGCCCACCGGAGGGTACGACGCTTGCCACGCTGAACGTCGTGGCCGGGTCATACACCGGCGCCGTGCCGGAATAGGCGATGCCAAGGGAGTAGCCGCCACTACCGCCGCCGCCAGGTCCGCCGTGTCCGCCCTTTCCACCATGTCCACCCGGGCAGGCGTCCGTCGATGTCCCTGCGCCGCTTCCACCAGGCCCGCCGGCTCCTCCTGCAGCGCCCGCTGTGCCCGGGGCGCCATTGCCGCCGTTGCCGCCGGTTCCCGCGTGGACTTCGCACGCGAACAGCTGGACCGACGAGTTGATCGACACCAGTCCGATGCTCGACCCGCCGGCGCCGCCGCCCGGACCGCCGGCGCCCGGACATCCACCGGCACCTCCGCCGCCACCCGACGCGCCGATGTTGCCACCCGAGCACACGCCGGCCGTGCTCGCGGCTCTTGCACCGCCGCCGCCGCCGCCGCCCTGACCCGGCTTGCCGGCGGTGCCACTCGTCGCGGCCGAGAGGACCAACACGCGTTCCGGTTCGTTGAGGTTCGGCGACAGCGTGACTTTGCCGCTTCCGCCTGCGCCGGGTGTGCCGTCGGCGCCCGGTGCGCCGTCGCCGCCAGTACCCACCGCGCACGACCAGGTCGAGCTGCCGTCATCGGCGAGCCCGCCCAGACCGGTCGTGGACGAAGAAGGGCTGCCCGGCGCGCCGTCTGTCGGGTTCACCGTGCTCGAACCGGCGTCACCGCCCTTCCCGCCCGGCGACTGCGGACCCGTGCTCGGGAAGGGGCAGCTGCCCGAGCCGCCGTTGGCTCCGCTTCCCGTTGTACAGGCGGCAGCGCCGGAAAACCCCGCGGCGCTCGCCTGACCAGCGGGCTTCGTCATGCCGTCCTGGCCGCTCGTCGCATCGGTTCCCGTGAAGCGGACGTGGCGGAACACGATGTTGCTCGAGTCTTCGACGATCGCACCGATGCGGTTGAATGCGTCCGACATGTAGTACGCCCCGGTGGTGGCGCTCTGCAGCTCGACATCCTCGATGTGGATGTCCGAGGTGTGGTCCAGCTGGAGCGCTTCCCCGCCGCTCTCAACGTCTCCCTTGAGCACGGTGCCAGTTCCGACGTAGCTCCAGTCCTTGCAGGACAGTCCGCCGTAGATCTGGAGTCCGCTTTCGTTGGCGCGGAGCAGCACGCCGGGCGTATTCTCGGTGCCCTGGCAGATGTAGACTCGCTTGCCCGAGGAGACCGCTGCCGGCACAGCAAACTCGACGCTCTTGAACGGGAATTTCTGGCTTCCGTCCCCGTTCATGTCGTCGCCGTTGGTCGGATCCACGAACACGCCGAACTTGTCGTCGATGACGCAGGGATCCTCGGCAGGCGTGGCGGTACTGTCGCAGCTGGGCGGCGGTACCTGGTGAATGCCCGTGACGTTCTCCCGGACAGCCTTGAACGAGAACCAGAACGAGTAGGCGTTGGTGTTGCCGGCGGTCTGCGAGCGCGGGATCTTCCGCGTCGTCGGATCCGGCACGAGCGTGGACGGACCGCTGCCGGGTAGGTCGGGCTGCTTCTGGATGTTCACATTCGATGATGCGCAGCCGCCGACGATCACATCGAGCAACGAGTTGCACGACGAATCCAACCTGCCCTTGCAGGTCTTGAAGGTGAGGCCCGAGTTGCAGTGCACGGACGGGCCGATGAACTGGGGCAACCGGATGCGCGCGAGGGAGTCGACCGTAACGCCGCCACACATCCCGTAGTCGGGCGCTGACCCATCCAGCGATTCGACCACCGTCAGACCCGGCGCCAGGTCGATCTTTGCGTCGGGTGTGGTCGCTCCGCCGAGCCGTCCACGGAGCTTTGCGGAAACGAGATCCAGCGTCGACGGTACGGCGAAGTCGCCGAACCGGAGGCTGTAGTCGCCGGCACCTGTCTCGAACACGCGGTTTTTCACCGTTGCTGCCAGGTGCGCCAAAGGCACACCGGTGGCGTTGACCGTGTCCGAGTCGACGAGGAACCACCAGTCGGTCGGATCGAATTTCGTGCCCGCGGATGGCAGCTTCACCGGCCACTCGCCCTTCGCTGGGTCGGGAAATCCCGAGACCGAACCGATCCCGAGCGTGGAAACGGCACCGCCCGGATCGTCCATTCCGTCGAACAGGAACAGCTGGTTGATCGCTCCGTTCCAGAATCCCATGTTGTCCTGGCCCGCCAGGTTCCAGGGAAGCGACTGCGAGATCGATCCGATGGCGTTCGCGGTCACGGCGCACCAGGCAGGTGGCGCACCCGGTTCTATGTCGAGGGTGTCCATCCGGTAGACGGGTTCCACGCGACACGTCGCGTCGCAGCCGTCCAGGTTGTCCGTCCCTCCGTCGTCACACTGCTCCGGAGCCGTGATCTTGCCGTCACCGCACGTTATCGACTGGCACTGGCTGTCGCAGGTCGCCGTGTTGGGCGGCTCGCACTGCTCGCCGGCCGTGACCTTGCCGTCTCCGCAGCTGGAGGGAACGATGAGGTGGCAGTCCCCATCGCACAGCGGCGTGTTCGGCGGTTCGCACTGCTCCGGGGCGGTGATTTTGCCGTCGCCACAGACCTGCTTGATGCTGTGGCAGCTCGCGTCGCACGTCGCCGTCGACGGCGGCTCGCACTCCTCGCCGAGCGTGGTGTCGATCATTCCGTCGCCACATTGCGACACGGCGCAGCTCCCGTTTGGCAGCAACAGCTGGCCGGTCCCGCACGCCGACTGCACACAGTGGCCGTCCGCCGTCCGCTTGCTTCCGGCGGGGCACTGCGTGCTGAAGTTCCCCGAGCCCGCGATGAGCCCGCACCCGGCCGTCACGACCCCCAGCGTCGAGACGACCAGCCTCACTCCGCTCCAGCGGCGCATGGCTAGAACCTCCCCCGGGCGCCGATCGACCCCAGCCCCACCCACACATGGACCCGCCGGCTGGTTCTGGCGCGCTCCTCGGCGGTCGCTTTCGAACGTTCCCTCAGGAACAACCAGGTACCTACGCCAGCACCTGCAAGCGCGACACCGAAGCCGATATCCGAAATCGTCGCGTAGCGGTTCATCGCGTCGATATCGCCCTGGGAGGGCTCTGGGCACACGTCGACACACGCGGAGCGCAGCGTCGAGCGCTTCTGGAAGGTCGCCAGCCCGAAGATCGTCCCCGTGACCAGCCCCGTCGCACCGACGCCCCACGCGATGACGGGCCAGGTGTAGTCCGGCTGATATTTCGTCGTTGGCTCCTGGCCGCTGTCCCCTCCGGGACCGGTGGCCGGATGTGCAGCCGGAACGACGTGCTCGAGCCGGCCTCGAACGAGCGATCCACCACGGTCGCCTGCATGCTGTTGTGCTCCAGCAGGAAGACCTGGTTGCCCGGATCCAGAAGCACCTCGAACGTCCTGCCGGGTGCAGCCTCGGGACGCCCGGGCGCCCGCGTGCCCGCGACCAGCACGCGGTGTTTTCCGGGGCCGTTCTCGACGAGCTCGAGCGGTCGGCCGTTGACCGAGAGCTCAACGCCGTCCTGATCGATGGTGACGAAAGCGCGCGCCAGGCGCCCTTCGACCTCCTTGATGTACTCGCGCGTCTGTTCGACCATCTCGGGCGGCATCGTGCCGCCGCGCTTCGCCTGGTTGTCGGCCAGGGCCCGCCGGAAAGCCTTCCAGGCCCGCGTGTACCTGCCGAGCGCGCGCTCGCAGTAGCCGATGTTGTAGACCGTGATCGGATGCGGGCGCAGCTGGTCGGAGCGCTCGAAGGCGGCGAGCGCATCGAGCCAGTCCCCGCGGTGGGCGAGCGTCGCACCGAGCGTGAACTCCTCGCGCGCCTGGGCGACGTTGCCGGGCGAGGGCGGGGGCGGCTCGGCACTGGTCGCTGCGACAGGCTGTTGGGCGGAAGCTACTCCGGCACCGGAGCACGCCACGCCGATCAGAAGTGACAGACTGCGAAGCGGAAAGCGATAGCGTTTCGTCACGGCAACTCGATCGATCAGAAGGGTGGGGTGTTCGCGAGCCCGCCGCTGAAAGCGGGCGCAGCAGGCGGCGCGGGAGTCGTTGGCGCGGTCGATGCGGAAGGCCGCGGCCTGACGCCGGTCGCACGCCGGCCCCGAAGCCGCACCGTTGGCCTGTGGACGGAATGCGCCGCTGGAGCGGGCGGCGGCGTAGGCCTGGCGCCCGCTTCCTCGTGTGCCGGTGCTGCCGAGACGACGGCCAGCCGGCCGGGCCGACACGACTGGACAGCGATGTGACGACTCGCGCTTGCCGGGGCCGCGGCGGGAGCGCGCGGCGGGTCGGCTGGCGTGCGCGAGCGCCCGTACAGGATCAGCGCGGCCGCCGCCACAGCCACGCTGGCACCCCCCAACGCCAGACGTTGCGTGAGGGAAGCCCGCGCCGCCCTCTCCGGTGCCGTGGCCATCTCGGTACTCGCGTAGGCGTCGATGCCGGCTGCTCCCGGCAGTGCGTCCACGCTGTCGTCCTCTGGTCCAAGCGCCGCCACATCGGACCCCGGGGCGCCGAAATCGGGCACTTGCACGCTCGAATACTGCGCAAGCGCTGCCTGGACCTCCCGCAGATCCTCCGGCCGCTTGTCGCGACTGCGCTGCAGCATCTTTCCCACCAGCCCGGTCACGTCGGCGGGAAGATCGCTGCAGATCCGCTCGAGCGGAGTCACCGCAGTCTTCATCAGCGCGGCGACGACCTGTCCGATGCTCTCGCCCTCGATTGGACGAAAGCCCGCAAGACACTCGTACAGGATCACGCCCAACGCCCAGACATCGACTCTATGGTCGATGTCTCTTGCGCCAGTCGCCTGCTCGGGCGCCATGTAACACGGCGTGCCCAGCGTGGCGCCCGTCTCCGTGACCAGCCCTCTTCCACCCGGTGCAGCGGGATCGATGAGCTTGGCGATACCGAAGTCGAGCACCTTGACCTGTTCCCCGTCAGAGCCCTTCGCCAGGAAGATGTTCTCCGGCTTGAGGTCCCGGTGCACGATGCCGCGCGAGTGCGCCGTGCCGACCGCGGAAACGGTCGGAAGCAGGATTTTCGCTGCGTCTTCGAGCGTCAGGGACTCTTCTCGCGCGAGCCGCTCCTTGAGCGTCTCTCCGACGAGCAGGTCCATCACCATCACCGGCGTCTCGGCATCCAGCTCGAACACGTCGAGCACTTCGAGCACGTTCGGATGATCGACGGCGCACGCGGCCCGCGCCTCCCGCATGAACCGCCGGCGCCGCGACGGCTTGAGATGATGCGGACCGCTCAGGAACTTCATCGCCACTGCGCGTCGCGTGACCGTGTGTGTGGCTGCCCACACCACCCCCATTCCGCCCTTTCCCAGTTGTCGGTCGAGCCGATAGCGACCCCCTATCGTCGCTCCTGCAACGAGTGCCGGAGGCATGCAGCGAATCTACAACAAGCCCGACACGGCTGTCGCCCGATAGATCTCCTGCATCTGACACCCACCATCCATGGGTGTCACCGCGCGCGCGAACCATGGAGAAACAGTCAGCAATTCATGTGCCAGGCGCTAAACAACTATCCTACGGGATCGCCTGCTGTCCCTGTCATTCCATGTGTCCCGCCGGACATACACTGTCCAGAACGCCGGACAGGTGGAGACGATCCAGCGGAGCAAGCCGGTCGCACTGGACGGGTGAGCGTCGCTCCGGTCGCGCCCAGCGTCAGGGCACTGGCAGGGCGAGCCGACGTTGAAGGGCCCCGCGCTAACTGCTGCTCCAGGGCAGCTCGAACGCCGCCATCGCGTGCTCGCGACGCACCTCCGTCCACACGGTGGCCAACCAGATCGCCAGCATCTACAGGAAGCTCGACGTGGCAAGCCGCTCCGAGCTGTACACGTTGGTTTCGCGCCAGGGAAAGCCGCGGCCGTCGAGCCTACTCTGGCTCGACGGTCTGCGGCGAAAGACCGGAAAGCACGGTGAGCCCGCCCGCGTCCACGTCGATGGTTTCGGAGGTCGGCGCACTGGTGCCCGGCAACGTGGCGGTCACGCTGTGCTTGCCGGGCGCGACGTTGAACCAGATGCGATCGACGTCCGGAGTCTGGGACGGGCCCCAGCTGGGCGGTCCGTTGAATGCGACAGGCGCGGAGCAGGCCGTGCTCGGCGAGTCGCGGATCAGTAGAGCGGTTTTTCGCCCGCGACGGCCAGCTTGATCCGGTAGAGATGCGTGCGGGCGGTGATGTACAGGGTCTTCCTGTCGTCGCCGCCCCAGCCGCAATTGGCCGGCAGCTCGGGTGTCTTGATGGTGCCGAGGTGCTTGCCCTGCGGCGAGATGACCCACAAGCCGCCGGGCCCAGCCGAATAGAGGTTGCCGAGCGAGTCGAGCTTGAAGCTGTCCGGTACTCCGCCACCGGGGTGCCACGCGGAGGACGCATCGAGAAAAACGCTCCGGTTGGAGAGCGTACCGTCTGGCGCGACGCTGTAGCTCATCCAGACAGGGCGGCCGACGGAGGAGTTCGCAACGTAGAGCGTCTTTCCGTCCGGCGAGAACCCGATGCCGTTCGGCCGCGACAGATCCGTGATGACCGCCTGGAGCGTGCCGTTTGCCAGGCGGAACACGCCGTTGAAGTCGAGCTCCTTCAATGGATCCTGGTCCTGACCTGCCAGGCCGTATGGCGGATCGGTGAAGTAGAGCGATCCGTCGTTGCGGAACACGAGGTCGTCCGGGCTGTTCAGCTTCTTGCCCTGGTAGTTGTCCACCAGCGTGGTGACGGTCATATCGGGCGCGATGCGGACGATCCGCCGGTTGCCCTGCTGACAGAGCAGTACGGAGCCATCCTTGTCCATGACCATCGCGTTGGGTCCGACGTCGGCCGATACGGGGGAACCGTCGTAGCCACCGTGTTCGAGGAGCGTCTTCACGCTGCAGTCCGGCGACCACTTTCGCACGACGTTGTCGCGCACGTCGCTGAACCAGAGCGTGCCGTCGGAGCGCCACAGCGGGCCCTCGGTGAAGTTGAATCCGCTGGCAATCTCCTCGATCTTCGCACCGGCGGGAACGAGCGCGTCCAATGCCGGATCGAGACGCTCGATACTGCCCACTCCGACCGGGCCACAAGCATCACGACTTCCCGCCGGGTCGGCCTTGTTGCTACCGCACGACGCGGCAAGCAGCCCACAGCCAAGCACGACAAGAGCCCGCCCGAATGCTTGAATCCCGTTTGCCATAGCTTGAGCATCGGCCCGGCGCGCGAGCGCATCCATGGTGAATTGTTCGATGATACGGGTGGGACCCGGGCGCTCCGCGAGATATCGACGCTACATCGGCTCGACGGTCTGCGGCGAAAGCCCGGCGAGCGAGGTGAAGCCGCCCGCGTCCACGTCGATGTCTTCGGAGATCGGTGTCGTGGAGCCCGGAACAGACAGGTTCACGGTGTGTTTGCCGGGCGCGACGTTGACAAACATGTATGAGATGTTGGCGGCCTGCGACGGCACCCAACTGGGCGGCCCCGCGAATGCGTCGGGCGCTTTGCCGTCGAGATCAACCGTGACGTCCTTGCGCCAGGACAGGTTGCAGTCGAGCACCTTGACCTCCACGAAGCCCTGGCTCGGGTCGTAGGCGACGCCCGCTTCCTTGGCCATCTGCTTCATCTCGGTCGCATTCGGGACGCCCCACGAATACGCGTCGCCGATCATCGGATGCTGCGGATTGCGGATCGCCGGGCGTACGATCAAGCGCTCCAGCGTATCCGGACCCTTGATCAAGAACTCGCCGTCGAAGCCGCTGCTGCCGCCCTTCAGCTGCAGCGTCACGTCCCCCGCCGGATCCGTCGTGGCCTTCGCGAGCGGCGAGCTGCAGGTCGCATCGCTGCTCGCACAGGCGCTGATCGAAAGCCCGGAAGCCCCCGCCCAGGTCGGCGGGTCGTAGTGCAGGAATCTGAGCGGAAGCTCCAGATCCGTGTCCAGCTGTCCCGGCGTCGTCGTGGCGCCCTGGGTACACTCCCAACCCGCACTGCCCGACTCCTCTTGCGGCCCGCCGCAGTGCTGGCCGCAGTCGACCGACTTGGCCGTGCGTGCGAGCAGCCCCGACATCCAGTCCGTAAGCTTCACGCCCCCTGACTGCATCGTGTAGAACTGCGGAAACTCGTCCACGGTGTGTTTCCAACCGGGCGCGATGTAGGAGCGGAACGCAGGAACAGCGGCGGCGATGTCGGCGAGGTTCTTCCTCATGCCCGCCGACCACACCCTCGGGTCCTTGCTGTCACCCATCAGCCCGGACCAGTACACCTGGTTCCAGTCATAGTCCGTGCTGTACTGGGCCAGCTGCATGTCCGGGTAGCCCTTGGCCACCAGCTTGTAGATGTCGTCCAGCGAGTTCACCTTCGAGAGATCGGCGCCGGGGATGAAGTCGGGGAAGCTCGCGGCGACATTCCACACGGCCTTCATCTTCGGCACGATGTCTGCTGGGAGGACTCCCGCCCCGGCGTCGCCCATCTGGGTGACCTTCGCGTCCGGGTACATGTGCGCCAGATGCGGGGCCCACATGATCGACCCGTAGGAGCCGGCGCTCGACCCTGTCGAGAGGATCTCGGTCGGCCCCTTGATGTTGCGCTTCATCCAGTCGAGCACGGCCTTCACGTTGTCCGCGCCGTGGTGGTGCACGGTGTACGCCTTGCTCATGAATGTGTATTCGTGGTCGGCGTCGCCCCAGTGGGCGTCGCCGGTGCAGTACGGGACGTAGACGTGGGTCCAGTCGCGGAACGGGTTTCGCGGGTCCGAGTGGTCGAGCAGACCTGTTGCCACGGACTCGTCCGACATGGCGGGCGGAATGCGCATGTGGTCCACGAAGATGTTCGCGCCGGGCGTACAGGTGACATAATCCCAGCAGCCTCCTCCGCCCTGGAACTCGACAATGACCTTGTCGACCTTGCCGGGCCGCACGAAAAACTCCCACGGCTGCCCCCGCGCACACATCGTATTGGCGCCTGGCTTGATCGTGTTCCAGCCCTGCTTCAGCTGATCCAGCGTCGGTTCCTGATCGTAGTGTGGGGTCTTGTTCGAGGTCTTTGTCGTGCTGCTGCCGCAGCCCGCGGAAAGCAGCCCACAGCCGAGCACAACCAGAGCCCACCCGAATATCCGGTTTCCCTTTGCCATGCTGGAAGCATCGGTCCGTCGCGCGAGCGCATCCATGGTCAATTGTTTGGACGATGCCGTCCGCTCCGAGGGGTGTGCGACTACGCTTCCCGCAGCTCCTCGCCATGAGCCTGGCTGGGGAACAATCCCGAGGGGAGCAGGGTTGTTGAAGGATGAAATCCTTCTTTCTCGGCGTAGGGGCCACGATCCTCGCGCTGCTCCTGGGCGCGTTGGTGGTGGTGGAGTTCGGGCTGTTTCCGGCCAATGCCGACGCGAAGCCGTCGTCGTTGGAGGCCTGGGCCGCGCACAAGTCGCTCGACGCGACGATCTCGCGCGACGCTCCGAAGGGGCCCAACCCGGTCAAGCTGACCGATGCGAATCTACTCGCGGGGATGAAGCTCTACAGCCAGGACTGCGCGACGTGCCACGGCGGCGCCAACGGTTCGCCTTCGGTGATAGCGCGCGGGCTGTACCAGAAGGCGCCGCAGCTCGCGAAGGACGGCGTCGAGGACGACTCGCCGGGCGAAACGTACTGGAAGGTCGACCACGGCATCCGCCTCACCGCCATGCCGAGCTTCGGCCACACGCTGACCAAGCAGCAGGTCTGGCAGATCGTCCTCTTCGTGGGGCACATGGACAAGCTGCCGCCCGCAGTGGCGAAGGCGTGGCGACAGCCGACCGCGACTGCTGCGGCGACTCTCTAGGCGGCACGCGCACCAACACGGTCACACCCAGCGCACCCAACAGCAACGGGACGTACGGAAGGTTCCGGAACGCCCTTGTTCTCGTCAACACGGCATCCGAGGACGCTTACATCCACAAGAGGAACACACGGAGCGTTGATGCGCGCGGGCACGTTCCGCCGGTGTGCGAGCTTCCGCATGGCGAGCGGCCGGCGGACTGGATCGACGCCGAGCCAGATGTCCGCGACGGCGGGGTTCATGCGGAGGAAGAAGCCGGTGGTGCGGGACGGCTAGCGTCGCACCGCGCCGGCGCGGCCGCCACCAGGCGAGCCTATGCGCTATACCGCCACTGCCCATGCTCGCCGACCCCCGCCACCAGAACGAGCCGTTTCCGTTCTTCCGTTGCGAGCGCGCCTTTGGGGCGGAGGCGTGCGCGGGCTTCGATGAGTTGTTTGCCGCGGAGACAGACTGGCAGGCGCGTGACGATGCGTTCTACAGCTGCTTCCTGCGCGATGTGACGGCGGAGCTGCCCACGGAGCTGCTCTGCGCCGCGGCTGTTCGCATGCGCGCGATCACCGGGCTACCCCTGACCGACCAGGTCGTGGTCAGCGCCCAGCGCATGGAGCCCGGGCAGGTGGTGGGCGTGCACAGCGATCGGCCGCTCATCGGCTACGAGGCAGCGCGACTGGTCCTGCAGCTGAACCACGCTTGGCGCCGCGAACACGGAGGATTGCTCGAGCTCTACGACTCGCCGGAAGGCTTGCCGGTCGCGGAGGTCGAGCCCGTGTACGACGCGGCCTTCGGGTTCGTGCTGCATGAAGGGTCGTATCACGGCGTCCAGCGGGTGAGCCGCCGCCGGCGCTCGTTGGTGTTCAACTTCTGGCATGCGGCGAACACTCCGGAGCTGGCCGATGCCGTGGAGGCGCGCTTCGCCGATCTGCACTTCTCGGAGCTGCCCGCGGCGCTTGATCCGGTCGCGACCGAGGCCGAATCGCTACTCCCCGAGGACGTCACGTTCCGGGCCAGCCTCGCGGCGCTGGCACTCCACCGCTGGGGCTACGATGCCGCCGCGGTCGTCAGCGGCTATCGCTTCGCCGCGGAACCTGACCCCGACACCGCCGACGGCGCGCTGGACGAGCGGGCCGCCGCGATCCGCCTGGCGGACTGGGTCGCGCGACTGAAGACCGGATCCTTCGACGTGCAGCAATGGCAGGAGCTCCAGCGCACCCTCGCCGGCACGCCGCCGCCGCCACGCATTCTGCCGCTCTGGAAGCTCTGCCTGCCCGGCGACGCAAAACGCCAGGGCACTTCGCAGACGTAGTGATCGTTGCGCTGGCGATACGCTTCGGGTAGCACCTGACTCGATGAGGGCTGGAGCCGTCGTTGGGTTGAACGTGGCTGTTCTGCTGGCGGGCTGCGCCTCGCAGCAGAATCGACGTCCAACCGGAACGCACCCGGCGACCGTTCCGGCAACCGCCTCGACCAGCGCCGGTCCGGCGTCCACGCCGCTGGCGCGCAGGCTCTGGATCAGCGATCTCGAGCGCGAGAGCGCGCCCCGACGTCACGCTTCCCCCAGCACAGCTCTGCTAGCTCGGCGCTCGAAGACGAACGAGGGCTCCCGTCGGCTCGCGCCGGACTTCGAGCTGAGCACGCGATGCAGTGGCAACGCCTGCGTGGACGGGCTCCGCGAGCCGGGTGCAGGTCTGCCGCTCGTTTCCGCAGCGCTCACAGCGGACGATCGCGAGATACTGGCACCCCAGGGCTCATGGCTCGAACGCAGGCTCTGGCTCGCCTCGGCCACCGATCGGTTCGTGTCGGTGTATGTCGCCGAGTCGAGTTTCTCGGGCGGTGCGGCGCACGCGAACAACAGCCTGTCCTGCAGAACCTTCAACCGCAAGACCGGGCGACAGCTGACCCTGGCAGACGTTCTTCCCGACGCATCGCGGCTGACGGCGCGGGTGCAGGCGCTCATCGACGACCCCGATCGCGCCGTGGAGGTTCTCGGCGATTCGCTGGACTCCGGCGGGGTGGACGCCAGCGGGTCCCAGCTGACCGCACGTGGCTTCATCGTCAAGCCGGTCCCGGGCCGCAAGACGACCGACGGCATTCTGCTCGAGCTGTGCGCCGAGGGCCCCTATGCTCTCGCCGGTTCGGTCGTGGAGATCGCTCTGGACCGGATCCCGGCGACGTATCTGCGGCGACGGCAATGACGGGAGCGTGACCAGCTGGCGAGAGGCCGTGTCCGCAGCGCAGCCGCCGGCGCTCCCACCCGCACCGGACCGCCAGCGCGTCCATAGTCGACTATTCGCGAAAGCACGCTCCGCGCTACTATCAACAGACAGTCGCGCGGGCGGGCGCAGTGTCTAGTTGACGGAAGGCAGGTTGGGAATGTCGTTGGTGGTGGTGGCGGGCGCGACGGGGTACCTGGGGCGTTTCCTGGTGGCAGGGCTCGCGGAACGCGGGGTCCGGGTCCGGGCGCTGGCGCGGCCGGGAAAGGCCGTGGAAGGCGCGGCCGAGGTGTTCGAGGGGGAAGCGACGCGGGCGGCGACGCTGGCGGGTCTGTGCGACGGCGCCGACGCGGTGTTCTCGAGCCTCGGCATCACACGCCAGAAGGATCGGGTGACGTTCGAGCAGGTCGACCACCAGGCGAACCTGAACGTGCTCGGCGAGGCGAAGCGCGCGGGCGTGCGGCGCTTCGGCTTCGTGTCGGTGGTGCGCCCCGAGCTGTTCGCGAGCTCGGCGATGGTGCAGGCGCGCGAACGCTTCGTCGCCGATCTGCTGTCCAGCGGGCTCGAGGCGCGGCTGGTGCGCGCCACCGGCTTCTTCAACGATCTGCGCGAGCCGTTCGAGATGGCGGAGAAGGGCCGCGTGTATCTCATCGGCGACGGCACGGCGCGCATCAACCCCATCCACGGCGCGGATCTGGCGCGGGCCTGCGCCGACGCGCTCGAAGGCGGCGACGAGATTCTCTCGGTGGGCGGTCCGGACACGTTCACGTGGAACGAGATCGCCGCGCTGGCCTTCGACGCGCTCGGGCGCCCGGCGCGGGTCACGCACGTGCCCGGCTGGATGGCGTCGTCGATGCTGCCGCTGGTCCGCCCCTTCAGCCGGCGCGCCTACGACATCGCAAGCTTCGTGCGCACGGTGTCGCTGCACGACATCACAGGGCAGCCGTGCGGCACGCACCACCTGGGCGACTTCTACCGCGAGCTGGCGGCGCAGGCGCAAGCGGCTTGAGCGCGGCGCACCAGACGAGATGACGACGCCTGGAGTCGCGTGGGCGTTGTCGTTTCCACGTCGAGATGCAGCCGCTCTGCCCAGCCGAGCACGGCCGTACCCCCAAGCGCCTGCGCCTCGGCAGGCATCATCGCCTTCGCCCACCGACGAAGATATCACGCGCCGAGCGCGGACCCGAACAGCGCCGCGCCCACCGCATCGAGGTAGGGCGCGGCGGACCGCGACTGCGAACTCGCGCGGCGTGGCGGGGCGCGGCGGAGCGCGGTGGCGACGCGAGGCGGCGCGGCGAGGCGGGGCGCCACCTAAGTGTCGCCGCGTCGCGATTTCCCGCTTGACGGGTTTCCGGGCGCGCGGCGTTTCGATCGCGCGGCTCGTGCGCAGAGCGGGCTTCGACGACGCGACAACGCGCGCTGTCGTCGTTTCCGCGTCGCGACGGAAGTCGAGGCGATCGAGGGCGCGAAAGCGCGTCAGCCGCCCTTCCGTGAGACCGTGGAAACCGGGTGTGCGGTGCAAGCATGAACGCGCACCTCACCGCTTCCACCATGCACAGCTACGATCTCGCCGGGCTCTCCGACGCCGCGTTGCTCGCGGGCACGCGCCAGCTGGTGGCCGCGAGCAACCACGCCCTGGCCGCACTGCTCGCCCACCTTGGCGAAGTCGAAGCGCGGGGGATCATCGCCTGGGCGTGCGGGTTGTACACGTACTGTGTCTATGAGCTGCGCATGTCGAGGACGCGCTTCCGCCGCGCGAAGGCCGCGCGGCTGCTGGAAGTTACCCGCGCTGTACGACGCCGTCGCTCGCGGCGAGCTGCACCTGACGGGTCTGTTGCTGCTCGGCCCGCACCTCACCGAGGAGAACCTCGCCGACGTGCTGGCGCGCGCGAAGCATCGCACCAAGCGCGAGCTCGCAAAGCTCGTGCGCGAGCTCGATCCGCTGCCCGACGTGCCGGCGCGCGTCGAGCCGCTCGGCCCTGCGCTCATGGAGTCGCCGCGCAATCCCACGTGGAGCGAGTTCGTCGCGTCGTTCAATCCGGTGCGCGAGCTTCAGCCCGGGGAGCGGCCGGCGGATTGGCTCGACAAGGAGACAGATGTCCGCGGCGAGGACGACGACGGCGCGGGCGTGAGTGGAGACGCGGCGCCGGCGAGGCGCGACGAGCCACCCGCGCCGGCGCGGCCCCAGCGCCACAAGGTCCAGTTCACCGCCACGCAGGAATACGTCGAGCTGCTCGAGCGAGCTCGCGATCTGCTCTCCCACGCCGTGCCGGATCGCTCCTTCGAAGCCGTGCACCTGCGCGCGCTGCGCGAGCTGGTCGAAAGCTCGAGAAGAAGAAGTACGCCGCGACGACCAGCGCCGGCGCGGGTGCGCAGCGCGAAGCCGGGCCGCCGAGCGACCCGCGCCAGCGCGGTTCCTCCGGGCCGCCAGGCGGGAGCGCGGTTCCACGCCGGCGCGGCAACAACCTCCAGGCCGACGAACCCGGCGAGCCGCGCCGGCGCGACACACCGAGCGACGCGGACGACCCGCGCCGGCGCGACCGCATCCCCGCCGCCGTCCGCCGCGCCGTCCGCGAGCGCGACGGCGCGCGCTGCGGCTACGTCGACGCGCGCGGCCAGCGCTGCCGCGAAACCGCCCAGCTCGAGTTCCACCACGAGCAGCCCGTCGCCCGCGGCGGGCCCACCACGGCCGAAAACCTCAGCCTGCGCTGCCGCGCGCACAATGCGCTGGCGGCCGAGGAGGATTTCGGGCGCGGGTTCATGCGGGAAAGGAAACCGGCCGGGCCTGATGGCTGAGAGCGCCCCCCTTTTTCCCGGGCCGCCAGCCGACGCGACGCGCGGGGTGATATCCGACAACCCGATCAAGCCCATTCCATGCAGCAACTCTGCTACCCTGCATCGTGGCCCGGGATAGCGCATGAGGCTTTCGACCCACTGGCAGTGGCGTCACGCCTGGCTTCCGCTGGTCGCCATGGCCGCCGCGCTTGCAGCGTGCGGAGGCGGGCGGTCGCCGCTTGTGGATCAGGCCGGCGAAAACCGATGCCCCGAAGCCGCGCCGGAAGCCGCGCCCTGTCCAGTGCACCAGTCGCTCTGCAACACCTATTGCACCGACACCCAGGTCGACCCCCACAACTGCGGAGGTTGCGGCATCGCGTGCAATCCCGGCGAGCTCTGCTCCAAGGGACTCTGCAAGACCACCTGCGGCAGCGGCCTGTCCGAATGCACCGCCGACGGCGGCGCGCCCTACTGCGCCAACCTCGAAACCGACAACGCCAACTGCGGCGCGTGCGGGAACGTGTGCCGGTCCGGGAGAGCGTGCTCGGCCGGAACCTGCAAAACAACCTGCGCCCCGCCTCTCACCCGGTGCGGCACAGGCGACGTGGCCTACTGCGCGGACTTGCAGGGCGACAACTTCGATTGCGGCACCTGTGGACACGAATGCCCCGCGGGGCAGACCTGCCTCCACGGAAACTGCGTCGCCGTGTGCTCCACGTGGCTCACCGACTGCAACGGCACCTGCGTCGACACGCAGAACGACCCGCACAACTGCGGCGGCTGCGGCGTGAGCTGCGGTCCCTACTCGAACGGTTTCGCCGTCTGCACGAACGGTGTCTGCAGCGCGGTCTGCGACCAGGGCTTTGTCGACTGCCGGAGCGGAGGCAAGGACCACTGCGTGGATACGACGAGCGATCGGCAGAACTGTGGCGGGTGCGGACAGTCGTGTCCGGTCGGGTGTGGGTCGGGCGAGTGCCTTCGCGTTGTTCAGATGGTCGGGGGATACTTCGACACCTGCGCGCTCCTGTCGGATGGCTCGGTCGATTGTTGGGGGCACAACTTCCACGGGCAGCTTGGGGACGGCACAACGACCGATCGCCCTTCGCCCACGCCCGTTCCGGGTCTCGCCGACGTTGTCGCGCTGTCCGCAGAGGAGCAGTATGCCTGCGCGGTGCTCGCCGGGGGCTCCGTCGAGTGCTGGGGCGACAACTCCTGGGGACAGCTCGGCGACGGCACGACCACGTCGCGCCTATCCCCGACAGCGGTGCTGGGGCTGGCGGGGGTCAGCTCCATGACGACCGGCGAGCAGCACGCTTGCGCGTTGTTGGCCGGCGGCACGGTCGAGTGCTGGGGCGACAACGCGTCTGGCCAGCTCGGCGACGGCACGAGCACCACTCACCTCTCGCCCACACCAGTGCCAGGCCTTGCCGATGTCGTCGAGCTTTCCGCAGGCTCCTTTCACACCTGCGCTCTGCTCCGGACCGGAACCGTCAAGTGCTGGGGCAACAACTCCCGCGGGCAGCTGGGTGATGGCACCATCGCCACGCACCCTTCACCGACGCTCGTGCCCGGGCTCTCGAATGTCGCGGGCCTCGCCGCGGGCTTCCGCCGCACGTGTGCGCTGCTCGGCGACGGCTCCGTCGAATGCTGGGGATGGAACGCCTACGGAGTACTCGGCGACGGCACCACGACCGACAGGTATTCACCGACACCCGTGCACGGCCTGGCCAACGCTGTTGGCCTCGTTTTCGAAGTGGACGCCACCTGTGCCGTGCTTTCCGACGCCTCGGTGGACTGCTGGGGCGACAACTCCGACGGCGAGCTCGGCGATGGCACCACGACCTCGCGTCATCTGCCGGGTCCGGTCCCGGGCCTCTCGCACGTCGTCGCACTGGGCGGGGGATGGAGTCACGCATGCGCGCTGCTCGATGACGGCTCCGCCGAATGCTGGGGCCGCAACCAATACGGCCAGCTCGGCGACGGCACGGGTTCCGACGCGCTCTCGCCCACGCCTGTGATCTGGCCGTAGCCTGCGCGAGTGATCACTTCGGCGTCAACTTGACGACGGTGCCTTCCCCGCTGCCGGAGCCGGCGTTGGTCCAGTACACGCTGGTGCTATCCACGGCGATGGCGTTGGGCGCCTTCTGGCCCGACGCAAGGGTCACCGGCGCGCCGCCGAGGGGGACCTTCATGATCGTGCCGGCGACCGCCCCGTCTATCCAGTACACGCTGCTGCCGTCGACGGCGATGGCGACGGGATTGTGCTGACCGGATGCAAGCGTCCCGGGCGCACCGCCGCCGAGCGCGCGCTTCATCACGCTGCCGTCCTGGGAGTTGGGACCAAGCGTTCCCATGTTGACCCAGTACACGTTGGAGCCGTCGACAGCGATGGCCCCGGGAGAGCGCTGCCCGGCGGCGAGCGTCACCGGCACGCCGCCACCCAGCGCGACCTTCATCACATCACCGCCGCTCGTGCCTGACCCCGGCATGGTCGTCCAGTACGCGCTGCTCGCATCCACCGCGACAGACAGCGCGGTACCCGGTCCAGAAGCGATGGTCAGCGGCGTACCACCGCTCACAGGCGCGCTCATCACGAGGCTTGCTGTCGTCCAATAGAGCGTCGAGCCCCGCACAGCGATGCCCTGCGCGGCTTGCCCCGTCGATGCGAGCGTGTGCGGCGTGCCGCCACCCACCGGTACGCTCCTCACTGAGCCATCGCCGGCGACCCAGTACACGCGGCTGGCATCGACGGCCATGTGGATAGCTCTGGAATGCTGCGCTGCCAGCGTTCGAACCGCGCCGCCGTCCGCCGGGACGCTCATCACGGCACCCTGGGGATGGATGGGATCCGAACCGCCGTTCAACCAGTACGCGCGGTGGTCCCGCGCCGCGATCGCATCCGGGTTGTCCTGCCCGGAGGCGAGCGTCACCAGGCAGCGCTGTCCCACGCACGTCCCCGCACAGGCGCCGCACGGCGACCCCGCCTGCCCGCCGCTGCCGCCCGTGCCGCTACTGCCCCCGGCCGACCCGCCCGAGCTCTTGCCGCCGCAAGCTCCGGAAGCCGTAGCCCCCAGCACCAACGCCAATACCCCAACCCAGCGGAAACCCCGCGCGCACGAGTAGTGCATGATGGAACGTGGTGTCGCCGTCGGCGGAAAGCGGCTCAGGTCGAGGACGGATTTCTTTCGAGCTGGCCCCAACAACGACGCGCGGCGGCCCAGTCGTCCAGGCCGGCTCCCCCGAGATCGTCGTCTTCGTCGCGGGCGGTCGAACAGGTCGTTCAAGTCCAGCTGAAGATATCATGGGGAAACGCCGCGCGTGGTTGACTCTCGCGAGGCGTGGACGCACACTGTCGCCCGAACCCGCGCTTCGCGCAGAAAGGAGGACGACAATGCAGCCCATTGCACGCACTGCCCGGAAGTCGAGCCTCCGGTCTGCGTTCCGTTGAGCGCGTTTTTCAACTGAAGAGCTCTCGCTGGCGGTGGTTGCTCTGGCCACCGGCGAGCGGATGCGTGTAGCGCATCTTGCTCTCTGCGCGCCTGCGTTCCAGAACCGCACGACTGGAGGCTCCTGGGCGCTGTCGATGACGGCAGCGCAGGGGATTGATCTGCCCTGATGCGGGCACGGAGCCACTCGTGAAACAGCGAACCAGAAACCCATCCAAGCAAGAACGCAAGCTCGCGCAACTCTGCGCGCAGGTTGAAGAGATCGTCAGCCTCGCCCTCGGCGACTCCGCTGACGACCGCCTGCACGACCTGATCGTGCAATCCGTATCGCCGGGTCCCGATGGCAACCGGCTGCTCATCGCCGTCGTGGCGACCGAACCACTCGACATGGCCTCGATCGAAGCACTGTACCGCGCGCTCGAACGCGCACGCCCGTGGCTGCGACAGCAGGTCGCCGACGGGATCCACCGCAAGCGCACGCCGGACCTCGCGTTCCAGGTGCTACCGCCGTGGGAGGGGAACGAATGAGCCAGCTACCCGAAAAGACCCAGGCGTGGCTGCCGGAGCCGCTGTCGGACGAGGTGCGAAGGTCCATCGAGCGACTCGCGCGGCTGGACGACGTCGCGCGCATCGCGCTCATGCCGGACGTTCACCTCGCCGAGAACGTCTGCATCGGTGCGGTCGTCGCTTCCCACTCCGGCCTCTACCCGGACGCGGTCGGCGGCGACATTGGCTGCGGCATGGCGACCGTGCAGCTTGATGCACACGCGGGCGTCGTGAATCGGCGCTCGGCCGAGCGCATTCTCGAAGCGTTGGCGAAGGCAGTGCCGACCCATCGCCACCGACAGAAACAGGCCCTGCCCCCGGAGCTCGCCGCCGCGAAACTGTCGACGCCGGCGCTGCAGAAGGCCCTGGAACGCCACGGCGCAGTGCAACTCGGCACTCTCGGGAGCGGCAACCACTTCCTCGAGCTCCAGGCCGACGAGGAGGGGCGGCTCTGGCTCACGGTGCATACCGGATCTCGCGGACTGGGCCCCGCCGTGCGCCAACATCACCTGGAGGAGGCCGACGCGGTGGGCAGCGGTCTGCGCGCGCTGCAGGGGGAGACCGCTGCCGGCCATGCGTACCTCGGCGACCACGATGTGGCGGTGCAGTTTGCCGAGTGCAGTCGACGGTCCATTCTCGAAGCGGCCGTGATGGCGCTCGGCGACGTGGTCCAGGCAGAAGCCGACTGGGACACGCTCGTCAGCTGCACGCACAATTTCGTGCGTAGGGAGGTGCACGACGGCCAGACCCTCTGGGTCCACCGCAAGGGCGCCATGTCCGCCCGCGCCGGCGAGCCCGGAATCGTGCCCGGTTCGATGGGCGCCGAGAGCTACATCGTCACGGGGCGCGGCCACGAAGCTGCGCTCCGGTCGAGCTCCCACGGTGCCGGTCGGGCCATGAGCCGCGGCGCGGCCCGGCGCCGGATCACCGTCGCCAAGCTCGAGCGCGAGATGGACGGCGTCTGGTTCGACAACGGCATGAGCAAGCGCCTGCTCGACGAGGCGCCGTCGGCGTACAAGCCCATCGCGGCCGTCATGCGGGCGCAGAAGGAACTGACGCGCATCGAACGGCGGCTCCGGCCGGTGTTGAGCTACAAGGGTGGGTAGGGATGCTGGCGCGTGCAGGACAGCCTCGCGAAACGCAGAATGGCCGGCGCACAACGCGGCGCGCGACGCAGGCCTCGGCGACAAGCCCAGCCATGCCGCGCAGGCGCCGACGCCGCTGCCTCGTGCTACGCTTCACACCTCAGCCCCCGCCGATCTCCGAGGATCGCGCGGCGGACGAGGACTTCGACAACGACGCCCTGCGCGGCGTGCGCCGGCAGCTCCAGAACGTCGACATGGTCCGCGTGCAGGACGCGGGCTTGCGCGGCGCCGACGATCCAACCGTACTGGACTGGGCAGCTCGCGAGTCACGCCCCGCGAAAGCCCCCGATCCAACCGCACCAACGACTCCACCCGCGCCCCACTGACGTGCAGCCGGATGCGCCGCGTCGGGTTGTTCCCCTGCGCGGCCTGCAGGTCGCCGCGCAGCGCCGCGCCGCGCTACTCGCCCGACGACTGCTCGACCAATCCAGCGACGGCCTCGACGAAACCTTCGAGAGCCGCGAACCCCGCGGGCAGCTCGTCCCAGAGGCGCTCAACGTCGACCGAGGCGTAGCCGTGGGCCAGCCGGTTCCTCAAGCGCGCGCAGCCTTCGAGCGGCTCGACCAACGCGGCATCCAGAACCCCCCTTTCCGCCAGGACCTTGAAGGCCTCCGCGTACGAGCCGGGCATGCCCCAGCCCTCGTCCGCCACCACATGGAACGCAATGTCGATCGCTTCCTGGATGGCCACGAACAGGCTCATTGCCAGCGCATCCTGAAGCAGCCGATCCTGCTCGAGCTCGCTGGCGCTGCCGGGGCGTCGGGTCCGCGCGCGTTCGAGGTGGTCGCGCAGCGTCACCAGCTTGCGCAGGACGATCAGCGGATCGGTCATCCTGCTCCTTGTGCCAGGCGTCGCGCCAGGCGTCGCCGCGCATCGTCCCAGAGCGGCTTCATCTCCGCGTGATCGAGTGCCGCCTCCGCCAGGAACCGGGGCAGCGCTGCCGGCGGATCCGCAGCCAGCAGCACGTGGTCCCGCGCCACCTCGAAACGCAGGATGGCCGGCGCCTCATCCAGCCTGACGATGTCCACCTCGCGCCCGGTCGCGCGCCCCAGCCGCGCCGCGAGCTCCAGCTCCCCGCGCAGGCTCAACGCGGGATCGGCCGGCACGATGCCCACGTCCAGGTCGCTGTCCGCGCGCAGCTTGCCCTTCGCCGCCGACCCGAACAAGAGCGCGAGCCGCAGCCGCGGCCCCCCCTCTGCGAGCGCCGCCCGGAGCTGTTCCACGATGCGCGTGACCTCGTCGCCCACGGCCCCAGCATAGCGCACAACGCGGCGAGCGGCGCAGCCCTGGCCGACAAGCGCAACCATCCTTGCCCTACAAGCCCCGCGAGAGCCCCCGATGCAACCGCACCAACGACTCCACCCGCGCCCCGCTCACGATAAGCCGTATCCTCCGCGTCGGATTGTTCCCCTGTGCGGCCTGCAGATCGCGGCGCAGCCGGTCGATGTCGTCGACGCTGGCTAGCTCGATCGGATAGCTCCGCCCGCGCAGCTCCAGCCGCTCACCCGACACCGAGCGCGTCCACAGCTCCGCGCGCTCGAGCGTCGCCCCGAGCCCCGCCAATCGCCGCAACAGCAGCGCGAGCCCCTCGCCGTACTGCGTGTTGCGCGCCGCCTTGGTGCCGCCGGTGCCGCCGCGGGATTCGACAATGACGGCGTAGCCGCCTTCGCTGCGCTCGGTGGTGAAGTGGGCGTCGAGCTCGCTGCCCTCGTCGTCGAACACGGCTTCGATGCGATCCTGCCGGCGCCGATGCAGGTACTGCGCGAGCCGCCACTCGGCGAGCTCGCGCAGCATGTCGATGAACTCCGGGGAGCGCGGCGCCGGAACACCAAGTGAAAGCGCGCCGTCGAACGCGAACAAGCCCGTCGCCGTCCACTCCGCAACCGGCTCCTCCCGCACCAACCGCTCGACCGCGCGCGCATCCCGCAGATCGACGCTCACATCCAGCGCCAGCGGCCCCGTCCTCAAGGCCAGCCGCGAGAACGCGCGCCCCAGCTCGTCGAGTCCGATCGGCGACGGAAAGCGCCCGCTGGCAATCCACGCCAGCAGCAGCACCATCTTGTAGCTGCGCGTCATCGCCGTGGTCTGCAGCAGCTCGAACAGCTCCGGAGCCGCGCCGGCCACCGCCGCTCTCCTCCGCGGACAGCGCTTCCAATTCCCGCAAGCCCGCAAACCACGGCCGCAACGCAGGCGGCAGCCCCTGCGGATCGAAGCCCTCGTGGAACGCCTCGACCGCGCGCGGTCGCCGCTCGTTCCGCTCGCGGAAGTCGTCGAGCCAGGCGCGGAACGCATCGGCCTTGCGCGGCACGCGCGCCACCTGGTCGAGCAGCTCCAGCGCTTGCAGCTCGTACGTGACGGAGCAGCCGCCGGGCAGCTCGCTCTGTCCGCCCGCCTCGCGCAACGCCGCAACGCACCTTGCGCGCATTGAGCACGCTGCCGTCCAGCTGGAACAGCGTCTGCAGGTGCCGCAAAAACGCGCGGTGGTTGCCCACGTAGTCGATCACGCTCAGCCGCTTGCCCGCCTGCTTGCGCAAGCCGCGCCCGAGCTGCTGCAGCCACACCACCTTCGAGTCGGTCGGCCGCAGCATCAGCACCGTGTCCACGGCGGGGATGTCGACGCCCTCGTTGAACATGTCGACCGTGACGACAACGTCCAGCTCGCCCTTCTCGAGCAACTCGATGGCCTCCTCGCGCGGTGCCGACTCCGCCCCCGAGTGCACCGCCACGGCGCGCAGCCCCCGTTCCGCGAAGAAGCGCCGCATGAACTCCGCGTGCCGGATGGACACGCAGAACGCGAGCACGCGCCGCCCGCCGCGCTGCTGCAGCTGCTCGAAGGCGTTCTCCGCGCGCGCCTCGGTCGCCACCAGCCCGGTCAGCTCCTCCTCGCTGAGCCGCCGCCAGGGGATGTTGTCGTACTCGACCGGATCGGGCACGCCGAAGTAGTCGAAGGGACTGAGCCGCCCGCGCTCGATGCCCTCGAACAGATCCGCGCGGTAGACGACGTTCTCGCCGCACAGCGCGAGCAGGTCGCCGCCGTCGGTGCGCTCGGGCGTGGCCGTGAGCCCGAGCAGAAAGCGCGGCTCGAAGTAGTCGAGCAGCCGCCGGTAGGTGTCGGCGTGGGCGTGATGGAACTCGTCGACGATCAGGTAGTCGAAGGCGTCCGGCGCGAACGCTGCCAGGTGCCCGGGCTGCGCCAGCGTCTGCACCGACGCGAACAGGATGTCCGCCCCGGGGCTCTTCTCGCCGCCGTGGTAGAAGCCCAGGCTCGCCCGCGGCCGCACGCGCCGGAAGGTGCGGCGCGCCTGCTTCAGGATCTCCTCGCGGTGCGCCACGAACAGCACGCGCGAGAACTCCGCCGAGTCGAACGCGCCCAGGAACGTCTTGCCCATGCCGGTCGCGAGCACCACCAGCCCCGCCGCGTTGCCGTCGGCGCGCGTGTCGGCGAGCGCGTCGAGCGCCTCCCGCTGCACCTCGTCCGGCAGCGGCCGGCCCGAGCGGCTCGTCCTCCGCTTCCAGCGGCTCGCCCGCGTCGTCCGCCTGATTGAGCGCCGGGCGCAGCGCCGGCCGCCGCGCGCGGTAGCGCTCGATCCACGCGGCATCGAGCGGCACCCCGGCCTCGTCGTCGAACAGCCGCTCGAATGCCGCGCAGACCGCCGCAAAGCCCGCGCGGTCCTCGTGCGACACCACCCGGTAGTTCCACTCCACCCCCAGCGACAGCGCCGCGTGCGACAGGTTCGAGCTGCCCACGAACGCCACCCCCGCGCGCCCGCCGCGCCTCAGGATGTACGTCTTCGGATGGAAGCTCCGCGCCCGCGCCTCGTACACCCGCACCGCGAGCTGCGCCGGATACTCGTCCGCAAGATCGAGCAGCGCCAGCAACGCATCCGGCTCCGTCACCCCCAGGTAATCCCCCGTCAACAGCCGCACCCGCCCCCCGCGCTCCAGCAGGTCGACCAGATGCCGCTCCACCTCCGCCACCCCCCGCCCCATCACGAACGCCACCGCCACATCCAGCGCATCCGTCCGGTTCATGTGCGCCAGCAGATGCGGCAACAACGGATCCTCCTCGCCTCCCGTGACGAGGGATTGTCGGTGCGGCGCGAGTCCGAACAGAGCGGCCGTCGCGGCATCCGAGATAGGGCGCCGTGGCTTCGGCCGTGCGCAGCGGCGGGGCGGACGCAGACGCCGGGCCTGCCAGATAGTTCCCGCGCGCGGGAATCACATGCCGCACCCCTCCGCGCGGATCCGCCACGTCCCCCGCGTAGCGCGGGATCACGTGCACATGCAGGTGCATCACCGTCTGCCCCGCCGCCTCGCCCGCGTTCACGCCGATGTTGAAGCCGTCGGGTGAATGCGTTTCCAGAATGCGCGCCCGCGCGATCTCGATGCCCGCGACGAGCTCCGCGCGCTCCTCGTCGGTGGCGTCGAACCAGGTCGGAACGTGCCGGCGCGTGATCAGCAGCGCGTGGCCTTTGCTCGCCGGATGCGCATCCCACAGCCCCAGCGTGAGCTTTCCCTCGTGGAAAACGCGCTCGCTATCCGGGTCGCAGAACGGACATGGCTCGGGCACTGCGGGGCACGATAGCGGAGGCGAATGCAGAGCTCGAGCGGAAAGCCGCTGCCCCGCTCGCATACCGGATGACGAGCGCCAAAGGCTCAGGCGCGAATACGGCTCGCCCAGTATCCAGGACGCTGTCGAGGATGCATGTATGCAAGGACGTGCACGATGTCGTCCACGGCAATGAACACGACAAGATGAGGGAAGCGCCCCACTGCGTGAGCGCAACGCACACCTTCGACGCCGCCAAACGCAGGAAACTCGTGCGGCGCGCGCCGCACGTCATCCGTCCGGCTGCGCATCTCGGCCAGGAAGTCGTGGCCGAGGCCGGCGACAGCCTCTTCGTAGCGAATCGCTGCCTCCTCGAGCTCCGCCTCGGCTTCGGGCTCGATGACGAGCCGACGTGTCATCGCGACGGGAGCTTGCGCTCGAGACGATCGAATACCTCGTCCGCGGGCCGGCCCTGCGACACGCCTCCACGCACGCGGGCGGCGCGGCGCGCGATCTCTGCCTCCCACTCGTCAGCGAGCTGGGCGGTGGAAGCCGCCGGCGCGATGGCGTCCACGACGACACGCCGCTCTTCCTCCGAAAGACCGGAGGCGAGCTCGATGATCTTCTGGACAGCGACACTGGCCATGCCGTGATCGTATCGCTGCGAATGGCGATGTCCAGTTCGGGAGTCGCGTCCCACGAAAGCGGGGACGATCCGGAGCCGGTCGCGCCAGGTACAGCACGGATTACGGGAACGTCCGGAGCAACGCGCGCCTGACGCCGTGTTCGATCACGGGATACGCGAGCGGGCTCTCTTGAACCTTCTCGAGCCACTCCCGTACCGCGGTCAGGAACCGCTCGCCCAAGCCTGCGCGTTGATCTTCGTACCAGTCGTAGGCGTCGGCGATGTCGAGCTCTGCTTCCGGCTCGACGACGAGGGGCGTCATCGGCCGCGGCGGCGGATTCGTGCCTCAACGTCCGCCCACGGACTGCCGATGGAGCCGTCGGCGTTCACGCGCTCGACGCGGCGGCGGAGCTCCTCGCGCTGTTCGGGCGTCAGCGGAACGTCTTGCGGCGCCAGACTATCCCAGAGCTCGCCGATCAAATCGAGCCGCGCCGCGGGCGAGGGCCCCGGTCCACGGCCCGCTGCGCGCCGTCCTCGGCCTTCCCTGCTCGCGGGCCATAGTCCTCGGCGGCGCAAGCTGCGCGACGCGGGAACAATCCTGACGGAAGTGGCTTGCCTGCGGAGGCCCGCTGCGCTGCGAAGGCCTGCGGGCGGCGCTTCGCTGGGGGAGGCGGCTGCCAGCGCTCATTGACGTGGTTGCCTCATGGGTGGAGCCTGGGGGGCATGTCGGGGGAACTCCGGAGCAACCTGCTCCTTGCCGGCGGCGGGTTGCTCGTCGTCGTGCTCGCCTTCGCCGTCTTCGGCCTTGTTCTGAACCGCCACGACAAGGACGCGAAACGCACTCGATGCCAGCACGACATCGCGACGGCCAGCTCCGCGCTCGCCCTCCACAACCCAGCCTCCGCCCGAACCCAGCTCCAGAAGGCACAGCCCGACTGCACGGGAGCCGACGGTGCCGCGCTGCAGGCGATGTACCAGCGTCTGGCCCGGGAGGAGGCGGCAGCATCGCGCCGCGCGCAGCAGAAGGCCCGGGCGGAACAGCTAGCCGCGCTCCAGGAACAACAGCGCATCAACCACATGTCCGTCGCCGACGCCGCGAAGGAGTGGCGCCGCCTGATGACCGATACGACGCAGGAACTCAGCCCTGCCATGCCGCGCCTCGCGGGCTGGAGCCAGTTCCACATGACCTGGCGCGGACTCCAGGCGGTGCCGAAGACCTCCTACGGCATGTTCATGAAGGACAGCAGCAGCCAGCGCGGCAAGCGCGTGTGCGTCCGCGGCACGATCGCGCAGATCCGCAGCGACGTTCCCGGCTACAGCGGCATCCTCGGCAACGTCTGGAAGAACCAGACCATCGCCTTCATCGCCCTGGGCGACACCGGCGAGCTCGTCGCCCAGAGCACCGCCCGCTTCTGCGGCATCGCCGTCGGCCGCTACACCTACAGCACGCTCTCGGGCGGCACGAACGAGGCGATCCAGGCGGTGGGGATGTTCGATCTGGCGGCGAATAGGCACGGCGGGTAGTCGTCAGAAGCCTGCAGGCTCTGCCCGGTCGCTGTGCCGAGCGCCTGCGCAGCAGGCCAGGGCCGCAGTCCACGGCCCGCTGCGCGCCGTCCTCGGCCTTCCCTGCTCGCGGGCCATAGTCCTCGGCGGCGCAAGCTGCGCGACGCGGGAACAATCCTGAAGGAAGTGGCTTGCCTGCGGAGGCCCGGCCTTCGTTGGACCCTTACACCGCGGCAGCGATCGCCCAACCACGAACCACCGCTGTCAGGTCGCGCGGCTTGTTGGCGGCATCGCCGTCAACGCAACCCTGCTAACCAGGGCCGTACGGATATCGCTCCGCCAAAGTCTGCTGAAAGTGCTGGAAGGCGGGCAATTGCTCCAGAGGCGCGTAGTCCGTGATCAATTCCGCAACATTTACGCGACGGGCAGTCAATGAAGACAAGAACTTCTTTCGCCGCCGCCCGGTAGGGCTTCCCGCAGCGAGCAGGAGAAGCTCCTCAAGTGTTTCCTTTGGATTCGAAAGACTTTCCAGATCCTGTAGACGAGGAATCGAGATGGTTGCCTGGGGTTGATCGGCCGCGCGTGAGATGGCGGCGGCATCAATGAGGAGCCAAGCCTCCGTCATCCGGACAGGCACCACCGGGACAACATCTTTGCGAAGTACGCCTTCGAATTCGGTGAGTCGGGAAGCGAGCGATTCGGTCTCGGCATCTCGATGGACGAACACGAGCATCGCGGCCGAGTCCAAGTCCCGCAGGAAGTCAGACAGGCTGCCCTGTCGCTTGACGAAGTCGGGCTCAAGCAGGTCCACACCAGGATCATGACGATGAATGGCCCACCGTAGGATGGGTAGGAGAGCGCGATCCGTGCCCCCATCCCCCACAACCGAATAGAGAAGCTGACGCGTCATGTCGCAGTGCCAAAGTCGAGGCTCAACTGATGCAAGTGGGGCGCTGGTGGGGAGCCACCAATGAACTGCTCGACGGCGGAGCGCGGCTTGGCTGGCGCCGCGCCAGGTGTGTCAGCTCGCCAAGTGCCCTCGACCGGGCGGAAGACGCTATGCGTCGCGCCTCCGGCGCGTTCTGCGCGTTCTGCAATTACTAGATCTCCGAACGGTATCTGACGAGCGACCTCCGGAGAGTGGGTGTTTAGAATGATTTGCCGCAGCGGGTTATCGTCATCTACCGGCTCTTCTGTGTCGACCGCGTAATCCCGCAGAAGCCTAATCAGATCAGGGATGCGGGCTGGGTACATGCCGTTCTCCGGCTCTTCGACACAGAGAACACCGCGGTCATCGACATCGACCAACATCAGGGCCAGGGCGACGTAGCGAAGTGTGCCATCCGAGAGCGAGCGCCCGAAAAGCCAGTTCTCGACTCCCCGTACACGAGCTCGGAGAACAACCTGATGCCGCGGTTCATCAGGGATTGCTTCGAGCTCAATCACATCGCTGTTCAGCTCGCGTAGTCGGTTCGCGACCTCTATGGCAGCCTCTGGTCTGGCAGCAGCTAGGGCATATAGCGTCGCAGCCAAGTGCCCACCCGACGCAGACACGTGAGGTCGGGCCGAACGAGCGTCGGGGGATCGCATGGAGCTTGGCTCCAGATGCAGCAGGCGCCAGGACGTCATCTCGCGCTTTGCTGCCAGCACAGTGGGATAGTCGGCGGTATTGGTACCACCGACCACGGTGAGTGGAGACGTGCCCACTGGAGCCGGACGCCCACGGCTTCCGCCGTCGCCGTGAAGCATGATCCTGTCTTCGCTGGTGGAGATCAATGGGCCGCCACGGCGCGATCCGATGGCAACCGAACCGCGAAAGGCGGAACTTGACGGGAACGTCACAAACTCTCCGTAGTCCCCGAGTTTGGCGTGGGAGAGGTGCTCTTGGTCGACAAGGAGGCGGTCTGAGCCCTCATCATAGCGAAGGACGACACGGTAACTGAGCAGGGTTGTGGACGGGGCGACCTCTATGCCGAAGTCATCCGCAACCTTGGACGGCACAATCATGTCGGCCGCAAGCTCGATCCTGCGAGTGCGGTCGCGTCCGTGAACGAGGTCGAGTGGCGAGTGACTACCATCGCTGGCTCGCCGGACTTCGATCGATGCGCGGTGAATGTCCCTATCGGCCAGGAGGCTCAGGAAGTGGATGGCGTCAAACAGGTTGCTCTTGCCTGCGCCGTTTCGCCCGATGATGCACGTGAGCGGGCCAAAGCGGAGCTGCGCGTGCTCGATGCTCTTGAAGTTTTTGACCGTGAGGGACACAAGCATTTGACGCCTCCACTACGCTCGCTGGCCTACCACACAACAACGCATGGTGAACGCTGTTCCGACGGCACTGCTTGGCGGGCCAGGCCTACCCAGGACGCCAAACACTTCTCGACCGAAGTGCCAACAGCCGAGCCCGGGGTAGCTCAAGTGAGTCATCCCTGTATGCCCAGCGTCACTTCCTACCCCGACCCAGAACCTGGCTGGACCCTACCACAAGCGCGGCAGTCAACTGCCAAGAGAACCGACAAATGCTGGCCGAGAACGACGCCCCGCGGGTCGGGATCACGCGCAGAGAAAAGGAGTGGGTCGATGGAGGAGCGTAGCTCGGAAGCGCGGTTGCGCGCGAGCATTGGCTCCGGCAACTCGCGATCCGGCCCTCGCCGAGCGGCTGACGTTCCTGTTCCGCTGGGACCGGGTGTCGCGCACCGAGCTGGCTTCGGACATCACCTACGACCGCTCGCACATCGCCGACCGGCTCTTCACCGACCGCGCCGACTTCGCCAGCGCGTTCCGCACCAGGCCGCGCTGGCGAAGTGGAAGACGCGCGTCGCGGAGGCGGAGAAGGCGGGCAAGAAGAAGCCCGGCAAGCCGCCGATCGAGCTGCCGGAGTTCGTGACGTTCATCCGCACCCCGCTCTGCGCGTCGTTCCACATCGACGCCAAGCCGGAGCCACTCGAGTTCATCGCGATCGCGGCGCACCTGCTCTACGGCACGAGCAAGGTCGAGCGGCAGTGGGAGTTCGACGCGCTGATGGGCTGGGTGCTCGAGCGCGCCCGCCACGCCGACCGCATGTACTACCCGGACATGCTCGTGCTCGGCAACATGAACCTGTTCTTCGAAGGGAGCTGGGACTGCTCGGCGGCGATCCGGTCCCAGAGCGCGGCAACCTAGTCCAGCTTCTCCTCGGGCGTCAGCTCGGAACCAGCCGTCCGCAACGGGGGCAGCCGCAAGTGCCGGAACGCCGCCTACCCACCCCGCGAAAGCCCCCGATGCAACCGCACCAACGACCTCACCGCGCCCCGCTCACGTGCAGCCGGATGCGCCGCGCCGCCTGGATGTCGCGGCGCAGCTGGTCGATGTCGTCGACCTCGGCGAGCGCTAGCGGATAGCGACGTCCGCGCACCGAGCGGGCGTCCAGAACAGATAGGCATCTGCTACCATGGCGGGACGTGGCCGAGCGATCTACGCAGGTTGGTCTGCACGATGGGATGCACGTATTCGTCGACGAGTACGGCGACACCAAAGCTGACACCTCGAAGGGAGGCACGAGCAAGTTCTTCATCCTTGCTGCAGTTGTTGTTCCCGACGGTGAGGTTGCGTCGGCAAGGGCCGGAGCCGAAGTCCTGAGAAAGAAGTTCTTCCAGACCGGAGAAATGAAGTCTTCCAACGTCGGTCGCGACGACACGCGCCGCCTGCGGATCCTCCAAGAAGTGAAGGAGTTGCCGGTCAGCGTCTTTGCGCTCGCTGTCGACAAGAGGGAAATCATCCAGGACAGCGGACTAGGCTTCAAGCGAAGCTTCTTCAAGTACATCAACGCACGTCTCTACGAGTGGCTGTACCGCCACTTCGAGCGAGTGTCGGTCATCGCGGACGAGCACGGCGGTGCTGATTTCATGGAAGAAGTTCGGCGCTATCTCGAGAAGAAGTTCCAGCCCGGACTGTTCGCTCGCCGCACCTTCGACTTCGTGCCCAGCCAAACCGAGCCCCTCGTCCAGGTCGCGGACCTCGTTGCAGGTTCTCTGGCTCGGGCGTTCGACCCGGAGAAGTTGTCGCCTCAGAGCACGGAGATTCTGCAAGAAGTGGCGGACGTTTCCATCGACATAGAGATTTGGCCACCTCGTCTGACGCCTCGCCCGCAGAAGACTACTGCACCGCAGGCCTCGCCATCCGACGAGACCGTCAGAAGGCACTGCTTGCGGCAAGCGGCTCTGTTTCTGGAACAGCACTCCAGTGAGGACGACAACGCAGACCGTGAGGCCCGAGCCGTGCTGCAATACATTCTCTTTCAGACGAATGCGCTGGAGCGGGAATTCGTTCATGGCGGCGAGATACGGGGCCACTTGGCGAGGATGGGCCTGGCGCTCGACGAACGCCAGTTCCAGGCAGCGGTCGCCCGACTACGGGACCAGAACGTGATTCTCGCGAGCGGCGCGCAAGGCTATCGTGTTCCAACCCGCGCCGCCGACCTGCAGCCATTCTTGGACCACGCGCACAGCATCGTGGTTCCAATGCTCGCAAGGGTGAAGCGCGCGCGTGACGAGCTACACGCCGCGAGTTTCGGCAATATCGATATTCTCGATGACTGGGATGTTCTTCGAGAACTGCTCGAAAGGCTCGACGCCGCTCGCGTGAGCTGACCGAAGTCCGAGCCCTCACGGTAGGGCATGGGGAGCGCCGTCCGTCCAGACGTTGATGGTGCCGAAGCGGTCCTCAAGCTTGCTGAGGAGAGCGGCGCTTGGTTGCGGGTCGGCCAGTATGGCGCGCGCGCCGGACGGCACCGCCTCGACAAGTTCATCAATTTCTGCGCGGTCGCAATCCCAATAGGATATCCCCACGATGACGAGATGCGTCGCGCGGCCCGCGGCGCCTCTCCACGCCGCGCGGCAGCGGCGTACCCACTGCAGCTGACGGTAGGCTGAAGGTTCTGCCGGTAGCACAATTGGCAGCACGAGGCGGGGCTGAAGGGCTTCGTCGAGGCTGATGCGTCGAAGCATCTCCCATGTAACGTCCGGGCTTTCCACGTAGAGCTGCAGCGGATACTCGGCCGGCAATGGCTTGCCGCCGTCCCTATCGGTTGCTGCGATTCCGCCGACCAAGAAGTCAATGGATCCGTGGGGCTTGAAGACATGAGTGCCGGAGTTTCTGTCGTTCGGTAGGTAGGTGTGGTGCCGGACACGGGCGGAGCGCAGCGCTTCTTCCAGCACCATGTCGTAGTTGAACGAAGCCACGTTGCTCACGTGCTTCCCATACGAGCGTAGCCACGAGAGCCACGCCCATCGAGAGGAGTCTCCTCCCTGCGCCGCCAGCTGGAACCGAACGTAGGCGTTGGCCAAGTAGTGCCTTGCTTCGACAATTCTTTCGTCCAGGGGCAGGCGCCCGGCAGTTGGGCTTCCGGACGCCGCGCCCGCTTTCGCGATCGCCTGACGGTAGAGTTCGGCGAAGAGTTCGAAGTCCGACGCACCTGGGAGGGTCGAGCGAATTGTTCGAATCGCGTCCGCGAACACCGGCAAATTGGTGAGCAGCGGTTCGGAAGGCTTACCCGGTGTCGGTATGGTCCACCCCAGCGGATGGCTCGGATGCCATGGCCTGAGTGTTGGGTTATTGTGCTCTCGCAGGCTCAGCGACAGGCCGTTGCCTACGATCATGCTTATCCGCATCGACGCGAGAGCACTCTACTCCATACGAGCGAGCTGCGGGGAAGTGGTATCCCCAACAGCGTTAGCCCCGGGCGCTGACGCGGCCGAGAGGCATTCGGACGACAACGCCGTTCGGGAGATTCCGTCATGTCCGCCCTTCCGAGACCCGGGGAGGGCGGCATGCGCGATGTTGCGCCGCGTCAAGGGCAACACGATAGACACTCTCTCCAACACGACCGCGTCGTCCGCGCGCGACGCCGTGGACACCTCCGTCCGGGCCTGCTCTTCTCCTCCCCAGGGAATCCGCGCGCCGATGCAGGCGCGCCTATCGGGAAAGGGGAACGAGGGATGGCGAAGCACTTCACGCCTGCGGAGTGGACGAAGATCAACGCCTACATGGCGCACCACGCACACAGCTACGGCCTGCCCGCCCGGCGCAGGGACTCGGTCGTGCTCGGCTCGTACAACATCCGCAAGCTCGGGGCGGTGAAGAACCGGAGTGCGGGGGCCTGGGCGTTTCTGGCGAAGATCTGCGAGCGGTTCGATCTGTTGGCGATCCAGGAGACGCAGGACGATCTATCGGGGCTCCGGCATCTGAAGGACTCGCTGGGGTCGAAGTACGGGCTGGTGGTGTCGGATACGACGGGGAAGTATCCGGGCGATCCGTCCGGGCTGACGGAGCGGCTGACGTTCCTGTTCCGCTGGGACCGGGTGTCGCGCACCGAGCTGGCGTCGGACATCACCTACGACCGCTCGCACATCGCCGACCGGCTGTTCACCGACCGCGCCGACTTCGCCAGCGCGTTCCGCAAGCACCAGGCCGAGCTGGCGAAGTGGAAGACGCGCGTCGCGGCAGCGGAGAAGGCGGGCAAGAAGAAGCCCGGCAAGCCCCCAATCGAGCTGCCGGAGTTCGTGACGTTCATCCGCACGCCGCTCTGCGCGTCGTTCCACATCGACGCCAAGCCCGAGCCGCTCGAGTTCATCGCGATCGCGGCGCACCTGCTCTACGGCACGAGCAAGGTCGAGCGGCAGTGGGAGTTCGACGCGCTGATGGGCTGGGTGCTCGAGCGCGCCCGCCACGCCGACCGCATGTACTACCCGGACATGCTCGTGCTCGGCGACATGAACCGCCGAACTCTACCTGCCCTTCCTCGAAGTGCACTCGGCCAGGAGCGGCGAGGGAGCCCCGCAACCCATCGGCGCCTTGACGTCGCTGCCCACCCGGTACTTGCTCGCCGCGGAGGGACGACGAGTGCTCCGGAGCTGGGGGATTCCGATCGAGGAGCTGGCCCTGTCGAAGTCAATCGAAGCGCTCGGCGGCCGGGCATCACGACGACGGTTCCGGTCCGCGGGGCACCCGGCACTTGCTTCGCGCGCCTTCATGCCGCACACCCGGGCCATGGCGCGCAAGCAGAACGGCGGAGGCAAGGAGTGGAGCTGCGGGGTCATTTCCCTGCCCAGGTATGTGACCGGCGAAGGCGAGCCCTACCGGCCGGAGCTGATGGTGTGGATCGGTGCCGGGGGCGAGCTCCTGGGCTTCGGGATGAGGCCGCCGGGCGAGTCCATCGACGCGTTCATCGAGAGCTTCCATCAGGTGACGCGCTCGCCCATGGTCGGCGCGCCGCACGTGCCGGCCCGCGTGCGCGTCGAATCGCCGGAGCTCGCCGCGGCGCTCGGGACGGCGCTCGCCAGCGCGACGCGCGTGGTCTGCGCGCCGACGCCGGAGCTCGAGTACGTGGCCGGGACCCTGCGCGACTATATGGACGAGCACGCGCACGAGGATCCCGATTCCGCGCCGTCGTACCTCGATGCCGGCGTCGGCGAAGCGCAGGTGGCCGCGTTCTTCGACGCCGCAGCGGGGCTGTTCCGCGCGGCGCCCTGGAAGTCGATCCCGGGCGACACGCATCCACTGTCGCTGACGATCGAACAGCTCGACGTGCACGACTATGCGCTCTCGGTCATCGGTCAGATGGGCGAGAGCTTCGGCCTCGTGCTGCTGTCGACGATCGAGGGCTACGAGGAATATCTCGACGCTGCCGCAGCCGTCGAGGAAGGCGCAGCTCCGGAGCTGCCGCCGCACTTCTTCATCGCCTACGAGCGCGGGGCGGAGCTGGACCCGGCGTTGCGCAAGGAAATCGCCGCGCACGGCTGGCCGGTAGCCGGGCCGCGCGCGTACCCGTGGTGCGTCGCCGTGGACGACGATATGGTCGGATGCCCACCGGACACCGAGGAGCTGACCCTCGCCGAGGCGACCCTGCGCGCCCTGACGGAAGCGATGAAGGACAAGCGGGCGGTGAAGCGCGCCTGCAGCGGCGGTGAACCCTTCGAGCACAGCTGTACCGTGACGACGCACGCCGGACCGCTGAGCGTCGTTCTGCGGCTGCCCTATTCCCGTCCGGAGACCCCGGATTTGCTCGGTCGCCTCGCGTCGCTGGCCTGCGACGGCGAGGACACCGCCGAGCGTCACCGGCTGGAAGACGAGCTGTTCGCGCGTTTCGCGCGTTCGCCGGAAGCGTCGGCTATCGAGCTGCCCGGGCTCCTGGGCTTCCTCACCGATCTGGCTGCCGACTACCACGGCGAGACGCTGGCGACCCTGTCGCCGGACCAGCTCGAGGATACGCTCTTCCAGCTGGTGCCCCGGAAGGTGAGCATCGGCGCGGAGCTCGCGCGCCCGATGCTGGACGAGCTGCGGGCGCTCTTCGCGTTCATGCACCGCGAGCTCGACAGCAAGAGGGCGGGGCGGCTGCTGGACATGCTCGACGAGAGCGCCGTCGAGCGGCTGGAAGAGGCCCTCGACGATCCCGACAACTTCGGCATGGCCAAGTCGGCGTTCATGCAAGGCAAGGCCGAGGGCTTCGACATGGAGTCCGAACAGGGCATCGACGCCTGGTTCTCCGAGCTGCGGAAGCGGTCGCTGCTCGCCGCGGCGTCGCCCTCCAGCTCCAGAGCGCGCACCCCGGCAGCGCGCAAGAAGAGAGCCAAGCGGAAGTCCGCCCGCAAGGCGCGGCGGAAGAGCCGGTAGCCGGGCGCGCCCCTACGCCGCGCCGCGCAGATCGTGGTGGACCAGCGAACGAACGCCGTCGAGCCGCCAGCCATCACCGGACCGCTCGGCGAGACCGAGCCTGCCGTGGGGCACGGCTTTCGCCAGGTAGTTGCCCTCTTTGCGGGCGCGCTCCTGGGTATCGCTGTCCGTGTCTGCAACGACCACGAAGACCTTGCCGTCGGACTCGGGAATCCCCGTCATCGCCTTGGCCAGCGCCTCGCGGATGCGCGGCTCCACCGAGCTGCCGTCACCCAGGTCGACCGGCACGCAGTGCTGCCACGCCTGTGCGTGCCAGGACAGCGGCGAGACGTACTCGAAGTGCGCCCGCACGTGCTCGTTCACGCGCACGCGCTCCTTCAGCGTGGTCTGCAGCTCCGTACCCAGCGCGACCAGGGCTTTCGGCAACGTCGGTTGCGAGGAATGACTTCCCTCGCCGTGGTCGAGCCCCAGCGACTCGGCGATGTGCTCGAAGTGCTTCTGTGCGTCGCGGCTCACACCGCAGAGGACCTCCGACCAGCGCAGCGAGCTGCCCACGCGCGTATCGACGCCCACCACCGACGCGAGCGGCAGCCACGAGCTTTGCGCGTGTGCACTGGCCGCACAGCGCTCCTCCAGGGATGCGAGGATGCCGCGGACGGCGTTCGATACGTCGGCATCCCGCCAGTTGCGCGCCGCGGTGCGCAGACGAAAGCCGTCCCAGTGGATCAAACCCACCGTCGCCTCGTCGCCCGACAGGAAACTGTCGACGACCTTCAGGAACTGGAACTCAACTCTCGAGAGCACGTTGCACCTTTTCTAGCACGCGCCTCCGGTCACCTCACCCCGCCGCCACAGCCTGCACCCGCGCGCCCCCCGCCTGTGGCTGCGCCACCTCCGCCGGGGCGTGCCCCGACTCGATCGCGACCGACTTGCGGTACTCGATGGCCTCGGCGTGGCGGGTCAGTCGGAACTCGCCGTGGTGCTGGCGGACGATGTGCTCGATCTCTTCGAGGCTGGCGCGCCGCGGATGCATGTAGGCGAGGACATGCAGCGTCGCCGCCTCCTCGAGCTCGGCCTCCGCTTCGGGCTCGATCACGAGCCGACGTGTCGTCATCGCGACGGGAGCTTGCGCTCGACACGGTCCAACACCTCGTCCGCAGGCCGGCCGCGGGCGGCGCTCCCGCGCACGCAGACGGCGCGGGGCGCGACCTCCGCCTCCCACGGCGAGCTGGGCGGCGGAGGGGGATTTCCCGCTTGACAGATTTCCGGACGCGCGGCGTCACGATCGCGCGGCTCGCGCGCAGAACGTGCTGCGACGACGCGACAACGCGCGCTGACGTCGTTTCCGCGTCGCGACGGGATTCGACGCGATCGAGAGCGCGAAAGCGCGTCAGGCGGGCTCCAGCGAGGCGCCGAAACCGGGGTGTAGTGTGCGTGCATGAACGCACACCTAACCGCTTCCACCACGCACCGCTACGATCTCGCCGGGCTCTCCGACGCCACGCTGCTCGCGGGCACGCGAAGACTGGTTGCGGTCGGAAATCAAGCGCTCGCCGCCCTGCTCGCCCACCTCGCCGAGGTCGAGGCGCGCGGCATCCACCGCGCCCGTGCCTGCCCGAGCCTCTACAGCTACTGCATCTACGAGCTGCGCATGTCGGAAGATGCGGCCTTCCGCCGCGCCAAGGCCGCGCGGCTATGCCGGAAGTTCCCGGCGCTGTACGACGCGGTGGCTCGCGGCGAGCTGCACCTGACGGGGCTGTTGCTGCTGGGGCCGCATCTGACGGACGACAACTGCAGCGAGGTACTGGCGCGCGCGAAGCACCGCACCAAGCGCGAGCTCGCAAAGCTCGTGCGCGAGCTCGATCCGCTGCCCGACGTGCCGGCGCGCGTCGAGCCGCTCGGCCCTGCGCTCATGGAGTCGCCGCGCATCCCACGTGGAGCGAGTTCGTCGCGTCGTTCAATCCGGTGCGCGAGCTTCAGCCCGGGGAGCGGCCGGCGGATTGGCTCGACAAGGAGACAGATGTCCGCGGCGAGGACGACGACGGCGCGGGCGTGAGTGGAGACGCGGCGCCGGCGAGGCGCGACGAGCCACCCGCGCCGGCGCGGCCCCAGCGCCACGAGGTCCAGTTCACCGCCACGCAGGAATACGTCGAGCTGCTCGAGCGAGCTCGCGATCTGCTCTCCCACGCCGTGCCGGATCGCTCCTTCGAAGCCGTGCACCTGCGCGCGCTGCGCGAGCTGGTCGAAAAACTCGAGAAGAAGAAGTACGCCGCGACGACCCGCGCCGGCGCGGGTGCGCAGCGCGAAGCCGCGCCGCCGAGCGACCCGCGCCAGCGCGGTGCCTCTGCGCCACCAGGCGAGCGCGCGGTTCCACGCCGGCGCGGCAACAACCTCCAGGCCGACGACCCGGCGGAGCCGCGCCGGCGCGGCACGCCGAGCAACGCGGGCGACCCGCGCCGGCGCGACACGATCCCCGCCGCTATCCGCCGCGCCGTCCGCCAGCGCGACGGCGCCCGTTGCAGCTACGTGGACGAGCGCGGCCAGCGCTGCCGCGAAACCACGCAGCTCGAGTTCCACCACGAACAGCCCTTCGCGCGCGGCGGCGCCACCAGCGCCGACAACCTCACCCTGCGCTGCCGCGCGCACAACGCGCTGGCGGCCGAGGAGGATTTCGGGCGCATGTTCATGGAGGAAAAGAAGCCGGCAGCGCCGGACGGGTGACGGGAAGCACGCAGGGTACGGCTGGGATCCCGTCGTCGAACACGAGACGCAGCCGATGACCCTCCAGCGCGACAACCTGTGTGACATCGTGCAGCATGGCCTACTCCAGCGGCTGGATCGGTTCGAGCGGCTGCTGCGACCGCGCCCGCTGCCAGTCGCCGAGCAACTCGTCGCGATGCGACGAAGCCCACTCGAGCCGGTATGCACCAGTGCTAGCGCGGCTCGCGGCGATGCATCGGCGCAACGCACCCGGCCCTCGAGCTCCAGTAGCCGGCCCCGACGCCTATTTGTGGTGCGCGGAGCCAGCCCGAGCCGAACCAAACACCGCACAGACTTCCGGTTCCGCTCGAAGGCGGTGATCAGGTCCCGCGCTGTTCGTTCGCTCATCGGACATGGCCGGACGCGTGCGCCTACGACGCTACTCGTCCCCCAACCGATCGAACGCCTCCCCCATCGCGTCGTGCGCGATCTCGTGGATCCACGAGCCCGACGAGCTGAGGAGCTCGTCCTTGCCGACGAGCTCGAAGCAGAGGTGGGCGCGGAAGGGCTGGCCTCTGCGCTCGAGGCCGAGGGCGCCGTCGAGCAGCGAGCCGATCGAGAACAGCAGCTCTTCGCTCCGCTCCCAGGCGTCCTCCTGCGACAGGCCGGTCTGGAGCATGGCGTCGCGGACGGTGTCCGCCAGCGCTTCGAGGAAATCCCCCTGGTAGTTGCCGAACTCCTCGTGGTCGAACCTGATCGTGGGCATGGGGGGAGCTTCGAGGCGCGCGTCCTGCGCGTCCAGCGCGCAGCGCGTGGCGCGTCCCGCTTCCTCCAGGAGACGCAGGACGATCTGTCGGGGCTGCGGCATCTGGAGGAGTCGCTGGGTTCGAAGTACGGGCTGGTGGTCCCGTCCGTGCGGCGTTCCCGGCGGATTCACGCGTTGCCGATGATTCCGGCGAGCACGCGCGCCGCAGGCGACCAGTTCCGGCGGCGAGCGAGGGCGAGCTGGTCGCGCCCCATGCTTTCGAGATCGGACCGTGCCGCGATCACGCCTTCCAGCGCGTCGCAGAGCGCCGCGTCCGTCCCGGGCTGATACCGGAACGCGCTGTCGCCGGCGAGCGCCCGCACGGTCGGCAGATCGGGAACCAGCACCGGACGGGCGAAGCTCTGCGCAAGGAGCAGCGCGCGACAGCTGGTCGGTTTCCGATAGGGGAGCACGACGCAATCGGCGGCACACAGGTGGAGCGCGAGCCCCGGAGCCGTGCTCCAGCCGAGCGTGAAGCGCACTCGTGGGTCCTGCCGTTTGGCTTCCACGATCGTCCGGCGGTCGTCTGCACAGCCGGGCGTGCCGACCAACAGCAGTCGCGCGTCGGCAGAGCGGAGCTCGCGGAAGGCCCGGAGAAGCGCCGCGACGTCCTTCGTGCCTCCCAGCTGGCCGGGACACACGAACACGATCGATTCGGCCTCCACCCGCAGCTTGTGCCGCGCGTGCGACACCGAGACGATCGGGCAGGCCTCGGCGTAGTTCCCGTGCGGTGCGACGTGGAGCTTGCGGGCGTCGCGGGGCGAGACGCGGCATGCGAGCTCGTCCGCCGCCGTCCGGGATTGGACCACTACGGCGTCGGCGTGCTCGACCAACAGCGCCCGACAGCGGCGGTCCAGGTCCGCAAAACCCGAGCTCGCATCCAGCCCGGGCCCCGGCGTCCACATGAGCCGGATCCCGCGAACGCGGCAGAGCTCGAGGCTGCGCGCTAGAAGCCACAGCTTCGTGGCTGCCGCGTCGTGCCGGTCGTCGGCGATCAGTTTCTCGGCGCGCGTCAGGTGGAGCCAGCGCGGGCGGGCTCCGCCGAGGGCAAGCCGCAAGGTAGAGGCCAGTCGGTGCGGGATCGCGTACGCGTCCACGCCCAGCTCGAAGGCCGCGGAATACGCCAGCTCGGCGTAGTCCGCAGCATGCGCGCCCGCGGTGTAGGCCACAGCCCGCCGTTCGTCGGGGTCCCGTTGCTGCAGGCGAAACCTGCCGTCGCGCACGTCCAGGCGATGGCGCGCGTGGAGGCCGCGACGCCGCAACGCGATCTCGACGGCGCGCTGTGCCGAACGCGTCTGCGCGGTGCGCTGGCGCTCGGACATCTGGCGATCGTGAACGCGGTAGTAGTACAAGGGCTCGGCCAGGCGACGAAGCCCGGAGATCTCCGCAATCCGAAGGCAGAGGTCGTAGTCGATAGCGGCCGGAAACGACGTATCGATGCCGCCCGCACGGGCAAATGTCTCCCGTCGCATCAGTCGAAAGTGGAACGACACGAAGTCGGTCAACAGGCGGCGGGGGCTGTAGGGGACAAGACTGCGCTGCCCCAGCCGGCGGATCGCGCCACACTCGTCGATCTCGAGGTGATCACTGTACACGGCGCCCAGCGCCGGATCCGCGTCGAGCACGGCCACCGTCTTGGCCAGTCCTTCGGCATCCAAGCGGTCGTCGGCGTCGAGCCACCCGAGGTATTCGCCCCGCGCCTGCTCGTGGGCGAGCCGCAGCGCCGCGTTTCTTCCAACGTGTGGCGAGCTGAATACGCGGATGCGAGGATCCGCGGCGGCATGCTCCTGCCCGATCGCAAGCGAGCCATCACTCGATCCGTCATCCCAGAACACGAGCTCCCACTCCTGGAACGACTGTGAGCGAACGGACTGCAATGCCTCCGCGAGATGGCCTTCCGCGTTGTAGACGGTCGTGATCAGCGAGACGCGCGGGAGCATCGGGAAAAGCGACGTGTCTGCAGGCGCGTCCTGGCGGCGGCCCTAGCGACAGCCGTAGCCGTAGCCACCGGTGCCGTAGCCGTAGCCACCGGTGCCATAGCCGTAGCCACCGGTGCCATAGCCGTAGCCACCGGTGCCGTAGCCGTAGCCACCAGTGCCGTAGCCGTAGCCACCGGTGCCGTAGCCGTAGCCACCCGTGCCGTAGCCGTAGCCACCAGTGCCGTAGCCGTAGCCGTAGCCGTAGCCGTAGCCACCAGTGCCGTAGCCGCAGCCACCGCCCGCGAACCCGCGCCCCGAGCCGGCCGTCGAGCACGCCTCGAGCAAGGTGGACGCCAGCGTGAACGAAACCACCACAGTCGAGCCAACCGTCGAGGCTGCGCGCAGGAACGCGCGGCGGGTCAATCGCGAGAGTCTGGACGCGGTCACGGATATCCCTTTCCGCCAGGCTCCCAGAGCCTTCACAGCGCGTCAAGAGCCAGGAAGGACAACCCCATTCCCGAAGTGTACGCCGACCGCCCGAGGACCGCGTGTCGCACACGGTGCATGGCTCCACATCGACGCCAAGCCGCAGCCGCTCGAGTTCATCGCGGTCGCAGCGCACCTCCTCTACGGCACACGCAAGATCGAGCGGCAGTGGGAGTTCGACGCGCTGATGGACTGGGTGCTGCAGCGCGCGTGCCACGCCGAGCGCATGTACTACAAGGACATGATCGTGCTCGGTGACATGAACCTGTTCTTCGAGGACCCCGAACAGCAGCGCACCGACATCACCGCGCGCCTGAAGGCCATGAACACCAAGAACGGCCTGCACAAGGCGGGCGCCGCCGAGCTGTACCTGCCCTTCCTGGACCCGCACCCCAAGTCACCGCCCCCGCACGAGGTGTTCCGCACCAACGCGCGCCAGGACCAGACCTTCGACCAGTTCGCCTTCGTCACCCACAGCCCTCGCCTGCCGACGAGCGCCGCCAAGGCCAGCGCCGGCGCCACCCCCGACGGCTTCAACTACGGCGTCTTCAACTACCTCGACCTCTTCTCCCGACCGAGCAGGCGGCATGCTGCGGTGAAACGCAGTACGGTCAGGGCATGTCAGCGCTGAAGGCCCGCGTCGAGAATGGCCGGCTCCGACTGGACGAGCCCACCGACCTGCCAGAGGGCGAGGTCGTCGAGCTGGTGCCCGTGGACGAGATCCTGGCCCACGGGGGGGACTATCTCGACGACGAGGAACGCAAGCAGCTGCACGCAGCGATCCAGGAGAGCATCGAGCAGATGAAGGCAGGCCATCTCGTCGACGCCGACGAGGCCCTCGCCGAGTTGCGTGCCCACCGGTGAAGCTGCGCTTCACGCCAAGGGCCCTGGCGGAGGCCAAGCGCAAGAAGTCGTGGTGGCTCGAGCAGCGCCCGCCACCCTACTTCAGGTTCGCCGGGCTGTACGTGAGCATCAGCGAGATGCGGCCCTTCTCGGCGTCGGTGAAGTTGCCCTGGTCGAGGATGCTCCAGAGCAGCTCCTGCTTTTCGCTTTCACCGAGTCCATCGAACCTGCGCGACACGACCACGATGTGGATGTTGTTCGCGTAGCCGGCCGTCACGTCGACGGTATCGGTCGGGAACTCCGGCCGGAGCGCGGCCTCGATGCGCCCCAGAAGCGGATCGACGAGCTGCGAGGTTCCGGTCTGCGACATGTCAGATGCTCCGTTCGATGAACTGCCCGAACAAGCGGCCTTGCGGGCAACTGTGCGGCGCTTGGCGCACCGCAACGTGGCGGGTCGCCGTTCGCCGGCGGCGATCGCCAGCGCCCGGAGCGCGCGGCAAGGCGGAGCGCGGCGGCGCGGCGGCGCAGCGGCGCGGCGACAATGTCGTCACGTCGCGATTTCCCGCTTGACAGCTTTCCGGACGCACGGCGTTTCGATCGCGCGGCTCGCGCGCAGAGCACGCCTTCGCGACAGGACAACGCGCACTGACCTCGTTTCCGCGTCGCGACGAGATTCGAAGCGATCGAGCGGGCGAAAGCGCGTCAGGCGGGCTCCTGCGAGGCGTCGAAACCCGGGTGTACGGTGGCTGCATGAACGCGCACCTCACCGCTTCCACCACGCACAGCTACGATCTCGCCGGGCTCTCCGACGCCGCGTTGCTCGCGGGCACGCGCCAGCTGGTGGCCGCGAGCGAACCACGCCCTGGCCGCACTGCTCGCCCACCTTGGCGAAGTCGAAGCGCGGGGGATCCATCGCCTGTTGGCCTGTGCGGGTCTGTACACGTACTGCATCTACGAGCTGCGCATGTCCGAGGATGCCGCTTTCCGCCGCGCGAAGGCCGCGCGGCTGTGCCGGAAGTTTCCGGCGCTGTACGACGCGGTCGCTCGCGGCGAGCTGCACCTGACGGGGCTGTTGCTGCTGGGGCCGCACCTGACGGACGACAACTGCAGCGAGGTGCTGGCGCGTGCGAAGCATCGCACCAAGCGCGAGATCGCAGAAGCTCGTGCGCGAGCTCGATCCGCTGCCCGACGTGCCGGCGCGCATCGAGCCGCTCGGTCCTTCGCTCATGGAGTCGCCGCGCAACCCGACGTGGAGCGAGTTCGTCGCGTCGTTCGCTCCGGTGCGGGAGCTTCCGCCCGGCGAGCGGCCGGCGGATTGGCTCGACGGCGAGCCAGATGTCCGCGGCGCGGGACGCTGATGCCGCCGAGCGCAGACGAACGACGGCGGCGCGGACGACGGGCGACGCGGACCCGGGCGGACAGCGCGCGCGCCGGCGCGGCGCGACGAGCCACCCGCGCCGGCGCGATCCCAGCGCTACAAGGTGCAGTTCACCGCCACCGGGGAATACGTCGAGCTGCTCGAGCGGGCGCGCGATCTGCTCTCGCACGCCGTGCCCGATCGCTCCATCGAGGCCGTGCACCTGCGCGCGCTGCGCGAGCTGGTCGAAAAGCTCGAGAAGCAGAAGTACGCCGCGACGACCCGCGCCGGCGCGGGTTCGCAGCGCCAAGCCGCGCCGCCGAGCGACCCGCGCCAGCGCGTCGCCTCCGCGCCCCAAGGCGGGAGCGCGGTTCCGCGCCGGCGCGACAACAACCTCCAGGCCGAAGACTCCGGGAAGCCGCGCCGGCGCGACCCGGAGAGCAACGCGGACGACCCGCGCCGGCGCGACCACGCCGAGAGCCCGCGCCAGCGCGACCCCATCCCCGCCGCTATCCGCCGCACCGTCCGCCAGCGCGACGCCGCGCGCTGCAGCTACGTGGACGCCCGCGGCCAGCGCTGCCGCGAGACCGCCCGGCTCGAGTTCCACCACGAACAGGCCTTCGCGCGCGGCGGCCCGACCACGGCCGAAAACCTCGCGCTGCGCTGCCGCGCGCACAACGCGCTGGCGGCCGAGGAGGATTTCGGGCGGGGGTTCATGCGGGCAAGGAAACCGGCGGCGCCCGACGGGTGACGGGACGCACGCGGGCGGCACGACGCGCGTAGGATCGACCTGGACTCGCTCGTCCCGCATGGAAGACGGGCGTGGGTGGCATGGCGAAGCGTTCCTCGGCGATCGGGTGGTCTCGATCACGAACGGATTCACGTCCTACGTCTACTCGCTGCCCAGCGGACGCGAGATCCTGCGCGGTGCCTACAGTCTTCTGGCCAGGAGCGGCACCCAGGGTCGGCGTGAGCGCGAGCGCGGCACCATTTCTAGCTCTCGTGACCGTGGCGACGGTGGGCTGCGGCCAGCAAGCGGGGCACTCCACGGAACAACGGGGAAGCGCGTCGTCGCCGCTGGCGCGCGCCGCTCTGGCACGCTGGCGCGCGGAGCTGCCGCTACCGCGGGGCGTTGCACGGGGGTTCGCGGCTGACGGCGCGGGGCGCTTGACGCCGCGCTTCGCGGGCCGCGCAGGCAGCGCGCTCGTGGCGTTGCCCGTACGGTCGGGTGGAAGCACGCGGGTAGCCGATGCGCACAGCGACGTCGCGGTCGCGTTTGCGCTCGCTGGCACGGCGCGCAGCAGGGTCCGGGTCGCCGGCGGGCTGGCCTGGTACCGCGGGGCGGCGCCGTCGGGTGGCGACTTGATCGAGCGCGCTGCGCAGGATGGCGTGGAGGATTTCGTCGCGTTCGCGAAGCGGCCCGCAGCGGAACAGCTCGACTACCGCGTGGCGCTGTCGGGCGTGGCCGGGCTGCGACTCGTCGCCAACACGCTGGAGCTGCTCGATGCCGGCGGCACGCCGCGGCTGCGCGTGGCGCCGCCCTTCGTCGTGGATTCCAGGGGAAAGCGCGTCGGCGCGCGCTTGTCCTCGAGGGCTGCACCGCGGACACCGATCCGCACGGCCCGTGGGGCCGACGCGTGACGCCGCCTGGAGCGCGCAACTGCACGCTGCGGGTGACGTGGCATGGCGTGCAGTATCCCGCGCTGGTGGATCCGGGCTGGACGACGACGGGATCGATGTCCACGCCGCGGACCAATTTCGGCGCGACGCGTCTGCCCAACGGCCAGGTGATCGCGATGGGCGGGCTGGGCAACAACGGACACGGCCTCTCGAGCTCGGAGCTGTACGACCCGGCAACCGGCACGTGGGCGGCCGGAGCGAACATGAACACCGGGCACCAGGACTTCGCTACCGCGGCGTTGAAGAGTGGGGCGGTCCTGGTGATTGGCCCGTCCACGACCTGCGAGCTCTACGATCCACAGACCGGCAGCTGGAAGACCACCGGGTCATTGACCACCGTCCAGGTCCTTTGCGGGGCGACGTTGATGGACGACGGGCGCGTGATGGTCGCAGGAGGGGCGGCAAGTCCCGCGAAGAAGACGGTGGAGATCTACAATCCGGCGAGCGGGCAATGGTCGAACGCCCCGGACATGCTGACCGGTCGCGACCGTTTCACTCTTACAACGCTCGGCGACGGTCGCATCCTGGCCGCCGGTGGAGAGGCGAGTTGGAATAGCAACACCGCGCTGGCGAGCGCCGAGACCTATGACCCAGGCTCGGGAAGCTGGAGCGCCGCGCCTTCGATGCTGGATGCCCGCTTTTCCCAAAACGCCGTGGCGCTCACCGACGGCGATGCCCTGGTGATCGGAGGGGCGTCCAGCGCCCCGGCCCCCCTGATTACGGCGGAGCGTTTCTCGGTATCGATTTCGACGTGGTCGGCCGCGGGTGTCATGAGCAAGTCGCGGTACCTCTCGAGTGCGTCACTCATGGCCGACGGCCGTGTGCTCGTGACGGGCGGCGACACGGGTACGAGCCTCAGTTCGCTCGTTCTCACGGCGAGCACGGACATCTATGACCCGACCAGCAACGCCTGGACGAGCGCCGGGTCGCTCAACGACGCGCGCAGGTGGCACCAGTCCGTCCTCCTCGCGAACAGTCAGCTGCTCGTCGTGGGAGGTGACCAGGCAGTCAATCCCCCTCTGACCTCATGCGAGCTGTACGACCCAGGCACGACCGGCAGTGGTGGCTCGGGCGGCTCGGGCGGAACGGCGGGAAGCGCCGGCGCGGCCGGAAGCGGCGGCACCGCGGGAAGCGGCGGCACCGCGGGCGCTACCGGCACGGGAGGTTCGGGCGGGAGCGCAGCAACCGGCGGCGCGGGTGGAGCTGCAGGTGCGGGCGCGACGGCGGGCGCCGGGGGAACCCAGGGCACGGCCGGCTCCGGAGGAACGTCCGGCAACGACGCCGGCGCGGCGATGTGCGTCCCGCAGCAGCAGATCGAGTGCGCGTGCGGCGGTGGCGTGAAGGGCTACCAGGTGTGTCAGGCCGACGCCAGCAGCTACGGCGCGTGCGTGTGCAAGACCGCGTCGTCGTCGAACAACAAGGGCGGATGCGGCTGCCGCGTGCCGGCAGGCCAGCGCACGGGCAACGGCGGCTTGCCGCTGCTCGCCGCGGCGCTGCTGCTTCTGGCCGACCGCCGCCGCTCGCGCGCCGCGGGCTAGGCTGCCCCTCCACAGCGCGTCGAGAGCGAGCACGAGGCCGTCGCAGCCGGGGGCGGCGTGGGTGTCGCCGGGGCGGGCGCCTTGTCGCGCGCGACGAAGTGGAGCAACGTCCGCCGACGGAGGCGTGCGATGAAGTGCATTCTGTTCGGAGGAAGTGGCGAGGTCGGCAGTGCGGTGGCGCGCGCGCTGATCGAGAGCGACGTGTGCTCCCGGCTGACGCTGCTGGGTCGCCGGGCCGTGAGCAGCGTGGAGGGCGAGCCCAAGGTCGAGCAGGTCGTGGTCGATACGAGCGCCGCCGACTTCGAGGCGGTCGTGCGGGACAAAGCGCAAGGTCACGACGTCGCCATCAGCTGCATCGGGATCGGGAGTGGCACCAACTCGATGACCGAGGCAGAGATGTCGAAGGTCGAGGTCGACCTGGTGGGCAGCTTCGCCAGGGGCTGCAAGGCCGCCGGAGTCGAGAGCTTCGAGCTCTTGACGGCCGTCGGCGTCGACGAGAAGAGCGCCAACTCCAGAATCAAGTACGTCCGGGTGATGGGAAAGAAGCTCGCCACCGTGCGCGAGGTCGGCTTCGAGAAGCTGGCGGTGTTCAAGCCCGGGATGATCGTGGGCAACGCCCACACCCCCGGCTGGATGACGCCCTTCACTGCCGTGATTCCGGATGCGCTCGGCTGGGGCAACATCCAGCAGGAAGAGCTCGCGCGGGCCTTCGTGGCTCACCTGGAAAAGAGACTGGCCTCGCAGCACGAGCCCGTCGTTTCCTACGGCAACAAGGAGATGAAGCGGCTGATCCGGGAGTGACGGCCCGGGTCCGCGCCAAGCGCCTAGAACGCCGTGAGCCCCTGCGTCGTCGCCGTCTTCCACACCTTGATGGCCGGGGCGTCGCTGTCGAGCGTGTAGTCGCAGGTCGACCACGCAACGTCGAAGTACGCAACGTAGACAGGCGGGTCGTTGCGGCTCTTCCAGTACTTGATGGCGTTCGTCAGATACTGGGCGCGGCCGTTCGGGTTGCCTTTCACCACGCACGAGCCGAGCTCGCCGATGGCCCAGGGCTTGTTGTGCTGCTCGGCGAAGTCGATGACCTTGCCGAACTGCGTCCCCGGATCGTAGAGCGTGCCGCTTTGCGCGCCGTCGTTGTACGTGTCCACGCCGAACACGTCGATCACCGAGTCGCCCGGGTACATGCCGTTCGGTCCGGTGAGCGGTCGGTTCGGCGCGATGTTCGGACGCATCGAATACTCCATGATGATGAGCGTCGCGTAGATGTCGAGGTTCGGGCGCTGGGCCTTGACGCCGTCGGCGATGGCGCGGATGTGCGCCCACGCTTTTCTGTAGTCGCTGGGCGTGAAGGTGTGCGTCTTGTAGAGCTCGTCGTCCGGTTCGTGCCAGTACGTCCAGTACACGGGGTGGTTGTCCTTGATGCCCTGGAAGAAGCTCTTCAGCGCGGCGTCGTAGGTGCCAGCGAGCACGTCGGTCGGCAGGTACTTGAACGAGTACGCCGAGGCCGCGCCCTGCTGCACGTCGAGCGTCTGGTACGTGTTCAGGAACGGACCGACGCCCTTCGTGCCGTCGTAGGAGCGCGTCATCCCGAGGCCGCCGAACTGCTGGACAAGCGTGGCCATGCGCGTCGCGTTGTGCGGACTGAACGCCGCGCCGAACAGCGGCTCGATACCGCCGCTGCCACCCGCGCCCGCGCCGCCGCTCGCGCCCGCGCCCGCGTCGCTGCCGCTCGCGCCCGCGTCGCTGCCGCCGATGCCCGCCGCGCCACCGCTCGCACCCGCGCCGCCGCCTGCGCCGCCGCCTGACGTTTCCACCGCCGCGTCCGGCACGCCGCTGGACGAGCCCGAACCGTTCGAATCGCAGGCAGACAATAGAGCGATCGCCAGAGCTACTGCCGGCGCCGAGCACCACCTTGGAAGCGAGCGCATCTCATCATGCTGCCTGCGCGCCCGGCGCGGCACAAGCCGGAGCGCGACTCGCTCGCGCCGATGCCGCGCCCCACCTCCCGTGCGCGGCTTCTACCTGCCGAGAAGCGCGGCGTCCGGCTTGCTGGACTGCAGCCACTGGTCGAAACGCCGGCTGTCGCGCCGGATGCCCAGCTCGGATGCAAAGCTCTTGAGCGCGTAGTCGATCGGGACGGCGAACGTCAGCTCCTGGCCGCCGCGCAGCACGAACAACGTCACACCGACGAGCTCGCCCCGTTCGTCCAGAACCGGACCGCCCGAGCTGCCGCCGCTGGCCGGAAGATCCGTCTGGATAAAGGCCGTGCCGTCGAACGAGCGCCCGACATAGGAGACGATGCCCTGGCTCATCGAGAACGTCATCTTCATCGGCGCTCCCATGGAGAACACGGTGTCGCCCATGGCCACGTCCGTGATGCTCGCGAGCGCGACGGGCGCGTGCGCGGGTATCTGCGCCAGCGAGAGCAGCGCCAGGTCGGCGCGGTGGTCGCGAGCGACGACCTTCACCGCGATGGGTTTCGACTCGCCGTGGAACCAGGCGCGAATGTGCTTCAGACCGTCGATCACGTGTTCGCAGGTCAGCACGTGACCCTTTCTATCGATCAAGACACCGGCGCCGTAGACGTTTCCGCCGCGCAGGAACACCGTCGCGGCCAGCGCCCGCCGGGCGATGCTCCGCGTCGACAGACGGGGTGACGAGGCGGGTGCGCTGCTCTGCGGATGGGCTGTCGGCGCGAGGCGTTTGATGCTGTGGCCGGGCCGCTCGGGACTGCCGCGGGTCCACTCGATCGGGATCGGCGTGCCGCTGCTCTGCCGCCGGGCAGGCTCTGCCGCGCGCTTTGCGCGGGACAGCGCCCAGCCTGTACAGACACCGCTTCCAAACAAAGCCAGCGCGGACAGGGCAAGCAGACGCCGTGCAGGCGAATGCAGACTCATAGGGGGGTCGTGATTTCTAGCATGTCATCCGGAGCCGGGCCTCTCGCGCCGCGATTGAGGTAGGACATGCCCACACCTCGTCGGAATGCCAGTCGGCACGACCCAGGCGTTGCAGCGCACGCAACGAGCGCCGAAAGCGTTTCACTCGTCGCGGTCGCCGCGTTGCGGCATCCGGGGCTCGGCAACCGCTGGGCGACGCTTCGAGCCGGAGTTTCCGCGACTTCGGCTCGATCGGCGCTGCTTCGCGGCCCTGGGACCGCGCCGTGTCGTTCGCTATGCTCCCGCCCGGAAACAAGCGAGAGGGAGCGAGCATGGCAGCCGATACGATCCCGGCGCGACTATTCGAGCAAGCGAAAATCCGTCCGGGCGCGCCCGCGTACTACGTGAAGGCGGCTGGCGGCTGGCGGATGAGCACGTGGCGCGAGTACGCCGACGAGGTGCAGACGGCGGCCCGGGCACTCATCGCGCTGGGCTTCGAGCCGAAGCAGAGCGTGTGCATCCTGGGCTTCAACCGGCCCGAGTGGACGATCATGGATCTGGCCTGCATGTGCGCAGGCGGCGCGCCGGCGGGGATCTACACGACCTGCTCGCCGGTCGAGGTCCGGTACATCCTGCACCACGCCGAGGCCCCCATCGCGCTGGTCGAGAACGAGGAGCAGTGGAAGAAGATCGACGAGCAGCGCGAAAACCTCCCGCACCTCCGCCACGTTGTCTTGATGAAGGGCGCGAAGCAGGTCGATGACCCGCTGGTCCTGGGCTGGGACGAGTTCCTGGCGAAGGCCGAGGGCGTCGAGGCGGCGAAGGTCGACGAGCGCGTAGCAGCGCTCGAGCCCGACGGCCTCGCCACGCTCATCTACACGTCCGGCACGACCGGCCCGCCCAAGGGCGTGATGCTCTCGCACGACAACCTGGCCTGGACCGCCAAGGTCGCGCGCGAGATCACCGACGCGGGCCCCGGCGACTGCAGCCTCTCCTACCTGCCGCTGTCGCACATCGCCGAGCAGATGTTCACGCTGCACGGTCCGTGCACCTACGGCGGCGCCGTCTACTTCGCCGAGTCCATCGACAAGGTCGCGGACAACCTGAAGGAAGTGCAGCCGACCATTTTCTTCGGCGTGCCGCGCATCTGGGAGAAATTCCGCGCGGGCGTCAGCGCCAAGCTCGCCGAAGCGACCGGCGTGAAGAAAGCGCTCGTCGACTGGGCGATGCGCGTCGGCAAGGCCGCCAACGACGGGCGCATGCGCGGTCGAGGCGAGCCGACGGGGCTCTCCGCCGTGCAGTACAAGCTCGCCGACCGCCTGATCTTCTCCAAGCTCAAGGCCGCCGTCGGCCTGGGCCGCGCGAAAGTCTGCGTGAGCGGCGCCGCCCCCATCGCCAAGCAGGTGCTCGAGTTCTTCGCGAGCCTCGACATCCTGGTGCTGGAGGTCTACGGCCAGAGCGAGGACACGGGGCCCACTTCATTCAACCGCCCGGACTGCTTCTTGCTCGGCAGCGTCGGGCCCGCCATCCCGGGCGTCGAGGTGAAGATCGCCGAGGACGAGGAGATCCTGGTGCACGGCAAGAACGTCTTTCTCGGCTACTACAAGGAGCCCGAGGCAACGGCCGAGACGCTCGTCGACGGCTGGCTGCACTCCGGCGACCTCGGCCGCTTCGACGACAAGGGGTTCCTCCACATCACCGGCCGCAAGAAGGAGATCCTGATTACAGCCGGCGGCAAGAACATCGCCCCGAAGAACATCGAGGCGGCGCTCAAGAACCACCCGCTCATCAACGAAGCCGTGGTGATCGGCGATCGGCGCAAGTACCTCACCGTCCTGGTCACGCTCGACCCCGAGGCAAGCGAGAAGTGGGCGAAGGAGCACGGCGTCGACCCGAAGACGCTGCACTCGAGCGCAACGCTCCGCGCGGAGGTCCAGAAGGCCGTGGACGCCACCAACCAGGACCTCGCGCGCGTCGAGCAGCTCAAGAAGTTCGAGGTTCTCCGTCGCAACTTCAGCATCGAAAGCGGCGAGCTGACGCCCACGCTGAAGGTGAAGCGCAAGCAGGTCTACGAGCACTTCGCGGACACGATCGAGTCGATGTACGCGGAGTGAAGCGACTCTCCGCGGCCGGGATCTCTACGGGAAGGTCGGCGTGAAGTGGCGCCTCGCGTTCCGGGGACCCACTTCGAGGTCGCCGCTTGGCAGCAGGGCTCCGTCGGCCAGCACGTAGCATGCGGGTGTGCCAGCGGCACCGAGACCGCAGACGACGAGAACCTGCCAGCTGGCCTGGTAGCCGCGCGAACCGGAAACCTGCTCGCCGAACGTTGCGACAACACGCTCGGCTTCCCCCAGTTTCTGGATCCGGAAATGCCGCGGGCTCGCGCCCTGCGCATACCTCTCGCGAAGGCCGTCCTGCGCGCTCACGCCGCGCGCGACGAACTTCCCCGTCCGGGTCGTGATCTCGATGTCGAAGAGCGCCGACACGCCCGTCCCGAGGCGCCATTTGCCTCCGCGCGACTCGGCCAGCAAGCGCGCACTCCTGATCGCCCCCGACCCGTGCGCGCTCCGGACTACCGTGCAGTCGTGCACGCAGAAGCCTGCTTCTTCCCGCACTGCCGCAGTCGGCATCGGCGCGGTCGGTGCAGTCGGCGCGGTCGATGTGGACGATGCAGTCGGCGGAATTGCTGCAGAGTCGTCCGTCCCCGGCACGGGATGAGCTGATCCGGCCTCACCTCGCGTCGCGACCGGCGTGCTCGAAGCCGGGAGGCGCATCGCCGGGACGCGAGGTGCGCACGACGCCATCCCTATCGCAACAATCACGAACCCGCGCATGCCGCGGCAATTCTACTGCGCATGTGCCGCGCCGTCGCGTCCGCGCGCGGTCCAGGTGATCGCGCAGCGTTACCAGCTTGCGCAGCACGATCAGCGGATCCGCCACCGTGCCCCTTGTGCCAGGCGACGCGCCAACCGTCAGGCGCCCTTCCGTGAGGCCGTGGAAACCGGGTGTACGGTGCAAGCATGAACGCGCGCATCACCGCTTCCACCACGCACCGCCACGATCTCGCCGGGCTCTCCCACGCCGCGCTGCTCGCCGGCACGCGCCAGCTCGTGGCGCAGGCGAATCACGGCCTGGCCGCGCTGCTCGCGCAGCTGGCCGAGGTCGAAGCGCGGGGCCTCCATCGCCTGGGGGCCTGTGCGGGTTTGTACACGTGCGCGGAAGAACTCGGTGACGCTGATCAGCAGATCGCGCACGAGCGTCTGCTGTTCCGAAGGCGCCTGCCGGAGATGCTCGAAGTACGCGTCCACGTCGTCGAAGCCGGACAGGGCAAGCCTGCGCAGCACGCGCCGCTCGATGGTGGCCGGCTTGTAGACGCGCAGGTCGAACCCCAGTTGAGCCTCGCCACCGCGCGCGAGCCGTAGCCGCGCGCCAGGGACCGGAACAGATGATCGACCTCGAGGCCGCCAGCCGAAGCTCCGACCCCAACTACGAGCTTTGGCTGCGCTGTCATCGTTCTCCGGTGCCGGCACGCTCCCCGGCTGCCGTGTACTCCCGACGGCACGCAGCAGCGCGGTTACGTTAGCTGCCGGCGATCCTTGGCGCCATGATGAACAGCAGCAGGCTGCGCCTGCTTCGCGCCCACCGCCCGCCTGGTGCTAGATTTGCGGGATGCGCATCCTCACCGCGCTTCGCTTCGCTCTACCGCTCGTCCTGGCGCTGCCGCTTTCCGCCTGCGCGGTCAGCCACCCCGCGGGCTGGCCAGGTGAGGACGGGCCGGCGCTGGTGCTCCACGCCACGCCGGGGCACATGTACGGCTTCGCGCCGACGAGCTGGGACGTGCCGGGCGGCGGGAAGATCCGCATCGACCTCGCGCGGGCCTACGTCGCGTCGGCCGCAAGCGCGTACCGCGCCGACATCGCCTTCACCGCCTCGTACGACGGCGAGTCGATCCGCTGCCAGACCGATCCGCATCACGCTGGGCTGCCCAGCACGCGCTTCGGCTGCTGGTCGACCAGCGGCGGCAAGGACGAGCTCGCGTTCTTCATGGCTCCATGGCGCTCCTGCGCCGCCGACAGCCGCTCCTACAGTTCCATGATGACCACGCCGGGTTGCTGGCGCGGCGTGGCCACGTTCGGCAAGAAGCGTGCGCTGCTCGAGCACGGCTACGAGGAAGCGACCAACGCGCGCGTCGGCTACATCACGTGGACCGCACCGGGCGATCGGCTGCTGCTCGCCGCCGACATCGTCAGCGACATGCAGGTCCGCCTGTACCCGCCCCGCCGCGCCATCCCCCCGAAGCTCCAGCACCGCCTGACGCTCTTGACCGTCGCGCTGTCCTGGTGGGAGCACGCCTCCGAGCCCGACTGACGCCAGGTCACCGCTTCTGGTTTTTTTGCCGCGGCGGCGCGAGCACGCGCGCGAGCTCTCCCGCAGCGCGGCATCCGCGGCGCTTGACGCCCGTCAGCCGGGCGCTTGCCGTCCGGGCGCGCGGGAGAAACGATCGCGCTCTATGCTGGTCGACGCCGCGCACGCGAGCGTGGGGGACGACAACGCCGAGAAGGAGTATCTGCTCGAGCGCGCCGAGTGGCTGGTGGAGATGCGCTGGTTCGCGGTGGGGGGCGTGTTCGCGGCCTCGGCCGCGGCCTGGGCGACGGGGTTTGTCGATCCGCTGCTGCTGGCGTCGGTGGGCGCGGCGCTCGGCGTCTGGAACGTGGTCTCGCGCAGGCGGCTCCAGCAAAACCGCAACGCGTGGGTGGCGCTGCTCAGGCGGCTGGTGTTCGAGCAGCTGCTGGTCGACATGGCCGCGCTGGCCATGATGCTGGAGCTGAGCGGCGGTGCGGAGAACCCCTTCGCCATGCTGTTCGCACTGCCCGCCGCGATCGGCGCGATGCTGCTGACCACGCGCTCGGCGATCGCACTGGCTGCGCTCGGCAGCTCGTTCCAGCTGATCGTGGTGTTCGGGCAGTTCACCGGGCTCTTGCCGCACCACGGCCTGCACGCCGCGCTGCTCGGTCACCCGGCAACCATCGTCTCGCCGCTGTACCGCTCGTGGCGCTACCTGGCGGGCTACCTGACGGCGTTCGCGGTGATGATGGTCGCGGTGGTGTACTTCGTGCGCTCGGTGACGCTGCGCTATCAGCGCGCCGAGGCGCTGCGCCGCGAGCACGATCGCGTGGCGCAGTCGCGCGAGCGGCTGGCGCGCATCGGCGAGCTGTCGGCGGGCATCGCCCACTCGGTGCGCAACCCCCTGCACGGCCTGTCGAGCTCGGTAGAGCTCCTGCAGCACAAGCTCGCCGGGGACGAGCGTGTAGCGGGCAACCTGGAGCTGATGTCCGATGCGCTCAAGCGCGTCGAGCTGATGACGCGGCGGCTGTTGTCGCTGGGGCGCGACGCGCCGCTGGCGCGCGTGAGCTGCGACCTCGACGTGCTGGTGCTGGACACGATCAAGCTGGCGTCGCCGAGCACACGCCGCTCGCAGGCCCGACTGGAGACCGATCTGGGAGAGCCCGGCGACGTCGAGCTCGACCCCACGCGCTTCGGCGAAGCGCTGATCAACCTGGTCGACAACGCGCTGGACGCCTGCCGCGACGGCGGCGTGGTGACGGTGCGCACGCGCGGCGCGGCGGATGCGGTCGTGGTGGAAGTCGAGGACACGGGGCCCGGCGTGGACGCCGAGCTGGCGCGCCACGTGTTCGACCCCTTCTTCACCACCAAGGCCATCGGCGAGGGCACCGGCCTGGGTCTTGCAATCAGCCGGCGCATCGTGGAAGAGCACGGAGGCGATGTGGTGCTGGAGAGCGATCCGGGACGCGGAACAAGCGTGAGCATGACGCTGCCGCGCACCGCGGACAGGAGCGCAGCGTGACGCCGCTCAGCGTGCTGGTGGTGGACGACGAGCGCATCAGCCGCCAGACCACCGCCGAGCAGCTGCAGGGCGTGGGCTACATCGCCGAGGCAGCCGAGAACGCCTACGCGGCGCTGAAGCGGCTGCGCGAGCGCAGCTGGGACGTGGTGCTGACCGACTTGCGGATGCCCGGCATGGACGGGCTCGATCTGCTCTCCGAGCTCCGGCGCGACTTCCCGGCAACGGCGGTGGTGCTGATGACGGCGTACGCAACGGTCGAGACCGCCGTCTCGGCCATGCAACAGGGCGCGGCCGACTACCTGACCAAGCCCTTCAGCTTCGCCGAGCTGCAGGCGCGGCTTGTTCGGCTCGATCGCGAGCGCCAGTCGAAAGCCGAGCTGTCGCGGCTGCGCGCGCTCCTGAACGAGCAGTGCGCCACGCACGGCATCGTGGGCCGCGCGCCAGCCATGGACCGCGTGCGCGAGCGCATCCAGCTGTTCGCCAGCAGCGACGCGCCGGTGGTCGTCACCGGCGAGACCGGCACGGGCAAGGAGCTCGTAGCACGCGCAATCCACGCCGCCGGACCGCGCGCGAAGCGTCCCTTCGTGGCCATCGGCTGCGGCGCGATCCCGCGCGATCTGGCCGAATCGGAGTTGTTCGGCCACGAGAAGGGCGCGTTCACCGGCGCGCTCGCGCGCCACCCGGGCTGCTTCGAGCAGGCCAGCGGCGGCACGCTGGTGCTGGACGACGTCGACGATCTGCCGCTGGACATCCAGGCCAAGCTCTTGCGCGTGCTGCAGGAAGGCACGCTCAGGCGCGTGGGCGGCCGGGAGGACGTCGCGGTCGACGCGCGCGTGATCGCGACCAGCAAGGTCGACCTGCAGACCGCCGTGGCCGAGCGGCGCTTCCGCGACGATCTGTTCTACCGGCTGTGTGGGCTCGAGGTCATGCTGCCGCCGCTGCGCGAGCGCGGCGACGACGTGCTGCTGCTGGCGCACCACTTCCTCGACGTGCTCGCGGGCAAGGCCGGCGGCGAGGCCAAACACATCTCGCGCGAGGTAGCGGCGCTCTTGCGCCGACACACCTGGCCGGGCAACGTGCGCGAACTGTGGCGCGCGGTGGAGTCGTTCGCGGCGCTGTGTCCTGGCGACAACATCGGGCTCGCGCACGTGCCGGATTTCCTGCGCACAGCCGACACGTCGCCGCGGCCCTACGTGCTCGATCTCGCGGGCCGCTCCGATGTGCGCCTGGCCGAGCTGGTCGAGCGCTTCGAGGACGACGTGATCGACTGGGCGCTCGAGCAGTCGAGCGGGCAGCAGCTGGGCGCTGCCGAGCTGCTCGGCGTGCCGCGCTCGACGCTGCAAGGCAAGTTGACCCGCCGCAAGAAGGGCTGACGGGATCCCGGCATGGCGTGCCGGAATTCCGGCACGCCATGCGCGGCGCTTGTTGGGCGGGGCGATCAGCGCGGAGCGTTCGTGCGATGCGCGCTTGGCTGCCGGGGAACCGGCGCGGCGCCGCGCGCAGCGTGGGTGATCGCGCGCTTTCACGCGAGGCGCAGCGTGGCACGCGCCTTGCGGAAGGCAACACCAGCCCGGGGCGGCTGGGTCGCCGGGCACAGATACGAACAGACGAAAGGCTGAACAGGATGAAACACGGATATTGGCTTGCGATCGCAGCGCTGGTCAGCGCCGGATTGCTCGGAGCATGCAAGGGCTCGAGCGGCTCCAACGGCAGCGCCGGACCTGCCGGTACGGCTGGACCCGAGGGGCAACAGGGACCTGCCGGACCTGCCGGACCTGCCGGACCTGCCGGACCTGCCGGACCACAGGGCCCCGCCGGACCTGGCGTGGACGGCGGCGTCACGATGAACGACGTGCAGCAGCTGTTCATGGCGCCCGACGGCGGCGCCAACAAGTCGAACCTGGATCTGTGGAAGATCCAGCCCGGCGGCGGCACGGTAATGATCGAGTATGCCAACCGCATGAACAACATGTGGTGGGCCGCGCACGCGACCGACGACGGCACGCCGAGCGGCAACCCGGCCCCGAACTGGGGCATGGTGCTCTACCAGATCAAGGAGATGCCCGAGATCCAGGAAGTCTTCGAGACGACCCGCCCGGCCAACAAGGCGCTGCTCAAGAACTTCGAGTCGAGCTACCTGACGACTGCGGCGGGCTCGCTGGACGAGGTCGCGAAAGCCGCGCAGGCGGGGACCAAGACCCTCGCCGACTTCGAAACCGCCTACGACAACGCCATCAACGGCTGCAACGTCTGCCACGCCGCCACGAACCACCAGTTCGTCAAGAATCATGCGCCCGACGGCGCCTGCTCTCGACAACGTCGACTGGCGCGGCCAGTAACCCACACCGCGGCAGAGGCCGCTCCCGAGCAGTTCCTTCCACGGGGCCCCGGCATACGCCACGGGCCCCGAACTGGTTTTGTTTGCCGCGGCGGCGCGGGCACGCGCGCGAGCCATGGCACGGCGTGGCGCGCCTGCGCGCCTCACGCCCGCGCGCCGCGGCGCGTTTGGCGGCGGCGCGCTCGATGATGTAGAGCGGCTGAATGTGGCGGCTCGCGCTGATGGGTCTGGTCGTGCTGCTCGCGCCCGGCGCGGGCTGCCGCCGCTCCTCGAAGGCGGAGGGCGCGTCCGGGCACGAGCTGAGCGTGCAGGTGCCGGCCGCACTCTCGGTCGCACGCGGGCTCGACACGCTGTCGGTGCAGCTCGATCCAGATCTGCTGGCCAAGACGACGGTGCGCGTCGAGCCGGGCTGGACGGTCGGGCTCTCGTACCGGGCGCGGGTGTTCGAGCAGGGGCAGACCCGCATGGAGAGCGAGCGCCACGGCGATCTGCCGGGACGCGGCTTCAAGCTGGGCACGCTCGAGTGGCGCACCTCCCGGGACGGCCTGCCCCGGCGCGGGAAGAAGTACCTGGTGGAAGTGAAGCTGGTGCTGTTCGAGACCGACGTGCCGCCTGGTCCGCACTGGAATCCGCACACCGGGCACTTCAAGCCGCTCTTCAGCCGCACGCTGCGCCAGGCCGAGGAGTGAGCCACCCCAGCGCCGCGCTCGCCAAGACGGCCCGGTCGCGCATGGGCTCTGGGCTTGCGAGATTGCGCAGCTGCTCGTCACGCTGCTGCCGCGCACGTCGTCGCTGGGCGCCGCCCTCTTGACGGACGCGCCCACAGCGGCTATTCGTAATTCGACGATGAACGAACAGCCTGTCGCCTGTTGCCCGGCACCCAACGAGGAGCCGGATCTGCGGCCCGTCGAGGGGCGCGCGGCCGACGAGGAGCTGGCCGCGCTGGCCAAGGCCCTCGGCCACCCGGCCCGGGTGCAGATGCTGCGGCTGCTGGTGCGCAAGAATACCTGCATCTACGGGGACATCGTGGACGAGATCCCGCTCGCCCAGTCCACCATTTCGCAGCACCTGAAGGTGCTGAAGAGCGTGGGGCTGATCCGCGGCGAGGTGGACGGTCCCCGCGTCTGCTACTGCATCGAGCCGCGCACGCTGCGGCGCCTGAAAGCCCTGCTCGGGGCCCTGTAGGCCGGGGTCGCCAGCCCGGTTATCGCCGATCAACGAAAGGAAGGCTCCATGTCCGTGACCCTGCGAGTGTTCGATCCCGCGATGTGCTGCTCCACCGGCGTCTGCGGTCCGTCCGTCGATCCGGAGCTGGCACGCTTCGCCGCCGATCTCGACTGGTTGAAGAACCAGGGCGTGCAGGTCGAGCGCTTCAACCTGTCGCAAGAGCCCGCGGCCTTCGCAGGCGACGCAGAGGTCAAGGCGGCGCTCGAGTCCCGCGGCGAAGAGGGGCTGCCGCTGGTGAAGGTGGGCGACGAGGTCAAGAGCAGCGGCGTGTATCCGTCGCGCGACGAGCTGGCCGCCTGGGCTGGTGTCGACGCGCCCGCGAAGGCGGATCCGGCACCGAAGGCGACGGGGGGCTGCTGCGGTTCCTCGGCCAAGGCGCAGCCCGCGCCGAAGGCGTCGGGGGGCTGCTGCGGTTCCTCGTCGCGTTCAACCGGGAATGGCGGCTGCTGCTGAGAGGCCGCCATGACGCCGCTGGTCGCTGATCCGACGCGCATCCTGTTCTTCACGGGCAAGGGCGGCGTGGGCAAGACCTCGTCGGCCTGCGCGACCGCGATCGCCCTGGCCGACGCGGGGCGGCGCGTGCTGCTGGTGAGCACCGATCCGGCCTCGAACCTGGGCGAGGTGCTGGGCGTCGAGGTGTCGTCGTCGCCGGTGGCGGTGCCGGCGGTGCCGCGCCTGTCGGTGCTCGACATCAATCCCGAGCAGGCGGCGGCGGCCTATCGCGAGCGCGTGGTCGGTCCGTTCCGCAATCTGCTGCCGGCGGCGGCGATCGCCAGCATGGAGGAGCAGCTGTCGGGCGCGTGCACCGTGGAGATCGCCGCCTTCGACGAGTTCTCGAAGCTGCTCGGCGACAGCGCCGCCACGGCGGACTTCGATCACGTCGTCTTCGACACGGCGCCCACCGGTCACACGCTCAGGCTGCTGGAGCTGCCCGCCGCGTGGACGAGCTTCATCGACACCAACGTGGGCGGCACCTCGTGTCTGGGTCCGCTCTCGGGGCTCGACGCGCAGAAGGGGCTGTACGCCGCGAGCAACCAGGCGCTGCGCGATCCGGCGCAGACGACCCTGGTGCTGGTGGCGCGGCCCGAGCGGCCGTCCATCAGCGAGGCAGAGCGCACGCGCGCGGAGCTCGCCCAGCTCGGCGTGTCGAACGTGCGCTTGATCCTGAACGGCGTGTTCGAGGCGCGCGATCCCGACGACGCGACCGCGGCGGCGATGGAGGCGCGCAGCCGGGCTTCGCTCGCGAGTCTGCCTCCGGGGCTCGACCGGCTGCCGCGGGTGGAGGTGCCGCTGTTCGGGTCCGGGCTGGTCGGCATCGACGCGCTGCGCCGGCTGGCGGCGCGGGACACGCTCGAGGCCGACGTACAACAGGCGGGCGCCGGCGCGGTGTCCGCCGAACAGCTCGACGAGCTCATCGACGAGCTGGCCAGGCACGAGCGCGGCGTCGTGATGACCATGGGGAAAGGCGGCGTGGGCAAGACGACCGTGGCGGCGCGCATCGCCGGGGAGCTGGCGCGACGCGGTCTTGCCGTCACGCTCACGACCACTGATCCCGCCGCGCACGTCGAGCAGGCGGCGCGCGAGCTGCGGCAGGGCTCGGACAACCTCCGCATCACGCGCATCGACCCCGAGCTCGAGACGCGCCGCTATACCGAGGAGGTGCTGGCGACGGCGGGCAGCGGACTCGACGCGCAGGGCCGCGCGCTGCTGGAAGAGGACCTGCGCAGCCCCTGCACCGAGGAGATCGCGGTCTTCCGTGCCTTCGCCGAGACCGTGAGCCAGGGCGAGGATCGCTTCGTCGTGATCGACACCGCGCCGACCGGCCACACGCTGCTCCTGCTCGACGCGGCCGAGTCGTACCACCGCGAGGTGCTGAAGAAGCCGAGTGGCAGCCCCGAAGCCGTCCAGCGACTGCTGCCCCGGCTGCGCGACCGCAAGTACACGCACATCCTGCTGGTGACGCTGGCGGAGGCGACGCCCATCCACGAAGCGATGCAGCTCGAACGCGACCTCGCGCGCGCCGGCATCGCGCCCTTCGCCTGGGTGGTGAACCAGAGCCTCACGCCGCTGTCGGTGAGCGATCCGCTGCTCGGCTCGCGGCGCGCCCACGAGGCGCCCTATCTCCGCGAGCTCGCCGATCACGCCGCCCGCGTCGTGCTGGAACCCTGGCGCGCCACGCAGCCCATGTCGCGATAGCGCGCCGCACGCGCTTCAGTCCCTGAGACAGGGCAGGTGCACGGCCGGTGTCCAGCGCCTGAGGAAGGCCACGGCCACCGCAACTCCGAGCGCGCAGACGACGAGCGCTGCCACGCGCAGCCGCGGGTTGTTGCGCCGGGCCACGACTGCGAGCACCAGCCCGAACAGCGACAGCAGCATCGCAGCCGGTCGCGCCATGAACAGGTAGGACTCGAACCGCATGCGCCCGATCGAGCAGGCAAGCGGCGGGACTAGCAGGACCTCGAGCACGTTGCCGAGCCACACCAGGAGCGCCACGGCTCCGCAGCCCAGCGCGACCAGCGAACGCCGGCTCGGAGGGCGCCCGGGCGGGGCAGCGTCCTGTGCCTCTACGCTCATGTCGGCCGAGTGTTACGCGCCGCGGTGCGGGGAGCGACCGACATCGACGCGGCAGATCGCGTCCGCATCGCGGTGCGTTGGCTGGAGCCCACTCCAAGTTTGCCCTGCCCAAACTGGCCGCGCGCGTTGATGTACACTGATCGTAGGTTCGTCGCTTCTTTCCACCACGGGGTCGGCTCATGCATCAACGTCGCGCGCTCTGGGTCGCGCTCACCTTTCTTGGCGCCGCGGCACTAGTCGCCTGCGGCAGCAGCTCGTCGCGTGGCACGGCCGGAAACCCGGATGCCGGCGTGGACGGCACCACCGGCGGCAACGCGGGAACGGGAACGGGCGGCTCGGGCGGCACCGCGACCGGTGGCTCGGGCGGCACCGCGACCGGTGGCTCGGGTGGAACGGCGACCGGCGGTTCGGGTGGAACGGCGACCGGCGGAGCAGGTGGAACGGCGACCGGCGGAGCAGGTGGAACGGGCGGCCCCGCCCCTTGCGGCGGCAAGGGCCAGGCCTGCTGCACCACCCCACCCGCGTGCGACTCGGGCTCGACCTGCTCGGGCAGCACCTGCGTGGCCTGCGGTGCGCTCGGACAGGCGTGTTGCGGCGGGCAGCAGTGCTCGGCGGCCGGCTCGGTCTGCTACGGCGGAACGTGCCGCGCCTGCGGCGGCCCCGGCGAGCCGTGCTGCGCCGGCAACGCCTGCGACTCGGGGGGCTGCTGCCAGAGCGGCACCTGCCTGGCGTCGGGCACCGACTGCAGCAATGGCCAGGCCTGCCAAAATGGCAGCTGCGGCAGCTGCGGCGGCAAGACGCAACCGTGCTGCGCCAACAACTCCTGCACGGCGACCGGAGCGACCTGCTCGTCCGGCACCTGCGTGTCGTGCGGCGCCGCAGGCCAACCGTGCTGCACCGGCACCGTGTACGGCTCCAGCTGCACCGATCCCGGCACCGTGTGCCGCGGCGTGTGCCAGCAGTGCGGCACGCCGGGCAGCCCCTGCTGCGCGGGCAGCGTCTGCAGCAGTGGCTGCTGCGATCCGGGCACACAGATGTGCGCCGCCACCGGCTCGATGTGCAAGGCCGGCGACCAGTGCCTGTCGTCGGGTCACTGCGCCGGCTGCGGCGGCAAGGGTCAGCCCTGCTGCGCGGGCAACACCTGTAGCAGCGGCTGCTGCGACACCACGACTTCGACCACGGTGTGCCGCGACGTGGGCGGGCAGTGCGCCGCGGGCAAGGTCTGCACGGGCAACAACACCTGCAGCGCCTGCGGCGGCAAGGGACAGCCCTGCTGCGCCAACGACGCCTGCGGCTCGGGGCTGGCCTGCGACAGCAACGGCACCTGCACGACCTGCGGCGGCAAGGGACAGCCCTGCTGCATCGGCGGCAGCTGCGGCAGCGGCTCGATCTGCAACTCCAGCGGCACCTGCACGGCCTGCGGCGGCACCAACCAACCGTGCTGCGCCAACGGCAGCTGTCCGTCGGGCAAGGTGTGCGCGGGCGGCACCTGCGCAACCTGCGGCGGCACGAACCAGCCCTGCTGCGATGGCAACTCCTGCTCCAGCAGCAGCGACGTGTGCCGCGGCGGGACCTGCGAGGCGTGCGGCGGCGACGGCCAGGCGTGCTGCGCGCTGGGCACCTGCAGCAACGGTGGCTGCTGCGACGCCAACACCTGTCGCGGCACGGGCAATGCCTGCACGTACTCAGGCGGCACCTGTAGCAACGGCTCATGCGGCACCTGCGGCGGACCGAACCAGCCCTGCTGCAGCGGCAGCCGCTGCACGACCGGCGGCTATTCGTGCCAGAGCGGCACCTGCAAGGCCTGCGGCGGCCCCGGCCAGCCGTGTTGCAGCGGACAATGCGCGAGCGGCTGCTGCGCGAACTACTCGACGTGCAGCGCGATCGGCACGAGCTGCGGCACCGACAAGGCCTGCGTCGCCGACAACGACTGCGAGTACTGCGGCGTCGCCGGCACGAAGCCGTGCAGCGGAACGACCTGCTCGGGCAACGCCTGCTACGACGGCGCGACCGGCCTGTGCGTCGCGTCCGGCGCAAACGGCTCCAGCAGCGGCCAGGTCTGCTTGAACGGCACCTTCGTCGCCTGCGGCAGCACGGGACAGGCCTGCTGCGGTGACTACACCTGCGGCGGCACGGACTGCTGCTACAACGGCCAGTGCATCGCCGCCGCGCAGGACTGCGGCTCGCTCGGCAAGTGCTCGGAGACGACGCCGGGCGGCTGCGGCAGCTGCGGCGGTGACGGGCAGAGCTGTTGCAGCGGAACGCTGTGCACCGGCTCGGGCCTTGCGTGCACCAGCACGTACGGCTCGTGCAAGGCGTGCGGCGCGCCGGGCGAGCCGTGTTGCCAGGGCAACACCTGCGACGGCGCGGGCTGCTGCTCGTACGGTACGTGCATCGCCACCGGCCAGAGCTGCTCCGGTTCGTCGAGCGGCGTGTGCGACAACGGCGAGTGCCGGCAGGGCTCGAGCACCTGCGGCGGCCTGGGCGACAGCGAGTGCAACTACCGCTACTGCTCGGCGGCCTATGCCTCCACCAACTCGAGCACCTGCTATCCATGCGGCGACGAGGGCCAGGCTTGCTGCGGCGGCTACAACAGCTGGTGCGGCCCGAACCTCGTGTGCGACTTCGACAACTGCGTGAAGTGCGGGCTTTCGGGTCAGAAGTGCTGCCCGGGCAAGTTCTGCCTGAGCGGCACCTGCGATCCGTTCGGCGACTGTCCGTAGGGTGGAAAGCGGGACCGGCCGCGGCTCTAGCTCCGACAGGAGCCGCGACTTCCCGGTGTCCAGCTCTGCGAGGATCTCGGCGGCGCCTCGCCGGTTCAACAGCCCTGTCCGCGGGTCCGCAGTGGACAGCCGCGAGCGGGCTTCGTTCCACGCAGCATCACAGGAGTTGAATCGCCGCGGCGTACCGGCAACGATGGACATCGATCATGGGGTGCAGGAACTGCGGCGCGCCGCTTCCGGAAGAGCAGGCAATCGGGGTGTGCCCTCACTGCGGCACGCTGTTCGGCGAACGCGCCGAGCTCGAGGAGTACGCCGCGGCGGTATTGTCGGGCCAACCTCTGGAGCGGCCCAAGTCGATCGCCACACCGCGCTTGAAGGTCGACTTCCAGCGCGGCACGCGCGGCGACTACCGCAGCGCGGGCAGCGACCGCTCGCTGGTCATCACGCTGCGCTACTTCAGCGCCAGGAGCCTCGTCGGTCTGCTGCTCGGGCTGCTGGCCCTCGCCGGGATCGGCCTGCTCTGGTACCTGGCGCTCCGCTCGCGGGTGTACGGGTTCGCCTCGGTCGCTACGGTGCTGCTGGCCGTGTACGCCTGGTTTCGGCTCACGGTGCCCTTCGACAAGCTGTTGGTGCGCCTGTCCGGCGAAAAGCTCTACTGTCGCCAGAGCCGCTTCTGGCCGCGCATCGAGACGACGCTGCCCTGCGCGGACATCGTCCAGCTGTTCACCCTGCAGACGGGGAGAACATTCGCGCTCCTGGCCCGGCTGCAGGACGGCAAAGCGCGGCCGCTGGTCCGCAACATGGGCAACGCCGAGCTTGGCGTGTACCTGGAACGGCAGCTCGAGCTCGCGCTGGGCGTGGCCGATCAACCCGAGCCGCGAGAACTGCCCCGCAACGCGGCCCTGCCGAAGCCCGCCAGGCGGCGACTGCGCGGCTTCGCGATCGAGCTCGGCATCGTGGCAACGCTGGTGATCGTGCCCATCTTCGGGATCCGCGCTTGCGGCACCGCGATGGCCCGGATCGATGTTGGCGCTCAGCCGCGCGAGACCAGCTTCAAGCTGGACAAGCCCGCGCGAGTGACCTTCCTGGCGAAGATCGAGCTTTCACACGACCGGTGGAGATCCCGAAAGAGGATCCCGAAGGTGCTGACCTTCGACATCGACATCCAGCGAAACGGAGTCTCCCTCCGCAGGCTCGGCTGCGATCCCTTCGCGGTAGACGTCTGGACCTCGAGCTCGCACAACTACGAGGTCCACGGCTTCTGGGGCCCCATGAAAAACTGCGCCCTGAAGCTTTCTCCCGGCCGCTACACCATCACCGCCGTTCGCCGCTGGAAGCCCGGCGAAAAGCACATTGCGCTGGAAACGTCGGTGCTGGAGGTGCGGAGGTAGCTGCGGCGAGCGCTCGCCGGCGCCAGGCGCGAACGCGGTTCTACTTCAGCTCCCGTCGAAGACGGCCCGCGCGACGCGCTCGGTGTGGCTCAGCGGTAGGAAGTGCGAACTGGTCTCGAGCGGATGCAGCTTGGCGTGTGGATCGAGCCGGAGGCGCTTCCGCGCCGCACCGACAACCCCAGGCCCACGCGGCAGGCTCGCGGTCACGCTGCCGGCGCGGCGATGCGCGGCTGCCGTCTGAGCTTGAAGGCGAACGAATCCAGCCGCCGCGCGTCGAGGGGCGAGCCGTCGGCGTACAGGAACAGGAGCGGGATGTCGCGGCGGCTTCTGAGCAGGCTCTCGCTCACCAGCGCGGGCGCGCAGCCCCAGGGGCTCGCGACCACCACGCCGTCGCAGGCGCCGCGCTTCCACGCGGAGAGCACGCTGCCGAGCGTGACGGGCGCTTCGCCCTGCGGGTGGCGGCGGAGCAGCGCGCTGCCCTCGGCGAGTGGCTCTTCGTCGCCGAACGTGGCCAGCCAGGGGTGGAGCTTCTGTGCGCGGGCGTAGAGCTTCCGGCGGATGGTCTTCATCACCGTCTTCGTGACCGCGTTGCGGAAGAAGCCGGTCGGCAGCCCCAGGAGCTCCGCGAGTTGCTCCTCGGCCATGTACTCGGACAGCATCCAGGTCGGTTCCACCAGGACCTTGAGCCCCCGCTCGTTCAGGCGGGGAACGAGGTCGCTGTTCGAGAAGCTGTCGATACGCACGTAGATGTCGCCGCTCAGAAGGACGGTGCGCAGACGCGCGGCGTCGCGCTCCCCCGCCACGGCAGCGGAAAAGGCGCGCGAGGCGCGCTCGACGAGCGCGAGCGCTTCGTCCGCCGCGCGCAGCATACCGAGCGCTCCACGCAAAGGGCGCTCGGTCCAGCGCTCGACCTCTTCGCAGAACCAGTCGTAGAGCTCCGTAACGCTGCCGGGGATTCTTTCAAGCGGCCGGTAGTACGACGCCAGCTGGAACAGCAGGTCCCACAGCGTCATGCCGGTCCACACCTTGAAGGTGACGGCGAGGTCGACCTGCTCGTCGCTGCCGAAGTGCCTGAGAGCGACCGTGTGCGACAGCCCCATGCGCTCTACCGACAGCTGGTCCTTCACCGAGAACATGCAGTTGCGGCACTTCGCGTCCCCGGAAACCTGGACAAGCACGGTGCGCCTGTCGGGCGGCGTGTGTTCCAGATCCTTGCGGAATGATCCCCAGATCAGCTGGTAGGGCAGACACTCCTTGCCGGAACAGTCGCGGCGGCCGAGCGCAAGCGCGTCGGCGTCGGGAGCGGCAGCCGCCACCGCGTCGTAGCCGAGCGCGCGGTGCGCCGCTGCCAGGATCGGCGAGATGCGATCGCTGAAAGCGAACAATACGAGCCGCGAGCTCTTCTCCTGTTCGAGCGGCGGCTTGGGGAGCGGCTCGAGTAGCCGCAGACGCTCTCTGCCCACCGGCGACGGCCTCCGGTCGTGCTTGTCCACGGTGTGCAGGAACGCCTGCACACGCGTGACGTAGCCGGCGGCGCCGCCGTGGCCGTCGCTCTCGAGCACGGTGTGCGGGTAGCCCGCCATCAGGGCCGTGAAGATCTGCTCGCCGAACGACGCCGGCCCGCAGCCGAAGGCCGTCAGCATCAGCGGGTACGCGGCGCCGCGACCGCGCGCCGCGACCGCGGTGCGCAACGCGCGGTTGGCGTCGACCCAGCCGACGCGCGGCAGCGGGTGGACGCCGTCGGGGATGGGATAGCAGTCCATCGGCAGCGCCATCGCGCCGCCTTCGCGGATGAGCCGCGGCACGCCCGCGTTCACGGCCGGGTCGTGGATCACGTGCAACGCTCCGCACAGCACCACGACGGGCACCTCGTGCAGGGCGGCCCAGGCCAGAGCGCGCCGGCCGATACGATCGAGCTCGTCCTCGTAGGCCTGCTGTGCGCGCCGCGCCGCTTCGAGCGCAGCGGGCAGGCGCGCCGGATCGCCGCCGAGCTCGCGCACCGCCGAGTACAGCGCCAACACCAGCGCCGGGCTGGACAGTCCCTGCCTCAGCGCGAGCTCGGGATGCACGACCCGGGTCGTCCGGCCGCGCGAATGCAGCGACTCGCGCACCATCTCCGGCAGGGCCTGTTCCATAGGGCAGGCGGCGCCGCCGGGACCGTCACGATGAGGCAGCGACAGGACCTTGGGGAAGAACACGGCATCAACGTCCGTGTCGAGCACGCCGTGCACGATCTTCGCTGGCGCGCAGGCGTCGAAGGACATGCAGCGCTCCTCGCCGCGCGCGAGCGATGCCGGACCGGAACGGAGCACGCGCGGGGCAAGCCCTACCTCGCGGAGCAGCGTCGAAAGCCAGGGCAGGATGCCGAAGCACGCTCCGACCAGCGGCACGCCCACCACCGGTGTGTCGCCGTCGATCGGCGTGGCCAGGTACGGCGCCAGCGCGCGCTCGCGCTCGTCGAAGGCGTCCGGCGCTTCCTTCGGCAGCTTGCGCGACTTCGACGAGATCTCGTACTTGGGGCACGCGCCGCCGGACAGCACGCTGTGCTTGCCGCCGCTCACGTCGACCGTGGTCTTGTCGATGGTGCACAGCGTCTGGCACTGCGCGTCGTGGCAGCGGAGCTCCTTCCGCTCCACTACCGAGGCGCGACCGACGACGTCGAGGTCGAAGGCGGACGCTGCGCCGAGCTCCGCCGCGTCGAGCTCGGCCAGCGCGACCAGCCCGATGCCCCACGCGCCCATCGCACCGGGATCGGGCGGCACGATCACGTCGCGGTCGGCGACTTCCGCCAGCGCCCAGGCAAGCGAAGGCGAGCTGGCCGGCTTGCCCTGGAAGAAGATGCGCCGCCCGAAGCTGCGCTGGCCCATCACGCGATTGATGTAGTTGTGGATGACCGAGTACTGGAAGCCGCCGAACAGGTCGGGCAGGCCGAAGCCCTCGCCGTGCGCTTCGGCGGCGGCGTCGGCGACGAACACGGTGCACATCTGCCCGAGATCGGGCGGGCGTGCGGCCTGCTCGGCGAGCTCGGTGAACTGCTCGATGGCGTCGATGCCGTACATCGCCGACTGTTCCTCGAGGAACGAGCCGGTGCCGGCGCTGCAGGCCTTGTTCATGTCGCTCTCGACGATCTGCCCGCCGGCGATCTGGATGAACTTGGCGTCCTGCCCGCCGATCTCCACCACCGACAGGCTCTCGCCCTTCGCGTCGTCGCAGCGGATAGCCGCCGTCGCGTGCGCGACAATCTCGTTGACCACCACGATGCGGTTCACGAGCTCCGGATACGCGGCACGCAGCACCGTCGCGACCGCTTCTCGCCCCGAGCCCGTCACACCCACAGCGCGCACGTCCGGACCAGCGTCGAGCACCGCGCGCACCAGTCGCTGCGCAGCGTCCACGGGATTGCCGCGCGTCCGGTCGTAGACGCTCAGCACCGGCTCACCGCTCTCGATCGACGTGAGCACGGCTTTGCTACCGGTCGAGCCGAGGTCCAGACCCAGCACGGACGGCTCACGCACTGCGCCTTCTCGAGCTTCACTCGCCTCGAGGCGCTGCACCCGGCCGCGCGCCGTGGCAGCGGGCTCGAGCACGCTGAAGCGCGCTTCGCGCGGGCGGATCAGCCTGGCGGGCTCGCCGGGCAGCGCGCCCGCGCTGTGCTCGGCGGCAAGCGCCAGCGCTCCGATCGCCTCCAGACACTCGGCGCGCTCCGGCACGATGACGGACTGCCCCAATGCGCGTTCGAGCCCCGCTCTGAGCGCGCCAAGGCGGCTGCCACCGCCGACCAGCAGCACCGGCCCGGGCACACGGGTACGAGCGAGCAGCGCCGCTGCGAAGCCCGCGATCGCGTCGAAGTAGCCGCGGAACAGCTCCGCAGCAGGCTTGCCCTGGTTGCCGAAGTGCGTCATCTCGCTCTTGGCGAACACCGAGCAGCGCGCGGTGATGGGAATCGGCTTTTCTGCCGCGAGCGCCAGCGCATCGGCTTGTTCGATGTCGAGGCCGAAGCGCCCGGCGATCTTGACCATGGTCTCGCCGGTGCCCGAGGAGCACTTGTCGTTCTGCAGGAACTGGTAGCGACCGTCGTCGCTTCGCGACATCACCGAGTAGCCGCGCGCGCCGACCCGCACGAGGTTCACGGGGCCGCCGTCGAGACCGAGCTGCGACAGCGCCGACTCGAGACAGGCGTCCTCGGGCACCGCGACAGCAGGTGCCACAAGCACGTCGGCACCGATGCCCGTCACGCCGAGCGCTACACAGGAAGCCACATCGTAGCGCTCGTACCACTCCTTGAACACTTCGAGCGGCTGGCCGCCGTGCGCGACGACTTCCGTGGACTCGAGCCGCACGCGCCCTTGCCCGTCCACAACGCCCAGCGCGAACTTGGCAGCGGCCTTGCCCAGATCACAGCCTGCAAACCGACGTCGATCGCTCATGTCGTGCTTCCTCCGCGCAGCGCGAGCCGGGCCAGCGTCCATGGATCGCGCCCGGTGTGGCGCGCGAGCGGGATGCGCTCCGCACCGAGCCAGCCAGCCACGGCCGCGGCGCGCCGGGCGTCCTTGCCCGGCTCGGTCGTATCGAGAAACAGCACGCGCACCGCGCGCAGAGCGGCGATAGCCGAAGCGGTGGACCGCACCTCGGCGAGCACGCCCTCGTGCCCGGACGCCGAGCCCACGTTGGCGCGCCCGTCGGAGATCAGGATCAGCGTCGGGCGCGTGGCGCGGTCCCTGGCCAGCTCGCGCTGGAGCGTACGCCGCGCCAGCTCCAGTGCGGAAGCGAGCGGCGTCGTTCCGCCCAGCGGCAGGTCGTCGAAGGCCCGATGCAACCGGTCGACCTTGCGCGTCGCGCCGACGAGGAGCTCGGCCGTCCGCTCGCGGAATACGATCATCGCGACCGCCGCGCGCTTCAGGTACGCGTCACCGAGCGCGCTCGCGGCCATCTGCCGTGCGTAGTCGGTGAGCTTGCCGCCCATCGAGCCCGAGCCGTCCACGACGAAGAGCAGGAGCTGCGCAGGGCGGCGCACGCGCACCTTCGTGCGCAGATCGTCGGGGGCGACCGCGAGCGGGATCTGCCCGGGTTGCGCGCCGCGCTCGGCGACCCGGCGCAGCGTGGCGTCCCACGCCACATCGCGCACCGGATCGCCGGCAGGACGCGAACGCGCATAGCGCCCGCGGTACGGCAGCGGGCTCGCCACGGCCCGGAGCCGCGAGCGGCCTGCGCGGATTGCGGCATCTCGCCGGCGCTGCTCCGGCGTCTCCGTCCCGCCGTCTTCCGCCTCCGCGTCGATGTCGTCATCGGCCCCGGCGAAGAGGCCGATGCGCAAGAGCCCCTTCTGCTGCGGGTCGCGCTGCATCGCGATGTCGGTCGTCGGCGGACGCGCGTGACCCATGGCTGGCGCCTGGCCGACGGGTTGCCTGCTCTCGCCCGGCGTCACGGCTTTTTTTTTTCGGCGAGGCGGAGCTGCCGCGCACGCTGCACGCGGGCCCGGAGTGCGCCGGCTGCGTCAGGTCGCGACTCGCGCTCGTCCAGAGCCTCGACGCCCTCCTTCAGCCGATGCGGCAGCACCACCGTTGCGGCCTGTTCCAGATCTTCCGGGCGGAGCTCGGCGCGCCCATCCAGCGCCGCCAGCGTGACCGCGCCCTTCACCAGCAGGACGTCGGCGCGCTGCCCGTCCACCCCGAGATCGAGCGCCAGCTCCGCGGCGGCGAGGCAGAAGCTCCGCTCCACCGCGACCTGGCGGCGCAGGCCGCGGGCTTCGGCGATGCGCCGCGTGAGGGCAGCCTGCTCGTCCTGAAAGCGCGCGCGGAACGCGGCCGGATCGGCGTCGAACGCCAGCCGCCGCACCACGACCTCCGCGCGCTCCTCCGGGTCGGACAGCGCGGCCACGTCTACGCACAGGCCGAAGCGATCAGTGAGCTGCGGCCTCAACTCGCCTTCGTCGGGATTCATGGTCCCCACCAGCATCAGCTCGGCGGGGTGGCTGACCGAGATCCCTTCGCGCGCCACGCGGTTTTCGCCCATGGCGGCGACGTCCAGCAACAGGTCGACGATGTGGTCATCGAGCAGGTTCACCTCGTCGACGTACAGCACGCCCTGGTTCACCCGCGCCAGGATGCCGGGACGGAAGCGCTGCTCGCCGTGGCGCAGGGCGTGCTCGAGATCCAGCGTGCCCAGCAGTTGATCCTCCGTGACGCCGAGCGGCAACGTCTCGAAGCCGGCCTGTCGCAGCGCCGTCTCGTGACTGTCCAGCTCGCGACAGTCGCTGCACCACACCGATGGACGGTCCGCCGGGCAGCCATAGTGGCAGCCTGCGTTCACCCGCACCGGTGGCAGCAGATCAGCCAGCGCCCGCGCCGCCGTGCTCTTGGCCGTGCCCTTCTCACCGCGGATCAAGACGCCCCCGAGCCCGGGATCGACGGCCAGCATCTGGAGCGCCAGCTTCAGCTGCTGTTGGCCGACCAGCGAAGCGAACGGGAGGACGCCCGACACTAGAACCCGAAGCCCAGCCAGCCCTGGTGGATGCGGCTGATGAGGTAGTCGTCGATGACGGGGTCGCTCTTCGAGCGCTTGCCGTAGCGCACTGCCTTGAGCGTCGCCGAGAGCACGGCCTGGGTGATCTCCGCCCGGCGCATCTTCGTGCGCAGCGCGCCGGTGGGCTTGTCGATCTCCGTCCGGTAGGGGATGGCGCTGCCGCTCTGGCCGTTCTTGTCGTAGAAGTAGCGCTTGCAGGGCTCTTCCTTCGGGTGGCGGTTGAGCGGGTCGAAGAACGACCGCATCTTGTACACCGCCACCAGCCGCTCCATGTTGCTGGCCAGCCGCTGCATGATCGGTGTGGGCTCGCCGAACAGGGCGCGGTAGCGCTCGTCCGCCTTGCGCGTGCGGCGGCGGACGACACCGTTCGGCGCGAAGCGGTCGAGCGCCGGCAGGTTCGTCCACAGGATGCCGCACTGCCGCTTGAAGAACAGCGCCTTGTGCCGGCGCAGCATGGGATTGTCCGAGCGGCGGCAGTAGTCGTAGCCGTTCATCTGCACTTCGAGCCGCCGCAGGATGCTCGGCCCCCACGTCTTGTAGAGCAGGTCGTAGCCGTACTCGGTCAGGTTCAGTGTCTCGTGCGCTTCGAGCGCGACGTTCTTCTGCGCGCCGCTCCAGAAGTGCACGTCCTCCCACGGCACGTCGCGCACGCGCCCGTCCTCGCGAAGCTTCTCCCACAGTGGCGTGCCGGGGAAAGGCGAGACCCGCGTGAGCTGCTGGTAGGTCGGCTTCAGCGACACGAAGTAGTTCAGGTCCTCGTACATGTTCGTGTGGTTCTGGAAATCCCAACCGCACATCCACGCGCCGACGGTGCGGATGCCCATGCTGTGCAGCTTGTCGAACACGACGCGGGCGTCGATCTCGTCGCGCTTGTCGTAGCCGTGGTCCCCGGCGAACTTCGACTCGACGCCGATGAACACGCAGCCCAGGCCCAGCTCGCCGATGGCGTCCCAGCCGTAGTGCTTGGCGAATCTACCGATGTAGTCCACCGAGCCGAAGCCGAACCAGTCGAGCGACTCGATCACGTCGGGGTGGTCGCGCCAGTACTTGCGCACCGCATCGAGGTACTTCGGCTGCCGGAAGTGATCCTCCTCGATCACGAACACCTGCGTCACCGAGGGGAAGTGCTGGTGGTAGAGCTCGATGTGCTCGACGAGCTCGGGGGGCGAGAGCATCTCGATGCGCTTGCGATTGAACAGCGCCGTGGTCGAGCAGAAGTCGCAGCCGCCCACGCAGCCCAGCCCCGAGACCAGAAAGCCGATGTTGCCGCGCGGGAACTGGCTGACGTACGGCGGCGCGCCGCCGGCTTTCGGCATCAGCGCCTGACGCACAGGTCGTCGGGTATCCTCGCCCAGAAAGCGCCTGAGCCAGCGCACGCCTTCACCGGCGACGACGTGATCGACGTACTTCTTCTGGGTCTCCTCGTCGTACGCCGCGCGGAACGCCTGCCCGCCGTAGGAGCCGAGCAGGATCTTGGTCGCCGGCGAGCGCTGGCGGATGTAGCGGCACATCTTCATCACACCGTCGAGGTGCGGCGGATACGCGCTGATGCCGATGATCGGGTAGCCCTTGTCGACCTCGTCGGTGAAGTCGTCCCAGCGCGGGTACTCGAGCACCGTCGAGGGTACATCGATGTTCTGCGCGAGGATGTGGTTCGCGTAGCAGTGCGTGTGACTGATGATGGTGAAGATGTCGTCGCCCTTGGTGAAGCGCTGCCCTGTCGCGTCGGTCAGCGAGTCATTCGCGGGCAGCGTGGGATACGGATACGAGGGCGTGGTGAGCAGGATGCGGTTTTCAAGCATGGCGGCCTCCTCTCACTCCGCACCCGGCGCATCGGCGGCGACGGGCAGGTGCTTCGGTTCCTGCTCCTCGACGGGTTGGACGCGCCCGGACAGATGCAGCGACAGGAACGAGCCGATGATGGCGGAGAACTCCGAGGGGCGCTCTTCCTGCCAGAAGTGTCCGCAGAACGGCACGAGCTCGAAGCGCTCGGCGCCGGGGATGTCCTCGAACAGCTTCTTCCCCCAGGAGGGCGACAGGTAGTAGTCGTCGGCGGCCCACACCACCAGGGTCGGCTTGTCGAAGCGCTTCAGATCCTCGACGGCAAGCTCGGTGTAGCGAGCGTCGCCCGCGAGCACGAACTTGCGGAAGCGCTTGCGCTGCTCGGGCCCTTCCGAGAGCGGCCTGAGGTACTCGTGGATGGTCTCGTCGGCCAGCTTGTGGGGGTCGAACACACCCTTCTTGAAGTCCGACAGGCGGGTCTTCGTCTGCAACCACTCGGTGAAGCCAGTCCGGCCGAGCAGCTCCGGCACCACGGGCAGCTGCGCCATGCGCTGCAGCCTCTTGATCGCGGGCACCGGCCAGTTGTCGTAGCAGACGCAGTCGGTGATCACGAAGCACGTGACCTTGTGCGGCAGGCGCGCTGCGATGATCTGCGCGGCGGCGCCGCCCTGGTCGTGACAGACGAGGGCGAACTCGTCGTGCCCCAGGGTGTGCATGAAGTCGACCAGCATCTCGGCCTGCGCGTCCATGTGGAATGCGGTCCTGTCCACATCGACGCGCGTGTCGCCCAGCCCCATCAGGTCCGGCGCGTAGCAGTGGAAGTCGTTCTGCAGGAAGCGGAGCACGTGCCGCCACAGGTAGCTCGACGTCGGAATGCCGTGGACGAACAGCACCGGCGGTCGATCCGCCGAACCCGTCTCGAGATAGGCGATGTCGCCAAACGACGTACGGACGAACTTCTTCTGCGGAGCTTTCATTCTCCGAATCATATACGGGCTCGTATGTGAACGAGTTGACGGGGCGCAAGCGCTTGACGTCGCTCATACGGAAAGTGCGCGGGTTGACGGCGGGCGCCGGGAAGAAGCCACGCTTGACGAAACTCAACGCTGGGCGCAATGCTGCCCGGATGCTTTCTTTCAGCTTGCAGGGTCAGCGGACCTTGTCCGGACCTGCATCCCTGTTCTTCCTGGTCCTTGCCATCGCCCTCCTCGGTGGCGGCTGCGGCTCCAGCAACTCGGCGTCACCGCCGGCATCCACGGGCGGCGCCGGCGGCGCCGCCGGCGCCGGCGGCAGCGGCGGCACGGGGCCCAGCGACGCCGGGGGGCCACCCGGCCCGGCTGCCGGTGTGCTGCGCGTCAACGTCAGCGGTCTGCCCGACGGCCAGAAAGCGCAGGTCGTGATCCGGGGCAACAACCTGCAGCGCGAGGTCCAGGCGAGCACGGACGTGCCGCTGCCGGACGGCGACTACACGGTCGAGGCCGTGGCGGTGGTCGACAAGAACGCCGCGCAGAACACCGGCTACGCGCCCGAGGTGGTGACGCAGCAGGTGACGCTCGCGAAGGGCGCCGGCGCGACCGTCGACGTGAGCTACAAGGAACTGGCGACCCAGATCTCGGCCAACACCAAGGTCGCCGGCACCGACACGGCCGCCGCGCTCGCCAGCGTCACGACCGACGCAACGTCCGGACAGAGCACGCTCACCTTCTCCAAGGCGACGAGCGAGACCTCGGCGTGGAAGGCGGGTGACATCGTCGTGTTCGGCGTAACGCAGCAGACGCCCAACGGCCTGTTCGGCAAGGTCGTGTCGAGCGACGGCACCACGGTCGTGATCGAGCCGACCTCGCTCGACAGCGTCCTCCAGCAGGGCGTGCTCTCCTACAACCAGAGCTTCTCCGCGGCCGACGTGCTCGGCTCGAGCAAGATCGACTCCGGCACGCTGATCTCGCCTGCGTGCGCCACGCTCACGACCTCGCTACCCGCCACCAAGGGCGCAGCGACGGTCGCCCTCAAGGTGACGGGCACGCTGTGCTTCTCGCCCAGCATCACGTTCAACGCCTGGATCGACTGGAAGTTGCACAAGCACGCCTACTTCGACGTGGGCGCCGGCGTCAGCTCCAACCTCAGCGTCGAGGGTGCGGCGACCGTCGGCATCAGCGGCGACTACCCCATCCTCAGCGTGAACCTGCCGAGGTTCACGGTCTGGACGGGTCCGGTGCCGTGGGTCATGTTCCCCAAGCTCGTGATCAAGGTGGGCGCGAGCGGCGAGGTGACCGCGGGGGTGACCGCGGGCATCGGCGCTTCGGCCTCGGTCCACGGCGGCTTCTCGTACGACAACGGGAGCTTCTCGGGCCACAAGTCGCACAGCGAATCCTTCACCACCCAGTGGCCCACGCCGGTCGCGACGGCGCAGCTCAAGGGCTATGGCGGGCCGGAGCTCAGCGTGCTCGTCGACGACCTCGCTGGACCTTTCATCAACCTCGAGGGCTACCTGAGCTACGACGTGAACTTCACGCAGCAGCCGCTCTGGAAGCTGCACGCCGGCTTCGACCTGAACGCCGGCCTGACCACGAACAAGCTCATCGGAAAGTCGTGGTCCGCGAATCTCTACAACTACGACAAGGTCATCGCCCAGAGCACGGACACGCCACCGGTGGGAGCGGCGACGACCACGATGGCCGCGGCGGGCACCGACACGAACCTCGCACTCGGCCCGAACAGCACCGTCTACGAGGCCGTCGGCAACGACGTCCGCGCAGTCGACGTGTCCAGCACGCCGCCCAAGCAGCTGTGGGCGTACACGGGCTCGAACTTCATGTTCAGCGTGATCAAGGCGGCCGACGGCAACCTCTACGCGACCGACTTCTACGGCAAGGTCTACGCGCTCACGGCAAACGGCACCGAGCGCTGGACCAGTACGGCAGTGGCAGCGCGGAACCTCGCGTCGCCCAACGCCAACACCCTGTACGTCTCCACCGACACGGGCGTCGCGTCGCTGTCGACGACCGACGGCAGCGTGGTCTGGAACAAGACGCTCGGCGGCCAGGCGTGGAACGTCGCGGTCGCCAAGGACGGCACGATCTACGCGCCGCATGACAACGCCCTGACCGCGCTCACGCCCACCGGAGCCGTCAAGTGGAGCGTTCCGTGGACCCCGCAGACTTCGGGCGGCGCCGCCATCGGCCCCGACGGCACGGTCTACACCGTCTCCGACAACGTCCCCGGGGCGACAACCGCAATCGCGGTCCTGGCCGTCGCGCCGAACGGCCAACCCAGGTGGGGCAACGTCCCGCTGACCAGCGACGCTTCGTCGGACCCGAGCGTCGGCCCCGACGGCACGATCTACCTGTGCGGCACGGCTCCCGACACCAGCGCGGTCGCACTCGATCCGGCCACCGGCGACGTCAAATGGAAGCTCGGTCTGGGCGAAAACTGCAAGGCTGCACCCACGGTCGGCGCTGACGGCAAGCTCTACCTGCTGACCGGCGACAAGATCCGCGCCCTCGACGCCAAGACAGGCCAGGTCCTCTGGACGAACAAGACGCTGGACGGCGGCGGCAGCCCCTTTGGCTCGCCGCTCTTCCTCCCGAGCGGCAAGGCCGTCGGCGCCAACGAGGGCGGGCTGTACGTCTTCAACACGAACACGTCGCTCGCTACCTCGGGCTGGCCGCGCACCGGCGGCACCAACGAGAGCACGGGGGTGCAGCAGTGAGCCGCTTCATGCACGCACACACGGGCGCGCTTCTCGCATCGTTCGCGGTGGGGCTCGCCTTCGCCATGGGCGCCTGCTCCAGCAACAACAACGGAGGCGGCGCGACCACGAAGAAGGACGCAGCGCCCGGCGACGGCGCGACGACCGACGGCGCGGCGGGCTCGACCGGCGACGGCGCCACCGCAGACACGGGTACGCCGCCGCTCTACGACGGAGGCGGCGAAGCCGGTCCGGTCAGCTGCGGCAGCACAACGTGCCAGCCGGAGGACTTCAACGGCGTCGTCACGCTGCACGCCTGCTGCACGCAGAGCTCGGCGTGCGGGCTCGACCTCGGGCCGGCGCAGTCCTACGTCGCCGCTCCCGACGGCTGCGTCGCGCGCGACAACCCGGGCATCGCCGACACCGCCTGCCCGAGCTACGACGCGCCGTCGCTGGGCCAGCTAGCGGGCTGCTGCCGCAGCGATCACACCTGCGGCGTGTTCGTGAAGCTCTCGTCGACGCTCGACCTCGGCTGCGTACCCGCGGCGGGCTTCGCCGACGAAGCCGGCAGCCCCGCGCCGTGCGATCTCGACGCCGGCAACGACTCGGGCACCTTCGACGCCCATACCGTGCCGGGCGATGCGGGCGGCTCCGACGCCCAGACAGGCGACAGCAGCGCCGACGGCGGCATCTGAAATCACGCGGAGCCCCGCCTCTGGGCGGGGAAACCGCGTTCCGGAGCCCGTGGTAGGCTTCGGCTGCAGATGGCAGCCGTCGATGGATCCGCCCTGACCCGCAGCTTCGCGGGAGCCGTCCAGCGCGCGCTCTGTGCAACATCATGGCCCGGGTACTGCTGCTGAATCCTCCCGCGCCGGGACGCCCGGTGCTGCGCGATTTCGCCTGCGGCGAGTCGACCAAGGCAGACTACTACTGGGCGCCGATCGATCTGCTCGTGCTGTCCGGCGTGCTCGCCGCGGATCACGACCTCGCCGTCATCGATGCGGTCGCCTCGGGACTGGACGCGCACACAGCGCACCAGCTCGCACGGCGCTTCAAGCCCGACGTGGTGTTCTCGCTCACCGCAGCGGTGTCGCTCGAGCACGACGACCGCTTCCTGACGGCGCTCGCCCGCGAAACCGGAGCGCGTATCTACGGGCTGGGCGACGTGGCGTCGTTCGCGCCGCGCGAAACGCTGATGCGCACACGCGCCTTCGACGGGCTGCTCACGACGTTCTCGGATCCGGCGCTGACGCGCCTCGCTGCCGGCGACGACAGCAGCGTGGGCGGCATCACGCTGCGCCGGGGCGACAGCGTCGAAGCGCGACCCGCCAACCCAACAGCCGAGATGCGCTACGGGCTGCCGCGCCACCAGCTGTTCCCGCTCGACCGCTATCGCATGCCGTTCACACGCTGGGAGCGCTGCACGAGCATCCTGACGCTCAACGGCTGCCCGTTCCCGTGCACCTTCTGTGCGTCGCGGAACCTGCCCTACCAGCTCCGCCCGCTGGAGGATCTGGCAGCGGAGCTCGAGTACGTCCGGCTGCTCGGTGTGCGCGAGGTCTACTTCCGCGACTTCACGTTCGGACCAACCCGCAAGCGCGCCCAGGAGCTCTGCCGCACGCTGGTCGCAGCGGGCAGCGAGCTGCGCTGGTCGGCCGAATGCCGGCTGGACGTGCTCGACGAGCCCACGCTGGACCTGATGCGCGAGGCGGGCTGCGAGGTGATCCTGGTCGGCATCGAGACCGGCGACGACGCCGTCGCGAAACGGCTGGGCAAGAGCGTCCGCGCCGAGCGCACGCACCGCGTCCTGTCCCACGCGCGCAGCATCGGCATCCGGAGCTGCGGCCACTTCGTGCTCGGAAGCCCGGAAGAAACGCCTGCGCAGGTCCTGGCCACAATCCGCCACGCCCGCGCGCTGCCTCTCGATTACGCCGCCTTCAACCTGTACGCTCCCCGGCTCGGGACCACCATGCGCACCGATCTCGTCCAGCTCGGACGCCTGCAGGCGGAGGACTTCGGCGATCACGACGTCTCCGCCCGGGCCAACGCCTACGCGAACATGCCGGCAGCGGAGCTCCGTCGCCTGTTCATGTGGGCTGTGCTGTCCTTCTACGGCAGACCGTCGCAGCTCGCCCGGCTTGTCGGCTGCACCCCCTGGGGCACGCTGGCGCGTCAGGGCACCGGCGTGCTCAAGGGACTGCTCGAGGCCCGCGCTTGAGCTCCACGGCACAACAAGACGTCCCGCGCGGCGTCAGCGTGATCATCCCGGCCCTCGACGAGGAGCGGGGCCTCAGCGCGACACTGGCCGCCCTGTCCGATGTGCTCTCCTCGCTGGACCGTCCGTCGGAAATCATCGTCGTGGACGACGGCTCCAAGGACAACACACGTCAGGTCGCCGAAGCCGCAGACGCCCGTGTCGTCGTGCATCCGACAACCGGCGGCTACGGCCGATCGCTCAAGAGCGGGCTCGCCGAGGCCCGCTACGAGCTGGTCGCGATCACCGACGCAGACGGCACCTATCCCCTCGCGGAGCTGCCGACCCTGGTGGAGCTGGCCGAGCGTTTCGACATGGTGGTGGGCGCACGCAAGGGGCCGCGCTACCAGCGCAGCGTCTGGCTTTCGCCGGTCCGGACCACGTTCCTCCTGCTCACCAGCTTCGTCACCGGCAACTGGATCCCCGATCCGAACTCCGGCTTCCGCGTGTTCCACCGCTCGCAGGTGCTGCCGCTGGTGGACCGGCTCCCGAACGGCTTCTCGTTCACCACAACGACCACCGTCGTGCTGATGCTCGATGGGCGCTTCATCCACTTCCACCCGGTCGCGTATGCCCGGCGCGTCGGAAAATCGAAGGTGCGCTTCATCCGCGACGCGTTGCGCGCCGGCCAGGGGCTGGTCGAGGTCATCCTCCAGTACAACCCGCTGAAGATGTACATGGTGGTGGCCGTGCTGCCGCTGATCGTCGGTGTGGCGTGCGCGCTCGTGCCGATGGGGCTCGTCGCGCGCGTGCTCGGCGCAGCGCTGGGGCTGCTTTTCGCGATCCTGGTGATCGCCCTCGGCATGCTGGCCGTGGTGATCTCGCCGCCTCGACGTCCGCGATGACGAAGCGACATCTGCTCGCGCTGCTCGCTTCCCTGATCGTCCTGTGTTCGACAGCCGTCGCGCTCGCGAGCCAGCCCGTCTTCCGCTCCGGCCAGGACCAGGCGTTCGTCCAACTGGTCGCGCCGTACAGGCTCAGTCACCCCATCGCCGGCGACGCTGTCCTGTCGAACATCGAGATCCATCCCGACCACGTCGATTTCGAGATCAAGCGCGGTAGCGACAAGGGTCCCCAACTGGCCGTGCTGCGGATGAGCGTGGACGACCAGGCAAAGAGCGGCTTCAGCTTCTCGTCCACGCCCGACGCAGAGAAGCTCGAACCGACGACGCGGAGCGCCCTCGACAAGCTCGAAGCGACCGTGCGCCGGCATGCGGACAAGTCGTTCAGGGCGCGGGTCCTGGCCATACCGGTGACGCTCTCCGGCCCGACGCATCCGACCGGCGGCACCAGCCCGGCGCTGTGGATCCTGGGCGCAGCGCTGATCACGGCCTTGCTGCTTCTGGCAGCCGGCTTCCGCGGTGCGTCCGGGGCGCGAGAGTCGACCGCCGCGTTCGTCGTCGTCTGCATCGCATCGCTGCTGGCGATCGCGGCCCTGGGATTCTGCGTTTCCACCCGGGGGCAGGCTCTGGTTCACTGGATGCCGGCGTGGGACAGGGCGGCCTGGCGCGATCGCGCCGTCGCCCGGTTGGCGCTGGCGATCGCGCTGGGCGGCTTGCTCGCGGCGGGCGTGCGCACGCTCGCCAGGCGCCGCGCTGCTGGAGACTCCGGCTCGACGGCAGGCTGGCGGATGACGCTGCTGCCGGTGCTCGGTGTCGTTGTGTGGAGCCTGCTCGTCCGGCTGGTGTGGACGCGCACCAACATCCTGACCGACGGCGGCTCCGGGTACCGCCGGTTGATGGACTTCGTCGGTGGCTACGGCGGCCTGTCGGTGATCGTCGATCTGCTCGCGCCCCACCACATGATGTGGCGCGCTATCCGCGTACCGGTCGTGATGTCCGCGCTGGCTCCACCGCTCCTGACGGTGTTCGCACAGCAGATCGGGCTGCGCCGACCGATCCCGCTGCTGGCCGGCCTGATGCTGGCATCGATTCCGCTGCACGCCGCGATGTTCACCAGCGACTTTCTCGTCGGTCCGCTGCTCTCGCTCGAGCTCGCCGCGCTGTCGCTCGCGGCGTGGGGAGCCAGGACAGAAGAGGATCTCCCGGTGTTCGCCGGCGCGGCCCTCCTGGCCTACGCCGCGTGGTGCCGACCGGAAGCCGGCATCGTCGGAGCGCCGCTCCTGGCGGTCGCGTGGCCCGTGGTGCGGAGCTGGCGGCGGCATGCCGTTGCATGGCTGGGCTTCGGCTTCTTCGGCGCCAACATGATCGCGGCGCAGGTAGCCCTGCACGCGCTCGGCCCTACGCCGTCGCTCTTGCCGGGGTTTCCGTTCAACCACGCAGCCCGCTTCCTCGGCATTCCCGAGGTCGTGCCGTACTGGCTCACGCTCGGAGTGGTGCTCGCCATCGCGCTCCGCCGCATCGAGCGCCGGCATGCGCTCCTGTTCGCGGTCGGTCTCGTCACGGGAGTATGGCCGCTTGCGGTCCGCCCGATCGTGGACCCGACCGCGAGCTACATGGAGCTGTTCCGCTACGGCGCCTGGATGCTGCCGTGGCTCACGCTGCTCTCTGCATGTGGGCTCGTCGCGGCCGCGGGGTTCGTCGGGGAGCGCTTCGGCAACGTGGGGCATGCGGGGCGCGCGCGACGCGTCCGCGTCGCGGTCCTGGCCGCGGCGACGCTGTTCGTGCTGTCGAGCCCCGTGCGCGCCCGGAGCTACCTCTCACGACAATACGGTCCGCGCAGCGAAGAGCACGTGTTCCGCGAGGCGCTCGATCGCGTTCCTCGAAGCTGCACCTTGATCGTGCCGGACGACACGACCGAGCTCCGGCGCCACGGCAACAGCACGATCGAGATCGAAGGGCGCTACCTGGCAATCGCCTGGGAGAAAGCCCAGCGCGCCGGCGGCGCGCCGCACAAGCTGGTGGGCGTCACCACCTTCCTCGATCAGCTGCATCAGCGCGGCTGGCCGCGCCTGCCCGACGGCAGGCCCGCGTGCTACTGGTTCTTCCAGGGATCCTACTGCTACACCGGCCCGGATGGCGTTCCCTCGAAGAGCTGCAAGAAGCTCCTGTCCACGGTGCACGGACGGCCCGTATTCGACAGGGAAATCAAGTACGTGACCCACCGCTTCGTGACCCGCCCGCGCCTGCACAGGCTCCCGCTGTACGACGCCCATCAACACCTGCGACTCTGGGAACTTTCGGCACCCCCCGACTGAGCCCCAACCATGTGCGGAATCGCCGGCATCCTGTCTCTCGACGGCCGCCCGCTCGACGCGGGCGTGGCGGAGCGCATGGCTGCGACGCTCGCCCGTCGTGGTCCCAACGGTTCTGCCGTGCACGTCGAGCCAGGGCTGTGTCTTTCGCACACGCGCCTGGCGATCGTCGACGTCGCCGGAGGCGCGCAGCCCATGCGCACCGGGGACGGGCTCGTGATGATCGCCAACGCGGAGATCTACAACCACCGCGAGCTCAGAAAGGAGCTGGAGCAGCACGGGCAGGTCTTCCACTCGCGCTGCGACGTGGAAGTGATCCTGCACGGCTACCGCGTGTGGGGCGACGCGATCGCCGAGCGACTCCAGGGCATGTTCGCCTTCGCGATCTGGGACCCTGCCGCGCGACGCCTGCTGCTCGCGCGCGATCGCCTGGGGCAGAAGCCGCTCTACTACGTCCACGACGGTAGGCGTCTGGTCTTCGCCTCGGAACCGAAGGCGATCCTGACGGCCCTGGGCGAAAAGCCCGGTCTCGATCCCGAAGCGCTGGCTCGCTATCTGCTGTTCGACTTCGTCCCGACGCCGCGGGCGATCTTCCAGGGCATGAACAAGCTGCCCGCCGCCCACACGCTCGCGGTCTCGGAGCGGGAGCCGGCACCGACCCTTGGCCGCTACTGGCAGCTGCCGCACGCGGAGCCGGGCGCACTGCACGCGGCAAACATCGAGCGTGAGATCGCCGAGCGCTTCGACCGCGCCGTCGAGCGGCGTCTGATGAGCGACGTGCCGGTCGGTCTGCTCTTGTCGGGCGGTTTCGACTCTGCGGTTGTCGGCGCTTCTCTGGCTCGCTCTGGCGTCCAGCTCGAGAGTTTCAGCCTCGGCTTCGATCACCCGGACTTCGACGAGACGGAATCCGCACAACAGACCGCCCGCTTTCTCGGTACCCGACACCACCAGCAGCACTTCAGCGTCGCCACGTTCCGCGACGCCGTACCGGACGTGATCTCGTACCTGGACGAGCCGTTCGCGGACCCCTCCCTGTTCGCCGTGCACGCGCTCTCGCGTTACATGTCCGGCCACGTCAAGGTCGCGCTGGGCGGCGACGGCGCCGACGAGCTGTTCGGCGGCTACGACGTATTCATCGCGGCAAAGCTGAATCGCTGGACGCAGGCGCTCTCGCCGCTCAGGCGGCGCGCAGCCCAGCTTGCCAGCCGCACGCTGGCCGCTCGCGAGCACCACTTCAGCATGGACTTCCGCCTGGCCCAGTACGCGCGGGCGCTGGACTTCCCGCCCGCACTACGCGGCCTGGCCTACACGCTCGACCTCGGGCAGGACGATCTGGCGCGGCTATCGCCTGCTCTAGCCGGCGTGTCCGATCCGCTGAGCGAGGCGCGCGACGCCGCCGGCCCCTGCGACGACGAGCTCGAGGCCACGTTCCGCGCCTACGAGCGCTTGTTTCTCGAGTCGGACATCCTGCCCAAGATCGACCGCGCCGGCATGGCGCACGGACTGGAGATCCGCAGCCCCTTCTTCGACCACGAGCTGGTGGAGTACGCGGCGGCGCTGCCGGGGTCGTACAAGGTGCGCGGGCTGAGCGGCAAGTGGGCACTCAAGCACGCACTGGGCGCCCGCCTGCCGCGCTCCGTCACGCGCCGCGCCAAGCGCGGGTTTTCGCTGCCCATCGTCAAGTGGATCAACGGCGACCTCCGCGGCTGGTTCGACCAAGTCCTGCTCGACCCGTCGTCCTGGTCCGACGGCTTCATCGAGCGCGCCGAGGTCGCGCGACTGCTCGAGCTGCATCGCAGCGGCCGCCAGAACCTGCGCAAGCCGCTCTGGAACCTGACCCTGCTCGCGCTGTGGAAGAACGCCTGGACCTGACGCGGCGCGCTTTTCATGCGCCGGGTCAATCGTGCATGTGCCGGCGCCGCGCCGTGTGGCGCCGAATGTTGATCCAGCGCAGCGTCGGGTAGGCGCCGAGCAGCGTGCCCGCCACCAGGAACAGCCACCACGGCACGTGCACCCAGCTGGCTGCGTACAGGGCCATGCCCACGCCGAACAGCCACCCCGACCCCACCCACAGGTCGACGTTGACCACGCGCAGGTGCCCGAACGACGGATCGCGCGAGATGTAGAAGCGCGTTGCGCGCCTCACCAGCGACGCGTTCTCCGCCCGTGGCGTGCGCCCGTCGATGACCGCCTCGACGTCCTCGGCAAGCGCGCGGACACAGTCGTAGCGCTCGGCCGGGTCGAGCATCATCGCCTTGTCGACCACGGCCGACAGCGACGACGAGATCCCCGGCACGTGCTCGTCGAGTGGCGGATACTGCCCGGCTAGCGCCTGCACCAGGATCGCGCCGGGCGTCGGGCCATCGTACGGGCGCACGAGCGAGACGAGCTCGTACAGGATGACTCCGAGCGTGTAGACGTCGGAGCGGGCATCCAGCTGCTCGCCACGCGCCTGTTCCGGGGACATGTACTCGGGCGTGCCCGCGCTGCTGTCGACCATGCCGGTGGGCATGACCGCCTTGAGCTGCTCGCCGCTGTCTCCAGGTAGCGGCACCGCCAGGCCCCAATCCATCAAGAGCACTTCGCCGTGCTCGCCGAGCATCACGTTGGCCGGCTTCAGGTCGCGGTGCAGCACGCCACGCGAGTGCGCAAACGTGATCGCATTGCACAGCTGCAGAAACAACCTGAGCCGGCGCGGCAGCGGCAGATCACGTTCAAGCTCCTCGTCGCCCGCCGAGAGACGCTCGATCACCTTGTCCAGCGAGGTGCCGTTCACCCGCTGCATCGTGAAGTAGAGCTGGGCGTCTTCCGTGACGCCCAGGTCGTGCACCGGCACGATGTTCGGATGATCCAGATGGGCGCTGACCCGCGCTTCCCACAGGAACTGACTGACCAGTGCGGGGCGCGCGCTGAGCTCCGGATGCATGTGCTTCACCGCCAGGTCCCGCATCAGGTCGGCGTCCCACACCAGCTCGACCCGCCCCATCCCGCCCTCGCCCAGCACGCCCCGCGGCCGGTAGCGCGCTCGCGAGTGCGTGGGTTTCCCGGCCGTTTCGGCTTCTTCTGCCGGCGCTACGAGCGTCGCCGCGTCACTGTCCGTGGCTCGCGCCGAGACCTGCGTCGGAGCCTTCTCAGCCTCTACCGCGAGCGTCGGAGCGCTGGCCGGATCGGCCTTGAGCAACGTCGGCGGATCCGCCAGGTTTCCGCCCACCGCGAGAACCGTGCTCGCCGCCCCCAACATGCCGCGCCGCTCGGTCATTGTCGTCGATCGTAGCGCATCCGCCGCGGGCGCGTCACGCGATGGCCCGTGCGCTCCGGCGTGATTGCTTCTATCGTCCGGGATCTTGCAGCTGCCGACCCCCGACCGCCGCTACCGCTACCTCGCCGTGCTGCTCGGCGTGGTGGTCGTACTGGTGTACCTCCCGTCGCTGTCGGGCGGCTTCTTGAACCTGGATGACCCGTGGCTCATCGAGCACAACGCGCTGCTCGTGGGCGGCGGGCATGCGCTGGGTCGCATCTGGTTCGATCTGACACGCAGCACCCGCCTCGAGCTCGGCGCCGAGTACCTGCCGCTGCGCGACATGAACCTGTGGCTCGAGGCGCACCTGTGGGGCCTCCGTCCCGAGGCGCTGCGCGCCAGCCAGCTCGTGCTGTATCTCGGCGCCGTGTTCCTGGTGCGTGGCGCGCTCCACCGCACGCTCGCCGACCGCCGCATAGCCGAAGTCGCCGCGTGGGTGTTCGCGCTGCATCCCGTGCACGTCGAGTCCGTCGCCTGGCTCGCGGGGCGCAAGGACGTGCTGGCGCTGCTCTTCGTTGGCGGGGCTCTGTTCGCCCACGCCGGCCGCTCCAAGCATAGGCTGTGGCTGGTCCCGCTGCTGCTGGTGTGTGCGGCCCTGTCGAAGTCGATGGCCGTCATCGGCGTGGGGCTGCTACTGGCGCAGGATCTGCTCGCAGGTCGCCGCCCGGACGCGCGCATCTACGCGTTCTCTCTGCTCGGCGCGATCGGCGTGCTCGCCATCGACCTGCACGTCGGCCACCTCGTCGGCATGGTGCAGAAACCTCCCGGCGGCAGCCGCCTGGCGACGGCCATGACCATGGGCCCGGTGTGGCTCCGCTATCTGGCCGTGCTGTCGTGGCCACCGCTGTGCAGCATCGTCCACGACGTGCCCATCCACACCTCGTGGACGGCCGAGGGCGTCGCCGGCTACCTGCTGCTCGCCGGCTGGCTTGGAGCGGGGCTCTGGCTGTGGCGCCAGAAGAAGAGCCCGCTCTGCCTCGTCACCTTCCTGTGGTTCTTCGTCCCGCTGCTTCCGGTCAGCCAGGTGCTGTTTCCGCTCCAGAACCTGATGGCCGACCGCTACCTGATCTTGTCGGTGATGGCGCCGGCGCTCGCGCTCGGAGCCTTCGCCGCGCGCTTCCACAGGCCGGCAACGCTGGCTGCGCTGGGCTGCATCACTGCGCTCGCGGCCTTCGCGGCCCAGCGCGCCTCGCTGTTCGCGTACAGCGAGTACGTGTTCGCCGATGCCACCGAAAAGACCCGCACCTCGACGCTCGCGCCCTACCAGCTCGGCATGGCGCTCATCGAATGGCGCCAGCGCGACAAGGCCGAGTTGGCCTTCGAGGAGGTGCTCAGGCGAGCGGGCGACCGACCCACCGAAGCCGCGCGCCGCGCCACCAACAACCTGATTGTCATCCTGGCGCACAAGCATGATCTCGGACAAGCCGAGCAGCTGCTGCGGCGGGGCCGGAAGCTGTGGCCCGACGATCCCGAGATACTGGGCAACCTGGCGGAGATCGTCGCCCGCCGCGGCCGGAAGGCCGAGGCGCGGCGGCTCTTCGACGAGCTGGTGCGGCGCTTCCCCGACAACAAACGGGCGATCAGGAGCTACACGCACCGCTACGGGCACCCGCCACCTCGACAGCCCGCACCCAGCGGGGTTAATACTCCCCCCCAAGTCCCCGCGCACAGGGAGGAACCGAAACCATGACTCCACCGCTCGAAGCCGAATGGCCTAGCTTCCACGGCGTCCCTGAAGAAGAGAACCTGGCGCTCTCGCGCCCGCAGGGTCAGGAGCTCGCCAAGTGGATCTGGTGGGACGGAGAGATCCGCGAAGCCGAAGCGCAGAGCGTACACTACTACTCCAACGCGCTGCACTACGGCACCGCCGTCTTCGAAGGCATCCGCGCCTACCCGACGGACAGCGGCCCGATCCTGTTCCGCCTGCGCGATCACATCGACCGCCTGCTCGCGTCCGCGTCGCTGTACGGCATGAAGCTGCCGTACACCGGCGACCAGCTGTTCCAGGCCGCCATCGACGTCACGCGCAAGAACGAGATCGAAAATGGCTACCTGCGCCCGCTCGCCTTCTTCGGCCGCGGCCCCATCGATCTGAAGCCCAAGCGCGAGTGCGACGTGCGCGTGTTCATCGCTGCGCGCGGTCTCGGCAGCTTCCTGGGGGAAAACGCGCTCAAGAACGGCATCCGCGTCACCGTCTCCAGCTGGCGTAAGTTCCACCACACCATGTTGCCGACCATGGCCAAGGCCAGCGGCCACTACGCCAACAGCGTGCTGGCTGCGCACGAGGCGCTGGACCGCGGCTTCGACGATGCCATCCTGCTCAACCAGGACGGCACCGTCGCCAACGCCACCGGTGAGAACATCTTCTTCGTCAAGAACGGCACGCTCTTCACCAACGACGAAAGCTCGTCCATCGTGCCCGGCATCACGCGCGACTGCGTCCTGACCATCGCGCGCGAGAACAACGTGCCGGTCACCATCCGCCCTTTCACCCGCGAGGAGCTGATGCGCGCCGACGAGGTGTTCCTCACGGGCACCGCCGCCGAGGTCACGCCCGTCCGCGAGATCGACGGCCACGAGCTGTCGACGGGCAAGCGCACCTTCGGCGCCCTGTTCCAGCGCGCCTACCTGCGCGCCGCCACCGGCAAGGACGAACACCACAAGGACTGGCTCGCCCCGGTCTGAACCGACGCCTCCCCTCTTTTTCCGATCGGGCGCACCCAACCAGGTACCAGAGCAGGCGCACGCCATCCGACGCTGCAGCCCGCTTTCGTGAGGCGTGCGCGTGCCCCCAACGCTGCGCGCTCGACCCGTCACGGCGCGGGAAAGTCGAACGAGAACGCCCTCACGTAACGCTCGCACCAGGGCTCTTCCGTGGGCGTGCACGGTCGTCCACCGCACTGTCCAGGGCCGGGGTCGCAGTATTCCACGCTCACGGGCAGGCCTTGTTGATGCGTCCAGTCCAGTTGCGTCCAGATGCTGTCTGGTGGTTTCCGGAGCTTCACGCCGTGGGGTTCCGGAGGAAACCAGATCGTCCAGACGCGGAAGATCCGCCCGGAATCGTCATCGGCCCAGACGTGCAGTCGATCCGGGAGGTCCGAACCGGCGGTCCATTGGATGGGATCGAAGAGACTCACCACCATCGGCGCTACCGCAAAAACGATCGGGTCCGGGAGTCTTGGCAGCGCCGTAGCCGGGAAATTCCCGCGCCGGTACACGCCGACGTGGCTCGGCCCGTACCACGAGCTGTAATCCGTCTCGACTTCGGATTCGGAGAACGCCGGCACGTACTGGGTGTTCCAGTGACAAACGCCGTTCTGCACGGGCTGCACATTCTTCAGGAACGCTACAACGTCGCTCCTTGCTTCCACGCTCCGGGTTGTGGGTCCCACGGTGCACCCTTCGGTAGGGTCGGGTACCGGAAGCGTTCCGGAAGCAACCTGGATGGGTTGGGCCTTCGCGAAGTCAACGTCGATGGTGTCACTGCTATCGGGGATGTCCGCGACGAATTCAGCCGCCAACGACGGGCAGGTCCCGACATGCGGAACCAGATCCTCTGCGATGATCTTGCCACTCGAGCCCGGTGTCGTCTTCAGGGTCACGGTGTCCGGCTGGGTGGATTCGCCACAGGTCGCTACGTGGGCCGAAGGCGTTGTCAATCCGACGGTGATGCAGTCGCTGCTGGATGCCTTGTTCCGGATCTTCACGGTCAGCGTTCGCGTCCATCCGGCCGAGCTACGACGCGGCTGGAGATGCAGCACGCGACTGCTGGTCGGGGAGACGCCGAGCACGGTGACGAGGATGCGTCCGGGGCTGAAGACCGTGACATCGACGGTTTCGTTCGCGAAGTCCACGTCGGAGAACATCGCGACACCGTCTTGGTGCGTCGTGCGCTGCTCCTCGACGCCGCCGGCACGGTCCACGACCACGATGGCGCCCGATATCGGGACGTCGTTCCGATCCACAACCAGAAAGCTGCCGTCCGGCGCGACGAGACCGGGTTTCACCGTTCCCGCATCGGCACCACCCGCACCGATTGTGGCGGTCGCGCCCCCGGATCCAGCGCGCGCCGACCCGTCCACGATCGCCTGACCGCCGCAGCCTGCGAGTAGCAGGCACGCAAGCGCGGCACGCGTCATTGCCGGAGACGTCATGAGCGGATGTCGAGCAATTGCTGTGCCCGGAAAGCGAGCTCCCGCACACGGGAATGCAGGCCTTTTGGTGTGCCGCGCAAGCCACACTGTGCGGTTGGTACCTCGGCGCTGGAACCCGGGAACGCCAGGCGTTAGCATCGCGTCATGCTCGACAAGCTGAACCGGGACGAGCGGCTCCTCCTGATGCAGTTCGTGTGCGCGTTCGCGTGGACGGACCTGGAAATCCGCGACTCGGAGCGGAACTTCGTGCACCGTCTGGTCAAGCGCCTCGAGCTCGACGAGGCGGATCGGGCGCAGGTGGAAGAGTGGCTGAGCGTGGCGCCGGCACCGAGCTCGATGGATCCGGGGCGCGTTCCGGTCGAGCACCGCCGCACCTTCCTCGAAGCCGCCCGCGCGGTGGTCTACGCCGATGGCGAGGTCGACGCCGAAGAGCGCGAGCAGCTCGACAAGCTACGCGCCGCGCTGGGCGTCTGAGCTTCCCACGCGCCGCGAGCGGCTGCGCTGCGCAGGCGGGTGCAACTGCCAACGGTCGGGCCACGGGGGCTGCGTCCGCGTAAAACGAGACCCCGCTTCGCGGGGGCCCCTATCTCGTTCCACGCGGACGCAGCCCCCGTAGCCCCCGACGCACTCCAGGCCAAAGCGAACCGTGGGCGCAGCGGGGTGTGTCCGGGCGCGGCGGGATAGGGGCCCCCGCCTAGCGGGGTCCCGCTGCGCCCGGACACACCCCGCGGAGCCCGCCTAGCGAGCGGGGTCCCGCTGCGCTCGCGCACACACTCCGTAGCCCCCCTAGCGAGCTAGATCTTCGACGAGCACCGCTTCGGCGCGCGCGCTGTCGGCAGCGAGGCTCACTCTGACGTGATGGCGGACCTTCCGCCCCTCGCTCTCGAAGATGCGAGGCACGCGCGCGGCATTGACGTAGACAGTGCCCCCCTGCTCGAGCTGCCAGCGCCGCTCGCCTCCGCCCTTGATCGCGTGATGCATGTGACCCGCGAGCACGGCCAGTACCCGCCGCCCGCTTTCGCGGGCGTGCTCGATGGCGAGTCGCAGATCCTCGTCGCCGAAGTCGCCCTCTTCCTTCCTGAAGTCGCAGCCCCAGACGTCGTCGCGCCGGTCGCCGAGGCCAGTCGGACCGTTGTGGGCCAGAAACACCACGCGCTCCGATTCACACGCATCCACGAGCCCACAGAGGCGCGCCGCGGACCCGGCGATGGTCGATACGCCGAAGCGATGACGGATGTGCGGCTCGAACGAAACGTACGACCCACCCATCGCATGCGGCCGCGCTACGACCAGGCTGACGTGGTGATCGCGAACGCGAAGCTCGTGCCGGCTGTAGCCACATAGCGGCACAGGTGACAGCGCGTCCGCCAGCTCGTCGCACAGCTTTCCCTGTCCGATGCCGAGGATATGCGCGAGCCGCGGCCGCCGCGCCACTTCCGCAGCCAGATGCGCCAGACGCACGGCGTCGTGGTTGCCCGGAACCACGAGCGTGGGGCGCTCGAGCTGGGCGATGCGCCGGGCCACGTCGAGCCCACCCTGATGCGCATAGCCGGCAAGATCGCCGACGAACAGCAGCTGGTCGTAGTCCGAGCTGTTGAAGTAGGCGACGTCCTCGTCGGAAAAGCGGAGGTGCAGGTCGCCGAGGACCGCAATGCGGATCTCGCCGGGCATCGTGTAGACGCTAGCGCCCGCTGTGTTTCGAGCGAATATCGAGCCGGTTTTCGCCGGGCTACTTCTCGGCGACCGCGTGACCGGGCGTGCCGTGACCCATGTCGATGATCTCGGCGCGATAGAGCAGCTTGCCGTCGGCGGTGGACAGCTCGCCAGCGACGGCGCGGTCCGGCACGGCCTTGCTCGTCACGACGCTCAGCGTCGCCGGCTTGTCGCCCACGAGCACCTTGTAGCGGGTCTTCTCGCAGTCGAGCTCCTTGGTACCGATGAGGCACGTCTCGGCCTTCTTGCCGAGCGTCGCGAGATTGTCGTCCGCGGCGAACACGGTGCGGTCCATCATCGTGTTGTACGCAGTGATGTCGCTGGGGATGGCCTTGTCGCCGTCGATACGAATCACGCGCGCGACGCTTCCGGTGTTCAGGTCGCGGGCCACGCGCAGGTGCTCGCTGCGCTTGCCCGCATCGAGCTGGTAGTCGATGACGATCAGGCTGCCCATCTCTGCGACCACGCGCTCGGTCAGTGTCATGGGCTGCTTGCTGAACGAGCCCGAGAAGCGCTGCACGAAGTAGTCGCCCACCTTGAGCGAATCGCGGGACGCCGTCTTTGCGGGCGCCGCGTCGGACTTGTCCGCCTTCTTCTTCTCGTGTGCGGTGGTCGTCTTCGGCTTCGCGCTGACCGCGCTCTTGGCGGGGGGCGTGGCGGTACCGCCGCAGGCCGACACCAGGACAGAAACGGTGGCGAGGAGAGCGAGCTTCTTCATGCCTTCGCTCGTGGTCACAGGCGGCGCGGAACGGCCAAGTTCGAGACCCGAAATGTGGCAAAATGCCACAATTCGGGGCCAGAACCGTGACAATTTGCTACGAGTCAGGCTCCGGGCTCCGGGCTCCCGGCTCCGCGCTCCTGGCTTCGAGCTTCTGGCCCGGTGCTAGCCGTTGTCCGGGAGCCGGCCAGCGGCGCCAGCGGCGAGGGCTTCGGCATCGGACATGACCACCTCGCCGAGCCGCCACCGGGAGAGAACCTTCTCGGCCAGGCGCGGAGCGCCGGCGGCAGCACCGGTCGCGGCAACCGACGCGCCGATTGCGGTGGCCCAGCCCAGCGGACCGAGCGGGCGGCAGCCGAAGAAATGGCTGAGGCCCGGCGTCTGCACGATCCCCGCGAGCAGCGCCGCGGAGCCGACACCGGTCATGACGACCGGACGGCTGAGACCGCCGGAAGCAATGGTCTGTCCGAGCTGCGTGCCGACGAGCGCCACGAGCCCGATGGTGCGCGCGCGCTCGGCGCTGCCGGTGAAGCGGCCCATCAGCCACGCGCCGCCCGCGCCGAGCGCGGTGACGGTGGCGCGCGACGCGATATCGCGGTTGAGCGGCTTGCCGAGCGAAGCGTCGGGCCCTTCGGTGGCCAGCGAGGCCAGCGTGCCCTGCGACGGCGGACGCAGCGCTATGGCCATGGCGGGCGCCACGTCGGTCAGCAGGTTGACAAGCAGGAGCTGGCGCGCGTTGAGCGGCGAACGTCCGTCGACGAGGCCCGCTGCAAGCGTGAAACCGATCTCGCCGAGGTTGCCGCCGATCAGGATGGAGACGGCGTCGCGCACGGAGGCCCACATGGCGCGCCCTTCGACGATCGCGTCGACGAGCGTCTCGATACGCTCATCGGTCAGCACGACGTCGGCGGCGCCGCGCGCGGCAGCCGTGCTGCGCTCGCCGATGGCAACGCCCACGTTGGCCAGGCGGATCGCCGGAGCGTCGTTGGCGCCGTCGCCGACCATGGCGACGACCCGGCCCGCCCGCTGCAGCGCGCGCACCACGCGCACCTTCTGCGAAGGCGTCACACGCGCGAACACGCTCACGCGTTCGATTTTGAGGTCGAGCTGCGCGTCGCTCATGCGGGCAAGCTCGGCGCCGGTGAGCACCAGCTTGCCGCGGAGCAGATCGAGATCACTGGCGATGGCTTCGGCGGTGCTGGGATGATCGCCGGTGATCATCATGGTCTCGACGCCGGCATGCCGCAGCCGTTCCAGAGCCAGCGCCGCCGAGGGACGGACGGGATCGCTGAACGCGAGGAAGCCCAGAAACGACAGGCCCATCAGACGGGACGGATCGAGGCGATCGTCGGGGCCGACCGAACGCTCGGCGACCGCGAGCACGCGCAGGCCTCGACGCGCCAGAGTGGACGCGGCGTCATGCAGCGTGCGCTGCGCTTCCTCGTCGAGGGAAGCGCGTTCGTCGCCGCGTCCCCAGCGGGTGCAGCGCGGGAGGATCGCCTCGGGCGCGCCCTTCACGCTGAGCAGCGAGCCGCCTTCGAGCTCGCCGAGTACGGCGTGATAGCCCCGGCCGGCCTCGAAGGGCAGCTCGGAAGCGCGCTTCCAACCGTCAGCGCCAAGCGTCGAGCGCACCATCGCGGTGCCCGCGGCGCGGAGCAGCGCAGCGTCGGTCGGGTCGCTGTGCGCTTCGGGCCGGCGCGGATCCGGCGTGGCCCGCAAGGCGGCCGCGAGCACCTCGCGTCGCGACGCGGACAGCTCGAGCAGGGGCTCCTCGGTCCTGCCGTCGGAGACACTGCCGAGCTCGATGCGGCCCTCGGTCACCGTTCCCGTCTTGTCGACGCAGATGACATCGACGCGACCCAGCGCTTCGATGCTGCGCGCGTTGCGCACCAGCGCCCCGCGGCGTGAAAGCCGCTCGGCCGCCGAGAGCTGCGCGGCCGTGGCAAGCAGCGGCAGACCCTCGGGCACAGACGCGACGGCGAGGCTGACGCCTGCCCCGACCAGCTCGTCGAGGCGCCTGCCGCGGAGGAGACCGCCTCCGACCAGTCCCACGCCGGCGCCGAGCGCGACCGGACCGGTGAGATCGATCAGCGAGCGGAGCCGCTGTTCGACGCCGCTCTGCACGGGGTTGGGACCGGAGGTGTGCGCGCCGCGCTGCGCTTCCGTTTCCTCGCCGACGGCTATCACGACGGCGACGGCGCGCCCGGCGGCGATCGACGTGCCCTCGTAGAGCATCGAGCTGCGGTCGGCGACCTCGACCTCGAACGAAGGCGACGCGCTCTTCGGGACGGGCAGCGACTCGCCGGTCAGGCTGGATGCGTCGACCTCCAGCGACTCCGACTCCACGATGCGGCAGTCGGCTGGCACCACGTCGCCCGGCTCCACCAGCACGACATCGCCAACGACCAGCTCGGTGGCGTCAACGTCGCGTTCGACGCCGTTGCGCCGCACGTGCGCGCGGCGCTTGGCCGTGCGCGCCAGGTCGCGGATGGCCCGCTCGGTGCGGAAGCGCTGGATGCCTCCGACCAGCGCGTTGAGCACGACGACGCCGCCCACCATGGCCGCGTCGGTCATCGACCCGACGACGGCGGACAGACCGGCGCCTGCAGCGAGGAGCGGCGCGAGCGGATTGAACAGCTCGTCGGTGATGGCTTCACCGAGCTCGACCAGCGCGGGCTTCTCGGGTGTGGCCGGCCGCGCTCGCTCCGCGACGTTGTGGCGGGTGAGGCCGCGCTCGGAGCTCTCCAGACGGCGCAGCACGCCGCGGGGATCGAGGGCGTGCCAGGGCGTGCGGTCGCGCGGTGCGGGCAGTGCCTTGCGTGCCAGCGATGACGAGCCGCGCACGCCGTTGGCCATGGAGACGAGCGTCGCCGTGTTGACCACGGTGATCACCCGGCGCGTGGTCATGGGCAGAAGCCCGCCGGCGGACACGACCGCCCCGAGCGTTGCAGCGCCGAGAGCGATGTTGACGCTCTGCTTGGCGATCTGTCGTGCGTTGATGCAGGCGCGGATCACGAAGCGCGCATCGGTCAGATCCTCGCCGCACACCAGATGCGCGCCCCACGGCACAGGCTCGCCCGCGCGGATGAGCCCGATGGAGACATCCGCGATGGGCAGGCCGGGCGAGCCGCCGGTACCGACCAGACAGACCGTGCGCCCCTCGCGCTGCAGACGACGGATGCCGCTCTTGAGCCCCTCACCTTCGGGGATCACGTCGTCGGCGTTGAGGCCGTGCAGCACCGACTCGTCACCGGCGGCGATCACGACGCGCATCTGCGCTTCGTGCGCGGAGTTGATCAGCTCGTCGATACCCGTACGGGGGATCACGTTGATCTCGACAAATGCGGCGATCTCGCCCGCGCGACACAGCCCCAGCACCAGCGCGCCTCCACGCGCCAGAGCCGCCGCCTGCTGTTCCAGCTCGTCGTCCGCAATCGCGCCAAGCAGACGCTGGGGCCCCAGCAGCCAGCCGTCACCGCGCCTCACATCGATCGGGTGATCCGAATCGAACAGCGACTCGGCCAGCCGCCGCGCCTCGGTCGGTTCGATGGCGTCGGTGGTGAGCACCTGCCCGATCTTGAACTCGTCGCGGGAAACCAGGTCCCCCTGCAGCACCAGGCAGTCGAGGCGGTCGAGGCGCCGGAGCGCCCCCGGGTCGCGGACCAGCACGCCGCGATTCGCCAGCACGCGGCCGAGCTCGGCCGCGAACACGTCACGGCCATAGCGTGCGGGCTTGGGCAGACCGCCGAACAGCGCGGCCACGGCGCGCTGGAAGCTGCGCGTGGTCAGGAAGCTGACGCCGAAGCCGCCGAGAGAGACGATCCAGGCGCGGTCAGCGTATTCCTCGATGGGGCCGCGTGGCAGTGGACAGGGGCGTGGCTCGGTGCCCAAGAGGCCGGTGCCGTGATCGACGGGCTCGCTGCACAGCTCGGGCTCGCGCTGCTCCCACACGCGGCGACGCGAGCGCGCCTCCTGCAGGAGGGCTCGCTTGTGCACCACATCCACCAGCGAGCTCACCGGGCGCTGCGCGAACCCCTGGGCGAAGCCCAGCGCCAGGCTCATGGCGAGGTCGGCGCGCTGCGGACCGAGCCGCTCGTCCAGCCCGCGGCGAAGCCGCGGTGACGCCTTGAGGATCGCCAAGAGCGCAGCGCTGTTGCTCGCGATGGACGACGGACTGAATATCGAAAGTCTGAGCGCCGAGGCGATCACGAAACCTGCCAGGTCGGCAGCCAGCTCGACCAGCAGCCGTTCCTCGGGTTCGCTGTCGGCTGGGTGTTCGGTGAGGTCGTCGCCGAAGCCGGCCTGTTCGATGCGGGCGGCCCGTTCGGCGTCTCCCACGACACGCGTGAGGTGCGCGAGGGTGTAGGCGTTCTGCTCGAACGCGATGATCACGCGGCGCGTGTGCGGATTGATCTCGACCCAGCGCGCCTTCGGCATGCGGCCGACGGCGTCCTTGATACGCCGACTGAACTCTTCCAGCTCGTCGCGGTGGATCTCGCGGAACTCGATATGCGCGCGGGTGCTGCCAGCCCAGGCTCTCCGGGTGCGTTCTCCGAAGAGCTTGACCGCTGAACCGAATAGACTGCCGAGACGCATCCCTTTCCTTAATGGCACAACTTGCGCGGCGACCGCGAAGACAATCCGCCCGCGGGCCGCAATGAGCCATTCATGGCCCTGCCCCCACCCCCGGCGGCTCTGCCACTCTCCAGATTAGTTCATCGCGCGGGGGTCCGCTAGCACGCGGCTATCCGGCCTCCCGAGCCCGGATTCCGTCCGGAACCGCCGCGCCAGGCGGGCCTAGCCGCACACGTTGTAGGCGGACAGGAGCGAGCTCGGGTGACAGTTCCGCCCGTTCGAGCACTGCGAGTTGTCGTGGCAGAACTCGCGCTGGCCCTGCTGGTAGTTGCAGCTCGTCGCGCACTTCACATAGTTGTACAGATACCGCTGGCTGGTGACCTGGACCAGCTGCCCGCAGCACACCTGGCCCGACGGGCAATCTTCGGGTCCGTCGCAATACACGTCGGAGCTCTGGTTGCACGTGCTGTTGACGCTATTGCAGGCCGGCTCCTGTCCATTCGCGTAGTTGCAGCAGAATTGCTGGCCTGCGGTGCACGTCGAGGAGCCGCACGCGATCGCTCCGTCGCTACCAGCGCGGCCGCCGGTACCGCTGCCGCCGCTGCTGCCGAAGCCGCTGCCGCCCGCGCGAAAATCCTGCAGCGCGGCGAGAACACCGACGCTTCATGGATGGCAACAGCAGAGCGTCGGCGCTCGCGCGCGACAAGGACAAGGCGCAGCGGAGACCTAGCGCACCGCTCGGGGCTCCGGTCTGCCGGCTTCGAGTAGATCGGCCACGTCGGTCGGCAGCTTCGTGCTGCCGACGAGCAGACTGCGGAAGGTCTTCCTGCGCGAACCGCCAACGAGCGCATGGCAGGTCGCGCCACTGCCGTACATCGCGAACATGCCGAAGTCCCACGGCACACCCGCGTGCGAACACGCGTGCCGCGCTTCGTTCAGCATGCGGAGCCCCACCTCGAAGCAGTGGTCGAGCGCCTGCGGCGAATCGCCGAGCAGCTTCTTGGCGAAGCGCTCACGAGCGGCAGCGCTGGCGCGGATCCGCTCCCGCTCCTCTTTTGGCAGCCACATCGCCTGGCGCGGTCCCTGATCGAGCGCGACCTGGAGCAGGCACACCTCGCCCGCCGGTCCCCGCCCATGCGGCGGATAGCCGAACTCGATGTCCTCGCGCAGACCCGATTCGTGCAGCGCTACGGTGAGGGCGGCGAGCGCCATCTGACGCTCGCTGCCCGGCCATCCAATGGGCTTGCAGTTGGCGAGCGGCGCTCCGTCGGGCGCACGACAGCGCGTGAGGCGGCGCGTGGTGTTCGCAAGCGCGCGGGCGATGTGGACGTAGCGCTGGATGGCCGCGTCGCGCGACTCGATGCGCACCCAGGCGTGGCGCGCGGCGTTGTAGCGCGGCGCCCTGCAGAACACGCTGTGCTGCGTGCACACCGGCTTGAGCGCGCAGCTCGAGTGCTGCGGATCAGCACCGCACGCCGGCAGCGTCTCGTAGGAATACGGCGAGTGTCCAGGCGGCGCGTGCGAGATCGCGAGGGCCAGCACTGTCCGCGCCAGCGGCCCGAGAGTCACTGCAGACGACATGGTTCAGGGCGAGCGACTACGCCGGGATTACATGAACCGCTTGGCCCACTTGAGCTGGTCGGCCTTGTAGGGCGGGTAGCGCAGCGACGGATCCACGTAGGTCGGCTTGTCGAGCACGCTCTTCTTGTGCGTGAAGGTGTCGAAGCTGGCCTTGCCGTGATAGGCGCCCATGCCGCTCGGGCCCACGCCGCCGAAGGGCAGCTCGGGCGGACCGAGGTGCGACACCGCGTCGTTCACGCAGGCCCCACCGGAGCTGGTGCGCGACAGAACGCGAGCCGCGCGGTCCTTGTCCCTGGTGAAGACGTAGAGCGCGAGCGGCTTGGGACGCTCGTTGACGAACTCGATGGCCGCGTCGATGTCGGGCACGGTCAACACGGGCAGGATGGGCCCGAAGATCTCGTCGGCCATGACCGGCGAACCGGGGTCCACGTTGCGCAGCACCGTGGGCGCAATGTACTTGCTGTCGACGTCGGTTTCGCCACCGACGACCTTCTCGCCGCTGTCGAGCAGACGCGAGAGCCGCGCGTGGTGACGCTTGTTGACGATGCGGGCGTAGCTTTCGCTCCGCTTCGGATCGTCACCGTAGAAATCGCGAAGCGCCGCACGCAGTCGCTCGAGCAGGGCCTGCTCCACCGATTCGTGCACGAGCACGTAGTCCGGCGCCACGCACGTCTGCCCGGCGTTGAACCACTTGCCCCATGCGATGCGGCGCGCGGCCACGTCGAGGTCGACGTCGCGGTCGACGATCGCCGGGCTCTTGCCGCCGAGTTCGAGGGTCACGGGCGTGAGGTGCTTGGCCGCCGCCTCCATGACGATGCGACCCACCGTACCGTTGCCCGTATAGAAGATGTGGTCGAAACGCTGGGCAAGCAGCGTGGTCGTCTCCGGCACGCCGCCCTCGATCACCGCGACCGCGTCGCGGTCGAAGTACTTGGGCACCAGCTTCGCCATCAGCGCGGACGACGCGGGAGCCACCTCGCTGGGCTTGATGACCGCGCAGTTGCCGCCGGCCAGCGCACCCACCAGCGGCGCGAAGGCGAGCTGGATGGGGTAGTTCCAGGGCGCGATGATCAGCACCACGCCGAGCGGCTCGGAGTAGACGCGCGCCTTCGCGGGCTGCACCGCCAGCGGCGCCTTGACCCTGCGCGGCTTCACCCACCTGGGCAGGTGCTTCATCACGTAGGTGACGTCGGCCATCATGAAGCCCGTCTCGCCGATGAAGGCCTCGAACTCGGGCTTGCCGAGATCCTGCCTCAGCGCTTCGACCATCGCGGACTCGTTGTCGCGCAGCATCGCGGCGAACTGCCTGAGCTGCGACAGGCGCCATTCGAGCGGCCGCGTGACGCCGGAGTCGAAAGCGCGGCGCAAGCGCGCGACCGTGTCGACTATCTCCTTGTCGTCGGTGGCGGGCTGCTGATCGGTGGGCGTACTGGTGGTGGGTGCGGCGAGAGACATGGGCCGTATCATAACCACTGGTCGTCGCCTGGACAGGAGCCGATTTGGCTCGTGGATCCCATAGGTTGCGACAAACCACTGAACGACCGCGCGGTACGGGCCCGATATCTCGAAGCCCACTCGAATGACGCTCAACAAGAGCTAGAGCGACAGCGCGAGACCGGCAGAGACGCTGCGTTCGCCCAGCGCGGATCCGTCGACGCGCAGATCGAAGCCGAGCGGCAACGAGACACCGACGCCGCCGCCGAGCGTGTAGTGGTGGCGATCGGTGCCGGTGTAGCTGAGCCCTTCATGATGCCAGGCTACGGGACCGCCGAAAGCGCGCAGCGCGGCGTAGGGGCTCAGGCGTTTCCAGAATGTGTAGCCGAACATCGCGCCGACCCGCAGATCGGTGGCGGACAGCGAGGTGTGCTCTGTGCCGCCGCGCTGGGTCGTGTGCGTCCCCGAGGTGCCGAAGGTCAGCGTACCGATCAGGAAAGGCGTGCGGCCGGGATCGCCGAACAGCTGGTACGAACCGCTGACCGCGACGAGCCACCCGGGCGCTACGTCGTAGTCGAAGCCCTCACCACTGAAGCGGCCGCCGAGCAGCGCACCGGCAGACAGGCGCAGCGACACGCGCTTGCCGAAGCGACGACCGAAACTGCCCACCACCGAGTCCTGCGAAAGCTCGTAGTTGTACTGGCCGTTGAATCTGAGGTCGGACCACACGTGCGCGTAGCCCGCACCGACCAGCCAGGCGCTGCCCTGGTCACTCTCCGTGCCCTCGCAGCCCGTCGGACCGACGGGCGCCGCGAGCCCTCAGGCGTGAGCCGGCCGGGCCGCGCCGATAACGACCAGCGCGAGCCCCGCCGACGCGACCAGGGCAGTGAGGCGGATCATGCAGGCATCATGCAGCGCTGGAGCCCCGGGCGGAAGCCCCGCATTTTCAGCGCTTGCGCTTGCCGGTCTTGAGGATGTGGAAGTAGCGGCGCCCGATACCCAGAGCTGCGGCTGCGCGTTCGACGCTGCCGTCGTGCTCGGCCAGCGCGCGTTCGACGTAGGCCTTCTGCAGGGCTTCAAGCACGCGGATCCGTGCCACCGGGAACGGCAGGCGCGCATGCAGCACGTCGCGCATAGCGCTTTCCGCGTCGGCCAGTGGATCGTCGGTTCCGCTCTCCACGGCATCGTCCTCGAAGGGCACGCTCGCCGCATCGCCGGCAACGAGCTGGCGGGCAATGGCGTTTTTCAACTCGCGCACGTTGCCGGGCCAGTCGTAGTCCTCCCAACGCTGGAGGAGGTGGCGGGGAATCGGCGTGCCGGGCGCGAGCTCCGACCAGAAGTGCCCGGCCAGAAGCGAGATGTCTCCCCGCCGGCGGCGCAGCGGCGGCAGCGTGATGCGTCCGACCGCGAGCCGATGGAACAGATCATCACGGAAGAAGCCATCCTGGACGGCGCGATCCAGATCGCGGCGCGTCGCGGCAATCACGCGCACGTCGACCTTGATCGTCGAGCTGCCGCCCACGCGCCGCACCTCGCCGCGTTCCAGCGCGCGGAGCAGCTTCGGCTGCAACCCCACCTCGAGATCGCCGATCTCGTCGATGAAGAGCGTGCCGCCGTCCGCCTGCTCGAACACACCCAGCCGCCGGGCCGTCGCGCCGGTGAAGGCGCCGCGTTCGTGGCCGAACAGCTCGCTTTCGGCCAGGTTCGGCGGAATGGCGGTGCAGTCGAGCACGACGTAGGGCTTTTCGCGACGCGCGCTGTGCTCGTGGATCGCCTCGGCCAGCACCTCCTTGCCCGTTCCGGTTTCGCCTTCGATCACCAGCGACACATCGCTGGCCGCGAGTCGCTCGACCAGCGGATACAGGCGCAGGAGCTCGGGGCTCGCGCCCACGAAGCGCCCGAAACCCGTCCGGCGTGGCGCGCGTGCGGCTCGTGAGTCCGGCTGGTTCCGGTCGATCCTGAGCGCGCTGCCCCCGAGGCGCACGATCTCGCCACCGGTGAGGAACGCCTCGACCACCGACACGCCATCCACAAAGGTGCCGTTCGTCGACTTCAGGTCGGTGATGCGCAGCCGTCGCCCCTCGACGTCCAGCGCGGCGTGCCGGCGGCTGACCTCGGGGTCGGCGATGCGCAGGGCGCAGACCTCGCTCTGGCCGAGGAGCACGGGGCCCGGCTCGTCGCCCTCGAGCACCAGTGTCTTGCCGGTGTCGGGCCCCTCGATGACCACTATTTGGAAGCGCGCAGCCGCTGGAGCATCCGGCTCGTAGCGTCTGCTGGCAACGGTGCGGGAGTCATCGCTCGGCTCGCCCACGGCGCGCAGCATAGCACCTGCGCGCGGTCGCCGGCGCTCTTTGCCGGCCGCCCGACGAGCCTACATGCAGCCGATTCTCTGTGTACTCACCACGACATCGTCGAACCAGACGCGGTTCGAGTGATTCTGCGCGTCGGACGTCTCCAGGTAGTGCTGCAGTCGCACCATGTTCAGACCGAGGTCGGTGGTATCGCGGAAGTGCATCGTGGTTTCGCGGTCGGCCAGCTTGCCGTCGACCCAATAGGCCATCTCGCCGTTGCTCTTTCCGACGTTGTTGGCCTTCATCATCATCTCCAGACACACCCACTTGCCCGTGGGGATCGGCACGGCCTGGGCCGGCTTGAACAGGTTGCCCCAGCAGCACTCGAGGCCGTTCGAGCAGGGCATGTCCTTCTTTGAGCAGCCGTCGCAGATGGCCTGCGCGTCGGCGTACTGGTTGCAGGTCGAGCCCGGGTCGCAATGCATCTCGGGGTAGTACGTGTAGAAGTACGAGTCGTGCGTGGTGGGCTTCATGTCGACCGTCGTGCCCATGGCGCGGTAGCCGTTCGGACGACAGCCCGCGTTGCCGTACGCGTCCCAGAACTGCTGGCTGCCGCTGATGTTCAGGAAGTGGTGCACCCGCTGGTGGTCGGGGGCGAGCTTGACGTACGTGCGGAAGTAGAGCTGGTCGTAGCTCTTCAGCGCACAGCCGGGCTTGTTCGCGCCGTCGCAGGTTCGATAGATGAGGTCCGCGCCCTTGTATCCGGAGCTGGCAGCGGCCGGGTACTCGACGGAGTACTTGCCCGTGTGTGCATCGGTCGACGACGTCATACGCCCGGGGTCGTTCGCGCCGATCGAGTCGGTCCAACCCCAGTTCGCCTTCCAGGCGTCGAAGCCCGCGGCCATTCCCTCGAAGTCCTCGCAGAACAGCCAGCCCGGACCGGGGTGTTTGCAGTCGTAGCCCGTGGAGCCGGCGTCGCCACTGCCACCAGCGCTGGCGTTGCCGCTTCCGCCGCTACTGGTTCCAGCGCTGTTGCCGCTTCCGCCGCTGAGCACTCCGCTGTCGGCGTTGCCGGTATTGGCTGGGCCGTTGCTGGACGCGCCGCCGCCGGACGCGCTCGGCGCCGAGCTACTGCTCCCGGACGAGCAGGCAACGAGAAAGACCGCGGCAACAAGAACGGGGGATAGATAGAGTCGAGGCATTGCGGCGCACTGTCCTGCAAACACCATTCCCCACAAGAACCGCGTGATCCGGCCAGTCCGGGAACCACTGGATCCCACAATCGCACCTGCGGCGCGATCCACTGGATCACCCTCCGCGCCAGTTCGGGCGTTGCCACCCCGCCGCGACCTGACGGGCTGAACCCGGCCGCCTACTTCTTGCCGGCGCACTCGCGCACGGTGGCCGGGAAGGTCTGGTCCTCGGCGGACTGGATGGCCTGGTCGCTCATCGTGCCCTTGAACTGCAGCCGGTAGTAGCGGTGGTAGAGTTCTTTGGCTTCCTTGCAGCGCCCTGCCTTGCCGACGCACATCGCCGCCTGCATCAGCACGGCGTTGGCCATGTTGCGCGCGCTCGGATTCGGCTTGGCCGGAATGTGCGGGATCAGCTTCTCGATGCGATGGGCTTCCTCGAGGCAAGCCTGGGCGTTCTTCTTCTGTGTGGCCTCGGCGATGCGCGCCATGGCGCGGCGCACCTGCTCGTCGGGCTTGCCCTCGGAGCTTGGACACTTTGTGTCGGCCATAGTCTTCACCGACTTGTCGATCTGGGCGTCGGTCTGCTGATGCTCCTTGTCCTGGGCCTTGAGGTAGTCGCGCAGGAGCTTCTTGCCTTCGTCGCACTTGCCGACGCGCATCTCGCACAGCGCGCGCGTGTACGCCACCGACGGCGAGTGCGCACCGCTCGGGTCGATGCGGTCGGCGCGGTCCAGATCCGCCAGACAGCCTGCACCGTCGCCGGCCTTCTGCTCCATGTCGCGAGCCGAGCTGCGCAGCGCCGACGCCTGTCCGGCAGGCGTGTTCTGGTAGTTGGGCTGCGGCGCGGGAGTCGCCGAGCCCGCCACATCACCGCCCTCTGCTCCGCCTTCGCCTATCTTGCGTAGCACCAGCCGGATCGGCACGCGGCAGTTGGTCTGCGCGTTGGTCTTGCAGCTTTCGAGGTCACCGCCGTGCTTGAGGTTCTGCGCCTCGTTCAGGTGTTCCGCCCCGCCGCCAATGTTACCGAAGCCGGCTTTCACGTCGGCCTTCGTCTTCTTGTCCGACGACAGGTTGAACGCGCCCAGGTTGTAGGCCCACACGAAGTAGTTTGCGCCCTTGCACTGCGGGTTCTTCGCGATCACGTCGCGGGAAATGTTGTCGCGCGTGGCCGTGACCATGCCGGTGACGTAGTAGGACAGCTTGAGCGCCTGCCCCATCTTGACCTTGCCGCCGAACGCGGCCACGCCGAGCGGCAGGTTGGCGTACAGCTGGTCCTCGTTCTTGATGTCGAAGCCTTCCGTGGTGCCGCTGGTGAACTGCGGCGGCTGGTAGCGCCCGTAGCGACCCGGGATGGAGCTGTCCGAGCAGCCGTCGAGCACCGTCAGATCGCAGCCCTCGTAGTCCACGAACACGATGTCGCGTGCGGCCTTGGCTTCGAAGTCCGAGAGGTCCGTCGCATCCCACTCGACCACGAAGGGCTTGAGCTGGTGATGCTTGGCATCCTCGCAGCGCGCCTTGCCGACGGCGGTCTGGTTGATCAGGTTCGTACCTGTTGCCGAGCCGCCCACCTGTGCGCCCCCGCACCCCGACGCGACCGCGAAAAGACAAACCAACTGAACCGGCAGCACCCAGCGAAGCCTCATGAGCGCGGAGCATAGCCGAAGCCGGAGAGCATGGGACGCAGAGTCGTAGCCGGGGAATTCTGCTCGATCCGCGGCCGCCTGCGCATCGCCGAGAACCCGCCCGAGGGCGGAGGAGCCGCTTGAGTCCCGTCTGTCCGCGCCGGACTCGAGTCACGCACAAAGCCGGCCTGCCTCTTGCAAGCCGAGGTTGCTTCGCGGCTGGACGCGGATAGACTGCGGCCGGAACGTGAAACCCAAGCTTGAAAAACTGATCGACATGGCGAAACGCGCGAAGGAACCGGCTGAATTCGTACGTCACGGCGGCTTTGTACTGCCCAGGCGGTCGCTTCGCTTCTGTGGCGAGGAGTTCAAGGACGACGCCTACTACGTCAAGTCGGCACGACTCGAGGCGCAGCGCCTGATCAAGCACTGTGGGCTGGAGTCCTCGTCCCGGGTTCTCGACGTGGGCTGTGCATCGGGGCGCCTCGCGATCGGCATCCTGGCGGAGCTGGGCGAAATCGGGACGTACACGGGACTCGACGTGCACGCGCCGTCGATCGAGTGGGCCAAGCGCTACATCCAGAGCGAGCACCCGGCGTTCCATTTCGTCCACGTCGATCTCGCCAACGAGCGCTACAACCCCGAAGGCGAGACCTTCGAGGTCGCCGTGCGCCTACCGGTCGACGACGCATCGGCCAACGTCATCAACCTGTACTCGGTTTTCTCGCACATGAAGTACGGCGACATCGTGGCCTACCTGGCAGAGCTGCGTCGCGTGGTGTCGCCAAAGGGTCACGTGTTCCTCACCGCGTTCGTCGAGGAGGACGTGCCGAACTACTCGGTCAATCCGCACGGATACCGCGAGGACTGGAGCGGCGCGCTGCACTGTGTGCGCTTCGAGAAGGGCTTCTTCGAGGACATGGCGGGCGAAGCCGGCTTCCACGTGGATGGGTTCGAGTACGGCCGCGAGACGAACGGGCAGAGCGCCTACTACCTCTCCCCCGATGGCTGAGCCATCCGAAGCTGACGCGACCAGCTCCGAAGAAAAGCCCGAGGCGGGGCTACACGCCAAGGCGTCGCGGGCCATGCTCTGGACCGCGGTCGGCAAGTACTCCAACACCATCATCGCGGTCGGCGTCACCGCCGTCCTGACCCGCCTGCTCACCCCCGCCGACTTCGGCATCGTGGCCATGGTGGTGGTGATCTCGGGCTTCATGTCCATCCTCGCCGAAGCCGGGCTCAGCACCGCCGTCGTGCAGAAGCGGGAGCTCGACGACACCGGCTTGTCGTCGCTGTTCTGGGTCGGCCTCGGGCTGGGTGCCGGCATGGCGCTCGTGCTCGCGGCCAGCTCTCCGCTAGTGGCGATGTTGTTCAAGGAGCCGCGCCTCAAGCCGGTCGTCGCGCTGATGGGCCTGGGGTTCTTGTTCGTCGCGCTGGGGCGCGTCCCCAACGGTCTGCTGGAGCGCTCGTTCCGATTCCGCGAGATCGCCCTGGCCGACTTCGTGGCGGCGGTCGCGGGAGGCGCGCTCGGTATCACCGGAGCGCTGCTCGGCTTCGGCTACTACGCGCTGGTGGCGGAGACCCTCGCCTTCGCGCTCGTAGCCGCGTTGATGCGACTCTACCTGTCCGGGTTCCGGCCGCGGCGCGTGTTCCAGGCCTCGTCGATCCGCTCGGTCGGTCACTACTCGGGCGGGGTGACGGCGTTTACCGCGATCAACTACTGGGCCCGGAATCTGGACAAGGCGCTGATCGGGCGGTTTCTGGGCGCCGCGGAGCTCGGTTTCTACGGGCGGGCGTACGCGCTCATGCTGGTGCCGATCCAGGCCATCAACGGCGTGGTGAATCCCACGCTGCACCCTGTGCTCGCGACGCTGCAGCACGACCGGGAGCAGATGGCCCACACCTACCTCAAGATCGCCAAGACGGTGGCCATCGTCGCCATCCCGACGATGTGCGTCATGGCATCGCTCGCGCCCGAGCTGGTCCGGACGATCTGGGGGCCGAAGTGGGGGCCCAGCGTGCCGGTGTTCCTGGTGCTCTGCATCGTCGGCGCCGTACAGCCGGTCGGCGCGACGTTCGGCGCGGTCTTCCTGTCGCTCAACCGCACGAAGTGGCTGGCCATCAGCGGGCTGGTCAACGCCGTCATCCTGATGACGGGCATGGCCATAGGCGTGCAGCACGGCATCAGCGGCGTGGCCATCGGCTATTCGATCGCGTACGGCGTCATCTTCTTCCCGACGATGTACCTGGTCGTCGTCGTACTGCTGAAGCGACACATCTCGGACATGCTGACGGTCCTCGGCTCGGCCGTTGCGGTTGCAGCGATCGTGCTGTCGGCCATGTTCGGCTTCAACACGATCCTGCGTGGCCGCTGGGCATCCGCGCCGCACATGGTGGTCGGAATCCTGGTCGGGCTGTGCGTGTGGATCGCCGCTTGCGCGGTCATCGAGCGCAGCGTGCTCGTGGGCGCCTGGGGCATGCTTCCGGAAGGCTTCCGGGCGCGACTCGCCCGCCGCACAGCGGCGTGACGCGCGCTACGGACGGGTCGGCTTCCGCGGGCTCACGTCCGACAGCGCGTCCAGCATGATCCGGCGGCCCGCGTCGTAGCTGAAGCGCTCGATGGCTCTCTGGCGGGCCTTTTCGCCCAGCTCCCTGCGCAGGGACTCGTCGGCAGCGAGCTCGCGGATGGCCGCGGCGATCGCCGCCGCGTCGCCGGCGGGCACGACCCGCCCAGAGCCTTGCAGAGCGCTCTCCATGTCGTTCACGCGCGTGACGATCAACGGCTTTGCCATGGCCATCGCGTCGAAGAGCTTCGCCGGGATCTGGCCCCAGGCCGCCGGCGCATCCAGGCTGGGGATGCAGATGATGTCGGCCGCCGCGACCCAGCGCGTGAGCTCCGCGAAGTCGAAGACGCCCTTGATGCGGATGCGTTCGGGACCGAGCCTGTGCCGGATGTGCTTCACCAGCGAGCTGGCGAACCGCTCCTGCTCGTCCATTCCGGCAAGGTACAGCCCCGGCGCGTCCGCGCCCTGGAAGCTGGACAGCGCGTCCACCAGCACTTCCACTCCCTTGTGCGGACGCACCGTGCCGACGAACCCGACCCACAGCCGTCCGTCCATGGACAGCTCGCGGCGGACTGCCGCCGCGTCGACGCGTGCCGGGTCCAGGACGTTCGTGTCGCGCACGTGCGGCAGCACCGCACCGCCGAAGCGCGACGCGAGCCACGCGTTGGATACGATCTTGTGCGGGAAGCGCTGCGCCGCGTAATCGAGCAGTACCTCGCTCGGGTAGCTGTTGAGTGTGCGCGGGGCGAGCAGGTCCCGCGTGTCCGAAAGCCGCCGGCCAAGCCTGGCGACGGGGCCGCCGCTCCGACCCAGCCTGAATCCGACCTCCCAATCGTCGACATCGAGCAGCATGCCCCCGGGGCCTATGCCGGCCATGAGCGCCAGCCCCAGACTGGTGGCCCGCGGCTTGCTCACGACAATGCGGCTGCCTGGAACGTAGCGGGCGACAAAGCGCGCCGCGCGCGGATACCCGCCGGCGTGACGCAGGCGCAGCGTGTGGATCGGGATGCGCGACTTCTTCGCGGGCGCCCACATTGAATCCGAAAGCTGGACGCCGACGATGCGCACCTCGGCGTCGTCCGCGACGAGCTCGGCCAGGAGCAACGCGCGCCCCAGGGCATTCGACGATGCGTCCGGAACGACGACGGTGACGGGCAGGTTCTTCGCGCTCACAAGCCGTCCGCCTCGCCTGCCACGCGCAGCAGATACTCGCCGTACGGGCTGTTCTTCATGCTGACCGCGACGCGTCGCAGGCCTTCCTCGTCGATGAATCCCATGCGGAACGCGATCTCCTCGAGGCACGCGATCTTCAGACCCTGGCGCTTTTCCACAGTGCGAACGAACTCGGATGCCTCGAGCAGCGAGTCGTGCGTGCCGGTGTCGAGCCAGGCGAAACCGCGCCCGAGCTTCTCGACGAAGAGCTGGCCGCGGCGCAGGTACTCGGCGTTCACGTCGGTGATCTCGAGCTCGCCGCGCGGGGACGGCTTCAGCGATGCCGCGATGTCGAGCACGTCGTTGTCGTAGAAGTACAGGCCCGTCACGGCCCAGTTGGAGGGCGGCTTGGCCGGCTTTTCCTGGATGCTGGTCGCGCGCCCTTCGCTGTCGAAGCCGAGCACGCCGTAGCGCTCCGGGTCGTTCACCCAGTAGCCGAAGACCGTCGCGCCCTGTTCGCGCTTCGCTGCGACCGCGAGGTTGTCCGTCATGCCATGGCCGTAGAAGAGATTGTCGCCCAGGACCAGCGCACAGCGCTCGCTGCCCACGAAGTTTCGCCCGAGCACGAACGCCTGCGCCAGCCCTTCAGGCCGGGGCTGCACCGCGTACGACAGCTCGACCCCCCACTGCTTGCCGTCGCCCAGGAGCGCACGGAACAGCGGCTGGTCTGCAGGCGTCGTGATGATCAAGATCTCGCGAATCCCGGCCAGGAGCAACGTGCTCAGCGGGTAGTAGATCATCGGCTTGTCGTAGACCGGGAGCAGCTGCTTGCTGATCGCGAGCGTGACGGGGTGCAGGCGCGTGCCGGCGCCTCCGGCCAGAACAATGCCTTTCACGACGGGCTCTCCTTTTTGATGTCATCCAGCACGGCTTCGAGCCCCGCGCGCCAGGGCTCTGCTTGCACACCGAAGGCCTCGAAGATGCGATGGCAATCGAGCTCGGAATTGTGCGGGCGCGCGGCCGGCGTCGGGTAGGCGCTGGTGGGGATCGGTTCGAGCCGCGGGCGGCGTCCGCCGCGCGCCGCCGAGAGCTCGAAGATGCTTTCGGCAAAGCCGTACCACGTCGTCACCGGCGAGCCGGCGTAGTGGTACGTGCCGAAGTGCGAGCGGTCGCCCCCGGCGATGCGCGCGGCCACCGCTACGAGAGCGCGCGCGAGGTCGGCCGCTGGCGTCGGCTTGCCGCGCTGGTCGTCGACGATGCGCAGCTGCTCGCGCTCGCTGCCGAGCCGGAGCATGGTCTTGACGAAATTGTGGCCGTGCGCCGAAAACACCCACGAGGTGCGCACGATGACGTGCTCGTCGAGCGCCGCGCGCACGCGCTCCTCCCCCGCGGCCTTGCTCGCGCCATACACGCCGAGCGGCGCGATCGGGTCATCCTCGACGTAGGCGGCCGCTTTCGTGCCGTCGAACACGTAGTCCGTCGACACGTGGAGCAGCACCGCGCCGGCATCGGCCGTTCGACGCGCCAGCACATCCGGCCCGTCGCGATTCGCCGCGAAGGCGCGCTCCGCCTCCTGCTCGGCGCGGTCCACTGCCGTGTACGCCGCGGCGTTCACGACCAACCCGGGTTCGAACTTCTCGAACGCGCGCGCCACCTGGACCGCGTCGGTCACGTCCAGCTCGCTCTCCGGGGGCGCGTGCACCTCGAAGCCCGCGGGCCACGTCGCGCGCCCGAGTTCGTGACCGAGCTGCCCGCCCCTGCCGGTCACCAGCACGCGCATGTCAGCCCTTCTCGCCCAGGCCAAGCCGCTGCCCGGAGTAGCTCTGGTTCTGGATACCGCGCCACCACGCGGCGTTGTCGAGGTACCACTTCACGGTCTTCTCGAGTCCGCTCTGGAACGTCTCGGCCGGCGCCCAGTCGAGCTCGCGCTGCATCTTCCCAGCGTCGATGGCGTAGCGCAGGTCGTGCCCTGGCCTGTCCGCGACGAACGAGATCAGCTCGCGACGCGACGCCCGCGCCGGATCCGGCGACAGCTGGTCGACCAGGTCGCAGACCAGCTCGACCACTTCCAGGTTCTTCATCTCGCTCCGGCCGCCCACGTTGTAGCTCTCGCCGATGCGCCCGCGCTCGAAGATGCGATGCAGCGCGCGGGCGTGATCCTCGACGTGCAGCCAGTCGCGCACGTTCTCGCCCTTGCCGTAGACAGGCAGAGCCTCGCCCGCGAGCGCCTTGATGATCATCAACGGGATGAGCTTTTCCGGGAACTGGTACGGCCCGTAGTTGTTCGAGCAGTTGCTGAGCACCACGGGCAGCCCGAAGGTGTGGTGCCAGGCGCGCACTAGATGATCGGCCGAGGCCTTGCTGGCGGAGTAGGGCGAGCTCGGCATGTACGGGCTCTGCTCGGTGAACGCGGCGTCGTCGAAGGCGAGCGAGCCGAACACCTCGTCGGTCGAGATGTGGTGGAAGCGGAAGCGCTTCCGCGCGGCCTCGTCGAGCCCGCGATAGTAGCGGAGCGCCGCCTCGAGCAGCGTGTACGTGCCGACCACGTTGGTCTGGATGAAGTCCGCGGGCGCATCGATGGAGCGGTCGACGTGCGACTCGGCTGCCAGGTGCATGATGCCGTCGGGGCGGTGCGTGTCGAGCACGCGCGCCACTTCTGCCGCGTCGCAGATGTCGACCTTCTCGAAGCGGTAGTGCGGGTCGCCCTGCACCGACGCGAGCGCCTCGGGACTGGCGGCGTAGGTGAGCTTGTCGACGTTCACCACGTCGATGCCCAGCTCGCCCACCAGCAGCCGCACCACCGCCGAGCCGATGAAGCCCGAGCCACCGGTGACCAGGATCTTCACGCGCCGCCTCCGTACTCGAAGCTTAGCGGAAGCTCCGAAAGCAGCGGGTGCCTGGTGTCCTTGTCCGACAGCGTCGCCTCGCCCGCGCCGACCGGCCACTGTATGGCGAGCGCCGGGTCGTCCCAGCGAAGGCCCGCGTCGTGCTCCGGCGAGTAGTAGTCCGTCACCTTGTACAGAACCTCCGTGTCGTCGGCGAGCGTGCAGAAACCGTGCGCGAAGCCGGGCGGAATGTAGATCTGGTTCCAGTCCTCTTCACTCACCCGCACCGCCACATGCTGCCCGAACGTGGGCGAGCCACGGCGGATGTCGACCGCCACGTCCAGCACCGCGCCGCGCGTCACGCGCAACAGCTTGCCCTGCGCGCGCGGCGGCTTCTGGAAGTGCAGCCCGCGCACCGTGCCCCGCGAAGCGGAGCGCGAGTGATTGTCCTGCACGAACTCCACGTCGGCGCCGTGCTCGGCCAGCACCGAGCGGCGGTACGTCTCCGAGAAGAAGCCGCGCGCGTCGCCGTGCTTCACCGGCCAGAGCAGCAGGATATCGGGGATGTCAGCTCGAACGACTCTCACGCGGGGCTCTCCACGGCGCGCCGCTTCCGCGCGCCGGCAGTCCGCCACCTATATACAACTTCCGTGCCCGACGCATCCGCGGGACCGGGCGTGGCGCACGGTCATGGCCCGGTCACGGCGCGGGGAGCGCGACGCACAGTGTGGCGTCGCGGATACACGCGATCCTGCGCCCGGCACGGGAATCCCGGGCCGGCAGCCCTGCCGGGCCTTTGCGTGCGCGCCCCACCCAGCGCGCACCTGGCCAGCGGTTAGGGCCCGTGCTAGCGGAGAGCGCCGGACTGCCCGGCGCGCACGGCACGATCGTAGCAAGGAGCGCCACTCGATCCGACCTGGAAGCGTTCCACGATGCGCGTCTGCCTCGTCTCCACGTACCCGCCCCAGCGCTGCGGAATCGCCACCTACACGGCTCAGCTGGCCCAGGCCCTCGCCGGCAGCGGCGAGCCGCCACAGGTGATTTCGGAACTCGAGGCGACGCGAGGCGCGCAGGCCGGTATCGAGTCGTGGCCCACGTTCGACCGCCATCACGACTATGCGTCCGAGGTCGTGGAACGCGCGACGGAGCTCGGCGCGGAGCTCGTGCACGTGCAGCACGCGCCGGACATCTTCGGCATGGACGAGCGCCTGCCCGGCCTGCTCTCCGCCCTGCGCGCGCGCGGCATCGCCAGCGTCGTCACGCTGCACACGGTGCACAACACGCTGAGCGGGGCCGTCGAGCGCCGCTTTGGTGTCCGCGCCTTCCACCAGAAGCTCGCGACTTCAACCGACGCGCTGATCGTGCACGGCGGCCCGGCCATGGCGAAGGAGCTGGTGCGGCAGGGAATCGACCCGAACAAGGTGCACCAGATCGCGCACGGCACGCCGAGCATCACGCCGTGGGAGCGGGCCAAGGCGCGAAAGCACCTGGACGTGCCCGAGAGCGCCAAGCTGATGCTGTGCTTCGGCTTCATCCATCCGCAGAAGAACCTCCACACGGTACTGCTAGCGATGCGGCACGTGCGGCGCCGCGTGCCCGACGCGATGCTGTACATCGTGGGGTCCATACAGAACCGGACCGCCGTCAATCGGCTCTACCTCGAGCTCTTGCAGAAGCTCGCGGCCCGTCCGTCCCTGGCGGGACACGCCATCGTGCGCGAACGGTTCGTGCCGGCGGAGGAGCTGCCGGCTCTGTACGGCGCCGCGGACGTGGTGCTCGTGCCCTATGCCCAGGGCTACGGCTCGGCGAGCGGCATCGCGCACCAGGCGATCGGCGCGCATCGCGTGCCGCTGTGCTCGCGCTCGCCGAAGTTTTCCGAGATCGGTGCCGCGATCGATCCGGGGCTGGTCGTGTCGACGCACAACCCGAGAGCCTGGGCCGACGCCATGACGGATCTGCTGACAGGCTCCCGGCGCCTCGACTTGCTGTCGGAGAAGGTCGCGCGCTACGCGGACGACACGTCCTGGCCGAATATTGCCCTCCAACACCAACGCGTGTATCGCGCGGCCCGTTCATGAAAACGCTCGTCGTCGACCTGACCTCGCTCGACGCCCCGTCGCGCCGCCGCGGCTCGGGACGCTACGTGCGCGAGCTGGCCCTGGGCCTGTCGCGGCTCGACAGAAGCGAGCTCGGCGATCTCCGCTTGCTCGGTCTCACCCACCTGGACTTCGACGGCAGCTACCGCGTCACCGAAGAACTGGATTCGTTCGAGGGCTCGCCCTCGATCCCGCATCCTACCTCGCGCGACCACTATCACTGGGCGTACGCCAGGAGGCTCGCGCTGTTCCGCGCCATGCGGCACCTGGGCGCAGAGGCCATCCACCTTGGGGATCCACACGCGACGCCGCTCTTGATGGGGCTCAGCGACTGTCGCCGCATCGTCACCTGCCACGACGCGATCCCCATGCACTTCCCCGAGCGCTACATGGGCAAGCACGACGGCGGTCCATGGGTGGGCGTGCGCATCGAACGCCGGCGCTACAAGTCGGCTGACTTGGTGGTCGCCATCAGCGACGCCACGCTGCGCGACGTGCTGGAGATCCATCGCGTACCGCGGAAGCGCGTTGTCCGGGTCTACAACGGCGTGAACGTCGAGCGCTGGGCGGCGGAACCCGGGCTCGACAGTGAAGCCACGCTGGCGGAGCTCGGCCTGTCGGGCCAGAAGTTCGCGCTGTTCGTGGGCGGCTACCACTGGCACAAGAACGTCGAGGGCATGCTGGGGGCCGTGGCGGAAGCTCGTCGTCGCGGCACGGACATGTCGCTGGTGTGGGCAGGCCAGCTGTCGCCGGAGCACCAGGAGCTGGTGCGCGGGATAGCCGAGCGCGCGGGCGTCCCCGACGCCATCAAGATGATCGGCTACGTCACCGACGAGCAGGTCGCCGTGCTCTACCGCGCTGCGGTGGCGCACACGCTGCTGTCGCGCTTCGAGGGCTTCGGCCTGACCGTGGTCGAAGCCATGGCCGGCGGCTGCCCCGTGGTCACAACGCACGAGGGTTCGCTGGCCGAGATCGCCGGCGACGCCGCGATCGTGGTGGATCCCGACGATCACGCAGCCGCCGGAGACGCGCTCGTGCGTCTTGCCGATGACCAGGCGCTGCGCGAGGACCTCGGACAGCGCGGGCGCCGCCGCGCACCCCGCTTCTCGCTTGACGCCCAGGCGCACGCGATGGCAGGCGTCTACCGCTCGTTCCTCCAGGTCTGAAGCGCGGCGAACGACGCAACACGACGCACGCCATGTCCCGTTCCCCGACCCGGCTGCTCATCGATCTCGCTCCGCTGGCGACGCCAGGCGGAGCGCGCGGAATCGGCCGGTACATCCGCGAGCTCGCCCGCGGGCTGAGCGAGCTCCCAGCTTCGGAGCTCGACGGCATCGAAGTGCTGGGCCTGGCGTCGCTGGGTTGGAACGGTAGCTACAAGGTCGTCGAGGACATCGGGTCGTTCGTCGAGAGCGGCAAGACGGCGCTGCACGCGACGCGCGACTACTACAGCTGGGCCTACCGGCAGCGGCTGCTGCTCTGGCAGGCGGCCCGGCGCGTGCGCGCCACCGCGGTCCACCTCTGCGATCCGCACGCAACGCCTCGCTTGCTGCGCATCACCGGCACGAAGAAGATCGTGACCTGTCACGACATCATCCCGACGCGCTTTCCGGACCACTACTTCGGACCCGGCGACGGTGGGCCTGTCATCGGGCGCTGGATCGAGCGGCAGCGCTACACGAGCGCCGACCTGGTCATCGCGGTGAGCGACGCCACCCGGAACGACGTGCGCACGCTGCTAGGCGTTCCGGATCATCGCGTGGTGCGCGTGTACAACGGCGTGGACGTGGAGCGCTGGGCGGCACCGCCAAGCATCGAGGCCGAACCGGTGCTCGACAAGCACGGGCTGTCGGGGCGCGCCTACGCGCTGTACGTCGGCGGCTCCGACTGGCGGAAGAACGTCGAGGGCATGCTGGCCGCCGTGGGCCACGTCCGCCGGCTCGGATACGAGCTGGACCTGGCCTGGGTGGGGCACCTGCAGCCCGCCCATCGCGAGCGCGTCGAAGCGACGGCCCGCGAGGCCGGCGCTGGCGACGCTTTCAGATATCTCGGCTACGTCGACGACGACGAGCTCGCGATCCTGTACCGCAACGCGCTCGCGCACCTGTTCGTCTCGCGCCTCGAGGGCTTCGGCCTGACCGTCGTGGAGGCCATGGCCAGCGGCTGCCCGGTCATCACAACGCACGCGGGTTCGCTGGCGGAAGTCGCCGGCGACGCGGCGCTCACGGTCGACCCGGAGGATCCGGCGGCAATTGGCGAGGCCCTCAGACGGCTCATCGACGACAAGTCGCTCGCAGCCGATCTCGCGGCGCGCGGCATCGCGCGGGCGCCGATGTTCTCGCGGCAGGCCCACGCCAAGGCCACGGCGAAGGTGTATCGCCAGTTTCTGATCGGGGCGTGACGGAAGTGATCCGGGTATGCATCGATTCCAGCGCGAACGAGTCGATCGATCGCTTCGGCGGGATCGGCCGCTACAGCTACCTCTTGCTGGAGGCAATGCTCTCGCTGCCGGCGTCCGAACGCGCCGGGCTCGATCTCTCGGTTCTCGAACGTTCTGATCGCGTGGTGGGCATCGAGGAAGCGCTCGAGAAGAAGATCCTCGACGCACCTCCGATTCCTCTCGGAAAACACCAGTGGAAGCGTCGACTGCACTCCGGCAGGCCGCTCCGAGCCGCGGGGGTCGACGTCTTCCACTCCGTCGAGCCGCTGGCTCTACCGCTGCTGTCACGCACGAAAACGCTGGTAACCTGCCACGATCTGATCCCCCTGGCGTTTCCCAGGCCCAACCGACCTCTCAAGAAGAACTGGATCAAGCTCCGCGAAACGGCACGCTGGAGCGTCCGTATGCGCCGCGCCGAACACATCCTGGCGATCTCGGAACAGACCGCCAGGGACCTGAACCGGCTGCTGCGCATTCCGCGTTCGCGGATCAGCGTCGTCCACCACGGCGTGGACCGCTCGTTGTTCCGCCAGGATGCCGACGTCGACCCGGTGCGGAAGAAGTTCGACCTGCCCGAGCGCTGGTTCGTGAGCGTGGGCAGCGATCACTATCGCAAAAACCAGGAGCGGCTGCTCGACGCGTGGTGCACCATCCATCGAGACATCCCAGAGGGGCTCGTCGTGGTGGGCAAGTCGCTCTACGGATCGACACTGGACGCGGTCCGCTCGAAGGTCGAAAAGCTCGGCATTGGCGCGCGCTTCCGCTGGCTGGAGTCGGTCGAGGACGCCGATCTCCCCGCGCTCTACGCGGGAGCCACCGCGGCCATCGCCCCGTCGCTGTACGAAGGCTTCGGGATGACACTGCTCGAAGCGATGGCCTGCGGCACGCCGGTCGCGGCCGCGACGAACGGCGCGTACGAGGAAGTCGGGGGGGACGCAGCCATCTATTTCGATGGGCTGTCGGTCGACGAGATGGCCGGCACGCTCACGCGGCTGTCATCGGATGCGGCTCTCCGGCAGCGGCTGGTCGAGGCGGGGCTTTCGCGCGCACAGGAGATGAGCTGGGAGCAGACCGCGCGGAACACGCTCGCGGTCTACCGACGTATGGCAATGCGCTGACACGCCTCTGCCTAGCGCGAAGCCGCCGCGTGCTCGACGAGCAGATCGTCGACCAGCTTCCAGAACCGGCTCGCTGCACCGGACAGCACCGCCAGCGCTTCGTCGTCCGGGAGCGACCACCAGGGCTCGAGCGTGACGCCGACGTGTTCGTTCGTGATGACTTCCGCGCCCATGAAGCGGGCTTCGACCGGCAGGCGTCCCGCCCACTCCGGCGACGGCGGAATGTGCACGAAACGTCTCGCCCTACGGAACACGTCGAGCACCTCTTCGGGTCTGAGGTTCTTGATGACGTAGGGATCCGCGCTGACGCCGCGCGCGTACTTCATCGAGGCGGCGAAGCCCTTTTCCGGGAACGCGGAGAACGACAGACAGATGTCGATCGAGCGCTCGCCGCCCGGCCGCGGGCGCTTGAACTGCTCGAGCGCGGCCTTCGAGAACACGCTCGAGCCCAGCACCCTCGCCCGCGGGCGTCCGTACCAGGGGTTCCGCTCGAAGATGCGTCGCTGGTAGGTGGTGAGGAAGATGACGCCAGCGCTCGCCCGGGTCATCGCCAACATGTCCTTGCGCCGGCAGGTGCACCAATGGAAGCTGCGGTGCAGCGGCCGCTCCCACGAGAACATGTTGCCGCGCGACTTGCAGATACGCATGTCGTGTTCGAAGAGCACGACGCGCGGAAACCGCGCAACGCGGCGCAGCTGATGCGAGGCGGCCTGGTTCGCATTGCCCACGATGCATATCGTCGCGCGCTCGAAGTCCTGTTCCGTGATGGTCTCGAAGGTGCGCTTTTCCACGGCACACGGCGCCGCCTCCATGATGGCGTCGTCGGTGAGCTCCGCTCCGCCAGGGTAGCGATGCACCTTGTCCCGGTGGACGTTGGCGAACTGGTCCGCGAGGAACAGCACGGTATCGGAGGGAGTCAGCGCCGCGCTGGGCATCGGCCGAGTATAGGCATCCCGGTCGGTCCGCGCGAAGGGCGGGGCAACATTCGAGCGCGATCTTTGCTGCTCCCGCTTTCGTCTAGGCGACAGCGGGCTCGGCGGCTGGCTCGCCGGACCTGAGCCAGTGCGCCGGCGCGTAGCCCGCGAAGATCACCGCCATCATGAGCAGCGAGAACCACATCACCGGCGGAAACAGAAGCGCGATGGTCAAGTGCATGCCCAGGCCGAAGTAGAGGGCATAGCGTCGCGTGCGCGCCCAGCCGTACCAGAGCGGCGCCAGGAATTCATAGCCCAGCGTGGCGCCCTGCATGACGGTCCAGCCGATAGCCGGCACGTGACGCGCGAGAAAGTAGGCGAACGCGCTCTGGTAGGAGTCGTGCATGTGGCTCCAGATCACCAGCGGATCGCTGAGCCAGTCGCCGTGCATCTTGGCGATGCCGCTGGCCGCATACATCACGACGATCGCGATCTGGAAGAAGCGCACGCTGCCGCCCACGACCTCGGTCGGCGGCGGACGGCCGCGCTTTCTAGGCAAGCGCTGCTGCGCGCGGCGGGCGCGCCATGCGTCGATGCTGTAGCGCGCGCCGGCGGGCGAAAGGAACAGCGCGATCATCAACGCGGCACCGAGCTTGTTGACGGTGAAGGCCTCGATGCGGTTCGCAAGCGCGACGTAGGCGAGCAGGAACGCCAGCACGCCGCTCGAGACGCGCGTAAGCGCGCCGAGGGAAGTAGCTAGCGCAGAAACCACGATCAGCGCGCCGACCACCCAGGCCTGCCAGGGGTCGAGCGGCGACAGGTACATCGGTTGACGCCAATCCGGGTGACCGAGGTCCGGCACCTGGTAGCCGCGCATCGATAGCAAGTGATCGATGTGGGCAATCCGCGTGGAAAGAAAGCCGAGGATGGCCAGCGGCAACAGGATGCGAAGAAGCTCCAGCCGTTCCACGGGCTGCGGCGCGAAGAGCCAGGCCGCAAGCCGCGCCACCGGGCCGGTGGGCGGCGGTGGCGGGGCGGATCGACGCGACGCGGCCCGCGCGGGGCGCTTCTTCCGCGGTCTCTCGCTCACGGCGCTTCCTCCGCGCAGCGCTCGCGGCGCATCGACATCGGCGTCCAGTACCAGTAGTGCCGCTCCTTCTTCGGCATCGCGGAGAGCGGCTTCCGCACGAAGCGCGGGAACTCCGTGCCCGGCTTCGGGATCGGCTCGCGCAGACTGAGGAAGCGCACACCTCCGATGTGCGCGGCGTGACCCTGGTTGAAGTGCGACGTGATGTAGCTATCGAGCGCGCGCAACGCGAGACGGTTTCGCAGGTAGAAGAAGAGCGCTCGGTCGAACTGGTTCTCCTTGTCGTTCTTCTGGATCGGGAAATACGGCCGGACGTCGATTTCGCTGAAGCGGTGGTCCTTGCAGGACCAGCCTTCGGCGCGGAATTCGATCGTGTCCACGGAGGCACGCGGGAACAGCGCCGCTACCTGGGCAAAGTAGAGCACGGGGTGCGGCACGTCATGGTAGGTGGTCCGCGGCGCGACCTGGTCGGCGAGGATCAGCGACGGGTAGAGCACGCCGAGAGCCAGAGCGATCGCCCTGAGCCAACCGGGGCCCCACGGGCGCACGGGGCGCCTCGCTTTCCGCATCAACCGAATGTAGCGGAGGTCGGGCGAGTGACGCCAGCGGCCGCGATGGTCACCGCCGGGCCGGCCGGACGACAGTTGCCACCGGGAGGTGCAGCGCTATCCGGTCGCTAGCTGGTAGATGTAGCCGAGCGTCGACAACGTCCACTCCAGCACCTGGGCGTTGAAGCTGGTCGTGTCGTACATCGTGCAGATCATGCCGCCCGGCCGTGTCTCCAGGATGCCGCGCCAGTTGTACTGCAGCAGGTGCTGGCGGAGCGGCATGGGCAACGCCCGGTTGCCTTCGTCACGCGACGGGGTCGTCACGTCGAAGCGACCCTCGAACGTCGGGTCGCCGAGCACGCCGCCTGCGGTGCCGCTCGAGAACAGCGAGCCGAAGCCGCTCTTGATGTCGTTGACCACGCCGCCGCCCGTCTTCGAGCGGATGGCCGCGCGAGCAGCGAGCCGAGCGGACGTGACGAAGCAGCGTAGACAACGATCCTCGCCGGCCGCCTGCTTGACGGCGTCGGCTTCGAAGCCCTCCACAACGAAGACGTGAGCATCGCCCATCTCGAGGCGCAGCTCACGTCCCACGCGTGCGAGCTGTTGCAGGTACACGAACGGCGCCCAGCCCTGGTACCAGGCGAGGTCCGGCGTGTTGCCGAGCGCGTAGCCCTTCTGCTGCGCCCACTCGCCGAGCGCGCGCTCGGCGGCGTAGGGGTCCTGCGCCTGCGGATAGCCCCCGCCCGGAGGTGGGGGCGGATAACCCCCGCCAGGTGGCGGCGCACCCGGCGGGCCCGGAGGCATCTGTGCCATCGCTCAACTCCCGATCAAGATTAACGGCCACCCCAGGGCTATCTGCGGCCGGGTGCTTCGTCAAGCAGCCGCGCCGATTGCTGGCCGGCCCGGCCTAGCGGCATCCATCCAAGCATGCGTGGTGTGTGCTCTCGGGCCTGGGTGTACGGGTGCCAGAACCCCAGCGGCTGTCAGCCCAGACCACAAGCATGGAGCCGGAGCCGGTGTGGACGGCGTCCCACCCGTTCGACGAGTCGACGGTCCGCGCGGACCTGTGGAAGATCGGCTGTCGCCACCACTGCAGCCGCCCGTCGCCGCAACGAGGAAGACGGCCAAAAGCAATTCCCCCCTATGAAAACCCCTGCACGTCTATCGCCACCCGAACACGCAAACTGTCACAGGGAAGCTCGCCTGTAGATAGCCAAAAGCAGATCCACGCATATCTCTATGGAATTACGCGGGGCTGCTTCGCCCGCGCTGGAGGACGCGGCCCCATCGCGCTCCCCTACCAGGACCCGCGTCATGCACTGTGACGTCTGCGCGGAGCACGACAGCGCGATGCGTCACGCAGCATTTTCACATCGCGAACCGAATCCGGCAATCGCAAGACGCCCGGCATTGCAGATCACCCGACGTGGCGAGCCGGCATCGCGGGGAATCGGCCGCGCACGTCACCGGTGGCTCGAGCACGGTAGCGTGGCACGTCGCTTGCTCCGGGAAACCGGCAGGGGGTGGAAATGTCACGACAACGTTTCTGGGCCGGAGGTGTGCTCGCTCTGACGCTTGGCGCCATTGGAGCGTGCGGCGGCAGGGTCGACGAGGCGCCAACGAAAGCCACGACGGCACTGCAGAACCCGCAGACGCTGCTTGCAGCCAGCGCGATTCCGCAGTTCGTCCAGCCGCTGCCGCTGCTGTCGGTCGCGGGCGGAACGATGGCCACTGCGTTCGGCAACACGACGCTGACCATCCGCATGTGCGAGTTCGATGCGCACGTTTTGCCGCCGGGAACGATCACGCCCGGCACGCAGACCGGCACGCGCGTCTTCGGCTACATCCTCGGCAGCAACTGCCCGACCACCCCCCAGGACACGTACATCGGTCCGGTGCTCATCAACCAGCGCGGCAGCCCGACGACGATCCGGTGGATGAACAAGCTCGGCAGCGCTGCCTCGACCGGCGTGCTCGCTTTCAAGTATTCCGTGGACCAGACGCTGCACTGGGCCGACCCGCTGAACGGCGGAGCCAACGGCTGTGCGCATTCTGGCGGGATCCCCGCGTTCAGCAGCGCCTGCGCGCAGAACTACACGGGCCCCATCCCGGCGGTAGCGCACCTTCACGGCGGCGAGGTGCCTCCGGAGATCGACGGCGGTCCCGACGCCTGGTTCACCAGCGACGGCAGCTACCACGGCGCATCGTATTACACGCACCCTCTTATCGGCGCAGCCGGCAACGAGGCCGTCTACAGCTACCCGAACCTGCAGGAAGCCGCGCCGATCTGGTTCCACGACCACGTGCTGGGCATCACGCGCATCAACGTCTACGCCGGTCTGGCTGGCGCGTACCTGATCACCGATCCGTCTCTGGCTCTGCCGGCGGGCCTCGGCACAGCCGGCCTGATGCGGACGGGCGACAGCGACCCCAGCGACGAGGTCACCATCCCGCTGGTCGTCCAGGATCGCAGCTTCGACACCAACGGGCAGCTGTTCATGCCGGCCAATTCCAGTGGCGGCCAGCAATGGGCGCCGAACCCGGAGCACCCCTACTGGGTTCCCGAGTTCACCGGCGACACCATCGTGGTCAACGGCAAGGCCTGGCCGTTCCTGAATGTCGAGCCGAAGCGCTATCGCTTCTGGTTCATCAACGGCTCCAACGCCCGCACCTACGAGATGTTCCTCACCAACCAGAGGACCGGCGCCGAGGGTCCGCCGATGTACGTCATCGCGACCGATGGAGGTTATCTGGATTCGCCGGTCGCGGTCGCACCGCCCGGCAAGCTCGTGATGATGCCGGGCGAGCGCTACGAGGCGATCGTCGATTTTTCGGGCGTGGCTCCGGGCACGGCGTTGCTCTTGAAGAACACCGGCAAGACGCCCTACCCGGCCGGCGACGCGCCGCAGGGCTCCACGCTCGGACGCATCATGTTGTTCCGCGTGGGCCCGTGCACGAGCGGCGAGTGCGGAGCTTCCGACACCAGCTACGACCCGTCCAGCGGCATCCCGATCCGCAGCGGAAGCCAGCAGATCGTGCGTCTCGCCAATCCAACGACGGGCACGCTCGCGGTCACGGCGGCCAAGACCCGGCAGCTTACGCTGAACGAGGTGCTGGCGCCGGCGCAGACGACCACGAACCCGGTGACCGGCGTGTCCACGGACTATCCAGGTGGCCCGCTCGAGATCCTGGTCAACAACACCAAGTGGGACGGCGCGTCCGCGCGCACCTACAACGACTTCACGGCGGTCAGCGTCGACGGACAGACGCTGTACTACTCCGAGCTGCCGCGCGAGGGCGACACCGAGGTGTGGGAGCTCGTCAACCTGACGGCCGACTCGCACCCCATCCATCTGCACCTCGTCCAGTTCCAGGTCATCAATCGACAGCGCTTCAACATGAACAAGTACGGCAAGGCCTACGACCAGGCGTTCCCCGCCGTGACCGGTAGCACGACGTGCACGGGCGGTGTGTACTGCCCCGGCTTCGGGCCGCCGCTCGACTACAACACGGGCAACAGCCGCGCTCTCGGCGGCAACCCCGACGTCGCGCCCTACCTGCAAGGACCGGTGCGCCCACCGGAAGCCTACGAAGCCGGCTGGAAGGACACCGTGATCGCCTACCCCAGGCAGGTGACGCGGATCGCCGTCCGCTGGGCGCCCACCGACATCTCGACCGCCGCAGCCCCAGCCGCGCTCTACTTCCCGTTCGACCCGAGCGGCGACGGGCACCGCGGCTACGTGTGGCACTGCCACATCATCGACCACGAGGACAACGAGATGATGCGCCCCGACCTGGTCACCCTGAACCCGGCGGCTCCGGTGGCTCGGCCGTTCACAAAAGGCACCGATTACTAGGCTGCGGCACGAAGCGCGCAGAATCCACGTCGCCGGTGCCTGCTCCGGAGAGGCACCGGGTACTGATACGGATAACGCAGCTCACAACTCCGGGAGGTCAGCTTGCGCATCCTGTCGACCCTGTTCGTGTCCCTTTCTCTTGCCCTGGTAGCCTGCGGCAGCTCCGGCTCCGGTGGGGCAGGCGTAGGCCAGCCGGGCAGCGGTTGCGCGACCAGCGCGAACTGCGCCGGCGGCGTGTGCGCCACCAGCCAGGACTTCCCGGGCGGATACTGCACCCAGGGCTGCTCGCTGACCGATCCCAACAGCTGCCCGGCGGGCTCGGTATGCATCGACGACGCCAGCGGCGTGCCGCCCGACTCCGGCATCGCCGCCGTCTGCTACCAGTCCTGCAACAGCAACGCAGACTGCACCCGGCCAGGCTACCAGTGCCTGGAGAAGGCCAACCACATGGTGTGCCGGAACGGGAACTAGCTCGGCGCAACCGACCCGCGTCCTCACTACTTGACGGCTCCGGACGCGGCGGGTAGCTCCCCGGCATGCGCCACTCGCTCACGTGGCTTGCGCTGTTGGCAGCTGCCTGTACGCCACGTGGCTCGTCGCAGCCGCCCGCACACGAGCCGGCGCAAGCGCCGCACACGACGGCCGTGGTCAACGTACCCGCCGCAGACGCCGCCGCACCGGCGACGGGGGCAAGCTCGGGCGATGCCGGTGTGCCACCCGCAAGAAGAGACGAGCAGCCCGACGCCTCGCCCGACGCGAGCCTCGACGGTGGCGTGGGAGTGTCGGTCGGCGGGACGCTGCATTTCGGCAGCGGCGACGCGGGGGTGGTGTTCGACGGCTCGCTGAAGTTCGGCAGCGGCACGTCCTTCGCGCTATCGCCGGCTCTCGTCGTGCACTCTGCGCTGCTGGTGCCCGCAACCGGGCCGAGCGCCAGATTCATAAAGTACGAGCTGCTCCTGTTCGAGGGCCAGGCCGACTGCAACCATCGCCAGGGCCGTCACATCAGCATATCGATAAGATGGAAGCCCACCACCAGCTCGAACTTCATGAACATGAGCATCGTGAACGGCCACTCCGAGCGCTACAGAGGGCACATCGAAGTGCTGGTTGCCCCGACTGCACCGGGCTCGACCGGAGCCATCAGGCTGGACCCCACCCCTGGCGACAACGTGCGCGGCGGCCGGGTGCCGGTACACGTGTGCCCGTGAAACTCCGCTGACCGGAGCATGATCCCGACAGCGCGCACGCTCGCGCGCTACGCTCCCATCGATGCCCCCTGACGACTTCGACGATCTGGTGATCGGTGCCGGCATGGCCGGCCTCACCGCCGCCGCTCTGCTCGCCGAGCAGGGTCGCCGCGTGCTGATGCTGGAGGCGCACGACACGCCGGGCGGCTACGCGCACACGTTCCAGATGGGACAGTTCCGGTTCTGTGCGCAGGTGCACTACATCTTCAACTGCGGGGAAGGCGAGCCCGTGCACGAGTTCTTGCGCCGACTCGAGCTGCACGAACAGGTGCGCTTCCACCGCCTCGACCCGGAGGGCTTCGACCACGTCGTCGTATCGGGCGACCGCCACCGCATTCCCAACGGACTCGAGAAGTTCCGCGACCGGCTGATCCGCCGTTATCCCGCCGATGCCGAGCCGCTACGCGGCTATTTCCGCACCGTCATGGCTATCGGCAGCGAGCTCGATGTGATGCCACGCGAGCCCGGCCTTCGCGACTACGCGACGGCGCTGCTTCGCTTCCCGAACCTGCTCCGCTACCAGGGCTGGACGCTCGGGCGGCTCTACGACCGGCTCGGCATGCCGCCACGGCTCAGGGCCGTGCTTGCCGGACAGGCCGGCGACTACCTGCTGCCGCCCGGCGAGGTCTCGCTGCTGCTGCACGTGGCGCTCGTGCGCGGCTACGACCGCGGCGCCTACTACCCCGAAAAGCACTACCAGCACTTCATCGGCAGCATCGCCGACTTCATCCGCTCGAAGGCGGGCTGCCGGATGATGCTCGAGACCGAGGTCGACCGCATCCTGGTGGAAAGAGGCCACGTCGCCGGCGTGCGCACGAAGGCCGGGCAGACATTCCGCGCTCGGCGCTACATCTCCAACGTCGACCCGCGCCGCACGGCCGCACTGGTCGATGAGCACTCGCTGCCCAGGCGCTACGTCGAAAGGCTCGCCTACGACTACTCGGCCAGCACCGTCACCGTCTACCTGGGCCTGCGCGGCATCGACCTCCGCGACCACGGCTTCGGCTCGTTCAACGTCTGGCACTACCCGCACGACGACCTGGACGCGATGTACCGCCGCCAGCAGGGCCCCGGCACGCTCGACGACCCCTGGCTCTTCATGTCGACGCCCACGCTGCACACCAGCGAGCCCGGCCTGTGTCCACCGGGCACCCAGATCCTCGAGCTTGCCACCAGCGCCGCCTACGCTCCCTTCAAGGAGCTCCGCGACCGCGACCCGCGCCGCTACCACCAGGAAAAGAAGCGCATCCGCGACCGCATCGTGCAGGTCGTCGAGGATCGCTACGTCCCTGGGCTGTCCCGCCACATCGTCAAGGCCATCACCGGCACCCCCGCCACCAACGAGCGCTACTGCTGGGCCCCGTCCGGCAATGCCTATGGCTCCGCGCTCACGCCGCTGAACGTGCGCCGGCGCATTTCATTTGAAACACCACTACGAAACCTGTGGGTCGTGAACGCCTCCGCAGGGTTTCCCAGCATCGCGGGAACGGTGGGCGCCGGAATGGAGTTGGTCGACGAGGTGCTGTAGCGCTCGCATGGCGGCCACATAAATCCCCTCGTATGCGGGTCTTCTGCCCAGTCCGGAACAAACCGCGGCGTCCACGTTGCCATCTTCCGAATGGCGCTACACTTCCCCTGAAGCAGGGGCCCCGATGCAACCGCAGACCGATACGACGTCCTCGCGCCAGCTGGCTCGCCATCCGGCCGAGGCATACGGCCACCGCTACACGATGATGGGCGGCGCGGTCCTCGCGGCGGGTGTGGGCTGGGCGATCTACGTCGCCGAGCCTGCCCCGGCCCTCGTCGGACTCATCGCCGGCGGGCTGCTTCTGTCCAGCGGGTACCGCGTGGTGCGCATCGCGCCTGCTGCCCAGCTGTTGAACCAGGCGGCGGGGCACTTGAACCGCGGCGAGCCCGAGCATGCCAGGGAACTGCTCGACCGCGCCGAGACGCGTTCGAGTGCGGCGGTGGTGAGAAGAGCGGCAGCACTCCAGCGGGCGCGCCTGGCAATCGCGGAGGCCGATCTTCCTGCCGCACTGTCGCATCTGGATCGCGCTGTTCTGCTTCCGCTGCCCCTCAAGGATCGCGCCAGGTCGGCCCAGATGCGGCTCGAAGCGCGTTCGTTCAGGGCGTTCGTTGCGGCAGCGCTTGGTGAAGAGCAGCTGGCACGACAGGACATCCGGAAGGTAACGGCAAGCGATCGATTCGACGCGCTGTCACTATCCCGGATCCGCCTGGCAGAAGCGATACTGCTCCGGGAGGACCAGCGCGCGCTCGGCGAGCACCTGCGCCAACACGGCTCGGTCATGCTCGAGTTTCTGGGGCCACGCGAACGGGCACTGTTCCGCGCGCTTCGCCGTTCGGTCGGCTCGAAAAGCGCGTACCGCACACCGGCAGGGCATTCGCCCGTCACACGCGACCTGCACGCCTGGACGGAAGCCGTCCTGCCCGGAGCCGGCGAGCTGGTCGAGGGAACCGGCAGCGGAACCCGTCCGTCCCTGCACGGCACCGCGCCGCCGCGAACGCAGCCCTCCCGTCTGTCGCGACCGGCACGCGCGCTGCTGCTCTGGATCGGGCTGATTGGCCTGTTCCTGCTTGTGATGCGCTTCCCGGGCTCGGTCGGCTCCGGCGCGCCCGATGCGGATTCCGGCTGGCCGACGCTGTGGCCCTTCGTGGCTCTAGGGGTCGCCTTCTTTGTTGCCATCCTGGTCCTGCAGACATGGCGGACGCGCCGCAATGTGCGAGAGCTCCGGCTTTTCAATCGTCGGCTCGAGGCGGAGCGTTCGAGCGAGGCGCGGAAGGAGCTCGCTCGCCTCGCGGCCAGCGAGGGCTACGCAACAGCCGCCTCTGCTCACTGGATGCTGGCGGTCGATGACGAGCGCAATGGCCGGCTCGAGTCCGCGCTCGAGCAGTGCGAGGCAGGGCTCGGCTTGTTCGATCGTCCCGAGCGGCGGGTACAGGGCCACGATCTGCTTCTGCCCGGCCTCCGCGCCTGCCGCGCGCGGCTGCTCGCAGCGCTCGGCCGCGAAGACGGCGCCATGGCAGCGCTGGGGCTCGTCGAACGAGAGCACCCGGCGTATCCCTGGCTGGAGTCCACGCGACGTTCGGTGCATCTCATCGCGGCGGCACGGCAGAGCGACTTCGAGGCGGCCGCCCGCATCGCGCGGTCGCGAGACGACGAGTTCCTGGTCCGCCTGCACGAGGAAGCGCTGGGCGAGATCGCCCGCCTTGAAAGCGGCGAGGCCTTGCCGACCGATCGCAGAAGCCGGCTGTGCAGCGAGATCGAGGAGCACCCGGGGGTCCGCCCCTGGCTCGAGCAGGTCGCGCCCGAAGCAACCGGACGGTTGCTCGGCACGTCGTACTAGGGCGCGCCGCAGTTCAAGTAGGTGAGGACGCGGCTTTCCGTGCTGCTGGAGAGCCCACCGGGCGGCATCGATCCCCCTGGATGGAGGAAGCGATGGAGCCGAGCTGCGACTGCACGCCAGACTGGGAGCCCATGCTGCCGTGACAGTTGGCGCATTCGCTCTGGAAGAACGAGGCGCCGAAGCTGGACCAGGTGTCGGTCGTGCACGAGCCCGAGCCCGACCCGCCCGTTCCGCTTCCGCTTCCGCCTCCGCTACCACCCCCGCCGGTGCTGCCACCCGTGGGGTTACCCGAGCAATCCGTTCCATTCGGAACGCAGTTGCTCCCGACGACGTTTCCAGAACCGTCGCCGATCTGCTGGCAGCTGGCGCCGCTGGGGCACTGTTGGCCAGCGCTGCAGTCCGTCCCGCAGTAGTTGCCGAAGCTGAATGCGAGGCAGAAGTTGTTGCCGCCACCGCAGTCCGCGTCGCTGCTGCAGGAGCCGCAGTAGTTGGTCCCGCCGCCGCTGCTACCGCCACCGAAGCCGGAGCCACCAGTACCGTTGCCGTTGCTGCCGCCGCCGAAGCCGGAACCCCCGGTGCCGCTACCGCTGCTGCCACCGCCGAATCCGGAGCTGCCGCCCATGCCGGTCTGTCCGCCGGTACCCTGGTTGCTACCGCCGGTCCCGCTGCCGGAGCCGGCAGTACCGCTGCCCCCCGTCCCCGTCTGGGAACCGCCGCTCCCTCCGCCGCCGTTGGCGTAGTTACCGCCGCCACCGCTCGCGGTGTTGCCGCCGCCGTTGGCGTAGTTGCCACCGCCACCGTTCGCGGCGTTGCCACTACCACTGTTGTTGGCCGGAACGCAGCGATTGGTCCCGGCGCACACGAAGCCAGACGCGCAAGGGGGCGAGCAGGAAGCTTGCCAGGGCACGCTGCCAGGCGTGGCGCAGCCAGTGGAAAGAAGAGCCGTCCCGGCGAGGACGGCGAACAGGGAGAGGCGAAGACTGGTCATGAGCATCCTCCGTCGCGCATGGGCAGGCCGGATACCGAGAAGGGCCGATGGTGGGTTCGGAACCCACATCCGTCAAGGAAGATTTCCCTTGGAATTATGAAGCGCTGGTGAACCCACGCCGCGCCGGGGTGACGCGCGCGCCGGGCCGACCGTTCGATATACTTCCACCGTCCCGTATGAAAGCCCACGTAATGTGCACCGGTCCCCATGCTGTCCGGCGCTCACCTCGTGGGCGATATGTGGGACGTCCTGTGTCGTCACCGACGTCGCTCGCAGTGTTGCTCCAGGCAGATGGGATTCCTGCAAGACAGATATTTTCCAGCTGCGACCGAAGCGAGCCGCGACGTGGAACTCAAATGAGCATCGTCAGGCTGGGCCGGCGGAAGCGCGGAACAGGCGCACCGAAGACCGTCCGCGGGAGCGCCTCAAGCGCCCGTCGTCAGTTGCACAGACCTTCAGCACCCAAGATGCGAGCGACCTTGGGCGGAGCCGAAGGACCACACGCGGGACGCGCGGCAGCGCGCGCTTCTTCGAGTCGGCCCTCGCCCTCGAGGGCGAGGCCGAGCAGAGCGTGGCCCCGGAGCGCCAGTCCGGGTTTGAAGTATTCGCCGAGCAACTGCTTTTCGTCGAGCGCCGCGCGCGCGTCGCGCTCGGCCGCCCCGAACTGCTGCGCGTCGATCTCGCGTCCGGCACGCATCACCCTGAGCAGCGGGTCGTGTGGATATTTCGCGATGAGCGCATCTTCGCGCGCGCGCCATCCGGCCATGGTCTTCGGCAGCTCGTTCTGCGGCGCCAGCTGGTTCACGCGCAGATAGCGGGGTGCCGCGCGATGCGCGAGAACGAGCCCGACAGCGAACAGCGCCACGCCCGAAAAGGAGATGCCGCGCGCCAGCAGCACGCCCGGCGGCCTTGACCGCTCGCGCCGCCACGACTTGTACAGCACGAAGCCGACGACAACGCCGGTGATTGCGCCGCCGAAGTGTGCGCCGTAGTCGATCTTGCCGATGTCCGCGCCGTGACTCGCAAGCGGAAGCAACGAAGGCACCAAGACCTGCGCCAGCCGCACCTGCACGCCCGTCCGCACCGCACCCGCGGGAAGGCGCAGTGCGACGACCATGCCCGCAGCAAACAACGCCATGATCGCGCCCGAAGCGCCGACCGAGACGATATGCGCGGGACTGACGAGCACCGAGAGCAGCGAGCCACCAAGCGCACCGATGACGAATAGGGCGAACAGCCACACGCGCCCCACGAGGTGCTCCAGGAAGAAGCCCGCCATGGCCAGCGCAACGCCGTTCAACAGGATGTGCATGACGCCGCCATGCAGGAGCGGCGCGGTGAACAGCCGCCACCACTCGTGGCGCACGACGACCAGCGAACGCATCACGCCCCCCTCGGCGACCAGCTGCTGCGGCTTGAAGTTGGCGCTCCAGCCCGACTGTTGCATCTGCCACAGGAACACCGCGAGGAGCGCGATCAAGATGCCCAAGGTCACGGCCGGCGGGCCCTTTTCGCCAGGCAACGGCGGCGCCGCCGTCTTGGGACCGCCGGCCGCGGCGAGCAGTCGTTCCAGCTGTTCGCGGCCGTAGGTCATCCCGCCGAGCATCGCGTTCGTCCACAACGGCGCTTCGGCGTCGAGCGTCCACGCGCTGAGGAAGAGCTGGCCACCGCGCTTCTTCAGCGACGCCAGACGCGCGTGGTCATCCGGCGAGCTCTGCCCGCGCCCCACTTCGTAGACGCACACATGCAGTGCGCGCAGCGCACCGAGGCGCTCCTCCTCGTGGTAGCGCTTGCCAATCGCGAGTAGCTCCTCGCGACCGAGCGGACAGCCCCGCGCGACATTGTTGGCGCAATCGACGATGCATACGATCTGCCTTGATGCGCCGAAGCGCCGCACGAGGACATGGTCGAACGCCTCGTGCAATGGCGCGAGCGCCTCGGCACTGCCGGGCAACGTACTCGCCTCGGTGAATACCTGCACCAGGCGTTGGGCAAGCGTAGGCTCGACCGCGGTCGCGCTGCGCTCGGAGGCGCTCGGGATCATCTGTTTCGCGGTCAAGCGACACCGTCCATCGCGCGACGCGTCCAGCACACGACCCGAGGTCGCACGTCGACCGACGCGCAGCCCGGCCAGCCACAGCCACAACCCATGCTCCGGTCAGGGTCGCATAGTCCACCGGTGATGTGAACGATTCCCGACTTGGAGTTGCCGGACCTGGCGATTCCGACTGTGCTCTCGGGGCGGCGGGAGGTCGTCCGCATCAGTACGTACGAAAAGGGCCGCCCAGCGACGGACCCAGGGCCCTATCGCGCCCGAGGCATGTCGGCGCCGCCACATTGTCGTGCTCGTCCAGCGCGGTTCCGCGCCGGGCCGGCAATCACTCGAGAACGATCCGGCCCTGGTAGGCGGTGCAGCGGCGATCGGCGCCCTTCGGGATATCGCAGCGCTCGAGTGACAGGCCGACGCTCGACCCAGGCGCGCCCCGCATCCCGATGGACGAGAGCGGAATGGCCATCTCGATGATCCACTCCTCGTCGTTGTCCTTGGGATTGTTGGGCGTGCCGTCGAGGTCGTGCGCCACCACCGCGCCGGATTGCCAGGAGGTGTCGACACGCTTTCCTGTCACGATCTCGTCCGTCAGCGTGCCGATCGGCGAGACGTAGATCACGCGCGACGACGCGTCGCCGGCGCGAGTGAAGGCGAGACGGAATGCGTCCTCGGGCCAGAGCGGCGCGTCCGGCGTCTTCACGCTGGCGCGGATGTCCTGGTCGGCTGCGTAGAGCAAGAGGTAGAGCTTGCCGTCGCCCCACGACAGATGCGCCTCCGAGTCGGGCGCGCGGCGGCCGTCCACGCTCTTGAACACCCCGGTCTGGGCGTGCTGGCCGGCCCAGTCCTGTGGCTCGCCGTCGATCTTCACGGGCACGCGGGCGCGCGCGACGCGCAGCACGGGGCCCGAGGGCACCGCGGCGTGCTGGGCCGACGCGCCACGATCCACGCCGTGCTCGATCGCCTCGTGGCGACCGAGACCGTACAGGACCACCAACCCGACGACGCCCGCGCCCAGTGCCGCGAACACTCCGGGGCGTGTCACGGCGCTGCCGCGCCGTTCGGGTACAAGGCGAACGTGAACGACGGGTCAGGCGCAAGGCTCTGGTAGTCGATCGCCTCGACCTGGATCGCGCCGTCGGCGCGCCGACGGAACAAGCCGAAGCCCCAACCCTTGGTGCCGCTCTTCGGTGCGCCGCCGTTGCCGAACATCACCTCGCGCCCCGTGTGGTCGTAGGTGTGGATGTGCCCGACAATCATCAGCGTGTACGGGTGCTTGGCGAGGATGGCGTCGGAAGGCGTGACGCCGGGCGCCGTGTTCGAGGCGCTCGGCTCGTGGCGCACGACGAAGGTGTAGGTGGTCTTCACCGACATCGTCTTGTCGAGCCAGGTGCCCTGCGCGTCCGTCCACACGTTGGCGGCGATGAACACGAGCTTGCTCGTCCATGAGCCGTCCGGCGCGTCGTGCTCGATGGCGTAGTAGGGCAGCGTCTGGCCCGTGGGTTCGAGGATCTTGCTCAGGAACGCCTTGTACTGCGGGGTCATGCCGTCGGCCGTGCCGGGCCCGCAGTTGGACGTCGTCAACCACGTGCACTCGTGGTTGCCCACGGCCGGGTAGAACGGCCCCGTAAAGATCTTGCGTGCGCCGAGATACAGGTCGAGCTGCGCCGAGGTGTCGGTGGCGATCTTGAATGCGTAGTCTCCCGTCGACACCACGAACTGGGGGCGCGGCTTGAGATTCTGGATGTCGGCGTAGATCTGCGTGATGACCGCTGTCGGGTAGCTGCTCTTGAGCGGCAGCGATCCGCGCGTGTCGCCAACGGCCGCGAACAGCAGGGGCGCGCCCGCGCCCGCGTCTCCCGCGCCGCCACCGCTGCCGCCGCTGCCGCCCGTACCACCGCCCCCCGCGTCCTGCTTCGGCGGCGCCGCGTCCTTCTGTGTTCCCGCGTCGCCCAGCGGCGGCTCACCGCACTGCACCTGCGGTACGCACACGTGCAGCGCTTCGCCGGTGAGGCTGCTCTCCAGCAGACACGCCTCGCTGGCGTCGCATTCGTTCCCCTTGGGACAGGTGCGCAGACACCACGCCTGTCCGGTCAGGATCGTGCACTTCGAACCCGAAGCGCAGTCGGAATCCGCGCTGCACGACACGCACGCGCTCGCCGACGATCCGCCCGCGCCTCCGCTGCCGGACGGCGGGGAACTGCTCTCGGTGCTGCTCGAACACGCGGCGGCAAGCAGCGCGACGGCGAGCACCCAGCTACGGCTGGACATGCGCGCGATTGTACTCTTGGCACGCGGTCCTACGGCGGCGGGGCATGATCGGCGCGTGATGGTCCGTCCGGTCCGCACGCTCGACAAATCTGCGCACAGCCCGCCGCGCGTTGATGGCGATCAGCCGCGGTCAGCATGGTCACCATGGAATCCCCATGGAATCGAACCAGCGCAAGCCTTGCCGGGCGCGCCAGCTTTGCGCGACGTGCCCGACGGAGCTGACCGGCCGGGAGCCGGGCACGGCATACCGTACCGATGATGGGGGCAGCGGCTCAGGGCATCTCTGCGACGTACGAGTCGATCTCGCCGGAGGTGTCTCCCCAGTCACTGGCAAACATGACCTTGCTGCCGTCCCGATTGGGCACGCCGAACACCAGCCGGTCGTAGCTCTGGCAGCTGGAGTAGGTGTAGGCCCACTGATTGGCCCGCTCCTTTCCGGCCACGGCGCCACTGCCGTCGAGGGGAATCGAGAAGACCTCTTTCTCGATGCCGTTGTTGCCGGTGCAGTTGTTGTTGACCGACACGTAGACCCACCCGGGTCGACCGAGCGCCCGCATGGAGATGTGGGACTGGCACGTGTCGCGGAACAGCGCATTGCCGAACTGGAGCGTGGAGGGGCTCCCATCCAGCGGAGTGCTCCAGATCTGCGAGTGAACGGGCCAGTTGAACCACTCGAAGTGGACAATCACCTCCTTGCCCGAAGCGTCGTAGCCCATGTCGGCGTGCCCGCGGCCGGGAGTGAGCTGCCGGTATCCGGTGAAGTCCCGGTTGTAGATGTAGGTGGCGTCCGCGTTGGTCATCACCACGACGTACTTTCCCGACGGCGAGATCGAGATCCAGTCGATGGCGTCGAACGCCTGCGGGAGCTGGAGCCGGCTCACTTCCTTGTTGAGCTGGAGGTCCCAGACGATGCCCGTCGCGGTCGTGCCGCTCTTGCCCAGCATCGCGATGTACTTGTCCTGGCCGTCCTGGTTGCCTTCGGAAGGACCGAAATACAGCGCATCGAAACTAGCCAGCGTGGTGAGGGTCTGCTTGGTGGTCGTGTAGGGAGTGCCCGGATGCACGGTGATCTTGTTGAGGGCCCGGGCGTTCGCGTCCACGTTCCACATCACAAGCGGATCGGTGTTGGACCAGCGAATATCTCCGCTCATCGAGACGTGGCCGACGATCTTGTACGTCGCATCGCTCAAGAGGGTCTTGCCCGCCGGGATGTAGATCAGCGAGTCGTCGCTGTTCCACGGGTTGTCCTTCGAGTAGTGGTGCCTTACGACGTCGGTGGACAGCCCGAACGCCGCGCGATCGGTGATGCGGATGATCTTCGTTCCGAAGGTGCTGTCGATGTAGGACTGCAGATACCCGGGCTTCGGCTGCGACGGCGTCGGGTACGTCGAGAGCGGCCCCTCCGGTGGATAGGTCGGGCTGCCGCCCGCTCCGCAAGCGTCACCAACGCAACCGCCCGCATCGCCAACGACCCCGCCCGCTCCGGCGCTGCCGGCATCCGTTCCGGCCCCTCCGCCAGCGCCGGTATCGACCTGATTTCCCCCGTCCACTCCGACGTGGGCGTCGGCCGTCGCGCCCGCCGCGCCGCCGTCCTGCCCTCCGCCCGAACCGCCGCAGCCCACTACCAACATCGCCGCGCCCAGGGCGTGAGCCATCATCCAAACCGTATTGCGTCTTCCCATGCGGCAGCTCCTTCCCTCGTGCTGATCACGTGAGTCTACACGAGGGAGGGACGCGGCGGTGCGGTCAGCTCTCCACTTCGGAAACGCGCAGCGACACCACCGCGATGCCACCTGTCGAGCGGACGGCGAGGCGGATCTGGTCGTCTTCGGAGTCGGGAACCCACTCGACTTCGCGCCCGCTGCCGATGACCTGTCCGGACGCTTCCCAGCGCGTGGTGACGTTCTCGGGGGCGCCCTCCATGCGCACCCGCACGCGCTCGCCGTCGCGCTCGGAGGCGAGCGTGAACGTGGGCGGCGCGTACAGCGGCAGGTCCCGCGTGCGCTGCGCGCGGCGCGGCGAGGTGTCGCGCCAGTGGTCGGCCGCGGGGGTGTCGTTCCGGGCCGAGCCGCCGTCGACGCCGCCGTCGGGCGGCGCCTGGTCGACCACCGTCGTGTCCGGCGCAGCGTCCGCCGCATCGGTACCGGCGTCGTAGGGCAATGGGTCGGGCACCGCGGCGTCCGCATCGGTGCCCGCGTCGTACGGCAGCGCGTCCACAACCGTCGCGTCCGGCACATCCGCGCCGGCGTCGTAGGGCAACGCGTCGTACACCGTCGGCTCTTCCTTCACGTCGTGCGAGGCATCGACGCTGGGGCGGGTCGAGCTGGTCGAGCCGCCGCAGCCCACGGTGCTCACGCTGACCGCGCCCAGCATGGCCACGCCCTGCAGCGCCTGGCGCAGAAGCCGCGTGGGCGCGCTGCCGCCCTTGCGCGCGCCGGCGCGCCGGGCCAGCGCACGCATGTCCTCGTTGAGATCGTCGATCTGCGCGTGGCGCACGCGATCGAGCGCGGCAATCTCGAGCCCGAGCAGCGCCGTCTTCTTGAGGATCAGATCCTCGTCGGCCAGATCGGCGGTCTCGGCGATCTCGAGCGCGCGCTCGAGCAGCTCGGCGTTCTCCAGCGCGATATCGCGCGTCAGATCCGCCGCGCGACGCTTCAGGGCTTCGACTGCCAGCCGCTGATCGTCGTAGAAGTAGTCGAGCAACTTGGCGGAGTAGCCGAGCCCCATGTAGCGGTTGGCCACGCCCCAGGCCGCGAAGTTCCGCTCGCGGAAGGCCGCCGAGCAGATGCGGTACATCAGCTCGGTGCGGTCGTCGGCGATGCGGTAGTCCCAGCCCAGGTGGCTGCCGGTCAGGATGCCGCGCGACTCCAGCAGCTTGTGCAGCGGCGTGCCGTGGTACGGCTCGACGCGGCAGAAGTTCACCGGATGTTCGGGATGGTTCTTGATGAACGCGATGTTCGTGCGGATGTCGTCGAGCGTGGCGTCGGGCTCGAAGATCAACAGGTTGTAGCAGGCGAAGATGCCCGCCTCGCGCAAGGCCCGGAGCGCCTGGTCCACCGTCTGCGTCTGGGTCTTGCGGTTCAGATGATCTGCCGAGGCCTGCGAGGCGTTCTCGACGCCAACATAGAGCCGCACCACGCCCAGCTTGGCGAGCTCGCGCGCGAGCTCCGGGGTCACCGTGTCGGGCCGGCACTTGCCGACGATCGCGGCCTTGCCGACGCCGAAGTCGTCCAGATGGCGGCGCATCTCCGAGACGCGCTCGAGCGTGTCCGCCGGGCGCGGCAGCAGGAAATTGTCGTCGTGGAAGCAGAAGATCGCCGACTTGCGACCCGCCGCGTGCCAGAGCCCGGCCATCTCGGCGGCCACGTTCTTCGGCGAGCGGCGGCGGAACTTCGCGCCCTGCGCCCCACGCGCCTTGGCGTCACGCGAGGCCGTGGTGATGGCGCAGAAAGAACACGACCCCCAGCAGCCGCGACTGCCGCTCATGGGAATGAACGGCACTCCGATGTGCGAGGAGTGTCGGCGATAGCGCCTCGGAAACGGAAGCGCATCGAGCTCGCTTGCGAGCGGACGCGGCGCCGTCTGCAGCGGCTGTCCGCTCGCACCTCTGAGGGCAAGTCCGGCGACGGCGTCGAGGTCCGCCTTGTCGTCGATCGCTGCCAGCAACTCCACGATCGTCTGCTCGCCTTCGTGCAGCACGACCGAGTCGAGGCCGGTGTTCGGCGCGAGCGCTTGTCGCCAGGCCATGGTCGGCCACTGGCCGCCCGCGGTGATGTGGCCGCGGAAACCCGCCGCGCGCAGCCGGCGCGAAAGGCTCAGGAACTCGTGCGCGCGGTGCTGGAACTGGATGCCCAGACCCACGACCGCCGGCTTGAGCGAGAGCAGCTTCTGCACGACGGCAACCAGCTGTGCGCGCTCGTTGAACCCGACGACGCGCACGTCGTGGCGAGCTGCCGTCGCGGCTGCCGAGATCATGCACAGTCCCAGGTTTTCCTCCATGTCCGCGCCTACCAGAACGACTCGCATGGTTCCTCCCTGTCTCCGCACCACCCGCGCGGACTATTGATACCCGTCAAGTTCCCCGTCCGTACCTGATCGGTCTGCCCCGACCATGGCACAGCTGTGCCGCGAATGCGTGCACGCTCTCGCGGAAAACGACTCGTCTCATGCAACGCCGACGCGGGTCGCAACTCTCGTGCCGGAGCTTGTGGCGGGATGATACCGATGGGACCCCACGTCCCGGATGTGCGTGTCGCCCCGCTATTCGATCCCGAAGAACTCCCGCGCCGTCGCGCCGAGGATGCTAGCCAGCGCGGATTCGGGCAGACCGAGGCGCGCAAGGCGCACAAGCTCGCGGTCCCAGGCGTAGGGGATGTTCGGAAAGTCGGTGCCGTACATGACGCGCTCGGGGCGCACGTCGAGCAGCCAGTTGGGCGACGCGCAGGGCAAGTAGTCGGCGACGGCCATGGTCGTGTCGAGCCATAGCGTGTCGTAGCGCTCGAGCAGCCTGGCGTAGGCGTCGAACTCGTCGGCGCCCAGGTGCGGCACGCACAGGCGCAGCTTCGGGTGATCGCGCAGCACGTGCTCGACGCGATCGGCGGAGCACAGCGCGTGCGGGTCGCAGGCGTAGCCGGGGCTCGCGGGTTCGCGGCCGGCGTGCATGACCAGGGGCATGTCGCGCTCGGCGCACAGCGCGTAGACTTCATGCAGCGCCGGGTCGTCCGGCGCGATGCACTGCACGTGGCAGTGCAGCTTCACGCCGCGGAGACCGAGGGCGAAGCCGCGCTCAAGTACGCCGCGCGCGTCGGGCTCGCCGGGGAAGACCGTGGCCACGCCCAGCACGCGCGGTTCGCCCCGGCACACCTCGGCCATGAACTGGTTCAGCCCGTCGGCGATGCCCGGCTTGTGCGCGTAGTGCAGCGCGACGAGCTGCTCGACGCCGCGTGACAGCAGGTGACGCACCACTTCGGGCGCGCCGATGCGGTAGCGCACGGGCCAGCCCCAGCGGTCGAACCAGCGCCACACGGCCTGGAACAACTTGTCGGGAAACAAGTGCACGTGCGCGTCGATCACCGGCGGCAACGCATCGGGGATGCGCGCACCTTCCTCGTCATCGACAGCGGGCAGCGGCTCCGCAAGGAAGCCGCGCGCCTCTGCAGGCTCGGCGAGACAGGGTGGGAGCTCGTCGGTCAATGTCGCACCACCGCTCGGCGATGACGGGCGTCCGGCGTCGTGATTCACGTCATCACGATCGCACGAATTTGTCATATGCTTGTCACCTATGACCGACATGCCCCTGATCGGCAGGCGAACATTCACGATCTGGCTGGGCGCGGCGGGGGGCGCGGTCGCGCTGGGCTGCTCTTCCAAGGACGCAGCGTCCAGCGCAGGCCGTACCGCCACCACGCTACCGCCTCTGAGCAGCGTCAAGCTCACGACTGACCGCGTAGTCGTGCCGACGAAGCCGCGACTGTCCACGCGCGACAGCCGCAATTCGATGGTCTACGCCGATCGTCAGGCCATGCTGGCCGACGGCTTCGGGGAGTACACGTTCGGTCCGGGCGAACCTGTGGTCGGGCGCATGCCCGACGGCTCGGCGACTCCAGCCTCGGGAGCGAAGGCTGCGCAACTGGTGCGCTTCGTCCACGTCACCGACATCCACGTCGCCGACGACGAGTCGCCCGCACGCCTGGAGGCGGTCGACGGCGGCCCGCCGCTGGACGGTGCCGCGCGGCCCCAGCAGGCCTACATGGGCTGGATCCTCAACGCTGCGGTGCGCTCGATCAACGCAGTGAACGCGGCCGCCCCGGTGGACTTCGTGCTGTGCGGCGGGGACCTGACCGACTCCTCGCAGAAGAACGAGATCACCTGGTCGCTCAACGTCCTGGGCGGCAACGCGACGGTGACCTGCGACTCCGGCAAGCCGGACGATCCGGTGAAGGGTCCCGGCAACGATCCGAAGGACCCGTTCGTCGCCAGCGGCCTCGACGTGCCGTGGGTGTTCACCACTGGCAACCACGACACGCTCATCATGGGTACCACGGCCATCACCGATGCTGCGATCCAGAACGCCATCGGCGACAACTCGAACACCGGCACGACGGACTGGTCCCAGCCCGGCGGCGCGGTTGTCAGGGGCGCCGTCATCGCCGATCCGGATCGCGAGCCGCTGAGGCGCAAGGAACTGCTCGGGCTCGTCGCCTCTGACGGCGACTCCCACGGCATCAAGAGCACGCAGATCCCGAGCAAGTCCGACTACGTCATGGACGCCGACGGCACGAACCTGCGCTTCATCGTCTACGACACCGCATGCGAAGGCGGCGGAGCCGACGGCATTGTACGCAAGAGCGATGTGGCCGCGTTCCTCAAGCCCGCCCTCGACAAGGCCCAGGCCGACGGCAAGTGGGTCGTCTTGGTGTCGCATCATCCACTGGGCTCGATCGGCAACGCCTCGTTCGCAACCAAGGCGGACCAGGCCGACGCGATGGCGCTGACGGACGTGGAAGCGCTATTCCTGTCGTACACCAACATCGTCTTCGCCATCACCGGCCACACCCACCGCAACATCGTCAGCTGGGTCGGCCCCGACCCGACGCAGGGGTTCTGGGAGGTGCAGACCTCCTCGCTGGTCGAGTTCCCGAACCAGATGCGCATCATCGAGATCAACGACGAGGACAACGGCTATCTGTCGGCCCAGCTGGTGGGGCTGGAGTTTTCTACCGACGGCGACGCGGTGTCGGAGAAAGGACGGAAGCTCGCGATCCTGGACTACGTGTCGGCCTGGGGCACCGACGGCACCGGCCAGCTTTCCGACCGCAACGTCAAGCTCTACATCAAGAAGCCCGCCTGAGGGTTGGGTGCCGGTGCGGCGCGGAAGCGCGCGCCCGCGCGCTCACGCCGTCAGCCGGGCCAGCTATCCCCGTACACCCGCTCCGCGAAGAACCGCTCCAGCGCCTCGTTCAGCGCTTCTGGATACTCGAGCGGCGTGTAGTGCGTACCGCGATCGATGAGGATGTAGTCGCTCTTTTCGATGCGGCGGTGCAGGCGCTGCATCACGCTGGGAGGCGTCGCAACGTCTTTTTCGCCGGCGGTGATCAGCGTGGGAACGCTCACCTGATCGACGACATGATTGCACGAGTGGCGATCGAGCTCGCGCAGGATGGCGAAGTAGGTCCCCATGTCGAGGTTTGCGAGCTCGCGGGTGACGGCGGTGACGAACGCGGCGTTGGCCGTGCTCACGGCGAGGCGATCCATCACCGCGCCGATACGCCCGGAGCGAAGCAGCGTGCGCGCGAGCGGCGTGAGCAAGGGCGACGCGAGCACCGTACCGCCGAGCGCCAGGCGGAACAGCGGCGCAGTGAACGACGGGCCGTATGCTGTCTTCAGCACGTTCTCGAAAGCGCCGTTGATGAGCGTGAGCGCGCGGATACGCTTCGGCATCCGCTCGTACAGCGCCAGGCCGAGCTGCACGCCCATGCTCCAGCTGCCGGTGACGAAGGGCTCCTTCCAGCCGAGCTCGTCGATCACGGCCAGGCCATCTTCCACGTGACGCTCGAAGGCCAGATCGCGCCGCCGCTTCGGCGTTCCGGAGCCGTAGCAGCCGCGCTGGTCCCAGGTCACCATCGTCATCCGCTCGCCGAAGCGATCGAAGATGTGCTTCCAGCACAGAAGCGGCGTGCCCAACCCGGGCGGGATCAACCAGCGATGCGGCCCGGTGCCGACCTTGTGCACGCGGATACTCAAGCCATCTGCCGAGCGCACGTGGAACGACTCGACCGGCGCCTGGATGCGGAATTCGCTCATGGGGGCGCGCATCCTAGCGCGACGCCGACAGCGCCGCCCGGCGAACACGTGTTCGCAACGTCTTCACGGGCCCCCGCGCGTCCGGACCGGATATGATGCCGCCCGTCAAGATTTGCGGCTGGGGACAACGAAGGGAGAGGAGCGGAATGGATGGGCTGACGTTCACGGCGGAGGTTATCAAGGCGCTGGCCTGGCCGGCGTCGGTGTTTGCCTCCGTGCTGCTGTTGCGCAAGCCTCTGGCCCGCCTGCTGCCGCGCACCAGCAGCGTGAAGTACGGCGAGCTCGAGGTCGAGTTCGGGCGCGAGATCGGCGAGCTGCACGACAAGGTGGCAACCGAGCTGCCGACCGCGACAGCACCGAGAACACCCGCACCGAGCCTCGAGGACCGACTGGTGGATCTGCTGGCAGTGTCGCCAAACGCCGCTGTGCTCGCGGCGTGGCGCGAGGTCGAACGCGCGGCCCTGCAGCTTGCCAGAGCGCAAGGCCTGCGCGTCGACTCGGACACGGACACTCCCTACAAGAGCATCCAGCAGCTCCTGGCCAGCTCGGACCTTGTGGAACCCTCCAGGGTCAAGATCTTCGACGACCTGCGCCGCCTCCGGAACAAGGTCGCCCATGCTCCCGGCCTCCGGGTCTCGACCGACAGCGCACTCGAGTTCATCGAGGTGTCGCTGGCGCTGATCGCCTACCTGCGGCAACAGGCGGAGCCCCCCGCCGCGTAGCTTGCCGCGGCGGCGCTTCAGCCGCTGCTCGGCGAGGTAGGCCGGAAGCTCCGGATGGAAAGCGCATGATCGAGCGCATTGGCCGCTACACGCACGTTTACGAAATCGCTGGGGCGGACCTGCGGCTGATGCGCCCGCCGGGCGGCGCTGCTATGGCCGCCTCCGTGACGACCTTGCGCCTCTCCATCGAGCCCGAGCTGTGCGGCCCCGTCAGCGTCGGCACCGCCCGGGTGATCAAGCTCGTGATCGAGCACCTCGGTGTGTCGCTGTCCGAAGCGATGGCCTCGGTCGATCGCTGCGTGTTCGACGGCGAAGAGGTCGAGCTCGTCGCGCCGTCGGCCGAAGCCGCAACGCGCCTGGAGGCGGCGCTCGCCGAGCTTCCGGCGCATCCGCGCGTGCGCGCGGAAATCTGCGCGTGACGACGCCGCAAGCCGTCTACAGGGCGCGACAGAGGGTACGCTCCGCGACGCCGCTGCGACGGAGAGCGGCTGCCAGGACCCCCAGAAAAAGCCCTTGCAAGCGCGCATGCCGCGTTGCGCCAGCTTGCGGCATTGACGCGGCCTCGAACGGGTGCGTCATACTTGGACGGGATGGCAAGCAGTGGGGCATCCATCGAGGAATCGCGAAGCGCGAAGACGGCGGCGTCGAAGCGCCCGGGCCCGAAGCGCAGCGCCGCGCTGACCAGCGTGTACAGCGCGCTGTACTGGCCGTACCTGCTCTCGACCTGCGCGCTCTTGTTCTTCCCGGCGCTCGGCATCTTCATCGCGACCGCGCCCTTCGACAAGAAACGCAAGCTGCTGCACCGCTACACGTGCTGGTGGGGCGGGCACTACCTGGCGTGGGCGCCGCTCGCCGGCGTGCGCGTGGAGGGGCGCGAGCGGCTCGGCGAGGGGCCGTACGTGTTCGTCTCGAACCACCAGTCGATGGTCGACATCCTGGCGGTGTTCGCGACCAGGCTCGATTTTCTGTGGGTGAGCAAGATCGAGAACTTCCGCGCGCCGTTCCTCGGTTGGAACATGGCGCTGAACGGCTACATCCCGCTCAAGCGCGGCTACCTGCCCAGCATCATGCGCATGGTGCGTCTGTGCCACCAGAAGATCAGCGAAGGGCACAGCCTGTTCGTGTTTCCTGAAGGCACCCGCTCGCCCGACGGCGAGATCAAGAAGTTCTACCGCGGCGCATTCCTGATCGCGGCACGCAACAAGGTGCCGGTGGTGCCGCTGGTGCTTGAAGGCACGAACCACGTCCTGCCCAAGCACAGCTTCCGCATCAATCCGCAGCAGGTTCTGGTGCGCATTCTGGATCCGGTCGACCCGGCCGAGTTCGACTTCGATCACAGAAAGCTGCACGACGCCGTGCGCGATCGCATGGTGGCCGAGCAGCAGCGGCTGCGCGGACAGGAATAGGCGCCTCGCCAGTCATACCCGCCCACCCGCCCCCGCCGTAATCCTCCTCGAGGGGGCTCACCGCCCCTCGAGCACCCCGACGCGGTTCGTTTCGCTCACCGCGGCCTCGCTGTCGCTCGGCGGCGCCTCACGGCGCCTTGCATGACAGCGCCAGCACGCTGCCGTGCGACACGACGTACACACGACCGCCGGCTATGACCGGGCTGTGCAGGTTGCCGAGCGTGGAGTCGATGTTGCCTTTCCACTGCACCTTGCCGGTGTCGAGCGACAGCACGGCGAGCTCGGGCCCCGATGCCGCCACGAGCGTGCGGCTGCCGAGCGCGGCGGAAAGCGACGTGGAATAGCCGGGGCGATCCTTGCCCGGCATGATGAGCCCGGATTTCCACAGCATCTTTCCGCTCTTCGCGTCGCGGGCCACGATGCCGGTCTTCGGCCCGTAGCTGATGACCCTGTCGCCCGCGATCACCGGCGCCTGGTGGTCCGTGTCGTCCACGGGAACCGACCAGACAACGCTGCCGTCGCTCTGCTTGCGCGAGAACAGTGCAACCTTGCTGTCGGGGCTCATTTCCGCAAGGAACAAGCGACCGTGCGCTGCACTGACGGCGCTATCGGGATACACGCGCTGGGCCCAGCGCCGCTTGCCAGTGGAGGGGTCGAGCGCGAACAGCCCGGACAGCGCCGCTCCCCTGAAGTGCGCAGCCTGGAACAGCGTCCCGCCATCGAGCGCGATCGCGCCCAGCACGTCCAGGCGACCGTGCTTCTCGATGTACTTGTTCGCCTTCCACAACGGCTTGACGGACGCATCGAACGCGCCGACGAACACGCCCGGACCGTCCAGGTGCAGCTCGTTGACGGCGTAGAGCCGTTTGCCGTCGCTCAGCGTCTGGCCCCACAGGTCCAGCCAGTGCGGCCCAAAGCGCTTGCCCGTCTGCGGCGAGAGCCAGAAGAAGCCGTCGTCGTTCAGGATGATGTGGCCGAGCGCAGCATTGGGCCAGCGCCCGCGCGTCACGTCGGCGCGGCTGTTGAAGCTCCACCCCGGCTTGCCCGACAGGCTCACGCGCAGCAGTGCAGGCGCATCGCCGGCCTGACCGGAGGCGTACACGGCGTCCTTGGTGACGATGGCGTGCGAGGCGACGATCGACGGCGCCTTGAAGCGCCACAAGAGCTTCAGCGGGCCGCGACAGCTCTCCGTGGACGCGCCGGTGCGCGCCGGGTCGTGCCCGTAGGTGGTCCACACGTCGGACGGGCGCTTCGGGGCCGCAATGTGCGGCGCATCCACCATGTCGGCGAGCGGAGGGTCGGCACGGTCCTTGTGATGACAGCCGGCGAGCACCAGAGGCGCCAGGCATAGAAAGAGGTTCGTCGTGCGAGTCGATACGTTCAATGCGGCTCCGTGAACCCCCTCACCATAATCATGCAAAACGGTCTGTCGCGCTCACGAGCTCGTGCACGTTGCCCGGCTCGTAGGCGGAGTGGCCCGCGTCCGGCACGATGCGGAGATCAGCTTCGGGCCAGGCGCGATGCAGGTCCCACGCCGTCTCGGCCGGGCACACCACGTCGTAGCGGCCCTGCACGATGACGCCCGGGATGTGGCGGATGTGGTCTACGTCGTCGAGGAGCTGCGTCTCTCTCTCGAAGAAACCACCGTTCACGAAGTAGTGACTCTCGATGCGTGCAAACGCGAGGGCAAACTCATCGCCCGCGGCGTGCTGGACGTACTCCGGGTCCTGGAACAGGAAGCTCGTGCTCGCTTCCCACACGCTCCACGCCTTCGCGGCCTGCTGGCGGACCTCGGCATCGGGGCTGGTCAGCCGCTTGTGGTAGGCGGTGATGAGATCGCCGCGTTCCGCCTCGGGGATCGGCGCCAGGTACTGCTCCCACGCATCCGGAAACAGCCGGTGCGCACCGGCCTGGTAGAACCACTCGAGCTCCCGGCGGCGCAGCATGAAGATGCCGCGCAGCACCAGCTCGGTGACACGCTCGGGGTGCTTCTCGGCGTAGGCCAGGGCCAGCGTGCTGCCCCACGAGCCGCCGAACACCTGCCAGCGCTCGATGCCCAGATGCTCGCGCAGCGTCTCGATGTCGCTGACCAGATGCCAGGTGGTGTTGTCTTCCAGCGAGGCGTGCGGCGTGCTCTTGCCGCAGCCGCGCTGGTCGAACAGCACGATGCGGTAGCGCTCGGGGTCCCAGAACCTGCGCTGCTTGGCGTCCGTCCCGCCGCCTGGGCCGCCGTGCAGAAAGACCGCTGGCTTGCCCTCCGGGTTGCCCGACTCCTCGTAGTAGATGCTGTGCAGGTCCGACACCTGCAGCCGACCGGTGTTGTACGGCTCGATTGCCGGGTAGAAGCCGCGTCGCTCGTTCGTGGTCATGGCGGGGCAGCTTGGCAGAGCCGCCTGCGTGCGTCGAGGCGACAGCCGTGATACGGACGCCGCGTGAACAGCCAGGGATCGAACGGCCGGCGCCAGACCGGCGACATCACGAGCGCAATCGAAACTGCCCGGCGCGGCCTGCGCCGCGACGTGCAGGTGCTCATCGACGCGCTGGAAGACGGTGAGCTGTACGTGCCCCTGGCGCGCGCCATCCCCGACTCCGAGTACGGGCAGCGGGTGGAGTTCGACGGCGACCTCGAGCTCTCGCCGCATCTGTTGATCGACGAGGACGAGCGGCCGTACTGCGCCGTCTTCTCGCGGGCGGAGCTGCTGGAGCCCGTCGGCGAGGAGCTCGGCTGGACCACGGACGGCGGCCCGCTCGAATACTGCGCGTTGCCCGCGCCCATCGTGTTCGACATGACGCTCTCGGTGATCGACGACAAGACCGTCTTCGGTCTGGTGTTCAACGCCATGTCCGACACCGAGCTGGTACTGCGCCGCGACGAAGCCGCGAGCATCGCAGCGGGCAAGGCGCTGCCTCTGGTCGGCTACGTGCAGGAAATCCCGGTGCAGGAGTTCGAGGAGACGCTGGTAGCCGAGGGCGAGCCGCCTCCGACGGAGCTGGTGCAAGCCATCGAGCACTGCGTCAGCAGCATCGACGATATCCGGGGCTACAAGCTCGAGCGCACGTTCAACGCCGAGCGCGATCTCGAGCCGCACCTCACGCTCACGCTCAGTACCAACCCTGGCGACCTCGACTACGCCGACATCAGCCAGCGCGTCGTCGCCGAGATCGAGGACAAGGTGCCGCCCCCGGGTTACATCGACATCCTGTTCGACGAAGCACCGAACTGAAAACAGATGGCGCTCGTCATCGAGGGAGTCCACAAGCGCTACGGCGACACACCGGCGCTGTCGGGCATCGACCTCGAGGTCGGCGCGGGCGAGGTGCTGGGGCTGCTCGGTCCGAACGGCGCGGGCAAGAGCACGCTGATCCGCATCGTCATGGACATCATCCGCGCCGACTCGGGCCGGGTGCTGCTCGACAACAGGCCGATCGGCTGGCAGGTGCTCGACGGCGTCGGCTACCTGCCGGAAGAGCGCGGTCTGTACAAGAAGCAGACGGTGCTGGAAGTGCTCGTCTACTTCGGCATGCTCAAGGGACTGTCGCGCCGCGAGGCCGCGGCGCGCTCGCGCCGCTGGCTCACACGGCTGGAGCTTGCGCACACTGCGAACTGGCGCGTGGAGCGGCTGAGCAAAGGCATGAGCCAGAAGGTGCAGCTCGCTTCGGCACTCCTGTGCGAGCCGGAGCTGTGCATCCTGGACGAGCCGTTCTCGGGGCTCGACCCGGTGAGCCTCAGGCTCGTTCGCGAGCTGATCCGCGAGCGGCGCGCCGCAGGCCGCACGACGATCCTCTCCACCCACCAGATGAACGAGGTGGAGGGGCTGTGCGACCGCGTCGCGCTCATCCACAACGGGCGGCTTCTGGTCTACGGCACGGTGGACGAGGTGCGGCGCCTGCACTCGCAACCCGAATTCCGCGTCGTGACGCCCGACGCGCTGCCGGAGCTCGACGGTGTCGCCCGCAGCAGGCAAGACGACGCAAGCTGGCTCCTCCGCCTGGAGGACGGACGCGCACCCGACCAGCTGCTCGCCGCGCTGGTGGGGGGCGGAACGCGCGTGGAGAGCTTCGAGCCGGTGGTCGCGAGCATGGAGGAGATCTTCGTGCGCGTGGTGGCCGAAGCCGACGCCCAGGAGCCGGCGGCATGATCCGCCCCGGCAAGGTGCGCATCATCGCGCGCTGGGAGCTGTCCTCGGTGGTGCGGCGCGTGCCGTATCTGGTGTTCACGTTCGTGATGCCGCTGTTCTTCACGTTCCTGTTCGGCGGAGTCGGCCTGTTGCAGGGCCAGGCGATGCAGAGCCAACAGAGCCAGCCCGCGCTGTTCGGCGTGGTCGACAAGAGCGGCGCGCTGCATCTCGATCGCCCAACGCACGAGCACGCGCCGAGCCCCAGCGCACTCCGGCTCCTGCACCACGCCGGGCTCGATGGCACCCGCGCGCTGGAGCAGGGCTCGGTCGTGTTCGTGCCAATCTCGTCCGAGCACGCCGCGGGGCAGGAGCTGCGCGCCGGAAAGCTGGGGGGCTACTTCGTGATCGAGCCGGACTGGCTCGAGACCGGCAAGGTCAAGGCCGTGCGGGGCGAAGGCGGTCCGCTCGACGACCTGGGGCGGGTGTCCACGGAAAACGCACTGGCGGCGCTGGCGCGGCGGCAGCTTCTGACGGGCCAGGTCAAGGGTCAGCTGCTGTCGCGCGCGCTCGACCCGGTGCACGCCGAGCGACGCACGCTGCCGTCGAAGACCGGCGTCGAGCGCAGGGCCGCGGACAACAGCGAGATGTCCGCGCAGCTCCTGGTACCACTGGTGCTGGCGCTGCTCTTGATGATGTCGCTCATCAGCACCTCGTCGTATCTGGTGCAGGGCGTAGCCGTCGAGAAGGAGAACAAGGTCGTCGAAGTGCTGCTCGCCTCCGCCAGCGCCGACGAGATCATGGCCGGCAAGTTGATCGGCCTCGGCACCGCTGGACTGATCCAGGTCGGGGTGTGGTCGACCATGCTCGCCGGCGGCGCGCTCTCCGCGCCGGTTGCACTCGGCGGCGCCAGCGCGGCGCTGCCCTGGACGGCCATCGCCGCGGCGGGTCCGCTGTTCCTCCTGGGCTACTTGTTCATCGGCAGCCTGATGCTCGCCACGGGCTCGTTCGGGGGCAACGCGCGCGAGAGCCAGCAGTTCGGCATGCTGTGGGCACTGCCCGCGATGGTGCCGGTGATGTTGATGACCGTGCTGCTTTCCGACCCGCACGGCACACTCGCCCGTGTGCTCAGCTGGATTCCCTTCACGGCGCCCATCACCATCGTGACGCGGCTCAGTGTGGACCCGGGCGGCATGCCCGCCTGGCAGCTCGCCGGCTCGATTGCGGTTCTGCTGCTGTCGATCATCCTGGCCATCGTGATCGGCGCGCGGCTGTTCCGCGTCGGGCTGCTGTTGACGGGCTCGCGCCCCAGACTGTCGGAGATCCTGCGCCAGGCGCGCGTCGGGCGGTAGGCTCGCCGGTGCGTTCTTCCTCGCGCGCACCGACCTCCCGTTGGAACTCGCGGCCGGCCTCCAGGCCGTCAACGCCGTGCTCTACTACGTCTTCTTCCGCAATATGCGCCCACCGGAAGAGCGCGCGGCCACCGCGGAAACTGCCGAATAATCCGGGGGTTTTCCGCTACTCACAGGGCGGGGGGAAGATCCGGGGGCCTGCCGGCGTACACTGTTCGAGCATCCTGCCGGCCCCGCCAGCTCCCCATGCCAGTGGACCGGCGCACTGCAAAATGACGCCCACGCGATAGTCACCACTGCCCCTTGCCCATCGCGTTCTGATCGACAAAAGTTGTGCTCCCTCGCAAAGGAGATTCGACATGCGCCCTGCCTTTCTTGCGACCGCCGTCGCAGTCCTCGCCGCCGCCGGTACCCTCGTCTCCACCGCCCAGGCCGGGCAGAACTACGACGTGCACACCGCCAAGGGCCAGGTGACCGTCACGACGCACGCCGGCTGGCACATCAACAACCAGTTCCCGTGGAAGCTCACGGTCGGCGGCACCAAGCTCGACAAGAGCCACTTCAAGCTCTCGCACACGACGGCCACCGTCAGCGGCGCGCCCTCGGGCAGCGGCACACTTCGCGGCGCCATCTGCTCGAAGAACCAGTGCATGCCCTTCAAGACGGGCGTCACCATCAAGTAGCGGATTGCTGATTGCCGGGGGTCCTGGCAGCCGCTGTCCATAGAGGGACCAGCGAGAGCGCGGACCCCCTGTTCCACCCTACAAACGCGCGGTGCCCCGGCAAGGGGGCGCTGGCGTCTGCAGGGTTCGGCTCGCGCGGCCGGCCGTTGGTCTGCTAGATCGCCAGCGTGGACCGTCCCGACCTACTCGCGGCTGCCGAAGGCCGCCTGGGCCGCACCGAACGTACGCAGATCGCGCTCATCCGCCGGAGCTTCGAGCCCGGGCGCGTCGATCAAGCTATCCGTTTCCTGCAGAAAAACGTGGGTGCCAACTGGATCCACCTCTGCACGAAGAACCTCCGGCAGGCACACGGGCTGGAGCGGCTGCCCGAGCTCGACCCGAAGCAGAGCTTCATCTGCGTCGCGAACCACCGCAGCTTCTTCGACCTGTACGTGGTCACGAGCCATCTCGTGCACGCCGGCCTGCTGCCGCACCGCATCGCGTTCCCGGTGCGCTCCAGCTTCTTCTACGACCGCGCGCTCGGTTTCGTGGTCAACGGGGCAATGAGCTTCTTCGCGATGTATCCCCCCATCTTCCGCGAGCGGAAGAAGCTGCCGCTCAACGTGATGAGCCTGGGCGAGCTCGCCTGGCTTCTGCAACGAGGCGGCACGTTCGCGGGACTGCACCCGGAAGGCACGCGCAAGAAGGACGACGACCCTTACTCGCTACTGCCCGCGCAGCGGGGGGTCGGCCGCGTGATCCACGAAGCCAAGGTTCCCGTCATTCCCGTGTTCATCAACGGGCTTCTGCAGGACAACCTCAAGCGACAGGTCACGAGCAACTTCGACGGTACGGGAAGGACCGTGAACATCGTGTTCGGCGCTCCTGTGGACTTCGGCGATCTGCTCGACAAGCCACGCTCGCCACGCGTGCATCGCGCGGTGGCGGAGCGGGCGCTCGAAGTGATCAGCGAGCTCGGCCAGGAAGAAAAGCGCATCCGGGCCGAGCAGGAGCGGGGCGGCTGAGCGGCACTGCTCGCCGCCTACTCGTCGTCGAAGAACAGCGGCTCGCGCTGGGCGAGGAACGCTTCGATCGCCTCCAGCGATCCGGGTTCCAGCTCCGCGAAGCGCACGCCCATGCCCGGCGGCACGTTGCTCTGCTCGGAGTATTCACGGACCCAGCGCACCTCGCCGATGCCGCGCACGACCGCGTCGCTGTCCGGCAGATGGATCGCCAGCTCCAGTCGCTCGCCAACCGGCTTGATCATGTGGGTGGCGACGAACACTCCGCCGGACGACATGTTCTCGACAAAGCCGGCGTAGAAGTTGTGGTCGCTGCCCAGGCTCACATCGAGCTCCACCGCGTAGCGCGGACTGGCTCTGCGCTGCGGCGCTGCCTCCGCAAGCGTGCCCTGGTCCAGTCGGGTGATCGTGGCCTCTTCGCGTTGCTCGCGGCGGGCGCTTTCGATTGACTTCGCTGTGTTCATCGGCTGGGTCCTTGGCTGTGGAACGTGCATCACGCTGACCTGTTCTCTAGGACGGCGCGGACAGCCAAGGACTTAATCGGAAATCGCGTTTTCCTGTGTTTCCGCGGACCTAGCGGTCCAGCTCGGCCAGCCGCAGCCCGCCTGGACGAGCGCGCTGGACGATCTGGGTCGGGCCGACCGGAGCCACCAGATCGGCCTGATCGAGACAGCTGCTACGTGTCTTGAACAAGAGCAGACTCGGCACGATCCCTAGCAGCACGACCAGGACAGCGAGGGGAACCAGTCCCATGGACTCGCGCTGCTCGAGCGGCGGAAGCCTCCCACCATGTGGCTCGAGGTAGGGCCCCTGCCGTAGACGGTCCGGGAACTTCCCGAACAGCACGCGCCCGAACACGCGGATGTGCGCCACAGCCGCTATCGCCAGCCCCACGACAGCAACCAGCACCGGGAGCGGAGCCCGCGGAGCAGCACCGAGCAGTGCCATGAACTCCGCGACGAATCCGGTCGTGCCCGGCAGCCCGAGCGAGGCGAACAGCGCAATGGCGAGCAGCACCCCCAGCTCCGGGCGCTCACGCGCGAGACCGGCGAGCTGGTCGATGCGCGTCTCGTGCAGTCTCTCGACCACGATGCCGATCGTGCCCAGGAGCAGCGCGATGACCAGCGCGTGGCCGAGCATCTGCAGGACGACGCCCTGCACGCCGATCGCCGTGAGCGACCCGAGCGCCAGCAGACACAGGCTCATCTGCGTGATGGCAGCGTAGGCGGCAAAGCGCCTGAGGTCGGACTGTACCAGCGCCGCGACCCCCGAGTAGACAACACCTGCTGCACCGAAAGCGGCAACGCTCTTCGCCGCCCAGACCGCACCGTGCGGCAGCACCGTGTAGCCCAGGCGCAACAAGAGGTACGCGCCAACCGGCATCACTGCGCCGGCGAGCACAATTGCGACGCTGCCCGGAACGCGCCCGAGCGCGCGCGGCAGCCAGGCATGCATTGGAGGCACTGCCAACACGACCCCGCAGGCAATGAACAGCGCCGCGTACAGCACCCCGACGGCGTTCATGCCGGCGATCGAGAGTCCCATGCCCGCAAGATGCACGTGAGACAGTTCCAGCAGCGAGAACGTGCGCGGAGCCCGCGCGCCGTCGAACAGATAATTTTCGCCGGCGTGCCCCGAGACGAACACGATCACGAACAGGAGTAGCAGCGCCGCGACGCCCGCGTACACGGCCAGAGGCAGAGCCGCGCGCCGATCTTCGCTCCAACCCGCGACCAGGAGCACCGCGGCGAGCAGCACGATCAGCAGGAAGCCGAACAGCAGCATCAGATCGAGCGAGGCGAACACGCCGGTGAGCCCGAAGTCGAGCAGCAGCACCAGCAGCCAGTACGACTTCAGACGCCGATGCACCGGGTAGCTCATCAGCGAGGTCACCAGCACCACGAGCGGCACCATCACGAGCAGGCCGATCGAGATGCCGTCGATGCCGAGCGCGTACTGCACGCCGAGACTGGGTAGAAATCGCCCCCACTCGATCAGCTGGTAGCCGGAGTTTCCATCCAGCCGGCTCAGCCCCGCGTCGAAGCGCACGAGCAGGCCGAGCGAAAGCGCCAACTGCGCCGCGCTGGCCGCGATGCCAATGAAACGCAGGTTGCGCAGCTTGCGATAGCCCGCCAGGTGCGCAGCGAAGAGCAACACAATCCCGATCATCGGTATCAGGAGCAGCCAGGTACAGGCGTGGTGCAGAAGCCAGGGCATCGCGACGGGCAGCTGTGCGTGCACTCCGCCGGTAGCGGCCAGCGCGTCGTGCTCCGTCGCGACCACGACTTCGCCCCACAGCTGACGCGCGCGGATGGTCCCGGGCAGAACCCAGCGCACTTCGATGCGCTTCGATTCGCCGGGCGCCAGCACGGCGCGCGTCGAGCCATCCACGAACGACGCCGTGACGCCTTGCGGAAGGCGCGGATTTCCCGCGCTGCCCTTGCGCATCTGGACGTTCTCGACCGACACGGGCTGGTGGCCCGTGTTCTGGAGCACCAGCCGCCCCGAGTAGCCGCTGCCATCGGGGCGAAGCTCCACGGGGGCCCGACCCTGGACCGGGCGCAGCACGAGCGCCGGTGAAGCCATCGCCGGTACCGCGAGCAGCACGGCCCCGAAAAGCGCGATCAACGCCACAACGAAGCGTTTCACTTGCCGCCCTCCCGCTTTCCGTCGTCGTCGCCTTCGTCCGCGCCGTCGTCGCCTTCGTCCGCGCCGTCGTCGCCTTCGTCCGCGCCGTCGTCGCCTTCGTCCGCGCCGTCGCGCTTGTCTGCTTCACTGTCGCGCTCGGCTGCGCTGTCGCCGGTACCCCCGTCCATGCCGGCGCCGCCGAAAGCCAGCGCGCCGTCCAACCGTTCCAGGGTCGCACCGAGCGCCATCACGCTCCGCCCCACAGACGCCGCCAGGCGGCGCAACTCACCGATGCGCTCCAGCCAACGGAGCAGCTTCATCCGCTGCTCGGCCTTGACCCAGTCCTTGGCGCGCCCCGGCCCATACCGGCGGCGCGCCGCCGACCAGGCGAACAACGGCACGCCGAAACCGACCAGCAGCAACCCGAGGCGCATGCCAGTGCCGAGGTCGTTGAACGACAGATCGGTTGCCCTGGCCAGCGGCCCGAGCCAGCTGTCCAGGATCGCGGGGAAGAGCGGGCTCGCGCTGTCCAGCACGCGGTCCGACGCTTCCAGCAAACCGACCACGAGCGACAGCCATGCCAGCCCCAACACGATTCGCGTGTGGATCGCCGGCGGCGGGTTCTTGACGAGCGGACGCTGCTTCCGGCCGGCTTTGCCCGTGAACAGCAGGAAGTACGCGCGCCACACCGCGAAGCACAGCCCCGCAGCGCCGATCACGCCCAGCAAATACGGTGCCGCGCTGGGAATCGCCCCGGTCGTTCCACTGGTAAACGCACCCCAGAGCAGGGCTTCGCGCGGCCAGAACACACCGACGAACGGGTAGGGCGCTGCGGTGGCGGCTAGCGCCGCGATGAACCACGCGCGGGCACTACGCGGAAGCGCAGTCCCGAGCCCGCCATCAGCGGTCAGGTCGGGCGCCTTGCCCAGCGCCTTGTCCAGATCTTCCACACCCAGCAACAGCGCGAGCGTCGCCAGCACGACGATCGCGAGCTCGAGCACGCCGCCAGCCGCAGCACCTGACCCGAAACCGACGAAGGAAAGCCCGACCTGCCCGACACCAAAGGCCGCCACGGTGCGCGCTGGGTCGCGTGACGGCAGAGCGATCGCCGCGGCCACGATTGCGGTGAGCGCTCCGAAGAGCGCGATCAAGCCCCCCAACGTCGACGCCACCGGCATGTAGAACGCGAAGCGAGCCAGCAGATACGCGCCGGCAATCAGCCCTCCGCCACCCGCGAGAAGCGAGCCGCTCCGCTCGCGAAGCCGTCCGGACAGGGGCCACTCCACGCACTTCGCGAGGCCGGCCAGAGCGATCAAGAGAAGCGACAGCGCCAGAGCGGAAAGCCCCCAGAGCCGCTTCGAGACCAGGTCTGCGCGCAGCGCATAGGAGCCGCTCTTGTCCCGCATCCCGAGCTGGTCGCGCATCTCCCGGAAGTCCAGCGTGGACCCCGCAATGCCGAGCTGGATGTCGGCTTCGGGTGGCACGTGCACGTTGCGGAGGATGAGCGGGTTCTCGCCGGGGCCCAGGTCGAGACGGAAATCCTGCATGGCGAGCGGCACGGGCAGTCGCTCGAAGGGCGCGCGCGCCACCACGCGGCACGGCTGCGTCGGCACGCCGAGCCCACCGCGCTTCCCGTCGTGACCGATCGCGCAGAGCTTCGCGCCGCCGACGCTCACGGTCGCACCGGGCAGCGAGTTCAGACTCAGCTCACCGTTCGCATTGGGTCGCTGCAGCGTTCCCGGGTTGTCGGTATCGTCATCGTCCTGGTCCGCTGGCGTGGCCGCCTTCTGCTGGACCGCGACGACGCGGGCCTGGAAATCCGGCGTGAACTCGCCCGACCGGCTCCAGCTGCCCCCCAACGTCCAGAACAACAGCACCGCGCCGGCCAGCAGCAGCAGATCGGCCGTGCGCCCGATAGCGAACGCCACACCGCCACGCCCAGGAGCCGCGAGCAGGTAGCCGGCAAGCGACGCGCCCGCCCAGCCGACAAGCAGCACGGCGAGGTTGGACGCAAGCACCACCAGCAAGAGCGAGCCCAGAGCCAGCGACAGCACCTCGGAGCGACGCACCGTGGTGGGCGCTGATTTCGTCGCTTCGGGCAGAACGGCATGCGCGATCACCGCAACGCCGCACGCGCCCGCCACCAAGCCGACTACCGCCGACAACGGGTCGAGCGACAGCGACAGCCCGACATCCAGCGAGCCGACACGCAACGCGGAGCCCAACGTGTCGAGAAGGAAACGTCGATGCGCAGGCAGCGACGTCAGCTCGAAGAGCTCGAACAACAGGAGCCCGAGCGAGCCGAGCGCCGCTTCGAGATGCCAATGCACGGAGAGCGGCTGCGCCTTGTCCTGCTCCGGCACGACCCGTTTCAGGACGGAGATGGCCGCCACCAGCAGTGGCAGAAGCGGGATGAGCCAGAGAGCGGCCGAGAGCTCGATGCCCTGGAGCGAGCCGGAAAACTCGTACATGCAGGCGACGCGTGGTGGGAGGGAGAAAGTGGAGAAGAGCCCGCGGCGAGCGAAGCCGAACGCGTCGCGGGTCCGGGGCGGCGAGCCCCCGGGGGACGATTCTGGCTGGGGTGCGTGGGAAGGTGTTCGACGGGTTAGCGCCGGACGGCCGGCGCTTCAAGCCGCGTCACAGCCAGGGATTCACGTTCATCTGGCCGCCCGACGCGCGCAGGCTGGCCAGCACGCGCAGCGCGAAGTAGCCGCTCACGAATATCGACAGCGCAAACAGGACGTAGCCGACCCCACCCTGCACGGCCCGGAGCACTGGACTGGCGAGCCCCGCCAACCAGACGCCCGAACCGATCATGGCCAGCACCGAAAGCGGCACCAGCACCTTCCAGCACAGACCCAGCATCTGCTGCACGGACAGTCGCGGCAGCGCCCAGCGGATCCAGAGCACGAACAGCACCAGCCCCCAGCACTTCAACTGCAAGAGCAGCGCACCCAGCGCCTGGTAGGCCACACTGGTGTCCTGCGACAGCGACGAGACGCCCGGCAACCGCCAGCCGCCGAGGAACAGGATGGCGGCCACGCCGCTCATCACGAACACGTTGCCCCACTCCGCCAGGAACATCAGCGAGCGAGTGGCCGGGTGGGTAACGGGCGGTCGGCCCGACGGGTCGGCGGTACGGACCGGGTCGGCTTCGGGCAGCTCCAACAAGGCGCGGCTCGCTTCGGGCAACGCCGTGATCACCAGCAGCGCGAAGCACACCAGCAGCATCGGGCTCGCAAACACGTACCAGTGCCAGGGCGCGCTTCCCTGCGCCTCGACGATGTCCGACAGCCGCGTGCTGCCAGCCATCATGACAACGCACGCCACCGCAGCCAGAGCCGGCAGCTGGTAGCTCAAGATCGAAAGCGCCGCCTTCACTCCCGACACCAGCGACCAGCCGCGGCCGTCGCGCCAGCCGCCGAGCATCAAGCCAATCGTCACCAGGGCGGTCAGCGACGAGAGCACGACGATGGCGAGATCGAGGTCGGGCGCGACCAGGGCCCGGCCGAACGCCAGCATCGTGAAGGCTGCGCTCGCCGCCAGGAAGATCATGTAGGGCACCAGGCGCAGCACCGGACTGTCCACGCTGGACGGCAGCAGGTCGTCGCCGAGCATGCCCGACAGACCGGACAGCACCCAGCCGAAGAAGCTGCGCGCCCCGTGCCGCCGTCCCTTCGCGCTCGCCCTCAGGCGCGCCGCGACCCGCCGCTCGACCCAGGTCAGAAGTCGCGACAGCGGCGCCATGAAAAGCAGCAGGATCGACACCACAACGCCGATCAGCACCGCCGAGACCGCCAGATCCGCCGGCGCGGCATGCTGGAAGCCCTGCACGTCGATGCGACGCACGACCGGTTCGCGCAGCCGCCCGCGCTGCACGGAGATGGACGCGAAGCGCTTTGCTCCCGACGGGATCACGTCGCTCGCCGAGCGCACGTGCACACCGTCGAAGTCGAGCAACACGTCGCCGGGCTTCAGGCCGGCGCGCGCCGCCCGCCCGCTCTTGTCCACACTCTTGATCCCGAGCGAGCTCGTCTCCGTATCCGCCACGGCATGGATGCCAAGGAACGACAGCGCACTCTGCCCCTCCGCCTCGCGCTCCTTGACGACACTGTCGTCCAGCGTCGGTGAGGACACGTCGATCACCGCTTCGTGCACCGTGCCCGTCACAGGCGGCGCCCCCGCCTTGCGCGGCGCGAACGCCGCCACCACGTCGCCGCGGAAGGTCGTGTGCTCCGCGGCGTCGCCCTTGCCGCACAGCTCCGCCTGCAGCTGCTCGCTCACCACCACCGAGATGCGATTCGGACTCGTCGCCTGCGCCGGCACCTCGAGGTCGATGTCGCGCGGCTTCTTGCCGGGACGGTACAGCGTGCCGTGAAATCCAAGCGTCGCCGTCTTGCCTTCGGGAAACCCGCTGCCGATCACCTCGAACCGGTCGCCCACGTCCACATCGCGCGGCGCCACGTCGAGCACGTTCAAGAGATTGGGCGGCGAGTCGGCGGCACGGCAGCCCGCCAGCGCGCCCAACAGCGCCATCACGATCAGCAACGCCCACGCGCGCATCGCCTTCCCGTCTAGCAAGAGCCCGGAAATTGGACGAAATCCCGGCGCATTCAGCCCGTTTGTTGACGGGGCATAGCCGCGTATGCCTGGGCGCGCGGGGCGGCGTACGGGGGCGCTCGGCGCGGGGGCGCGGGGCGCGGCGGGGCGGGATGGGGCGCGGGAGCGGGATCGGGCGCGGGGCGCGGCGGGGAGCGGGATCGGCGCGGGAGCGGGATCGGGCGCGGGGCGCGGCGGGGAGCGGGATCGGCGCGGGACGGCGGGGGCGCTCGACGCGGGACGGCGGGGACGCTCGACGCGGGACGGCGGGGGCGCTCGGCGCGGGACGGCGGGGAGCGGGATCGGGCACGAGCTGGCGGGCGCGCTAGGTGGATATGGATTATGTAAACTCTCCAACGTCTCGCGGGCATTTCGTCCCGAAGCTTCCGCTTGCGCCCTGAAATGCCCGGAATTCGGGCATTTCTCGTCGCAAGCTTCAGCTTGCTCCCCCAGATGCCCGATTCCCGGGCATTTCCGCTCCTCTCGATGAGCTTGCCCAGCGAAATGTCCGGAATTCGGGCATTTCGTCCCCGAAGCTTCGGCTTGCGCCCTGAAATGCCCGTCGGGTCGGGTGCTCGGCATCTCATGGTGTGCGCCGCCGCACCGCGACTGGACCTCGGGGACCCGATCGGACGCGCCCAATGAAACGAGGGATGCGGCGACGCAACTGCGCTACTCCAAGCATGACCACGCCCGCCGCCTTCTGCCGCCGCCTTCTGCCGCCGCCTTCCGCGACGTCGTTGTCCGGGGGCGCACCCAACCAGGTACCAGAGCAGGCGCGCCCTGCTCGTCGCCGCAGCTAGCCGCCGAAGGTGTGGATGTAGCTTTCGAGCAGGCCCGCGATTTCTACCAGGTCGGGATCCGTGGTCGCGTTCTTGGCGGCCTTCACGTTGTCGAGTGCCTTCTTCAGGGTGGTGATCGCGCTCGCGTTGTCCGTCGCCTGCCCGGCCAGACCGACGGCTTCGGCGTAGCCCGCGATCGCTGCGGCCTTCGTGAGGTTCGCGTCGTCGCCCGCTAAAGCGTTGAGCGTGGTGTAGACCACCGCTTCGCGCTTTTCTCTGGTGAAGGGCAGCTGCCACGTGGCACGCAGACGGATGTGGTCATCTCCGTGGATGAGCGACGGATCGCAGGCCCTGAGCACCTGGAAGAACATCATCGCGTCGTTCGGAGCGAGGTGTTGCGGGCGTACCTGGGCGGAGTTCGTGGACATCTGCTCGCCGTAGAACTTCGCCACTCCGAGATACCAGGGCAGCGTGACCTCGAGGCGCACCGACCGCGCCGCTACGTCGATGACCGAAAGGAAGTGGTCGCGGAGCATCTTCTGCGCCTCGGCGGCGCTGTCCAGGTAGACGTACGCTCCGCGACCCGCGTCGGTGACCTTGTTCATCAGCGTGTCGTTCACGCCTTGGCCCACGCCAATGCCCGCGAGATAGATGCCCTCCTGGCCCTCCTCGTCGTCGGCGTACTGACCGATGAGAGCCGCGTCGGTCACGCCGACGTTCGCCTGCCCGTCGCTGATCAGCACGACGCGATTGATGCGGTCTTGGGCGTAGCTCTGCTTCGCGAGCGCGTAGCCGCGCACGAGGCCGGCATGCAGATCCGTTCCACCTCCGGGAGTCAGCGCGTGCGCCGCCGAGACGATGGCGGGATCGTTCGGGCCGGTGACGTTGTGTCCGACCAGGATGTTGTTCTGCGTCGTGCTCCAGGTGACCATCGAGACCACGTCGCCCGCGTGCAGCTGTCCGGCGATCGCGAGCACCGCGTCGCGTTCGAGCTCGATCGGCTGCGGACCGTTCGTGTTGCCGGCACCCATCGACCCCGAGGTGTCGAGCACGAACGTGATGTTCAGCGGCGCGCGAGCACCCGGCGACCGGTGTTCGGACTGGAGCGCGACCTGCAGCGACAGCTGGCCGTTGTCGGGACACGACGACAGCTGCGGAATGATACGCACCTGGCCCGGCGCGGCAGGCCGGAAGCTGAACGTGTAGTAGTTCAAGAACTCCCACGGACGCACGATGTTCGGCGGCACGCGCCGTCCGGCGCGGATCAGCGCGCGTGTGATGACGGGCGAGGCCGTGGAATTCGAATCGTCCGCGGACTCGTAGAGCGTGTACGGCTTCGACGAGTCCAGCTGCTGGCAGGCCGAGCCCAGCGTGGATCGGGGCGGCGTGGAGCTCGCCACGTTGCTGGTGCTGGCCGGAGGTGGCGCTGCACCGCCTTCGGTGGCGCCGCCTGCGTCGCCCGCTGTACCGCCGTCGCAGCTCGTGATGCCCGCGTCCGGATCCAGCTGGCATCCGCCGGCGTCCGCGGCGGCGTCGGCCGAGCCGGCGTCGTACGTCGGCGCCCCTGATCCCGCCGCACCGCCATTGTTGCTCCCGCCGCCGAAGCCGGTCGCACCGCCGTAGGCGCTGCCGCCGGTGCCGCTTCCGTATCCAGTACCGCCGCTGGCCGAACCGGCGTTGAGACCGCCTCCACCCGAGCTGGCACCGCTGCCGCCGCACCCGGATGGGTCGGAGCAGTCCTTGTGGGTACCATCGCCACCGCACAGCCCGCCGGGAGCGGGCAGCAGCGCCAGCGGTTGCCTACCGCCGCCGAAATTGGCTGTGCCTGCCGACTGCACGCCCTGTCCGCCACTGCACGCAGCAACAAGGAAGATCACTACGCCCACGAGATGACGCCCACGCATGGCGTTCCATAGAGCAGCAGTCATGCCAACGCCGCTTCGGCCGCATTTGCGGGTGTTCGCGGCGTGCCCAGGCGCCGCGGTGACAGCGTCTGGCACAGCCTGGCACGACCTGGCAGCTCTACGCCGCGCCCGTCGAGCGCGGCGGCAGGAAGTAGCGGGCGCCGTCTTCGGGGTCGGTGCCGACGCGCAGCGCGAGACCGAACACTTCTTCGAGCAGATCGGGCACCAGCACCTCGTCGACCGGGCCCTGGGCGTGAACGCGCCCGTCCTTGAGCAGCACGGCGCGATCGCCCCAGCGCGCGGCGGCGTTGAGGTCGTGCATGACGGCGAGACACGCGACGCCGCGCTCGGCGGCTTCGCGGCGCGCCATGTCGTAGAGCACCACTGCGTGGCGGATGTCGAGATGTGCGGCGGGTTCGTCGAGCAGCAGCGCTTCGGGCTGCTGTGCGAGCGCGCGGGCGATGACGACGCGGCGGCGTTCACCGCCGGACAGCTCTGCGACGGGGCGCTCGGCGAGATCGACGAGCTCGCAGTCGGACAGGGCACGCTCGACGGCCGCACGATCGGCGTCCCCCGCAACGAGCAATCCGCTCTGGTGCGGCGCGCGCCCCATCATCACGACCTCGCGCACCGAGAAGCCGAACGCGACGTCGCTGTCCTGTGGAACGACGGCGAGCTGTTTCGCGATCTGCCGACGCGATAGCGCCGACAGCGACGTGCCGCCGAGCCGCACCTCGCCGCGGCTCGGCGCGAGTGTGCCCGCCAGCACGCGTACGAGGGTGGACTTGCCGGCGCCGTTCGCACCGACGACGGCGACCAGCTCGCCGCGGCGCACCTCGAGGGTCACGTCGCGCAACACGGGCCGTTCGCGGTAGCCCGCGTCCACCCCCCGCGCCTCGATCCAGACCTCGCTCACGCCGCGAGCGTAGATCACGCCGGCGGCGCGTGCCGTTTTCTAGGCCCGTCCCTGGGGCCGCGCGTAGGTTCGGCGCGGCTCTACAAGCGAGGTATCGATGGCCAGGTGGCAGGCGCTTCTGAAGCAGATCCGGCAGCATCAAACGGAGATCATGCGCATCGCACCGTTCCGCGATGTCGGACTGGTGCCGAATCCGGCCGCGGCGGCCAGGGCCATCGCAGCCGCCGAGCAACGTCTCGGGCGCCCCCTGCCCCCGAGCTACCGCGCATTCTTGACCCAACACGACGGCTGGCCGCGCTTCTTCGAAGGCGCATCGCTGCTCGGCACGGCCAACCTCGGCAAGCGTTGCTACGAGGAAGCGGCGCGCGCGACCTTCGACGCCGCGGAGACTCCAGTGGCGGATCTGGCTCCGCCATCCCGCTTCCGGCCTCGCGTGCTCATCCCGTTCGGAATCGATCTACAGGCGACGACGCTGTTCGCATTCAATCCCGCGGTCGCCGATGCCGACGGTGAGTTTGAAGTCATCGCCTGGGTGAACGAGATCGGCCTGAGAAGAGGGAGCTTCGAGGATTTCCTCGAGATGGTGGCAGAGCTGTGCGAGTCGGAGCTGTACGCGCGGCGCCACGAGATGCTGCTGCCCGCGGCGCGCACGGCCTGAGCAAGACTTGACGTTGGACAAGTCGCACATGGCGAGTACCCTCGCGCCATGCGCTTGTTCACTGCACTGTTCCTGACGTCAGCTCTGGCCCTCGGCTGTTCCTCCGGCAACGGCAGCAGCAGCGGATCACCCGCAAGCGGCGGCTCCGCGGGTTCGGCTGGTTCCGCGGCGGGAGGCGCCGGCGGAAGTGCAGCGGGCGGCTCGGCTGCGGGCGGTTCAGCCGGTTCCGCAGCAGGCGGGGCCGCCGCGGACGGCGGCACGGCGGACACCTACGCCAACTTCGCCAAGGGCTTCTTCGACAGTTACTGCGTGAGTTGCCACGGTCCGAACACGAGCGACCAGGCACGCGACTTCAGCACCATGACGGACATCACGCGCGACCACGCGATGATCCGCTGCGGCGTGGCGACGATGTCGCTCTCCGGGTGCAGCGCCTACCCGAACATCTCGCCGAAGCAGTTCCCGATCGGCAGCGGCCCCAGGCCGACGGACACCGAGCGGACCCGGCTGGTGGCCTGGATCGACGCCGGCATGCCGCAATAGATCCCCGGTTCTTCGCGGGCCTCGGATTCCCCTGGCGTCCCTTGACGCTTTGCAGCATTCTTGATGACATAGTTGTAAGAGCGGAGCCGGCGATATGGCCTCGATGCGGAAATCGCCGCGCGGGGGCGGGTCGCTGGGCGAAGCGCCATTGGACCGGGGACACGAGGGACACATGGTCACTGAAAGCTCGGAGAGCAGCATCCCGCCCGGGTCGCAGCCGCCAGCCGAGCGGCGCGTGATCAAGCGGTATTCGAACCGCAAACTGTACGACACCAAGGACAGCCGCTACGTCACGCTATTGCAGATCGCGGACATGGTGCGCGAGGGGGAAGACGTACAGATCATCGACAACGCCACGAAGGAAGACAAGACCGACGTGACGCTGGCGCTGATCATCTCGGAGGAGCTGAAGGCGCGGCCGCGGGGGATCCCGCTCGCCACACTCAAGTTCCTCATCCGGCAGCGTGGCGAGAAGATCCTCACCCAGCTCCGTGAAGGACCGATCGGGCGGCTGATGCCGAAGGACCAGCTCGAAGGGGAAATCCACATCCCGATCGCGCCGGAGGACGAGGAGGACGAGTTGAACCAGAGCAAGGACGCCCAGCACAAGGGGTTCCGCGCGACCCTGGAACAGTTCCAGAACAAGATCGACGAGCGTATCCGCGCGGTATTGCCGAACTTTTCCATGTTCCGCGAGTTGCAGAACGATGTGAAACGGCTGTCCGAACGAATGGACGCGATCGAGAAGCGCCTAGGCGAGGGCGGCGGCGGCGCACCCAAGGAATAAGCCCTATATTCTAGGGGTTGAGGGGGCAAGGCAAAGGTCCCCAAGTGCGTCGCAGCAACAAAAACTCCAGTCAGTCAGCCGCCAGCCAGGACTTCGAGCAGGAGGCGCTGAGCCACCTCGGGGCACTGCTGGCGGTCGGTACGCGGTTGACCAAGAATCCTTCGGAAGCGGAGGATCTGGTTCAGGACACGTTCGTCAAGGCGATGCGCGCCCGGCACCAGTTCGAGGCCGGGACCAACATGCGCGCCTGGCTACTGCGCATCCTCACCAACACGTTCATCAACCGCTACCGCCGTGGCGGTCTTGAAAAGAGCGTGCTCGAGGGTCCCGACGCCGACCCGCTGGCCGACGGCTGGGTGGGCACCGCCACGATGGAGGCGATGCGCGACCCCGAATCGCTGGCGCTCAGGCCAGTGCTCGAAGCCGAGATCAACGACGCACTCGACGAACTGCCGGACGAGTTCCGCCTCGCCGTGCTCCTGGCCGATGTCGAGGAGCTGTCGTACCGCGAGATTGCGGACATCATGGGTTGCCCGATCGGCACGGTGATGTCGCGACTGCATCGCGGGCGGCGCCTGCTCAAGTCGCGGCTGTACGAGCACGCCCTGGCAATGGGCATCGTGAGCCCCGAGTCGCTCGTCGGAAAAAAGCCCGAGGCTGAAAAAGATGAAGGCCCCGCCCCGGTCGACCTGAACAAGTACCGCGAGAAGAAGGGGGCCGTGGGATGAACGCTTGTCGTCGCGCCCTGCCGCTCATCGAGACGTTCGTCGATGGCGAGCTCAAGGCGAGCAAGGTTCTGGAGCTCGAGCAGCATCTGGCCGAGTGCGAGCTGTGTTGCGAACGGGTCCGGCTGGTCCAGGCCATGCAGGTCAGCACCCGACGCGCTGTCCAGGAAGAGGGCAAGCCTTCGGCCGCGCTTTCTGCGCGCATCCAGAATGCACTGACCGCCGAACGCGAACGCGAAGCGCTCGTGGAAGCGAGCTTCGAGGAGCACAACCGCGTCCTGCCCTGGCGTGCGATCATGCCCATCGCGGCGGCCGCAGCGTTCATTCTGGTGTGGGCAGCGTCGGTGGGTAGCCCGCCCCGCCCGCAGCAGCAGCCCAGCGACGAAGCGAGCCTCGCCAGCAGCACGACGGCCAACGTCGAGCAGCTGATCGACGAGTTCATCAACTATCACGCCGATGACCCTCCGCCGCAGGTCACCGAGCCGTCGCAGGTGCTCAGCTTCGATCGCGCCGTAGGCGTTCCGGTCAGGCTGCCGAGCCTGCAACAGTACGGCGCCCACTGGATTGGCGGCAGCATCGTGCCGGTGAGGAACGAGCGCGCGGCGTCGCTGCGCTACAAGCTCGACGGCCACCGCGTCACGCTCTACGTCTACGACTCGCATCGCTTCCCGCTGCGCGTCACGCTCGAGCCGCGCGTCGTGCGCAACGTTCCCGTGTACGTTGGCAACCGCCACGGCTACTCGATTGCCGCAGTGGAGCGCCGCGGCGTGGGCTACGCCGTCGCCAGCGACCTGAACGATCGCGAGAGCGCCGAGCTGGTCGCATCGATCCAGTAGCCAGCTGTCAGCGGAAGCAGCTGATCGCACAGCCGCGCTTCTCCGCGTGGATCGTGTTTGTCCGTTGCCGACGCACGTGCGAGACGGAGCCGATCCACGTACAATGGCTCCTCGATGCCCAGAGCGGAGCGATGGCGCCGAGCAACAACCTTGGTGGGTGCAGTCGCTGCCGCGCTGGTGACGGCCGCACAGGTTCTGGCGGAGCCGGCCGCGACCGGGAAGGCGCCTCCCGCCGCCGCGCCTTCAGCGACGCCGCCCCCCGCTTCGGCAGCACCGCCCTCTTCCGCTTTCCCCCCTGCGTCGGCAGCACCGCCCTCGTCCGGAGCGCCGCCCGCGTCGGCCTTTCCACCCGCGTCGGCAGCACCGCCTGAGTCGGCAGCGCCACCAGCATCGGCAGCACCGCCTGCAGGAACAACAGCTCCCGCGCCGCCGCCGCTGCCTAGCAGGCCACGCTACGCCCCGCACCCGCCCCCAACCGGCCCCCCGCCGATGCCCGCAGTCCGGCAGCGCCCGGAAAAGCAGCGCTTCGTCTCGGTCACGATTTCACCGCTGCACTACCTCGTCTTCCCTCCGTTCCAGCTCGCGTTGGAAGTACGACCTGTTGCCCATCTCGGGGTTGCCGTTGTCGGTGCGTACGGCTCGATCACCGAAAAGCGGCTCGACATCTCGCGGTACGAGCAATTCGACGCATACAAGTTCGGCGGACACGTCGCGTACTACTTGCTCTCCGCTCACCCCTTCGACGGCCCCGAGCTCGGCGCGGCGATGGTCTACGCGCACGTGTTCGGACCTTTCTCCGATGTGGAAGTCGCCCCCGGCAACGACGGCCTCGGAATCGGTCCCTTCGTCGGCTACAAGCTGATCGCAAGCTGTGGCCTGACGTTCGAAAACCAGATCGGATTCGAATACGTCACGGCGCGCTCGCACGCCTACGCCCTGCAGCAAGGCACGACGAAGGTCGGCGGCGACCACTTCGCGCCGCTGTTCAACGTCGATATCGGCTGGTCGTTCTGAGCCGCGCGACTAGCGCGCCATGGCGCTGCCGTGCTTGCGCGGGTCGGCGGCGGGGTGCTTCGTGCCGCTCTTGTCGATGGCGATCATCTGCACGGCACTGCTGGTAAACGGCATTTTGCCGACAACCTCGCCGCGCCAGCGCAGATCCTTCACGACCTTCGCGGGAACGCCCTTCTCGAGCAGCATCGTGCGGCCGTGCGTCGGCGTGTAGAAACGGCGCGCCGCCAGCGCCTGCTTCGGCGTGTGGTCGAAGGCGAGCACGGAAAGCACCATCTGCGTCACGTTCGTCGCGATCGTCGTGCCACCCGAGCCTCCAAGGGCGAGCACCACGCGGCCGTCCTTGACGATGATGGTCGGCGTCATGCTGGAGATGGGGCGTGCCCCCGGACGCGGGCGGTTCGGGCTCTGTTTCAGACCGAACGGCGCTACGGCCTTCTGCGCGGTGAAGTCGTTCATCTCGTCGTTGAGCACCACGCCGCTCTTTGCCCCCGTGTACTTCGCGCCGAAGACCGTGTTTACCGTCGTGGTCAGCGACACCACATTGCCCGCCGCGTCGGCGGTGACCAGATGGTGCGTGCCGTGCTCGTCCAGGTCGAAACGTGGGATCGCATGCGTGCGATCGAGCGCGACGCGCCCCCGCCGCTTCTTCATGCGCTCCGGCGCGATGAGCGCGTTCATGTCGACCTTCTGGAATGCCGGGTCGCCGAGGAAGCGCATGCGGTCGGAGATCGACGCGCGCATCGCCTCGGCGAGCATGTGTTGGTAGGCGCCGGAGTTGAACCCGAGCTTCTTCAGGTAGGCGCGCGGGTACATCTCCAGCGTCTGGGCCAGCATCATCCCGCCGGCAGACGGCAGCGACATCGTGTACACGTCGTAGCCCTCCCATTTTACGTGAATGGGCGTGCGCACGACCGGCTTGTACGCCTGGAGGTCAGCGAGCGACAGCGTACCGTGATGGGCGTGCGCCGCCTTGACGAGGTCCGCTGCGATGGGTCCCTGGTAGAGCGCCTTCGGTCCCTCCGCGGCAATCTTCTCCAGCGTGGCAGCGAGCTTCTCGTTCTTGACACGGCGGCCGGCTGCAGCCGGGTTGCCACCGGGAAAGAACTCGCTCGCAATGTTCGGATCGTGCTTCAGCTTGCCAGCGAAATAGCGAAGCATCTCGGCCACATGCGGAGCGACGGCGAACCCGTTCTTCGCGAGCTTGATGGCCGGCGCCACGTCGTCCGCCCACTTGCGTTTGCCGAATCGCCGGTGCAGCTCGTACAGGCCGCGGAGCTCACCGGGAACGCCAGTGTAGCGGCCCCCCTGGGCGAGCGGGAAAGGACGGTGCTCGTAGGCCGCGACATCGATGCCCTTCGGCGCTACCTCGCGGAAGTCGATGAGGAACGGCTGCTTCGTCTTCGCGTCCCACACCATCGCGAACCCCCCGCCGCCGACTCCGCTCGATACTGGGCTGACCACGCCACCGACCAGCACAGCCGTCACGGCGGCGTCGATGGCGTTGCCGCCGGCGCGCATCTGGGCGATCGCCGCGCGGGTCGCCAGTGGATTCTCGGTGGCGGCGGCCATGCGGCCGGCGACCTGGGCCTGCAAGGTCGGCGCGAGGCCAACGAGGGCGAGCACAAGACCGAGCCCGGCCAGCAGCGGTGCAAAGGGACGCCAGTTCTGGGGACGACGCATGGGCGACAAATGCCTATCACGGATGCCGCGGTGGCGGATCCCGCGACAGGCACCTAGGATCAGGCTGCAGCCGAGGAGACAAGGATCGTGCGCTTTCTGTTCGTGATGGACCCGCCCGAGAAGATGCTGCCGGACAAGGACACGAGCTTCGCGTTCATCCGTGCGGCGCAGGCACGCGGCCACGCATGCCTGCATTGCCGGGCGACAGACGTGTTCAATCACGGCCGCGACGTGTCGGCCAGGACGCGCCCGATTTCGGTGAGCGACAGCGCGCCGCACACCGTGCTCGGCGAAGCAAAGACCGTCGAGCTCGCCACGCTGGATGCGGTGTTCATCCGGAAGGATCCACCCTTCAACGCGGAGTACGTGCACCTGACGCAGCAGCTCGACCTGGTCAAGGACCAAACGCTGGTGCTCAACGACCCGCGCGGTCTGCGCGATGCGAACGAGAAACTGTTCGCCTTCCACTTCTACGAATACATGCCGCGCTCGCTGGTGACGGCCGATCCGGCACGCATCCTGGAATTCGTCACGGAAGTGGGCGGAAAGGCCGTGCTCAAGCCACTGGACGGCGCGGGCGGCAGCGGCGTGGTTGCGCTCGAGACCGGCGACCGGAACACCCGCGCGCTGATCGATCTGCTCACGCACGAGGGGAGCGAGCTGGCACTGGTCCAGCAATTCCACCCCGGCGTGCGCGCCGGCGACAAGCGCGTGCTGATGCTGGACGGCGAGCCCCTGGGCGCAATCCTGCGCGTGCCGCGCGAGGACGACATCCGCGCCAACATCCACGTGGGCGGCGTCGTGAAGCAGACGGGGCTCACGGACGAGGAAGCGGAGCTGGTGCGGAGCGTCGGCGCGAGTCTCCGCGACTACGGGCTATGGTTCGTGGGGCTCGACCTGATCGGAGGCAAGCTCATCGAGGTCAACGTGACCAGCCCGACGGGCATCCAGGAGCTCGCGCGGTTCGACGGCGGCGACCCGGCGGGCCGGGTCATCGAGTGGGTCGAGGGACGGGCGACGGGCTAGAGCGCCGGTCGGACCCGGGGGCCGACCGCAGCCGAGCCCGGAAAACTTGGCCCGACGGAGCCGGCAGAGCCAGCGTGGGCCCATGTCACGAACCTGCGAGGCCTGCGGACAGGCGCCCAAGGGCAGGAGCCGGATCCGTCGCGTCCTGGTCAACGAGCGCATCGTGGCGCTGTGCGATGTGCACGCCGCCGAGTTCCAGCTCTCGGGCGCCAGCACCCTCGACGAGCTGCGCGCCCTGTTCCCGGAGCCGGGGGGCAAGCGGTCGCTGATCCAACGGCGCGCGCCGCTGGATCGCCGCATCTTCCCGCCCCGCCCCGAAGGTCGCCGCATGGGCGACGGCCGACGCAACGACGACGCGTAGGCGCCCCTCGCCCCTATCCGCGATCGCTCGTATGCTGGCGCGGGTCGTGAAATGGAAGGCGAGCGAACGCGAGAGCGGGTGAGCGTCCGCACGCTGCACCTTCTCACGCTGGCAGCGCTGCTTGTCGTGGGGGTCGGCGTGTTCGCCTTCGCGAATACGCCGCCAACGCGCTCCCCACGACCACAACTGTCCGCCCTCGACGCGCTACCCGCGGACAACGCTTTCGTGGCGACGGTCGATCTCGTTCGTCTGAGACAGAGCACCGTCGGCGCCGTTCTGACCGGCAAGGGTCGCGTGCTGCCCGGCGTCGGACGACTCGAGGACGTGTGCGGCTTCGACCCCACGCTGCGCATCCGCGAGCTTGCGATCGGCGTCCCCACGCTTTCCGCGGAAGACGGTTCACGCGACTTCGGCATCGTAGCGACGGGGGATTTTCGCGCAGACCGCATCGCGGGCTGCGTAGAAAGCGTGATCAAGCGACGCGGCGGAAGCCCGGTCGAGACCCAGCTGGGCTCGTTTGTCGACGTCCGCGATCGCCGCCACGCCGGAGGCGAGGTCGCCGTCCGCGATGGTGGGCCCGCCCTGTTGGGCGGAGGCAGCTACCTAAGAGCGATGGTCGACGCTGCAGACCGGCAGGGACCGAGCTTCCACCGCGACAAGCTGCACGCTGCGTTGCGCAGGTCGGTGGGCGGAAAGAGCACGCTGGTCGCCAGCTGGGTGCTTCCGCCCAACTGGCTCGAGCAGGTGAGCGGCAGCAGGCTCTCGCGTCTGTCACCGCTGTCGAAGGTCCGCGCTGCGGCGCTCTCGGTAGACTTCTCGCCACGTGTCGAAGCGCGCGCGGTCGTGGGCTGCGCAAAGCGCAACGCTTGCAGACAGGTCGCAGACTTTCTGGATGACCTGGGACGCACGACGCTGGGCCCGCTGTTGAAGCGCGAGCTCGGGTCGGATCTGGCAAAGCGCGTGCGCATCACGACGACGCCCCACGAAGTCCAGCTGCACCTGGTGATGACCAGCGACGAGGCCCGGCTGCTGGTGATCCGCGCACTGTCGCGACTCGAAGCCGGCGGCACTGCCGCCACTGCCAACAGCCTGGCCCCCACGCCAGAACCGGCTTCGTCGGCGGACGCTACTCCTCGTCAAGGGACGCGCCCAGCACAGCGCGGCGCACCAGCCGCCGGAGCTCCCGGAGATTGAACGGCTTGTCGATGCGAAGGTTCTTCACCTTGGAAAGGAAGCGGGACGCTTCCGGAGTGAAAGCGCCTCCGGTCATGAAAACGAGCTTGTCTTCCTCGCCGGGGCGATTGAGGTGGAGCGCCTCGAACAAATCCATCCCCGACACGTCCGGCATCATCAGATCGCAGAATACGATGTCGAAGCTCGAGTCCCCGAGTAGCAGACGCAACGCCTGACGCGCCTCCGTGACGCAGGTCACATCGTTTTCGTCCTCGAGCATGATGCGCAGCGCATTGCCGACGCCGGGGTCGTCGTCCACAACCAGAACACTCGCCCGGACAGCATTCGGCGAGGACGGCGCCGAATCGAGATGCGGCTCGGAGGAGGGACGCACGCGTTCGCGTTCCGATATCGGCAGCGTGACGCGGAACGTCGTGCCGCGACCGGGCTTGCTGTCGACATCCATGCTTCCCCCGAGCGTTTCCACAATGCTGAAGCAGACCGACAGCCCCAGACGGCTCTGCTCCCTTCCACGGGGCGGGAACGGCTCGAACACATGCTCGAGCGCCTCGGGTTCGAGCCCCGGACCGTTGTCCGATACCTCGACGACGACACGGCCAGGGCCGTCCTGCCGAACCGAGATCTGCACCTTGCCCTTGGCGGCTTCGCCTTCCGGCAGTGATTGGGCCGCGTGGACCAGCAGGTTGAGGAAGACCTGCTCGAGCCGGGCGGCATTCGCGTGGACCGGAGGCACGTCATCGTAGCGGGTGACCAGACCACCGCGATGACGGACTTCGTTGCCCACCATCCCGACCGCTGCATCGAGTACGTGGCGCACATCAACGTCGGTCGCGCCGTCGCCTTCGGTGCGGGAAAAAGTCCGCATCTGACGGACGACGCTGGCGACGCGTTCGGCCCCGTGATGCGCCTCGCGCAGCCGCACCATGGCCTCCCCCAGATAGCTCTCGTCGTCGATAAGGCCGGGCAGACGGCGCACCAGGTGCTCGAGGTTCAACAGCACGTAGGTCAGCGGATTGTTGATGGCGTGCGCCATGCCGCCGGCGAGCATGCCCAGAGCCGATAGCCGGTCGGCCTGCAGCAGCTGCAGCTCGAACTGTTTGCGTTCGGTCACATCGCGACCAAACGACAGGAGTGAGCGTCTGCCCTCGTACTCGGTCCCGATCGAGCTGACCTCCAGGATCATCATCGCGCCATCGCGTCGGTACGCGCGGTACTCGTGCGGCGGCAGCTCCTCACCCTGGAAGAGCATCGCGCGCGCGCGCTCTTCCACGCTGGGCCGGTCATCGGGATGGGTGAAGCCGATCACCGGCAGACCGAGCACCTCGTCCAGACGTTCGTAGCCGAAAAGCGCGATAGCCGCGGGATTGGCGTACACGATCTGCTTGCCGTCGGTTATCCAGACGGCCTCCGGCGCCGATTCGATCAGCGTCCGGAAACGCTCCTCCGAATGCTGCAGCGCTGCCTGGGCCTCCCTGCGATGGGAGATGTCGAACAGGAACGCCACGGCAACGGGCTCGCCGGCCAGCTCGACCTGACTGACTGCGACCTCCAGAGGGACGTGCGAGCCGTCCTTGCGGACGACCACCGACTCGAACGCCGGCGTTACATAGCCTTCCAGGTTTTTCTGTGCGATCGCCATGATCTGGTCGGTCGCTTCAGGCGCAACGAGCTGGAAGGTCGGCATCTTCAGGAGCTCGTCGCGCGGATAGCCGAAAATCTCGACGGCGGCGTCGCTGACGTAGACGGTGCGCGGCTTGAGCGTGCGACTGGTCGTCACCAGAAGGCCGATGCCGGCATCGTCGGCAGCTTTCACGATCGCCGCGGCCAGGTTCTCGAGCCGCTCCTTCGCAGCCACACTGTCGCCGACACCATCAGTCATCCGGACGGCTCCAGCCTAGCGCCGATCGCACCAGGATGGGGTCAGCCGTTCGGCGCTGCCTGGTGCGCTCGATGGTCGGGCTAGGGAGGGGAAACCCAGGCCAGAACGCGGTCAGCCAGCGCGGCGATGAGGGGAGCACGCTCCACTTCGTTCAACACCTCGTGCCTGAGTCCGTCCAGCACGCGGAGTTCCTTCTCCCGACTGCCGGCCAACTCGAACAATCTCCGGGTCGTGGAGGTCGAAGCCACAACGTCGTCTCCGGCTGCCATGCAGAACATCGCCAGCTCGAGCCGGGAAATCTCCGCCAATGCACGCCGTTGCGCTTGTTCGGTCTCCGTGAACCAGCGCGCCGTCACCTTCTTCACGAGCAGCGGATCGGCATCGTAACGCTCGGCGATGGCGTGATCGTGGGTCAGCTGGGAGCCGGACAGCCCGGAAGCTTGCGCAAAACGCGGAAGCATCCTGCTCATGCCGCGACCGAGTAGTTTCTTGATCGCCGGTACGTCGAGGGCCAGTCCGAAGAAGGGCGAGGTCATCGCCAGCCCGCGGAATCGTTCTTGCCCGGCCAGCGCGACATGCGTGGAGATCAGTCCGCCCAGGCTGTGACCGAACAGAACCGGCCGTCCTGCGCTGTGCCACTCCTTGTCCTCGGCGACGTGCTCGAGCAGATCGTCCGCGTCGTCCAGATAGTCGTCGAACGACGTGATGTGCCCGCGCGGGCCTCCCGAATGGCCGTGACCGCGCAGATCGTAGCTCGTCACGATCAGTCCGCGCTCGACGAACGCGGAAACCACCTCGCCGTAGCGGCCGCTATGTTCGGCATAGCCGTGAGTGATCAGCACTGCGCCGCGGCATGGCGCGCTGTCGGGTGCAGCAATCTGGTAGGCGAGCCGCGGTCCGCGCTGCGCCGTGCGCTCGACGAAGCCCGAGGTCGTTCTCATATCGGGAGGTTTCTAGCATGCGCATCCGGCCGCTGGCTCTGCCCGGGACAAGGGCAATGGACGGCGATCACTCGCGAAGCAGAGCTCGGCGAACGGCGAGCGCTGCTGCTCGAAACAGGGGCTCCAGCCCTGGGCTCCTGACCCCCCTGGCAAGGCCGGAATCCCCGCGCAAGGCGCTCTTTTTTTATGCCTGGATAGCCCCTCCGATAAGCGGCCCAGCCAGCCAGCCGGGGGGGATCCGAATAACTTACGTGATTTCCAGCACTTGTCGTGCGTGCCCTGGAAATCGATGCCGAACATCCAAGAGTACTTCGAGCATCATTCGGCTCGCCGCCCTCATGGTAATATGATGGGCTATGGGTGTTTCCGAGCCGAGCGCCAGACCCCCCCCGGGGGCCATGGTGGGGCGCTTCCGCCTGGAGCATGTGCTCGGTAATTCAGCGGATGGACGCTACTCCGCGGTTGCGCCGGACGGCGCCCGCGTGACAATCGAGCTGGTGGACGTCGGGGACGACCCACGAGCACGCGTCGAGCAGATGAAGTCGGACCCCGCGTTTTCGCAACACGAAGGCGAGCACGTAGCGAAAGTACTGGACTACGGTGTCGAGCCGCGCAGCGGACGCGTCTTCGTCGCTCTACCCGCTTGGGACGCCATCGATGCACGGACCCTCGTCGCCGGACAGGGGCCCCTCGATCCAGAAGTCGCCGTCCGGATCATCCTCCAGGCTTGTCGTGGCGTGCAGGAGCTCCAGGCCGCGGGAGCACACCTGCCCGAAGTCCGTGCTTCCGATCTGTGGTTGGCCAAGGAATCCGGCGACCAGATTACGGTTCGTGTTGCCCCTGTCAGCAGTGCGCGGCCAACGCCTGGAGAACTGGAGGGGCTTACCGGAACCGATGTCGTGCTGCTGCGCAGCTTCGTGGCACCTGAACGGCGGCAGACACCGGCTTCGCAGGACGAGCGTTCGACGGTCTGGAGCCTGGGAGCCTGCCTCTACTGGCTGCTCGGTGGGAGCTCGCCGGGCACTGAAAGCAGCGTGACCGGCAACGTCACGTCCATCCAGGATGTTGCGCCGTGGGTAACCCCAGGCCTCACGATCGCACTACATCTGGCCCTGCAGGCCGACCCGAACCAGCGCTGGCCGTCGGTCGAGGCGTTCGCCGACGCCATCGAACCGTACGCAGCCGGCGACGAGGAACTGCACTCGACGTGGCTCAAGGCGATCAGCCGGGACGCTCGCCGCCGCATCGCGGAGCGTGCCGACCCCAAGGCACTCGGCACTCCGCCGGACGAGCAGACTTCTTCGGCAAGCGAGGAAGCATCGTCGACGGGGCTGTTCGGCAAAGCCCAGAACGAGCCCGCCCGCCTCGAGACGCTCGTCGGCCACAACCTCGGCGGTCGCTGGCAGATGTTGAGCGTCATCGGACGCGGCGGCATGGGAGCCGTGTTCGAGGTCGTGGGGCCCGATGGCACCCACGCTGCGGCCAAGGTCATCGACCGACATCACATTGGAGAGGACGAGGAGCACTACAAGCGGTTTTTCCGCGAAGCGCAGTCGGCCTCGCTCATCGACAGCCCGCACGTGGTCAGAACCATCGAGGCGGGAGTCGACGAAGACATCAAGGCGCCCTTCATCATCATGGAACTGATGCGGGGCGTGGACCTGAAGCGCGTGCTGCGCGAGCGGGGCGCGCTGACCGTCGAGCCCACACTGCGTCTCTTTGCCCAGGCCGCCAAGGGTATTGCCGCCGCGCACCACCAGCAGATCATCCATCGCGACATCAAGCCCGCGAACCTGTTCCTCCACCAGGAGGCGGACGGGACAATCACGGTCAAGGTCTGCGATTTCGGCATCGCCAAGCGCGCTTCCGACGGGGACGGCGACTCGACCGGCTCCCACGATCTGACACGAACGGGCAGCATGCTCGGCTCGCCGCTGTACATGTCGCCGGAGCAGGCGAGCAACGCGCGCAAGGTGGACCGGCGCACCGACATCTGGAGCCTGTGCATCTCGCTGTACGAGGCGCTCAGCGGCACGAAGCCGTGGGCGGGCCGTTCGGCGCTCGGCGAGATCATCGTCGCGATCTGCACCCAGCCGGTTCCCCCACTGACGCGAGCCGCTCCCTGGATCGACCGCCAGCTCGCCGCGATCGTCCACCACGGCCTCAGTCCGGAGCTCGGCCGACGCTACGCGAACGTGGACGAGCTGATCGAGGCGTTGAAGCCGTTCATGGGGGACAGCGACCAGTTCAAGCTGGAGGATCTCGCGCCGGTACCGCCCGAGCTCCGCTCGATGAAGCCCTCCAGCATTCCGCCCGCGGACGCGGGCACGGAAATCGCGACGGTCATGGGTGGCTCGGGAAACACCAATACGGACGAACGGACCCTGCCGGCGCAGTCCCAGGTGCAGCCCCCATCGCGCAAGCTGCCGATCGCGCTCGGCATCCTCGTCGTGGCGGTGATCGCGGTTGCCGGGGCGGCGATTCTACGAACCCAGAGCAGGCGGGTGAAGGTCATGAACCTGACGGTATCCGCGGCTCCGATCGCCCAGTCGACGACTCTCTCGGCGACGCCAGCCCCGACTTCCCACGCACAGGTGAAAATCGAACCGCCCGACGCCCGGGTCACGGTCGACGGCCATGCGGTCGAGGTTGACCACGGTCACATCACCCTGAGTGGTCCCCCTGGGACCGCATACGACGTCGTCGCCACACTCAAGAACGGCCAGAAAAAGGCCGAAAACGTGGTCCTGGCGCGCGAAGGCGGCGCGATTCCCTCATCGGTGGTGGTCGAGACGAAGCCGGTCCAGCCGGCGGGTGCCCACTACCGGCACACGCACAAGCCCGCTGCGGCAGCGCCCCCCAAGAACCACCCGCAGCCTCCGCCCAAGCCGACCGCTAAACCAACGTCGCAGCCGCAGTTCAAGTCGGAGTGGTGATAAGCTCGCATCGGCAAATGATGCGGTGGTCCAGAGTCAGTGCGGCGCTCTGCGTGCTCTCTCTCGCAGCTCCGGCAGCTGCCAGGGCGCCCCGACACGGTCGAGGCAAGCACAAGCACAAGAGCGAGAAAGCCGCCAAGGCGCCGAAGAAGGACGACGACAAGGGCAACACCGGGAGCGCGGCGACTCCGCCTCCTCAAGCGCCCACCCCGTCTGGTCCTGACCCGGAGAAGCTCCAGGAAGCCAAGGACCTCTTCCGCAAGGGCAACGAGCTGCGTTCAGCGGGCGACTACCAGGGCGCGCTCGACATGTACCTCGCTTCGCGGCGTGCCCTGCCTTCGATCCCGAACACGCTGAACGCGGCGCTCACGCTCGATCACCTCGGTCGCTACGACGAGGCGCTTGAGATGTACGAGGACCTGCTCACGCGTTTTCCGCATCTTGCCGACAAGGATCGTCGTGCCGTTGCCAACGCGATGCAGCACCTTCGCGCCAAGCTGGCTTCCCTCAACGTCTCTTCCAACGTCAACGGCGTGCTGCTGATCGACGGGCGCCAGCGCGGCAAGCTGCCGCTCACGTCGCCGGTCCCGGTTCTGCCGGGTCGACACGTCGTTCGCGTGCTCAAGGACGGCTACGACTCGTTCGAACAGAACATCGACATCAAGGTACGCCAGAAGAAGCTGATCGACGCGCGGCTCAAGCGCCTGCTCCACGTCGGCAAGCTCCGCGTCGACGACCCCAAGCTCGCCGGCGCGACCCTCTTCATCGACGGCGGCAAGGTCGGCACGCTTCCCTGGGAAGGTACGCTGTCTCCCGGCATGCACCGCTACCGCGTGCGCAAGGGTGACGTCGGCACAGCGCCTCGAAAGGCTGTCGTCGTCGAAGGGCAGACGGTGCTGGTCGACGTGAAGGCCGGGCCCCTGAGCGGCGACCTGCGCTTCTCCGTGGAACCACCGACAGCCGAGCTGTACATCGACGGGGTCGCCGTCGGACACGAGCAGTGGCAGGGACGGCTGCCGGTGGGCAAGACCGTCATCATGGCGCGCGAGTACGGCTACATCCCGCAGCAGCGGACGATCACCATCAAGCCCAACCGCGGCGGCACGACCGCGCTCAAGCTGAAGGTCGACGAGAACAGCCCGCGCTGGGGACGGGCCCAGCAGGGCAAGCCGTGGTTGGAAGCCTTCGCGAGCTGGGGACTGTTCAAGTCCTTCAACAGCGACATGGAAGCCACCTGCAACCAGGGGGACTGCTCGACACAAGGCCTCGGGAACGGCCCGATTGCGGGCCTGCGCGCCGGCTGGCAGTTCCCATTCGGCGTCTCGGTCGAGCTGGGCGGTGGGTACCTGAACTTCAGCAAGCAGCAAACGCGAACCATCCAGGAGGCCCAGACCGACGGCACCATCGCGTTCGAGTACACCGATCACATCCGGTTCCAGGGTCCCTTCGTGCTGGCCGGCGCCGGCTATCCGATCGGGCTATCGAAGCACGTCGCAATCGGCCTGCGTGCCGACATTGGAGTGATGTTCGCCGGCGTGCGTGATGTGTACGACGCGCAGGCCACCGCCAACGGCCAGACCAAGCCGGCGGTGGTGCAGAACTCGGGCAAGACCGTGCGCACGGCGGCGGTATTCGCCGACCCGGAGCTGAGCCTGATCCTGAAGTTCGGCGGGTTCCATCTGGGCCTGGGCGGCGGCGCCTACATCTTCCCGGTAACGGGACCGCGGCTCGAGACCGGCGAGACGCGCGTCGACGGAAACTGCCCCGCCGGCGCCACCCCCCCGCTGCCGGTCGACTGCGCGAAGAGCAGCGCGGCAGTCGCAGGCGAGCGAAGCTACGCGCCGTTCATCGTTCTGGTTCCGACTCTGGACGCCGGCTACACCTTCTAGAGCCGGCGAGAGCGAGACCCAGCACGACGAGCAGCCACAGCTCGCCGCGCCGCGGGGAGTGACCGCCCGGCACGGTGCAACCGCAACCTCCGGGCTGCGACGCGGGGAAGGGTGCAACACACTGTCCCTGGGAATTGCAGACGTTGCCCTGCGAACATTCCGCTCCGTTCTGGCAGCTGGTCCGGCAGATGCCGTTCGAGGGGTCGCACCCGAACGGCGCGCAGTTCGTCTGCTTGCCGTCTGGCGTCTCCTGGATGTCGCCCGGTAGACAGATGCCCTGACCGCGATTGACGCAAGCATGCTTCGTCGAATCGCAGCGATACAGCGGAGCGCACTCGGAATCGGCGGCACAGCTCGTCCGGCACGTCTTGGTGGTGCTGCTGCACTTGTAGGCCCCGCAGTCCGACGGAACCGGTTCGCTGCAATTCCCCTTGCCGTCGCAGAACTGCTTGTACTCGGTGCTGTGGTCGGCTGCGTCGATGCAGCTCGGCTTGCCGCACTGCGTGCTCTTGTCGAAGTACTCGCAGCTGTAGGCGCCGTTGCATTCGCCGTCGAACCCGCAGGTACCTGGCTGGGCATCGCAGTCGCTGTTCGGATCGGTCCCGGCCTTGACCGGCGCGCAGAGTCCGTCGGGGATACCGGTCTTCGCCTGGCTGCAGGCGGCGCAGGTGCCGTCACAAGCCGAGTTGCAGCAGACGCCGTCCACGCAATGCGCGCCCAGGCACTCCGAATTGGCCGTACAGGCTTCGCCGGGCGATTCCAGCTTGGTGCAGACGCCCTGCTTGCAGAAGCTGCTGGGCGCGCAGTCCAGCTTGGCGGTGCACGTGGTGCCGCAGGCAGGGGAACCGCTGGAGGTCACGCACAGGTTCGGGCTGCAGTCCTGGGGCGTAGACGCCACGCACTTCCCGCTGCCGTCACACTTGAACTCCGGCGACAAGACCGGCCCACTGCAGGACGCGGCAAAGCAGACCGTACCCGAGGCATACACAGAGCAGGCCCCGGCGCCATCGCACTCACCCGTCGTACCGCAGGTCGCTTGCGGCGCGACCGGGCATTGGTCCTTGGGGTCGGTGCCCTGGGCAACTGGACCGCACACGCCGTCCGCGCCCGATCCCTTGAGTGCCGCGCTGCACGCCTCGCACGACTGGTCGCAAGCGGAGTCGCAACAGACCCCGTCGACGCAGAAACCCGTCGCGCACTGCGCACCCACGACGCAGGGCGCCGAGATGTTGGCCGAACGCACCGTCGAAGGCTTGGCGTTGCTCGGAATGCCGTTCGCGACAGCAAACAGCCAGCCAGGCCCCGAAAGCGCCGTCGGCGGAGGCGTCCAGGTTGCGCCCGTAGCCGACCAGGCCGTGATGCTTCCGACCGTTCCCCAACCACCTTGCGTCGGCATCCACACCGCGACCGGATAGTTGGTCGGCGAGGCCTGGGTACTGCCGTCGCCGGCCTGCGAGACGCCGAGCAGCCGGGAACCCGTGATGTTCGAGCCCTGGCCCGCGATCGCACTGGCGGGCGCCGTGGAAAGTTGCGGACGCCAGGCCGCGTTTCCGACCTGACCTGCATCCCATGTGTCGGCCGACGAAAGCGGGTTGCCGCTGGCAAATCCGCCGGCGATGAGCACGGTGCCATCGGGCAGCAGGCTGGCCACCTGGTTGGTTCGCGCCTGGGTCAGGTTGCCACCAGAAGTGAAGCCGCCGTTCGTGCCGTCGCCCGGATCGAAGACCTCGATGCTGGCCAACTGAGCGGCCCCCTGACCACCAGCGATCAACACCTGACCGGAAGGCATGATGGTCGCGCTGTGTCCGGACCGGGCCGCGAGCATCGAGCCCGTCTGGGCGAACCCTCCCGTCGCAGGATCGTACAGCTCGGCACTCGCCAGCGGCGTCGTACCGTCGAGGCCGCCGACGATCAGCACCTTTCCAGAGGGCAGCAGCGTCGCGGTGTGCTGGTAACGCGTGCGGGCGAGGGCGCCGACCGACGAGAAGGTGCCCGCAGCGGGGTCGTACACCTCGCAGGTCGCACTGGCCGGTACGCCACCTGCGATCATCACCTTCCCCGAAGGGAGCAGGGTCGCGGTGTGCCCGAACCGCTGCTGGCTCATTTTGCCGGTGGCCTTGAAGGTGCCGGCAGCGGGGTCGTAGAGCTCGGCACTCGCCAGGATGCCGGTTCCGCTCGTCACCCCGCCCACCATCAGCACTTCACCCGTTGGCAAAAGGGTCGCCGTGTGGGCCATTCGCGGGGCGGTCATCGGCCCCGTGGCAGTGAAGGTGCCCGAGGACGGATCGTAGAGCTCGGCGTCGGAGATCTGCACGCCGCCCGTGGACTTGCCGCCGGCGATCAGCACCTTGCCGGTCGCGAGCAGCGTCGCGGTGTGCTGCGAGCGCGGCTTCGACATCGAGCCCGTGGCAGCAAACGTCCTGGTCGCAGGGTCATACAGCTCGGCGGTTGCAACCGGGCCTGCAGATGTCTCGCCACCGGTCACGAGCACCTTGCCCGAAGGCAGCAGTGTCGCTGTCGCGTAGCGGCGGGCACCGGTCATCGACCCCGTTGCAGTCGCGGCGCCGGGAGCAGAAACCGGATCGAACACGTCGGCGACGGCGCTGAACGGCCCCCCCACGACCAGGACCTTGCCGTTCGGCAGGAGGATCGAGTTGTGGTGGACACGCTGGACAGTCATGCTCGGCGCGGCAACGAAGCTGCCGGTCTGCGGGTGATAGAGCTCCGCACTGAACAAGCCCACGCCATTGGTGTCACCGCCGGTTACCAGCACGTCGCCGCTCGGCAAGAGCGACGCCGCTGGCCAAGTCCGCGCAGTCGCCATGGATCCGGTCGACGAGAACGAGTTGGAAGACGGGTCGAACAACTCGGCAGATGCCAGCGACCCGCTCTGCCCGACTCCGCCTGCCACAAGCACCTTGCCGTTCGGCAGGAGCGTGGCGATCTGGCGGGCACGCGCGGTGGCCATCGAGCTCACGCCCGAGAAGGAGCCGGCCGAACCCGACGCAGGATCGTAGAGCTCCGCTGTCTTGATCGGTCCACTGCTCCCGTAGCCGCCGGCGACGAGTATCTTGCCCGACGACAGCAGCGTCGCGGTATGGCCATAGCGCGCAGCTCCAAGGTTCGGCCCCGCGCTCCAGGTGCCGCTACTGGGATCGTACAGCTCCGACGAGCCTTGCGGCACCTGGTTCTGATCCTTGCCCCCCACGACGAGAACCTTGCCGGACGGCAGCAACGTGGCCGTGTGGTCTGCACGCACCTGGCTCATGGCGCCGGTCTGGGTAAACAGCCCGGTCTTCTCGTCGTACAGCTCCGCGGTGGCGTGATAGCCGCCCGTCGGCCCTGCTCCGCCCACGATGAGCACCTTGCCTGAATGAAGCAGTGTGCCCGTGGCATAGATGCGCTGCTCGATGATGTCGCCAGTCGTAGTGAAGGTGTTCGTGGTCGGATCGTAGATCTCGGCGGGGGTCACATATCCGGCCGCTGCCGCCGTTCCGCCTGCAAGCAGTACGCGTCCGGATGGCAGCACTGCGGCGACCCCGTGTTCGCGGATGGACGCGAGCGCCGAGCCGGATTCCCACTCCGGATCGACGACGACCGGTAGCGCCGCATCCGGCGCGATCCGTACCTCGACGGAATTGCCGGACACGACGAGCTTGGGGCGCAATGTGCGACCGTTGGCGTCCCACGCACGCGAAGCCCTGAGCCGCATCCAGGCCGTTCCGTGCGAGTCGCGGAGCTCGACCGTGCTCTGCGAGACGGCATGCAACGTCGCGCCGGTTGGAAGATCGAGGTCGTAGCCGACTGCGCCGCGACGTCGCATCCGCCACAGTTCCTCGATCGAACCACCATCGGCAAACCAGACGATGTCGACTCCGGGCACGGCCTTCCGGTACACCAGAGCACCGCCGTCGAGCCCAGCCTTGGAGGCAACCGCGTCACGGTGCCGCACGCCGACCACGAACTCTCCGCGCCCTGCGGTCAGTCGCGCCGTACCGGCTGCGGTCGACGGCAGCTCGGCCGTCACGTCGGGGTGCTGCACGCGGCGTACGAGCGCCAACTGCGCAGCGGCCGCGGGTGGCAGCCCCCGCGGCGCTTCGACGGACGGGCCGATGCGGTAGCCCTGGGAAGCGGAGCGCACTGGCCTGGTCCGAGCAAGCTCGAACCTTGAAGCTAGCTTGGGATGGGCGTGGCTGATCGCCTCGACGACTCCCTGCGTAGTGTCGCCCCGTGACGACTCACCACACGCTGGCGCCAGCACGACAACCGCGGTCAGCAGCATCGCGGTCAGTCCCACTGCGAAGAGGGACAGACGGTGCCGGGACTGCCCGGTAGTGGATGGTTCGGCGGCCCCTGGCCGCGACCTCGCTGTACGGCTCACCCTACGATGCTACATCAACCTGAATCCGACGGGTGTGGTGTTCCGGATAGTCGGCGAGGCTCCACCATGGCACTATGCGGCTAGATGCTGCGCGCGCGCCTGGTATCCGCCGCCTTGCTCATCCCGTGGGGCCTTGCTGTCGCTGCGAGCCTGTCTGCCAGCGGCTGCGGCTGGTTCGATACCTACCCGGCCCCCTGCCCCGTCGACGCCGGAAATGGCGGCGCGGGAGGCTTTGCGGGAGCCAGCGGCACGACCGGGGACTCCGGCGCCGACGGCCCGGTATGCGGCGACGGCATCGTCAGCGGCAGCGAGGAATGCGACAACGGCACGGCCAACGCCAAAGGCAGCGGCTGCGAGACCGACTGCCATTTCAGCTGTCACGCGGACGCCGATTGCGACGACGGCGACCCGTGCAACGGCGCCGAGACCTGCCAGGCCGTCGCTGGCGGCCAAGCCTGCAAGGCGGGCACTCCAGCCGTCGACAACACGACGTGTGGGACCGGCGGCTACTGCAAGAGCGGCGTGTGCACGCAACCAGTGTGCGGGAACGGTACAGTCGAGCCGGGCGAGGACTGCGAGCCGCCGGGCACCGCGACCTGCAGCGACAAGTGCAAGAACGTCGTCTGCGGCGACGGCGTCATCGCTGGCAACGAGCAGTGCGACGACGGCAACACCAAGAACCTCGACGGCTGCGACTCGAATTGCAACTACGAGACGGTGATGCGCTTCACGAGCTTCAACATCACCAGGGACCCGGCCCCGGCCTACTGCGTCAACTCCGGCAATGCGATCGGGACCTCCTTCTCCGCAGCGGTCGCCCAGGCATTCGACGCCAACATCCAGGCGACCATCGATGGCGGAACCTACAACGAGCTCCTGGTGTTCGGCGGCCTGGACGACCTGACTGGCACGAACTCGACCAACTTCAGCCTCGGACTGGTCTCCGGCTCCCGGGACCCGGCCTATACCGGGACCTGGAAGACGGACACCCTCGACGAGTGGTATCTGGCCGACACGGGCACGATGGGGGTCGACGCAGTGGGAATCCCCAACCAGCGCTTGTCGCCCGCTGCAATCGCCTCGGGCGTGCTGACGGCTGGTCCAAGCAGGGTCGCGATTGGCCTCACCACCGGCACGACGAGCAGCGCATTCGATGTGCTCGATACCAGGGTCAGCGCGACGCTCGGCTCCTCGACCAGCGTACCCGCCGCGCCGCCCTCGGCGCTCGCTTCCGGACTCAAGGTATTCGAGGGCCTGGACGCCATGGCCTCCGACCAGGGGCTGTGCGGAGCCGCAACCGTCGCATCCCTTGCCCAGATTCCACTACCGCAGGACTTCTGCCTTGGGCCGAACGCCTGTGAGAGCTCCAGCAACTGCGCGGGGTCGCACAGCTACACGTACTGCGGTGCTGGACTGCCGGTCACAGCGAACTGCTCGTCGTTGCTCGACGTGATCGTGGGCGGCTGCAAGGCGACCTCCCTCTGCATACAGGCGGTAACGCCTGCGCAGCCCGACGTGGGAACGAACGGCAATTCGCCCGCACCGCTCTCGCTCGATGCAAACAACAAGGCCAATCCGACCGTGCCGACGGACGCCTACACGTTCTTCGCTCACTTCAAGGGCGTCCGGGCGCACCTCACCAACAACCTGAACTAGCGGTCGAGCGCTTCCCAGAACGTCACGGGCGAGCAGATGAGGCTCGCGACGCGACCGAAGCGGATCTCGTCGCCGGAATCGAGTGGACGCAGGTCTGCTCCGGAAAGGCGAAGCCCGTTGACCTTCGTGCCGTTCTTGCTCTTCGCGTCCCCCAGATAGAACCGGCCACTGTCGTCACATTCGAACCAGGCGTGGAACTTGGAAACGCTCTCGTGGCGCAACACGATGTCGCTGTTCCGCGCGCGCCCGACGGAGATGTGCTCGACGAACGCGCGACCTGTCTTGCGGCGTCGAAGCGGAACGACGAAGTATGCGTTCCGCACGCATAGGGTCTCCAGCGTGGTGGCATCGAAGCGACGACCCGGCGGACGCCAGCTCGGGGGCGCATCGTCGGCCCCCGGATGCATGACCGTCGCAAAACCGATTCCGTCGTAGGTCGGCTCGAGCCTCAGACCGGATACCGTGGAAGCGACTTCCAGCCCCTGGACCAGCTCGCTCTCCGGCTCGTCGATACGGACCAGCAACAGCTGGGTGTCGCCGAGCTCTTCAAGGAAGCTCTGGCGGTTCTTCCGCCAGGAGTCGACCGCACCCACCGGCAGCAGGTGCTCATGGATGGTTGCCTGCGCGCCCCCGGAACTGCTCACGGAGCAGATCCTAACCCCAGAGTCGATCTGGATGCGAGACCGGCGCTTCCGAACGCAATCAGGGCAGGTTGTTGGTCACGTGGGCGCGGTTGGCTGTGAAGGTGAAATAGGCCGAATAGGCGTCTGTCCCGACGCTTGGCGTCACCTTGTTGTTCGCGCCCGCGGTGAGCTGCGCTGGCGGATTGCCGCCCGTGCCCACGTCGGGCTGCGTGGGAATGATGGCCTCCTGACAGTCGGGAGCGTTGACGACACAGCCCCCCACGATCGCGTCCAGCATCGAGTTGCAGCCCGCGTCGACAGGGTTGGAATAGCAGCGGTCGGCGGCACACGAGCTGCAGCCGTTGGCGTCGTAGTCGGAATCGCCAGGGTTGCCGCAGTGCTCGCCGCACCAGACGTAGGCGTGCGAGGTGATGGTCGGCTGTGTGGTGCAGGACGAGAACGCCGACGAGTCGATGCAGGCAAGGGCGCCGCCCGGAGCGAAGTCCTTCAGCAGCGGCATCTTCGCGAGGGACTGCAGCGAGGCGTTGCCGCACAGACCCTGGTTGGCTCCGGTCGCAGTCATCGACCGGAACACCGCCAGACCCGACGCCAGGGCCGACGGCGGCGGCGCGGGCACGTTGGGCGGCGGGACCGAGTCGATCGAGGCGCGCATGTGCGCGGCCTGCAGATCGATTGAAGCTCCACCGAAAGGTATCGAGATCTGGGTGGGGTCCACAGACAGCGCGCCGGAGGTGATCGAAGCACCGGGGAGCAGCTCCGTCGGCACACCTTGCGCATCGACCGTGCCCGGTCCGGCCAGGAACCACCAGTCCATCGCCCCCGCGCTCCAGGTCCCGGTGTGGGCGGGATCCAACGAGCCGGACAGCACCCCGAGCGAGAAGGACGGATCGTTCTGACCGGTCAGGTCTGTCAGATCCCGGAAGTCCAACATCAAGTTGAGGGACCCCTGGTTCAGCGAGGAGAGGACTTCGCTGTTCAAGACGCCCAGCATGCCAGCCGAGAACACCTGACCGAACGCGTTCGTCGTGGGGGAGCAGTAGCTCGGGGCAGTTGACGTTCTCGACGTTGAGCGCGGTCATCCGCATGACCGTCTCGTAGTTGCAGCTCGAGTCGCAGCCGTCGAGGTTCTTGGTGTTGCCGTCGTCGCACTGTTCGCCGGTGCCGAACTTGCCATCGCCACAGACCGCCTGGCACTGCCCGGCAACGCAGCTGTCCGCGGGCGGGCAGGCGTTGCTGCAGCTGCCGCAGGTTGCGTCGCTCGAGAGGTCCGCTTCGCAGCCGTTGCTCGCATCGCCATCGCAATCGGCGTAGCCACTGTCGCAGGTGATGGTGCACTGGCCAGCATTGCAGCCCGGCGTGCCGTGGGTCGAGTCGCAGGGCTTGCAGTCGCTCGCACCACAGCCCGTCGACGGATCGTTCGGACCGGCATCGATGCAGACCGCGCCACCCGCGCCGCCAGCATCGGCGCCCGCCGAACCGCTCGTGCCGGCAACGCCGCCAGTGCCGCCGACGCTGCCATCGACGCCGGCAACGCCGCCGCCACCCGACGTACCGGCACCGCCCTCCATGTTCCCCGCAACGCCGCCAGCGCCACCGGTGACATAGACGCAGTCGCCGGGAAGCTGCTTTCCGCAGCCGCCCACCGACACCAACCCGGCGGCTGCTGCGGCTGCTACTAGTGACGGGAACTTCAAGCGCCCGATCCTCATGGGAGATTGTTTGTAATGTGGGCGCGCTGCGACTGGAACTGGAAATATGCGGAATAGGCGTCGTTCGGCTGGGAGACCGTCACCTTGTGGTACGTGCCGCTGGCCGTGAGCGAATTCGGGGGGTTACCACCCACGCCCACATCGGGCTGGGTCTTGTGGATCACGGTGATGAACCCGTAGACCTTGCAGCCGTTGACCAGAACATCCAGCAGCGAGTTGCAGGTCGAGGTGACGGTGCCGCTGGAGCAGTACGTGTAGCCCTCGTCGCATGCGTTCGACCCGCCGTTGCAGATCTGCTGAGGCGCAGGCACCGCGGCCAGCGAGCCCACCGTCACGTTGCCGCACAGGCCCAGCCCCGAGCTGGCGGCATTCATGGTCTGGAACGTCACCAGACCCGAAGCCAGCTGGCTCGCCTGCGGCGGCGGCGCCGGCTGGTTCGGGGCGGGTGACGTGCCGATGTTGGCCTTCAGGTTGGCGTCGAGCATGGTCAACGGCCACTGGCTGTACTGCATCACGATCTTGTTCGGGCCGCCTGTCAGCACGTAGCTGGAGATAGCGGCCGGCGAGAGCTGGAAGACCGGAAGACCGCTGGAGTCGACATCGGAGGCGTTCGCCAGGAACCACCAGTCGATCGCGCCGGGCGCCGTCCAGGTGCCCGCCCTCGCATCGAGCGAACCGTTGACCACGCCCACGCTGAGCGACGCATCGTTCTGACCTGTCAGGTCATCCAGATTCTGGAAGTCGAACATCGTGTCGAGGACGCCGTTGTCGACATCCGTCTGGAGCGACGAGTTGAAGCTGCTAGCCGCGCTCGAAGTCAGTGCCTTGCCGAACTGGTTGGTGGTGGGCGTGCAGTAACCCGGCGCAGTGCCCCTCATGACCGTCAGGTTGGTGATGCGCTGGACTTGCTCGTACTTGCAGGTCGAGCTGCAGCCGTCGAGGTTGAGCGTGTTGCCGTCGTCGCACTGCTCGCCGGTCTGGACGACGCCGTCGCCGCAGACGGCCCCGCTGCTCTGGCAGGCGCCGTTCACGCATGTCTGACTGGCGGTGCAGGCGTGCCCGCACGCGCCGCAGTTGTTCTGGCTCGTGAGCAGGTCGGTTTCGCAGCCGTTCGTCTTGGCGTCGCCGTCGCAGTTGCCCCAGTTCGCGTTGCAGGCAATGCCGCACGCCCCGAGGCTACAGCTCGGCGTGCCGTTGTTGCTGCTGCACTGGCTGCCGCAGGCGCCACAGTTGTTCACGTCGGTCTGCGTGTGGACCTCGCAGCCGTCGCTGTTCGTGCCGTTGCAGTTCGCGTAGCCACTGTTGCACGCCGAGACCGCGCACGTCCCGGTCGAACAGCTCGCCGTGGCGTTCGAGAGGCTACAGCTCGTGCCACAGGAGCCGCAGTCGGTCAGGGTGGTCAGACTCTTCTCGCAGCCGTCATCCGGATTGCTGTTGCAGTCGCCGTAGCCCGAGCTGCACGTCGGCGCGCAAGTGCCGCTGCTGCAGGTGGTCGTGCCATGGGCGTTGCTGCAGGACGTTCCGCACGCGCCACAGTTGGTCGTCGTCGACAGGCTCGCCTCGCAGCCGTCGGCCGTGTTGTTGTTGCAGTCGCCATAGCCCGAGCTGCAGCTGACGAACTGACAGCTGCCCGTGGAGCAACTCGTCGTGGAGTGCGGCAGGCTGCACGCGGTACCGCACGCGCCGCAATTCGTGTTGGTGTTCAGCTGCACCTCGCAGCCGTCGGCCGCGCTGTTGTTGCAGTCGCCATAGCCCGAGCTGCAGGCGATCGCGCAGCTGCCGCCGCTGCAGCTCGCCGTGCCATGCGTGCTGTTGCACACGTTCCCGCAGCCGCCGCAGTTGCTGGCGCTGGTGTTCGTGTTGGTCTCGCAACCGTTGGCGTTGTTGCCGTCGCAGTTTCCGTAGCCTGCGTTGCACGACGCGATCTGGCAGGACCCCGTCGTGCAGGTCGCCGTCGCGTTCGTGCGACTGCAACTGGTGCCGCACGCGCCGCAGTTGGTCAGCGTGTTCAGCTGCGTTTCGCAGCCATCCAACGCGCTGTTATTGCAGTCACCATAGCCCGAATTGCAGGAAATCGAGCAGCTGCCGCCGCTGCAGCTCGGCGTCCCGTTCGTGCTGTTGCACACCTTCCCGCAGCCGCCGCAGTTGGTGGCGTCGGTGTTCGTGTTGACTTCGCAACCGTTGCTGACCTGGCCGTCGCAGTCGGCGGTCCCGGCATTGCAGGCCGAGCAGCCGCAGGCGCCGTTCACGCAGCTCGGCGTCCCGTTCGGGCACGAGCAGACGTTGTTGCAGCCGCCGCAGTTGTTGACGTTGGTGTTCGTGCTGGTCTCGCAGCCGTTGGCATCGTTGCCGTCACAATTCGAGTAGCCGCTGTTGCACGTCGAGATCTTGCAGGCCCCCGTCGAACAGGTCGCCGTCGCATTGTTGCGACTGCAGCTCGTGCCGCACGAGCCGCAGTCGGTCAGCGTCGTCAGCGATGTCTCGCAGCCGTCGGCTGCGCTGCTGTTGCAGTCGGCATAGCCCGAATTGCAAGCAATCGAACACGCGCCGCCGCTGCAGCTGGGCGTGCCGTTGGTGCTGTCGCAGACGGCGCCGCAGCCACCGCAGTTGTTCACATCGGTGTTCGTGTTGGTCTCGCAGCCGTTGCTCGAATTGCCGTCGCAGTCGGCCGTGCCCGCCGAGCACGCCGAGCAGCCACAGCTGCCGTTCAAGCAGTTCGGCGTCCTCCCGTTCGGGCACGAGCAGACGGTGCCGCAGGCACCGCAGTCGTTGACGTTCTGGTTGAGGTTCGTTTCGCAGCCGTTGTCCGGGTTGCTGTCGCAGTCGCCGTAGCCCGAATTGCAGATCGGCGAGCACGCGCCGGACGAGCAGGTAGTCGAGCCATTGGCATTGCTGCAGGTCGTACCGCAGGCCCCGCAGTTGCTGGTCGTGGTCAACGAGGTCTCGCAGCCGTCGCTGGGATCGCTGTTGCAGTCGGCGTAGCCGTTGCTGCAGACGATTCCGCAGATGCCGCTGGTGCAGGTCGCCGTACCGCCTGCGCTGCTGCAGGTCTTGCCGCAACTGCCGCAGTGCGTCGGATCCGACGCGATGTTCACCTCGCAGCCGTCGCTGGCGCTGCCGTTGCAGTCGGCATAACCGCCGCTGCACGCGACCACCGTACAGGCTCCCGTGCTGCAACTGCCGGTGCCGTTGGTCGGGTTGCAGCTCCCGCCGCACGCACCACAGTTGGTGTTCGTGGTCAGCGAGGTCTCGCAGCCGTCCGTCACGCTGTTGTTGCAGTCGCCGAAGCCCGAGCTGCAGGTGATCGAGCAGGTGCCGCCGCTGCAGATCGGGGTGCCGTTGGTGCTGTTGCACACCGTCCCGCAGCCACCGCAGTTGTTCACGTCCGTGTTCGTGTTGATCTCGCAGCCGTTGGCCGTGCTGCCGTCGCAGTCGGCAGTACCGGACGCGCAGGACGAGCAGCCGCAGACGCCACTCACACAACTCGCCGTCCCGTTCGGGCACGAGCACGCCGTACCACACGCGCTACAGTTGCTGGCGTCGCTCTGGGTGTTGACCTCGCAGCCGTCGCTGGGATCGCTGTTGCAGTCTGCGTAGCCCGAGTTGCATGAGACCACCTTGCAGCTTCCCGTGCTGCAGCTGCCGGTCGCGTTGGCCGGGTTGCAGCTGGTGCCGCACGCGCCGCAGTTGGTGCTCGTGTCGAGCTTGGTCTCGCAGCCGTTGCTCGGGTCCCCGTCGCAGTCGCCCCAGCCGGCGGCGCAGGCGATCTTGCAGGCGCCGGCCACGCAGCTCGGCGTCCCGTTGGTCGAGTTGCAGACATGCCCGCAGGTCCCGCAGTTCAGCGGGTCGGTGGCCGTGTCGGTCTCGCAGCCGTTGGTTGCATCGCCATCGCAGTCGCCGTAGCCCGTGTTGCATGTCGGCGAGCACGCCGCATTGACGCAGGCCGTCTGCCCGTTGGCGTTCGTGCAGGCATCGCCGCAGGCACCGCAGTTGTTGACGCTCGAGGCGAGGTTGACCTCGCAACCGTTCGCAGGAAGCGTGTCGCAATCCGCATAGCCCGAGTCGCACGAGGTGATCGTGCACTGCCCCGTGCTGCAGGTGGAACCGGCGTTGGGCAGGTTGCAGGCGTTCCCGCAGTAGCCGCAGTTGCTCAAGTCCGTCAGCAGGTTGGTTTCGCAGACCGTGGACGGGTCACCATCGCACTCGCCCGTTCCAGACGGGCAGGCGGAGATTCCGCACGTCCCGGAATTGCAGACAGGGGCACCGCCCGTCGCGGGGCACACGTTGCTGCATGCTCCGCAATTGGCAGGGTCGTTGTTGGTATCGGCTTCGCAGCCGTCGGTCGGATCGTTGTTGCAGTCGCTGTACCCCGTGTCACAGCTGGCGATACCGCACACGCCGCTGGTGCAAGCGGCGGTCGCGTGCGGCGTCACGCAGGCATTGCCGCAGCTGCCGCAGTTGTCCGTGTCGGAGTCGACCGGCACTTCGCAGCCATCGGTCGGATCCGCGTTGCAGTCGGCGTAGCCCGCATCACAGGCGCCCATGGCACACGCACCGTTGGAGCACGTGGCCGTCGCGTTCGCGTACACGCAGCACTGCCCGCCGCACATCACCCCATTCGCCGGACATCCGGCGTCCGCACCTCCAGCGCCGCCAGCATCGGTCGCTGCGGTACCCGCCGTCCCACCCGTACCCGCGGTACCCGCCGCGCCTCCGCCGCCTGCAGCGCCATCGTTCCCCGCGCTGCCGTCGGGACCGGAGTCACCGGCGTCGATGTGAGGCGTTCCGATGGAAGTGTGTGAGTTGGATCCGCAACCGGAGGCCAACGCAGCAGCGAGCATCGCGACAGCGACGCCCGAAAAGGCTCGGGGCAAGGGCATGGGCAAACGCCTCCTCGTGTGCTCATGCTATCCGAATGTCGACCCACGCGTCCACGACGCGCCCGACGCGATCACCGCGTTCGACGCGTCGCAACAAGCGTGGATCAACCGGCGATGCGCGTAGGATAACCTCCTACAGTGGCGCTAGCCGCCTGCGTAGTCGATCGTGTAGTACGTCGTCGGCGTGCGCAGCATCTTCTCCGTGCTGCCGCGCGGAGCGATCTTCTGCGCGCCGTCCTTCTCGATCAGCTCTACGCTGAACTCGACGGCAATGTTCGCCTGCTCCGTCGTTCTGAGCCCGATATCGAAGCCCGTCAGCGCCGGAATGGCCTTGGGAATGTACTGCGTGATCAGAGGATCGTCGTACGAGCGGTTTTCGATCGCGAATGCGTGGTTCACCAGCTGGACGGGCCCTGAATAGTCGTTCATCCCACCGTTCCCGCTCGGTGGCTGCATCGGAACGTTCTTGATGATGTTGATCGCCGTCGCGAAGTCCACCGCCAGCTCGGTCATGTCCTGCACAGTGAACGTGCCATGGCGCCGCGACTTGTCGCCGGAGCCCTTGCCCTCGAGACGGAACATCATGTCGATGCCGGACAGGTTCGGCAGAAGCTGCTGACGCTGGGCGTCCCTCACGGCCATGCCCGGCCAATAGCGACCGAACTCGTTCCACGGATCGACCAGCAGCTCGACGGAGTGAGGCTGTGGGTCGAGATTGGACAGCGTCCAGGTGACGCGAACCGACTCATCCGCGTCGGTCATCCACGGCGAGCGACCGAACGGCTTCACGTGGACCTTGCGCAGATCGCTCATCTCGCCCGGCGTGGGAGCCACGATGGGGAACTTGACGGGCATGCGCGCCTCGTAGAGCTGCGTCTCGCCATCGTCGAAGACCGGCGCCATCTTGCTCGACATGCCCAGCTGCTGCGGCTCGAGCGTCTGCGTCTTGTCTGTCTTCGCGCTGCAGCCCGAGAGCGCCAGCGCCAGAACGCCCGCTCCGAGCGCAGCGAGAAGCCGCGCGGGGTGTCCTGCCCCCGCACAGGGGGGCGTAGCCCCCAAAGACGTGTCCGGATTTTGGTGGATTTTCGACATGTTTCCCAGCCTGGCCGAAAGGTAACCCGAGAGTCCTTGCCATCGCCGTGCCAGGCGCACGGCTACTTCTTGCTGGGTCGGAAAGCGAACGTCCAGCTCGCCCCAGTCGGCTTGTCCGCGACCGGGAAGTGCAGCCGGCGGAACATCCGCAGGATACAGCCCTCGACGCGCGGGCTGTTCAGGGAGGAGCCGCCGATGGCTGCGCCCGTGACCGATCCGCCCGGCGTGATGCGCCACCTCACGCCCACGCTGCCGCGCAGGTGCGGATTGCGCGCTGCCGCCATCTCGTAGCAGGCGCGAAACGCGCCATAGCGCGAGTTGACCACGCGGGCGATCTGCGCGCCGGTAAGTCCCTGACCCGCCTTTGCCTTGGCGTTCCCCGCAACCTTGTGCTCGGAGGTGCCCGTCCCGTTGCCGGAACCCTTGCCGCCGCCCTTGCCGCCGCGGCCATAGCCGCCGCTGCCCTTCCCTCCGGGGCCGCCGCTGCCGTGACCGTAGCCGCCGCCCTTGCCCGGCCCCCAACCGGTGTCGAGCGTGCCCGCGCCGAACGGCACGCCAGCCGAGTCGCCGCCGCCGCCCGAACCTGTTCCGTGCAGTCCCTTGCCGGGGCCCTTGCCCAGCACGATCCGGTCCGAGCGCAGTCCGCCGAGCGCGTCGGCAACCGAGCTGATCGTACCCAGCGTCTGCTGCACTTCCTTGCCGACGTCGCTGTTGAGCGCTTCGGCCATGCCGCCCAGGCCGTTCTTGATCTCGCCGGTCTGCTCGGTCTTCTGCTCCTTGCCCTGGCGACCGAGCGAGCCTTCCTTGCCGGCCATCTTGCGGCCGCCGCCCATGTCCTTCTTGTCCTTGGCGCCCGGATCCTTGATGCCCTTGCCCTTCTTCGAGTCGTCCGGACCGTTCTGCGGCGGCTCGGGCTGTTGCTTGAGGTTGAACTTGAGCATCAGCTCCTGGCGACTGGTCAGCTCGAGCGGCTTGGGAATGCCGATCGGCGTGGTGATCGCCCAGAGCAGCAACAAACCGCCAACGACCGCGATCGCCGAGAACAGGAACGCGAACAGCAGCGGCCATTCGATCCGGCGCCGGCGCTTCATCACCGGCGGCGCGTTCGAGAACTGGAAGAAGACCGAGTACGTCCCGTACTGGATGAGCCCGTGATCGCCGGCGACGATGGAGATCGGCGCGCCCGTCTGCGCGAGATGCACCGGATCTTCCCGCCGACCGCGGAGGTGGAGCACGCCGCCGGTGGCGCCGCGTGCGTCGAGCTCCCAGTGCTGGCCGACGGCACGCACCGGCATCTCGCTGATGCCCACGCCCTCCGGCATCGGAACGCCCTGTTCGCCGGGCTGCCCGAGCTGGAACGACTGCCCCGGATCGAGGTTCTTCACCGCCAACACGGTGGTGCCCCATACCGCGGCGGCACGAAGCTGGACGGGCGTTTGTGCAGGCTGTGCGCTCATCGGAAAGCGGGATCGCGTCGCGTGTCGGACAGCTCGCGCATGAACGAGCGATGGCCCAGGTCACCCGCCTCGAACTCGGCGCGAACGCGCCGGAGGAAGTAGATGATCTGCGGTGACTTGAGCCGGCCCTCGACCTCCTGCGGACCGAACTTGTAGGTCTTGATGGCTTCCTTGCCTGTGCCCTTCTTCTGCGTCTCCACCACCTTCGGCACGCCCTCCGTCGCCTTGCCCCTCGACCCCTCCTTGGCCGAGCCCTTGGCCTTGCCCGGCTGCTTGACCTCGTGCTCGGACTTGTCCTGGTCGTCGTCCGCAGCGGGCTTGGCCTTGTCCTTCGCCTTCTTGGCCTTGGACTTGGCGGCGTAGTGGTGATGATGCGTCGCGGCACGCCGATGATGCTTCGGCCTGGCCTGCGCGGCAGCCGTCGAGGTCCCAAGGGCCAGCGCTAGCGCGGAAGCCGTGAAGAAACGCACCACGCGGGGAGGATAGCGGCAAATCGCCGTCCCGTCAGCCCTGCACGGAGGAACACCGGGCACGGCGCGGTGCGGCACGCCGGGCCTGCGTCCTTTTTCTACGCAACCGGCGGCGGGCGAGACCGACCTGGACGGCATGAACGACAACACCTCATCCAACCAGAGTCTGGCCGCCCGGCTCGAAGAGCTGGAAAGCCAGATCCGCCAGACCGACGAGGAGTGGGAGCGCGCCCGCACTGCCCTTTCCGAGGCCGGCGATGTGCAGCTGCTCGTCGAGTCGCTGCCCGAACCCATCAACCCCGTCGTGGACCCACCGAAGGGCCTGCGCGCCTGAATTGCACCAAGGAAAGGAGAAAAAACCATGGGCACCCTAACATCCACCCCCGTCGGCGCTGCTGGAGCGCAGATCACGGGAATGAATCCAGCCCTCTTCGGCCAGAACGCGGACGTGCCTCTCGGCGCAGCAGGCCTGAGCCCCGACGCTCTCATCGCGTTCGTCCAGATGAACCTCTCGGACACGGACAATCAAGTCCAGCAGCTGATGTCGACGATGAACTCGAACAAGGACGCGATCGCGGCATTCCAGAAGCTGTCGAGTCTGATTCGCGGCATGAAGGGTCAGAAACACGACGCGCAGGCGGGCAATGTCATCGAGATGGAGGATCTGGCCAAGCAATGCGGGCTCACCGTGACCCGCGACAAGGACGGGAAGATGACCGCAGACATCCCGTCCACGTGCAAGTTCCCACACGCACAGCAGCTCGCGGACGCCCTGAACGAGGAATTCAGCGCCTGGCACAAGCACGATGGCAACGCACCCGACCCCAAGCTGCGAGGCTCAACGCGACCGAGCGACGCCCTCGAATCCGAGGCCGCTGGCGTCGACGCCATCGCCAACAAGCTCTCGAGCGGCTCGGAGATCACGATGCTCAAGCTGCAGTCCCTCGTCCAGGAACGCACCCGCATCATCCAGTTCGCCAGCAACGTGGTCGGCGCGCTCAACGAGGGCATGAAGACCGAGGTCAACAACATCCGGGCGTGATCGAAATGGACTATCTCGACACATCCGCCACGTCTGATCGTCCCCTCGGCGTCGCGCTCGGCGCCGAGGAGTTCGGCGCCCTCTACTCGGTCGGACACGACCTGTACGAGCGCGACGACTACCAGCGCGCGGCCGAGGTCTTCCGCCTTCTGGTCGCGGCCGAACCGCTCCACGTCGAAGGCTGGCAGGCGCTCGGCGCCTGCCACGAGCAGCTCGACGATCTCGAGACCGCATGCGGGCTGTACGAGATCGGCTACCGCATGGGCGGCAACGAGCCGAAGCTCGGCTTCCTGTGCGCCCGCGCCTCGTGGCTCGCCGGTGACAGCGAGCGAACGCGAATCATGCTCGAGGATCTCGAGGACCGCGAGCTCGACGACACCATTGCTTCGGGCGTCCGTGCTCTCGGACAGCTTGTGGAGAGGGCGCGATGACCACCGTCGGGACCACGTCTGTCGCCCCTGTCAACACTGGCGCCGTCGCCATGGCCGGCCTCGATCCGGAAGCCGTCATCGGTGTGGTGTCGATGCAGATATCGGACGCGCAGGTCGGGCAGGCGCACAGTCGCGCACAGTCGCTGAGCACCAATCGCGACGCGGCTCTGAAGAAGGCGCGCCACGCGTTGCAGGAGGCGACGAAGAAGAAGCACGACGGCGGCTTCTTCAGCGGACTGGTCGACAAGTTGAAGGTGGTCGCCGAAGTCGCAGCCATGGTCGCAAGCGTCGCGGCCATCTGCACAGGAGTGGGCGCCGGCATCGGCGTCGTCGCGCTGGCCGGTATCTGCATGAGCGGTGTCGGCATGGGGATGCAGCTTGCAGGCAAGGATGTGAACCTCGGCAGCGTCAAGATCTTCGGAACGAAGATCAATGTAAGCCTGTCCGAGGTGCTGATGCTGACTGGCGCTGTCGCAAGCGCGGGTGCCAGCGCTGCTGGAGACGCGGCATCGTCTGCTGGCCGCGCAGCATCGGTGGCCGCAGACGCGGGAAAGGCAGCTCAGGAAGTCACCACGATGCACAAGGTGCTGACGTACACCAAGGACGCCGCGGAGCTGCTCCAGGTCGGCTCCCTTGGCACCGCAGCCTATTTCACGGTTCGCGCCGGTCACGCCAAGGGCACTGCAGTGGATCTCGAAGCCGACGCCAAGTCCGACCAGGCCCAGGCCGACCAGGCGAAGAGCGACTTCGAGGACCAGGTCGACGTGATGAGGAGTGCGATGGCTTCGAAGAGCCGCATCGCCGACGCGGTCGGGCAGCTCCTCACCGAGCACGCACAGGACATGAGAACGCTGAATCAAGGAATCCGGGCATGACAACCATCCAGACGAACCCCAGCCTGGCAGCAGCCGCAACGGCCGGTGCCACTCAGCCCAACACCGACAGCGCTGACCTTTCCGCGCTACCGGCCCTGCCCTCTCCCACGGTCGGGTTTGCCGACCCGGTGGCAGCAGCGCTGGCCGCCCTCGACAAGATGCTGAAGGGCGCTCGCGATCACGAAAGCGCAGTGCGACACGCCCTGCGAAAGGACCAGATCGCTACCGAGAAGGCGTCGGTCAAGGACCTGCACGAGAAGGCGGGCGCGATCCGCAGCGCAGCCTGGGCCTCGGCCGCTTGCGAGGTTGTCGCCGCAGCCGGCACCGGCCTGGAGGCGGTCGGCGGGGGGCCTCGGTCGAAAGACTGGAAGGCCGTCGTTGGTAGCGGCGTTTCGAGCATCGGCTTGCACGCCAGCGGCACGCTTCAGCAGTTCGGAGAAGCCGCGGGGACCTCGCACCAGGCTGACTCGAAGGCAGCGGACGCGCGGGCCGACGGCATCAAGTCACAGATGGATGACGCCCAGGATCGCGCGAAGGATCTCGGCGAGCTGACCCAGAAGGTCTACGACACCATCAAGTCGGTACAGGAGAGCAAGCAGGCGGCGGCCATGGCCATCCTGCGACAGCGGTCGTGAGCTCGCTCGGGTGGGCGGCTCGGCACGCGGGTCTCCGCAACGCGCAGCGCGTCCGCCGCCGGGCGTCCGGGGGACACAAGGAGGGTCCGTCTTGCGCCGTGGCTACGACGCGGCGCGGCTGCCAGGACCCACAAGAAGACGACCCAGCTGCGCCGACGAGGCCTACACCACGAGACCGAACTGGGCGTCGCCGACATTTCCGCCCCCTTGCTGCGGCATGACGCCCTTGCTGTCGGTCAGGCCGACAGTTCGGGCGCCTTGCTATGGCTTGCGGCCGGTTTCGTCGGTCTCGCCGACATTTCCGCCCCCTTGCTGCGGCAAGGCCCCCTTCTTGTCGGTCTCACCGACATTTCCGCCCCCTTGCTGCGGCAAGGCCCCCTTCTTGTCGGTCTCGCCGGCATTTCCACGCAGAACCCACGACGCCCAGCCCGTCGCATCGAAGCCGCGCCCCCCCGCGCCGCGCCCCCCCGCGCCGCGCCCCCCCGCGCCGCGCCCCCCCGCGCCGCGCCCCCCCGCGCCGCGCCCCCCCGCACAGCTCGCCCCCCGCATAGCTCGCCGCACGCACAGCTCACCGCCCGCATAGCTCGCCGCACGCACAGCTCGCCGCACGCACAGCTCGCCGCCCGCACAGCTCGCCGCACGCACAGCTCGCCGCACGCACAGCTCGCCGCACGCACAACCCGCCCGCGCCGCTCGCGCAGCCCGCGCCGCGGCGCGCGCCGCTAGAAGCCCTTCAAGTCCATTACAAGCCGCTTGCTGATGACGATGCGCTGGATCTGGCCGGTGCCTTCGAAGATGTCGTAGACCTTGATGTCGCGGAACCACTTCTCGAGCAGGGCGTGGTCGGTGGCGAGCGCGCCGTGGGCGCCGCAGAATCTCGATGGCGTCGATGCAGGCGCTGATGGCGGCCTTGCCGGCGAGCGCCTTGGACATGCTGGCTTCCTTGGCGTTCGGTATGGAATGGTCGGCCATCCACACGGCCTTCCAGACCAGGATGCGCGCGGCTTCGAGCTGGCGGTTGACGCGCGCGAGGCGCTCCGCAATCGCGGCGTAGCGCGGGATGGGGCGCGACAGGACGTAGTTGTCCTTGACGAAGTCGCGCGCGTATTCGTAGGCGGCGCGGCCGATGCCGCAGGCCATGGCGGCCACCAATGGCCGCGTGTTGTCGAAGGTCTTCATGGCGGTCATGAAGCCTTCCTTCGTCTGGTATTTCTCCTCGCCGCCGAGCAGGTTGTCGACGGGCACGCGGCAGTCTTCCAGCACGAGCTCCGCGGTCTCGTTGGCGCGCAGGCCCATCTTGTCTTCGATCTTGCCGACGTAGAAGCCGGGGGTGCCCTTTTCCACCACGAAGGCGCGATGGCCCGCGCGGCCGAGCGCCGGGTCGACCGTCGCGAAGATCACCGTCCACGACGCGCGCCCGCCGTTGGTGATGTAGCACTTGCGCCCATTGAGGATGTAGTCGTTGCCGTCCTTCACGCAGGTGGTGCGGATGGCCGCGACGTCGCTGCCGGCGCCGGGCTCGGTCAGGCCGTAGGCGCCCCAGCGCAGCTCGTCGGACATGTCGCGGAAGATCGAGAAGAAGCGCTCCTTCTGCTCGGGCGTTCCGGAAGCGCGCAGCGGCGGACCGCCAAGACCGGGACCGGGCAGGCTGAGCATGATGGCGGCGTCCGCCCAGGCCAGCTCTTCGGCGCCGATGGCCGCGGTGCGGTTGGCATTGGAAGGCTTGTCCGGGTCGCGCTTCTTCGAGCCCTCCTGGAAGTCCTGCATGGGATTGTCGGCGCCGCGCAGCGCCTGGCTCATGTTGTAGAAGTTGCGCAGGAACGCCTCGTCGACGGTGTGCGCCCTGTCCCAGGCGAGGCTCTGCGGACGGATGACGTTCTTGCCCAGGTCGTGGAGCGCCTGCTGGAGCATGCGCTGCTGGCTGTTCGGCTCGAAGTCGATCATGGTGGCCTCTCGTCGATTCAGGTGAACACGGCCTGGGTTTCGGGTGTGGGCAATACCCGCGCCGGGTCGAGCGCGGCGCCCAGCTCCACCGCCGCAGCGAGCTGATCCATCTGCTCGGCCGTCGCCCCCGAGAGCGCGATCTGCTTCGCGTCGCGCATCATCTTCTCGACGATCACGTCTCGCATGAAGCCCGCGCCGCCGTGCAGCTGGACCGCGTCGTCGGCGCAGCGCATCGCTGCCTCGTGCGCGTGCGCGACGGCCTCGGCCGTGTAGAGCAGCGCGCGCTGTTCGTCGTTCCCGCTGTCCCACGCCCAGCCCGCGCGGCGGCACAGCTCGCGCGCGCTCTCGGCGTCGATGTGACGGTCGGCCAGCGTGAAGGCAATGGCCTGGAAGTGACCGATGGGTTTGCCGAACGCCTTGCGCATGTCGCAGTACTCGCGCGACACGTCGAACGCCGATCGCGCGAGGCCAACCTGCCGCGCGGCGACGAGCAACGCGTACTTCGAGAAGAAGCGCAGCGTCGCGCGCACGATGTCCCCGCCGCCTTCCAGGCGATCGGCCGCGGCGACCTTGGCGCCGGAAAGCGCGAGCTCGCTGAACTCCGCGCAGCCGAGACCGAGCGTGTCGTGGCGCCCGCCAACCGACACACCCGGATTGTCGCGCGAAACGGAAAACGCGCCGATGCCGTTCCAGCCGGCGCCCTCGTCGACCTGGGCGAAGACGATGAAACGCCGCGCCAAGGCCGCGTTGCCGACGAAGCACTTGTCGCCGGTGAGCTCCCAGCCATCGCCGGTCTTCTTCGCGACGGTCGAGAAGCCGGCGCGGTCACGGTTCGGCGAAAGCTCGCTCCAGGCAACCGCGCCGAAGTGATCGTGCGCCGCGGGGTCTGCGAAGGGTGCGAGCAGCGCCCGGGCCTGCTGCTCGCTGCCGAGCTCGAGCGCGGCCAGAGTGAAGGGGCCGAAGCCGGGCAGACCGAACGGGGCCGCCGGATCGCCGTAGGCGAGCTCCTCGTTGATGAGCACGGCAGTGAGCAGGCCGAGCCCCTGGCCGCCCAGCGACTCGGGGACCGGGGCCATCGAAAGCCCCATCTGCTGCACCGCCTTGCGCGCGTCCACGGCGACCGCCCGGTCCTTCTCGAACTCGCGGGCACGCGGCGCGAGCGTGGTCCTGGCCAGCTCGGCTACGGTCTGGACGATCAGCCCCTGGTCTTCCGATGGCTCGAACGAGATCATCCTGTGCTCCTCCAGCGCGTGTGCCCCGTCCAGGCGGCAAATCCGCAGAACTCTACGGCGCGGCCCGATCCCCCGTCAATGAAAAAACCGGCCGGCCGTACGAAAGCCTGGCTTGTGCACGTGGGGCCCGAGCAGGCACTGGCCGGATGCCCAGCATAATTCTCTACTTGCGATGTGCGGCCCCTGGGACTAGCTTCCGCTCCCCTTTCCCATGACAGCTGCAGTTATCCGCACAGGCGGCAAGCAATATCGGGTCTCCGAGGGCGACACCATCAAGGTGGAGAAGCTCCCGGGCAACCCTGGCGACAAGGTCGAGTTCGACGAGGTCCTGCTGGTCAGCGGTGATTCCGCGAAGGTCGGCAAGCCCCTCGTGAGCGGCGCGAAGGTCGCGGGCGAGATCCTCGCCCAGGACCGCGCTGCGAAGCTCGTCGTCTTCAAGTTCATCCGCCGCAAGAAGCACCGCAAGAAGGCGGGGCATCGCCAGTCGTTTACTGCGGTCAAGATCACAAGCATCACCGGCTGAGCCAGGTACGGGAAGCAAGCAATGGCACACAAGAAAGGCGGCGGGTCTACCCGCAACGGGCGCGGCTCGAACGCGCAGTACCGCGGCGTCAAGGTCTACGGCGGCGAGTTCGTCCGCGCGGGCGGCATCCTGGTGCGCCAGGTCGGCCAGAGCATCGACCCGGGCCGCAACGTGGGCCGTGGCAAGGACTTCACGCTCTACGCCCTGATCGACGGCACGGTTGCCTACGAGCACGCGAGCCGCACCAAGAAGCGCGTCTCCGTCTACCCGGTCGACGCCGGGTCGCAGTAAGGACACGCTGAGCTACCGGCTGCTGGTCACCGATCTCGATGGCACTTTGCTCGATCCGTCGGGCGTCGTGCACGAGGCCGACCGCGAAGCCATCGCTGCGCTACAGGACCAGGGCATAGCCGTCTCCATCTGCACGGGGCGGATGTACTCGGGCACGCGCGAGATAGCGCGCAGCCTCGAGCTGTCCGGACCTATCGGCTGCGTCGACGGCAGCCACATCGTCGACGTTGCCACCGATCGCCCGCTGCTGTCGCGCACGCTGCATGGTGAAGCAGCCGAAGCGCTGCTGGGCGTGCTGGGAGAGTTCCGTCCTGTCACTTTCGTGTTCGCGGACGACACGGTGTTCCACGACGAGCTGGGCACGCCGTTTCTCGGCTACGTGCGCACCTGGTCGGACCGCATCGAGCTTCTGGACAACGTCATCGACGAGTCACGCTGGGCCGAGGAGCCCTGCGTCTCGGCGCTGGTCTCGCTCGGCACCGAAGAGCAGATCCGTGGCGCCGAGCAGAGCCTCCGCGAGTCGCACGCACATCACGTGCAGACCACCAGCTTTGCAGTGCGCCGGGGGGATTTCGACGGCGTCTGGGGCATGGTGGTGCGCGCAGCCGGAGTGACCAAGGGCACTGCACTCGAGTGGATCGCGGAGCACTACGGCGTCTCCCCCGCCGAGACCGTGGCCGTGGGCGATTGGCTGAACGACATTCCGATGATGCAGACCGCGGGACGCGCCTTCGTGATGGCGCAGGCACCCGACAACGTGAAGGCATCGGCAACCGATCTGCTCGAAGCGGATACCTGGAGCGGCGGCGGTATCGCGGAAGCAGCGCGTCGCGCGAAGCTGCTCTAGCTGTTCGCATCCCGCCCAACCCACCCCCACCGGAATCCTCCGCCGGGGGGCTCACCGCCCCCGGACCCCCGACGCGACTCGCTTCACTCGTCGCGGGCTCGCTGTCGCTTCGCAAGACTGTGCGTTGACACAACGCACACGATAGAAAAGCCCCGTGAACCGCGGACGCACGAGTGGCATGCTAGAAGCCGGACGTGCCTGAAGGACTCCAGAACGGGGGCAGGATGCGACGCCCCGTCTACCTCCTGATCGCGCTGATCGGGATGTGGATGATCGGCTTGAACGCCGCGGCGGAGGGGTACGTCACCGTCAAGGCAGTCCACAACCCGCTGTCGACTGCCACGTCCGTGCTCGGCGGCGACAAGAGCGAGGTCGTGGTTTCGGCCTTCATCCAGGCCATCAGCAAGCACCCGCACACCAATCTGCCGATCGGCATCGCGCAGATCCTGCTCGGCGGCGTGATGGTTCTGGTGGCCATCAAGGCGCTGGTCGGGCGGCGCGCGTCCACTTCCTTCGCGCTGCAGGTGGTGGCCGCCAACGCGCTGCTCATGATCGTCGGCTACGCGCTGCAGCTGCCCGTGCGCAGCGGCATCGTCAACGCCGTCGTCGCCAGCGGCATCGCCAAACCGCCCGGCGGCATGACGCTCGCGCACTTCCAACGCATCGAACGCATCCAGCTGTGGTGGTCGTTCCGGCTCGGCCTGGCGATGAAGCTCGGTGCCCTGGCACTGTGTGCGTTCGCGCTGACGCGACGCTCGGCGCGGCGCGTGCTCGCAGCCGCCGAGCCGCACCCCGAAGAACACTAGCCGCGATGCCGAACGTCCGCGTGCTGCCGCCGGGCCTTGCCAGCCAGATCGCTGCTGGTGAAGTGGTCGAGCGCCCCTCGAGCGCGGTCAAGGAGCTGATCGAGAACGCCATCGACGCCGGCGCCACCCGCTGCAACGTCGAGATCGCCGGCGGCGGCATCACGCTCCTGTCCGTGACCGACGACGGCGCGGGCATGAACGAGGACGACGCGCGACTGTGCATCGAGCGCCACGCCACCAGCAAGCTCCAGACGCTCGACAATCTCTCGCACGTGCAGAGCTTCGGCTTCCGCGGTGAGGCTCTGCCTAGCATCGCGTCGGTCAGCCGCTTCACGCTGCAGACGCGCGCGGCCGACAGTGACGCCGGGCTCGAGGTCCGCGTCGAAGGCGGAGGCGCCCCCGAGGTGAGGCCGGTGGGCGCGCCCGTCGGCACCACCGTCAGCGTGCGCGACCTGTTCTACAACGTGCCCGCCCGCCGCAAGTTCCTGCGCTCCAGCGGAACCGAGTCCGGACATGTCGGAGCCGTGGTCGAGTCGGCCGCGCTGTCGCGCCCCGATCTGAGCTTCACGCTCCAGCGCGACGGCCGCAAAGTGCGCGAGTGGCTGCGCGCACCCGATCGCGAGGAGCGCGCGCGGCAGACGCACTCCGACGTCCTCGGCGTGTGTCGCGGACAGCGCGGGCCGCTCCGCATCGAAGCGTTCCTGTCGCGACCGGAACGCGCGCGTACCGGCGCAGCGGGCCTCAAACTGTTCGTCAACGGCCGACCTGTTCGCAACCGCGCGCTGCTTACGACCGTGGCGCAGGCCTACGGCAGCGTGCTGGAGCGCGGGCGCTATCCGCGAGGCGTCGTGTATCTGGATCTGCCGCCCGAGCTCGTGGACGTGAACGTGCACCCGCAGAAGTCCGAGGTGCGCTTCGCCGATCCGCGGGCGGTCAGCGACGCGGTGTACAGCGTCCTGTCGCGCGAGCTGGCCAGCGCGTTCTCGCTGCCGACGCCGTCACGCGGCGCGTGGGGGCACAAAGCTCCGGAGCCGAAACCCGCAGCCGCTCCCGCCGAAGTCCGCGAAGAGCCGCGAGATCCTTGGGGGCTCGCTCCCGCCGCCGAAGCGCACCCCGAGCCCGAGCCGCTGCTGGCCGTGGCCGATTCCGCGCCCATCCGTCCGCGCCCCGAAGTCGAATGGTCGAGCCTGCGCTTCGTGGCGCAGCTGAGGCAGACGTATCTCATCTGCGAAGGCCGCGACGGCATCTACGTGCTCGATCAGCATGCCGCCGCCGAGCGCGTCACGTTCCATCGCCTGCGCTCCGAATACCGGAGCCGCACCGTACCGTCGCAGGCCATGCTGTTCCCGATCACGCTCGAGGTGACGCCCGCCGAGGCGGAGCTCGTCACCGAGCGGGCCGACGAGATTGCCGGCGTGGGGCTCGACCTGCGCGCGCGCGGACCCGAGACGCTGAGCGTGCACGCCGTGCCTCGGCTCTTGCAGCGGGCCAGCCCGGAACGGCTGGTGCGCGACCTGTTGTCGGAAGTGTCGCGCAGCGGCGGGCGCGGCTTTTCCGACGCGGTCGACCTGGCGCTCGCGACCATGGCCTGCCACGGCTCGATCCGCGCCGGCGATCCGCTCTCGGCCGATGAAGCAACGGCGCTGCTCGCCGCGCTCGATCAAGCCGACTTCGCCGGACACTGCCCGCACGGCCGCCCGGTGGTGACGTTCACCAGCTGGGCGGAGCTCGAGCGCCGCGTGGGCCGCCGCTAGATGAACGATCGCAATCCGGAGTGCCCCTTGCGAGCTCCACGCACGCGCGACCAGGACCGGACGCGCATTTCGATGCTGTCAGCCGCCCCACACGGCGGAAATGCGCGGCGCCATTCGTCGGAAGTCCGGTACGGCGGATCGAAATGAGCGACGTGACCGAGCCGCTGCTCGTCGTGGTGGGTCCGACCGCGTCGGGCAAGACGGAGCTTGCCGTGCGCCTCGCCGAACAGCTCGGCGGCGAAGTGGTCAGCGCCGACAGCGTCCAGGTCTACCGCCGCTTCGAGATCGGCACGGGCAAACCAACGGCCGAAGAGCGTGCACGCGCGCTGCACCACCTGCTCGACATCGTCGAGCCGCTCGAGCCCATGGACGCCGCACGCTGGGCGACGCTCGCCGACGAAGCCATCGCGGACATCGTCGAGCGCGGACGCCGCCCCATCGTCTGCGGCGGAACATTCCTATGGGTGCGCGCGCTGCTGTTCGGGCTGGCCGCCGCGCCGCCGGCGGACGAGGAGATCCGCGCGCGCCACCGCGAGCGCGCCGAAACAGAGGGGCGCGCCGCGCTGCACGCCGAGCTCGCACAGGTGGATCCACCGCTCGCCGAGAAGCTCGCCCCCAACGATCTGGTGCGGGTGAGCCGCGCGCTCGAGGTGTTCGAGCTCACCGGCGTCACGCTCAGCAGCTGGCAGGCCCAGCACGGCTTCCGCGAGGCGCGCTACACCGCGCGCCTGATAGGCATCCGCCATCCGCGCGAGAGGCTGGATCAACGCATCGAAGCGCGAGCCGCCGCCATGCTCGACGCCGGCTGGCTCGACGAGGTCCGACAACTCCTGTCCGAGGGCTTCGCCGGGGCCCGCGCCATGCGCTCGGTCGGCTACCGCCAGGTCGCCGAAGCGCTCGAGTCGGGCGAGCCCATCGACGCCCTGTCCCTGAAGGAAAGCATCGTGCGCGCCACGCGCGTGTTCGCCCGTCGCCAGCGGACCTGGCTGCGCGACGCGCCCGTCGAGTGGCTCGAGCCGGACCAGGTCGAGACGTTCAGGGTCTAGGGATCCTGGCAGCCGCTGCGGGCATTTCCGGGAGCGTGCGCCGGTATGAGGAGCATGCGGTTGGCGCGAAGACGTTCCGCTTTCCAGCCTACCGTAGCACTGTAACAATCGTTGCCCATTGTAGAGTTCAGCGGACGCGATGCCGGATCCGCGCTAGGAGCCCGCCATGCTCGGTAGGATGAAGTGGTCGAATGTGTGCTTGATTGGCCTGTTGGCGCTCGGCGGCGCTGTCGGGGCGTGCTCCAGCAACGACTCGACGACCGGCACCAGCGGGACCGGCGGTTCGGGTGCGACGGCGGGCACAGCGGGCACAGCGGGCACCGCCGGAATGGGTGGGAGCGCAGGCATTGGCGGCTTCGCGGGCAGCGGCGGCACTGCGGGCAGCGCCGGCACGGACGGAGGTGCGGGCGCTGCAGGTAGCGGCGGCATCGACGGCGGCGCAGGTGCAGGTGGCGGTGATGCCGCAACCTGGCCCACGTGCGATTTTCAACCGGCCAGCGCCGCAACCAAGACCATTCCGGAAATCTGGGCGGACAATCCATCGACGCCCACCGAGGTGTGGGTGTCGGGCGTGTACATCACCGCCATCAGCGGCAACGGCTGCGAGGCGGGCAAGGCCTGCCAGATCTTCTTGCAGCAGGACGAGACGTACGCCGACTGGGCGACCGGCGCACGGCACGCGATCAAGCTGCGTATCTCGGCAGCCACGTCCACGTACTTCGTCGGTCTCGCTGTCGGCGACCAGGTCGACGTGCTGGGCAACGCCTGGCGCTTCAACCTCGACGGCGAAAACGAGCTGCTGGTCCAGGTCAACAGCCAGTTGCCGGGATGCGCAAAGAAGGTCGGCACCGGAACGCCCACGCCCATCACAGGCGTGACGCTCTCCGACCTGTCCGTTTCGGCGTACGAGGACACGCACGGTCCGCTGCTGATCCAGGTCGCCAAGGTGAGCGGCAAGCCGGCTGCACCCAGCCAGATCTTCGGCATCTGGGATACCGGGGTCGGTATCGGTGACGGCGGCGCGGCGGCGCTGCACAGCTTGAGCCCGTACTTCCTGCCGTCGCACCAGTTTGCGAGCCTGCCGACCGACGGCGGCACCACGGTGGATTTCCAGACGGTGACCGGCGTGTTCGGGCTGTACGTGCCGTACACCGACGGCGGGACCGCCACCAAGTACGTCGTGGTCTACCCGCGCAACATGTCCGACCTCGTGCAGTAGCCATTCGGCCGGGCGGCTCCACTTCCGCCCTGACCGAACAGTCGCAGCCAGCGCACTTTGCCGGTAGCATGCGGCCCGATGAGCCGCTGGGACGACCTGTACAACGAAGTCACGCGGATCGAGGAGGCGGAGCGCGGCCGTACCGAGCGCGAGCTGGCCGCCTCGGCCTCGCGCCGCTCGCTCGAAGAATGGTCGGATCGCGTGACTACCGAGGTGATGGAGCGCCTGCGCGACGCCGCGGTCGAACGCGCGCGAGAGCTGGCCGAGAGGACCGGCAGGCAAGTGACCGTACGCAGTCCGTCGCGCGACGCCATCGACTGCGGGCCTGACGGCCCGTGGATGACGTTCATGGCACTGCAGATGGAAGGTTCGGAGCTACAGGTCTACTCGCACCGCACGGTGGGCGAGCTACCGAGCGTGTACTTCATGCCGATGCGGCCGCGTGGCGACGAGCCGCCGGTGTCGTCGCGCCGGCGCCATCGACTGATGAGCGTGCCCGGAGCGTTCGCCATCAGGAACCCCGACGACAGCTACCAGCTGATGCAACCGCACTCGCCGGAGGAAGGCCCCGCCGAGCCCGTCGGTATCGACGAGCTCGTGTTCCACGCGTTCGAGTTGCTCGTGGAAGGGCTGCGCCAGGAAACGCCGTAGAAGCCCGTCAGCTACCGCCGACGTCGAGGTCGGTGCTGAGAAACACCTCGTGCACCTCGAGCACGTTGGGGCCGGCAAACATGTCCTTCGGCGGACGATCGCGGTGCGCCTCGGCGAACGCGGGGCTCTTCGTCCAGGCGACGAAGTCATCCATGCTGCGCCACCAGGTCTTCACCTCGTAGTACCCCTGCGTCTCGCTATCCTCGACCCAGGTGCCCTTTTCGAACTTCAAGGGGCGCGGGCGGTGCACCTCGTTGCGCACGAAGCCCGGCGCCTGGTCGACCAGGTGCACGCGACGCTTGAAGCGATCCTCGAAGTCGATCTGGTGGCCCGCGTTGACGGGAATGCGGTTGGTAACGACGATCACGGCTGTTCCTTTCGATGCGAACCCCCCGCCGATCAACCGATCAGCGGGCGGGGCACGCTCTATCGCACCGGAGCGATCGACGCTACTCGCCGAGCTTCAACGACGCATCGAGCAGCTCGAGGAAGCTTTCCGGCTTGAAATCGCGGTGGGCCACTGCGAACTCTGCCGCCGGACCGCTGGCTGCGACGGCAGGCCGCTGGACGACCTCCGGCTCGACTTCGGCAGCCGCGCCGGGCGGCGAGGCGGCGGGGGCCAACGGGCTCCCGGCTTCCTCGCGTCGCGCTTCGGCAGGCGCCTCCGCGGGCGGCGGTGCAACCGCACCGTAGCCCGAAAGCCCGCGCTGGGGCAGCGGCGCCTCGAGCTCCTCGGGCACCGTCGGCTCGGGCGGCGGCGACGGAACCTCCAGTTCCAGCGGCGCGGCCTCGCCTTCCTCGAGATCGATCGTCTGGCCGAGCTGCTCGGGGGTCGGTCCTGGTCGCGCATGCTGGGTGCCCGACGAGATGTCCGCTTCGAGCAGCGCATCCACATCGTCCCCGAGGTCGGCCGGAGGCGCAGACTGATGCAGGCCCTGGGGCGACGGGCCGGCGACCTGCCGTCCAGACTCGGGAGGCGGGGTCTTGAGCGGCACCTCGCGCTCCAGCTCCAGCTCGGCCGCGCCTGCTAGCGCCTCGTCCATGCTGGCAGCCACCTTCGGCCGACGAGAAGAAGCCGGTGGCTCGATCTCTTCCTCGTCCTCGAAGAAGATGTCCTCCTCAATCTCCGGTCCCTGCGGAATCGGCACCTCGGCGCCAATCTCCTCGGCGCCGATCTCCTCGGCGCCGATTTCCTCGGCGCCGATTTCCTCGGCCGACAAATCGACGATGTCGTCTTCGAGGAGGTCTACGTCCTCGGCGAGCGGCTCGTCTGCGACGGCCACGGGCTCGGATGCCTGGACCGCGACAGGCTCCGGGGCCGGCGCAGCCATGGGCTTCGCCGCAGCCGCAGGTTGGCGCGGGAGCGCGGCATTCTTCTGCACGCGCTCGAGGAGGCCCTGTAGCTTCTCGATCTGCTGCTCCGCGCTCACGCGTCACCTCTTGCGTGCAGACGTGCCAATGCGTCGCCCCACGCGACCCCCTCGCCAAGCCAGCCGCGCACCTTCTCCGCGGCGTTGCCGCCGGCGACCAACAGGCGCGCCGATTCTCCATCGCGTGCAAGCGGCACGACGCTCGCGTCGCGCCCGAGCGCACGCTGGATAGCGCCTTCGAGCACCGCCGCCAGCAGCGGATCGCCCGCGGCGCCCAGCGGCGAGTTGGCGACAGTCAGCACCAGCGCGCGGCCCCAGCGCTCGAGACCCAGCGAGCCGAAACCGGCCAGTGCCAGATCGCCACCGAGATGCTCGAGCACATCCTGTAGACCGGCCGCGGCCGCATCGCCCAACCGGCCGCCTGCACGGCGCCCGATCTCGGTGCCCAGCTTCCTCCCGAAATCACGTAGCGCTTCCTCGCCGGCGCTGTTGCACAGCGCCAGGAGCGCATCGGCGGGCACCAGAACCCGGTCCGCAGAGCCATCCAGCTGGACGACACCACGACCGAGATCGAACTTTACCGCCTGGGACGGGTCGAAACGGGTCGGGGCCATATCGCTCGCAATCACTCGCAGTTCCGGAACCGGCCGGAAGGTATGACAGTATAGGGCCGCGACGCGCGAAAGTGTCAAATGTACGTCTGTTTCCGAGGCCGCCTGACTTCCAGGCCCAACCCCAGGCGCCACGCGCTGCTGTCGGCGCTGCTCGTAATAGCAGTGCTGTCGAGCTCCGGCGCTGGTGCGCAGGAGCGGCACCGCCACAAGCTGTTCGAAGGCCCGCTGCTGTACGGGGCAGCCTCGGATATGCCGTCCCTGCCGCCGATTGCGCACGATCCGTGGTTTCCCACTGGCGCTCCCGTGGCACCGGCCTTCACGCGCCCGACGCCCGGCAGCGAACCCCCCGCCTGCTCGTTCCGCTATCCGGTGTGCGTCCACCGCAGTGCGAAAGTCAGCGCCGACACGACGCTCGCGGCCCTGCACGCCATGGAGCAGGCCTACGAACGCCTGGTGATCGCCATGCGCCTGCCGGCGCCGCTGCCCGACCTGGGCCGGGGCGGCAGCGATGCGCTCGACCTGTACCTCCGGGCGGGCGGCGGCCGCGGATTCCACAGCGATCACGATCTGCCGCTGCCGGGCCGGTTCGATAGCGCATCGGCGTTCTGCCTGCTGGACGACGCCGCGCGCACGCCGCTCGACCGCGCCGCGACCCAGTGCGTCGGCGAGGCCATCGCCTGGCGGCTCGACGCCGGGCTCACGCCATTCGAGCGGCGCGCGTACGCCACCGATCTGTGGTGGATCGCCGGTCACCCGACCTCGCTCGACCTCGAGGCGATCGACGATCTGCAGATCCACCCGCAGAGCGGCGTCGCGGGTCTGGCGCTTTCCCCGCTCGCTGAAGGCGCCGGGCTGTTCTACGAGTTTCTCGACGCGACCGAGGGCACGGGGGGGCCAGGTCGCCTCTCCACCGCGCTCATCGCAACCGCCGCCCAGAAGACGGATCCGCGCGCGTGGGAGTGGGACAACGAGCCCGACGTGTTCGACGTCCTGCGCCACACCCTGGGCGACAGTCCGCGGCGCATGGCCGATCTGATGGGACGCCTTGCAGTGGACCGCGCCTTCCTCGGCGACCGCGACGACGGCACGCACCTGCCGTCGATGATGTGGGCGGGCAGCTTCGGACGCGTTCGCTTCGCCTGGAGCATCCCGTACTCGTCGCTGCCTCGTCGCGTCACGCCGCTCTATCCGATCATGCCGACGGGATCCGTCTACGTCTGGTTGACCCTCGACAAGGTGCCGGAGCAGAGCTCGCTGGGCTTCCGCGCCGACTGGGAGCCGCCGGTCGGTTTCAAGTGGACGCTGGTGCGGGTCGGTCACGACGGCAGCGAGCTGTCACGGATCGACGTGAAGTACGAGGAAAGCGCAACGCACTGCGAAAAGGAGATCGTCAATCTCACGGGCGCGGCCGGCATCCTTATTGTCGGGACCAACATGGGCGGCGCCGATCTCTCGCATCCGTTCGATCCCGATGTCGCCCCGTACGAGCCGCACTCGCTGACCGTCTATCTCGCCTCGATGTGACAGCCCTCAGGCAGGTGGGGAGAAGTCAGGCCGATCCACGTATCATGGGCACCTGGCTCACGGAGGAGAGATCGAATGGCACAACCCATCCCCCAACCCCCCTATCAACCGCCGCCGCAGCAGGTGGTGGCGCAGGTGCCGAGCACCGCACTCGCCGCAGGTCCGTTCGCGCACCCAGAGTACACGGTGAAACGATCGTACTGGTCGTTCCTCGGCCGCGTAACGCGCGTGTTCGCGCCGGACGGCATGCTGGTCGCGTACATCAAGAAGCCGGTGATGAAGTGGAAGGAGGAGATGACCATCTTCGCCGACGAGGCGCAGACCCAGCCTGTGCTGGTCATGCGCGCGCGTCAGGCCATCGCCATGAACCTGGTCCGTGACGTGTTCGACGCGGCCTCGGGCGCGCGCGTGGGCACCATCAGGCAGAAGGGCCTGAAGAGCATGTTCCGCGACACCTGGGAACTGCTGGACGAGCAGGAGCAGGTCATCGGCCTGATGCAGGAAGATGGCTCGTCCTTCTTGAGGCGGATGTTCCCGCTACTGCTCGGCAAGTGGCACATCGAGGTGTACCAGCAGCCCGTCGCGTACATCAAACAGGTGTGGCGCTTCTTCGCCAAGGAGTACACGCTGGATCTGAGCCAGAACAACGGCCGGATCGACCCGCGCTTCGCGATGGCGCTTTCCGTGCTCGCACTGATGGCGGAGAGCCGCCGCGAGCAGTCGAACTAGCGGGCTACAGGGAAACGGACGTGCCCGCGCCCCTTCCGGCGCGGGCACGTGCGCATCAGGCGTACAGGCCTCGCAGCTCCGAGGCCTTCACGACGCGCTCGATCGAGACGATGAAGGCCGCCGTGCGCATCGGTACCTTGTACAGCGTGCTCGTCCCGAGCACGTGATCGAACGCCTTGTTCATCGTGTGCTCGAGGTCCTCTAGCACCTGCTCGGCGCGCCAGTAGTAGCCCATGCGGTTCTGCACCCACTCGAAGTAGGACACAGCCACGCCGCCCGCGTTGCACAGGATGTCCGGGATGATGAAGACCTTCTTCTTCTCCAGGATGTCGTCGGCCTCGGGAGTGCAGGGGCCGTTGGCGCACTCGGCGATGACCTTTGCCTTGATGCGGTTCGCATTCTTCTTGGTGATCTGGTTTTCGAGCGCTGCGGGGATCAGGATGTCCACCGGCATTTCCAGGAGCTTCATCGGGTCGGCGAGCTTTTCCACGCCACGGCGCTTGTCGAAGCCCTTGAGCGTCTTGTGCTTCTCGACGTGGGCCATAGCCGCTTCGGGGTGGATGCCCTTGGGGTTCACGAAAGCCCCATCCACGTCGGAGATCGCCACGATGCGACAGCCCTGCTCCGACAGCAGCTTGGCGGCATAGGAGCCGGCATTGCCGAAGCCCTGGATCGCCACCGTCGCGCCCCCCAGCTCGAGCTTCAAGTGCGTCGCCGCGCGCCGCACGCAGAACACCATGCCCTGCGCCGTCGCCGAGGAACGACCCAGCGATCCGCCCAGCTCCAGCGGCTTGCCCGTCACCACCGCCGGCAGATAGTCCCCGCCGTGGTGCATCGAGTACGTATCCATGAACCAACCCATGATCTTCGGGTTGGTGTTCACGTCCGGCGCCGGCACATCGCGGTCGGGACCGAACATGTCGATCATCTCGGCGAAGTAGCGCCGGCTCAGCCGCTCGAGCTCGCCTTCGCTCAGCTGGTTCGGGTCGACGATGATGCCGCCCTTCGCGCCGCCCATCGGAATGCCGATCGTCGCGCACTTGAACGTCATCCAGAACGCCAGCGCCTTGACCTCGTCGATGGTCACATCCGGATGGAAGCGAACGCCGCCCTTGCCCGGCCCACGCGCGATGTTGTGCTGCACGCGGAAGCCGCGGAAGCTCCTGACACTGCCGTCGTCCATGCGGACGGGCAGCTTCACCTCGACGATGCGTCTAGGTTCACGGATCACCTCGACCTGATCGGTCGTGAGCTTGATGATCTCGGCGGCGCGGTTGAACTGCACCAGGGCGTTGTCGAAGGCGGAAACAGGACCGCGGATCAACGCCCGGCTGTGATTGGACGGCTTCTTCCTGCCCGATGCTTTGCTGCTGGACACGATGGGGACTCCTTTTTGCATGCCTGCCGGAAACGAGGGGGGCTCGGCGGCGATGCCACTTTCGCCGCTCCCTAGCACGACCAGCAGCCGTCGTGGCGAGCAGCGATCCGCGGTCGCAGTTCGGCTGACACCTGTCATTCGGCAAGGCCACGGGCGGCTTTCCTAGCCAAGGTGTAGCAAAATGCCACACAATCGCGGCATTTTGCTACATTCCGCGGGAACTAGCGGCTCGCCTTGTCCAGGGCGAAGCGGACGCCGGTCTCCTTCTCGACCAGAGCGATGATCCGCTCCTCGGTGGGGAAACGGATGGCGACCAGCACCAGGCCCACGACGACGAACGGCAGGAACTCGATCGGCGAGAAGCCGACCCGGCTCAGCACGAAGCCGAAGAGCGCCACTGATTCGCTCAGGGCCACGCCGAGAATGAAGGCGGTGTTGTAGCGCGGGAGCGCCTTCTTGAAGGCCTTCTTCGGGTGCTTGAACACCTTCTGCGTGCGCGGCTGCCCCCCGAACATCGACGAGTCGTCGCCCGACGCGGGCCGTTCCTCGGTTTCCGCGTCGAAGTTCTGGAAGGCCGTCTTCAAACCCTGTGCTGGCAGCCAGAAGCTCGTGATAGCCGTGACCACCGCCGCCACGCCGAGACCGATGAGCAAGGCCATCTGGGGCTCGGCAGTGCTCGGCGCTGGCAACACGAAGCACAGCACGCCGAAGATCGCGACAGAACCCATCATCGCCGCCCAGAGGATGCGGAGCGTCTGCATGGGAGCGACCGTATCCGGAAAGGCTAGTTCCTGGCCACCGCAAGCCGGCTTGCCCTGCGGCGGAACACGCCCGCCATGGAAACAAGCAGAACGGCGATCCACGCGTCGTCGGGCCCGCGCACGGGCGCGACCGAGCAGCCGCCGCGCGCCTCGACGCCGCCCTTCGCGACCCAGCGATCCACCGCGACCCGCAGCGTGCGCTGGGCGAGCACCCGCTGGTCGTAGCGGACAGTGAGCTCTACCGTGTTCCCGCCGCTGCCCGCGGGAGCGCTGAGGGCGAACCGCCAGAGACCTGGAGCCACGCGCGCCAGCTTCTGTGTGACGAGAGCACCGGGCGCCTCAAGCACGAGATGCGACGGCGAGAAGCCATCGGCGATCGCGCCGGAATCGTCGCGCAGCTCGAGCACGCCGGTGTTCGACCAGTCGGGATCGGGGTGCAGATAGGAGGCGGCCATGTCGAGCCAGCTGCCCTTGGCAGTCGGTTCCCGGCGGATCGGCGAACTATCAGCGATGCGCGCGGAAAGCGCGCCCATCAGATCGAGTGCGCCCGGTCCCTGCTGCTGCTCGACGGGGACGGCACCCTGGAGCGGTCGTGCGCCCGCCTGCAACAGCGCAAGGATCTGCTCCTGGGTCAGCGTCGGATCCTGCTGGAGCAGCAACGCGACCGCACCGCTCACGATTGGAGCGGCCATGGAAGTTCCACTGCTGATCGCGTGATAGCTATCGACCACCAGGCAGCTGGGATCGGTCTGGCAGATGCCGAAGCCGGAAAAGAGCCCGCCGCTCGAACCGGGATCCGCCGGGTCCGCAAGCTTCGACATCGCCCCTACGACGAAGACACCCGGCGCGACGATGTCCGGCTTCATCCAACCGTTCTCCGTCGGTCCAGCGGAGCTGAAGTACGCCATCGAATCGAGCTTGGGGTTTTCGACCGAGCCGAGCGCCGCGACCTTCACCAGGTGTCCCGAACGGTCGGGCCAGCTCAAGCGGTTCAACGTCGCGCCGACGGCAATCAGCGCGGGGCTGGAGCCCGGAACGTTGACGGTGCCTTCCTTGGTCGCGCTGGGGAACAGCGCGCCAGTGCTGCCGAGCTCCGGGGCGATGTCGCCGGCGCTCTGCGCCCAGATCTCGGCGGTCCCGTGACCCTCGAGCCTGAGCGCGAACACGCCACCCGATGCCCAGCTGCCGTCGAGCACGACGACCGCGCCGTCGGGATTGTCGCCGAGCGGACTGTCGGGACCGGTCACACCGTTGAAAATGCTGGCGGTCAGGCCGTTCTTCTCGAGGCTGCCCGATTGCCCGAACGCGATCGGTGAAAACCAATGGCCATCCTGGTCGTCCACCCCGACTTCAAGCTTGTCGCCGGGACGTGTGGCGATCCAGATGTAGATGCTGCCTTTGGTGGTGCCGGTTCGCGTCGACGGCGTGAGCAACGGCACGCGGACGCTCGAGTAGCGCGGCACGTGCACCTCGGTGTGGACGCCGAAGGGCGCCGGATAGTTCGGGCTCACTCCGAGGTACACGCCAGCGCTGTTGCCGGCCGCCACCACGATGGCGCGCCCCGGGTGCGCCTCGCCGACGAACGATGCGAGCCCCTGTTCGAGCGCGGAGGACCCGTCGTGCGGACCGAAGTCGCTGCCCAGGCTCAGGTTCTCGACGGCGGGCATACCGAGCGCGGCAGCGCGGTCGAACACGAAGCTCGTCGCGACCAGGAGATCGGAGTCGTAGATGTCGCCGCCGCCGGCGCGCGTGGCACGCGCGACGACCAGCGTAGCTTCGGGAGCCACCCCCATGTAGCGCGCCGGGTTTTCCGACAGCCCGTTGCCCGCTGCCAGCGACGCGACATGCGTGCCATGGCCGTAGCTGTCGTTCGGCAGGTCACCCTGCACGTTGTTGGTGAGACGCTGGTCCAGATCAGCCGCGTCGAAGATCGCGCAGCCCGGGTCCTGGTCGCAGCCGTACTGCTTTTCCAGGTCGGGATGCAGACCGGCAGGCCCGCGCGAGAAATCCAGCAGCCACGCGATGCGCGTGGTGCCGTCGGCGTTGCGCAGGTCGGGATGCGCGACCTCCACGCCGGTGTCGACGATGCCCACTACGACCCCCTGCCCCGAGTCGCCCGTCTGGTTGCGGAACGTGCTGCCCTCGATCCAGCCGTCGACCTTGTCGGAAAGCACGTGGCGCGGTGGCGCCCAGCTCATCTGGATGTCGGGATGTGCCTGTGCGAACGCGTCGAGCCCGGACAGCGGCGCGTTCATCACGAAGAAGCCGGGCGAGACCTTGACCAGGCCAGGCGCGGACAGCGGCGCGGCGCTCCGCACCACGACCGGCACGCGGCTATCGCCCGGGGGGCGGAATCCCTGCGGGACCGTACCGGAGGCGAAAGCGCGCGCCATCGCCCGCACATCGACCTGCGCCCGCGCCGGCGCTACCGCGAACAGCGCGGCAGCCAGCGCAGTCAGCGGTAGCAGGCGTCGCACGTGCGGAGCGTAGCACCTCCGGCGCTGCTGCCCGACCTGTCGGGCTCAGGCGCACAAGGCAACGGGGGAGCGGCCCCTACACCGGCGGAACGAGGTGCTTCTTCGGCGGGCTGGGTTCGTTCTTGTCGGCGTAGTCGGAAAAGCGGCGGGACAGGTCGGTGCGCAGCCGCTCGAAGGGAACCACGTCGTCGATCACGAGCTCGCTCGCGAGCTTGGACAGGTCGACGTTTGCCTTGTATTCCTCACGCAGCTTCGCGACGAAAGCGTCGCGCTCCTCGCCTTCGGGGACGGCCTGGATCTTGTTGAAGTAGACCGCATTGACGGCAGCTTGTGGCCCCATCACGGCGATCGAGGCGGAGGGCAGCGCGACGCAGGCATCGGGCTCGAAAGCGGGGCCGCACATGGCGTACAGACCCGCGCCGTAGGCCTTTCGCACGATAACGCTGACCTTGGGCACGGTAGCTTCGCTCACGGCTGCGATCATCTTGGCACCGGCGCGGATGATGCCCTGGCGCTCCACCTTGGTGCCGATCATGAAGCCGGGCACGTCCGCCAGATAGAGCAGCGGGATGTTGAAGGCGTCGCATAGCCAGATGAAGCGGGCGGCCTTGTCGGCGCTGTCGACGAACAGGATACCGCCGAGGTGCTTCGGCTGGTTGGCGACGATGCCGACGGCGCGGCCGTCGATGCGCGCGAAGCCCGTGATCATCTCCTTGGCGAAACGCTTCTTGATCTCGACAAAGCTGCCCTCGTCGATGATCGCCTCGATGACCTGCTTCATGTCGAAGGGCTTGTTCTCGTCGCGCACGACCACTTCGCTGATCGGCTTGCCGTGCTTCGGCGCGCGCGGCTCGGCGAGCTCGGTCCGGCCGCGGAAGTTCTGCGGCATGTACGCGAAGTAGGACTTGGCGAACTCGATCGCCTCCTGCTCGGTCTTGACCAGCACGTCGCCGCAGCCGGAAACGGACGTGTGCATCTTGGCGCCGCCCATCTCCTCCAGCGTGACCTTCTCGCCGATGACCATCTCGGCCATGCGCGGCGAGCCGAGGTACATGCTCGCGTTCTTGTCGACCATCACCACGATGTCGCAGAAGGCAGGGATGTACGCGCCGCCGGCCGCTGACGGACCGAAGAGCAGACAGATCTGCGGCACGCGGCCGCTGAGCTGCACCTGGTTGTAGAAGATGTGGCCCGCGCCGCGTCGGCCAGGAAACATCTCGACCTGGTCGGTGATGCGCGCACCGGCCGAGTCCACCAGGTAGAAGAGCGGGCATTCCATGCGCATCGCCGTTTCCTGGATGCGCAGGATCTTCTCGACCGTGCGCTTGCCCCAGGAGCCGGCTTTCACCGTGGAATCGTTCGCCATGACAGCGACGACGCGACCGCCGACGCGACCGATACCCGTCACCACGCCATCGGCGGGCAGATCGCGCGCGTTCATGTTCGCGAGCAGCGCGTCTTCCTGGAAGGAGCCGGGGTCGAGCAGGAGCTCGATGCGCTCGCGGGCGAAGAGCTTGCCCTGCTCGGCGTTCTTCTCGTGGTATTTGTGTGCGCCGCCTTTGCGGGCGCGTTCGATGGCCTGATCGAGCTGGTCGTCCTTCATGGCAGGACGCCACGGTTACTTCGAATCGCCGGCGAATGCGAGCCTATCTCTCGGCCACCAGCTGGTCGACCTCGCCCTCGAGCTCGTGCAGACGGGGCGTCGAGTAGCCGACCAGGACGTCGCGCACGATGCCGCGGCGATCGATGACGAACACCGTCGGCAACGCCGTCGCGCGGTAGGCCTCGGTGACCTGACCGCTCTCGTCCGAGGCGACGGGATACGTCATGCCGATCTGCGAGGCGGCCATGGCAGCCTGCTGCACCGGGGTCATGGTGACGCCCATCACGGCCACGCCCTGGGCGCCGTAGCGCCGGTTCCAGTCGTTCATGGTGGGCGTGAGCACGCGGCAGACCATGCACCAGGGCGCCCAGAACTCCAGCACCACGACCTTGCCGCGGAGCGCACCGAGGCGTGGAGTGAGGCTTCCCTGGACGCTCTTCAGACCCGTGAGCGGCGGCGCCGGAGCGCCGACGTAGCTCATGCGCATGATGGTGTCGTCGTCGGGCAGCGGCGCCAGCGTGACGGCAACCAGCCGATCGTTCCGGGCGCGGCGGAACGCGACAGCGACCCGCTCGCCGGCCTGGTGCCCCGCCACGGTCCGCACCAGCTGTCGCGGCGAGCCGACGGCCTGCCCTCCGATGCGAAGCAGGACATCGCCAGCTTGCAGTCCCGCATGCGCAGCCGGCGAGCCCCGTACGACGCTCTGCACCAGAACGCCCGGCTTGCCCTGATCGGTTGCGGCAAGCTCGACCCCCAGCCAGCCCCGCGCGCCTCGCGTCGGCGCGGCGTCTTGATCGATGCCACCCGATGTGGGCGTGATGGGGCCTGCGCTGGCCACCACGCGCGGCGCAGGCAGCGGCTCGGGCGGACCCAGCTGCGGAGCAGGCGCAGGCGCAGCCGAGCATGCCGCGACGAGAACAGAAGAGGCGGCGAGCAGGAGGGGGCGCACGCCGGAACGACCCATGACTGCGTGGTACCATGCGGGCCTGCGCCACGCAGCCCGACCCCGTCTCGCACTGGCAGCCGCACTGCTCACCGGCTGTGGTGCCGGTGTCTCGCCGGGCTACCTTCCGGGAGCGTCCGATGCGTCCAGGGGCGGCGGTGCGGGTCCGGCACCTGCGGCAGCCGGGCAGCCAGCCAAGCGGTGGGCGCAGTTCGAGGCGGCGCGGAAGTGGCCCCCGGTCGACAGCACGCCCGTCGCGGCGAAGGACCACGGCGGGGGCCGCTATCTGGGTATCGTGCGCGTTTCGCCGGAAGCGCGGCAGGACTACCTCGACCTGTCGCGGGGCACGAAACTGCCCGTCGGCAGCGTCGTCGCCATGTTTCACGAACAGGCCAGAGGACACGCGCCGGGCCCCGTATACGTGATGAAGAAGGCGGCCGGCGGATGGCGGTATCTGGTGGTTGGGCCTGGTGGCCGGATACGCTCGAAAGGCGCGCTACCGCTGTGCGAGCGCTGCCACGTCGAAGCCAGGTCCGACCACCTTTTCGGGCGTCCGATCGACGCCGAGACCCACCCCCAGCCACCGCCCGAAACCCGCCCGGATCCGGAATCCACCCAAGTGCCGAAGCGTTGAACTAGTCGGAAAAGTCAAGAAGGGCTTACTAATCGCGGCCGGCAGCCCCACAAAACAAGAAGACCCGGCGGGGGGTCCGCCGGGTCGGGAACGGTTCGGCTATAGAGCCTTGGGGAAGCGCAGCCGAGAGCAAGCAAAAACGAAGTAAAGTTAAGAAGGTTAAGCCAAGCTCCTTGTTTTCAGTGCCCGGGCAGGGGCACTCGAAGCTCAACGAAGTGGCCCGAAGGCGAGAAGGAAGTCGCCGGGACGTTTGCCACGGCGGCAGAAGATGCCGGTCCAAAAGCAGCCTTCGTGCCACTTTGACAACGTGACGGGGTGACCGGGGAGTTCGTGGGCTTTTGCCAACCCCGTTCGAACGCGAACCGGTGCAAGCCCTGGCAGCGGTGTCAGACCCTGGCATGAGGTCTGAAAAGATTGCAGAGCGCCTCCGCCGAGCTGGATGCGGGCTCCACCAGCCGCGTCTCAACCGATGGCTCGACGCAGTGCGGCATGCATGGCCTCGACCGGCGCCTCTCGATGCGTATACAGCTCGAACTGCCGGCAGGCCTGGTAGAGCAGCATGCGACCTCCGTGGATCGTCCTGGCTCCGCGCTGGGCTGCTTGCCGGAGCAATGGGGTCTGGATGGGCTTGTAGACGATGTCCATGACCACCAGCTCCGGGCGTAGGGCGTGCCCGGGGACGGGACTCTCTCCGTAGCCGTCCATGCCCGCAGACGAGCAGTTGACCAGAACGTCGTAGCCCGCCAGCTCTTCGAGATCGCCGAGCCCGCCAGCATCGGCCGACTCCGCGCCGAAGCTTTCCGCGAGCTCGGCAGCAAGCTGGTCGGCCTTCTTCTGTGTGCGGTTGACAAGATGCACGCGCATGCCTTCGGAACACAGCGAGAAGGCGACTGCGCGTGCGGCGCCTCCAGCGCCGATCAACACCGCGCGGCGCCCCCTCAGGGGCAGCGCTTCTTCCAGCGCGCGCGCCGCTCCCCAGGCGTCGGTGTTGTGGCCGGCAAGCACGCCGTCGTCGTTCACGATCGTGTTGACCGCGCCGATGCTCTGGGCAAGCTCGTCGATCGTATCCAGGAGCGGCATCACCTCGAGCTTGAACGGCATCGATACGCCGAAGCCGCGGATGCCTAGCGCTCGCATGCCGGCAAGCGCACCGGGCAGGTCTGCGCTGGTGACCGCGAAGGGCACATAGGTAAAGGGCAGATCGAGCGCCGCGTAGCCAGCCATGTGCATGGCCGCGCCGAGCGAGACGGGATGCAACGACAGCGAGCCGCAGAGCGTGATGGGAGCCGAGCGCGTCACGGCTGCAGCCTAGCGGGTTTGTGCAACGCCCGGTGAAGGCGCGACAGGACGGCACAAAGACGTGTGAATACACAGCCTTGCGCATGACATGCCGGCGCGACTCCAGCTCCGTTTTTTGGATTGGACGGTGGCGCGAGCGTGCTATGTATGCGGCCCCTTTGCGCCCGTAGCTCAGCTGGATAGAGCGCCGGTCTACGGAACCGGAAGTCGGAGGTTCGAATCCTCCCGGGCGCGCCAGGCTACTCTGCCCGCGTGGGTGCGGCGGGCTTGGCAACGATGTCCGACGAAACCTGGATGCGCGAAGCGCTGCTCGAGGCACGGTGTGCACTCGAGCACGCGGACGTGCCGATCGGCGTGGTGATCGTCGACAGCAACGGCGCGGAGCTCGGGCGCGGACACAACCGGCGCGAGGTCGACGGGGACCCGACTGCACACGCGGAAGTGCTCGCACTGCGCGCAGCTGCAGCGCGACGCGGGCACTGGCGCCTCACCGGTTGCACGGTCTACTCCACGCTCGAACCCTGCCCGATGTGCGCGGGCGCGCTGGTCAACGCACGCGTGTCGCGGCTGGTGTACGGCGCGCGCGATCCCAAGGCCGGCGCGATCGACACGTTCTACACGATCGGCAGCGACGAACGCTTGAACCACCGCTTCGAGGTGGTGTCGGGACTGCTTGCCGACGAGTGCGCAGCCGAGCTCAGCGCGTTCTTCGCGAAGCTGCGCGCCGCCGGCGAGAAGTAGCTCAAGGGTAGGTCGCCTCGTCGTGGGCCGGCACGTTGCCGGGCGCGGGCGCCGCCGTCGCGGGCACCGTGCTGGATGCCGCGTTGTTGCCGGCAGACGCGCCGTCCGGCGCGACCGCTCCGCTTTCGTCGCCCTCGGCGCTGCGCGGCGAGTACGGCACCCCGAACGCGACCTGCTCGGTCAGGCCATCTGCAAGCTGGTCGTCGGTAATGCGATGGATCTTGTGAGCGATGTGCATCAGCTTGCGCAGATACGCCGACCAGCCCTTCGTCACCTGTCCGTCCGAGCCGAAATGCTGGATCTTCGGGTTGGGCAGGATCGAAGCAAGGTAGAGCGACTGCCCGAGCGAGAGTCGATCCGCCGTGGTGTCGAAGTAGTGCTGCGCAGCAGGGCCCACGCCGTAGATGCCTGGCCCGAACTCGATCACGTTCAGATACAGCTCCATGATCTGGTCCTTCGTGAGCTGCTGCTCGAGCAGCATCGTCAGGACCGCTTCCTGGAGCTTGCGGGACAGCGTCTTCCTTCGCGACAGGTACAGATTCTTTGCGAGCTGCATCGAGATGGTGCTCGCACCGCGGACGAATCGCCCCGCCTTGAAGTCCTCGCGGATGGCGTTCTTGATCGCTTCCTGGTCGAAGCCGTGATGCGACCAGAAGTGGCCGTCCTCGCACACCAACACCGCTGTCTTCATGAAAGGCGAGATCACGCTTCCTGGCACCCAGCCCGGCGACCCCGGCCCACTCTCGATGGACATCGGAGCGCCGTCGGGTCCCTTGACCTGGCGGACCCAACTCTGCTGGAAGCGGCGCGGCGCAACGGCGGCAGGCACGGCCGTGACGCGACATTGGTTGTCCAGTTTCCACTGGGTCACCATCTTGCCGGGGTGGCGTGTATCCAGATCCAGATGCCCGTCCAGCGAGAAGGTGCCGCTCATTCGCATTCCGGTGAGCAGCGGCGTGAGACCCGCGGGACTCGAGTCGAGCATGGACTGGCAGGACGCGAGGGGGATGCCGCCATCGAGCCGCAAGCGCACGTAGCCCTGCCCGCGTTCGAGCTCGCCGTGCGCCTGGATACGGACCTTCCCGAACTCGAGCTCACCCTCGTCGAGGTGGAGACGCGTTCCATCCAGTGCCGCTTCGCCTTGCCCCTGCCAGGACAGATGGATGCCGCGCACCGGACGAGTCGACAGCCAATGCCGCTCCAGCGAGAGCCTGTCGAGCTGGCCGCGCCCGGCGAGTCCGAGCGTGCGTCCGTCCGCCGACAGCTTGAGCTGGAGCTTGGCCGACAGCTCGGCACGACCGACATCGCTCAGACCGAAGTCGCCTTCGTGCACTCCCAGTACCGCCAGACTGACCGGTCCGCCCTTCAGTGCGACCAGCACGGGCCCCGCGGCTAGCGGCACTTGCAGGCGCAACGTGAGCGGCGTGCCGTGATGCTGCAGGCCGGGGGCCGCCCCCGGGACCAGATCGAGCGACACCTGCTTTTCGTCGCGCCCAACGTGCAGGCGCGCCGGGCCGATGTTCAACATCTGCTTGTCGTGCCGCAGCGCGAGGCGCAGCCCGCCCAGATCCAGCTTGGCGCCGACGGGCAAGAGCGCCCCCGCCGCCGCAGCGAATCGGGCAAACAGCGAGCGTAGCTCTGGCCCCCGACGCAACGCCGAGGGCGAGGGGAAAGGTGCATCCGCCTTCGCCTTGCTGGTGCGCTTCGCGGTCTTCTTGACAGGGGCTGCGGCGGCTTTCGCCTTGACCGCCACGCGCCGGTCCAGTGCGTGGCGGAGCCCGCTTCTGTCCAGGTCGATGCTGGCGGCAACACCGTCGGCCAGCACTCGCTCGAGCACGCGGTGTCCGTCGCGGCGCTGGAGGTCCACCCGTCCGCCGCGGACGCGCAGGTGCGCGCCGTGCCAGGCGAGCCGCCCCAGGTCCAGAGCCACGTGCTCCTGCCCGTCCGCGTCGCGGTCATAGCGTGCGCCCCAGACCTCTACCGGGTCGTCCCCAGCGGCCTGCCGCCATGTCACGCTCAGCCCATCGACCGAGTAGGCCCGGTGTGTCAGGGCGCCACCACCACGCCCGCGTCGATGGCGGCTCCGCCAGCGCCGTAGCTGGGCCGCCACGTCCTTGGGGCTGCCGGTGAGCTTGACCGACCCACCGTGTGCCGCGACGCGCTTCACCCCCAGCATCGGCGATAGCTCCACCTCCACCGCCGGAAGATGCGCGCCAAGCGCGGGCATCGCCGGAACGCTCAGGTCCACGTCGGTGAGCCAGACCCGACCCCAACCGGGCCGCACCTTGCCGATAGCCACCGCAAGCCCGCGCTGCTTCGCCTGGCTCCGTGCCTCGGCGCGCACCAGCGGCGCGAACCCGACCACACCCAGCCACGGCCATGACCGCGAGTGTCCCGAGCGCGACTTTCAAGCCCATCCGCATCGGCGAAGCCGGAGCGTAGCGCCTTCGGCCTGCGACGGGCCCATCCCGACGGCACGCCCGCCGGGTCGGCAAGACCCTTCGAACGCCCGCGGCGCGGCTCGAGTTCCCGTCAGCGCCGAAAGGCCGACGTGTCTCCCTGGCGCGCAGCAGGGCCGGTGCAGGAACAGGGCACAAAAAGGCGACGGGGTCCCCGCCTTGCGGCGAGGACCCCGTCATTAGCCCGGCAGCGTCCTACTCTCCCACACAGTTGCCCGTGCAGTACCATCGGCTCCGAAGAGCTTGACTTCCGAGTTCGAGATGGGATCGGGTATGGCCTCTTCGACATAACCACCGGAAAAGTTCTTGCGTCTTGTACTAGCGCTGCTGCGCTGTTGGCTTGACTCGCTCGAGCCTGCTGCGTGCGTTCTGCACGCAGCCGACGAGCTCGTCTGCCCGGACTCCGGGCACCAACTCGAATGTTTGCCTTAGCGGATAGGGTCAAGCCGCACGGCCTATTAGTACTGGTTAGCTCCACGCATCGCTACGCTTCCACACCCAGCCTATCACCTCGTAGTCTCCGAGGGGCCTTTAGTGCCTTGCGGCAGGGACACCTTATCTCGAGGCCAGCTTCCCGCTTATATGCTTTCAGCGGTTATCTGTTCCGCACATGGCTACCCGGCTATGCCAGTGGCCTGACAACCGGAACACCAGAGGTGCGTCCACCCAGGTCCTCTCGTACTATGGGTAGCTCCTCTC
>CAWGGM010000009.1:0-633126 GCA_963822115.1 uncultured Pseudomonadota bacterium
GCCCTGCGCTCTCCAGAAACTCCGGGCGATCTGCCGGGTCCAGCTCCGCAATCTGCGCTTCCAACGCGGCACAAATCGCCACCACCTCGGCGCCCTCCGACTCGGCCAGCTTCGCCAGCGCCTGGTAGTGCGGGTTGTCCTCGACGTGACCGAGAGAGCTCTCGTCGACGTTCGCGACGTAGAACACGGGCTTGGCCGTCAAGAGCGACAGCTCGCGCACGATCGCCCTGCTCGGTGTCGCCTTCCACGTCGAACGTTCGAGCCGGCTTCCCCGCGTCGAGATGCGCTGCCAGCTTTTCGCACACGCCCACCGCCGCACGCTCGACCGGGTCGCCGCCCTTGCTCTGCTTGCGGGCGCGGTCGAGGCGCTTGTTCACCGTGTCGAGATCCTTCAGCCCCAGCTCGGTGTGGATCGTCTCCACGTCGGAGACCGGGTCCACTTTCCCCTCGACGTGGGTCACGTTCTCGTCCGTGAAGCAGCGCACCACGTGCGCCACCGCGTCCACCTCGCGGATGTGCGACAGGAACTGGTTGCCCAGGCCCTCGCCGTTGCGCGCGCCGCGCACCAGCCCGGCAATGTCCACGAAGCGGATGGTGGTGGGCACGCCTGCTCTTGGGCTCGGACGATCTCGGCGAGCGCCTCCAGGCGCGCGTCGGGCACGGGCACCACGCCGACGTTGGGCTCGATGGTGCAGAACGGAAATTCGCGCCTCCGCCCCGGCCTGGGTCAGCGCGTTGAACAGGGTGCTTTGCCCACGTTGGGCAGACCGACGATGCCGCACGAGAAACCCATGGGGGGCGGCGAATAGCGCAAGGACGCCCCGCAGTCGAGGGCTTGCCGACCGAACGTCCGGCGCTATGCCGCACTGTGTTATATATCCCGCGCCCGCGCCGGCGCGCGGGCCGAAACAGGGAGCTCGACTCATGGACATGTCGTTTTCACCCGAGCAGATCGCGTTCCGCAAAGAGGTCCGCGAGTGGATCAGCTCGGCAATGCCCGCCCACATCAAGAAGAAGGCCGACGTCGACGGCAACTTCGACATGAAAGAGATCATGGAGTGGCACAAGATCCTCGCCAAGAAGGGCTGGGTCGCTCCGCACTGGCCGAAAGAAGTCGGCGGTCCCGGCTGGGATGCCACGCGCCGCTTCATCTTTTCCGAAGAGCTCGAGCTTGCCGGCACACCGGGCCTGAGCCCGTTCGGCCTGGCCATGGTGGGCCCGCTCATCATCCAGTTCGGCAACGACCAGCAGAAAGAGCGCTTCCTGCCGAAAATCCTCAGCGGCGAGGAAGTCTGGTGCCAGGGCTACTCCGAGCCGAACGCCGGTAGCGATTTGCGTCGCTGCAGCTGCGCGCAGAAGACAAGGGCGATCACTTCCTGCTCAACGGGCAGAAGACGTGGACGACCTACGCGCAATACGCCGACTGGATCTTCGTCCTGGCACGCACCAACCCCGACGTGAAGAAGCAGTCCGGCATCAGCTTCATCCTGTGCGACATGAAGACGCCGGGCGTCACGGTGAAGCCCTTCCTCACCACCGGCGGCACGCCCGCCTTCTGCGAGACGTGGTTCGAGAACGTCGAGGTCCCGAAGGACAACCTGGTCGGCGAAATCAACATGGGCTGGACCTACGCCAAGGCCCTGCTCGGCCACGAGCGGACATTGGTCGCGGGAGTCGGCATCAGCGGCCGCGCCATCCTGCGCATGAAGCGCATCGCCGCCGAGACCATCGTCGACGGCAAGCCGCTGCTCGAGCACAAGGGCTTCCGCGACAAGGTCGCCCGTCTGGAAATGAAGCTCGAGGGCCTGAGGATGGCGAACTACCGCTCCCTCGCCGGCGCGCAGCTCGGGCACGCGCCCGGCCCCGAGTCGAGCATCCTCAAGCTGCGCGGCACGGAAATCCAGCAGGAAGCCGCCGACCTGACGATGGAGGCGATGGGACACAACTCGCTGGCGTGGTTCAACGAGCCGGGCGTAGTGCCGCCGCGCGAGCAGTGGGTCGCCTCGAACTTCAACTACGTGCGCGCCGCAACGATCTACGCCGGGTCGAACGAGATCCAGCGCAACGTCATCGCCAAGTACATCCTGGGCCTGCCCACCAAGTAGCGGGAGCAGAGGTAGAACAATGGATTTCGATCTTTCCGACGATCAGAAGATGCTGGTAGACACGGTGCAGTCCTTCGTGAAGAAGGACTCGCCGGTGGAACGCTTCCGCAAGCTGCGCGACACCGAGCTCGGCTGGGACAAGGAAGTGTGGAAGCAGATGGGCGAGCTCGGCTGGCTCGGCGTGATGTTCCCGGAGAGCGTCGGCGGGCTCGGCATGAGCTTCGTCGAGACCGGGCTCATCCTCGAGCAGCTCGGCACCACGCTGGTGCCCGAGCCGATCATCCCGTTCATCGTTGCCGGCTCGGTGCTGCTCCACGCCGGCAACGACGGGCAGCAGGAACAGTTCCTGGCGCCCGCCGTCGCGGGCGAACAATGCCTCGCCCTGGCCACGACCGAGGAGCAGAGCCGCCACAACGTCTGCGACGTGAAGACGCAGGCGAAGAAGAACGGCGGTGACTACCAACTCAGCGGCAACAAGCGTTGGGTGCTCGATGGGCACGCGGCCGACCACATCATCGTCAGCGCGCGCACCAGCGGCGGCGACCGCGACCGCGACGGCGTGTCGCTGTTCGTCGTGGACCCGGGCATGCCGGGCCTCGAGATCCAGCGCGTCGAGTGCATGGACGGTCACAAGGCCGCACTCGTGAACCTCGACGGCGTCATCGTCGGCAAGGACCGGCTACTCGGCGACGAGGGCAAGGCCGCCGCGATCCTCGAGCACGCCATGGACTACGGCGCCGCCGCCGCGTGCTGCGAAGGCTCGGGCAACATGCAGACCGTGCTCATGATGACGCGGAACTACCTCACGGAGCGCAAGCAGTTCGGCGTGGCCATCGGCTCCTTCCAGGCGCTGCAGCACCGCGCCGTGGACATGTTCGTCGAGACGGAGCTCGCCAAGAGCACGGCCATCATGGCCATGCTCAAGATCGAGGACCCGAGCACCGACGAGCGCAAGCGCGCCATCAGCGCCGCGAAGATCCAGCTCTGGGAAGGCGGCGGCTTCGTCACGCGCCAGGGCATCCAGCTTCACGGCGGCATCGGCGTCACCGACGAGCACGACGTGGGCCTGTACTTCAAGCGTATGCACATCCTCAACAGCCTGTTCGGCGACGAACGGTTCCACACCACGCGCTTCGCGAGCCTGCCGAGCTTCGTCGAGCACGTGGCGTAGGGGGCTGGGCACATCCCCACGACCAGGGGCGCCCGTAGAGCGCGCCAACCAGGTCCAGGCTCTCCCGGGCGCGTTCGCGGAGTGACGCGACGCCCGGGAGCCTTCGCCACGGCCCTACGCCGCGCGTCGCCGCCGCAGCGCGAGCCCGACTAGACCCAGCGCGAGGAAGAGCGGAGCTTCCCCATCGCGACCGCGCTGTCCGGCGGTGCGGCAGCCGCAGCCGCCGGAGTTGCTGGCGGTACCGGGCTCTGGCTTGACGCATTGCCCGTTGGAAGTGTCGCAGACGTAGCCTGGCACACAGTCCGCCGACTTCGCGCACAACTGGTTGCAGTGACCGCCGGTGCACAGTAGCGGCGCGCAGTCCTGGACGACATTGCCGTCGGCGTCGAGCGCCTTGGTCTTGTCCTGACTGCACTTGCCGGTCTGCGTCGGGATGCACGCTTTCTTCGACGTGTCGCACTGGTAGCCGTTGGCGCAGTCCGTGTCCGCGCTGCACGTCGTGCCGCACGCGGTGCCGCTGCACAGGTAGGGTGCGCACTGCGTGGTGGTCGGCGAGCCACAGTGCCCCTTGGAGTCGCACACCGACGCCTGCGCGGCGCCGTTGCTGCAAGCCGGAGTGCCACACGACTGCTCCGAGCCCGGATAGCTGCAGGCCGAGCGGTTCACGCCGTCGCAAGTGCCCCCGCACGGGGTTCCCGCACCGGTGCACGCCGCGTGCTCCGGCGTCCCCGTCACGGGCACGCAGGTCCCCTTGTTGGGCGCGACGTTGCAGGCCTCGCACTGGCCGGTGCACGCGCTGTCGCAACACACCTTGTCGGCGCAGTAGCCCGTCGAGCACTCCGTCCCATTCGCGCACGTCGCGCCCGCGGCTTTCTTGGTCGTACAGGTGCCGTTGTCGCAGAAGGCGCCCGAAATGCAGTCGGTGTCCGTACTGCACGACGGTGAGGCACGCCGTCCCGTGCGGGGTTGCACTTGAACTCGCCGCAGGGACACGGACGAGGTATTGCAGCTTCCGGCTGCCGTTGCAGAGTTGCCCCTTCGCGGTCGCGTTCGCGCAGGAGGCACTGCCGCATTCGTTCCTTGCGGCGCGAACTGGCGACACGCTGCCCTGACCGTCGCACAGCCCATCCGCGCCGCACGAGCTGGACCGGAAGCGTGCAAGCGTCCTTCGGATCCGTTCCTGCCGCAGCATCGGCGCAGCACCCGCCCCGTCGCACTCCTGACAACCTTGCAGTCGCTGTGGGGATCGGTGTCGGCGTGCTGGGCGAGCAGGTGCCGTTGCTGCCGCCGGTCAGCGCGGCGGTGCAGGCCTGGCAGGTACCGTTGCACGCCGTGTCGCAGCAGACGCCGTCAGCGCAGTGGCCGGTTGTGCAGTCGGTGTCGGCGGCGCAGGCGGTGCCCTTGGTTTCCGTGGGGACGCAGGCGCTGTTGTTGCAGTAGTACCCGGCAGCACAGTCCGTCATGCTGCTGCACGAGGTCGGACAGGCATGTGCCGCCGTTGCAAACGTACGGCGAGCAGGACGGACTTCCCGCCGAACCGGCACTCACGGCGGAACAAGTGCCGTCCGGCTTGGCCCTTGGCTTTCGAACACGTATCGCAGCTACCGTTGCAGGCGGTGTCGCAACAGACCGCGTCAGAGCAATGACCCGAAACACATCCGTACTGGCCGTGCAGCTCTGGCCCAACGCGAGCAAGCACGCGCCCGTGGATCGCAGACCTTGTTGCCCGTGCACGTGTCGGCATCGGGAGCGTTCTTGACGTCAGTGCAGGACCCCGGACTCGAGAGATTGCAGGACTTCGCACGTCCCGCAACTCGCCTGTGTACAGCACACACCGTCCACGCAATGATCGGTGTCGCATTGGGAATCCGCGTGCAGGCGCCTACCGGCAGCAGGTGGTACTCCCAGGTGTCGCCCAGCACGTTCCCGGCAAAGCCACGCGCCGCCAAACAGGACCACCCGCGCGCCGGGCGCTGTCGTAGGCCATGGTCGTGCGCGCCGCTGGGAGGTATGCCCCGGGCCGTCCAGTCGCACCGTCCCATTCCTATGTGCCGAAGAAGCCACCACCTCCTCGAGGACGGCGTCGCCGCCGAACAGCACATTGACCCGCGCGCGCTGTCGTAGGCCATCGCGCCCGGTACGCGGCGCCGGGCCGCAGGTCGACACCTGCGTCCACGAAGTCCCATTCCACTATCCCACGTATCGCGCCGGCCCGGCGCGACATGGGCGGATATCGCTCCCCCGAAAAGCACGGTCTTCGGCCACGTGTACTGTCGTAGGCCATGCCGCGCAAAGCGCGTGCCCGGAAGGACCCGAGTCGCCCCTGGGTCCAGACCGAGCCGTTCCACTCCCAGGTATCGTGTAGGTCCCACGGCGGGACCATAGCCGCCGAAAAGGACTGTCCGATCCCGAACGCTGTCGTAGGCCATCACGCGCCAAAGCGCGCCGACGGGCCGGTGGTCGACGCCTGCGTCCAGCTCGTCCCATCCCACAGCCATGTGTCGCCAAGCGCGACGCTACCGCAGCGACCCCGAACAGGACACGATGCGGCTATCGCGCACTGTCGTACGCCATCGACGCGCCGTAGCGCGCCGTCGGTCCACTGTTCGCGGCTTGCGTCCAGTTTGTCCCATCCCAGAGCCAGGTGTCGCCCAGCGGTGCGCTGCCAGTCCGCCGAACAGCACGATGCGGCCGCGCGCACTGTCGTACGCCATCGACGCGCTGTGGCGCGCCGAGGGGCTCGTCGTGGGCGACTTCTGCGTCCCAGGCACGCGGCGTCACATCGCCGGGTCGAGCAACACCGGATACACGAGCCCGGCATCGTCCAGCGCGACACGCAGCTCGCCTTCCTTCCACGTCAAGCGTGCGTCGCGCCGCGTCCCCTGCGCATCGACGGCGTACGGCACCGGCATACGCAGACGCTCGGTGCCGTACTTGTCGATGGCGACCAGCGCACCGGACGGCTCGCGACGGAGCTTCACGAGATCGTCGGGCAGCGAGACGTGCCACGCGAACGTGTGCGGCGCGTCGGCACTCTTCAGCGTCAGAAACCACTCGACTCGGTCGTGGGCCGCCACGAAGACAAGATCCGTCGACGGATACGCGTCGGCGTAGACGGCGCGGCCCTGGTCGTCGAAAACCGCCACATCACGGGCACCCTCGGGCTCGAACACGAGCGGCGCCGACGCGCCGGGACCGACCTCGAGCTTTCCATCGGCCGTGGGTGGCAGATGCGCGCCGACTCCCATCCGGGGCTTGCGCCAGCCGGGCGACGCCAGGCGCTTGCCGTCCAGCTTCCACGTCGACGGCGCCGGTGCGAGACGGGTCGCGAGGCTGGAGTGCGCCGCAAGCTTCACTGCGCGCTGGACCGCCGCACGCGCGGTCGAGGGAGTGGCGCTTGCCTGCGCCGGCGGGGCCGCTGCGTCTGCGGCACCGGCACTGGCGTGGGTTCCTGGCCCCTGCTGACCACATCCCCCGAGCAGCACCGACAGCACGACAGCCCCAGCGACCTTCCGCAACGACATCCGGACCTCCTCGAGAAGCGCGTAGGCCGTCACAATAGTGCGTGGCACTCGTGCGCGGAAAGCCGAACCAAAAGAGTCGACGAATTGACTATGTGAGTTTCGCCACAAGGAACGCCCGGCACCTGCGGAAACGTCCGAGAAGTTCCCGCCTGCAGCTACATCCCCGCAGCACTGCCGACAACGCTTCTGCGCTAGTCACACGCGAGCGCTCTGCGCGCTCTCTAGCGGATCATCCCGAGAAACCGCCTCAGCACCGCCGCCCCGAACGGCGCGTCCCCGGCCGACGACAGCATCGCATCGGGGTCGAGGCCCTCGCCGGCGATGATGTCGCGGCGGGCTTCGATGTACTGGCGCATCACGGGGCCGTCGAATTCCGGATGGAACTGCACGCTCCATACGCGCTCGCTGAAGCGCAGCGCCGCGTTCGGTTCCAGCGCGGTACGCGCCAGTGCGGTCGCCCCGGGCGGCACGCGCACCACCGAATCCACGTGCGACATGTTCACGGCGAGCGGTCGCTCGGGCACGTCGAAGAGCGGGTCGTCCTCGCACAGCTCGAGCTCCACCGTTCCCATTTCACGGCCGCGCGGGTTCTTCCGCACGCCGCCGCCGAGGGCCTGCGCGAGCATCTGGTGGCCGAAGCAGATGCCGAGGACGGGGGTGCCACCCGCGACGGCGCGCCGGAGGTAGGCCTCGGTGCGCAGCATCCACGGGTCGCGTGTGGTCACGCTCGCCGGCGAACCGGTGATGACCAACGCCGAGAAGCAGCGCGAAGGAGGCAGCTTCTCCGCCTCGCAGTCATAGTCGCGCCACTCCCCGGGCCAGGCGCCCTGCGCGGCTTGTCGGATGAGCGCGCCGAAGGGCCCGCGGCTCTGTTCGGTCGAGGGAACGGGCTTTCCGGTAACGAGGACGGCAATGGGGAGCATCGCCGGCGATCGTAGTCCATCGAGCGCGCCGGGGCCTGCTATACGACCGTCGTGGTGGCCACCATCGCGAAGCTATCCGCCGAACCGCTGGACATCGAGCTCACCGAGCCGTTCGGCATCGCTGGCGGCGCCCAGTACAAGGCGGCCAACGTGCTGGTCACGCTCGAGCTCGACGACGGTACGGTCGGCCTGGGCGAGGCAGCGCCGTTCCCGGCGGTGAACGGCGAATCGCAGGCGGACGCGCTCGCTGCGCTGACCGAGGCCGCGGACCTGGTCCAGGGCCTCGACGCGGCGCGCTGGCGTCACACCGCAGCCGCGCTCCGCGAGCTCCGGGCACCCAGCGCACGCTGCGCGGTGGAGTGCGCGCTCTTCGACGCGCTGTGCCGCCGCGCGGGCTGGCCGATGTGGAGCTGGTTCGGCGGCGCCGAGCGCGAGCTCACGACGGACATCACCATCCCGACGGGCTCGACCGGGCACGCGCGCCAGAGCGCGCAGCGGGCCATTGCCCGTAGTTTTTCCACGCTGAAGATCAAGGTCGGGGGCGTCCCGGTCGCCGACGACGTCGCGCGGCTGCGCGCCATCCTCGAAGCCGCCCCCGCATCGAACCTGTTGCTCGACGCCAACGCGAGTCTGTCGGCCGACGAGGCGCTGGCGCTGCTCGATGCCCTGGGCGACGACCGCAAACGCGTCGTGTTGTTCGAGCAACCTACCCCGGCGGGAGAGCACGCCGCCCTGCGCCGTGTGCGCGAGGCAGGCGGCGTGCCGGTAGCCGCCGACGAGAGCGCGCGGAGCGCCGCGGACGTAGCGGCTCTGGGCCGGGAGCGCGCCGCCGACGTCATCAACATCAAGATCATGAAGTGCGGAGTGCTCGAGGCACTGGACATGATCGCCGCGGCGCGGGCTCTGGGCCTCGGGCTGATGGTGGGCGGGATGGTCGAGTCGCGGCTTGCGATGAGCGTCTCGGCCAGCCTGGCGGCCGGCATCGGCGGCTTCTCGTTCGTGGATCTGGACACACTGCTGTTCATGAAGAACACGCCGCTATCCGGCGGCGCGCGCTGGAGCGGCGCAACGATCTCGCTCGACGCCACAGCGCCGGGCCACGGCGTGGTCGAAAAGACGGCCTGAGCTGCGCTCTGGCCGCTTCGCCCACCGAAAATGGCGCTTCCCCCCTGCGTCGTCTACGCTTGAAGACCCCGGTAATGGTGCTTCGAATCTCCCCCGACCCCCGACAGCTGGTGCTGCCCATCCCAGGTGTCGCCAACGACAAGCCCCCCGGCGTCGGCATACCGCGCTCCGAGCGGGTGTTCGTCAACCGCAATCTGCGCATGTCGACGATCGAATGGATCGGCTTCGACATGGACTACACGCTCGCCATCTACCAGCAGGCGGCAATGGACGCGCTCAGCATCGAGCTGACGGCGGCCAACATGGTGAAGCGTGGCTATCCCCGCTACCTGAAGAAGCTCAGCTACGACACGCGCTTCCCGATCCGCGGCCTGCTCATCGACAAGCGCTACGGCCACATCCTGAAGATGGACCGCTACAAAGTGGTGCACAAGGGCTACCACGGCATGCGGCGGCTGGCGCGCGAGGAGATCGTCGAGCTCTACCATCACAAGCGCATCCGCCCGCACACCGCCCGCTACCACTGGATCGACACGCTCTTCGGACTCAGCGAAGTGACGAGCTATGCGGCGATCGTCGATGCCCTGGAGCGCCGCGGCGAACGCATCGACTACGACCGGCTGTTTTCCGACGTGCGGGCGAGCATCGACGAGGCCCACGCGGACGGCACCGTCTACGGCATCGTGACCGCCGACCTCGCCCGCTTCGTCGACCGGGACGCAGAGCTGGCGCGGACGCTGCACAAGTTCCGCTCCGCCGGCAAGAAGCTGTTTCTGCTCACCAACTCGCCGGCGTCCTTCACCGGCCAGATGATGACGTACCTGATCGGCTCGGCCATGCCCGAGTATCCATCCTGGCAGCACTACTTCGACGTGGCGATCGTCTCCGCGCAGAAGCCGCTCTGGTTCAAGGAGGGGCGACCGCTGATGGAACGCGACGGCGAAGTCCTCCGCAACGTGCGCGGCAGCCTGGAGCGCGGCAAGCTCTACGAAGGCGGCAATCTGCGCGAGTTCGAGCGGCTGACGGGCATCACCGGCTCCAGCGTGCTGTACGTGGGCGACCATATCTACGGCGACATGCTGCGTTCGAAGAAGGAATCATCCTGGCGCACGGCCATGATCATCCAGGAGCTGGACGCCGAGATCGCGGCGCACGAGTCCTGCGCCCAGGACATGGCCCGCCAGCGCCGGCTGGAGGAGGGCCGCGAGAAGCTCGAGGACGAGCTGCGCTTCTACCAACAGCGTTTCAAGGAACTGTGCCGGGCCCGCGGTGACGGCGCCGACCTGGAAGCCGAGAAGGTGCGCACCAAGCGCGCGCTGGAACGCGTCCGCACCGAGCTTCGCGAGCTGGAACGCGAGTACGCCATCATCGGCGACCGCGTGGACCGCAGCTTCCACCCGTACTGGGGTTCGCTGCTCAAGGAAGAGAACGAGATGAGCATGTTCGGGCTGCAGGTGGACACGTACTCCGACATCTACACGCGCCGCGTTTCGTGCCTCGAAGCCTACTCGCCGCAGCAGTTCTACCGCTCGCCGCACGACTTGATGCCGCACGAGCTTTGACGCGAAAGATCCGCGCAGACAGAAAAAATCCGGTACGGCTCGCCCGACACAAGCAACGCTCAAGCACCGGCCCGTTTGTCGCTTGACGCGAACCCGACGGCGCGACAAGCGTGACTCATGCTTCGACTCGATAGACCCTTCTCGCTGCTGGTCGCAGCGCTTCTACTCACAGCCTGCGGGGGCAGCGTCGAGTCGAAGAACTCACCCCACGATGGCGGTCTCGACAGGCTCGTGCCACTGCCGGAAGCCGGTGCGGACGCGGACGCGAACACGACCGTGCCGGACGCTGCCCCGGACGCGCCCTCCGACGCGGCTCCCGATGCACCTGCGACTCCCGCGCTGGGAGCCGCCTGCAACGGGCAGAACGGCAACCCGAGCAGCTGCAATTCCGGGCTCACCTGCTACACGGGCCAGAACAATCCGAACGAACAGGGGCGTTGGCCGGGCGGCTACTGCACCACGGCCTGCCAGGGCGATGCCACCTGCGCTCCGTACGGCGGCGTGTGTGCTGGCGCACAGTTCGGCGGCGGGCGCTGCCTGCAGAGCTGCACGAAGCCGACCGATTGCCGCCAGGGCTACGCCTGCCGCAACGTGAGCTTCCAGGGCGTGAAGATGGCGTGTGCGCCGACCGGTTTCATCGCCACGCGCGACGCCGGCGTCGCCTGCTTCCAGCATGACGATCCCAGCCAGCCGTACTACGCGCCCCTGCTCAAGGACAGCCACTTCGGCGCCTCGCAGCAGGTGGACACGACGTCGTTTTCGAGCGACGAGATCGCGTTCGCACGCAACGCCAGCGACCAGATCGTGGTGGGCGCCAACACCATCGCGCAAAACGGCTACGACAACCCCTCCATGCACGCGACGGGCGCGACGCTGCCGCTGTCTTTCACCAAGAACGCCGGGCCGCGCTACTCGAGCGCCGCGTACTACAGCGACCCGTACATCGTGTCGGACGCCGACGGGTCGTTCTACTACTCGACGCTCGGGCTGAACCAGCAGGCGACAATGGCCTGGCTGGTGGTGGGTCATTCGACCGACGGCGGCAAGACGTGGCAGAGCGTCAAGGCCAACCCCGACAGCGACTGCAACGGTACGTTGGGGGGGCAGGGTCAGGGACCGTGTCTGGACCATCCCTGGCTCGCAGCCGGAAAGGACATTCTGAAGCCCGGCAAGACTGCTATCTACGCGGCCTACCTCGCGACGCGCGGCAACAACGACTACCCGACGGTGCTGATCCGTTCCACCGACGGCGGCCAGACCTGGGGCACTCCCGGGTCCCCCGGCACCACCGGAGCGCCGGGCAACAGCCTGGCGGTGTTCGGCGGGGCGAGCTCCAGTCTCTACACCAATCTGATCACGCCGACGGTCGACGCGAGCGGCGTCGTCCACATGGTGGCGACCGCGGTGCTGAACGACCCGAAGGGCTCGACACAGAACGTCGTCTTCTACGCGCAGTCGACAGACGGCGGGAAGACGCGCACGGCGCCGCAGGCCATCAGCATCGGCTACCCAGTGCCGTTCGAACAGCCGGTGATCGCCACCGACAACGGCAACATCTACGTGGCGTTCGTGGCGGGTATGAACAAGGGCGCCTGGGACATCGTGCTGGCCTCCAGCACCGACAACGGGAAGACGTGGAACCACCTGAAGGTCAACGACGAGCCGAGCCCCTGCGCCACAAACTTCCACCCCGCCATTGCTGTCGACCACTCGACGCATAAGGTCTACGTCGCCTGGTACGACGGGCGCTTTGCTCCGTACGAGGGGTTCGTCGCCCTGACGGTGTGCACTCCCGACACGAGCGGGAAGATGACGTGCACGCCGAACGAGGCCATCAACGACAAGCCCTTCTACATCACCACCGACCGCAACGACCTGACCTTCCTCGGCGACTACTTCACGCTGCACGTCGAGCCGGGCGGCAAGGTCTGGGCCGGATGGGGCGACACCCGGCTCTCGGGCACCACGCACGCCTTCATCGCGACCGGCACCGTGCCCTGAGCGGCCCGCCTGGCACCGCCTGCCGCCCAGCCGCCCCCCTTGGCGGCTGGGCTGGACCGGCCTTCGACCGGGAAAACATCGGGCCCGGGAACAGGCCGAGGCCCAGCGGGCTTGATCCCTGGAGCGGTGGCCTTAGGTCACCGGTGCGGATCTGTGCTACGCGAATGGCCCTCTTGGCGCCCCGCGCCCCGCCCGGGAAGAGCGGGCGGCACCACGCCATTCGAACAGCGCGTTCTACGACGGTAAGAGGTCCTCCAAGATGAATCTGGTTCAGTGGCTCCAGCGGTTGATGAGCAACTTCGGGGCGGGGTGGGTCATGTGGCTGCTCGTCGGCCTCAGCGTGATCTCGGTTGCCATCATGCTCGAGCGCGGGTGGTTCTACTGGTCGCTCCGTGACGACCTCGCCCGGCTGGCTACCCAGCTGCGCGGGCTGCTGCGCGACGGGGACCTGGAAGGCGCACGCCGGCTGCTGGAGGCGTCACCGAGCGCCGAGGCAGCGGTGGTGGCGGCCGGCCTGCTGGAAGCGGACCGCGGTCCGCAGGCGGCAGAAGAGGCGATGAAGGGAGCCGCGGCGCTGGAGCGCATGAAGCTCGAGCGGCGGCTCGCCTACCTGGGCACGCTCGGCAACAATGCCCCCTTCATCGGGCTGTTCGGCACGGTGATCGGCGTCGTCCAGGCCTTCGAGGCACTGGGCAAGCAGGGCAGCGCGGTGGCGCAGTCCGCCGCCATGGCCGCGCCGCAGGAAGTCATGGGCTCGATCGCCGAGGCGCTGGTCGCCACCGCGATGGGTCTGTTCGTCGCGATTCCGGCAGTGGCGATGTACAATGTGTTCCAGCGCAAATCGAAGGCGATCCTCGCCAACACGGAGGCGCTGACGCGCGTCTTGCTCGCGCATCTCACTGCCGTGGAGAGCGACGACCCCGAGCCGGAATCGCGAAGGAGCAAGCGGCCCAGCCGGTCCGACAAGGACAGCGAGGACTGAGCATGGCCGGACAAGGCGAAGACGAAGACGGCCTCATCAGCGGCATCAACGTCACCCCCCTGGTCGACGTAACGCTGGTGCTACTCATCATCTTCATGGTGACGGCCAAGATCATCGTCTCGCAGGGCATGCCGATGGACCTGCCCAAAGCCGCCACCGGCGAGAACATCCAGACCATCTTCTCGGTGGAGCTCACGGCCGACGGCCAGACGCGCGTCGACTCGAAAAAAGTGCCCAACGACGACGCGATCGGCAAGCTGGCCAAGCGGGCCCGTGGCGAGCATCCGGATCTGAGAGCGGTCATCCGCGCCGACCGCAAGGTTGAACACGGGCGGGTCATCCACGTGCTGGATCTCCTGAAGCAGAACGGCGTCGCGAAGATCGCCTTCGCGGTCACCCCGTCTACCGAAAGTGTGCCGGTCGACACGACCCCAACCAAGCCGAAGTAACCCGACATGGCCACGGTCGCCGATTCCAGCCCGCCGAGCGCTACGCACGGCGGCCGTGCATCGACGCCGGAGCGGCGGACCAGGCGTGATCCGCTGGCCCCCATCATGGCCCTGGGCCGGCGGGAGATGCGCATCGGCATCGCCATCGGGGTTCTGGGAGCGCTCCTCGTGCACGGCGTGCTGGCAGCCAAGGGCCTGTCCGCGCTGCTCGATCTGCAGGACTTTGCCACCCTGGTCCAGGAGGACGTGGCCGAGCGATTGCGCACGACGATCGACATCGACGTGCAGCCTCCGCCTCCCCCCAAGCCCGAGCCCGTGGCGCCTCTCCCCGAGCCCACCGCGCCTGCGCTGCCGCCGCCGAAGAATGCGCCGCCGCCACCGAAGGACGCACCTGCCCCGGCTCCCGCCGCGGCACAGGCCGGAAAGATCCTGACGGCGCCGACCGAACCCGATCAGCCGCTGGACCTGACGGACAACGGCTTCGTCACGGGTACCGGGGATCGATACGCAGGTGGCACGACCGCGACGAATGGCACGTCGCAGACGGCCGTCCGGAGCCCGTACGCCCGCGGCGGCGGCACCCCCGGAGCGACCGGAAAAGCCCCCGTCCGGGCGCCGCCCCCGCCCGCGAAGGATTTCTCCGCCCCCGCCCGCCCCACATCCACGAACTGGAACTGCGGCTTTCCAGCCGAGGCCGACATGGACCAGATCGACCATGCCGTCGTACGGGTGGTCGTGACCGTAACCGCCGCCGGCCGCGCTCGCTCGGTGAGCGTGCTCAACGATCCGGGCCACGGGTTCGGTCGTCTGGCGCGCCAGTGCGCCTTCCGCCAGACGTACACGCCGGGGCGGGACCGCTATGGCAAGCCGGTCGCGCGCACGACGCCGCCGTTCACCGTGCGCTTCAACCGCTAGCACCGCTGCCGACCGGCCCGGCGAGCGGAATTGCCGTTCGGTGGCGCAATCACGCGCGCTCATCTACGATGCCGGGCTGGATGCAGACGCGCGTGGAGCAGCTAGGCAGTGTCGAGCTCTTCGCTGGCCTGAAGACCGAAGCGCTCGAGCTGATTGCGAAGGTCGCGAGCGAGGAATCCCACGCCCTGGGCACGAAAATCTTCCAGCACGGAGACGCCGGGGACAAGCTGTACCTCATCCTCGAGGGCAAGGTGCGCATCAGCCGCGAAGTGCCGGGCATGGGCGAAGAGGCCCTGGCCGTGCTGGGCGCGGGCCAGGTCTTCGGCGAGATGGCACTTCTGGACGAGTCGCCGCGCTCTGCCGACGCGCGGGTGCACGAGCGCTGCCGCCTGCTGGTGATCCCGAAGGACGGCTTCGACGATCTGCTCTTTTTGCACAAGGATCTCGCCTACGAGGTGCTCTGGAGCATCGTTCGCATGCTGGTCTCCCGGCTGCGCGAGACCACCGACAAGCTGACGTTCCTCTCGGTGAGCGGGAAGTTCTGAACCCGGACTCCAGGCTCCAGACCCCGGGGTCCAGGTCTGAATCGGCGTCCAGCGGGCGTACGTGCAGGATCCGTGCGCACGAACCCGACCATTCCGCACGCACGGCTCGAAATCTACCGTCGTAACAGTCTGGAATCGCGCCTGAATCGGGCTATCCACAAAAGACACACAGGGAATTTGACGGGCTAACACCCGTTCAGTATCCTTGAACGGCCATGCAGGGTCTTACGAAGCGCCAAGCGCAGACGTTGGGGTTCATCCGCCAGTCGATCGAAGAGCGAGGCTATCCGCCGACGCTCCGCGAAATCGGCGAGCACATGGGCATCCGTTCAACGAACGGGGTCAATGACCATCTGCGCGCACTCGAGCGCAAGGGTTACCTGCGACGCGAGGACATGAAGAGCCGCGCGCTGAAACTGGTCGAGGACGTTGTGTCCAAACCGACTCCGTCCGACAACGACAACCTGGTGGAGATCCAGGTGGTCGGACGAGTAGCGGCCGGTGCACCGCTTCTGGCCGAAGAAAACGTCATCGACACCGTACGGATCGACCGGATGCTGGTGCGGGGCGGACACGACGTATTCGGACTGCGCGTGCAGGGCGACTCGATGATCGAGGCGGGCATCCTGAACGGCGACTACATCTTCGTGAAGAAGCAGTCGACGGCAGAGCGGGGCGAGATCGTCGTGGCGCTGATCGGGGACGAGGCGACGGTCAAGTACTACTACCCCGAGCGGGACTACGTGCGCTTCCAGCCGGCCAACTCCGGCATGGCGCCGATCCTCGTCCGGGCAACCGATTTCCGTTCCACGATGCTGTTGGGCAAGGTCGTGGGCGTATTCCGCAGCATCTAGGCTGCCGTTCCGGGTTTTCGAGGCCCGGTCAGGCTCCCCTGCCCGGCTCGAAGAACCACCCTGAAGCTGGAACGCGCGTCCCCGTGTGTCCGGCCCGCGGGCGTAGCTGCGCGGTGCGTCAGCAAGCCCGCCGGCCCCAGGCGGCGCCTCCGCCCGAAATAATGACGGTTTGTGGCCGTCGTGCGTGCGTGGGCAGTTGACGGGGTCTTCCCCGCATTGCTAGCGTCCTGAGCGGAAAATAGGCCTGCGAGCCGGGGTCAACGGATGGGCTATCGTAGGAGCGAGCGTCACTTGAAGACGAGCCATGAAAGCCGCCTAGCGGTTCCAATCTGGGCGGTGTTCGGGCTGGCCGGGCTGATGCTCGGTGCAGTCGGGTGCGGCAACACGCTGTACGCCATCCAGGCGAACTCCGCTTCGAGCAAGGTCGAGGAAGCCAAGGAGCTCGGCGCGGAGAAGTTCGCGCCGTACGAGTACTACTACGCCCAGGCGCACCTCGTCCGGGCGGAGAAGGAAGCCGCGGAGGCGAACTACGGCGACGCGACCGACCTTGCGGAAGCAAGCGAAGAATACGCCGACAAGGCGATCACGCTATCGCGACAGGCGCACCGGGGAGCAGGTCGATGATCGCCAGGCTGTACAGGCGTCTGACCATCTTCGCCATCGTGCTCATCGCGCTCGGAAGCGCTTGCGCGAAAGCGCCCCAACTGCGCGGCAAGATCGCCGGGCTCGAGAAGCTGACCAAGCAGGCCGAGCGCAACGGCGCGGTCCGCTGCGCTCCGCGCGAGCTAGCGCTGGCGCAAAGCCACCTCGAGTTCGCGACGATGTCGCTCGACCAGGGTTTCGTCTCCAAGGCCGAGAAGGACCTGTGGATTGCCGATCCCAACGCGCACGCGGCCTACTTCCTGTCGCCTCCTGAGGTGTGCGCCGAGCGCGGCTTCGTGGAAGCGCCCAAGGCCAAGCCCAAGCCCAAGCCGGCACCGGGCGATCGTGACGGCGACGGCATTCTGGATCCCGACGACAAGTGCCCGGACGAGCCCGAGAACTACAACGGCTACCAGGACAACGACGGCTGCCCGGATGATCCGGACACCGACGGCGATGGGATTCCGGACTCCGTCGACCAGTGCATCCTCGAGCCCGAGGACAAGGACGGCTACCTCGACAACGACGGCTGCCCCGATGTCGACAACGACCTCGATGGCATTCCGGACACGGCCGACAAGTGCCCGAACAAGCCGGAGGACCCGGACGGGTACCAGGACGACGACGGCTGTCCTGATCCGGACAACGACAAGGACGGCGTTCCGGACCTGAAGGACCAGTGCCCGAACACCCCCGGCTCGTCGACGAAGCAGCCGCTGGGTTGCCCGGTCAAGCCGGCGTTGGTGGTGGTGACCAATTGCGAGATCAAGATCACGCAACAGGTCCACTTCGCCTTCAACAAGGCAAAGATCCGGCGCGAGAGCTATCCGGTACTGGATGCGGTCGTGGACGTGATGAACAAGAACCCCGACATCAAGATCGAGGTCCAGGGTCACACCGACAACCGCGGCAGTGCTAGTTACAACAAGCGGCTCAGCAAGAAGCGCGCGGCCGCAGTGATGACCTACCTCATCGAGCACGGCATCTCGCACGATCGGCTCACGTCCCAGGGCTTCGGGTTCGATCGGCCGCTGGTGCCCAACGACACGCCACAGCACCGCGCCCTCAACCGCCGTGTCCAGTTCATCCGCACCGAAGGCGTCAAGAAAGGCTGTCCCCCCACCGCCCGCAAATAGCGGACACGGGATGGAATAGCCGAAGCCCCCGCTCACACCCGAGCGGGGGTTCCCCCCCTCAGGCTCCGACCCCGACAAGCTCGAAAGCGACTCCCCCCGCTGGAGGACCATCAGTGCATCGCCGACCGTTCCCTATCCTCCTCAGTGCAGCCCTAGTCCTCGTGTTTTCCTCGATCGCGCTCGCCGCGCCGAAGGACAACGCGGCGAAGAAGGAGATCGACAAGGCGATCAACCAGTACTACCTGGTCACCAAGTTCGACAAAGCCGAGGGCATCCTCACCGGGACCATCAAGGCCTGCGGCCACGACTGCAGTCCGGCAGTGATCGCCAAGGCGTGGATGTACGTCGGCATCGTGCGGGGGAGTGGCAAGCAGGACCAGTCAGGCGCGCGCGAGGCCTTCGACAAGGCGTTCGCGACCGACAAGAACGTCGAGCTCGACGCGGCACTGGCCACGGCCGACACGAAGAAGACGTTCGCTGCAGCCCAGGCCGCCGCAGGTGGCGGCGGCGGCACGAGCGTCAACCTGGGCGGAGGCACCAAGAAGCACTTCGACGAGAACCTGCCTGGCGAGATGCAGTGCACACCCGAGGTCGGCGAGGTGCAGACGCGACGCCCGATTCCGATCAGCTGCACGACCGACGAGGACGCGGTCAGCGCGGAGATCCGCTACAAGGAGTTCGGCGGAGACCACTGGAAGACCGTGCGCATGCACAAGCACGGCAAGTACTTCCAGGCGACGCTTCCCTGCTCGGCCACGAAGCTCGCCGGGCCTCTGCGCGTCTACGTGCGCGCCAGGGACGCTTCCCACGACACGGTCGACCAGTGGGGCAGCAAGAGCAAGCCGGCGCAGTTCAAGATCGTCCCGAAGACGGACGCGGAGCCGCCGTCGTTCCCCGATCGCGATCCGCCCAAGCGCTGCGCCGAGGAGGTCGAGTGCCCGCCTGGTCTGCCCGGCTGCAAGTCCGGCGGCGGCGGGGAGCACGGCACTCGCGGCTGGGGCGACACCTGCGAGCAGGACTCGGAGTGCAAGGCCGGCCTCGTGTGCCTCAACGGCAGCTGCGAGAGCGCACCTTCGTGCGATGTGGACGCCGATTGCTCCAAAGGCAAGTGCGTCGATGGCAAGTGCTCGACGAGCTCGGGCGGCAGCGCCCCTTCCGGTCCCTACAAGAAGAACTGGCTGGGCATCCACGTCGCGCAGGACGTCGCCATTATGGGTGGCACCGACGTATGCTCGCAGAACAGCCAGAACAACAACGGCTTTGCCTGCTTCTACGAGGGCACCAAGCAGCAGTATGGGTTCGACCCCGAGCCCGGCGCGGGTGACCGCATCGCGACGGGTCTGGCCATCGCCACAACGCGCTTCCTGGCGTCGTACGAGCGCGCTCTCACGGCGAACATCATGATCGGAGTGCGGGCGGGCTTCGCCATCGGTGGCGGCCCCAAGGCGGGCGGGGCATCGTTCCTGCCCGTCCACGCCGAAGCCGAGGCGCAGTACTGGTTCGGTCACAACGTGCTCGGCAAGAAGGGGCTCCGGCCGTACGTGAAGGTCGGCGGCGGAATGGCGCAGGTCGATGCGAAGCTCCCGGTGACCATAGCGGACTGCCAGCGCAAGCAGCCCACCTCGACAAACCCGCAGGGAGAGCCGGTCGATCCGCAGAACCCCAATTCGGGCTACGCGGCGTGCGCGCAGGGCGCGCCCCAGCTCAGCTACACGCCCAAGACCACCCAGCTCGACGCCTACAAGAAGCTCGGCCAGGGCTTCATCTCCGCGGGTGGCGGCGTGATGTACGCCTTCACGAAGAACAGCGGCCTGCAGCTGAACGTCAACCTCATGTTCATGCTGCCCACGTCGGGCCCGGTCATCGAGCCCTCGCTCGGCTACGTCTTCGGGCTGTAGCAGAGGCCGGCGCCGCGGGCGCTAGCCGGCCGGCGGCGCGCTGTGCGCGCTGCCCAGCTCGCGTGCGCTCCAGACCAGCGCCACGCCCACCGGGTAGGACAGGAGCAAGCCTGTGAGCAGCCTGAGCGGCGCAAAGGGCGGGCGCATGCCCAGGCTCTCGGTCGCCACGTCGAGCAGCATCAAGAGCGCGGCCAGGCCGACCCAGATCCTGAGCGGCCACACACCGAGCTTCGGTCTGAGCACGATCGCACCGAGTCCGAGGCCGAGGTAGATACCCAGGCAGCGCGCACACACCGGGAGCAGTCGCCCCAGGAAGTGCAGCGTGCGTGCCGGATCGCGCTGGCACTGGAACGAGAACCACGCGTCGAGCGCGGCGCCGACCGACCCCAGCACGGGGACGCCCTCGACCAGGTGCGGAATGAACGGCGAGACGCCGATGAAGACCAGCACCGCGCGCGTCACGCGCCCTGCGATCCGTCCGTCGATGCGCTCCGCGATCCCCGGCATTACTTCCGCGACGGGAGGGCGCGTCCCATCTGCCGCAGCACCGCCTGGAGATCCTCCCACACCTCACGCTTGGCGCGCGGGGTGCGCAGCAGGTACGCCGGATGGAAGGTCGGCATGACCGCGATCCGCCCCTTGTACAGCTTCCACTTGCCCCTGAGCCGCGTGATGCCCGCGGTGGTACCGAGCAATCCCTGTACAGCGGTCGCGCCCATCGCCACGATCACCGTGGGCTCGACGAGCTGGAGCTGTTCTTCCAGGTAGGGCATGCACGCGGCCATCTCTTCGGGAGAGGGCTTGCGGTTGTTCGGCGGGCGGCACTTGACGATGTTGCAGACGTAGACCTCGTCGCGCGACAGCCCCATGGCAACGATCATCTTGTCGAGCAGCTGTCCGGCCTTGCCGACGAAGGGGTAGCCCTGCGCGTCCTCGTCCGCGCCAGGCCCCTCGCCGATGAAGCAGAGACCCGAGCTCGCCGAGCCGCGCGAGAACACGGTCTGCGTCCGGCCCTCGTGGAGCGGGCAGCGCGTGCAGGCCGCCACCTCGGCTGCCAGCGTCGACAGGCGCCGCGCGCGCTTCTCGTCGTGAACAGCAAGAGCTGCCTCGGCCGGCGTCGGCCGCGGCCCGACAGCCGCCGGAGGCTCGGCTGTCCGCTGGACGGCTGGTGCAGCCGCCGGTGCGGTCGCAGGGCGTGCGTCGGCGGCGGGCCGTGCCGGAGCGGCCGGCCGGAGCTCGCTGGCCGCGACAGGTGCTGGCGCTGGCCGCTCGGGGACTGGCGCGGGCTCGACCGACCGCGGGTTGGGCCGACGCTCCTGGACCGGCGCGGGCTCGACCGAAGGCGGGGCAGACTGCGCGGGCTCGACGCGGGCGGAAGCCGGCCCGCTGGGCGCGCCAGCTGGCTCGGCAGGCGCAGCGGCTTGTCGCTCGGCCCGGAGCTCCTCGCTGGCGCGCGGCAAGCCGGTAGCGCCAGTGGACTTTTGCCACGCCGCGTGCGCGCGCAGCGCCTCGGAGAGCTCGACTAGCTCCTCGACCGGGTCCTCGCGGGGCGGCGCGCTCATCTCCGGGGTTCTAGATCAACGCGCGCGATTCCGCTACGCGGCGGACCAGCGCCCCCTCCGGGGCGCTGGTGGCCGGAACTCCCGCCCGCTCAGTGGCCGTCGTTGGCGCCGAGCCAGCGCTCGGCATCCAGCGCCGCCATGCAGCCGGTGCCCGCCGCGGTGATGGCCTGGCGGTAGACCCAGTCCGCCACATCGCCGGCCGCGAACACGCCGGGCACGCTCGTGTATGTCGTGCCGGGCTTGGTGATCTTCAGGTAGCCGTTGTCGTGCGTCTCGAGCTGACCCTTGAAGAGCTCCGTCATGGGCGTGTGACCGATGGCCGCGAACATCGCCGCGCACTTGAGCTCGCGCTCCTTGTCGGTCTTCAGGTCCTTGACGCGCACGCCGGTGACCTTGTCTTCCTCGACGCCGAGCACCTCCGTGATCACGTGGCTGCGGAGGATGGTGATGTTCTCGTTCGCAGTGGCGCGCTCTTCCATCACCTTCGAGGCGCGGAACTCGTCGCGGCGGTGGATGAGCGTGACGCTCTTGCACAGACCCGCGAGATACGTCGCCTCTTCCATGGCCGTGTCGCCGCCGCCGACCACGACGACGTCCTCGCCGCGGAACAGCGCGCCGTCGCACACCGCACAGGCGCTGACACCCTTGTTCTTGAGCTTCTCCTCGCTCTCGAGCCCGAGGTAGTTGGCGCGCGCGCCGGTGGAGATGATCACCGTCTTGGCCAGGTGCAGGATGTCCTCGTCCTCGCCCACCCATACCTTGAAGGGGCGCTCCGAAAAGTCCACCTTGGTCACGTCCGCGGTGACGATCTCCGTGCCGTAGTGCTCCGCCTGCTCGCGGAACTTCATCATGAGTTCCTGCCCGGTAACGCCCGTGGGAAAGCCCGGATAGTTCTCGACATCCGTCGTGAACATCAGCTGACCGCCGGGGATCAGGCCGCCGGCGTTGAAGCCTTCCACGAGGAACGGCTGGAGGTTCGCTCGCGCGGCGTAGATGGATGCGGTGAGCCCCGCGGGACCCGAACCGATGATAAGGACCTTGTGAAGCCTGGGTTCGCTCATAGCGCAGTGTTCCTACCAAATTGCCGGGCCGGGCCCAAGCGTTGCCCGGGACCTCCTGGATTCATCACTACGCCGGGAGGCGCGTTCCGGTTTCGCCCCGGCCCGCGCGCCGGCGATAGGCAGCGTCGGACGCTGGCAGGAACGCCTCCCGCCCGCCGCTGACGGTGGAAGTCTATTCCTTGATCGGACTCGCCTTGAGGGCGGCCTTGCCGTCCTTGACGTAGACGCTGAACTTCACGCTCTTGGCGCCATGGCGCTGCACGAGGGCGTCCCGGTTCTTCTTGAGCGTCTGCTCGAACTTCTCGTAGGTGAAGCCGTCGATGTTCTCGCCGCACTGCTGTTTCGTCGCGACGAATTCCTCGTAGACGCGCCGCCACTCGTCGGCGTCGTGGCCGTTCCCGGCCCCTGCGCCGGGACGATTCGGCGGCGGCGGGCGCTTCGGAGCCGATGGGGCGGCGTTCGGTGCGCTGGGCGAGGAAACCAGGGAGTTGCTCGGCGCCGACGGCTGGCGCGGCGCGGAGGGCCGCGGCCGGCTGGGAGGTCCGCCGGGGAGCTCGGCAGCGGTGCGCTTTCCGGACCCGATGGGGCATCGCCGGGGAAGCTGAACGCGCTCATCTGCGGCTGGTCGGGAATGTCGCCCAGCACCTGCTTCAGATCGGCGGCCCGGCGCGGCACACCGCCCTTGGCAGCAACCTGGTCGATGCCGTCGTTCAGGTCGCTGGCGATCTTGCGGTACACGCCGCGGAACTTGCTCGGCTGCATCTGATCCGTCTCGCCCTTGGCGAGACGGACCGCCTCACGCCGGAATATGTGCAGCGGGCGCGTGTGCTCGAGCAGCGTGAACACCATGCCGAGCGCCGCAGCCAGGAGCGCGATCAGCGCCACCAGCAGAATGTTCGCGTTCTTCTTGTCGACATCGTCTGCCTTCTGGAAGAAGTCGAGCGGCCCGGAAACGTGATACGGCAGCCGGCCCACGGCATAGCCAGCCCCGAGCTGCCACGCCTCGCCCGGCAGCCTGGCGTACACGACGCCCAGCAGGCCGCCGATGGTGCGCACGTTGCTGCGGCCCTTCTTCTGGTAGTCCTTGTCGTTCTTCAGGTTCTTCAGGTCGGCGACGATCTGGTCGAGCTGACCCTTGTCGAACCCTTCCGGCGCCGCGGACGCGACGTTCTGGCCTCGCGCATAGAAAGCGACGGCCGCGCCGGTTCGCTTCGACAGCGCGCGCGCGAACCTGTCGTCGATAATGCGCGCTCCGACGATAGCGCCGGCGGGCATCTGGCCCAGGTCGTACTCCACCGGCCGCGCTACGATGCGATAGAGGCGATCGAGCACCAGCGTGTCGTCGCGGATGTAGCCGTGCAGCGCGTCGGCCACGACCGGATAGCCACCGAGCTCGAAGTCGTCCATACCGCTGGCCTGCTCGTAGCCCAGGTGGGCGACGACGCGGCCGTTCTGGTCCACGGCAAACACCGCGTCGAAGTTCTCGTCCTTCGGGATCTTCGCGCTGACCCGCTTGAGCGCCGCGCGCACCTTGTCGCGCGCGGAGTCGGGCACCTTTGACAGATCCTCGCTGGACTTTTCCAGGTACTTGGCGACATCGGGATCGAGCGCGAACTTGACGAGCTGCGCGGAGCGCGAGCGCGCATCATCCTTCAGGTACCAGGACACGACCTGGCTGTCGGCCGACAGCCCCTCGCCCATGTTCCGCGCGCCCGAGCGGTTGTACATGCTGGTCGCGAGAAACAAGACGAAGATGGCGCCGCCCAGAACCAGCGCGAGTGCGACGTACCAGAAACGCGATAGCAGCATTTCCTACTTGCCCTTCTTGCCGCCGGCCTTCTTCTTCGAGGCCACCGCAATCGGATTCCTGGAGATGTCCACGTCCTTTGCCCCGATGGTGACCTGCCGCGGGTCGCCGACCTTCTTGCCCGAGAAGAAAGCCTGGACGGTGTAGTCCCCCGGCTGGTCGACGGTGAGCAGGAACTTGCCTTTCCTGGATGGGTAGGCGATCGCCGCCACGTTCGGTTCACCGACAATCCACATCCGGAGACTCGGTGCGAGCTCGTCGCGGATCTCGAAGGTCCCCTTTCCCGGCACTGTCCAGGACCGGGTCCCACCCTTGACGGTGTCATTGGGGCGGAAGGTCGGGATCTTCACGCCGAACAGCCGGTGGGTGAACGGATCGGTGTTCTTGAACTGGAGCGTGGTGCCGGGCGGAACCACGATCGTCACCGGCGTCGTGCGGCCGCCGCCGACGCGGATGAGAATGGGCTTGTGCGGCTTCTGCTTTTCGGAGGAGAGCGCTGCGATGCACAGCTCCTTCGGAATATCGGGGAAGAGCCGGCGGAACTCCGCGCGCACGGTCGGCACCGGCTCGCGGAAGGAGTAGCCGTGATTCTTGGGATTCTTGGCTTCCTCCCAGACCGGATTGACCAGATTCCGGAAGTTCTTGACCGCCCCCTTGACCTTGGCGGCATCCGCGGAGAGGGGAAGCGCCGTGATCAGCGCGAGGCTGGCGAATCCGAGCAGTCGCCCGCGCCACCCTACCGGGCGGCGGGCCCTACCCTGCGCGGCTTCGCGTCGTCGCTTCCGGTCAGCTCCAGCAGGCTCGACGTGCGTGTGCATCACGCGGCGAAAGTAGCCGAGACGCGCCTTCGAAGAAAGGCCCGTAAGCCACAAAGCCCTGCACGATTTTTCCGGGCGGAGTAGCCGCCGGGGTGGTGCAGAAGGGCTACAAAGGAGAACGGGACCGGCGTTTTCGCGCCGGCCCGTTCATGGGTTCCTGACCGCCTGGGCCGCGAGGTCGTGCGTAGTCCGAACCCCTAGCCTCGCTAGGTGGGAGACTCACCCCGACTTCCGGCTTCCCGGTGAGCATGCTCCGGGCCTAGCACTCCGTCGGCGATCCGCCTTCCTGGTTCAGATGACTTGTAAGGGATTCGTTACTAGCACCTCGCGAACCCTGCAGAGGGAACAGTCTAAATGTATTTCTGCGGGCTTCGAACGTCAACGCCGGCCAGTGGATGGGCAGGAAGTCCGCGGCACGTGGCATGTCCCTTGTCAGGTCATCGACCGACAGGCACTCGTCCGGAAGATGCCACAAGCTTCAACCTGCGCTTGACAAGTCGCCCAGGTCTCGTTCCGCCCTGGTGCCAGGTCGCGATGCGCGGGACGCCGTTTCCGGACTGGGCTGGGCGTTCTCCGCAGAAAACTGGGCCAGACGGGCCCATTTCGACCATGGCTCGTCACATGAACTGGGTAGCGTCGCAGGATCGCGGACAGGACGTGGAACAGGTGGAACAGGGGGAGGTGCGCCTTGCCGCCGCAACCGAGCGCGCCGAGGCGCGCGACATGGCCGAGCGCGATGGTTTCCTCGTCGTGGAGGTCGAGCCTCCCGGCCCGGCAATGCGCGGCCGTCTCGCGCTTGCGATCGAGAGCGCCGTCGAAGGTTCGCTCGAGCGCCGCGGAGCGCCGCCCCCCGGCGTCGGCGCTTCGAGCGATCTGGATGCGTCGTTGAGCGACCAGCTGTTCCGAGCGAGGCAGATCGGGCGCGACGGACTGTTCGTGTGCTGCGGCACGCTGGAAGGGATCGCCAATCTCGCCGGAACGCTGGACGCCGAGGACAGCGCGGTCATCCGCTGGTGGATGGCGGCGGCCACGGAACGTTCCGTTCGCCTGCTGCTGGATGCGCGCGACCGCTTCCTTGGCGTGTACGGCGCGCCGACCGCGCTGCACGCCCTGATCGAGGATTGCGACGCACAGCCGGAGAGCGGGCCCCGCGCGGCCCCCAACGCGGCCCCCGAAGTGGCCGCGAGCGTTGCCGCGATGGAGCTGTCCGACGTGCCGCCGGAGGTCGCTCTCACGGACGACGAGCCCGCCACTTTCGCTGAAGCGCCGGAACCGCCGGAGTGGATGCTGGACAACACGCCTGCCGGCGCCGAGCTCGTTCCGCCCGACGTGGACGCGCTGTCCACGCCGCCGCCGCCTGCAGAACAGGAGGCGATGGCCGAAGCGCCCGATGCACCGCCCGCCATCGACTTGCCGGCAGGACACGTCGAGAAGTCCGACCTGGCGAGCGCCATGGCTGCCATCTTCGACGACGCGCCGGAAACGACGGAAGAGGAGAGCGCGCTGCCGCCGGCGGTGGAAGAGGCGTACGCCGGCTGGGCGCGGGGTGTCGATGCGCCGGAAGCCGACGAGCCTACGGGCGAAGTAGCGAAGACGCAGGACGCAGCAGTAGACAAGGACGCCAGCGAAACGGCGCTCGAGTCCGCCACCGAGCCCGGAGCGGCTGCAGCTCTGCCGACCGCAGATACGCCTGCTGCAACCGAGGCAGACGCGGACTGCGAAGCCGAACCCGACCCCCAGACCGAGGCCCAGGCCGACGACGTGCAGCAGACCGAGGCCCAGACCGACGACGTGCAGCAGACCGAGGCCCAGACCGACGACGTGCAGCAGACCGAGGCCCAGGCCGACGACGTGCAGCAGACCGAGGCCCAGGCCGACGACGTGCAGCAGACCGAGGCCCAGGCCGACGACGTGCAGCAGACCGAGGCCCAGACCGACGACGTGCAGCAGACCGAGGCCCAGGCCGACGACGTGCAGCAGACCGAGGCCCAGGCCGACGACGTGCACGAACAGCCGACCGAGGCCGTATCGGCAGAGGCGGCCCCGGCCGACGAAGCCGAGGCGAGAGCCCGGAACGAATGGCGGAGCTGGATGCGCGAGCTCGACAGCGCGCGTGGCCCCAAGCCGCTAGCAGTCATCGAGCGCATGTTCGTGTCGGCCTACGTGCCCCTGTCCGACGCGGTGGCTCGCGGCGTGGCGGGTGGCGAGGCCGAAAGCGTGCTCGAGACCTGGGCCGAGAGCTTCGAGAAGAGCTACTCGGAAGCGTTCGACGCGCTTCGGCTGCGCGGCAAGCGGCCGACCATGGTGCTGGACGTGCCGGAGGTGGCGCACCGCATCGGCCGACTGCACGGCGCGCGGGCCGTCCAGCTGCTGATGGTCGACGGCATGCGGTTCGACCTGGGTCTGCGCGTGCAGGACCAGCTCAAGCTGCTCGTCGGGCAGAGCGCTGCGCTCACCGAGCGGCTGCTGCTCTGGTCGGCTCTACCGTCGACCACTGCCGTGCAGCTCGAGCTCATCGGGCGCGGTCCCGAAGGACTGCGCGAGCCGATCGAGGGTGCGGAATCGGCGCTGCCGGTGGCACGAGGGCGCAGCGCCGGCGTGTTGCGCCGGCTCAAGACCGGCCACCGCGAGGTGATGAAGCTGGATCTGGTGGAGTCGCGCATGTCCGAGCCGGGCGAGTCGCTCGCGCCACGGCTGGATGCGCTCGCGAACGAGGTCGCCGAGACCGTGGCCAATCACTTCCTGAAGCTGCCGGCGCGGACGCTCGTCATGCTGTTCGGCGATCACGGCTTCGTCACCGAGCCGCAGTCGACCGGCACCTCGCCGGCGCGCCACGGAGGCGCGTCGCCCGAGGAAGTGCTGGTTCCCGGCTTCGCCTGGCTCGTCGGCAACGTGCACTGAGCCGACTGTCCGGCGTGAATGCTGGTCCGGGGGCGGGCCGTGAACAGCGGACTCCTCGAACCCGCTAGAATCCGCATGGACACGGCCGTGCGCGTCCGGCACCCTGATTGCAGGGTGACGAGTCATTTGCCCTGGCTGTAGGACGCCGTGCAGCCCCCGGAGGTGCGCACATGAGGAAATCTTCCGCGCTGTGGCTGAGCTCGATCGGAGTCGCTCTGCTGGCTCTGGCCTGCTCCAGCAGCAACGATTTCGTGTCGGCGCCCAGCACCGATGGAGGGGCCGGCACAGCGGGCAGCGGGGGGACGGCAGCGGGGGGCAGCGGAGGCAGCGGCACGGCGGGCTCCGGCGGCAGCGCGGGGACGGCTGGCACGGCGGGCGCCGCCGGAAGCGGGGCGGCGGACGGCGGCGTCCCGTGCAGCGGCGACGGCAGCTGCGGCCCAGGGCACTACTGCGGCGACGACAAGGCCTGCCATGCCTGTACCGACACGACGCGTTTCCACTTCGGCGCGGCCGAAACGCTCGACCACATCAACGCCGCACACCCATCGGACTGGCTCCGCTATCCGCGCGCAATCGGTGACCACGGCCTGATCTACACGGTCGAGGGGCAGACCGGCTGGACGCGTGCGATCTGGGTCACGCAGGATTTCACCACCAGCGCCGGGCAGGAAGGCAGCGCCAGCGCCGACGGCAACGGAGCACCTCTGGTTACCGCGCCCCCCGCAACGGGCGCGCTCTCCAGCTACAACTTCTATTTCGACAACGCGATCCCGAACACGCTGAGGCGCCAGGTCGTCGGCGCGACCATCGACAGCACGGGAAACATGGCCACGGCGACGCCGCTGGCCGCTCCAATCAACAACAGCAACAGCAACAGCAACTACAGCTTCGCGCTCGCATCCGGCTCGGGTCGTGCCTGGTGGACGAGCGACCGTTCCGGCGCGTTCCAGTTCCAGGTGTTCACGGCCGATGTGCTGGCCGGCGGCAGCGCGACCGCGGTCCAGGTCAGCCTGACCACCGCACCGTCGAACTGCCCGCTCGACGTGATCGACCCTTCGCCGTGGGCCACGCCGGACGGCAAGCTGCTCTTGTTCGATTCAAGCGAGCACTACACCGACTGCACGAACAAGAACGCACCGCTCGACATGTTCTACGCCTTCCCCGACCAGAACGGAAAGGTGTCGGCACAAGCCCAGCAGATCAACGTCGACCTGCAGGCAGTGAATGACTCGCAGCCCAGCCTGTCGCCGGACATGTGCTGGCTCTATTTTGCTTCGGACCGCAACGGGGCGAAGACCACGCGGCTGTATCGCGCGCACCGCCGCTGAACGGTTCGTCCCTGGCCGCGGCATCTGCGGGCGACGCGTTTCGCGCGCTCACGCCTCCGGCGCGCGACCGCGCGGAACCAGGTAGCCTTCGGCCTCGGCGAGCCAGCGCAGGATGTCCATCGCCGACAGGATGCCGACCACCTTGCCTTCCTCGCTCACCACGGGCAGCCGGTGGACACCTTCAAGGGCCATCAGCGCCGCAGCACGCGAAACCGACGCCGTCTCCGGCAACGTGAACGCGATCGGCATCATGATTTCGCCCACGGTCGCGCGTGCGATGCGCTCGGCGTGAAATCCGGGTCCGAGCTCGACCTCGTAGCCCTGGCGGCGGATCATCAGCCGCTCGGTCTCCTGGTCCTGCCCCGCGTCCCATTGCTCTCTCACGAGATCGGTCTTGCTCACGACGCCGACAGGACGCCCGCTATCGTCGACCACCGGCGCGCCGCTGATGTTCCGCTCGAGGAACATCGTCGTCAGCGCTTCGACTGCAAGGTCGGGCGAGACACAGAGCACGTCCGCCGTCATGACTTCCGAGATGAGCGTCTGGCTCGCCGACGCGAGTCCTCCTTCACGTGCACGCCTCTCCACGTTCCCGCCCTCCTGCGGCGTCGGCCGGCAGTGGCAGCGCAGAAACGCCTGCCCTCCGCCAGCCTCGAGCGTCAGCCCTTCGCAACGTTCACAGCCGCTGCAGTCGTCGAGCGACATGCTATGTCCGCGCAGCGGGCAGAAGACACTGAGATCGAGCACCGATTCGCCGTCGCCCTGCTCGGTGCGCCGCACCCGCACCGCCAGCCGCCCGATGTCGTCGTCTCGCATCGCGCTCACGAGTGGGCTCCGTGGACCGGTGTCACGAAGGATGGGTCCGGACCTTCCCGGTGCCCCCTCGCAATCCATGCGCGTGCGCCAGCACAACACGCAGAGATTGCGCTACCGCGCCGCAGCAAGGCGCTTCCCGAGAGCGCCTTCGCCGCGTTTCCTGCAAGAGTCGCGGTAGCAGCTTGGCGCATGGCCCTCCCAAGGGTGCAAGCCGCGAGCCAGACGCAATGGCTGCGCGCAACGGGAACGCGAGGCCCGCAGCCGGCGCAGCCCGCCCGTCTGAACCCGATCGCTCGACCTACTCGCGATCGGCGGGTGCACCACCGGCCGCGCTCGGGATCGGGTTCTGTTCCTTTTCCAGGTACCGGAAGATGGTCCGCGGATCGACACCCAGATCGCGTGCCGTCTGCGTCCGGTTGCCGTTGTTGCGTTCCAGCACCTCGAGGACGTAGCGACGCTGGAAGTCCTCCTTGGCCTTCTCGAGCGGCACGATCGGCGCCTGGGCTTCAGGCCCCAGATCCAGGTCCTCGGGGCCTAGCAATGTGCGGTCGCACAGCACGAGCGCCTTCTTGATGCGGTTTTCCAGCTGCCGGATGTTTCCCGGCCAGGGATACTTCTTGATGGCGGTGAGCGCCTGCGGCGAAAAACCCTTCACCGGGCTGTCGAGCTCGTCGGCGTACTTGCTGAGCAGCGCCTTGGCGATGATGAACACGTCGTCGGCGCGGTCGCGCAGCGGTGGCAGCCACAGGTTCACGACGTTCAGACGGTAATAGAGGTCCTCGCGGAACCCGCCCTCCTTGATCATGTCCTCGAGGTTGCGGTTGGTCGCGGCGAGGATGCGGATGTCGCACTTTTCGGGCCGGCTGTCGCCGACGCGATACACCACGCGCTCCTGGATGGCGCGCAGCAGCTTGACCTGGAGCTGCAGCGTGAGCTCGCCGATCTCGTCGAGGAACAGCGTGCCGCCGTCCGCCTGCTGGAACTTGCCGGGACGGCTGGCCACGGCGCCGGTGAAGGCGCCCTTGACGTGGCCGAACATCTCGCTCTCCATCAGGTTCTCGGGGATCGCGCCGCAGTTGACCGTGACGAACGGCCCGTTCTCGCGATTGGAGCGACGGTGCAGTTCGCGCGCGATGAGTTCCTTTCCCGTCCCCGTTTCGCCGGTGATCATCACGCTGATGTCGGTCGCCGCCACCTTCTGCAGCTTGCGGAACACCTCCATCATGCTGGAGCACGCCCCGATGATCTCGCCGAAGCGTTTGTCGGACAGCTCCGCCGCGAGCTTCTCCTTGTCCGCGCGCAGGGCCGACAGCAGCATCGCGTTCTGCAGGATGAGCGACGCCTGCCCGGCAAAGATCGTGAGCAGGTCGAGCTGCCCGCGCTGGAACAGGTGCTTCACCTCGTCGTTGCCGACGTAGAGCGCGCCGATCACCTCGCCCTGGCTGAGCAACGGCGCGCACATCACGCTGGAGAGCTGTAGCGCCATCACGCTCTCGCTCTTGCCGAAGGTCGTGTCGTTGAGCGCGTCGCTGACGATGACGGGACGCCGGCTCTCGATCACCTGCCGCACGATGCTGTCGCTGATCGCGCCGCTCGGATCCTCGATCGCCTCGCGCTGCACGTTGCGCGACGCGCGCACGTGAGGTGGGCTGTTCTCACCCTCGCCCGGGTCGACCAGCAGCACCACGCCGCGGGCCGCGCCGGTCAGCTCGATCACGTCATCGAGCAGCGTCTCGAGCAGCTCGTCGACCGAGCTTTTCGTCATCAGCCGCTCGCTGAAGCCATGCAGGCGTCTCAGCCCGGCGATCTCCGCGGAGCTGCCGGACGGCTCCCCATCCTCGTCGCGCCCCGTCGCCACCGGCAGCTCGCTGAACATGCTGAAGCCGAGCTGCGCCTTGCCCAGCTGGATCCGGTCGCCGTTGACGAGCCTGGCGCGCCGCTTCTTCTTGCCGTTGATCAGGATCTCCGCGCCGCGGTCGACTTCCTCGAGCTGGAAGTCCCGCCCGTTGAACACGATCTGCGCGTGATGGTCGCTGGCGCTGCGATCGGGAACGTGGATGTCGTTGCCGAGCGCCCGCCCGATGGTCATCACCGGCTTGTGAAGCGCCACAAGCACCGGCGCACCCTCCGGGGGGTAGTAGCGGATCATCGCCATGCGGGAAAAAAGCCTAGCAGAACCCGCGGACTACTGTCGGAAGTGTTGCCGGGAGGCGACAAAACCCGCACTCAGTACAAAAGGCCGCCGAGCTGCACTCCCGCGCCGCCGGGCAACGCCATTGGCGTGATCGTGGTCAGCCGGGCAAACGCCGGCGCGCCGGACGTGTCCTGGTCCTCTGCCCCGGCGACCTGGTAGTCGCCCACGGCGCCGGAGGTGAACACGGCGGCGGCCCCGAGACCCAGCGTGGTGGCCGTCGCGGTGAACAGCAGACCGCGCTTGGCAGGCGGCCCACCCTTTCCCGCGTAGAACAGATAGACCGGCAACGAGACCGCGGCGCCGATGCCGGCGCCCGCCCACATCCATCCGAGCTGGTACCAGCTGGGGACATAGGCCAGCGACACGGCCGCCGCCCCCACGAGCCCCATGTTGTAACCGATGAGCCCCCCTAGACCAGCCGAGTCGTTCGCCAGCCCATAGCCGACGCCCGAACGCGACGCGCCGTAGCCGAACATCGCGCCGATCGCCGTTCCCCACATCGCGCTGCTCGTCGCCAGGACGCTGCTCTCGGGCTCCGGAGACTGGAAGTAGCCGAGCGCGTAGCCACCGATGCCGCCCAGCGTGGCGCCCAGGGCGGTCGCGCGCGAAAGTCCGCGGAAGCCCCAGGCGTCGGCCTTCTTCGCGGTCACGAACTGGTAGCTGGCGATGCCCACGCCCTCGCCCGCGCCCAGCGCGAGGCCGGCCGCGATGGACGCCGGCATGCCGCGCGGCATCTCGGGCTCGTCGAGGAAGTACGCCCCCACTGGCGCGCCCACGCCGAGGATGGCTGGGGTGATCAGTGCGACGCCCGGATCGCTGATCCCTACCTCGGCATCGAACCAGATGCCGATCCCGACGCCGTACGCCGCGGACACACCGTAGAGCGAACCGATCTCGAGGCTGGTCCGCTTCTGCGAGCGCGTGGGCGGGGCGACCGGCATCCTGTAGCCAAAATTCGGGGGCACCGGGACCCCCTGCGCAGGCTGGCCGTAGCCCTGCGCAGGCTGGCCGTAGCCCGGCGCGGGCTGGCCGTAGCCCGGCGCGGGCTGGCCGTAGCCCGGCGCGGGCTGGCCGTAGCCGGGGGGCGCGGCCTGCGCCGACGCGACCGTCGCGACGCACATGGCGGCAAGAACCGACGCCGCAGCGGAGAGCCGTCTCATTCCCACTCCTTCTTGAGCGGACGCGTCAACACGTCCTGAACGGCCTGCAAGGGCGGCTTGTTCTCGTACAGCACCCGGTAGACCTCGTTGCAGATGGGAAGCTCGACATCGAGCCGCTCGGCCAGGAAGTACGCGCTCTGGGCCGTGCGCACCCCCTCGGCAACGTGGCCGAGCCCGGCCAGCACCTCGGAAAGCCCCTGACCCTGGGCGATGCGGAAACCGACCGTGCGGTTGCGTGACAGATCGCCAGTGCAGGTGAGCACCAGATCCCCCATGCCCGCCAGCCCGGCAAGCGTCTTCGGATCCGCGCCCTTGGCGACCGCCAGGCGTGTCAGCTCCGCCAGCCCGCGTGTGATGAGCGCCGCGCGCGTGTTGTGGCCGAAGCCGAGCCCGTCGCACGCACCGGCCGCGATGGCGATCACGTTCTTCAGCGCGCCGCCCACCTCCACGCCGATCGGATCCTCGCTGGAATACACGCGGAAGCGCTCGGTCGCGAAGCGCCGCTGCACGTCGACCGCCAGCGCGTGGTTTTCCGAAGCCACCACGACGTTGGTGGGCATGCCGCCGGCGACTTCCTTCGCGAAGCTCGGGCCGGACAGACAGCTCGTGCGCGCCGCTGCCTGCTCACCCAGCACGTCCACGATGATCTCGCTCATGAGCATCAGCGTGTCGTTCTCGATGCCCTTCGTCGCACTCACCAGGGTCGCCGACGGCGGCAGCGCGTCACGCAGGCCGAGCAGCGTCTCGCGGAAGGCGTGCGAGGGCACGACCAGCACCACCAGATCGGCGCCGGACAGCGCCGTGTGGATGTCGCTGGTCACGTGGACAGGGTCGGGCAGCGAAAAGCCCGGCAGGAACTCGGCGTTCTCGCGCTCGCGCTCGACCGTCGCGGCGTGATCGGGCTGCCAGCTCCACAGCTCCACCCGCTCGCCCTGCTCTGCCAGGAGCCTGGCCAGCGCCGTTCCCCAGGCCCCTGCACCCACGACCGCAACATGAGCCATTTGCGCAGGAACTCAACGCCTGGCGGGGCCCAGTGTCAACTTCGAGGCGACAGCCCCGGCTGACATCGGGCTATGCTGTCGGCGGCATGCGCGCCCGATTCCCGTTCGTCTTCGCGATCCTCGCTCTTCTCCTCGCCGTCAGCGGCTGCCCCAGCAAGGAGTCCGTCGGGGCCGGGGCCATCTCGGTCCTCGGGCCCGGCGTGATCAACAACCCGCACAACAAGTCGCTGCGCTTCGACATCCTGAAGTTCGGCCTGGGACGCTTCTGCTTCGAGATGACCCGGCGCGGCGCGCCGCTCAAGCTGAGCGACGACCAACCGGTACTGGGACGCTTCTTCGCCAAGAGCTGCAGCTCGCAGGTGCTCGAGAACACCTCGCGCCAGTCGCTGGTCGTGCAGTACTCGGGCGAAGGCTACGGCTGGACGAACCTGAGCGGGCGCATCGGCTTCTCGGCGGCGGGACTCATCGAGTATTCGCCCGACTTCCAGATGGCCGACAAAGGCGCGATGTACATCTATTTCCGCCCGCGCCAGGTCAACGCGACCTCGTTCAAGACGCTGATGGTGGAGTCGATGCTGGCCCGCGGCGGGATGGCAATCGCCGGGCTCGACCCGGACCGACTAGGGCGGCAGATCGTGCAGAGCCAGCTGCAACGCGGCTTCACCGTCATCCGCTACGGCGACAAGGGCGAGACCGACTTCGGACTGGGCATCATCCCCAAGGGGCAGAAGCCCTTCAAACCGTTTTCGATCAAGAACGCCGACAAGGTCACGCTGGCCAACGACCGCACCGAGGTGCACGCGGGCCAGCAGGACTACGTCGGCGGCTTCGAGGTGACCGACAAGAACCAGGCGCTCTACATCACGATGACCCTGGACGGCGCGCCCGCGGTCGACGTGTTCGTGGTCTCCAAGGGAGTCGGCGACGAGATGATCGATCACTACATCAAGCAGGGCGGCGCAGCGCCTTTGCCGGGCCGCCCCCTGCTGGACGAGCCGCTTGTCGCCGGACAGGTCTGGAAGCGCTATCTCGCATTGCCCAAGGGTATGTACTACCTGGTCATCGATCACAGCTCGGTGGCCGGCCGCACCTCGCCACCGCCGATCCGGGGAGGCGAGCAGGCAGCCAAGGTGGACTACCTGGTCGAGCTGGGCGACGCGCCCTGAACGCAGCAGAAAAGTCGCAGGATCGTCGCCGGCAGGCCGCTCCGGGGCATAAACCGCACGCGAGGCAGGTTGCCCAGTCGCTGCGCGCCGGGTAAGAGTGGCCGCCGCGCTGGGGCGCCCGAGCTGACCATCGTGCAGAAGAACGCCAACCTCCCCCGATATGTCTTCTGGGCTCTGTGGTTCGTCCTGATCCCGCTGGCCCTCGCGGCCGCAGCTGTGTGGCTGCTGGAGCCCGCCCAGATGGCGGATGCGTCCACGCTGCTCGGCCGCATCCGCTGGCTCGTGCAGGACCAGCCGGTCCCGGCGGGCATCGTGCTGTTCACGGTGTTCGAGATGGGGCTCTACCACTGGCGCCACTACCTGCCGCTCGCCACGCAGGCAGGGATCGGCGGTCGCACCGATCTACCGCGTGAGCTCCGGCGCGAGTACGAGGCGGCCGCCGGCCTGCTCGAGGAAGCCGAGCGCATCCTTCACAAGAACGCCCGCGCCGTGGAGCGCAACGTGCCCGCGCCGGCCCGCGACGAGCTCAAGGACTCGCTCGAGGACCTGCGCGACACGATGGAGGCCGAGCAGTTCGACGAGGACCGCTTCGGCGACGCCTTCGACCACGCGAGCCGCCTGGTCGCCCGCCATCTCGGCCGCTGGCAGAAGAGCGAGCTCAGGGAATACGCCGAGTCGATCGGCATCGCCGTGGCCGTGGCGCTGCTGCTGCGCGCGTTCGTGGTCGAGGCCTTCAAGATCCCCAGCGGCTCGATGCTGCCGACACTGCAGATCCAGGATCACATCTTCGTCAACAAGTTCATCTACGGTCCGGAGATCCCGTTCACGCACACGCGGCTGTTCGGCAACCTGCCGCCCAAGCGCGGCGACGTGATCGTGTTCATCTATCCGGACCCGAACCCGGACAACCCGCGGCAGGATTTCATCAAGCGCGTGATCGGGCTGCCGGGCGATACGATCGAAGCCGACGGCGGTCATCCGATCATCAACGGCTGGAAGGTTCCGAGCTGCGACGTGGGGCCATACGAGTTCTACGAGGGCGACCAGGGACAGCTGAAGAAGGGCGAGCTGTTCGTGGAGTTCCTGGGCACCTACTCGTACCTGACCGTCTACGAGGACGACCGCTACGATGGCCATCAAGGGCCGTATCACGTGGCCAAAGACCAGGTGTTTGTCTTCGGCGACAACCGCAACAACAGCAGCGACTCTCGCGCCTGGAACGACGGCCGCGGAGGCGGCGCGCCGTTCAACAGCGTCAAGGGGCGCGCCATGTTCGTGTGGCTCAGCTTCACACCGGACGGGAAGTTCGGCTGGCACCGCCTGCTGCACAACGTGATGGGGCGCCCGGTGCTGCCCGAGGGCGCGCCCAAGCGGCTGGTCGACGGCATCACCCGTTGCCTCGCCCACCGGCCGAAGAACACCACTCCGCCCCCGCCCAAGCACTAGCTCCTTCCTACCCGCCCCCGCCGTAGTCCTCCTCGAGGGGGCTCACCGCCCCTCGAGCACCCCGACGCGGTTCGCTACGCTCATCGCGGGCTCGCTGTCGCTCGCCGGGTTTCCCGCGCGCTGGCCAACGGGCCGAAGAAGATCGCTGGGCTCTGTGAAGCGTAGGGGACCTGGTGTAGGGTTCGGCGCGAAGGACGAGGAGGACCGATGGGACACAAGCTCCACAAGCTGACGACGGCCGCTAGTGCGGCGCTGGTGCTGGCCGCTCTGCTGGCCTGCAAGAAGAAGAAGGCACCGCCGCCCGCCGTCTCGGCTACGGCTTCGGCTGTCGCATCTGCCGCTCCCGCTCCCTCGGCATCTGCCGCTCCCGCGCCGGCCGATACCATCAAGCGCTACGGCGACAAGGAAACCGTCGCGAGCGGCACGGTGCGCGTCACCATCGCCAACGCGAAGGTCTACAAGGAAGCGGACGCCACGACTGATCCGATCACCACGCTCGCCAAGGGCACCTACGTCAACAAGAAGGCCGCCTACGGCACGTGGCTGCTGGTCGACTACCCCTCGGGCGTGGGCGAGCTGTCGCCGGGCTGGCTCGAGAAGCGCATGGTCACCGTCCAGGTGGTCCAGGCCGACCCTGCGGAACTGAAGAAGCAGCAGGAAGAAGCCGCCAAGAAGGCCGCCGACGAGGCCGCCGCCAAGGCGAAGGCTGCCGCCGACGAAGCCGCCAAGGCCAAGGCCGCCACCGCCGCGGCAAGCGCTTCGGCACAGAAAGCCGCCGAGGACGCAAAGCAAGCCGCGGCGAAGGCCGCAGCGTCGGCCTCGGCCGCGGCGCCCAAATTCAAGGTGACCGTGCCCAACTTTGGCGGCCTCAAACTCCGTACTGCCCAGCCCAAGAAGTAGCCGGGGCCGCCGCGGTAACGCAGCGCGGCGTCAGGGCACCACTCGACCCGCGCGGCGGTTGGACGTAAGAGTCGGGCCATGCCCGAATCGACAATGAGAGCGCTGGTCTACGACCGCGCACGTGACCCGTGGGAAGAAACCAAAGGCCTCCGCATGGAGGAGGTCCCTTCGGCGACGCTGGACGAGCGCGCCGACTACCACGACCGCTCGCGCGTACTGATCAAGCCACGCTTTGTCGGCTTCTGCGGCTCGGACCGCGGCATCTGGTTCCGGCGCGCCTTCAAGGACATGATCCTCGGCTCGCTCGACAAGGAAGCCAAGAGCATGCGCGAGGAGCGGCCGCGCCGCATCATCGGCCACGAGCTGTTCGGCGAGATCGTGGCGGTGGGCAGCGACGCCAAGCGCAGCTTTGGCCTCGAAGTCGGCGATCTGGTCGCGGCCGAGAGCCACATCTACTGCGGCGCCTGCTACCAGTGCCGCGTCGGCGACGCGCACGTCTGCGCGGACGATCTGATCATCGGCATCAGCTACGACGGCGCCTTCGGCGACTACGTCAAGCTGCCGGCCAAGGTGATCTGGCGCACCAACATCAACAAGATCCGCCCCGAAGTCGCCGCCATCCAGGAGCCGTTCGGCAACGCGGTGCACGCCTGCACCAAGGTGAACCTGCGCGGCAAGCGCGTGGCCATCGTGGGCTGCGGCACGATCGGGCTGTTCGCCGTGGCCATCGCGCGCGCGCTCGGCGCAAGCTACATCATCGGCATCGAGCCGGTGCAGAGCCACGCCGCGATGGCGCGCAAGCTCGGCGCCGACGTGGTGCTCGAACCCGCGATGAAGGCCGCGGACGACTACGAGCACGATCCGGATCTCGCCAGCGAGGTCCGCAAGCTCACCGACGGCGTGGGCGTGGACGTGGTGCTCGAGATGAGCGGGCTCAACTCGTCGGTCAACAACGCCATCCACATCGTCCGCCGCGGCGGCGACGTGATCCTTTTCGGACTCAAGAGCGGCGACGCCATCATCGAGAGCTTCGACCGGGTGATCGTGGACGGCATCGCGATGCACAGCGTGATCGGCCGCCGCGTGTGGGAAACCTGGCACATCACCCGCCACCTGCTCGAGTCGCGCGACCCCAACATCCACGACCTGATCTGGGAAGTGATCCTCAACCGCGGCGACGGGCCGATCGTGGACTTCGAGAGCTACGAGCCGGAATCGTTCGAAGAGCGCATCCAGACGTTCCCCAAGGTCGTCTTCAAGTTCTAGGAAGAGGTAGCGATGTTCGACAAAGCCAAGCCCATCTACCAGGCCGAGCTCGACGCCATCCGCGAAGCAGGGCTCGAGAAGCGCGAGCGCATCATCACCACGCCCCAGGCCGCGCGCATCGAGTCGGACGGCAAGAGCGTCCTCAACTTCTGCGCCAACAACTATCTGGGGCTTTCGTCGCATCCGCGCGTCATCGCCGCGGCGAAGGAAGCCATCGACACGCATGGCTTCGGTCTGAGCAGCGTGCGCTTCATCTGCGGCACGCAGGACCTGCACAAGAACCTCGAAAACCGCATCGCGAAGTTCTTCGGCACCGACGCCAGCATCCTCTACTCGTCGTGCTTCGACGCCAACGGCGGCCTGTTCGAGACGCTGCTCGGCCCAGATGACGCGATCATCAGCGACGCGCTCAACCACGCCTCCATCATCGACGGCGTCCGGCTGTGCAAGGCGGAACGCCACCGCTACGCGAACGGCGACATGGCCGAGCTGGAAGAAATCCTGAAGAAGACCGAGGGCAAGCGCCTGCGCATGATCGCGACCGATGGCGTGTTCAGCATGGACGGCTACCTCGCCAAACTCGAGCAGATCTGCGATCTGGCCGACCGCCATGGCGCGATGGTGATGGTCGACGACTCGCACGCCACCGGCTTCATCGGCCCCACGGGGCGTGGCACGCCCGAGCACTGCGGCGTGCTCGATCGCGTGGATGTGATCACCAGCACGCTGGGCAAGGCCCTTGGCGGCGCGAGCGGCGGCTTCACCACGGGGCGCAAGCAGATCGTCGAGCTTCTACGCCAGCGATCGCGGCCGTACCTGTTCTCGAACACGCTGGCCCCTGCGGTCGCTGGCGCGAGCATCGCTGTCCTCGACCTGCTCGACGAGAGCAGCGAGCTGCGCGATCGCGTGATGCGCAATGCCCGCGCCTTCCGCGAGGGCATGAAGGCCGCCGGCTTCAACATCAAGGAAGGCATCCACCCGATCGTGCCGATCATGATCGGCGACGCGCGCCTGGCGCAGGACATGGCGGCGAAGCTGCTCGACGAGGGCATCTACGTCATCGGCTTCTCCTACCCCGTGGTGCCGAAGGGCCAGGCACGCATCCGCGTTCAGCTCTCCGCGCAGCACGAGCCCGAGCACGTCGACCAGGCCATCCGCGCATTCAGCAAGATCGGCCGCGAGCTCGGGCTCATCGCCTAGCCTCGGCCGCGGTCGGGTGTGGCAGAGCCCACGATGCCGAACGTCGATCTGCACTGCCACTCGACTGCCTCCGACGGCGTGCTGACGCCCGCCGAGGTGGTGGCGCGCGCGGCGACCAACGGCGTGGACGCGCTCGCTCTGACCGATCACGACGACGTGTCGGGCATCGCCGAAGCGCGCGCGGCAGCGGACGCAGCAGAGATCCAGCTCATCACCGGTGTCGAGATCTCGGCAAGCTGGGGCGGACAGTCCGTCCACGTCGTGGGGCTGCGCATCGATCCCGACCATCCGCGGCTGCATGCTGGCCTCTCTGGCATCCGCCTCGGCCGCATCGAACGGGCCCGGCGCATGGGCGCCCGCCTGGCGACAGCGGGCATATCCGGGGCCTACGACGGCGCCCGCAGAGGAGCGGGTAGCGGAGAGCTCGTCGGAAGGACCCACTTCGCGCGCTGGCTGGTGGCAGAGGGGCACGCGCCGGACGTGCAGAGCGCGTTCCGGCGCTTCCTGACGCCAGGCACGCCCGGCTACGTCGAGCACGAGTGGTGCTCGCTCGAGGACGCGGTCGGCTGGATCCGCGAGAGCGGTGGGAGCGCGGTCATCGCCCACCCGGGAAGCTACGCGTTCAGCCCGGGCAAGCTGCGGCAGCTGCTGGAGACGTTCTGCGCGCTGGGCGGCGCGGGACTCGAGGTCGTCAGCGGTAGCCAGCATTCCTCCGCATTCGGCAGGTTCGCCGACCTCGCCCGCGGCTTCGGCCTGCTGGCGTCGCGCGGCTCCGACTTCCACGCACCGGGCGAAGGCGTCGACCTCGGCGGCATGCCGCCGCTGCCCCGCTACGCGCACCCCATCTGGCAGAGCTGGCCGCTGGTGGGCGGGGCGAAAGCTGCAGCCCCGCGCGACAAGTGCTAGGTCCCCGTAATGCGCCATCGGTGGCTCGTGGCTTCGGGAGCGGCGATCGCGCTCGCGGCGTGGTTCGGGGTGAGCCGCGAGAGCCCAGGCAGCAGCTCGGCCCACGCACACCCGCGCACGAGCACGGCGTCGCACGCGAAAGCGCCCCGGGGCCGCCCGCTGTCGCGCTACGAGCCGAACGGTTGCGGCTACACGGTCACGCTGCCCGTGGGTGTAGAGGACGCGTCGATGGACGCGCCCGACAGCGGTGACGACGCCCGGCCCATCCACATCCACGTGAGCTGGGCCGGCGATCCCTCGTCGACTTTCGCCGTCAACTGGAAGACGGGCCTGCACACCAGGCTCACCGAGGTCGTGTACGGCACGGACAGGAGCGCGGTCGAGGCCGCGGACAAGGCTGGCAGCGGTGTCTCGCTGCAAGCCGGGCACACGTACGTCTACGGCAGCGGCAGCGTCCTCTTCCGTGACCAGACCACGCGCATCCACGAGGTGCACGTGTGCGGCCTTGGTCCGAACACGACCTACTACTACAAGGCCGGCGGCGCCGGGCACTGGAGCGCGGTCTACGACGTGGCGACCGGCCCCGCACCGGGCAGCGCAAAGCCGTTCCGCTTCACCGTCGCGGGCGACGCGCGCGGCCAGCCCGAGGCCTTCGCCGAGGTAGAGCGGAAGATCGCGAGCGAGGCGCCCGACTTCCAGATCTTCACCGGCGACGCCGTGAGCTATGGCGCCAACCAGGCGGACTGGAATGCGTTCTTCGAGGCCTCGAGCGGCGGCTTCAACGTCGAGGGCGCCATGGCGCGCATCCCCTTCATGCCGGTGAACGGCAACCACGAGAGCCTCGTCATCAACTACTTCGCCGAGTTCGCGCTGCCAGGCACCGTGAGCCCGGGCGAGGTGCCCGATTCCGGCGGCGGCGAGTGGTACTCGTTCAGCTACGGCAACGCGCACTTCCTGATGCTCGACGACCAGCCCACGGGCAGCGAGCTCGACGACGAGACATCGTGGATGAAAAGCGATCTGTCGAAGCTCGATCGGCAGCGGACCCCCTGGGTATTCGCCGTGCACCACAAGCCCATGTACACGGCGTCGGCGCATGCCCCCGACATGCAGGCTCGCGAAGCGTGGCAGCCGCTCTTCGACCAGTACAAGGTCGACTTCGACCTGAACGGCCACAACCACGTCTACGAGCGCTCGCTACCGATCCGGGGCTTCCAACCCGGGAGCGAGATCGGCGCCCTCGCCAAGGCCGACGACAAGGGCGCCCCGGTAGACGGGAGTGGCACCATCTACGTGGTCGCCGGGGGCGCAGGTGCACCCCTGTACAACGTCGGCCACGCCTACTTCACGGCGCGCGCCGAGAAGACGCGAAACTACGTCGTCTTCGACATCGACGGCAGGACACTGAAATATCGCGCCATGCGCCCCGACGGCAGCGAGATCGAGAGCTTCAGCTACACGAAGTAGTGCGGTGCGCTCGGCGCCGGGGCGTCGAAGCCGTGCTCCGCCCCCACCGTTGCCGTGGTCGCTTGGGCGCACGTGTTTCCGGGCGTTGTCGTCTGCCCGCTGCACGGATGTCACGACGATGCTATCTGTTCGTCATGCTCCCTCGTTGGCTTCTGGCACTGCCAGTGGCGATGGCCCTGCCCTGTCTTTCGTTCGGCTGCAGCAGCGGTACGTCGGCCGGTTCCTCTTCGAATAGCCCTCTGACGAGCTACCAGCCCAAGGGCTGCGGCTACAGCGTGACTCTGCCCGATGGCATGGAAGAGCCGAGCAAGGACGAGCCTGCTGCCGGCGCCAACCCCGATCCGGTCCACGTGCACGTCAGCTGGGCCGGCGATCCGTCATCGACCTTCGCCGTCAACTGGAAGACGGGCCTCGACACCAAGCTGACGGAGGTCGTCTACGGCACCGACAAGGCCGCTGTCTCTGCAGCGGACGGCGCCGGCAGCGGCGTCGCGCTCCAGGCTGGCGATACCTACATCTACGGCAGCGGTAGCCCTCTGTACAAGGACCAGAAGACGCGCATCCACGAGGTCCACGTGTGCGGGCTCCCAGCAGGCACGACCTACTACTACAAGGCCGGCGGTCCCGGGCACTGGAGCGCTGTCTACGACGTAGCCACGGGACCCGCCGCGGGCAGCGCGAAGCCCTTCCGCTTTGCCGTAACGGGCGACTCGCGCAGCGATCCGGGCGCCTTCGCTGCGGTCGAGCAGAAGATTGACAGCGAGGCGCCGGACTTCCAGATCTTCACCGGCGACGCCGTCAACATCGGCGCGGACCAGAGCGACTGGGACGCTTTCTTCGAAGCAAGCAGCGGCAGCTTCCACGTCGAAGATGCCATGGCGCGCATCCCGTTCATGCCCGTCAACGGCAACCACGAGAACCTCGTCATCAACTACTTCACGCAATTCGCGCTGCCCGAGGTCGCGAGCCCGGGCGAAGTCGCCGACTCCGACGGCGAGGAGTGGTACTCGTTCGACTACAGCAATGCGCATTTCGTGATGCTGGACGACCAGCCCAAGGGCAGCGATCTGGATTCCGAGACGGCATGGCTGAAGGACAACCTGTCGAAGGTCGACCGCACCAAGACACCATGGGTGTTCGCCGTACACCACAAGCCGCTGTACACCGCGAGCAACCACTCGCCGGACATGGACACGCGCAAGGCGTGGCAGCCGCTCTACGACCAATACAAGGTCGACTTCGTGCTGAACGGGCACAACCACCTCTACGAGCGCTCGCTGCCGATCCGCGGATTTTCGCCAGGAACCGAGAATGGCGCGCTGGCGCAGGCCGACGGCAGCGGCGCACCGGTCAAGGGCAGCGGCACCATCTACCTCGTCGCCGGCGGCGCTGGCGCTCCGCTCTACGGCACCGGCACGGACTACTTCACCGCGAAGACCGAGAAGACGCGCAACTACGTCATCATCGACATCGACGGCCGCACCCTGAAGTACCGCGCCATGCGCCCCGACGGCAGCGAGATCGAGAGCTTTTCGTATACGAAGTAGGGCGTTCGAGGCCACTGGCTGCCCTCCGCGGCCGTGACGAAGCCGTGAAGACGGCGGGCCAGGCTCCGCGCTCGGGCGTCTGGCGCTACACTCCGCGGCCGTGTCGCCCCCGTCCCACACACGCGCGCTGCTCGTGCTCTTCGCGGCGCTCGCGTTGCTCGTCGTCGCGGCGGGCTGGCCGGCGCGCGTGGGCGCGGCAGAACCGTCGGCCGTGGATCGACAGGCCGAGCTCATCCGCAAGGCGGAGCAGGCCGAGCGCGAGCAGCGCGTGGAAGACGCGATCCAGCTCTACAAGCAGGCGCTCGCGGCGGCGCCCGGGGCCAGACTGGCGCGCCGCGCGCGCACGCGGCTCTCCTGGCTCGAGAAGCGCAGCCGGGGCGGCGCTGCGCCGCTGGCTCTCCTGATGCGCATGCAGGATCTCGCACCCGGACAGCTCACGGTGGAGCGGCTGCGCGCCTTCGAGAAGCAGGTCGACAGCTTTCCGCCGGGGCAGGTGCGACGCGAGTCGCGGCAGCTGATTGCCGAAGCGTGGTTCCACCGGCTGCACCGGCCGCTGGACGCGGTCCACGCCTACCAGAAGTGGCTCGCCGAGCCGGGGCTCGACAACGCCGAGTGGCAGGCGGCAACGATGGGGCTAGCGCTGGCGCGCGCCAAGCTGGGCGACGTGAAAGCGTCGATCGATGCGCTGCGCCGCGCCGGCCTCGGCAAGAAGGCCGAGACGAGCTTCCTCGAAATGGAAAGCGTGGCCAGCTGGGCCTGCCCGCTGTCGTTCGGGCTAATCGGCGCGTTCGTAGCGCTGTCGCTGGGGCTCGGCGGCTGGCGCGGGCTGTCCCCTTCCCGCTTGAAGCAGGCGCTGTCGATCGAGCGGCTCGGCATCGGTGCGTTTGCCTACTCGCTGCCCGTCATCCTGGCGAAGCTGCACCGGCCCCAGACCTGGCGCGCGATGCTTCTGCTGGCGCCGGCCTCGGCCGGTCTGATGCTGGTGGCCTCGATCGCCGGCATCGGCCTGGACGCGACGCGCGAGCGACCTCGGCTCCGGCGGGCGCTGGTGGTGCTCGGCGTGCTGTCGCAGTTCGCGGTCGGGTTCCTGGCGTTCTACTACTCCCGCACCCTGCTCGGTATGCTGGTCTCGATGAAGGCACTTTCGCGATGAATGCACCCTGCCACCAGCGCCCGATGCACAACGGCTCGAGCGGCAGCACGGTCGAGGTGCTGCTCGGACTGACTGTCATCGGAGCCAGCGTGCTGACGGCGTACGCGCTGTTGCCGCGGCGGCGGCGACGCGAGGAGCCCGCCCCGGAGGACACCTCCTCCGGCGACGAGGAGAGCGACGATGACGGCGACTGAAGGAGACCGCGAACGGCGGAACGCCGCCGTCGCCGCGGCGGCGTTGGTGTTCGCGGTCGGCGCACCGGTCACCTACGCCGCCGAGCGGCTGTACGAATACGCGCGCGGCGAGGCCAGCAATCCTCTGCTGATCCTGCGTTCGCTGCATACGGTCTACTATTGGCGCGTCGCGGTGGCAGTCTGGTGGGGACTGATGCTGGCCGTGTTCGCGTTCCTTCACTTCATGCGCGACGAGCGTGACCCGGCCGACGAGCGACGCGCCCGGATGCTCGCGCTCGCGGCGCTCGTGCTGATCCCGCTCGTGGCCCTGGCGGCGTTCGTGTTCCCGTGATGTTCATCCGCGTGCTACAGTCCATCCACGGTCACCTCGGCATGCTGGCTGCCGCGGCGCTGCTCCATCCCGCTATCGTGTTGCGCCGGGGCAGACCTCTCGGCTACCGCGGCCGCTGGGCGGTGTCGCTGTCCACGGCGTTCACGCTGCTCGCCTACTCCGCGGGCATCGCCATCTACGCGGACTACCGCAACCTGGTGAAGCGCGCGCTGTTCCACGAGAACCTGCACGCCGGCATGCTGTTCGAGACCAAGGAGCACCTGGCCCTCGCCGTGGTGTGCCTGGCGCTCGGCGGTCTGGTGGCCGCGCTGGTTGCGCCGCCCAGGGCCAGGGCCCTGCGGCGCGCCGCGGCGATCACCTATGCGCTGGCCGCAGCGCTGTGCCTGCTGACCGGCGGACTCGGCGTGTACGTGACCTCGGTGCGCGGATTCTGGGGCTGAGAGCCACAGAACGACGGGCCGGCAAGCGCTCGGCCCGGCTGGAAACACGCGAAAATTCCGCATTGCGTGACGCGTGTCAGCCTTCTGTATCCGGAGAAGCCACTACACTGGGCTCGCGGTCCAGGGGTCGGGTATTATGTATCTGCCTGGACCGAACCGGGGGCGGTCCCAGCTCATCACCAGGACGCATGACCAGCCCCACCGCCGCCCACGAATCCAGGCCCCCGCGGCTGTCGCTACGCGAGCGGAAGTACGCCCGCACCAAGCTGGCCCTGCTCCGGACGGCCATCGAGAAGCTCCGCGACAAGCCCCTGGCCGACATCACGGTCAAGGAGCTGTGCGAAGAGGTGCAGATCTGCGAGGCGACCTTCTTCAACTACTTCCCGAAGAAGGACGACCTGTTGCACTACTTCATCCGGATCTGGACGTTGGAGGTCACGCTCAAGGCGCGCGAGACCGTGGGCGAGCGGGCCGGCCTGGCGTTCATCGAGCACATCTTCAAGTCGACCGGGCAGGAGCTCGCCCAGCATCCCCGGATCATGCAGGAGATCATCGGGCACATGGCGCTGGAACCGCACGGCGCCACCTGTCAGGGGCCCAGGAAGCTCACGCTCGCCGAGTGCCGGCAGGCGTTTCCGGACCTGAAATGCGTGGAAAGCCTGCCCGAGGTGCAGCTCGAGCACGTCTTCCGTCCGGCACTCGAACGGGCGCTGGAGCTCGGTGAGCTGCCGGCCGAGGTGGATCTGGATGCCGCGCGGCTCGCCCTGGTCAGCATCTTCTTCGGCGTGCCGCTTTGGCTGTGCTGCACCCACCCCGAGCAGATCGAGCAGGCCTACCAGCAGCAGCTGGGGCTGCTCTGGGCCGGGCTCGGCAGCAATCGCAGCCAGCAGCGCTAGCGGACGGGCGGCGGCGCCTCGGACGCCGCGGTGCCGGGAGCCTCCGCGGCGGAGGGTCGCCGGCGCAGTTCATACGTGCCGGAGCGGGCGCGCAGCGCGCGACGGCGCCGTTGCCGCGGCGTCTTCACGGACTCTGCCTCCACCGAGAGCAGGCCGGAGAGCAGGATTCCGAAGGTCGTCGTCGAGCGACTGTCGCCCATCACGTCACTAACCTACGGTCCGGCCGCCGCAGGCCTTCCCCCGGGCTACCGTCCGGCAGCGCGAAGCGACGCGCCGACCGTCACTGGGCGGGAGCGCGCAGGTCGATCCCCAGCTCGAGGCGGAGCTTGCGCGACGAGCCGGCAAGCAGCGCCCCGACCAGCAGCGCGACGACCCATGCGACGAAGATCGACGCGCCAACGGCAAACACGATAGCCGGGCGCGCGTAGTGGCGGCTCGCGTAGAAGTGCCAGAAGCCGAGATCCAGCGCGATCTTCAGCACACAGGCGATGCTCGAGATGTTGTAGGCCTTGAGTGCCTTGAGCTTCCAGCGCTCGAACGCGGCCTCGGACACCTGGGGGTACATCTCCGGCTCGCGCCGCTGGACGTCCATCTTCCTGAGCGTGTAGATCAGCGCCAGCACCAGGGCGATGAGGTTGACGATATCCATTCCGGCCCGCTCGCCCCATAGCACCCCGCGCCAGCGTGACCAAGCCCTGGTCCGAGCCTGCCGCTGCCTCAGTCGTCGAGCGGCACAACATCGTGAAAGCGACTGAAATCGACCTTCACGCGCCCACCCGGCAGCGTCTCCAGAACGTCCACGAAGCGCGCTCCCCAGATGACGTGCTCGGGACCGAAGTCGTGCTGAGCGAACACGGTCTGGGCGAGACTGCCGTCGATTCCGGTCAGCGTGGCACCGATGCGCACATTGTCCGCGTGCAGATCCTCCGACGACAGACCGTACAGCGGGCTGTTCTCGTCGATGGGGTGGATCACCAGCCAGGTGAGGATGAACAACGGGGTGGCATCACGCTCCAGCTTCAGGTCGTAGAAGCGTCGCATCTTCTCGCCCTCGGCGGTGACGTAGCTCAAGAGCACGCTCGCCTTCAGCGAGGCCGAGACCACTTCCGTGCCCCGCGCGTTGCCCAGCCGGAACATCAGGCAAAGCCGCCCGTCGCGCGGCGCCACCACCGCCACGTCGCTCCACACCACTCGCGCGGTGGGGCGCGCGAACTTCGCAAACACGATGCCGGTAGCCAGCGCCGCGGTAACGATGCTCGCGAACGCCTCCACGGCGACCAGCACGTTGCCCCACGTGCCCCGCGGCGCCAGCTCGCCGTAGCCGATCGTGGACAGCGTCTGCACACTGAAGAAGAACGCATCCGCAAACGAGCCCGGACGCGCGCCGGCGATGCTGTTGCCTCCCGCCAGAAATAGAAGGGCGAAGATCGTGTTTTCCAGCAGGTAGACGCCAGCGAAGCCGAGCAGCAGTCGCTTCCAGCTCGTCGTCAGCAGGAAAGCGTAGAGGTCCGTGAACAGCCCGCGACGCCGTCCGTCGACGACGATGCGCTTGCGAAGCTCGCGCGTCGCGTCACGGCGTGGCGTCGGTGAGCCCGGCATCGGCCCATGTATGACGCGATCCGCCCGCGGCGTCACCCCGTCGGTGCATCGGCGCGACCCGCCGGTGCGGCGCGCCTTCGCATCACCCGCCCGATGCCACGAACCAGCCCAGATACCGCGGCGGCAGACCCAGCCCGGAGCCGGTGTGGAAGGCCCGGGGAGCGCCCAGCTGGCCTCCGCCGTCGATGCCGAAGCGATAGACGAGGCCGCGTCCGGCATCCGCCGCGAAGCATTCCTTTTCGGCGATGCAGCGCACGTCGCCCAGCGCGAACGCCTCGGACTGCAGGACAACGCGGTGCGCACCTGTCTTGGTGTCGAGCTCCAGCAGCGAATCCTGCCGCGCAGGGCCGCTCGCATCGGCCGCCTGCCCGAAAGTGCTGACGAGTAGCGTGTGCGTGCCGGCCCAGGCAACACCGAACGCGAGCGCGCCCTGCCCGAGATCGGCGGCGGCGAAGCGCCGGGCGACGGACGGCGACGACCCAAGCGACACCAGCGCAACGCCAGACTCGACCATCACGGGGTCACCGCACTGCTCGAAGCCCGAACAGTTGACCGCCAGCGTACCGCCATCCGGTGACAGCGACATGGCGGTGCAACCGTGCAATCCCTTGAGGACCAGCACGTCGCTGATCTGGTTGGTGTCCGGGTCGAAACCCACCAGACGCGATTCGGGCGACGTATCGCAGAAGTCCGCCGCGTAGCCGGAGAGCAGCGTGTACAGCCGTCCGCCCGACAGGACGACGCGGTTCGCCCGCGGCAGGTACTTGGGGTCCTCGCCTTTCATCGCAGGCATGAGGTCGATGCGCCCAGTGATACGCGGCACGGCGGGATCGATCACGAGTACGTCGTTGCCCGCGTCGAACGGCTCACGCCCGGCGTGCGCGTTGTCCCCGAGACGCGGCACGTACGCGCGATGCGGTGACGCCTCGACGTAGTCCTGCGGATTGGAATAGAAACCGGTCGCCACCGAGAGCTGCGCGACGACCTTGGCGGTCCCCGGCTCGATCCACGAGATGACGGCCGAGCTGCGATCGATCACGACAATGCGGCCGTGCGCGGCGGGCCCCGGCAGAACCGCGTCGCCCGACAGAGGCGCCGAAAGCCCTGTTGCGCCTGTCCCCGACGAGAGCAGCGACGGGGACAGCACGCTGCCGCTTTCCCCCAGCAGCGCCACGTTCGACGACTGGTAGTCGGTGTCGACGACGACCAGACCTGCCTCTGCGTCGGTGGGCTGGGTCGCGGGCGGCGCCGGCGCGTTGCAGCCGACCACCGTCAGCGCGAGCGCCATCCACCATCGTAACCTGTCTTGCATCGTCGACCCTTGTCGTGCGCTGGAGCCCGTGGACCGAAGCACGAGCTGGGGTCGCTTTCAAGCCGAAGCGCCCTGGCTCACCTGCTACTGGATGAACAGGCAGGAGGCGAGCAGCAGCACGCCCAGCGCAAAGACCAGGAGCGCCAAGCCCACCTGCATGCGTGCCCGGAAGCGCCGCGTCGCATTGAGCCGGAGGGTGAACTGCAGCTCTTCCTCGTCGGCAAGAGCGTCGCGTGCCACTCCGCGCAGGTCGACGCCGAGCACGTTCGGGGTGCCGCAGAACGGGCACGCAACCACCACCTGCTCTTCCGCGGGCAGCACCGCGCCGCACAGCCGGCACTCCGGGTGTCCCGACGCACCGGCGTTGGCCGAACATCCCAGCCCCACCAGCTGGAGCGCACGCCGACTGGCCGTGACGGCAATCGCCAGCGAGTAGACGAGCCAAATGGAGGCGGGCGCGAGCAGCAGGAGTGCGATGACCGCCGTCGCTTCCAGCCGATCGAGGTAGTACAGCCAGCCGCCGAACCCGATCACGGCGGGCCAGACGGCGAGCATCAGCGCGCCGGCGACGACGCCCATCACGTTGACCACGCGTGCGCTCGGCTGCTGCAGGAAGCGCTGGAGCAGCCGCGGCGTGATGCGCTGGGCGGCTCCGAGCTCACGCGCGGCGCGGATGCGTTCGCGCGTGGCAGGCGGAACCGGCACGACGTGATTGCAGTAGCTGCACGTCACTGTGTCTGCATCGTCGGCGCGCACGGGCGCGCCGCAGGTCGGGCACGGCAGCGTCGCGACCGCAGTCGGTTGTCGCGATGCCCCGGCGAGATGTTCCGCAGTCGAGCCCGCCATGTCGGCAACGGCCGACAGCGACTGGATCTCGTCGAAATCGGTCGCGTGGGCCAGCACGATCTCGGCTTCGGGGGGGCCGGTGACGAGCTCCGACATTTCCGTGCCTTCCACGCGCCGGACGCGCCAGGCGTCCTTCGCCAGCTCCGTCCAGGGCACCCGCGTAGCGTAGTACCCGAACTCGTGCGGTCCTCCGACGATCCTCAAGCCCACCGCGTCGAGCAGCAGATCACTCGGGCGGTCGCGAACGGCCAGCGACAGCTGCCGCATTCCAAAGCCGCCCACGAGCATGCCCCCCAGAATGACGGTCACCCAGCCCGTCAGCGCGGAGGGAACCACGAACATGCCGAGCGTTCCGAACAGGATCAGGATGTAGCCCGGAACAAAGACGACCGAACCGATCAGGAGATCCCGCAGGGCGGAGGCTCCGGTCTGGAGCGGCATCTTGAAGCTTCCCCGGCTCATCGACCACAGCCATGATACCCGATCCCGATGACAACGACGGATCACCAGAGCCGCAAGCACACCGAGCCCCTGCCTGCCGACTGTGGCACGATGCGCCGACGATGAACTCCACGCCGATCGTCTGCTGGGGCGAGCTGCTCTGGGATCTGTTTCCCGACGGACGGCGACTGGGCGGCACGGCCGCGAACGTCGCCTATCACCTCGCACAGCTGGGTCGCCCGGTGCTGCTGGTGAGCCGCGTCGGCGATGACGAGCTGGGGCACGCTGCGCTCGCCAAGCTCGAGCAAAGCGGCGTGGACACCTCCCAGGTGCAGCTCGATCGAGACAGCCCTACCGGCACGGTCGGCGTCGAGCTTGTCTCCGGCGAGCCGCTCTTTTCGCTGGCGTCAGGAGCCGCGTGGGACCGCATCGAGTTTCCGCCGTCGCTCCAGCCGCTGGTACGCCGGGCGCCCGCGTTCTACTACGGCACGCTCGCGCAACGCACTCCGCTCGGCTCCGCGTCGCTCCTGGCGGCGCTGTCGGAAACCGCGCTGGAGTGCTGGCGGGTATGCGACCTCAACGTGCGACCCCCGTTCGCCACGCAGGAGGTCATCGATGCCGCGTTGTCCCGCGCCCGCGCCATCAAGATGAACGAAGCCGAAGCCGCACTGATCGCCGAGCGCTACTCCATCGACGATCCAATTGCGTTTCTCGACGCGCGCGGCGTGGAGCTGGTGGCGGAAACCCGCGGCCAACGCGGCGCGATCCTCGGAACCACGGCGGGCCGCGTCGAACACGCCGGGTTTCCGGTTGATCCGACCCGGGGCGATCGGGTTGGAGCGGGCGACGCGTTCACGGCGATGCTCGTCCACCAGTTGCTGCTCGGCAACAAGCCGACAGACATCGCCGAGCGTGCCAATCGCTACGCGGCCTACGTGGCTTCACGGTCCGGCGCGATGCCGGATATTCCGCTGGAGCTGGTGGCCCGCTAGCGGCCGCGTGCCAGAGGAGCCGTGCTACACCGCCCTGGCGCTGGGCCCGGACGACAACGCCCCGATACGGTTGTGCAGGGCCTCGATGGTGGAGGTGTACTCCCTGGGCAAACGCTCGACGAGCGCGTCCAGCTCGTCACCGTCGGCGGATTCCAGCTGCCGTGCCAGCGCTGCAAGTCGCGTAGCGCCAAGGTTGAGGCACGCGCCCTTGAGCGCGTGCGCGGCGCGACCGCGCTCGACGTGCTCTGCCGCAGCGTGGTGCCGGATGATCCGCTCGACGCTGGCGAGTGTGTCCTGCTCGAACACCAGCGAAAGCTCCTTGACCATGTCCGGTCCGAGGTCGGTCGCGAGCAGCGCCAGGCGCTCTTCGTCGAGCTCGGGCGGCGCCGCGTCAGGCGCGTCCGACGCCGGCTCGGTGGGCGCCGCGGGATGGCCCGACGAGAGCCAACTCCGGAGAACCTTGGCCAGTTCGTTTCTGTCCACCGGCTTTGCCAGGAAGTCGTCCATGCCGGCGGCAAGGCAGCGCTCGCGATCTTCCGCCGTGGCGCTGGCGGTCAACGCGACGATGGGCACATGAGCGCGCTCGCTCTGGAGCTCCCGGACGCGCCGCGTGGCCTCGAATCCGTCCATCTCCGGCATGTGGCAGTCCATCAACACCAGGTCGTACGCGGTGCGCTCGATGCGCGCGATCGCTTCGTTGCCATCGCCGGCCGAGTCAGCTGTTGCGCCCAGCCGCCGGAGCATCAACGCGGTCACCTTCTGGTTGATGGGATTGTCCTCGACGACCAGAACGCGCGGTGACACGAAAGCAGCTCGCATCGACGGCCGCGACTTCGTCCGTCGCTCTGCCTCCACCCGGAGCGACGGGCCGCGCGGCGCTCGTCGTGGGCAGCGACAGCCGACGGGCAGCCAGAATCCGCAACGACGATCGCGCTTCCACCGCGCTGTGCTTTGCCTGCGGCAGACCGACTGCGAACGAGAACGTCGAACCACACCCCTCCTGGCTGTCGACTTCGATCGAACCGCCCATGCGCTCCACGAGCCGCCGCGAGATGGCGAGCCCAAGCCCGGTTCCGCCATAGCGGCGGGTCGTCGAACCATCGGCTTGTTCGAACGGCGCGAAGAGGCGGGCCTGTGCCTCTTTGGAGATGCCGATCCCGGTGTCGCGCACGTCGAATCGCAGATATCCCGAGCGTTTCCCGTCCCGCACGATCCTGAGCCTGACGCTTCCCTGTTCGGTGAACTTGACGGCATTGCTGAGCAGGTTGAGCAGCACCTGCCTGAGCCGCCCCGGGTCGCCGTACACGTAGGCGGGCACACCGAGGTCGATGTGGCTGTCGAGCTCGAGCCCCTTGCGGCGTGCCGGGTCCCGAACCAGGTCGAGCGCTTCGTCGACGACCGTCTGGAGCGAAAATGCGATCTCCTCCAGCTCGAGCCTTCCCGCCTCGATGCGCGAGAAGTCCAGGATGTCGTTGATGATGTCGAGCAGCGAGCGAGCGGACGTGCGCAGCGTCTCGGCGTATTCGCGCTGCTCATGGTCGAGCCGCGTGTCCAGCAGAAGCCCCGACATGCCCAACACCGCGTTCATGGGGGTGCGGATCTCGTGGCTCATGGTCGCCAGGAACTCGCTCTTCGCGTTGCTGGCGTCGCGGGCGATCTGCCACGCCTTTTCAAGCTCCAGACGCCCGCCCACTAGCCGGAAGAACGTGTCGCGCGTGTGCCTGCCCTCCCGCAGCATGTAGAACGCACCCAGCACGCAACCCGCTGCGACAGAGAAGCCTGCCACGCCCTCCCGGAACGGCAGCACCGCGACCAACGGCGCCACGAGCAACGCCAGGTACGCCTGGTGCAGCCGCGGTCTGAGCGCGATGCTCGACCCTCCCGCCGCCGCGATGCCGAGGGAGAAGATCGCCACGACGAGGCCCGTCTCGTGCAGACCGTATAGGCCGATGGTCACGGACGCGAACACGGCCCACGCGTACGCCGGCAACAACAGAGTGAGACCGAGGGTCCTGCCGACCAGCTCCGGCCGGTCCTGTTGGTGCTTGAGTACGCTCCTCCGGATGAGCCACCTGAGCGCCGACACGAACGCCAGCGCGGCGACTAGAGCCAACGCGAGGTCTTCATGCTGGCGGTGGAACGGAGTGAGGAAAACCGCGAGGCTCCCCAGTACGGGATAGAACAGGGGCCCGGCGCGCTGGCGCCGCTCCATCTCGCGATTGAGCTCGCACTCGATACCTTGTCCTCTGCAGGGGTCATCGGAGCTCGAGCTCGGTTCAGCCATCTCGCTACGCAGGACAACGGCCGGCCGCGCAGCCTGCATAAGCTCCGGCCCTCTCGACGAAGCGCCGGGAACGTGGCAGGACTCGGCCCAGCCCGATGGCCGGATCAGCGACTGCCCCGAGCGCCGTGCAGGCGTCGTCCACACCAGCAGCACATCGCGACGCGCGCGCCTTTGGACGGTTTTCCTGGATCACCCTCGGCTACACCGTGCTGGTCATCCTGTTCGGTGCCTGGGTCAGGATTTCCGGATCCGGAGCCGGTTGCGGCCAGCACTGGCCCACCTGCCAGGGCGAAGTGATCCCGCGGCCGCACTCGGTGGAGATGGCCATCGAGCTCACCCACCGCGTGACTTCCGGAATCAGTCTGCTGCTGGTCGTGGCGTTGCTGGTCTGGGCGCTCAGGCGCTTCCCGAGCGGCCATCTCGCGCGCCGGGCATCGGCATTCGCGATGCTGTTCATGATCGGCGAGGCGCTGGTCGGTGCGGCGCTGGTGCTCTTGAAGCTGGTCGGTCACAACGACTCGGTGAGCCGGGCGCTGGTGATGGGCGTACACCTGGCCAACACCTTCCTCCTGACCGGCGCGCTCGCCATCGCCGCGCGCAGCGCCAGTGCCCCTTCCCCGCCGAGCTGGCGCCCTCGCGGATTCGACTGGTGGCTGGTCCCTGCGCTGCTCGGCACGCTGCTGGTCGCGATGCTCGGTGCCCTCACGGCACTGGGCGACACGTTGCACCCGGTCGTCGAGTCGCAGGGCATCGCCGCGCGGCTCGCCGCGGACCACAGCGTGACGGCTGGGTTCCTGCAGCGGGCGCGGGAAATCCACCCGCTCGGGGCGGTGCTGCTGGCTGGGCTGCTCCTGTACCTCGTCTCGGCGCTGCCCCATCGCCATTCCGGCAGCGAGGTCCGGCGGGGCTCGACTGCGGTGCTGGTGCTGGTGCTGGTCCAGGTCGCCGCGGGGGTCATCAACATCGCGCTGTCGGCTCCGGGCTGGATGCAGCTGGTCCACCTTGGCCTGGCCACGGCGCTCTGGATTGCGCTGGTCCTGCTGGCGACGGCAGCGCTGGCCGCCGGCAGCGATCGGCGGGTAGGCTCTACCGCGTGGACTCCACAGTCGTGATCGGACGCCTCCGGGCGTCGAAGCTGTTCCACGGCCTGAACGAAGGCTGGCTCGCCCGTCTGGCGAACGAGAGCCGTTTCGTCCGCTACGGCGAGAACGAGTACGTCTGGCGCGCCGGCGCCGAAGCAACGCACTTCACCATTATCCAACGCGGCCTGGTGCAGATCCTGCAGCCCACCCCCGGCGGCGAGGACTCGCTTCTGGCTCTGTTCGGACCGCGCGAGAGCGTCGGCGACTCGGCGGTGATGGAGCGCGGTCACTATCCGGCCGATGCCGTGACGGCCAGCGAGACGGTGGAGGTGCTTCGCGTCCGCGCCGAGCCCGTCCTGGCCGCACTGCCGCGCGAACCGGACCTATCGCAAGCTCTCAACCGCGCACTGCTCGACCACACCCACGCACTGCGCGCCAAGATCACCGTGATGAGCGCAGGGACGGTGCCGCAACGCATCGCCACGTTGCTCTTGCACCTGGCCGACCGCTTTGGCGACGAGGACGAAAAGGGGCACCTTTGGATCCCCGTGCCGCTCTCGCGCGGTGCGCTGTCGAGGCTGGTCGGTGCGCGCGTCGAGACCGTGATACGCACGGTCAGCCGCTGGCAGAAGGACAGCCTGCTGTGCACCACCAAGGATGGCTTCGAGATCGAGTCGCTTGAACGGCTGCAGTCGCTAGCCCGTGGCGGCGACGACTGAGAACGCCGGCTGCGACAGCCAGCGACGCGGTCAGCCGTACTCGGAAGGAGTACCGCGGAACGGCTGCGACGGGATGTTCAGCACCTCGGCCGGGAAGGTATCCACAATCAGGGCCAGAACGTCGCGGACCGAGATCAGATGGGTCGGGCGTCCGTCGGCGTCGACGATGGGCACGTGCCGGAATCCGCCGACATGCATCGCGTTGAGCAGGTACGCGAGCTGATCCTCCGGCATCAGACATTCCGGACCCGGCGTCATGATGTCGCGGACGCTGCCCTGCTCGGGATCGAGCTTCGAGTCGCAGACTTTCATCACCACGTCGCGCTCGGTGACGATACCGACCAGCTTTTCCTGCTCGACTACCAGCACCGCGCCGATGCGATGTGTCTGCATGAGATGGATGGCTTCGGCGATGTGCGCGTCGGACGGAAGCGTGATGAGCTTCTGTGGATGACACAGCTCCGCGATCGGCCGAAGGAAGATGTCGGCGCTGAGCGTCTTCGGCGGTCGCACGCGTTCCTCGAGGATCTGCAGGTCTTCGTCGAGCTGATCGTCTGCGGGCACGGTTTTGTCTAGATTCGTCATGCTTGCCCTCGGTCGCGGCGAAGGGTGCCGCATCCGTCTGGGAGCGTAGATCGCCCCCGCCCCGGCAGCCACAAACGGCCCGTTCCTCCGGGGTTTGTCGCCTATCCGTGGTAGGTATGCCGGCGCCGCTCGCGGATTTCCTGCTCTATCTCGCCGAGCTCGCGACGACCCAGTGACCGGAGCGCAACGAAGATGTGCTGCTCCTCGTCCTCGAGGTGCGTCTCGAGCAGCGCCTCCAGCTCCCGAGCGGCCGGACGCAGTCGCGGCGCAAACGTCGCAAGCTGGTTGGGCTGCTTTGCCAACACCTGCCAGGCCTCGACCTGGATGTCCACGAGCTCGTGGATGCGCTCGTGTTCGGTGTGCATGCGCTCGAGGTGGGTATCGAGATCGGCGCTCAGACCGCGAAGGCGAGGCAACAACGTCTTGTCCTCGTCCTCCTCGTGCAGCGGGAACGCATGCGTGAAGTACCGATGGAGCTGGCGCGCCGCTTCGGCGATCTCTGATTCTGGAACGTCGGTCGCTTCCGCTATCGAAACAGCCACCTCGCCGAAATGGCGGATCCGCGCATGGCAGCTGACGAGCAGCGTTGCCGTGTCGGAGTTCTGGGGCTCGCGGCGCGTCGGGGACGGATAGAGCATGGCAGCCTCCTCGGCTGTCCAGTGTGGGCTGCTGACCCACCCGCGACGATGATCGGGGTCAGGACGCTTGCCGACTGCCGGGCGTCGTGACACACGCAAATCATGCAGCTCGCGGGACCTGGAGCATTGCGCTCCCACTACAGCGCGTTCCTGGGTCGGGACCGCGTATTGCTCACCGGTCACTCGCACCAAGCCTGGCCGGATGTCGCGCGCGCCGGATTGCTCGCTGCATTCGACGATGCGGCAGAGCACGTCGACGACAAGTGGCAACGCGCTGCCGAAGTCGCCGACGGCGTCCGCGCAGCGGTGGTGGAACGCATCGGCGGCTCCACCGCAGAAATCGCGCTTGGGCAGAGCACGCACGAACTCGTTTCGCGCTTTCTGTCCGCGCTCGACTTCCGGCGGCGGCCGCATCTGGTCACCACGTCGGGCGAATTCCACAGCCTGGACAGGCAGCTGAGGCGGCTCGCCGAGGAGGGCGTCGAGGTGAGTTTCGTCGATGCCGAGCCGCACGCCTCCCTGTCGGGGCGGCTCGCAGCGGCGCTGCGGGACGACACCGCTGCGCTGCTGGTCTCGACGGTGCTGTTCGAGACATCAGCGCGACTCGGCGATCTGGGCGAAGCCATCGAAAAGGCGCACCGCGTGGGCGCCCATGTACTGCTCGATGCGTACCACGCGTTCAATGTGGTTCCGTTCCGCATCGAGGAACTGGGACCGGATCCGGTCTTCGTGACTGCCGGCGGATACAAGTACGCACAGTGGGGCGAGGGCTGCTGCTTTCTGCGCGTGCCACCGGACACCGAGCTGCGACCACTGTACACGGGCTGGTTCAGCGATTTCGCGCATCTCGATGAGGCCCGCGGCGCCAGCCCGGTGCGCTACGGCGCGCGACCGTGCGACCGCTTCGCGGGCAGCACATATGATCCGTCGAGCCACTACCGCGCCCTTTCTGTCGCGAAGTTCTTCCGCGACAAGGGCCTGTCCGTCGAGCGCCTGCGTGAGCTGTCGCTCGACCAGACCGGGCGGCTGCTGGCGGGGCTCGACGGCTTCGATGTGCTGACGCCGCGGGCAGAGGCCGAGCGCGGTGGCTTCGTCGCACTGCGTCTGCCCGACGCAGCCGGCGTGGTCAGGCGACTACGCGAACGGGGCGTGTGGACCGACTCGCGCGGCAACGTGCTCCGGATAGGCCCTGCGCCGTACACGACCGACGACGAGATCGACCGCGCACTGGCGGCGCTGCGGCAGGTCGCAGCGCGCGGCTGAACGCCCCGACCCTATCTTGCTACTGCGGCAATGGCCTGCGCGAGCTCCGGCTCGGTCTGGGCGGGGCCGCCGACCCAGCGCACCACACCGCGACGGTCGATGACGAACGTGATGGGCATCGCGGTCACTCTGAAGCGTCCGGCCAGGACGTTGTCCTGGTCGCGGACCACGGGGAACGACAAGCCCATGCGTCGCACCAGCGCACGCGCCGTCGCCGGGTCGCTGTCCTCGGAAACGCCGATGAATGCGACGCCTGGATTCTGTTCGTGCAGCCGCTCGGCGGCCGGCAACGTCCGCTTGCACGGCGCGCAGTAGTCGGCGAAAAACTTCACGACGACCCGCCGTCCACGAAGCTCGCGGGTCGAGACAAGCCGTCCATCGAGCGTCGGACGTTGGAAGTCGGGAAGTGGCTGGCCGAGCAGTCGGTTCTGCGCCGTCGGCGGCAGACGTGGCGGCGCGGAAGAGCACGCGACGAGCGCGAGCGCTAGAGCTGCCGCCGCCAGTGCCCTCGCGCGCCGCGGGCGCGCTCTGCTACGCCGCGCATCCGCGCTGCAGGGCATCGCTTCCGGACGCGTAGACGGTGTCATGGGGTGAGCGGCCCGCGAGTGACGGGTCGGGGGCACAAAGGCTACCATCGCGACGAAAAACCGCACGGCGCTGGCAAGCCGCATGCCACCGGGCGACAGCGACAAGGCGGCAGGAGCAACAAAGCGGTGGGCTCCCGCGTGCTCCGCCTGGCAAAGCCTGGACTTGTCGATTACCGTGGGGGCACGGTGTCAGATCTTGCGCGCTTCCTGCGCTTTCTCGAACGCTCCGACGTGCGGGAGCTGGTGCTGCAGACGCACTCGCCTGCGAGCGTGCGTCTCGGCGACGAGCTCCGCCCGGTAACGAAACAGCCGCTCTCGGCGGCTCACCTCGAAGCGCTGCTCGCCGGCACGGAGCTCGCGCCACTCGTGCCGCAGAGCGACACCTCGGGTGAGACAGCGACGGTCCAGGTCGAATTACAGACCTACGCGGTGCGCATCGCGCGCTTTGGAGATCGTCTACAGATCCGCATCGCGCTGGTCGCAGCGCGACCGCGACCGCCGGACGCCGGAGGTCGTACGTTGCGCTCGGCGGAAGAGCCCGCCGCGACACACGCCACGCGCTCGCCCGGCATAGAGCTCGACCTCGGCGACGGCCCGCCTGGACGCAGCATCGAGCTCGACTCCGACGAGCCGTCGACCGGGCGGGGACAGCCAGTGATCACCGCCGAGCCGGCAGCGCACCACCATGCGCCTGCGCCACCGGTCCAAGTGCGCACTCAGGGCACAGGTGTCGGCGCGCTCGCCGCGTTCATCGCCAAGGCGCGGGACGCCGGAGCCAGCGACGTGCACTTCATGTCCGACGGCCCGCCGCAGATGCGACTGGTGGGCGAGCTCAAGCCGCAGGGCGCGCCGCTACCGGACGCCGAGGTCCGCGGCATGCTCGAGCCGCTGCTCGGTGCGGCTCACCGCCAGTCGCTGGAGGAGCGGGGCTATGCCGACCTGGCAGTGGACCTGCCGGAAGCGGGGCGGTTGCGTGTCAACATCTGCCGGCAGCGCACCGGGCTCAAGGGCTGCTTCCGGCTGCTGCCCTCGTCGCCGCCCACACTGACCGAGCTCGGGCTTCCCGATGAGCTCGGGCGGATCACGCGCCAGCACCAGGGTCTGGTCGTGGTGTCGGGGCCCAGCGCCCAGGGCAAGACCGCGACGATGGGAGCGCTCGTCGACCTGTTCAACGCGCAGAAAGCCATCCACATCATCACGGTCGAAGACCCGGTCGAGATCGTGCACCCGATCAAGCGCGCCGTCATGTCGCAGCGTGAGGTCGGCGCGCACACCGCGTCGTTCCAGCGCGCGCTCAAGGCTGCTCTGCGCGAGGACCCGGACGTGATCGCGATCGGCGAGCTCAGGGACCGCGAGACCGTGGAAATGGCGCTCAGCGCGTCGGAAACCGGGCATCTGGTGATCGCGACGATGAGCGCGCCGTCGGGCGCCCGCACTATCGATCGCCTGATCGACATGTTCCCGCCCGACGACCAGGCGCAGGTACGCGCAACGCTGGCCGGCGCGCTCAAGCTGGTCATCAGCCAGCGGCTGCTCCCGACTGCCGATGGAACGCGCCGCGTGGCCGCCGTGGAGATGATCACGGGCAACGTGCCGCTCTGGAGCCTGATCCGTGACAACAAGCTCTACCAGCTCACCAGCCTGCTGCAGCGCGGCCGGGCCTACGGGATGATCCGCATCGAGGACTCGCTGCGCGAGCTTCTCGAACTGGGGCTCATCACGGAACAGACCGCTCGCGCCTACGCGGACGACCCACGCTCGATCACGCGGGCCCAGGAGCCGCAAGCGCCCGCTGCTCCGCCGCCTGCCCAGCCGCAGGCCGAAGCCGGGCGCGGCCTCAGGGGACTGTTCGGGAGGAAGGGCTGATGCCCGCGATCGATCGCTTGTTCGACCAGCTGCTCGATCAGGGTGGCTCGGACCTGCACCTGTCGGTCGGCTATCCGCCAATGCTCAGGCTGAAGGGCGACCTGGTATCTCTCGGCGACTCGCCGATGCAGAAGGGCGAGCTCGAACGCCTTCTGTTCGAGCTCCTCGACGACGACCGTCGCCGGCAGTTCGAGACCGAGCACGATCTCGACTTCGCCTACGCGCTGGGCGAACGCGCGCGCTTCCGCGCCAACTACATGATGAAGACGACCGGCCCGGGCGCGGTTTTCCGCACCATCCCGACGCGGGTCCTCGGCGCCGACGAGCTCGGACTGCCGGCGGCGACCATCGCCCTGGCCGAGAAACGCGCGGGCCTGGTGCTGGTCACCGGCCCGACGGGCAGCGGCAAGAGCACCACGCTTGCAGCGATGGTCTCGCACATCAACCACACGCGCTACGGCCACATCCTCACCATCGAGGACCCCGTGGAGTTCGTGCACCAGCCCGACAAGTGCCAGATCACGCACCGCGAGGTGGGCGTCGACTCGCCCTCTTTCGCCGACGCCATCCGCAGCGCGGGGCGCGAGAACGCCGACGTGATCCTGGTGGGCGAGCTGCGCGGCCCGGAGACCATGCGCCTGGCGCTCCAGCTCGCAAGCTTCGGCGTGCTCATCTTCGCGACCGTGCACACCAACTCGGCGGCGTCGACCATCGACCGCTTCGTCAACTCGTTTCCCGCCGCACAGCAGCCGCAGATCCGCGGGCTCCTGTCCGATTCGCTGGCGGGCATCGTCGCACAGCAACTGCTCAAGCGCGCGGACGGCTCGGGCCGCATCGCCGTGCACGAGATCCTGATTGGCAATACCGCCGTTGCGTCGACCATCCGCGAGGCGAAGACGGCGATGATCCCGAGCTTGATCCAGGCCGGTGCGCGCGAGGGCATGCAGAGCATGGACGCCGGACTCGACCGTCTGGTCCGCGAAGGAACCATCACGTCCGAGGACGCGCTGGAAAAGGCGCTCGACAAGGAAAGCTTCGCGCGGCTGCCGCACGTGGCTAAAGCACTCGGCACCCCTGCGCTGTGAACCAGAACGACGCGCCGCGTGGCGGCAAGCGTCGAGCTCGACACCGGCGAGAAGCTCTTCCTATGCGCGCCGCATTCGAAGACGGCACGCCGGGCGCGAGGCAACGGCGACTCCGGCGACGATGCCTTGAGCCGTGACCTCGGAGGTGCCTTCCGCGAGCTCGCCGCGCTGGTTGATAGCGGCCAAACGATAGACATTTTGACTATTCAGCCGTCTGTCGCGAGCGTGCTACGGGAAATTCCGCGGGTCGTGGGCCAGCCGTCCCAGATGTCGAGCTTGCGTGGCTTCGGTTCTACCGCGTTGGTCCTGGATCCCTGCGGAGCAGGAGCAACATGAAACGAACACTGGCGATTGTGACGGCGGCGCTTCTCGCATCGTGTGCGAGCTACTTCCTCAAAGGCGCGAAGGAATACCGCGGCGGGCCGCCGCCGGGCTCGATCGCCAGCTTCAAGGCGCCGACATGCAAGGCGGCCGACGGCCAGAAGATGGCGGGGCCTACCGGCACGTACTACCTCGCCAAGACGATGCGTGGCCCCGCTCTGTACGAGCTGGACGCCAGCGGAGAGGGCTCCGCCATCACCAACTATTGGCGTGATGCGCAGGGGCACCACTTCGCCGCGTACGTACGCGGTCACCAGGCGTGGGAGTACGTGTTGCCCGATGACCGCTCGAAGCCCGGCGTCCGCAAGGTGTTCTTGCAATACCAGGTCGAGAAGGCGCCAGGCGGCTTCCGCATCTCCGGCGAGCCGGTAGCTACATGCCAGCTCATCAATCCGCAGGCGACCGCTTCCGCTGCGCCGGCCAATACGACTCCGGCGCCAGCGACCGCGGCCACACCGCCTGCTCCGGCTCCCGTTGCAGCGCCGCCCCCGTCTGCCGGCGCGCCGCCAGCCCCGGCGGCCGCTGCGGAGCCCAACGCTGCCGACGCCGGCGCGAGCCCCGACGCAGCGGGCCCGGCGCTTGCGCGTCCGTCGAAGATGCTGTGTGTGCCTGGTGCAACACAGGTGTGCGTGGGCAGCGGCGGGTGTCGCGGCGGGCAGTACTGTCTCGCCAATGGTTCCGGCTACAGCCCGTGCGACTGTGGCGGGAACAAGAAGTGACTCCCCGGTAGCAGCAGCGCAACAGAGCTACGCGCGTCGCCCGACCCGGACCAGGCGTGGCGCCCGGCCCGGTCTCAGATTACGAAACCGAGATCGAGCGTCAGCATTCCAAAGGGCGCGCTCTCCGCAGTGTTGGTGTCGGGCACCAGATACGGCTTGAGCGTCCTGGTGCTCTTGTCGGTTACCGCATTGTAGCCAGCGATGGCACCTACGCCGAGCAGGAAACCACCTCCGAAGACCCAGCGATAGCCTCCCTCGATGGCCAGGATGAGATGGTTGCTCGTGTACACGTACGACTCGCCATCCTGTTCCTCCCACTTCCCGTACAGCACGACGCCGCCGATGTTTCCGCCCCGCAGGTTACCGTCCCTGCCGAAGTAGTAGCGGACGCCTGGCCCGGCGCCGACCGAGGAAATGCAGCGAATCGCTACCCGCTTCGACGTAGGAGAGGACGCCGGTGTTGAGCAACAGTACGCGCCCGTTGACCGCGAAGTGGCTGCCATATTCGATGGTCGGGGACAGGCCAAATTGCAGAATTCCGAGTGCGTTGGCGAATAGTCCGACGTGCGCGTCGGGAACCGGACCCTCGCCATACGAGGCCCCGGCCGCTGCGGAGTCGGCACTGGCAGGCGCCTGGGCCAGCGCAGCACTGTAGGTCGCAGGGGGAGCAGCCGCCTGGGGTGCAGCACCTCGCGGAGCAGCCGACGCCGGGGCAGCCAGTGCTGGAGCGGCCGGCGCCGCAGCGGCTACGGGCGGAGGAGCTGCGCCCGGCGTGGCCGGTGGCGGAGCTGCGGTCTGCGCCTGCGCCCTCGATGCAACAAGCGTCAGCAGACAGCCGACGAGAGCAGGAGTCCGGGACCAACGCATCGTTTGCTCCTTTTCGAGATAGCCGTCATGGAAACGGCCGACGAGACGGAAAGCCCGCGGCCTGGAGCACTGGCTACGCAAGCAGCATGTGCCGGCGTTGCCACTGCCATGGCCCGAACACTCTTCGGCTAGTGGCTGCCGGCCCATCCGGTCAATAGTCAAATTCTCCGGCGATTGTCGCCGCAGCCCATCCGGCGCTGCGGGCTTGCGAGCCGCTCGACCCGACTACACGGTTGCAGGTCGCCCCCAGCTACGCTCTCGCCCCAGCGCAGAGCAGCTATCGCCCCGCCCCGCGCAGCGCCGGATCCAGCGCGTCCCTGAGCCCGTCGCCGAGCAGGTTGAAGCCGAGCACGGTGACCGTGATCGCGAGCCCCGGGAAGAGCGCCACCCACCATGCCTGCTGCATCCAGGCCGTGCCCTGGTTCAGCATCATGCCCCACGACGGGGTATCGGGCTCGGCGCCGAGACCGAGGTAGGTCAGCGCGGCTTCGGCGAGCACGGCAAACGCGAGCGAGAGCGACGTCTGCACCATGATCGGCGCCAGCGTGTTGGGCAGGACATGGCGCAACATGACGCGCAAATCCCCCGCACCGGTGGCGCGTGCGGCTTCGACGTAGTCGGCGCGCCTGACCACGAGCACTGCACCGCGCGCGACGCGAGCGAAGATCGGCGTGTACACGATGCCGATCGCCAGGGTCAGGCTCACGAGACTGCCGCCCAGGATGGCGATCACCACCAGCGCAAGCAGGATATCGGGAAAGGAGAACATCAGGTCGACCAGCCGCGAGAGCGTCCCGTCCACCCAGCGGCCGAAGTAGCCGGCGGCCAGGCCGATGGCCGTGCCCAGCACCAGCGCAATCGCCACCGACAGCACGCTCACGCCCAGCGAGATGCGCGCGCCGTACAGAATGCGACTGAGCACGTCGCGCCCCAGAGAGTCGGTGCCGAACCAGTGCTGCGGCCCGGGCGGCGCCAGCACGTGATCGACCTGCATCGAGTACGGGTCGTAGGGCGCGATCAGCGGCGCAGCGAGCGCGACGACCGCGTATGCGACGACCACGACCGCGCCGACCCGGCCGAGCCGGCCACGCACCATCCGCGACAGGCCCTTCATCGCCGGAGCCTCGGATCGAGGCGGGCGTAGAGCAGATCCACCGCCAGATTGATCGTGATGAAGCTGGTCGCGATGAACAGCACCGTCGCCTGGAACAGCGGATAGTCGCGATTGCCCAGTGCCTGGAACGCGAGCCGCCCGACGCCGGGCAGCGAGAACACCTGCTCGATCACCACCGAGCCGCCCAGCAGATAGCCAGCCTGGATGCCGATCACGGTCAGGACCGGAATGAACGCGTTGCGGAGCGCGTGCTTGACAACCACCGTGCGCCACGGCAGCCCCTTGGCCCGCGCCACACGCACGTGATCGCGCTCGAGCACTTCCAGCATGCTCGAACGGGTCATGCGCAGCACCACGCCGGACACCGCCCCACCGAGTGCGACGGACGGCAGGATCATGTGGCGCAGGTTGGCCACGATGCCCGCCGACAGCGGCGTGAAGCCGCCGGACGGCAGCCACCCGAGCGCGAGCGCGAACACCAGCACCAGCATTGTCCCGAGCCAGAAACCGGGAACGGAGATGCCTACCAGCCCGCCCACGTTGGCCGCGTAGTCGGCGGGGCCGCGGCGGTACATGGCGCCCAGCGCGCCGAGCGGGATGCCGACCAGGAGCGCGATCAGCAGGGCCAGCGCGGCCAGCTCCGCCGTGACGGGCAGCCGCTCGGCGATGGCTTCGGTCACCGGCGTGCCCGTAAAGCGCGACTTGCCGAGGTCACCGCGAGCCACCTTGCCCAGCCACAGCGCATACTGCTCCGGCACGCTCCGGTCGAGACCGTACTCCTGCCGGAGCGCACGCGCGTCCTTGTCGTTGTAGCGTGCACCGAGCATGGCGGTGACGGTATCGCCCGGCACCAGGCGCACCAGAGCAAACGCCACGATCGAAACGCCGAGGAGCATCGGCAAAAAGATCGCCAGACGCTTGAGTGCGTAGCCCAGCATAGCCCGCTACCTCGCGTCACCGAGCGAGACATCGCGCAGGAAGATAGTGCTCGCCGTCGGGTGTACGAAGAAGCCCTTCACGCGGCGTCGCGCCGCCGAGATCTGGTTGTTGTCGTAGAGGAACACCATGGGCGCGTCGGTCGCCACGATACGCTGGATCTGCCTGTAGATCCGCTTGCGGTGCGCCCGCTCGTCGATGCGGCGCCCACGATCGAGCAGCGCGTCGACCAGGGGGTTCGAATAGCCCTGCTGGTTGTACTTCCCGCCCGTGTGGAACAGGTTGTAGGTCCACTCGTCGGGGTCCACGAAGCCGACCCAGCCGACCACATCCATGTCGAAGTCGTGACGGCCCAGCGAATCGAAGAACAGCCCCGATTCCTGCATGGCGATATGGATGCGGATGCCAACGTCGCGGAGCTCCTGCTTGATCACCTGGGCGGCGTTGACCTGATAGGGAAAGGCCGAGCCGACCTTCAGCGTGGCGGAGAAGCCCTGCCCGTATCCGGCTTGATCGAGCAGTTGTTTCGCGCGCGCGACATCGCGATGCGTGTACATGTGCAGCCCGGCGTACGCCCAGTGCGAGGGCGGAATGTTGCCGCCATCCAGAACCGTCGCCCGCCCCAGCTTCACCAGGCGGTCGATGGTCGGTCGATCAACGGCCCAGGCGATCGCCTGCCGCACGCGGCGATCGTTGAACGGCGCCCGCTGTGTGTTCAGACCGATGTACTCCCAGAAGGTGCCGGGGACCGAATCAACGTCGATCGCAGGGTCCGCGCGGAGCTCCGCGATGTCGCGCGGCGGCACGTCGAGCTCGATGTCGACTTCACCGGTCCGGAGCGCGGTAGTACGCGCGTTCTCGTCGGCGATCGGCCGATACACCAGGCGCTCCACGCGCGGCAGACCGCGGATGTAGTAGTGCGGGTCCCTTTCCAGCGTCAGATGGTCGCCCTTCTTCCATTCGACCATGCGGAACGGGCCGCTGCCGGCGTCGTGCTTTCTGAACACGGCGTCACCCTTCGCCTGCAGGAGCCGGCGGTCCACGATCGCGTTCATCGGATGCGCCAGATACACGAGCAGCGGCGCGAAGGGCCGCGACAGGTCGAAAACAACCGTGTAGCGGTCCGGCGTCTCGATGCGCGCGACCGGCGAGAACTGATCGGCGCGGATCTGCTTCTTCCGGATGCGTTCAATGGAGAACTTCACGTCCGCGGCCTCGAGCTCGCGACCGCTTTCGTGGAAGTGCACGCCGCGGCGCAGATGGAACGTGTAGCGCAGGTGATCCGGCGAGATCTCGTAGCGCTCGGCCAGGTCCGGCTCCACATCGCCGTAGCGCCGCGTGTAGCGCATCAGCGTGCTGTACATGTTCTCGATGAGCCGCATGGACGCCGCGTCGGAAGCGACGTGCGGGTCGAGGGTCTTGCCGTCCGACTGCAGAGCAACGACCAGCTCGCCCGAACCGCGCGCCGTCGCTTTCCCGGTCGTCGGTTTCTTCCCGCCGCTCCGGGCGGCGAGTGCCGCGGCTGTCGCCACGCCGGCAATCGCCAGGGCGAGCCAGAGCCATCGAGAACGCGTCAGAACGGGATTCCCTCCTGGTCGGCGACGCCTGGGCGCGCGGCGACCGACCACGACCATGCCGCGGATGGCGCCGGAGCGCGACCCCGGTTGGCAGCGCGCTTCCGCCTCGCTCTGGCGCGGACCACCGGCCGCGATGGGGCTCTAGCAGCGACGCGGGCTGGCTAGCTTGCCTGCGACTCCACCGACTCCGGGTTCCCGGCGACCTCGCGGAGTTGAGCCAGGTCGTGGACCGTGAATCCCTGCGGGCCGGTGTCGACGACCTTCTCGCGCTCCCAGCGCGTCATCACGCGGATGGCGGTCTCGAACGAGGTGGAGACCAGAATCCGAGAGCTCGCGGCGCGACAGGGCTACAGGAATGGTCGACGTGCCGTCCTCGAAGTCGTCGCCGAACTGGTCGTAGAGCTTGAGCAGCAGTGTGGCCAACCTGGCTTCGACAGAGCCTGCGCTCAACACCTCGATCTTGACGTGCAGGGCCGACAGCTTGTTGTGCAGCGAGCACGCCAGCGACACTCCGAGGCGCGGGCTCTTGCGCGTGCCTTCGATCACGACCTCGCGCGGTATGGTGATCACGTGAGCCTGCTCGGTCGCCACGACCGCCCCGGAGGGATACGCAATGCCCTTGAGCACCGACACGTCACCGACCGTCTCCGGTGGGCCGAAAAGTCCAGAGATGGCGGAGCGACCACGGGGCCCGGGACGCACCAGCTTGACCAATCCGTTGCGGATGACCGTGAACACGCGCGCTTGGTCGCCAGCCTGCCATATGTAATCACCGCGCCGGTAGGAGCGCGGGATCGCATAGGAAGCCATCTTTTCAAGAACCTGCGGCTCTACGCCGGCAAAGGCGGGAACGCGCTCCAGAATTTGCTGTACGCCCATGTTGTGCAGCCTGAAGCAAGTTGTGTTCCGCCGCTACCCCGACGTTGCAGGACCGTCCGTTCAGGTGTGTCAAACCCCTGGATGACGCTGATCAGACCGGGATCGACATGATCAGATTGCGCGTCGATCCCGGTGTGGGACGCCGGAAGGGCCGGATTCGGCCCCCGGTCCGCGCAACATCTGCCGGCGGGTCTAGTCGGTCCGCAGATGCTGCGCCGCGGACTACTTTCCCTTGAAGCCGCGGATGAGCTTGACCAGTGCGTCGACGACCTCGGGCTTCTTCTTCAGGTCGGGATGCGCCGGCATGATCGGGCTCCGACCGACCGAAGCGCCGCCCTGGACGATCGCCTTCTTGAGCTCGTCGTCCTTGACCTTGTCCTGCCACTTCGGGTCCGTGTAGTTCTGCGGCTTGGGGGTGAGGTTGGCCGCGCCGGGACCGTCACCCTTGCCGTCGGCGCCGTGGCACACGACGCAGTTCTGCTTGAAATACGTCTTGGCCTCGGCGGTCGGATCGGCCTTGGCCACAGCCTTCGCGCTCTCTGCCGGCGCCGCCGCGGGCGCGGCGCTCGCCGTGGTCGCGGTCGTTTCCTGCGTCTTCGACTTGCTACAGGCAACCGCCATCAGACCAGTGCCGATTGCGGCCAGCACAACAACCCGGATCCTTCCGCTCATTTCAAACATCCTCCAGTTTCCCTCTGCCCACCTGGTGCCGCGTCGCGACCGTTCGGCGGGTCGCGAGCGACGCCACGCCCCATACCACATCGCGGGGCGCGCGGAGACTCGCGGCTGCGGCGGCTTGCCGCCATGCGGATTGTCAGTGCATCTGCATTTCTGGCCCTGCACCGCCGCTCGAGAGCCGCTTCTCCACGACTTGCCAGTCGGCAAGTTGGCCTCCGTAGCGCTTTGCAACGCGCAGGGCAGCCGTTTTCGAAGCGTACGCCAGGACGGGAACGCCCATGATGTGGCCGCGCTCGACGCCCAGCACGAACGCGGCGCTCTGCGCATCGACCCAGGGGCGCAGCGCCGTGCTGGGCTTCCGCGGATCGGCGGCCGGATCGAGCGCCTCGACATAGATGCGGTCGACCGAGCCGTGGGGAGACGGGCTTCGCATGTACTGGACGAGGTCGCCGACCGAGCAGAAGAAGACGCGCGTGCCGTCGTGGTAGACGAGCTGGCTCCGGGGAGCGGGCTGCTCGCGCACCACCATGCCGCACGCGCCGCATTCCGCGCCGCCGAAGGGCGCGGCCGACGCCTGGGCCGCCGGCGCGCTGCCTTTGGTGTGGCTCTTGCAGCCCATCCCATGGGCGCCCAACAACAGGGCGAACGCCCCAGCCCACAGTGCTGCGTGAAAACGCGAGGTTCGTTTCATCGGGATACCTTCTGTCGGGAGAGCAGAAGCCCGCTCAGGGCCAGCGGAACGACGATCCACGCCGCCCACAGCGCCCCTGTCGCGAGCTGCCCGGGTGGAGAAACGCTCATGCCGAGGTTGTGCAGCACGTCCGGCCCCATGAAGCGTTGCATCATCTCGATCCGGAACAGGCCGGCGGGATTGGCGATCACGACATCGGCCACCGTGTTCGGCGCGATGCCCCCCTGCGTGAGCACCAGTAGGCCCAGCATGCCGAGGTCGTAGAAGAACACCAGCAGGAACCAGACGGCGACCACCGCGCTTGCCGCGGCGAGCTGCCGGCGGACGACGGAGGAGATCAGCACGCCCACCGACAGGAAGGCCGCTCCCAGGAGCAGCGTCGGCAGGAGCAGCTGCATCAGCACGCCGCGATTGGCCGCCGATGACATGGCCACAGCGGCGCCGAGTCCGATCGTGACGGCCAGAGAGAGCGCAAGCAGCCGCCCCAGGAACTTCGACAGCACGACCTCGAACTTGCCGACCGGCAGCGACAAGAGGAGCCCCAGCGTGTTGCGCTCGCGTTCGCCGACCACCGCATCGTGCCCGAGGACGAGCGCCACCAGAGGCACCAGCAGACTGACCAGAGTCACCAGACTGGGCCCGGTCAGCTTGGCTGCTGTGGCGCCCGCGCTGCGGCCGTAGAGGCTGACCGCCGAAGCCAGGAGCGCGAACAGCACGCTGATCACGACCACCCATCGGTCGCGCGTTCGTTCCGACAACTCGTGCAGCACCAGAGCACGCGCCACACGTCCCATCAGCTGGCCTCCTCGAGCAGGTGTTCGTAGACCATGTCCAGCCCGGGCTCTTCGACACGCAAGGCGCTGACCGCCTCGGGATAGACCGAATGCAGCTCCAGCAGTGACAGCAGTCGCTTCGGCTCCACCTCCACCCCGAGCACGCCGTCCGAACGCGACACCTCACGCCCGCCGCCCCAGCGGTGCACCCGCTCCACCAGGGCCTCCGCCTGCTCCGATCCTTCGCGCAGGGTGAAGCTCACGCGTACCGGCAGACCGGCCATCGCCCTGAGCCGCGCCGGCGTGTCGACGGCACGCACGCTGCCGGCGCGGAGCAGACAGATGCGGTCCACGCGGCGCTCCACCAGCGTCAAGTCGTGCGTCGCCATCACCACGACGCGACCCTTGTCGCGCCACTCGGCCAAGACGCTCCAGAGCACGTCCAGCCCCTCTTGATCGAGACCACCGGTCGGCTCGTCGAGGATCAACAGCTCCGGCTCGGAGAGGATCGACAGGCCCAGCCCCAGGCGCTGCCGCATGCCGCGCGAGTAGCCGCGCACGGCGCGCTTGGCAGCGTGTGAAAGGCCCACCCGCTCCAGCACCGCGTCCACGCGCTTCTTCTCGACGCCGCGCGCGGACGCGAAGAAGCGCAGCACCTGACGCCCGGTCAGGTTTTCAGCGAACGCGACGGCCTCCGGCAGATAGCCGAGCGTTTTCTTGAACGCATTGTCCACGTGGCGTTCGTGGCCGTCGAGGAAGAGCTTCCCCTCGTCGGGGCGGACGAGGCCGAGCATCACCTTGATGAGCGTCGACTTGCCCGCACCATTGGGTCCGGCCAAGACCAGCACCTCGCCCGCCTCGACTTCGAGGTCGACGCCGTCGAGCGCGGAAAGCTTGCCAAAACGGACCGACACACCTCCGAGCGAAAGACGTTTCATGGCTCCGGCCTCCGGGTGAGCGGGCGATGGTCGATGACCGTGGGTACGCGCAGGAGCGGCATCTGGTCGGCAAGATGCGACAAGAGCTCGAGCGCCGGGCTCTGCAGCAGAAGCGCCGCCGACGGGTAGTTGCCGAGAAGGTGCGTCGTGAAGCTGTCCACGCGGTATGGGCGATCGCCGATCCCGTCGCCGTTCTGATCCCAGCCCAGGTAGTCGCCCCAGAAGTTCCCCTTCTTGCCGGTGCCCCAGTCCAGATCCTGGTTTCCGACGTACTGGACCTGCTGCCGGTTTCCCACGAACACGTTGCCCTCGACCTTGTTCCTGAGGCTCCCCGCCCAGATCTTCGCACCCACTTCATTTTGGACGATGCGATTGTTCTCGATGGTGTTCTCCGTGCTGGAAAAGAAGAACATGCCCTGGCCATTGTGCTCGATGCGGTTGCCGGTGATGGTGCAGTACTCGACGTTGCGGAACAGGATCCCGTGCTCGGTGTTGTCCATCGCGACGTTGTCCACAGCCCGGATGTGATGGCTTTCCATCAGGGCGAACCCGCCGAAGTTGTCGTTGCTGATGTTGCCACGAAGCGTGTTGTTGTACGCGAACATGTAGTGCACGCCGTAGCGCGTGCGCTTGATGTGGTTGTTCGCAATCAGGCTGTACTGGGTGGCCGAGACGTAGATGCCGTCGCGCCCGCCCGTAATCACGTTGCCCTTCACGACGAGATGCTGCGCGTTGAACAGCTGGATGCCGTTGCCGCGGTCGGAGCGACTACCTTCGAAGGAGCCTATGATGTGGTTTCCGACCAGCCGGGCGCGCGGGGTTTCGTGCACCCAGATCCCGAAACCGCAGTCCGACAAGCGGCTGTGCTCCACGCGCGTGCCGGCGGCCTTCGGCGTCAGGTAGATGCAGGCGTCCGGACCGCTGAGGTTCTTGCCGCTGGCGCGGACGACCAGGTGGTCGAGCACGACGTCCGCCGCGTCGACACGGATCACGGTGCCCTTGTCGCCGCCGTCGACGACGCCGCCCTTTCCGCGCAGGGTCACGGTCTTGTCGATCACGACCGGGCCGTGCCATACGCCTCGAGGCAGCTCGATCACGTCCCCCGGCCGGGCCGCGTCGATCGCCGCCTGCAGGCCCTTGCCGGCGGGCCGGAGCACGTCCGGCGCCCGCTGTGCGCCGGAGGCTGCTGCGGCAAGCAGGAGACCCGAGGCGAGCAGAAGTGCCGTCCTGAACACGATCACGCCACCTTCCGCCGCTTGCGATCCTCGGCGTCCTGCTGGAGCCGCCGCAGCCGCTCCTCGTCGTGCTCGCTCAGTTGCTCCTTCGACTTGCGCGTTAGGCGCTCGATGCCGATCAGCGGCGGGCACACTTCCTCGTCGCGGTAGTTGGCCTCGCACTCCATACAGGATAGGCATTCACGCGAGTCGATGGTGCCGTCGGCGCGGATGGCGCGGGGCTCGCAGCCACGCGTGCAGATCTTGCAGCTGGCGCAGAAGTTCCGCCGGTACGGGCCCGACGCCCTGAGGCTGCTTGGCAGAGCCAACGCAGCGCCCAGCGGACACAGGTAGCGGCAGAACGGCCGGTACCACACCAGCGACAGGCCGATGAGCAACGCCCACCAGGCGAAGAAGCCGAACTGCCGCGTCCATGGCAAGACGAAGAAGGTCGACTTGAAGGGCTCCACTTCCGCGAGCTTCTCACCGAGCTCGGAGGAGAACAGGAACGTGCCAACGAGCAGCGCGAGCACGCCGTAGCGCATCCAGCGCAGCTTGGTGTGGAAGCGCTCGGGCAGCTCGATCGTCGGCAGCTTCAGCGCTCGTCCCAACCGGAACACGAGCTCGTTGAGCGCACCATACGGACAGGTCCATCCGCAGAAGACACCGCGCCCCCACACCAGCGTGACCACCGCGATGAAGACCCACGAGATGAAGATCACCGGCTCGCTCAGGAACAGGCCCCAGCGGAAGCGGCCGACTACGGAGCCGACGAAGGTCATCACCTGCGTCACGGACGGTTGAGCCTTGAGCCACACGCCGAGCAGCCCGAAGGACGCCGCCAGCGCCACGAGATGCAGCCGCTGCAGCCGCTTCATGTCGCCCGTCGACCAGCGCCGCCCCGCGAACACAGCGGCGATCAGAAGCAGATATGCCCCGAGAAAGATCGACTTGTCGCGACTGTGGTGCCAGGCGCGGATCCAGAGTGCCTCGTTCGGGTCCGGTCCGTCGAGCACGTACTCGCTCTTCGGCATGCGGAACGACGTGCGGAAGGCCTTGAAGTCGCGCTGGAACGCGCCGCGCTTGAAGTCGTAGTGGCTGCCGAGGAACACCAGGTCGAACGCCGCGCCGAGATCCAGCTTGCCCTTGCGTAGCGTGAAGATCGCGCCTTCCTTGAATCGCGGCGCATCGTCGGCGGCGGCGCCCGACAGGTTCTCGAAGTCATGATCGTGGAAGGTGACGCTGCGCAGCCCCTGTTCCACGCGGACGCGATCGAAAATGCCGCCGCGCACGAAGCCGGAACCCTTGAACGAGCTGGTGCCGTTGCCGAGCAGGACAAGCAGGTGCTCGCCCGGCTTCAACTGCTTCAGTTTCCACTCGTACTCGTGGACGCCGAGCAGTGCCTTGCCGATCTGCGGGGGGTCGGCGATCGCGAAGTAGATGTCGATGAATGGCTGATCGCCGGAAAGCCCCATCTGCTTCTGCGTGACGGTCAGGTGCCCAAGCACGCCTTCATCGAGCATCCGCTGCCAGGTCCAGGGCTTGTCCTCGCGGACGAAATGCCCCGGCACGGCCTGGGCCATCTTCACCACGCCGACGGCGGAACCCAGGGTGCGGGCGGTGTCGAGGATGGTGCGGTTTTGCGCCAGCGAGGTGACAGTGGCACCGGAGATCACGTCGACGGACGTCGTCTTCGGGTCGTCCGAGCTGCCCACGACGATCTTCGCGGTTGCCGACTTGCCCTTGTAGAAGTCGACGAAGTGGAACAGCGCCGACTCGGGGATGCCGACCAGCAGGATCGGCTCGCTGTGATGGATCACCTTCGCTCCGGCAATCACACCTTTGGGAGTCAGCCCGACTAGCGTGACCAGCGGCTTGCCCGAGTAGGCCTTGACGTCGACCACATCGGTCGACAGCACCACCCAGCCGACAACCTTTCCGGCCGCGTCGCGACCGATGCGGTACTTCGCCTCGATCTTCGGCTTGTCGAACCGCACCGCGCCCGGCAGAACGCTCCGGCAATCGAGCTTTTCACAATCCAGTTTGTAGACGCCCCCCTCCCCGGCCCTTGCGCTCGCGGGTGCCAGCACGACCAGGAGGCCGAGCAACAGTCCGAGCACAGCTTGGACAATCAACTTCTTCATTTTGCTACGGGGGGTGAAGCCCGGAGCGCCGGAGCGCTCCGGGCGCTTCAAATCAACGGGTTCAGGCCTCGACGATCATGCGTCCGCGCATCTCGAGGTGCAGTGCGTGGCAGAACCAGGGGCAGTAGTACCAGTAGACACCGGGCTTGTCGGCGACGAACGTGGCGCTCTGCGTGTCCTGCGGGTTGACGACGAAGATCACGTCGTGGCGGCTCATGCAGAAGCCGTGCGTGAGGTCTTCGACGTTGTCGATGTTGGTCTGGACGACCTGCACCGTGTCGCCCTTTTTCACACGGAACTCGGTGAGCCCGTACTTGGGCGCCATGCTGGTGACGTAGACGCGCACGAAGTGGGGGCCCTTGCGGACGACCTTGTTGTCCCTGAGCAGGTTGACCCCGTCCTCCTTCGCCCACTGTTCGTACATCTTGAAGCGCTCGGCCTTGCGCGGCTGGATCTGCTTGGGATGGATCGAGATCCTTGCGCACGACGACACAGTCGTGAGGTTCGGAGTATGCGGGCTCGTCATGCACCAACCGCATCTTCTCGCCCGAGATGTCTAGCAACTGGTCGTTCTCGGGATGCAGCGGACCGACGTTGAGGAAGCGATCCTTGGAGAACTTGCACAGAGCAATCAACCACTTGCCGTCGGCCTCCTTGGTCTCGCTCATGCTCGCGTTGGTGTGACCGATCTGGTAGTGGACGTCGATCTTCTGGATGATCGGATCGATCTTCTTCTCGCCTTTCGGCTGCTTGTAGGCCTTGATGGCCTTGTCGATGTTCCACTTGGTCACGACCGAGTCGATGAAGATCGAGGTGTAGGCGTTGCCGCGACCGTCGAAGGCGGTATGCAGCGGACCGAGACCCACTTCCGGTTCCGCCACGACGCAATCGCGCGGTTTGATCTTGCCGGCGAAAGCGTCGGCGATCTTCGTGATGTCGACCACCGTCGTGGTCGGCGACAGCTTGCCCGAGCACACGGCATAGCGACCGGTCGGGTCGATATTGACGCCGTGCGGGCTCTTCGGGACCGGGATGCGCAGCGTGTACTTGTTGTTCTTGTCCTTGGACCCACGGGCGTCCACCACGGGCACCTTCGAGTCGCCGATGGTCATGGTCTTGCCGGCCTTTACGGCCTTCTCGATCTCCGGCAGGTTGAACACGTACAGATAGTCGCGATCAGCAGCCATCATCTGTTCGAGCGTCGTCCCGTGCTCGGTGTTGTAGGAGGTCGCGAACGAGTACACGCCCTGGTAGTCCGTGGCCGCGAGGTCCATGTTGCTCTCGACCATGACCTGCCACTTGACCTCCATCGTTTCCCCGTCGATGGCGGTGTGCAGCCCGTAGTACTTCTTCGGGTCGTCCAGGTCGCGCCCGTCGTTCGGCTGAGGCGTGCAGAACTCGGCGTTGCACATGACGTAACCGGTCTTGTGCCGCTGCGGGAAGATGCCGTGGGTCCCCTGCGAGTTCGGGATCTCGGTGATCTTGTCGCACTCCATCGTCTCGATGTTGACGCGGGCCAGCCGTGCGTTCGCCTTGTCGTTCACGTAGACGTAGCGGCCGTCGTAGGTGCCCTTGTTGTACGAGAGGTGCACGTGATGCGTGTCGCCCGCCGACAACCCGTTCATCAGCTTCTTCGAAAAATCGGTGATGCCCCAACCCGTCGCCGAATCGCGGTTGACGACAGCAATGCGCTTGATCTCGCGCATCGACGGTATGCCGAGGATCCGGATCTCGCCGGACTGCCCGCCGCTCCAGAAGCCGTAGTAGTCGTCGAGCTGGCCCGGCAGGACCTGGTCGGAGAGATGCCCGACACCCGACGCCTCCTTGCCGCCCTTCGCGGTCGAGCCAGCTGGCTTGGCGCTCTTCTGCCCGTTCGGCTTGTTGCACGCGGTGAGCGCCGCAGCCGTACCGAGCGCCACCGATGCTGTGAGGAAGTCACGCCGGTTCCTGGTGCGCGCCTCCTCCTGTCCCTCGAGCTCGCCCTTCTTCTTCGTCATCTCGACACCTCTGTGTGGGTTCGCGTAGTCCGCAACGGACCACCGTCTTCGCAGGCCACCCTGCTGCTTGTCGGCTGTGCCCTTCGGTCGCCGCTTCTGCCGCACATGCTCCTCGAGCTCCCGGGGCGGCAGCGGCGCACGACTTCCGGTCGTTTGCGCGAGCCACTGTGCAGTGCTCGTACCCCCCGCGATCTGGTCGTGACCTATGTCAGTGGCGACCGGCGCAGACAACGAGCGTGCGCAGTCCGCGACTTGACAACCCGGGGAAAAGCTGTCGCCACCCGACTGAAGCACGCACGTTTCACCGGGAGCCGGACAGCTCACGCAAAATCCGCGCGATTTTGGCACGCGCCCCGGGCGTCGCGCGCAATAGCCTGCCCCGGGTCGAGCGCCGGGAATTGCGAGGCGGAGCGGCGCCGGACGGCAGGCGCGGTGACTTAAGTCATCGCGCTGGACACGTGGGGGCACAACCATTGCGTCGGGCACACGAAATACATTCCGCCCGACCATGCCGCCCGACTACGGCGCGAGCGGCGAACAGAGGAGCGTATCGTGAACAGGAGCCACGCTGGAAGAAACCGCAGAACCGGCGGCCTGTTGCCGCGCGAGCACGGCTTCTGGGTCATGCTGGCGGCGGTCCTGCTCTGCGCGTTGATGCAAAGCGGAAGGCCGAGCCTGACGGTGGTCGTGACCGCGCTGGGCGTCGCGCTCGTGACGGCACTAGCCGGCGGCACGATCCGACGCCGCATCCGGCGCAGCAACACCGCGCAGCTCGCTTCCGCGGCGCTGCTTGCGACGGCAGGTGTGCCCGTCGCGCTCGTAGCGCGTCTGCCACTGTCGCAGATCGGCGTCACCACACTCGCGTGGGCGGTGATCTTCGTTGCCAACGCGATGGTAGTGCATACCAGCTTTGCCCGCGCCAAGCGCCAATACCAGCGCGCGCTCGGGCTCGCCGGACTGTCGGTCGGGACAACGGCGGCCGCGAGCATCGGGTTTGCTGTCGCGGCGCGGAACAACGCCGCGCTGGCAACGACCCTGACCGGCTTCGGCCTCGCGGCAATTGCGCTGGTGGCACCGACGACCCGACAGCTCAAGCCGGTCGGCATCGCGCTGGCGGGCCTGGCGACGATCGCTGCGTTCGCGCTGGCAAGCTAGCGCTCGGACACGAACTCGGGAAAAAGAGGAGATCGACACATCATGGATCGAAAGCAGACCGTCGGAGAGCTCGCAGCCGAGCGCCCTGCCTCCGTAAAGGTGTTCTACCGCCACGGGATCGACTTCTGCTGCGGCGGCGGCGTGTCGCTCGAACAAGCCTGCGAGCGACGCGGGCTCGACGCAGGAAAGCTGCGCCGGGAGATCGACGAGGAGGAGACCCGCGGGGGCCATGACCCCGGAGCGTGGCAGTCGCGCGCTCTCGACGATCTCATCGATCACATCCTTTCGACGTACCACCGACCGCTCGACGAGGAGCTGCCGCGCCTCGAACAGCTGGCGCGGAAAGTCGCCCGCGTGCACGGCGAACGCCATGCGGAGCTCGAGCCGCTCAGGGATGCCTACCTGGAGCTGGCGTCGGATCTCGCACCGCACATGATGAAAGAGGAGCAGGTGCTCTTCCCGGCGATCCGCGCGGCCAATCGCGAGTTCGCTGCGCACCCCATCGAGGCCATGCGCATGGAGCACGAAACCGCCGGCGATCTGCTGGCCCGCATGCGTGAACTGACCAGCGACTACGCGCTGCCCGAAGACGCGTGCGGGAGCTTCCGTGCGCTGTACAACGGCCTTCGGGAGCTTGAACGGGAGCTGTTCGAGCACATCCATCTCGAAAACAACATCCTGTTCCCCCGCGCGCTTCGGGCGTAGATATCCCGGGAGAGCAGGATACGTCGCTGTCCTGCAGGCCCGGCATGAACACCCGACGAATCCCGCGCCTGGGCGACCATGATACTCTCGCTCGCCTTGACATCGCGTCGCGGCTCCGGCCCGGGAGTTGCATAGCGATCATCGACGGGGCTCTCCAACCTGGAGGAGGAAAATGGCGGGCTGGTCTGCGATCATCGGAAGCATCCGGGCGAACAAGGGAGGCTACGCCTGGCGTGTCGGACAGGCGCTCGCACATCGAGGTTTCCGTGTCGGCGGCTTCGTGCAGGAGGCCGTGCGCGAAGCCGACGGGACAATCATCGGCTATGATCTCGTGCGGCTGCTCGATCGGCAGACCCAGCCGCTGGCTCGCGTCTCGAACGAGCCGCATCTGTGCTCGTGGCGATTCGACAAGCACGGCTTCCAGACCGCAGCATCGTGGTTGTCGGATCCGGACCTCGACGTGATCGTCGTCGACAGCGTGGGAAAGCTGGAAGCCGCCGGCAGCGGGCACTACCCGGCGTTCTCGGCGCGCGTGCTCGCGCCGGACGCGCCGCACGTCATCGCCTGCATCCGCGACACGAGCCTGGCGACCATCGTGCTGGGCTTGCCGGATCCCATCGCGAGCCTGGAGGTTCCCGCCTCGAACGGCGCGACCCAGGACTTCGTCGATGAGCTCGACAATCTGCTGCGACCCGATGCACCGAGCGTGCGGCCGTACGCGGGCCATCAACGGACAGGCTGAACCGCGCAGCCGGTTCGCCAAGCGCCGCTGGACGCGCAGCCGTTACGCCCGGCGACACGCCGGGGCCGCGCCGGACCACGGCAGCAATTGTTCCACCGGTGTTGCAACGCCGCCGCCCGAAGCGCGGGTAGCCCTACAGAACAGGGCGGCAGCCCTCAGTGGGCGGGTAGCTGGCGTGCTTCGCCTTCGAGTCGTTCGAGCATGGCAATCGTCGTGGCGATCCGGCGACGAAGGGGCTCGACCAGGGTGGCAAGACCGGGGACGCCCGTCGCGGACGCCGCCTCGAGCGCTCTGTCGCGCTCTCGAAACAGATCGATCAGATTGCCGATGACTTCACCGAAGGAGCCAAGCTCCACAGCGGAGCGGAAGAGGTTCTCGAGCAGCACGCGGCGCTCGCCGAAGCCGCGCGGGACCCGGCTCGTCCGCCCGACCCGCGCGACGTCGTCCCGGCTCAAGAACATCCCGGAGAGCGCCGGGAGCGTGAGCATGCGGGCGAGATCCCTCAGGCCTGTCTCGTCCGCGTCGAGCATCGCGGGGAGCTCGGGCAGCGAAAATGCGTCGCCGTCGTGCGTGCGCTCTCCGAGCATCCTCCGATGCATGAACAAGAGGTCCTCGACCTGGTCGACGAGCGCCGAGGGCCACGCGCGTCCCGCACTCCGCGCTGCCGCAGCGAGCGTCGGAAACCACCGGAGGAGGTGCCCTTCGAGAACCCGGAGCGAGAGCGCGCGAAGGTGCTCGACGATGTCGCCCAGGCCGTCTTCAATCGCATCGCTCTCGGCAGCCGAAAGGTGCGCGAGCGCCCTGAGCTCCGTCGCGAGGTGCTCGGCCTCCTCGGTCGTCGGATCGACGGCGAAGCCAGCGGCGCGATAGGTGTCATGCAGGCGATCGGCGAGCACCCCCCCACGATGCCCTCGGCATCGAGGAACACCCCTTCGAACGCCGGCACGGAGAAGCCGAAGACATGCTGGTGATCGGCCGCCGCCTCGTCCAGGTCCGGATACGCGTCGAGCGCCCGGGCGAGGAGATCGCTCACCCGCGCTGCCTCGACCGTCCGCGTCGATGGCCCCCGGGTCACGAGATCCGCGAGGAGCGCGTAGGCGCGGCCACGGCGCCCGCGCCGCGTCCACGTCGGACAGGGCCGGGGCGTGCGCGGGGGTCCCAGTCGTCATGCTCACCTGCCGAAGGGCTTGTCGGGCAACGCGTACGCCTCTTTCACAGGCTTGAGCGGACGCTTGAGCCAGTAGGGCCGCCGCGTCCCGTCAGGGCTGTGGTCGACGGCCGATCGCGCGAGCGCGACCCACTCGCGATACACCTGCATCGACTTCTTCGTGTCGACGACGACGTCACCGTGCTTGTCGTTTGCGTGCGCCTTCTCGACGTTGGTCGCCTTCTGGTGCCAGCAGTGCGCGCCGCTCACCGGATCGGGATGCACCGCGTGCGTGAGGTTCTGGTGCACGCCGACGTCCTCCCACCAGACGCGGCTCGTGTCGGGATCCGGCGACTTCCACGCGCGGGCGCCGTGGACAATGTGGAGCTCGTGCTCGCCGTCCTTCTCGTCGAGCGAGACGAGGTTCGACATGCCCGAACCGACCCCAACGTTTTCCTTGAGCCGCCAGCGGCCGAGGTGGTGGCTCATCGCGACGATGCCCGGCTTGATGCCCTCCGTGACCCACACCCGATCGACGAAGTAGCCGATCTCGGTGGTGACGCGGATGAGGTCACCCGTCTCGACGCCGAGGCGCGCTGCGTCCGAGGGGTGCATCCACACCGGGTTCTTGTGGCTGATCTCGTAGAGCCACTTCGCGTTCGCCGAGCGCGTGTGGATGAGCGTGGGCAAGCGGAAGGTCGGCAAGAGGAGCATCTGCCCTTCATCACGCTTGATGTTGTTCTTCGAGACGTGGCTCTCGAGCGTCCACGGCATGCAGTACTCCTGCTCCTTCCAGCCCCAGTCGAAGAGCGTTGGGCTGAAGAGCTCGAGCCGCTTCGAGGGCGTGTTGAAGCCGACCTTCTTGTCGCCGTCGCCGTCGATGTCGACGCCCTGCCCTTCGGGCGCGGTCTTCTCGTACGGCTGGTAGTTCGTCTTGAGGACCTCGAACGCGCCGTACTTCCGCATGTACTCGAGCGGCCGCATCTTCTCGGCCTTCGCGCCGTCGGCGAGGCCCGGGACGCTGTTTTCGAAGATGTGCGCCCAGTACTCGTCCATCGAGATCGGCTCGCCGGGCCGCGAAGGGCTCTCGAAGAACTTGCGGATGCCGAGCTCTCCGTCGGGATCCATCTTCCACGAGAGGTCGATCCACATCTCGGCCTCTTCCCAGACCTCTCCCGGGTTCGCTTCGTAGGTGCGCTTGACCTTCTTGCCCGCGCGCTCCATCGCGACCCGCCTGACGGGCTGACGGAATCCGATCCACTGGCCGGCGTGCGTCTCCTGGCTCATCACGTCGTGCCGCTCGCCCGCAGTGGCCCATCGGCAACACGTAGTCTGCGAACCACGCGCTCTCGTTCCAGGTCGGTGTGAGCGCGACGTGGAACTTCATCTTCTCCTCGTCCTGGAGCGCCTTGAGCCACATGAACCCGTCCGGGTTGATCCACATCGGGTTGTAGACACGCGTGAAGTAGACGTCGATGTCGCCGCGCCCCTCCTCGAGAAAGTGCGGGAGCAAGAAGCTCATCTCGTACATCGCGAACGGCCACTCGTGCGGCAGGTGCAGCTCGTTCCACGCGTTGAATGCGGGCGGGGACGAGAAGGGCTTGGGGACGAACTTGTTGTGGCTGTTGAGCGCCGTGCCGCCCTCGGTGCAGACACTGCCGGTGAGCACGTTCAAGAAGAAGAGCGCGCGGGCGACCTGCCAGCCGCCGCGGTTGCCCATGGTCGCGCTACGCCAGGTATGCGCGGCCAGGCGGTTGCCCGCCCGCGCGATCGCGAGCGCAGCCTGCTCGAGCCGCTCGACCGGAACCTCGGACTCCTCGGCCGCACGCTCGAAGGTGAACTCGTCGTAGAGCGCTTCGAGCAAGCGATGGAAGTCCTCGAACCGCCACCCGCCGTCCTTGGCGTTCTCGGCGGCCTCCTCGGCGATCTTCCTGACGTCCGCGTCCTTCGCGAACTTCGGCGTGTTCTCGAGCGTCTCTTCCCAGTTCACCCAACGGCGAACGAACTCCGCGTCGTACTTCTTGTTGCGAATCAGGTAGCTCGCGATGGAGAGCAGGACGGTCGACTCCGAACCCGGCCACGTCGGAAGCCAGATGTCCGCGCGCGCCGCGGTGTTCGAGAGGCGCGGGTCGAGCACGATCAGCTTCGAGCCCTTGTGCTTGCCCTCCATGATCCGCTGGGCGTGCGGGTTGAAGTAGTGCCCGCTCTCGAGGTGCGCCGAGACAAGCAGCGTCGCGCGCGCGTTCGCGTAGTCCGGGCTCGGGCGGTCTCCGCCGGACCACATCTGGTAGCCGGCGCGCGCTCCCGCCGAGCAGATGTTGGTGTGGCTGTTGTGCCCGTCGACGCCCCACGCGCTGATCGTGCGGTTGGCGAAGTGGTCTTCGCCGGGCCTTCCCACGTGGTACATGATGCCGTCGAGGCGCTTCTTGCGCGACGCCCGCATCTTCGAAGCGATGTCCTCGAGCGCCTCGTCCCAGCTGACGCGCTTCCACTTGCCCTCGCCGCGCTTGCCGACGCGCTTGAGCGGGTAGAGGATCCGCTCCGGATCATACGTCTGGTTGTGCGTCGCCGGACCCTTCGCGCAGTTGCGCCCGCGACTGCCCGGATGCACCGGGTTGCCTTCGAACTTGCGGATCTCGAACGTGTCCTTGTCGACGTAGGCGAGCAGCCCGCACCCGCTCTCGCAGTTGAAGCAGATCGTCGGGACGAGCGTGTAGCGCCGCGCCACCTTGCGCGGCCAGGCCTTCGAGTCCCACTCCACCCAATCGTCCCAGCGGTCGGTGGGCGGATACTGGGTGATGCGCCCGTCCGCCTGCTTGACCACATCGAGCTTCACGGGCTTCTTCTTCGACTCCGAGTAGTCGGGCTGCTTGACGGGATCGCCCTGCTCGCGCTGCTCCGGCGCCGGGATGTTCTTCTGCTCTTCGTGCTCGGTGCTACGTCTGAACGCGAGGAGCCCCTCGAGGAAGCCGAGCGTGCCTGCGTGATTGGTGCTCATCGTCGTCGCCTCTTCTCTCAGCTGTTGGGAACTTCCTGGGGCGCCATGACGAACGCATTCTCGAAGAACCAAAGCCCGGCCACGGCTGCGAGCCCTGCCACACCGGCGAGCACCGGCGCGCCAGTCCACACGAGGGCGAGCGGAGCGAGGTGGCCGAGCACGATCGCGCCCCACCAGAAGTCCGTCTTGTAGCGGCCATGGCTGATCTCGTGCGCGGCGCGAGCAGCGATCTCGCTCGCGTGCGGCATCCCGAACTCACCGAGCAACGTCACGAAGAGATCGAGGAAGATCATCAGGACGAAGACGCCCTTCGCGATCGGCAACAGGCCCACCGGGAGTGCGATGAAGGCGCTCATCGCGAGCAGCGCGCCCGCGCCGACCATCGACGCCTGGATCAAGAGGTGCAGGGGCAACAGCGGGCTCTGCCAGAGGTCGCGTCCCTCGGCCTGCCCGAAGAGGAAGGCCGTGTAGATGGCGGCGCCGAGCGCGAAGGGCACGCCGCCCCACAGGAGGAACGGCCTGGCCGACGCCGCGAGCGTGGGATCGATCCATCCCATAATCGCGGCGAGCTCGATGACGGTCCAGAGGCCTCCGATGGTCGAGAAGCCCATCAGGAAGATCGCTCCGCGGGCGAGCCACGAACGCCACTGCGGGCGCTTCAGGATGTAGAGGAAGCGCTCGGGCTTCTCGAGGTCGTACACGAGCAGCGCCGTCGTGAGCGCCATGAAGATCACGCTGATGGCGCCGCCGACGACCGCGGTGAGCGGATCGAACGCGACTATCCCGGTCCCGAAGAGGATCGCGAGGAGCATGAAGATACCAGTCCCGATGCCCTTGGTGACGAGGTACGCGGGGACAGGCCAGTGCCATGGGATCTTGTGCTGCGCGTTGTATCCGACCTGCACCATGTGCGACGCCGTGCGCGCCCCCAGCATGATGGGACCGCTCGCGGGCAGACCTTGGTGTTGCGCCTTTCGAAGCGGCACACCGCTGCGGTTCTTTCGCTCCGACGTGGGACCGCCGTCGTGGCCGCTGGCAGCGTGCTTCTCTCCCCCTGGGTGCAGGGGCATGACATCCGCCCACTGGAAGCTCTCGGGCGTGCGCTCGGTCGCGGTCGGCACGAGGCTCACCGCAGCGCCGTCGATGTAGAAAACCTTGGGCGCTGTGCCCTGCTCGGGCTTTCGCACCGAGACCTTCTCTCGCGCGAGCACCCTTGAAATCTCGGACCCGGGATCGTCGAGGTCGCCCGCGATGATGGCGTGCGTCGGACAGACGACGGCGCAGCTCGGCTCGAGGCCGACGTCAAGCTTGTGCGCGCAGAAGTGGCACTTCGCGGCCGTGTTGGTCTCCGGGTCCACGTAGATGGCGTCGTAGGGGCACGCCTGCATGCACGCCTTGCAGCCGATGCAGGCGTTCTTGTCGAACTCTACGATTCCGTCACCGCGCTGGTACATCGCCTCGGTCGGGCAGATGCGGACGCAAGGCGGGTTCGCGCAGTGGTTGCACCGCGTGACCTGGAAGTGCCGCTGCGTGCTCGGATACGTACCCGTCTCCGTGTACTTGACCCACGTGCGGTAGACGCCGAGCGGAACTTCGTTCTCGCTCTTGCAGGCTGTCGAGCATGCGTGACAGCCGATGCACGAACGATTGTCGATGACGAAGCCGTAGTTCATCGGCAGGTCCTCAAGGCGTTTGTCGGTTGCGCGGCGGGCAGCTTGCCGCGGTGCTGGTTTTCGGGAACGCTCTCCGGCGTCTCTTCGCGGGCCGTCGTCATCGTGCGTAGGTTGTGTATTCGTCGGACAATGTGCAGGCCGAGTTCGTCGAGAAGCGTGAGGTCGTGATCGACCTGCTCGCGGACGGGGTCGATGAGCACGGCTGTTCCGGTCTCGGCCAAGAGTGGGCGTACGTAGCAGTTCTCACGCCAACGTCTGGATGCGTCGGACTTGGGTGAAATTGCAGGCTTTAGCGGCAGATCGCGGGACCTGATGCATCGTCGCGTTGCGACGACGTTGCACCATTTGAAACCTTTCCGGGCATCCGGGCTCGCGCGGACGCTGGACGACATCGCAGGCCGCATCGAGAAGGCGCTCGCCGACAAACGGACTACGAGAACCCCCTTCGGGTTAAAACGCGTGCATGCGAAACGCCTTGGTCCTGCTGGGTGCCTGGCTCGCGATCGGCTGCGGCGCGGCCGCGACGCCGGCCCCGGCCGCGCCCCCTGCTCCGCCCCCTCCGGCCTCCGCGCCGCCCGCTCCAACCGGCACACCTGCGCCGGCCAAGGCCGCCGGCCTACCCGAAGCCCCGAAGGCGCTGCCGCCGATACCCGCGAGCTGCAGCGCATTCATCCAGCACGCGGCCCCGGCCTGCGCGTCCCAGGGTGACGCAACGCTCGACGCGCTCGACGCGGCACTCGCTCTGACCGATGTGGCGGAGCGCGATGCCAGGCTGGCCGCACTGGAGAACTGCTCCACCTTCCCCACCGGGTTGATGCGCGCGTTGCGCGCCGAGCTCGTGCCGACCGAATGCGGCGACGCGCTCGTCGAACCCGTGCTCGCGGCCCGTGCACAGAAGCTCGATCCGGCCGTGCACGACGCACTCGTCGGCCTCGGCCTCGGTGCGCGTCTGGCGCGCCTCGTCCACAAGCCTCCGCGCATACAACCCCCGTTCAACAAGCAACGCTTCCAGGAGTTCTTCCGCTCGAAGCTGGCGCCGTGGATCGCCGGTCAGGCCCGCGCCATCCACGACATCGCCGCGGGCGGCGCCAAGCTCCACGGCTACGGCGAAGGCGTCGTCGCGGTGGAGGCCGGAATGGCCGACATGCGTTTCGTGGACGTGGTGCGCAACGTGCCGCTGCCCGACGAGCTGGCGAAGGACAAGGAGCTGAAGGACATCTACTACGGCTCGCTCGACGAAGCGCTCGAGCCGCGCAAGGACCGCGGACGCGACGCCGCACTGGTCGGTCTAGAGCATTTCGCGGCGCTCGGCGCGCTGCACGACCCGCGCGTCGAGCAAGCCCGGTCCATGCTGTCGCGCCTGTATGGCGGCCGTCGCATCGACGCGCTCGACGGGCTGCTCTTGCCAGTGCTGCCGCCGTTCAAGGCGGGCACCCGTGCCGAGCGTCTCGCAGCCAAGCTGCCGACGTTCTACGCGGGCTACGTTCTGTCGAAATCCGACCCCACCGATCCGGCGCTGCTCCGCGCGTTGATCGAGCGCGGCGTGCCTTCCGGGGCGCAGAAGCGCCTGGAGGCGGCCAAGCTCGACTCGCCCGCGCGCGAGCTGTACGCGCGCTTCCTGGTCGAGCTCGGCCAGACCTACTGGCGCTCCCGGGACTTCGCCCGCGCCGCATCGATAGCCGCGGCGAGCACAACGTCCACCCACCAGCAGCCGCGGCTGATCGCGGCGCTTGCGCAGGCGCTCCAGGGCGGCCCGAAGAACGCCGCCCAGATGATGCTCAAGGGGCCGTTTCTACCTGGTGGTGTCGGCGACGTGGCCGCGCTCGATCGGCTCGCCCACTCGCACGGCAAGCTGTCCGGAATGGCCGCCTACGACGCCGCGTACATCCTGCAGCTCGTCGCACCGGCCAAGCCCGACGCCAGCTACTGGAAGGATCTGGCAACGCGCTACGAGTCCGCCGCACGCCTGCTCAAGGGCAAGCCGCGCGCGCACGCCCGCGACCGGGCCAAGGCGGCCAGGGCCACGGTGAAGGCCATCCGCTCCGGCAAGTGAGGCGCTAGAAGCGCTGGCCTTCTGGAGCGCCCTTGAGCGGCGCGCCGCCCACGACGGGCACGTTGGGGATGGTCGCGGAGACCTTCTTGTAGAGCTTCTTCATCTGCTCGAACTTCGCCGGCTCCGCCTTGACCAGGTCGTGCTGCTCGGTCGGGTCCTTCTTCAGGTTGTAGAGCAGGTAGCGGGTGTCGTCGCCGAAGGCGAGCAGCTTGTAGCCCTTCCAGATCAGACCGCGGCGGCGATCCATCAGGTTGCAGCGCGGCAGATCGACGATCACCGGTCGCGGCGGCTCCGGCTTGCCGAACACCTCGGGCACGAGGCTCTTGCCGCGGAAGGGCGGGTCGGCCTTCACGCCCATCAGATCGGCAATCGTCGGCGCCAGATCGATGGCGCTGCGCGGCGTGGCCACGCGGTGGCCCGGCACACCGGGAACGCAGATGAACCACGGCACGTGCACCAGCATCTGCCACAGCTCGTAGCCGTGCCGGTACTGGTTGTGCACCCCGAAGCCCTCGCCGTGATCGGCGGTGATGATGAAGACGGTGTTTTTGCCCCAGGGCTTCTTCTTCGCCCAGTCGATCAGGTTGCCGACCCAGCGATCCGTGAAGTGCACCTCGTTGTCGTACAGGTCGCGGCGCGTGTTGCCGTAGTCCGGGTCCTCGGGGTGCTTGATGTAGACGTAGTGCGGATCGAGAAAGTGGAAGTAGGCGAAGAAGCGCTTGCCGTTCTTCTGGTCCACGTTCTTTGGATCCGACAGCATCTTCTTGGCGAGCTTGTTCAGCGCGGGGCTGGTGATGTTGTGCACGCCCGTCAGGTCGAGCTTGGTGCCCGGCAACAGCTCGTAGTCCTCGAATCCCTGGTTGAGACCGAAAGCAGGCAGGAAGTAGCCGTGGCCCTGGCCGGCCAGGGTGCGCATACCCGCCTTCTCGAGCCGCTCGCCGATGAACAGATTGCTCTTGAGCCAGGTCGTGAAGAAGTAGCCGTTGCGCTTCATCTCGCTCGGGTACTTGCCGACCAGCGCAGGCGCGACCGACTTCGCCGTGTAGCTCGATAGCGAATAGGCCTGCGTGTAGTCCGTGCACTTCTTCTCGAAGGCCGTCAGCCACGGCGCGATCTGCCGCTTGTAGCCGGTCCACGGCATGTCGGCGCGCAGCGCGTCGATCATGATCAGCACCACGTTGTACGGGCGGTCCGGAACGGGCCCGCGCGGCTTCTGCGCGCGCTTCATCTCCGGGACGCTCGGCGCAGCGGATGGAAGATCCGGGGTCGCGCTGGTGTCATCCCCGCGAGCGGAGTCGTGATGCGAACACCCGCCCGCGAGGACGAGCAGCGTCAGCAGGGCTGCGAGTCGACCAAACATCCAGGGGAGTCCCCGGCTGCGGGGCACCCACCCGGAGCACCTACCGGAGCTGCCCTCTGGTTACCGTCCCGGACTGGTCATGTCACGGCCAAGGCCGATTTTGTGGCAAAATGCCACAAAATCGTGCCATTTTGCCACAATCTGCTCACTGGGCGGCCTTCGCCTGGTTCTCCTGCGCTGCAGAAACCACGACCTCGGTCTCGATCTCGACCTTGATCTCCTCGCCGATCAGCACACCACCGGTCTCGAGCGCCTGGTTCCAGGTCAGCCCGAAGTCCTTGCGGTTGACGGTCGCACGCGCGGCGAAGCCCATGCGCTGGTTTCCCCACGGATCCTTGCCGGAGCCGAGTGCCTCGACCTCGAGCGTCACCGGACGGGTCGTGCCGCGAATCGTCAGATCGCCCTGCACGCGATAGTCGCTGCCCGCCTTCTCGACGCTGCGACTCGAAAAGCTGATGTGCGGATGCTTCTCGACATCGAGGAAGTCCGCGGAGCGCAGGTGGTTGTCGCGGTCGGCGACGCCCGTGTCGATGCTGGCTGCCTCGATCGTCGCCTGCACGCGGGAGCGGGTCAGGTCCTCCGGGTCGAGGTCCAGTTCTGCACTCCAATCGCCGAAGTTGCCGCGCACCTTTGCGAACATCATGTGGCGGACAGAGAACTGGATGGCCGAATGGGCCCGATCGATATTGCTCATGGGAAATCCTCCTGGGAATCCGGCGCGCTCGTCGCGCGCCGTCGATATCCCCAAGATGGGATTGTCCCCGTCCGCAAACTAGTGGTCAGAACTTGAATTCACTGTTCCGGTACAGGAACAGTGGCTGCGGCCGTCAACTCGAGGGCAACGCCGGCGCCGCCGGGGCGCGCCCGGAAGGGTAGCGCATGCGCTGCGCACCGCTCATGTCGATGATCCCGACGAGAGCCATCAGCCGCATCACCTGGTAGGCCGGGTCCAGCTCGAAGCGGCGCGCCGCGAAGTTCGGGCTCATGCCGAACTTGTGGTGGTTGTTCTGGAACAGCTCGCCCAGCGTGACGAAGTCGAACACCAGCGTGTTGAGCGACCTGTCGCCGTTGTCGAAGTTCCGGTAGCCGTACTTGTGACCGCACCAGTTGACGATGGCGCCGTGGATGGGGCCCATCACGAAGTGCATCGGCAAGAGCAGGAACAGCCACGGTGAGGTCGCGAACTTCACGTAGAAGGCCGTGTAGGCGCCGATCCAGAGCAGCCGCATCACCCAGCTCTGGCCCAACCGGTCGATGAGCGGCCACTCCGGCGTGCCGCCGTCGAAGCGCGGCTCGGGAGCGACGCGACCGTAGGCGTAGTCGTCGTACGTGTGCTTCGTCGCCAGCATCATGCTCAGCGCATTGCCGAAGTTCCACGGCGAGTGCGGGTCGCGCTCGGTGTCGCTGTAGGCGTGGTGCATGCGGTGCAGGATCGCGTAGCCCCGCGGCGAGAGGAAGCTCGACCCCTGCGCCAGATATGTGCACAGGTGGAAGAACCGTTCCCAACGCTTCGACATGCTGAACTGGCGGTGCGCTCCGTACCGGTGCAGGAAGAAGGTCTGGAAGAACACCGACAGCTGCCAGTGCAGAACGAAGAAGACCAGCACGATCATCGCGGTTCAGGGTAGCCAGCGGCCCTGACGTTACCTGTCATGCTTCCGTCATTTCAGTTGGGGCTTCCGGGCCGCTCCCGGCTATAACCGGCACGAAAGCCTGCGGCGCGCCGCCGAGACGAGCAGGCCCCCGATATATGCTGACCTATCTACGTATCCGCGGCCTCGCCCTGCTCGACGATGTCACGCTGGAGCTGTCGCCCGGGCTCAACGTCCTCACCGGCGAGACCGGCGCCGGAAAATCGATCATCGTGGACGCACTGACGCTGCTGCGCGGCGCGCGGGGGCGCGCGGAGCTGGTACGAGCCGGCGCGGACGCTGCATGCGTCGACGCGCAGTTCGATCTCGGTCCCGACACGGCCGCACGCGTGGGCGGGGTGCTGGCCGATCGCGGCATCCCGGACGACGACTCCTCGGCGCTGGTGCTGTCCCGCGTGGTGCCCGTTTCGGGGCGCGGCCGCAGTTTCGCCCAGGCCCAACTCACGACGCAGGGCGTACTCGGCGAGCTGGGCGAGCACCTCATCGACATCTGCAGCCAGCACGAACACCACTCGCTCACGCACGTCGCCCGCCACCTCGAGTTGCTCGACGGCTACGCGAAGCTGGAGAGCGCACTCGACGACTACCGGAAGCAGTACGACGACTGGCAGAGCAGAGTGGTGGCGCTCGAGGAGCTCAGGGCGCGCACCGCCGAGGGCGCGCAGCGCGCCGACTATCTGCGCTTCCAGATCGACGAGCTCGAACGAGTCGCGCCGGAGCCGGGCGAATACGAGGCACTCGAGCGACGCGTCGCCTTGCTTCGCGACGTGCAGCACTGGGCGCTGTTCGCCGAGGAGGCGCAGGACGCACTGTACGAAGCCGAGGACTCGGTCGCCGGCAGGCTGGGAGCACTCTGCGAGCGGGCCCGACGCGGCGCCGAGCAGTCCGAGCGCTTGCGCGCTATCGCCGCGGAGCTCGACAGCGCGCGCATTGCCAGCGAGGAAGCCGCCCGGCTCGCAGCTGGCCTGGTCAAGGAGCTGGAGATCGAACCCGGCGAGCTCGACCAGGTCGAGGAGCGCATGCACCAGCTCGAGTCACTGCGCCGCAAGCACGGGGTGGAACCCGACGAGCTCGCCGAGCGGCTCGACGCGATGCGGGACGAGCTCGACACGCTGGACAATGCCGAACAGCGCCTGACCAGCCTCGAGCAGGATGCGGCGCGCCTTCGTGCCACCTGCGTCGAGCTCGCGCGCGGGCTCGGCGAGCAGCGCCGTCGCGCCGCTGGCGGCCTGGCGCGGGCGCTCGAGGCGGAGCTGGAGGCGCTACACGTGCCGGGCGCGCGGCTCGAGGCGCGGGTGCAGGCGCTTCCCGACGCGGAACCGGGCCCGCGCGGGCTGGATCGGGTCGAGTTCCTGTTCTCCGCCAATCCGGGTGAGCCGCCCGCACCGCTCGAGCGGGTCGCATCGGGCGGCGAGCTTTCGCGGGTGCTGCTGGCAGTGAAGAACGTACTGTCCGGGGACGATCGCGTTGCCACCTACGTGTTCGACGAGGTCGACGCCGGCGTGGGCGGCGCCGTGGCGCAGGCTATCGGCCTCAGGCTGGGGCACGCCGCGCGGGACCACCAGGTGCTGTGCATCACGCACCTGCCGCAGATCGCAGCCTTCGCCGATGCCCATTTCCGGGTCGAGAAGCGCACCGAGGCAGGTCGCACGACCACCAGTGTCGTACAGCTCTCGCGCGAGGAGCGCGTGGAGGAGCTGGCGCGGATGCTCGGAGGGGCACGGGTGACGCGGAGCGCTCGAGAGCACGCGCGGCAGCTGGTCGTGGAGGCCGAGGCCGCGCTGGCAGACCGGGTGGCAGCGCCCGCCCGCCGACGCCCGCAGAAACGAGCGCGCAGCTCGACCGGGTAGTAGCGACGCCGCCGCCGGGTCTCCTGCCTGACATTCGTCAGCTGGGCCTAGTATCTCCGTTTACACCGAAGGCACGGCAGTTCATCCTTAGGTAGTTTCCGTATGACTGCCTACTGGCTTGAATACCGCGGAGTCGCCCACCCGCTCCTGCGCCGGGAGACCCTGCTCGGTCGCAGCGAGGAGTGCACGATCTACCTGCCGCACTCGCAGGTCTCCCGGATCCACGCGGTCGTACGGCTGACGCCTCACGGCGTGGAACTGGTCGACCTCGGCAGCATGAACGGCACGCGCCTCAACGGCGAGAAGCTGCGGGGCCCCGAGCGGCTCGGCGACGGCGACCTGATCCGCATCGGCGCCGAGGAGCTGGTCGTGCGCGCGGACACGAAGAAATCGGCCCCGCCGCGTCCGCCCTCGGCGGCGGCCGTCGCGGCTTCCACCGAGCCCGCGGATCACGAGCGCGCCGCGCTCGACGCGCTGGAGCTGGCCGAAGCGGTGTTGGGCAGCCCCGAAGGCGCGGAACGCCCCCAGGAAACGGCGCACACGGTTCGCGCACTGCTCGACGAGGCTCTGGGCAAGCTGGCGCGCGAGACCCAGCCACTGGATCGGGAAACGGCTTCGCGCATCGCCCGCACGGCCGACGGCGCTGCGACCCGCAGCGCCGGTGCGGCGGACATGGCCAGCTGGCTCGACGAAGTTGCCTCGCAGGTGCGGCAGCTGATGGGCCAGGTCTGAAACACCCCGATTTCGACCCTGGGGCGACGGCCCAGCTGGAATGACAGCCGGGGCTGGCCGTTGACCGTTTGTGGGCAGGACCCCACGCTGGCTCGAGAAGAGCGTCCCAGGAGGAATCGACCCATGGCGGATTTGCACCAGAGCTACGTTTGCGGAGCGAGCCAGACCCCGCTGCGCTACCAGACCGTGGGGCAGGCATTCGACGAGGCAGCGGCAGCCTCCGGCGATCGGGAAGCGCTGGTCGTCCGCCACCAGGACGTGCGCTGGACGTACCGGGAGCTCGCGCGCCGCGTGGACGAGCTGGCGGCGGGACTGCTCGGTCTGGGACTGGAGCCGGGTGACCGCGTCGGCATCTGGTCTCCGAACTGTGCGGAGTGGGTGCTCACCCAGGTCGCCACCGCGAAGGCCGGACTGATCCTGGTCAACATCAATCCGGCCTACCGCATCTCCGAGCTGGAGTACGCGCTGTCCAAGGTCGGCTGCCGCGCACTGATCACTGCCGATCGCTTCAAGAGCAGCGACTACCTGGCGATGCTGCGCGAGCTTGCGCCCGAGCTCGACTCGGCGTCGCCTGGTCAGCTCCGGGCGAAGCGGCTACCCGACCTGCAGGCGGTGGCGCACATCGGCGAGGACCCGGTGCGAGGCATGCTCGCCTTCGACGACATCGCAGCCGCAGCCACCGACATCACGCGAAAGCGCGTGCGGGAGCTGGCAGCCCAGCTCGGTCCGGACGACCCGATCAACATCCAGTTTACCAGCGGCACCACCGGCTACCCCAAGGGCGCCACGCTGACGCACTTCAACATCGTCAACAACGGTTTCTTCAGCGGCGAGGCCATGCGGCTCGGCGAGGAAGATCGGCTGTGCATCCCCGTGCCGCTCTATCACTGCTTCGGTATGGTGCTCGGCAATCTTGCGGCCATCACGCACGGCTCGACGATGGTCTATCCGGGGGAAGCCTTCGATCCACTGTCGGTGCTGGAGACGGTACAGCGCGAGCGCTGCACCGCGCTGCACGGCGTACCGACCATGTTCATCGCGGAGCTCGACCACCCCGAGTTCGAGCGCTTCGACCTGTCCACGCTGCGCACCGGCATCATGGCGGGCTCGCCCTGCCCGATCGAGGTGATGAAGCGCGTGATCGACCGCATGCACATGGCGGAGGTGACGATCGCGTACGGCATGACCGAGACCAGCCCGGTCAGCTTCCAGAGCAGCACGGACGATCCGCTGGAGCTCAGGGTGTCCACCGTGGGGCGGATCCATCCGCACGTCGAGGTCAAGATCGTCGATCTGGAAGGCCGCGTGGTGCCGCCCGGCGAGCGCGGCGAGCTCCTGACGCGCGGCTACTCCGTGATGCGCGGCTACTGGAACGACGAGGAGCGCACACGCGAGGCCATCGACGCGGCCGGCTGGATGCACACCGGTGACCTGGCCACGCTCGACGCGCAGGGCTACTGCAACATCGTCGGGCGGCTGAAGGACATGGTGATCCGCGGCGGCGAGAACGTCTACCCGCGCGAGATCGAGGAATTTCTGTACCGGCACCCGAAGGTGCAGGACGTCCAGGTATTCGGCCTGCCGGACCAGAAGTACGGCGAGGAGCTGTGCGCCTGGATCCAGCTACGCGAGGGGGCGTCGGTCACCGAGGACGAGATCAAGGAGTTTTGTCGCGGTCAGATCGCGCACTACAAGGTGCCCCGCTATGTGCGCTTCGTGACGGAGTTTCCGATGACCGTTACAGGAAAGATGCAGAAGTTCGTGATGCGCGAACGCATGATCCACGATCTCGGACTCGAGGAAACGAAGACGGCCTGAAGCCGGGGCTGGCCAAGCCGCCCAGGCTGGGGGAATATCCAGACGGAAGCGCTCGGTATGCTGGTGCAGCCCCCGGTCTTCAAAACCGGTGTGGGGCGGGTTCGACCCGTCCCAGGCGAGTTCGATTCTCGTGCGCTTCCGCCACGCCGAGGGGATCGCGACAATGGCCAGGTCGAAGAGCGTCCAGCGTCTGTACGACAACCTGCAGGGCGAACGCGACAGCGCGGCACTGTACCGCGCGCTCGCCGATATCGAGCCCGACGAGCAGCTGTCGCGGGTGTACGCGCGCCTGGCCAGCGTGGAGGAAGCGCACGCCGACTTCTGGCGCGGAAAGCTGGAGAAGAGCGGCGCGAAGCTGCCGCGCGCGGGCATCGGCTGGCGCACCCGGCTGTTGATCAGGCTGGCCCGGCGCTTCGGGCCGGGGCTGGTGCTGCCGACGGTGCGCACGCTCGAGAAGATCGACAGCGGGCGCTACGACACGCAGGCGGACGCACGCCAGGCCGGCATGCCCGCAGCAGAGCAGTCGCACGCTAGATTGCTCGATGCGCTGCAGGGAGGGCCCGGCGTCAGCGGCGGCACGATCTCGCGGCTTGAAGGCAGGCATCGGGCCACCGGCGGCAACGCACTGCGCGCGGCGGTGCTCGGACTGAACGACGGTCTGGTCTCGAATCTGAGCCTGGTGATGGCCGCAGCGGGCGCGGCCTTCGCGGAGCGTGGCGTGCTCATCACGGGCATCGCCGGGCTACTCGCCGGCTCGTGTTCGATGGCCATGGGCGAGTGGCTCAGCGTGCAGAGCTCGCGCGAGCTGTACGAAAAGCAGATCGCGACCGAAAAGGCCGAGCTATCCGCGGTCCCCGACGAGGAGAAGGAAGAGCTCGTGCTCATCTACCAGACGAAGGGGCTGAGCGAAGAGCAGGCGCGAAGCGTGGCGGAACGCGTCATGCAGGACCCGGCACAGGCGCTCGACACGCTGGCCCGCGAGGAGCTCGGCATCGATCCCAAGCAGCTCGGCGGCTCCGCCGCGACAGCGGCGATCACGTCGTTCCTGCTGTTCTGTCTCGGCGCGATCGTACCGGTCGCGCCCTATTTCGTGCTGTCGCGCCAGGCAGCGGTAGTCGCCAGCATCGCGCTCAGCAGCGCAGCGCTGTTCGCCACCGGCGCGGCGATCACGCTCTTCACCGGTCGCAGCGTGCTGTTCAGCGGCAGCCGGCAACTCTTCATCGGCCTGTGCGCTGCAGGCGTCACCTTCGGTATCGGGCACCTGCTCGGCGTGTCGCTGGGCGGCTAGCCTGGAGCCGACAAGGGCGTGCTAGCCTAGCCGCGCGTGACTCTGGAAGAGCAGCGGGTCGTGATCGCGACCGCGGGACATGTCGATCACGGCAAGACCGCGCTGATGCGCGCCCTGACCGGCACCGATACCGACCGCCTTCCGGACGAGAAGCGCCGCGGCATCAGCATCGAGCTCGGCTTCGCGGAGCTCGACGACAGCGGCATCAGCTTCATCGACGTGCCCGGCCACCGGAAGCTGGTGCACGCGATGATTGCTGGAGTGGGCGGCGTGGACGCCGTGCTGCTCGTGGTCGCCGCAGACGACGGCGTGATGCCGCAGACGCTGGAGCACCTTCACGTCTGCTCGCTACTGGGCATCGAGCGCGTGATCGTCGCGCTGTCCAAGTGCGACCTGGTGGACGACGAGATGCTGGAGCTGGCGGAGGGCGACGTGCGGGAAACACTCGCGGCGCTCGGGCTGCCGGCGCCGCGCCTCGTGCGCACGTCCGCCGAGACGGGCCTGGGCGTCGAGGAGCTCAGAGCCGCGCTCGTCGAGCTGTCGACGGCGGTGCCGCGACACCCCGGGAGCGCACGCCTGTGGCTGCCGGTCGACCGGGTATTTTCGATCCGCGGAGCGGGCACGGTGGTCACCGGCACGCTCACCCGCGGGCAGCTGTCGACGGGCCAGGAGCTGTTCGTCGCCGGGGAAAGCGGCATCGCGGCTGCGCTCTGTCGCGGACTCGAGATCCACGGGCGCGCGGTGGAGCACGCCGCCGCGCCAACGCGCGTGGCCGTGAATCTGGCGCGGCTCGGCGTGGCGGACGTGCGACGCGGTGACGTGCTGACGGCCGATCCGGCTCTGTGCCGCTCGCGGGGGCTCGACATCTCGCTCGCGACCCTGCCGGGCAGCGAGCGCGATCTCGCCGACGGAAGCCCCGTCCAGGTCCACATGGGGACCGCGCGGGCCGGCGGACGGATCACGACGCTCGGCGAAGGGCTCGCCCATCTCGCGCTGGAGCGGCCGCTGCCCTGCGAAGGCGGCGTGGGAGTGGTGCTGCGTGGCTTCCGGACCACGCGCGAGCACGGCGCGGTGCTCGGAGGCGGCCGTGTGCTGGACGCCGCGGCGCCCCGACCGCCGAAGCGCCGGCAGGCGGGCGCCCGGAAGCTCCGGACCGACGCGCTGGAGGCGCTCCGCGCCGGCGAGCTCGCCGACGCGCTGGAAGGGCTGATGCGCATCGCAGCACCGCGTCCTGTCGCCAGCGCCGACATCGAGCGACGGCTCGGGCTGCAACCGGGCAGCGTGGCCCGGGCGCTCGGCGGCCGGAACGAAAAGCGCGGCGCCGTGTCGCTGGACGGAGGTGCGCTGTGGACGACCACCGAGGCACTCGACGGCCTTCAAGGCGAGCTGCTCGAGCGCGTCCGGGTGTTCCACGACTCGCAACCCCACGAGACGGGCATGTCGCTCGAGACCCTGCGCGAGCAACTGGCGCGGCGTGCGGGACGCGACGTGGCGGAACTGTGTATCGAGCGCGCTGTGAAGGCCGGACAGCTGCTCGAGCTCCAGGGAGGATTGGCGTGCCTGCCCGACTTCGCCGAGAGCTCCGCGGCAGCGGCGGAGCAGAGTGCTTCCGAGCTGTACTCGGCCATCGACGACGCCGGACTCACGGGCGTCAGCGAGACGGCGCTGATCGCCACAAACGATGGCCCGGCCGAAGCGACCCGGGCGTCGCTGTCGCGTCTGGGCCGGAGCGGTGCAGCCCGCCGCCTCGGGGGATTGTGGTTTTCCGAACGGCACCTGGACGCTCTGCGCGACAAGCTGGCGGGCTACTTCCAGACGCACGCCACGCTGGGCGTCCCTGCGTTCAAGGAGCTCTGCGGCGTATCGCGCAAGCAGGCCATTCCGCTGCTCGAACAGCTCGACCGGGAAGGCACCACCCGGCGCCAGGGCGACGAGCGCGTGCTGGGCGCAGCCGGCCGTCAGCGTCTGGAACGGCCGCCAGGCTGACGGCCGTCATCTCCCGTGCCTCGTCCGCCGGCGCCCGGAAATCCCCGCCCCCTTGTTCGACCGCCTGGAGAACGCTATTCAGACCCGCGGCAGGGTACCTCCACCATGACACAAGCACGCGCACTAGTAACGGGAGCACCGGGTTGGCTGGGCACCAGCCTGGTCGAGGCTCTAGCCCGTGGCATCAAGACCGGACCGGTGGACCAGCGCCCCGAACCGGTACGGGTCCTGTCTCTCCCGGGCAGCGACACGCAGCCTCTCGAACAGCTCGGCAACGTGCAGGTCGCCATCTCCGATCTGCGCGACCGCCGGCTGCCGCACGGGCTCTTCGACGGTATCGAGACGGTGTTCCACTGCGCGGGGATCGTGCATCCTCGCCGCATCGAGGAGCTGTACGCCATCAACGTCGAAGGCACGCGGAATCTGCTTTCGGCGGCCATCGCGGCCGGCGTCAAGCGCTTCATCTACGTCAGCTCGAACTCGCCGGCTGGTCTCAACATCGATCCCACGCGGTTGATGGTCGAGGACGATCCGCCGCGCCCGTATCTGAACTACGGGCTCAGCAAGCTGCAGAGCGAGTGGGCGGTGCTCGAAGCTCACCGCGCCGGCCGCATCGAATCGGTGATCCTGCGGCCCTGCTGGTTCTACGGCCCGAACCAGCCGCACCGCCAGACTCGCTTCTTCAACATGATCAAGGGCGGGCACCCGATCGTGTTCGGCAAGGGCGACAACCTGCGCAGCATGAGCTACGTGGACAACACCGTCCAGGGCCTGCTCCTGGCGCGAGATGTCGATCGCGCCGCGGGCGAGACGTACTGGATCGCCGACCGCCGTCCCTACTCCTTCATCGAGATCCTGCAGACGGTCGGTCGCCTGCTGGACGTGAGCGTCCGCCCCCGCTACCTGCCGCGGCTGGGCTGCGACGTTGCGCGTTTCGTGGACTCGATCGTGCAGATGACGGGGCTGTACTGGCAGGACGTCCACGTCGCGGGCGAACTGGCAGCATCGATCGCGGTCTCCATCGAGAAGGCACAGCAGGAGCTCGGCTACGACCCCCAGATCGAGCTCGAAGAGGGCATGCGCCGCTCCATCGAGTGGTGCCGATCCGTGGGCGTCGACATCTAGACGATGCGAACACTCGTCACCGGCGGCTCCGGCTACCTCGGCGAGATCCTCGTCCAGCGCCTGCTGGAACGCGGCGACGAGGTGCGCGTTCTGGATCTGGTAGACAACGACGATCGCCCCGACACCGTCGAGTTCATCCGCGGCGACGTACGCGATCGCGACACGGTGCGTCGTGCCATGGAGGGCGTGGAGGTCGTGCATCACAACGTGGCACAGGTCCCGCTCGCCAAGGACAGGAAGCAGTTCTGGTCGGTCAACGTCGGCGGCACGAAGCGGGTGCTCGAGGCCGCGGCGCGCGAGCACGTCCGGAAGGTCATCCTGGTTTCGTCCAGCGCAGTCTACGGCGTGCCGCGCCGCAACCCGGTCACGGTCGGCACGCGCCCCAGACCGCGGGAGGCATACGGCAAGGCCAAGCTCGCTGGCGAGCGACTGAGCCGGCGCTTCGTCAAGCGCAAGCTCGACGTGAGCATCATCCGACCGCGCACGGTGCTAGGTCACGGCAGGCTCGGGATCTTCCAGATCCTGTTCGAGTGGGTGCGGCGCGGGCGCCCGCTGTACCTGCTCGGACCGGGCGACAACCGCTACCAGTTCGTGCACGCGGACGACCTGGCCGCGGCCTGCCTGCTCGCCGACCAGCAACGTGGACCGGCAACGTATCTGGTCGGCGCGGATCGCTTCGGTACGATGCGCGAGCTGCTCGAGGGCCTGGTGCAGCACGCCGGCACGGGCAGCCCCGTGCGCTCCCTGCCGTTCCGCTCCACGCAGTTGGCGATGAAGGTCACCAGCAAGCTCGGGCTGTCGCCGCTCGGCGACTACCATGCGCTGATGTACGGTCGGGAGATGTACTTCGACGTGAGCCCCACCTGCCGCGAGCTCGATTGGCGGCCGCGCTATTCCAACGCGGAGATGATCGCCGATTCGTACGACTGGTACCTGGAGCACCGCGACGAGGTGCTGGCGCGCATCGACGCCTCGCACCACCGCTCGGCAGTGAAACTGGGCGCGCTGAAGCTGCTGGAGCTGCTTCCGTGAGCTCGCTGGCCGTCGCGTTCGCGTTGGTCACAGTGGTGATGAACGGGAGCGCGCAGCTGCTACTGCGCAAGGCGGCCTTGGGCGGAGCCGAACCGACGCGGCCCATGTCGCTGCTTGCCAGCCCCTGGTTCATGGCGGGGCTGTGCGCGTACGCGATCAGCGTGCTGGCCTGGCTGGTCGTGCTCAAACGCACGCCGTTGGCCGTGGCCGCACCGTTCGTGGCGCTGGTCTACGTGGCGGTGCCGCTGGCCAGCCGCTTCGTTTTCGGCGACGTGATCAACTCGCGCATGTGGCTCGGCATGGCGCTGGTGGTCGCCGGCGTCACGCTCGTCGCCAAGCACTGAGCGTCGTCACGCCTTCGCCTGGTGGCGGAGAACCAGGTCATCGGTGCCCCAGGGATGCTCTTCGACAAGGGCGTCGGCGTCGCGTCTGAGCCGTTCGTCGAGGCGCTGCCTTGCCGCGTCGCGCAGCGCCAGCGCGAACATGCTCGCCGAGGAAAAGCGACGCTCGCGATCCTTGGCGAGCACCAGCGCCAGCACGCGTTCCACATCCTCGGTCACGCGCACCAGCTCGCCCGGGCGCACGGGCTGCACGTGCGCAACGTTGTAGAGCGTCGTCACGCTGTCGGACGCCGTGAACGCCGGACGCCCGGTCATCGAACGATAGGCTACGACGCCCAGCGCGAACACGTCCGCGCGATGATCGACTTCCTGTCCGCGCGCCTGCTCGGGCGACATGTAGCTCGGCGTACCGACGGCAGCACCCTGCGTCAGCGTGCTGGCCGCGTCGTTCATCCGGGAAACGCCGAAGTCGAGCACCTTCCACACCTTCCGGCTCGTCAGCTCCGCGAAGAAGATGTTCTGCGGCTTGAGGTCGCGATGCACGATGCCAGCGTCGTCGGCCGCCGTCAGGGCTTCAGCAACCTGACGTACCAGCTCCAGGGTCGCCGAGACGCCAAGCCGCTTGTGCTGCCTGAGGTACCAGGCCAGGTCGTGACCCTGCAGAAGCTCCATCACCATGTACGGCGCACCGTCCTGGGCGGTGCCGGTCGCGGATACGCGAACGATATGCTCCGAGTCCAGCGTGCTGGAGATCTCCGCTTCGCGCAGGAACCGCGCCAGATGCCCCGGGTCCTCGAGTACCATGGGGTGCAGGAACTTGAGCGCGACGAGCCCGTCCGTCTCCACGTCCCGAGCGCGATACACCTCGCCCATCGCGCCGCGCCCGATCAGCTCGATCACCTCGAAGCGTCCAACCATCTGGTTGGTGTAGCGACCCAACCTGGCAGCGCCGGCGCGTTCGAAGTCGGCGCGCGCCTCGTCGAGCAGGGCATCGCGCTTCTTGATCTGGCGTGCCGCCTTGTCCAGACGCTCGAAAGCGCCCAGCGTCGCCTGGCGGCTCTGCCGCGCCATCCAGTAGGTCGCTACCAGAAGCACCTCGGCGACGCCGGTCGTGGCGATCATGGAGGCCGTCTCGGGGTACCGGAGAGCGAGCACCGCCTCCTCGGTGTGGATGACCCGCGCGACGGCCAGCGCAGCCAGCGTGAGGTAGCCGACGGCACAGGCCAGAAAGACGGCCCAGCCGTCGCGCTCCGAGTCGCCGAGACCGAAAAAGTAGATGCCCACACACATGGCCATGACCGCCGGAGAGAACACTCCGACATAGAACGTGACGGACAGGATGCTCGCGGCGCACAAGAGGCCCTGCACGAGGACCTTGCGACGGTCGAAGCGCTCCGGGTTGCGGAACTCGACCAGCAGCCAGAGCGTGACCAGGACCGTCACGCCGACCACCACGGTCGACAGCATGCGGCCCGGCGACACGCGCTCCGGCAGCCAGATCGCGACCAGCCCCGCCGCGCCGGCCAGCGCTACGAGCCGCATCAACGCGCGGGTTCGGCCGATCTCCTCCGCCCGGAGGATGGACGGCGCCGTGGTAATGACGCCGGTGCCGACGCCGGTGCTCCCCGTCCGGGTACCGGAAAGCCCGCTGCCGGACACGGTGCCACTGTTGTCGCTCGGCTCGGCTTCCACCGGCTCGCGATCCGACACTGGTGAGGCTCGCGGAGGGCGCTCGACTACCGTGGGCTCCTCTGCCGGGTAGGCAAGAGCCACGGCCGCGTCGGGTTCCTCGGCCCGATCCCTCACAACGACAAGGGTCGCTCGCCTTGCGCGCCGCGGCAAGCGAGCTGAGGCTAGCTCGCAGGAATGGCCATCCTGCCACCATCATGACGCGCCGCATCGCGGGTGGACTCCCAAGGGAGAACGCTCCAGAGTCATCGCTTCGAGGCGGCACAGGGAGGCGAGGCCGTTCACTGGAAAGGGGAATCGAGATGTCAGACAGCGTGAAGTACCTGCTCGACGAGAGCCGGATGCCGAAGGATTGGTACAACATCGCAGCGGACCTGCCGGAGCCGCTGCCTCCGCCACTGCACCCGGGTACGGGACAGCCGATCGGTCCCGACGATCTCGCGCCGCTTTTCCCGATGGCATTGATCCAACAGGAAGTGAGCACCGAGCGCCACATCGAGATCCCCGAACCCGTTCGCGACATCTACCGCCAGTGGCGGCCGAGCCCGCTCTACCGCGCACGCCGTCTGGAGAAGGCCCTCGATACGCCCGCGCGCATCTACTACAAGTACGAAGGCGTCAGCCCTTCGGGCAGCCACAAGCCGAACACCTCGGTGCCGCAGGCCTTCTACAACAAGGAAGCCGGCATCAAGCGCATCTCGACCGAGACCGGAGCTGGCCAGTGGGGCTCGGCGCTAGCATTCGCGGGCGCGCTATTCGGCATCCATGTCAAGGTCTTCATGGTCAAGGTGAGCTTCCAGCAGAAGCCCTACCGCAAGGCTCTGATGGAAGCGTACGGCGCCGAGTGCGTCGCAAGCCCGACCAACGAGACCCAGGCCGGCCGCGCCATCCTGGAAAAGGATCCCAACACGACCGGTAGCCTCGGCATCGCCATCAGCGAAGCGGTGGAAGTCGCGGCGACACACGACGACACGAAGTACGCGCTCGGCAGCGTGCTCAATCACGTGCTGCTCCACCAGACCATCCTGGGACAGGAAGCGATGCTGCAGATGGAGATGGCCGGCGACTACCCGGACGTGCTCGTCGGGTGCACCGGCGGCGGCAGCAACTTCGCTGGGCTGGTCCATCCGTTCCTCGGCGCCCAGCTGCGCGGCGGCACGAAAGTCGACATCGTCGCCTGCGAGCCGACCGCATGCCCGACGCTCACACGCGGCAAGTACGCGTATGACTTCGGTGACACCGGGCACCTCACCCCTCTGGTGAAGATGCACACGCTCGGCTCGGCGTTCGTGCCACCGGGCTTCCACGCCGGCGGCCTGCGCTACCACGGCATGGCGCCGATCATCAGCCACCTGCAGGAGCTGGAGCTGATCCGCGCGAAGGCGTACCACCAGACCGAGTGCTTCGAGGCCGGCGTGCAGTTCGCGCGGACCGAGGGGATCCTGCCGGCACCGGAAGCCAATCACGCGGTCAAGGGCGCCATCGACGAGGCGCTGCGCTGCAAGAAGGAAGGCAAGTCCAAGGTCATCCTGTTCAATCTCTGCGGCCACGGCCATTTCGACATGACGGCGTACATGGACTACTTCGCCGGCAAGCTCGAAGACCGCGACTACGACGAGAAACTGCTTTCCGATTCGCTGTCGGCGCTGCCCGCGGTTTCCTGAGGCGGATAGTCCAGCCAGGGTCGTGCCTCGTGACAGCGGGGCGCGACCTTGCTAGTTCCGCGGCATGTCGCTCGAGCGCATCCGCCGTCTGATCAGCCGGTTCTCCGAGCAGGTCGCCGCGTACACGCCTGGCGCATCGCCAGAGCTGCCGTTCGACGCGGCAGTCGGGCGCGAGCTGCTCGAGTCGATGCTGCTCGCGCGCCATCTCGACCGCGCCGCGCACGAGCTGCGCGCCGCGGGCCACGGGCACTACACCATCTGCAGCACGGGGCACGAGGCCAACGCCGTGCTCGGTCGCCTCACCCGGCCGAGCGATCCGGCCATCGTGCACTATCGCAGCGCTGCGCTGCAGGTCGAGCGCTCGCGCCAGGTCGACGGCGTGGACAGCGCGCGCGACATCGCGCTGTCGCTGGTGGCGTCTAGCGACGAGCCAACCAGTGGCGGACGCCACAAGGTCTTCGGCGGGCGGCACCTCGGCATGATCCCGTCGACGAGCACGATCGCCTCGCACCTGCCGCGTGCGCTCGGTCTGGCCTTCGCGCTCGAACGCCGACCCCGGCTGGGGCTGGACCCGGAGTGGCCGAAGGACGCCATCGCCCTGGCGAGCTTCGGCGACGCGAGCCTGAACCACAGCACAGCCCAGGGCACCCTCAACGCAGCCGGGTGGGTCGTCCACCAGCGACTGACGCTGCCGCTGCTGCTCGTGTGCGAGGACAATGCGCTGGGCATCAGTGTGCGCACGCCGCACGGCTGGGTGGAGGAACGGCTGCGCGCGCTGCCGCACCTGACCTACTTCCACGCGCAGGGCTGGGACCTGGGCGGAAGCTTCCGCGCCGCCCGGGAAGCCGTCGAGCACTGCCGCCGCACGCGGCGCCCGGCAGTGCTGCACCTCGAGTGCGTGCGACTGCTCGGGCACGCGGGCAGCGACGTGGACACGGTCTACCGCACCCCCGGCGAGTTGCTTCAAGCCGAGAGTCGCGATCCCGTACTGCGTGCTGCGATGCAGCTCATCGACGCGGGATACGTCGACAGCGCCGAGCGTGATGGCGCTGGAGAAGCGGGTCGCCGAGCGCGTCTCGGCCGAGGCCGAGCGCGCCGCCGGCTCGCCGCGGCTGCAGACGCTGGCACAGGTCGAAGCCGCGCTGACCTCGCCGGCGGATCGGAACGTGGAGAGCGAAGCGACGCGGCAGCTCGGCTCGCTACCGTCCGGGTCGCTGACGCTGGCACAGGGCATCAATTCCGTGCTCGGCGAGGCGCTCGAGCGCTATCCCGAAGCGATCATCTTCGGCGAGGACGTGGCAAAGAAGGGCGGCGTCTACGGTCTCACCAAGGGGCTCTTGTCACGCGGCGGTCCGGCTCGCGTATTCAACTCGCTGCTGGACGAACAGACGATCCTCGGGCTCGCACTGGGCACCGCGACGCTCGGCCTCCTGCCGATCCCGGAAATCCAGTATCTCGCCTATCTGCACAACGCCGAGGACCAGCTCCGGGGCGAAGCCGCCACGATGCAGTTTTTCTCCGACGGCGCATACGACAATCCGATGCTGCTGCGCATCGCCGGGTTCGCCTACCAGAAGGGCTTCGGCGGACACTTCCACAACGACAATTCGGTGGCCGCGCTTCGCGACGTCCCGGGGCTGGTGATCGGCGTGCCCGCGCGAGCGGACGACGCGATCGAGCTGTACCGGACGGGCCTTGCACTGGCCAGGCACGCGCGCCGCGTGGTGGTGATGATCGAACCGATCGCGCTCTATCACAGCCGCGATCTCTACGAGGACGGCGATCAGCGATGGACCGCGAAAGCTCCCAGCGGGGGCGCGCCCTTCGGCCGGGCGCGCGTCTATCACGAGAAAGCACCGGATCTGTGCATCGCGACGTACGGCAACGGCGTCCGGATGAGCCTCAGGGCGGCCGAGCGGCTCGAACGCGAGCACGGCGTCCGTGCGCGCGTGCTGGACCTGCGCTGGCTCGCGCCGTTGCCGGTGGAGGATGTGCTGCACCACGCCGGGGAAACCAGCCGGCTGCTGGTCGTCGACGAATGCCGGCGGACCGGCAGCGTCTCGGAGGCCCTGGCCGCCGCACTGCTCGACGCCGGCAGCTCCGCCCGCTTCGGCCGCGTCACGTCAGCGGACTGCTACATTCCGCTCGGCGAGGCCGCCAATCTGGTACTCGTGGGCGAGGACGAGATCCGCGAGCGCGCGCTACAGCTGGTCGGTTGAGCCCTTGCGACGGACCGGCGGCCGCTCCATGAAGCCATCACGACCCGCGAGGACCGGCATGCCGAAAACCATCGAGTTCTTCTTCGACTTCTCCAGCCCCAACGCCTACTTCGCTGCAATGCAGCTGCCAGCACTGGCCGAGCGCCACGCTGCACAGATCGTCTACAAGCCGTTTCTGCTGGGCGGCCTCTTCAAGTCGCTCGACGTGAACATGACGCCCGGCATGACGAGCCCGGCCAAGGCACAGAACAGCATGAAGGACCTGGAGCGCTGGAGCGCAAAGTACGGCGTTCCGTTCCACTACCCTTCGCGCTTCCCGATGAACACGGTGACCGCGCTGCGCATCGCGCTGGCGCTCTCCGCCGACGGAAAGGACATCCGCCCGTTCGTCGAAGCAACGTATCGCGCCTACTGGGTGGACGACCGCGACATCTCGGACGCGGAAGTGTTGCGCAGTGTTCTTTCAGGGCTCGGGCTGGATGCCGACGCGCTGCTCGCCCGCACGCAGGACCCTGCCGTCAAGCAGGCACTCAAGGACGCCACCGCCGAGGCGGAGCAGCGCGGCCTGTTCGGCGCGCCGTCGTTCATCGTCGACGGCGAGCTCTACTTCGGCAAGGACCGGCTGGAGTTCGTCGAGGACGCGCTAGCAGGCAGCTGAAGAGCCGGCTGCGCAACGTCCGTACCTGGTACGGGCACCGACTACCTGTTGGCTACTGGCACCCGCAGGTACCCGCGGAACACGAGCAGTGCTGGCCCCCCTTGCAGTCGTTTCCACACGACCCGCAGTCCTTGTCGTGCGCGGCAGTAAGGTCGACCTCGCAACCGTCGGTGGGGTCGTGGTTGCAGTCGTCGAAGCCCTGGTCACACTGGCCGATCTGGCAGCTTCCGCTCGAGCAATCGCCAGTGGCGTTCGTCGGGGTGCACGGCGTACCGCATGAACCGCAGTTCGTGTTCGTCTTCAGCGACTCGCAGCCGTCGGCCATGTTGCTGTCGCACTCGTCGAAGCTGGCCTTGCAGCTGCTGTAGGTGCACTGGCTGTTCACGCACGACGCGCCGCCCGCATTGACCACGGTCTGGCCGCAGTCGGTGCCGCATGTGCCGCAGTGGTTCGTGGTCTTGGTAAGGTCCGTCTCGCAGCCGTTGCCGACATTGCTGTCGCAGTTCCCGTAGCCGGATGAGCAACTGCTGATCGCGCACGTTCCGGTGCTGCAGCTACCGGTGGCATTCGCCGGGTTGCATCCGGTGCCACAGGTCCCGCAGTTGGTCGTCGTGTTCAGCTGCGCTTCGCAGCCGTTGCTGAACTGGCCGTCGCAGTCGCCGTAGCCTGACTTGCACGAGGCGACCGCACAACTGCCGGTCGTGCACTGGACCGTCGCGTTCGGAGCACTGCACACCTTGCCGCAGGTTCCACAGTTGCTCGTGCTCTTGTTGGTATCGACCTCGCAGCCGTTGGCTGCATTCCCGTCGCAGTTGCCCCAGCTGCCCTTGCAGGCCTCCTGGCACTTGCCGCCACTGCACGTCGGGGTCGCGTTCTGGTTGCCGCAGACAATGCCGCACCCACCGCAGTTGTCGATCTTCGTGATGTCGGTCTCGCAACTGCTCGGGCTCGAGTCGCAATCGGCATGAGTCTTGTCGCACGTGTAGGTACAGCTCCCGCCGGAGCAGGCCGCCAAGCCATTGGTCGCCTTGCAGACGTGGCCGCACGTGCCGCAGTTCGACGCGTCGCTTGAAGTCGGCGTTTCGCAACCGTTGCTCCTGTCGCCGTCGCAGTCGCCCCAGCCGGCGTCACACTTGGAGTAGTCGCACGTGCTGCTCGAGCAGGTGACCGTGGCATGCTGCACCTTGGTAGAGCAGTCGTTGGTGCAGAAGCCGCAGTTCTTTGGATCCGAGGTGAGATCCACTTCGCAGCCGTCGCTCGAGTCGTGGTTGCAGTCTTCCTTGCCGATCGGACAGTTCGACACGTCGCACGTGCCCTGATTGCAGACCCAGTTGGTGGTGTCGCCCGGTTTGAAGCAGTCGTGGCCGCAGGATCCGCAGTTCTTGGGGTCGGCGTCGGTATTGACCTCGCAGCCATCCGACGGGTCCTTGTCACAGTCTTTGAACCCCGGGTTGCAGCTCTGGATGGCGCAGCTGCCGTCTGATGCGCAGTCGGCAACGGCGTGGGACAGATCACACGGACTGCAGGAAGTCCCCGCGCAGCCGTGGTCCGGGTCGGTCTTCTCAGGACAGGAAGTACCGCCGCAGAACTTCTGGGTTTGCGAGGGGAAGCAGGTCGACCCGCCGCTTCCGCCGTCGATACCTCCCCCCGATCCTCCGGATGCCCCCGAGTCCGACGAGCTGCCTGCGCCCGAAGGCTCCGTGTTCACGCTGCAGGCCGCCGCGGAAAACCAAGCCACAACCACAAGCCAAAACACCCGGCGCATGGCGACAACTCTACTACATCGCCCATGCCACTTCGAGGAAGGATGCTGCGCGCGGCTTTCCAGGCGAATGCCGCCCGGAAGAATGCACGCCCAAGGGCCTGCCACGGCGCGTCAGCTTGCTACGGCAGACAGCTATAGCCTACGCCGGCCTCGAGCAGTTTGCAGTGCAGACCCCCGACGCACTTGTTGCTGCACGAGCCGCAGGTCGCATCCGACGTCAGATCGGTTTCGCAGCCGTTGGTCGTGTCCGAGTCGCAATCGCCCCAGCCGGACGCGCAAGACGAGTAGCCGCAGGTGCCGCTCGTGCAGGTGGCCGCAGCGTGCAGGACCTGGGTCGTGCAGTCCTTGCCGCAGCTGCCGCAGGTAGCGGGCGCGGTCAGGTCCGCCTCGCAGCCGTTGGTCGTGTCCGAGTCGCAATCGGCCCAGCCGGACGCGCACGACGAGTAGCCGCAAGTGCCGCTCGTGCAGGTCGGCGTCGCGTGTTGCACGCTCGTCGTGCAGTTGTTGCCGCAGCTGCCGCAGTTGGCAAGCTGGGTCAGGTCGGTCTCGCAGCCATTGCTCGTTTTGGAATCGCAGTTGCCCCAGCCCGAGCTGCACGAGCTGTAGCTGCACGCGCCGCTCGTGCACGCCACCCCCGTGGCGTTCTGCACGCTCGTCGTGCAGTTGTTGCCGCAGCTGCCGCAGTTGGCAAGCTGGGTCAGGTCGGTCTCGCAGCCATTGCTCGTTTTGGAATCGCAGTTGCCCCAGCCCGAGCTGCACGAGCTGTAGCTGCACGCGCCGCTCGTGCACGCCACCCCCGTGGCGTTCTGCACGCTCGTCGTGCAGTTGTTGCCGCAGCTGCCGCAGTTGGTGGTGTTGTTGCTGGTGTTCGTCTCGCAGCCGTCGGCAACGCCGCCGCTGCAGTCCTTGTACGGCGCCGTGCAGCTCGCGATTGCGCAGGTGCCGGTGCTGCAGGTTCCCGTGGCATGCGCAGGGCTGCACGCCGTCCCACAGCTGCCGCAGTTCGTCGTCGTGGTCAGCTGGGTCTCGCAGCCATTGGCCGCTCCGCCGCTACAGTCGCCCCAGCCCGCGGCACACGAGCCGGTGTAGGTGCACGCGCCACTCGAGCACGCGACTCCGCTGGCGTGCTGCACGTTCGTCGTGCAGTTGTTACCGCAGCTGCCACAGTTGTTGACGTTGGTGCTCGTATTCGTCTCGCAGCCGTTGCCTACGCCCCCGCCGCAGTCCTTGTACGGCGCCGTGCAGCTCGCGATGGCGCAGGAGCCGGTAGTGCAGGTTCCGGTAGCATTCGCGGGGCTGCACGCCGACCCGCAACTGCCGCAGTTCGTCGTGGTGTTCAGCCGGGTCTCGCAGCCATTGGCCTTCCCACCGCTGCAGTCGCCCCAGCCCGCGTTGCAGCTCCCGGAGTAGCTGCAGTTGCCGCCTGAACAGGTGGCCGTGGCGTTCTTGACGAGGTTGTTGCAGTTCTTGCTGCAGCTGCCGCAGGTGGATGGCGACGAGAGGTTGGCCTCGCAACCGTCGCTCTGTTGTCCATTGCAGTCCGCGAAGCCGCTCTGACAGCCGACGACGCAGGTTCCGGCGTTGCAGGTAGGGGTGGAATGATTCGTGCTGCAGATCGTGCCGCACTTGCCGCAGTGAGCCGGGTTGGTCTTCAGGTTGGTCTCGCAACCGCCACCCGGCAAGCAGTCCCCGTAGCCCGTGTTGCAGGTGATCTTGCACACACCGGCGACGCACGCCGCCTGACCGTTGGTCGTATTGCAGACATTGCCGCACTTGCCGCAGTTCGTCGCGTCCGTCGCGATGTCCTGCTCGCAGCCGTTGGTCGGATCGCCGTCGCAGTCGGCCCACCCCGGATCGCACTTGGAGTAGCCGCACTTGCCAGCCGTGCAACTGGGCGTCGCGTGCTGGACCGTGGACGAACAATCGTTGCCGCAGAAGCTGCAATTGGCCGGGTCGGAGGTCAGGTCGACCTCACACTTGTCCGCGGGGTCCTTGTTGCAGTCGCCCCGCCCCGTCGGGCAGTTCGATACCTCGCACGTGCCGTTGTTGCACGCCCAGTTCGTCGCATCGCCGGGCGTGTAGCAGTCGTGCCCGCAGCTGCCGCAGTTTTTCGGATCGGCCGCGGTGTTGACTTCGCAGCCGTCATCGACGCTGTTGTCGCAGTCGCTGAACCCCTGGTTGCAGTTCTGGATGCCGCAGCTTCCGTCGGCCGCGCAGTCGGTCTGCGCGTTGGACAGAGAACAGGGAGCGCAGGAAGGCGAAGCACAGCCGTGGGCCGGGTCGGTCTTGAGCGGGCAGTTCTGGCCGCCGCAGAACTTCTGGTCCGGGTTGGGAAAGCAATCGGCACCGCCGCCAATGCCCGCAGCGCCTATGCCACCTGACCCGCCCATCCCACCGACGGCGCCGGAGTCGACATCCGACCCGGTACCTGTCGCCTCGGTATTGATGCTGCACGCAACCACCCCACTACAAGCCACAAGAAGGACGAGCCACAGCAAGCGACGCATAGACACGACTCTACTACGACGAGCGACCTGCTTCGAGTGCCGGCAGACGGCCGGGGCGAGACAGTCAGGATGCAAGCGCGCGCCGGAGAGCGACCGGAACATCCGCGTCCTGCTCGGGCAGGACCGTGCGCGCATCGAGCAGGAGAGCTCCGGTCGACACCCTCCCGACGACCGCGGGCCGTCCTGCTCGCAGGGCGCGGGCCAGCGCGTCGGGAGACCCGCCCCCTATTTCCAGTGCGACAGATGCCAGCGTGACGCCAGCGAGCGTACCGCCACCCACCGCCGCTTCGCTCTCCACGATTTGGGTGTGACGCGCCGCGGTTCCGAGCCCGTTCCGCCAACCTTCCACCCGTTCCCTCAGTCGGTCCAGCGGCGCGCGGAGCATGGCGTGGAGCGGGATGGTGTCCGGCTCTCCCCGCTCGTAGGCGTCCAGAACGGGCTCGAGCGCGGCCAGCGTGGTCTTGCCGACGCGCAGCGCGCGAGCCAGAGGGTCGCTCTTCATCCTGTCGACCAGGGCCGCTCTACCGACCGAGACGCCGCCCTGCGGTCCGCCAAAGAGCTTGTCGAGGCTGAAACAGACCACATCCGCACCCGCACGCAGGCAGCGCTGCACGCTGGGTTCGGCATCCCGCGCTGGCTGGGGAATGAACTCCGGCAGATCGGTGACCAGGCCGCCTCCCAGGTCCTTGATCAGGAGCAAGCCGTGGTCGTGGGCTGCACTCGCCAGCCGGGACAGCGCGGGCCGCTCGGCGAAGCCGCTCATCGTGAAATTGCTCGGGTGCACCCTGAGCACGCAGGCGGTGCGCTCGGTGAACGCCGACACGTAGTCCTCGACGCGGGTGCGGTTGGTGGTGCCGACCTCCACAAGCCGGGCGCCCGACCGCTCTAGCACGTCGGGGATGCGGAACCCTCCACCGATCTCCACCAGCTCGCCGCGCGACACCACGACCTCGCGCCCGGCTGCCAGCGCGCCGAGGGCGAGCAGCACCGCCGCGGCGTTGTTGTTGACGACGAGCGCACCTTCCGCTCCAACCAGCTCCGCGAGGCGCGCGTCGATCGCGGCACCCCGCCGCGAGCGCACGCCGAGCTCCAGATCGAATTCGAGCGTGCAGTACCCGCTCGCGATCTCCCGCATGCGCTCGAGCGATGCCCTCGGCAGCGGCGCGCGCCCCAGATTCGTGTGCAGCAGTACGCCGGTCGCGTTGACGACCGCTTCGATGCGCTGCCCGAGGCGCCGCGCCGCGGCGGCAGCCACTGCCGAGGCCACCTCCGCTTCGGAGGGTGCCGGCGTGCCGGCGCGAACCTGCTCGCGGAACCCGGCGATCACGTCCCGGGCGATGCTGGTCAGTGCGCGCGCCCCGAGGGCCGCCCGCGAGTCGGCGAGCGTCGGATGCGAAACGACGCGATCCACCTTGGGCAACCTGCGAAGATCCACGCCGACACACTAGGTCAGCGCAGCGGTTTCCGCCATGCGTCCGCGCGCTAGATCCCGGAAGGGATCGCGCCCTTTGCCGGCTGGGTCGGGCGTGCCGGCTTCGCGTGCGGCTGGGCGGCGGGTCGCGTCGCATGGCCCGCCCGCGGCCTGGAGACGTGATGCTTCTCCACCGGAAGCTGATCCAGCTTCACCGCGGGCTCCGCGGATGCGACGGGCGGCGCGGCGTCGTGCTCTTGCGCTGCCTCGACCGTCGCGACCGGCACGCTCGATGGGGCGACAGGCGGAGACGGGTTGGCTGCTGCTGCCGCGGACGCCGCCACGGCCGGCTTCGAGCTCTTGCCGGAGAGGGTCGCCAGGATGGCACCCAGCCCGAAGGCCAGCAGCCCGGCGGCGCCCCAGATCGCGAGGCCCGTCCAGGACTTCTTCCGGGTCTCTTGGGAGTCCATCTCCGCTACGGCGCGGGACAGCGCGCGCCGCTGGCGGCCCCTCACGACTAGCGTCGGGTCCGACGTCCCCTCGGTGTAGGCCTGGAGCTGGCGGGTTGCTTCGGCGTCCTCGTCCGCCACCACCACGCTGCGGCTCTCGACCTTGATCTGGGCACGGCGCTGGGGCGCGTGGGCCATCGATTGCTGGGCAACAATCGCCTCGTCGTCCAGCTCGTCGAGCTCCTCTTCCGGAGGCTCTGGGGGCGTCCTGGTCACCAGCGAACGGTTATAGCGGGCTGTTCCGCGCAAGGCCAGGATCGGCCATTCGTTCGAGCGTGGTAGGATGGCGGCGATGGCAAGCCCCTCCTCCCGGGCCGTTCGTCACCTCGCTCGCCTGACCTGCGGACTGTCGATCCTCGCGGCGCCCGCGCTGGCCTCGGCCGCCGGCGCAAACCCCGAAACGGCCAGCGCTTCGGAGAAGTCCCAGGCCCAGACCCGCTACTTGCGGGGCGTCAAGGAGTACAAGGCCGGCGACTACGAGCACGCCGCCCAGGCCTTCAAGAGCTCCTACGAGATCGTTGCGAGCCCCAATTCCCACATGATGTTTGCCAGGGCGCTCCGGGAGGCGGGTCACTTCGACCAGGCCTACGAGGAGTTCGCCCTCACCCAGAACGAAGCGGGCAAGCTTGCCATCAAGCTGCCGCGCTATGCGACCGCAGCGGAATCGGCGGAAGCGGAGAAGAAGGCGGTGCTCAAGAAGGTTGCCGCGATCTCGGTCGAAGTCGATGGCGATCCGTCCACGGTGACGCTGTACGTCGGCTCACGGCAGGTGCCGGAGGCGCGCTGGAGGGCCATTGCCGTCAAGCCGGGCTCGGTGGATGTGACCGCTCGCTTGGCGGGAGGTCGCCGCGTATGGCGCAACGTCACCGCCAGCATCGGTCACGTCACACGTGTACAGCTCGATGTCAGCCACCCCGCCGCAGCGGCGGACGCGGGCACGCCGCATCCCGCGCCGGTCGGACCGACTGCTCCGGCCAACGCGACCGGGCCCGGCGACAAAGGCACCCCGCGACAACATCCGCTGCGCCGCTACGCCTACGTGGCGGGCGGCGTAGGCGTAGCCGGACTGTTGACGTTCACCATAGCGGGCGCGATGTCGCGTTCGACCTACAACGACCTGTCGAACACGTGCAGTAACAACGTCTGCCCCCCCGCGCAGGCCAACGAGATAGACAAGGGCAAGACGGAACAGACGATCGCCAACGTCGGTCTGGCGGTCGGCATCGCTGGCGCCGCGGCAGGAATCGCGTTTTTCGTGATCGACTTGAACCACCCGTCGCCGCGTCACGACGCGGCACGCCACCTGGACCTCAAAGCCGGTCCCGGGTCGGTGTCGGTTGAAGGGACGTTCTGATGCGACGGCTGGCGATCGCGCTCGTTCTCGGTCTCGGACTTGCGGTGGGCTGTACGCAGGATTTCAATGCGTTCACGGTCGCCAGTGGCGGTACGGGCGGTGACGCCGCACTGGCGGACGGCGCAGCAGGCAGTGCCGGCAGCGACGCCTCGTCGTCGGGCGGCTCGGACGGCGGCAAGGACGTTCTCGGTCGACGCTCCGTCCGACGCTCCGTCGGATGCCCCGTCCGACGCGCCGCCGGACGCGCCTGTCTGCGGCCTCGGCACGAAGCTCTGCAACGCCGCGTGCGTGCTGGATACGAATCCAGCCTTTGGCTGCGCTGCTGCGAGCTGCTCGCCGTGCAACATTGCGCATGCCACGGCCACCTGCGACCCGACGGGCGCGTGCGCCATCGCGAGCTGTGACAAGGGCTTCGCGGACTGCAACAGCGACCCGTCCGACGGCTGCGAGACCAACACCCAGGTGGACACCGCCAATTGTGGCGGCTGCGGCACGGCGTGCGCCGAAGCCCACGCGAGTGCGACCTGCTCCGGCGGCGTGTGCGGGGTCGGCACGTGTGACATCGGCTATCAGGACTGCAACAACGACCCATCCGACGGCTGCGAGGCCAAGACGGATACCGACCCCAAGCACTGCGGCAGCTGCAGCAACGACTGTACCAAGAACGGCCCGAACTGGGTGTGCTCCAGCGGCAGCTGCCAGCAGAGCAGCTGCCCCGCGGGCACGGCCGACTGCAACGGCGGAACGGGCTGCACCACCAGTCTCACGACAACGCAGAACTGTGGCTTCTGCGGCAACGACTGCGGCGCCCTCATCCAGCATGCAACGCCAACCTGCAAGAGCGGCGGCACATGCGACTACACCACATGCGAGGCGGGCTGGGCCGACTGCGACGGCATCCGGACCAACGGCTGCGAGACCAACCTGTCGACCAGCGCCCAGAACTGTGGCGCCTGCGGCCGCGCCTGTTCCACCAGTCACACCAGCTCGTCACCCTCGTGCAACGCAGGGGTGTGTACGCCGACCTGCACCAGCGGGTTCGCCGACTGCACGTCGCCGGCGGCGCCCGCGAAGGACGACGGTTGCGAGACCCCGGTCACGACGGACCCCATGAACTGCGGCGCTTGCGGCCGCAAGTGCTCGACGACCAACGTCCAGGGTTCTCCCACATGCTCGGGCGGCCGCTGCGATTCGGCTTGCGCCGCCAATTGGGGCAACTGCACCCAGCCACTGGCCCCCACTGCCGACAACGGCTGTGAGACGAACACCAGCGACGACCCCCAGAACTGCGGCTCGTGCGGCCGGGGCTGCCTGGCGAGCCACACCCAGGCACTGGGCTGCACGGCCGGCGTGTGCACACCGACATGCCAGTCGGGCTACGACAACTGTTCGTCACCGGCCTCCGACGACGGCTGCGAGACGTCGGTGTCGTTCGACCCGGACAACTGCGGTGCCTGCGGCCGCAAGTGCTCCACGAGCCATGTCCTGAACTCGTCGACCACATGCTCCTTTGGCAAGTGCGACTCGCTGTGCGCGACGGGCTACGACAACTGCAGCCACCCGGCGGCGCCTACGGCTGACGACGGCTGCGAAACCAACATCAACACCGACACAGCCAACTGCGGCGCCTGCGGGCGCGGCTGCAGCAACACGAACGTCGCACAGCTGTCCTGCGCGGGCGGCATCTGCACTTCGACCTGCAACGGCAGCTACGCCAACTGCACGCAGCCAGCAGCACCGACCGCCGACGACGGCTGCGAGACCAACCTGGCGACCGATGCCGCTCACTGCGGCGCGTGCAACCGCCCGTGCTCGAGCTCCCATACCAGCGGTGCACTGGTATGCAGCGGCAGCAAGTGCACACCATCCTGTGCGGCTGGCTGGAGCAACTGCAACGACCCGGCGGCACCGACCGCCGACAACGGCTGCGAAAGCAATCTGGCCACCGACCCGCTGTCCTGCGGGGCCTGCAATCGTGCGTGCGCAACGACGAACGTGCAGGGGCTCGTCTGCTCCGCCGGCGCGTGCACTTCGACCTGCACTCTCGGCTATGTGAACTGCAGCACCCCCACGTCGCCGACGGCGGACGACGGCTGCGAGGCGCCCAACAGCAACACGAACTGCGGCGGTTGCGGGAACGACTGCACGGCGCAGAGCAGCGGCTTCGTCTGCAGCAACGACGTGTGCGGCTGCACGTCCGATTCGCAGTGCGGAAACACGAAAAACGGCGCCAGCTGCTCGGGTGGCGTCTGCAAGTGCTACAAGAACGCGTCGACGACCCTCACCTGCAAGCACGGCGAGGTCTGCCACTACCTCGGTCAGGTGGGCAACTGGAACGAGTGCCAGTGCAACGGCGGCTCGGCGTGCGGGAGCGGTCAGGTGTGCTGCCAGAACAGCGGCTGCGCGAATCTGGGCTCCGACGCCAACAACTGCGGTGCATGCGGCCGGGCCTGCGCTCCAGGCCTGTCGTGCAGCTCCGGCGCGTGCGTGTGCACCAGCAACGCGGGCTGCAACGCCGGCAGCGCGGGCACCTGCGCGTCGGGCGTGTGCAGTTGCGGCGGGACGACGTGTGCCGCGGGGCAACGTTGCCTGTCGAACGGTAGCTGCGGCTAGGCCTGAATCGACGTAGAGTCGTCCCCACGACATGAACAGCGTCGCGGTCTTCCTGCTCGCTATCGCCGGCATCTTCCTGATCGGCGCGCTCGGCGAGATCATCTTCCAGCGCACGAACATACCCGACGTCGTGTGGCTGATCCTCGCGGGCATCCTGCTCGGCCCGATCAGCGGGCTGGTCACGCGCCCACAGCTGAACCACATCGCCCCGTACTTCGCCGCGGTGACACTGGTGGTCGTGCTGTTCGAGGGCGGCACGGCGCTCAAGATCGAGGAGCTGTCGCGCGCGGCCCCCCGCTCGAGCCTGCTCGCCATCACCGGCTTCCTGTTCGCCACAACGGCGATCGCCGTCCTCAGCATGTTGGCGGCGCTTGTCGGCTGGTTGCCGCCGAGCTGGACGTGGATGCACGGCTGGATGCTCGGGGCGATCCTCGGCGGCTCCAGCTCGATCATCATCATGCCGGCGATGTCGCAAGCGCGCATCGAACCGAAGCTGGCAAACCTGATCAACCTCGAGTCCGCCATGACCGACGCGCTGTGCGTCGTCGGCACGAGCGCGCTCATCGACGTGATGGTCCGCGGCACGACCAGCGCCGCGGGCCCGGTGGTCAGCCTGCTCAGGTCGTTCGGCATCGGCCTGGCCATCGGCCTGGTGGCGGGCCTTGTCTGGCTGCTCTTCCTGCGTTTTCTCAAGAACAGCGAGCACGCCTATCCGATCACACTGTCGGTGCTGCTGGTCCTGTACGTGCTCATCGACCGCGCCGGGGGCAGCGCTGCCATGGGTATCCTCGCCGTCGCGGTGGTGCTGGGGAACGCGCCGTCGCTCTCGCGCAAGGTCGGCCTCGCCGTGCCGGTAGAGCTCGATACGAGCGTCAGGGGCTTCCACCGGCAGATGGCGTTCATCATCAAGTCGTTCTTCTTCGTGTTCATCGGCGCGATGCTGGGGCCGCCATTTTCGCTGATCGTGCTGGGAGTCCTGCTGGGGGTGGTGCTGTTCGGCGCGCGCATCCCCAGCGTCTACCTTGCAACGGTGGCCAGCGATCTGGATCCGAACCAGAAGCGCATGGCTGCCGTGGCCATGCCCCGCGGTATGGCGGCGGGCGTGCTGGCGACGCTGCCGGTGGCAGCGGGCATCAAGGGAACGGAGAATCTGCCGGTCATCGTGTTCGCCTGCGTCTTCACGACCATCCTCGTGTTCGCCGTCGGTTTCCCGATCGTGAAGAAGCGCGCGCTCGAAGCCGCTGGCGCAGCTGGCGCCCAGCCCCCGGCAACGCCGGAGCAGGGGCCGCCCGCCAACGTCAGGGTGGAAAGGCCGGGCGAACCGGCACCGCCCGGCGCGCCGCCCCCGCTGGCGCCGCCAGGCGCCCAGCCGCCAGCTGGCGCCCAGCCCGTACAGCCACCAGCAGATCAGGGCGAACCGACGCGGGTCCAGCCCCTGCAGCAGCCGGGCTACCCCCCGCCGCCGGGCACTGGGCAGCCTCCTGGTGGGAGCGGCGGGACTCCCGGCAGCCAGGGGCAGTAGCAGCTACGGGATCGGCCGCTCCAGCATCGCCGGCTGCCGGCGCCGCATGAGCTCCTGGCTGTACGCCTGCAGAAGGTCCTCGTAGCCGAGCAGGCCGAGGATCCGCTCCGGATCGTCGTCGGCGACGACAGGCAGCTGCGGATAGTGCGACGTGGCGAACCGCTCGAGAGCAATGCCCATCGAGTCGGACTCGGCCACGGAGATGAACGGCATCTCGCAGTCCGCAGCAATCGCCAGGCGTCCGATGTCCTCGTCGAAGAAGAACGCACGCAGCGTCTCCAGAGTGACCAGGCCCTGGATGTGGTTGTCGGGGCTTATGACAGGGAACACCGCCTGGGTGCTTTCCGACGCGTAGTGCAGCAATTGTTCCAGCGGCTCGGACTCGCTCACGCGCATCAGGTCCGGGTCCCGATCGTAGACCTCGCTGACGCGGATGTCCTGCAGCAGATCGAGCACGTACTCGCCGCCGTGTGCCGGCGAGTCGCGCCGCGTGGGCACCTGCTTTTCGTACAGCGTCCAGCGCCGCACCATCACGAACGTCACCGCCTCGGCCAGCATCAGCGGAACAAGCAGGTCGTAGCTACCGGTCATCTCGCTCGCCATGACCAGCGACGAGACGGGCACGTGGGCGACTCCGCCGAAGAAGCACGCCATGCCCACGATGACGAACGCGCCGGGCTGCGGCACCACCGTGGGTGTCAGCTGGTGGAAGGCGACGCCGAACGCACCTCCGACCATTCCACCGATCACCACCGAAGGGCCAAACACGCCGCCGGAGCCTCCCGAAGAGATGCTGAGCGATGTCGTGAGCACCTTGGTCAGCGCGATGCCGACCAGCACCGCTGCTCCGGCCCATCCGATCGGCAGCACACCCTTGCTGGGCAACAGGGCTTCCTGCAGCCAGCCGTAGCCCGCCCCCAGCGCCTGCGGAGCGACGAGCGCGAGCAGCCCGACGCCCAGCCCCCCGAGCATCGGCTTGAGCGCGAGAGGTATCGGGATGCGGTGGAAGACGCGGTCGCGCAGGCCGTAGAAGACCTTGATGTACAGCACGCCTACCAGCGCGGCGCCGATCGCCATCAGCAGGTAGAGCGGCAACGCCCGCGGATCGAAAACGTATTCGCCTTCCGTAGCGAAGATCGTTCCCGCCGAGGGGAACAGCATCGTGAAGACGGAGTACGCGACGACCGAGCTCATCACCGCCGGCACCAGCGCGTCCACCTCGAAGTCGTCGCGGTAGAGCACTTCTACCAGGAACAGGGCCGCCCCTAGCGGAGTACGGAAGATTGCGCCGATGCCGCCGGCCGCACCGGCGATCAGCATCAACCGCCGTTCGCGATCGGACAACCTGAGCGGCGACGCGATCAGCGAGCCGAAGCCCGCGCCGATCTGGGCGATCGGCCCCTCGCGCCCCGCGCTGCCGCCCGTGCCGATCAGCACGACGGACGCGAGCGTCTTGATGAGCGGAACGCGCGCGCGGATGCGGCCGGCATGGCGGTGGAAGGCCTCGACGATCGAGTCCGTGCCGTGCCCCTCCGCTTCAGGAGCGAAGGTGAAGACGAGCAGACCCGAGATCAGCCCGCCGACAGCCGGAGCGAGGACCAGCACCCAGTGGCGGACCGGACCGGTGATCCGGGTCTCGAAGAGCGAGTGTTCTCCCCTCGGTTCGAGCGGGGGTAGGTGTCCCCACCCGGCCAGGACCACGTGGTGGATCCACTGCATGCCCAGGAAGAAGGCCCCGGCACCGAGACCTGCCACGATGCCGATAGCGAGGCCCAATCCCACCCAGCGCGAGACGGTGCGGAACTCGAAGAGCCTGGCGAACGCAGTCAGATCGCTGAGATTCGGCAGCCGCCCCGGGCCAGGCATCGCGTGGCGGAGCGTGCCTGTGCCGGGCACGCCGCGCAACCTTTCCCTCGCCTACATTGGAGCATCCGCTCCCCCCTCGACCGGTTTGCGCGCCACACGGCTTCGCGGCTAGGATCAAGCTACAGTGGATCCAGCAGGATCAATCCTGGTGGTCGATGACGACGCCGTCAGTCGGCACGTCCTGGGCCAGACTCTCGCAGGCGCTGGGCTGCGCTGCGTGACAGTGGGCAGCGGGGGCGAGGCGCTCGCGTGGCTGGAAAACGCCACCCCGGCGGTGGTCCTGCTCGATCTGGTCATGCCGGCTCCCGACGGATACGCGGTACTGCGACATATCCGCGCCCGCCCCCATCTGGCAGATGTGCCGGTGGTGGTGCTGACCGCGCTGGATTCCGACGACGAGATCCAGAGAGTGTTTTCGTCCGGTGCGGACGACTATGTCCACAAGCCGTTCCGCCCCGCCGAGTTGATCGCGCGCATCCGCGGGCAGATGCGTATCCGCGAATACGTGGACCGGCTCAGCCGGCGCGAACGCGACTCGCAGACCGTGCTCGAGATGACGCAGGCCCTGGCCTCGAGCCTGGACATGCGTGACATCCTGTTCACGGTCGTCCAGCGCGTCGCAGAGGTCGCCCACGTCGACCGCTGCAGCATCGTGCTGGCGGACGAGCCTGGCAACGTCGGCTTCGTCGTGGCAACCAGCGACGACGAACAGCTGAGGGATCTGCCCATCGACCTGGGCAAGTACCCCGAGATCCGCGAGGTACTGCACTCGGGGCACACACTGGTCATCCGCGACGCCAGCCGTCATCCGCTTCTGGAAGCCGTGCGGCAGCACGAGCCGGCACTCGCCTTCATCTCGCTGGCGCTCGTTCCCATCGTCAACGACGACAAGCCGATGGGCGTGATCTTCCTCAGGGCACGCCATTCCGCTCCGTTCGCCGACCACGAGATGGAGCTGGTACACACGGTCGCGAACGCGACGGCTATCGCGCTGCGCAACGCGCGCATCCTGCAGTCGCTCCGCGACGAGACGCAGCAGAGCACGTTTGCGCGGGTCGAAGCCGAACGGCGCGTCCAGCTGTTCCAGCGCTATGCGGACTTCTTCGAGAGCGCCGCCGACGGCATGGTGGTCATCGACCGGGAAGGCCATGTTCTGTTCGCCAATCCGCGCGCACGTGAAATCACCGGATTCAGCGAAACCGACTTCATGGGCATGCGTCTCGACGCGCTTGTCGTCGACAGCGAACGCCTGCGCGCCGAGCGGCTCCTACGCGGCTTCACCGAGGGCGTCTATCCGCGCGGAGTAGACATCCAGGTCAACACGGTCCGCAGCGAACCCATCATCATCAGCGTGAGCTTCAGCTCGGTCCTGCACGAGGACAACGCCGTGCTGTTCAGCTTCCGCGATGTGACCCGAGAGCGCAAGACGGCGATCGAGCTCAAGCAGACGAAGGAGTTCCTCGAACGCGTGATCGACAGCTCGGTCGACGGCATCGTGTCGGCGGACCTGACGGGAAAGGTGCTCCTGTTCAACCGCGCCGCCAGCCGCATCTTCGGCTATCCACGGGGCGAGGTCGTCGGCAAGATGTCCGTCGAGAAGCTGTATCCCGAAGGCATCGCTCGCTCGGTGATGCGACGCATCCGGGATCCGGAATTGGACGGTGCTGGCCGCCTCGAGGACTACCGGGTGGACATGGTCAGCTCCAACGGCGAGTTGATCCAGGTGACGCTGTCGGCGGCGCTGATCATGGACGGCGATCGCCCGGTCGGGTCGGTCGGAGTCTTCACCGACATCCGCGACAAGCTGCGCATGGAGGCGCGGCTGATGAAGGCACAGGAGGAGCTTCGTACCAGGGAGAAGCAGGCCATCGTCGCCGAGCTCGCCGGGGCGGCAGCGCATGAGCTGAACCAACCGCTCACCAGCGTCATCGGGTACGCGGAGCTGTTGAGACGCAGCCTGCAGGACAGCCCCCAACTGCAGAACGCCGCCAGTGTGATCATCAGCGAGTCCGAACGCATGGCCGAGATCGTGAGAAAGGTCGGCAAGATCACACGCTACGAGACCAAGAGCTACGTGGGTGGAGCCAAGATCCTCGACCTCGACAAGGCCACCGAGGACCCAGGTTCGAAGGAGGTGCCGCGGTGAGCAGCGACACCGACAACCGCCGCGAGTCGAGCCTGCCTCCGGATCGGAACTCGGACACGCACGAGCTCGAGGCCGTCCGGTCCGAGCGCAGACCGGTAGCTGTCGCCGATCCGACGGACCGCTGGATCGACGAGTTGCTAGAGCTTTCTCTGGCGTTGCCGATCCACGAAACGCCCGCCACTCTGGCACGCACCTGCGTGGAAGTCGGCGCGCGCCTGCTCGGCGACTGCGCCGTTGGTGCCTGCATCATCGATCCCAGGAACGGCGAACAGGTCGTCGTGCGGCACCTGCCCGATGGCGCCGCCAGCGGACAGCAGTCGAGCCCGTCGCGGCTGTTTCCGGCGTTTTCCACGGAGCTGACGCTGCCCCTGCGCAGCGATCGTGGCGGCTCGACCTTCCACGTCGCCGGCAACGACCCGGAGCTCTCGTCGGCGTCTTCCGCCAAATCAAGCGTGGCCCGCCGCGTCTCGGAAGTGCTCGATGCCGCGATCGAGCGGGCGCGGAGCCACCAGAGCAGCCGTGAATCGTCGAACGAGCTCCGGCAGCTCCAGGCGCAGGTGATCCAGGCGGAGAAGCTCGCATCGCTAGGACAGATCGTGGCTGGTGTGGTCCACGAGTTGAACAACCCGCTGACCTCGATCGTCGCCTATTCCGATTACCTGAAGAAGCGCGCCGTGGCCCTCGAAGCACCGGAGGACATCGAGTACCTGCGGCGGATCGGCGAAGCCGCCGGACGCATCCTGAAATTCTCGCGAGACCTGGTCGCCTATGCGCGCCCTTCCGTGGAAGTGCCGGGTCCGGTCGCGCTCGAAGAGGTCATCGACAAGGCACTGGTGTTCTGCGAGCACGAGTTCGCCGAGGGCGGGGTTTTCGTGCGGCGGCAGCTCGCCGACAAGTTGCCTCCGGTGCGCGGAGTGGCCGGCCAACTGACGCAGGTCTTCGTCAATCTGTTCACCAATGCCGCCCACGCGATGCTCGACGGCGGCAACCTGACAGTCCGCTCCCGGATGCTCCGTTCCAATGACACCGTGGTTGTCGAGATCGAGGACGACGGGGTCGGCATGGAGGCCGAGGTCCTCGAGCAGATTTTCGAGCCGTTCTTCACGACCAAGACGGATGGCCGGGGGACGGGTCTTGGCTTGTCCATCGTGCGGGACATCGTGACGTCGCACGGCGGCACCCTGGACGCGAGCAGCACGCCGGGTTCTGGAACGGTCTTCCACATGACGCTGCACGTCCAGCCGGACGGCAGCGAAGAAGGCGACCCGCCTAGCGATTGACCATGCGGATGACGAGCACGAGGATCCCGCCCTTGTAGCTCTGCCCGGCCACGATGAAAGCCTGGCCGACCTTCGCCTTCACCTCGAGCAGCGGCAGGAACGTCTTGCCCTTCGGCTGGTTGATGCTGGCGGAGACACGCAGGTACTCCTTGGGCAGGATGTCGAGCAGCTTGGTGCGGAGCACGCGCCCATTCGGAAGCTTGATCGTTCTAGCCTGCCCCTTGTCGAGGGGTAGGCGGACGCGCCTCAACAGCTGGTAGCTATCGTACGACGAGAACGGCGGCTTCTTCAGCTCCGGCATGTCGCCGATGCGCTTGTCGATGCCCTTCTTCGAATTGGTCGCGTGGAGGACCATGACCTCCGCCGCGTACTTCGCCGCTGCCTTCTTCTTGGGCTTGTGGCTCTTCTGGGCCTTGGCGTGCCCCTTCCCCTGCGCGCTCGCTGGAGCGGCTGCCACGAACAGCGCGAGTGCGGCAACCAGCGCAACAAGGAGGCGTCTCATAGAGGTTCCGTCTTTCCGCCGTGAGCGGCGGGTTCATCCGTCAGCCAGACGACCGGGGTCGAATCGTGTCCGGCCGACACCATGAAGATTGCCCCATCATGGGAGCCGAAATCGACCGTCTCGATCGCAACCGACGGCGAGTCGGCAGCGTGGGCCTTGGCTTCAGGCTTGGGAGCCAAGGCAGCCGGGCCCTTCACCGCCTGCGTCGGCTGCATGGCCTGGGCAGTAGCACTCGCCGGGCTGTCGACCACCGGATGATGGGCCAATGTCCCGGAGCGCACGAGGAGCACTGCCGCCGCCGCGAGTGCGAGCATGCCGGTGGCGACCGGCAGCGCGTGGCGCCAGCGGCGCTGCAGCGGCACCAGGCGGGCGTTTCCAGCCTCGGCAGGGGGCGGCAGCGCCTGCCCGCCCGGAGCGGCGCTCTCCGCGTCGATGCACGCCATGACCCTCAGCGCGATGTCGTCCGCGCCAGCGCCCCGGGCGTCAGCTGCCTCTCGAAGCAGGCTGCCCACCTGCTCCATTCCGCGCAGCACCCCTGCTGCCTCGGCATCCCCGGCAATGCGCTGGGAGAGCTCCTCGGCTTCCTCCACGCCGAGCTCGTCGTCGTGCAGCAGCATCAAGCGGTCGTGGCGGGGCGAGGTCATTCGCCACCTCGCTTCCGCTTCGATTTCAGCGGGACCGGCCCGAGCTGCTCTTCGTAGCAGTCGGCGAGCGCTCGCTGGAGCTTCTGCCTGGCGTGGAACAGCCGGCTCATGATCGTGCCCTTGGAAACGCCCATGGCGGTGGCCATTTCCTCGTAGCTCATGCCCTCGATCTCGCGCATCAGGATGACCCCTCGGTGGTAGGGCGGCAGGGCATCGAGCGATGCCTGGATGCGCTCCGCAATCTGGCGGCGGCGGACCACGTCCACAGGGTCGGCCCCGTCGATACGCGCGAGCATCGGCATGTCCGTCTCGTCGAGCTCGCGAGTCTCGTCGAGCGCGGACTCGCGACGGGCCGGCTTGCGCATGAGATCGATGGATAGATTCGTGACGATGCGATAGAGCCAGGTGAAGAAGCTCGAGCCGCCGTGGAATGAATCCAGCCCCCGGTAGACGCGGAGAAAGGCTTCCTGGACGATGTCACGGGCGTCGTTCTCGTCGCGGACCAGTCCGAGGGCGATCGCAAACGCGCGTCGCTGGTGGCGTTCCACCAGCTCCCGGAATGCCTTCCGGTCGCCATTTCGAGCTCGTTCGATGAGGGCACGATCCTGCTCCGCCTCGGCTTTGCGGGCCTTCCGGTTGGACGCCCGGGTAGCGCTGCTATTCACCCCCCTGACAGTCCGATCAGACCCGTTTTTGCCGGATTCTCCGGCCGTTCGGCCGCTGCGCGGCTCGACCGCCCCGTGCTGGACGAGCCGGGGCGACGACTCCCGGTCGCTCGCAGCGGCGGGCTCGCAGCGGGACTCGGGCGATGGCATCACCCCCTACTCTACGCGATATTCCCCGCTCCGATCCCCAGCGAGAATGCCGCTGAGACCTCAAGTTATGGAAATCCGAAAGGATTATCGTCGTGCTCGGCGGGGGCGGGGTGAGCTGGAAGCTCCCCCAACACGAGCTTCAGGCTCAGCGTGCGCTTGCCGCGGATGACCCGCACCGTGGCTGGCTTGCCGACCCCGGCCAGGCTCGCGACCCAGCGCAGCTTCTCGGGCCCGGGCATCGCTTCATGGTCGAAGCCGACAATCACGTCGTCGACCTTCAGGCCCGCCTTGTCGGCCGGACCGCCTGGCTTCACGTAGCGCACGAGCGCGCCGGACTGGGCCTTGAGCCCAAGCCGCTTCACATCCTCGGGGAGCACGGACGACACGCGGATGCCGATGGCGCTGCGGCGGATCTTGCCATCCTTGATCAGCCGCGGAACGAGCTCCTTGACCATGTTGATCGGGATGGCGAACCCGATGTTGTTCGCGCGCGCCCGGATGGCGGTGTTGATGCCGATGACGCGACCGGACATGTCCAGCAAGGGACCTCCGGAGTTGCCCGGGTTGATGCTCGCGTCGGTCTGCAGGAAGTTGTAGTAGCCGGTCCCGTCGCCGAGCCCCCTAACGTCCTGCCCGGTGCGCCCCTTCGCCGACACGATCCCAGCCGAGACGGTGTGCGAAAGCCCGAACGGGTTGCCGATGGCCAGAACCCAATCGCCCACGCGCGTCTTGTCGGAGTCGCCCAGGGGCAGATACGAGAGATTCTTCGCGTCGACGCGCAGCACGGCCACATCCGACGGAGGATCGGCGCCGACGACCGTCGCCTTCATCTCCTTCACCTTGCCGAAGACCACGTGGATCTCGCTGGCATCCTGTATGACGTGGTTGTTGGTGAGGATGAGACCCGACTTGTCGTAGACGAACGCGCTGCCGAGCCCCTCGCCAACGATGCGGCGGCGCCCCGTTCGCCCCGTCTGCTCCTGCAGCGTCTTGACGAACACGACAGCCGAATCCGCTTTCGCAGCGAGGTTCGCGAAGCTCGCCGGTGCGTTGACGCCAGGGGCGACGCCCACAGCGGTGGCAGGCGGAGGCGCCGGGGCGGACGCGCCCGCCGCGGCGCCGCTCGGAAGCGGAGTCGCGCCACCGCCACTGTGCCTGCAGCCAAGCGGCACGAATGCCAGGAGCGCCAGCGCGAAAGCGGCCTTCACTTGGCTTTCGAGACCTCCACGAACCGCATTCTGAGATCGTATAGCGCCTGGTCCAGGATGTGCTCCTCCTGGCCCGACAGATTGCCCCGTGTCTTTTCCTGAAGCAGGGCCAACAGGTCGATGGTCTGGCGGGCGAGTGGCAGGCTCTCTTCGCCCGACCCACCCGCCGGATCCGGCGCGTCTCCCAGGTGAACCAACGCCGAATGGCTTAGCGACAGCACGAAGGTGGCGAAATCGATGGCCGGCAGATTATGCTCGCCGGCCCGCTCTGCATCCGCCTTGGCCTTCTGGAACGCCGCGTCGCTCGCCTCGAGGTCCGCAGAGTCCGGTCCGCTGCCGCCGTTGCCGGTCATGACCCCCACCCGTCGTCGTCGGCCGATGGCTCTTCCTTGGCGCCCTCTGCCGAAGGTGCCGCCGCGGCCGGCGCCGGCTCGGGCGGGGCGGGCGGCGCTTCGGCTGCGGGCGCCGCTTCAGCCGCAGGCGCAGCTTCGGCTGCAGGCGCGGGCTCGGGCGGAGCCGCGGGCTCGGGCGGAGCCGCGGGCTCGGGCGGAGCCGCGACGGGCTCGGGCGATGCAGCCACGGGCTCCTCTGCCTGGGCGATCGGCTCGGGTGCCGGCTCTGGCGGCGGCGCGGGCGCCGCCGGCATTGCCGCAGGTTGCGCAGGCGGCGCCGCTGCGCGTTCGGCGGCGGGCGGCTCGGCATGACCGAGGGCCGGCTGCTGCAGGACCATGATCTCGCTCTCGCTCTCCTGGTCCTGCAATGCCTCCAGGTGCTTGGCAAGCGCCGCCTCGTCGAGACTGCCTTGGTGCAGCATCCGCTCGCGAACCCTCACATCGTACTTGAACTCTTCCGGATCACTCATGTTGTCTCTCCGCAGCGACTTGGCCCGATTGCGACGAATCCGACTCGGGCGGCTCGCTCTCGTAGCGCCTGGACGGCCCCTGAAGCAAGCGTCGAGGTGGCACCAGCCCAGGCTCGACCGCTGGTTGGTCGCCGGCCTGCCGTCGTTCCAGCCGCGCGACTGCCTCTTCCATCTCCTGTGCCGTGGCCGGGCGCACAGCCCGGATCGACGAGATCGATGCGTACTTTCTGCCCTGCGAGCGGGTGGTTCGTGTCCAGCACGACCGCGTCGTCAAGCACTTCCAGGACCTGCAGGAGCACCATCCCTCCGCGAGCGCTCTCCGCCTCGAAACAGTCCCCTGGCGCCACGTCGGGCGGAAAGTCCTCCCGGTCCACCTCGATGATGGCCTGGGGATCGCGCTGGCCGTAGGCCTGCTCGGGGGGCAGCTCGAGAGTGCGCTGCTCCCCCTCGACAAGCCCAGCGATGACACGTTCGACCGCCGGCAGCAGGTCGCCACAGCCGAAGACGGCGTCCAGGGTAGAACTTTCGACCAGCTCGCCGTCGGCGTCGAACACACTATATCCGACGCTCACCAGCGTCTCCGGTCCAACCTGGAACGGCCGAGTCTCCGGCATGGCGCAACCTAGATCGCGTCGGGACCGACGATGTGACCGCTGATGGCGCTGGCTGCCACGACGAGGGGGCTCGCCAGATACACCTTTCCGGGGCCGCTGCGCCCGGGGAAGTTGCGATTGATCGCACTCACCGTCACCTCGTCGGTCGAAAACGAGACGCCTGGCCCCGCACGGATGCAGGCCCCGCAGGACGGGTCCACCAGCTGCGCACCGGCGCGTTCGAATACGTCGATGTAGCCGCGCTCCTCGGCGTACTCGCGGATCTGCTGTGACCCGAACTGGATGAACAGCTGCACGCCGTCGGCAACACGCTTGTTCTGTTCCAGCGCGCGCTTCAGGACGGCAGCGTACATGTCCATGTCGGCCTTCTTGCCGCCGGTGCACGATCCGCCGTAGGCGATGTTGATCTTCACTTCCCCGCCCTGGCGCTGTTCCAGCTCGGACAGCGGCACGCCGTTGCGCGGATCCCCCGGCGTGGCGACCATCGCCGGAATGGTCGACAAGTCGACGTGGTACGTGGCGGCGTACTCTGCGCCCTCGTCAGCGCGCACGATACGCTTCCTCACGTCGTCCGCGTCCAGGCCCCGGTTCTGCACCAGGTAGTCGACGACCACGTCGTCCGCCTCGATGATTCCGGTGAAGCTGCCGGCCTCGACCGCCATGTTGGTCAGCGTGGCGCGCTCGTCCAGCGGCAGCGTGCGGATGCCCTCGCCGGCAAACTCCAGCACCTGACCGATGCCGCGCCCACTCTTGAAATGGTCGAGGCTCAGGATGTGCAGCATCACGTCCTTGGCGCACACGCCCGGACGCAGCTCGCCGCTCAGGACGAAGCGCACGGTCTCGGGCACCTTCACGCGAACGTCGCGCGTAAACCAGGCGTTCGCCATGTCGGTGCTGCCGACCCCGAACGCGAAACAGCCGAGCGCACCGGCCATGCAGCTATGCGAGTCCGTCCCGGTGACGATCTGCCCCGGCAGCGCCAGCTCCTCGATCACCTTGTTGTGACAGATGGCCTCGCTGCCCACGGTGCGACCGCCGCGCTCCACCTCGCCGTACAGCTTGATGCCGTGGCGCTTGGTGAAGGTCTCCTGCACGGTCTTCAGCGAAGCCGCCTGCTCGCGCAGGCCCATCTTCTTGTGCTGCTCCGGCATCACCAGATCGAGGAACGTCAGGTGGTCCCGGAACGCGAAAACGCTCTCCGGCTGCGTCACCACCGCGTCTTCACCGAAGCCCTGGCGGAACAGCGAGTCCGCCATCGGTGTCACGTACTCGTGGCTGAAGCGAACGTCGGTACGTACGAACAGCGCGTCGCCCGGCTTCACGCCGGGCACGCCGAGCCGACCGGTCTTCGCGTCGGCGATGGCGCGCGCCGCGATGATCTTCTCGCACAGGGTCATCGGACGCGCCGGCGTGGACGGAGTGGGCGGCGCTATCTCGCCCGCCATGCGCTTCTTGTTGTAGTCGAACAGCCCGCCGCACTCGACGATCTGCGCGCTGATCGGATCCAACCCCTTGGTGAACTCGCTGACCGGGATTTCCTCGCCGCGCTTGATGCGATCGATCAGCGAGAAATCGGTCGATGTCAGAAGACCGATGTTCTGGCAATTCTGCCCGTAGATCTTCTCGATGCTCTGGGCGATGACGAGCTTGACGCCCGCCTTGAGCTCCGAATACGGCGCGGTCTCGCGCGAGCTGCCGCAGCCCTTGCTGCGACCACTGACGATGACGCCGAAGCCGCCGTTCTTGATGGCGTCCTTCTGCACGACACCGCCACGCAGGCCGACCAGCGAATAGCGCGCCAGCGTCTCGTCGAAGTAGTAGCAAACCCACCCTGGCGTTATCTCGTCGGTCGAGATGTTGTCGACGAGCTTCTCGCTCGGGTCGTAGACCAGGTCCTCCCCCTCGAGCTGCCGCTTCAGCAGCTCCATGTTTTCAGTCAGATAGAGGATCCGTCCCTGGATCCGGACAGGCTCGTCGCTCATGCAGGGTCTCCCGGAGGCTGGGGCGCACAACCTAGCTAGCGCCTCACGGCCGGACAAGGCATCTCATGCGACTCGTCAGGCCGGGCCGGAACCGGCGCAACGCGTCATGCTGGCAATCCTAGCGCAAATCCGGCTCCGCGCCCCCTGCCTCCGCGCTTTCTGCGATGCACTCTCCGGCGCGCCACAGCAGGACTGCGGAGGACGCGCCGGCCCTGGCCAGCGCGTCGTCGAGCGCCGTACCGAGGTCCGGGGCTGGCTCGGCGTAGGTCTGCGCGGCCACGCTGGCCGGCAGCTCGCTCACCAGGACAACCCGGTGGCCAGGCGGCAGCTGCCGCGACACCCCGAGCTTGTAGATCCCCTCGTTCACGCGCTCGAGTGGACCTGTTCCCTGGTCGCACTCGGCGACCATGATGACGGTCCCCCCGTCCTGTAGCAGGGCGCCCGCCGGCGGCAGCATCTTGGACGCCTGGTACAGCGAAGAGGTGATGGGAGGACGATCCGCCACGACGACGACAGGCGAGCGCGGCGCACTCACCACGAACAGCTCGCGCGCCTGGGCCGTCAGCGCGCGGTGCGCGAGGACAGGATCGCCCGCGGCCGCAGCGACCGGGTTGCCGTCGCAATCATCGAGCACGTCCAGGATGCACAGCCGCCCTGGCAGCATGCCCGCGGCATCTTCCATGTCGCGCCGGCAGCGGTTTTCGTCCACACGCCCCAGCCGCGAGCTCGAGTCGGCCTTGAGCAGGTGGTTGTCGAGGATGTCGCGCTGGAAGCCGCAACCCGGGAACACACTCTTCACGCCACCGGAGTAGCCGGCGAAGTAGTGCGGACGGATGCGCCCGGTCGCAATGACGAGGTCCGCGCGGCACACCTCGGAGAGCAGTCTCACGCGCGTGCCCTCGCGCGTCGTCCCGAGCTCGGTCATGCGATCGGCACGCGTCGCGTCGTGCACCACGCAGGGCAGATCACGGAAGGCGGGTGGGACCACGCTGTCGTCAGCGCGGTGCGTGCCGGCAGCGACGACAAGCGTCGCGCGGTCGCGGGGAATGTGCTCGAAGATCGCCTCCAGCATCTCGGCGCGCGGCTCGTCGCGGGAAGCGTCGCTGATAGCTATCGCGATGCTGCGCGCGCCATCGGCCAATTCACCGAGCGGCGGAGCCCCGATCGGATGCGAGAGTGCTTCGCGACACAACCGGGCCCGCGACCTGGGCGGCCCACTGACAGCGCGTGGCGCGTAGCGCCGGAGACGCGCGGGCTCGATCGCCTCGAAAGACCGCTCCGCAAAACTCGACGCCGTGCCGTCCATACGCCTATCGCGCGGCGAGGCGCGCGCGGATCAGCTCTGTCCGATGCGGTGCCCGGCGAGCGCGAGCAGCGCGGTGAGCGCGATCTCGATTTCCTCTTCGCTCGGCGGCGTGGCGCGGCGCTGGATCCTCACCTTCAGCGCGCGCAGCTCGGCGCCGAAGTACCGATAGCGTGCGCGTTCACCTTCGTTCGGCTCCTCGAGCACCCAGCGGGCCACGATCGAACGGAGATCGTCGACCTCGAGATCCATCAGCGGGGCAAGCGTACGCGCGAGTGGATGCAGCATGTATCGAAATAGCAGGAAGGAACTGCGCGTCCCCCCTCGGGAGCGGGCCGACCAGGATAGCCGAGCCACTGAATATCTACATCCATGGCTCTTCCGGAGCAACAAGCTGACAACCGACAAAGTGCGCAGCGCTTGCGCGTTGGCGGCTGACAAGCCAGTCTCCCGCCGTGTCTGCTGTCAGCCGCAGCATCACCATCTTGTTCGCCATCGTAGTGCTTGATGGCTGTCACGGTGGTTCGAATCATGGCGCCGCCGCTGGCGCTGCATCTTCACCTGCGGCGTCCGGCTCGCCTTCCGCACGGCATCCGAAACAGGCGCCGCTGGCGGGCGAGCAGATCGAGATCCGCGGCGGCGCTTTCAAGGCGGGAAGCGTGCCCGGGACCGAAGGGCGCCGCCCCCAGATCGAGCCGCGGCTGTACGAAGTCGAGCTGGGGCCCTACCAGATGGATCGGCTGCCCTACCCGAACGATCCGTCGAAACCACCGCTGACCGGCGTAACCCGCAAAGAAGCGCGTCGTCTGTGCGCCGAGCGCGGAGCACGACTCTGCACGGAGCTCGAGTGGGAACGCGCATGCAAGGGTCCGGAAAGCGAAGACTACTCGAGCGGCAAGCTCTGGGACCCGCGTTGTGCGAAGGAGCCGCGCAGCTGTGCCTCCGGCTTCGATGTGCTGGCGATGGGAGCCGCGCTGCGCGAGTGGACGGCCAGCGATGTCATCCCGACAGAGAAGGACGGCGCGAGCGGCGCAGCGGTGCGCGGTGCGGACGCCTCCGCGCCAGGTCCGGAGCATCGTTGCGCCTCACGTCACGCGGTCGACCCCGAAAAGAGCAGCGCGGACCTGGGTTTCCGTTGCTGCAAGGGAGCCCCGAACGCCGCGGTCGTCAAGGAACCCAAGCTCGGCGACATCTTCAAGAAGACGCACCTGAGCGCCGACCGCCTCGAGAAGCTCCTGGCTTCCGATCCGCACACGGCCTGGATCGCAAAGAACGTGCAGTTCTTCCGCGAGCCCGACGCGGCCCACACGGTCGTGGCGCGCGGCCCGGGCGACACGATGGGGTTCGACTTCACCGTGCTGCCGCTGCTCTGGCACCCCGTGCCCGGTGCGGAGTATCTGCTGGTCGCCGCCCGCTCGGGCAAGGACACGTCGTTCGTGGTCGCCTACTACGTGCTCGGCAAGGACCGCTACAAGCTCGCCTCGAGTTTCATCATGAAGGACGAGCCGGGCCCGGTTGCGCTGGCGTACAGCGACTCGATCCGCCCCCGCGCACACTTCAGCACGTGTTGGGATTGTCCGGGCGAGACCGGGAAGATCCTGTATCGCGATCCCGACAGCGTCGTGATTCTGCAGCCCTGACCAGGCTTCACGCGATGTCGAGCGACAGCTCGAAGCCGTTGCCCCCGGCTTCCGGCGCCACCCACGACACCCGCGCGCCCGCGGCATCCGCGGCGAGCTTTGCGGCATAGAGCCCCAGCCCACGGCCGTAGCGACCGCCGCCGATCCCCTTCGACACGAGCTGCCCGCTCGCACTGAAAGCGGACTCGCGCACCTCCTCGGCGAGTGGCGTACCGGCATCCGCAACAAGAACGATTGCACGCCCGTCGCTTTCGCGCGCGGAGACCCGGATAGGCGCGTCTCCCGGGCTGTGCTGGATCGCGTTGTGGAGCAGATTGTCGAGGGCACGCGACAGCATGCCGCGGTGTGCCACCACGCGCGTGGCGAGCGACGACACCCGAGGATCAAGCGCAAGTGCGACCTCGTGGCTCACCGCGGCCCCTTCCGCGCGCTTCACTGCATCGACCACGAGAGGAGCCAGAGCGAGGGGCCCCAAGGCCAGCGGCTGGCCGCCGCACAGCGCGTGGCCCAGAAGCTCGAGGTTGGAAATGATGTGCAACAAGCCGTCACACGAGACCCGCGTGTCGGCGAGAGCCTCGCGTGCGTCCTCGTCCACGTCCTGGAACACCGAGGCCAGAAAGGTGACGTTGCTGTGCAGCGCCGACAGCGGATTCCTCAGATCATGAACGATCATGCCGAGAAGCTCAGCGGTCAGCTGCGGGTCGAATTGATCGTCGTTCGAGGCGCTCATGGCTAGTCCAGGAAGCGTTACGCCCGTGCATTTCCTGCAGACAGGCTATCAGCCAATGCCGTGGACCTGGAGGAATTTCTCGATACGCATGGCCACGAGCTCGTGATGCTCCAACGGAGCAACGTGCGTCCCCCCCGGTATCATCACCAGCTCGCCCGCCGGAATGGCTTCCGCCATGCTCTCGGAGAGACCGGGGGGTGTGAACGAGTCGTGATCGCCGGCTACGACGAGCACGGGCACGTCGATGCGCGGCAGCAGGTCTTCCGCGGTGTGCTCGCCGGCGCGGGTCAGCATGCGGAGGAACATCATGAAGTCCACGTCCGCGACGTGACGGAAGTACGGCTCCACGTCCGCCGGGTCGATGGTTCGGGGGTCGATGTCCCCGGTCAACAGGGCAAGCTTGAGCGCGACGCGCGGCGGCACGCGGGACCAGAGCGCGCGGGCTACCCTGGGATGCTCACCGACCAGCTCCGTCAAGCGCGGCAGTACCGCGGCCAGCAGGTCGGTGCCCTTGAACGTGTGCGTCACCCGCCCGAAGCTGCCGCACAGGAACACCATGGCCCGGATGCGCTCGGGCCTGAGGCGGTACGCCTCGAGAGCCACCTGGGTGCCGAACGAGTGCCCGATCAGTACGACGGGGGGATCGCCCAGATGGCGGCGGACCGCGTCCAGGTCGGCAGCGTGATCCTCCACACCGATGCGCTCGTCGTCAGCCGGGCGAGCACTCCTGCCGTGGCCGCGGTAGTTCCAGTGCCCGACCGAGAGCGAGCGGCCCAGGTCATCCCACAAGTACTTGTAGATGAACCCGTCGCACACGATCCCGTCGCACAGGATCGCTGTGGTCTCGCTCGGCCCCGCGCGATGGCGCACGTAGAGCCGCGTGCCGTCGGGTCCGAGAGCGAAAGATTCCTCGACAGGCGGTTCAGCCGCTGTTCGAGTCCTCTTCCTCGTCGCCGATGTCGTTGACACTCGGGATCTTCTTGATCTCGAGGCGGGCCATCTTCCATGCGCGCTGCACGATCCAGGATAGAGAGCGGTCTAGCCGCGCTGCCTCATCCTTGATTTCCTGCAGCATGGCCTCGGGGAAGTAGAGGCTCTGTTTGCGCTTGTCGCTGCCCGTCTTGTTGCTCGATTCTTTGTCGTCGGCCACAGCCGGACCTCGCCACGGTGTAGGCGGGTGTCGCCAGACACCGCGCCTTTCGTTACTACCACCCACAGCGCTCGGAAATCAATCGGGTTGTCTTGTGACCGGCCGGAGGGCCGCTCGCGACCGCGTCCGGGGAAAAATCCCCGGTCCCTCGCGCCAGGCTATACCTCGGGCATGGGTCCCCGAATCAAAGCGCTGCTCCGGCCTCTGCTGCTGGCCGCCGTTGCCTTCGCCGGCGGGGCTTTCGCGACGAATCTGGCCGTGGCGCGGAGCGGGGCGGACAGCCCGTACGACATGCTCCGGCAGCTGTCGCGGGTGCTGGTGCTGATCGAGAACGACTACGTCGAACCCGTGGATCGACGGCGGCTCGTCGAAGGCGCCATCAAGGGCATGGTGGCCGAGCTCGACCCGCACTCGGACTACATGCCGCCGCGGGACTACAAGATCTTCGAGTCCGACACGGAGGGTCACTTCGGTGGCGTTGGCGTCGAGGTCGACTTCCAGGACGACCACGTCACGGTCATCGCACCGATCGAGGGTTCGCCCGCATACCGCGCCGGGATCAAGTCGGGCGATCGAATCGTCGCCATCGACAACCAGAGCGTGGCCGGCAAGAGCCCCGATCAACTGGTGCGCGTCATGCGCGGGCGACCGGGCACCAAGGTGATCGTCACGATCCGACGAAAGGGCACGGACAAGCCGCTGTACTTCACGCTGACGCGCGAGATCATCCACGTGTCCAGCGTGGCGGACAAGCTGCTCGACGGAAACATCGCCTACATCCGCATCAAGCAGTTCCAGGAGGGGACGCACGACGAGCTTCTCAAGGCGATTGCCAAGCTCCAGAACGAAGCGCACGGCGACATTGCCGGCGTGGTGCTCGACCTGCGCAACAATCCCGGCGGGCTGGTGAACGAAGCCAGTGCCGTTGCCGACGAGTTCCTGTCCAGCGGCGTCATCTACACCACCCGGCACCGCGGCAAGATCGTGGACGAGGTGCGCGCCAGCGACACCGGTGCACTGAGACGCGGACCGCTCGTGGTGCTCGTCAACGAGTACAGTGCCAGCGCCGCGGAGCTGGTGGCGGGCGCGCTCCAGGATCAGCACCGCGGCACGCTGGTCGGCGCGCGGACTTTCGGCAAGGGCTCCGTGCAGACCATTTTGGACCTGCCCGGCGGCGCGGGGCTCCGGCTGACGACGATGCGCTACTACACGCCGAGCGGCCGCTCGATCCAGGCCCAGGGCATCGTACCGAACGTGAAGGTCGCGGCGGCTCGCCTGCCCGACAAGAGCTTCGGTGTCATCCGCGAAAGCGATCTCGAACATCACCTGCCCGCACAGGGGCCGCCTGGCGCCGCGACCAGCGGCGACGCTGGCGCGCCGGCGAGCTCGCCCGACGCAGGCTCCGTCCAGAAGGAACACACGCACCTCGGCGTGGCGCGCGAAATTCCTTCGAATCCCAGCGGCGGCGCGGATCTGGCGCTGAGCATCGGCTACCAGATCGTACGCGGCGTGCTCATCAAGCCGCACTAGAACGCAGTCAACCCGCACCGCACTCGCCGGCGTTTGCCAGAGCCGGCGCGCGACGATAGGTTGTCACCTACTGGACGGCGCGCTGCCCGGAACGAGGCTGTGTCGTCCGTGGATCCATGCAGTTCGATCGGGTACTCAAGCGGCGGTTCTGGCTTCTGGTGCTGGGGCTGGTGGCGGTGATGGCCTATTTCCAGGCCGATGGCATCACCGCGCTGGTGGGCAGTGCGCTCGGCGCCAGCCAGAAGAAACTGCTCGGCGCCGCCTCCATGCGGACGCCGCCGGGGCCCGTCGCCGCGGCCTCGCTCCACGACAAGAACGCCCAACCGATCCTGAAGCGCAATCCGTTCGACTCCGTGACCGGCTCGCTCATCGAGCAGGACACACCCGATGCGGGCCCGGCCGAGCCGACCCCGCCCGTCGATCCGCTGTCCGCACCTCGATGTGACGGCGTGGTGGTGCATGGCACCACGGTCTCGGAAAACCCCATGTGGTCGATGGCGATGGTGCAGGGACCGGGCGACAAGCAGGGCAAGCTGCGTCGCGTCGGCGATGCCGTCGCCCAGAAGACCATCGCGTACATCGGCTACAACCCGGCGAAGCACAGTCCATCCGTCTGGCTCACCAACGACGGACAGCTGTGCCAGAGCATCCTTTTCTCGAAGGAGAAGCCCCGGCACGCGCGCCCCAGGCGCCAGGCGCACGCGAAGAAGAAGCCAAGAGGACGCCGGCGCGGGCGCGGGCCTCCTCCGCTACCGAAGAAGATCGCCCGGAAGATCCAGAAGGTCGGGCCCAACGACTACAACGTCGACCGCAGCGCTATCGACATGATCCTCGAGCAACATGCCCAGCTGATGCATTCGGTGCGCGTCTCGCCCGATCAGAAGAACGGGCACGTCGCGGGCATCCGCGTGCTCAACATCCGTCCCGACACGCTGCTCGGCAAGCTCGGGTTCAAAAACGGCGACCGAATCGATTCGATCAACGGCTTTTCGCTCTCCAGCCCCGAGAAGGCACTGCAGGCCTACGCGCGCCTGCGCACCGCGCCGAACATCAACGTCCGCATCCGGCGCCGCGGCAAAGCGCAGGCCATCCACTTCCACGTGAAGTAGCGCCGCCCGGGCGCGCCGTGCTAGCCGAGCAACTGGCGGAGCACGTACTGCAGGATGCCGCCGTGGCGGTAGTAGTCGAGCTCGACGGCGGTATCGATGCGGGTCACCACCTCGAACTGCTTCTTCGAACCGTCCGCGGCGATCGCCGTGACCGAGAGTAGCTTGCCGGGCTTCATGCCCTCGGCGATGCCGCTGACGGCGTAGGTTTCCTCGCCCGTGAGGCCGAGACTCTGGCGGCTCTCGCCCTCCTTGAACTGGAGCGGCAGGACGCCCATGCCGATCAGGTTCGAGCGGTGGATGCGCTCGTAGCTCTCGGCGATGACCGCCTTCACGCCCAGCATGAAGGTGCCCTTGGCGGCCCAGTCGCGGCTCGAACCGGAGCCGTACTCCTTGCCGGCGATGACCAGCAGCGGCACGCCCTCGGCCTGGTACTTCATCGCTGCGTCGTAGATTGTCGTGCCCTCGCCGTCGGGCAGGTGGCGCGTGAAGCCGCCTTCGGTGCCCGGGGCCAGCTCGTTCCTGAGCCTGACGTTGGCAAACGTGCCGCGCATCATCACCTCGTGGTTGCCGCGACGCGAGCCATAGGAGTTGAAGTCCTTGGGCTGCACGCCGTGCTCCACCAGGTACTTCGCCGCGGGCGAGTCCTTGGCGATGTTGCCGGCCGGCGAGATGTGGTCGGTCGTGACCGAGTCGCCGAGCTTCGCCAGCAGGCGCGCGCCGGAGATGTCGGCAAGCGCCGCGGGCTGCTTCGGCATGTTCTCGAAGAAGCTCGGCAACCGCACGTAGGTGCTGTCCGGATCCCAGCCGTAGCGGCTGCCCTCGGGCACCGGCAGGCTCCGCCACGCCTCGTCGCCCTCGAACACCGCGCCGTACTCCTTCTTGAACATCTCCGAGTCGAGGCTCGACGCCACCGTCTTCGCGACCTCGGCGCCCGTCGGCCAGATGTCCTTCAGGAACACGTCCTTGCCGTCCTTGTCCTGGCCGAGCGGCTCCTTGTCCAGGTCGATGTCCATGCGACCAGCCAGCGCGTAGGCGACGACCAGCGGCGGGCTGGCCAGGTAGTTGGCGCGCACGTCGGGGTTGATGCGGCCCTCGAAGTTGCGGTTGCCGCTGAGCACGCTCACCACCACCAGGTCACCCTCGACGACGGCATCGTGCACGGGCTCCGGCAAGGGGCCGCTGTTGCCGATACAGGTCGTGCAGCCGTAGCCGACAACGTTGAACTTGAGCGCCTCGAGGTCCTTCAACAGGCCCGATCGCGTGAGGTACTGCGTGACCACCTTGGAACCAGGCGCCAGGCTCGTCTTGACCCAGGGCTTGACCGTGAGGCCGCGCGCCACGGCGTTCCTGGCAAGCAGACCGGCACCCAGCATCACGTAGGGGTTCGAGGTGTTCGTGCAGGACGTGATAGCCGCGATCACGACAGCGCCGTGTCCGATCTCGAACGCAGCATCGTCGAGCTTGCCCTTCACGTGCCGCGCGGCGTCCGGGTTCTTCGTCCGCGGCAGGAGCTCGGCAAGCGTCTTTTCCCAGGCGCTCTTCGACTCGCTCAGCACGATCTTGTCCTGCGGGCGCTTGGGTCCGGAGATGGTCGGCACCACCGTGGCCAGATCCAGCTCCAGCGTGTCGGTGTAGACCGGGTCCGGCGTGTCGTCGGTACGGAACAGGCCCTGCGCCTTCGCGTACGCCTCGATGCGCGCCGCCTGCTCGTCGCTGCGACCGGTGAGCTTGACGTAGCGGATCGTCTCCTCGTCGATGGGGAAGATGCCGCAAGTCGAGCCGAACTCGGGGCTCATGTTGCCGATGGTGGCGCGGTTGGCCAGAGGCAAGCTCGACAGCCCGCTGCCGTAGAACTCGACGAATTTGCCGACCACACCCTTGTCGCGCAGCATGCGCGTGATGGTGAGGACCAGGTCGGTCGCGGTGGCGCCTGCGGGCAGCTTGCCGTGCAGCTTGAAGCCGATGACCTGCGGAATGAGCAGGTTGATCGGCTGACCCAGCATTGCTGCCTCGGCCTCGATACCGCCAACGCCCCAACCGAGCACACCGATGCCGTTGATCATCGTGGTGTGGCTGTCGGTGCCGACGAGCGTGTCGGGATAGGCCAGACCGTCGCTGTCGAACACGACGCGCGCCAGATACTCGAGATTCACCTGGTGCACGATGCCGGTGTCGGGCGGAACCACGTTGAAGTTGTGGAACGCCTTCTGTCCCCAGCGCAGAAGCTGGTATCGTTCCTTGTTTCGCTCGAACTCGCGGTCCGCGTTGATCTTCATCGACCCGGGCGTGCCGTACGAGTCGACCTGCACCGAGTGGTCGATCACCAGCTCGGACGGGAAGAGCGGGTTGATCTTCGTCGGGTCGCCCCCCATCTCCGCCATCGCGTCGCGCATCGCCGCGAGATCCACGACCGCCGGCACGCCCGTGAAATCCTGCAGGATGACGCGGGCGGGGTGGAAGGCGATTTCCTTGTTGGGGCGGGCCTGCGGGTCCCAGCCGAGCAGCGCCTCGATGTCCTTCTTGTCGACGGACTTGCCGTCCTCGTTGCGCAGCAGGTTCTCCAGCAGGATGCGCAGCGAGTAGGGCAGGCGCGCGACGTCCTTTCCGGAGGCCTGGGCGAGCTTCGGCAGGCTGAAGTAGGCGAGCTTCTTGCCGCCCACGTCCAGGTCGGAGCGCGTCTTGAAGGAGTCGAGGGAACGGTCGGCCATCTGGACCTCGTGTGCTGACAAGGGTGGTACGTCGCGGCTCGGGCAGCGCGCCGCGTACGACGAGACGAGGCAACGCGCGAGCCAGCGGGAAGTACCGCATCGGCGCGTGTCGCGCAACGGTCCACGCGGCGCCGACTGCGTGGCGTCAGGTGCTGCTGCCGCTCGCCGCGTCCGCAGCGGCGATACCGGACCGGACGGCTTCGAGAACGGTGCGGGGCCGGCCGGCCGCGGCGTCACCGGCGACGAACAGGCCGCGCTGTCCCCTCACCTGCTCTGCGGTCGAGAGCACGCCGACGCGCTCGAGCACATCCAGCCCGCGCGCTTCGAAGTCGACACCGTGGAGCGACGAGACGCCGTCCAGCTCCTCGCCGTCGAGCTCGAAGCGCACCGGCGCGCGCAGCGACAGGTGAAACGACGCGCCACCTTTGTGTCCCGTCTGCGCGTCGTCCAGGACGATGCCCCCCGCAGCCACGCCGCCGACACAGAGCACGACCGCGTCGACATCGAGCGTCTCGTCCGCAGTCGCGCCGCTGCGCGCCGGGCCGAGCTCGATGCGAAAGCCATTTCCGGTCGCCTCGAGCGCCAGCGCGCGGGCCTCGATCACGGCCACGCCGCTCTGCTCGAGAACGGCGTTGCGGCGGCGTTCGAAGCGCGATCCGGCGGCTCCCCCCGGCGGCGACGTGGTCTCGCCCAGCGGACGCCCCAGCGCTTCGCGGATGGTCTCGGCAGAGCCAGGCTCCACACCGAGCCAAGGACCGAACAACCAGGCGTCCGCGTCGCTCCGCGCGCGGCCGATGCGCTCGACGAGCCACGCGCGGCGATCGGGGTTGTCGTGCAGCTGCGCGAAATCCCAGGCCGGGATGAACCGCTCGTACGTGTGGCGCAGTGCCGCGACTTCCACCACCGAGAAGCGGGTATTCGTGCTGCGCGCCCAGCTGGAGTCCGACAGCGCGCGCGCCAACATCGGAGCGTCCCAGGCGTCGCGCCCCACGTCCGCGACCGCAATATGCCGGCCCGCCAGCGGCGCCAGATCGAGCAACGCGGGATCGATCCCGCGCGCCGGGCGCAACACGCCCGCCGCGGTCGCGACGCGACACTCCGGATCGCCCAGCTGCCACAGCCTCCCGGCCAGCTCGACGCTCGCGGCGTCCAGAGCCGGAGGCGGGCGCGGGTCGTCCCACTCGAGCAGATCCACCGCGCCGGAGTAGAGCGATGACGCACCCGCCGTGTCGTGGACCAGGGTGACGGCCGCGCCGCGCTCTGTGGCGCGCCACGCGCTGGCAACGCCCGCCGCTCCGGCTCCGACGACGGCGAGCTTCACGAAGCGGCCTCGTCGTCGCGCCGCGCCTTGCCGAGCTCGGCCCGGAGAGCGGCCATGGCCAGCGCTTCCTGCTGCGCCTGCTGCGGGCCGATGCCGCACACGCGGCGCCGCGCCGCGCTCTCCAGGAACCCGAGCGCCATCTGGTGCCCGTCGCCCGGCGATCGGCCGGTCATCTGTGCGACGATCTGCCCGCAGCGCCCCGCGCAGCGCATGCCGCCGCAGGCGCCCAGACCCAGTCGCGTCCGGCGCGACACGTCGTCGACGTTCTGCGCCAGCTCGTTCTCCACGACGTAGCGCACCTCCGCTTCGGTGACGGGCTCGCACTCGCACACTACAGCGGCCTCGCGCGGCTCGCGGAAGATGCGCTCCAGCACCCGCAGGCTGCGGCTGCCGTGGCGGTACTCCAGGCGCTTCGCCGTGACGGCGCCGAGGTGCGCGCGTTCGACCAGCTGCATGGGATCGACCTGCTCGTCGCCACCGGGAAGCGGCAGGCTGTGCGTGCGGCACTCGGTCCTGTTGCCCAGCCGCTGCGCGATGGTGTCGGTCATCTGCTCGGAGAAGATGCGGTAGCTGGCGAGCTTGCCGCCGACCATCGAGTACAGACCATCCGCGCCGTCCGCCGCGTGATCGAGGATCTCGTGCTCGCGGGACAGCTGGTCCTCGTTGGGGCCCCATGCGTAGAGCGTGGGTCGCACTCCGCCCCAGGTGCCGATGATGCGCGCCTGCCGCACGGACGGGAACACCCGCTCGACAGCCTGCACCAGGTAGCGCACCTCGTCGCCGGTCGCGATCACATCGTCGAGATCGCCATAGTAGTCGTCGTCGGTGGTGCCGATGACGCTCATGTTCTGCCACGGCTGCAGGAACACCTGGCGGCCGTCGATGGCGCGCGCGACGACCGCGTAGTTCGTCAGCCTGCGATCCATGAACACATGGATGCCCTTGCCGGGGCGCACGCGCGCAGCTTTCGCGGGCAGGCCACCCAGCGTCGCCGTGATGGGTGCCCACGCGCCGGTAGCGTTGACCACGACACGGGCCGTGCGCGTACCCGTCCCGCCCGTCGTCCGGTCGCGGTAGCGCACGCCGCGGACCGAGCCGTCCTCGCGACGCAGAAGCTCCGTCACGGTGGTGTGGACGCGCACCTCCGCGCCACGCTCGATGGCGTCCACCGCGCTGCCGATGCACAGCCGAGCGCCGTCGATCCCCCATTCATCGAAGCTCACTCCGCCGACGAGATCGCCCACCAGCCCGGGCTCGAGCTGGCGCATGTCGTCGGCTTCGAGCCGCACGTGGGGCTTGCCGTGCTTGAGCGGCTGGTACTTGTCGTACAGGTCGAAGAACGCGTCGAACAGCGTCGCCGCGACGCGCGAGCCGATCCGCGAGCGGTGGATCGGCATCAAGAACGGGATGCGGAACAACAGGTGCGGCGCGATGTGCTGGATGTGCCCCGAGTCGAGGCACGAGGTGTACGTCACGTCCGGGTCGTAGGTGAGATAGCGCGGCCCGCCGTGGATCATGCCGCTGGAGTTGCCGCTGGCACCGAAAGCGATGTCGTTGCGTTCGAACAGCGCGACGCTCATGCCGCGGAGCGCACAGTCGCGTGCGACTCCCGTACCGTTGACCCCACCCCCGATGACGATGACGTCCACGTCGGGTCGGTCAGCGACGAGCTCGGCAGCCATCGGCGGGGATGTAGCGCCGCTTGGGGGGCCTCGTAAAGGTCACGCGGCACGACCGCCGGCGATCCGCGCGATCGCCGACGGAAACGCCGCCCGTCAGGCGCGATCGCGCCGCCGGCGCCCTTGCGCCTGATCCCCGGTACGGTCAGCCACCAGCAGCGCGCGCACACACCCATCCCGAAGACGAGTCACGAGCCAACCTCCTCGGGCCATGCTCCCACTGCCGTATCCAGCTTGCCCGCCACGACGGCCGAACAGCCCGCCGGGACGCACCGCGCGATCGCACCTGCCGGTGATTTGGCCCGATCGGCGCAGGGAATCCACAATCCGGGCCGATGACATTGCTCAGGGCGCCGCTGCTGCTCGCCGCGATCTGCGCGGCGGCGCTGCTATGCGGGGCGGCCGGGCCCGCAGCGGCGAGGCCTGCGCCCGCCCGAAACAGCCACCAGGAACGCCCCCAGGGCCACCCGAAGGTCAAGCTCGATCGGCTCGAGTTCCCGGACGACGTTCCCAACGCGCGCTACTTCGAGAAGCACCTGCGGCGCGCGCTGCGCCACGACGCCTACCACGCCGACTGGGGCGCGGGCCGCGGCACCCTGATCGAATACCGCTTCTACGTCCGCGAGCTCAGCACCGACGTGACCGACGGCGTGCTGCACGTGCGCTGCACCGCCTGGGGTGAGCTGCCGCACGGAAAGACCGCCAAGAGCCACCTCGAGTTCGGCGGCTCGCCAGCGCACCGGAACAGGATGATCCAACGCATGCTCGAGATCGTCTCGCGCGGCGTCATCACGCGCCTGGCCGAGATGGAGCGCGTCCGCCGCGGAGAGCTGCGCCGCCGCCGGATCCGCGCGCCGCACTGAGCGCCCGTTCGGGCGGCAGGGGCGCCATGGCAGGCGGACTTGTCGAGAAAAGCGGCCATTTCTGGAAGTGGACCGCCGCCGCCGGCTCTGCCACGATCGGGGACATGGACTTCCCTGACCTGCCCGTCCAGCGAGAGCTCGTCGAGCGCATCGCGCGCCTGCTCGAGGGGCGCCGCGACGAATTCGGCCAGCGGCCCATGGTGCTGCCGACTGCGGAGTTCTTTCCGGACGCGTTCACCGCCGATCAGCCCTCGATCGAGAAGCTCGTGCGCCGCATGCAGGCGCACGCTGGCATGAGCGACATCCCCATCGACGTGCAGCTCGTCGCGCCGGAAGGCGAAGAAGAGGACGCGGAGGGCTCGTGCGGCAGCGGTGCGTGCTGCTCGGCGCCCCCGCCCACGGCCGAGGGGCTCACCCGCCTGATCGACAATGGCGACAGCTGGACGCTGAACGTGCCTGCGCTGGAAGTGGGCCATTCCGTCGTGCTCACGGCGAACATCGCCCGCGCGCTGGGCTTCGTTTTCCTGAAGGAAACCGAAAGCGATGAAGCGCCCATCGAGGAGCCGGCCGAGGCGAGTGCCGATCTGTGCGCGGTACAACTGGGCTTCGGCGAGCTTCTACTCGAGGGCAGCTACATCTACACCAAGAGCTGCGGCGGCCCGTCGATTGCGACCGTCACCGCGCTCTCCACGGCCGAGCTGGCCATCGCGTTCTCGCTGTTCTGCGCTGTCGGCGGCCATCCCATCAAGCGCGCGCTCTCCGAGCTCGGCGCGACGCAGAAGGCCGCGCTCGGCGAGGCCCGCGATCTGTTCCGCTCGAACACCGGGTTGGTGGAGAAACTGAAGCGCACGCCCGAGCTGGTCGCGCTCGGCCACTACGAGCTGGGCGAGCCGCGCCCCTGGCTGATGCGCGCGTTCGGCTCGAAGAAGAAGAAGGCCGACGGCGGTCTGGACGACATCGAAGCCGCGCTCGCCGCGGCTCCCCCGCGGCCTGCGCAGCCCCGCGCCGCCAATCCAGCCGACGACGAGCTGAAGGATCTGGTCGCGGAAGCGCTCGCAGCACGGGACTAGACCCGCCGGCGCACGCGAAGGTCGCTCGCCGGCCTTCCACCTCAGCCGGCGTTCCTGCTACCCTCCGTCCGGGTTGTTCGGATGATGTCGCTCGGGGTTCTTGTTTCGACGGGGCGCGCTCGGCGCGCTGGGTGAGCGATGCCGGTCGCCCAGGGAGCCTGTCCGGGTTGCGGCGCGCCGATCGAGTTCGGCGTCGGCTCGTCGATGGCCAAGGTGTGCCCCTACTGCCGCAGCACCGTGCTGCGCACCGACCGCGGGTTGCAGGATCTGGGCAAGGTCGCCGAGCTGGCCAACACGCCGTCGCTGATCGCCGTCGGCGACCAGGGCACGCTGTCGAACCGCCCCTTCGAGGTGATGGGGCGCGTGCAGCTCGACTGGGGCGCTGGCCCCTGGGACGAATACTACGTCGCCTTCGACTACGGCCAGGCCTGGGGCTGGCTCGCCTTCGCGCAGGGCCACTGGTACGTCACCAACAAGGTCGAGGGGCTCGGCATCCCGCCGCTCAACGCGCTGGCCGTCGAGATGGACGTGCCGCTCGGCCAGGCCGGCAATTTCCGCGTCGCCGAGATCAAGAGCGCGCGCGTCGTCAGCGCCGAGGGCGAGCTGCCCGAGCCGTCGCCCCCCGGCACGATGCGCTACTACGCGGACTGCTACGGGCAGAACAACGCGTTCGCGACGCTCGACTACGGCGACAACAGCGGCGCCTACGAGGTGTTCGTCGGCTGGGTCTTCGCCGAGCCCCAGATGCAGGTCACCCAGCTCGGTCCGCGCACCCAGCAGAAGGTCAAGCTCGACCAGATCCAGTGTCCCAGCTGCGGCGGCGACATCCCCAGCCTGAGCGGCGAGCGCGCCGAGCGCGTGGGCTGTCCGTACTGCGGCGCCGTCAGCGACATCGCCGCCCAGCAGGTCATCGCGCAGCAGCAGGCCGCGATGAAGATGCCGGACATCCCGATCGGCGCGCGCGGCACCTTCGAGGGGCTCGAGTACATCTGCATCGCCTACATGCGCCGCAGCACCGACTTCGAGGGCGAGACGTTCTCCTGGGAAGAGTACTGCCTGTGGAACCAGAGCGTCGGCTACCGCTGGCTGGTCAAGGACGAGACCAGCTGGATGTGGGTGGTGGACGCCAACCTGGCCGAGCTCGATCTGACCGGCATGCCGCAGCAGGTCGGCTGGGGCGGCCGCTACTTTACGCTCCGCAACCAGAACTCCGCGCGGCTGGACTACGTGCTGGGCGAGCTGTTCTGGAAGGCGCAGCTCGGCGAGACCTCGCAGGTGATGGACTTCATCAACGGCACCGACGTGCTGTCGCGCGAGGCCGTCGACAGCGGCGAGGTCAAGTGGACCTACTCCGCACAGGTGCCGTGGGCAGCGCTCGCGCAGGCGTTCGGTCTGCCCATCGACGGCCCCGGCGGGCGGTTCCAGGCCGCTTCCGGCGGCGGCATGATGGCAGCCGGCACCGGCATGGGCGGCGGACAGAGCGGCTGCAGCTCCACGCTCGTCCTGATCTTCATCGTCGGCATCATCCTGCTCATCTGCATGCTCGGCGCGTGCGGCTCCTGCGCCGGCGGCGGCGGCGGCTACTCCAGCGGCTCGAGCTACCGCGGCGGCTCCGGCGTCTACTACGGCGGCAAGTAGCGCGCTCGCATCTGGGCGAGCATGGCCAGGGGCAACGACGATCCGCTCGGGGTGATCATGCAGGACCTCCGGGCCCGGCTGGAGGCGCGTGTCCGTGCTGGCGGCGAGGTCGCGACGCGTCTGCGTGCCCTCGCCGCCAGCTACCAGAAAGCCGTGAAGGCCGACGCCGAAGCCGAGCTCGAGCGGCGCCAGGGCGGGCACGCCCCTCCCCCCGATCCTTCACCCGCCCGGCTCGCCGCCGAGCTGTTCGAGCTCGTCGCGGCGCTGCCGGAGCTTCACGACGACCCGGAGCGGGAGCCCGTCCGCGACGCGCCAGCTTCCGCTTCCGCCGCAACGCAGCCCGATCCCGTTTCTTTCCACGAGCTGATGTCGACGGCTGGACAGGAGCGGCCGGGACCGGCGCGTACGCCGCGGGCGACCCAGCCGCACCCCGGCGTCCTGCGGCTGATGGAGGATTTCCGCGGCCGCGATCTGGATGCGCTGTCCACGCCCATGTTCCGGGCCGTCGCCGAGGAGCTCGCCGCTCGGGCCCGTCTGCTGCAGAGCCAGGGCGCGGCCGATCCGGACCAGAGCACCGACTACGTCATCCGTGCCCTCACCGCGGCCTCCGACAAGCGCGGCATCAGGAACATCTACGGGCTCAGACGCACCGACCAGGCGGACTGGGCGAAGCGCGCGAAGCTGGCACGCCGGCAACAAGAAAAGCCCGGAGTCGCGCTTCCGGAGCCGAAGCGCGTCGCTGCCGGGAAGAAGCAGGACGACGCGGACGACGACGACGACGAGCCGCGCCGGCCCTGGCAGGTGCCTCGGCTGGCGACTCGCGCTTCGGCGGGCGCCGTCGTGATCGTGGGCGGCGTCGTGAAGCCGGAAAAGCTCGACCGCCTGCGCGAACATCTCGGCTTCAACGTCGAGTGGCTCGGAACGTCGGTGCACGGCTCGACCAGCGCGCTCGAACGACGCATCCGCGAGGGTCACGTCGCGGCGGTGGTCATGCTGGAAGGCCTGATCTCGCACAAGCACTCCGAGCAGGTCGTCGCCGCCACCAGGCAGGCCGGCGTGCCGCTCGCGTATGGCGGCACCGGAGGGCTCGGCAAGCTCGAGGAAGCGTTCGAACAAATCGAAGCTTCCCTGCGGTAGAGCAAGCCGCGCCGTCGACCGTGCCGCCTCGCGGTCGGCGGCATCGTCAGCTACAATGGAAAACGAGATGGGGCGGCGGAAGCGTGGGCGAGATGAGCGTGCCCCCGGTGGCCTTCACCATCCCGGAACCGCCGCCAGTGGGCGGCACGCAGCAATTCGTCCTCGGTGACGGCCGCTGGCTCTGGTGGTGGACGCCGGTCGATCGCTTCAGCACGGTGTCGGCCCAGGATGGCTCGGACTTCCAGATGTTCGCCAAGGCGGTCGGGTCGGTGATGGAATACGCGGGGCCGACAACGACAGGGCCGCTATTCCTTGCAGAGGAGTTCGACCAGCTCGATGGCGGTCACGTGCAGGGCATCATCGCCTACTCGGATGGCGTCTCGCCGATGAAGCCGTACCTGGTGCCGCCGGATCCGGACAACGACTACGGCGAGCCCGTCTTCGCCAACAGCGACGTCGCCTTCATGAAAGGCATCCATCAGACGGGCGTCAACCAATACGACTCGGTCGAGATCTGGACCACCCCCTACAGCACCGATCCGACGCAGTTGAAGCCGCGGAAGGTAGCGGCGCTGCCATTCCAGGATATGCCCCCGGTGCTCGGCGGCTGGGGCCGGGTCGCGACATCGACCCTCATGGGCGGCGATGCCGGCATCGGGTTGGGCATATGGACCCTGTCCAGCGGACTGTTGAAAGCCTACGCAGTGCCAGGGGACTACTTCTTCAATACGCTGTTGGGGCTCACTCGCTCCCATGTGTGGCTCGGGGCAGCCAAGCCGATGGCTAGCGACGACAACTATCTGTTCCGGTTGGATGTGCAGTAGCGCCGGGATGTCGCAATTCGTCCGCGGAAGCCGGCCGTCTGCTCGCCGGCAGGCCAACGGCTGATCCGCCGCCAGCAAAGCCACCGCCATCCCCGCCGCGCGCATCGCCCATTTCGACGCGCGCGACGCGCAGCGCGGCTCCGGGCGTCGCGTCCCGCGCGTCGCGGAGCGCCGCGGGCGGCTCGCGCAAAGCGCCTTCCGGCTCGCAAACGCCGTTCCCCGGCTCCCGAGCGTGACTCCCCGCGGGGAGTGACGATTTTTCGCCGGGGAGCTCGACCTGGTCGCTGGGGAGCGCGAGCTTGTTGCTGGGGACGCCCCCGCGCGAGGCGGGGAACGACGCCGCCGGAGCCGGGGAAGCGACTTGGCGTGCGGGGGAAAGCGCGCTCGGAGCCCGGGGATCGTCCCGGCGACGGGGTCCGCGAGAGCGAGGGAGCACATTTTCCGGTCGCGGGAGCACCGCGCGGCATCCACCGAGCACATTTTCCGGTCGCGGGAGCAGCGCGCGGCAGCGGTCGAGCTGCTTTCCGCGTGGCGGGAGCACCGCCGAGGCGCGAGATTGCCGTCGCACCGCGGCCAACCTCTCCCATGCGTCCGCTCGCGCCGGTGGTATGATTGCGGTGATGGCCCAGCCGAAGCACATGCCCGATCCGGTGCCCGCCGCGCTGAAGCCGCTCGTCGATCAGCTCGCGGGCCTGTCTTCCGAGCAGCGCCGCCTCGTAATCGAGGCCGCCGAGCAATCGGTGCGTGCCCACGAGTCTGTCGGCCTCTCGGAGCAGGACATCCAGCGGCTGACCGGCATCGTAGCCATCGGCGGCAACGCGCTCGAAGACTGCGACGCGCTGTACGATGGCTAACGTCGTCCTGGACGCGAACGTCCTGGTCGGTCTCTTCGACCGGAACGACACGCTCCATTCCGCCGCCACAGAACTCGTGCAACGCATCACGGGCCACGGCGACAGGGTGGCGCTGGTCGATTTCTGCATGGCGGAGGCGCTGTCCGTCCTGTGTCGTCGAAGCCGCGAACGGAAGTCGAACCCGCCCGACCTGACCGCTATCTTCGAGGAGGCTCGCGCGCTCGACAACGCGGGCAAGATTGCCCATGTCGAGGAAACGTCGTTCAGGGCAGTCCTCAACGTCATGCAGGCCACGGCCGGCGCGCTGAACTACAACGACGCGCTGCTGGTCGTTCTGCAGAAACGCGGAGCGATCGGTGAGGTCGCTTCGTTCGATGTCCGGCTGGATACGGCGGAGGGCTTCCGCCGTCTCGCATAGCGCGTCCACGAGCTTCGCGGTCTTCGATCGGGCATCTTTCGGCTTGGCGCCGGCGACCGACGAACATCCACTTTCGCTAGTCGCTCCGCAAGGCTACCGTCTCGCCCCGAGCGGAGCTGTCGCGGAATGACGCCGGAAGGTGAAGAAGAGCTGCCGTCGGCAGCAGGCAGCGCGGACGACAACGCCGCCGCGCTGCCCGACGCGACGCACGCGACGGACTCTACGGCGCCTCGCGGCTACGCCGCGCCCGATCGCGCCCGCGCCGAGGTCGACGCCACGCGGCCGGTCTTCTACTTCAGCGTACTGCTGACCGCGGCGCTGGTGGCGGCGGCGCACCAGGTGTTCGGGCGACTGCTGCTCTTGTATCTGGATCCGGGGTCGGGCCCGTCGCTGGCGCTGGCCGAGGCGCTGGGTGTTGCGGCAATGCTCGCGGGCGCTATGGCGGTGCGGCGCGACGCGGCGCTCCGCAATCGCTTTCCCGCGCTGCTCGTCGCGCTGGGGCTGGTGACGGGCGCGGCGGCTCCCGCGCTGTTCTTCGCCTTCGCGCGCCCGCGGCTGTTCGACAGTGTAGTGCTGGCGCTGCCAGTGGTCGCGGGCCTGCTCGTCGGCGCCGCGGCGCGCGCCGGCTGGCTTCTGCTCGCGCGTCCGGTGCGGCAGCTCGGTGCGCTGTCGCGACTGGTCAATCCGTTCCGGCTGCTGGCCATCGGGCTCGCGCTCGGTGTGGCCGCCGGCTCGGCGACGCTGATCGGCCTGCCGCGCGCCGGCGCCGCCATCGCGCTGGTGCTGGCCGTGCTGGGCGGCTGGTGGACGGCGCTCTCGTTCTTCCTCGAGCGCCGCCCGCTTGCCCGTCCGCGCCTGGTGCAGGGCGCCGCGGGGCTGATGTTCGTCGCGGGCCTGGGCCTGTTCGCCATCTGGCAGCGCGTGGTGCCGCTCGCCGACCACCACCACTACGTCAACCAGATCGTCTACGCGCGCCACACCGACCGGCAGACCTTCGTGGTCACCTCCGGGCAGGAGAACTTCGAGCTGTTCGTCGATCGCCACCTCAAGGTCTCGAGCCTGGACGCGCCGCGCTACTACGAAGCGCTCGTGCATCCCGTGCTCGGCGCAGTCGCCCATCCGCGCCGCGTACTGGTGCTGGGCTCGGCCGACGGCATGGCGGCGCGCGAGATCCTGCGCCACCCCGAGGTGCAGTCGATCACCGAGGTCGTGGTCGACGCCACAATCGCCAGGTTGGCGCGCCAGCAGCGCTGGCTCGGCGAGCGTTCCCACGACGCGATGCTGTCGCCGAAGCTGCACGTCATCCAGAAGGAGCCAATCGCCTGGCTGCGCGACACGGGCGCGCCTTTCGACGCCGTCATCGTCGACCTGCCGGACCCGTACAACTACGTCGACAGCAAGAACTACACGCACTACTTCTACCGCCAGCTGGCTCGGCATCTGGCGCCGGGTGCGGTCGCCGTGGTGCAGGCCACCAGCGCGTTCAGCTCGCCCCGCACCTTCGACAGCATCGTACGCACGATACAGAGCGCCGGCCTCCAGACGCGGCTCTACCACGCCGCCGTGCCCACCTTCGGCGACTGGGGCTTCGTGCTGTGCGCGACCCACGCCGTGCCGCTGCCGACGCGCGTCCCGCCGGGGCTTAGCTATCTCACGCCGAAGACGCTCGCCGATCTGTTCATCATGCCGCGCGATCTGCGCGTGAGCGTCGCCTCGCCGACCAACACGCTGCAGGAGCAGCCGATCGTCGACATCTTCGCGAAGGAGCGAAAGAAGCTCGGGGACTGACAGCGCGTCCGGGGGCGCGCAGAGCTGGCGGTGTCGCGCCGCCTCTCCGGGTGCAGTGGCTGCCAGGACCCCCCGGCTCAGCGGCAGACGCGGTAATCGGGCGTCAGGTTGTACGGCTGGCAGGTGGTGCCAGCAGGGCAGACGTTCAATGACTGCCCGCACACGACGATCGTGTTCGTCCCGCCACAGTTGTCCTGGCAGCTGCTGGACTTGATCACGCCCGCCAACTGGATGGTGCCGCAGCAGATCTGGCCCGGGGCACAGTCCTCCGGACCGTCGCAGCCGATGCTGGTGCCGGTGCAGTCGGACGCCAGCTCGCACGTGTGCTGCAAGCTGAACTGGAAGCAGCAGACGTAGCCGCTGTTGAGGTCGCAGGTCGCGCTGCCGCAGATGACGCTGCCGACGCTACTGGTTCCGCCGGCGCCGGCGGTCCCACCTGTACCCGTAATTCCGCCCGCGCCCGCGCTGCCACCCGTGCCCGCGCTGCCGCCCGTACCGGTGGTTGCGCCGCCACCGGCCGTCCCACCCGTGCCGGTGCTCCCGGCGCTGCCTCCGGCGCCGCCTGCGTCCGGCACGCCACCGGAACCGCCGGTCGCTGCGCCTCCTCCGCCGCTACCCGCTGTTCCGGCGCTGCCGGCATCGACGCCGCCGCTGGCCGCCGCTCCGGCCGCTCCGCCCGCGCCCTTCGCCTTGAGGCTGCCCAGCCCGCTGGAGCACGCAACCACGGCGGCGGCTGCGGCCGCCAGCGTGATGGTCCGTAGTGCGCTGCTCCCCATGCTGGCCCCGGACGCGTTCAACGCTTCATCCGACCGAGCACGAGCTTCGACAGGGCCTTGAGCGTGTCGAACACGCCCGGGCCGGTCCTGGCCACTGCCTCGAAATCGGGAACACCGAGTGGGTTGATGGCGGGGCGCAGCTCCTCGACCGTCATGGCGCCCGGGATGTCGCGCTTGTTGTACTGCACGACGTAGGGCAGGTCCTCGAGCCGCATGTTGTACTCGGCCAGGTTGGTCGCCAGGTTCGAGACGCTCTCCTGGTTGGCCTCGAAGCGCTCGGGCTGCGAGTCGGCGACGAAGATGATGCCGTCGGCGCCCTTGAGGATGAGCTTGCGGCTGGCGTCGTAGAAGACCTGGCCGGGCACGGTGTACAGGTGGAAGCGCACCTTGAAGCCGCGCACGGTGCCGAGGTCGATCGGCATGAAGTCGAAGAAGAGCGTGCGCTCGGTCTCGGTGGCGAGCGAGATCATCTTGCCCTTCGACGCGGGGTTCGTCTTCTCGAAGATGTACTGCAGGTTGGTCGTCTTCCCGCACAGGCCGGGACCGTAGTAGACGATCTTGCAGTTGATCTCCTTCGCCATGTGGTTGATGAAGCTCACGACGATCCTTCCTTGTCGGCGAGACGGGTCTTGATGTCCCCCACGACGCGGTCGATGGCGGCGTCGACTTCGGCAGTCTCCATTCCGAGGAACGATCCGAGCTCGTCGAGCGAAGCCGCTTCCGGTTCGGCAAGGTGGCCGTCGGCGACGGCCACCAGAGCGGCAAAGCCCAGCGCCTCGCCGCGGCTGAGGCCGTCCTCGAAGTCCTCGGCGGCGCGCCGCAGCCGCTCGCGGCGGCCGAGGATATCGACGGCGTCGTCGAGATCCTTGAAGTGCAGCTCCAGGTCGTCGTGCGAGACGGCGCGACCGAGCACGGCTTCGAGCAAGGTGGAAAGCGCGTGGCGCTCCTCCTCGGCGAAGCCGTCGGCGCTCGCGATCAGGTAGCCGATCTCGAGCAGCGACTGGAAGTGGACCGCGGCCGTGCCTGGCTGGTCGTGCGTCACGGCCTCGGCGCCCGCTTTGAGGTGCGAGGCGGACGGCAGGCGGCCACCCAGCGCTTCGGGTGCGCCGGTGAGGAGATCCTGGATGGCGGCGGCAAGCCGGTCCGGCGGGTGTGCGGAGAGGTCGATCGTGTGACCCATGACCCCATCGAGCCACGACTTTAAGCGCGCATCAATGGGGGACGGGCTTTGTCGTCGCGGGCGGCTATGTTCGTGGGGTGTTCCGCTCGGGCTACTGGACGGTGCTCAGGGTGCGCGGCGCGCCCGTGCGGCTCCACTGGACGATACCGGTGGTGGCCGTCCTGTTCGACGGCTTCCGGTTTTCGCCCGGCTTCATCCTGGGATTCGTGCTGCTGGTGCTGCTGCACGAGCTCGGCCACGCGCTGCTCGTCTGGCGCACCGGACACCGCGTCGCGGCGATCGAAGTCACGGGGCTCGGCGGCCTATGTCACTGGTCGGGCAACGCCACACCTTTCGAGCGCTCGCTGATCGCCTGGGGCGGCATCTTGATGCAGGCAGCGCTGTACGCGGCAGTCTGGATTGCCTTCCGCGTCGCCGGGCCGCCACCGAATCTCTTCCTGTGGTCGCTCTTGTCGGTATTCCTCGGTGCCAACCTATGGATCATGGTCTTCAACCTGATCCCGCTGCCGCCGCTCGACGGCGCCGAGGCCTGGAAGATCTTCGCTCTCTGGAAGGAGCGACGCGGTCCCGTGCCGCACGGCAGCTGGCGCGACCCAGGCCGCAACGCCCAGCGCGCCTGGCTCGACCAGATGCAGGACGCGCCGCCCAGGCGCCGCAAGAAGAAGAAGAAGAAGGCCCGCCGGCGCGAACGAGTGGGCTCCGTCCCCGACGATGCCAAGCCGAGCCGCGACGCGCAGCGCGCCATCGATGACCTCATGCGCAAAGCTCGCGGCCCGAAAGACGACGACAAATAGTGGCGCGCCTGCCTCCCTCTGCCGGGATGCCCTCCGCACTACCCGTCGCGCCGCGGTCCGCCGTGCTCGCTCCGCTGCGCGCGCCGGGTGGTCCCAAACGCGCGGCTCCGCCGCGCCCGGGCCCACCCACGACGCACCTACCCACGTGACCGGGCGAGACTCAGATCCGGCACACCCCGGTGATGGGCTTGATGGTCTGCGTGTCCATGTGCACGCCGTCGCACGTCACCTTCACGGTGAGCGTATTGCTACCCACGAACTTCGCCAGCGCACGTGCATGGTCGTTGAAATCCAGCATGATGCTGCACTGGTCGATCTGGCTGAAATCAGCTTCGGGGCTGTTGTCTTGCGGGGATACGATCAGGGTCGTCGCTGCCCCGCAGGGGTCCGGAAACGTGTACCGCGCAACGCTGTGCCCCCCGCTGAAGTCGACTTCGCAAGTGGTGTACGTCTGCTGCGGAAGGTCCGAATACATCTCGTACTTGAAGGTCGATTGACACGACTCGCCGCTGCAACCGGAACAGCACGCCGAAAACGCAAGCACCCCCAACCCAAGAATGCGCCCCACCATTTCCCCTATGCTAGCGCATCCGGCATCCGTGCGCCGCCCGGGGTTCCGTCGCGCAGGGTCGCGGACAAGCGCGCCGACCTAGCTCCGCCCGAAACGCAACGTCACGGACGTGAACGCCTTGACGGCGTACAGCGCGTTCACGGCGATGTACGGGTAGAAGTAGAGCTCGAGGTGGCCGCTGAGGCCGACGAAGAGGATGTACGAGGGGTAGTGGATGAGCAGCTTGGCGACGCGCTCGACCAGGCCAACGGCGCGACCGACGAGCGAGCGGCGCGGCGCGACGACGTTGGGCGAGTCGGCGGGTTTGCCGGCGATCTCGGGGCGGCGCTGGAAGGTGGTGAGCGCGATGCCGCTCGCCAGGCACACCAGACCGGCGATGCCGAGCATGAGCAGCGCGGGGCTTCCCGGCTTCGGGCCGAACCACGGCGCGCCGAAGCGGAACAGTCGCACGGCCGCGGCGCCCAGCAGCACGAAGGCCTTGAGCTCGTCCATGAGGAAGTCGAGCAGGTGGCCGCCGGTCGACGCCGTCTGGCGGAAGCGGGCCAGCATGCCGTCGGCGCAGTCGAGCACGTAGGACAGCTCGAACACGACCACGGCGGCGACGAGCCCGATGTAGCCGGGCATGAAGACCAGCAGCGCCGCCGACGCGAGCGCGACGAACACCGCGGCGATCGTGATCTGGTTGGGCGTGACGCGCGTGCCGCGCAGGGCCGTGACTACGACGGCGGCGACGGGACGGGCGACGTAGGTGTTCCAGACGAGATCCGGCTTCTTGCGCGTCTGGCGGTACACGTCGGCGACGGAGCCCATGTCGGCCCCGAGCCTACTCGTCCGTATCCCGCCCGCCCACCCCCGCCGGAATCCTCCGCCGGGGGCTCACCGCCCCCGGACCACCGACGCGCCTCGCTACGCTCGGCGCGGGCTCGCTGTCGCTTCGCCGGATTTCGCCGGCGGCGGGCCAGTACTCTGCGTGCGCCGCGCGGCGGCGGATTGGGGCGGCGCGGCGGGATATGCTACGTGGATCGGGAGCATGCAGCTTGGCTCTTCCATCGCGGCACTGGGCATCGCAGCGGCGACCGTCGGGGCCATCGCCCTGGCTCCGCAGACGCACCCCGGGGCGGGCGCGGCTCCGGCCACGCCGCTGTCGGCCGCTCCGGCCAGGCCGTCGGCCCAGCCGCACGCCTCCGCCAGCGCGCCCGCGAAACCGGCGAGCGTGAAGAAGCGCGTGTGCACGGTCGCGGCGATCGGCGACTCGATCACCGACTCGCGCTCGCACGGCGGCAAGTACCTGGCGTACCTGCAGAAGCGCTGCCCCCAGAGCCGCTTCGACAACTACGGCGTCGGCGGCAACATGGTCAACCAGATGCGCCGCCGCTTCGCGCGCGACGTGCTGGGGCCGTCGAAGCCGCACTACACGCACCTGATCGTGTTCGGCGGCGTGAACGACCTGTACAGCGATCTCACAGCGCATCGCACCAACGAGAGAATCGAGCGCGACCTGACGAAGATGTACAAGGCCGCGCACGAACACGGCATGCAGGTCGTCGCGATCACCGTCACGCCCTGGGGCGGCTTCAAGCGCTACTTCAACCCGCGGCGACAGAAGCACACCCTGGCGCTGAACCGCTGGATCAAGGCCGAGCCGGAAAGCGGCGACGTGGACTACGTGGTCGACGCCTATCCGCTGCTTTCGTGTGGCAACCCCGAGAAGCTCTGCCCGGGCTACGCCAAGCCGTTCAAGGACGGCATCCACTTCGGCGCCGCGGGGCAGAAGGTGCTGGGCAAGGCGCTGTACAAGGACGTGTTCAAGAGCTGTCTGTAATCGACGCGCGTTCGCGACCCGACGACAGCGCGCCGCCGATGCGAGTTGCCGCGACCCGACGACAGCGCGCCGCCGATGCGAGTTGCGCTGTCGTGGACGCGGTCGACGCTGTCACGCGGTAGGCGCAGGGCACCCATGCGAGTGCGGCGGGCGTTTCCATACCCAGGCTTCAACTTGCTCGGCTAGATGCCCGCTTTCCGGGCATTTCCGCCACCAAGCTTCAACTTGCTCGGCTAGATGCCCGCATTTCGGGCATTTCACCCCTCCGCGACGAGCTTGCTCCACAAAATGCCCGCTTTCCGGGCATTTCCGCCACCAAGTTTCAGCTTGCTCGGCCAGATGCCCGCTTCCCGCACTTCCCGGGCATTTCCGCCGCCAAGCTTCGGCTTGCTCCACAAAATGCCCGTGTCGCCCCGCGCTCCGAGTGCGGTGCGCTGGTAAGGCGTATTTCCACAAGGTCCGCGGTAGCGGCGTTTGGGGCCCCGACCCCAAACGCCGCTACCGGAAGCGTCGCTCCTTGCCCTGTAGGGGAATCGTGACCGGTGATGTAGCTGCTGGTTCGCGCCGCGCCATCGCTTCTCCGGCGGAGCAGCCTCTGGATTGGCCGCCAGTCGCCGCGTGCCGCCCCACCCGCTGGACTAGCCGCGTTCCTCCGCCACAACGCTCGACCCAGAAAACCCTTCGAGCGTCCTCGTTCGGATCTCCGGGTTGACCTCCGGGCTCACCCGATGAAGCAGCGCCATCCCAACGTCCGTGCAGCGCGCGAACACGACCGCGGCGAAGCCGTGCGCAAACACCGCGACGGCGGGGGGAACCTGGGCGGTGTAGTAGGTCCAGCACTCGCGGCTGGTGCCCCAGTACTCGAGGAAGAAGCCGAGCAGCGAGCCGGCGGCAAACATGACGACATCGCGACGATGCCGTCCGGAACGCAGCACCACGGCGAGCATGAGCACGCCCACGACGCGCGAGGCCGTGGTGTTCCAGGTGGGGCCCATGAACCAGAACATCCAGGCCGCGTATGCAGGCAACACGACCCAGTACGCCGCGCGATAGGCGGACTCGGGTACGGGCCGTCGCGCCTCGGCGCGGCCCAGCGCGAGGTCCAGGAAGTGCGCGAGCCTGTCGATGCTGAGCGCCGCGACGGGCCAGGCCGGCAGGATCCACAAGGGCGGGCGCTCGGCGGTGAAGTAGTGCCAGAGCTGGGTCTGGGTGCCCCACCACTCGATGAAGCCGCCGCCGCCCAGACCCACCGCGAGCACGACCAGATCGCGACGCGGGCGCACGTTCCAGGTGAGCAGCGCTGCCATCCACAACCAGATGCCGGCGAGCAGCCAGTCCATGCCGCCGTCCACGTCGATGAGATCGCTCCAGCGGTAGCCGACCGCCGCGCCGGTGAGCACCAGGACGAGCAGCGCCACCAGGCTCGACCGGTCGTAGCGCTGGACCACGAAGCCGAACAGGGAGCGGCCTGGACGGCGGGGCGGAGCGAGGGCCGCGTGCTGCATCTCGACCCGGAAAGCTACCACGACGGCCCGCGGGCCCGGCCCGCGGCAGGATCCGCTGGGAGACAGCGGCATTTCGAGGTATCAACGGGCCCGAGATGGCCGAGCAGAAGGCGAAGAAGAAGGCCGGCAACCGGCCCGCCACGAAGAAGGCGGGGAACCGGCCGGCCGCGAAGAAGAAGACCCGAGAGCCGGAGCCGACGCCGGTCGTCGGCGGGCGCTTCCTGCTCGCAGTCCTGATCGTGTTCGTGATGGTCGTGGTCCCGATGTCGAAGCTCGGCGACTTCTTCCAGAAGCCGGGCCCGGGAAAGACCAACACCGCGACCTGGCGCAAGGGCAACACGACCGAGGTGCGCATCACGCTGGTGACCTCGGACTACAACAACCTCTCCTGCGCTTCCGAAAAGAGCCTCGACGGCGCGCACTGCGCCTACAAGAGCGAGAGCGAAGGCTGGCCGCGCGCCGCCGGTGAGCCGCTGGACGACAACAAGAAGAACATCATCCAGCCCTACCGCACCTGGCCCGACAACCAGTTGATCCTCGTGGCGGGACTGTGGGCGACGCCCCACGTGGCGATGCGTCTGCACGACGAGCCGCCTGCCGGTGTGCCCGCAAAGAAGCTCGCGCGCTTCGTCGCGACCTGCAAGGTGCGCTTCCTCGGTCAGCTCGACGGCGCGAAGCTGCACTGGAACGCGGGCGGCAAATGGATGAACCAGCCCCGCGCCATGGTCGCACGCGCGCTGTCGTGCAAGGTCGGCGAAGAGAAGTAGCGCCGGCGAGCGTTACAGCTGTGCGCCGATCCACTGCTTGAACATCGACCCGGGCGGCAGACCGCTCTGGCGCGCGGCTTCCGTGCCGCCCTTGAACACGATGAACGTCGGGATGCCGCGGATGCCGAGCTCGGCAGACGGCCCCGGGTTCGCGTCGGTGTCGAGCTTCAGCACGATCAGGCGGCCGGCGTTCTCGCGGGCGACCTTGTCGAGAATGGGTGCTGCCATGCGACACGGCCCACACCACTCGGCCCAGAAATCGACCAGCACGGGAACCGGTGATTTCGCGATGGTCGCCTTCATGGCCGATGCATCGACGGGCTGCGGAGCTCCGGAGATGTCCAGCTTCTCGCGACAGCGGCCACAGATGGGAGAACCTGGCGGAAGCGGATGGGGGACGCGATTGATGCCGCCACATCGATTGCAACGATAGGATCGGGTCACGGAAAGCCTCGGTGCAAGTGTCGTTCCACGCAGAACGATTTAGGTAGAATGCACGATAGCAGGGAAACGAAATGCTGACCGAACGAGTCGTAGACCATGACGCGTTGCGGCGCCAGTCGGGCCCGCGCGATGCACAGCATGCGCGGAGCGCGCGAGCATGCCGCAAAGCCTGCGCCGGGTCACCTGGGCTGCGGCGTCATGCGACGCCGCTCGATTACGCCGTCGGAAGCCTCGCGCCGCACGGCGACGCAGCGAGCCCAGACCAGCATGTGCACAGCGTAGGCGACGAGACACAGCCCCGCTGCGACGAGCAGAAATGCCCCAAACGGCGTCGCCGCGATGCGGGAGAGCCTGGCGATGATGCTGTGCGCCGCGACGCCCCCGTCGCCGTAGGTTCCGTGCGCAAGCAGCGCGCCCAGACCCAGCAGCACCAGCCCACGCGCCGTCACTCCGAGCCGACCGCTCAGCAGTATCCAGCGACCCGAGCGCTGGCGGATACGACCATAGTCCAGCCTCTCGACAAACCCGGCCGTCAACCCGAGCAACATCTGGTAGACGCCCGACGCCATGAGCAGCACGCCGAGGCCTGCGAGCACCAGCAAGCCGGTCGGGTGCGCGTGCAGGTCGCCCACCCAGGTCGGAGCGCGTCCCGACAGCTGGCGCGGCACACCGAGCTGCACCGCCGCAACCGCCAGCGCGCCGTGCAACACTCCGCTGACCAGGTAGCCGCCGCGTCGGAGCAGTCCGCGCAATCCGGAACCGTCGTGCTCGAAATCGAGCACGCCCTGCGCGAACCGCCAGAACGCGTAGGCAGCCAGCCCCAGCGCGACAAAAGCCAGCAGCACGCGCCCGACGCCGTGCGCACCCGGCAGGACAGGACCGAAGACCACAGCGTCGACGAGGAGCGCGCCGAGCAGCAGGTAGATGACCCCCTTGGTTGCGTAGGCCCCGCGGATCCAGCTCTCTGTGCTCTTCCCGTGCTCGACCGACGGCGTCATGAATGCCCCCTTCGAAAGCTAGCCTGCAGCGAGCGTGCCAGCTTTGCGACGCGCGGGCGGAAAGCCGTGGCAAAGCGCCACGTTGCTACTTCGCGAGGTGGCAGTCGAGCACTTCGCTGACCAGACGCGGCGACGGCGCGCGCTCGAGATAGACGGCCAGGAGCTTGCCGGTTCCGAGCCCGAACAGGTGCGACTCGTCGACGTCCTCGCCGGAGGGCGTCACGCGGAAGGGCCGCCCCGCGACGGCCAGGCTGGCGTCGACCGGCACTACGACCATCTGGCCATGAAGCCTGTCGCCCGACTGGTAGGCGATCCAGCGCTGTCCGGCGGCGACGGCGAAGGTGGGCTCGGCCTGCGACGGATCGGTGTCGATACCGAGCGCGGTGAGCTTCGCCGGCAGCGTGCCGCCTCGACCGGACAACCTGGCGACCTGCGCCGACCAGTGATCGTTGTCGGCCGACTGCGAAAGCAGGATCAACAAGTCGTCTCCGTCGCGCAGCATGTGGGGCATGGTCAAATAGCCGCCCCCGTACACGCGAGCTGGCCCGCGCTGGCGCTTGTCGGGACCCAGAGTCCACGCGTACAGCGAGCCGCGGTAGCGCGCCGCCAGCGCGTAGCTTCCATCAGGGAGCTTCTCGGCGACGGGCGCCTCGAAGGTGTAGAGCTTGTCGGGATTGTCGGCGAGCTTGATGGTCTTCAGGAGCACGTTGGCGCGGCCTCCACCGGGAGCGACGAAGAAGCGCATGCTGTAGTGCGTGCTGCCGTCGCTCTCGGGCTTTGCGTACAGCTCGCTGCCCACGGCCCAGGCGTCGTGACCCGCCGGATCGACGAAGCTCCGGCAATCGCGCAGCTCGCGCTCCGGCTTGCCGGGTTTCGCCGGCTTCTTGACCGTCGCGCTGGGCCTTCCGACGACGGCGGCGGGCTTCGCTGGTGTGGCCGGCTTGGCCGGCTGAGCGGGCTTTGCACCCGGCTTGCGCGCGATGTGCTGCCGCAGAATGCCCGGCAGCGCGAGGCGGCCGCGCACCGCCACGGGCTTCTTCGCCGCGGGCTGCTTGGCGGAAGCCGGCGCCGACGCGCTCGGCGCCGGCTCGGGGATCACGCCGGCGTGCGCGACGCGTCCGCCGGGCGGCGTCTTGTCGCTATCCTCGTCGCTCCGGTCGAGTAGCGGCTTGCCGTCGAACACCAGCAGCGCCTTCGACGTGTCCGTGCGACCGCAGGCGATACGCCGCCGCTTGTTCTTGTAGACGTCGCGGTAGTCGGCGTAGGCGACCAGTACGCCTTTTGCCGCCACCGCAGGCGTGACGCGCTGCAGATCGCGCCGTCCCTGCGCGGCCGGCACGCCGTGCGCAAGCGGATTGGCCCCGGCCACGACCGGCTGCACCAGCTTCCCCTCCCCTGCCCGATCGAAGGCGACGATCTCCGGGCGGTTGCCCATGGCGACGCCAACCGCGAAGCTGCCGTCCGACAGACGGGTCACGGTGATGCCGGTGCGCGCATTGGCCCCGCTACCCCAGACCTTGCGCTGCACGACCTTGCACACCCCGCTCTGCGCTGCAGGCGTAGGCGCCGCACTCGCCTGGGCGGAGGCGGACGCCGCGGGCTTCGCTGCTTCGCCCTTTCCGCCCAGCAGCGAGCGGATCTTCGAACAGCCTCCGAGTGGAAGGGACGCCAGCGCGACGCAGCCGACGAGCGTGAGATTCATGAGTCGCATACGCCGTGCAGCGTAGACGAGCGCTCGGCGCTTGTCGCCCGCTAGCCCGCGGCCCGTCCTGGAGCGGCGCCTAGTCCTCTCCGGCTCGCCGGACAGTGGCGCGCCCCAGGAGCAGCAGGGCCGCAGGCAGCGCGAGAATGGCGGTGGACAGGCAGGCCAGCTCCCCGGAGACCGCGAACACGCCGAACGAGAACAGCGCGCGGTTCTGCGCCACCAGCAGCGAGCCGAAGCCGATGATGGTCGTCGCCGAGCACAGCGCGACGGCGCCCCCCGTCGCGCCCAGCGCAGTACGCAGATCGAGCCGCCCTTCGACCTGGAAGCGCTTGAGCATGTTGATCGAGTAGTCCGCGCCGATGCCGAAGGTGATGGGCAGCGCCACGAAGTTCGAGAAATTGAGCTTCGCTCCAGCCCAGGCCAGCGCACCCAGCATCAGCGTGACGCCGCCGAAGACCGAGGCCACCGCGGCCAGCGACAGACCGATCGAGCGGAACGACAACAGGCAGATCACGAGCACCGCGGCCAGCGAAAGCGCCGTGGCCTTCGGGCCGTCGTGTTTCATCGCAGCCGCGATGTCGCTCGACAGCAGCAGCGACCCCGCGACGGGCATCGCCCGGCCGTCCACGGAGGCCGCCTGCCTGAGATCATGCGCAAAGGCTCCCATCTTGCGCGTATCCCACGTCCCGGCGCCCAGCTTCGGATACACGAGCACGCTGCGGTCGATGCGTCCGCCGTGCTCGCGCAGGCCCGTGACGAGCGCGTCGGGGATCTGTCGTGCCTGTAGCGGGACGAGTGACGGCGGCGAGAGCGCGCGCTCGACCAGCTTGCGATCCTTGTCGGAGAGCTCGCCCAGCATGCGAGGAGTGAGTACCTTCTTCAGCTTGCGCGCGGCCGCGATGGACTCCGAACGGTCCGGACGCAACAAGTCGGACGCGCTGCGAACGGAACCGATGAGCCCGCCGCCACGCCCCTCGCGCACGAGCTTCCGGACGCGCTGCTCGATCAGCCGTGCATGCGGCCCCGTGTCCGCCATGACCACGGTGGGCGTCAGATAGCGCCTGAGCGTGGCGTCCATGCGCTTGCCCCAGTAGCGCTCGCCGCTGCCCGCCGACTCGCGTCGACGCAACTTGGAAAGGTCGTACTGGATCCAGTTGCCCTTGCGGTGCGCCAGGCCGACAACCGACAGCGCCACCAGCGCACCGGCGACGGCGAGCACCGAGCGCGGCCGGGCCACCAGCCACAGCGCCGCGCGACGCACCAGACCCGGGCGCTCGGCTTCCACGCGACCGGCGGCGGTGCCCAGGCGCCCGGCAAACAGCGACAGCAACGGCGGCAGCAGCAGGAACGTGGCGAGCCAGCAGATGACCATACCGAAGCCGCCGATCCAGCCGAACTGGTTGAAGCCGCGGAAGTCGGTGAAGATCAGCGAGCCGTACGCAGCCGACGCCGCCAGGGCGGCGGCCAGTGTGGGTTTCCAGGTTTCCGAGACCGCCGTGGTCGTTGCCTGGTCGAGACCCGCGCCACGACGCCGCTCCTCCGCGAAGCGCGCAAGCAGGATGATGCCGCTGTTGATGCCGTTGCCTATGACGATGGAACCGAGAAACGCCGTGTTCGAGTTCAAGTGGCGGATGTCGAGCGGCGGGAGTGCGACGATCGCGAACGCCCCGAGCGTTCCACACAGAAGCGGCAGGCCGAGCAACGGCAGCGCGCGCCACGAACCAAAGAACCAGATGATGACGGCCACCACCAGCAGCAGGACGAGCAGGCCGGAGGCCGACAGATCGCTGAACAGACCTGTCAGTTCTTCCACGCGCGTGGCGACGTCGCCTGCGAAGCCGACGCGCATGCCCTTGGCGTAGGCCTTCGGGAAACCCAGATCGGCGATGTCCTGCTTCACGCGGTCGAGCAAGAGCTCGTCCGCCTGGTAGCTCGTGGCCTGGCTGCTGGCCTGGATCAGGAGCACCGCGGTGCGGCCGTCGCTGGAAACGAAACGGCCACCCGGAAAGCCTCGAGCCCCGCCGTAGAGCTTTTCGTACTTGTCCCGGATCTCCTGGATGGGCAGCTTGGGCTCGGGCTCTTCCTTGTCGCTGAGCAGGTTGATGCCCATCTTGCGCGTGACTTCCCAGTCACGGCGCTTCTCGACCGCCTTGACCAGCTTCCGCACGTCGCCCGGATCCATCAGCTGGAACGCGTAGGTCTCGGCAAAGCGACGCTCGGCCTTGATGTCGGTACGCACCGCCCCGACCAGACCGGGAGGGTAGCCCTGGATGCGTCGCTTCAGGTCGTCGAGAAAGCGATTGGCCGCGGGCACGTTCTTCTTGCCGCCCGTGTCGACGACCACGCCCAGGTGGCGGATCCCGGGTAGCCGCGCGCGCATCACGTCCAGCGCCTTCACGCTGGGCGCCGTCACCGGCAACAGCTCTTCCAGATCGCTCCGCAGCGCGGCGTAGGTCCGCACGGTGCGGTAGCCGGCGACGGCCGCGACGACAGCCGCGAGCACGAGCACAACGGCACGGCGCCGCACAAGCCACGCCACATAGCGCGCGCTCCGGCTCATGGCGGGCAGGTCCTACCGCACGTCCTGTCCGATGGCGTGACGCAGCTTGACGTTGGCGATCTTGAGCTCGATGCGCGCGTTGAGCTGCGCGAGTCGGGCCTGCAACAGGTCCGACTCGGCGTCGATCAGCTCGGTCGTCGTGGCACGGCCGACGCGGTACAGGTCGGTCGCGACGCGATACGCTTCGGCCGCGGCTGCCACCGCGCGCTTGCTGGTCTTGACGGCAACCTTGGCCTTCTCGCGCTCGAGATAGTTCGCGGTGACCTCCTGCCGGATGCCGTCGGACAGCGCCTTGCGCTGCGCCTCGACGGCGCGAGCCTTGGCCTCGAGCTCCGAAGCGGCGGCCGAGTTGACGAAGGTGTCGCCCACCGTCCACGTCGCCGCGATGCCCACGCTCCAGGTCGCGTCCCAGCGCTGCTGCGGCGGGAAGTAGCGCTGGTTCGGATTCGCATAGGTCACGTTGCCGAAGGCGTCGAGCCGCGGCAGCTTGCTGACGCCCTGCGCGCTCGAGCCTCTGTGCAGTGCCTTCGCCGTCTCGTCCAGCTCGCGGATCTCGAGGCGGCTGCGCAGCGCCTGGCGCTCCAGGCCGGGCAGCGTGCCGCTGATCGGCTTGGCCACGGGCGCCAGAACGTCCTCGCCAACGCTGTACTGGCGCGGGGTCTTGTCGCCCATGTAGATGCCGAGCTGCGCGTCGGTCAGGTGCTGCAGCGTCTCGGCCTGCTTGACCATCAGCTCGGTGTTGGCGACCAGCGCCTCCAGCCGCATCAGGTCGGCTTTGGAGATGGCACCGAGCGCATACGCCGTCTTGGCGTCCTTGAGCCGCGCCTGGACCTGCTCCAGCGACTTTTCCGCGACGGCGACCTGTCCCTTGGCGCGCAGCCAGTTGTAGAACAGCACGCGGCCGTCGTTCTGCACCTTGAGCTTCTCGGCGCGCACGGCGAGCTTGGCCGCCCGGCGACTGGCCGACGAAGCGGCCGCGGCGTGCGACAGCCGGAGGACGTAGTCCGAGATCGGAATGTCGAGGTCGGCCGAGAGCGAGTAGTTGTCCTCGAGGAACTTGATGTCGAACTTGGCAGCGCCGACCGGCACGCCCTGGGAGTCCAGAACGCACGTCTGCGGCGCGCCGGGAGCGCAGGGCCCCACGCCGAGCGGCCCCGCATTCATCGCGCCGACCAGCGCGCCCGAGCCGAGACCGGACGAGACGGGCGAGAGCCTGGTGTAGCTCGCCCTGAACGTCAGCTTCGGGAAGAACTGGTACATCGTCTCGTTGGCCTTGTCCTCGGCGGCCTCGAGCTCGGCCTGCTTCGCGCGCACGGTCGCGCTCGACGCCACCGTGCGCCGCGCGACCTGGTTGGCGGTCAGACCACCGGCCACCGGCGACAGCACCTTGAGCGCCGGCCCCGGACGATCGGGCAGCTCGCGCTTCTTGAGCGTGGGTTCGTCGGGCGCGGCAGCGGCCGGCTGGGCCGGCGGAGCTGCCGGCTTCGCCGCCGCGGGAGGCGCGCCTGGCACCGGCTTCGGCGGCTTCGGCGCGGCAGCGCCCGCCGGGACTGGCTGCGCCGACGCAACCATGGGGAACGCACACAGCGCCCCCGCACACAACCAGCTGGATAGTGACTTGGCTCTCACGTGCTCGAGCTCCCGGAAGTTGAAGGTTGGGATGCAGCGGGGGACTCGTGCCCCTGGCTCTGGCTGATGAGCTTCGCGCTCAGCCAGCGCACAAGCGGGTTGTGGGAGAGGGAATCCATGAACGTGTAGACCACCGGGATCACGACCAGCGTGAGCAGCGTCGAGGTCAACAGCCCGCCAATCACGCACACCGCCATGGGCGCCCGGGTCTTGCCGCCTTCGCTGAGCGCAAGCGCTACCGGCAGCATGCCGAAGATCATCGCCGCCGTGGTCATCAGGATGGGCCTGAGCCGGATGATGCCCGCCTCGGTCAGGGCCTCGAACATCTCGAGGCCTCGATCACGCAGCTGGTTGGCGAAGTCGACGAGCAGGATCGCGTTCTTCGTGACCAGACCCATCAGCATGATGATTCCGATCATCGAGAAGATGTTCAGGGTCATACCGGCCAGGAACAGCCCGCCGAACGCTCCCACGACGCTCAGCGGCAGCGAGATCATGATCGTGATCGGCTGCAGGAAGCTGTCGAACTGGGCAGCAAGGATCATGTAGACGAGCACCACCGCCAGCCCCAGCGCCAGCATCATGTAGCCGAACGACTCCGTCATGATGTCGGCCATGCCGGCGTAGTCGGTCGTGAGGTTCTTGGGGACGATCTGCTTGGCCTTCTGGTCGACGATCTTCTTCGCCTCGCCGAGCGGCATGCCCTGCATGGCGGCCAGCACGGTGATCTGGCGCTGGCGCGCCTGGCGTTCGATCACGGCCGGTCCTTCGCCGTGGGTCACCTTGACCACGTTGGACAGATCCACGAGCTGCCCGCCGACCGACCGCACCTGCAGGTTGCTGAGCTGCGCCACGTCGGCGCGCAGGCGCTTCGGCATCTGGACCGTGACGTCGTAGACATCCAGCCCGGACTTGAGCGTGCTGACGGTGTCGCCCGCCATGAACGCGCGGATGGTCGCACCCACGCTCGCGACCGGCACGCCCAGGTCGGCGGCGCGATCGCGCGCCACGTCGATGTCCAGCTCGGGCTTGCCGCCTTCGTAGCTGGTGTCGAGATCCACGAAACCGGGCACCTTGGCCAGGGCGTCCTTGAGCTTCCTGGACACCTTGATCAGCTCGTCCATGTTCTCGCCGCGGATGTTGAACTGGATGGGCTGCGTCCGGAAACCGGAGCCTCCGCCCACGGCGCTGATCTCGTTGGCAGTGATCTTGGCCTGCTTGACGCCCTTGAAGCGGTCGCGCACCCACGCCATCAGATCCTGCTGGCTGAAGCTGCGCTCGCTCGAGGGCGTCATCACCACCTGGATGGTGCCCTTGTTCACCTGCCCCTGCGCCCCCTCGCCAACGGTGGTGAACGTGTGGCGGACGCCCGATGCGTGCTCGCGGATGTCCTTCGAAACCGCCTCGATGACCTTTTCGGTGCCGTCCAGCGATGTTCCGGTCGGAAGCTGGACGTTCACGGCGAACTGCGCGCGGTCCTCGGGCGGCAAGAACTCCGTCTTGACCTGCTTGACCAGGAAGACCGATCCGACCAGCGAAGCGAGGGCAATCGCGACGGTGAGGAAGCGATGCCGGAGCGCAGCGCCGAGGAGGCGACCGTAGGCCCGGTCGGTGGCCTTCAGGAATCGCTCGATTCCGCGGAAGATGAAGTTCGGCCGCTTGCGCTCGTGCTCCGCCATCAGGAAGCGCGACGAGAGCATCGGCGTCAGCGTGAACGACACCAGCATGGACAGCGCCACGGCCACGCTGACGGTCACCCCGAACTGGAAGAAGAAGCGCCCGATGATGCCCTTCATGAAGGCAACGGGCACGAACACGGCCAGGATCGACGACGTCGTCGCCAGCACGGCCAGGAAGATCTCCTTCGTGCCGTTCGCCGCCGCGTCGATACTCGACTCCCCTCCTTCGAGGTGTCGGTGGATGTTCTCGATCACCACGATGGCGTCGTCGATCAGGATGCCGATCGACAGCGACAGCGCGAGCATGGACATGTTGTTGAAGGTGAACCCGAACAGGTCCATGAACGCGAACGTGCCGACCACGCTGGTCGGCAGCGCGACGGCGCTGATGATCGTCGCTCTGATGTCGTGCAGGAACAGAAGGATGATGAACACCGCCAGGAAGGCGCCGAACATCAGATCGAACTGCACGTCGTGGATGGAGTGCTCGATGTAGACGGAGTTGTCCGTCGGCACCGCGAGCGAGACGTGGTGGGTCTTGACGATGGGCTGGAGCTTGGCGAGCTCCTGGCGCACCTTTTTGGCGACTTCGACGGTGTTTCCGCCCGATTGCTTGCGGATCACGAGCGAGATGGCGGATGTCCCATCCAGGAACGACGCGGACCGCGCATCCTTCACCGTGTCCTTGACCTGGGCGACGTCGCGTATGCGGACCAGCGTGCCGAACGGATTGGGGATAGCGATGCGCGCTATCTCCGCGGCGTTCTTCACCTCCCCCTTCGTCTTGATGTTGAGCTCCTGCGCGCCGCGCTCGAAGTGCCCGCCGGGTATGTCGACGTTCTGCGCGCGCAGCGCGTTCTCAACGTCCATGACGGTGAGCCCCATGCCAGCCAGCTTTGCCGGGTTGACGAGGACCTTGATCTCGCGTTCGCGATCACCGACCAGGTCGACGCCGCCCACACCGGGTACGCGCTGGATGCGCTGCTTGACCACCTTGTCGGCCAGGTGCGTCAATTCCTTCGGCCCTATCTTGCCGCTCAGCGCGACCGCCATGATCGGCGCCGCGCCAACGTCGAACTTCTGGATCGTGGGCGGATCGATGCCGTCCGGCAGCTGCTTCTGGACCTGGGACATCTTGTCGCGGATGTCCTGGATGGCCTGTTCGACCGGCACCTCCAGCTGGAACTGCACAATCACCTGGGTGACGCTCTCCAGGTTCACCGAGCGCAGCACCTTGATTCCGCTGAGTGTGTTCAGCTGCTCCTCGATGGGATCGGCGACCTTGCTCTCCATCGTTTCCGGGTCGCCGCCGGGGTAGACGACCGTCACGGTGACGACCGGAAACTCCACGTCCGGGAACAGGTCGACGCCGATGCGCGGATAGCTGACGACACCGAACACCACGAGCGCGGCGATCATCATCACCGCGAACACCGGCCGTCGGATGGAGACGTCGGCGAGATTCATGGATCGACCTTGGCGTGCTGTGTCGACGACGCCTTCGGCGCTGGATCCCCCTGCTTGAGCCTGTGCCCGTTCTCGGTCACGTCGTAGCGCGCCTCGACCAGCATGCCGGGCTTGAGCTTGCGATCCTTGTTGTCGAGGTCGGCCACCACCTCGATGGTGCGCGAGCGCGGGTCGACGCCGGGGTTGACGCGCTTGATCTTCACGTCGCGGTTCGCGCCGATCGACGGGATGTGGACGTGGATGGTGTCGCCGGCCTTCACGTACGAGAGCGCGCGCTCGGGAAGCCGTGCGTGCAGCTCGAGCACGTCGATGTCCTGCACGACCAGAACGACGGTGGGCGGCATCATCGTGGCCGTCTCGCCCACGCTCTTGAGCTTGGCGGTAACGACGCCGGCGATCGGCGAGCGCACGACCGTGTCGGACGCGCGACGCTGGGCCATGTTCAAGCCGGCCTTGGCCTGTTCGAGCTGTGCCTTCGCGCCGTCGTAGGCGGCCTTGACCTGATCGTACGTCGCCGGCGCGACCGAGCCCTTGTCGAAGAGCGCCTTGGTCCGCTTGTAGTTGAGCTCGGCCGCACTGTAGCCCACCTGCGCCGCCTGCACCCCGGCCTTGGCCTGTTGCACGCCGATGTACTCCTGACTGGAATCGATCGTGAACAGGACCTCGCCCTTCTTGACCCTGTCGCCCTCGTCGACCTTGATCGAGGTGAGGTTGCCCGACACCTTCGGGCCGAGCTGCGCTTCCTTCCGCGGCTTGAGCGTGCCGGTGCCGGAAACATGATCGGCATCGCCCGCGGACGGCGCACCGCCCGCCGAGTCGTCGCCCGCCGACCCCACGCCCGCCAGGGTCGGGATGGCCGGCGGCGAAGAGCCGCTCGCCGGCGGCAGGTCGCTGCCGGGCTTCTTGCTCCGGCAGCCGGCCAGACCGACGGTGATCGAGAAAACGACAACGAGGCTCGGACGTAGCATCATGGAGACTTCGCTCCTTCGAGAAAGAGCTTGAGGAGATCGTCGACGCGGTCGGTGAGGCTCCCCTTTCGACCGCTGCGTAGCCAGGCGAACACGAAACCGTTGGACATTCCAGCCAACGCTACTGCCAGTTCGGAGGGCGTCATGTCCTTGCGGATGGCGCCCTGTTCGACGGCCTGCTCCATCGCCGCCTGCAAGACGCCCATAAAACGCAGATAGCCCTGCTCGGCGGTGTCGCCGGCGACGCGCTTGATGTCGCTCGCGCTGTTCATGCCGATCTGCATGAACACGGCGAACAGCGCCCCGCGTTCCTCGATGAAGCCGTAGCCCGCCTTCGTCACGGCGCGCACGCGCTCGATCGGGTCCTGTTCCGCACAGGCCGCGTCCACCAGGGCGTCCATCTCCTTCTGGCCGCGCTCGATGATGGACGCGAAGATGAGCTCCTTGCTCTCGAAGTAGTTGTACAGCGTGCCTACCGAGACGCCTGTCTCGGTGGCCACGTCCGCCATCTTCGTCTCGTGGTAGCCCTCGCGCACGAACACGCGCTCGGCCGCCTCGAGGATGGCCTCGTGATAGGCAGCCCGCGTGGCGCGCTTGATCGCCTTGCGCAGCGTGGGGGCACGTGCCGTCTTGGTGCGTCGCGACATCCGGCGTCTTCCAGATGAATCTGTACTCGCAGGAATGAGCCGCGGCTCACCAACCCGCTGAGCGCCGTTTGCCATAGCTATCTTCACCGTGCAATCCAAAACGCAAGTCCTTGGAATCAATGACCTGTTCTTGATCACTGGCAAGCGGTACGCCTTGAACTGATGTTCGGGTATAGGCCCAGCCGGGGGCATGTCAACCGGCTCGGCCGCCGACGTTGCAGCCGCTCCGGCCCGGCTGCCGCGCGCCGCCGCGCGGGACGGTGTTAGGACGGGGCCGATGACCCTCCCGCAGGCGGAGCTGGCCGCGGTGCTCGCTGCCGATCGAAACCACGTCTGGCACCCGTACACGCCGATGGACGAGTGGCGCGCGCGTCACGATCCGCTGGTGGTGACGGGCGCCGAAGGTCCGTACCTGATCCTGCACGACGGCAGCCGGCTGATCGACGGCAACGGCTCGTGGTGGGTCTCGACGCTGGGGCACAACGCTCCCAGGCTGCTCGCGGCGCTGGAGGCCCAGGCGCGCGCCTTCTGCCACGTGTCGCTGGCCGGCATCACGCACGCGCCCGCCGCGCTGCTGGCCCGGGAGCTCGCGGCGGTCGCTCCGGGTGACCTGGACCAGGTGTTCTACTCGGACGACGGCTCGACCGCGATCGAGGCGGCCGTCAAGATGAGCGTGCAGTACCACGTCCAGTCAGGCAGCCCCCGATCCCGCTTCCTGGCCCTGGAGGGTGCATTCCACGGCGAAACGGTCGGCGCGACGAGCCTGGGCGGGGTGGAGGTGTTCCGCCGACCCTTCGCCGGTGTGGTGTTCGACGTGGTGCACGTTCCGGTCCCCCAGCCCGGCGCTCCCGACTGGGACAGCGCCTTCGGCGCCGTCGAACAGCTGCTTTCGAGCGAAGGCGAGCAGTTTGCCGCGCTGGTGGTCGAGCCACTCCTGCAGGGAGCCGCCGGGATGCGGCTCTATCCCGCGAAGTACCTCTCGGCGCTCGCCGAGCTGTGCCGGCAGCACGGCGTGCTGTTGATCGCCGACGAGGTGTTCACGGGCTACGGAAGGCTCGGCGCGATGTGGGCGACGGAGCTCGCCGGCGTCGTCCCCGACATCCTGTGCACGGCCAAGGGCTTCACCGGCGGCGTCTTGCCCATGGCGGTCACGCTCACGAGCCGGCGGGTGCTCGACGCGTTTTCCGGCGGTCGCGGCCGGGCGTTCCTGTACGGCCACTCGTATTGCGGCAACCCGCTCGGAGCAGCCGTCGCTCGCGAGGTGCTGGCGATCTATCGCGACGAGCGCGTGCTCGAGGGCGTCGGAGAGCGCGAGCGCGCGATCCGGCAATGCTTCGAGCGACTCGCCCAGGACGCCGTGACGAGCCGCATCGTACTCGGCGTCCGGGCGCAGGGGTGCATGGGCGCCGCCGATCTCCGCGACGACCCGCGGCTCGCCGTGGACGGCCCCGTGCCGACGGTGGAGACGACGGACGATCTGGATGCTGGCTATACCGCTGGCGTCGGCTGGCGCGTCTACGAGGAAGCGCGGCGCCGCGGCGCGTATCTGCGCCCTCTCGGCAACGTGGTCTACATCACGCCCCCGTTGAATATCCCCATGCCGGATCTCGAAAAGCTCCTCTCCATAGTGGAAGAGAGCGTGCGCGCCGTAGCAGCACGCCTCTAGCCCGAAGCCTGCTGCCTGAAGCCTGTGTAGACCCGTGCTAGGCTCGCCCGCCATGGACGATCGCGAACGCTGGGTGCGCCGGCTCGCAACCTGGTTCGGCTGCGGAAGCTCTCCGGTCGCTCCGGGCACGATGGGGTCGCTGGGGGCGCTGCCCGTGCATCTGGTGCTGCGTCGCTTCGGGCCGCTCCTGCACATCGGCAGCATCGCGGCCATCACGCTCGCCGGCATCTGGACCTCCGACGAGATGGCCGAGCTGCTCGGCGAGAAGGACCCGCAGAGCGTCGTCATCGACGAGGTCGCGGGCGCCCTCATCGCCATGGGGATGGTGAAGAAGCGCGGCCTTGGCGCCGAGCTGTTGGCGCTGGCGCTGTTCCGCGCGTTCGACATCATCAAGCCCGGGCCGGTCAAGCGCGCCGAGCATATGGAGCCGCCCGGCCTCGGCATCATGGCCGACGACCTCGTGGCAGGCGTGCTCGCGGGAATTACCGCTCGTTTGCTGTCCTGATCGCCGCAGCACGAGGCGAAGCGCCGGCGCCGGTACGCCGCTCGCCCAGGAGCACGCGCGCCGAATGCAGAGCCCATCCGCTGGCGACGAAACCGAGCAGCGCGATCAGGGCGATGCCCACCAGAAGCAGCGGCGCCCGCACCGGTAGCGACGGCAGGGCTACCAGCCCGAGAAGCAGGCTCGCCGTCACCATCGAAACGCGCTCGGCGCGACGCATGAACAGCGGCGGCAGCCGCACACCCAGCCCCTCGGAGCGCGCACGGACGTAGCTCACGGTGAAACCGCCGACGATCGCCAAAGCGGGGATCGCAGCCACCGCGCCCTCGTCCGCATAGTACGCGACGAGCCCCAGCAGCGGCAGCGCATCGGCAAGCCTGTCGATCGCCGAATCCAGCAAGGCGCCGTAGGTGCTGTCCGTGTGGGTTGCGCGCGCCACCACGCCGTCGAGCAGATCGCAGATGCCACTAGCCACGACCAAGCCGGCCGCAAGGGGGAAAGAGCCGAAGGCCGCCGCAAGCCCCGCCGCTGTCGCGAACAGCAGCGAGGTGTAGGTCAGCCCGTCCGCGCTGACGCCGAGACGGCCCAGGGCCTGCCCGAAAGACAGCGTCGCTCGATACAGCACCGCCGCGAGCCGGACCCGCTCCCACACGGTTCCGCGCAAACGTTGCGCCACGTAGTCGCGATTTGCGGCTGCGCTGGGGCTGTACTCGGAGATGGAGCGGATGCTCATCATACAGGTGGATCCTGCGGGGATACCGCACATCCCCTTGAAAAAACCTAGTCAGCAACCCGTGCTTCGCAAGGGGTGTACCCGCAATTCGGTCGCACGTTTCGTGCCAGCCGGCGGCAGCACGCAAGACCGTACGCCCCAGGCAGCGCGCGCGCGAAAGCCGACGCACCGCACGCGCGGCGGTGCGCCTCATCAACAGAGCACGGACGGTCAGTGCTTGGGTAGAGGATGCTCGCGCACCCACTCCTTGTCGCGACCCTCGTTCGGGTGCCAGTCCTTCTCGTCCGCCGGCTTGCCGCCGAGCTTCTTCATCTGCTCGGCACCCAGTTCCTTCGCGCGCTTGAAGTCCGCGGGTTGTTCCTTCTTCGCCTGCGCGATCGTGAGACCCGCGATGCGCTCGACGCGCGAGAACTTCCAGCCGCGCTTGATCTGCTTCGGCGCGCGCGGATCGGTAGGTTTGCCGTCAGCCTCGGCGCAGCAGCGGAAGCTCAGGTAGTAATAGTAGAAGCCCTCGTTGTGCGTGTAGATCTTCGGGCGGCACTGGTTGCGCACGCCGCTGAACCAGGGCCCACCGGTGGTGACGTTGTCGTACTTGTCCTTCCAGCCGCCGGAAGCGTGCTCGCTCGCCGCGAGCTCGTCCGCGTTGCCCGGCATGTCGGCCACGCCGTAGTCGCTGATGCACTCCGGCTGCGAGCCGCTCGGCACACCGAGCCAGAGGCGCTCGAGCTCCTTCGGATCGCGCTTGCGCACCTTGCTCATGTTCGGAAAATCATAGGTGTGGTCGCCGTTGCACTTGGTGGCGTCCCGCTTGTAGCCGTACGGGTACGGCTTCATCTCCGGACCCTCGCACGCCATGGTCCACTCGCTCTCGGTGCAGATGCGCTTGCCGAGCGCCGCACACTTCACCTGCGCCTGGAAGAAGTTGTTCATCACCTCGGGCCGCGCGCCCTTGATGTCCGGATACTCGTAGGTGTCGATGCAGAAACGCTTGTGCACCTTCTTGCCGATGCACTTGGTCGGCTTGTCGAAGTCTTCGCAGATCTTCTTCTTGTTCGCTTTGCCCCACCAGCTCTTCGTGCACTTCTGCTGGACCTTGGTGCAGTAGTCGCCGTCGACCAGCTTCATGTTCGCGGGACACGCGGTGGGGCCCGCATCCTGTTCGGTCGCGGCCGTCCCGGCATCGGCGCCGGCTTCCGCCGGTGCGCTCGCGTCCGTCCCGGGCACGGAAGCGTCTGCTGTCGGCGCGGGCTGGGCGCCGGCGTCGGCTCTGGCGGACGCGGCGGGAGGCGCAGGCGGCGGAGCTGCGGGAATCTGCTGCACCCCGGCGGTGCACGCGACGAAGCCAGCGAGTACAAGCGGAACGGTGACCACGAAACGCATGATGGGCGTTCGGTAGTACAGAACGCGCCGCTTGTCAGGCGCGACGCGGGGTGTGCGCAATTGCCGCAGTGGGGCGACCCCGCGCGTGGCAACGGGGATACGGCGCACCTAGCGCACGTCGAAGCTGCCGCCGATGTTCACCGACAGCCCGAGGCGCTGGGTACCGAGCACGTGGTCGGCGTGGTCGGTGAAGTCCTCGTGGCCGAACCACCCACTTTGTACATAGTCGTAGGTCACGTGCCACTGGGTCACGTCCTTCTCGTAGCTTCCGCCGATCCCGAGGGTCATGTGGTGCGGCCCACGGAACATCGGGTAGCTGGCGAAGATGCGACCACCCGCAAAGCCGACGGTGCCGCTCGCCCCGGGATCGTCGCTGAGGAACGCCGCGCCCACCCCGGTGTAGCTGTGGCTCCCACCGAGAGCGAGCACGTCGATGCGCACCCCGCTCCGGGTGCGCACGCCTACCCCGAGTGCGCCCGCCAGGCCCACATAGCTGTAGCCGAAGATCTGGGTTCCGAGCTCGATAGCCGCGCCCACTTCGATTGGCCCGGTCCGACGCATCGCGGCTCCAGCGAGTGTGAAGCCCATTCCGGCATCGGGGTCCACGAACTGTCCGATGCCGCCCTGTGCGCTCCAATCCGAATCGGGCACAGGCCGCGCCGCAGGCGCGGCGGGCCCCGCGGAGTCCGCCGGCAGCACAGGGTCGGCCCATGCGTTCCCGCACATCGACAACATCAGGACCACAAGCGAAGTCGTGCAGCACAACCGCTTCATGACAGTCAGGCAGAGCAATGTGCATGCCCGCGCGCGAAGCCCGTTTCGTCACGGCTTTCCCCGGAGAACGCCGGGCTCGCCTCGAGCGACTCTGCCCCTGCGGCGCCCGGGTGTGCCGGACAGCCGTGCACAGTGTGGCAATCACACCACGGGTCTATTCCGCTGCGGCCGTGCTCTCACCCGGATCGAGCACCGTCGCGGTCGTCTCGTAGCCGGTCGACAGCGTGCCGAGCACGCGCCGCGCACGCGCGCCGAGCGACGGATCTGCATTTTCATCGGGCCACATCGCCTCGGCAACGGCGTCGAACACCTTGCCCAGCCGTTCGCTCACGTCGCTCTTCGCGTCGGGCGCGAGGCGCCACAGCTCGTCGAACACCATCATCTGCTTGCTCTTGCCGAGCACCGCCACGCGCCGCGGATCGATGCCCAGCGCGCGCAGGTCCTGCTCGGAGCCCTTGAGCGACGCGATGGAGAACGCCGCGATCTTGAACGAGAAGGCGGAGAACTCGACGCGCTCGCGCACGCTCATGCGCTTCATCAGCGTCGGCAGGAGCTGCGTGCCGAGCCCGACGTGTCGCGCCTCGTCCTTCTCGTAGTAGACGAGCAGCTCGGAGAGCACGGGGCAGATCCGCGACTCCCTGAGCGCGTGGAAGATGGTGAGCGCCGTGGTCTCGAGCTGCAGCTGCATGCCGATGATCTTCTTCGGCATGGTGTCCGCTCCGAGCGTCGCGGCGATGAGCTTCTCGCTCCATTTCGGCATCCGCCGCGGAAAATCGCCGGTCGCGCGCACCAGGTAGTCGTGCATCACGTAGAAGTGCCGCGCCTCGTCGTGCGCCTGGCTGGTCGCGGCCATCTTCGCCTCGAGCGGCGTGAGCTCGTCGGCGAGCTGCGCGGCGATGCGCCACGCCGCAAGCTCGCCCCACATGATCGCACCCAGGATCCGCGTGGCTGCGGCGCGATGCTCCGGGCCGAGCCCGCTGCCGCCGTGACGCTGCCACAGCTCTTCGAGCACGGCCTGGCCGTCCCAGATCAGGTGCTGGCCGCGGTGATAGATCGACTCCATCTTCGCGTAGCGGCGCGCGGCGTCGGCGTCGTGCGACACATCGAACATCCCGTACGGCAGCACGTCCGCCATCACGGCTGGATATAGCACGGCCGGGCGGTTTGACGCGGCGCGTCACAGCGCCGGGCTAGCGGAGCGGCGTTGACATGCATCATGCTCCAAGGGTGCCGGCATGGTTCCGGCCCCCACACCAGGAGACTCGATGCAGCTGCTTTCCCGCATCCCGTCCGGGCCGAAGAGCTCTGGCCGACTTGTGCCGTTTCGTTACCGCCAGATCGGCGGCCAGGTGCTGCTCACCAGCTACTTCGGCGACTGGGTCTTCGTCTCGCCCGACGAGCTCGAAGCGCTCTACACGGGCTCGCTCGGTAGCGAACTGACGAAGAAGCTCGGCGAGCACAACTTCCTGGCGGACCAGATCGATGCGGGCGCGCTGCGCGAGCGGATCCAGAACAAGCGCCGCTACCTGAACTGGGGCCCGATCCTCAACATCTTCGTGGTCACGCTGCGCTGCAACGAGACCTGCGTGTACTGCCATGCCAGCCGCGCCGACATGGACCGCGTCGACACGGACATGTCGCCAGAGACGGCCGAAAAATGCGTCGAGCTGGCGCTGCAGAGCACCGCCCCGCGCATCACCATCGAGTTCCAGGGAGGCGAGCCGCTCGCGAACTTCCCGGTCGTCAAACACATCATCAACCACGCGATCGAGAAGAACCGCGCCTACGGCAAGGAGCTGGAGTTCACCATGGTGAGCAACCTCTCCTTGATGACCGACGAGAAACTCGACTTCCTCGTCCAGAACAAGGTGCAGATGTGCACCAGCGTCGATGGCCCCGAGAAGCTGCACAACAAGCAGCGCGTGCTGGCCGGTGGCAACTCGTACCAGGAAGCCGCCCGCTGGGTGAAGAAGATCAACGATCGCTACGTCGAGATGGGCCTCGACCCCGTGCTCTATCACGTCGAGGCGCTGCTCACGACGACGCGCGCCGCGCTCGACATGCCGAAGGAAATCGTCGACACGTACGTCGACCTCGGCTGCCGCTCCATCTTTCTCAGGCCCGTCGATCCGTTCGGCTTCGCCGAGAAGACGCACGACAGAATCGAGTACGAGCGCCGCCGCTACATGGAGTTCTACCAGACGGCGACCGACTACATCGTCGAGCTCAACAAGCAGGGCACGCAGGTCCTGGAGCGCTTCGCCAGCATCTTCCTGACCAAGATCCTCACCGGCGACGACCCCAACTTCCTCGATATCCGCAATCCGGGCGGAGCGGGTATCGGGCAGCTCGCCTTCAACTACGACGGCAGCATCTACACCAGTGACGAAGGACGCATGCTGCGCGAGAGCGGCGACGACACGTTCAAGATCGGTCACGTCGACACAGCGCGCTACCGCGACCTGGTCACGCACGACACGGTGCGCGCGCTGCTCGTCGCGTCCAACCTCGACGCCCAGCCCGACTGCGTCAACTGCACCTACAACCCGTATTGCGGCATCAAGCCCGAGCACAACTACACGACGCAGGGCTCCATCCAGGGGCGCATGCGCGAAAGCCACATCTGCGCAGTGCACAAGGGCATCCAGGACTACGTGTTCGGAAAGCTCGGCGAGGCCGATCCCGAGACGCTGGAGATCTTCCGGCGCTGGACCACGGTGCGCGAACGCACGCATTTCCTGCAAGCCGCGGCGGCATCCTGACGCACCGCCGTGACGGCACAACAGCTCCGCCCCACACCCTGCGCTGCGCTATGATGCGCGCAGATTGACGCAGGAGCTCAGGGCCGTAGGCATCATCGGCAACGTCCACTGCGAAGCGGACGCGCTCGAGGCGTCGCTGTCGCATCTCGCGTCCCTCGGCGCAGAGCGCATCCTGTGCGTCGGCGACATCGTCGACGGCACGGGCGATCCGGACCGCTGCTGCCGGCTGCTCGTCGACGCAGGCGCGCTCACCGTGGCCGGCAATCACGAGCGATGGCTCTTCGAGGGCAAGATGCGCGATCTGCCCGACGCCACCCAGCTCGCGGCACTCCACGAGGCGACGCGGAGCTACCTCGCGAACCTGCCGAAGACCCACGAGCTCGAGACCGTGGCGGGTCTGGCGCTGCTCTGTCACGGCCTGGCCGAGCACGACATGGCCGGCGTGCGCCCCGACGACCAGGGCTACGCGCTCGAGAACAACAACGAGCTGCAGTCGCTGATCGCGCTCGGGCGCCATGCATACGTCGTCAACGGGCACACCCACCAGCGCATGCTCAGGCGAGTCGGGCCGCTCACCGTGATCAACGCCGGCACGCTGCACAGGAACGACGATCCATGTTTCGCGTTCGTGAACTTCGAGGACGAGCGCGCGACGTTCTTCAGGCTGCGCCCTGGCGACGGCATCGTCGGCACCGAGGAGCGCAAGCTCGCCGAGTGGACCGAGCTGTTCTAGATCACCGAGCGCGATTCCACTACGCTCCGCCTGGTGCGTCGGCCAGGCCGCTTCGAGCTGGAGCGCCGACAGCTGCAGCGCCCTGCCTGCCTTCCGCCGGAGAAGTCCGTTCTGATGCTTGTCTTGTGGGCGTTCGGGGTCCCGCCTCCGAACGTGGCAACCCGAAGGCTGGTTCCGTGAGCTGTAGTGAAATCGTGACCGGTAATGTAGGGCGGGCGGAACGCTAGCGCGAAAGCTTCTCGGCCACGTGCTTCGAGAGGTGACGCGAGAAGCTGTAGATCGAGATCTGCGGCGGCGTGCCCAGACTGGTCGGGAACAGCGAGCCATCGAGCACGAACAGGCCGGACACCTGGTGGTGCTCCCCGGTGCTCTTGACGACGCTCGTCTTCGGATCGTCGCCGAGCGACATGCTGCCCATGGGGTGCACGGCGGCTATCTGGATGTTGAACGGGCGCGCCGCCGACGCCGGGATCTGCTCCACCTGCTTTTCGTTGTCCAGCACGATCGGCGGAATGGACGGCACGAGCACCTTCTTCGCGCCCCCCGCAAACAGCAGCCGGGCGCACGCGCGGATGCCGATCGAAAACTGGTGCACGTCCGAGTCGTTGAGCTTGTAGTCGATGAGCGCGCGGCCGTCGTCGCGCACGCGCACGCGCCCCGATGACTCGTCGTGCACCATGGCCGTCAGCACCGCGATGTTCCGGTAGCGGAGCATCCACTTCCTGTGCTCCGCTCCGAACCCGGGCAGCATCACAGCCGCTCCGATGGGATGGGCGAAGACCGTCGTGATCCACACGCGCCGGCCGCTGTTCGGATTGAAATCCATCAGCTGCATGCATTCGTAGCTCTGCGGCACGCCCTTCCAGCCGTCGATGTGATCGTCAAACAGCCCCGCGACCGCGATGCCCGGATGCACGTGCAGATTGCGCCCCAGGCGATCATGCGGATCGGGCAGCCCGCTCCGCACGCCCAGCATGGGGCTGCCGATAGCGCTGCCGGCGAGCACGACGGCGTCGGCATCGACCACCACACGACCCCGCGGCCGCCCGTCGGCGCCGAGCGCGGCGCCGACGATGCCGGTAGCCCGGCGCCCGTCGTGGATGATGCGCGAGACGCGCACGTCGGAGAGTACCCGGGCGCCGTGATCCATCGCGTCGGGGATCAGGATCTTCAGCGAGTTCTGCTTGGCGTTGAACGGACAGCCGAGCTCGCAGAAGCCACTCTGCTGGCAGCCCACCCGGTTGTGCCTGAGCGGACCGCCCTTCCAGCCCAGCGCCTTGACGCCGCGCTCGAGCACCTGGTTGTTCGCGTTGCGCCACGCCGCGGGGATCTCGCTGACCGACAGCTCCCGCTCCACGCTCTCGAACACCGGCGTCATGTCCTTCTCGGTGCAGCCCGAGACGTGGTACTGCCGCTGCCACGCGTCGAGGATCTCCTTGGGCGTGCGCTTGCACAGGTTGATGTTGTGGACCGTCGAGCCCCCGACACAGCGCCCGCCCAGCACCCGGATGGCCATGTCCGCCGTCGCACGGCCGCCGCGCTCCTGGTAGAGCTTGGCCATCATGTCGACCTCGCGCTGGGTCATGTCCGTCTGCTCGAGGTAGGGGCCTTCCTCCAGCGCCACGACGCGCAGCCCGCGGCGCGAAAGCTCGCTGGCCGCCATGCCGCCGCCCGCGCCGGTGCCCACGATCACCACGTCGGCTTTCAGATGCCGATCGCCCTTCTGGTCGCGGCCGCGCTCGATCATTTCTTCCCCCAGTCGACGACGGGACCGGAGTAGCCGATGGCTTTCCAGCTGGCCGGCTGCTTGTAGTACGCCATCATCGCGAGAGCTTTCAGCGCCTGGAAGCCCGCGCGCAGCAGATCCACGTTGCTCTGCTCGAGCGACCCGAGCACCTGGTCCTGCGCTATCGAGCCGAGGTTCGAGAAGCGGCTGATGTGCCCTTCGCGCAGCGGCGCGATGTGCTCCACATACGCCACGAAGCGCAGCAGGTTGTCGCGATCCTCGGCGGCCAGACCGACGATGAAGTCGTCGGCGAACCCGGCAACGTCGGCGTGCTCCGGCGCCAGCACGCGCGCGCCGAACGCGTCGACCACGATGTACTGCCAGGGTGACAGCGTCTTGAGCTTGTTCGCGACCCTGCCGGGTAGGTGATAGCCGGAAGACCGGACAAGCCCGATGCCGACGCCACCGGCGACGACGCCAGCCGTCAGCCACCCGATGAAGCGTCGTCTGTCGATGCCCACGCGGCGCAGCGTGTCACCGCGGATTGTGCGCTGCAAGGGAGGCAGAGCCCCCGAGATCGTCGACAACGTCCTCGAGCCCGGCGACCACACGCGCCATGCGCGCGTAGTCGAGCTTGTCGGGCGTGTCCTCCGGCTTGCGGTAGCGCGGGTTGCGGAAGGCCGCGGTGTCCGAGACCATCACCCCCGGGTAGTTGAACTGCCAGAAGGCCCAGTTGTCCGACCAGCCCGCGTTCTTCGTTCCGGCCGGCAGCTCGACCGCTTCCGCGGGGATGCTACCGCGGCGACGGAAGCTCTGGACCACGCGCTGCAGCAGCATGCCGCCGCTCTTCCCGGTGAAGGCGACGAAATTGCCGGCTTGCGGATAGCGCGGCGCGAGCGCCGCGGGGTAGTGCTGGCTGCCCTTGTCATCGGAGAAGCAGCCGATGTTGTCGATGCTCAACATTGCCACCACGCGTTCGCCACGGGCCGCGAGCGCTTTCGCGTAGCGCACGCTGCCCATGTCGTCTGTCTGGTAGTACGGCGGCTCGGCGTTGACGAACTCCACGAACCGGAAGCTGCGCGCCGGGTGCAGATCCTTCTCGCGACGCGCCAGCGCCAGCACGGCCGCCGCGCCGCTCGCGTTGTCGTCCGCCCCCGGGCTGCCCTCGGCCGAGTCGTAGTGTGCGCCGATCACGACCAGCTCGTCGCCGCGCGCTCCCCCGGACACGTTCACCGACAGGTTCATCGCGACGATCTCGCCGACCTCGTAGCCCTGGCGCTCCACGCGGTAGCCCATGTCCTCGAGGGCATTTGCCAGGTAGTCCGCCGCGCTCGCCAGCTCCCACTTCTGCTTGGCGTTGCGCTCGCCGATCTTTCCGGCCAGCTCGTGGACGTAGCCGCGGAGCTCCTTGTCCAGCGCCTGCTCGCGCGGCGTGAGCGGCGGCAGCGGCTGGCTGCTGTGCGCCGGAGCGGCCTTCGCCTGGGCCTTCGGCGGCGCGGCGGGCGGCCGCGGCGGCGGCGCGCCGGCGCAGCCCTCGAGCGCGATGCCGCACACACACGCCAGCATCAGCCCGCTGGCACGAATCGCGGCCGTTGCCGCACCGGGATGGACCATTGTCGCCGAAGCGTAGACCGCTCCGTGCCCTTGTCGACAGGCGCTTGTCCCGCAGGGGGTTTCCACGACACCGGAAGACCGGGTAGATTGTCGCCCCTTGGCTGACCCGGCGACCGACAAGCCACTTGTAGGCGTGATCATGGGCTCCAGGAGCGACTGGGACACGCTGGAGCACGCCGTCCGGACGCTCGACGAGCTGGGCGTGCCGCACGAGGTGCGCGTCGTTTCCGCCCACCGCACGCCGGACCTGCTCTTCGAATACGCCGCTGGCGCCGAGCAGCGCGGCCTGCGCGTCATCATCGCGGGCGCCGGCGGTGCCGCGCATCTGCCGGGCATGGTCGCGTCGAAGACCACGCTGCCCGTGCTCGGCGTCCCCGTGCAGAGCAAGGCGCTCAGCGGACTCGACTCTCTGCTCTCCATCGTGCAGATGCCCGCGGGGATTCCGGTCGGCACGCTCGCAATCGGACGCGCCGGCGCCGTCAACGCCGCGCTGCTCGCCGCCGCCATGCTCGCCGGGACGCATCCAGAGCTGGGCCGCGCGCTCAAGCGCTACCGCGAACGACAGACCCAGGGCGTTCTCGACAAGCCCGACCCCAGAGCACCGTGAGAGTCGGCATCCTCGGCGGCGGTCAACTCGGGCGCATGCTCGCCCTCGCTGGCCTTCCACTCGGCCTCCGATTCGTCGTGCTCGATCCAGCCGAGGACGCACCGGCAGCCCAGCTCGCCCAGCACATCCTCGCCGACTACGACGACGAGACCGCACTCGCCGAGCTCGGGCGCTCGGCGGTCTGCACCTACGAGTTCGAGAGCGTGCCGGAAGCCGCGGCACGCAGCATCGCCCGCTCCACGCCGGTGCACCCCACTCCCGACGCGCTCGCCATCGCGCAGGATCGCCTGCACGAGAAGCTCTGCTTCCGCGAGCTCGGCATCCCGACGCCGCCGTTCGTCGCCATCGACAGCGAGCAGGAGCTGCGCGCCGCCGTCGCCGAGCTGGGGCTGCCGGCGGTGCTCAAGACGCGGCGTCACGGCTACGACGGCAAGGGGCAGTTCCTGCTGCGCGGCGCCGAGGACATCGACTCGGCCTGGCTCGAGCTCGGCGGCGTACCGCTCATCCTCGAAGGCTTCGTGCGCTTCCAGCGCGAGCTCAGTGTGCTGGCCGTGCGCGGCCTCGACGGCGCGACCGCGTTCTACCCGCTGGTCGAGAACCACCACGAGCACGGCATGCTGCGCTTCAGCCGCGCGCCCGCACCGGCGCTCGCCGCCGGCCGGCAGAAGCGCGCCGAAAGCTACGCCGTCAAGCTGCTGGACCGGATGGGCTACGTGGGCGTGCTCGCGCTCGAGCTGTTCGAGGCCGACGGCGAGCTGCTCGCCAACGAGATGGCTCCGCGCGTGCACAACTCCGGCCACCTCACCATCGAGGGCGCCCGCACCAGCCAGTTCGAGAACCATCTGCGCGCCATCCTGGGGCTGCCGCTCGGCGACACCAGCGTGCCGGAACCGGTCGCGATGTTGAACCTGGTCGGAGCGCTACCCGAGCGCGCCGACGTGCTGGCCGTTCCCGACGCCCACCTGCACTTCTACGCCAAGGAACCACGCCCCGGCCGCAAGGTCGGCCACGTCACGGTCCGCGCGCCCGACGCGGCGACCCTCGACGAACGGGTCCAGGCGCTCCGCGCCGTGATTCCGCGCGATTGACAATTGCCTCCGACCGGAATGGGATGCGCCCGGACGATCCCCTGGAGGGCAAGATGAAGCGAACACTCGGTTCCCTGATCGGCATCAGCGTCGTGCTCGCCGCCACCGCGGCCTCGGCGCAGCAGTACGGAAGCGGCTACTCCGGTGGCTACTCCTCCGGCACCTACCGGCCCGCGATGCCGAGCTACCCTACCGGCGTCGACAATATCGGCAACGCCGGCCAGTTCACGATCGCGGTCGAACGTATGACAGGGCTGTTCTTCGATCGCGAGAGCGTGCCGAACAGCACCCTCAAGACCACGCACCTGGCGCTGCTCGGCAACGACAGCGGCGGCTCCATCAGCGCCACGCCGCGCGCCGCGTTCGACTATTTCGTCATCGACGGTCTCAGCCTGGGAGGCTCGATCGCCTACATGAGCCACGCGCCGTCCGGCGGCCCAAGCCTGAAGACGTTCCTGTTCAGCCCGCGCGTCGGCTATGCGTACGCGTTCGACAACACCTTCAGCATCTGGCCGCGTGTGGCGTTCACCTACAGCCACCAGAGCTTTTCCGTGCAAGCGCCCAACTCGATCGGGCAGATGACGTTGACCAATGCGAGCGGTCACTTCACCCAGCTCTCGCTGGAAGCCATGCTCGGCATCTCGCCGATGAAGAACGTCGCGTTTCTCGCCGGCCCGCTCATCGACATCGGTCTCGGCGGCTCGCGGTCCTACACTGATCCGGTCACCAACACCGAGGCCAGCAGCTCCGACAAGCTGACCTCGTTCGGTCTGAGCGCCGGCCTGCTCGTGTACTACTAGGCCGCTGCTGTGTGCGGGCGGCCCTGTGCCGCCCGCTCGGCGATCCCCGGGCGCGCCCGCCGGCTAGGAGCCGGTCGACAGCCGCTTGGCGTCGCTCGCCAGCTTCTTCATGTCGGCGTCGCTCTTGGTGCTGTAGTAGCCGCGGAGCTGCATGTTGCCGTCGACCAGGGCGAGCTGCGAGGCATGCGTCAGCTGCATGCCGCTTGCGCCCTTTTTCGAATCGCCCTCCAGCGCCATCTTGAACTGGCCGGCGAGCGTCTTGATCACGTCGTACTTGCCGGTGAGGAACGACCAGCTCGACAGGTCCGCGTGGTACTGCTTCGCGTAGGCGGTCATCACCTGGGGCGTGTCGTTTTCCGGATCGACGCTGAAGCTCACCAGATGCACGTGCCCGCCCAGCTTCTTTTCCTGCTTCTGCAGGGCGCGCAGACGGCGGGAGATGATCGGGCACGCGCTGCGGCAACGCGTGAAGAAGAAGGCCGCCACCCACACCTTGCCGTGCAGGTCCGCGGCCGAAAACGCCTTCCCCGACTGATCGGTGAGGGAGAACGCGCCGATCTTCCCCAGCTTGGGCAGGGTCTTGTCGACCGGCTTCTTGCTGCAGGCGAGCGTGAGCGACAGGGAAATAACGAAGAGCGCGAGCAGGGCGCGCAGGCGGGGCATATGCATGACGCCCCGCCCCATACCAGAGGCCGGCGCCCTGCGCACGCCGTGCGACAAAGCGCCGCACCCGCACGGGCGGTTCAACGCGTCCGGTCGAACAGCCCGCGCAGCGTCGCGTGGGACGCTTGCTCCTGTCCGCGGGCGATGGCCCACACCAGGTCGCGCGCCGCCCGGTTGAGCGGCACGTCGATACCGTGCCGCCCGGCCCGCTCGATCACCTCGCCGTTCAGGAAGTCCACCGCCGGCGGACGCCCGCGTTCGATCGCCGACAGCATGCTGGAGCGCAGCCTGCGATAACGCGCCCCGACGGCCAGAAGCAGGCTGTGCTTGGCGACCAGCCCCGGCGAGCCGGCCGCCGAACGCTCGGAGTCGGTCAGGGCAATCCAGTCGAGGTCGAGCGTGCCGGACACCTTCTCGAGCTTCACGCCTTCGGCGCGCGCCACGGCGACGACCTCGGTCATCACCTCCAGCGCCAGCCGCCGTACGTGCCGCTGGCGCATCAGCGTGCCGAGACGGTCACCGCCGATGGTGCCCAGCGTCGAGATCGCGCAGTTGATGGCCAGCTTGCTCCAGCGCGCGCCGAGCAGGTTCGAGGTGATGCTCACAGGCCCGACCGCTTCCAGCGTGCGCGCCAGCTGTTCGAGCCGCTCGTCCGTCGTGCCGTCGAGCCTGCCGAGCGAAAACCCGCCCGACGAAGTGCGATCGTAGACCCCCGGCTCCAGCATCGACGCGCCCCAGGCCACGACAGCGCCAATGACGCGCTCGGGGCCGACCAGCTTCGCGACACGCTCCTCGCACAGCCCGTTCTGGAAACAGACCATGCGTCCATCGGGCGCGAGCCAGGGAGCCGCCGTCCGCGCCGCCTCTTCCACCTGTGGCGGCTGCGTCGCGAGCAGCACGTAGTCGAACGGCGCCACCGACTCGTCCAGCGCCTCGAGCACTCGCGCCGGCTTGCCCACCGGTGGCGCTTCCTCGCCGCGCACCACGATGCCGCGCTCGCGCAGCGCCGCGGCGATGCCGGAGTTGGTCGTGAGCGGCGTCACGTCCTGACCCAGTTCGAGGAGGTGCCCGCAGATCACGCCGCCGATGGCGCCGCAGCCCACAACCAGGATACGAGGACCCACGTTCGTCATTTTCCGGCGCCCAGCCTAGTCCCGCGTTTCCATCGAAGCGATGGATGCTTCATCCGAAAAACTTGTGTTCTGCGCCTGGTTCGTGTAGTCGGGCGACACACATCAGCGCACATTCGCGCTGATGGGGGGCATCGCCCCCGGTCACGGAGGTCAGAATCATGCGACGACTCCGGAAATTGCTCGAGCGCCTGCTCTCGACGCCCGCGCTCGCCTGAGTTCCCGCCGCGCTGAAGCGCGGTCTTGCTTGGAAGCCAAGCTTCCTTCCTTGTGCTTCTCCTTGTTTCCCGTCGCTTGCTTGCCTCTTTCGTAGGCATTGCCACGCGGTGTATCGGGTCGGGGTGGCTGCGAGCATCCGCGACGCCCGCGACAGCGACGAAGCCGGCCTCATCGAGCTGATCGGCTCGGTCTTCGCCGAATACCCGAACTGCGTGCTCGCGGTCGACGAGGAGATCCCGGAGCTGCGCCACATCGCAACGTCCTTTGCCGGATGGGACGGCCGGTTCTGGATCGCCGAGCGCGACGGTCGCATTGTCGGCTGCATCGGCCTCACACCGGCCCACGACCCCGGAGGCATCGAGCTGAAGAAGCTCTATGTAGCCGCGAGCGAGCGGCAGACCGGACTCGGCAGTCGTCTCACCGACCTGGTCGTGACTGAAGCCCGTGCCCGCGGCGCACGCTTCATCGAGCTATGGAGCGACACGAAGTTCGAGACAGCACACCGCTTCTACGCAAAGCGCGGTTTCGAGATGACCGGCGCCACGCGCGAGCTCCACGATCTCAGCGACACCGTCGAGTACTACTTCCGGCGCGAGCTGTAGAACGCTCCGTGGCGCGATGACGGCTGCACCGACGCTTGCGGACGCATCGACGTATTGGGCGGCCCCGATATGCGACTGGCGCGCACCGCATTGGCACTCCCGGCAAACACGTTGCGCACCACCGGCTCGAGCGATGCGGACATGTCCTTGCCGATGGGTACGGAGCACATCACGCCCATGCTGCGCAGCACCTGGATGTCCTCCGGGCCGAGCGCGAGTGACAGGGCAACGATGGTCGAGCTCAGGCCGAGCCCCTGCACGTGCATCAGCAACTCGGCGGCGGTCATGCCCTGGAGCTTCGTATCCAGCAGCAAGAGCCGCGGGTTGTTCGTCTCCAGATAATCCAGCGCCTCGCTGGCATCGGTAAAAGCGTGGACGTCCACGTTGTGGACCCAGCTCTTCACGTCTTCGCTGAGGCCTGCGGCCATCGGCTCGATCGGCGTGAGCACGACCACGCTGGATTCCTGGCTGGATTCGAGCTGGGCGAGCTTCTTGAGGATGCGATCGAGCCGCCAGCCCACTTCCTCGGCGGACTCGGGCCGCTGCCCGGCCTCCTTCGCCATCAGCTCGAGGATCAGCGCAGCCAGATCGGGCGGTGCGTCCGGACGTAGCAGCCGCACGTCGGGTCTGGGCGCGGAGCGGTGCATCTCGAGCAACGCCGGCAGCTGTTCCGCGTCGAACGGCGGACAGCCCGTGAGCAGCTCGTAGGCCATCACGCCGAACGAATACAGGTCCACCTGACGGCCGTTCGCGCGCGTCACCGCGCCGCTGATCGCTTCCGGCGAGATGTAGTACGGCGAGCCCGCGGAGGTCTGGTCCTCGTCGACGCTCGCGTGCGGCATGACGAGACCGAAGTCGATCAGCACGGGCCCGCGACCCGGCACCAGCATCACGTTGTCCGGTTTGATGTCGCGGTGCAGGATGCCCGCGTCGTGGATGGCGTGCAGCGCCTCGGCGATGGTCTTCAGGAGCTTCACCACCTCCTGCAGACCGAACGGCTCCTGTCGTGCGCAGCGTGCTTGCAGCTGTTGTTCCAGCGACTCGCCTCGAAGCCGCTCCATCACCACGCAGTGCATGCCACCATGACTGCCGACGCCGTAGACCATCGGCAGATGCGGGTGCTCCAGTGCAGCCAGCGCGCGGGCCTCCTGCACGAGCATCTCGCTGCTCTCGCGGGTCAGCGGCAACTTCACCGCGACGCGGCGCTGCAGCACCTCGTCGGTGGCGTCGAAGATCTTGCCCATCCCGCCCTCGCCCAGCACCTTGCGGATACGAAACGAGCCGCCGATGACATCACCGACTGCGAGCTCGCGTGCAGGGCGCTCGTTGGTCATACGAAAGCGCATCACTTTATCACGCGCGCCGGCACGCCCCGATTTCCGTGTCCCGCCCCAGCGGATGCTCCCCCGTCGAGCTCCGCCACTGCAGCGCCGGCGTGCTCGCTGCGCTGCGCGCGCCGGGTCCCTCCCGCGCGCGCTCCGCGCCCGCGAGGGTCCCAGAACGTAGCGAATCGCCACACTTTCGTGGCATTATGCTACACTCGAACCGTTTCCGTCCGGTTCCGGCTCCTACGGTCGCCATGCCGACAGAACGAAGCGTACTCACTCGACGCAGCATGCTCGTCGTGACCGCCGCGGCGGTCGCCGCGGCGTGCAGCCGCCACCCCCACCCTTCCGGAGAACAGACCGGCACCACCGCGGCGCCCGTCAAGCTGGGCCCGATGCTGCCGCCGGCCGAGCTCGTCCAGCACCTCGACGACGTGAAGGCCGGGCGGACCGTCGTGTTCCACGTGGGACCCGAGATCCTGTTCCAGCACGCGCACGTACCCGGTGCACGCCACGTCGGCGAAGCCGGCACCGACGCCGGCTACCAGGCGCTGGTGCACGCCATCGCCGCGACGCCCAAAGACAAGAAGATCGTCGTCTACTGCGGCTGCTGCCCGTACCGGAACTGCCCCAACGTGCGCCCGGCCAACAAAGCGCTCCACGCTTCCGGCCACAAGGACTTCGCGCTGCTGGACCTGCCGGAAAACTTCCGCACGGACTGGGAGCAGAAGGGCTACCCCGTCGAGAAGAGCTAGCGGGCTTTTCTACTCTCCCGCTACTCGTCGATCGTCTTGGTGAACAGGTCCGCGATGACGCTGTGGCCCTTCGGCGTCGGGTGGATGCAGCTCACGTCGAACCAGTTCGCGGTGTTCGGGCCGCGGTAGCACTGCAGGCTCGAGTCGCCCGCCTCGTAGCCGTGGCCGCAGAACGTCTGCTCGAGGAAGACCATGTCGGTCTGCGTGTCGACCGCCACGTGCATGTACTCCTCGTCCATGTGGGTCAGCACGCCGAGCCCGGTCGACCAGTTGCCGCTCAGCCCCGCGGTGCTGGCCAGCGGACACGAGTCGAGATTGCCGCTCAGGTCCGTGTACTCGTACACGCTCGCGAACACGACGTACGACCCGTTGGGGAAGTGCGCCGGATCCTTGAGCCACTCCACGGCTGACCGCAGATCGGCGACGGCCTGATCGGCCTGGGTCGTCGCGGCCGCCGCGTCCAGGTGGTTCTTGGCCATGTTCGCCAGGTCGTTGCCGCCCATGGTGAAGACGGTCAGCGTGGTCTTCGGCTCGGGGTCGGTCGGGAAGCACTGCTGGATCTGGCCGGCCAGATCGCCGTTCCTGGCGCCCCACTTCGCACAGTCCTGCACCTCCAGCGAGCTGCCGAACTTCTTCTTCATGTTGTTGGTGACAATCGTCCGGTAGAACTGCGACAGCTGCGTGGGCGGCGTGCCCTGCGTGATCGAGTCGCCCAGGAACACCAGCTTCTGTACGCCCTGGATGTCCTGGTGGTTGGTGCCGGTGCAGCTCGAGTTGATGACCGGCTTGAACTGGTCGTAGTTGAAGTAGGCGATCGGCCCCTGGATGCTCGAAAAGCACTTCTTGGCCGTTGTTCCGCCCGCACCGCCGACCGCGCTGCCGCCGCTACCGCCGCTGCTGGTCGCTCCGCCCGCACCGCTGCCCCCGCTGCTTCCCGCGTCCGCGCCGCCCTGGGCAGTGCCGGCACTACCCGCGGCTCCGCCCGACGCGTCATTCGTCGATCCACCGCACGCTGCGACGGCAAACAGTCCCGCCAGCAGCGGCACGGACAAAGTGGAAAGAGAACGAAAAGCTCGCAGCACGGGCCACCTCCGATTGCACCCAGGCTACAGGAACCGCGCCGCCCAGGCTACCGCACGCAAATGCGCGTCTGCCGCGCAGCCGGAATTTTCCAGCGCTGTGGCTCTAGTCTGCCGTCGGCGTCGCGCGCAGCTCGTCGAGGTACCAGTCGGGAAAGGCGTGGCGCTCGGCCGCGCCGAGCACCAGCTCGAGGTAGGCGCGGCGCGGCGCGATGAACGAGCTCTCGGTGAACCCGGGCAACACGACATACAGCCACGCCCGCAGCCGTTCGCCGCTCTCGAGCTCCAGCGGCACGCGCTTCGGCCCGCGGCGGTAGCGGTGCGGATGGCCTTCCTTCAGATCGATGCCGGCTAGCGTCGGCGCGTCGACCTGGAGCGCGAGGCCGGGCAGCTCGCGTCCCGCCGCCGGCTCGACGTTGGCCGCGCCGCCGCGGCGCGCGCGCGAATGGTAGTTCCACACCAGCTGGTAGCCGGGCACGACCGCCACCTCGACGCGCTCCACGCGCGGCTGGTCATGCCCGCGATCGACGAGCCAGCGACGCAGATCCGCCACGTCCATGTTCGATCCGTAGGCGAAGACCCAGTCGAGCTGATTGCCGGCCTGCACATTGCCAGGGCTATGGCAGAGTGAGCCCCGGAGCAAGTGCTCCTGCCCGAAGGTACACCCCATGAAGCTCGTCCTGCTCCAGCCGCAGCTCAGCTACGCCGACGAGGAGAACCTCGATCGGGTCAAGTCCGCGATCGCCAGCCTGCAGGTCGAGCTCGGGCACGATGACGTGGTGCTCCTGCCCGAGCGCTTCGAGCCGATGGGCACGCGCCCGGCGTACGAAAAGGAGATGAGTGCGCTCGCTCGTTCGCTCGGCTGCTATGTGGTCGGCGGCTCGCACCACGAGGAGCGCGCGTCGGGAGCGGTCAACTCGGGGCTCGTGCTCGACCCGGAGGGCCGCACCATCGGCCGCTACGACAAGCTCCGCCCGTACGCGAACGAACGCAGCTGGGTCGGGCCCGGCAGCGAGCTGGGCGAAATCGATATCGCCGGACGCCGCGCGCTGGTGCTCATCTGTGCGGACTTCTGGTTCTCGGATCTGTTCGCGCGGGCCGAGCGGCTGCCGGACCTGGTGCTCGTGCCGGCGCTGAGCGTCACGCGCAAGAGCACCCCGGACTACTCGCGCGCGCTGTGGCGGCACCTGGCGATCGCCCGCGCCTACGAGTTCGGCGCCTACGTGGGCGTCAGCGACTGGGGCTACCCGTCCCGCCTTCCCGAGCTGTTCGCCAGCGGCGTGGGCGGCTTTGCCGACCCCACCCGCGTCGAGCCCGGTGGGTTGTTCACGCCGATCGGCGATCGACCGGCGATGGTTCACGAGCTGGACTTCGATCGACTGGCGGCGTTCCGCAAAGATCGCGTGGAGCGCGGGTTCTTCTGGAAGAAGCCCGCTAGTTGAGCTTGCGCGGGCCGGCGAAGCGCCGCCACGGCCCGCGCGGCGGCAAAATCGCGGTATGCTACCAGCATGCAGGCACGCCAGCTCGGGGAAGCCGGTCCGATCATCAGTGCCGTCGGACTGGGAGGCATGCTGCTCAGCATCAGCGGCCGGCCGCCCGAGGACCAGGCGCTCGCCACCATCCACGCCGCGCTCGACGCGGGGGTGACGTTCATCGACACGGCCGACGCCTACTGCATGGACGAGAGCGACTTCAACCACAACGAGAAGCTAGTCGCCAAGGCGCTCAAGGACCGCCACGAGGAGGTCACCGTGGCGACCAAGTGCGCGGTCAGGCGACCGCGCGGCGCGTGGACGGTGGACGCGCGGCCGGAGTACCTGACCGAGGCGGCCGAGAAGAGCCTGCGCGCGCTCGAGGTCGAATCGCTCGATCTGCTGCAGCTGCACGCGCCGGACTCGCGGGTGCCGTTCGCCGACAGCGTGGGCGCGCTCGCCAAGCTGCGCGAGCGGGGTTTGGTCAAGCACGTCGGTCTGTCGAACGTGAACGTCGCGCAGATCGAGGAGGCGCGGAAGATCGTGCCGATCGTCAGCGTGCAGAACCGCTACAACCCCAACGACCGCAGCGCGGAAAAGGACGGCGTGCTCGACTACTGCACGCGTCACCGCCTGCTCTTCATCGCCTACTCGCCGTTCGGCGGCACACTGGGCGCGCCGACGCTGGGCACGCTGGGCAAGCTGTCCGACGAGGCGCGCAAGCGCCGGGTCTCGCCCTACCGGCTGGTCGTCGCGTGGCTCCTGGCCAAGAGCCCGCAGCTGGTCGCTATCGTGGGGGCGCGCAGGCCCGAAAGCATCACGGACAGCGCCGCGGCGGGCAGCATGGAGCTCGACGCCGACGACGTGAAAGCGATCGAAGCGGCCTTCGCGGCATGAACGACGACCGCGCGCGGCGCCTCGGGCTGTGCGCAACCTGCCGTCACGCCCAGCGCATCGTCTCGTCGCGCGGCAGCGAGTTCACCCTGTGCGGCCGCTCGAAGACGGACCCGCGCTACGCGAAGTACCCGCCAGTTCCGGTGCTGCGCTGCCCGGGGTTCGAGCCCCGGCAACCCTGAACGACAGCGACGCCCCGCGCCGCGCGGAGTAGTCTCCCGCTCCAGCGTGTCTGTGTGGAAGGACTGGCACTGGAAGCACGAGTCGGGACCGGTCGTCGCCCGGACGTTCCAGCGCGCGCTCGCGCTGGTGTTCCTGATCGCGTGGCTGTCGCTCAGCGTGCAGGTGACACTGCTGGTCGGCAGCCACGGCCTCACGCCCGTGCACCCGTGGCTCCAGATGCTGCGCGAGCACACCACGGCGGGCTTCTTCCAGCTGCCGACGTGGTTGTGGCTCGGCTCCAGCGACGCGCTGTTGCGCGGCGGGATCTGGCTGGGCGTCGCACTGTCAGTCTTGGCCCTGTCCGGCCTGTGGCCGCGCGCCTGCTTCGCGCTCTCCACGCTGCTCTATCTCGGCTACGTGGTGGCGTGCCGCAGCTTCACCGGCTTCCAGTGGGACAACCTGCTGCTCGAGTGCGGCCTGCTGGCGTGCTTTCTGCCGCGCGAGCGCTCCGCGAAGTGGATCCACTTCCTGTTCCGGCTGCTGCTGTTCAAGCTGTACTTCGAATCGGGGCTGGCCAAGCTGCAGTCGCCCATCGGCGACTGGATCGACGGCAGCGCGATGCATTTCTACTACCAGACCGCGCCGATCCCCACGGCGCTCGCCTGGTACGCGTATCACCTGCCCGACTGGTGGCACCACATCGAGAGCAACCTGACGCTGGTGTGGGAGATGGGCGTGCCCTTCCTGATCTTCGGGCCGCGGCGGGCGCGCAGGCTGGCGGTGGTGGTGTTCACCGCCTTCCAGCTGATCAACATCGCCACCGCCAACTACGGCTTCTTCTCCTACCTGGCACTCGTGCTCGGGCTGTTCCTGCTGGAAGACAGCGACATCCAGCGGGCGCGCGCCGCGCTTTCGATGCGCTTGCGGCAGCTCCGGCGCCGCTGGCCGGCGCTGCGCCGTCCGACGGCGCGGCTCAGGCTGTTCGTGCGCGGCTCGGCCCGACTGCGCCGCGCACTGACGCCGCGCGTTCCGGCGCGTCTCGACGGCCAGCACTGGTTCAAGGGCGCGCGGCGCGCCGGCGCGATCCTCGTCGCAGCGCTGTACATCGCCGTGTCGCTGAACAACGGCCTCGAGCATTTCGACCGCCCTGGCGGAGGCATCGCCGCGCTCGACACGCTGAGCGGCACGCTCCGGCCCTTCCGCGTCATCAACACGTACTACCTGTTCACCGAGGTGACGCGCTCGCGCATCGAGCCGCAGTTCGAGACCTTCGACGGCACGCGCTGGACCGAGCACAGCCTGTACGACAAACCCGGACCGGTGGGGCGCGCGCCGCCCTTCGTCGCGCCGCACCAGCCGCGCGTCGACTTCCTGCTATGGTTCTACGGCATCGACTTCCGCCGCATGCCCCGCTACGTCGGCTCGCTGCTCGAGCACCTGTGCCGCGAGCCCAGCGTGGTGCAGCCGCTCTTCGTCGACCGCCTGCCCGCGCATCCCGAAGCCGTGCGCGTCGTCTTCTACCGCTACCGCTTCACGACACCCGCGGAGAAAGTCCGGACCGGCAACTGGTGGCAGCGCAGCGAATTCGCCCGCACGCGCACCTTCTCCTGCGGAAGGTTCACCGGAACCCTCGCCCTCGCCAGCCGCTGAGGCCACGTGAGCGGTGACCTGGGCGCCCGCTATGCCTTTGCGATCGCGTCCAGGAACGCCAGGAAGCGTTCCAGGTCATCGCGTGCCTTGGCGAAAGTAGGGGCGGTCCGCTCCACCAGAGGCCGGAGTCGTGACCAGTCGAGGTCGAACCCGTACAGATTGCGGAACAGGTGGCGGAAGCGCAGAAACTCCTCGAGCGCGGTCGCGGTCTCGCTTTCCAGGACCGCAGGCCTGACGGAAGCGATCTCCAGCGTCATGCTTTCGAGAAGCTGCCGGTGCCAGCCAGGTCCCGCGGGAACGCCGCCGTCGAACTCGACCGCCACGCGTTCGAACACGCGCTCGAGCCCGGTGTACAGGTCGTGAACGATATCGCCCGTCCCGCGGAGCTCGCGCAGACTAGGGGCCGCATCCGAGAAGTCCGCCAGCGCCTGCGCTGCCTCGTCGGAGACGCGCTCCAGTCGCGCGAGATCCAGACGGATGGCTGCGGCAAGACGCGCGGCCCGGGCCGCGGGATCGCCTGTCATCAGAGCTCCACGCCTTCTTCGTCCAGGCGCGCCAGGAGTCCGGGCGATGCGATTTCGAGCGGAACCAGATCGACCTCGATGTCTCCGGCCAGCCTTGCCAGGTCCGCTCCGGCGCGGAACAGCTCCTCCGGATCGATGCCCTCGGCCGCGAGATCGATGTCCGACATCGCGTGCAGATCGCCGCGTGCCAGCGAACCGAACAACACGACGCGACGCGCGCCATACTGCCCGCGCAGATGTACCGCGCATCTTCGCGCGACGGCCTGGGCGCGGGCAGCGCGCTCCTGGGCTGCCCGGCGTTCGCTCTCGCGACGCCGCCTCAGTCCTTCGACATAGGAGCGCACATCCACCCTGTACAGCCTAGCACCGCGGCTCCGCGAGGTGCATCACATCGAAGAAGGAGCCCCGGCGCGCTATACATCGGGCGATGCCCTTGCCCGAGGAGTTGGCGAAGGATCCGGCGGTCGCTGGCCCGCTCGGATCGCTGGCGCTGTCCGTCGCGACGCCACGCGCCTCCATGCTTGCGCTCCGGGCGGTGCGCTGGCATCGCGAGCTGAGGCGTCTGGGCATCGACATGCCGCTGTCGGTGGTGCACGACCTCGGGCTCCTGCTCGCGTGCCCGAACGAACAGCTCGAGCTCGGCGCGCGCGCGCAGTACGACACGCTGCTCGCCGGCACACGCGGCGGCGCGCAGCTGATGGCGGATTACCGCCGGCTGGTGGAGGACGTGGCGGAGAGCGAAACCGCCCGACGCTCGAGCTCGCTCGCGATGCGCGACGACCTGGTCGTGGTGCTCCTGGCGCGGCTGCTGGGCAGCGTGGCGGCGCGCGTGCAGGCGCCGCCCTCGTACGTGTCCGGCGTGCCACTCGACGCGGCGCTGCTCGAACGGCTCGACCCCGAGCTGCCGGCACTGTTCGGCGCGGTGGGCCGCGCCCGGGACCTGGCGGCCATGCGCGAGCTGGTCGACGGCTCGCTCTACGTGCTCACGCTGGTCGACGCGCTCGACCTGGACACGCTGCAGCTGTTCGGCATGCTCGGCGGCGACGCGGCAGAGGGCGCGCTGGCGCAGGTGGATCTGCTCGGCGTGCTGGGCCAGCCCGAGGCCAACAACGTCGTCAACTTCTCGCTGGAGATCCTGCCGAGCGTGCTGGAAGCCAAGGCGCGCCCCGGCGCCGGCATGCACCCCGTCTTCGGCTACGCGGGACTGGCGCGCAAGGGCAGCATCGACAGTCTGGTGCTGAGCGAGCTGGCCTGGGACGAGCAGGAACTGATGCGGCGGCTGGCCGACGACGAGGTGCTCTATTACGCGCGCGAGCAGACCCGCGACGAGGCGCGCCGCGTGCACCACCTGCTGATCGACGCGTCGGCGTCCATGCGCGGCGAGCGCGCGACCTTCGCGCGCGGCATGGCGCTCGCCTCGGCCAAGAAGCTCCTGCTCGCCGGCGAGGACGTGGTCTTGCGCTTCTTCGACTCGCGGCTGTACGAGCCGCGGCCGGCCCGCGGCGGCCAGCTGCCGGTAGGCTACCTGCTGTCGTTCAAGGGGGAACGCGGGCGCAACCCGGCGCGCGTGTTCGGCGAACTGTCGCGCTATCTGGAGGTGACGGCGGCGCGTGACTCGCGGGAGATCGTCGTGCATCTGTTCACGCACGCCGCGCTGTACATCCCGCGCGATACCGTGGCCGCCATCGGCAGGAGCGCGCGCCTGGCCGCGGTGTTCATGCTGCCGTCGGGCGGCGAGCTGTCGCTCGACTATCTCGACCTGCTGGATGCGTACTGGGTCGTCGATCACCAGGCGCTGGCCAGCCGCGGCGCGCGCGCGGACGAGGCGCGCCGCATCCTGGACGACGTCGGCGGCGCTTCCGCCGCTGCCGCGGAAAACACGACCGCCAGGGAGCAGCACGCGTGATCGAGCTCTTCGACGGCCTCAGGCCCGAAGGCGAGCTCGACGATCTGGTCGACCGCGCCCGGCGCGCGAACAATCCGGACGCCGCGCTGCACGCGCTGGCCACGGCGCTGCTCCACACCCACGCGCGCGAGGCGGGCTACCTGCACGCCGTCGGGCGTCTGGGCGAGCTGCTGGTGAAGAAGGGCGAGCACCGCGCAGCGCTGTCCACGACCTGGTACACCGGCGACCGCGCACGGCAGAGCGCGCTGCTCGATAGCGTGCCGGCGGTCGATCGCGCGCGCACCTTCGCGGCGTGGGCGGCCTCGGATGCGGAGGACCCCGCGGGGTACTTCCGTCTCGCCGCGGGCGAGCTCGAGCCCGAAGGCAAGCTGGTGCGCGCCGCCATCTGCTACGAGCGCGCCGGGGACGTCGAAGCTGCGCGCGCGCTGTGGTCGCGCCTGTCGACCCAGCTCGACGTGCAGTCGGCCGAGCCCTACGCCGCGGGTCTGGCGCGCTTCAATGTGGCCCGCACCAGCGACAAGGCGGGTGACAAGCGGGCTGCGCGCGAGGCGACGGTGGCGGCGGTGCACCGGCTCGAGGAAGCCGCCGACCGCTTCGAGTCGATCGGCCAGCGCGAGCGCGCCTTCGACTGCTACCACGTGCTGATCGCCATCGGCGAGCTGAGTGGCATGTTCGAGCACGTGCTGGAGGGCGTGGTGAACGCCATCCGCATCCTGGGCGAGGACAACCTGCGCTACCACGCGCTCCGCCTGTACGACCACGCCATCGTTCTCGCCGAGCACGCCGGCGAGAACGCCGCCGCCGCCACGCTGGCGCGCGAGATGACGACCTTCGCGCAGAAGCAGGGACTCCCACGCATCGCGGTGCGCGGCACGCTGCGCCAGTCCGAGCTGTGGCAGCGCGCCGCCGAGGGGCTCTCCGAGCGCGGCGGGCCGCCCGAGCTGGTCGAGAACGCGTTTCTCGCGAGCCTGCTGGCCAGCGCCGAGGCCGGACAGTACGCGCGCGTGGGCAGCCTGTACCACCGGCTGCAGCAGCTGGATCTGGAGCCGGCGCGCAAGCGCCACTACGCGCGCGCCGCCGAGCGCTACAAGGACGCGAGCGACGCCGGTCCCCCTGCCGGTGCGCTGGACGATCGGCTGGGACGCCACGTGGCGCCGCCGGACGTGTGGCACGTGGATCTGATCGAGTGGGAGGAGCGCGGCTCGGCCGCCGAGGCGTGTGCGGATCTGCTGCTCGACCCCGAGGACTCGGCCGACCGCATCACACTGCGCGCCGCGCTGACCGCGCGGCTGGTCGCGCTCGACGCGGAAGCCGACCCGGCCAACGCCAGGAACGCCGTGGTGCTGGCGGAGTACGTCGCGCCGATCGGCCTGTACACGCTGCTGTCGCCGCTCGAAAAGCTGTACGAGAGCCCGCAGCCGGCGGTACGGCTGGCCGCGGTGGAGGCGCTGTCGCGCTATTTCTTCAAGCGCACCTTCGTCACGCTCGAGCGCGCGATCGACGACACGGACGAAAGCGTCTCGGCCGAGGCCATCAAGGCGCTCGAGCGCCTGCGCTTCGAGCACGCCTGCGATCCGCTGGCGCGCATCTACCGCACCAGCGACCGGCCCGATGCGCGCGTCGCGGCGCTGCGCGCGCTGGCACGGATCGACGTCGACGAGGCGGCGGAGCTGCTCATCGGTGCGCTCGATCACGGCGGGCCCGAGGAGCGGGACGAGGCCATCCGCGCGCTGTCCACCGCCCGCGGCGCGCGCTTCCTCGACGCGGCCCGCGAGGCCTATCCGCAGGGTTCCGCACGCCTGCGCGAAGGCGTGAAGCAGGTGTTCAACGCGCGGGGGATGGCGATCTAGCGGGCGCTCGCTGTGGGGCCGTTCACGGACAAGCGCTGGTCGGGACGCGCCCTGCCCGCTACGATCGCGGTCATGCTTCGTCGCGGGTTGCTGCTGGGCTGTGTGATCGCGCTTGCGGGCTGTTCGTCGTCGGCGTCGAGCAGCAAGCCGAAGCCGCCCCCGGTCGAGGTCGGCGCGCCGCTCGATCTCCAGGGCCATGTGGATCCGATGATCTCGACGGGCGGCGACGGCTTCGGGATCGGATCGGGCTATCCGGGTCCGGCGCTGCCGTATGCGATGGTGCATCCAGGGCCGGACACGCGCCCTTCCAAGGGCACGGGCTCGTCGGTCTTCCACTGCTCGGGCTACTACTACCGCGACACGCGCATCGCGGGCTTCAGCATGCTGCGCATGCACGGCACCGGCGAGCCCGACTACGGCGTCATCGGCCTGATGCCGGTGGACGGCATGAACGACAGCCGCCGCGACGAGGAGGGCTACGCCGCCGGCTTCTCGCACAAGGACGAGCAGGCGTCGCCCGGCTACTACAGCGTGAAGCTGTCGACGGGCATCCAGGTGGAGATCACCAGCACGCTGCGCGCGGCGCTGTTCCGCTTCACCTTCCCCGCCGGCGCCGACCCGGTGGTGCTGCTGGACTTCCAGCACACGCTGCCCGGTGGCAAGAGCGGCGGCGGCAGCGTCACGTTCACCGGAGCGGACACGGTGGCCGGCTGGATGAAGAACATCGGTGGCATGAGCAGCCGCTTCGGCGGCTTCAAGGTGTACGCGGACGCTGTCTTCGACCAGACGCCGAGCGAGAGCGGCGTGTGGGACGACAGCGGGCTGCACGCAGGACAGCAGACGGCCACAGGTACCGATCTTGGCGCGTGGCTGCGCTTTCCTTCAGGGACTCATACGGTGCAGGCGCGAGTGGGTATCAGCTTCGTCGATGCGCAGGGAGCCAGCGGCAACCTGAAAGCGGAGATCCCCGCGTTCGACTTCGACGGCGTGAAGAAGAAGGCCGAGGCGGCCTGGCACGACGTGTTCTCGCGCATCGAGGTCGACCCGGTGAAGGGCAGCGACGCGGACGGCACCGAAGCGACCATCCTCGGCACGGCGCTGTACCACTCGCAGCTCATGCCCACGCTGATGAGCGACGTGGACGGACGCGCGATGGGCGTGCAGGGCAACATCGTGACGAGCAAGACGCCGCGCTACAGCGATTTTTCCCTGTGGGACACGTACCGCACGCTGCATCCCTGGCTCCTGTTCACCGAGGACCCGCACAACCAGGCCTTCGCCGACTCGCTGCTGTCGATGGCGGCCGAGGGCGGCGCGCTGCCGCGCTGGCCGCTCGCCAACGGCGACACCGGCTCGATGATCGGCTCGCCCGGCGAGATCGTGATGGCCGAGTCGATCGCCAAGGGCGTCAAGCCGGCCGTGGGCGAGCAGAAGGCGTACGAGCTGTCGCGCGTGGACGCCTTCGGCCCGTCGCCGGGGAAGATGGGCGGCCGCGGTAGCATCACCGACTACCTGAAGTACGGCTACGTGCCCGCGGACAAGACGAGCGGCTCCGTCTCGCGCACGCTCGAGTACGCCTCGGCCGACTACGCCATGGCGGCGTGGGCCAAGGCGCTCGGCAAGAGCGCGGACGCCAGCGCGCTGTCCAAGCACGCCGAGTCGTGGAAGACGCTCTACGACCCCAAGGTGGGCTTCTTCCACGGCAAGAACAGCGACGGCAGCTTCGACCCCTGGCCGGGCGAGACCGGCGGCGGCGGCGACTACACCGAGGGCGACGCCTGGCAGTACATGTGGCTCGTGCCGCAGGATCCGGAAGGGTTGGCGGCGACGCTCGGCGGCACGAAGAAGGCCATCGAGAAGCTCGACGAGTTCTTCAAGCTGTCGGAAAACGAGACGCCGCTGATCGGTCGCCGCAAGTACTACTGGCACGGCAACGAGCCGGACCTGATCGCGGCCTGGCTGTACGCGGCGTGGGGCGATCCGGCGCGCACCGTGAAGTGGGTCGACTGGATCGTGCACACCTTCTACGGCACCGGCGCCGACGGCCTGGCGGGCAACGACGACAGCGGCACGCTCAGCGCGTGGCTGCTGTTCGCGTCGACGGGGCTGTATCCCGTCGCCGGCACGGATCGCTACATCGTCGCCGCGCCGCGCTACCCGCGCGTCGTGCTGCACCGCCCCTCCGGCGACCTCGAGCTCACCACCACCGCCGACCCCCGCAAGTACCCCACGGTCGTCTCCGTCACGCTCGACGGCAAGGCCGTCAAAGGCGCGTACCTGACGCACGCCCAGCTCGTCGGAGCGCACAAGCTCGTGTTCACGATGGGCGCGAACTAGCGGGAGGATGAACCGCCAAGGCGCCAAGGACGCCAAGAGTTTTTTGGGGGGGTCCGGCGCGATACGGCGCGGAGCGGGATCCACCGCGCGGGGCGCGGCGCGGCGCTGCGACGTTGTGGGGACGGGGGCGCGGCGCTGCGACGTTGTGGGGACGGGGCGCGCCGCGCGCGTTTTTGGCTCCAAGCTCGGGCTTGGAGGCGTTTTCATGCGTCTCGCGCTTGTTTTTGCTCCCAAGCCGGGCTTGGAGGCATTTTCATGCGTCTCGCGCTTGTTTTCGACGCCAAGCTCGGGCTTGGCGGCATTTTCACGCGTCTCGCCGCGTTCCGGATACCGCGCGTCCGCAGCGCGCCGCCCTGCGCCCCGTGCCGCGCCGCCCTGTGCCCCGCGCCGCCCTTGCACCCCCTCTGGACGAGCCGCCCCGCTCCGCCCCATCCCTCGACCCCCAACATCCTTGGCGGCCTTGGCGCCTTGGCGGCCCCCCGCCCCACGTCACCACGCGCCGTGTCCGCGCCGCTACCTTCCGCCGACCATCTCGCGCAGCTTGTCCACGCTCGGCACTTCGCCCATGACGATGAGCTGGGTGCCGACGTCGAGCTTCTTGTCGGGGGACGGGTTGTAGACGTAGCCGCCGTCGGGTTCGTGCAGGGCGACGACGAGCAGGTTGGTCTTGTCGCGGATGGGGACTTCGCGCAGCGATTTGCCGGCGAAGGGGGAGCCTTCGGGGATCGGCACTTCCTCGAAGCGGAGGTTCTTGGTCACGCGCAGCATCTGGTCGAGGAACTGCGTGACCTTGGGCCGCACCAGCTCGCTCACCAGACGGATGCCGCCGATGCGGTTCGGGCTGACGGTGCTGTCGGCGCCGGCCTTGAGGATCTTGGGTTCGTTCTCGATCTCGACGGCCTTGGCGACGATGCGTGCCTTCGGATTGAGCGAGCGCGCCGAGAGCGTCACGAACAGGTTGTCGCGATCGTCGGACAGCGCCGAGACGACGCCGCGCGCGCGCTCCACCCCGGCGGCGACCAGCGTGTGGTCCTCGGTGGCGTCACCGATGATGTACAGCAGCTTGCCGTCGAGCTCCTCGCTGACGCGCGCGAGCAGCGCTTCGTCCTTCTCGATCAACACGAACGTCTGTCCGATCGCGGCCAGCTCCTCCACGATGTACTTGCCTGTGCGGCCGCAGCCGGCGACCACCATGTGGCCCTTGAGCGCGGCGATCCTGTTGTTCATGCGTCGTCTCCGGAAGGCCTTGGCGATCACTCCTTCGATGAGGAGTGCAGTCAGCGTGGACTGGAAGAAGGCGATGGTGCCGATGCCGGCGAGAATCACGAGGCTCGTGACGACGCGCGCACCGGGATGCGTCTCGAGGTGCGGCAGCTCCTCGTAGCCCACGGTCGAGATGGTGATCACCGCGAAGTAGATCGCGTGTCCGATCGTGTACTCGCCGTTGCCCAGGAAGTAGACCGCCACTCCGCCGAGCACGATGACAATGGCGAGCAGCGCCAGTGCACTGAGGACTCTGCGGATGGAGAGCTGGAACATGGGGCGGGCGACCGGGCTACGAGCCCAGCGCCTGTTCCAGCGCCGGGGCGAGCTCGGGATAGTGCCAGCAATACCCGTGCTCCTGCATCACCCGCGGCACGACGCGCTGGCCGGTGACGAGCGGACCCGCGCCCTCGCCAAAGCGGACCTTGAGCGCGGCGGCCGGCACCTTGAGCCAGCTCGGCCGGCCCAGCGCCTTGCCGATGGCTCGCGAGAGCTCGGCGCTGGTCACGGCGCGCGGCGCGACCACGTTGACCCCGCCCTGGATCGACTCGTCATCCAGACAGCGCAGCACGATGCCGACCACGTCGTCGATGTGCACCCAGGAAACCACCTGCTTGCCGCTGCCGATCGGGCCTCCGGCGAACAGCTTGAAGGGCAGCGCCAGCTGTTCGAGCGCGCCACCGTCGCGCGCCAGCACGACGCCGAAGCGCGTGCTGACCACGCGCACGTCCAGCGCTTCAGCGCCGCGCGCGGCTTCTTCCCAGTCGACGGCGACGCGAGCCAGGAAATCGTCGCCGGTCGAGCCCTGCTCGTCGACTTCCTCGTCGCCGGGGCGCGCGCCGTAGATGTTGATGCCCGATGCGCACACGAACACGCGCGGTCGCTTCTCGTTGGCAGCGATGGCTTCGACCAGCAGCCGTGTGCTGTCGACGCGGCTGTCGTGGATGCGACGCTTGGCTGCTTCGGTCCAGCGCACTCCGACGGCCTGCTCGCCCGCGAGATGCACCAGTGCGTCCTGATCCGAGAGCACCTCGAACCAGTCGCCGGCCTTGGCAGGATCCCACACAGCGCCCATCACGCCGTCGCCCAGCCGCGCCACGCTCTCCGGGCGGCGCGTGAGCACGGTGACGGCGTCGCCGCGAGCGCAGAGCGCCCGCACTAGATGCGTCCCTATGAAGCCTGTTCCCCCGGTAATCGCGACCCGCACCTGCTGCCCTCCTGTTGCCCAGCTGATGTGGAACCCCAGCATACCCGCGCAAGCCCCGTACGGAGCGCGATCATGTCGGCCCGTTGGCCGAGCACGCCGCCGCTGGACGCCCTCATGAAAAGGCTCTACCGATCGCAGCATGCTGAGCATCAAGACGGGGCTGCTGGGGACGACGCTGCTGCTCGCTTTCGCGACGGCAGGTTGCGCCAGCTCGCCTGCTGCACCTTTCGATACCCTGAAGACCGCGAACCTGACGGCGTTCCGGCTCCAGAACTACGAGCCGCCGCAGCAGCAAGCTGCGACACCGACACCGCCCGGACAGATCCCGGGGCTGCCTCCCCAGATCCAGCAGTGGGTCCAGCAGGGAGCGCAGGGGCTGCAGCAGCTGATCCCGCCCGGCCTACTGCCGCCCGGCATGATGCCCGGTGCGCAGGCGCAGGCAGCGCCCACGCCGGCGCAGCAGGTGCCGCGCTTCGAGGGCTTCCGCATCCTCGGCCAGACGCAGGTCATCGATACGGATCTGAAGGACAAGCTGGCCGACATCCTGGGTCACGAGAGCAACTTCCAGGCCGCGCACGCCAACTGCCTGTACGCGGAGATGGGCCTGTCGTTCGTCTCGGGTCCCGGTCAGATGCCGAACAACGTGCTCATCTCGTTTTCGTGCAACCAGGTGCAGGCTCGCAACTTCGCGTGGCCCTTCCCGAACACCGGCATGAAGCCGGACACGGTGAAGGAGCTGTCCGACGTCGTGAACAAGCTCTGGCCGCCCGGAACCTGAAGCTCCGGTAGTCCCGCGACGCGGGAGAGCGCCGGCGGGCGGCTCTAGAGGATCGCCCAGTAGACGATCATCAGCAGGCCGACCAGCACCGCGAACCGCGGCCAGGTCATGCCCCAGCGCGGCTCCGTGTCGGGCTCGTGCAGGTGCTCGGTGTAGCCGACATCATCGCTTGCCATACACGCAAGTTGCGCACGCGGTGATGCAGCGCAACCGGTGTGGCTTTCCGCCACGCTCTAGGCCGGCGCGCTCGATCGGCGCAGACGGCTGCTACCCGAAGGACGAGACGTGCGCGTGTCGGCCAGCTCCCAGCGGCCCTCGATGACGCCGCCGTCGGCGGTCATTCCGATCACCAGGCCCACGTCGGCAAACACGCTCACGAACGGCGCGCGCCAGTCGGCCGAGCGCCACACGCACGTCCACGCTTCGGGGCTCTCCGGGTTGTGCAGCCACAGGTGCCCGACGCTGCTGGTCCACACGCGTCCGGCGATGTCCATCGCGACCGCCGTCAGATCGGGCTCGCCGGGCACGATCGACTCGCGCGCTTCGCCGCCCTCGACAAGCAGCACCCGGCCGCGCGCGCCCACCACGACGCCCAGCCCCAGATCGGGCTGCGCCGCGCAGTCGTTGTACTCGGAAACATCCCCGCCGCGCAGCCGCTGCACCTCGAACATCAGCGGCGAATAGATGGCGGCAAAGCCCTCGCCGCGTCGCGAGCGGCCGCTCATCAGCCAGCTGTCGTCGGACAGCCGCACCAGCGCCGAGATCGTCTTGGCCTTGGACAGCGCGGCCGGCTTCAGCCAGCGATGCGCAGCCAGCGAGAAGAGCAGCGGCGGCTCGATCGGTCGCGCGCCGACCAGCACCGCCAGATCGCCGATCTCGCCGCTCGCCTGCTGGAACGTGACGCGCGGATCGTCGGCCTCGAGCAGACCGGACACGCCGCGTTGCGAGTAGTGGGCGATGGTTCCCTTGTCGCCGCCGACCAGCCACTGGCCCGCGCCGACGCGCTCGACGAAGCGGATGCCGCCCGGGGGCAACGCGCCGAGCGGCGCCTGCACCCAGCTGGTGCCGTTCCAGAACGCCAGCCCCTTGCTGGTCGCGGCCAGACAGCGGCCGTCGCCTTCCCACGCCACGCTGCGGATGACGCGATCGGCGCCGGGATTGCGGCGCACGTGCCATCCCCACTGGAAGCGGCTGACGCCCGAGTGCTCGGTGATGCTCTCCAGCCGGCGCCGCGGCGGACTGCGACGTTTCGGATCGGGTCTGAGCGCGCGCAGCACGCTGGCCGCGAACTCCCACACCGTCTGCGGGCGGTGGCGCGGATCGAACGCGGTGGCGTGGGCCAGCGACGCGTCGATCGCCGCGCAGGCGTGCGGGCGCTCGGCCAGCTCGGGGCACAGCCCGCGGCACTGGGTGATGCTGCGGCGTTCCTTCTGCCGCGCCATCAACACGCCGTCGACCGTGGTCGGCGCTTCGAAGTACTCCTCGCCGGTGAGCAGCCGGAACACGACGGCGGCCAGGCTGAACACGTCGCTGGCCGGTCCCATGGGGACCTTGCCGGGCGCGATCTGTTCGGGCGCGGCGTAGCCGGCGGTGCCGCCCGGCGCGCCGGAGAAGGTGCCCGGGCTCTGTTCCTCCTGCCGCGCGATACCGAAGTCGGCGATCTTGAACAGCTCGTCGGTGCCGAAGCCGCAGCACAGCACGTTCCACGGCGTCACGTCGCGGTGCACGACGCCCACCTCGTGGATCGCCTCGAGCCCGCTGGACAGACACGTGACCGCCAGCGCCGCGCGATCCGGATCGAAGGCGTAGCCGGTCTGCTCCATCGAGAAGTCGATGCGCTCGTCGAGCGTGGTTCCCTCGGCGCCGCCGTGCACGTACTCCAGCGCGAGCCAGGGCAGGTCCATCTGCACGCCGGCCTGCGTGACGCCGACCGCACCGCTGTCGATGAGCCGCACCACGAACGGCGTCGGCGGCACGCGTTCGTTGAGTCGCTGCAGCGCCACCGCCTCCTTCTCGACCGCGAGCCGGGCCGTCTCGCCCTGTTCGCGCATCATGCGCGGCCGCACGATCTTCAGCACCACCGGCGAGTGCCCCTCCGCCGAGCGCCGGAGAGCAAAGAACGCCACCGCAAAGCTGCCCGCCCCGAGCGGACGGTCGAGCTGGTAGCGCACCTTGCGCTCGTGCGGCGATTTGAGCGTCAGGCCCGACAGCGCGCCGAGCAGGTCGTCTTCTGGCGAGATCAGGATCACAACCGGGTCGGAGAGGATAGCTCGCCCCGGCCCGGCGCGGTCCAGCGCTTTCCGCTGCCGCCGCCGCTGCGTCTTGTCACTTGACCGGGTGCAGAAAAGTCCTACATTCCGCCAGCCTGCATCTTGCCGGTACCCCGATAGGGGGCGATCGGTTTCGACGTGGGGACTGAACGTCAATCTGCGTGCGGTGGCTCCTGGCCCACTTGAAAACCGGGACGTAACCAATTGCGAACGATAACGCAATCGCTCTCGCGGCCTAAAAAACCGTAGAGCCGTCCAACCGAGAGGTAGCCTTGAGTATCGGAAGGGCGTCAACCACACAAGGTAAGGTCACGTGAGGGCGCTTCCGATAGCGTGACCGAGATCAGTGGAAGATAGGTCGTGGCCGAATCCACGGACCCAGTCGCTGGGGACACAGCGACTACGCACGTGAACGAGGGTTGACCGGATGCCTCGCGGACCCGGGTTCGATTCCCGGCGCCTCCACTCAATTCTTCCGAAAAACCAGGGGGATCAGCACTCGGGGGGAGAATCTCTCCCCCATCTCTCCCCGGCCGCGCGTCCTATTTGACGGGCTGCTTCATTTTTTTCCAGCTGATCGGTGTAGCCGGATCAGGATGGCGAACCTTCGCTTCGATCCTGATCTGTTGCTGGCGGGGCTGAGCCCGGACGAGACCCTGGAGTTCCAGGCGATGGCCAAGCGGGGCGAAGCGTTCCTGGTTTCGCTCGACCAAGGACTCGCGAAGCATAAGCGCTGGCATCCCCCTCCCCGACCTGGCGTTGCACGCACCGACGCTCTGCCGGTCCTCCTGACGATCGAGGAAGCCGCGGGTCTGCTCAGAACCAGCGCAGGTTCGATCTACCAGCGTGTTGCACGCGGTCAGCTCACGAAGGCGGATGGCCTGGTGCGCGACGGTCGTCGCGTCCTGTTCCACCGCGATCGCCTCCTCCAGTTCCTTGAGCGAGGAGGCCGCCGATGAGCGTCCGCGTCAAGCGCTGGCGTGGGTCCGGCGCGCCAGGTTGGGGCGTTATCCCGTCGATGCCCTGCACGGTTCGCTTGCTGAAGGTCAGCGAAGGCGAGCTGAAAGCTTATGAAGCCGATGAGCTGGATCGCCTTGTCGAGGAAGCGGAGAAGCTCGGACGCGAACATCTGATCGTCGTCCTGCTAGGAGCAGATGCTGGTCTTCGACGAGGCGAGATCCTGGGTTTGAACCAGGCTGACATCGACTACAAGCGGCAGCAGCTCTACGTGCAGCGGCAGGTCTACAAGGGCAAGGAAGGGCCCACGAAGAACGGCAAGCCACGCTACGTGCCTATGACGAACCGGCTGGCCAAAGCGCTGCGAGCCCACCGACACCTTCGTGGCGATCGCGTTCTTTACTTCAAGGAGCAGGCTTCCAACCGATGGCATGGCGAGTGGCGAGCCGTCACGCCCAAGGTCTTGCGGATGTGGATGGCGGGCGTCGAGAAGCGAGCTGGCTTCAAGCCCCGCGGCGCCCTCCACATCCTGCGGCACACCTTCTGTAGTCGGCTCGCGATGAAGAACGCCCCCGTGATGACCATCAAGGAGCTGGCCGGACACCAGCGCATCGAGACCACGCTGCGCTGTAACCGTCCAACGACGGCCGTCCTTGACGCCGTCTACGACGTAGCCGGCGCCCAGTTCTGCGGCAGCAGCCGGTCGATCTGGTCGGCGGGGGTGGAGTCGAGGCGGGTCAGCACGTCGGTGAGGTAGGCGAGCGGGTCGACGTCGTTGGCGATGCAGGTGGCGACGACGGTGTACAGCGCAGCGAGGTTTTCGCCGGCTTCCACGTGGCCGACGAAGAGGAAATTCTTCCGGCCGAGCGCGACCACACGCAGCGCCGACTCGCTGGCGTTGTTGTCTGGCGGGATGCGCACGTCGCGGATGAAGCGCGTGAGCGCCTGCCAGTTCTTCAGCGCGTAGCGCACGGCGCGCCCCATCCTGCTCTTCGGTGGGTCGAGATCGCGGCGGTTGACCAGCCAGAGATACAGCTTGTCCATCAGTGGCAGCGTCCGTTCCCAGCGCAACCGCGCGTGCTCGGCCGTGCGCACGATGCCCGCTTTCCGCGCGTCGTGCTCGATGACGTAGATCTCGCGGATGAGATCGAGCGCGTGCTGCGCCTCGGGCTCGCTGTCGAGTGCCTCGAAGAATTTCCTGCGGACGTGGGCGAGGCAGCCTGCGCGCTCGCGGCCGTCGACGTCGGTGACGGCGTTGTAGCCGGTGTAGGCGTCGACCAGCAGCGTGCCCTTGGTGCCGCCGAGCACGGCCTTCGGGGTCCTGCCGCTGCGGTCGGCGCTGAAGCGGTAGGCGACGAGGTTTTCCGCGATGAAGGTCCAGATGTAGGCCTTCTTCTTCGAGCTCTGCATGCGCTTCGAGGTCTCGTCGGCGAGCACGATGTCCGAGGCCGCGATGAGCGCCAGGATGCGCGTCGCAAGCGGAGTGAGCACGCCGCCGACCCGGTGGAACAGGTGCGTCATGGTGCTGCGCGACATCGGCACGCCGAGCCGCTTGAACTGCTGCTCGAGCCGGTAGAGCGGGATCGAATCGCAGCACTTGCTCACGACGAGGTGCGCCATGAAGCCCGGCCCGTACTGCGTGCGGTCGAAGACCTTGTCGGGCACGGGCGCGGTCACGATGTACTCGCCGCACGGGCACGTGAGCTTCTCGCGGCGGAAGATGCGCTTGCGGAAGTAGCCGGGGACGTACTCGATGATGCTGCTCGGCTTGCCGTCACCCAGCGGCTTCAGATCGGTGCGATGGCACTTCGGGCAACGACGCTCGTCATCGGGGACCGGCACATGGACCGTCTCGGTCTCGATCTTCTTCGCGCGGAGCTCCGCGTTGGCCTTGCGCTGGCGCTGGCGCTCCTCGGGGCTGGCCTTCGCGCCGCGCCGGACCTCGCGGTCCATCGGCGGCATCTTCTCGCTCTTCTTGCCGAAGAGCTGCCGCTTGAGCGCTTCGAGCTGCTCCTGCTGTCGCCGCTGCGCCTCGAGCACCTCGTCGAGCTGCTGCTTGAGCTCGGCAGCGTGCTCCTTCCACGCGCAGTCGTGGTCGTCCGGCCGCCTCGCCCCGGCGATCGATGACCCGGCGCGCGGTACGTACCTGCGCTGGATCTGCTTCGCGCCCGCGGTCATCGAGCCGGCGGTGATGGCCAAGATGGGGGGCTGGGAGTACAGGCCCTCCCAGGCTGGGTGGGGCGTGTACGACGCGGTGCTGGACTCGATGGAGCACGCGCTCGAAGGCCGCGAGTACGTCCTCGGCGACCGCTTCTCGATGGCCAACGTCATCTTCGGCGGGACGCTGCGCTACATGATGCAGTTCGGGACGATCGAGGCGCGCCCAGCCTTCGTCGCATACGCCGAGCGCCTGGCGGCCCGGCCTGCGTTGAAGCGCGCCGACGAGCGCAACGCAGCGATCGTGACGGAGCGCGGGTTGAAGAGCTGACCGCGAGGATGGCGGGCGGGGTCGCTGGGAGGCGCAGCTCTTCGAGGATTGTGCGCGCTTCGTCGGGCTCGGTAACGAGGTCGGTGAAGCGGAGGCGGCCGCCGCAGGGGCAGGCGAGGGCGTCGATGTCGTGGACGCGGCGAAGAAGGGTGGCCCAATCGATGCGAGAGATGGCGCTCTCGAAGATGCGGAGGAGGTCGCAGTCGGATGCGGCACGAGAGGTGGGCGCCTCGGCGGAGGCGCTGCGGTCTGCTGTTGGCGGTTGCGGCGAACATGCGGCCGTCGTGATGACGCTGCGCTCGACATTGCTCTCCGCGGTCTTTGTGGGCGCTGGCGTGCAGCGCTCGGGCTGTGGATCGTCCCGGCGCTTGGCTTCGCGCTTGGTGGGCGCGGTCGAGCACGACTGCGGACTCCGCTCGACGCCGGCGTTCGGCGCCAGCGCGACGACGGTGCCCGGGGGGAAAGTTGGGGGCGATGGCACCGTGGAAGCGGACTAGCGGGGTGCGCGGCGGCGGGACGAGGGCGGCGAGTCGGGCGAGGAACTCGCGGGGTTCCATCACGCGGTGGGTCTGGTCGGAGCGCCACGGACTCTTGATCTGGTAGGCGACGTGGCCGCTGGGGAGTAGGCTCAAGCACTCGAGACTGAACGGCGGGCGCCCGCAGTAGCGAAGCAGCAGCTCGCGGCCGAAGTTGTTGCCGGCAGGGACGCACACCGCAGCGTGCAGGCCGAAGCCCTGCGCCTCGCCGAGGTAGCGGCTGCGGCGACCGCGCGCTGGCTTCAGCTTCTCGAGCTCGGCCTGCTCGTCGGCGTCCGCGGGTGGAGCGTTCTCGCCGGGCACGGATGTGAGCACGCCGATGCCAAGGGAGAGCTGGCTGCAGCTCCCGAGAGCGGATTGCTCCGGCGCCTCGTTGTTGAAGTGATCGGGCTCCACGGCGAGAAGGCTGCGACGTTCGAGCCAGCGTAGGAAGCGCACGGCGATGCGATCGCATACGGCGTCCATCTCGTCGCGTTCGGGTGGCGGGAGTTGGTGGAAGCGCGCGCTGCGTTCGGCGCCGGGTGTTGATCCTCGCTCGATGACGAACACACCGTCGACGAACGCGCCGTGGTTGTGCGTGTTGAGGTTGAGGCTGCCGCCGAAGCGCTGGGGAAACGAGACGCCTGCGCCGCGCACGATCTCTCCGCGTTGCTTTCCGATGCCAGCCTGTCGCGCCCGGCACTCGTAGGAGGCGAGCAGCTCTTCGGCCTGGATGCGGCACGTGGCGCCGAAGGCGGCGGCGTTTCTGGCGAGCAGCAGGCGCAGGTCGAACGGTACGGTGAGCACCCACTGGCGCAGCGACAGCCCCCAGGATGGGCCAGGATCCGCCGCAGGCCCTGGCCCTGCTTGGGAACGGGCTCTCCGCGCTGCCCTGGAGGCGAAAGCCGACGATCTTGCAGCGGCTCTGCCCGCGCCCGCCGGGGCCGTCGAGAAGGCGCTTCCGAACGCCCTGCAACGCCAGCCCCCGAATCCGCTTGCGGGCTGTGAGAGGCGCCGGCAGATGCCCCGATGTTCCATCCAGCGGGCTGTGCCAGCGGGGTACTTATCAGTAGCGTTCACGGGAGATGGGGCGTCGCCTAGAATCCGGCGCGGCAGCGACGCATGGTGTCGGTTGATGTCAACTCCCGGTGTGCATGTGGCATCGACGCGGCCGATTTCCTGGCCCACGAGGTCGGTTGCCGGGCAGGGGGTCAGCCCGGAAGCGGCGATGACCAGCACGCGCCGCGTGCCTCGAGCTCTCCCCGCGTCTCCGCCGCCTGAATTCCGTGGATTCTGCCCCTGCAAACGCCCAAGCCCGCCCTCGCGAACGGCGGGGTGCGCGCACTGGACGGTACCTGTTCGTCGGCGGGATGACGCTAGCCCTTCGTCTCTCGATCGCGGTCGGTCTGACCGAAATGGGCGTGTCACCGTGGCTGAGCTACGCCGTCGCCCATGCTGTCGCTCTGCTCTTTGCCTACGCGAACCACGCGCGGATCACCTTCCGGCAGTCCACGACGCGGGTTGGGCTCGTCCGCTACGCGGTCGCCGATTGCACCGTGCGGGTCACCGACTACCTCTTCGTGATGGCGCTCACGGAGAGCGCCTGGGTGGCGAGCGTCACACAGCGTCTAGGGGTCCCCCTGGACGAACACCATCGCTTCTACCTGGTCGCGGCATTGGCCATGTTCCTGTCCGTGGTGCTCCGCTATTGGATACTGAAGCGCTTCGTTTTCAAGCAGGGGCGTCGCGGTATCGACGAATGACCGCAACGCGCGACCGAAGCGCCCGCTGGCGAGCGGGCCGCAGACCTGCTGCTCGCGCTTGGAGAATGCCTTCGACCGGAGAGTGCGGCGTCTCGCCCGGTCGGCTCTGGATGTCGACGCTTCCGGCTGATGCGCCTGCAGTCGAAGCGTTGCCTATCGGAGCATGCGCGCGAGGTCTCGTGCCCAACGTCCGCGTGCGTCGTTCCCCAGCGGCTCGAAGTCGCCGGTTTCGATTGCATCGAGGAGTCTTGCCGTTTCGGCGCCTACCGGGCGCCGAGTTCGCAACACCTCGACGACGGTCGCGAGCGCGCGTGGCACGCCTCGCGCCGCACGTGCCGCGACCAGCGCTTCGAGCTCCTGGTCGGGGCTGTGCGGTCGTTCGTCCGCCGGCCGCGGCCCGAGCGCCACGATCCGCGCGACGACGAGGTCGATCCGCTGCTTGTAGGACAGCGTCGCGAGCTCGCTGGGCGCGATCGGAGTCCCGAGCCAGTAGTCCTGTCTCCCCATGCCCACTGGGAAATCGAGCTTGTTCGCGGCCGGTTCGACCGGCAGTCCCCCGCTGAAGCGAACGGGGATGATGGGGACGCCCGCGTCGAGCGCCAGGTCGCAGAAGATGCCGCTCATTCGCTCGATGCGCTGCCGAGCGGACCGTGCTCGCGTCCCCTCGACGTGCACCATCACACTCCGCGCCGCGGTAGTCGATGCCAGCTCGCGGGCGATGCCCAATAGTGAGCCGGGATCCTGACGGTCGAAGTAGGTGAGCATGCCAGGGTCCTGCACGCCGGGATATCGGAAGCATTGCTCGACCAGTCGGCCGAGCCAGCTGGTCTGGTGCTCCACCTTTGCCAGCGTGTGCATCGGCACTCCGTGGAACGCTGGTGCGACAATCGACAGAATCAGCGATTCGATGGCGGTCTGGTGGTTGCCGAGATAGAGCGCGCCGCGTCCACGGAGCGCCGCCAGCGCGCTTGCGTCTTCGACATGGAATCCAGCGGCGAAGCGTTCGACGAGCCCATAGAACAAGTCCTCCGCCGGCCACGCGCCAATGCCGAACCAGTCACGCCAGAAATCCACCGTCGCGGCAATGTCGAGAGCGCCACCGCTCGCAACGTCCGTGTCGCCCGCGTCGCGTCGCGTCGCGGTCGGGTGAACGTCGCTCGTGCCCCGATCGTCTTCGACGATGCGCATGCCGAGGCGGTGCGCTTCGTAGATCCGCTTGTCGTCGACCCACAGCGAGGCATCGGCCAGGGCGTAGGCGCCCCTGTCGTCGCGCCCGATCTCGACGATCTCCAGGGTGGTGGTAACGCACTTGTTCTCGGGCAGGACCTGCCCGCGGTACTTCCACGTATGCGGCAGCTCGGTGGCGATGGCTTCGAAACGCGGCCGTACGAACTCCTTCCCCAGTTCCGCCTCGAGCATGAACACCTGCAGGAGCTGCAGCATGGCTTCGATACCCAGCGAGCCGGGCTGGACCGGGTCCTGGTAGAAGTGTGCCTTGAAGAACCATTCGCCCGGGTCAACGTCCTTCTCCGCTCTCAGGGCGCCCAGGCCTGCGCTCCCGCCGCTCAGGTCGAGGTGCACCACCCGGTCGAGCATGAGCAGCATCGATCCAGCGATGCGCAGCGAGCCACTGAAGAATCTCTCCGGCCGCGTCTTGAAAGCGATGCGCACATTCGGCGCGGCATCATGAAGGGCTCGGTGCGCATCGGTAGTGGGCAAGCCCGCCTGATTCTCCAGAGCCGAAGGCGGAAAGAAGCCGAACACGGTTTCGAGCTCGTAGATCTCGGTGTCGCCAACCAAGCAACGCACGCCAAAAGACACGAGCAGCATTCCGCCCGAAGCCGAGACGCTGCGGAAGCTGACGACACTGCGCAACGTTCCGCTGTCGGGGAACACGTCGGACCGGACGGTGCCGCTGCCATCGAGATTGCGGAACAGCAGATCCGATTCGGTGGTCAGCGTGCTGCCGGCGTAGCTCGCGATCCATCCGCACGGCTGCAGAGCGGCTTCGAGCAGTACGGCGAATGGCATGATGCGTGCGCCGTTCGCGTCGAAGTACCACGCGTTGTCGGGGATCTCGTACTCGAATTCGAAGGTGGTGCCCGTCTCGAGGCCGCCCATGGCGCCGTCCACCCGCGTGACGCGCGTGATGAACAGGTACGGTGGTCCGGGCAGGCGCGGGGTGCGGCGGACGCCGTCGAAGCGATCGTACATCGGGCCGAAGGCCGTCGAAGGCTTGCCCCACGCGCACGCGAGCAATGAACTGGCATCGAACCGGTGCGGCTGGCCACCCTGCCATGACGCCGTGGCCGCGCGCGAATCGACCTGGCCCGTCGGCGCGAGGTCGGGGCGGCTGCTCAGAGGCCATTCCGGGCTGAGCTTCAGACCGAATCGCTTGGCGTAGAAGGCGCCCAGGCCGTCGACGGTGCCCAGAAGGTCCGCATAGACTCGCGGCTCCGGGCCATCGTGGATTTCCACGACGAAGATCTCGTACGTGAGCTCTCTGTTCGTCGGAGTGACCTGACCGCGGCAGAGCAGAGGATAGGTCTCGTCGGTGATCGGCTGGAAACGCCACCCGTCCTTGTCGATGGCGTAGCCCATGGCTGTCAGATAGAACGCCATCGCCTGCACGCATCCCTCGAACATGAGCGTGCCAGGCATGCAGGGGTCGTTCTTGAAGTGCCCCGCGAAGTACCAGTCGTCGGAGGAGACGGCGGCACGCGCGCGCAGGTAGCCCCGGCCCCACGGACCGCCCTCGGGATCGAGCTCTTCGATGGCGTGGAGGAACAGCATGTTGCCGTCCTGGATGCGCGGGGTGCGCGTGTGCGTGCGCGTTCGCAGGAAGCGTTCGCCGAAGCAGTCCCAAGGGCGCCCGGCCGCAAACGCCTCTGAGATCCTCGCGCCCGAAGCTTCGCCGTGCCAGCGGCACCCGGGGCGGGTCGACGCGCGCCGGAGGCGGAGTCGGTTCAGCGTCCGGTCTCCATAGTATGCCGGTCGAATCCGCGAGCTCCCGCGTGCTGAAGAAGCCAGCCTGACCCCGGCGAACCTCGAGGGCGGGGCGGGTGGTGCCGTCGGTCCCGCGGATGTGGCAGTCGTAGTGGAAGAAGAACAACCGCACGTCGCCCTGCGAGGCGTGCCCGTCGATGTGGATTTCGTAGGCGAGGGTCTCGCCGATCTTCGGGAGGTCGCCGGTCCACTTGATCTCGCAGCCGAGCAGGCGATAGGCGCGCTCGCCACGGTTGAGGAAATCGGCACCGAGATAGCTGATGAGGAACAGGTCGGCCTGGCCCGACTCGACCATGATGCCGGCCGGCATGGCGCCATCGTGGAGGTACCACGAGTCGGCTCGAACGTCGGTCTCCGTCCAGCAGGTGCCCGTCTTCATCGACCCCGGCTTGGCGTCGATACCCGTGCAGCGGTCGGCGAGCAGCAGCGGCGGCGCGGGCATGCGCACTTGCACGGCGTAATGGTCTTGCTGCTCGAACAGCGGTCCGAAGATGTCGCTGATCGCGCCGCAAGCGTGCACGAGGAGCTGTTCGCGTGAAAACGACGGTCCGCGCGGTTGGAACGCGACGGGGGGCTGGCCCGCTTTCGACTCTGGCGCTGCCTTGCGCGACGAGTCCGCGTGTGCGCGTGTGCGCCGGATGGCCGACGGTGCCCCAAGCGTCCCTTGCGGCGTTTCCACGGGAGGAACGGCCGGGCCGGCCGACGCGAGTGACGTCGGCGCGGCCGGCGGGTTGGTGACGAAATCCGCGACCGGAGCGGGAACGGCTTCTGCGATCGGCGAGCCCGGCGACGAGGTGTCCCACGGCACGCGAAGAGCCATCTGCAGGAACTGCCGGTGCAGCTCGGCCTGTTGCGTGACGAAGCGCTGGTGCGCCGCGGCGATCCGCATCTGCTGCTCGGCGAACGCGGCGAGCCAGCTCCCTTTCGGGAGCGGTGGCGCGTCCTCGACGCCTGCGGCGGTCGGCGCTGCGTGTACGCCCAGCGGCGGGGAGCTCTCGGCAACCGCGCCCCGGTTCGGCCCGTACGCAGAGCGCAGTGCGGTCGCGGACATGGCAGGAGCAGGCGGGGCTGTGTAGGATGTCGGCGGCAGCTCGGGTGCGGGTGGCATCGACTGTGCGCTCGTCCGCAGCGGCGCGAGCGCGACCCGCGGCAGATGCGCGGCCAACTCGAGAACCGGCTGGTTGGCCACGGGCTCCGGAATGGCGGCCGCCGCCTCGCCGCGCCCGACGATGGTCACACCGCTGCGCTGGTCGCCGAGCGCCTCGATGTCGACCCGCAATCGCCGCTCCTGCTCCTCCCAGGCACTCCCGTCGGGCCTGCGAGACCGCGCAGCGCACAGCACGGCGCACGCGACCTCGACGAGGCCGGACGCCGCGTGCGCCGACGGCAGGCCCGAGGCGAACGCCCCAGCGGTGTCCGGCTCTGTCGTCACCTCGGCGAGCACGGACAGCCCCTCGCGCACGGCGTCTTCCTTGCGCCGCAGCACCAGCACCACCGCGGCGTCTGCGGTCTCGTCCTTGCCCACCGCAGTCTGATGGACAGGTTCGACCGACCGATCGACCGCGCCCACCAATGCGGCGTCCAGTTCACCACGGCGCAGCGCGTCCACGGCTATCGCTAGGGCGCGCAGCCCGCTCAGCTCCTCGCTTGAAGTCGTGAAGCTGGGACCGCATAGGTCGAACTGTGCGCTCAGCCGGTTGGCGGGAATGTTTGGCAACGTTCCCACGACGTGTGCCGACTCGAGCGACGGCGCGAAGCGCTGCTGGGCCTCTTCGATCCAGGCGTCATCGGCGCCCAGCGTTTCCCCCCACGAGCGCACCCGCCATCGCGCCCCCCAGCGGGCGATCTCGGGATCGCACTGGTAGCCGACGAACACGCCAGTGGTGTCCCGCGGGAGCACGAGGCTCTCGGTCGCCTCGAGCGCAGCGCTCAGCAGCATCGTCTGCTGCGCGCTGGCCTTTTCCAGATCGGTGGGTGGGAACCGCAAACTGCGCACCGGGAGCCGGACCACGTCTGCGCGGGGCGAGCCCGCGCCGCGGAACAGCCGCCGCTCAAGGTCCGCCGTGGACTGGCCATCGCCGAAGCGCGCGCCCATTGCAACGACCACCACCGCGGACGACGCCACGTTCGAGACCACCTGCGCGAGCACCCGCCGTGGCTCGTGCGCTTCGACCACGACGTGAGCGTCGTTGCCGCCGAAGCCGAATGCGCTGAGTCCTGCCCGCCGCGGACCGGACCACGGCGCGGGCCGCTCCAGGGTCTCGAACGGTGACGCCTCGAGCGCGGCGCTTGGCGCATCCAGGTGCGGCGTCGGAAGGAACACCCCTTCGCGAATCGACTCAAGTAACTTCACGAGACCTGCGATGCCAGCCGCCGTGATCAAGTGCCCGAGGTTGGCCTTGAGTGAGCCGATTGTTCGCGGACGTTCGCCGTAGACCGCGCGCATCGACTCGAGCTCCGTCGCGTCTCCCACTGGTGTGCCCGTGGCATGGCACTCGATGTACGAGATATCGTCGGCCGTCAGCTCCGCTTGCTGCAGCGCCAAACGCATCGACCGTGCCTGGCCCCGCGCACTCGGAGCGAGCAGGCTGTTGCCTCGGCCGTCGTTGGCGAGTCCGACGCCGCGAATGACGCCGTGGATGGTTCGTCCAGCTCGAACTGCGTCCTCCAGCCGCTCGAGGACGACGAACCCGCAACCTTCGGCGTGTACCAGCCCGTCGGCTTCCTCGTGGAACGGGCGACTCTGACCTGTGGGGCTCATCGCGCCGAGGGCGCGGAAGCCGACGTGAAGGAAGAGGTCGTCCGCGCGATTGACCGCACCTGCGAGCATCCGGTCAGCCCGCCCCTGCTGGAGATCCCGGCAGGCGAGCTCGATTGCGTACAGCGACGATGCGCAAGCCGCATCGAGGGCGAATGCGCCGAGACCGAGACCTACCGCGCGTGCCAGCAGGTGCGCGGGCAGGCCGCTGTTGAAGCGGTTGCGGACGTCAACGGGCGCGAGCCCGAGGCGGTCGGCCAGCGAGCCCAGCCAGACCTGCTCGGCGAACCGGGATGCGTCAGTCGAAGGCAGCGACAAGTTGCCAAGCACCGCGCCGGTACGCGAGGCATTGGAACCGAGCGTACCAGCGTCGCGCAGGGCACGACGCGCGGTGTCGAGCACCCAGTGCACCAGCGGGTCGAGCGGTCCCAGCTCATCGGCGTCGATCAGGTAGCCGCTCGGGTCGAACGTGAAGCCGCTGACGTAGCCAGCGCGCCAGGTGCCGGCATCCTCCTCGCTGTCCGTGACATGTGCTTCGGGCAGACGCCAGCGACCGGGCGGGGCTGTGCAAAGCGCGTCGCGGCCGTCGCGGGCGAGCTCGAGCAACTCGCTTGGCGCGTGGGCACCAGGCAGCAGACATGCACGGCCGATGATGGCGATTGGAGCGAATGCCATCAGGCTCGCGCCGTGGCGCTGCGGGCACGCGCGCCGGGGAGAACGTGCATCTCGACTCCGCGGAGCTCGGCGAAGACCGCACCCGAGGCGTCGACGAACGTGATGCTGCAAAGGCTGCGGTCAGCGGCGCGTGTCGTGCCGACGAGTCGTGCCCGCAGCGGCGACACAGCGAGTCCCCGCGAGAACCGCCGGAACGTGCCCAGTGACGTGGGAAGCGCGATGCCACCCTCTCCTTGAAGAGTCCACAGGCTCGCAAGCTGGAGCCCGCCGTCGAGAAGCGCCGGATCGGTCTGCCACGCGCCCTCGTTCCAACCGCGCGCTGCCGCCCCCTGGAGCACGGCCTCGACGCCCGCGTCGCCGACGTCCGGCGCACCGACGATGACCTGGAAGGCGCCCCCCTGGAACAGCGTGACACCGTCGTACACGACGCCGTCGAACGGAGTGAGGCCCGGCGGGCGCTCCGGCATCTTGCCGGGGCTCGCCGGCTCTGGCATGGCGACGCCGCGCGCGGAGTAGCGCGGTTGTCCGTCGGCATCGACCAGCTCGAGGCCGAGTATCGCGCGGTCGCCGTTCGACTGCGGCCTGACGCGAACCGTGAACCAGTCACCGGGGCCGTCGTAGCCGTCGAGGGGCACGCCGCGCAGCACCTGCACGTGTTCGCAGGCGTGGAACACGAGGTCTGGCCGCGTGGCTTCAACGGCGCGCGCGAAGATCTCGAGCACGAGAGCGAGGGGCAACACGGGCTTGCCCTTGACGACGTGGTCGGCGATCGCAGGGAACGACGCACGGTCGATGACGAGGGAATGAGCGCGCTCGAGGTCCGGGGCGCTCTCGCGACCCGCGAGTCCTCCGGGGCGCGGCTCCTGGCCCAGCACCAGCTCGACATCGGTGCCCGGGTCGGTCAGCTCGTCGACGAACATGCGTGCGCCGTCCTCCACGGGAATCAACGAAACCCCGAGTCTGGCGAAGTGTACGCGCAGCGCGGGGGTCACCATGCCGCCAGCCCAGGGCCCCCAGCCCAGGCTGCGCGCGAACACACCAGGCCGGCGAGCAGCCTCCGCGGAAAGGACCTTGTTGAGCGTTTCGTTCGCCATCGCGTAGTCGCACTGGCCCGTGTTGCCGCGGCGAGCAGCAACCGAGGAGAACGCGATCAAGGTCGTGATGGGGTCGTTGGCCGTCGCATCGAGCAGAGTCTGCAGGCCTCGCACCTTGACGTCGAAAACGCGGTCGAAGTCCGCTGGGGTCTTGTCCGCGATCCGTTTGTCGGCCAGCACTCCGGCCCCGTGCACGATGCCCGTGATGGGGCCCCACGCCCGACGCACCTCGGCGAGCGCAGCGCCGACGGCGTCACCGTCGCAAACGTCCGCTGCGATGTATCGCGCCTGGCCTCCAGCGCGCTCGATGGCCGTGACCGTGCGTCTCGCTTCGCGAGCGGCCAGGATGCGCGCGGCGCGGGCGCCAAGCTCGGCAGGCGAGAGCGTTGCGCCTTCGGCCCGCGAGGCGTCGAGCAGCGCCTGCTTCACAGATGCGTCGTCCTGGGCGTCGGCGCACGCCGGGGGCTCGTCTTCGAGCGGTGTACGACCGAGCAGGACGAAGCGAGCCCGCGTGGCCTCGGCGAGAGCAATGAGCGCGGCCGCGGTGACCCCGCGCGCACCGCCGGAGGCGACCAGGATCGACCGGTCGTCGACTCGCGCCGTGCCGTGCGTGACCGGCGCCGGGACGCTTGCCGTTGTGTGGCGCGAGCCGTCGGCACGTAGGCCAATCTCGATGCCGCCGTCCGCAGCGCGGGAGCCGCCGTGCAATAGCTCGAAGGCAATGGCATCGGCGATGGCGTCGACATCGCGCCCACCCCGCTCGACATCGAGCGCGCGAACCCCGGCTTCGGGCCACTCCTGCGAAGCGGTCTTCGCGAGGCCGGGCAGGCCCCCGAGCCAGGCCCGCTCGCCGGCTCCGCGCATCCCGAAGTCTCCGCCCGTGTCCTGTACGGTCACGAACACGCTGGGTCGGGCCGCGATTGTGCGTGCCGCGGCGAACGCGTCGCGTTGGATGCGGAGGGCGTGGTCGACGCTGTCGAGCTCGGCGAGGCCGCCGAGGAATATCACACCGTCGCAGCTTTCGTCGGGCGCGGCTGCGCGGGCGGCGACGTTGCGGTTGGCGAGCCGCTCGGCCAGCGCCGCGCCGATACCCGAGCCGCCGTCGACCACGGCGATCGACCGGGCTTCGCCGAGCCCGGCGAGCGCGAAGCCCGTGGCTGCGGCTGGCTCGAGGTGGAGAGCCCAGCGCGTGGCTGGCGGGGTCACGCCGGCGGACTCCGCGTTGGCGGCCGATCCGCCCGCGTTCATGCGGTCGACGATTTCCTGCAGCGTACGGAGCTTGCCGAGCTCGGCGGGATCCATCTCGGGCAGGTCCGCGACGCGGTCCTGCACGGCGGCGAGGATCTCGACACGCTTGATCGAGTCGACGCCGAGGTCGCCAGCGATGTCCATGCCGAGGTCGAGCATGTCGATGGGGTATCCGGTCTTCTCGGCGACCACCTCGAGCAGGAGCTGGGTCAGGTCGGACTCGTCCGGCGTGCTGGTCTCGGGGGGCGGCGGGGACGTCCGTCGTTCCGGTGCAGGCGCTGCGGCGGAGGTCGTCGGCGAGGCCGCGACGAAGCCCGCCCGTGGGGCCTGCGGCGTCGTAGGGACTTCCAGGTGGAACGAGTCTTGCCTGACCATGGCGGGCAGAGTCTCGAGGGCTCGGGCCTGCGCCTGCAAAAAGGCGGCGTGGCTGGCTGCCATCGCCTGCGTGTACGCGGTGTGCGCCTCGATGGCTTTGGCCTGGATCGCGTGGTACGCGCCTGCCCACGCGTTTCCGCTTGCTCCCGGAGCCACCGGTGGCGGCGGCGGTGGCATCGCTGGGGCGTCCGGTGCTGGTGCTACCTCGCGGTGTGCTGCGGAAGCGCTCGCGGGCTGCTGGACCGACGCTCGCTGCGCCTCCTGCTTCGTCGTCGTGGTCGCGGTCTTCGTCCCGGCCGGCGGCGCCGTTTCTGGGTTCGGCGGCGGCAACCCCCTGGCACCGTCGGGAGGCGGGTAGTGCTTGCCGTAGTTTGCGCCCGTAAGCTTCAGCGTCAGCCGGGGTCTTTCGTCGGTCCGCGGGTCCGATACCGGCGCGAACGTCTGCCAGAGCCGGGCCAGGTCGAGCGGTACCCCCGCGGCCACCAGCCGCGCGAGAGCACGGTTGAGGCTGGTCAGCCCGTTGGCGCCTTTGCGGTCGAGCGATACCGCCAGGTGCGGTCGTCCCGCGAGGATCCGTTCGATCAGCTCACCGAGCACCGAGCCCGGGCCCACCTCCACGAACGTGCAGACTCCGGACGCGTACATCGCCTCGACGGACTCCACGAACCGCACGGGAGCGGCGAGCTGGTTTGCCAGAGTAGAACGGATCGCCTCCGGGTCACCCGGATACGGCGCTGCCTGGCTGTTGCCGAAGACCGGAATCGAGGGAGGCGATAGCTCGACGCGCTGGAGCAACTCGCCGAACCCCTCCGTGGCACCCGACACCACACTCGAGTGGAACGCCGTCGCAACCGGCAGCCGCCGGAACTGCACACCTTCCTGCGCGAGCTTTTCCTCCGCCATCTCTATGGCTTCGGTTCGACCACTGAGTACCACCTGGGTCGGCGCGTTGTGATTGGCGATAACCACATCGAGGCGCCACTCGTCGAGCCTGGTGCGGACATCTTCCGCCGACATGCTCACGGCGCTCATCGCGCCGGCGGTTCGTGTCGCCGCGCGTGCCATCAGCTCACCGCGCCCGCGTGCAACCCGCAGAGCCTGCTCCTCCGAGAGCACGCCTGCCGCGTGCAGCGCGATCACCTCTCCGAAGCTGTGTCCCGCGACGGCCGCGGGCGCGACCCCAAGCTCGCGCATCAGTGCGAGGTAGGACAGGCTGGTGGCTCCGATAGCGGGCTGGGCCCACTCGGTGGCGGTGAGCTTCTCGCGCTGCGCGTTCCGCTCCTCGTCGTCGAACACGGGGAGCGGGAACACGACGCGATGCAGCGGCTCGTCGAACACCTCGAGGTCGGCGGCTGTGTCCCATACTGCGCGCGCCACGTCCCACGTCATCGCGACAGCCGCACCCATGTCGACGTACTGACTGCCTTGGCCAGGAAACACGAACCCGACCTCGCCGCCGTGCGCGCCGACCCCGAAAGCACTCCCGTCCGGCGTCGCGAAGGGTTTGCCGATCTCCACGTGCTGCGCGGCCGTCTCCAACCTGGCTGCGAGATCCACAGCGTCCTTCGCGACAACGGCGAGGCGGCAAGTAGCGGACGCCTCGTAGGAGCGTTGGCTCTCGCGTGCGAGGAAGCTGAACATGTTCGGTTCGCTCGCCTGTGCCGCCGCCTTGCGCGCCGCGGACGCGACCTCCGCGGCGGACTCGCCAGTGAACACGAATAGCTCCGTCTCGCTCGCTCGCCGCCGATAGGCAGGCTGTGCCGGACCGACGTACTCCTCGAGGGCGACGTGGAAATTCGAACCGCCGAACCCGAACGAGCTCACGCCCGCTCGGCGTGGATGCGAGGCACTGCGGATCCACGGTCGTGCGCGCGTACTGACGTAGAACGGGCTCTGCCCCAGCTCGAGGGCCGGGTTGGGCGCGTCGACCTTGATCGTTGGCGGCAGCACCCTGTGGTGGAGTGCGAAGATTGCTTTGAGCAGTCCCGCGGCTCCGGCGGCGGCCTTGGTGTGTCCGATCTGTGACTTCACCGAGCCGATCCCGCACCATGGTCGGTCCTCGCGACCGCACTCGTCGAACACCGTGCGCAGGCCCTCGAACTCGGCCGCGTCCCCCGCGACGGTGCCGGTCCCGTGCGCCTCGATGAGCTCGACGGTTTCGGGACCGAACCCTGCCGCGGCGTAGGCCCGCCGGATCGCTCTGGCCTGTCCCATCGGCACGGGCGCGTAGACGGCGGTGCCCCCGCCGTCGCTGCCCGAGCCCACACCCCGGAGCACGGCGTAGATCCGGTCCCCGTCCTGCTCTGCGGCGGCGAGTCGTTTGAGCGCCACCATTCCCAGGCCCTCGCCGAGCATGGTGCCGTCGGCGTCGCGGCTGAAGGGACGACAATCGCCGGTCTTGCTCAGGGCCGGGGTCTTGCTGAAGCACAGGTACATGAAGATGTCGTTCATCGTGTCCGCGCCACCGCAGATAACGACATCGGACTCGCCCGCGCGCAGCTCGTTGACGGCCATGGACAGCGCGGCGAACGTGCTCGCGCACGCGGCGTCGGTTACGCAATTGGTTCCGCCGAGGTCGAGCCGGTTCGCGATGCGTCCCGCGACCACGTTTCCGAGTACGCCGGGAAACGTCGCCTCCTGCCACAGCGGATAGTGGGCTTCGATGCGTTCGCAGGCCTCCTGAACCTGGCTCTCGGGAAGGCCCATCTCCCTGAGGGCCTTGGTCCACACCGGTCTCTGCAGGCGGCTGTTCATCTCCCCGAGCAGCTCCTGCGCACTGGTTACGCCGAGGATGACGCTCATTCGCTCCCGGTCGGCGTAGGAGAACTGTCCGTTGGAGGCGTCGTCGAGCACCTGCTGCGCGACCACGAGCGCGAGCAACTGACAGGTGTCGGTAGCCGGCACTACCGATGGGGGAACGCCCCAGGCCATCGGATCGAAATCCACCTCCGGCAGGAACCCGCCGCGCCTCGCGTACGTCCTGTCCGGCGCCGACGGATCTGGATCGTAGTAGTCCTCCACCAGCCAGTGGGTCGCCGGCACATCGGTGATCCGATCAGTCCCCGCGAGGATATCCTTCCAGAATCCCGTGGAGTCGATTGTGCCCGGAAACAGGGCGCTGACGCCGACGACTGCGATAGGAGATTTCGGCTCGTTCACACACACCTCACTCGAGAAGACGGGGCATGAAGCGGAAGGCGGCCGCGGGTAGTGGGACGCCGTGAGTGCGGAGTTGATGGGCACGCGTCAACGTCGCGGCACCCTCCAGGAGGTTGCGCGCGATCTGCACCACGCTGCGGTTCTCCGGTGCTTCGAGGAACGAGCCGCGCACCCAGTGGTTGAACGCGCCCATCGCGGGGCCGCACCAGATCTGGTAGTCGAGACGGCGCGTCACCTCGCCGGTGATCGCCCACCGGCTCGACAGCCCGAGATACCAGCGGAACGCCAAGGCCATCTCGTGCTTGGGGTCCCGCGCGGAGAGCTCGTTCTGCGCCGGATCGCGCTCTTCCCAGAAGGCGTGGGTTTGCGCGCGCACTTCGTCCAGGGAGGCGCCCAGTGTCTGCGTTTCGAGTTTGTGGCGCTCGGCGCTGGGGATCGCGTCGAGGCCGGGATAGGCGCGGTAGGCCTGGTAGAGCCGGCGCGCCCGCGCGCCGAACAGGGTGCCGCGCCCGAGCACCTGGACCTCGACGCCCTGCTCGAACATGTCGGCGGCGGGCGCCATCACCACGTCGTTCAAGGATGCCTGTGCGAGCATGCGCTTGCCTTCGGCAGACAGACCGGACTCGACGGCGCTCTGATTCACCGAGCCAGTCAGCACGTATGCGGCGCCGAGCGCGAATGCGGCGGCGACCGACCGCGGCGTGCCCAGTCCTCCAGCGGCACCTACGCGCACCGGTCGCACATAGCCGTGTGCTTCGGTGATGGCATCGCGAAGTTCGGCGATCACCGGGAACACGGCGGCCAATACCTGATTGTCGGTGTGGCCGCCCGAATCGGCTTCCACCGTGATGTCCTCGGCGATCGGTACGCGTCGGGCCAGTGCGGCCTGCTCGGAGGTCAGCTTGCCTTGCGAGACGAGCGCGTCCAGGATCGCGGCGGGCGCCGGGGACATGAAGTGTCGTGCCGTTTCGGGCCGGGAGATCTTCGCGAACACGTGGGTGTGCCGCTGGATGCGACCGGTAGCGTCGGTTCCGAGTCCGCTCGCCGCGTAGCGCACGATGGCGGGGGTCGGCCTGATGTAGGCAGCGGCGGATACACGGCGCACGCGGTGACGCACATACAGGTCGGCCACGGCGTCTTCGAGCGCGGGCTCGTTCGGGGAGTGGATCAGGTTCATCCCCCACGCGAGACGGGCGCCGCCGAGCGCGGCTTCAAGCCGCGCGAGGGCCTGTTCCACCTGGGGGTAGCCGAGGCCAGCCGCGCCGAAGAAGCCGAGCATTCCAGCGTGCGCCACCTCGGAGACGAGCTCGGTCGTGGCAATGCCGTTTGCCATCGCCCCCGCGATATAGGGGAAGCGGACGCCGTGAGTCTCGCCGAAGCTGCGATCGCCGAGCCATTCCGGGTAGAGAGCGGGTAGCGTGGCTAGCAGTGGATACGCCGGTCTGCCGTCGGACAATCGTAGCGGTTCGACCTCACCGCCTACGCCGACGCCGACGCGACCTTGCGGCGACTCGCGCACGACGTGCAGCGGCGACCGCACGCTGTGGATCGCCGCCAGCAACGAGGCCGGGTCGAAGGCCGGCGCGGTCTCACCTGCGCGCCACGCGCCGACAGCGGGAAGCGGGTCGGATTGGGTGTACGACTGGACCTGGGGCACGGTAGGAACGCGGGGCGTCTGCCGGGCTGCTCGCTAGAGCTCGGACGCTATCGACTGGACCTGTGGACGATGGGTCGCACGCAGCACGAGCTCCTCCGCGAGAAGCGCGGCGGGGTTGACGAGCTCGACTCCGAACAGGTGCGATTCCGGAAGCGCGAGTGGCAGCTCGGTGCAGCCGAGGACCACCGTGCCGACGGACAGATCGGCCAGCTTTCCCAGCGCCCGGTGGAGTCGCTCGCTCGCGCTGGGGTGAACCGGTGACGAGCGCGCCTTGAGCCCCCATTGTGGATCGTAGATCGCCTGATGGACGGTCGCGCGAACGGCGCTGCCTCCGTCGAGAACCTGGATGCCGTGTCGATCGAACGCATCGTGATAGACGCGGGCGCGCCACGCTCCTTCGGTGGTCATCACACCGACGCGGCTCGTCTGGCTCGCGAGCCTGCGTGCGAGCAGGTCGACCATGTGCAGAAGCTCGATGCCGAGTCCACGTCGCTCCAGCTGCTCGTACACGACGTCGATGATGGCGGGGGCATGAGAGGTGTTGCAGGCGAGCGCGCAGATCTGTGCGCCACTTGCTGCCAGTCGTTCCAGGCAGCAAACGATCCCGAACGCGGGGTTTTCACTGGTCCTTCCCAACAAGAAATCTGTTCGGTCCGGGATGAGCCCCGGCGCGGACACGACAGTCACGTCGAAGTGCTGTTGATCCGACGATGCACCCGAAAACTCGACGATTCGGCGAGCGAAGTCGAAGCCCGCGGCTGGACCCATTCCGCCAACGATGCCGATCTGGAGGCTCACGGCTGTGCGCGCCGCGGTCATCCGTTCTATTCCTCCCGTCGCGAGCGAGGTCGTATCGCTCCCCGTAGGGCATGCCGGATGCCTCGCGTTGTGTTCTTCAGGTGGAGGGGGACGATGCAGCACAGCGTGGCACCGTGTTCATGGTCCGGGTTGAGTTCGCGATACCAGTCGACGAGCGCCTGGGCCTCGGCGGATGCGTCACGCCCGTGACTCTTCCATTTGACCGCACCCTGCCGCTTGATGACGCGGTCAGCGGCTGCCCAGTCGTCGTAGCCCAGGGACCGGACCGCAGCCTCGAGAAGCGATTCGATGAACGTCGGAGTCTCGACATTCGGGCGTGGCCGAGATCTCGGCGCAGGCTCGATAGACCTGAATGTAGGTGGCGGGTGTCCCAGCGCTCCAGAATGCGTAGAAGCTGGCGGTGGGAGCGCGCAGGCGGCTTCTCAGGATCCTGGACAAGGATGCCAGCAAGAAGAAGTGGTGGCCTCGTAGCTCCGGTGCGAGCTGTATCGTAATCCCGTGAATGAGCCGATGCGTCCGGCCGTCCTCACGCACGTCGAAGTAGCGCACCGCTGCGAATCCAGCGATTTCCGACTCTCGACGCAGCACGCACACCTCGTCGGCAGCCCGGATCATTCGCAGATAGTCTTCTCGCGATCGGTCGAAGAACCGACTGGAGAATCGCCAGATCTCCTCCAAGTCCTCTTCGGTCAGTGTCGCAGTGTCGCGCCAACCAAACAGGGCCGAGTGCAGTACCTTGGCTGCCACCGGGGGCTCGATTGCGAGCATTCGGGCAGCCTTCGCTAGTGTCAACACGGTCGCCAGAATACAGCAGCAATACGCCGCCGATCGCAGCATGCCAATACTACGAAACAGTAGTCACTCGACTCTCGCGGAACAGGAGCGGTGTGCGAAAGTGAAGATCGGCGGGCTCGTCGAGGATGCGTCGAGCGGCGCGAACGCGACAGCGACCGCCGCCCGCTCCCGGCACGGGCCTCCAGTACTACCAAATGGTAGTATCCCCTCCGATGCCTCGCGAACAGTTGCTGCGGCTGCTCTCGACCGTCAGTCCGGGCAAGCTCGACCGCATTGCGGAGCCGCTCCTTGTCGAGTGGATGGAGACGTACGACGCGTCGTCGGCAACCATCACGGTGGGTCGACGCGATGAGAAAGCGACTCTCGGATGGTCACCGGTCATCTCGTTCTTCCCGAAAGGCTTGGAGAGCCGGCGCGAGATCGCCAAGCGCTGGTACACGGAGCGTGACCTGGCAGAATGCGTCCAGCTCAGAAAGCTGCTCGAAGAGCCCGGCAAGCCTCGGACTCTCCGCGTGCGGGCCCTGCTCGGCGACGACTGTCCAATCTCGCTGGTTGGCGCGGACCTCGCGGGGCTGGGTGAGCGCGATCGCATGGTGGGTGCGTATCCGACGAGCGAGAGCTCGGAGGTCTACGTCGTCCTCGGTCGAGCCGAGGACGAATTCGTCGTGGCCGACGAGCAGGCGTTGATCGAGGATCTCCGGGCGGTGGCAAGGTACCTTCGCTGGTTGGCACTCGGCACTGGAGTTCTATCGGGGGCCAAGCCCTTCACGAATCGCGAGCGCCAGGTTTCGTCACTGTTGCTGAGTGGACGCTCCGAGGGAGAAATTGCCAGCGCCCTCGGCCTCGCCAGCGGCTCGGTTCACCAGATCATCGTCAGGGTCTTCCGGAAGCTGGGCGTCCGGAGCCGTGCAGAGCTCATGGCGCTGTGGTTGTGGGAACCGGACACGGGTCCAGCGCGGGAGCCAGAACTACTAACCTACCCCTAGCGCTCGGCCCTGGGGCATCGCGTTGCACCGCGTAGCGCTGCACCCAGGCACCAGAGGGCGTCTTCCCGGCGTTCGGTTCGCACGACAACTTCATCTGCGTGGCGGAGATGGAGGCAGACATACACTCGTCATCACCAGCCCGCCGCATTCCTCGGAGCGGACCGCGCAGCGGCTGCCGGCAGGCCAGTCGCCCAGCATTGTGCGAAGCGTGCCCTCGAAGCCCCACGGGCGTCGCTCGAGATGCACGGCTTCGAACCCGAAGTACGCCCCGTGCTGCGGATAGAGCGCCTTGAAAATTGACTCCTTGGCCGAGAAGAGGCTCACGAGACGTTCAGTGCGACCACCTATCCACCGCCGCTCGTCGCGATCGCTCACCAGTCTCGCGATCTTCGTGTCGGGGATGCGCGTCATGTCCTCGATGTCGAGCCCGACACCACCGGTACACGTGATCGGAGCCACGACGGCGGCCGCCAGACCTGCTGCATGCGTGATGGATCCCAGCAAACCGGGTGGCCACCGAGGTGCCCGATCGGGCCCGGGCAGAATCGGGACCTCCGGGTGCCCCAGCAGCCGCAGCGCCCGGCGGGCGGCCACGCGTCCGAGCGCGAAGGCTTCACGACGCGCGGCGAGCGCGTGCGGCGAAAGCCTTGCCAACTCTGTGGCGTCGGGTTGCTCGTGCTCCAGGATGTGGGTCGTCACGAGCGAGAACCCAGCCCAGTCCGGGAATGGCGTCGCAAACACGCTGCCATGCTACGCCGACTTCCTTTCCCGCGGCTCGCTAGCACTGGCTACCGTCCGGGCCGCGAGGCGGGCGCTGGACGCGGGGGACGTGGCGGCGTGCTTGCTGCTCGACACTGGCGAACTCGGGAAGAAGCACCTTCGCGGCCATGAGGACGCCCGTCACCGCATGTTCCACCTCGTACACCTCGCCCATACCACCGCGACCGAGAAGGGCCGTGCGGAGCGACCGGAGCTGTTAGAGTCGAACGCGCACCGCTGCCGGATCGGGTCTGGTCGCACAGCGAAGCGACCACTCCCGTCTCCAGAATGTCTCCACGAGCCAGGTCGAGCCGTGTTGACTGGCGTTGAATCGAGTCGAGACCAGGAATCCGTGGAAGCGCCGAGATATCAAACGGTTGGACGAAAAGGCGAGCGACATCACCATGTTGCAGGTTGCTGTCCTTCACCAATTCGATTCCCGGCGCCTCCACTCCCGGTCGCGGGCCGCTTCGGCGGCCCGCTTCTGGTTTGTGGAGTGGCGCTTTCAGCCTCGGGCTGCGCTCACGCCTGCGGCGCGGTCCAAGCGTCACGGCCGTCAACGACGCGCACGATGCGCCGGCCGCGTTTCCGGACCAGGGCGACAAGTGCTTCGCGCCATGCGGAAGTGCTGGGTTGGCTGGCTACGCTGGACAACGACCGGGCGCTGGGCGCACTCTGGGGCGTGTGATGGTGCGGGGCTATTCCTGGCGCCGACAGGGGGCGGGCATTGTCGGCGCTCTGTCGCTGGCGTTCGCGGCAGCGTCCGGCGCGTGCGGCGCACGCAGCAGCCTGGATCAGGCCAGCATCGCGGAACCGGACTACGCCGATGCGGTCGCCCACGCCTGGTGCGACGGGATCGATCGCTGCTGCAAGTTGGCCGGCTATCGCGTGGCAAGGGCCGGCTGCGTCGCACAGGTGCGTTCTGCTACGGCTTCCGTCGCCGCGGCCGCCCGGCAGCACGGGGCCCACTACGATGGCGCGGCGGCGGCGCGCTGCGTGGCCCAGATCCGGCGCGGGATCGACCAGTGCCAGTCGTACAAGCAACTGGACCGCAGTGGATGCGTCGGCGTCTACAGCAGCGGCAACCTTCCGACCGGAGCGGTGTGCACGACGGATGGCGAGTGCAGCGCCGGAGACGTCTGCCGGGCTCTCGCACCGGGCGCCTACACTTGTGAGCTGTACACTGTGGCCGGCAACGGCGAACCTTGCGGCTACTCCGCGCATGCGGCCGTCGAATGTGCTCCCCACCTGATCTGCCGGAACGGTACCTGCCAGCCCTGGCTCCCGCTCGGCACGCCGTGTCCCGATGGAGCGCAGGGCGACCTGTGCGCCCCTGGCGCAGTCTGCGACTTCGACGGAAGCAGGCTCTGCGTCGCCGCCCGACCCGTCGGATCGCCATGCACGGACCGGATGCAATGCGAAGGCTACCAGTGCGACGGCGGTCGCTGCCGGCTCGTGCCGCAGTTTGTTGGGAACCAGTACTGTAGCCTGTAGCCGGTGGGTTCCCGCGCCGCGCTAGAGCTTCTTGATCACCGCTGCAGCGAGCTTCTTGGCGTCGGCGAGATCGGCGGCGCATCGATCGTGCTCTTGAAGTCCACGCCGGGTCGGGGCGTGTCCGGACATTCGACCACACCGCCACCGTCTCCAGGGCTTCGGCCGGCTGTCAGTCCAGGGACCGGAACGCTTCCGATTGATATCTTCGGACATCGCGGGCCATCGTGAGCATGCTCGCCGTATACCTCCCGAGTGGAGGACGTCATGCGGAACTTGCAGTATGGAATCTCCGGACTGGCGCTGGCCGTGATGCTGCTGGGCGGGGGGTGTCGCATCTCGGCGGTAGGCGCGTCCCAGGATGCGGGCGGGGCGGGTTCCGGCGGCAGCGCTGCCAGCCCCGGCAGTGCCGGCTCCAGCGCGGCGGGCCAGGCGGGAGCCGGCGGGCAGGCCGGTGCGGGCGGCGACGCAGGCCCGGTCATCGATGACACGGGTCCCCTCGATCCGGCGGTGCAGGCGATCGTCGATCAGGCGAAGAAGGCCGCGCAAGGGCAGCCCGCGGACGTGAACGGCGACGGCACCCCCGACTACACGACGCAGACGACTCCCGACGGGAAGACCGAAATCCGCATCGACGCGAATGGCGATGGCAATCCGGAGCTCGACTACATCTTCGACAGCGCAGGCAACGGCACGCTGACCATCGACGACGACTCCAACGGCATTGCCGACAGCGAGACCACGTACAAGGCGGGCCCCCCGCCCAGCGAGGTCACTCTGCGCGACACCGATTTCGACACGCGCTTCGACCAGCGGATGACCATGACGTACGATCTCGCCGCACGCACCGTGCACGTCGTGGAGGAGACGAGCCCGAACCAGGACGGCAAGTTCACGGTCGATTCCGACCAGGTGCTGCCGATGAGCCGTGCCGCCGGCGGCGCCGACTGCAACGGGCAGCAGGGTTTCCCGTCCAACCGGGGCGGTTCGACCAAGAAGCTCGACAATATCTCGATACCCCACGGCGGAGGCGGCGGCCGCTGCAGCGACGCCCAGGCGGCCAAGCTGCTGACCGCCTACGAGTGCGTGATGAAGCACGGGCTCAGCTGTCTGGACGCGACGCGCCCGGACTGGGGCTTCCGCCTGTTCACGACTTTTGCCCGCGACAGTCTGGTAGTGGGCTGCGGCGACTCGTGTACCGGCCAGGACGCCGCCACCGATCCGGGCCTGTGGTGGCTGCCGGGGCAGACCGGCGCACACACGAACTGGAACCCGACTTTCGTCGACAACGCGAGCGCCAGCCAGCTCTGCTCGATCGCGCTGCACGAGATGCTGCACTGGGCGGGCGAGGGGATGGAGGCCGGCCACGACAAAGGCGTGGACGCGGTCTATTCGTGCGGGCGCTACTGCGGCGGCTGCACGCAGCGGGGACCCAAGGGCTACACGTGGCCTGGGGCCAACGCGGACTGCGCGGTCTGCGCCGATACGATCAATCGGAAGGAACTGTGCGGCACGAAGCAGAAGCTGGTGGCGGCGACCGGCGGCACCGGCCTCTGCCACGCGGGGCTGGCCTGCATCGCCGGCGATTGTTCGGATCCCAGGGGGATCGAGACCGACACCTGCGACGACAAGGCCGTGCCCAACCAGAACGTCAGCTTCCAGTGCTGCAACGCGTGCCCGTCGAACTGCAATTCCTCGAACGACTTGCCCTGCGGGAGCACCACCCTGCACAACAGCTGCAAGAAGAGTCCGGGGTTCTGCCCATAGCGGCGCGAAGTCGACCCAAGGGCCGGCAAATCGCCGCCGGAGGGGCCCGAAGATCGGCTGCTGGCCCGCCGTAGGAACAGCTTTTCGACCTGCTTCCCGGAGCGCAGGCACTCGCGGCTCGCATTCGTGCGCTCGCGACGCCGAGCTTCCGCATCAATGGCATCGAGATCTCCAGCGCGGAGCCCGTCGAGAAGTTCCGGGCCGTCATCGACGCGGAGCTCGAGTGCACGCACGTGCTGCAAGGCAACGGCGCGGCGCCTCAGGAGGTGTATTCCACGCGCGTGGCGGCGAACTTCAAGCCGTACGTGCCGCCGGTCGCGCCACCACAGGATGACACGACGATCTGGAAGATTCCGATAGCAGGCTCGCCAGTGCAGGGCCCGCGTACCGCGCTCGTCACGGTCGTCGAGTTCTCGGACCTGCAGTCCCCCGACTGCAAACGCGTCCAGTCCACACTGGCAGAGCTGATGAAGTACTACCCCGGCAAGGTGCGGATCGTATGGAAGCACGCCCCGCTTCCATTCCACCCGCGCGCTATGCCAGCGGCCATGCTCGCCGTCGGGGCGCGCGTCGAGAAGGGCGACGCGGGCTTCTTCAAGGCCGTCGCGGCCATCTACAAGTCGCAGCCGAAGCTCGCAGATAGCGATCTGCTCGCGATCGCTCACCGCCTGCCGAAGCCTGCTCTGCGCGCGAGTCGCGCGATCGAGACGCCGTGCGCGCGGAAAGCTGTCAAGCGGGAAATCGCGCACAGCCGCGCCGCGCGAGTCCGCAGTCGCGCCCCGCCCGCCACCTCGCGGCGCCCGCCGTGCGCCGCCCCGCCGCGCCCCGCCGCGCCGCGTCGGTTCCAACGCCCGTCGAGTCGAACCACGAACGCGAGTGACCAGGCGGCGTACAAGGCCAGTTACCCAACAGCCGACGGCGGCATGCAGGACATCCAGACTCTCTCGAAGATCTGTGCCCGCAGCTGTTTTGCTAATGGCTACTTCGACCAGTGTATGCTCGATTGCATCGACCAGGCCACGAGCGACGCGTTCTCCGAGCCGTGCGCAACGTGTTTCGTGAACTCGGTCGTCTGCGAGGAGAGCAACTGCCTGACTCCGTGTGCTGGCGAGGTCTGGCCAGGGGGCGGCACACGGGCATCCCGGACACGCTGCTCGGATGACCGGGCTCGTCCTGGGCTGCGCGCCGCGCCCGCGTCGCTCAGCGCCGTCGGCGGCGCAACAGCAGGGCCGCACCGGCGAGTGCCAACAACGCTGCGAACGACGAGCCCGCGCCGCCGGGCACGGCGATCGAACAGCCTCCGCTTCCGGAGCCGCTGCCACCGCCGGCCGGCGGCGTGCCCGCGTCGCCGCCGCCGTCTGCACCCGGGTTCGTGCCGCCGTCGGCGCCGGGGTTCGTGCCGCCGTCCGGGTTCGTGCCGCCGTCCGGGCCCGGCATCGGGGGAGTCACGCTGGTCACGCCGAGCACCACGTCGGTCGGATCGTACGTCACGTTCACGGTCGCGTTCGGCGACTGCGTGACGTTGGCGAAATTTCCCGTGACGTTCGGCGAGGTGATGACCTTGTAGCTGTCGCCCACCGCGGGCAGGAAGCTCCCGACAAGCCCGACGCTGATCGTGCCGTCGAGGGTCGCGTCGCCCGCCACGTCGAGCGTGTCGAACTTCCCCGTGGCGTTGCCGCCCAGCTCGATCTCGATGCCGGCCTTGGACGCCTGCGTGTACGTCTGCGTGATCTTCAGCGTGCCCGCGGCTCCGCTGCCGCCCGGCGCGACTGTCCCGCCCTCGTTGTTCACGACCGCGTCGATGTTGCCCGCGCCTTCCAGGCGACCGCCCTTGAGGTCGAGCGTCAGCGGATTGCCGGGGTTCTTGGGGTCGCCGCTGTCGACGTACGCGGCGATGTCTCCGCCGGTCAGCATGAGGCTTCCGGCGGTCTGGACGTAGGTGGTGTAGCCCGACAACCAGGCCGTACCGCTCTTCACGTTCACCGTGCCCGAGTCGTTAATGCTGATGTCGAACTGCGTGGTTCCGCTACCGGGATCGACGACGAGCGTGCCCTGGTTGTCGAATGTCGCACCCAAGCCGTTCACGGTGAAGAGCGCCGCCGTCTTCGCCGTGAACGTGCCGGTATTGGTGAGTGTGCCGGTGTCCAGCTCCACTTGTCCCGCTGTCCACGTGGTGGTGCCGGCGAACGTGAGCGCGCCGGTGCCGGCCGTCGAGAACACGTTCTGCGACGGATTGTCCGCCAGCTCCACGGCGCCGCCCTTGCCGAATGTGATCGAAGCCTTGTCAGCGACGTCCGCCCCGCCGCCAGTGAACAGCGTCTTGCCCGAACCGGCGACTGTGCCGTTGCCGGTGAGTTGGCCATGGGTCGACAGCTCGAGCGTCGCTCCGGCGTTCAACGTCGTCGTGCCGGTCAACGCGACCACGGACTGGCTCGAGCTCGCGGTCCCCCCGTATGTCACGTGTCCGTCGAAGCTCGACCCGTCGTTGATGGCGTGTTCGAGAGGGCCGTGCACCTCCAGCGTGCCGCTGGCGACGTCGACCTTGCCGTCGTTGTCGAAGTTCCACAGATCGACCGTGGCCGCGCCCGAACCTCCGGACTTGGTGAACGTTCCCTTGTTCTGGAACAGCGCCCCGTTCACTCCGCCCGACGGGCCGTAGACCATGGCGAGATCGTCCGTCGCCGTGAAGTCTCCCGAGTTGACAAACGCGGCCCCCTGGGAAGCGCCGAAGTCGCCGGCATCCCACGTGACCTTGCCATTGTTGTCGACGGCTCCGATCAGGTTCTTCACGTCGCTGCCGGTCATCTTCACGACCAGGTTCGCGTTCCAGACCAGTGGGGCCGCCGGGGAGTTGGCGGCAATGGTGCCTCCGCTCCACACCAGCGTTCCCGGCCCCGCGATCGTACCCTTGCCGTCCACGTTCGAGCCGTGGGCGAATTCGAGCGTACCGCCGGCGTCGATGGTCGTCGTGCCGGTGAATGTGGCGTCGGTTTCGGACGAAGCGGTACCGAACTGCTGCAGCGGCTCGTAGAGTTTCAGCGTGCCTGCGCCCGAGATGTGTCCGCCGTCCTCGAACGTGCTCTTGGTGTTGCCGGAGCTGTGGAGCTCGAACGTGCCGCTCGACACCGTCACGGTTCCGGAGTTGTGCAGTCCCCAGTAGCCATTTTCATCCGACAGCGTGCCGGGCCCCGTGAAGGTGAACGTGCCCGTGTTGTAGAGGTCGGCGTCGTTCGTGCCGCTCCCGTATCCGAAGCTCGCGCCGGGCGACACGGTCATCGTGCCCGAGTTCCTGAAGATCGCACTGTTGTCACCGGAGAGCACGCCCGCCGTCCAGTCGAGCGTTCCGGCGTTGTCCAGCTCGCCCCCGGCCAGCTCGAGGTCGCCGTCGAGGGTCCCGCTCGCGCCGGCGCTGATCGTCAGCTTGCCGCCGATGCTGGCCTTGCTTCCGCCGGTCCACTTGAACGTGCCGCCCGCTTTGATGGTGAGAATGCAATCCGGCAACTCCGTGTTGCCGGTGACGGTCAGCTTGGCCACGGTGGCCGTTGCGCTGGTGATGCCCGTCGTGTTCGGGTCGCTGGCGCCATTGATCGTCGCGGTATCGCCGGAGCCCGGTACGCCGTTCGGGCTCCAGTAGGCCGAATTGGTCCAGTCGCCTCCGCACGGCGGGCTGGAGCAGCTCGACGGGCCAATCCACGTGTAGTCCGTGGCCGAGGCGACGGAAGCGAACGCCACGACGCAAACCGCCGAGGCGCACATCAAAGCGAAGTGTTTCAAAGCTGGACCTCCGGAGTCTTGGACGGAGGCTATCCGATCCCCATGCACTTCCGCTGCTAATTCGTATTCAAGGTGATCGAAACTGGGGCCATGTCACCCGCATCATGCCCACAGCGGTCATGCAAACCGACTCCCGTATCTAGGTAATTCCACTAGCACGCAGGCCACGCTCGCTGCGCGCCACTATCCCGCGCCTACGGACGGTCGCTTGTCCTAGCTTCTATGGGGGGGCACCCAACCAGTTACCCCAGCAGGCCCACCCCATCCGTTCCGATCGAGCTCGTCGAGCCGCACTACGGGCCACCCGCTGCGTGCTGCCGGTCGAACACGCCGATCTGCGAAGTCGTTCCGGGGCTATGTTGACGACGGAGGGTCAGCGTCAGACGCGCGTCGCCCCGGCGTCGGCCGCGGCCTGCCCCCGGGAGTCACCGAGGCTGAACAGGATGCCCGCGGCAAACGACACCGCTGCCGACGGAGGAAGCTCGTTGAAGGCGGCGAAGTAGGGACCGGCTACCGGGATGTGCGGGGCGACGAACTTGAAGAAGGGCACGCAGGCGAAGCCGGTGATCATCGAGGCGAGCGCCCCGCGGCGTGTGAACCTCGGCCAGAAGAGGGAGAGGATCGTGACCGGACAGAACGTCGCCGCGATCCCCGACCACCCGAATAGCACGAACCAGAAGACGGTCTGACCGGGTCGCGTGGCGATGAGCGCGACGGCGAGCGCGAGAAGCGCGATCGCGAACGTCGCCCATCGGCTCCGCGCGACGAGCGTGTCGTCTTTCATCCCGGGATGAAGAACCTGCTGGTAGAGGTCGCGCATCACGGCGCTCGAGGCGATGACCAGCAGCGAATCGACCGTCGACATGATCGCGGCGAGAACGATCGCGATGAAGATGCCGACGAGGATCGCAGGAAGCAGCTTGTCGACCATCGCCGGGAGGACTCCTTCCGCGTTCGCCCCGAGGACTTTCTGCACCGCATCGTGAGGGCCCGTCAGAAGCGACCGGCCCACCATCCCGGTCAGCACGGCTCCGCTGTCTCCGAGGATCGTCCACCCGATGGCCACCGCCGCGCCGCGGCGGATCTCCTTCTCGTCGCGCAGCGCGAGAAAGCGTACGAAAATCTGCGGGGACCCCATGAAGCCCATCCCGATCAGCACGAAGCTGACCGTCTCTAGAACCGTCTTGAGGGTCCAGCCTTGCGGCCCGCCGAGCGACAGCAGACTGGGGTCGATGTGTCGCAGACCGTGAATCACCGCTCCCGGACCGCCCGCCGCGATGACCCCGAAGATCGGCAGGAAGACGAGGCCCAGGAACATCAACAACCCCTGGAAGACGTCCGACCAGACGACGGCCAGGAAGCCACCCGAAATGCTGTAGGCCATCACCACCGCGAATCCGACCGCGATGCCGACGTAGAAGTTCCATCCCAGAAAGTCGCTGAACGCCTGGCCTGTCGCATAGATCTGCGCGGCGACGTAGATCGTGACGAAGATCGTGAGGGCGCCTGCCGAGAAGAGCCGCAGCCAGTGCTCAGAGTCGCCGAACCGGGCTTCGAGATAGTCCGGAATCGTGATCGCGTCGTACTTCATCGTGAGCCGATGAAACCGTCGGCTCATCAAGAGCCACGCAGCTGCGACGCCGAGCGTTTCTCCCAGGACCACCCACAACGCATGCGCCCCGACGAACGCCCCCATGCCCGTCAGGCCGAGGAGCAACCAGCCCGACTCGCCCGTCGCACGCGCCGAGAACGCCACCGACCAGAAGCTGAGCTTCTTCCCCGCCGCGAAGAAGTCCCGCACGTCCTTCATTCGTCTCGAGGCCACGGCGCCGATGACGAGCAGGGCGGCGAGATAGGCTATGACGCCTGCGACTTTCCAGAACATACGGTGCTCGCGTCCAGGGTTGCCTGGTGGCGGAGCCGCATTCTCCCGAACTGACGCCCGCAATCAAGAAACCGTTTGTCTGCCGCGGGCGTCACCCCCGCCCTCCCCGCGAGGCGCAGCTGGTCGTCTGGGGAACACAGTGCGCATTGCTGCAGCCGTATCCCTTCACGCAGTCCACGAACGACGTCTACTGGACGGAACTCGACGGCCAAGTAATGAAAGCCTGTCCGGGTGGCGGCACGCCGATCACGCTCGTGCCGGGGCAACACTGGTGGCAGACCTATCCGGGCGACGTCGCCGTAGAGGGCCGCAGCGTCTACTGGCTCGGCAGCGGCTCGGTACGGGGAGGCATGTGCGGCTGCGAGCCGGCAGAGCAGCGAGCGCTAGCGCCAAGGCGAGCGCCTCCTGCGTCGCAGCCACGTGACGCAGCCCAGCCCCAGCGCGAGCGCCGCCCAGGGCACCGGGGTCGGCTTTCCACCGGGCAGCGTGCAGCTGCAGCCGCTGGTTCCGTTGCCGGGCGTCGTGCCGGGCGTCGTGCCGGCGTCGGCGGCCGCGTCGGGGGTGCCGGCTTCGGCGTCGGCTGCTGCGTCGTTCATGGCGTCGGCCTCGGCGTCCGCTGCCGCGTCGTTCATGGCGTCGGCCTCGGCGTCCGCTGCCGCGTCGGCTTCGGGTGCCGCGTCGGCTTCGGGTGCCACGTCGGCCGCATCGGCCTGCGCGTCGCTTCCGGCTTCCGCATCCGCTCCCGCTTCGGGCGCGGCGTCGGGCATGGCATCGGGCGCGGCGTCGCTGGCGGCCTCGGCATCCGGTCCGGCGTCGGCTCCAGGCGCGGCATCGGCTGCGTCCGTTGCGGCATCGGCTTCGGGCGCGGCGTCGCCGGGGCCTGCATCGACGACGCAGCCCGCAATCGGCTCGTGCGTGCAGCCGCCCGGCTCGACGCACGAGTCGTGGGTGCACGGATCCTGGTCGTCGCAGTCGAGGGCGGCGCCGCCCGTACAGACGCCGGCCTGGCACGTGCTCCCGGCGATGCAGGTCAAGCCGTCGTCGCAGGCGGTGCCGGCGGCCACGAACTGATCGGTCGGGCACACGCTCGAGCCGGCACTGCAGCTCTCGGCTTCGTCGCAGCTGTCCGCCGCAGGGCGACAGGTGACCGTGCCGGCCACATCGGCGCGCAGCGCGCCGCAGGTGCCGTCACTCGCTGCGCCTTTCGCGATGGAACACGCCTGGCAATCGTCGAGCGCGCCGCCACCGCAGGCGCTGTTGCAGCACACGCCGTCGACGCAGTGGTCGCTGACGCAGTCGCTGGCGAGCGTGCAGGGATCGCCGTTCTGCGCGGCGAGCCGGTACACGTAGGCCTCGCCGGCCAGGCCGAGCGCGCGCACCGCGCCGACCAGCGCACGGCGGCCCGAGACCGAGACGCTGTTGCCGAACTCGGCGCCGGCGGCGGCGTCCGGGGCGTACAGGATGCTCTGCTGGGCCCACTCACCGCCCTGCCGCGCGAAGACGTACGCGGCGCCGGCCAGCGGCAGGCCGGAATGCGTCTTGCGGCGCGCGCCGACCACGATGATGTCGCCCGACAGCCCCACGCTCACGCCGAAGCGCTGGAGCGACGCGGCGTCCGAGGCATGCAGCACGGCCTGCCGCGTCCAGCTCGCGCCGCTGCCCACGAACACGTCCACCTCGCCCGCGGCGTTCATGCCCTGGTAGTAGGCGTTCTCGCTACTCACCACAGCCGTGCCGCCCTCCAGCTCGACGCTCGCGCCGAAGCTGTTGTTGGGCGTGGGCGTCTGGGCGTGCAGCGCGGCCCGTTCTGTCCAGATGCCGCCGCTGCGCGTGAAGACGTAGGCCTGCCCGGCCCGCGAATACGGCGAGACGGACACCGAGACGCTCTTGCCCGGCGCGGTCGCGATCGCCGTGTCGCCGTCCAGTGCGACGCTGTAGCCGAACTCGTCCTCGGCTTCGGGTGAGGACGCGTGCAATACCGCCTGCTGGGTCCAGCTGCCGCTCTTGCGAGTGAAGACGAACACCTGACCCGCGTGCGTCACGCCATCGACTTCCGCGAGGAAGGTGCTGACGAGCGCGGTGTCGCCGTCGACGGCGACCGTGCGGCCGAAGCCGCTGAAGGAGGCCCCCGGCGAGGTGTGCAGGATGTCCTGGGCGGTCCAGTGCTGGCCGCTGCGCACGAAGACGTAGGCGCGAGGGCCGCCGGTCTGGACGATGGCGGTGTCGCCATCGAGTGCGACGCTCTTGCCGAAGTACTCCAGCGCGTGCGGCCCGTCCGGCGGTCGCAGGATGGCCTGCTCGGTCCAGTTGCCGCCGCTCTTCACGAACACGTACGCCTCGCCCGAGAGCGACTCGGCGGAATAGGTCTTGTAGCTCGCGCCGATCAGCACGGTATCCCCGTCGATGTCCACGCTCTCGCCGAAGAAGGACGAGGGGCTCTCGTCCGAAGCGCGCAGGGTCGCCTCCTCCGTGCCGACCAGCAGCGGAGCGCGCGTGCTCTGGACCTGCTCGCTGGACGCGTCGCGCGCGCTGCAGCCACTGGCCAGCGCTCCGAGACCGATCCCCAGCACAACAAACAGCCGGCGCACACCGGCCCGCGTGGTCCAGCGATCCATCGCTCCCCCTCCCCGGCGCCGCGCGCGCCAGCCCCCCCCGCGCCGCACAGCGTCACGTTCCCCTGTTGCCGCGACGTTCTAGCAAACGCGATGCCGGGCGCGTTTTGCGGCGCTTCTGCGCCAGTTCGGCGAAGCTAGTGCGGCAATCTCGAGGCTGCGATCAGCCACAGTGGAAACGCATGGCGAAATATCTCGCGAGATGCCAAACGCGCGGTGCGCAGTCGCTGCGGGGCGCCGCCGGCGGGCGTGCAGCGGCTGCGGGGGCGTCGCCAAGTCTTCGTCCACGGCGGTGCGGCGACGCCGGCCGCCCCGTCTCGTGCAGCCTGGTCGCAGTCGGCGGCAGCGAGTGGGTCAAGTGCCAGCCGGATTGCAGTTGACGTAGCCCCGCGGCGCTCGGAGCGGGCTCCGCTACGCGGGTGTGCTCGCCGCCGAGCGCGTGGCGCGCGCGCGTGGTGCCGCCGCTGCCGCTGCCGCTGCCGGAGAGAGACAGCGCCGCCGGCATCCGCCGCTACCTCCGAAGCGACTCGCCCCAGTCGGTGTCCTTCGACCCGAGCAAGTACGCTCTAATCGGCGTGAACGGTTGGCCCGGAGCGTCGACGGGGGGCGCCGCGACCGTCGCCGCCGTGGCGCTCGGTTCCTGCACGGGTGGCATGCGTGAGATCCAGCTCAGCAGCGCGACAATCTCGGGGGTCACGAAGGCGACGCTCTCCGGGTTCGGCAACGTCGCCACGCTCCCAGCCACCAATGCAACCGCCGCTCTCACCGCCGACCATCGAGCTGGCAGCGAAGCCGACCTGCTCGTGCGACCGCCGCTGTCCGGCGGAAGGCGCCGCTGGGGCGGATAGCGGCTGATGTCGGCGAGCACGACCCAGCGCGAGGCGCCGTGAGTTGCTTTGCCCCGCACCCCGCCGCGCTGCGCGCGCCGCGGGCCCGCCAAGCCCGGGTTCGCGCCCGGCCGGGGGCCCCACCCCGTTCCCGCGGTGCTTCACGCGGAGTCCGACGAGAGCGGCAGTGGGCGGACGCCAGCGGCCGTCCCTTCGATCAGGTCGGCAAGCGATTCCCGGAGCGCGTCTTCCGTCATCGGCTTCTGCAGGAACCGAACACGCGGGTCATCGACGTCGATGTCGTCCGCGCTGTAGCCGCTGACCATGAGCACGGGAACGAGGGGATCGAGCTCGCGCAGCTTGGCGAGGACCTGCTCGCCGGACAGCCCCGGCATGGTGCGATCGAGCACCACGACGGAGAACCTCTGCCCCGGCGCCGTGTACCGATCCAGGCCTTCACGGCCGGTCGCGGCCTGCACGACGTGGCTGAACCCCATGTGCTGGAGCAGGCGCGAGAGCACTCCGCGCACGAGCTGGTCGTCGTCGATCAGGAGCACGCTCCCCGAGCCCGTCCACAGCTCGGAACGCGGCGCCGGTTCCCGAATCTGCTCTCGCGCGGCCGCCGGCAGCGCGACCTGGATGCTGGTGCCGTGGCCCGGCTCGCTCCACAGATTGAGCGCGCCGTGATGACCGCGCACGACCCCGAGCACCGAGGCAAGCCCGAGTCCGCGTCCCGTGAACTTGGTCGAGAAAAACGGGTCGAAAGCGCGCGCTTGCATGCTGGCGTCCATGCCGTGACCGGTGTCGTCGACCGCGATCACGACGTAGCGGCCCGGCGCGGCGTTTGCGCGCACGGTAAGCACGCCAAGCTCCTGCTCGTCGAAATCCACGGCGTAGGCGCGCACCGCAACCCGCCCCGGCCCCAGCTCACCGACCGCCTCGAGCGCGTTCATGATCAGGTGGGTGACGAGCTCGCGGAGCTGACCCTCGTCCGCCATCACCGCGGGCAGGTTCGGCCCCATCTCGTTGACCAGACGCACGCCCTCGGGAGCCTGCGGGCGCGCGCTCTCGATGCAGCCCTCGATGATGCGCACGACATCGACTGGCTGGACGACGCGCTGGGCACGCCCCGTGTACATCAGCATCTGGCGCGTGAGATCGGTGGCGGCCTGCCCAGCCTGCTTGATCAGCGACAGCGACTCGCGCATCGCGGGGGGCAGTTGCTTTTCGCCGAGCAGCAGGTCGGCGTTGCCGAGCACACCGACGAGCAGGTTATTGAAGTCGTGCGCTATGCCGCCCGCGAGCTGGGCCAGGCCCTCCAGCCGCTCGGCGCTGCGCAGCCGCGTTTCGAGCTGCTGGCGTTCCTGCTCGGCCCGCGAGCGCTCGGCCATCTCGAACTGCAGCTGGCGGTTCTTGTCGGCCAGCTCGCTGGTGCGCAGCTCCACGCGCTCTTCGAGATCCTGCGCCAGCCGGAAGAGTGCACCCTCCGCCCGCTTGCGCTCGCTGATGTCGGTCATCAGCATGAGGCAGCCGTGCCGCCGTGGGCTGCTGTCGAGCCGTACCTGCACGGTGCTGCCAGCGTCGCGCACCACCGACAGCTCGCACGAACCGCGCTCTTCGCTCTCGAGCACGGCTCGCAGGTGTTCGCGGAACCGCCGGAGATCCTGGGGTGCAACGAATTCGAGCACGCGGCGCCCCGGCAGCCGCTCGGAGTCCACGTCCAGAAGGTTCGAAAAGCCACGGTTCGCGCGCACGATGACGCCATCGGCGTCCACGTCCAGATAGGCTGCGGGCGCGCGCTCGAAGAGCTCCTGGAACTGCTCGCGCGACTCCTCCAGCTTTGCATGGGCGCGCCGGAGCTCCTCGTTCTGCATCTCGAGCTCGATCTGGTGGACCTGCAACTCGTGCACGAGGCGCTGCACGTCGTCCGGGATCATCGAGCTCACGTCCCGCTCCGTCCGGCGCAGCGCAGCTTCCGCGCGGCTCCGGAGATCGTGCGCGCCCTCGGCCAGTCCCCCCATTATCTACGCAGCGTACGCTCGGGTTCTTTCCGGTCAAGGCGAAACATCTACATTCTGGATCTCGAGTGCCAGCAGAACGTGGACCCCCGCCTCCGAGGGGCTTTCAAGACGGCGGGCGTTGAGCAGCAGACGGCGCCGACCGATGCCTGGCAGCTTGTGCTCGACCTCGAAGTCCTCGAACACCCTTCCCCCCGTCACGACTTCGTCCAGCAAGCGCCTGAGTCTGGGCAGGGCCCAGAACTCGCCGCCTGGCAGGTCCACCAGACGCTTCCCCGTGACCCGCGCGGCATCGAAGCCGAAGCTCCGGAAGAACGCGCGGTTGGCTGTGATGATGGCCAGATCGGGATCGAGCACGACCAGCGGTTCGCGCACCGTCTGCACGATGCTCTCCGCAAGGGCCCGCGATGCGGCGAGCGCTTCGGCGCGCTTGACCCGATCGATGTCGACGATCGTGATCACCACGCCGTCGATCACGTTCTGCGCCGTGCGGTAGGGCAGGATGCGGATCAGCCGCCACGCGCCATCGGTCGTCTGCGCCTCCAGTTCCTCGGGCACCAGCGTCTCGAGCACGCGCTTGGCGTCCTCGGCAAGGTGGTCGTAGCGCAAGTTGGTGGTCAGGTCGGCGAGCGGACGGCCCGTGTCACTGGGAATCAGATGGATGGCCTCGCGCGCCTGGGACGTGAAGCGGCTGATCCTGAGATCCGTGTCGAGGAACAGCGTTGCAATGTCGGTGCTCTGCAGCAGGTTTTGCATGTCGTCGTTGGCGTGGGCGAGCTCCTCGTTCTTGAGCATCAGCTCGGAATTGACGGTCTGGAGCTCCTCGTTGAGCGACTGCAGCTCTTCGCGCGAGGTCTCCAGCTCCTCGTTCGTGCTCTGCAGCTCCTCGTTCGTGCTCTGCAGCTCCTCGTTGGCGCTCTGCAGCTCCTCGTTCGTGCTCTGCAGTTCCTCGATGGTGCTCTGGAGCGTTTCGCGCGTGTGGGCGAGCTCCTGCTCCAGCTGCTTGGCCTGGCCTCCGGTACGCCGCGGCTTCTTCTTGACCGCGGCCTTGTCGACCGGCCGGAAACTGACGCGGATCAGGCCGCGGATGCTCTCCGGCTCGAGGATGGGGCCGGCCAGGAGGTCCACTGCCGTATAGTCGCCGTTGGTCCTCACCTGGATACCTTGGCGCGCTACCTCGCGGCCCTGATCGGCGGCGATGCGTACGAGCGCAGGCAGCTCGTACTCGAGCCCCTCCCGGGCCATCGTGAACAGGTTGTTCCGGGGCTCGCCGGCGCTCGGTTCCAGATAGTTGCCGGTGCGCCCATGCAGATAGGCGATCTCGCCCCGCTCGTTGACGATCGCGGTGGGCGGCGCAAAGCGATCGAGGAGGGCTCTTTCGATGGCAGACGCGGGCGAGCCGGTCGCGGCCGACATGTGCCGGCCGGCGCGGGGGCCGTCCACGCGGTCCACGTTGAAGCCCACGGCCCCCGGCGGAGTGGGGCCGCCTTTCTGCCGCACGTACAGCCGACACTTGCGGTCGACCGCCTCGAACAGCTCCTCGGACTCGCCAACCGTCTCCGACGTGCCCAGCATCAGGATGCCGCCCGGCTTGAGCGCGTAGTGCAGAACCGGCACGAGGCGCTGCTGGATTTCCGGGTTGAGATAGATGAGCAGGTTACGGCACGCGAGCAGATCGAGCCGCGTGAAGGGTGGATCGCTGAGAATGTTCTGTACGGCGAAGACGACCATCTCGCGGATGCTCTTGTCTATGCGGTAGCTGTTGCCGTCGCGCGTGAAAAACCGCACGAGCCGCTCGGCGCCTACGTCAGCGGCGATGCCTTCCGCGTAGCGGCCCGCGCGCGCCTTCAGGATGGCCCGCTCGTCCAGATCGGTCGCGAAGATCTGGGCCTGGAAGGGGCGCTTCAGGCGCTCCGCCAGCTCCTGCAGCAGGATCGCGATCGAATACGCTTCCTCGCCCGTCGCGCAGCCCGGCACCCAGACGCGGAAGACGTAGTTGTCGGGAAACTCGTCGGACTGCTTCTCGAGGATCGTCGCCAGCGCCTCGAACGCCTCCGGATCGCGGAAGAAGCTGGTGACGCTGATGAGCAGCTCCTTGAACAAGAGGTCCAGCTCGTGCGGGTTGGTCTCCAGTAGTTGCACGTACTCGGCCGGTTGCTCGATCTGGTGCATGCGTATGCGCCGCTCGATGCGCCGCCGCATCGTGCTTGGCTTGTAGCCGCTGAAGTCGTGCCCGGTGCGGCGGCGCAGAAGCGTGAAGATGCGCTGGCGCACCGCCGCCGTCTTGGCGACGCGCTCCGCGTCCAGCGAAGGGCCGGTCGTCCGCACGTAGGCGAGCAGCGACTCGGCCATCTTCTCCGGCGGCAGCACGAAGTCGGCAAGACCGGTGTCGGTGGCGCTCTCGGGCATCCCGGCGTAGCGCGCCGACTCCCGGTCCTGCACCATGGCCATTCCACCCTGCGCCTTCACCTCGCGCAGGCCCAGCGTGCCGTCGGCGCCCGTGCCGCTGAGCACGACGCAGACAGCGCGGTCGTCCTGGTCGGCAGCCAGCGAGCGGAAGAAATGATCGATGGGGAGTTGGCCGTGCTCCAGTTTCGTCAGGTGCAGGTGGCCGCGGCGGACGTTCTACGTAGTATCCGGGCGGGGCGACCAGCACGCGGTCAGGCTCGAGCAAGATGCCGTCCGTGATCGCTTCCACCGGAACCTCTGTGCGCTTCGCTATCAGCTCCGGCAGCAGGCTGACGTGCCCAGGGTGCTGGTGCGTCACCACCACGAAGGCGACACCGCTCTTTGCCGGCATGGCCTGGAAGAACGCCTCGAGCGCCTCGAGCCCGCCCGCCGACGCGCCAAGCCCGACGACGTGGAAGCGCTCGTCCACCGGCTCGGGCTCGGCCTCGGCCTGCCCGGGTCCGGTTGCGCCAGCGGACCCGGCTTCCGGTCCCGCCGGCTTCTGCTGCGGTTGCAAGGCCGGTGTGCTGCTCTTCTTTTTCCTCCTCTTGCGCGTCGCCATCTCTACCTCCGCAGTGCCGCCTCTACGGCGCGCAGCGCGCACAGACTAGCCCAGGGCGACGGCTTTGGGCAGGTCGCAGGGCTGGTCGATGTCGAGCAGCAAGAGCGTCCATGATGGCGAAAGAAGTCGCTCTCGACTGAAGGTTCCGTTGGTGCTTGCGGGATCCTCGACGCAGTACTGGACCGTTCCGCAGAGTCGACGCCGCCCCATCTCCTGCTCGCCGGTTGACGGCGGCGCGCTCGCGCCTCAGGTTGAGGGTTTGCCCGCCCCCCCCGGCGAGCCAAGAGCGCACAGCGGGCCAGATGACCGACAAAACGGAGGCGGCTGCCATCCCGATCGTCGGGATCGGTGCGTCGGCCGGCGGCCTCGAGGCGCTTCGGCTGCTGTTCGCCGGAGTGCCCGCCGACACAGGCATGGCCTTCGTGGTGATCCAGCACCTCGATCCCGACCGGCCGAGCATGCTCAGCAGTGTGTTGGCTGGCGATGTCGGGATGCCGGTGGTCGAGGTGACAGAGCGCATGCGGGCGGAGCCGAACCGCGTGTACGTCATCCCGGCGAGCGCTGATCTGCACATCCAGCACGGTGTTCTCTCGCTCGTCGCCAGACAGCAGACGGGCAAGCCGCACCTTCCGATCGACTCGTTCTTCCGCGCGCTCGCAGAAGACCTACCAGGGCGAGCCATCGGTGTCGTGCTGTCGGGCTCCGCCTCCGATGGCACCGAGGGGCTCAGGGCGATCAAGGCCGCCGGCGGGATCACCTTCGCCCAGGATCCACAGTCAGCACAGTTCCGCAGCATGCCCGAGAGCGCGCTTGCTGCGGGCGTCGTCGATTCTTGCCTGTCCCCCGAAGAGATTTCGAGCGAGCTCGTCCGGCTCAGCCGCCATCCGTATCTCGCGCCTCCCGACGTTCGCGTGGTACCGGTCGAGAAGAGCCTCCAGGAGGACGAACGCGGCCTATCGAGCATTCTGGCGACGCTGCGAGAGCACACCCAGCTGGACTTCAGGCAGTACAAGCGCCCGACGCTCATGAGGCGCATCGCCCGGAGAATGGCGCTGCGCCGCCTCGGCTCGCTTGTCGAGTACGCCGAGGTACTTCGCAAGGACTCCGGCGAAGCCAAGGCGCTCGCCGAGGACATTCTCATCCATGTGACGTCGTTCTTCCGCGACCCCTCCGCCTTCGAAGCGCTCGAGCAGCAGGTCCTGCCCGGCCTGCTGGAGCACAAGGATGATGACGCGACCGTCCGCGTCTGGGTGCCCGGCTGCTCCACAGGCGAGGAGGCCTACTCTCTCGCCATTTGCCTGGCCGAATTCCTCACGGACCAGAACCGGCACCAGTCCATCAAGGTCTTCGCCTCGGACCTGAGCGCGCGCGCGATCGAGACGGCCCGGGCCGGCCTCTACGCCGAGTCCGACCTGGAAGGCGTCAGCCCGGAGCGGCTGGCGCGTTTCTTCGAGCGGACCGGGGACCGCTACCGTGTGGGAAGGCAGATCCGCGATCTCTGTGTGTTCGTCCGGCATGACCTCACGAGTGATCCACCCTTCGCCAAGCTTGATCTCATCAGCTGTCGCAACGTCCTCATCTACTTCGACGTCGAACTGCAGCGCCGGATCCTGCCTCTGTTGCACCATTGCCTGAACAACCCCGGGTACCTGCTTCTCGGGCGCAGCGAGGGCGTTCGCGAGTTCGGTGACCTCTTCGTTCCGATCGACAAGGACCAGCAGATCTTCGAAAAGACGGGCGAGAGTCCGGGGATCGAATACCCACGTTCGCTCGGCCCTGCAGCCGAGTTCCGGATGCCTGCGTACCCACCCACCCGGCGAGGACAGCCTGCGCGAGACGCACAAAGGCAGGCCGACCATGTGCTCCTGGGTCGCTACGCCCCCTCAGGAGTAGTCGTCAACGAGCGGTTCGAGGTCATCCAGTTCCGGGGGCGTACCGGAGACTTCCTCGAGCCACCCCCTGGGCAGCCGCAGGTGAACGTTGTCAAGATGGCACGAGACGGTCTGGCGGCTCCGCTACGAGAAGCCCTCGAAGCCGCCAAGGCCCAGTCCATCACGAGCCACAGGCAAGGGGTAACGATCACCAAGGACGGCCAGACGCGATCGATCAACCTCGATGTCGTGCCGCTTGCAGACGCCGCCGGTACTCTGGACCGCTACTTCCTTGTCGTGTTCGAGGAGCCTGCGCTGACGCCTGCAGCACCTACCGGGATCCAGCAAGCTTCCCCTCGCCCCGACGATGAAGCACTCCAGCTGCAGGCGGAGCTGTCCGCGACCCGCGACTATCTCCAAGCGATCACGGGCGAGCACCAGGACACGGTCGAGGAGCTCGGCGCCGCCAACGAGGAGCTGGTCGCCGCCAACGAGGAGCTCCAGAGCGCCAACGAGGAGCTCCAGAGTGCCCAGGAGGAGCTCCAGTCCACGAACGAGGAGCTCAGCACCCTGAATGACGAGTTGCACAACAGGAACCAGCAACTGGACCTGATCGCAGACGACCTCGTCAATGTCCTCGAGAGCGTCCAGATCCCCGTCATCATGGTGGACCGGGATCTGAAGGTCCGGCGTTTCACCCCAACCGCACGGCAGATCTCGAGCCTCTTGCCCGAAGATGTAGGCCGCTCGATCGATGACGTGAAGCTCAAGGTCAGGGTGGACGACCTGGTCGGGAGAATCCGGGAAACGGTCGAGTCCCTCACCCCGAAGGAATACGAAATCCAGGGTCTGGATGGTCGCTGGTTCAAGCTGCATATCCGTCCCTACCGGACGGCGGACCATCGCCTCGACGGGGCGATCCTTTCGTTTCTCGACGTCGACGTTTTGAAGCGCGCGCTGGAAGAAGCAGAGCGGGCCCGCGACTACGCCCAGCGCATCGTGGAGACCGTTCCGATGTCGCTGGTCGTGCTCGACGCGAGTCTGCGCGTCGTCTCTGCGAACCCCGCCTACTACGACCGCTTTGCCACGCAACAGGACGCCACCGCAAGCTCCCGGCTACTCGAGCTCGCGGGCGGCGCGCTGGATGTGCCGGCGCTTCGAAACGCCCTCGAACGCAGTCTGACGACCCGCTCGCCGTTCCGAGGCATCGAGGTCCAGTGCACGTTTCCAGACGGCCGACGGGACCTCGTGGTCGCTGGCTGCCCAATCCAGGGTGCGGGCGGCGATCCGATGCTCCTCGTGGCGCTCGAAGACATCACGGAGCACCGCCAGCTGGAGGCTTCGGAGAGAGAGGCACGACTCGAAGCGGAACAGGCCAACCGCGCCAAGGATCTCTTTCTCGCCACGCTCTCGCACGAGCTGCGCACGCCTCTCAACACGATTCTGATGTCGGCGCAGGTGCTCCAGAAGAGCGCCACGGAAGACCCGATGATCCAACGCGCCAGTGCCGCGATCGGGCGCGCGGTTCGAAACCAGACCCGCCTGATCAATGATTTGCTCGATATCTCGCGCATCGTGTCCGGGAAGTTGATGCTGGACCTGCAGGCGGTCGACCTCGTGACGGTTGTCCAGAGCGCCGTCGACGTGGCCAGGGGCCCGGCGCAGGCCAAGGGGATACGGCTCGATCTCGCCATCCGCGGCGCCCACCACCCGGTCCACGGTGATCCGGATCGCCTGCAACAGGTCGTTGCCAACCTGCTCGGCAACTCCATCAAGTTCACGCCTCCGGGGGGCAGCATTGCGGTCAGCCTCGAAGCGTTGAACGACAAGGCCAGGATCACGGTGAGCGACACCGGGCTCGGCCTGCGAAAAGAGATGGTTCCGCATCTCTTCGATCGCTTCGTCCAGGCAGAGAGCTCCATGACCCGGGCCCACGGCGGGCTCGGCCTGGGCCTGGCGATCGTTCGACATATCGTCGACGTTCACGGGGGCGAGGTGCATGTCGAGAGTCCCGGTGAGGGCCAGGGCGCAACGTTCACGATAACGCTTCCGATGGCCGCGCAGGACGAGCAGGCCGCGCCCGCCGCCCGCAGAACCGTTTCACGCAGCATCCGCGGTGTGCGCGTTCTGCTGATCGAGGACGACGACGACACGCGCGACAGTTGTGCAGCGATGCTCGCACTGAACGGCGCCGAAGTTCGAGCCGTGTCTTCAGCGGCGGAGGGCCTCGCTGCGGCGGAGACGTTCAGACCGCAGGCGATACTCTGCGACATCGCGATGCCCGGCGAGGACGGCTACGCCTTCATCCGCAAGCTGCGGAGCGACGGCCACGAAAGACCTATCCCCGTCGCCGCGCTCACCGCCCTGGCGGGCGAAGCCGACCGCAGGCGGGCATTGGAGGCGGGTTTCGACATGCATCTAGCGAAGCCGATCGATTCCGATCGGTTGGCGACGGCGGTCGCAACGCTGACAGCCCTGACGCCCTAGGTCGGAGGGTCGCTCAGCCGGCGCCGGGCCCCGGCGGGGCGTGTGGAGCCCGGAGAGCACGTGCGCGAGGTCGCTCAATCGCGCCCGGGCGCGTAGGCCGGTCAGGCGACCTGCCGCGATTGCGCTGCGCCGGGGCACGCTACCTGCATGAACTCGAGGAATGGGGGGGCATCTCATCGGCCGCGCATGGCTTGCCGCAGGGGTAACGCATGCACTCCCTCTCCCCGGCACCCAGCACGTCGGCGACGCCAATCGCGCACCGTCCGGTCCGAAGCGCGCTCTTTGGCGCAGGCTGCTTCGCGGGGTTTTGCTCGCCGGTGCAATCCTGGTCGTTTCGTATTGGTTCCTGGCCAACATCCTTTTGCGAACGAGATTGCTTCGCAACGCCGCTAGCGGCTCGTCATTCAACTTCGCCATCACCGGGAACACCTCGGATCTACGTCTCGACTACGCGAGCGCGTACTCGTACTTCCCCGGACAAGCTCACGTGGAGGGCCTGACGATCCGGGGGCGGGACCGGAAGGTGGAATGGCGCCTGACCCTCGACCACGTCGATGTCTCCATTTCTCTCCTCGATCTCCTGCATCGCGAATTCCATGCGACACGTGTGCGTGCGAGCGGGCTCTCGCTCCGCGCGCGATTACGGCTGGATCCTCGAGACGTGACCCCGGCCGTCACGGCGGCGCTGCCCCCGATCGCAGGCTTCGCTGACCCCCCGCTGTTGGGTACCGGGCCCGAACCACCGCCGCTCACGGATGCGAACTACAACCTGTGGATGATCGACCTCGAGGACGTCGACGTGGACCACGTGCGCGAGGTCTGGATCCAGACCGTGCGCTCGGAGGGCGACACGCGCATACGCGGGCGCTGGTTGTTTCGCCCGCTCAGATGGCTCGATGTCGGGCCGGCGACCGTGGACGCCCACGAGGTCGACCTTTCCTACGGGAGCCACCCTCTCGTCACCGGACTCGCTGGATCGTTCGAGGCGACGGTACATCCGCTCGATCTGCGGCGGATTCAAGGGCGAACGCTATTCGATCATATCTCCTATCGCGGGGAGCTTCGCGGACGCGCCATGCTCGGCGGTGCGCTGCACTCCTTCGCGCCGCGGAGCCGCATTCGCTCGCCGCGATGCGAAGATCGCTTCGACGCCCACCTGATCCTGGATCACGGAAAGCTCGCCGACGGGACCCGGGTCCTGGGCAAGTCGACGGACTGCAGGCTGGAGGCGAGCGGGCTGGCCTTCGAGGCGTCGGTCGTGAGCGAGCTCGGCATCCATCGTGACCTCGCCACCCTGCACACCCAGCTCTCCGGCCTTCGCGTCTCGCGCCTCGGCGTGGAACGGGCACGCGTCGCCTCGATCACGGCAACGTTGACCAGCCGAAAGCTCCATCTGGCAAAGCCTTTCGGTGACGCGCGCTTCAGCGTCAACGTCAGCGGTGCCGGGACGAACGACATCGGTCTGTGGCGGGACTTCCTTCCGTCGATGTCGAGCTTTGTCGTCCGGTCGGGAAAGGTGATCGCCGGTGGCCACGCAGAGGGGTCGGTTGCGGAGCGGCACGCTCGAGCGCACCTGCACTTCTCGGTACAACGTCTCCGCGTGGAGCACGGCGCCGACCGACTGACGACCGACATCACGGGCGTCGTCCCGCGGCTCGAGGTCTCGCTCTCCGGCGGACGGGTCGCCGGTGCCGCCACCGTGACCGCGACCGATATTGCAGTCCGGCGGGGTCGCGCCGCGCTGGCGGGCAAGCTCGATGCCCATATCGAGATGCGGCGAGGCACACCGGCAAGCCGCAGCTTCGATCTTTCCGGCAGCGACGTCGTGCTGCGCGACGTCTCCGTCGGGTCCGCCCGGAGCGGCGCCACCGTTCTTGTCGTTCCGTCGCTCGAGCTCGGCGCCCCCCGGTTCACGATCGCGCGGTCGCGCGTGCGTGGCCAGCTCTCGATAGATCTGCCGCACGCCGAGTTCGTGGACCTGGGCAGAGTGCGCGAGCTGCTTTCGCTGCCCTGGGGGCTCCGCCTCGAGGGCGGCAGAGGAAGCGCGAAGCTCCGCGCCCACGTCGACCTGGGCTCGCGGTCGGTGCGGGGCCGCGGGCATCTGGTTATGCGAAGGCTCCGGGCTCGCGTCGGCTCGACGAAGCTCTTCGCCGATCTCGCCGCCCGCGTGAGCGCCCGCACCACGGTGGGCGCGGGAGGCTACACTGATCTGTCCGGGACCACCCTCGCGATCACGCGCGCCGGAACGGGTCACGCGCCCACGCGCCAGGGAGCGTGGTGGGGAAACGTTCTCCTGCGGACAGCGATGCTACGCACGAGACCGCGTCTTCGCTTCGTGACCAAGGCGCATCTCACCGCCAAGGATGCGAGCCCTGCGACAGCCATCGTGGAACAGAACCTGGGCGTCCCGGTCTGGGCCGCCAACATCTTCCGCATGCCGCGCCTCCAGGCGGACGCCGAGGTGCGGATCAGCCAGTCGTCGTTCGAGGTGCGCTCGCTGGTCGCGCGCGGAAGCGGCAAGGCCGTGCAGGCAGAGTACGCGAAACGGAGCGGGCGTCAGGACGGGGCCGTGCTCTTGAACCTCGGCTGGATGGACCTGGGCTACGACCTGGCCGACGGCGCGACGGGTCTGGTGATTCTGGGACCCGACAGCTGGTTCGAGCGCAAGAAGGCGAGCCTGCGCAACGCGGCGGCCGCCGCCAAGCGCCAGAGCGAGGCCGCCGGGCAACTCGCTCGGTACGACGCGATGACTCCGGAGTTGCGCCGGCAAGAGGCGAGAGCGCTGGCCGCACAATGCGGCGACCACGCGCGCTCGTGCGACGGCGCGTCCCTCGCGATTCTGCTCCGGAGCGCAGCTGATGCGAGCGAGCGCACGCGTCTGCGCGGCATCGCGTACGCGCCGGTGGTCGTGGCGGCAGCAAGAGGGGGCACAGACGGGATCGCGCTCGACCCGCTCGTCGTCGGTAGTGTTGCGGAGGCTGTGAGGCTAGGGGGCGAGTCGACACTCGACCGCATCCCGTCCGTCCCGTTCGTCGTCGCAGCGAACGACCCGGACGTTGCGCGCGGCAAGGTGGTCGCGATCACGGGTCGCGTCTCTCTGATTCACCGCGACGGCGGGCACGCGGTCGGAATTCTGGGGACCAATGCCAATCCCGTCTATTTCGTCACGCCCTTCACGACAGAGGTCGCCGTCGGGATGTGCACGCGCTTTCGCGGCGTCTTCGTGCAGCACTACGCTTCCGCCAGCGGGTCGCCGCACGCGGCGCTGGTTCTGGTCGGCACGTTCGGGGCGCTGGCTGGCGCCGAGCACGCATCGCGAACTAGCTTCTCTTGTGGGCCATGACGGACTTGAATTTTCAGCTCTCGCTGCTCCCCCGCCTCGCGCCTGCGCGCTTTCCGGGGAGCCCCATCGTGCTGCAGACAATCCGGCACAGGCATGGAGAGTGACATGCGTCAACTACGAGCAACCAGGAGAAGGCGTTCGTATCGCCTACGCGCCGCCGCGGCACTCGAGTCCGCCAAGCGGCGGCTTCGGGCAGGCAGCCATCTGGACGACGGGAAACCGCCGGTCGGGTATTGCGAGAAGCGCGGGGAGACGGCCGAGACGCCCCGCGCAGGCGCGCGGCGAGAAGGCGATCTATTGCGTCACGTCACGAGTCGGCTCGCGACGGGCGGCATCGAGGCCGCGCAGGCCGAGGCGGCGCGCATCGTGGCGGCAGCCGGGGGAGAGGAGGCGCCCGACGCCTCCGAGCGTGCGGAGCAGCTACTGGCCCGGCGCCTCTCGGGCGTGCCGCTCGCCTACGTGGTCGGCCACGAGCCCTTCCTCGGCATCGACATTTTCACCAACCCGGCCGCGCTCATCCCCCGTCGCGAGACGGAACTGCTCGGCCGCACCGCCATCGAGACCCTGCGCGAGATGTCCCGCGCCGCCGGCCAGCGCGTCATCGACATGTGCTGCGGCGCGGGCAACCTGGCCTGCGCCATCGCGAGCCTCGTGGACGGCGCCCGCGTATGGGCCGCCGACCTGACCGACGGCTGCGTCTTGCTGACCGCGCGCAACGTGGCGCACCACGGTCTCGGCAACCGGGTGGAGGTCGTGCGGAGCGACCTGTTCGCCGGCCTGGCGGGGTGCGGCCTCGAGGGCTCCGTCGACGTGGTCGTCTGCAACCCGCCCTACATTTCGAGCGGAAGGCTCGAGAAGGACCGGCGCTCGCTACTCGAGCACGAGCCCCGGGAGGCCTTCGACGGCGGTCCCTACGGGCTGAGCATCCAACAGCGCGTCATCAAGGAGGCGCTCGACTTCCTGCGGCCCGGCGGGGTGCTGGTGATGGAGATCGGGCGCGGCCAGGAGCGTCAAATCGGCCGCCTATTCGAGCGCGCCAAGGCCTACGAGGAGCCGCGCCTCAGCGTGGACGAAAACGGAGATGTGCGCGTGGCCGCGGGGCGACGCCGCCAGGGCTGACGGGGAGCGAAGCGACGCGAGCTCCGGCGACCGCGCTCGACCGCACCCGGCTCTTCAACGGACTGCGAGCAGCCCGGCACGGCGGACGGCGCGATTGAGGAACGGCACGAGCTTCGCGGCCGCCTTGCGCTGGCCCAGCGACGAGGGGTGGGAGTCGTAGCCGCTTTCCGTCGGATAGTGGAGCAGATTCGAGGCGCCGTTGCCCGTCAACACGTCGTAGTAGTCGAAGACCACGACGTTGTGCTCCGGGTAGCCGCGGAGCCAACCGTCCGGAGCTTTCATCCAGTCGGCGAACTCGCGGGCGAGATCCCCGCTGCGCCGCAGGGCGGCCGGCCCCTCGGCGCGCCCGAGCATCTTCCTGGCCAGCCACTTCCAGGCGGGCCGGGGCTCGATACGCGGCGCCTGGGGCGGCGTGGTGAAGTAGACGAAGAGCACATCGGGGTGCTTCTCGAACTCGGCGCGCAGCGCGGTCATGGTGGCCTTGGCATTCGCGACGGTGAGCTCGGGACCGCGCGGGTTGCCCGGGGCGCGTCCTTCCCCGACGAAGTAGCTGTTCGGGAAGCACGACTTGAACATCACCACGTCGTTCCGCTGGCCTTTCGGCAGCCGCTTGTCCTGCATGTCGACCCGGAGCACCTCGTCCATGTGGTCGCGGAACTTGGGTAGCCAGTCGAACATGTCCGTGTCGTTGCCGACGCGGCTGTCGTAGGAGGCCTCGTGCACCTCGTAGCCGGCGGCCTCGAGCAGGTCGCGCATGCCGCCGCCGTTCGGGTGCGACTGCCAGATGTTGTGGGCGCCGCCGAGCGGCGGGCCGTGCTTGGCCAGCAGCTGACCACCAATCGAGTGATGGATGAACAGGACGCGCAGATGGCGGCCGGTGAGCGCGTCGGAGAAGGCGGACAGGTCCATCGACGGCGCCGGTTTGTTCGGCCCTCGTGCGTGCACGAGCTTACCTCCCACGGGCAGGATCGAAAGCGCTCCCGTCACGATCGACGCAACGATCAGCGCGGCGACGAGTCGCCATCGGCGCATGCCTTCCCCCATAACCACGACCGTCGTCGTACACCACTCGTCCGGAGCCGCTCGACGTTGCGGGCGGCAAGGTGGTCCGAACACATGGCGGCGGCTACGCTGGTCGGACCTGAGGCGGATTGACCGAAACGGGGTCGCCGGTCAGCGTGACGGGCAGTTCGTCACCGTCGACCTCGAGCACAAGAGCCGTGATGTTGTCTTTTCCGCCTCTCGCATTCGCGGACTCGACCAACAGCGCGCCGGCCTCCTCCAGGCTGGCTCCGCCCAGGATCGCGCGCATGTCGGTGTCGCGAAGCTCGTTGGAGAGGCCGTCAGAGCACAGCAGGAAGCGATCGCGCCGGCAGAGCGGAACCCGGCCCATCGCGACAGCGACCTCGGGTCCGATTCCGACCGCCTGCAGAATGCGATTCTTGAAGTAGCTGTCTCGAGCCTGCTGGGGCGTGAGCGATCCCTGGTCGACGAGCTGTTGCGCGAAACTTTGATCGTGGGTGATCTGCAAGAACTGATCGCCGCGCAGTAGATACGCGCGCGAGTCTCCGATCTCGGCGACGTACGCGTCATGGCCATGAAGCAGCATGGCTGTCAGCGTCGCACCCATGCCTTCCTTGCCGGACGCACGCGCGAAGTTCCACACGTTCTTGTTGGCGCCCTCGACGCTGGTCCGGAGCGCGTCGCTGGCGCCTTTCGCGGAGCCAGCGTCCATGCCGATGCGCAGCTCGTGCAGCGCGAGCGCGCTCGCAATCTCACCCGACTGCGCGCCTCCCATGCCGTCCGAAACGGCGACCAGGACCCCGCGCTCACCGACGCTCAGCAATGCGGCCCTCGCCATCGAGTGAACGCGCTCTGTCGTCGCCAGGTCGGCGACGACGAACGCATCCTCGTTCTTTTCACGGATGCGGCCACGGTCCGTCTTCCCAAACACGGCTATCTTCACGTACGGTCTCCAAGCAAGACCTGGTCCGCAGAGGCTTCGCGAGGAGGGTCGCTCAGCCGGCTTTGGGCTGATGGCAGTTCCTGCAGGTCGTGTTGTCGCGGCCCCGGTGGGACTCGGGCATAGGATGCGTGCCTACTCCGAGCTTGTGACAGCTCGTGCAATCGTCCTTGCCCACCAGGCCATGCGGGATCGCCGGAGCCCCCTCCGCCTGCACCGCGGGGGCAGTGGCGGATGCCCCCGCGGGTTGTGTGGGAGGAGGAGTGCCGCCTCCGCAGCCCCAGAACAGCGCGCTGGCTGCGGAAGCGACCAGAGCGAGGCCCAACACGCGAGCTGGAATGCTTGTCATGGTCGCCCCCGCCCCCGGTCGCCCCCGCCCCCCGCCAATCTCTCTAGCGCTTCTCGCGCGGCGCCACGATGATCTCGACTCGCCGGTTCTGGGCACGGCCGGTCGCGGTATCGTTGTCTCCAATCGGCTGCGCTTCGCCGATGCCCACTGCCGAGATCTGGTCCTTCGGCACGCCCTTCGACTCGAGGTAGGTGGCCACCGACTGCGCGCGCTTCTTGCCGAGCTCGAGGTTCGACTCGGCGGTGCCCCGGCTATCGGTGTGGCCTTCGATCGTGATGGTCACGTCGTGCTGTTCCTTGAGCGCCGCTGCGACTGCATCGAGCTTGCTCATCACGCCGGGCAGAAGCTGCCATCTGCCGGAGGCGAACATCACATTGCTGGGCAACGTGATGACGGTTCCGCGCGGTTCCTCCTTCACCTGGAGCGAGGCTGCCAGCGCGAGCTTGTCCATCGCTTCCTTCACACGAGCTTCGGCAGCGGCGCGTGCCTTTCTCTCTGCTTCGAGCGCAGCCGCGGTTGCGCCGAGCTCGACGCCCTTCACCTGGAGCTGCTGTTCGGCGCGACTCACTTCACCGCGCGCCTCTCCGAGCCTGCGCTGCGTCGCACGCAGGCGCTCCGCGTTCACCCTTGCAAGCTGCTTGGTGGCGCTCGCTTCCGCAGCCTCCGCGGCAGCGGTGCGACCGCGCGCGGCGGCGATCTGCGCCCGGCGCTGGGCTATGTACGCCGCATCGCGCGTCTTGTCCGAAGCGCCGTCGTCCGCGAAGCTCCGCTCTGCATTGTCGAGCGCCTTCTTCGCATCGACCAGCTCCGCGGGCGTCAGCGTTCCAGCGGGACCCGAGGCAGCCTCCGCGTAGGCGGCGCGCGCGTCCCGCAGCTCTTTCGGCGGGGCAGCCGCGCCGCAAGCAGCGGCACCGACCGCCGTGACCAGCGCCAGCACCGAGATGATACCGCGCGACACCGTACGACTTGAGCTCGTCATTGGGCTTCTCCCTGGGCCTGCTTGACCTGGTCCATCACTTCCTGTGCGGCCTTCCTGGCCGACTCTTCCTTCGCGAGCGTGATCGCGAGATCCGCGTCCGCCTGGGCGCGCGTGAGCATTCGATCCGCCGCCTCGCCCTCGCCGTCCGCGTTCAAGGCCTTGGCCTTGTCGACCTCGTCCTGGGCGAGCTTGAGTTGAAGCGCTGCGGTCGGCACCTGACGCGCACCAACCTCTTCAGCGCCACGCACCGAAGCCTGGGACGCAGCGAGCTTCGATGGGGACATCACACTTCCCCCGCAACCTGCGATGACGCTCAACGCGATCACCGCAACGGTCGATTTCGTGTTCATTCTCATCCTCCCAGTCACCAGTAGTCAAAAGGCAACGACGCGACGAATTCGCATCCTCACGTTCCCACCTCTGCAGCAGTGCGTGCGAGACAGCAGCGCACGGCAACCGACGAAAAGCATGATGCGTGCCGTCCACGACCCACGCCCAAAAGTCGATTGGATCCGGGCACCGCGAGATCCCTCGCGCCAGGCCGGGAGATTCCCGATTCGGGATGTCGCGCAGCGGTTGCGGAGTCCTCGACGCCGCGACGCACCGAATGCGACGCGATGAGCCGGACCGCGTGGCGTTGAGTGCCTTGCTCGAAATGCCTGCTCGCGAGCGCTGCAGCGAAACCCGTCGCGGTGAAAGTCGTCGCTCGCGACCAACAATGCGGACCTGGCGCTGCTTTCGCTTGCCCAGCTCCACGGGCGCGGGCAGTCCTCACGAGCATCACGAGCGTCGCGCTGGGCGACACCGTGTTCTCCATGGTAACGCCCATGAAGATGACGTTCTCGTTGAATGACGGCATCATTTCCCATGTCGGGCGCTCGTTCGCATCCGAGCTGGGCGTCAGGCGCGACAGCAAGCGTTTCGCCGAGTGGCTGGAGTCCGGGAAACCGGACTCCGCCCTCCTCGGCAGGTAGCCCCTCGGCCGGCGCTAGTTGGCGATCTTCTTCTTGAGCTTCTGCGCCCACTCGTCGACCTGGCGCTGGGCTTCCTCCTTGGCCATGCCGTAGCGCTTCTGGATGGCGGCCTCGAGCTGCTCGCGGTTGCCGCGGATCCTCTGCAGCTCGTCGTCTGTGAGCTTGCCCCAGTGCTGCCGTGCCTGGCCGCGCATGTCCTTCCAGTCTGCCTTGATCTGGTTCCAGTTCATCGTCGTTCCTCCATGTTCCGCGCGGAGCTGCAACCCGCAGCCACGCGTGCGACACCCCCGATGGCGTTCGCGGCGACGATGCAGGTGCAAAGCGCATACCGTCACCCATCCCCCGCAAAGCGCCGGACCGGACCGAGGCGGAATGCGCCGCCCGGAGACGGGTGAGGCACGCTGCCTCGGCTCGCCTGCTTCCCTAGCTGCGCTCCACTCCGGCGTCGGGCCGTTCTGGAGCTCCTGCCGACGCTCGACGGACCGCAGCTCCGGCAGAAACCAGAAATACGGGACACGACGCCTTCTGCAGCACGGCGTCCGCAACGCTGCCCAGCTTGACCGCGTCCTGACGTTCCAGGCCGCCGCGGCCATGCGTCACCATCATGATGAGGTCGCAGCGCTTCTCTTCCGCGGTATCGAGTATGGCCTGCACCGGTGACGATTGTGCGACCGAAGTCCGGGCGCTCACGCCCTTCTTCTGCAGACCCTTGCAGAGATGCCCTCCAGGTAGGAGCTGATGGTCTCCGCGAAGGCATCCGACTCGGAGCCTTCTGGAGCGGACAGCAACGTCACCTCGCTACCGAACTTCGAAGCGAGCTCGTGGACGTGAGGCAGGATCTCCTCGGAGAGCACGGAACCGTCCAGTGTTACCAGCAGGTGTTGGAAGCGCGTACGCGTGCTGCGCCAGCGGTCCGTGGGGCGCAGCGCCAACAGCGGTGGCGTGGTCTGGTGGATGACCTGCGTGGCGACGTGCGACGCGACCCAGCGGCTGACCCGGGGGCGTTCATGCGTGCTCATGATCAAGAGGTCGGTGGTCCCGGACTGGGCTTCTGCCCCGATTTCCGCGCCTGGCGAGCCGATGCGGATCTTCCGCTCCGCCGTGTAGCCGCTGGCGCCGAGATCCTCTGCCACGTCGGCGAGGTACTCTTCGGCAGCGGGGCGAGCCGCGGCTTCTTCCTCTGGCTCGATCACGGTCAGCAGGCTGATTTTCCCTGTGTAGTTGCGCGCCATGGTCTGGGCCTGCGCCAGCGACAACTCTGCCAACGGACTGAGGTCCAGCGGCACGAGGATGTTCTCGTAGCTGACACCTGCGTAGATCGCTTCGCCGATATCTGGCGACAGATTGCTGGCGGACATGACCTGACCGAGGCGCTCCTCTACCCTGCGCGGGGCGCCGAGGCGCTTCCGGAAATAGCCGAGCGCGAAGTAGAAGATCGGCACCAGCACGACGTACATCCACGCCCCTTCGAGGAAGCGTTCCTCGAAAATCACCAGCGTCGCGCCCGAGGTCAAAAGCGCCGCGATCGTCGTGGCACCGATAGCCGCGATTCCGAAGGCGGTGGGCTTCTTGCGGCTCTCGCGCACGAGCCGCTTCACGCAGGCCCAACCCGTCAGGCTGAGCAGGATGAACACGCCCGCGGCGTACAGGGTAAGGTAGGTTTCTTCGTGCGTTCCGAAGACCGCGAAGCACACGACACACAGGCCCACCTGCAGCCAGACGGGGCTGGCAGCTACGTCATGTCGGTTCTTGGCGCCCAGCCAAGCGGGAATGTAATGCCGGTAGCGTAGGCCCAGGCTCAGATTCTGGATGCCCTGCGCGGCGGCGGCGGCAGCGGACAGGAGCACCGCTACGCCGATCAATGTGCCGATGTACGGCAAGGGCGCCGGCAGCAGCTTGTCCATCGTCTGGGTGAAGACAGACACCTTGTGATCGGAGGGATCCGCGAGCGCGAAGATGGCCGGGCCCACCAGCAGCATCGTCAGGGACGTCGTGCCCATGATGATGAGCAGGCTGCCGAAGGCCCTGCGCGAGCGCTGCCGGGCGGGCCCCTGATAGGCCGCGACCAGGTTGGCGAAGATCTCGATTCCCGTCATCAGTGCGAGGATCCGCGCGTAGCCCCCGAGCGTGACGTTGATGTTGGCGCGCGAGAACGCCGCCCAATCCAGATGCGGCAGCCGAACCCCGAATTTGACGACCGTCGCGATGATCATGACCCAGAGCAGAACCAGCACCGCAGCCGTGGCCGGGCCAAAGACGCGCGACGCCGCCCTTGGTCCGAGGTTGACCGCGAAACCGATCAGCACCGTGCACGCGATCGCGACAAGCGTTCGCGCGGACAGACCGAAGAGCGACGCGTTCAAGAGCGCGAACCGGTCGGCAAGAAACGTCACCAATGCGGCCACGCTCACCAGGAACGTGAGCGTGTACTCGATGATGGTGATGCCTGCGTTGACCAGCACCGACCAGGTGCCGAACTCCTCTTCATTCAGGCCGCTGCCGCCGCTGCCGTCGGTGACCCAGCGCATGACCAGGCGGTACATGGCCGAAACCATCACCACCGTCAGCACGGCCAGCCATATCGCCGCCCCGAACACGACCGAGGCCACGCCAGACGCGACCAGCAAGCGAAGGTACGGGCCGAAGACGTAGAGCGGCGACGTCGCGGGATCGCCCCCACCCGCCAGTGCACCTTCCACCGAGCCGGACAGCTTGTGTGTCACGTGTGACATCGCTACGTGCTCTCCCCCTCCGCCAAGCTGTTGGCGTCATGCCAAGGCGTTCTCGTTCCCCGAGTCGATGGTAAACATGCAGCTGGAGCGCGTGACTTCCACCATGTGGCGGACGAAAGCGAGGTCGTTGTCTTTGGGCATGCCCATGATGTCGATGTCGCTCTGGGGCGCCCGCCGGACCGCCGACTCCAGGTCCCCGACCATGACGTGGGAGCGTGCTCCTTCGGGGATGCGAGCCAGATCGCGTAGCTCTTCGACGTAGCGCGCGGCGTTGTCCAGTTCATCCTCGGCAGCGGCGACGCAGATGAGATTCAGGTCGCCGCGCCAACCGCGCGCCAAGCGGTAGCCCAGCAGGATGCCCAGGTTCATGTTTCCCTTGGCAAGAGCTTGCGCCACGGAATCCCCCGGCGTCGGCGGGCGCAGCCACACGTTGATGACCGACATGCGCCCGAGGCCCGCCTTGGAATGCAGGGCCAGCAGCGTCACAGCGACGCCCAGCCGCTGGCCCTCGCCGAGCAGCGCCTGCAGCTCCGGGTAGCGCTCCGGGTCCTCCGGCAAGCTGACGAGCAGCACGTTGGGGCGGAAGAAAGCACTCTTCAGCGCCTGGAGACCGGCGATGGCGCCCGTCACGTAGCTGGCGGATTCGATGACGCTCCAGGTCGAGAACACGTCACGCCTGCGCAGGCCTTGACCGAGGTTCGCCACCCGCACGCCAAGGTCCTCGACGCTCGCCTGGTTCGCGATGCCGAGGAGCTTCACGCTGCCGGAGGGTTGGCACATGTCGACGACCAGCCCGAACTCGCCGCGGAGCTCGGCGCCGTCGACCACGGGAACGAGGAAGCTCGGCTTCCAGGCTCGCGATGTGCTGATCCCCAGCTCGGTGCATTTGCTGGCGGCCCACTCGGCGAAAGCAACGAAGATGCCGCTGCGCACATCGCCAGCTCGACGCTCCAACCCGCGCTGCATGATCCAGAAGTACAGCCCCACCACGAGCCCCCAAGCCACCAGGCTGAACGTGGGGTTCACGATGAACATCGCGAACAGGCAACCCACCGTGCCCAGCAAGGGCACCCAGATCGGCAGGCGCAACGTGGGGCGGAAGCTGACCAGGCCCAGGCTGGACTCGATCAGCATGACCAGGTTGATGACCGCGTACGTGATGAGGAAGAAACCCGAGATCAGCGGCGCGATCGCGTTCAGGTTCCTCAGCATCAACGCGGCGAGCACGATCGCCCCGGTCAGCAGCATGGCGCGACGCGGCTCGCCGCTCTTGCCCACCTTGGTCAGCGCCTCTCCCTTCGGCACCAGCCCGTCCCGGGTCAAGGCCAGCAGGATGCGCGGGGCGCCGACCAGCGAAGCGAGCGCCGACGAGAACGTCGCCCCGAGCAGCCCTGCCAGCACCAACGGGCCGTAGAGCGACTTGTCGATCATGATCGTGTAGTTGCCCGTGAGCTCTTCCACGCTGCCCGCCCGCGCCGACCAGACGGCCAGGACAACGTAGACGACGGTGCTGATGGCGAGGGCGCCCAGGGTTCCGCGCGGAATGCTCTTGCGCGGGTTCTCCAGCTCGCCACTCATGTTGGCGCCGGCCATGATGCCGGTGGAGGCCGGAAAGAACACCGCGAACAGCGTCCAGAAGTGCGTGCCCGTGAAGCCGTTTTCCGGTGAGCCGCGGAAGCTTCCCCACAAGACGAGCTTGTGGCCGTGGGTCCAGACGTTGATGTTGCCGATGACCACGACCAGCGATGCCACGATCACGATCATGACCAGGTACTGGATCCTGAAGGCCAGCTCCGCGCTCGCGTACGCGACGACGAAGATGACGGCGAAGGCCGCGAGATCGACCAGCAGCGGACTCTGGTGCGGGAATATCCAGTTCCATCCCTCTCGAAAGCCGAAGATGTACATGGCCACTGCCAGCGCCTGGGACAGGTACAGAGGCACCCCGACGCTGCCGCCGATCTCGAGCCCCAGAGACTTGGAGATGATGGCGTACGGCCCACCCGCCCCGAGCCGCGTGTTGGTCGCTATGGAAGACAACGACAGCCCGGTCGTCACGCTGATGCCGATCGCGAGCAGCATGACCAGACCGGCGCCGAGCAGCCCGCCATTGCCCACCACCCACGGCAGGCGCAGGTACATGATGACGCCCAGAATGGTCAGCAGCGTCGGCGTGAAGACGCCGGCCATCGTTCCATAGCGCTTGGGCGTGCGGACTTTGGTCACTCCGGGGACAGTGGACACCGCCCGGCCTCCGGGGGAAAGGGTGTTGGTTCCGATCCCGCGGACCCGCAAGGCGCGCCAGGGCGCGCAGCGGCACGCGTTGTGCTTCACAGATCCTGGACGCTTCCAGCAGTCCGGGGAGGAACACGACGATGAGCACGAGGACAGAAGGCTCGAAGACCGACAATGCCGCCAGCAAGGCCGCGAAAGCCGCCGGCGACGTTGTCGAGCAGGCCGGCGAGACCGCCAGGGACGTGCAGGACAAGGCCGGGGAGACGGCCCGGAAGGGCGGACACCGGATGCAGGAAACTGCAAAGAAGGCCAGGCACTTCGCCAAGGAGATGACCACCAAGGTGATCCACTCGGCAGAGGAGACTCTGGAGAAGGTGATCCACAGCGCCGACGAGGCGGTGGACACGGCGAAACACCGCGGCCAGGAAGCCACGGGCAAGTCCGGCAACAAGTCGAAAACCAACTAGCGGATCACGACCCACGAAGGGGAAATGACAATGGCGAACCTGCTATGGGCCTTCGCGCTCGTTCTCGTCCTGTTGTGGGTGCTCGGCTTCGCGATGCACTTCACGCTGGGCGGGCTCATCCACCTGTTGCTCGTGATGGCGATCATCGCGGTCCTGGTCCGGGTCATCATGGGCCGTCGGATCGCCTGACAATCCGCCGTTGCTTCGGCAACCTCGAGGCCGGGCGAGAACGGCAAGATCTGCGCCGGACGGGCCGAGCGCGAAGCAAGTACCGGTCCCAGGCTCACGGCAGCCCATGACGCACGAGACGCGCGATCACTTTGTGGAAGTCGAGGGCGTTCGTCTGCATTGGGCGGAAGCCGGCCACGCACCCGGTGCACCTCGAGTCGTGCTTCTCCACGGCCTGAACAACTCGTGCCTCTCCTGGTCGCACTTGGCGCCCCTGCTCGCTGCGGACCGGCGCGTGTTGATGCCGGATCTTCCGGGGCACGGTCGGTCTGATCGTCCGGACGCCGGGTACGAGCTCGATTGGTACGCCCGCATCATTGCCCGATGGTTGGAAGCCGTAGGAGTCGATAGCGCCGACATCATCGGTCACTCCTTCGGCGGCGGCGTCGCGCAGATGCTGCTGCTGCACTGCCCGGAGCGGATCAGACGGCTCGTGCTCGTCGCGCCGGGCGGTCTCGGCAAGGACATCGCCTGGCCGCTCCGCCTCGCGTCGCTTCCAGGCGTCGTCGAGTATCTTGGGCAACCGTTCATGGCGCTCGGAACGCATCTGGCGCTCCGCGGCGCTCGCGAGGGCGTCACCAGGGAGGAGGTCGCGGAACTGAGCCGCTTCAACTCCCGATCCCGACCCGGTTCGGCACGCGCATTCGCGCGCACTGTGCGGGACGTCATCGACTGGCGTGGTCAGCGGCGTAGCTTCTTCGACCGGGTGAAGGACGTGCACCGCCTGCCCCCGCTGCTCGTGATCTGGGGAGACCGCGACGCACTCATTCCCGTCGAGCAGGGTCGGGCGTCGGCGGCCTTGTTGGAGGGGACGGTCTTCAGGGTCTTCGAGGGCTGCGGCCACTACCTCCACAACGAACGCCCCGAAGCGTTCGTGCGCACCGTTCGACAATTCCTGGACGACCCCACGATGCCGGCGGCAGCGGTTTCGACCAGATCGCAACCGGACCCTGGGAGGTCCAGGGCGTAGACCCGGCGAGCCGCGCGAGCACGGGCACGAGCCTTGCCCCCCCGTGGGCTGCGATGCGCATCGCGAAGCTCGAGGCGCCCGGCTTGAAGCCGGACGCGAAAGTCGATCTGAAATCGCTTCCCATGGGCGATCTCCTGGCACGACTCGGATCGTCGCCCGACGGCCTGAGCCAAGCCGTGGCGGAAAGGCGCCTGCTCCAGTACGGGCGGAACGAGCTGGAAGACAAGAAGACCAATCCGTTCCTGAAGTTCCTCACGTACTTCTGGGGACCCATTCCGTGGATGATCGAGGCGGCCGTGGTGCTGTCGGCGGTGGCCCGGCACTGGCCGGACTTTGCGATCATCCTGCTGCTCTTGCTGGCCAACGCCGGCGTGGGATTCTGGGAAGAGCACCAGGCAGGCAACGCCATCGCCGCGCTCAAGGCCAAGCTGGCGATCACCGCCAGGGTGAAGCGCGACGGCAAGTGGATCACTCCGGCGGCACGCGAGCTGGTACCAGGCGACGTCATCCGATTGCGCCTGGGGGATATCGTGCCAGCCGACGCCCGCTTGCTGGAGGGTGATCCAGTAGAGGTGGACCAGTCCGCGTTGACGGGCGAGTCCTTGCCCGCCACGCGAAAGCCGGGCGAGGCGGTCTTCTCCGGTTCGATCGTCCGTCAGGGTGAAGTCGGCGCGCTGGTCTATGCCACGGGCGCCAACACCTTTTTCGGCAAGACCGCCGAGCTGGTGCAGGAGGCGCGCAGCGTCAGCCACTTTCAACGCGCCGTGCTGAAGATCGGCAACTACCTGATCATCCTCGCGTCGGTCCTGGTCGCGGTGATCATCGCCGTCGCGATCTTCCGCGGCGACCGCATCCTCACGACGTTGCAGTTCGCCCTGGTGCTGACCGTGGCGGCCATCCCCGTGGCGATGCCGACGGTGTTGTCCGTGACGATGGCGGTCGGCGCGCGCCTGCTGGCCAGAAAAGAAGCCATCGTGACGCGCCTCGCCGCCATCGAGGAATTGGCGGGCGTGGACGTGCTGTGCGCCGACAAGACCGGCACGCTCACGCAGAACGAGCTGACGCTGGGCGACCCGTTCGGCGCGAACGACACGCCCGTCGATCAAGTCATCCTCGACGCCGCACTGGCATCGCGCGCGGACGACAAGGACACCATCGACCAGGCCGTGCTGGGCGGCTTGCCAGACGACCAGGCGTTGCAGGGCTACGAGGTGGTCCACTTCCAACCCTTCGACCCGGTGCACAAACGCACCGAGGCCACCGTCCACGCCCCTGACGGCGGGACGTTCAAGGCATCGAAGGGCGCACCGCAGGTGATTCTCGCGCTATCGGCCAATGCCGGACAGGTGCAGGCGGCGGTCGACAAGGCCGTCGGCGGATTCGCGGCGCGTGGCTTCCGCTCGCTGGGCGTGGCCCGGACGGACGCGCAAGGCGCATGGCAGTTTGTGGGCGTGTTGCCGCTCTTCGACCCGCCCCGGGAAGAGGCCGAGGCGACCATCGCGACAGCCCGTCAGATGGGCGTGACCATCAAGATGGTGACGGGAGATCAGCTGGCCATCGCCCAGGAGACCGCCAAGAAGCTGGGCATGGGCACGAACATCCTCGATGCCAGCGGCTTCGGCGACGCGAAGCATCACGAGGCGGCCCAGCTGGCCGAGTCGATCGAGAACGCGGACGGCTTCGCCCAGGTGTTTCCGGAACACAAGTTCCACATCATCGAGGCTCTGCAGAAGCGCGGTCACATCGTCGGCATGACCGGCGACGGCGTGAACGACGCCCCCGCGCTGAAGAAGGCCGACTGCGGCATCGCCGTCTCCGGCGCGACGGACGCCGCGCGCGCCGCGGCGGCCATGGTGCTGATGACACCGGGTCTGTCCGTGATCATCGACGCGATCAAGGAGAGCCGGAAGATCTTCCAGCGCATGAACAGCTACGCGATCTACCGCATCGCCGAGACGCTGCGTGTGCTGCTCTTCATGACGCTGGCGATCCTGATCTTCAACTTCTATCCGCTGACCGCAGTCATGATCGTGATGCTCGCGTTGCTCAACGACGGCGCCATCCTGAGCATTGCCTACGACAAGGTTCACTACAAGGATCAGCCCGAGGCCTGGAACATGCGCGTCGTGCTCGGGATCGCCACGGTGCTGGGCGTCATCGGCGTCGTCTCCGCCTTCGGCCTGTTCTATCTCGGCGAGCGCGTCTTTCATCTCGACCGCGCGCACATCCAGACCCTCATGTACCTGAAGCTGTCGGTGGCCGGGCACCTGACGATCTTCCTCACGCGCACGCGCGGCCCGTTCTGGTCGATACGCCCCGCGCGGATCCTGTGGGCGGCCGTGCTCGGCACGCAGGCCGTGGCGACTCTGATCGCGGTCTATGGGCTGTTCATGACGCCGCTCGGGTGGAGTTGGGCGTTGTTCGTGTGGGGCTATGCGCTGGCGTGGTTCGTGGTGAATGACCGCGTGAAGCTGCTTGCATATCGGATTCTCGATCCGCCAGAACCGACCGGCCGTGCAGATATCCCTGACCGCGTTCATGCCGGCCGCCTCGAAGGCGCACGTTAGGCACGCCGTGTGGTTTGGAAACGCAACCCTTGCGCTAGAGCATCGTGCATAACGCGCCGGACATGCACGCTTCGACGCCATGGAAGCCACTGTGGCATCCGATCTGCATCAGGAAAGCCCGTGCGTGTCCTGCTCGTCTACCCGGAGTTCCCCACGACCTATTGGGGCTTCCAGCACAGCCTGTCGCTGGTCGGCAAGCGCGCCACGCTGCCGCCGCTCGGCCTGATCTCCGTGGCGGCGCTGCTGCCAGGGGACTGGGACGTGCGCCTGGTCGACCTGAACGTGGAGCCGCTCCGGCAGGACGACCTCGGCTGGGCCGACGTCGTGCTTTCGAGCGGCATGCTGGTGCAGGAGCCCTCGATGCACGAGGTCCTGGCGCGCGCGCGGAAGCTCGGGCTCCGCACCGTGGTGGGAGGGCCAGCGTGCACCACCTCACCGGAGCGGTTCGACGACGCGGATTGCCTCTTCCTCGGCGAAACCGAGGGGCGGGTGGACGAGCTCCTCCGGGCGATCGAGGGGCGGCCGGACACGCCCCGCATCCTTCACGCTCCCGCAGCGCGGCCTTCGCTGCACGAGGTGCCGGTACCGCGCTTCGACCTGCTCGACATCGGGCAGTACCGCTCGATGTGCATCCAGACTTCGCGCGGCTGCCCGTTCAGCTGCGAGTTCTGCGACATCATCGAGATCTTCGGGCGGGTGCCGCGCGTGAAGCGGCCCGAACAGGTCGTCGCCGAGCTGACGGAGCTCCGTCGACTGGGATATCGCGGCGAGGTCTTCGTCGTCGACGACAACTTCATCGGCAACAAGAAGGCGGTACGCCCCATCCTGACCGAGCTCGCGCGCTGGCAACACGACGCGGGCTACCCCTTCTCGTTCTACACCGAGGCGAGCCTGAACCTGGCCGCCGACGACAAGCTGATCGCCGCGATGCACGCGGCGAACTTCACGTCGGTGTTCATCGGGATCGAGACGCCTGACGAAGAAGCGCTGAAGGTCACGAAGAAGCGCCAGAACGTGGGCGTCGATGTCCGCGCCGCGCTCGACAAGCTCACCGCGGCAGGCCTGGAGGTGATGGCCGGGTTCATCGTTGGCTTCGACGGCGACGGCGCGAGGAGCTTCGAGGCGCAGCGGGAGCTGCTTCGGGACGCGCCGCTGCCGCTCGCGATGGTGGGCCTGCTCACGGCGCTGCCGGGCACCGCGCTATGGCGACGGCTGGAGAGCGAAGGACGGCTGCGCGCCCATTCCGACGGCGACGCCTTCGCACGGCCCAACTTCACGCCGACCATGCCGGAACGCGAGCTCATCGCGGCCTACGCGAAGCTGCTTGCCGACCTCTACGCACCGGAGGCGTACTTCCGGAGGAGCGCAGCGGTCGTCGATCGCATCGGGAAGCCGGCACATCCTACCCCGCTCCTCGCAGCCGACGTGCGCATCGCGCTGCGCTCGCTCTACCGCCTCGGCGTTCTCGGCCCGCGGCGCACGCACTACTGGCGACTGCTGGCTCGTGCTCTGCCGCGCGGGACGGATGCGGTGCGTTGTGCAATTGCCTGCGCCGTGCGCGGCGAGCACATGATCCGCTACACCGACGAAGTCGTGCTGCCGCGGCTCGCGGACGCGCTCGACCGCGTGTCTGGCGGGCCGGACGCGCCGGCGCCGCTTCACCTGCCGCTGTTCGAGAACACATCGCTCGTTCCAGCTTTCGACGCTCCGCAGGGTTGAAACCGGGTGTTCGTGCTGCCTACGCGCTCACGACGGGGGACGGCCCTGGCGAAGCGTCCGCAGGAAGGGTCACGGATCGTCTTTCGCACCCTCGTCGGAAGCCGCAGCGGACACGGAGTAGTCTGTCGATGCTCGCCTCCGCTTTCGGCTAGCGATCACGCGACTGATTGCGTCTGCGAATCGGGCCACGACCCGACCCAGTGGGTCGAGCATCCATCTCCGAAGTCGTGACGTTGCCTCCAACGATGTGATCGCGCGCGAACGGTCCATGTGGTCTTGAATCCACGCTTCGGCTTGTTGGACGACGGCGTTGTCGTTGACCTCTACCAGCGCCTCCAGATTGGCGAGCGAGAACGGATCCAGATTGAAGCTTCCCAGAAGGAGCGTGTGCCCGTCCACGCTGCCAACCTTCGCGTGCAGAACCGATTCGTTCCACTCGTGGATGGCGACCCCTGCGGCCAGCAGACGCCGATAGAGGCTCCTCGCTGCCGCGCGCGCGAACGGGATGTCGCTGCGTCCAGCGAGCAGGAGGCGAACCTGAACGCCGCGCTGGGCGGCGCTCGTGATGGCGCGGACGACGCCGCGGTCGGGCAGAAAGTAGCCGTGGGCGATGTAGATGCGGGTTCGCGCGCTCGCAAACGCCTTGATGTAGCGCCGGCGCAGACGCCAGCCGCCCCCGAGACCGCAGAGTTGGATGCGCAGCGCGCTGTTCACGGCGACGAGCGGCTGGCGTCGAATCATCGCGCCGAGCCGTGCACATTGGGGGCCGCGAATCGCGAGCGCCAGGTCGGCCCAGCCCGGATAGCCAATCTCGTCCAGGTTCTCGTCACCGATGTTGATCCCTCCGAGAAAGGCGATCTCGTCATCAACGAGCAGGAGCTTGCGATGGTTGCGGCCAAACCGACCAACGAGCAGGGCGGCCAAACGATGATAGATTCGAACCGCGCAACCGGCCTCGCGCAGGGAATTCGCGACGGCGCGCCCGCGGCGCGCCGTGCCCCAGCCGTCGATCACGACACGCACCGCCACACCTCGGCGGGCCGCCTGCCCCAGTGCTTCGACGAAGCGTGCGCCTACGCCCGACGGGGCGAAGGCGTAGACCTCCAGGTCGATGCTGCTTCGCGCGTGCGCGATGGCAGAGAGCATGGCTGGGTAGGCCCGATCGCCACCGTCCAGTAGCTCCACCGACTCCTTCGGAGAAATCGAGGACACGCCGAGTTCGAGGACGACGCCCGGCGTCGGCATCCCTTCGCGACCGCGGATGCGATCCTGGGTCATGCCGTTTGCTTCTTGCGGCTCAGCCATACAAGCGCGGACAGGCCAGCTGCGGCCGACACGACGGACCCCCCAAGGATCCCGAGCTTGGCGGCATCCAGCACGGCGGGCGAGTACGCCAGTCCGGCGATGAACAGTGACATCGTGAATCCGATCCCGGTGAGGATGGCGCCGGCACACAGCAATGGCCAGCTCAGTGCCTCCGAGCGCGTTGCGAGACCAGAGCGCAGCGCGAGCCAACTCATCGCAATCACGCCCATCGGCTTGCCAAACACCAGACTGGCGAAGATGGCCACGGAAACCGGATGCTGGAGCCCTGCGCCGGAGATCGGAACTCCCGCATTGGCAAGCGCGAAGACCGGCATGATCGCCAAGCCCACCAAGGGGTGCAGCTTGATCTCGAGTTGTTCCAACGGGGAAATGACCTCACGCGTCGCGCGACCGGCTCGCCGGAGGTGGGCGCGATCCGCCGTATCCCCGCTCCAGTGGTCGCCCTGCGGGTAGGCAAGCACACGCCCCAGGATCGCACGCAGACGTTTGTCGCTCACCCAGCCTCGCGCCGGCGTCATCAGACCCAGCACGACACCTGCGATCGTCGGATGGATTCCCGAGGCGTCGAATGCGAGCCAAATGACTCCGCCGAGCAGAAAATAGACAGGAATGCTCCGGATCCCGACGCGCGCCATCCCGAACACAACGCCAAGACCCAGGGCAGCAGCGGCCAGCGCCCACCAGACCAAGGCATCGCCGTAGCCGACCGCCACGACCAGAATCGCTCCCACGTCATCGAAAATGGCCAGCGACAGCAGGAACAGGCGCAAAGCGGTCGGGATGCGAGAGCCCAGCATTGCGAGGGCACCGATGACGAACGCAGTGTCTGTCGCCATCACGGTGCCCCAGCCATTCATCCCGGGCTTGTTCACCATGAGTGCGAGATAGATGGACGCGGGGACGAGCATCCCGCCGACCGCTCCGGCGAACGGTAGCGCTGCCTTGCGCCAGCCACGCAACTCTCCGAGCACGAGCTCGCGTTTGAGCTCCAGAGCAACCACAAAGAAGAACAGGGTCATCAGCCCGTCGTTGAGCCAGTGCTGCAACGAACGACTGAAGTCGAACGAGCCAAACCGGAAGCCAACAGGGATTTTCCAGAAACCCAGGAACTGCGCTGACCACGACGAGTTGGACAGGATCAAGGCGGTGCAGGTCGCAACGAGCAGCGCGACGCCAGCGGTAGCCTCGATCTTGAGAAACCGCCCGAGCGGTTTCGTGAACCGGTCGGCCCTCTCCGGCGGAAGCGCCGCATGAGGATGATTCACCGCATCAGGGGCAGGGTTCGCTCCGCTCCCGCCGTCGTCCTCCCAGGTCGCCAATGCGGAATTGGTGGGTGGCCCTCCCGGCCCCGTCTTGTCCGACCGGTCTCGGACCTTGGGATTCGATCGGCGCACGGAACACCGTTCCTCTGGGGGGACCTACAGCAACCTTCGTGCCAAGGGGCTCGTGCAGTCCAGCACCTCGCGGACCTTGCGCACGAGGTCAGCGGCGGTGAACGGCTTTGGCAGGAAGTGGACCCCTGGCTCGAGCACGCCCTGGTTCACGAGCCCCTCGTCACTGTAGCCCGACGTGTAGAGGACCCGGAGCGACGGCCGCGTGTCCGCAAGCTTTTGTGCGAGCTCTGTTCCGCTCATCGACGGCATGACCATGTCGGTCAGGAGCAGATCGACGTCGTGCTGCGCGCAGAGCGAGATCGCCTCGGCCCCGCCCGAGGCGGTCAGCACCGTGTAGCCGGCGGCGCCCAGGATCCTTCTGGCCACCCTGCGCAGTGCTCCCTCGTCCTCGACCACGAGGATCGTCTCGGTTCCAGTCCGCACCGGGGTCGGCAGGCGCTCGCTGGCCGGCACCATGCTGGCCTCGAGCTCCCGCGGCAGATACACCTTGAACGTCGTCCCCTGGCCAGGCTCGCTGTAGACCCAGATGTTGCCGCCGCTCTGCGCCACGATGCCTTGCACCGTGGAAAGGCCCAGGCCCGTCCCCTTGCCCTTGTCCTTGGTGGTGAAGAACGGATCGAAGATGTGGGTCCGGGTCGCCTCGTCCATGCCCGAGCCCGTGTCGCTGACCGAAAGCACGACGTAGGGCCCGGGTCGCACGGCCACGTGAAGCGCCACGTACGCCTCGTCGATCTCCACGTTGGAAGTCTCGATGGTGAGCCGGCCCCCGTCGGGCATGGCGTCGCGGGCGTTCACGACCAGGTTCATGAGCACCTGCTCGAGCTGACCCGGATCCGCCCGGATCACCCCGAGCGCGGATTCCGGGGCCCACACCAGCTCGATGTCTTCGCCGATGATCCGGCGCAGCATGTTCTCCATGTCGCCAAGCACCTGGTTCAGGTCGAGAGCGACAGGCTGCAGCACTTGCTTGCGACCGAACGCGAGGAGCTGGCGCGTGAGCGCCGCGGCTCGCTCGCCGGCCCCGGTGACCTCGAGCAGGTCGTCCTTCAGCGGGTCGCCATCCCGTAGCTGTTCCAGCGCGAGCGCGGTGTAGCTCAGGATGACCGTGACCAGGTTGTTGAAGTCGTGGGCGACGCCGCCGGCCAGGCGCCCGATGCTCTCCATCCTCTGGGCCTGCAGGAACTGCGCCTCCAGCACCAGCCTCGCGCTGATGTCCCGTTCCACAGCGACGTAGCTCGTGATCGCCCCGGCCGCGTCGCGCACAGGCGAGATGGTCGCCTCGGCGGTGTAGAGCGTGCCGTCTTTCTTCTTGTTGACCATGCGTCCGTGCCAGGTCCCGCCGCCGCTGATGGTCGCCCACAGCGCGCGGTAGAACGCTTCGTCCTGAACGCCGCTCTTGAGCAGGCGCGGACTCTGGCCCAGGACCTCCTGGTGCGCGTAGCCGGTCACGGCCTCGAAGGCCGGGTTGGCGTAGACGATGTCTCCGCGGGCGTTGGTGACGACCACCATCTCCGCGATCTGCTCGATCGCCCTCGCCAACCGATTGCGCTCGATCTCGGCCCGCTTCCACGCGGTGATGTCACGGATGTTGCACTGGATCACGTCCTGGCCGTCGACACGGTAGACGTTGCTGACGAACTCGACGTCGATGCGGTGTCCGTCACGGGCCTTCAGCGGAAGATGCTCGTAGCGCACGTACTTTTCCGTCTGCAACGTGGCAAACGCTTCCCGCGAAGCGGCGATGTCCTTGAACGCGCCGATCTCCCACAGGCACCTGCCCAGGAGCTCCTCGTGCGAGTAGCCCGTCAACCGCTCCAGAAACGGATTGGCGTCCACGATGCAGCCGGAGTCCGCGTCGAGAATCAGGATGCCGTCCTTGGCTGACTCGAACAGGCGACGGTAGCGCTTCTCCGATGCTTCGAGCGCGTGCGCTGCCCGCTTCTGCTCGGTGATATCCTCGAACAGACCGAGCACGGCGATCACGTCGCCGGCGAGGTTCCTGACCGGCGTCTTGACGGTGTGGATCCAGTACTCCTTCCCCTGGGCGACGTATCGCTCCTCGACGTGCTTGGCCTGTCCCGATTCGATCACCGCGCGATCGTCGGCCCGGTACTTCTCGGCGAGCTTGGCCGGGACGAGGGCGAAGTCGTCTTTGCCCACGACCTGCTCGGGCGTGCAGCCGAGGCTGGCCGCGAGGGCCTGGTTGACAGCGAGGTAGACCGAGCCGCAATCCTTCAGGAACAACTTCTGGGGAATGCTCTCGACGATGGCGCGATTGATCGCCTCGCTGTCCCTGAGCGCCTGCTGCGCAGCGCGAAGAGTGTCGTTTCCACCGGATGGCTCGTCTCTTCCTATCACCCCGTCCCCTCGCGTGAGCTGCTGTCTTCCGCTGGGCGCCGGAGCGTCCACTCGAATCGTGTCCTACTCTTGATCGGAGTAAGATGCGCACTCTCGCCAGTCGCGCTAGGGCGGCGCGGAAGCTGCGCGCACGCTAGGCGCGCCTGCCGGTCGCAAGATGCAACCGTTGCGCCACGCTCGAGGGGCAAAACGCCCCGCTCGCGGATATTGCCAAAGCGTTATCGCCGGCCTTTCGTTATGGCACCCCATCTGCATGAGGGGGCGGGATGCGCGTCCTTCTCGTCTATCCCGGGTTCCCGACAACCTATTGGGGCTTCCAGCACAGCCTGTCGCTGGTCGGCAAGCGCGCCACGCTCCCGCCGCTCGGCTTGATTTCGGTCGCTGCACTGCTGCCAGGGGACTGGCACGTGCGCCTGGTCGACCTGAACGTGGAGCCGCTCCGGGAGGACGACCTCGGCTGGGCCGACGTCGTGCTTTCGAGCGGCATGCTGGTGCAGGAGCCCTCGATGCACGAGGTCCTGGCGCGCGCGCGGAAGCTCGGGCGTCGGACGATCGTCGGCGGACCGGCGTGCACCACCTCGCCGGAGCGGTTCGACGACGCGGATTGCCTCTTCCTCGGCGAAGCCGAAGGGCGGGTCGACGAGCTCGTCCGGGCGATCGAGGGGCGGCCGGACACGCCCCGCATCCTTCACGCTCCCGCGGCGCGGCCGTCGCTGCACGAGGTGCCGGTGCCGCGCTTCGACCTGCTCGACATCGGGCAGTACCGCTCGATGTGCATCCAGACTTCGCGCGGCTGCCCGTTCAGCTGCGAGTTCTGCGACATCATCGAGATCTTCGGGCGGGCGCCGCGCGTGAAGCGGCCCGAACAGGTCGTCGCCGAGCTGACGGAGCTCCGTCGACTGGGATATCGCGGCGAGGTCTTCGTCGTCGACGACAACTTCATCGGCAACAAGAAAGCGGTACGCCCCATCCTGACCGAGCTCGCGCGCTGGCAACACGACGCGGGCTACCCCTTCACGTTCTACACCGAGGCGAGCCTGAACCTGGCCGCCGACGACAAGCTGATCGCCGCGATGCACGCGGCGAACTTCACGTCGGTGTTCATCGGGATCGAGACGCCTGACGAAGAAGCGCTGAAGGTCACGAAGAAGCGCCAGAACGTGGGCGTCGATGTCCGCGCCGCGCTCGACAAGCTCACCGCGGCAGGCCTGGAGGTGATGGGTGGGTTCATCGTCGGCTTCGACGGCGACGGCGCGAGGAGCTTCGAGGCACAGCGGGAGCTGCTTCGGGACGCGCCGCTGCCGCTCGCGATGGTCGGCCTGCTCACGGCGCTGCCGGGCACGGCGCTCTGGCGCCGGCTGGAGCGCGAAGGCAGGCTGCGCGCCCATTCCGACGGCGACGCCTTCGCACGGCCCAACTTCACGCCGACCATGCCGGAACGCGAGCTCATCGCGGCCTACGCGAAGCTGCTTGCCGACCTCTACGCACCGGAGGCGTACTTCCGGAGGAGTGCTGCAGTCGTCGATCGCATCGGGAAGCCGGCACATCCTACGCCGCTCCTCGCAGCCGACGTGCGCATCGCGCTGCGCTCGCTCTACCGCCTCGGCATCCTCGGCCCGCGGCGCACGCACTACTGGCGACTGCTCGCTCGTGCTCTGCCGCGCGGGACGGATGCGGTGCGTTGTGCAATTGCCTGCGCCGTGCGCGGCGAGCACATGATCCGCTACACCGACGAAGTCGTGCTGCCGCGGCTCGCGGACGCGCTCGGCCAGGTCTCCCCCGAGCCGGACGCGCCGGCGCCGCTCCATCTGCCGCTGTTCGAGAACACATCGCTCGTTCCAGCTTTCGACGCTCCGCGGGGTTGAAGCCCCGGGGCCGAGGCCGGCGCCGGCGGCGCACGTTGAGCAAACCCTGGCGTCGGTCGCGCAGGCCTTGCGGTACGGGAAAGGGGCAAAACGCCCCATACCTGGATGATTCGATGGTTTTCCAGCCACCTGGAAGTTGGCAGGGATCTTGAAGTCACCCAGCGGACAATGCCAATCGCGACAGACCCTCGCCAATCCCGCGACGCGGATGCTCCGGATTCGCGAATCACGCCGCTTCCGCGCGCAAAGAGCATGCGTCATATCCTCGTGTGCCTCGACCTCTCGCCGTGCTCGGAGGCGTGTTTGCCCCACGCCATCGCGCTGGCGAGGGTTTTCGGGAGTCGCGTGACGCTCCTCCACGTGATGCAACCCGCAGAGGAGCATGCAGGCGGGCGCATCACGGACCCGCTCGGTTGGGAGGTATCCCGGCGGGAAGCGACGGCGTATCTCCAGCGCCTCGCAACGGACGCGAGCAAGACCTGGGACCTCGCCGTCGACAGCAAGATCGCGCAAGGCCGCCCAGCAGAGCGCATCACCGCCATCGCACACGATATCGGTGCAGATCTGACCGTGATCGCGAGTCACGGCGAAGGCGGCGTGGCCGAGTGGAAGCTGGGCGGCACGGCACAACAGCTCCTCGCAGTATCCCGGGGCTCCGTGCTGGTGGCACGGGCCGCATCGCCCGCCAAAGGCGCCTTCACGCCCGAGCGCATTCTCGTTCCCCTGGACGGCTCGACGCGGACCGAGAGCGTGCTGCCCACCGTCGCGCGGATCGCTGACGCGTACGGCGCAGAGCTGTTGCTCGCCCACGTGGTCGTGGAACCTCTTGCGACGGCAGTGCTGCACGCCGGCGATCTCGACGTCGCGCGCGCGCTCGCCGCACGTCTGGAGTCCCGCGCGAAGCGATATCTCGAGCATCTTGGCGCTCGATTGCCGCGCACCACCCGGGTGCGCGCGGTTGTCACACGCCACGTGGACGAACGGCAGTCTCTGCTCGAGATTGCACAGCGGGAGCGAGCCGACCTCGTGGTGCTCTCGGCGCATGGGAGCGTGTGCAATCCGATGCAACCTTTCGGAAGCGTGACGCACCATCTCCTCTCGCACTCGACAACCCCGCTCCTGGTCTTGCAGGATCTTCCAGAAGCCACGCTGCGGCGCTCGGGTGAGGCGGAGGATGACCGGGCCGCGCCGCCGCTCCGCGCCAGCTACCCGCCGGGGGAAGGGTGACGACCACCGCCCCACCGGCAACGCAGGAGAACACGGAGGCCGTCCAATCCTGGGAGGTCGAGGCGCGGACACTCGCTGGCTCGCAACCCGCTGTTGAACGTCCCGAGCTATGGACGGCGCCGTTCTTCTCGCCGTCGCGACTAGCGGCGGCCCTCGAACAGGCGCGCGAGCGGCTGGCCTCGGTAACCCAGGACGACACGGCGCTGGAGAAGCCCGCCGAGTGGTTCCTCGACAACTACTACCTGGTTCGACGCGTCGCCCGGCAGGTCGCTCAAGAGCTCCCGCGCGGCTTCGTGCGGCACCTGCCGCGGCTGTCGTCGGGTCCCGGAAAAGGGCTGCCGCGCGTCTACTGGCTTTCGACGGAGCTGGTCGCGAGAACCGGTCTCGCCTTCGACAAGGCGCTGCTCGGACGCTTTGTCCGCGCCTACCAGGAGGTCTCGACGCTCAGCATCGCCGAGCTCTGGGCGTTGCCCACGATCCTGCGGGCCGCCGTGCTCACCGGTCTCGTGCAATCCCTCGCCGAGCTCGGAGTCGTTGCCAAGGACATGTCGTCCGGCGACCTGGGACGTGTCGCGGTCGACCCGACGACGGGCGTGGAGCGCGCGGTTCGTGCCTTGCGCCTCTTCGCCGAGATCGACTGGCAGGTGTTCTTTGAAGAGACGAGTCGCGTCGAAGCCGTGTTGCGTACCGATCCCGCGGGGGTCTACACGCGAATGGACTTCGCCACCTGCGATTCCTACCGCAAGACCATCGAGGAGCTCGCCTGGGTCACCCTGGTACCGGAAGAAGACGTGGCCGTTCGAGCTGTGGCGCTCGCGTCTGGCGCTGCCCCGGACGAACGCCGCGGACACGTGGGATACTATCTGGTCGACGCCGGGCGAAGCCTACTCGAGCGAGAGCTCGGCTACCGCGCGAAGGGTCTCGAGCGCGTTCGCCGGTCGGTCCTCCGGCGGCCGACGCTTGCGTACCTCGGAATGCTGTCGCTCCTGACCGCCCTCTTGCTGATCCCGCCACAATGGTATGCCGTCCTGAACGGCGCAGGGCTCGCGCCGCGCCTCGCCGTACTCCTACTCGCGCTTGGACCTGCGTCGGTCATCGCTGTAGCGATCGTCCAATGGGCGTTCGCACGGCTCCTCAGGCCCCACGTTCTCCCGAAGCTCGACTTCACAGAGGGCCTCCCCGAGGAGACCCGGACTCTGGTTGCGGTTCCCACGCTGCTCGGCACGCCGGCAGACATCGCGAAGATGGCCCGGCGGCTCGAGCTCCACTACCTCTCGAACCCCGACCCACAGCTCCAGTTCGCGCTGCTCACCGACGACGCCGATGCCAAGGCGCCCACGGCGAAACAGGACCTGCTCGACCGCGCCTGCGAAGCGATCGCATCACTCAACGCGAAGCACGGCAAGGACGGGACCGGCCCGTTCCACCTTCTTCACCGTCAGCCGCTCTGGAACCCATCCGAGCAGTGCTTCATGGGCTGGGAGCGCAAGCGCGGGAAGCTCGAGGAGCTCAACCGGTTGCTTCGTGGAGACGACAGTGGGAGCTACGTGCGCCACGAAGGAGCCCCGGAGGGGCTAGCGCGGATTCGATTCGTCATCACACTCGACGGCGATACCGAACTTCCGATGGGAAGCGCAAAGCGATTGATCGGGATTCTTGCTCATCCGCTGAATCACGCGGTCTTCGACCCGGAGAGCGGGCGCGTCGTTTCCGGATACACGATCGTCCAACCACGCGTCCAGACCTCCCCGGCCAGCTCGAGTCCCACCCGGTTCCATCGGATCTTCGCGGGCGACACCGGGTTCGACATCTACACGCACGCCACCTCCGACCTGTACCAGGATCTGTTCGGAGCGGGCATCTACGTCGGCAAGGGCATCTACGACGTGGATGCATTCACGCGGAGCCTCGAAGGACGCACTCCGGAGAACGCGATCCTGAGCCACGATCTGTTCGAGGGGATCCACGGCAGAGCGGCTCTGGCGAGCGACGTCGTTCTCTTCGAGGACTACCCGACCCACTACGCTGCGTACGCGCGGCGCATGCACCGCTGGCTATGCGGTGATTGGCAGCTCCTGCCCTGGCTCTTCTCGAAAGTACCCGGTCCGAGCGGGACAAACCTCCCCAATCGGCTGGGTCCTATCGATCGCTGGAAGATCGCGGACAACCTGCGCCGCAGTCTGACCGCGCCGCTGCTGGTGCTCCTGCTCGTGTGTGGATGGACGTGGCTGCCGGGCGCTCCACTTTTCTGGACGCTCGCGGCGCTCTCCGTTCTCTTCGCGCCGCTCCTGCCCGCGCTGCTGCAGGGCCACTCCCGCAGAGCAGATCTCCAACGCTCTCTGCTCGGGCTGGCGTTCCTCGCGCATGAGGCCGCCGTCGTCGTCGACGCCGTGGCGCGCACGCTGGCGCGGGTCCTGTTCACGCATAGGCACCTGCTTCGATGGACGTCCGCCGCGGACACCGCGCGGACCACCCACGGGCCATCGGGGCTGTGGCGACAGATGCTCGCATCTCCGCTTCTCGCAGTGCTGACCGGCGCAACCGTCGCCTGGGTCCGGCCCTCTGCGCTGGTCGTCGGTCTGCCGATTCTCGCGGCCTGGCTCTTCGCCCCCGCGATCGCCCGCTGGACGAGCCGCGATGTCCCGGAACGCGCGGAGCGTGTGGGCGCCGATGACGTGCGGCAACTCCGCCGCTTGGCCAGAAGGACATGGCTCTTCTTCGAGACGTTCGTGGGCCCGGGCGACCAGTGGCTGCCCGTCGACAACTATCAGGCCGTGCCCCACGAGCAGGTCGCTCACCGCACCTCGCCCACCAACATCGGCATGCTGTTTCTGTCCACGCTTTCCGCCTACGACCTCGGCTACCTCGGACCGGGCGAGCTCCTGCTTCGGCTGCAGAACACGCTGGAGAGCGTCGGCCGGCTCGAACACTACCGGGGCCACCTCCTGAACTGGTACGAGACGAAGAATCTCCAGCCTCTCCTGCCTCGCTACGTGTCCACCGTGGATAGCGGGAACTTCGCGGGATGCCTGATAGCGCTGGAGCACGGCTGCACGTCGGTGGCCCGTGCACCCGTGCTGCGCCGCGAGGCGTGGAACGGCATCATCGATCTACTCGACCTGCTCGAAGACACGCTCGCGTCGACCGAAGCCGGATCCGCGGACTCGCTCAGGTCGGTGCTCGCGACGGTGCGCCGCACCGTGGCGCAGAGGGGCGAGAACGCACACGACGCCTACGCGGCGCTCGCTGTGCTGTGCGACGAGACGGCTCCCGAGCTCGACCGCCGGCTGATCGCGCTACTCGATGCCGGCGCGTACCAGCACGAGGCCGAGACCCTGCACGCACTCCGCACGTGGGTGGATCGCTTCCACCACCAGCTCTACGAGACGCGACGGCAGATCGACGCGCTCCTGCCCTGGCTTCCGCTATCCGACGAGCCGGCCGCGACGGCGCTGACCGGGCCTGGAGCAATCACGCTCGACGAAGTCCCGGGCACCTGCCGCCGACTCGCCGCCGAGCTCGACAAGTGGGAAGAACGACAGCGCCGGGACGGCAGCCTGACGGCCGATCTGGAAGCGTCGGCAGGGCGGCTCCGGGAAGCCTTCCACGACGCCGGACAGAGCGCCGACGCGCTTCGCGAAGGACTGCTGGACGTGGCGCGCCGCGCGCGGGTGGAAGCGTACGGGATGGACTTCCGGCTGCTCTTCGACGCGGAGCGGAAGCTCTTCCGCATTGGCTACAACGTCACGCAGGATACGGCCGATGCGCATCACTACGACCTGCTCGCTTCGGAGGCGCGCCTTGCGAGCTACCTCGCGATCGCAAAACACGATGCGCCCGAGTCGCACTGGTACGCGCTCGGCCGTCCGATGACGCACGTCGCAGGCGCGCCCGCGCTCTTGTCCTGGGGCGGAACGATGTTCGAGTATCTGATGCCGAACCTGCTGATGCGCAGCAGCGCGGGAACACTCCTCGGTCAGAGCTCCGCGCTCGCGGTGGAGGCGCAGATCGCGTACGCCCGGGAGCGGAAGACTCCCTGGGGTGTCTCGGAGTCCGCATACGGCCGGGTGGACGCCCATCAGACGTACCAGTATCGCTCCTTCGGTGTACCCGGGCTCGGCTTCCGGCGTCACCTCGCCGACGACCGCGTGGTGACACCGTACGCATCGCTGCTCGCCACGTCCCTCCGGCCGCGCGCCGTCGTGGACAATCTGGCGAAGCTCGAGTCGATGGGAATGCTGGGAATGTATGGCTTGTTCGAAGCCGCCGATTTCGACCCCGAGTACGCGCCGAGTAGGCGCTCGTTCGTCGTCGTGCGTTCCTTCATGGCGCACCACCAGGGCATGCTTCTCGTCGCGCTCGACAACTACCTGCACGACAACGTCATGGTCGAGCGGTTTCACTCCGACCCGTTGGTCGCGGTGGGCGAGATGCTTCTGGGCGAGCCGACGCCGCACGCCGTGCCGGCGGAGTGGCCTGCCGCCGAGAGCGCGGAGACCGAGGAAACGCCAGCCCGAAGAGTTCCGTCGAGCGCGCCCTCGTGGTCAGCGCGCGGCGGCGGACAACCCGACGTCTTCGTGCTCGGCAACGGTCGTCTCGCGACCTGGCTCACGGATTCCGGAGGTGGCGGTCTACGCTGGCACGGTCTGGCTCTCACCCACTACCGGCCTGACCCGACATGCGACACGGAGGGAAGCTGGATCTACCTGCGCGACAGCGAGAGCGGTCGGGTCTGGCGGGCGACCTCCGCGGACGGGCGAACGACGTTCAGTGCACACGAAGTCGGCTTCCATAGCCGCGATCAAGGGCTTTCGGTTCACGTCGACGTCACCATTGCGGCGACCGACGACGTTGAGGTCCGGCGGGTCACCCTTCACAACGAGACGGATCGACCGCGGCGGCTCGTCGTCGCGAGCGCCTCCGAGCCCACCCTGTTGCCGATCGAAGCAGCCACCGGTGCGTTCTCGAGGTTGTTCGTCGAAAGCGAGTACGTACCGGAGCTCGACGCGCTCGTCTTCACGCGCCGGCACCGGGCGCTGAACGAAGAGCGTGCCACGCTGGTGCATCGGCTCGTCGTCGAAGGCCTCGCGGCGACACCTCAGGGCTTCGAAACAGACCGAGCAGCTTTCTTCGGCCGTTCGGGAACAGCCCGCGCACCGAAATCGCTGTTGGTCGACCACGTGCCCGCGCAGGGCAGCGTCGGCGCCGTGCTCGATCCGATCATGAGCCTCCGCGCCCGCGTCGAGCTCGCGCCCCAGGAGTCGGTAACTCTCGCCTTCGTCACGGTGGTGGATCGCTCCCGCAGCGCAGCGCTGGAGCTTGCCCGACGCTACGGGTCGATGCACGCCGTTCGCTGGGCGTTCCGCGACGCCGAACAGGAGAGTCTCAGGCGGCTGGAACGCGCACGGCTGGATGCCGATCTGCTGCCGGCGATCCAGCGCCTGCTGTCTGCGCTGGTCTTCGCGGAGCGGTCGTTGCGTGCTCCCGGCGACGTCATCGCCGAGGGCCACCCCGAGAAGCGACGCCTGTGGGGGCGGGGCATCTCGGGCGACCTCCCGATCCTGCTCGTCCGCGTCCACGACGCCCAGGCCCCGTTGCTTTCACAAGCCATCGCTGCGCACCGGTACTTCCGGGCCGCTGGCGTGCGCGTCGATCTCGTTCTCGTGGACGAACAGGCCACGGGTTACGTGACGGACGGCCTCGGAACGCTCAGAAGCGTGCTCGCCCGTCACGACGTGGACGACTGGATCGACCGCCGCGGCGGCATCCACGTCGTGACCCGCGATCAGCTTCCGGAAGAAGAGAAGCGCCACCTCGAGGCGAGTGCGCGCGTCGTGCTGGACACCCGCGAAGACTCGCTCGCGTCCCGCCTCGCCAGACCCGTCGAGAGCGCGCCGCGTCTGCCGCGCTTCGAGCCCACGCTGGCGGAGGAGCGCACGCCTGCATCGGGTTCTCGCCGGCCGACCTTGATGTTCGAAAACGGCATCGGCGGCTTCAGCGAGGACGGCCGCGAGTACGTGATTTCGGTCCAGCCGCTCAAGCCGACTCCTGCTCCCTGGTGCAACGTGCTGGCAAACCCCGACTTCGGCTGCCTCGTGAGCGAATCGTCGCTCGGCTGTACCTGGTCCGGTAACAGCAGCGAGAACCGACTCACGCCGTGGAGAAACGACCCCCTCTTCGATACGCCCTCCGAGTCCGTCTATCTGAGGGACGAGGAAACGGGCGAAGTCTGGTCGCCCACGCCATTGCCTGCGGGGCTCGAAGCCGAGACGCTCGTGCGCCATGGCATGGGGTACACGAAGTACCTGAGGGAGAGCCACGATTTCGAGCAGGAGCTCACGGTCTTCGTGCCTCCCGACGCGCCGGTGAAGCTCGTGCGGCTGAGGATCAAGAACATGCTCCCCCGGCACCGGCGCGTTACCGCGACCTACTACGCGGAGTGGGTTCTCGGCACGACGCCGGAGGAGCAGCGGGCGTACGTGGTATCTGGCATCGACCAACCGGGCGCATGCCTGCTCGCGACCAGCAGCTGGAAGACCGAGTTCAAGGGGCGCTTCGCGTTCCTCGCCTCCGAGCTTCGAGTGCATGGCTTCACCGCCGACCGCACGGAGTTTCTTGGGCGTCGGGGAGACTACGCGCGCCCCGCGGCGCTCGATCGCTGGGGCCTCGCCGGCTGCACCGACGCCGGCGTGGATCCATGTGCTGCCCTGCAGGTGCATCTGGATCTCGGGCCCGGCGAGGAGGTCGAGACCCATTTCGTCCTCGGCCAGGCCGCGGATCGCGACGCCGCGCTCGCACTGGCGGCACATTTCCGCAAGCGTGAGTCGGTCGACGCGGCGTGGAACGACTTGACCGGATTCTGGGACGGGCTCACCAGCAGCTTGCGCGTCAAGACGCCCGAGCCGTCCATGGACCTCATGCTGAATCGATGGCTGCTCTACCAGACCATCGCGTCGCGTCTGTTCGGTCGCACGGGCTTCTATCAATCCAGCGGCGCGTTCGGCTTCCGTGACCAGCTCCAGGACGTGCTCGCTCTGCTCGTCGCTGCACCCGCCCGCGCGCGCGCCCACATCCTGGAATCGGCCGCGCACCAGTTCGAAGAGGGCGACGTCCTGCACTGGTGGCACCCACCATCCGGTAGCGGCGTCCGGACACGCTGCTCGGACGACCTCGTGTGGCTCGTCTACGTGACGGCCGAGTACGTCGCGGCCACGGGAGATGAGGCGATTGTCGACGAGCCCGTGCCGTTCTTGAGCGCAGAGCCGCTGAAGCGCGAGGAACACGACCGGTATGCCGAGTTCGGAACCGCGGCGGCCGCTCCATTGTTCGAGCACTGTCGGCGTGCCCTGCAGCGCGGCTTCACCCGGGGACGCCACGGCCTGCCGCTGATGGGCGACGGCGACTGGAACGACGGCATGAACCGCGTCGGCGCGGAAGGCCGCGGCGAGAGCGTCTGGCTCGGCTGGTTTTTGTGCGCGACCGCCAGTCGCTTCGTGTCGCTCTGCGAGCGGCTGGACGAGCATGACGAGGCGGAGAAGTGGCGGAGCCGCGCCGAAGAACTGCGCGCGAGCCTCGAGGCGCATGCGTGGGACGGCGGATGGTACCTGCGCGCGTTTCATGACGACGGCTCGGCTCTGGGCTCGGCGACGAGTCGCGAGTGCCGCATCGACTCGATCGCACAGTCGTGGGCGGTCCTGTCTGGCCGTGCCGATCCCGATAGGGCGAGCAGCGCGCTCCACGCGGCCGACGCAGCGCTCGTACGGGAAGACGACCGGCTCGTGCTCCTGCTCTGGCCGCCCTTCGCAAGCACAGCGCACGATCCCGGGTACATCCGGGCGTATCCGCGCGGTGTCCGCGAAAATGGCGGCCAGTACACGCACGCGGCGACGTGGCTCGGGTGGGCCTACGCCGCCCTCGGCGACGGGGCACGCGCCGAGCGCATCTTCCGTCTGCTGAACCCGGTGCTTCGCGCACGCACGAGCAGAGAGGTCGCTCGCTACCGGGTCGAGCCGTATGTTCTCGCCGGCGACGTCTACAGCTGTTCCCCCTGGACCGCTCGAGGCGGGTGGAGCTGGTACACTGGCGCAGCGGGTTGGGCCTACCGGCTGGGTGTCGAGGCTATCCTCGGAATCCGCAAGGAGGACGGGCAGCTCCGTATCGATCCCTGCATCCCCTCCGCCTGGAAGGGATTCGAGGCGTGGGTCAAGGTCGGGGACCAGGAAGTCCACGTGGTCGTCGACAATCCCGACGCCGTAGGCGCGGGCGTCGCTGAAGCAAGCCTGGACGGAGCCCCGCTCGCTTCGGGTCGCATTCCGCTCGATCCGGCCGGGCGGGGGAAGCACGAGGTGCACATCCGGCTCGGTTCGAGAGGTCATCGCAAATCCGCCTGACCCCCGCCGCGCGCGGCCGCATTTCGATCCCGTCAGCCGTCCGGGCGTGCTGCCACAAGATGGCTCAACGGCGGGCCTCTGACGCCTCCACACAAGAGCTTCGCGACGCGGTCAAACCATACAAGGCAACCGCCGTGGCCACGGCGGCGTTCAGGGAGTCGGCGCCCGGCGCCATGGGGATGCGAGCTCGGGCTCGACTTGCTTCCAACGCTGCAGGCGACAGTCCATTGCCCTCGGTACCCACCAACAGGGCGATGCGCTCGCTTGCCGGCAGGTCGGCGCAAGCAGCGAACGGGCGCGCGGAGGCCGCGCCGCCCGAGCCCCCCGAGCTGCTCGCGCCACCCGAAGCGCCGGCGCTGCTGCCACCGCTGGTGCACCCGGCGAGCGCCAGCCCCGCACACAGCACTGCTACCCCCAACGACCCGAACACCAAGTAGAAGCCCCGCATCGGTCCAGCATATCCAGCGAAGAGCCGTCGAACCACATGCTATTCGCGAACGGCGGGCGTGCTGCCGTAGCCGCGCGGCGCCGTATTGGAGTAACCAATACCGGCCGTGAACGCGGCGCGCTCGGCGCGCAGGCGACCAGCGGCTGGCCACGGCGGCGCTTCCCGGCGGCGGAACACGCGTGGCTCGAGGGCCCTGCTGGCGAACGGGCTTTGCGGCGCCGCGTGCTCGCCCTATGGGTAGTGCCATGACACGAACCGTCCGCGTTCGCGAGCTCGGCGGGCCCGAGGTGCTCTGCCTCGAGGACGTCACGCTCGCCGATCCCGGCCAAGGCGAAGCGCGCGTGCGCCACACCGCCATCGGCCTGAACTACATCGATGTGTACCACCGCAACGGGACCTACCCGGTGGAGTTGCCCGCACCCATGGGCTCGGAAGCGGCGGGCGTCGTGGAAGCGGTGGGCCCGGGCGTCACCGATGTGAAACGCGGCGATCGCGTCGCGTATGCCGCCAGCACACGCGGCGCGTATGCCGACGCCCGCAACATCGACGCATCGCAGCTGGTGCCCCTTCCCGACGACATCGACGACGAGCGCGCGGCGGCCATGCTCCTCAAGGGCATGACCGTCCAGTACCTGATCCAGCGCACGTTCCCGCTGCACGCGGGCCAGACGGTGCTGTGGCACGCGGCGGCCGGCGGCGTGGGACTGATCGCGTGCCAGTGGCTCGCCCACCTCGGCGTGAAGATGATCGGCACCGCCGGCACCGAAGAGAAAGCGGAGCTGGCGCGAGCGCACGGCGCGGCGCACTGCATCGTGTACACGAAAGAGGACTTCGTCGCGCGCGTGCGCGAGCTCACGAATGGCAAGGGGATACCGGTGGTGTTCGACTCCGTGGGACGCGCCACGTTCATGAAGTCGCTGGACTGTCTGCAGCCGCTCGGCATGTACGTCGGCTTCGGCAACGCGTCGGGCAAGCCGGAGCCCTTCGACATGGGCATCCTGGCGCGCAAGGGCTCGCTGTTCCTCACGCGTCCCACGCTGTTCACCTACGTCGCGACGCGCGAAGCCCTCCTGGCCAACGCCAACGCCCTGTTCGACGTGGTCCGGAGCGGCGCCGTGAAGGTCGAGATCGGGAAGCGCTGGCCGCTAGCCGAAGCCGCGGCGGCGCATCGCGCGCTCGAAGCGCGCCAGACTACCGGCTCCACAATCCTGATCCCCTGACCGGGATGGTGCGAACCCGTCGTGCTAGATAGGCTCAGCCGGACTTCGGCTGATGGCAGTTCCTGCACGTCGAATTGTCGCGGCCCTGGTGGGACTCGGGCAGAGGCTTGCTGCCCTCTCCGACCTTGTGACAGCTCGTGCAATCGTCCTTGCCCACGAGGCTGTGCGGGATCGCCGGAGCTGTCGCCTGCTGCGACGCGGGGGCAGGGCTGGACGCCCCGGCGGCGGGCTCGGTGGCCGGCGGCGTCCCGCCTGCGCAGCCCCAGAAGAGTGCGCTGGCTGCGGCAACCCCCAGTGCGAAGGCCAACACGCGCGATGGAATGCTTGTCATGGTCGTCCCCCCGTCCTGTAAGGTCGCCAACCTGTTCCGTCTCTGCCCGCCGGGTCGCCGCGCAGCTGTTGCGGCCTCCCCTGCCCCGGACGCACCGAATGCTCTGCTAGTTGGTGATCTCCTTCTCGAGCTGGTGCGGCGTCCGCGACAAAGGTGCAAGGCGCATACCGTCACAGCTACATGCTCTCGCGATGACCAAAGTCATCGCCACGCGGCCGCGCTGGTCGACGCACCGGACGAGCTCGCCGCGCCGGCGCGAACTGCCGCCAACGCGTGCGCATCGCCGTGCGATGAACCTGCACAGGATGCGCGCAGCGACCGTCCGCTGCTTTCCTGACGCGTCGCTGACGTTCCAGCAGTTGACGACGCGGGCTGCGTGCCCAAGCGTTTTCTCGACACCGGTTCACGCCGGCCAAAGGGGGGAACATGCTCGAATTGAATCGAAAGGGATCCAGGTACCACTTCAAGCTGCTGCTGGGCGCCGTGGCGCTGGCGGCCAGCAGCATGCTCGCCGGCTGTGGCGACAGCGCCGAGGTCACCACCACCGGCACCAGCACGCTGCGCATCGTACACGCCTCGCCCGACGCGCCACCCGTGGACGTCTACTCCGCCAACTCGTCCGTACCGCTGGCGACGAGCCTCGCCTACGGCCAGAGCACCGACTACCTCGAGCTCGCCGCGGGCACGTACAAGCTCGCGCTGCGCGCCGCCGGCGCCTCGCCCAGCGACGCACCGGCGTACACCACCAGCGACATCACCCTCACGCGCGATCACCAATACACCGCGATCGCGGCAGGGCTGCTCGCCTCGAGCAACAGCGCGGACAGCTTCCGCGTCCTGCCGCTCGAAGAGGACTTCACAGCGCCCGGCACAGGCATGCTGCGGATCCGCGTCGTCCACGCGGGCGCCGACGCTCCGACCGTCGCGCTCGATGTCGGCAACGACGACCCGTCCGCGCCCGAGGTGCCGAGCCTCGCACGCTTCGCGGACACCGGCGCCGCGGGGCTCGAGCTTCCCGCCGGGCAGCCGCTCCAGGTCGGCGTCGTGGCTGGCGGCAGCACCGTCACCGCGTTCACCACGCCTGCGCTTCCCGAAGGAGCCGAGGTTTTCGCCATCGCCACAGGCGAGCTGTCGAAGCTACCGCGACAGGAAAGCGGCTTCGCGCTGCTCGGCGTGCTGCCGGGCGGCGATACCACCGCGTGGATCAAGCAGAACCCGCGCATCAATGCGCTGCACGCCTCGCCCGACGCCGGTCCGGTGGACATCTACTCCGGCAACACCGAGCTGGTCGACAATGCGTCGTTCGGCGACATCGCCTCGCTCCAGGTGCCTCCAGGCAAGTACACGCTGGACTTCTTCCCCGGCCAGGCCGGAGCCACGCCGCGACCGGCGGGCAACCCTGCAGCCAGCGCCGAGACACCGACGCTCGACCCCGGCGAGAGCTACCTCGCGATCGCAGCCGGCGAGCTGACCGCCAACCCGTCGACATTCCAGCTGCTCGCCTTCCCGGAGGGCTTCGATCTGACCGATAGCGCCAACGCCCGCGTCCGCATGGTGCACGCGGCCGCCGGCGCGCCCGCCGTCGACGTCGGCCCGGTCGTCTCGCCCGGCAAGATCGGCACACCCATCGTGCAGGAGCTCGCATTCGGCCAGGCAACCCCGGCAGCCGGACTGTCGCTGCCGCCCACGACGCTGACCATCGGCGGCGCAGCCGCCGGAACCACCGATGCCATCGCCGAGTTCGGCGTCACCACCACCGCCGGCGAGCGCTCGTTCGTCGTCGCAGCGGGATCACTGACGGCCAAGACCAACCCGTTCCAGCTCCTGGTCGTCGACACCAGCGCCACCAACTGGTCCGCCACGCCTGTTCTGCCCAACGAAAAGGACGACGACTAGCTCGTCCCGCGCGCCGCGGCGCTCGTGCGCACCAGGCAGCTACCGGAACGCTTCACAAGAGGCGCAGGTAGAGCCGGGGGTCGAGCGTCGCGGCGGTCAGCATGCCGCTGGTCATCGCACCCACCACGCCGAGGGAGGCGATATCCACGCCGGTCATGTAGAAGCCGGCCAGCGGGGTGCGGGTTCTGAGCTTCGAACAGGTGAAGCGCGCCGGTGAGGCCTCCAGCCCGTAGATCGCTCCGTGGCTGGCGCGCGTGAAGTGCTCGGTGGTGATCGGCGAGCTCAGCTCGTAGAACGCGAGGTGCTGCATGACCTCCGGGATGCGCCGCTCGAGCTGGGCGATCAAACGCTGTTCGATGTTGCGCTTGAGCGCCTCGTAGTCCTCCGGGCGCTGCTTCAGCTCGCTCCTCTCCCACGGCTGGAACGGCCCCCAGTCCACGAACGTGATGCACTCGCCGGTGTGGCGCTGCTTCGGGCCCGGATCGTGATCCGGATCCTTCAGTGAGGGAAAGGAGCAGTAGAGGATGGGCGCCTCGGAGCCCGGGTCGCTCACGTCCCACAGCTTCTCGTCTTCAGACCAGGTCTCGAACAGCCACAGGTTCGAGCTGGCCGCGCCCGCCGCCCGGATGTCCCCCTCGAAGCCCATGTTCAGGCAGATGTACGGCGGAGAATCCCCGAGCGACTCGATTTCCGTGCCCCACTCGCTGTGTCGCAACCACTCGGGCACCAGCTTCTTCACCGTCGTCTTGGCGCCGGCCGCGGAGATCACCACCTTCGCCCGTAGTACCTCGCCGTCGCTCATCACCACCCCAGAGGCGCGCTCACCCTCGACCAGCAGCTCCCGCACCTCGGCCCGCACCAGCGTCTTGCCGCCCGCGCGGCGTACGGCGTCGAGCAGGTGGGCGGCAAACTGCTTCGAGCCCCCGCGAGGGTAGTAGGCGCCGTTCCAGAAGTGGGAGTGCGTCAGCGCGTGGATCGGGAACGACGACTCCTTGGGAATGCTGCCGTAATAGCCCCAGTGTAGCGTCAGCACGGTGCGCAGCTTGCCCGTGACGCCGCACTCGTCGAGCACCTGCGCGGTCGTGAGCTCCCACCAGTTGCGCGACAGGCTCGCGAGGATGCGCGTGCCAAGCACGTCCACCGCCTCCGGCAAGCTCTTGAAGGCAAAGAACAGCATCGCCGCCTTCACCGCCTGCTGCACGGCATCCAGGTAGCGGTCGATGGCCGCGTGCTGGTCGGGGAACTCGCGCTTCAGCGCCGCCACCCAGCGCTCGCGCCGAGCCGGCAAACCCCACTCGAAGCCGTCGTGGAAACGAAAGCGATCGTACGGGTCACCGAGCGGGACCATCTCCACCTGGCCGTCGGTGAGCCAGCGCAGCATCTTGCCCGGCACCTCGTGCTCGAGCATCTCGCCGATGGCGTGGACGCCCGCGTCCCAGTGCCAGCCCTTGCGGGCGTACATGTGGGTGAAGCCGCCCGGCACGTAGTGCTGCTCCAGCACCAGCACCCGCCGCCCCTGCCTGGCCAGAGCCGCGGCGCACGCCATGCCGCCCATCCCGCTGCCGATGACGATCACGTCCCAGCTCCGGGACCTGGCCGCTCGGGAGCTGTACGACTCGTAGACGCGCTCGCCGTCGACGGTGGGTATGGCTGACATGGCGCGCAGCGTACACGGGCGGAGGACGCAGTCCAGCCGTGCTCCTCCGTCGGGCGCGCTAGAACGGCCCGCCACCTCCGTTGGTGCACTGCGCGCACGATGCCGGTGGGTTGGGGCCGTTGCAGGCCTGGGGGCAGTAGTTGACTCTCTGGAAGACCTTGCTCACCGCTTGGCACTGGTCGCTCTGCCCGTCGACGCTCATCTCGGCGTAGCCGCCGTTCTTGACGAACACGTCGGCGCAGCTCTGCTCCGCGGAAGTGTCGGTCACCCAGCCCGGCAGAGGCGGGAAGCTCTCCGCGGTGTTGGCCGTGTAGTACTGGGCCTGCACGCACACCTGCTTCATCACGCAATCGCCGGCGGCGGGCTGCGCGTTCGGCGCGGAGCGGGCCTTGAGCGTGTAGCAGAGCTTGAAGGACCCGGTGCAGTCCGCCGTCAGCGTGTCCGTGCTCCACGGAGACGACGGCGGCGTCGGGTTGCTCCAGTAGCCGGTCTGGTTCGCGATCGACGGGCACTGCACGCCTCCCGCGTCTGTCATCACCGTGGAGACCGCACCCAGAGCACTGGTGTAGGTCGAGTCGGTGAAACCGAAACAAGGAGAGACGTTGGCGATGTTCCAGTACCCGTGGTTGAAGCAGGTACACACGCCGCCACCGTCCGCGCCGCCTGCCCCGCTCGTGCCGCCCGCCCCGCTCGTGCCGCCCGCCCCGCTCGTGCCGCCCGCTCCACTCGTGCCGCCTGCCCCACTCGTGCCGCTCGAGCCGCCGGCGCCGGCACTCGCGTCGGTCGAGGCATCGGCGCCTGCCGTCCCTCCAGCAGCATCGACCGACGCGTCCGCTCCGTGCCCTCCAGCGCCTGCGTCGGACGCGGAACTACAATCACACGCTCCGTAGCCGGTCCCGTCGCTGTTGCACACCTGCGCGCCTTTGGTGCCGCCGGGGCATCCGCACCACTTCTGGTCACCCGGCGGGCAGAGCTTGCCGGTGGAAGAGTTCGATGAGCAGGACGCGAGCAACGCCCACGCTGCGACCACGAAAAGCCACCTCACAGCTCTCATGGTGCTGCCGTCGCAGCTCTCGTGTCAATCCAGGCACACTTTGCAGCTTTCCGTCTCGAAGCAGGGCAAACCTGCCATCAGGAACAGCGTCCCAGTGGAATCACGAGGCAACAACCCGAGCGAGCGCAATCTCAGCCTGCCGTGCGCCGCGCGATCAGCACGCCTTCGCGCAGCGGCACTGCGACGGCTTCGAACTCCGGATCGGCGGCCAGCGTCGTGTTCAGCGCGTGCGCGCCCTGACGCTGGGGGTTGGCTTCGTCGTCGATCCACCAGGCGGAGCTGCCGAGCACGTTGTCGGCGACGAGCAGACCGCCGGGCGCGATCAGCGGACGCGCCAGGCGGAAGTAGTCGGGGTACTCGCTCTTCACCGCGTCGAGAAACAGCACGTCCACCGAGCCCGGCGCGAGCTCCCCCGCCAGCTGCTCGAGCCCGGCGATGCCCGGCGCGCGGCGCAGCTCGACCTGCTCTGCCACGCCGGCCGCGTCGAATTCCCGTTCGGCAAAGTCGGCGTGCTCGGGGTTGGGCTCGAACGTGATCAGCCGGCCGCCGGCCGAGAGCCCCCGCGCGATCCAGATCGCGGAGTAGCCCGCCAGCGTGCCCAGCTCCACGGCGAGCCGTCCGCGCGTCATCGACGCAAGGACCATCAACAGCCGCCCGAACGTCCGCGGACACGGCAATGTCGGGTAGACCGGCGCGAACGGCGCGCTCCATCAAGCCGGCGAGGTGCTCGTCCTGCTCGCCGAACGTCTGCTTCAGGTATTCGCTGGTGTAGCCCCAGCGTTCGGGTGTCATGGGGATCGGACCGGGCATGCCCCGTCGATATCACGCACCGCGAGCCCGGAACAGCGCGCCGCTGATCCGCCTGTCCCGGTCCGTCTACTTCCCTAGCCCTGCCCCCCGATGTCGAACTCGAACATGCTGTCCGGATCCAGATGGTCGAGCAGATCCTGCCCGGCCGACCCGAACGCGATCTTCATCCGATCGAACATGGCCCGTGCTCCATCGAGATCGAGCATACGATTGGCGATCATGCCGGCCTGGACGAAACCAATCCAGCGGTTCAAGCGTTCCGCCGGCCAGTCGCGCACGTGCTCGCGCATTCGCGCGCACATCCAGAGCAGGTGCTCGCGCTGCAGGGCCTTCGGCTGTTCCAGCTGGGACTCCCCTGCACGCTGGATCATCTCCGTGCACTGCTCGATCATGCTCGTCATCAGGTTGGTGTCCTGCATCGCGGATCTCCTCTCGACTCGCTCCGGCGACGATTCGCCCAACGCGCTACTCGAAGGCAATCTCGAATCTCGGGTTTCGCCCTGGACGAGCGTGATCGACGAGAAGACGACGCCGCCTTCGATCAGACACGCAAGACAGCAAGCTTATCATACGCGTCGCCCCAGAGCGAGGCGACGCAGTCCGCGGCGGTCATCCACGAAGTCGCGCTGGCGCGCGTGGACAGCGAGAGCGCGCAGAGTCGCGAAGGGCCACCGCTCATGGAACCCCGCAGCATGGTGCCGCCAGCACCCTCTGCAAGGCGCGCCCAGGCGAGCAGCGGCGGCCGTTCCTTGCCGAGCGCCTCGAGGCGTGCCAAAGTCCGCCGCTCGCAGACGTTCCCTTCGGCTACGTACTCTCTCTCCCGGAATCGGGGCCGCGGGTCGTGCTCTAGCGACGCCGGTGATGCGGCAGAAATCCTGCCGCAGCCATTTTCGATCGGGCGGCTGATTGGACGATGGACAGTGCGCGCCGCATTCGGCGCGTTTCAGCCGCACACAGAGATCGAGAACAAAATGAGCAATCGTATTTTCGTCGGGAACCTCTCGTTCGACACCACAACCGACTCGCTGCGGGCGGCTTTTTCGGCCTACGGCGAAGTCACCGACGCCCACATCCCCACCGATCGCTCCACGGGACAAGCCCGCGGATTCGGTTTCGTGACCATGGGCTCCGCAAGCGAAGCGCAGCAAGCGATCGAGAACCTGAACGGCTCGTCGCTCGAAGGACGCGAGATCCGCGTCAACGAGGCCGAGGAGCGTTCTCCCCGCCCCGGTGGCGGCGGCGGAAATCAGCGTCGTAACCGCTACTGACGTACCGGTGCACGGGGCGTGTCGCGCCGCGCGTTTCGCGCGGCGCGACGTTCCGCCGAAGGTCACTCGGGCTCGGCGGCTATCAGCCCTTCAAGCTCGCCGAGAGCGGTTCTCGCCGAGCGCAGCTTGGCGAAGGCGTCGTCGATCACTGCCGAGATGGTCGTCTTCTCGGCGCGCGGAGCGGCAAGCAGCTCCTCGACGAGGCGACGCAGATCGCCCTCGGCGGCCGTCACGTCGCGGCGAGCTTGCTCGAGCTTGCGAATCAGGGCGTTCCGCATGGGTCCCGGTCGCCCCTAGAGAGCGCGAACCTCGGTGAGCGCGGTGGCCACAGCCTCCCAGTCGAACGCAGGTAGCCGCTGCGTGACGGAGCTCGAAACCCATTTCAGCCCGACCGCACGCAGCGCCTCGGCGCGGGTCGCGGCCCACTCGGTGACGCAGGCTGCGTCGTCCGCGCGACCCGGGCGGGCTTCGAGCCGCCATTCATCGGGGTCGTTGCTCTCATCGCGCGGAGTGAACCGGAGGTCGAGCTCCGCACCGTTGCAGGTCAGCTCGTAGATCATGCTGTCCCGCTCGCGGTGCTGCAGGACGATCCGCAGCGCCTTCGTATCTTTTGCGCTTCCCGAGGTGTGCCTGGACATGTTGAGCTTCGCGTGACGACACGAGCTTGCATCGCGTCGCCCTCCTGTTCGAGGGCCTTCCGTACATCACGCTGCGCACATCCTCTTTGCGGACTCGCACCTTCGTGAACCTATCCAAGTCTACTCTGAACGGTGGGTTCCGCAACGGGGCAAGACGCCCCACTCAAGCCCCAACCTCACCGCTCCGGCGTGTGGCAGCCGAAGCAGCCGAAGGCGTGCGGGCCGGCTCCTTCCGGGCGACCCAGGAGACGGGCCATCTCGGGCGTGACGCTCCTGGCCATGAAGTTGTCGAACTTCGAGGGGGCGGCGGCGGGCGGGGCGGCGCCCTGGTTCCAGGGCGTGGGTTCCAGCAGCAGATCGGGGTTCAGCGTCCAGCCGTGCTGGGCGCCATCGGGTCCGTGGCAGTTGTCGCAGGTCAGTTGCGGGAAGCGGTGGCGGTCGTACGCGCGGAACACGGCTGCCATGCGCGGCGTCACGGTCGACTTCATGTACTCGAGCCTGTCGTGCGTCGACATCGAGTCCCACGCCCGCGGCGGGGACTGCGCGGGAGGTGCGCACGACGCGAGCGAAATCAGAAGGCCTACCCGCCACAAACGAGTACGGGCCATGGGTCACCACTTCCTGAGCGTGCAGCCGAGTGTCTTGCCGAATGCACGGCGCGGCCTTCTGCCGGCAAGCAGATCATCCAGAGCGTCGCGCACGTAGGGCGTCCTGTCCGGGTGGAGCTTGCGTTTGTCCGAGTCGATGCCCCCCCGGTACATCACGTGTCCCTGGCGATCGACGATGGTGACGTAGGTCGCGTACTCGGCGCCGAAAGCGTCTGCGAGCTTGGCTCCGCGATCGAGCAGTACCGGGAACGAAATGGCGCGGGCCTCGCGCGCTGCAACCGCGGGCGAGGTGCCGACTTCGGAGTCCACGCCGAGGAACTGCACGCCGCGCGGCGAGTAGCGCCGGAACAGAGCCTGCAGGCGCGGGTCGTGCGCGGTCAGACACGGGCAAGTGGCGGACACGAACACGAACACGGTGAAGCGCGCGCGGGCGATCACGTCGTGATACGGCTGCTGGTCGCCCTGGCGGGTGACCAGCGACGCGTCGTTCGGCGTGGGCCGGGTCGCAGCGCACGACAGAGCCAGGCAGGCCGCGATCAGAACCGCGGTCGAGCGAAGTTTCAGTAGAAGGCCCATTTCACACCCAGGGAGGCGCCCGCGGCGGCGGGCTCGTTGACACACAGGGACGACACGGGCGGCTTCGAGAACACGGAACCGAGCACCGAGAGGTGATCGTCGATAGGCCAGGCGACGCCGAGCCCGAGCTGCGTCCAGCGGCGCCCGCTGTCCGGGACGCGCTTTCCGTCCACGCTCGCATCGCCCTCCACGGTGAAGAGCAGCGAGAGCGCCAGCGACGAGTCGTTGTCGAAGACGTACGCCAGCGTGCCGAGTGCGGTGTACTGCGGCGCGAGCGCCATGCGCAGCCTGCCGACGCTGCGCGGAACGCGGTAGGCGAACAGCCCACTCAAGCCGGCCAGCCACGAATCCGAACACCTGCTCGAGTGCGATGCCGCCGTTCACCTGCACGGCGCCGAGGCCCGTGGCGTCCGTCGCCAGGGGCTTTTCCGCCTTCTCCACTTCCCTGCCCGTCGGCAGCGTGACGCCGGCCAGCAGCGCGATGCCGGGAACCAGCCGCGACTCGCGCGCGCGCAGAAGCTCGTAGCGCGCCGACAGGTTCACGTCGCCCACGCCTCCGCCGGTCTCCGACAGACCGCCGCTGCTGCGATGCGTCTCCACGAACGGAGCCAGCACGCCGAGCTGGCCGCGGTCGAGCACCCGCACCGCCCCGAACACGTCCTGTCCGGAGTCCCACTCGCGGCTGCCCGCAGGCGCCGGCACGTACTCGCCCTTCGTGTTGTACGAGCCGAAGACGTTGGAGGCGCGGATCTGCACGCCGATTGCGGCGGTGTCGTGCAAGCCGAGTCGTGCCGGCGTCACGGCGCTCGACCCGGCGCAGCACGCCTGGGCCGCGGCAGGCGCCGGGCTCGCCAGCACGGCCAGAGCGATCAAGGCAGCGAGCCGGCGGCTATTGCACATCGATCTGGGCCACGACCACGTCGGACACCGTGCCGTCGACGGTCATGCTCAGCTGCCAGCGACCGGCCATGAAGAGGTTCACGTCCGAGACGATGTACACACCGTTGCCTTTGGCTTCGGTCTTCGGCACGGTCGACGTGCCGTGGCCCATCGCAGGCATGGTCGGCACGATGTCGAAGGTCAGCCCGTCCACGGGCGCTCGCGTGCTGGCGTCCTGCACCAGCAGCTTCAACGTGAGCATGCCGCGAGCCGGGGGCTGATCGGGCGCGGTCCAGATGGACACGCCGAGCTTGCCCGCGTTGCTGGTCACCGTGACCAGCGGTGTCTGCCTGAAGCTGCTGTTGCCGGTTGCCGCGCTGCTGCCACAGCCAGTCGCGAAAAGCGCCAGAAGTCCAAGCAGTGCGAACAGCGAGAGCCTGCGCGACCAACGTATCTTGTTCATGTCCGTTTCTCCTCGAGTTCCCGCACGCGAAGATGACGGACACCGCCCGGCTCGAACATGCGACCCGTTGTCGCAGGGTGATCTGAATCAGCGCGCCGCTTGACACGCCTATCTGACCCGCGCCTCGATCACGCGCTGCACCTGTTCCGGCACGCGATCGAGAAAATCGTAGCCGGTCTCCTTCTCGATCTCGTCGACGCTCGTCAGGTAGTCGGTCCAGGCGTGGCGCCCGACGCCGCGGGTGTTGGGCATGATCACGGCAATGACCTGCGTCGAGTCGGTGACATCGCGGGCCGTCTGCCCCGCCTGGAGCGGCACGATGATCTTCCAGGTGGCTCGGGGAACGGCGATGCCGTGGCGGCCGATGCGCTTCGGTGCGGGGCCGAAGACCGGGCCGGCGACGATGTAGACCTCGGCGCCGGACCTCCTGGCGAGCTCGCGCTCGTGCGCTTCGAGCTTTTCCCATGGACCAGCATTCAGCTCGTGGAGCTGGGGCACCATGTTGGTCATCAGGAATGTCAGCGAGTTCATGTCGCGGGTGGCATCGCGATCCGCCGACGGACACAGATGCCCGCGGTCGTAGCCCGAGTGCGAGTAGTCGTGCGTCGTGACCTGGTAGATGCCCGCCGGCAGCGAGTGGTCGGGGCGGAAGTTGTCGCGGCGGCGGATGTGCCCGAAGTCGGAGCGGTCGAGCCGCCACGCGGACCAGTTCGGGTCGAGGCGCTTGGGGTTGTACGAGACGACGTACTGGTGCTCGTCGAGCAGGATGTCGTCCGACGGATCGCGATCCACCGGTACGCCGAGGGCGACGTTGGGGTTCGACGAGAACGGGCCTTGGGGTTTTGTCGGTCCGGCGTGCGGGACGCGCGGCGCGTGTGTCCGGGCTGTCGGCCCGGTTCGCGGCTTCCGCCACTGCCGCTGCCCGCTCGCGCAGCGGACCAGCACGACGCCGACGACCAGCAAGAGCGCCAGAACGACGAAGGCTGTCGATCTCTGCGCAACTCTTTTCCGTCGTCGTCGCCGCCGTCGCGTCACGAGCGCGATCCTACCGCGCCGTCACGGCGCCGTCGCCCGTACCGTACGGCCGATTCTGCACAGGCGAGCGCGGGCACGCGCCGGCTACATCAGCGACTCGACCTGCTTCTCGAGCTCCTTCTCGTCGCCGGCGTGGAAGCCGGAATGGACGTAGCGGACGATACCGTTGCGATCGATGATGAAGCTGGTGGGCATGGTGCCGGGCTTGTAGCGGCCGGCCACGGTCTGCCCCTTGTCCCAGGCGAGCGGGAAGCTGACGCCGGTGTCCTTGGCGAACGCCTTGATGCCGCTCGGATCGTCGTCGACGCTCACGCCGATGACCATCAGCTTGTCGCCGAACTTGTCGAGCAGCTTCTGGTAGGCCGGGAACGAGTCCTTGCAGGGCGCACACCACGTGGCCCAGAAGTCCACGATGAGGATCTTGCCGTCAGCGTCCGCTGGCGAGACGCTGTCGGCACCGTACTGTGCAGGGAGCTGGAAGTCGGGGGCCTTCTGACCGACCATGGAGTTGTTCTCGGCAGACTTGGCGCCCGCGCCCGTGCCTCCGGCACAGCCGGTGGTCGTGACGGCCAATGCCATCGACGAAGCGACGAGCAGAGCGGACAGCAGCGAGGCGCGCGGTGTGGCGCGGCGGACTGGGGGGCATCCGTGGGTCATCAACGTCCTTTTTCCTGGTAGTTGAAAATTGTGGGGATTCCGGAAAACCTGCGCTGACTGGAGCCCGCGAACCGGGCTCGATCGAGCGCGGACTCGTAGCACAGCGGCGCGCGAGTCCGGACGTATCCGCCACACGCCGGCACGATCTTCAAACGATCCGACGCGTCTGGCCCCGCCGGCGCAGGGCCCGGGCGATCGCCGTATGCTCGGGGGTGTGACCGCGACCGCACGCTGGCTGCTGTTCGTGTCGGCGACCGGCACGCTTGCGGCATGCGCGGCGCGGCCCGCCGCCACGATGGCCAATCCACCCACCCCGTCGGCGCATCGAAGCGCGCCGACGGCGCAACCAACGCCCCCCACAGCCCGGCTGCGCCCGCCGCCCGCGCCTGCCGCCGCGACTGCGAGCGCGGTCCCGGCGGCGCCCGCCCCGGCCCCGGCGCATTTCACCGACCTGCCGGTGCCGGGGCACCAGCCGGCCTATCTGTGGGTGCCTGCGGGCAGCGACCGGCGGCCGCTGATGGTCGTGGCACATGGCGCCGGCGGACACGCCGAGTGGCACTGCAGGCTGTGGCGCGGGATCACCGGCGGCAGGGCGTTCGTTCTCTGCCCGCGCGGTACGCACATACGCCCCGACGACGCCAGCGGCTACTACTACAAGAACGACCCCGCGCTCGAGAGCGAGGTGCTCGCAGCGGTGGCCGCGCTCGGCAAGGCGTACCCGCGCGCCGATGCGACAGCAGCGGTGTACGCGGGCTACTCGCAGGGGGCCATGATGGGCGCGCTGATGGCGGAGCGGCACCCCGAGCTGTTCGCACGGCTGGTGCTCGTCGAAGGCGGGCACGACTGGGACATTCCGACGGCGCGCCGCTGGCACGACGGCGGCGGCCTGCGCGTGCTGTTCGTGTGCGGGCGGCGCGTCTGCGACAAGGACGCCCGGCGTGCGAGCGGCTGGTTGAAGCACGGCGGCGTGAAGACGCGGGTCGAGTACGCCCCTGGCGCCGGACACACGCCATCCGGCAGTGTCGCCAAGCTGGTCGGCGCAGCGTTCAACTGGGTCGTGCAGGGCGATGCACGCTGGCGGCGCTGAATCCCTCGACGCACTGCGACACAACTGCGGTCGTAAGCGCGCGAAGATGGACCTCGCACGAAATGCGTACATCTGCCACGGATGGCGCAGATTGCCCCATCCTCCACCACCCGGGTCGCAGGAAAATTGCTGCCTCCGCGCGGCACGGTGATTGCTCGTCGTGACGCGCCCCCGCACTGCCGGGGCCCAGCCATTCAGGAGCGCCGATGACGAGCCACCGGGGGAATCCCGTCAATCCGTCGCGTTTCACACGAACCCATCGCACGGAACCGAGCGTCGACATCCACGACGCGGTGGCCGGCCTACTCTCCGTTCTGGAGATCCAGACGCCGCGCGACACCAACGTCACTTTCGCCGTGGAGTCGACGCTGTTCGACCTCCGCATCCAGGTGGTGCGGGTCCGTTCCCACACGACCCGTCGCCGTGCGGTGCATCAGTACGAAGTCGTCGAGTTCGACGGTGCCCCGCTGCGCAGCACGCGCCAGCGGGAAGTGCAGAACACGCTGAAGGCGCGACTGCGCGCGTCCTGAGCGCTCCGACTTCGCTGCGGAAGCGCGTCGTGAATAGCGTTCGTCGATCCGCTAATTGAGCGGCGTCAAGAAACGACGATTGTTCCAGCAACGACTCACCATCGGACTTACGATACCCCGCTGGGTGCCATGATCGTGTGGAGCGTTACGAGGGTGTTGGCGCGCGCAGCGCGCCCTGGCTACCCCGGGCGCTGTGTCTCGCGCATCGAGGTCGAGGACTGGGTGCGGGAAGCCCGCAGCCTCGGGGTCGCGGCGGTCATCTGTCTTATGTCCGACGCAGAGCTCGGCCTGTACGCATCCGCACTCGCCGTCGTCGGAGGGCTGCTCGGCTTCTATCGCTCGCGAGGGCTCGAAGTGCACCACGTCCCGGTGGAGCCCGGACAACAACCAGCGCTCTCCGAGGAGCAACTCGAACAGGTCGTCGAGTCCTTCAAGGAGGCGAACAAGCCGGTGCTGGTCCACGCCTCGGCGGACGAGGAGCGGACAGCGGCTGCGGTCGGCGAGCTGAAGCAGTTCCTCGGTTGCTAGCTCTTCGGCACGCGGATTGCGCGGATAGGCTGGGTTTTTGCGCGTTCGCCGATCCCGGTTGACCGGGACCACGCACCGCACAAGCATGCGCAGCGTGAACACGCGCCTTGCCCTCGCCCTTGCATTCGCGTCGTCTCTAACAGTTGCCTGCGGCGCACGCACCCGGCTGTTCGGCTCTCCACCCGACGGAGGACCCGACGTGGTCGACGCCGGACCCGACGTGGTCGATGCCGCGCCCGACGTGGTCGACGCTACGCCCGACGTGGTCGACGCCGCGCCCGACGTAAAACACGTCAGCTGCGAGGAAGCGGGGATCACCTACATCTACCTGATCTCGTCGGAGAACGAGCTGTTGCGCTTCTACCCGCCCAGCCTGAAGTTCTCGAAGATCGGCACCATCGGCTGCCCCACCGTGCCGGGCGACACGCCGTTCTCGATGGCAGTCGACCGGGAGGGGATCGCCTACGTGCTGTTCCAGAGCGGAGGCCTGTTCCGCGTCAGTACGCTGACCGCATCGTGCCAGACGACCTCCTTCGTTCCGGATCCGTCGTTCAGCACCACGTTCGGCATGGGCTTCTCCGCCAACCAGGCCGACCAGGGCGAGACGCTCTACGTCGCCGCCAACCAGTCGAACGCCACCACGCCCAGCAGGCTCGGCAGCATCGATGTGACGAACTTCACGCTCCAGCCTATCGCGATGCTGTCGCTGTCGCTCGGCAATCCCGAGCTCACCGGTACCGGCGACGGCCGTCTGTACGGCTTCGGGCCGAACCCCGCCGGCTCGCACATCGCCGAGATCGACAAGACCACCGGAGCCGTCAAGAGCGACGTGACGGTGGACCTGCAGGAAAGCCAGTTCACGGCCTGGGCCTTCGCTTTCTGGGGCGGCGACTTCTACACGTTCACGTCGCCGCAGACCGGCAGCACTATCGTTCACCGCTATACGCCCGGCGGCAGCACCACACCGCCCGTCGTCGCGAAGACCTCGTACACCATCGTCGGCGCGGGCGTCTCCACCTGCGCGCCTTCCAAGTAGAGCCATGTCGCTCTACGGAATGCTCAAGGGCAAGGGGCCAAGCGGATTCGGCTACGCGTCCACCGCTGACGATGTGACCGAAGGCCTGGATCTGTCGGGCCGCACCATCCTGGTGACAGGCTGCAACTCCGGCCTGGGGCTAGAGACACTGCGCACACTGTCGAAGCGGGGCGCGCGTGTGCTCGCGGCCGCACGCACCGAGGACAAGGCACGCGCCGCTTGCCAGAGCGTCCAGGGGCCGACGCTTCCTCTCGCCTGCGAGCTGTCCGAGCCGTCGTCGGTGCGGGCCTGTATCGAGGCGGTACAGCGCGACAGCGCCGAGCTCGATGCCATCATCTGCAACGCCGGCATCATGGCTCTGCCGAAGCTGGAGCAGGCCTTCGGCTACGAGCTGCAGTTCTTTACCAACCACATCGGCCACTTCATCCTGGTCACCGGTCTTCTGGACCGGCTCGCCGAAAACGGGCGCGTCGTCATGCTCAGCAGCACCGCCCACACCCGCGCACCGTCCGAAGGCATCCAGTTCGACAACCTGTCGGGCGAGAGCAACTACAACCAGTGGACGGCCTACGGCCAATCGAAGCTGGCCAACCTGCTGTTCGCCAAGGAGCTGGCGAAACGCCTGGCCGACGCCGGGTCCGCTCGCACCGCCAACGCGGTGCACCCCGGCGTCATCGCGACGAATCTCGCGCGGCACCTACCCGGCATCGCGCGCGCGGGCTTCGGGCTCGTGAGCCCGTTGTTCCTCAAGAACGCCGAGCAGGGCGCGGCGACGCAGTGTTACGTCGCCACGCACCCCGGCGCCGCGGAAGTGTCCGGTGAGTACTTCGCCGACTGCAACGTCGCAACGCCCAGCCGGCTCGCGCGCGACCCCGCTCTCGCCGAGCGGTTGTGGCAGGAGTCGGAGCGGATCGTCGCGAAGATCGGCTAGCGGCCGCGCCGGAGCGCGGCCGCCATCCGTCCGGCTACTTCTCGAACGGGACGAGCCACGGCAGCTGCGGCGCGTCCTGCGGGTTGCTGCCGAGGTTGGTCGGCTCGAGCGTGTACCACTGCACGCCCCACCACGGCCCTGCCGCCCACCAGGTCCAGCCCATCCAGGCGTCCTTGTGGTTTTCCATGTAGTTGAGCATGTCGGTGATGGCCGCATGGCACGTGGCGTTGTCGCCGCCGGCAAACTCGCCAAGGAACGCCTTGTAGCCGTGGCTCTCGAGCCACGCCGTCGCCGCCTTCAGCCGCTCCGAGCCTATCGTCGTGCTGACACAGTCCGGATTGGTTCCGGACCCATCGCTATCGAGATATTGGTGCATCTCGAACGCGAAGTTGTTCCCGGGGTCGACGACGCCAGTCATCACGGTGCTGTTCGAGTAGTCCGTGCCGGTTTGCGTCCAGCTATCCGCGCCGGTCCACGCGTTGCCCGGAACCAGGATCAGCTGCGTCGCCCCGGTCTTGCGGATCGCGGCGATGGCAGCGTTGGCCGCAGACAGCCACTGCGTCGTCGGCAGGTTGTTGGGCTCGTTCATCAGACCGAAGATGACGAGCGGGTTGTTCTTGTAGTGCGTCGCGAGCCTGGTCCAGAAGTCGGCGAAGTCGGCATTCGTAACGGTACCGCCGCCGATCGTGTTGCCGTAGTAGCGCGCGTAGTTGTGCGGGTCGATGATGACATGGTCACCCTGCTGGGTCGCGGCGTTCACGACATTGTCGAGGTAGCCGAGCTGCGTCGCATCCAACGCCGTCTGCGCGGTAGCCTGCATGCGTTCCCAACGGAACGGAACGCGCACGATGCTCATGCCCTTCTTCCGGAAGTAGCTCACCTCCTGGAGATTCGGGTACATGTAGTTGACGCCGTAGGTCCCCGGCAGCGATTGCTCGCCGAAGTCGGCACCCGCCAGATTGACCCCGGCGTACCAGGCGTTCTGGGCGTTGCCGCCACCACCGCCCTGCCCCGCACCGCCTGCGGACGAGCCGCCTGCGGACGAGCCGCCTGCGGACGAGCCACCTGCAGACGAGCCGCCTGCGGACGAGCCACCTGCAGACGAGCCGCCTGCCGACGTACCACCAGTTCCCGCAGCGCCTGCGTCCGAGCCGCCGATACCTGCACTACCCGCGCCCGAGCCACCCGAGCCCGCAGCGCCACCACCTGTTCCTCCATTGCCTTGGCCGCCGCCTCCGGCGTCCAGACTGTTGTTGCCACTCGAGCCGCTCCCCCCACACGACACGAGCAGCGCCGAAACCACAATGCCTATTCCGAGCGAACGAAACAACATGACCTTCACGTTGACACGCGCGAGCCTTGCGCGCCGCACCATCAAAACCGCATTGTCTGCGCAACCCGTTGCGCCACGAACGCAAGCGCTGCACACACGACACCGAGCGCTGCCGCGCGGACGCACCGGTTCGCGCGTTCAGAGCGGCTTGATCACCAGGTTGTCGAACGCGACCTTGCTTTCCCAACCGTCGAAACCGAAACGATCGTGGCCGCTTCCGCCGAGCGGATGGGGGTCGTCCCTGGACAGGAAGGGCTTGCCGTCGATGCGCCAGTCGATGTGCCTGCCGCGACGCGTGATGGTGAAATGGTAGGTGTGGCCGGGCTGCACTTTTGGCTGCGTCCTTAGAGGCACAGACTTGTCATTTTGCCACTCGTGCTCGTTCTGCCGAACCAGCACAGATCGCGAATTGTGCCAGCCACCGAAGATGAAGACGTAGCCGCTGGCAGTATAGATGAGATCCCGCCGCACGGCCTGGTCCGACTCGTGGCTCTTGCCGTCACCGAAGAGCTCGACCTTGATGTCCCCGTCCGGGGAGTAGCCCGTCACGTCGAAGTCGACCTGCACGTCGTGCGGCAGGCTTCGCTTGAGCCAGAGCGGGTGGTTGTGCGCCATCGAGAACGTCAGCGCGCCGTTCTGTATCCGGTAGGGGCCTCCGGAATTGAAGTAGTCCGGACCGATCCGTCGCCGATCGAAGTGATCGGTGAAGCCCGAGCCAAGCGGCGACACGCTCTTCGTGCAACCGCCGACTGCGACCACCAACGCACACAGAGCGACAACGCCACGCATCAGTGCACCAACACGCCCAGGTTGAAGCAGCGAGTGAGGTCATGCGGATCGTGCAGACCGCCGCAGACCTTGGCGGCGAGCTGCGGCGCACCGTCGCCTCCCGAGCGCTTGATGGCCTCGGCGCGATCGAGACAGCGGTGCGCTTCCTCGATCGTCGCGCCGTGGTAGCAGGGGTCGGCGTGCGTGGGTGCGGCAGCGGGAGCGGCGTGCGCGGGAGCGCTCGCGGGTTGTTTCCTGGCGGCACCACATCCGGCCATGGCGGCAACGCACAACAGCACGGAAGTGCGGGCGGGGGCGGCAATCGGCATCGAGAACCGGGTAGCATGGTTCAAAGCCGGCTGCTTGACGCGCCGCGAAACCCGGTCCGTATTCCCCCGGCCGGCACCCCGGGCAGCCGCGCTACGCTGCGTCGCGCCGCTCGCATCGCGGCTCGCCGGAGAGCCCGGCGATGCGCTCCCGCAGCCGGCGCTTCAGGCGCGCCTCCAGCTGACGCGCGCGTTCCCTCGAAACGCCCAGCCGGCGACCGATCTCGGCCAGCGTCAGCTCGTCTTCCGGCGCGGCCATCAAGCGATGCTCGGCAATGAAGCGTTCCCGCTCGTCGAGCTCCGCGACGGCGCGTTGCACCGTCGCCCGCGTGCGGCTCTGCTGTTCCCGATCGGCGAGCAGCTCGTCCTGCAGCTCGGCAGTCGCCAGCACGTCGCCGAGTCCGGGTGCCCGGTCCATCTCCACGCTGTCGAATGACAGATCGGGATGGTCCAACCGGTGCAGCATGCTGGAAAGCCGCTCGGGGCTCACCTTCATGCGCTCGGCGAGCTGGCGCTCGGCTTCCTCCCGGTCGCCGACGCTTCCCATGATCCGCGCCCGCTCGCGCCGGAGGCGGAAGAACATGCGCGAGCGCAGCGCACCGAGGCCGCCGCCCACGATGCTGCGGAAGCGCAGGATGTAGTCGATAACATAGGCGCGGATCCAGTACGACGCGTAGGTCACGAAGCGCAGGCCACGCTCCGGATCGAAACGCGTGAGCGCCACCGCGATGCCGACATTGCCCTCGGCGATCAGCTCCAGCACGGGCACGCCGTAGCCGCGATACTTCAGTGCGACGGCCAGCGAGTAGCGGAGATGGGAGCGGGCGAGCTCGTCGCCAGCCGCGCGGTCCCCATCTTGCTTGAAGCGGCGCGCCAGCTCCAGCTCGCGCGGACGTTCGAGCCGCGCGTAGCTGTTGGCGCGGGCGATGTACTGCTGCAGTGCGGCCTCGCCGGAGCGCCCGACGGCGCTCCGGCTCCGGAGCGTGGTGGTCATCGTGCCTGACCTCAGCGCCCGCCGATGGCGGCTTCGATCTTGTCGAGCGCTTCTTCCAGCGCTTGTCGGACGACGCGCATCGTCTCCGGTGTCAACTCGCCGCGACGCGCGCCCTTCCTGAGCGTCTTCATCAGGCGCGCCACCATGCGCATCAGGTCACCGAAGTACTCCGCATACGCTTCCCACGGCTCCTCGTCGAAGCGATCGTAGAACTCGTCGACGGCCGCGCGGTGCTCGTCGAGGTCGCGCTGCCCTTCAGGCGTGATCGCGTAGACCTTGCGACCACCTTCCTCGGCGACGCGCGCGTGTCCGAGCTCCTCGAGCATCTGCAGTGTCGGGTAGATGACACCGGGGCTCGGCCGGTAGCCACCCGAAGCGCGCTCCTCGATGTGCTGGATGATCTCGTAGCCGTGACGCGACTGCGCCGAGATCGCGTCCAGCACGACGTAGCGGATCTCGCCGCGCTCGGCGCGCGGCGGCCGGTCGCCGAAGGCCTCCGCCCACCACCGCGGCCCGTGCCGATGGCGATGGCGTCCACGCCCATGATGTTGATCCCAACCGCCCATCCAGAACCATGGCTCCGAAGCGAAATCTGGACCTATCATGTTGAATCTCCTGTATTTTTCAACCCAGAACCGTATGCCCCTGTGATTGCCGATATGTCTCACGACACATCTATAGATATATCTTTAATGCCGTCAAGGGGCCGCCAGCGCTGCGCGGACCAGGGCCTTTTCCGGAGCTATCCGACCCAGACGCGCGCGTTGTCGAACAGCCGCATCCACGGCCCGCGTTCGGTCCATTCGCGCGGGCGCCAGGAGTACTGCAGCGCGCGGAACACGCGCTCGGGGTGCGGCATCATGATGGTGACGCGACCGTCCGGCGTGGTCAGTGCGGTGATGCCGCCCGGCGAGCCGTTGGGATTCTCCGGATAGTGCTCGGTGGGCAGGCCGTGACCGGTGACGTAGCGCGCGGCGACCAGAGACTGCTGCTCGAGCTGGTCCGCCTGACTGGCAGCGAGCTCGGCGCGCCCCTCGCCGTGTGCCACCACGATCGGCAGCACCGAGCCCTGCATACCCGAAAGCAGGATCGACGGGCTCGGCTCCACGCGCACCAGCGACAGGCGCGCCTCGAACTGCTCCGAGCGATTGCGCACGAAGCGAGGCCAGCTGCCGGCTCCGGGGATCAGCTCGCGCAGAACCGAGAGCATCTGGCAGCCGTTGCAAACGCCGAGAGTGAAGCTGTCGTCGCGTTCGAAGAAGCGCTGGAACTCGTCGCGCGCCCGCGCGTTGAACAGGATCGATTTCGCCCAGCCGCCGCCCGCGCCCAGCACGTCGCCGTAGCTGAAGCCGCCACAGGCCACCAGACCACGGAAGCCGGAAAGCGTCGTTGTGCCGTCGAGCAGGTCGCTCATATGCACATCGACCGCTTCGAAGCCGGCGCGGTCGAAGGCAGCCGCCATCTCGATCTGCCCGTTGACGCCCTGCTCGCGCAGGATCGCCACGCGCGGCCGTGCTCCGCCGGCGATGACCGACGCGGCGACCGCCTCGTCCACGTCGAAGGTCGCGCGGCACACCAGACCGGGCTTGTCGCGCGCCGTGCGGCTCTCCTGCTCCTCGTCGGCACAGGCAGGATCGTCGCGCAGCAACTGCATGCGATGCGTGGTGCTCGACCACAGGCCGCGCAGCTCGAAGCGATCCTCGTCCAGCACGGTGTGTGCGCCCCGCCGCACGACCACGCGACTGCCGGCGACGGGCCGCCCGATGCGGTACACCGAGTCCTCGAGGTTGTGCGCGGCGAGGACCTCCGCCACCAGCGACACGTCGCCGCTCTTCACCTGCAACACCGCACCCAGCTCCTCGGAGAACAGGATCGCGGCATCCGGGGTCGGCAGCGTGGCCAGGTCGATGTGGAGACCCGTTCCGCCCGCAAACGCCATCTCCAGCAGCGTCACCAGCAGACCGCCGTCGGAGCGATCGTGGTAGGCGAGCAGCCGACCTTCCTTGCCGAGCTGCTGGACGGCAGCGAACAGGCCCGCGAGTTGCCGGGGATCGCCGAGATCCGGCGGCACGTCGCCGACCGCGCCGAACACCTGCAACAGACAGCTGCCGCCGAGCCGGTTCCGTGCCTTGCCGAGGTCGACGAGCAGCAGCTCGGTGTCGCCGTCTTCCAGCGACAGCTCCGGCGTGAGCGTGCGGCGCGCGTCTTCTACCGGGGCGAACGCGCTCACGATGAGCGACAGCGGCGCGACAACGCTCCGGGCCTGCCCGTCCTGGTCCCAGACGGTGCGCATGCTCATCGAGTCCTTGCCCACCGGGATGGCAACGCCCAGCGCCGGACAGAGCGTTTCGCCGACCGCGCGCACGGCGTCATACAGCTTCGCGTCCTCGCCGGGGTAGCCGGCGGCCGCCATCCAGTTCGCGCTGAGCTTCACCTTCGACAGTTTGCCGATAGGCGCCGAGGCGATGTTCGTGATCGCCTCGCCCACGGCCAGCCGCGCCGAGGCGGCAGCGTCCAGCACTGCAACGGGCGATCGCTCGCCCATCGCCATCGCCTCGCCGCTGACGGCGTCGTAGCTCGAGAGCGTGACCGCCGCGTCGGCCACCGGCACCTGGAATCGCCCCACCAGCTGGTCGCGCGCAACCAGTCCCGTCACGCTGCGGTCGCCGATCGTGACCAGAAAGGTCTTGTCGGCCACGGTCGGCAGCGCGAGCACGCGGCTGAGCGCCTCGGGGATGTCCAGCGACGCCACGTCGAACGGCTCGCCCTGGGTCGGCGCATGGGTGGCTTCCCGGCGCATGCGCGGCGGCTTGCCGAGCAGGATGCCGAGCGGCATCTCGATGGGGCGGTTTCCGAAGTGCTCGTCGTCGACGACGAGCTGCTCCTCCGCCGTAGCGCGCCCGAGGACCGCGTACGGGCAGCGCTCGCGCGCGCAGATCGCCTCGAAGCGCGGAAGCTGGTCGGCATCGATCGCAAGCACGTAGCGCTCCTGCGCCTCGTTGCACCAGATCTCGAGCGGCGACATGCCGGGCTCGTCGTTGGGAATACGGCGCAGCTCGAAATGCGCGCCGCGACCGCCGCCGTAGACCAGCTCGGGCAGCGCGTTGGAGAGCCCTCCGGCGCCCACATCGTGGATGCTGACGATCGGATTTTCATCGCCGAGGGCCCAGCAGCGGTCGATGACCTCCTGGCAGCGCCGCTGCATCTCGGGGTTGTCGCGCTGCACGGAGGCGAAATCGAGATCCTCGTGGGACGCGCCACTGGCCATGCTCGAAGCAGCACCGCCGCCGAGCCCGATCAGCATCGCCGGCCCGCCGAGCACGACGATGGCTGCGCCCACGGGGATGGGCTGCTTTTCCACGTGGCCAGCGCGGATGTTGCCGAGCCCGCCTGCGATCATGATCGGCTTGTGGTAGCCGCGGACCTCGCGTCCCGCCGGCCCCGGAACGTCCTGCTCGTAGCTGCGGAAGTAGCCGCACAGCGCGGGACGACCGAACTCGTTGTTGAACGCCGCAGCGCCGATCGGCCCCTCGAGCATGATGTCGAGGGCGGAAGCGATGCGCTCGGGCTTGCCGTGGTCGACCTCCCAGGGCTGGACGGCGTCCGGAAGGCGCAGATTGGAGACGGAGAAGCCGACCAGTCCCGCCTTCGGCTTCGAGCCGCGACCGGTCGCGCCCTCGTCGCGGATCTCGCCGCCGGAACCGGTCGAAGCACCGGGATGCGGCGAGATCGCCGTGGGGTGGTTGTGCGTCTCCACCTTCATCAGGATGTGGACCGGCTCCTTGTGGAAGCGATAGCTTCCCGTCTCCGGATCAGGGAAGAAGCGCCCGGCCGTGTTTCCCTCCATCACCGCGGCGTTGTCGTGATAGGCGCTCAGCACGCCCCCGGGGCTGGCCTCCGTGCTGCGGCGGATCATGTCGAACAGCGAGCCTTGCTCGGATCGGCCGTCGACCACGAACTCGGCGTTGAAGATCTTGTGGCGGCAGTGCTCGCTGTTGGCCTGGGCGAACATCATCAGCTCGACGTCGGTCGGGTTGCGGCCCAGAGCTCGCGGAACGCGTCGAGCAGGTAGTCGATTTCGTCTTCGGCGAGCGCGAGCCCGAGCTCCACGTTCGCGCGCGAGAGGGCGGCGCGACCGGCAGAGAGCACCTCGATGCTGGCGAGCGCGTGGGGCTCCGCGTGGGAAAACAAGAGAGCGGCCTGCTCCTCGCTATCCAGCACGCTCTCGGTCATGCGATCGGAGATGGCCCTGCGGAGCGCGGTTTCGTCGGCGACTGCGCCGTCGAAGAGCCACAGCACGCCCCGCTCCAGGCGCACAACGCCATCCAGACCCGAGCCGCGCGCGATGTCGGTCGCCTTGCTCGACCAGGGCGAACGCGTCCCGACGCGCGGCACGACCACCCGCCGCTGACCGTCGAAGCCCGGCTCCTCGAACGCCGCACCGTAGTCGAGCAGTTGGTCGAGCCTGCTCCGCGCCTCGGCGTCGAGCTCGCCATCGACCTCGGCGAAGTGCACGAAGCGCGCGGCCGCGCGCTGGACGCCCGGATTGTCGACCTGTACAGCGGCCAGACGCTTGTCGAGGCGAGCCACGGAAAAAGCGGCAGCCCCCGGCAGGATCAGCATGGCGGCAAGCATGCCGCGCCGCGCCGTGCCGGGAAATCCCGTTGACCCCGGGGCAGGAAAGCCGCGGGAATCGTCTGCGGTGGAGCGCCGGGCTGGCCCTGGCGCGCCTGCACGTGCCCGGGCTCGGCGGCGCCTGGCCATGCTAGCGTTTCGGCCTGGAGCCGACGCCCATGTCCCGATCGAACGCCCCCCGGTCCCTGCTTGCCGCCGCTCTCTCTCTGGCCGCTGTCTGCGCGATACCCCGCGCCGCGCGTGCCGCCCCGCCCGGTGACACAAGCCCCCGCCGCGGCCTGTACCTGCACGCCGCGATGGGGCCGGACGTGATGGGTGGCAAGGTCAGCTACTCGGGCCAGGTCGGCGTAGCCGAGCCGTCGCGCGTGTACTCGTACCAGGCCGGCTTCAGCGGCGTGGGCGCCGAGGTCGACCTGGCCGCGGGCTGGGCGCCGCTCGACGGTCTCGCCATTGCGCTCGAAGGCCGCGGCATCCTGCAGATGACCGGCGAAGCGAAGTTCGCGCACTCGACGCTGAGCTATCTGTCGCTGCAGAGCTACGGCGGCCTCGTCGACTACTATCCCTTCCCGACCGGACCGATCCACGTCGAGTTGGGCGCGGGCTACGCGATCAACGAATACGAGAGCGAGGAAGATACCAATCTGGCTCCGGGCACCATCGTGGTCCATTCCGACGACATGACCGGAGTGCTCGGTCACACCGGCGTGGGCTACGAGTGGCGTGCGAAGACCGGCTTCCAGGTGGGGCCGCTGCTGGATGTGTGGGTCACCCGGCTGGCCAGCAAGGAAGGGCGCACCACGGCACGCGGCCTGACGCTGATGATCTCGGCCGGCTGGATGTGATCGCCGCCCCGGCTACGCGGGCTCCCACTCGCAGGAAAACTCGTGGTAGCGCCCGCCGTCGTGCATGCATTCGGTCTCGCCTGCACCGGGCAGCACGCGGACGCCGATCACGTCCATCGCCGCGATCATCCAGCCTTCCATCAGGCGACAGTGAGCGGGATCCATGTCCGGAAACTCCGTGATCCTCAGAACGGTGTGCTCGGGCCGCACATCGATCGCTTCCATGTAGCCGCAGCCCTCGGTGTACATGCCCCAGATCGGCGTGCAGGCTTCGATCATCTTCGCGGGCGCGGGGCGCACTGCGTACACCCGGAAGATCGTCTCGAGGTCGTTTCGCGCCGCCATCTCGCCGATGGTCCGGCAGAAGGAGAGATCGCCAGTGCCCAGACGCCGATCCGCGCTGCGTAGAAGGCCGACAAAGGCTTCGTAGGGGTGCAGCCCGAGCCCGTCGATCCGCTTGGAGAATGTCTTCTGCGTTTCGGGTCCGGCATCGGCGACGATCTTGTCCAGCATCTCGCCACCGTACGCGCGCTTGACATAGCGAGCCGTGCCCAGAAATGCCATGCCACGCATGCGAGCCATGGCGGCTCCATAGCACCACTTCCGCGATAGCGTCTGGGCTATGATGGCGCCCGGCCCGGCGAAGGGCGGATGGGAGCGGTTGTGTCCTCGAATCGGAAGCTGAGACGCGCGAAACAGGCCCGCGCCGGCCAGAAGAAGCCGGCTGGCGCCACCCGGGCGCCGAACCGCGACGAGCTGCGCCGGCAGACCGCCGCCGAGCGCTTCCGCACGCCGGGCTCGGACCGGTTGTGGGTCACCCTGCTCGGCTGGGAGGCCCAGCGGAGCGAGCGCATCTGGCTTGCGCAGAGCGTCAACGACGCCGCCCGCGGCGAGCAGGCCCCGGTCGCACTGGCCGCGTTTTTCACGCATTCAGCAGCAGGCGACAAGCTGGACGAGGACACGTTCCAGACCGCGGTCGACCTGTGGAAGAGCCAGGACGACGGCTACCATCCAGACGAACCGGCGCCGAAGTGGGAATACCTGGCGAACCTGTGCGGCAGGCTCGGTCTCGGCGAGGTCACGGCGGAGGACCTGCAGGAGGACTGGGAGGCCTGGACCAGCATGGCGCTGGCCGCCCCGCCGCGAAAGCTGTTGATGGACTCGCTGGCGCAGACCGAACAGATTGCCATGGCGCTTGAGGAGCTCACGCACTCGGACAACGCGACGGCCGTCGCCAACGTGACCCGGGCGCTCTGGCAGGCTCTGGCCTACGGGGACGAGACGACCTTCAGACGGATCCGGTCCTGGGGTGATGACTGGCTCTCGACGCTGTCGAAGGGCGGCTGAGCGGACCACTCGGCGAAGTCGTCCGGAAGCGGCCCCGGCAGCGACGGCTGCTGGGTGCGCTCGAGCAGCGAGAAGTCGTGGCGGGGAACGAGCCTCAGGGGCAGTCCGCGTTCGGGGCCCTTGTCCGAGAACCATTTCCGCGTGGCCTGCACGTTCTGGATCAAGGCGGCGTGCTGCGGATCGGTCTTCGCGGCCTGCATGAAGTGGTCCTGCATGCCCTGGAGGTCGCCTCGTGCGAACGCGATGCTCGCAAGGTAGTCGAGTGCCAGCCCCGGCAGCGGATAGCCGAGCTCCAGCGCGCGACGCACGTGGCGTTCTGCTTCGTCGAGCTGCCCCTCGCGGTAGTAGGCGCCGCCCAGATCCATGTGCGCGGCGTGGTAGTCACCGAGCCGCTCGAGGATCGCGCGGCACTCGCTCACGCCCTCGCGGTAGAAGTCGCGAAGCCCCGAGTTTTCGGAAAACCACTGGTCCATCATGCGCGCGTCGGCCTTGGACGCGTCGAACGGCGTCTTCAGCTCCTGGAAGTCACCGCTGAAGTACTCCTCCCGCGCGAGCCAGCCCGCTTTCTCGGCGTCGTGGAAGTCGACCGTGCCGGGATAGATGCTCAGGCACGAGAACAGATACTGGTGCGGCTTCGCTCGCTCGAGGAACTCCAGCGTCTCGCGGAACGTGTCCGCCGTCTCGCCGCGGTTTCCCAGCATCATGTAGTAGCGCACCTGGATGCCGAACTTCTTCGCCATCTCGGTACTCTGGATGATCCTTTCCGGCGTGATCTTCTTGTTGATGGCCGAGAGGATCGCCGGCGAGCCGGACTCGACGCCCAGACTGAGGCGCTGGCAGCCGGCCAGCCGCATCTCGTAGAGCAGCTCCTCGCTGAGCACATCGACGCGCGTATCACAGCTCCACAGAAACCCGAGCTTGCGCTCGCGGATGCCGCGGCACAGCTCGATGACGCGCTTCTTGTTCGTCGTGAAGGTGTCGTCCTTGAGCTGCAGCATCCGGACGGGGACCTTCGCGAGCGCCAGCTCGAGGTCATCGAGCACCTTCGGCACCGAGCGGCCGCGGAAGCCGCGCCCCCAGGTGGTGTCGGCGCCGCAGAAGGTGCACTGCCAGGGGCAGCCACGCGAGGTCATGACGATGTGCGTGCGGTAGTAGCGGTGCGGCGAGACCAGCGAGTCGAGATCCGGAATCGATGCGCGCGGCGGACCCTCCAGGACGCGACCGCCATCCCGAAAGAACGTGCCCGCGATGCCTGTCGGCGGCTGCCCGCCCTGCAGGCGCCCGACCAGCTCCATGAACGTGAGCTCGCCCTCGCCGGTCACCACGGTGTCGATGGCCGGATGATGCTCGAGCATCTCGCGGGCGAGCGGAGTCGCGTGCGGCCCGCCAATCACGATGTGCGCATCCGGATGTCGCTCGCGGATGAGCTTGGCCACCAGCGCGACGCCGCGGCGGTTCGCCGTCCAGCACGACATGCCATAGAGCTCCGCATCCAGCGCTCCAATCACCTCCTCGACCCTCGACCAGGCAAACCCGGACAGGTTGTAGAGCTTGACCTGGTGGCCCGCCGCCAGCGCCTGCGCGCCGAGCGAGTAGAGGCCGTAGGGCGTCTGGTGGAAATCGGCGTCGAGATCGCCCTCGCGATAGTCGCGCGGCGGCCCGTCGCCGCTCCGGTCGACCGGTTCACCGGGTGCCGGGATCTTCCAGGGCGGCGGGTACAGAAGTGCGATTCGCATCCTCGCCGCCCAGTGTAGCGGCTCGGACGCCGGGCGCCCCTACAAAGCCCTTCGGCGCCCGCTACACGCTGTTGTGCGCGGCGCTTGCGGCTCGACTTTCCTGCGTGCCTGCGGCCGCGGCCGCGCCTGCATCGGCCACCGCGAGGCCCAGCGGCAGCAGCGAGACGAACGGATCGGAATGCAGAACAAGCGCAGCCTGCGCCGGCAACCCGAGCGCGGCGAGCGTCCGGCAAACGGGATGCTCCGGCTGATCCAGGGTCAGCTGCACGCCGCCACCGCGGGCAACCCGCGTGCGGCAGTGCGTCGCGATCCGCGTCCGGAGCAGCCTGCCCTCGTGCACGCTGAGCGTGTTCAGGTCCGGCATCGGCAGGCCAGGCCCACCGGGCACGGGAACACGCATCGAGAGCACGCGCTGCCCCTCGTGCACCAGCGCTGCCTGCATGCGACCGCTGGTCATCTCGATGGGCATCTCCGCGACGAACTTCGGGTAGCCCCAGAGCTCACGGCCACCGGCGCAGGCGATTTGCGTCGTAACCGGAAGGTGCAGGATGTGTCCCCCGACGACTCCCCTACCCCGCAGCACGCCGAGCAGCGGATAGCGCGGCTCGTCGAGGGGGTGGTGCGCCAGCACCGCGATCGACAGCTCGTGGTACGGGCCGATGGACGTGTCGCGGTAGTCGAACCAACTGATGGCCACGGCGGCCCTGCGCCGACGGAAGATCAGCGGCACAAGCCCGCTCGGCTCGAGCAGCCGGCGTGCCGCGTCCGGTTCGACGGCGAACACTGCCGTCGTCGCAGTAGCATCGCGGTAGATGATCGGCAGCTCGACCCGACCCTCGCTGGTGTGCGCGGTGACTCGCGGAACGCGGAAGAAGCTATCCATGTCGACCCCATCAAGCGTGACGCTCGCGCCACTCCTCGACTACGCGCCAGGCGTCTTCCAGCGAAGTGACGGTATGCTCGGTACCGTGTAGCGTATCCTCGAGGTACACGCGAGGCCCGTCGCGGCCCGCTAGAAGTCCGCGCGGAAGGCCCGCGCGCACCGCCTCGTAGAGCTGGATGGCGTCGGCTTCTTCGTCGTTTTCCTCTTCGGGAAGGTCCTCGGTCTCCCGGCTCTGCTCAACGAGCTCCGCCCAACGCTTCGCCGCTGCGACGTTGGCAGCGGCCAGCAGCGCGCTTCTCTCGCGCTGCTGCAGCCCCGCCTCGTCGAATGGCAGCTGGCCGGCCCACTTGTCCTGCCACAGGTCGGGCCAGTTCCCCGCGGGGATATTGCCGCGAAGCACGTCCGCCTTCGCCTCCGCCCAGGTGCGCCCGACAGCCCTGGCGCGCTCGTAGCTCTGGTGGTCCATAGTCCTCTCCGGTGGAACAACGCGTGCAACACGCGTTCCCGGGCGAGGCGCGGCGGATCTCAGGCGGCCGGGCGCAGATCCAGGTGCAGCGCCTCGAGCAACCGCGCAAGATCGTCGCCGGAGGCCGGAATGCAGGGCAGAAGCCGGTCGGCGTTGCGGGCAGCCCAGGCGTGCGACTCGTCGAGCGGAGCCAGCCTCGCCGACAGACCGAGCATCGACCTCCACTCGAGGCGCCAACGCTCGTCGTAGCCGCGCAGCAGATCCCGCTCGGTGCTGCCCGCGCGCGTGGCGGAGAGGCGCTGGGCCAGGTCGTGCGCTTCGCGGAAGCCGATGTTCATGCTCTGCACACCCACCGGGCTCGTTCCGTGCGCAGCATCGCCGGTGAGCCAGACGCGGCCCTGGCCGTACCGGCTGACGAGGTACTGCTCGAAGCGCACCGTGTTGGACCAGACCAGCTCTCGCGGGGTGAAGCCGAACCATGGCGCCCGCGCTGCGAGAAGCTCGGCGAGCTCCGCGGTACCCGGAACGCTGTGTGATTCGGCAACCTGGAAGCTCCAGCGCGCGCGCTCCGTCCCGAGAGGCCACAGTACCCCACCGGCATGGTCGGCCAGAACGACGCGCGACTCGTCGATTGTCTCCAACTTCGCCGGGAACTCGAAGACCGCGAACCACTGCGTGGGCCGTGCTTTCTCCACCGGGATACGCTGAGCGCGACGGACGAACGATTCGTAGCCGTCGGCGCCGACTACGTAGTCCGCGCGGACATTGAACACCTTGTCGAGGCTCATCTCCGTGTGGGCAACCCCATAGCCGACGGAGGCCTTGTCCATCTGGGCCACCTCGACCTGGACGTGGTCGGCGAGGTTGTCGAGGGACAGTGCCTGGTGGTTGCGCAGCACCTTGACGCCGCGCTTGGCCAGGGCCTTCTGCATCACGTCTTCCAGCGCGGTCTGCGGAACGACCAGCACGTAGGGGAATGCGCCGTCGACCACGCTGAAGTCGAGCGTCAACGAGGGATTTTCCCCGTCGTAGAAGACCTGCCGCCGGATACGCTGGCCCTTCGGCAGAAGGTACCGGACCAGGCCGATCTCGTCGAGCAGCCGGAGCGACTGTGGATGCAACGCGAGCGCATAGCTGTGCTCGGCGCCATGGTCGTCCTTGTCGATGAGCTGCACATCGAGGCCTCGTTCGGCGAGCGCGAGCGCGGTGTACATCCCGACGGGACCGCCGCCAATGACGAGCACTTCGGTTGTCTTCTTCATTTGTCGAGACTCCGGTTCACTGCGCCCAGCCAGCAGGCGCGCGGGGGACGGCTTCGATGAAGCTCTCCATTGCGACAAGCGTGCAACTCGCATGCCTTGCATCACACCGGGTAAATGCCGCCCGGACGCGCATGCTCTGCGCTGGAGCCGATGCAACGCGAAAGGTTCGCGCCTGCGACCAACGGAGTTGTCGAGCGTCACGACCACGCTTCGGATGAACGTGCAGCATCCGCTTGACGGATCACAACAACACGAACGCACTTCGCGATGCGCCGCGCGGGTCTCGATGCCCGCCAGCCCGATCCAGCTATCCGCCGCGCACGGTGCGGCGGTCGGACGATGCTTCCGCTTCCTGGGTTCGCGGCCTTCGGGCACGCACGAGCGTGACGCCTTCGGGGGTCTCGAGCTCGAGCGTGTCCTCGCCCGTTTCCTCGTCGTGCCGTTCCCAGACATGCAGCGGCGCGCTGACCGTGTGGGTGACGTGCTGCTCGGTACTTCCACCCATCAAGATCGTGATCCGCGTCGCGCCGGCTTCGAAATCCGCGCTGATACCCTGCAGCGGCAGGTTGTGGATTGCGCGCCGTACGCCGATCCCACCACCCGATACCTCCAGCGAAGCCAGCCAGCCACGGCGCGCTCCACTGAAGGCATCGAAGAACGGGCCCCACTCCTCCGCCAATACCTCCCTCGTCGACATCACGCGCACCTCCCGCCAGTAGTGTGCGTCTCCGGACGGCACCTCGCACAGGCCGTCGACCCTGGCGCCCTCCCGACAGGTCAGGACACCGACGGGCGCGTCGCGGACTGCACCAGTACATCCACCAGGAAGGGCACCGACTCCTGCCCCGCCAACTCGGCGAGCGCATAGGCGATCGCGCGGCGGCTGGCATGGGAGGGGATGCCGACGATGGCCCAGGTCGCGTCGGGACCACCGGCCAGATCGCGTCCGCTTTCGATGCGCAGGTCCAGCTTCCGGCGGTACACGCCGACCGTCATCCGGGGCGGGTCGAGCAGGCCAAGCACCCGGATCGCGAACGCCAGACGGTCGAATTCCTCGGAATCCTGGTGCTCGAGCCGGTAGAGCCAGCGCTCCTGGTCGATGGCCTCGTAGCGGCGTTCGTCGCCCACACCGCCAGTCTGCACCCTGTCTGCCGCCGAAGCGAGCCGTTGCGTCGTCCGCCGAGGCGCGTCATGTAAGCCCACGCCATGACCCACCGGATCCTTCGCCCCTCGCTGTTCCTGCTCCTGCTGCTCCTCCCGGTCGGGCTCTCGGCCGGAGGCTGCAAGCGGAGCCCAAGCTCCATCGCGGCTCGCTCGGCCAGCAGCGCGCCCGCGCACACTGCGCCCAAGGCGGCGCCGAAGCCCGCCCCGGTGCCGCTCCCACCTGGAGCCCGGACGGAAGACGAGAAGAACACCATCGCCGTGTTCCACCGCGCCGCGCCCTCCGCGGTCTTCGTCTCGCAGTCCCGGACGGTCTTCGACTATTTCCACGGCAAGGCGCTCGACGTGCCCGCCGGTTCCGGCTCCGGCTTCGTCTGGGACGACAAGGGACACATCGTCACCAATTTCCACGTCGTGCAGGGCGCCAAGCGCGTCACGGTCACGCTGGAGGACCAGCACACCTACGATGCGACGATTGTAGGCGTGGAGCCGCGCAAGGACATCGCGGTGCTGCACATCGATGCGCCCCACGAGAAGCTGCACCCCATCCTGCACGGCGAAAAGCCGCCACAGCTGGTGGTCGGGCAGAAGGTGATCGCGATCGGCAACCCGTTCGGTCTCGACCACACGTTGACGACGGGCATCGTCAGCGCCCTGGGGCGCGAGGTCCAGGGCGTCGGCGGCGTCACCATCCACGACATGATCCAGACCGACGCGGCCATCAACCCAGGCAACTCCGGCGGACCGCTGCTGGACAGCGCGGGCGAGCTCATCGGGATGAACACGATGATCTACTCGAAGAGCGGGGCCTGGGCGGGCATCGGCTTCGCGGTGCCGGCGCGCTTCATCCTGCGAATCGTCCCGCAGATCATCAAGACCGGCCGCGCGCAGCAGGTGGGGCTGGGCATCGAGATCGATCCGCTCGGACGGCTGGAGCGGCGGCTGGGCCTACGCGGCGTGGTCGTGCTGAACGTGATCCCGGGGACTCCCGCGGACAAGGCCGGCCTGGTGGGGATCCGGCGTACTTCCGGAGGCTTCGAGATCGGCGACGTCATCGTCGGCATCGATAACAAGCGCATCACGGACTACGACCAGCTGTACAACACGCTCGACGGCCGCAAACCCGGCGAGAAGGTCAAGGTGCGCGTCGCCCGGTCGGGCAAGGTGCGCGTCGTCGAGATGCCGCTCGTGATCGTCCAGTAGCGCCAGCCGGGCGGCGCTCGCGGCCGCCGCGGCCGCGCCCCGGAGCCGTACCCGGACCCGGGTTTCCGCCACCCGGAGTCGAGACAACGCTGCGCCATGGACAGCCCCGCTGCGGCGGGGTACTCCAATAGCGCGTGGCATCGATTCGCAGAATCGCTGTGAACACCGGGGGAGGCGACGCGCCGGGCCTGAACGCGGTGATCCGCGCCGTCGCGCTCAGCGCGCACTCCCGCGGCTGGGAGGTGTGGGGGATCCGCTATGGCTACCGCGGCCTGATTGAGGACCCCGGCGCGGACAGCAGCGACGGTGTCTTCAAGCTGGACCGGGACGCGGTGCGCGGAATCATGCACCAGGGAGGCAGCATCCTCGGTGCCGCCAGCCGGAACGATCCCTTCAACTATCCGATGATGAAAAATGGCCACCGCGTCCCCACGGACGTGTCGTCACGACTGGTCAAGCGTTTCCGGAAGCTCGGGTTCGACGCGCTGGTCGCCATCGGCGGAGACGGCTCGATCAAGCTCGCGCGGCGCCTGCTCGAGTGCGGTCTGCCTCGGGTGATAGCCGTCCCGAAGACGATCGACAACGACCTGCCCGGCACCGACGTGACCTTCGGGTTTGCCACCGCCGTGGCCACCGCCACCGACGCCATCGACAAGATCCACACCACGGCCCAGTCGCACGAGCGGGTGATGGTCGTGGAAGTGATGGGTCGCTACGCCGGTTGGATCGCGCTCGAAGCGGGTATCGCCGGCGGCGCGGACGTCGTCCTGATCCCGGAGATCCCCTACGACCTGGACCGCGTGTGCGAGAAGATCCGGCGCCGCGAGGAAATCGGCCGCCACTTCTCCATCGTGGTCGTCGCGGAAGGCGCCCGTCCGATCGGAGGCGGCATGGTGTTCCAGGGCGGGAAGGACGCCTTCCACGAGCATGCACGGCTCGGCGGCATCGCCGAGGTACTGGCCCGCCAGCTCGCCGATCGCACCGGCAAGGAGACACGCAGCCTGGTGCTCGGTCACCTGCAGCGCGGCGGCGGCCCGGTGATGTCCGATCGCGTGCTGGCGCAGGAGCTGGGTTGCGCCGCCACGCGCTTCCTCGCCGAAACCGACCTGAGCGGCATGGTGTCCGTGCGCGGCCAACACATCGAGCTGGTTGGGCTCGAAGAAGCAACGCAGGGGCTACGCACCGTGCCGCTCGACTCCGACCTTCTGTCGACGGCTCGCGATCTGGGGCTGTGTTTCGGCGACGAAGAACCGGGGGCGCTGCTGCACAGCCTGCGAGCGCCGCCCAGCAGCGCGACGTAGGACCGGCCTACAGGCTGTCGCGCGCCGCTCTGAGCACGTCCATGTAGCTCACGATACCGACCAGCTTCGAGCTGTCGGGGGCAGTGACCGGGACCGCACCGATGCGCTGCTCGACCATGATGTCGACGACTTCCGTCACGTCCGTGCCGGCCGTCACCGACAAAACGTCGCTGCTCATCACGCTGCCGATGGGTCGCGCCAGCCGTTCAGCGACTTCCCCGGGATGATCGAACTCGGCGATCGCCGTGGGGGTGAAGGCGCGCAGGTCGCGGTCGCTCACGATGCCTACCAGCGCACCGTCTTCGACGACCGGCAGGTGCCTCACGTCGGCCTCCATGAGCTTCTCCATGACCTGCCCGATCGTCTCGTCGACCGAGACGGCGAACGGGTTGTCACTCATCAGTTCCTCGACGACCATCGTGGTACCTCCTGGGGTGCAGTGGAGTTGCCTCCCTAGCCGACAATGTGGTGCTTGCCTACCGGTTGCACGCTGCTGGCCTGCGGGCCGTGCTGCCCTTCACCTTCTGCGAGCACGAACCTGACCTGGTCGCCGCTCACGAGGTCGGCGAACGAGCCATCGGTCACGGCATTCTCGTGGAAATACACTTCGACTCCCTCGGGGGTCTCGAGAAAACCATAACCATCGAGCAGCGACTTGCGCAGGACGATTCCGTGTGTGGGGACCTCATGGGTCTTCACATCGCCGCGCTGGCGGCGGGTGTGATCCTCGAGCTGTCGCCCCACGGCATCGAACGCGTCCCGCAGCGCGACGTAGGGATCCTGATGCGTGTCGCGTTCCTGGGGCTCACGATTCACGACCAGCTCTCCGCCGGGCACCGTGAGGTCGATCCGGATGTTGTAGAGATTGCCCTTGTGGTGGCGGTGGTGCGCCGCGGCGACAACGACGTGGCAGCTGGTGATGCGGGCATGGAAACGCTCCAGCTTCCGCGCCCGTTCCCGCACCTTGGCCTCGATGGCATCGGACGGGGGAAGGCCGCGGAATGTGATCTGCAGAGGGATTTGCATGACCCCGTACAACTGCACCCCGCGTGCCACATCTACGGCCGGCATCCGTCCGCGCCTGCTCTGGCACTCTGCAGACTCTGCGACGCAGGGACCGGACGGCGTATCGCTTGCGCGGCCGCACAATCCGCGATGGGCGAGCGGGTGCAGAGCGGCCACGCCGCGGCTCGGCCCCGTGGCGTTTTCCGCACAGCGCACTTCTGGCGCGACAAGCTATGCGAACACGACAGAAACGAGGCTCTGGCACGGTCCCTGCTTGGTATTCCAGAAGTCTGGCGGTCGGCGAATGGTTCGCCGGCACGCATGGGGGTCCAGAGGAACCCTGGACGTGGCTGTGGAATGAAATAGATCCACGGAGCTGGAGGAAGCGGCGAACCGTCGAGAGGTCGAGAAAACCTGTGGACGGCATGCCGCACGGGAGCGCCGCCTCCCGCGCGGGCAAGGCAACTCCAAGTGATGCCGCGAAGAGGGCCGGAAAACCCTGGCAGGTGGAGACCAGCTACCGAAGAGGTGCGGTCGGGAGTGTGGATGAAGGAACTCTGAAGAGGAAACGCGTCATACGAGAATGAAACCGGATCGGCCCGGTCCGGCGGACGGTCGACGACGCAAGCCATGACGGACACGGCAACAGGTCCGTACATGGTGCTGCGACGAAAACATGAGCCGCAGAGTCGTCGGCACACAATGCTCGAGAGAAGCGCTTGACCCCAAGAGAGGCAACGCCCGGAAGGGCTCCATCGACGCTGCTAATCCTGCGAAAGGGAAAGCCCGCAGAACGCGACCGGTCAACGCACCGGCCGCCAGACATTGCTACCCTCCGCCGCGCGGCACATGCCGCGCGGCTGGGAGCCCCGAGCGGGCACGGCGCGTGCTTCAGCTTTCCACCGGGGCGGCAAGCATGCGCGTCCCGGGGGGGAGCGACATGGTCCACATCCAGAAGATCCTCTGCCCGGTCGACTTCTCGGAGTGTGCCGAGAATGCGCTTCGGGAAGCGCTGTTCCTGGCCGAAGGTCTGGGAGCGGAAATCGAAGTCATCCACGCCTGGGAAACGCCCGTCGTGGTCCGCCCGGATCTGGTGGTCTGGATGGACGGTGCGGCCGGGCCTGCTCTGACCGAAATCGTCAAGGCGCGCTCGGAAACGGCGATGAAGCAGCTTCTGGAGAAGCTGCCTCCCGAAGCTCGCGCGCGCATGAAAGAAGTCCACGTCCTGCACGGCCCGCCGTCGGAAACCATCGTGCGCTACGCCGAGGACCACGGTCACGATCTGATCGTGCTCGGCAGCCATGGCAGGACGGGTCTGTCGCGCTGGCTGCTCGGCAGCGTGGCGGAGCAGGTCGTACGCCGTGCGTCCTGCCCGGTGCTGGTCGTGCGTGCGGACGAGGCGACTCGATCGCTGTCCAGAGCGAGCTAGCGTCGGAAGCCGGAACGCCGCGCTGCTACTTCAGCTGCGAAGCGTAGTTGTCGAGGCTGTTGAGCCCCTTCTGCACCCGGTGGGCCGAAGCGCGGTGAGCAGCAGCGGCCTTCTCGGCTTCCTTCTTCTGCTCCTCTTCCTTCTTCTGCTCCTCTTCCTGCTGCTTCTTCGCGTTGGCGGCGGCCTGCTCGGCGTTCTCTTCCTTGGCGACCTTCTCGAGCGCTCCGCGGGTGATCTTCAGGTGCTCCTTCATCTCCTCGCGCTTCTCGCGGGCCTGCTCGGGTGTCATCTGGGCACCGGCCTTCTGCTCGAGCTTCTTGACCTCGGCCTGGTCCTTCTTGTTGCCGGCCATCGCAAACACGATGAGCCCAACCACCACCACTACGCCGCCTCCCACGGCCAGCAGCACGGTCGGCTTCATCTTCTTCATCGGGATGGCGTCTTCGGCGTCGGCAGCGTTGGGGGCCTTGTTCGGGATGTCCGTCATCGTTGAATCCGTGTCCGGGCGGAGCCCCACCGGGCGCCGCGTCTTCGGCCAGTAGGTTACGCCATCGGGCCTCGTCAAACCACCTGTTCGCGAGTACCCCGAGAGCGCGCCCACCCGGTGGGTCTGGATTCTGGCGGGCTTTCCGGGGCCTGTCCCCTGGTCACCGGGGAACGTGGTGCGCCCCGTGCGTGGGCCCGCCCGGTCGCCTCCGCCCGCCACGCCGGACCTCTCTGGCCGGCTGGCGACCGAGCCGCTCGAGCAAGCGGTCACAGGGGAGCGCGTTGAGCACATCGCTCCGCTTGGCCCAGCCGCGGCGCGCCACGCCGATGCCGAAATCGTTCGCGTAGCGCAGCTCCTCGGGGCGATGCGCGTCGGAGTCGATCGCGAGACGCACCCCCGCGTCGATGGCGCGCCGCACCCACTCGTCGGGCAGGTCGAGGCGCTCGGGTTGCGCGTCGATCTCGAGCGCGGTGCCGGTCCGGCGCGCGGCCTCGATCACCCGCTCCCAATCGGCCTGGACCGCGGGACGACGGCCCAGCGCGCGGGCCGTCGGATGGAACAGGATGTCGACATGGGGATTTTCCATCGCGCGGATCAGGCGTGCGGTCATTTCTTCCCGCGGCTGGTCGAAATGGGAATGGACCGCTGCTCCGACGATGTCGAGATCCGCGACAATGCGGTCGGATACATCCAGGCTGCCGTCGGCGCGGATGTTCACCTCGGCGCCCGCCAGCACCCGGAAGCCTTCGAGCCGCCGGTCGAGACGGCGGATCTCGGCTTTTTGCCGCGCGAGCTTTCGTTCGTCCAGTCCACCAGTCATCGCCAGATCGCGCGTATGGTCGGTGATGGCGATGTACTCGAGCCCGCGGCTCCGGGCAGCTTCCACCATCTGCTCGATCGACGCACCGCCGTCGGTCCAGTTGCTGTGGACCTGCAGGTCGCCTCTGAGCGAGCCCGCCGTGATCAGTCGCGGCAGCCGCCCCCGCTGGGCAGCCTCAATCTCGCCCGTGTCTTCGCGCAGCTCGGGAGGAACGTAGCTCATGCCGAGCGCCGCGTAGATTTCCTCCTCGGTGCGGGCAGCGACCATCCGGTCGCTGCGGAAAAGACCGTACTCGTTGAGCTTGAGCCCCATGTGCCGCGCGATGCGGCGCAACGCAACGTTGTGGGCCTTGCTGCCGGTGAAATACTGCAATGCGGCACCGAACGACTCCGGGGCCACCACGCGCAGGTCCGCGTCGACGCCGACAGACAGGCGCACACTGCTCCGGGTATCACCCTGCGCATGGACGCGCACGACCTCCGGCATGGTCACGAAAGCCTCCGTGACCGGCGAAGGCTCCGCGGTGGCCACGAGGATATCGATATCGCCCACCATGTCGCGGCGGCGACGCACCGAGCCCGCGACCGCGACGGAAACGACAGCAGGCAGCTTGTGCAACCGATCCTCGAAGCGGGTTGCCAGCTCGATGATCCGACCCAACGGGCGGCGCCCGTGTGACGCGCGATATGCTTCGATCGCACGCAGCATGTTCTGTTCGCTGCTGGCTCCAAACCCGGGCACGTCGCGCACACGCTCGGCACGCGCGGCTTTCTCGAGCTGCTTGAGATTGCGGATCCCGAGCGCCTCGTACAACGCCAGAGCCGTCTTCGGTCCCACACCCTGGATGGACGTGAGCTCGGTCACGTCGATGGGCAATCTGCTGCGCTCCTTTTCGAGGTCCGCGATGCTTCCCGTTTCGATGAGCTCGGCAATACGAGCGGCCGTGCCGTGCCCCACCGATGGCAGCTTCTCGAGCGCGCGCAGGCCACCCTGGGCGTAGAGCTCCACGAGAGGCTGTTCGGCCGCTTCAACGGCGAAGGCCGCCTTCTCGAAGGCTCGCGGCTTGAACGGCACATCCCGCACTTCCAGAAACACTGACAACTCGCGAAGCGCGCGTGCGACATCGGCGTTCGTGACCGCCTTCGAGCTCATGCCGACCTCCCCGCAGTGGGTCGTGCACAGCGCATGCCGACGGCGTGCGCCCGACCGGAAGGCGAACGCAGTCGCTGCGCCGGCAAGTGCCTCCAGCGCAAGGCTTGCTCGCGAAAGGCACCTGGATCGGCAGCCTCGGGATGTTTCGGATCGACTGGTATGGAGCGTGCAACGCTCGTCCCGTGGCTGGTCGGGAGGCAACGGCAACCTCGGGGGGCGGGGGCTGTTGCGCCCGATCGCCACTTATTTCCGTGCACCGTTTCGTGAAAGATCAGCAGCGCAGTGTGATGGGTCATTTCGGCGCAGCCGGGGCACAAAGGAACACCGAAGCGGCGCCAGCGGCGGTGGCAGCGCAAACCTCATCGCTCTGCTGGTCCGTCCCTTGCTTCCCTGGGCCTGGCTCGCCTGCGCAAATGCCCCATGGCTCCATCCCTCGAAAACGGGTGTGCTCATGAACTACTGCATCGTTGTCGCCGACGGTTCCCGCGCTCGCTTCTTCACGTTGGAGCGACCGGAGATACCGGAATTCGAAGGAGGTCCCGACCTCACCGAGCACCGTGACCTCGTGAATCCCGAGAAGGAACAACGCAGCCGCCAGATCTTCTCGAACCTCAAGAGCGGTCGCAACCAGGCGCACGGCAACGGACCTGGCCACGGCTACGACGATCACCGAGGACGCCATGAGGGCGAGTTCGTGCGCAGATTCGCGCGCCGGCTCGTCGGCGAGATCGCGACGTTTGCCGGCGAGCAGCGGGTCGATCAGCTCGTGCTGGTTGCCGATCCCCGCATGCTCGGGGTCCTGCGCGACGAACTGGGCTCGGGTCTGCCCGCCGGGATGCACATCACCGAGTTCACGCGTGACCTGAGCTCGCTCTCGGCGCCAAGCATCCACGCGCGGCTGGCCACCGAAGGGTTGGTGCCGGCGCGCGAGGCGCCGTAGCTGGTCGGCGCCACGCTCAGCCCGCGATCACGACCTGGTTGCGGCCGTGCGCCTTGGCCTCGTACATCGCAGAATCCGCTGCGGCGACCAGCGCCAGCGCGTCGTCGAACGGCGAATCCGGAGACTGCGTAGCTACGCCGATGCTGACCGTGATGCGGATCGTCGCGTCCTGCCACGGCAGCTCGAGCGCCGCGACCTGTGCGCAGATGCGTTCGGCGAGGATGCCGGCGTTCGCGATCGAGATATCGCGAGCAACGATCACGAACTCTTCCCCTCCGTAGCGCGCCAACACGTCCTCGGGCCGCACGATGCGCTCCAGCAGACGCACGAGCACGCGCAGCACCGCATCGCCTACTGCGTGACCGTGCGCGTCGTTGACGAGCTTGAAGTGATCGATGTCGAGCATGAGGATCGACAGCCGGCTGTCGTGCCGCTGGGCGAAGGAGAACTCGCTGCGCAGGCGCTCGTCGAAGTAGCTCCGGTTGTGCGAGCCGGTCAGAGCGTCGCGTACCGTCGATTCGTACATGCGCATCGCGGCGTCGGCTTCCAGAGCGTCGTAGCGCCCGTAGCGCAGCACGGTCCGGCGCCCCAGACCGACGTGGTCACCGTCCTCGAGACGCCGCGGCCCGGTGACGCGCTCGGCGCCCACAAAGGTGCCGTTCGTACTCTGCAGATCTTCGATGTAGTAGTCGCCGCTCTGCGTGAACACGCGCGCGTGACGCCACGACACGCCAGGATCGGTAACGCGCAGACCTACCCGGTCGCCGCGCCCGATGACGAGTTCTGGACCGGTCAGCTCCACGACGAGACCGGGTTGGTCGCCCGCCAGCGTCATCAGCAGCGCATGGTCGCGCGTGTTCGGCGCCGACCAGGGCCGTGACGAGACGGGTTCGAGCCCTTCGGCCGGCGTCGGGATACGCCCCCGTGGTGCACGGTAGACGGGTTCGGTATCAGCCATGCTCGAGTCCCTCACCATCCAATCTGCAACCAGAGCCGCAGGACGGAACCCGTCGCACAGAAATCAGGTGCGATGAAGTGCGACACGCAGAAGCTGCGTCGGGAGGAGAGCCCCTTGCGTAGTCGATCTGCAGGGAGATCGAGAAACGCGCCGGCCCGTTGAAGCGCTGCCCTGCCGTCGAAGCCACGAGAGCAGGGCGCTGCAAGCCCCGTACCGCCTGGACAGCGGCGCCCCGCCCCTGCCAGGGACTTTGCAGGTGTAAGCTCGGCGCGAGCCGCGCGTTCCGGGAGTATCCATGATCCCCATACTTCGACGACGGTCGCACCTGCGCGTCGGCCGCGTGGGCCCACTCCTGTTGATTGCGACCGGCCTGTTTGTCGGGAGTGCCGCGCACGCGGCGCCGGCACAGAAGCGCTCCACCTCCGCCGACCGCAAGGAAGTGGACATCACCGTCTACAACAGCAATCTCGGGCTGGTACGCGAGGTGCGCGATGTCGATCTCGGGACCGGACAGGTCTCGCTCGATTTCCGCGGCGTCGCGGCCCACATCCAGCCCGCCACCGTGCACATCAAGTCGCTGACCAGTCCCGGCGCGCTCGATGTGCTCGAGCAGAACTACCGCTACGACCTGCTCAGCCCACAGAAGCTGCTGCAGAAATACGTCGGCAAGAAGGTCCGCATCTACCGCTGGGACGACAAGCGCGGACGCGACATCGTCTACAACGCCGAGTTGCTCAGCGTGGTGAACGGACAGCCCGTCGTGCGCGTGAACGGTGAAGTGACCTACAACTTCCCCGGCCGCTTCGCCTTCCCCAAGGTACCCGACAACCTGATCGCCAAGCCTACCCTGGTGTGGAAGCTGCAAAGCCGCAGGCCGCGCCAGCGCGTCGAGGCGACCTATCTGACCGGCGGCATGAGCTGGCACGCCGACTACGTGCTCGTCATCGGCAAGAACGACCGGCGCGGCGACCTGACCGGCTGGGTCACACTCGCCAACAACTCCGGCGCCTCCTACAGCAACGCCCACCTCAAGCTCGTCGCCGGTGACGTGAACCGCGTACAGCCCGTGATGGACGAGCTGGAGGAGAAGACGCTTTCGACCGGCGAAAAGGACAAACGCGCCGGCTTCCGCGAAGAGAGCTTCTTCGAATACCACCTGTACACGCTCCAGCACCCGACCGACGTGCTCGACAACGAGCAGAAGCAGGTCACGCTGCTCTCCGCCGCCGGCATCCACGTCGACAAGAAGCTCATCTTCTACGGCCGCCAGTACTGGTACCGGGGCCGCTACGGCCAGGTCATGAAGAACCAGAAGGTCGGCGTCTACCTCGACATCAACAACTCCAAGCAGAACCACATGGGCATGCCCCTGCCCAAGGGCACCGTCCGCGTCTACAAGGCCGACAGCTCCGGTCAGAAGCAGTTCATCGGCGAGGACTCCATCGACCACACCCCGAAGGACGAGAAGCTCCGGATCAAGATGGGCGAAGCCTTCGATGTCGTCGGCGAACGCAAGCAGATGGACTGGAAGACCCTCGGCACCTGCGCCTCCGAGAGCACCTGGCAGATCGAGCTACGCAACCACAAGAACAGCCCCGTCACGGTCGAGGACTTCGAACCCATCGGCGGACAGTGGACCATCGTGTCCTCCAACCATCCCGCGAAGAAGGAAGACGCCCACACCTTCACGTTCAACGTGAAGGTCCCCGCCAACGGAAAGACGAAGATCAGCTACCGCGTGCGTGTCCGCTGGTGCTGAACGCCGGCTCGACGTAGTCGCGGAGCTCTTTCATGTCGCGCACGGAGGCCAACCGTGAAAGCGCCTTGATCTCCATCTGCCGGATGCGCTCGCGCGTCAGGTTCATGATGCTGCCCGCGTCCTCGAGCGTGATGCCACCATCGTCGGCCACGTCGAGCGCGCACGAGACGGCCATCTCCCAGACTTCAAGGTCGGGGAAGTTCAGCTTGATCGCGCCCGTGTGCGGCGACACGTCCAGATACAGGTGATGCCTGCACGACACGTGCGGACAGGGTCTGGGGCCATCGACGCACTCCGCGCGGGTCCTGGGGCGCGCGGCATCGACCTCCGGCAGCTCCCGCCTGCCGCGCGCCAGCTCGCGCTGGCTGAGCCGCTTCACGCTGATGGTCTTTGCGCGCACTCGACGCTTGCGCCGCGATCGACGCTGCTCGCGCGTTAGCCCCTGCTGACTGTCGTACCCGGAAACCCTCATCGTTGAAGACCCCCTTTCCCAAGTGTCGCTTCCAGCAATGCCCGAACCCGGGCCGAATGGAAAGCCCCGTCCGGCGGTCCGGCGAAGAATGGAAGGACAACGTGCGATATGGAGCACATGGACCCACATGCCGCGGCGGTTGGCGCGTCCGCGAATCGTCGACTACGTTCCGCCCCATGCGCCGGAGCTTGCTCCCGCTACTGATACTTGCGCTCTCGGCCTGCGCGCGCGGCTCGTCACTGCCGAGCCGCGCCGTCAGCACGCCGCCGCACACCGCTCGGCGCGCCGTGCCGGCGCCCGCGAAGGCCCCGCCTGCGCCCGCCCCCGAGCCGAGCGCGGCCGCCCAGGAGCCACCGGATGACCCCCCGATGAAGTCCGCAGCGTATCCGGATCAAAGCGAGGACGAGCCGATCGACGACAGCGGAGACGGCGCCGGACCCAGCTATCTGCAGCACGGCCGAAGACCGCCGGACCCGCTCGCCGGCATGAGCAGAAAGGACATCGACAAGGCTCTGCTCCAGCACCCGGAAAGCCTCGGCTCGATCTCCGTGGGCAGTCCCGACGCCGGCGCGCTGTTCAATGGCGTGCAGATGCCGGCCGGAGAACACTGGAAGCGCGTCGCCCCGCGAACGGAGTGGGGCACGAAGGAGACGGTCGACGATCTCATCCGTTGCATCGAACGCGTCAACAAGGAGTTCCCCGGTTCGCCGCCGATGTACATCGGCGACATCAGCGCGCGTCATGGTGGACACCTCGTGCCGCACGTCAGTCACCAGGCCGGGCGCGACGTCGACGTGAGCTACTACTACAAGCCGGGGAAACAACGCTGGTACCGCTACGCGACGAAGGACAACCTCGACCTGCCCCGCACCTGGGCGTTCGTGCGAGCGGTGATCACGTTGACGGACGTCAAATTCCTGATCATCGACCGTTCAGTCCAGAAGCTGATCAAGAACTACGCGCTGTCGATCGGAGAGGACCGCGCCTGGCTGGATAACGTCTTCCGCGGCCGCCCCGGCAAGCTGCGACCGCTCATCATCGACGCCAAGGGCCACCGCACACACATCCACGTACGTTTCTACAGCCCGAAAGCGCAGGCGCGCGCGCGGCGCGTCTACCCGCTGCTGGTCAAGCACCACCTGATCCACCCGCCGACGTACTACGTCACCTACACGGTGAAGAAGGGCGAGACGCTTGCGCAGCTCGCGCGGCGCTATGGCACGACGGTCAAGGCGATCCAGCGGGCAAACGGCCTGCGCTCGACCTTGATCCAGGCGAAAAAGACGTATCGGATCCCTCGCCACGGCGGGGTGGCCGGCAGTCCGGTCGTACTGCTGCCACCAAGGCGGCTTCCGCCCTCCGAGCCGCTGGCCGAGCGCGCTGGCGCGGCGCCCGGATCCTGACGCCCGAGGCGGGACAGGCCCGGAAACCACGAAAACCGAGCACCGGTCCGGCTACCCACACGAAGCCGGCGTTTTTTGTTGGGACTTCCGGGCGCGACTGGGCTAGGCGTGGCTCCCCCCGCCCCGGCCAGTAGGGCACGGTCCCGATGGTGCAGATGCTCCGGGCGTCTGCAGCGTTGATCTGCTAGGTAGTCCTGCTCGCCCTGGATCATCCTTCGCCGAGAGCCTCAAACGGAGACGAAGTCGGACGTGGAAGCCCGTAAGCCCTCAGAGCACACCAAGCCTTCCAAAGCGTGGCCCGACGCCGAAGGTGCCCCCACCAACGGCAAGAAGCCCGAACCGAAGAAGGCCGACGACGAGTCGACATTCGGCCGGAGCAACGACCCGGTGCGCATGTACCTCCGCAAGATGGGCAGCGTCGCGCTGCTCACGCGCGAGGGCGAAGTCGAGCTCGCGATGCGTATCGAACAAGGCGAACAGCAGGTCATCGACGCGCTGTTCGCCAGCCCGATCGCCGTTCACGAGATGCTGCGCCTCGGCAAGCGGCTCGAGGCCGGCAAGGCCCGCTCGCGCGATCTCGTGCGCGACGCCGACGACGAGGAGCGCGAGTTCGACGAGGAGGCCGCGACCGATCGTCTGCTCCGGCAGCTCGACTCGCTCGCACGCCTCGAGAAGAAGCGCGTGGCCATTCTCGAGAAGCGGCGCGCGGCGCCCGCGGCTCGCAGAAAGGCGATCGACAAGACCCTGCGTGCGCACAGCGACCAGATCCGCCAGGCGCTGGTCGACCTCAGACTGAGCAAGAAGACGTTGGACGGCATCGTCAAGCGTCTGAAGAGCGTGATCGACAAGCTCGAGCACGCCGAAACCCGCTCGGCAGCCCGGAAGCTGTGCGAGGAGCTGGGCACGACCGAGACAGAGCTCCGCAAGACGTACGCGGCCGTTCGCGCAGGCGAGCGCGTCGCGAACGAAGCCAAGGCCCGCCTGATCGAGGCGAACCTCAGGCTCGTGGTTTCGATCGCGAAGCGCTACGTCAATCGCGGCCTGCAGTTCCTGGATCTGATCCAGGAGGGCAACATCGGTCTGATGAAAGCGGTGGAGAAGTTCGAGTACCGCCGCGGCTACAAGTTCAGCACCTACGGCACGTGGTGGATCCGCCAGGCGATGACCCGGGCGATCGCGGACCAGGCGCGCACCATCCGCATTCCCGTGCACATGGTCGAGACGACCAACAAGCTCCTGCGCACGTCCCGCCAGCTCGTTCAGGAGCTGGGTCGCGAGCCGACCCCCGAGGAAATCGCGGACAAGATGGAAGTCCCGGTCGAGCAGGTGCGCAAGGTTCTGCGGGTCGCCAAGGAGCCGCTCAGTCTCGAGACGCCGGTCGGCGACGAGGGCGACAGCCATCTCGGCGACTTCATCGAGGACCGCGGCGCGCCGGATCCGGCGGAGGCCGTCATCAACACGGACCTCGCGGAGCAGACGCGTCGCGCGCTCGATACCCTGACGCCGCGCGAGGCGCAGGTGCTCAGGCTGCGCTTCGGCATCGACGAGAAGAGCGACCACACGCTCGAGGAAGTGGGCCAGGGCTTCAACGTCACACGCGAGCGTATCCGCCAGATTGAAGCCAAGGCGCTGCGCAAACTGCAGCACCCGACCCGCTCCAAGCATCTGCGCAGCTTCCTCGAGAGTTGACGACCGTCGCCCGGCCCGCGCCCATGTTCGGGTTGGGCGAACGGCAGGTTTGAGAGCGCGCGCGGCTGCGTGTAGGCTTGCCGGCGCATGGCTGTTTCGGTCTCCTGCCCGGAATGCGGGCACGCGCTGAAGATCCCCGACGGGGTCTACGAGCGACGGGTGGCGGGGCAGGTCGCGGTGCTGAAGTGCAAGCGCTGCAAGGGCAGCATGCGGGTGGACGGCACGCATTCGCCGCCCCGCGTGGACAAGGCCGAAGCCGAACAGCCCGAAGCACCACCTCCCGAGCCGGCGAAAGCCGAGCCGGCAAAGCCCGAGCCGGCGAAAGCCGAGCCGGCAAAGCCCGAGCCGGCGAAAGCCGAGCCGGCAAAGCCCGAGCCCGAGCCGCGCAAGCCCGCGACAACCGGCGAAGCCGACCTGTCCTGGAGCATTCCGGCGCCGCCCTTCGAAGCGCCCCAGGCGAAAAAGCCCGAGCCCGCAAAGCCCGAGCCGGCAGAGGCCAAAGCTCCCAAGGTCGAGCTGGCAAAGCCAGAGCCCGGGAAGGCGACGCCGGCAGGCGGAGACGCGCCGGTCTCGCGCAAGCCCGCGACAACCGGCGAGGTCGACCTGTCCTGGAGCATTCCGGCGCCACCCTTCGAAGCGCCCCAGGCGAAAAAGCCCGAGCCCGCAAAGCCCGAGCCCGCAAAGGCCGCAAAGCCCGAGCCCGCAAAGGCTGCAGCCGGAAAACCCTCCGGTCCCGCTGCAGCCGAGCCCACCCGGACCGCACCGGCAAGAAAACCCGGAACGCCAAAGCCGCCGGAAGCGGCGGCAGCGCCATCGCGCACCGCTGCGTCCGGACGTGCTGCACACAAAGAAGCGACAGGCGGCAAGACGGCCGCAGCTTCCATGAAGCAGCGCAGCACGCAGTGGCTGGTCAGCTACGACGACGAGGAAGACGACCGCAAGCTCGACGCGAACACCATCGCCAGCGAGCTCCGGAGCGGCGCGATCACACCGGATACGATCGTGTGGCGCGAGGGGATGAGCGATTGGCTGCCGATCTCCGAGGTCCCGGAACTCTCGTCGCTCGCGAAGAAGCCGCCAGCGCGCCGGCCGCCGCCGCCGTCGGCGCAGCGCAAAGCGCCGGCCCGTAAGCTGCCACCGCCACGACATGCGCCCGCTCCAGCGCCCAACCCGTTCGAGGCCAGCGAAGGCAAGAGCTCGACTCACGAAGCCGCTCACGGCACGAGCAACGACGAGTACGATGTGATCACGAGCGCGCGCCCGGAGATGATCGGCGGCGCGCAAGCGCCGCCCACCGCCGCAGCGCCCGCCGCCGCAGCGCCTGCCCCCGAGGCGCCGCGTGTCGCCCCAGCAGCCGGCGGCTCGGCACCGCGCAGCAACGCCGAGGGCAACGTCGTCACCAGTGCCTCGCCCGATACGCTCGGCAGTGCCGGACTTCCGCTCGCCGCACCGCCATCGCCAGGGCCGCCGGCCGAAGTTGCGCCGACTGGCGCTCCGGCGTCGCCCACGAGCAGCGTCTCCTCCAGCGACAACGAAGCGCCACCCTCGCTGCCGAGCGCAGCGGACGTCGCCGCGCCGCCTGTCCTCTCGCCTGCTGCAGCGCCGGCGCCGGCGCCGGCTCAGCCGCTCGGCCGCGCGCCTGCTGCGCCGCCCGGCCCCGCGCTAGCTCGGCCGCCCGCGACCCTGCCCACGCCGGCCGCGCCGCTGGGCGGGCTCGCCGGAAACGAGTTCCTGTCAGGTCTTTCCAGCAGTCCGGACCTGGCCGACATCGCAGCCACACCTGTACCGCCCATCCGGCAGGGACGCGGCAAGCTCGTGTGGGTGCTCGCAGCCGGCGGTCTGCTGGTGGTGGTCGTCGTCGCGGTGCTGGTGCTGGGAAAGAGCAGCACCCCCACACCTGCTTCGTCAGCCACGCCCCAGGCTGCCGCGCCAGTCGCCGCCACAGCCGAACCGGAAACCGCCACAGCCACCGCATCGGCAGCGCCAGAGCCAGCAAATACCGAAGCCCAGGCGCAGCCAACCGCCACCGCTGGCAGCGGCGGAACCGCGGGCCGATCCGCCGCCGCGACCGACAAGAATGCCGGCCCCGAGGCACCGGCGTCGACCTCGGGCGGGGATTTCTTCAAGCAGTTTGCCGCTGCTGCGGGCAGCGGTACGCCTTCGAAGGCCGGGAAATCCGGACACTCCAAGCGGCGCCACCGCCCCTAGCCCCGGGAGGCGGCGACGGCTCGAGTCAGGGGCGCACATCCGCGCAGATCGCTTGTTCCTCCGTTCAGTACAAACGGCGATGCGAAGCGCGACCCGATTCGATGACCGAGGCATCCGCGGCGGCGATGGGATAATCTGCTTGCTTCGAGCCCACAGACAGTCGAGCACAGAGGGGAAAGAGATCCATGGCCGACAATCCAACGACTGCGGACGCAGCAGACGCCACTGCAACATTTTCCTCGGCGCTCAAAGAAGGCCGCCAGCGTTTCCTCGCACACGCCGTCGAGCATGCCCTCGAGGTGGGGCGCCGCAGCGCGGAGGATTTCATCCGCCATTTCCCGCCCGAAGCCATCATGAAGGGTCTGGAGCACCAGCCCGGCCTGCGCGCTGCGATTCTGGTGCTCACGACCGGCCTGAAGAAGAAGATCGCGCTCAAGAAGTCGTGGGAATCGGCTGCGGAGGACCTGCAGATAGCGCTCGACGAGGGCGAGACAGACGCCGAGTCGATCGTCGCCGTCTTCGAGCCGGATGACCGCATCCGCTACCTCGACAACAAGAAGATCTGGTCGTTCCTGATCGAGGGCGAGTTCTGGAACGCGAGCTCCGGCGACAAGCCCGCGCTCGAAGCCGCCCGGGCGCACATCGCGTTCATGCTCGATCGCGCCTTGGTCGACCACCTGCTCGCTCACCGCGACGTGGTCGACGGCATCACCGTGGCCGAACTGGCCCAACGGCTGCCCAAGAAGGAGCTCGGGATCATCATCGAGAGCGCGCTCGAGTCCGGACACAACAAAGCCCCCTTCACCGAGCGCGATCTGCTCAAGTCACGCCCGCCGTCGGTGCTGGTCGAGTACGTGCCCCTGCCTCATCTGTGGACGCAGGTCATCGCGACGAAGATCGCGGAGGCCCACGGCTACGTCGAACCGCCGCCGGCGCCCGAACCTGGAACCGAAACCGAAGAGAAGCCGGCAGCGGCCGGAGGCGACGGCAAGGCGGCCGAAGCAACCGCCGAGGATCCGGCTCCGCAATCGCAGGAGTGGGTGAACGTCGCCAACAGCGAGATGCCGCCTCCCGGCGATGACGACGACGACGAGGTATCGGACGAGGACTTCGCATAGCCCCGACGAGCTATGGCCCCACGCCCGCGACTCCAGCTCGTGCGTCCGTACCGGGACGTGGAAACCTTCGTCGAGGCCGAGGGCTGGACCATCCGCAAGCGCTCCATGTTGCTCGTCGGGGCACCGGATGTCGCGATCGGCACCGAGGTGCGCTGCGACATCTCGATCGAGACCGGAGAGACGCTGATCCGCGCCGAGGGACGCATCGTCGAGCAGATCGCCGCGCAGGGCGACCGCCCAGGCGGACTCAAGCTCAGATTCCAGCGCATCGCGCCCGACACGCAGAAGCTCATCGGACGCATCCTCGCGAGCGCCACGCAGCCGATCGACTCGGGCCCGACGGCCTCGCCCGAGCCGCTGGCCATGCCGGAGACGCAGACGGACGAGAGCGGGACCGCACGCTCGCGGCCCACCGAGCCCGCTCCGCCGGAAGGCGAGGACCCGGACAGCGGTCTGCATGCGCGGGTCGTGGCACCAGTCGCTGCACCGCCGAACCGCGAGCAGCTGCTCGATCGCCTGCGCGCGCGCCAGCGGCGCCGCATCGAAGACGATTCCGGGCCCGCAAAGCCGTCGGACGCGGATGAAGATACCGGCTGATCTCTGCTGGGCGCTTTCACTGCTCCCCGCGCTGCCGGCTCTGCTGGTGGGCTGCGGCGCGACTCCTGACCAGAGCACGGAAGCCCGGGTCGACAAGATCGTCGGACAGATGACGCTCCAGGAGAAGATCGACCAGATGCACGGCGTCGGCATCCTGCCCGTCGGCGGTCTGTTCGAGACGCCGGACAACAAGCGTCTCGGCATTCCGCCGTTTCGCATGAGCGATGGCCCGCGCGGCGTGCGCATCGGCACCGCGACCACGTTTCCGGTCGGCATGGCGCGCGGCGCCACCTGGGACCCAGCGCTCGAGAAGCAGATCGGCGAAGCCATGGGCCAGGAACTCGCCGCCAAGGGCGGCAATGTGCTGCTCGCACCGACCATGAACGTGCTGCGCCACCCTCGCTGGGGACGCGCACAGGAAACCTACGGCGAGGATCCGTTCCACATCGGAGAGATGGCCGCGGCATTCATCGATGGCGCACAGAAGTGGGTCATCGCGGACGCCAAGCACTTCGTCGCCAACAGCATCGAGGACGTGCGCTTCACGGTCGACGTGACGATCGACGAACGCACGCTCCGTGAAGTGTACATGCCGCAGTTCAAGAAAGCGGTCCAGCAGGCGCACGTCGGCTCGGTGATGGCCGCGTACAACAAGGTCAACGGCCACTACTGCAGCGAAAATTCCCACAACCTTCGCGACATCCTCGACGGCGACTGGGGCTTCGACGGCTTCGTGGTGAGCGACTGGACGCTCGGCACGCGCAGCACTGTGCCCGCTGCGCTCGCCGGTCTCGATGTGGAGATGCCAGCAGCGAGCTACTTCGGCGGCAAGCTCGTCGATGCCGTGAAGCAGGGCCAGGTGCCGCAGAAGGTGATCGACGACGCTGTGCGCCGCATCCTCCGCACCAAGTTCCGCTTCCACCTCGACAAGCCCGACAAGCCGCCGCTCGACGTGGTCGAGGACGACACGCACAAGGCCCTCGCCCAGAAGGCGGAAGAACAGGCCATCGTCCTCTTGAAGAACGACCAGAGTGCGCTGCCGCTCGACCTCTCGAAGATCAAACGTCTGGCGGTGGTGGGCGAGCTGGCGGGCACCGTGAACCTCGGCGACCACGGCAGCAGCAACTCGGTCCCCGCTTCGGCGGTCACGCCGCTCGCCGGCATCCAGAGCCTGGCGCAGGGCGTCGCTATCGACGCGGTGAAGACCTCCACGCCTTCGGCCGCGGACCTGGCAACCATCGCCGCCGACGACGCGGCGATAGTCATCGTCGGTCTCACCTACCAGGACGAAGGCGAATGGCTCGGACAGGGACAACCGGGCGGCGATCGCACCACGATGCAACTGTCCGCCGCACACCAGGCCCTGATCCACGCGGTCGCGGCGCAGAACCCCCGGACCATCGTCGTGATGGAAGGCGGCAGCGCCATCACTGTGCACAACTGGGTGAGCGAGGTACCGGCGCTGCTCATGGCCTGGTACCCCGGCGAGCAGGGTGGAACGGCCATCGCGCGGGTGCTGTTCGGCGAGGTAAACCCCTCCGGCCATCTGCCACTCACCATCCCCACCGACGAGAGCCAGCTGCCGCCGTTCATCAATGACCAGAGCGCCGTCACCTACGGCTACCTCCACGGCTACCGCTGGGTCGACGCGAAGAACGAGACGCCGGAGTTTCCCTTCGGATTCGGTCTGTCGTACACGACGTTCAAGCTCGACAAGCTCGCGTTGGACTCCACCACGATCCCGGCCGACGGCACGCTGCACGTCAGCGTCGACGTGACCAACACCGGCACCCGCGCCGGCGCGCAGGTTGTCCAGGCGTACATCAGCTATCCGGGCTCGAAGGTGTTGCGCGCTCCGCGCACGCTCGAGGCGTTCCAGCGCGTGGAGCTCCAGCCCGGCGAGACGCGGAACGTCACGCTCGAAGTGAACGCCGCCGATCTCCGCTACTTCGACGCGCAGAGCTCCTCGTGGAAGCTCGAAGCGCTGCACTATGGCGTCGAGGTCGGCACCTCCAGCCGCGACCTTCCGCTTGCCGCAGCTTTCGATGTGGCCCCCTAGCCGCCCCGGCGCCGGCAAGTGTGCAGAAATGCTACGTATTTGTGGCATTTTGCTACGGTTTCCGGGCTGCAGGGACGGATGGGGCGCGCCTGCTGGGGTACCTGGTTGGGTGCGCCCCATGCCCTGGTGACCTACCCTGCCGGTCATGACGTGGTGGCGGATTGCGCTGGCGGCGCTGCTGTCGCTACCGGCAGTGGGCTGCGCGCGGACCGCTCCGGCGAAGCCTCCGGAGACCCGGAGCCAGAGTCCACTCGCGACCGCGCGTGCCCTCAGGCAGCGCGCCGAGGCGCTGCACGCGCCGGTCTACACAGGACCGGACAGGAAGACCGATCAGGGCGCGTTCCTCGCGGGGCCGCTCAGGCGCTGGGTCGTCCAGCGCATGCAGCTGCACAGAAGAGCGCTGGCCGCGTACCGGGACGCCGCGGCGCGCGCACCCGACACCGCTTCCAGACTAGCCGCGCTGGACGAGCTCGGCGAGATGGAGCTTTCGCTAGCGGACGAGTTCGTGCACGCGGGCGTCGCGGCCATGCCGCACGACTACAAGGACGACAAGGGCATGGCCGACGCGTTCGTGCACGCGCTGCGCGGTGCTGTCGCGCCACGCATCGAGAGCGCGCGCAAGGCGTTCAAGAAGTGCCAGTCGCTCGCGCGGGCTTCGAAGGTCTCGACGCCCGCGGCCACGCGTTGTTCGGACAGGCTCGCGAGCATGCCGCAGCCCCTGCCGGTCCAACCGCGGCCGCCGGTCGCGGCAGCCACGCCATCGCTACCGGTCCCCAAGCGACCGCTGATCGCGTCCACGCAGAAGACGCCCTGCGTATTTTCGGGGACGCTCCAGAGCTTCGGACAACTCGACGACAGCCACGGCAAACCGGTGGCGTTCCTGCAATCACCACCCGGCGTCGAGGTCAGCGCGCTCGAGCTACCCACTGAAAAGGCCAAGCCGATGCGTATCTCGCTGAGCTGGCCGATCGTGTTCTCGGGCACGCTCTCGGCGCGGTCGCTGCCCCTCGTGACCCGGCAGCGCATCGATCTGGTCGAAAAGCATATCTGGGTCGACAGTGACACGCTGGTCACGGCGTTCCATCCCGACCACAGCCATGCCGTCGTCTATCGCGACTTCCGCGATGGCCACGCCGCTTCCCGCACGGAGCCACGGGAGCTGTCCAGACGGATCGATTGCAGCCGCTTGGCGCTCGACCAGCGGGACCCAAGCGAAAGCGACAGCAAGCCGCACGACAAGCCGGAGTACCTGGGCGGGCTGGTGGCGCTGTACGCTGCTCCCGGCAAGCGACGCATCGGGACCGTCGACCTGCCGCAACACGTCGCCAGCCGCGTCACGCTGGTCGAACGGCACGGCGACTTCGCGCGGGTCCAAGGCAGGGACGGCTTCTCCTTCGACGCCTGGGTCAAGGAGTCGGCGGTGGAAAGTCCCGGCGTGCTCGGCATGCTGTCGTCGAGCGCCGGTCACTACACCCACACGGCCCGCGCCGCCGTGCCTCTGCGGCTTCGGCCGGAAGCTTTGGCCCCCATCATCGCCCAGCTGGCGCCTGGGGCGTACGTCCAGGTCGGGCCGATCGACTCCGGCTTCGTGCCGCTCAGGGTCAGCGGGGTGTTCGCGCACAATCGGGCGCGAGCATTCTACATCGAGGCGCGGGACCTTCCGAAGCTGGCCCCGGCCGGAGCTGCGCACTGATTCCTTCCCCGGGGAAGTTCGGCCGTCGACCTCGTCATCGCGTCATGTTAGGTGTACCAGGTGCCCGAAAAACCTCCGGATAGTCGTGAGCACGTGCGTGTCCGTGCCGAGTTCTCGGTGCGCGCCAGCGCCATCGACAAGCGCGCCAGCCTGCCGGGTGTGGATGTCTCGCGAGGGGGTTTGTTCGTACGCTCCGAGCGCTTTCTTCCGCTCGGGTCGGTGATCAAACTGACGGTCGAGCATCCGAGCGGGGACATCCCGATGCTGTGCCGTGTCGTGTACGTCCGCGACCGCGCGGCGGCCAAGGCGACCACCAAGCCCGCGGGGATGGGGCTGGAGCTGCTCGACATCAGCGAGGACAAACGCCCGCTGCTCGAGCGCCTGCTCGAAAAAGCAGGCGCGCCTCCGGCACGGCCGCGTCGCCCGGTCAGCTCGATGCGCGTTGTGGTCGTCGACGACGACGAGCGCTACCGCGCGCTCGCGGCGGAGCCGTTCGTGAAGCGTGGCGACACGGTGCGGACGACGGCCGATGGACTCGAGGCTCTGTCCATGTGCCTCAAGGACCCGCCGGACGTGATCCTGAGCGACGTGCAGATGCCCCGGATGGATGGCTGGCAGCTGCTCAGGCTGGTGCGGGCCCGCCCGTCGCTCGCGACGGTGCCGGTGATCTTCCTGACGATGCTCGACGACGACCAGGCGCGACTTCTGGGCTACCAGCTGGGCGTGGACGGCTACATCGCCAAGCCGTACGCACCCGAGGAGTTGCTGGTCCGCGTGCACCAGATCGTGCGCCGCACACAGAAGTCGCGCTCGTCGCAGATGCTGCGCACCATGCTGCGCGGCGAGCTCGAACACGTGGCGCCGCAGTCACTGCTTTCCTTCCTCGAGGTGGAAAAGAAGACCGGCATCCTGCTCCTGGTGGGCCCCGACGTGGCGCGCCTGTTCTTCAAGGACGGCGAGCTGCTCAGGGTCGAGGTCGAGGGCTCGAAGCAGGCGCCGCGTGAAGCCCTGTTCACGGTGCTCGAATGGGACAGCGGGCAGTTCGAGTTCGCGCCCCAGGACGTGGGCGGGCACAACGAGCTGGGTGCCCCTGTGACCCCGCTGCTCCTTCTGCACGCACAGCGCCGGGACGAAGAAAGCCGCTGAAGCTCAGGCTCGCGGAACGGTAACGCGCACTTCGGCGCCGCCGCGCGGCAGATTGCCGAGTTCGAGCCGCCCGGCGCTGGCCGAGATGATTTCCCGGACGAGTCCGAGCCCCAGACCGGAACCGCCCGCCTTGGTCGTCCAGCTGCCGGCGCTGGGTGCAGCCAGCTGGGCGTCCGAAAAGCCCGCGCCGTCGTCCGATATCGAGATCACGAGCGATTCCCCACCGAAGCGTACGTTGACCTCGACGTGCCGGGCAGCGGAGTCGCCGCGGCCCTCGCAGGCGTTGACGAGCAGGTTCAGAAGCACGCGCTCCAGGCCGCGGGCCCCGCCCGCCACGCTGATGCGTCCGGCCTCGACAGCAGCAGGGAGGTCGAGCTGCGTGTCGCGGAAACGCAGCTGAACCGCAGTGCCGACCTGTTCCAGCACTGGCCCCAGCTCGACGGCTTCCGGATCGGCAAGACTCGCCAGTTCGCTGTAGGCGCGGTCGCGGACAACCGCCACGGCGTCGTTGATACGCTCGAGGTCCTGACGCACTTCCCGCGCGAGCGGCAGCGCGGGGACGCGTTCGTCATCGCCCAGGGCGCGCAGCACCAGCTCCGCGTTGAGCGACGCCGAGGACAGGAGGCTCCGGACATCGTGGTGGTCCTGCAGCACGAGACCCAGGCTGCGCCGGGCGCGTTCTGCGCGGATGGACTGGTTCGCACTGGCCTCTACCAGCCCACGTGTGCGCGTCGCTACCAGGATGGCGAGCGCGGCAGCGCCGACCAGGTAGATGCCGCCGAGCATGACCTCCGGCCAGCCATAGTGCGAAAGCCCGGGGTTGAGGGTCTTGTCGGCGAAAATGAGCACTCCGGCGAAAAGGATATTGAGCCCGCCTCCGACGCTCGCGACCCACGGGTACAGGCGGAACCCGGCGGCAAATGTGATCACCAGCAGGGCAGCGGTGTCGGGGATGGTCGCGATGCCGCGATAGCCGGCCGGCGGCCAGAGCACGTTCACGAAAAGCATGCAGAAGCAGATGACCGCGTCGAGCGAGACCGAGGCGTACAGAATGCCGCGCGTCACGCCGCGCCGCGGCGCACGCACGATGATCCAGATCGAGAACGCGATCGCGAGGGTAAGCGCAGGGAGCTCGACGAAGGCCTCGCCGACCCCTCCCGGCGACGACAGCGGCCCCATCATGAAGAAGCGCACGCCGACGAGCAGGCAGAAAAGAGCCCTGCACACCGACACGGCACGCTCGCCGTTCGCGACCGCGTCCGACAGCAGGCGCTCGACCAGCTGGACGGTCCGCCGCTCGGAAACGGCATGATCCTCCCAATCCACGCGACAAGTATCCGGGTCCGCGCGCGACACTGCAACGTCGGATGACATTGACGCCCTCGTTACGCGTGGCCACGCTTGAGAACATGGGCCCGGAGGAAGGGGTGCGCGCGCTGGTCGTGGAGGACAATCCGGCGCTGCTCAAGACCCTCGAGCGGGCTCTCGCCAGCCGCGGACACCTGGTGCGCGCCTGCGACACCGTCGCCGCGGCGTGCTCCATCCTGGAAGAGTTCCGACCGGAGCTGTTGATCCTCGAACGTCGAGCTGCCGGACGGCGACGCTTTCGATGTGCTGCGCGAAGCCGCCGAGCTGCCCGCAGCGCCGGTGGTGATCGCCATGAGCGGAGTGGCGGGGCCATCCGAGTCGTTTCGTCTGGCACAACTCGGTGTGCGGAACTACCTGACCAAGCCGCTGCGCCTCGAGACGCTCGAGTTCGCCATCAACGAAGCGCTGCAGTCGGCGCCAGACCTGACTCCGCACGTGCGCGCCCAGGTCGGTCACGTGCCCGTCCGCGAGCTGGAACGGCACGTCCGGCGCACCATGGTCGACGAAGCGCTGGCCCGCGCGGACGGCAGCCGACGCGGAGCCGCTCGATTGCTGTTCGTCTCCCGCCAGTTGCTGCAGCACATGCTGCGCTCGGCTGCGCGGATGACGAAGAGCAACGACCCGGACAAGTAATCGCGCGGCGAGCCCGGACCCGTCGGGGCCCGGGCTCGCCCTTGTCTCCCTCTCTCGCGCGAAGCGAGCCCCTCTCTACCCGGCCGATGATATTTCTGCCCCTGCTCGCGCAAGGCGTCGACGGCAAATCATTTTGCCGATGACGAAAGCGGGATGCCCAAGAGCTCCTCCAACTCGGCGAGAGCTGTTTCGGGCTCGACAACCTTGATGGTCGCCATACCCAGCGCCCGGGCCGGCTTCAGGTTGTGACCGAGATCGTCGATGAACACCGCATGCTCGGGGCTGACGCCCAGCTCGCGACACGCTAGCTCGTAGATGGCGGGATCGGGCTTGCGCAGGCCGGTGCGGCAGGACTCCACGAACACGTCGAACTCGTCGCGCAACGCCTGCAGCCGCGCCTCGTCGTCTTCATCCAGCCTCCAGTTGTTGGTCAGCGCCGCAACGCGCAGACCGTGGGCCCTCAGCCGACGGATGGCGTCGAGCATCGCGGGGCGGACCTTCATCGACGCGCCGACCCGCTGCATGAGCGCGGCGGCCGAGATGCTGGCGCCGGCCGCACCGACGTCGCTCTCGAACGCAGCGCAGAACCCAAGCAAGTCGAGCTCTCCGCGTTCCAGTCGAGCCCAAGCGCCATCCGGACCCGAGCCCATCACCACGCGACCGAGCAGCAGCGGTGGCAATCCGTGCTCCTGCTCGAAACGGCGGAACTCGGCCAGGGGTGAGTCGAACACAACGCCACCCAGATCGAAGATGACGGCACGGAATGGCATCGGCTGTGGAAAACCCCGTCCCCGCCCGGGACGCGAAGTGTACGACCACCGCGCCCACCGCGCCAGGCGCGAAGCGGCCGGCCGCGTCCCTATCGAATAGCCCCGGGCGCGCCTCCGTCGATCCGCGGGAGCGCGGCGCAACACCCGCCCGGTGATTAGCTTGATAACATGCGTGAACGGAACCACCGGACACGCTGACGGAGTCTTCGTGATGCTCGTCGACCAGCGTACCGGCAATTTCCTCAGCGATCCGCGCGTCCGCACGCTCGTCGTCGGCACACCGGCGCAGCTCCTGGCCGACAACGAACACCACGCCAAGGTATTCGAGGCGCTGCTCAAGCTGGCCAGGCGCGACGGTCACTGGTGGTGCTATCCGCGGATCTTCGAGGAAGCTCCGCTCATGACACCGCCCATGCGCGGCGGAAGCTAGTGCCGTGTCCGGGAAGCTGGACGCTCAGAACCGCCGTGCCCGTGCAGCGTGCGGGAGGACACTGCGCAGGCCGCTCTCGATCAATGCCACGGCCGGGCTGGCCTGACGCGACACCTTCATGCCCCTCTCGCGTGTACGCCGAGCGACGAGCGCAACGCGTTCGGCGGCCTGCTCGAGCGGTACGTCGACCAGCCTGATGCCGGTCGCCGAGAGGAAGGCGGCCAGGCGGCGCCGGACATCTTCCCGGGACGCGCTCGGCACCAGCTCCGCGTCCGAAAACCCACCGGCAAAGCACCCCGAAAGCCCGGCGAAACAACTGGCTCGAGCTGCTTCGATGTGGACGAACACGACGAAGCGATCCGAAGCGTCCTTTCGTCCCAGCCAGGCCCGCCCGCTGGCAGATGGCATCCTGCGATGTCCAGCGACGCTGTCTGTGAGCACTTCGATGAGGGCGTGCTGCAACCGTCGCCGCCACGTCGCGTCAGCGGTTTCGTCGCGCGTGCGCTGCAGCAGCGCCGCGGTCTGGCTGCCGCCGGCGCGAACCAGGATGTCCAGAAGCCGCGCCCGGATCGGCGTCAGGTCGGGAGACGACAGGGCATCGCGATAGATGACCGGTGCCGGCACACCGACGAGCTCGCGGCAGTGCTCGAGAAACCCGAGAAACTCGTGATCTCCCAGCGCGACCTGGTCGGCTAGCGTCCGCGACACGAGCAGGGCGGCATCGGGCTCGATCTGCGCGGCAACGAGCAGATTGCCGAACTGTTCTTCGAGCAGCAGGTCACGCTGCGACGGCGACAGCGCACCGAGCACGAAAGCCGTGGCGGTCGGCTCGACCAGGGACAGCACCTCGAAGGCGAGCCCGCGCGAGGCGATGGGGCGATGTACGTCTGACGCCAGGGCCTGCAGCTCCTCCACGGCAGAGCCGAGCCCGACCTCGATGAATACGTCGACGACGAGCAGGCGCGCCGCGAAACTCTCCGGCTGCCGGTCGATGATAGCCAACAGCTCGTTGCGCACCGCCGCCGGCGCGAGCCCTCCGATGCGCATTCGGAGATCTGCGGCATCCGCCGGTAGGCGACGGATGATCGCGCCCAGCATGTCGCGAGCGCGCTTGCACTCGCGCGCCGTCGGAGCGCGCGGGCGCCTGCGCGGCACGCGCTGGAAGGCAGCCAGGCGCTGGTTGATGCGACCGAGATCGAAGCCGTCGGAGGCGAGATTCCCCGGACAGGGCGAGCGACCCGCCACACAGATGGGATAGCCGACATCGGGCTCGAGCGGACGCACCGTTTCCACATCGAGGCGGTAGCGCCAGCACGCCTCGCCGACGCACTCGTAGTGAAGCCGGGAGCCCTCGTCGGCCACGTCGGCGAGACGCACGCAGTGTTCGTCTCCGTCCGCGACGAAATTGTCACGTGATGAAGACCGGCGGCGCGCGCCGGGAAGACTGAACGCGTGCAACTCGGCGTCCGCACCAGTGACGGCCTGCAGCACCTCGTGCAGCTCCGATAGCAGGATGTCTCCACGCACAAGCACGCGTCGCCAGACGCGTGGACGCGCGCCCCTCAAAGCCACGACGATCTGGTAGGCCGTCGAGGCCCCCTCCCTCCTTATGCTTCTACCCACCAACCTAGCGAGTAGCGCTTCCGTGCCGGACTGACAACCTGGGGCTGACGCCCGCTTCTTCGTCCGTCTTGAACTTCGTCAAGAACGAGACGCCGCTAGCGAGACAAGAGCGCGACCACCCACTCGAACGACCAGTCCTCGAGCTCGTGAAAGCGTCGTTTCCATGCCCGATCGCGTTCGGGGTGTATGTCGAAGTAGGTCCGCCACCACAGCGCAGCGCCGCCCGACACTGTCGGATTGCTCAGCCACGGCTTCTGCAACGTGTAGTGGATAACCTTTACGCGGCGCGCCAGCTCGGCCTTCAGGCTTTCGTGGCTGTGCAGAAACTGGAAGATGAAGTTGTGCACGTTGTAGCCGATCGGCAGGCGATGCTCGACGGGCATGGCATACCAGTCGTGGAAGAACTCGTTGAGGAAGCCTTGATCGCCGCCGTCGTAGCTCGGCACACTGCCGAGCCTTTCCAGCATGGACTCGAAGGTGTCGCGATCGGGCTCGAGTAGCATCACGCCGGAGTTGAATTGATCGGGCAGGAAGAAATCCGGCGCCGCTGCGATCCCCGGCCTGGCGAAGAGATCATCGATGCCCTGGACCACGATTGTATCGGCATCGAGGAATACGACCTTGTCGTACGCGGTCAGCTCCCACGCCCTGAGCTTGGTGAATACGTGCGCGAAACGGGCGAACAGATGTTCCTGTGATGGGGTCGGATTCGCAATCGGCTCGATGTCGTGGACGATCCAGCCCTGCGCGGAGAGGACTTCGCGAGGTTCCGACCCGACATCGGGCGTGACCATCACGACGCGTGGGACAGTGGACCCACTCGCAACAATCGACTGCCCCAGCGCCTCGACCCCCGGAAGGTAGGCATCCCCACTCGTCAGAACCGTTGCGTACGCGACCTTGTCAGGCTCCATGGCACACGAGGATGCACCCTTTTCCGGGGCGGGCGAAAGTGCAGACGATGCGGCAACGGCCGGCCCGCGCGCGGCGCTTGCGTACAGGGCTCCGGCTGCCTCCGCACAAGGCGTCCTGGCCTGCGTCTTGCGTGCATGAGTGCAGGAGCCCTGCGATGGGGAAATCTGCCTCGTGGACCAGAAGGCTGGAACGCGGCGTGCTTGCGCTCGCGTCGGCTACGCTGGCGTTGTGCCTCGCATTGCCACCGGCCGGCGCCCAACCTGGAGCTCCCGCGCCCACTGCCGCGGCGGATGCCGGAAGCGAAGACGCGGCTGCCGCGCCTCGCACACCGGCACCCGAAGCGGCGCCGTCTACGGGGCCGGTCACCGCGGCGCCAACCCCCGACGTGTACGCAGATACCGACCCGGACGCGCTGACGTACTTCCGTCCCACGCTCGATCCGTACGGGACCTGGATCGACGATCCCGTGTACGGGATCGTGTGGGTTCCCGACCCGCGCTACGCCGGTGTGGATTTCGCGCCTTACGTGACGTCGGGACACTGGGCGCTGGCTACGAACGGCGATTGGGTATGGGCCAGTGATTTTCCGTGGGGCTGGGCGGTCTTCCACTACGGACGCTGGGTCTGGATAGCCGGGACAGGCTGGGCGTGGATCCCGGGGCGCCGCTACGCCAGCGCGTGGGTAGTGTGGCGCGTTCCCGACGCCGGGTACTACTACGTCGGCTGGGCGCCGATGCCGCCGACGTTCGTGTGGTTCGGCGGCGTGGCGATCGTGCTGCACCACCGACCTCCCCTGCCGTTCGTGTTCTGTCACTCGCGCTACATGTTCGCGCATTCGCTCCGGCACCACCTGGTTCCGAGGTCACGGCTGCGCTTCGTCGCCGCGCACACACGGCACTATCACCGGCCTGCCCTGAGCCCGCGAATGGGTCCGCCCGTGTCGCGCACCCACGTCCCGGCCTCCGCCGTGCCCAGAATTCGCGTGAAACCCAACCCGCGGGCCGTTCTGGCCGCCCGTCACAGCACGTCGGCGCGCGTGCGGCAGCCGCGGCGGACTCCGGCCAGGGCTATGCCGCGCGGTGTGCCGCGGCGGCTGCGCCGCGCGGTGTGCCGCGGGCTGCGCCGCGCCGTGTGCCGCGGGCTGCGCCGCGCCGTGTGCCGCGCAGGGTGCCGCGGGCTGCGCCGCCCGCGCGGGCTGCGCCGCCTTCGCGCAGCGCACCGCCGCGGCGCTCGGCACCGCCGCGGCGCTCGGCACCGCCTTCGCGCAGCGCACCGCCCAGCAAGCGCGCGCCGTCGAAAGCCAGCAAGCCGAAGAGCCGATCCCGCGGCCGGAGCGCGCCGAAGCGCGCCCCTGCGCGGAAAGCACCATCCAGGTCGGAGCGGCATTCCCGCTGAGGTACGCGCTCTCGTCCTCAGGCCGAGCCGGCGTTGCGCAACACGGTCGCGCTGGTGCGACGCAAGCCGGGACGCGCGGAGCGGATACCCGAGCTGGGCGGGCTCCGCCGCTGGGCACGCTTGAGCGCCTGCTCGAAGGCATCGCGCACGGCGCCCAGCGCGTCGGCGCCGTCCTGGTAGACATGCAGGTCGACCGCGGCGCCGAGACGCAGCCGCAGTGTGGCGCGTACCCGGCGATCGCTCGTGCTCTCCAACAGCACCGACTCGCAGCCACCGTCCGCTTCCAGCTCGCGCTGCAGGACCGCCTCCCCGTCGCGGACCGCGCGCAAGAGCTCGGGCGTCGCAGCAATTCCGCGGAACCGGACGTGGCATGTCTTCATCAGTGACCCTCCCTGGACGCCAGGCGCTTGCTGCGTGTCGTCCTATTCTTCTGCTTCCCGCAGACGGCCTCGTCAAGGGACGGGCGACGGCAAATTGCCGTCGATCATGTGTCGGCTGCGTGACTATCCGCCCACCCGGCGAGCCTGTACTGTAAGGGCCGCTGGGATCGTTCCGTTGGGTGGTACGTCGGTAGTGCTGCATCACCCATCCCGCCCATCCGGCGGGCCCCGCCTCCCTGGAGCCGACCCGGGTGGTGGCCATCCGCCTGTGCGCAGGAAAATGCCATGAGCTGCTTGTCGCCTTCGCGTTCCCCCTTCCCATTGCGCCGGCTCGCGCTCCCGCTTCTGGGCCTGTCGCTGGCCGCCTGCGGCGCCCGCCGGCCGGTAAAGCCGCCCACCCGCGCGGCAGGTCCGGTGCACGACCGCAAGTCGAGCGTGGCGCAGCGCAAAAGCGTCGCCATCACCGTCTACAACCAGAATTTCGGCCTGGTGCGTGAGGTCCGCGACCTCGATCTGGGCACCGGCCGGGTCTCGCTGGAGTACCGCGACGTGTCGGCCCACATCCAGCCCGAGACGGTCCACATCCGCTCGCTCGGAAGCCCAGCCGCCCTGAACATCCTCGAGCAGAACTACCGCTACGACCTGCTCAGCCCCGCAAAGCTGCTCGACAAGTACGTCGGCAAGAAGGTCAAGCTGTACCGCTGGAACGAGAAGACGGGCCGCGACGAGGTCACCGACGCCGAGATCCTGTCCGTGCAGGGCGGCCAGCCCGTGGTGCGGATCGGCGGCGAGGTGACCTACGGCTACCCGGGGCGCTTCGCGTTCCCGAAGGTGCCCGACAACCTGATCTCCAAACCCACGCTCGTGTGGCTGCTCGGCAGCAGCCAGCCCCACCAGAAGGTGGAGGTCACCTACCTCACGCGAAACCTGAGCTGGAGCGCGGACTACGTGCTCGTGATCAACAAGGACGACACGCGCGGCGACCTGAACGGCTGGGTCACGCTCTCGAACACCAGCGGGACCGACTACGACAACGCCAAGCTCAAGCTGGTGGCAGGAGACGTCCAGCGCGTGGGGGACGTCACCAAGGTTCTGTCACGGGCCGACGACATGGACGCCGAGGCGCCGCGGCGACAGCAGTTCAAGGAAGAGGGCTTCTTCGAGTACCATCTGTACACGCTCGATCGCCCCACCACGCTGCTCGACAAGGAGCAGAAGCAGGTCAGCCTGCTCGAAGCGCACGACATCGGGATCAAGAAGACCCTGATCTTCTATGGTGCTGCTCGCTACTACCGCGGTCGCTACGGGCAGGTCGTCTCGAACCAGAAGGTCGGCGTCTACCTCGACATCAAGAACTCGAAGCAGAACCACATGGGCATGCCGTTGCCCAAGGGCACCGTCCGCGTCTACAAGGCCGACAGCTCCGGACAGACCGAGTTCATCGGCGAGGACTCCATCGACCACACGCCGAAGGACGAGAAGCTCCGCATCAAGATGGGCGATGCCTTCGACGTGGTCGGCGATCGCAAGCAGACCGACTGGAAGACGTTCGGCATGTGCACCTACGAGACCGCCTGGGAGATCGACCTCAGGAACCACAAGGACAAGGCCGAGCAGGTCGAGGTCTACGAGCCTATCGGCGGCGACTGGGAGATCCTCCAGTCGAACTATCCGGCAAAGAAGAAGGACGCCCACACGTTCACGTTCACCGTGAACGTGCCGGCCAACGGCAAGACGAAGATCACCTACCGGGTCCGGTTGCGCTGGTGCTGACGCGCGGCCCGTCCAACCACCCCGGAAGTCAGGAATGACGAAGATGGCGACACCGAATGTTCCCAACCCCCGCGGCGCTCTCGCGATGTTGATCGCTGCCGGCCTGTTTGTCGGGAGTGCCGCGCACGCGGCGCCGGCACAGAAGCGCTCCACCTCCGCCGACCGCAAGGAAGTGGACATCACCGTCTACAACAGCAATCTCGGGCTGGTACGCGAGGTGCGCGATGTCGATCTCGGGACCGGACAGGTCTCGCTCGATTTCCGCGGCGTCGCGTCCCACATCCAGCCCGCCACCGTGCACATCAAGTCGCTGACCAGTCCCGGCGCGCTCGATGTGCTCGAGCAGAACTACCGCTACGACCTGCTCAGCCCACAGAAGCTGCTGCAGAAATACGTCGGCAAGAAGGTCCGCATCTACCGCTGGGACGACAAGCGCGGACGCGACATCGTCTACAACGCCGAGCTGCTCAGCGTGGTGAACGGACAGCCCGTCGTGCGCGTGAACGGTGAAGTGACCTACAACTTCCCCGGCCGCTTCGCCTTCCCCAAGGTACCCGACAACCTGATCGCCAAGCCTACCCTGGTGTGGAAGCTGCAAAGCCGCAAGCCGCGCCAGCGCGTCGAGGCGACCTATCTGACCGGCGGCATGAGCTGGCACGCCGACTACGTGCTCGTCATCGGCAAGAACGACCGGCGCGGCGACCTGACCGGCTGGGTCACACTCGCCAACAACTCCGGCGCCTCCTACAGCAACGCCCACCTCAAGCTCGTCGCCGGTGACGTGAACCGCGTGAGGACGGCCGGAGGCTACGGCCGGCTGTCGGCACCCATGGGCGGGGCGGTGGCCCAGAATTCCTTCCACGAGGAAGGCTTCTTCGAATACCACCTGTACACGCTCCAGCACCCGACCGACGTGCTCGACAACGAGCAGAAGCAGGTCACGCTGCTCTCCGCCGCCGGCATCCACGTCGACAAGAAGCTCATCTTCTACGGCCGCCAGTACTGGTACCGGGGCCGCTACGGCCAGGTCATGAAGAACCAGAAGGTCGGCGTCTACCTCGACATCAACAACTCCAAGCAGAACCACATGGGCATGCCCCTGCCCAAGGGCACCGTCCGCGTCTACAAGGCCGACAGCTCCGGTCAGAAGCAGTTCATCGGCGAGGACTCCATCGACCACACCCCGAAGGACGAGAAGCTCCGGATCAAGATGGGCGAAGCCTTCGATGTCGTCGGCGAACGCAAGCAGATGGACTGGAAGACCCTCGGCACCTGCGCCTCCGAGAGCACCTGGCAGATCGAGCTACGCAACCACAAGAACAGCCCCGTCACGGTCGAGGACTTCGAACCCATCGGCGGACAGTGGACCATCGTGTCCTCCAACCATCCCGCGAAGAAGGAAGACGCCCACACCTTCACGTTCAACGTGAAGGTCCCCGCCAACGGAAAGACGAAGATCAGCTACCGCGTGCGTGTCCGCTGGTGCTGAACGCACCTGGCCTTACGCCGGCCCGTACTCAACGTCCACCCGCTCGTGCAGCGCGCGGACGACGGTGGTCAGCTCGTCGAGCACGGGGTGCTGCCACTCGTGGCCGAGCGCGCGGATGATCTCGCGGTAGTACCAGAGTGTCTGATCGCGGGTGGCGTTGAAGCGATCCCACAGGCTTTCGCCGATATCGGCGTGCTCGCGCAACAGCGAGCTGGCGTTGTGCAGCTTGTCGGCTGCGCTCACCAGCTTCAGGTCGGGCGGCTCCATCCTGACCTGCTCGATGTAGCGGCGTTTGCGCTCCTCCCAAGGCGGCTTGGGCCGCACGGTGGTGTCGCTCAACGCGACCACGAAGCGAGCCACGCGCTCACCGAACTCCCGCTCGAGCGCCTCGACGCTCGAGCCTTCGATGTCCTCGAGATAGTCGTGGAGCAGAGCGGCGATCATCTGGTCCTCGTCGCCCCCATGCTCGGCGACGATCACCATCACGCCGAGCAGGTGGGTCAGATAGGGCACGCCGGTGCCCTTGCGCACGCGATGCCTGAACTCGCGCGCTGCGAACGACAGCGCCTGGTCCAGTCTTTCCGAGTAGCAGGGGGCAGGCCGATCCGAATCGCTCATGTTTTCGCTCGTGGAACGCCGGCCCGTCGGAAGACTAGAAATAGCGCATCCGCACCTGCATCGCGGACGCGCCGCCTTTGTAGCGGAAGCGCGCATCCTTGAAGCTGGGCGGTCCGAAGCGGGCACGCGCGTCGCGCGACGCGCAGAAGCCCTCGGTCGGAATGCCGATGAAGTTCTTGTCGAGCTTGCCGTTGTCGTTGGCGTCGTGGAACGCCGAGATGGCGTACACGCCGGGATCGACTCCCCGGAACACGCACACCGCCACGCGACCGCGGATGGTCGCACGGGCAGCATGGACCGGCTGCTTCAGCCAGCCGCTCTGCTTGAACAGACCGCAGCGCACGACCCCGGCGTTGTCCCGGGTGATTGTCCGGAAGCGGATTTCGTTCTTGCCGGGCGCATCCTTTGCAGCCGCAGCGGGAGACAACAGCAGCACGGCAAGAACCACGAGCGAGCGAGCCAACCCCACGAGCCATTTCCTGAGGCACAGTCGACGCTTCGTCAACCCGACAGCGTTGCCGAACGCCCACGGCACAGGCTGCCGGCACCCGTCCGTCGCGCCAGCCCGGCCGGCGGTCCAGCGCAGGCGCTTGTCGCGCGCCCCACGTGGGAGGTAGCTTCGGGCGCCGGGTCGAGTGGCAAAGTCCGCATGGATCGCGCCGCCCGGACATCGAGGTGCCGATCCGCCGGAACAAGCCGATCGCCGAGAGGATACCGTGAGTCACGACGAGGAATGGTGGTGGTGGGCCAACCGCGAAGGAGACCTGAAAACGGTCGATGGCAAGGAGCTGCGCGCCCAGCTGGGCAGTGGCGTGCTCCAGCCGGATGCGTTGGTGTGGAAGGAAGGCTGGGCCGAATGGCTCCAGGCCGCCGAGACCGCGGAACTGGCAGAGAGCCTGCCAGAGGGCAAGACCCGCACTCCGGTAGCTCCTCGTCTGGACGCTTCGGTGGTGAGCCCGCCGGCGCCACCACTCGAACGCTACGACGCCGCTCGCCCGGCACAGCCGGCGCCCGCGGCCCGCAAGAAGACACTCCTCGGCCTCCCGCGTAGCCCGTCCGCAGCCCCCCCGCGCCCAGCGGCTCCGCCGCGCCCGGCAACCACGCCGCTCAGGCCGGGTGGAAAGACGTCTTCTGCGGTCCCGCCCCGCGGGGGCGCAGCGCGGGCACCCGGCGCGCCACCTCGTCCGCTCTCGTCGGCAAAATCGCCCGCGTCGCCGAACCGCCCGTTGCCCCCGCGTCGCCCGGCGACGCGCCCTCCGCCACCGCCGCGACGCGCAACGGGTCGTCCGCCGCCTCCGCCTCCGCGCGCTGCCGCACCCGTCGAAGAAGCGGAGCTGGTCGAGATCGAAGCAACGCTCGAGGACGCACCCGACAGCAGCAAGCCCGCTGTCTCCGAACCGGCTGCTTCGCCCGCGCCGGCGGTTCAGACCGAACCTGTCAACACGCTGCCCGACCCGACAGGCGCGACCGCCCCCGACGTGACGCGCCCGGACGCCGCCCCTCTGGCACTGAAATCCGACACCGCATCCACGGCGGACAAGACGCTACCCGACGCAAGCCCGGAAAAGGACACCGACGCCAAGCCCACGACGGAAGCCGGGGCGTCCAGCGTGCGCCCCAGCCTCATCGTCGCGGTCGGTTCAGCACCAGACGCCGACAAGCCCGCCGCGCCGACGCCGGACACCGACAAGCCCGCCGCGCCGACGCCGGACACCGACAAGCCCGCCGCGCCGACGCCGGAACCCATCGTCCCCGTTGCTTCCGACCCCGACAACGAGCTGCCAACGCGGCTCATGCCACCGGTGAGTGAAGCGAAAGAGCCGATCGTCCCAGTTGCTTCCGATCCCGAAAACGAGCTGCCGACGCAGGTCATCGACAACTCCGATCTCGAAAGCGAATTGCCGACCCAGGAGATCGACAACTCCGATCTCGAAAGCGCCCTCCCGACCCAGATCAAGCTGGACGCTCCGGACGATGTGCCCCTGCCGTCCTGGAGCGACGAGCTCGATCGCGGCAGTGCCCCCGATGTTGCTGCCCCGCCGCCTGCGCCGCTTCCAGCCTTCCCCACCGCAAGTGAAGCCGAAGCTGCCCAAGCCCCTATCGCGCCGGATCCCTATCCGGGCGACGACGCGGGACCCTCGCTCGATCCCGCACTGCTGGGCCCGTCGCCCGCCGCGCGACGCCGCATCATGGTGGTCGTTGGCGTCGTGGGGTCGGCGCTGCTGGTGCTGCTGATCGCCGGCATTGTCTCGCTGGTTCGCGGCGAAAAATCCGGGACGAGCCCGGCGAGCTCCGCTTCAGCCAAGCTGGCCTCGAGCAAGAGCGCCGCGCCTCCGGCTGTGGGCGGTACGACGTCGCGCCACGTCGCCAAAGCAGCCTCGCACGAGGCGTGCACTCTTGCAGCGCACGCCACGCGCCTCGCGGACAAGACCGCAGTGCGCGTGCCGCCCTATCTGGCAACTGCCCCAGGCGGCGAGGTAGCGCTCGGGTTCGCCACAACCCCCACGGCGGCGATCGGCGTGAAGGTCGATCCGGCGTCACTCGACGTCACACAGGAACTCTCGCGTGACGGCCAGCGCAACGTGCTCGGCGTCGTGCCTCTTGTCCGCGGAAAGAAACTGGACTTCGCAGTGGATCGCGACGGGTCGCCGCTGCAAAACGCGCACACGGTGGACGCCTCCCCACCTTTCATGATCGGGGTCACCAGCGCCGGCGTGGCGCGCGCCATCGGATACGGCGAACCGGAAACCATCTGGCCCGGTGCTGGTGACCAGCGCATCACCGAGCCGCGCGTGGCGAGCGTGAAGGGCGTGGGTCACGCCGTGACGTTCCGACGCGGCGGCCGTGACGGCGAGGTGCGCGTCGGCTGGCTGACCCCGGACGGCGGAAAGAAGACCGATCTCGTGGAGGTCAAGGCCGACGGGCCACGCGTGGGAACGCCCAGCATCGCAGTCAACGATCGCGATGTGCTCGTCACGTTCGCGGCGCGACCCAGTGACGATGCGGCCTGGACCGTGCGGCTGGCGCAGGCCGCGCTGGGCAAGGCACCGCATACATCGGTAGAGCTGGAGCTGCCCGCGGGTGGTCCGGGCGGAGACGCGATCTCGCCAGCGGCAGTGGGTCTGCCCGGCGGCAGGTGGTTGATCCAGTGGACCGAAGGCAAGGCGGGCTCGCGCGTTGTCCGCGCCGTGACGCTGGACTCCGACCTGAAGCCGGTCGGCAAATCCGTTGCACTTTCGCCGGAAGGACGAGACTCGGGCCAGGGCGCCTTGTGGCTGGTCGGAACGCATGCGCTCTCGGTGTTCCTGGTCCGCAGCGACAGCGGGTACGAGCTCTGGGGAGCTGGACTCGACTGTCCCTGAAACCAGGCTCTCCCCCGAATATCGTTCCCGATTTCTCCAGCGCGCGCCGCGCACCCTGCCGCAATCGGCGTGCCAGGGCGGCGGCTGGACAGCACGCCATTTGCATGCTCCATTGAAGGAGGAAGGGGGGAGCATGCAGGAGAGGGTTTCACAGCCAGCGCGGGCCCGCGCGAAGCGACCGCTGCCGGCGCGTCTGGCGGCTTCACTGCGCAGCAATGGAAGGGGCGTCACGCCGGTGCGACGGGTGCAAGAAATGCCCGGAAGCACGGCCTCGGGCATCGCGCGCTTCCACAATGGAATGACCCGGGTGCTGGCGTTGGCTCGCGCGGTGCTCGCCGAACCGGACTGTACGCGCCTGCGCACGCTGATCGACGATGCAGAGCGCTGCTACGCGCCAGATCCGCCCTTGTCGCAACGCAGCGTGGACTCGCCGTTCATGTGGTGGGCGTATTTCGACTTCTTCGCGGGACCTCGCCGTCGCTCGCTCGGCGATCTTCTGATCGAGGTCGAGCGGGAGCTCGGCGCGCGCAGCGGACTCCTCGAGCTCCTGGAGCGCGCGCAGGCTTCGCGCCTGGGTCTCTATGTACACGAAGGGTACTCCGACGACGGCGTGATACTTCGCGAGCTGATCGGCGAAGACCAGGCCCGCCCGCGTCTCGTCTCGGGCGCGTACAACGGCCAGTCCGGGGAGATCTGGCTGGCGCGCATCGTCCCGCTGCCGGACCAAGGTCCCGACCGCGAGCTGGTCGCGACGACACCGTATGTGGTGACCGAACCCGGCGAGCGACAGTGGCGTGATTTCCTGACCGACGTGCTCGGCCCTGCATCATCGCCGGAGCGACCGGAAATCTATGCGCGATTCATGAAACGCGGACTGCACCGGTATTTCTGGAACGACTTCGTGTCGAGCTCGCAGGTCTCGCAGATCGACGGCGCCATCTTCGTTTCCGGTTTGCCTCGCGTCGCCCGGTTGAGTCATGGCGCACTGCATCGTGCGGTTTGATGTCGTTGGCACGAGGTGTGCTCCCTTGTAGGCGTGGGTAGGCGTGCCCTGCGGCGCGTCAAAGACCAGGGGAGAGCCATGACCGACGTAGCAGACATCCTCCGCGCGAAGGGTAGCCAGGTCTACACGATCAGCGAGAACGCCACCGTCTACGATGCCATCCAGAAGATGGTGGAACACGATGTCGGCTCGCTCGTCGTCGTGGACGGCGGAGTCCCTGTAGGCATCGTCACCGAGCGCCACTACCTGAAACGCGTCGCACTCGAAGGACGAACGTCGAAAAACACGCTCGTCTCCGACATCATGTCACCACAGATCGTGTGCGTCGCCCCCGAAACCGGACTCGACGTGTGCATGAACCTCATGACCGAGCACCGGATGCGTCAGCTCGCTGTCGTCAGTGAGACCCGCCTCGTCGGCATCGTGTCGATCGGGGACGTCGTGAAGCGACTGGCGAGGGAGCACCGTCAGGAGATCCAGTATCTGACGGACTACATCCAGGGCAACACGATCACGGAAGTGATGTGGACAACTACCGTTCCGTAGCGCACGAGGTGAAACATGGAACAGAGGGTAGTCGAAGTCATGTCCCGTTTTCCTGTGCTCATCGGAGCGCACGAAACCGCCGACGCCGCGTTGCGAATCGCAGAACAACACCGCGTGCACCATCTGCTCGTGGTCGATGCTGCCGACCTGACCGGGGTGGTCTGCCAGTGCGACCTTGCCGACGCGATGCCGGGCACACGAGTGAGCGCTCTGATGCGGTCACCGGTGATATGGACGAGTGAAACGGACTCGCTGGAGCAGGCGGCGGACACCATGATCCAGTGCGGCGTGGGCTGTCTTCCCGTGCTGGACGAACAACACCGCTGGCTCTCGGGAGTGTTGACGCGGCGCGACCTCAGACGGGCCGGGGCCCTGCCGGGCGAACGCGGAGTGGATCTGTGCGCGTCGTGCGGAACAAGCCACCGGCTGCGCGCACCGGATTTTCCGAATCTCCCGGTGTTCTGTTTCTCGTGTCTCGATCAGGCGCCGCCCAGCTCGGGCCGGAAGGCGATCTATTTCACGCTCGGGGGCAGCGGATAGGCGCCCACTCATCGTGACGGAATGCCACGCAACGTGGCATCCCGCCCCCACACGTTGACCGTCCCGCCGGCCAGGATACGACCGGATTTCGAGGGCTCCAAAGCGAGCACCGACGGTGCTAGTCTCTCCCGTGGGGCGTACTGCCCCAGGGGGGAAAATATGCAGATCCTCATCGTCGACGACGATGTCGTTGCGGCCCGATCGCTGGTCGAGCTGCTTGAGCTGGTTGGATTCGAAGCGTCAGCCGCGAGCTCGGGGAGCGAAGCACTCGAACGAATGGCGGAGCAGCCGTTCGATGCCGTGGTCACCGACCTCAACATGCCCGACATCGGCGGCATCGAGCTGTGCGAGCGTCTGCTCGAAGAGCGCCCCGGCATTCCGGTCATCGTGGTCACGGCGTTCAGCAGCCTCGAATCGGCCATCGCTGCGATTCGCGTCGGCGCGTACGACTTCATTCCCAAGCCGGTGGACGTCGAGACGCTCTCCCACGCGCTCCGGCGCGCGGCCCAGCGCAGCTCTCTGCGCGAAGAGGTCAAGCGCCTGAGCCAGTCCGAGCCCACGGCGGTCGACTTCGAGGGGATGGTCGGCGCCAGCGAGCCCATGCAGGCGTTGTTTAGACTCATCGACCGCGTTGCGGCTTCGGACGCGACGGTATTGGTCACCGGGGAAACCGGGACGGGCAAGGAGCGCGTCGCCAGGGCTCTGCACGCGCGCAGCCGTCGGCGTGATGCACCGCTGGTGGCCGTGAACTGCGCTGCGGTTCCGGAGCCGCTGCTGGAAAGCGAGATGTTCGGTCATGCTCGCGGCGCGTTTACGGACGCCCGCGCAGAGCGCGCTGGCCTACTGCTCCGCGCGAGCGGCGGCACGCTGTTCTTCGACGAGATTGGCGACATGCCGCTGGGGCTCCAGGCAAAGCTGCTCCGCGCGCTGCAGGAGCGCAGCATCCGCCCCGTGGGCGCGGACCGCGAGGTCCCGATCGATGTGCGCATCGTCGCCGCCACCAACAACGATCTCGAAATCGCGGTCGAACGCCGTCGGTTTCGCGAAGACCTGTACTACCGCATCAACGTGATCCAGATCCCGGTTCCCCCGTTGCGCGAGCGCGGGAACGACATCCTGCTCCTTGCCCAGCACTTTCTGGAGGCGTACGCACGCTCGTCGCTCAAGCCCGTGAAAGGGCTGACCAGCAGGTCTGCGGAACGGTTGATGTCCTATCCGTGGCCGGGAAACGTCCGCGAGCTGCAGAATTGCATCGAGCATGCCGTAGCGCTGGCCGGGCATGACCGCATCACGCTCGACGATCTTCCCGATCGCATCCGCGTGCATCGCGGCTCGTCGCCTCCCGAGGTCGGCTCGGATCCCTCGTCGCTGGCACCGCTGGAGGAAATCGAGCGCCGCTACGTCGAACAGGTCCTCGCGGCCGTGGGTGGGCGCAAGGCGGCCGCGGCACGCGTGCTCGGGCTCGATCGCAAGACGCTGTATCGCAAGCTGGAGGCGTACCAACAGCGCGACGCCGCCAAGGTCCAGCACTGATCGACGCGACGCCTTGCCGCGGAACGCCGACTAGTCGCGCCCGATCAGCTGCTTTGCGCTTCCGACCCAGTCGTCGCGAAGAATGCGGGCGGGCAGCACCTTCAGTTGACGCGCAATCTCGTCGATCTGCTCGGGCTGCCAGCTCGCGATCTGCGCGAGCGTCCGCACGCCAATCGCCTTGAGGCGGCGCTCGAAAGCGGGACCGACACCGTTGATCCGCTTCAGGTCGTCCTCCGGATCGGGCTGCCAGGCTAGCGTCTCTTCGAGTTCGTCGGCGCGCTCCGCGGCGCGACGGCTTGCCTGCTCGAGCTCCAGAACCCGCTTCCGGTCCTGCTTGCTCCGGGTCTCGAGCTCCGCGATGCGCTGCGTGTCCTTTTCGTGCTGCGCTTCGAGCTCCGCGATCTGGACGGCAACCTGCTCGTGCTCCGGCTCGGCGGAACTCCGCGCTCTCGCATCATACAGCTCGGCCTGGAGCTCCGCGATCCGTTGCGCGTCCTGTGCACGTACAGCCTCGAGATCCGCGATGCGCTGCTCGGCGTCGCCGAGCTCCGCCACACGGGACTCCAGCTGGCGGATGCGGGCGTCCCGTTCGGCGATCCGCCTCTGGAACAGTCCTCGCTCCGTTGTCAGTTTGCCGAGCTCGCTCTCCTTGCGCGACAGCACGCGCTTCAGCTGCTCGAGCTGTGGGTCGGATCCCGCAGGCGGCGGCGCGGAGGGAGAGGACGGCGCGGGGGCTTGCTGCTCCGGCGGCGTCCGCATGCTATGTGGAAACGCGCTGAGCGCTCGCGCTGCGGCGGTTTCGGTGGGCGGCGAAGGCCGACTGTCCGAAGGCGGATGCACACTGGTCGGCGTGTCGTGACGCACACGTGGCGACACGGACGAGGGTGGCCGCGTGGGCGCGGGCGCCGGGGGCGGACGGGAGCGCGCCGGCGGCGGCGGCGGACGGGACAGAGGCGGCAACGTCGCACCCACGCGAGGCGGCGGCGGGCGCGACGGAACGACGGGGGCGGAGCGCACTGGCGGAGGCGGAGGCCGTAACGGGACGGGGCGCGACGGCGGCGGCGGAGGCCGTGAAGGCATCGGAGGCGCCGAACCGCCAGCTGGTCGCGGCGGAATGCTGGCTGGACGGGGCGGTACGCTCACGGGCCGGCTGCCGGTGCGCCCCGCCGGCGGACTGCTCTGCTGTTCGCCCATCGTCGATTTCTCGCTGTGCGGCACGCGGCCGATCCGCAGCATACTCGATGTGATGCGACTCCGGGCACCCCTAGCGCCAGGACGGATTTATCTCGTGGGAGTGTCACCGGGACGCAGCATGTCGAAGGCCTTCTTCAGCCCGCCATGCAGCGCGTCCACGGCGTCGCGCGGCCAGTTCTCCGGCGTTTCCCGGACGAAAGAAGTCTTGTCGACCCGGTTGTCGAAGCGACCCAGCGGCAGGTGGAAACGCCGTCCGTGCGCGTCGATCGACACCGTCCCCGGCTGGTCGGTGTGCGCGGCCAACCATTCCATGTCGTCGCAACCGTAGTCGTCCAGCATCACCTTGAGCGGCACGCCGTGGTGGAGGATCGAGCCCGGGTCATCCGGATCGGCGCGCGCGTCGTTCCGTCGCCGTGACTCCTCGGGCGTCACCCAGACATACAGGATGCTGGACCGTTCGAGGATCTCCGGCGACAGCTGCGACAACGAATAGCCGTAGCCGTACGGCGCGGGCAACGGGAGGCTCGCGCCCTCCGGGCCACCACGTGCAAACTCCACGACGATCGTCTTGTCGTCGAGACGATCGGGATGTGCGTCGAACTTGTCGCGCAGCATTCCGCTCGCCAGTCCCTCGATACGATCCGCGAGCTTGCGTCGAAGCGTTGCGTCCAGAGCCGACAGACGCGGAGCGATGCCGACGCGTTCGGCGGCCTTGTCCAAGCGGTCCATCAGGTTCTTCGCCGCCGAGTCCGCCTTCTCGGCGCGCTGGTGAACGAGATCCGCGTAGTCCTCGTTCACGAGGTGGATCAAGGTTCCCCAATCCCGAGCGTCGACAAACGACGCATCCGGAGCGGCAAAGAAGATGCGCTTGCTTCCCAGAGCTTCGAGCTCGTCGTCGATGCTGCGCATCAAGTGCACATACGGGAAGTCATCGAGCTGTACGGTGTCGCCGATGTGGAATTCTTCCCTGCACTGTTCAGGAGACAGCCGTGCGAGGTAGCGCCGGACCTCGGATTTTCCCGAAGCCGGCAAAGCGAGCAGAAGTATCGTGTCGATGATCGCAGACATGACGGGTCTCCTGGGAAGCGGCAGACGAAGGCCGGGACCATGCAATCCGCGCCGGGTAGCAGCCACCGACCGACTCTTCGCGAGTAGCAGAGATCGCGCAGCCCTCCAAGAGGCCCGGCTGACGTTGCACGCGTGGGGCCCCGGGAATCGACCTCCAGACCTGGCACCTGGGATATGCTCTGGCGCGTGAGCCCCGGCTCCTATTTCCCAACGAGGTCACGGTGAAACGAAGTATCTGGTACGGACTCGGCGGAGCGGTCGCCCTTCTCGGGCTTGCACAGCTGATCCCCATCAGCCGCACGAACCCCCCGGGTGCCGGCGAAATCGACGCGCCACCCCAGGTCAGCGCGATCCTCCACCGCGCTTGCTACGACTGTCACTCGAACGAGACCGTGTGGCCCTGGTACAGCCATGTGGCGCCCGTGTCGTGGTTGGTCGCGAGTGACGTGAGCGAAGGCCGCGAGAAGGTGAACTTCTCGGAATGGGGCAAGCTCGACCCCGCGCGGCGCGCGAAGAAGCAGCGCGAGATCGGTCACGAGGTCGCCGGAGGCGACATGCCCGAGTTCTACTACGTCCCGATGCACCCGCGTGCCAAGCTGAGCGACGCCGACCGCAAGGTCATCGAGAACTGGGCGAAGGGTCCGACCGCTGGCGTTCGCTCTCCGGGCGAGAAGTAGCAGCACCCGGCTCTGCCGGCGCCGCTACTCGTCCTTGGCGAGCAGGTCGGGCCAGCCGTAGCGGTTGTCGATCATGCGTTCGGTCCACTCCGGAATGGTCACACCGTTGATCGAGTAGCCGTAGAAGCCGATGAGCGCCGTGTGCGCGCTCCCCGTTTCGAAGAACCGTTCGAAGCGCCGCGGATACTCTTGGTGGATCGCACCGGTATCCTTCAGGAGCTGCGTCTTGAAGTCGTTGGTGTCCATCTGCAGGAACGCTCCGCCGATCACCGCGTCGTGATACGAGCTGTAGACGCCTATCCTGAGGCTGGGGTCGTGCTTCAGCGCCCAGCCCATGATGGCGGTCAGATGACCCGTAGTGCAGTCGGTACAGGACGGGGGGAGGTACTGCGAGAACTTCCACTCCTTCTTCGCCGCCTCGAAGATGGACGGCGTGGTGAGCCCGACCCCCGCATCGTTGATGACATAGAGGGGCTTGTGCGGATAGGCGAGCCGCACGACCTCCGTTCCCATCAATGTGCCGTAGCCGCCGGCGCTTGAACCCGCGAGGACGATCTTGTCCGGGTTCGGGAAGTGCTCGAGCGCGATGTCGACTCCCGCCGAGAGGTTGGCCAGGCCGTGGTGGTGACGGATGCCATCGGGCCCGCCGTACTTCGCGTCGGGAAAGTCGTTGTCACCGCTGAACACGGACGCGTCGCAGTAGTCGATGAAGACAACATTGTAGTCGCCCAGCGGATTGTCCTGGGTGTTGCCGTCCGTCCACCCCAGGGGCATCACGCCGACGCCCGCCGTGACGTTCGCGGAACACAGCGCGCTCCAGCAAGCGCCACCGCCCTGCAGGTAGATCAGGAGGTGGCGCGAGCCGGTGTCGCGGATGCTGACGCGGAAGGGGTCGCCCCGGAAGCAGATCGGCCCAAACCGCGTGGGGTCGGCAGCGAACTCGAACGTCGTCTCGTCGTCGCGCTGGTACTCCTTGGAAGGCGTGAACTTGCCGAGGTACTTGCCGATACCGAGGTCGACGAGCTCCTGCCGCGCCGCAGCGTCGAAACCAGGGCGTCGTGGGACATCGACTCCGTAGGGGCTGTCGGCGCCGCACGCCGACAGCATGCACGCACTGCCGAGCGCGGCGAACGCCACTACCATGTTCGAGATCAGCCGGAGCATCGTCGCGGGACAAGCATGATACCAGGTCGCCTGTCGACCCGTCGTGACGTGGGTCTACGTGTCCTGCCGCGTCCGGGCTACCACCTACGCCGCGGGGCCCCTCGTGTCTCGGCGGGACAGCGCTAGAAGCCGAAGTCTTCGCGCTCCGGCGGCTTCCAGACGGAGGCTGCCGGCGCCGGAGCACGCGGCGCCGTGGGCCGATGCGCGGCCTTCGGTCGGGTCGCTCGAGGTCGCGCGCTGGTCGAGCGGCCGGCGAATGCGGGCAGCGGCGTGGGCGGTGCGGGAGCGGAGGCACTCGGCGACGCGGAAGCGACCGCTGCCGGAACAGCGGGAGTTGCCGGCTGTGGCAGCGCGATCGCCGATGGCGCGGGAGACGCCGCGTGGTCTCCGCGCACGGCTGGGTGCTGGGCGGCCTGGGCCGCACCCTCCGCCGAAGCACGGTGATGTGTGACGAGCACCGCACCCACGGCACCGAGCAGAAACACCATCAAGCCCGCGAACGCGAGCTTCCTGCGTCGGGTGGGAACCAGCGATTCGCGCCGCGCTTCGCTGATCGGCGGGATGGAGCTCGATGTTTCGAGACGCGGGACGGTTCCGGTGGCGAAATGGACTTCCGGGATCGAAAGCAGGCTGGGACGCGGGCGATCGATCCATACTGTGCGTAGCGAGCTCCCCGTTACGTCCTCGGAGACACCGCGGTCGAGCAGCCAGTTCGCCAACGCGACGCCCAGCTCGCGCATGCTCTGCCAGCGCTCGTTCCGATCCTTCTCGAAACCTCGCTCGAGGATCGCCCAGAGCTCGGGCATATCCAGGCCGTGCTTGAAGATCGAGGGGATGGGGCTCTCGATCACATGACGGAGCACGGCGTTGTAGCTGGCGTCCTCGAACGGCACATGACCCGTGATGGTCTCGTAGATCATGATGCAGAACGCCCAGACATCGGCGCGATGGTCAACGTCCTGCTGCCCACGCGCCTGCTCCGGGGCCATGTAGTCCGGACTGCCCAGCGCAACGCCGGCCTGGGTGTGCTTGCTCTGCAGGTCCAGCTTGGCGATACCGAAGTCGATGAGCTTCGGCACGGTCCTGCCCTCCACCTTGGCCAGGAAGACGTTGTCTGGTTTCAGGTCACGATGGACGATGCCGCGGGCATGCGCTGCCGCGAGCGCTTCGGCCACCGGCAACAGCAGCTGCAGAGCCTTGACGCCGGGAAGGCGCTCATCACGCTCGAGGATCTGCCCCAGGTCCTCCCCCTCCAGCAGCTCCATCGCGATGAAGGGATCGTTGCGGTCGGTGCGCCCGAAATCCGTGACGTGGACGATGCCCGAATGCTCGATTCGCGCCAGTGCGCGGGCCTCGGTCAGGAGCCGCTCGGCAGCGGCCGGCACGCTCACGTCGTTGCGGATGAGCTTGAGGGCGATGTCGATGTCGAGCTGCTCGTCGTGGGCGACCCACACCCAGCCCATGCCGCCTTCGCCGAGCAGTCTCTGCAGGCGGAACCGCCCCGCGACCAGCTCCCCGGCCCCGTAGCCTGGCTCCACCTCGGGCGGGGGAGCTGCACTGTCCACCGCGTCGCTCAACAAGTCTCCCCTCGGGAGGATATTACTTTATGACCTGGAACGGCACACCGCCAGCCTTTCCGGCGGGATTTTCCGCCTGTCCAGTCGGGTGGAGTACCACCCCCGGCCGGACCTAGACGAAGCGGTCGACGCCCCTTGTGCCGCTCGCCTCGCCGTCACCGGAGTACTGGTATTCCGGGTCCAGCAGGTCGTTGATGTGGTCCATGACGACGCGGGTAATCCGCGTGTAGCTCTCGCCGTGGCGACGCGTCGCCTCTCTGGTGAACGGCAGAACGTCGTCGTCGTCGACGCGGTAGGCCCGGAACTCCGGCCCATCCACAGCCAGCGGCTTGCCGATCCGGTAGACGACGCGGCCCCCCTTCGAAATCGGCTTGTTTCCGGGGTAGAGCCGGTCACTGCCGCTGCAGCCGATGGGGATCACGTCGGCTCGAAGATACTGCGAAATCTGCGCCAGCCCGTTGTGCCCGACGCCCAACCGCCTGGACCGCGTGCCTTCGGGGAATACCAGCACGTCGAGCTGCAGCTCCTGGATGGCCTTGCGGTTGAGCTCGACGACGCGGCGGATCATGCGGTCGAACAGCCTGTCGAAATGCTCGAGGAACTGCTCGGCACTGCCCGTGGCGCCGTGCAGGAACTTCTCGAGCTCGGCGCTGGCGTCGCCGGGTAGCGGCTCGCGCGCCGAGCGCTCGCCGTCGACCAGGTCACGCAGCAGCCTGTACTCGCTGTCGCTGGGCGGGCGACCCGTGGCCTCGCGAAACTCCGTGGTGATCAAGTAGCCCCGCGACGGGAGCGGGATGTTGTTGGTGAGGTCCAGCGCCGCACCGACCGCATCGTTCTCGTAGTACTTGCCCTTCACCCAGGTGGCCGTGAACGGCAACCCCATGCGGTACATGCGGTACTGCAGCGGGAAGCAGTTGAAACGGTCGGTGTGATTCATGGCCAGGAACGCACCGCCGTGCGGCGGCAGGTTCTCGACGCCCTCCAACACGATTTCCGTCCGACGCGTCGGGAAGCTGTAGTTGGGCCACAGCACCAGGTTGCCGACCAGAACCTGGCCGATCGGCCGCCGGTGCAGCTTGATCTTCTCGAGCCGCTCGAGGTCCAGCATGGCCCCGCCATTCGAACATAGCGGACGGCCGTTCCACCAGCCGGGGCTGTACCGAAGCAGGACAGCGCCGCCCTGCGGTGCGCTTTACACGCGCCCGCGGTCTGCTAGATTCCCCGCCCCGAGCTGCCCCTCCTACCGCGTCGTGGCTCCCCGAGCCCCACTGCCCGCTCACGCGACGGACCCCGTGCGTTGGCGCGTGCAGGGTCCGGACGACGCTCCAGGGCGCACGTTTCCCCCGAGGATGCCCCATGATCACCGTAAGTGACCTGTCGATGAACTTCGGCACCCAGGTGCTGTTCGAGAACGTCAACGTCACGTTCAACAAGGGCGAGCGCTACGGCCTGACTGGCCCCAACGGAGCCGGCAAGTCGACCTTCATGAAGATCGTGGAGGGTGATCTCGAACCGATGGCCGGCAGCGTGCAGCGCCCCAAGCGCGTGGGCGTGCTCAGGCAGGATCACTTCCGGTACGACAACGAGCGCATCATCGACGTGGTCATGATGGGCAACGACACGCTCTGGCAAGCCATGGTCGAGAAGGAGCAGCTGCTGGCGAAGGGCGACGACCTCAGCGACGACGACGGCGTGCGTCTCGGCGAGCTGGAGATGGTGATTGCCGAGGAGGACGGCTACACGGCCGAGAGCGAGGCGAACGCGCTGCTCGAAGGTCTCGGCGTGCCCGAGGCCCAGCACACCGAGCCGCTGTCCACCCTGACGGGAGGCGACAAGGTGCGCGTGCTGCTGGCGCAGGCCCTGTTCGGCAATCCCGACGCACTGCTGCTCGACGAGCCGACGAACGCGCTGGATATCGCCAGCATCCGATGGCTGGAAAACTTCCTCCACGACTATTCCGGCGTGCTGGTGGTGATCAGCCACGATCGCCACTTTCTCAACGCCGTGTGCACACGCATCGCGGATATCGACTACGAGACGGTCATCGTCTACCCGGGCAACTACGACGACATGGTCGAGGCCAAGGCGGAAGCGCGGAGCTCGCTGGAGCTGGCGAACTCCGCACGCCAGAAGCGCATCGACTCGTTGCAGGAGTTCGTCCAGCGCTTTCGCGCGGGGTCCCGTGCCAGTCAGGTCAAGAGCCGGGAAAAGTCGCTACAACGCGAGAAGAAGGCGCTGTCCGACCTCAAACGCTCCAACATCCAGCGACCCTTCATCCGCTTCGAACCGGCTCGCCCGAGCGGTCGCCAGGTGCTGACCGTAACGGCCATGTCGAAGAGCTTCGACGAAACCGAGATCTGCGAGCACTTCAATCTCAGCGTCATGCGCGGCGACAAGATCGCCATCGTGGGCCCCAACGGCATCGGCAAGACCACCATGCTCAGGCTGTTCAACGGCGAGATCGAGCCGGACGAGGGCAGTATCGAGTGGGGCTACGAAGCGCAGATCGGCTACATGCCGCAGGACCACAGCGAGCAGATCGAGAAGAGCACGGAGACCGCCCACGCCTGGCTGTGGAAGTGGAGCCAGGGCGCCGACGAGCAGCAGATCCGCTCGCTGTTCGGTCGCCTGCTGTTCACGAAAGACGAGCCGTTCAAGCACACCGAGGTCCTGTCCGGAGGCGAAACGGTGCGCCTGCTGCTCGCGCGGCTGATGCTGGTCCAGCCCAACGTGCTCTTGCTCGACGAACCCACCAACCACCTGGATCTGGAAGCCATCCGTTCGCTCACGCAGGGACTCGTCAACTACGAGGGCACCTGCATCTTCGTCACGCACGACCGCCAAATGGTCTCGCAGGTGGCCACGCGCGTGCTCGAAATGAGCCGCGAGGGCATCCGCGAGCTCAGTCCGCAGCAGTTCGACGACGGCCAGTTCCTGACCTCGTACAGCCGCTACCAGCGCCAGGCCGCGGCCTGGTAGAGCTCAACCGGCAGCCGTCGGGTCGTCGACCCGACCCATGAACAGAATGCTCCCGGTCAACCTGTCGCGGATCAGGAACAGGAACGGGTGGTCGGCGTAGAACATCGGTCCCGCCGACGTCAGCCCGACGCCAACCGCCGTTGCGGCCGCCGCTTCTGTCCCTTCCTCGTCGACCTTGACGAACGCCTTGTGCGCGGCATCCGTGATCATCAGGCCAGGGGCAATACCTGACAGATCGGCCTGGTCGGAGAACGCGAGCTTCATACCCATGTCAATCAGCGTCTGCTTCAGCGGGATCGTTTGCGTCATCGTGAATTTCGGTAGCGCGACGTCCAACTCGTTGGTCGTGTGCAGCGAGGCAATCCACGAGTCGACCTGCTGCGCGGTCAACGACGCCTCCAGCGCCGGCAGTCCATCCTGAGCTGTCGGCAGGACGGCGATCATGGACAGCTCGTTGTCCTGGTAGGGCAGCTCGAGCACGGACACATCGGCGCCGCTGTAAAACGGGTACGCCCCGTCGTTGTGCATCATCGGAGCCTGCACGGTCGATCCATCGAGGCGGGAGAAGCTCGCGTCGTGGGTGTCCGCCGGGTCGAAGCGCGCCGCCCAGCGCGCCTTGAAATAGATGGCGTTGGCGAGCACCAGACGCGTGTCCGGAGTAACGAATCCGGGTTGCAGCAGATCCTTGATCCTGTTCTGCGTCTGGTCCTCGACCCAGCTGTTGATCGTCTGGCGCGAGCCGTCCGGATCGCCCTTGAAGTCCAGGAGTTCGAGCGGCGCATCGTAGTCGTCGGTGGTGAGCTGCAGGAAGTCGCTCCCGATGGCGAAGCCCTTCTGCCCGAACAGGCGATTGGCCACGTCGAGCTGGTAGCCACGCCCGCGGTGCGGTCCCGTCAGGTCGGCGAGCAGCGCTCCGAAGCTGGAATGGTAGGCAGCGTCGTCGAGCTGGATGCGCAGCACCTTCTTCATCTCGGCGGCGGTCTGGCCGCGGGCTCCGGCGTAGGTCATGCCGAACGCGGCGGAGATGCTGAACGGCGAGAAGAACAGGTTCTTGCCTTGCGGCGCGAGCTGGTCGTAGAGCGCCCAGGCGAAGGCGTTGTTGCCGTCGACGACGGCCGACAGCGCGGGTGTGAGCGCCGTGATCTTGCGCGGGTCACGCTGCTGGGACGGCTCGGTCGCGCCACCGCATGCCACCAGAGTCAGACCCAGCAAGAGAAGCAGCCCGAGCCGCAGCCGTCGAGGCCATGCCTGAACCGGGCGTTTCGCTATGTCCATCACTCGCTCCCCTGTGCCGAACTGTGCCACGACCACCGCAGCGAGCAGTGGAGAAGCAAGCAGCGTGCCCCGAGCTCGACGCGCGGCGCGGCTGGGCTCGGCGCGCAGCGCGGCTGGGCTCAGCGCGCGGCGCGGCTGGGCTCGGCGCGTGCAGGCTTCGGTTCGTAGAGCTGGTCGAGCTGACCCTGATAGCGCGCCAGCACATTGCGGCGCTTGAGCTTGAGCGTCGGCGTCAACATGTCGTTGTCAGTCGTGAAATCCTCGGTCGTGATCAACACACGGCGGGGTCGCTCGAAGGACTTGAATTCCTCCGATCTCGCGGCGACCTCGCTCTGGACGAGCGCGCGCACCGCTTCATCGTTGGCGGGGTCGTCGCCGAGCGTCACGTGACGCTCGGCGGCCCAGCGTCGCACCGCCTCCATGTTCAACACCACCAGCACGACGTTGTGCGGGCGATTGGCTCCATAGAGCATCGCGCTGTCGATGTACTGCGACAGCTTGAGCTGCTCTTCCAGCGGCGACGGCATTACGTACTTGCCGTTTTCCAGCTTGTACTGCTCCTTGATGCGGCCGGTGATGTAGAGGTAGCCGTCGGCGTCCACATGCCCGAGATCGCCGGTGCGGAAGCCACCGTCCGGCATCAGCACCGTCTCGTTTTCCTCGGGCCGGTTGTGGTAGCCGAGCATCACGTTCGGTCCGTAGACGATGATCTCGCCTTGTTCGGGGTCGCCGGTCACCGACGTATCGATCTCCACGCGCACTCCGGGGATGACCAGTCCCACGGAACCCATCCTGCGTCGCGTCGGCATGTTGAACGACACCACCGGGCTGGTCTCGGTCAGGCCGTAGCCCTCGTAGACCGGGATCCCGAGCGCGTCGATGAACTCCGCCACCTCGTGGCCGAGTGACGCGCTGGCGCTGATGGCGTACTTCAGCCGGCCTCCGAACTTCTCGCGCACCTTGGAGAAGATCAGCGAGTCGGCGAGCGAGTAGCCGAGCGCGGCGAACACTCCGACCGGCTCGCCCGCGGCGCGGCGCGACGCGGTCCGGATACCGGAGGAGAACAGATTCTGGACGAAAGCCGGCTTTTCCTGGATCTGCTTCTGCACAACGTCGTAGATGCGGTTGAACACGCGCGGCACCGCAAACAAGATGGTCGGCTTCACCTCGGCCAGGTTGTCGACGAGACGCGCGATGTCGTCGTTGATCGCGACCGAGCTGCCCATGGCCAGCATGCCGTGCACCTCGGCGGTCTGCCCGTACGAGTGCGCCCACGGCAGAAATGCCAGCGAACGGTCCTCCGGCTCGAGCGTGAAGGTCTCGAGCACGGCGCTGATGTTGGAGGCGATGTTCCGGTGACTGAGCAACACGCCCTTGGGGTTGCCGGTCGTGCCCGAGGTGTAGATGAACCCGCAGACCTCGTCCGGCTGCGGTACGCGTGCTGGCACCGGGTCATCGGCCCCCCGACCAAGCAGCGCAGCATAGGAGTGGCTGTCGCTCTCCGGCAGCTCCAGACCCACAACATGCTCCAGCACCGGAAGCTCGGGTTGCAGCTTGACCAGCTCGTCGTAGATGCGCTGGTTCGCCGCGATCGCCACTTTCGCCGCGCAGTCGTCGAGAATGAACTTCCACTCCTTCGGCAGCTGCGCTTCGTACATCGGCACGTAGGCCGCACCGAGACCCTGCGTCGCGTAGCAGGCGACCACCCACTCGACGCGGTTATCGGAGATGATGGCCACGCGGTCGCCCTTCATGACGCCCAGCGCGGCAAGACCGCCGCGGAACTTGTCGACGAGCTGCCGCAGCTCGCCGTAGCTCAGCCACTCCCAATTGCCGTCGCGGCGCGTACCGTACAGCGGGCGCTCGGCAAAACGTGCGCAGCTGGACTGGTAGAGCTGAACCAGATCGGTGAACTGCTCGGCCATGCTCCTACCCCCTACTCTCGTGTTCGAGAACGCTCGTTGCGTGCGTACCCGACAGGCCCGCATTCGCTATCGCGGGACCTGCAATCGTCGAGCCAGAACGAAGACCGGACGCTTTGCGAACGCTCGTTCTGCGGCGTGTCGATCGAACCGGAAGAATCTGCGCATGCGCGGCCTCTCGTCTGCTCGTTGCGCAGCGCGAGAGCACGTCCCAATCGCGCGCTGTGGCAACTTGCCTCGAACGACAATCGTCGGTCGACGACCCGAACGCGGGAAGCTATGTTGAAGAGTCGAAAGGGGGAACGACATGCGGGTCAAGGGGAGGATCCTGGTCGTCGACGGGAACGTCGGCTACGCCGAGAACGTCGTCGAGGTTCTGGCCGAGTTCGGCTACCGCGCCGATCAGGTCGACAACGCGACAGACGCTCTCGAGGTCGCCGCGAGCTACGACTGCATCGTCAGCGAGCACACGCCGCCCCAGGTGGACGCGCTCGAGCTGATCCGCTCACTCCGACGGCGCGGCTCGAGCGTGCCGGTCGTCATCCTGAGCGCCCGTTGGGATCATCGGCTGCACACGCGAGCGCTCTCGACCGGTGCCCTGCTGGTGTTGTCGAAGTACGGCTTCGAACAGTGGGCCTGCGCCCTGCTCAACGCGCTGGAGCGGCTGCGACAACCTGCAATCGGCTTCGTCGTAAGACGAGCGGAGCCGGAGTCGGCCCGGCGCAGGCAAATCGACGCGCTGAGCAGCGCTAGCTGAGCGGTTCGCTTCCGCGGGGCAAGCCGGTGTATGCTGCCCCGCGGAGGAACCGATGACAGAAGAGCTCGACTTTCCTGCCCCCGAGCCGGGCGATCCGGAAGATGTCGCGTGGCAGCTGCAGACAGCCGGCACGATGTGGAGTCGTGGTGATTCCCACGAAGCGATCCGCTGGCTGCGGCGCGCGGCAGAGGCGGCCGGCGACAATGGCGCCGACATGCGGGCCGTGGCCCTCGCGCGGGCCGCGGCGGACCTGACCACCGCGCTCGACATTCCCCCGTCGATTCCACCGCCAGCTCCGGCGGCAGCGGAGCAGCACACGCAGGATCCGCCGCCCGTGGCAGCCTCGGCCCCGGAAGCGGCTCCGCCGGCTCCGCCGTCAGCGCCGACCCAGAGCGCGCCTCCCGCAGCCCGGCCGTCGGCGCGCCCCGGCGCTGGCCTGAGACAGCGCCAGGCGCTGAGGGTGTCGGTCCGGCCTGCCGGAGCAGGCAGCTCCGAGCTCATCGTGCGAGCCCTGATGGAAGAAGAATCCCCGGCAGAGGGCGAGCACGAGGCGATGCTGGTCGCGCTCGAGGCCGGCGCGCACCTGCTGTCGAAAAAACGCTGAAAATACACCTCTTTCCCCGCTCGGCGTGCGTGCACGAGCGGGAAAAAGTGGTAGCCTTCAAGAGTTCGATTCCGTCCGCTCCGGCCCCGGGCCCGACAGCTTTGTCGACGCCCGGGGCGACAGAGTGACGGACGCCGAAGAGGGAGCGTTTCATGTTCAGTCGCCGACGCAACCATCAAGCAGCCGAGCGCGCCCGTGAGCGGCGCGATCGCGAAGACTCGGCCGCCAGGCTGTGTGACGAGGTTCCGGAGCTCGTGGACTTGCGCATCGAGGTCTCCGAGTTCGAAGGGGACCGGCAGATTCCGGAAGCGAGCCATATCCGCCGCATCGTCGTCGAGCACGCACCGGCGTTGTTCCTGCTCGGATGCACAGACCAGCGCTGCGTCGATGGCGGCCACGATCTGACCCGCGACATGATGCACGCGCTGCGTATGCACCAGTCCAACTTCGATGGCGAGCACACCTGCCCGGGCCGCACCGGTTCGGCGGACTGCTCCCGACGGCTGCGCTACGTGGCGATCGCGCGCTACAGCGACGACCCGAGCTAGCCCGTAGCGCTCTGTTCGGTCACCGGCTGGAATTCGTCCCAGCCCCACCTCTCCGGATACTCCCGCCAGGGCCCCTCGCAGCGCTGCGCGACCGCACACCTGGCGCAGGGCGGACCGTGTGCCTTCCCTTCGTGCACGCGCCAGGTCGAATAGTCGAGCTCGCCAGCCAGGTCGACCACGGTGGTGTCCGGAATATTCTGTTCCACGGCCAGCTCCTCCATCCCGCGGAGGAAGCAGAGCGGCACCGCTTCGGTGACCAGACGCATGCCCAACTCGGCCGCGACGGTCTTGGCCTGACGCAGCGGCTCGACCACATCGGGCAGCCGCGGAACCACGTCTTCGAATCGCTCCAACGCGGTCCCGACCGGATGGACGAACGCGAGCTGGGCCTGCTGGACGCCAACCGATCCGAGCAGCGCCACGATGGCGGAAAGCGTGCCGACGTTGTCCCTGGTAACCACCGTGTTCGTGATCACCGCGGCGCCCGACGCCACCGAGTTCTGGATGCCCGCCAGACTATGCCGGAAGCTACCGCGCGCGGCGGTCAGCGCGTCGTGCACGTCCGCACGCGCCCCGTGCAGCGAGGGGGAAAATTCGGTGACGCCGGCTTCGACCAGTCGATCCACGGTTTCGCGATAGGCGAGCATCTGGCCGTTGGTCTGCAGCTGGATCGACGTGTAGCCGAGTGCCTTCGCGGCACGCACCAGCTTGAGCAGCTGCTTGTGCAGGGTCGGCTCTCCGCCCGTGAAGACGACGCCCGAGCACTCCGGGCGGGCGCGGCGGAGCTCCTCCAGGAGCGTGTCGAACGGACGCGCGCCACAGACCTTGCGCTTGTCCCCCTGAGCGCAGAACACGCAACGGTTGTTGCAGGCAAAACCAAGCTTCAGGTCCAGGCGACGGAGTTCACCCATTGGAGTCAAGCTGACATGCACCGGCCCGCCGAAACATGACGACGGTCATGTGCGCGTCACCGCGCGCCGGGTCATGCTGCTCCAGGCTCCCGTCCCTGCGAGGCACGATGACCCTTCCGATCCAGCTCGGCGCGCGCCCCGAACGCGGGCGCCTGGTCCCCTTCCGTTTCCGCTCCGTCGGCGGGCAGATACTGCTGACCAGCCATTTCGGTGACTGGGTCTTCGTCAGCCCGGACGAGCTGTCGCGCATCCAGCGCGGGGAGCTCGACCAGGGCTCGCCCCTCGAACAGCGCCTCGAGCAGGCCAACTTCCTACGTGATCGCGTGGACACCGGCGCGTTGGCGGAGCGCCTGCAGACCAAGAAGCGCTTCTTGAACTACGGGCCGAACCTACATGTGGTGGTCGTCACGCTGCGCTGCAACGAGACCTGCGTCTACTGCCACGCGAGCCGGGCCACGATGGATCGCGTCGACACCGACATGACACCCGAGGTCGCGGAAAGCACCGTCGACATGATCCTGCAGACGACGTCGCCACGGGTAACGATCGAGTTCCAGGGCGGTGAGCCGCTCGCCAACTTCCCGGTCGTCAAGCACATCATCGAGTACGCGCTCGAGAAGAACCGCGCCTACGGCAAGGAGCTCGAGTTCACGCTGGTCTCGAACCTCAGCCTGATGACCGACGACAAGCTCGACTACCTCGCCTCGCGCAAGGTCCAGATCTGCACCAGCGTCGACGGCCCCGAGAAGCTCCACAACAAGCAACGCGTGCTGGCAGGAGACAACGCTTACCAGAAGGCGGCGCAGTGGATCCGTCGCATCAACGATCGCTACGTCGAGTCCGGGCTCGACCCCGTCCTCTACCACGTCGAGGCTCTGCTCACGACGACACGCGCGGCGCTCGACTATCCGAAACAGATCGTCGACACCTACGTCGACCTCGGCTGTCACGCGCTGTTCCTGCGCCCGGTCGATCCGTTCGGTTTCGCCAGCGCCACGGCGTCCACCGTGGAGTACGAACGCCGCCGGTACCTCGACTTCTATCGCACGGCGGTCGACTACATGCTGGAGCTGAACAAGCAGGGCGTGCAGGTGCTCGAGCGCTTCGCGTCGATCTTCCTGACGAAGATCCTCACCAACGACGATCCCAACTTTCTCGATATCCGTTCCCCGTGCGGCGCGGGCATCGGGCAGGTCGCCTACAACTACGACGGCAAGGTGTTCACCTGCGACGAAGGACGCATGGTGCACCAGATGGGCGATAGCGCGTTCTTGATCGGCGAGGTCGGCAAGAGCAGCTACCGCGAGCTGATGACGCACGACACCGTGCGGTCGCTGCTCGTCGCGTCGAATCTGGACGCCCAGCCGGACTGCGTGAACTGCGCCTACAACCCGTATTGCGGCGTGTGCCCGGTGCACAACTACGCGAGCCAGGGCTCGATCCACGGACGAATGCGCGAAAGCCACCTTTGCGCAGTGCACAAGGGCATTCAGGACTACCTGTTCGAGAAGCTGGAGCGCGGCGACGAGGAGACGCTCTCCATCTTCCGGCGCTGGACAACTGTGCGCGAGCGCTCCCACTTCGTGCACGCGTCGACGGCCAGCTAGCCGGCGGCCCCGGAGGGTCCGCCGCGAACGCCCTGCACATGGCGCCGCGGGCGCCGGATCACGCGCGGCCTACCGGAAAGACGGCCGGATTTCTGGCTTTTTCCCCTGCCTGCTCGACAAGGCCAGGGAGCTTTGCTAACTATCAAAGCCGAATTTCGTCCGCCGCGGCTCGCACGGGGTTTTCTGCTTCGTGACGGGTGTGTGAAAGGGCGAAGGGGTTGAAGCCCCGGTTTCACCGGCCCTCAGGCCAGTGTCCCTTCATTCCATGCAAAGCGAGGTGGCATGACCTTGTCTGCCAAGTCGACGCATAACGACAGCGCGAAGCGAATCCAACAGAACTACGGAGAAGCTCCGCTCAAAGTCCGCGAAACAGATCACTACCAGAAAGAATACGTCCAGACTTTCGTCGAAAAATGGGATGAGCTCATCGACTGGGACGCCCGCGCCAAGAGCGAAGGCAGCTTCTTCATCGAGCTGCTCAAGCGGCTCGGCAAGAGGAAGATCCTGGATGTAGCAACCGGCACCGGCTTCCATTCACTGCAGCTGCTCAAGGCGGGGTTTGAAGTGACCAGCGCCGACGGCAACGCCGAGATGCTGGCCAAGGCGTTCGACAACGCGCGCAAAGAGGACTTCGTCCTGCGCACGATCCACGCGGACTGGCGCTGGCTGAACCGCGACGTGCACGACAAGTACGACGCGGTGATCTGCCTCGGGAACTCCTTCACCCACCTGTTCGACGAGCGGGACCGTCGTCGCGCACTAGCGGAGTTCTACGCAGCTCTACGCCATGACGGCGTGCTGATCCTCGACCAGCGCAACTACGACGCGATCCTGGATCATGGCTTCAACTCGCAGCACACGTACTACTACTGCGGCGACGAGGTGCGCGCCGAACCCGAGCACATGGATGAGGGCCTCGCGCGCTTCCGCTACTCGTTCCCCGACGGTTCGGTGTTCCACCTGAACATGTTCCCGCTCAGGAAGCGCTACATCACCAACCTGGTCAAGCAGGTCGGCTTCCAGGACGTGACAACGTACGGCGACTTCCAGGAGACGTACAAGGAGCACGACCCGGACTTCCTCGTCCACGTCGCTTCCAAGACCTTCCACGAGTGAGGCGCCATTGACACAGCAGGCCCAGTCCGTCGTCGAAGTGGCGGAGAAGTATTACGACAGCAACGACGCCGATCAGTTCTACTTCAACATCTGGGGCGGCGAGGACATCCACATCGGCCTCTACGAAGGCGAGAAGGAGCCCATCGTCGAGGCCAGCAAGAAGACGGTCGAGCGCATCGCGTCCATGATCAAGGGCCTGGGGAAGACCTCCAGAGTTCTCGACATCGGCGCGGGCTACGGCGGCGCCGGGCGGTACCTGGCGCGGACCCACGGCTGTCACGTCGCGTGCCTCAACCTCAGCGAGACGCAGAACGCGCGCAATCGCAAGCTCAGCAACGACCAGGGCCTCGGCGAGCTGATCGAGGTCGTGCACGGCAACTTCGAGAACATCCCGAAGCCCGACGGCACCTACAACGTCGTGTGGTCGCAGGACGCCATCCTGCACAGCGGCAACCGCAAGCAGGTGCTGAAGGAAGTCGTTCGCGTGCTGGAGCGGGGTGGACAATTCATCTTCACCGACCCGATGCAGGCCGACGAAGTGCCGGATCCATCCGCGCTCGCGCCGGTTCTCGAGCGCATCCATCTCGACTCGCTCGGCTCGTTCCGGTTCTACCGGGAGACAGCGCGGGAGTTGGGGCTCGAGGAGATAGAGTGTGTGAACCTCACCGAGCATCTGGTCCGCCACTACGGGCGGGTCCGCGAGGAGCTCACCTCGCGCTACGACGAGATGACCAAGCTCTCGAGCAAGGCCTACATCGACCGCATGATCCAGGGCCTCGGCCACTGGGTCGACGCGGGCAGCAAGGGCTATCTCGCCTGGGGCATCCTCCACTTCAAGAAGCCCTGATAGAAAAGCGGCGGTGATCTAGACTCCACGGCGTGGAGCTCGCCCCCGGAACGCGGATCGATCGCTACGTGCTGCTCGAGCCGCTTGGACAGGGCGGCCAGGGCAGCGTGTGGAAGGTCGAGGATCAGCTCCATCCCGAGCTCCCGAAAGCGCTGAAGCTCGTCGCGATCGACCATAGTCGTCCCGCCGACGCGGAACGCGTGCGCCGCGAAGCGCGCGCCCTGACCCGGCTCGAGCACCCGTCGCTGGTGCGGAGCTACGGCCTGTTCGAGGACCTGCGGCGCGATCTGCTCGGCGTCACGATGGAGCTGGTCGACGGCAGCTCGCTGCGTCACGTCAGGGCCGACCCGCGCTTTGGTGAAACAGAGCGCGCGGCTCTGCTGCGGCACATCGCCCGCACGCTGGCCTACGTGCACGACGAGGGCATCGTCCATCGCGATCTCAAACCGGACAACATCCTGGTTTCGAGCGCTTTCTTCGATGACCCCGAGGAGCCATCGAACGTCAAGCTCGTGGACTTCGGCATCGCAGCTGTGGAGGACAACCCGCAACCGCTCACCGCAGTCAACAGCGTGATCGGCACGCTCGCCTACCTCGCGCCCGAGGTCGTGGATCCCGGGTTCTTCAAGGCGAAGAGCTCCAGGCCCGCCGTGGACGTATTCGCGTTCGGAGTGCTCGCGTGGCAGCTCCTCACCGACAGTCCGCACCCGACCGGCCTCGTACGCGCGACACTAGTGGAGTACGGGGTGGCCTACCGGCGCGCAGCGGAGCTCGGCGATGCCTGGCCCGAGCAGCGACCGGAAGGCCCGTGGGGCGAGTTGCTCGAGCGCTGCCTCGCAGTCGACGCCGACAACCGAATACAGAATGGAACGGAGCTCTCGGCGAGCTGCGATCTCGCGTCGCGAAGCGGAGCGATCGTGCGTCCGGAACCGGCGCCCGGTTCGCTACCTGGTTCGATGCCCACCGCCGTGGCCAGCCCCGGCGCCATGGTCGGGCACACCGCAGCCGAAGCCGCGAATGTCCCACGACGCTCGCAGGCGCCCACCGAACAGCTGGCAACTGGACATGTCACCCCGCCAGGGTCAGCCGCGCCGGCGCACGACGCGAGCGGCAGCCCGCCACCGACCACTCCGACGCGCCAAGCCGCAGCGCCCGCTCCACGAAAGAGCCGTGCGCTCGCGCTGGTCCTGGGCGCTGTCGTACTCGCTGGGGCTGGCGCAGCGGTCGCCGTATTCGGCGATCTGGCCCCCACCGGCAGTCGAACTGGTCAAAAGGCCGCACCGCCAGCGCATCCGCTCGCGGCGCCGTCGGCCAGCGCGATTGCGGCTCCGGGCGCGAGTGCGAGCGCAGCGCCCCCGGACGCCAGCGCGGCGCCGCTAGCCAGCAGCGTGCCGGAGTTTGCAGCGAACGGCACCTTGCCGATCAACTGCGACCACGACGCCGGCATCTGCGCGTGCTGCCCTTCAGGCCGCGACTGCAGCCCGGGCGTGTGCGGCGACAGTCTGGGAGTGGACCAGAGCTGGCTGCTCAGAGCCGGTCCGGTGCTTTCCGACGAGGGCCAAGTCCAGGGCGCAGTGGTGTGCGTCCAGGTCAAGGGACTGGGTGCGGCGGAGTGCACGAGCGCTGGAAGCGACGGCGGACAATCGCCTCCCCGCATCCACGTCGACACTTCGGATCTGCTCGATCGCGGCATCGTGGTGGAGGTGCGCGCGGCGGGCCAAAGCGCACGCTCCTCGCTCGTCCGCTATGACAACGGCCTCAAGCACGAGGTGCTGTGCACCGGCCTCCGCATCACCGGCTTCGAGGGCCAACTGCAGGTGAACACGGTGCAGTTGTATCTCGACCCCGACGGAGCGAGCCCCGGAATCGCCTGCCCGGAGCCTCGCTAGTTCGACGACCAGCGACGAGCCAGAAGCGGGAACAACGTCGTACCCATCGACTCCAGCTGGCGGCAGTGCGCCTTCTTGTCGGCGCCCGCATAGCCCGTGATGCTGAGTCCGCTCTTCTGGCCGTGCGAGATTTCCAGCATGCCCTTGATCGGGCCGGGTTTGTTCTCGCTTTCGCGGGCGACGCCGTGCGTCCGGAGCAGGTAGTCGCCGGTCTCGGTCGTGTCCGCATACTTGGGGGTCACGATCGAGGAGTGCGTAACAGCCATCAACTTCAGACCGTCCACGGCCCGGTCGGCAAAGCGGTCGTACGGCTCCATCGGCAAGGGATCGACCTGACGGTAGCCTTTGCGATCGAAGCCCACATGCATTCCGTCGGACAAGAGGACGGCATCCACGCGATCGGCTTCGTCGGGGTGGGCGAGAACGCGATACACCGAGCCGTAGCCAGCGCTCCAGGCGCTGAGCGCCAGCCGCCCTATGTGGTGGTCGGCCCGCGGACACTGCTCACCGACAACGTCGTCCACTCTCTGCAGCCACCGGTCGAGCGCACCCTCCGTAGCAAAGGCGTTCTCGTACGGCCCCGATCCGATGCCCAGGTTGCTCACTACGAGCACACCCGGCACTCCGGCATGCTTGAACTCGGCATCGACCTTCTGCGGTACGCCGTGGAAGTGCAGCGTCAGGTCGTACGCTCCGTCGACCGACGCGCAACCGCCGGGGATGCTCACCAGCTTGCCGCTGCGGGTGATCAGACTCACCGGGCGGCTCGACAGCTCGGGGCGCGGAAGGGGCGTGACCTGGATGGCCGGCGCGCGGGATGAAGCAAAATCCGCCCCCGCCAGGGTCGCGGGGCGGGCTGGTGCGACCCCGGCGGGGTACGGAGAGCTATCGGTGCCCGGATACCCGGCGCCGCCACGGCTCACGCCCAGGAGCCCGACAAGAACCAGCGCCGCGACCGCTTTCACGAGATGCTTATGTATCCAAGACTCGTTCCAGGACGCCCGGAACGCTCAAGTTATTGGAATCACTAACTTCCATGAACCCAACGCGACGCGTCAAGCCCCGAATCGCTGCTGGCCGGAGGCAGCACTTGATGCTTGCAGGCATCAATTTAGGTCGTTCGAGCGGCGCGGCCCTGGCGTAGGATCGAAGCGATGAGCCCCGCGGACAGCGCCGGCAGATCGGGGACCGGCGGTACTCTGCCCACGCTCAGAGGCGGCCTGTCGACGGCGATGGTGATCCCCCGCCTCGAGCTGGTGATCGAGCGCGAGGCGGGACAACACAGCCAGCGCTCCGTGGTGCTCGACGGCGATCTGTTTCGTCTGGGTTCCCACCCCAGCAACGACCTGGTCGTGACCGATCCGCTCGTGTCCCGCTTCCATTGCCGACTGGCACGGAGCGACAGCGGATGGGCCCTGTCCGACAGCGGCTCGATGAACGGGACACGGCTCGACGGCGTGCGGATCCGGGATGCCGACCTGCCGCTTCCGGACTGTCACATCGAGCTCGGCGACACCGTGGTGCGCGTGCGGGAGCTGGGACCCGCCGGGGTGACGCCCGTTCCCCAGTGGTCGTCGTTCGGTGACCTGTACGGCGAATCGCTGCTCATGCGTCGTCTGTTCGGCGTGCTGGAGAAAGTGTCCGCCTCCGACGCTACCGTGCTCCTCGAGGGAGAGAGCGGCACGGGCAAGGAGCTGGTCGCCACGGAGATCGCGCGCCGCGGGCCGCGCGCCGACAAGCCGTTCTTGATCGTGGACTGCGGCGCGATCTCGCCGAACCTGATCGAGAGCGAGCTCTTCGGTCACGCCAAGGGCGCTTTCACCGGCGCCGACCGCCACCGCATCGGCGCGTTCGAAGCTGCGGACGGCGGTACGATCTTCCTCGACGAGATCGGCGAGATGCCGGTGGACATGCAGCCCAAGCTGCTGCGCGCAATCGAGGCGCGCGAGATCCGGCGAGCCGGCGAGAACGCGCCGCGCAAGATCGACGTGCGGGTGATTGCCGCGACCAACCGGCGACTCGAAAGCGAGGTCAATCGCGGCAATTTCCGCGAGGATCTGTACTTCCGTCTCTCGGTCGTGACGGTACGACTGCCGCCCCTGCGCAAACGGCTGGGCGATCTTCCGCTGCTGGTCCGCGTTCTATTGCGTTCGATGAACGTCGAGGACGCCACGCACCTGTTCACGCCGGAAGTGCTGGCCGACATGCAGCGCCACGACTGGCCCGGCAACGTGCGGGAGCTCAGGAACTACGTGGAGCGTACCGTGGTGCTCGAGCAGGCGGCGCCCGCATCGGAGCGGCGGGAGCGCGTGTCCACGCGGCCGCCCACCAGACCGGCTGTCGCGCCCATCGATCTGTCGGTCCCCTTCAAGGTCGCCAAGGAGAAAGTCATCTCCGACTTCGAGCGGCGCTACCTGTCCGCTCTTATCGAGTCCGCCGGGGGCAACATCAGCAAGGCCGCCCGCGAGGCAAAGATGGACCGGATGTACCTCTACCGTCTGCTGCAGCGTTACGACCTGCGCGGCGGCTCGCTGAAGGACTAGAGACGCCGCCTAGCGCGGTCGGCGACGCCCCGGGCCCGTGCGCTCCGTCTTATCGCCCATCACGTGCACCAGGCCGCGACGGCGCAGCTCGTCGAACACCACCGGGCGCGTCGGCACTACCGCTGGCTGGCTCTGGAAGGCCGGCTGCTGCGAAGCGCGGAGCGTTCGTCTGTCGCGCTTGAACTTCATGCCGCAAGTGTACCGTAGAATCTGCTCGCGCGCCGCGACGGCCCGCTGCGCTCTCAGCCCAGAAACCCGATGATCTCCCGCGCCACCTGCTCCGGCGCGTCGTGCTGCAGCCAGTGCCCGGCCTCCGGGAAGTGCCGGATCGTCACGTCCGGAACGTAGCGCTCGATGCCATCGAGCAGCGCGGGACCGAGCGCGCGGTCCCGGTCGCCCCACAGGACCAGGGTCCTGGCCTGGATGGGGGTCGGCGCGCGGATGGGAGCGCCGAACGCGGCACGGTAGTAGTTGATGGCGGAGGTCGCGGCGCCCGGACGACGGATCGCCTCGACGTAGCGATCGATGTCTTCGCGCGTGAATGCTCCCGGGCGGGCCCAGCCCTCGAACGTCGAGGCCATCACACGCCGCCGCGTGACGGTCCACTCCGGCAGAAGTGGCAACAGGAAGAAGAACACGTACCAGGAGCGCGAAAGCTGCGACGGTCGTCGCAGCGCGCGGCGGAACAGTTCCGGATGCGGCGCGTTGAGGATCACCAGGCGCTCCACGCGTTCCGGATGCCGCTCGGCCAGGCAATAGGCGATGATGCCCCCCCAATCGTGGGCAACGACCGGGACCCGCTCCAGCCCGAGCGCGTCGAGCAGCCCGACCACATCGGAAACCAGTCGCTCCATGCGGTAGCTCGAGCGGCGGCGTGGCTTGTCGGAGAGGTCGTAGCCGCGCAGATCAGGCGCCAGCGCCTGGAAGCCGGAATCCGCCAGCGCCAGCATCAGCCGGCGCCACGAGTACCAGAACTCCGGAAAGCCATGCAGGAGCAGGACAGGGCGCCCGCTGCCGAGACTGGCCAGGTGCAGCTCCAGGTCTCCCACACGGACGCGGCGGTGGGAAATGGCGGCGAACGGGTCCTGCGCCCCAGCCTCCCGGGTCACGAATCCTCCGCGGACGGCTCCTTGCCCCAGAACATGCGGTCGGCGAGCTTCGTCAGCGTCGGCAGCAGGCCCGGCACCGCACGCTTCATGCCGTACAGAGCCCACGCCTCGGGCGTGACGGGCACCAGCGCGCGGTTGTGCCGCACGGCCGAGATCACGGCCGCTGCGACCTTTTCCGGCCCGTAGTTGCGACGTCGGTACAGCTCGATCACGCGCCGCCGCTGGGCGTCGTCTGCGAGTGCTCCGCGCATGCGCATGCTGCGGAGGATGCGCGTGTTGACGAGACCGGGACAGATGGCCGTCACACCGATGTTGTTCGACGAGAGCTCGTCGCGCAGCGCCTCCGACAGCCCCACCACCGCGTACTTGGTGGTGCCGTAGGCGGTCATGGTCTTGGCATTGAAGAACCCGGCTGCGGACGCGACGTTGACCACGTGTCCGCTGTCGCGCTCGATCATCGGGGGTACGAACAGGCGTGTGCCGTGGATCACGCCGCGCAAATTGATGTTCAGGATCCAGTCCCAGTCGTCGAGCGACGTGTCGAAGAAGCCGCCCGCCAGAGCGACGCCGGCGTTGTTGACGAGCACGTCGACCGCACCGTGCTGGTGGACCACCTCCGCGAACGCTCTCATCTGTTCGAAATCGCCCACGTCGACGCGCTCTGCGACCAGCCCGCTGGCTCCGAGCAAAGTTTCGGTGTCTTCGAGACCGCTCTCGTCGACGTCGCAGATGGCCAGCCGGGCCCCCTCGCGCGCAAAGGCTAGCGCCGTCTCGCGCCCGATCCCGCTCGCTGCACCCGTCACCACCACCAGGCGGCCGGAGAAATTCCTGATCTTCATGCTTGCTCGCTCCCGTTGCCGGCCAGATAGCGGAGCGCGCTCCGTCCGGGCAGAAAGAAGTACGCGCCGCCGCGGATGCGCGTGAACCGCGGCAGATCAAAAAGGCGGGCCCGGACGGGCTCGCCCTGCAGCGTGAAGTTCTGCGTGCAGGGGACGTCCTGCCCGCTCATGAGGTCGCGGTAGCTTGTCACGTCCGCGCCGACGATCGGATCGCGCTCGTCGTACATGCTGGCAAACTGGCGCGCATTGACCCACGTCTGCTGCACGAACTCGAACTGCCGGCGGATGTTGGCGTTGAAGGCGATGAAGATCAGCCCACGCTCCTGCTTTTCCTCCTCGACGCCGGGGCGGAAACCCAGAAGCTTGTCGTCGAGCGAGCGGAGCTGGACCTCGCTCATCCGGGGACCATACAGCCGGCCGCGCCTGATGATGCGATGGCGCGACGAGGCCTGGAGCGAGTCCGCAGCGGAGCTTCCCAGCATGTCGCGTGGATTGCCGCGGCGGATGTGGGCACCCAACGGGCAGCGGTGTCCCAGCGGATCGAGGTCCCGGTATGAAAAGCGGTTCGCATCCGAGAGCTCCGGGCGCTCGCCGTCCGGCGACAGCACGAGCGGCGCACCGCCGGGCCAACGACCGATGAGCTGGGACGCGAGCCGCACCGCGGCGCGCTCCACGGTGTCGGTACCGGCCGGCCGCGCTGCAGAGAAGGCATAGTGCCAGAACGCTTCTACGTTCTGCTGCATCTTGCGGTAGACGAGGTAGCTGCCGTTCAGCCCGAGGCGCACGCGGTCGTCGCCTGCGCGCAGCAGGTCTGGAACACTGCGTTGGGCAACGACGGTCGGGCACGCTGCCGGACGCTGGTATTCGTTCAGATGCCCGAGGACGAACTCACCGGGCTCGAGCGGATGTTCGCCGGCTCGGGGCGGTCGTGCGCTGCCCTTGACGTAGGGCTGGGAGATACCGTCGTGGAATCCGAAATGCTCGCGCGCGTCTTCGGGGCGATAGGTCTCGTGGCGGGCGATGATCTGGATACCGTGCGCAGCGAGGCGTTCCTCGTGGTGCTGGCAGAGCGGGCCTATCGAGTCCTCGAGCCCGAACAGAAGCAGGAGCGCGTCGACCCGCGTCCCGCCGGGTCCTCCGAACTCCCACGTTGCCGGTGCGTCGTCGTTCTGGTCACCAAGCACCTTCGAGCGGTCAGGATGGTGCATGCCCTGGACAAACTCGCGAGCGAACGCCTCCGCGATGTCGTGCGCGGGAACGCCCAACGCCTCGAGCCCGCTCGCGGACAGCGCGACGTGCACGCGGCTCGTCGCACCACGCTCGTCCGGCGCACTGCTACCCACGTCGCGCCTCACCTCGTCGAGCCAGCGCCGCGCGGTCTCCGCATCCTGCCCGAGATGCAGCAGCAGATAGTAGGACCTGGGAAGCCGCCGGTGCGAAAACAGAAGGAACCCCTGGATGTCGGACAGCGTCTGCGGGTCCACGTGGCCCTCCCTAGAGCTGCTCCAGCCAGTGCCGGAGTTCGTCGTCGTCGAGGTCGCCGACGCTCGCTTCGCGAATGCTCGCGTTTTCGAGCACTGCGTCGACCGAGAGTCGCGGGTAGGCGCTGTACCAGAGCTGGTTGTCGAGCTGCCAGGTCCGGGTCCAGCGCTTGAAGTTCCGTTCGTTGGCCGCGCCGTCCAGAAACAGCCAGCGCGTGGGCGGGAACCATTTCGTGTTGGTCCAGATGACCGTAAGCCAGGGACTGACCTTGTCGATGAAATCGCCCAGGTATGCCTCCCAGCTGCCGTCGTAGTTGCTGAAGAACAGCAGGCGGTCGTCGTCGAGTACGGCCCAGCGTGCGAAGTGGATCGTGGTGAGGCCGCCGAGCTTCCCGTCCACCGCGACGTAGCGGGCCAGGACCGCCACGACCCACAGCGCCGCGTCGAGTGCCGCGTGCCGGTACGCCCCCGGCTTGATCGGCACCAGAACCGTGAGCCCGTTCTGCTCGACCTGATCCTCGCTGTCGTGGATCCTCGCCAACGTGGGGTCCAGGTTGTCGACGAGCTCCGGCGGATGCGCCCGCCGCTCCTCGGCGTCCTGCCTCTCGTGCGAGGGGGCGCGGAACAGGAGCCACAACAGATAGAACAGACGACCGAGAAGCGTGAACAGGGCTTCCAGGTAGCTTCGCCGAGGACGCGGCAGATTGCGTTCGACCGGACCGAGCACGGGCGGCGCGCCGTCGATGCGGAGCCCGGCCAGATGGGCAGAGATGCCGCTTCTCACCTGCCGTGCGGACAGCGCTGCCAGCCGCCCTGCTCGCTGCTGTGCGTCGAGCCAGGCTTCGATGGCCGCGCGCACGGCGGCATCACCCCGAATCCGCTTCACGCCGAGCCCAGCGTGTGCGCGGTAGTAGGCGGCGCTCGGCACCGCGTACTTCCTGGCAAACTCCATGAAGCCGCTGCCCCCCGAATAGCCCTCGCAGTACGACAGGATGCGATCCAGTGCTGGGCCGTTCTTCGCGTACAGCTCGTCCAGATGCGCGTCGAGGGAGCCGTCGTAGTTGCTCTCGAACGCGAGCTTGGCGGGCACCGGCACGTCCCGATCCTCGAGCGGCGGCAGGATCACGAAGCGGCCGAAGTGCAGGCTCACGACCTTGCGGAAGTCCAGGGACACACCGGCCACCGAACCTGCCGCGAGTCCACGGAGCAGGCGATGGAGCTCGTCGGCGGCCCCGTCGCGGATCGCCGCGACCACCGTCAAAGCACTCTGCTCGATGACCTCGCTCATGCTCGGCTATCTCCAGCGGGAAAACCCTGGTGCGCTCATCTCGAGGCAACCCTGCACGTTCTTCACGCCTTGGGCTGCGAGCCCCGACGCGGCCTGGGCCACCAGCCTTGTTCCCTCGTCGCCCCCGAGCAGCTGACCGCGCCGGTAGCGCGCGCACAGCCCGAGATAGCCCATGTCGGCCAGGTCGTAGCCGGCGATGGCCCGGGCCAACGCGCGCTCCGCGCTCTCGGCGTCGCCGCGCGCCGCAGCTACACAGGCTGCCAGGTGCTCGCCCAGCGGCGGACCGAACCTGAGCCGCTCGCGGCGTAGGCGGCTGACGTAGCGTTCGGCCTCGCCGAGCGAATCGCCTCGGGAATCCATTCCCGAAGCGGCCACGATGCACAGGCCGCGCTCGAAGAGCGTCGTGAGACGCACGACGTTGACGCGCAACAGCTGCGACCGCTCGAGCGGCTGCCAGTCCCGCTCCACGCGTGCGAGCGCCTTGAGCCCCTCGCCTCGGTAGCGGTGGATGGAGATGGCGGAGATCAGCGCGCCCCAGTGTCCTGCTGTGAAACCGCTCGGCGTAAAGAAGCCACCCTCTTCCGTCGTCATATGCCAGGCGGTATCGACGTCGTCGGCAACGATGTGCGAGATGCACGCGGCGTAGATGATGTTGACCAGCGCGTAGCGGTCCTCCCGCTCGCGCGCCTCCTTGATGTACGCGGCGACGCGCCGCGACGTCTCCGCCAGCTCCCCCATGAGGATCAGCGAGTTGCACGACCACGCCTGGGCATTGGCCAGCTCCCAGGCTACTCCACGGCAGCGCTCGCGCAGGATCCTTATGGATTCGTCGAGGAGGTTCTTCGCGCTACGCCACTCGCCAACGAAGAAGCGCACAAGACCGGATGTCAGCTTGGCCAGTGCCATGCCGTGGGGATCGTCGATGCGCGTGGCCAGCTCCTCGGCCATCCGGACGTGCCGCTCGCTGCGGTCACGCAGACCATCGCCCACCGCAACGGTATTGGCTGCTTCCAGCGCCAGAGCGCGCCCCAACCGCACCGGCTCACCCGCCGACAGTGCAAGCCTGAGATGGCGCGCGGAGAAATGCGCCCCACGAACCAGATCGAACGTGGCCAGCCCAACCGCCGCCGAAAATGCGACATCGAGCTTCAACAGGTCACGCTCGTCCCTCTGCCGCAGCGCTCGTTCCAGATCCAGACTCCGGATACGGAGCCTCGCCCGCTCGACCAGCAGCGACGCCAGAGCGGCAGCCGTCGAGCGTGGAAAGGACAGACCGACCTCGGCCAGGACAGCCTTCAGCAACACCAGCCCCTGCTGCTCCCGGCCGCTCTTCAGGAAATGCTCGGCGGCCAGCCGCTGCATCTCCACTGCCTCGGCCGCGGGCGCGCTGGACGCACCGGCGAGGTACGCCTCCGCAGCCTTCGCGCTGCGGCCAGCGTTCGCCAGCGCATCCGCCAGCTGGCGGTGCAGGCGGTGGGGCTCGGAGTCCGCTTCGAGATCGATCGCGAGTTGGTACAGGCGCGCCGCGCGCATGAACGCCAGGCCCTCCGCCGCGGCCTCGGCGGCCGGAACCGCGTACAGCCGGGCGCGCGCACGCTCGCCGGCGGCCAGGAAGAGCTCGAGCAGCGCCTCGGCGTCGGCAGTTCCCGATTGTTCCAGCACTTCGCCGAGCGAGAGGTGCAAGCGGCGGCGCTCGTCAGCGTCGAGCTCCGCGATGACCGTCTCGCGGACGCGCGCGTGGAAGGTGTCGAGCAGTTCCCGGTCGAGCCTCACGAAGCTTCTCGCCAGCCGTTGCGAGCGCAGCACGTTGACCGCCACGCGCGCCTCGGCTCCAGCGCCGGCGGCCTTTCTGGCCAGAGCGTGGTCGACCGGGCCGCCTGCCACCGCCAGCACGAAAAGCAGCTTCTTCGACATGGCCGGCAGGTTCTCGACCCGCGCGGCGATCGCCTGTTCCAGCGAGATCGGGCTCGACTCCGCCGGCGTGCGCCCGCGCGCGGCATACTGCCAGCGGACCAGCTCGGCGACGAAGAACGGTACGCCCTGCGACTCGCGGGCGATGGTGCGGAGCAGGTCGTCCGGTAGCGGCGACTCCCTGTCCACCGAGCTCTCCGCCAGCTCCACGGCCTCGGCTTCCGAAAGCGGCTCCACGACCACGCGCCGGACGGCTCCACTGTCGTCAAAGCGCCGCATGCCATCGAGCAGCTCCTGCAGCGCGACGCTGTCGGCCGACAGCTCGTCGCGATAGCCGCCGATCAGCAGCACGGGGGGCGGCTCGGGCGGAGCGAGAAGCTCCAGCAACAGACCGACGCTGTCGACATCGCTCCACTGCAGATCGTCGATGTGCACGACGACCATCCACTGCGAACACAGAAGAGAAAGGAGCCGCTTGAGCGCGGCAAACGCGCGCCGTCGGACTTCGTGGGGCTCGACTACGGGGAACTCGGGGGACGGCTGCACCTCGACTGCGCGCACGCTACGGAGCACGGGAAAGACCCGCGACAGCTCGTGGATCCCCTCTGGGACGAGGCTGGCGGCGTGCTCATCGGGCAGCCGCATCAGGAAACGACTCAGCTCGTCCACCACGCTGTCGAGCCCCTTGTAGGGGACTGTCTCGCGCTCGTAGCAGCGACCGGCGAGAAGCAGCACGTCCGGGTCGCCGCGCAGACGGTCGAAGTAGTGCTGCACGAGGGCTGTCTTGCCCATCCCGGAGCGACCACTGACGAATACCGCGACGGGACGGCCTTCACGGCTGGAGGCCAGCGCGCGGTCGAGCTCGTCGAGCTGGGCGCGACGCCCCACGAAGCTGTTCTGCACCCCGGTCGCAGCAACGAAGGAGTGCGCGCTCCGGTGCGCGCCGCCGGAAAGCCGCTGGAGAATCTGTTCGCCCGACGGACGCCGCGCAGGATCGCGCGCCAGCAGGTCCAGACACAACTGGTCCAGGTCGGGCGGCACGCCCGCGACGCGCGTTGAAGGGGCCGGCGGGTCGAGCTCGCGCTTCTGCGCGAGGATCTGGCGGGGCGTACCGGTGAACGGCAAGTCGTCGGTCAGCGCTTCGAACAGCATGGCGCCGATCCCGTAGAAGTCCGAGGCCGGCTGCGACGAACCCCGCGCAGCCTGCTCCGGTGCCATGTACGCCGGGGTGCCCAGCAGGGCGTCGTCGACGTGGTGGCCGGTGAAACCGGGCACGTAGTCGCCCACAACGCCGAAGTCGAGTAGCACCACGCGGCCGCTACGAGTCACCAGAACGTTGGACGGCTTGATGTCGCGGTGCAGCTTGCCCGCGGCGTGGATGGCGCTGACGCCCTCGACAAGCTGACGGAGCGCCTCGCGCAGGCGGTCCGGCTCCTTCACGCAGCACGCGACAGCGCTCTCGGACGCCCGGGATCGCTCGGGCAGCACGTCGCCGTCCAACGTGGAAGCGTCGATGGTGGGCGCCACCGCCGCGTACGTGTTCAGCTGCCGCACCAGCGATCGCCCGCGGCCACGCTGTGAAGAACGCGGCGCGGTTTCCTGCGCCCAGGTCAGGAAGTCGACGCCGTCGACCAGCTCCATGGTGAAGAACCACTGCTCACCCTCCGAGATCAGGTCGTACAGATCGACCACGCCGGGGTGGGTGATATCCGCGAGCGCCCGGAATTCCTTCTTGAACCTGAGGAGCGAGCCCGGGTCGACGTGCGTCATCGTCTTGAGCGCGACAACACGCTCGAGCTCGGCGTCGCGCGCACGGTACACGACCCCCATCCCGCCCTCGCCCAGGCGTCCTTCGCAGGTGAAGCGCTCGGTGTCCGGGAAGCCGCCGGCGGCGGAATCCATCGACACTTCGCTTCGATCATGCACGTGGGAAACCCCCTCGGCCCAGAGACGCCTCCGCGTTTTCGAGACGGTCGACCCTAGCGGCTCCGGACCGGACCGGCAATCCTACCGCAGGCCGGTCCAGACTCCCCAGGCAAGCCCGCCCAGCAAGGCTGGATCGAGCTATGCTGCCGGGCCGAGGTGAAGGGCGAACAGCTCACAGCGCTGCAGAGGCACGCCAGCTATTTCGACCGCGGCGGCGACGGGCTCGTCACGCCCGGCGATACCTACGACGGGCTCAGAAGGCTGGGCCTGGGCCGAATGATGAGCTGCATTCTCGCCGGCATCATCAATGCGTTCCTCGGACCGATCACACGCGGTCACGCATCGCTCACGATCTCGGTAGCCCGGATCGGGTCGGGTGTGCATCCTTTCGACACGGGCGTGTTCGACAAGCGGGGCGAGCTCGATCGCGCGCGCTTCGACGCTCTGTTCGATACAGGAACGGATCGGCTCACGCGCGCCGAGCTGCGCCGCACCATCGTTGCCCGCGGACGCGCCGCGCACGCGGGCCTCAAGGGCTGGCTCGCCAACCACTTTTCTGCCGCCGAGGCGCGGCTCCTGTTCTGTCTCGCCAGCGACGCGACGAAGACCATCGACGGCCAGAAGCTGCCCGCGATCACGCGCCGCCGCTTGCTGCACTTCTACGAGGGCCGGCTGCTGCCGGCGCTTGCCCGGCGGCAACGCATCCGCCGCCGGAAAGCGTAGCGGCGATCAGCGCGCGAGCCGCTCGACCACCTTCTCGACGATCGGCACATCGGGCAGCGCCCAGTCGAGACAGGCGAGCTCCGCGGGGCCGAGCCACTCGCAGGCATCATGCTCATGCGGGTGGGGCTCGCCGGAGCAGATCTCGCAGACGTACACGTCCAGCACGATGCGGCGTTCGCCCTGCGCCTGCTCGCCGCGACCGAGCCAGTCTCCGACGCTGATCCCGACGCCCAGTTCCTCCTGGATCTCGCGAGCCAGCGCCCCGCGCGGCAGCTCGCCGTCCTCCACCTTGCCGCCGGGAAACTCCCAGCGCCCGGGAGCGCTCATGTTCGCGCTGCGCCGCGCGACCAGGCAACGACCGTCGCGCACGATGGCAGCGCCGACAACGTAGATGGGTTCGGGTTCCGGCTCGCTCACTTCGCCTGCTTGGTCTGGTTGGTGTCGGTCTTCGGCGCGGTCCTCGCGAGCGGCGGCGCGTCGGCAGGGCGCGTCTTCGCGAGCGGTGGCCCGGCGAGCAGCGCCGCAATCTTGTCCAGATCCACGGCGGATAGATCCGGCGTGAGCCGCTCGACGCGGTCGAGGATGGCGCCCGTGCCGAAGTACGGCTCCGCACAGGCAACGTGGATGAAGCCCGCCGAGCCCATGCGCCCCTCCTCGAAAATCTGCAGCACCAGGCGCCAGGCGTCCTTTTCGATCAGCTCGCGGCAGTGGCGGCAGCGCGCGCGGCTGGAACTGGCGCGTTCGGCGCGTGCCAGACGCGGCAGCCGGCGGTGCGCTGCGCCAACCTCTGCCGCTCCGCGCAACCACTCCGCTTTATCCGGCGGCGGCTCGGTCGCGGCGTCCAGCGCGCCCAGAAACGGCTCGGGCCGCATGCACGCCGCGCACAGCGGATGGAACCAGTACACCGCCTCGCCCTCGCCAAACGGGTTCGGCAGCCGCTCGCCAAAGCGCAGCTCGCCCTTGGTGATGGCCCGGCCGCAGCCCCGGCATTTCGAGCGCCCGCTCGCGGCGACTTCCAGCGTGTGGGCCATGCGTGAATTGGAGCGCGCGGCGGAGGCCCGGTCAAGAATGCGGCGCGCCAGCGCTAGGGGGCCGGCCGCGTACAGCTCGACCCGCCATCGAAGTCGATATGCGTCTCGCCTCCCCCGCTCGCCTGCTGGCAGCCCCCAGCCGCCGCAGCGCACAGCGCGAGCGGATGGCACTGGATCGAAGCCGCCGTCCCGGGGCCCCAGTTCACGGAGCACCCGTCCTTGGTCTGCGACACGATGTGGATGCCCAACGACTCCGTCCCGTTTTGCCCGGGGCACACGTAATCCGGACCCGGCATGCACTCGGGACAGGCGGGCTGCGCCGCCGCAGCCGAGCCGCCCCCATCTACTCCACCATCCGCGCTCGTCCCCCCGCAAGCGCCCGAAGCGCACGCAAGCGCCAGCATCAAGGCCACACCGGCAAGCTCGCTCCCCGCCATGTTTCCATGCTGCACCGCCGGCCTGCGCCGGTCAAGCGGCGCGCGCCATGCGTCAGGTCACCAATCCACGATCGCCGCGCCCCAGGTGAACCCGGAGCCGAAGGCGATCATCGCGACCTTCATGCCGCGCTTCAGCTTGCCGTTCTGTTCCGACTCCGCGAGCAGCATGGGGATGGTGGCGGCCGTGGTGTTGCCGTAGCGCTGGATATTGTGCACCAGGCGCTCGGGCGGAATGCCGACCTGCTCGGCAACGTACTGGTTGATGCGCAGGTTGGCCTGGTGGAAGCAGAACAGATCGATATCGTCGCGGGTGATGCCCTGATCCATGCAGGCCTGCATCAGGACGCCGATCATGCGCTCGACGGCATGGCGGAAGACGACCTTGCCGTTCATCTGCGCCCACATATGGTCGGGCTGGACCTGGCCAACGCCTTCTTCGTTCAGGGGGATGAAGGGGCGCTTCTTGATGTCCCACACCTTCTGCGCCAGCACGTCCGCATGACGTCCATCAGCGCCCAGGTACCAGCCGCGTACGCCGCGGTCCTCGTCGGTCGCGCTCACCACCACCGCGCCCGCGCCGTCGCCGAAGAGCGATGCCACCGTGCGCCCCGCGGTGGACAGGTCCAGAGCCGCGGAGTGGGTCTCCGCACCGACCACGAGCACGTGCTTCGCGCCACCCGACTTGACCATCGAGGTCGCCGTCGCCAGCGAGTAGAGGAAGCCCGAGCATTGGTTTCTCACGTCCAGCGCCGGCACGAACTTCGCGTTGTCGCCGTCGCACAGGCCCAGCTTCTGCTGCAGGTACACGCCCGACCCCGGGAAGGCATGATCCGGCGACAGGGTCGCGAGGATGATCATGTCGAGATCGTGCTTGTCGATGCCGGCCCGCTCGATGGCCTGCTCGGCCGCGGGCAGGGCGAGGTCGGCGGTGCCCACGCCCTCCTCGGCGAAGTGGCGCTCCTCGATGCCCGTCCGCTTGACGATCCACTCGTTGGTGGTGTCGATCCCGTACTGCCTCGCCAATTCGTCGTTCGTCACCACGCGCGGCGGGACGTAGAATCCGGTTCCAGAGATGTAGGCGTTCGGCACGGCGGCTCCTGGCAGATGGATGTGGCCCCCCATCGGTCGCAGCGCAGCCGAGTGTAGTTCCGCATCCAGCTCCCGGCCAGCATCCAGCCGGGCACGGGGCGATGTGCCACGCCTTGTCCGACCCGTAGGTTGCACTTACATTGCCCAGCAATGAGCTTGCCGGTCATCAACCCCGCCAATGGAGAGCGAGTCGCCGATCTGCCGATGGACGGGCCCGAGGACATCCGGGCAAAGGTCGACGCAGCACGCCGCGCACAGCGCGGCTGGGCCGCGCGCCCGCTCGACCAGCGCCTCGCCGCGGTGAGCCGCTTCCGCGAGCTGGTCGTCAGCCGCCGCGAGGAGCTCGCCGTCAAGCTCACCACCGAGATGGGCAAGCCGATCCGGCAGTCCAGAAACGAGCTCGACGGCACGCTGCCGCGCTTCGATTTCTTCATCGAGCACAGCGCCGCCGCGCTCGCCGACGAGACCGTGCTCTCCGACGCGGGCATGACAGAGCGCATCCAGCTCGAGCCACTGGGGCTGATCGCCAACATCTCGGCGTGGAACTACCCCTGGTTCGTTGGGTTGAACGTGATCCTGCCGGCGCTCATCACCGGCAACGCCGTGATCTACAAGCCCAGCGAGTACTCTTCGGTCACCGGCCTGGCCATGGCCCAGGCCCTCGGCGAGGCGGGCGTGCCACGGGACGTCTTCTCGATCGTGATCGGTGGTGGTCAGGTCGGCGCCGCGCTGCTCGACCACCATTTCGACGGCGTGTTCTTCACTGGCTCGTACAGAACCGGGCTGCGCGTTGCGCAGGCCGCCGCGCGCTCGCTTGCACACGTCCAGCTCGAGCTCGGCGGCAAGGACCCGACCTACGTCTGCGAGGACGTCGACATCGCCGCGGCAGCGGCATCGGTGGCGGACGGGGCGTTCTACAACACCGGCCAGAGCTGTTGCGCGGTCGAACGCATCTACGTCCACGAGAGCATCTACGGTCGCTTCCTGGACGCTTTCGCCGAAACGGTGAAGGGCTTCACGATTGGCGACCCGCGCGACGAGGAGACCTACATCGGTCCCCTCGCCCGCCGCGAGCCGGCCATCGCCCTGATGCAGGAGCAGACTGCCGACGCCGTCGAGAAGGGAGCCCGTCTGCTCGCAGGCGGACGCCGCGCCGATCGCCCCGGCTGGTTCTTCGAACCGACCGTGCTCGCCGACGCCGACCACGAGATGCGCGTCATGCGCGAGGAGAGCTTCGGCCCCATCATCGGCATCCAGAGCGTGGCGGACGACGAGGAAGCCGTGCGGCTCATGGCCGATACCGAGTATGGCCTCACCGCTGGCGTGTACACGAAGGACACGGAGCGTGCCCAACGCGTGCTCGAGCAGCTTTCAGTGGGCTCCGCCTACGTCAACTGCTGCGACCGCGTCAGCCCGCGGCTGCCCTGGTCGGGGCGCGGACACTCGGGCATAGGCTGCACGCTCTCGACGCACGGGATCCGCGCAATGGTGCGGCCCCGCGGCTGGCATCTGCGCTCGCCCTAGGCGAGCCGGAGGGGGGAAAGATGACCAACGCGTATCCGGGTGACGTCGACGTGTTGCGCGACGTCGACAACATCAGGGCGCGCCTGCCGCCGCGCCTCACGCCACTCGCGCGCGTTGCGATGAACTACCGCTGGTGCTGGACCCCCGGGGGCGGCGAGGTCTTTGCCAGCATCGATCCCCACCGCTGGGAGCTCAGCGGCATGAGCCCGTACCGCTTCTTCCAGGAAGTCGGTCTGGCAGCGCTCGAGCGCGCCGCCGCCGACGATAGCCTCGTCGAGCGCGCCCAGCGCCTTGCCGACAGCATCGACGCCGACCTCGCGCGTCCGCCGGCAGCCACGGGCATCGCGCCCGAGCGCCCGGTCGCGTTCTTCTGCGCCGAGTTCGGGGTGCACGCTTCGCTGCCGCTCTACGCCGGCGGCCTCGGCGGGCTCGCCGGTGACATCCTGAAGGAGGCCTCGGACCGCGCGCTGCCGATGGTAGGCGTGGGGTTGATGTACCGCCAGGGCTACTTCCACCAGCGGCTGGACATCAGCGGCCTGCAACACGAATACTGGATCGACACCGATCCGGAACGGCTCGCGGCAGTTGTCGTGAGGGGCGACGACGGAAAGCCGCTGACGGTGACCATCCCCGTCTGGGGTCGCGACGTGCGCGCGCAGATCTGGCGGGTCGACGTGGGACGCGTGCCGCTGTACCTGCTCGACACGCAGCTGCCCGGAAACACCGTCGTCGATCGCTGGATCACTGCGCGTCTGTACGACGGCAACCCAGCGGTACGCCTGGCGCAGTACTGCGTGCTCGGCGTGGGCGGCGTCCGGGCGCTGGCGGCGCTCGGCATCGACCCCGGCGTGGTCCACCTGAACGAAGGGCACGCCGCACTCGCGGCGCTGGAGCTCGCGGCACGCGAGGTCGCCGCCGGCGCCGATTTCCACGCGGCCTGCGATCGAGCGCGCCGCCGGGTGGTGTTCACGACCCACACGCCGGTCGCCGCAGGAAACGAGGGTTACGCGGCGGCCGACATCCTGGCTGTGATGCCGGAGTTTCCCGCGCGGCTTTCGACCGACACCGAGGGTTTCCTGCGGCTCGGCCGCATGCATCCCGACCAGCGACTGGAGCCGTCGGGGATGACGCAGCTCGCAATCCGCATGAGCCGCAGCGTCAACGCGGTCAGCAAGCGCCATGGCGGGACTGCCCGCGCGATGTGGAAGGAGCTGTTCCCCGGCGTGTCTACGGAGAAGGTCCCGATCTTCCACATCACAAACGGCGTGCATCTGCCGACCTGGCTTTCGCCGGCGCTCGGCCGCCTGCTCGATCGACATCTCGCGCCGGGCTGGCGGGAGCGCGCCGCCGAACCGGCCACGTGGGAGGCCGTTCTCGGCATCCCGGACGAGGAGTTCTGGGCCGAGCGCGTGGCGGCGCGGCGGCAACTGGTCGAGTCCGTGCGCCGGCGCAGCGTCGCCGACCGCCTGCGCCGCGGCGAGTCGATCGACTACGTGCAGGCGCCGGCGCACTTCGATCCGGACGTGCTCACGCTCGGGTTTGCCCGGCGCCTGGCGGAATACAAGCGGCTGCACCTGTTGACCCATGACCCGGCGCGCGCACTGCGGCTTCTGGAAGATCCGTATCCCGTCCAGCTGTTCTTCGCGGGCAAGGCGCACCCGCGCGACGAGGGGGCCAAGCGCATCGTGCAGACCATGTTCGCACTCAAGGCCTCGCCGCACGTCGCTGGGCGCGTCGCCTTCCTCGAAGACCACGATCTGTCGCTGGGCGCCGAGCTCGTCGCGGGGTGTGACGTATGGATCAACCTGCCTCGCCCGCCGCTCGAGGCGAGCGGCACCAGCGGCATGAAGGCCGCTCTCAACGGTGGGCTGAACCTGAGCGTGCTCGACGGCTGGTGGATGGAGATCTACGACGGCGAAAACGGCTGGGCCATCAACGGCAACGTCGATCCCGACAACGCGGCGAAGGACGCCCGCGACGCCGGCGCGCTCTACGATCTACTGGAAAACCAGGTACTGCCGCTGTTCTACGAACGCGGTAGCGACGGTATCCCACACGGCTGGGTGAAGAAGATGAAGGCGTCGCTGTACAGCATCGCGCCGCGATTCTCGGCCACGCGCATGCTCGACGAGTACGTTCAAAAGGTCTACGCGCCTGCGAAAGCCTGAGCCACACGTCGCGAGCCCGCACCACTCGCGGGGCCCGGTGCCGCTCAGAATCGCGCACTGAACGACAGACCGCCGGGTCCGATGCCGAGCCGGGCCCGTGCCTCGTCGTCTTCGCGCTCGGGGAGGAGCCGCACACTGGGGCGGTAGCTCCTGCCGAAGATGACCCAGCCGACGGGCGTCATCGCTGCGCCGGCGAGAAACGTCGCTGCCCCGATCCTGGTGACGGTGTCGTTGCCCGCGACCGCTGCGGCCAAGCCCCCCACCACCATGCCCATCCCGGCGACGGCCGTGCCGAGGCCGATCCAGCGCGACGCATAGCCGCGCGGCGAGACCAGCACGCGCGAATCGCTCTGGACATGCACCACGATGCTCCCCTCGCGTGTGCTGCTCGTCCGCGAGGCGTGCAACCGGTAGCGCCCCGGCTTCACGTACACCGTGCAGCTGCCGGTGCAGCTTGCCACCGGAGCCGGACCGCCCGGCGCGAAGAGCTGGTAGCGCACCTCCGGTTGGTCGCTGTGGAGTCTCAGGGTGACAGTCCCGTCGGGCGGTTCGGTCCAGCTGATCCGCGGATGGCGCGGCGGCGTCGTCTTCGGCGGCGTGCGAGCAGGAGGCGTCTTCGGCGGCGTGCGAGCAGGAGGCGTCTTCGGCGGCCTGGGAGCAGGCCGCTCCTTCGGCGCGGGCGGAGGCGACGGCGGCTTCGGGGGTAGGGCCTCGTGCCCGGTTCCCTCGACGTGCCCGTGGTAGCCCGGCGGTGGCGGCGGAGGCGGAGGCAACGACTGCGTGGCCCACGCGCAGGGCGATGCGAGCACGAGCGAGCTGGCACCTGCAAAGAAGACGACTCGAAGCATGCGTGGGCTCTGTGCAAGGCCCGGGCCGACGACCCGGAGCCGAAAAACCGGGCGCGGATCCGCGTGCGATGTAGCCGGCGTGCAACGCCGGGCGTTGCCGGCACGACACCTGTGCCAGCCGCTCACGATATTGACAGTATAAACTGTCACGGTTATAAGCGTTGCATTACAAGGTGACTAATATGACCATGGACTCAAGCATTTTCGACGCCTCGCGGCTGCCCTCCCGCCCCGGTTCCGAGCTGCAGGCCTGGCTCTCGCTACTCGACGATCTGCTGAAGGGGCTGGAGCGGACGGCGTGGCAGCTGCGCGGCGTCGCGGACGACGCGGTCGCCTCGTACTCGGCGGCGGAGCGCGAAGTCGGTCATCTGGTCCAGCGCGCGCGGAGCGTGCCCGGCGCGACGCGACGCTGGCGCGATCGACAGGCGCGGCTCGCGAGCACCGGCTGGATGCTCACGCGCGTGACAGCCGGCTACCGCTGGTACGCGATCCGTTCGGCGTTCATGAGCCGCGCAGGCGCGGCCCGGAGCCTGACCGCACTGCATGCGAAGAACGCGCGACGCTTCTACGAGACGAGTGTGGAGCAGGGCGGCGCCTTTCTGAAGATCGGACAGATCCTCTCCGCGCGCCCGGACCTGCTACCCAGCGCGTGGATCGAAGAGCTCTCGGGTCTGCAGGACTCCGCGCCGGCCGCGCCGTTCGAGGAGGTGCGCGCACTGCTCGAAGTCGATCTCGGCGCGCCGCTCGACGAGCTGTTCCAGAGCTTCGACGCGGAGCCGGTAGCGGCAGCCAGCATCGGGCAGGTGCATCGCGCCGTAGGCCGCGACGGAACAGAGCTTGCGGTCAAGGTGCAACGACCTGACGTCGCCGAACTGGTGGAGCTGGACATGGCGATCCTCGGCGCGTTCATCGACGCCATGCGCTCCACACTGCCCCCCGCGGACTATCCGACCATCGTGCGCGAGGTGCGCGAGATGATAGCGGGTGAGCTCGACTACCGCGCCGAGGCCACCGCCATGACGCGCATGGCCGACCGGCTCGCGGAGCTTTCCGGCGTCTGTGTGCCGCGCCCTGTCGAAGCGCTGTGCGGCGATCGCGTGCTGACCACACCCTACGTGCGCGGCCGGAAGATCAGCAGCGTGCTCGACGACCTCGCCGGACACGACGAGCCGGCGCTCGCGGACCTGATGGGACGGCTGCTCCAGAGCTACCTGCACCAGATCCTGGTGGTCGGCGAGTTCCAGGCCGATCCGCATCCCGGCAACTTCCTCGTCGCGGACGACGGAACACTGGTGCTGCTGGACTTCGGCTGCACGAAACGGCTCGCCGACGACGTGCGCGATGGCTTCAGCACGCTGGTGCAGGCCATCCTCACCAACGACCGCGACGCGATGGTAGCTCTGTTCGACAAGATCGGGTTCCGGACCCAGAGCGGACACCACGACACGCTGCATGCGTTCGCCGAGGCGATGATGGGTCGAATCCGCGACGGCATCGCCCGCGGCGACGCCTTCAGCTGGCCGACGCGCGACGAGCTCATCTCCGAGGCGAGCGGGTTGCTCGACCAGAGCCGCGCCGACCCCGTGGTCGGCGTCCCGGCGGAGTTCGTGATGATCGCTCGCGTGCTCGGCGTACTGGGCGGTCTGTTCTCGCACTACCGGCCCCGCATCGACTGGTCGCGCCACGCGCTGCCGTATCTCACGCGGCTGTAGCGGGATCGCACAGCGTGCGGAAGCGCCACGCCCGGGCGCGTGCACCCCGATGAAATAGCGGGAATTCTGCCGCTATCCGCGTAGGAACGGCTGATGCACGGCATCGCCCCGTCAGGAGGGATGCCATGCGACATCTAGAGACGATCGTAGCGCTGGCGTGCGCCGCAACGCTATCGCTGTTGCTTGGCGGCTGCGCCGAGGAAACCATGCTGGTCCCTGCCGCGGGGGCGAACGATGTCGGCTACAACGCCGCGCTGACCAAGGTGGACGGCGTGCAGCTACGCGCCAATGGCGAGGCCTGGCCAGGCCTCGCCCAGGTGCGGAGCCAGGTCACGCCGGTGCACCTTTCCATCTACAACACCAGCGACAAGCCGATCAGGATCCGCTACGACCAGCTCTGGCTGCTCGATCAAGACGGCACGCGCTACTCCGCGCTACCGCCCTTCCGCATCACGGGTAGCGTCGTAGCCAACGCCTACGGCGTCGTGCATCCCGGCTTCACGTATGTGGGGTTCGAACGTCGCGCCGGCCTACGCCGGCATGTACCCGGACCTGACCGTGACCGACTACGACGTCGAACCCGAGACGGAGGATGACTACGACGCGACCTGGTATCCGTACTGGGGCACGGTAGAGGCGAGGCTTCCCACGCCCACCATGTTGCAAAACGCGCTACCCGAAGGCGTCATCAAGCCCGGCGGCAGGCTGGATGGCTACGTCTACTTCCAGCACGTACCCGACACCGCCGGTCGCGTGGACCTCGACATGCGCCTGGTCGACGCCACAAACAACAAGACGATCGACACAGCCAGGATCCCGTTCGCGACTCGCTGACAGACGTTGCCTCGCGAGCAGCCTACGCGGTCCGCGCGTGGAGCATCTCGATCTCCCGTTCGAAGAGCGCTACCAGCGCTTCCGGTTCGGGCACGCGCCGTACATCCGCGGTGACGCCCATACGCAGCTCGCCGCTGTAGCTGAGCAGGCTGACGCCGAGACCGATGTGCCCGGACACCGGTGCCCACACCATGATGTTCTTCAGCGTGCGCCCGGCGAGGTGCAGCTCGCTCGGCGGTCCGGGAACGTTGGTGATCATGACGCTGGCCTTGCGCGTGAACAGGTCGACTCCGATGCGCTCGATCTCGGAGCTGGCGATGCCCATGGCGTCGAGCACGCCGAGCGCCACCACGGCGTCGGGCGCCGCCTTGATCACGTCCATACGCAGCTTCACGAGCCGAACGCGCTCCAGCGGATCCGGCTCCCTGAGCGGCAGGTCGAGGAACACCAGTCCGAAATGGTTTCCCAGCTCGTGGTCGCCGCCGACGTTGCGCAGGAACACCGGAACCATCGCGCGGACGAGAAGCTCGTCACGGTAGCCACCGCGCGATTCGAGGTAGCTCCTGAGCGCGCCGGCAACGCTCGCGACGAGCACGTCGTTGACTTTGCAGCCCAGCGCGCGGGCGATGCTCTTGACCGTGACCACGGGCACGGGACCCGACCACGCGGCGCGCTTCTGCACGCCGAGCTCGCCCTTGAGCAGCGAGCGGGAATCGGCCGGCAAGAGCAGCAGGCGTCCCAGCGTGAGCGCCTGCTCGGCAGCCTGTCGGGCTGCATCCACGACGCGCGCCGGCTTCGACGGCATCAACCCGACTTCCTGCAGCGAGACGTCGCGCCCTTCCTCGGTCAAGCCGAGCATCACGCCGATGAGCGCGACGCCGTCGCCGATGCAGTGGTGCAACCGCGCGACCACCGCGCACCCGGAGCCGTAACCTTCAACCAGATGCACCTGCCAGAGCGGGCGCGCATGATCGAGCGGCGTGCTCATCAGATCGCCCAGCAAGTCGGCCAGCTCCGCCTTGTCGCCGGGACGCGGCAGTGCCACCCGGTGCAGATGCCGACTCAGGTCGAAGTGCGGATCGATCTCCCACTGTGGCACGCCGAGGCGATGCTCGACGATGCGCTGGCGGAAACGCTCGTGCGGAAGCAGACGCTCACGGATCAGATCCTGCAGCGCCGCGAGATCGAGCGGCTCGTCGAACACGAGCAGCGACGTTATCTGCATCAGGTTCGTCGGCGTATCCATACGTAGCCACGCGGCGTCGACGTGGCCGACGGGCTCACGATGGGCGTGGCGATGCGGCATGGTTCCCCCTCGCGTCAGGCGCGTGGAGACAACGGACTGCAAGCAGCGCGCCAAGTGCATGTCGCCCGGAACACGCGCGTTTGCTCCCGCAAAAGCTGCGTAGGCCTCGCGATCGTGCGCTAAACGTTGAAGAAGTCGCGGACCAGTCGGTGTGTCAGCGCGGGATGCTCGAACTGGGGCACATGGCCACAATCGTCGAGGACCACGGACTCGGCCGCCGGGATACCGGTTTGGACGTGGCGCGCGAAACGTGCAGGCACGAGCGGATCGCGATCCCCCCACAAGAACAGCGCCGGCCGGGACAGCTCGCGCAGGCGATTCCAGAAGCCGCGCTCGCCGAAGGGATGATCGAGATAGATCTCCCGTGCGGCGGAGAAGAACGCGATGCGCCCGCGCCGTGACGAGAACACGCGCAGAAACTCGTCGGTTGCCGCCTGGTACCATGCCTGCTGCAGCCGATCGCCACGGGAGAACATCTGCTCCAGCACGTTGATCACGGTCGAGCGCGGCACAGCCATCGGCACAGCCGCCAGCTCCGGGCGCAAGAGCCGGACGAGCGGCACGAACTGCCGGAGCTTGCGGAACGCCACCGCCGGCGCGTAGAGCGCGAGGCGTTCGACACGATCCGGATGGGAGAGCGCGACCTCGATGGCGATGCGTCCACCCATCGAGTTGCCGATCAGATGCGCGCGCTCGATGCCGAGCTCGTCGAGCAGCGCCACGACCCAGCGCGCGAAGAAGCGTGCGTGGTAGGCGCGCACGGGCTTGGCCGAGTCACCGAAGCCGGGAAGGTCCGGCGCGATCACGCGGTGATCTGCGGCGAGGTCGTGCATCGTGGGCAGCATGGAGGCGTTGGTCGCGCCCAGTCCGTGCAGCAGCACCACCGGCGGCCCCTGGCCTGCTTCGAGCAAGAAGGTATCGATGCCGTACGCCGTCACGCGCCGCGGGTGGGGAAAGTGCGGCTGCCGCGCCGGGCTCTGGATCAGCCCTTCAAGCTGCAGGGCAAGCGCGATGCTGCCGCGCACGCGGAGCGCGCCGGAGAGCCAGAGCTCCGTACCGGAGCGGCGCCCTTCCAGCAGCTCCGCGAGCGTGGAAGCGTCGGTCTCGACGACGGCCGAGTGACGCCCGTAGGCGCCGGGGTGGACGAACACGCGGCGACCGCGGACCTGCAGCGTCCAGCGGCCGTCCGCGCCCGCATCGAGCACGAGGTCGGCCCGGTCCCGGGAGAACGGCCAGCTCCGGGAAAGGGTCGAGTCCAGCGCGGCGAGGATGCGCTCGCGCGCGCTCTCCGGCGCAGGACGACCAGCGCGGGCAGCGGGCCGCGCGCCGGACGGATCAGCGATTATCACAGCTATTGATTTGGTTCGTTTCTTGCGTCCGGTCAAGTTTGGTGCGCCACGAAGCAGCGATGCCGCTTGCATCGGGCCGGCTTCCGGGCGACAGAATCCCACGCTCGCCATGGCCATGAAGCCTCCCCCCCCCGCAGGCGCTCCCGGAGCCGCACCGGCACCGGAAGCGAAGCCGCCGTCGCCCGCCAAGAAGAAGGCGCAGCGCTTCTTGATCCTGACGGCGCTCGCCGTGCTCGCGCTCGCCGTAGCGTACACGGTCGGGCGCGTGCAGACGGCCTCGCACGTCACCGAGGCGCAGCACAAGGTCGAACAGATCGACAAGAGCCAGAAGCACACTCAAAGCCGGCTCGACTCGGAGACGGCACTTGTCGATCAGCTAGAGGCGCGCCGCCGCCTGCACATGACGCTGCTAGCGCTTGACCAACGCAACTTCGGTATCGCGAGCGAGCATATGCACGCCGCGGCCAAGCTGCTCGCCAAGAGCAATCCACCGCCCGGCAGCGCTCTCGCAAAGCTCGAGCAGCAAGTGAGCGGCTTCAAGCTGGTCGCCACGGAGGACCTGGCGGGCCAGCGCCAGAAGATCCTCGACATGATCCACACGTTCGACCAGCTGGTACCTCCCGCGAAGCCTTGAGCCACCGCCGGTCGGCGGCGATTTCGCGCACGCTTTCTACCGGCTTGCGCACCCGCTGCGCCATTTGATGATCGTCAATGCAAATGGCGCGCGGATTGAACCGCCTGAATGCAGCGGCGCGGGAAATTCGACGCGGAATGCAACTGGCACGCGAGGTGCTCCTGGCGTTCCGGGGTTCCGGCGCTCGGGTCCGGCCCCCGGGGCGCGACGGCCAGGAGGAGCGATGCAGCCCGTACCTACTCTGAAGAGTGTCATGACACCCTTCCCCCATTCAGTCGAGGTCAACGCGGATATCCGCACGGCGCGCGCGATGATGGATCAGCACGGAATCCGCCACCTGCCGGTCACCGAGAACCACAAGTTGGTTGGCTTGCTTTCCGAACGGGACATCTGGGTCGCGCGGAACGTCAGCGACGAGACCCTCGCCGAGCTGAGCATTACGGCGGGCAGCGTCTGCAGCCGGAACCCGTTCGTGGCGGAGATCACCGACACGCTCGCCGACGTGGTGCTGGACATGGCGGCGAGGCAGGTCGACTCCGCCGTGATCGTGCGCCACGACCGGCTCGCGGGGATCCTGACAACCACCGACGTTTGCCGGCTGCTCGGCGAACTACTCAAGGGGCTGGCGCCGGGGCAGGATATTCCTGCCTGAAGCTTCCGGCGCTTCGCTTCGAGGCGGCTCGCCGCGCCCTCCGGGCGCTCTGTAGTCGTCCTCCTGGTTCAGGACGCAACTAGCTGCGTCGACGCTTCCGGACGTTGCTTATCAAGCCGTTCGTCGAGCTGTCGTGCGACGTGACAGGTGCGTCGCCTTCCAGCTCCGGCAGGATCGCCTTGGCCAGCTGCTTGCCGAGCTCGACGCCCCACTGGTCGAAGCTGTTGATGTTCCAGACCACGCCCTGGACGAAGATCTTGTGCTCGTAGAGCGCGATCAACCGGCCCAGCGAGCGCGGCGTGATCTTGTCGAAGAGCAAGGAACTCGTGGGGCGGTTGCCGGGGAAGCACTTGTGCGGCACCAGCGCGTCGATGCGCTCGGCCGGCATGCCGCTCCTGGCGAGCTCGGCGCGCACCTCCTCGGCGGTCTTGCCCTTCATCAGCGCCTCGGTCTGGGCGAAGAAGTTGGCGAGCAGGATCTCGTGGTGTCGCCCGAGCGGGTTGTGGCTGTGCGCCGGCGCGATGAAGTCCGCCGGGATGAGCCGCGTGCCCTGGTGGATGAGCTGGTAGAAGGCGTGCTGGCCGTTGGTGCCCGGCTCGCCCCAGATGATCGGGCCGGTGGTGTAGTCGGCGATTTCGTGGCCCTCGCGGTCGACGCGCTTGCCGTTGCTCTCCATGTCGCCCTGCTGGAAGTACGCGGCGAAGCGGTGCAGGTACTGGTCGTAGGGCAGGATGGCGTGGGTGCCGGCGCCGAAGAAGTTGTTGTACCAGACGCCGAGCATGCCCATCACGACGGGGATGTTCTTCTCGAAGGGCGTGGTCCTGAAGTGCTCGTCGGTGTCATGCGCCCCGGCGAGCAGCTCTTCGAAGTTGTCCATGCCGATGACGATCGCGATGCTGAGGCCGATCGCGGACCACAGGGAATAGCGCCCGCCGACCCAGTCCCAGAACTGGAACATGTTCTCGAGGTCGATGCCGAACTCCTTGACCTTCGCCGAGTTGGTGGACAGCGCGACGAAGTGACGCGCCACTGCCGACTCGTCGCCGAGCTTGTCGAGCAGCCATTTGCGCGCCGAGTGCGCGTTGGTCATCGTCTCCTGCGTCGTGAACGTCTTGGAGGCAACGAAGAACAGCGTCGTCTCGGGGTCGAGCCGCTTGAGCGTCTCGGCCATGTGGGTGCCGTCGACGTTCGAGACGTAGTGCGCGGCTAGCCCCGACTTCCAGTACGGGCGGAGCGCTTCGGTCACCATCACCGGCCCGAGGTCCGAGCCGCCGATGCCGATGTTGACCACGTCGGTGATCGCCTTGCCGGTGTGGCCCTTCCAGCTGCCGCTCCGCACTGCTTCGCTGAAGCGACGCATCTGCGCAAGCGTTGCGTTGACATCGGGCATCACGTCCTTGCCGTCGACCAGGATGGGGCGGTTCGACCGGTTGCGGAGCGCCACGTGCAGCACGGCGCGATCTTCGGTCACGTTGATCTTGTCGCCAGAGAACATGCGCTCGATGAAGCGTTCGACGCCGCGCGCGCGCGCCAGGTCGAACAAGAGCTTCATCGTCTTTTCCGTCACGCGGTGCTTCGAGTAGTCGAATAGGAGGTCGCCGAAGCGGAGCGAGAAGTGCTCGAAGCGCTCCGGGTCGGACTCGAACAGCGCGCGCATATGCACGGAGTCCATCTCCAGACGGTGCGCGGAAAGGGCTTCGTAGGCGGCGGACTCGGTCAGACTGGACATGGGCCCCTTGTCCCCTCGCGCCGCGGATATTTCAACCGTGTCCGGAAAAAGACGGCTGTTTCCGGGTCTTTCGCGCCGCGACGCGACCTCGCAGCGGCCTTTCTAGTTCAGCCCGTCCCAGGGTGAGGTCGTACTTCGGCCAGGTGAAGCGGCCCGAGCCGTTCGGATCGCCGCTGGAAGCCATCGATCCCCAGTGGCCCATCACGAGATGACGATGTTGCCCGTGGCCTCGGCGAGCGTCGTGCCGTCGAACTCGGGATCCGAGCCCGAGCCGGTCTGGAACGAACCGCCGTGCACGTACAGCATGGTCGGCCGCGGCGTCCTCCCGGGCGGCGGCGCCCACACATTCAAGTACAGGCAGTCTTCGTGGTCGGAGGCGACACCCTCGTAGGCGCAGGTGTCGCCCGACGGCGTGCGTCACCTTGGCGTCGGTCATGCTCCTGGACTGTGGCTCCGGCGCGAATTCGGGTCGCGCTGGACATGTGCTTCCGGTCGGTCGCCTGCGGGGCCTACCCCCGCCGCACCGGAATCAACCACGGTACCGCACCCGCGATGAGCGCGAGCACGACCAGCAGGATGCTCCATGCGGAAGTGGTGTGGTCCATCGCCGTACGTTGAACCACGCCCTCGAACACGTGAACCGAGAGCGCTCCCAGTCCGTAGACGGCGATGCTGGCAACGAGCGACATCTTGAGGCGGCGCGCCTGCTGGACGCAGCGCACGCTGTTGTCCCATACGCGCCGCGCCACGTGCCGCACCCAGAGCAGCGCAGGAGTAATCGTCGCGAGCAGTGTGCCTGCGACCACCAGCACCGCCTCGGTAGACGAGATGCTCGACCCCTTGCCGTGCGCGAGCCGGAGACAGTCGGCGAGCACCGCGACGACGCCCGCGATGGCCCATAGGTAGGCCACGATCGACAGAATCACGAGCAGCGGCCTCGCCCTGCGCGCTTCGCGGCTCGCTTCCTCGATGCTCCAGCCAAGGCCAGCCACCGACGAGGCGGGCAGCGTCCGGTCGCCGGGCTTGGCCAGACCAGGGGCCGTCTTCGCGGCCGGTGCGAGGACCGTCGCTGTCTGCGACGGCAGCGGACCGAGTGGATTGAAGCGCGAAAGCTCCGCTTCCAGCTCGGCAATGTGCTGGTAGCGGTCCTGGGGCTCCTTGGCCATCGCGCGCTGGATGACAAGCTCCAGCGCTTCGGGGATCTTGGGATCGAGCTGGCGGGGGCGCGGAGGCTCCTCGGTGAGCACGGCCGTCAGGATCTCGGCGGGCTCGCCGTCGAAGGGCTTTCTGCCGGTGAGCGCGCGGTACAGGATGGCGCCGGCGGCGTAGATGTCGACGCGATGATCGACCTTGGCGCCGCGCGCCTGCTCGGGCGCCATGTAGGACGGCGTGCCCATCACCATGCCGGTCTGTGTGAGCGTGCCGTTGCTGGCCTGCTTGGAGATGCCGAAGTCGAGGATCTTCGCCAGCGGCGCGGCGGGAGGCCCGACCAGAAACACGTTCTCCGGCTTCATGTCGCGATGCACGACGCCGGCGTTGTGCGCGGCCTCGAGCGCACTGCACACCTGCCGGACAACGCGCACGGCAAAGCCCGTCTCGAGCTTCTCGACGCGATCGAGCATCGCCCCGAGCTCTTCGCCGTCGAGGTATTCGCCGACGATGTACGGGCGGCCGTCGTCGGTGCGGTGCACGTCGTAGACGCCGACGATGTTCGGATGCGCGATGCCGCTCGCCGACTCCGCCTCGCGCTGGAAGCGCGCGACCACCTCGGTCTGTCGCGCGTATTCGTCGAGCAGCATCTTGATCGCGAAGCGCTTGTTGTGCAGGCGCGTGTGACGGGCTTCGTACACGCGCCCCATGCCGCCTTCGCCGATCACGCGCACCACCTGGTACGAGTCGGCCAGCGTCGCGCCGATCAGCGGATCGACTACGGAGTCGCGCGCGTCGTCGAGCGGCGTCGCGTCGTGCGGGCAGACCTTGAAGCTCTGCGGATAGCGGCCGCCGCAGGCGGGACACACGCGCGGCAGAACCTGCAGCGAGCTCGAGCTGGGAGAGCTGTTGTCTGTCGGCGCGCTCGCGGTCTCGGCGAGCGCGAAAGCTCCGCTGCTGGGTCCGCTGGGACTCTCCATCGGAGGCGGATCGTAGCTGAAACGGCCTCCAGAAGCGCGCCCGCATCCGCACGGGCGCGGCCCCCCGGCCGGTCGGCTGCGGCTTCGCGTTCCCGGACAGCCGCGCGCAAAGCCCTAGGCGGCCAGGCCCGCCCGCTGCAGCCGCGCGCGCCACAGCAGCACCGCCGCGAACGAGGGCGCGAGCACCGCCACGACCAGCGCCATCACGTCCCACGCCCCGGCAGCCCGCGGCACGTTGTACAGGGCAACCTCGACCAGCGTGAGCAGCGCGTCGGCAGACACGGCGGCGGCAAGCACCGTGGCCAGTTTCGGGTGCCAGCGACGGCCGAGGAGCCACAGCGCCACGAACAGCACCGCATCGAAAACGATCCAGCCCACCTGGATACCTCTCGAGGGGAAGAACCCGGGAACAGGCGCCAGCGCCAGCAACACCATCCAGGGTATCAGCATGCCGGCGAGCGTCTTGACCACGATGGCCGGAACCCTGAGCAGCGTCTCGAGCCCGAAGCGGAACAGTCCCACCCGCGAGAAGGCCGACAGCACGTCCATCACCGTGAACAGCTCGGTCTGCCGGCGTGGGTACGCCACGTAGATCGGCTCCCAGTGCTGGGGGCGGAGCTTCGCCTTGAAAGACCGTAGTCCCTCGAAGTCGTACAGCCCGCCACTCGAGTCCCTGACTGTGGTCAGCCACGCGTTCACGTCCCCCGCGAGCGGCGCGAGCCCCAGTGTGACGTAGTGACATCCCTCCTTCGCCGCCGACTCCATGGCGTGGTGGACGAGCAGCTCGACGGTGCCATTCGGCGCAGCCGGATCCCGAAGGAAGTCCTCGAAGAACCAGCCGCCGCGCGCGTACACCGGCGCGACCGCGAGGAACCCGAAGACCTCGCCGTCGCGTTCAGCTACGAAGTAGTGCCGTTCAGCAGCGAACGAAAATGGGTGCAGCGCGACCAGGAACCCCATCGGAGCGATGGACCGCGAGCGGCTCCAGCGCTGGATGAGTCGCTGTATCGACTGCCGCGCCGGAGTCGAGGAATCGACGATCTCCGTCCCGGAAAGCTGGCGTACCTCGACGCCCTTCGCGCGAGCGCGCCGGAGCTGCTCGCGCAGGCTTTTGGACGAACGCAGCACCTCGTTCCACTGGTCGGAATCCCACACCGGTTGCTGTCCGACGCCGAGCGTCAGCAGTGGCGTGCGCTTCAAGAAGCGTCGCTCGACGGCAAAGAAACAAACGCGGCGGCCTGCGGTGGTCGCGGCCTCCACGAAGCCCTGCGCAACGGGCGCGAGCCGCTCGAGCGGGGCGATCGGGGCGCCGGCGGCCACCCAGGCGCCCCCGGTGTCGACGTAGGCAACGCAGGCATCGTCACCGTCGAACCAATAGTGGAAGCCAGGCTCCAGGACCTGGAACGAGGTCGCGTTCCAGCCGTGCTGGCGCAACAGCTCGAGCACCCGCAGGCGCTCCTCGGCATTGACGGGATCGACGCTCACGACACGACCGGGGCCCGGAGACCGGGACGTGTCGCACAGCCGGGCGCCGTGCCGGGGACCCTAGGACTCCGGGCTGGGAGGCGCAAGTCGTCGTCAGAGCGTCGCGGCGACTTCCAGCTTCTTGTGCGCCTCGGCGAGCAGCCCCTCGAGCACCTTCATGCGGGCCTGCGTGTCCGGAATCGACGCCGCGCGGAAGCGCAGGTTCTGGTAGTCGCTCAGGATGCGCTTGAGCAGCGGCGTATCCGTCTGGGGCAGCGAGAGGATGTCGTACAGGCGCGTGCGCACGTTGTGGGCCGCCTCCGCCCAGATCACCGCCTCCGACAGTCCGCGACCACCACGCACCAGCGCGAACACGCCAGGGCCATCGGGTGCTACGGCGAGGCGGTCGATCTCCAGCAAGGTGTCGTCGCTCCAGGAGATGCCGGTCCCGGCATCGTAGTGCGGGAACGTCGCTGGGTGCCCGGCAGGCAGCCCCAACAGGCCGCGAATCACGTCGAGCGATGACACCATGCCGACAGCACGGCCTTCCGCATCCACAGCGACAACGCGGTGCACCCCGCTGTCGGCGAGCATCCGCGCAGCGTCCTCGATGCTCGCATCCCGGGACACGACTATCGCCGGACGTGTCATCCGTTCCTTGACTGGCTCGGCGGTCTTCCGGGCAACGAGGTCACGGAAGGACACCACGCCCACCGGCCTGCCCTGCGGATCGATGACCGGTGCGCCCGTCACGCCGAGCGCCAGGATGTAGCCGAGCCCGTCCTCGCAGCTGTCGTCGGGGCGCAGGCTGAACAGCTCGCGGTTCATGATCTCTGCGACGATCTTCGCCATGGGGAATTCTCCTGTCGCGGTGCACGGGCGGCGCCGGCCCCCTGGTCCGAGCAATATTCATGCCCTGGCCGTACCGCCAGGCCCTTGGCGCCGACGGCGGCCTCTCAGCAGGTACCAGAGCATTCCCGCACTGCTGACAAACACCGACGCCTCCCACAGGATCACGACAGAACGCTCCTTGAAATGGACCCCTGCGACGGCATCTACCAGCCGCAGGGTGAACGACGACTGGCCTCGCACCGCCAGCCCCGAAGCGTTCCACAACTCGCGCGACAGCGTGGTCAGCACGCACTCGCCCAGGAGCTCGTGGGAGAGCCACGTCACACTGACGAACGCCAGCGAATAGATGACGAAGACCCGGCTCAGTCGCGGCCAGCGATGCCAGAACAGCAGGGGCAGGCCGACTACCCACGCGACCATCGCGATAGCGTGGAGGGTGTCCACCATCGCGCTGAGTATCTCGTAGATCACGCTGCAGGCGTCGATGCAAGTTTGAAACCAGGCGGAGACGACGCCGCGGAAACGCGAAATGTGTGCGCGTCGTCAAGACCCCCACGAAAAACCATCACGTTGGCGATCCAGCCACGAAGTGCGACGCTGTAGTAGGGAGGAGGGCACACTAGGTGCCTGCACACGAGCCGGCGGACAACACGCTGCTCACCGCGGCCAATCTGATGAGCCTGTCGCGCATACCGATGGGCTTTCTGATATGGCTCGCGCCACAGTCCCGCTTCCTGCTGCTGGGCGTGATGGCACTCGCCGCCATTTCCGACGTTCTGGACGGGTGGCTGGCACGCCGCTCCCACCGATCAACCGGCCCGGGACACGTGGGTGCGTGGCTGGACCCGGTATGCGACAAGGTGTTCGTCGTTACCGTGCTCGCAGCACTGCTTGTGGCACTGGACAGCCCGCTGTGGCAGCTGCTCTTGATCGGTACCCGGGAGCTTCTGCAGCTGCCGCTACTCGCCGCCCACCTCCTGGCCGGCCGCCGCCTGCACCTGCCGGCACGGCTCGATTTCCGTGCGGGAATTCCCGGCAAAGCGACGACGGTGGCGCAGTTCTCCGCAATCGGAGCCATCGTCGTGGAGCTCGCTGCGGCATGGGCGTGGTGCGCGGTCGCCGGCGCACTGGGTGTAGTATCGACGGCGTATTACGTGCGGCGCACGCTGGCAGCCGGAAGCCGCCCGCTCGTCGCAAGATGATACCCTGGCAACATGCGCCGATCGAGAGATGGCGGCAGCCCGGGGGACGACCGATGAGAGCCCAGGACGACTTCGCGGAACGTCGACACACGATGGTCGAGCGGCAGCTGGCGCTGCGCGGCGTGCACGACGCACGCGTGCTCGCTGCCATGGAGCGCGTGCCTCGCCACGAGTTCGTCCCCGAAGCCGAGTGGGACCTGGCCTATGCGGACCGGCCGCTTCCCATCGGCAATGGCCAGACGATCTCGCAGCCGCTGATCGTGGGCATGATGCTCGAGGCGCTGGAGCTCACCGGCGCGGAGCGCGTGCTGGAGGTCGGTACGGGGAGCGGCTACCAGGCCGCACTTCTGGGCGAGCTTGCCAGCGACGTTTACACCGTGGAAGTCGTGCCGCAGCTGGCGGAGCGCGCACGAGCCGTGCTCGAAGGCCAGGGCTACAAGAACGTGCACGTCGTCTGCGAAGACGGCAGCCGCGGCTTTCCGGAACGAGCTCCCTACGACGCCGTCATCGTCGCGGCCGGCGCACCCCGGGTTCCGCCGCCGTTGACGGAACAGCTCGCCGAGGGCGGCCGCCTGGTGATTCCGGTCGGCGACGAGTGGGGACAGGAGCTGCTCAGGGTCCGCCGGCGCGGCGGCGAGCTCTCGACGGAGAGGCTCGTCGGCTGCGCGTTCGTGCCGCTCGTGGGCGAACACGGCTGGCATGGCCGGAGTCCCTGGTCCTGTAGCTGACCCGGGCTAGAACAGCTGCACCTCGCCGCGCAGCAGGCGCTCGGTCATCTCCCCCAGATCGAGCAGCTGGTCGCCGACGATCTGTTCGAGCCTGGCGCGCAGACCCTCCCACGGTCGGTCTTCGACCGTGGCGATACGCAAGTCGACCATCTCGGGCTCGGCAACGGGGCGCCCGATCCGGCTCAGCAGCACGCACGCCGCGGCCTCGATGGAGTCGAGCTCGAGCACGACGCTCTCGGCAATCTCGCGAGCCATGACGTTGTACAGCTTGCCGACGTGGCTGATGGGATTCTTCCCCGCCGTCGCTTCCAGGGACATCGGACGGTAGGGCGTGATGAGACCGTTCGAGCGATTCCCGCGCCCTACCTCGCCGTCGTCGCCGGCTTCGGCCGACGTGCCCGTCACCGTCAGGTAGATCGAGCCAGGCTCCGGTCCGTCGGCGGCGTTCACGTGAACGTCCACCTCTCCCCAGTACCCGGAGGCGATGCGGCGCGCCTCGGACTCCAGCTCGGCACGCTGGGCAAGGTACTCGTCGAACCCCGCCACATGCCGGTCGATGAAGGCGCGCGCGACAGTCAGGTCGATGCGAGTGCCGCTCCGGACGCCCATCACCTTCACGTCCTCGCCGCCGCTCGGATAGCAATCGCGGAACGCGGGAGCATTGAGCTGCCGCTCGAGCTCGAGCACGAGGCGCTCGAGCCGCGACAGCGGCGCGTAGCCGACGCCGATGGATGTGTCGTTGGCCAGGGGCTTTTCGTCGGCGCGGCGCCCGAACAGCTTGCCGAGATCAACCGAGCCAGGCCGGAGCATGCAATGCACGCGGACGTGCCGCTCGACATCCAGCGCACGCAGGTTCTCGCGAAGCCAGGCGCGGCTGTGCTCGATGGCGATCTCCTCGACCGGCACCACCACGTCTCCGACCTGCGTGACCGCCCGACCGGCAAGATACAGTTCGATCGGCTCGAGCACTTCGCCGCCGCCGAACTGCGCGCGGGCGCTTCCGCCCCGGAGCAGCGCCTTGTCGACGTTGTGATGAAGGATGCGGCCGAAGCGTTCGAGATAGTACTTCGACAGCTGTACCGAGAACTGCTCGGCCAGCGCGTCGCACATGGTGTCGGGGTGCCCCAGCCCCTTCCGTTCGGCAATCTCCACGTCGGGGTGGATCTCCCGTCCGGACAGCGAACTGATACGTATCTGCATACGCGAACCCCCTGTGCCGACGGACGGCAGCGTCCGGCCGCCGTCCGTCACGCTCCCCGACTAGCAGATCAGGTGGACTTCACGTTGATCTGCTTGGGCTGCATCTCCGGCTTCTTGGGCAGGAAGAGCGTCAGCACGCCGTCCTTGAGGTCGGCCCTGATCTTGTCGGGGTCTACACCTTCCGGCAGCGTGAAGACGCGGGTGAAGCTGCCGTAGGAACGCTCGCAGGCGTAGTAGGTGTCCGTCTTCTCGGACTTCTCCGCTTCACGCTTGCCGCTGACGCTCAGACGGTTCTGCATCAGCTTCACGTCCAGGTCCTTCGACTGCACGCCCGGCATGTCCGCCTTGAACACGAAGCCTTCCTTCGTCTCCTTCACCTCGAAGGCGGGCGCGAAGGCTTCTTCTTCCGTCCACCACGCGGATGGCGCCATCTCGCCAAACGGATCCCAATGCATCAGCTCGCGCATGGTGCGCATCGGGTCCCAATGGCGGGCGGGTGCCGGCGTCGTGGTCATCGTCTTGTTGCCGTTTTCCTTCCGCGAAATCGAAATGTTGGCCATGTTCTACCCTCCTCCTTGAATCCACGTTCGACGCTGCGGTCGAGCGACCCGCCCAGGAGCAAACAACGTTCCAGACCAACCATCGCGATGTTACGACCGCCGAGCGCGCGGGAACGCGCAAGCGCTGCGTAGAGCGTGACCGCCCGCCACAGTCCTGCGTGGCACGGTGGTGCGATCTGCCCCGGCGTGGAGTCGCGCCTCGCGCCGGGCTAGCGACCCAGTGCGGCCCGGTCGGCCAGCACGCGCACCTCGGCCGCCGTCACCCGAGCTGCCGGTACGTCACCCTCGCCCAGCAGCCTGGCCAGCGCGTCGCGCTTGCCGGCGCCGGTGACCAGGAATGCGACCACGTCCGCTGTAGCGAGAGCCCGCAACGTCAGCGTCACGCGATCCGGCGGCGGCTTGGGCGAATCGTGTACCGGCTGGACCAGGGTTGGCGCCGCCGCGACAGCGTCCTGCCCCGGGAACAGCGACGCGGTGTGACCGTCCTCGCCAAGCCCGAGCAACGCAACCTTGAACGGCAAGAGCCCTGAAACCTCGGACTCCATCGCGAGCGCTGCCGCCTCCGCACCCTGCTCAGCGGGAAAGCTTACCAACCTGTAGCCGAGCGCGCCGAACGCTTCGCCGATCATGCGGTCGTTGCGCTCGGCGTGCCCGACGGGCAGGCAGCGTTCGTCGGAGGCAATGAGCTGGATGCGCTGCCAGGGCAGCGGCTGCACACGCACGAGCTCGTAGGTGCGGCGCGGCGTGTTGCCCCCCGCCAGCACTGCGGCTCCCCCTGCCTGGAGTCGCTCCGACAAGAGCCCGGCCGCTGCGTGCGAGGCGGATTCGTGATCGTCGAACTCCTCGAGGACTAGATGCGACGCCATCGGTGATCTCCTTCCATGATGTGGTACTGCACCCGCGGTCCCTCGGAGTCCTGGGCGTACGGCTCGGGGCGACCTCCGCCCTCCCACGCTTCCACGACGGGCTCGACGACCTTCCAGGCCAGCTCGACCTCGTCGAAACGCAGGAACAGGCCGTGGTCGCCCTCGATGGCGGCAAGCAGCATGGTCGCATAGTCGCTGAGGCCGGGCGTGAACGGATCGCGATAGGGCGACGGCAGCGTCACCGTGTGGGTCTCCAGCTCCAACGCCGGCTTCTTCGCCTGCAGCTCGAGCACCAGGCATGGCTCGGGCTGCAACTGGATCACCAGCCAGTTCGGGTCTGCACGCCCGTTTCGGAGTGCGGGCTGGAACAGCTCCTGCGGCGGCGGCCTGAACTGCAGGGCGATCTCGCTGTACTTCCGCCTGAGTCGCTTGCCGGTCCGCATGTAGAACGGCACGCCCTTCCAGCGCCAGTTGTCGATGAACAGCTTCATCGCTGCGAAGGTCTCGGTGCGCGAGTCCGTGGAGACCCCGGGTTCTCCGGTGTAGCCCTCGTACTGGCCGCGCGCGGCGAACGTCTCGACATCATCTTTGGCGATCGCGCGGGCCGAGCGGAGTACCTTCACCTTCTCGTCGCGCAGCATGTCTCCATCCAGACGCGACGGCGGCTCGATCGCGCTCAGCGTGAACAGCTGCATCAGGTGATTCTGGACGATGTCGCGGAACGCGCCCACGCGATCGTACATGGGCCCGCGTTTGCCGACCGCTACCTCCTCGGCCGCCGTGATCTGGACCTGCGTAATGTGGTCGCGGTTCCAGAGCGGTTCGAACAGGCTGTTGGCAAAGCGCAGCACGAGCAGGTTCTGCACGGTCTCCTTGCCCAGGTAGTGGTCGATGCGGAAGATCTGCGACTCCTGCCACTTCTCGTGGAGCGACGCATTCAGCTCCGCCGCCGACTCCAGATCGTGTCCGAACGGCTTCTCGATCACCAGACGGCGGAAGCCTGCGCTCTGATCGGTGAGCCCTGCAGCGCCGATCGCGTGCGCCGCCAGCACGAACAACGAAGGCGGCAAGGCGAGATAGAACAGAGCGTTCGCATCGACGCGCTCGGCGAGCTTTCCGAGATCGGGCGGATCCGCTTTCAGATCCACCCGCATGTAGTCCAGCCGCCCGAGAAAGCTCTCGACGCTCTCGCGATCGGTACTGCCGTGCGCGAGTGCTTCCTCGACAAAGCTTCTAAAGCCTTCCTTGTCGAGCGGCTTCACGTCGAGACCGACAAGCTCGAACTGTTCGGGGAGGAGCCGGTACCGCTCCAATTCGTAGATCGAGTACAGTAACTTTATCCTGGCGAGGTCGCCGGCCGCGCCAAACACACAGAGGGTTATCTTCTTCATGTTCCAGGCCTTGATCGCGCCTCGTCCCCAGCGCATCGTCGCGAGCCGCCGACCCTGCCGTCAAGGACGCTGCGCCCCGGCACGTTCCGGCCGTGAGCTCCGTGAACGCCGGCCACGAGTCCGGAACAGCGCGGCCCCCTCAACGTGAAGCACGAGGGCTCGATCGGTCTATGGGGAGCCGTCGCCATCGGCGTCGGCGGAATGGTGGGCGGCGGCATCTTCGCCGTGCTCGGCCTTTCCGTACAGCTGACGGGCGGTGGAGCCCCGCTCTCGTTCCTGATCGCGGGAGTCGTGGCCCTGCTCACCGCCTACTCGTATTCGCGGCTGTCCGTCGGCTACCCGAGCCAAGGGGGCACGGTCGAGTTCATCAACCGCGCGTTCGGCGAAAACCTGCTGTCCGGCAGCCTGAACGTGCTGCTCTGGATCAGCTACATCGTCATGCTCTCGCTCTACGCGCACGCCTTCGGCGGCTACGCAGCGGGACTTGTGGGTCATCCGCACTCCGCGCTGTGGCGCCATGCATGCCTGTCGGGCGTGGTGCTCGTGCTCACCGCGCTCAACGCGGTGGGCTCGTCGGCTGTGGGTCGGGCCGAGACATGGATCGTCGCTATCAAGATCTCCATTCTCGTGCTGTTCGTCGCGACCGGCTTCGCATCGATCGACGGCGCGCGCCTCGCCCCACACAACTGGGGCACGCCGCTCTCGCTCGTTGCCGGTGGCATGCTGATCTTCCTCGCCTACGAGGGCTTCGAACTGATCGCCAACACGGCCGCGGACGTGGAAAGTCCCCGGCGCACGTTGCCGCGCGCCTACTTCATCGCCGTCGGCTTCGTGATCCTGCTCTACGTCCTGGTCGCGGCGGTCACCGTGGGGAACCTGGCCGTGCCTGAAATCGTCGCGGCTCGGGACTACGCGCTCGCCGAGGCGGCGCGACCGTTCCTGGGGCAGGCCGGTTTCACGCTGATTGGCGCTGCGGCGCTGCTGTCCACCGCGTCGGCCATCAACGCCACGCTGTATGGTGCCGCGCGCGTCAGCTACATCATCGCCAAGGAAGGCGAGCTTCCGGATCTGCTCGAACGCAATATCTGGAACAAGCCGCTGGAGGGTTTGTTCATCACGGCCGTGGCGACGCTGCTCGCTGCCAACCTGTTCGATCTGTCGAACATCGCCGTCATGGGCAGCGCGGGCTTTCTGCTGGTGTTTGCCGCCGTCAACACCGCAGCGGCGCGACGTGCCAGTGACATCGGCGCGCGACCGGCCCTGGCCTATGCGGGCAGCGTGACCTGCCTGGCCGCGCTGGCGGCTCTGCTCTGGCAGAGTCGTCACGACCAGGTCGGGCTCGTGGCCCTACCAGCGATGCTAGCGCTCGCCGTCCTGGTGGAGCTCACCTACCGCCTGGCGAGCCCGGCACGCCGCCGGTGATCCCAGCCCAGCCGCGATGCTACCGTGCGGGCGCATGACCCGACCCGCCAGCGTGTTCCCGCCCCGCCCGCGCTCGCTGAGCGGCAGAAGCCGCGAGCTTGCCACGCTTGTTGCCAGCGTGAAGAGCGGACACCCGACGCGCATCGCGCTCGTCGGCGCGGGCGGCAGCGGCAAGTCGACACTCGCGTGCGCGCTCGGTCACCGTGTCGCCCGCGACTTCCCGGGCGGTGTGCACTGGTTCCGGGTGGGGTCCTGGGACGCACACACCCTGCTCGAAATGCTGGCTCTGCGCTTCCGTACATCGCGGCAGCGACTCGTGCCCGCGCTGCGTCGCGAGTTCGGCAAGCGAGGCGACTGCTTCATCGTGCTGGACAACCACGAAAACGACCAGGCGGTTGCCAGACTGCTCGACGAACTGCGCGCGGCACCGGTCACGTGGCTGGTCACCGCGCGTCGCTGCCTGCTCGCTGGAGTGTCGATCTTCCCGGTGATCCCGCCGCTCGTGACCAGCGGGCGAAGCGCCTTCCCGAAGGTCGCCGCGCTCACGCGCCTGCTGCGCTGGAATCCGCTGGCACTCGACCTGGCGAACGCTCTGGTCGCAGACCGCGTCGCCAGCGTCGGGGACCTCGAACACTTCCTGCGCAAGCGGGGGGTGGACCGCGTACAGGTGATCGAACACGAGGACGACCTGCCGGAAGTCCGACTGCTCGTCGAGCTCGTCTGGAAGCGCCTGCCCCCTCCGGCCCGGCGCATACTCGGCGTCCTCGCACACACCGACGGCGATCACGTCGACCGCGAATCGCTGTGCGTGCTCGCCAGGGCGCAGCGGGCCGGCGCGGCGCTGGAAACGCTACGCCGCTGGCATCTCGTGCAGGAACCCCTCGCCGGCCGCTTCGCACTGCATGCTACCGTGCGCCACGCAATCGCGGGTCGCACGCACGCCGAGCCGCAGCGCCATTTCGAGCACTACGTCTCGCTCATCGAACAGCATCCGGAACGGCTGGATCTGGAGCAGACGCATCTGTTCTCCGCGCTCGACTACGCGCACACCAGCGGCAATCTGGCAGCGGCGCTCAGGCTGGACGATCTGCTCACCCGGCTGGGCATGTAGGACGACCCGCGGCGTGGCCGGGGCGCTTTCCGCCTGCCGTGTTCCACATTCATGCGCCTTGGTCTACATCACCGGTCACCCCGCAGGGCAAGGAGCGACGCTCCCGGTTGCCGCGTTTGGGGCTGGGGCCCCAAACGCCCACAAGACCAAGCATCAGAACGAAGTTTCCCGGCGGGAGGCAGCCAGGACGCTGGAGTCATCGGCGCTGCCGGTCGAAACGGCTCGGTCAGGACGAGCTGCTGCTCCTGTAGCGGAATCACGCTCGGTGATTTAGAACGGGATCCGTGACCGAAGGACAGCCGCGGAAGAGGACCACCCGACGCGGACGTCGGCGCCGCTGGCGCAAACGCCTGAGGCGGGTGGGCATGGGGACGGAGAACGCGCTGGAGATGATCCGGCTCGGACGGTTCGGGGTGAGCGACAACGCTCCCTACGAGGTCGTCCACCAGGAACGTACCTACAGGCTCCGGCACTACCTCGACGAGCACGCCGAGGGCGCTCAGCGCCCTGCCCTGCTGCTCGTGCCGCCGCTGATGCTGACCGCGGAGATCTACGACGTGGCGCCGGACCTCAGCGCCGTACGCCGCCTCATGGGCGCCGGTATCGACACCTGGGTCGTGGACTTCGGCGCGCCCGAAACCGAAGAGGGCGGGATGCAGCGCACGCTGGACGATCACGTGCGCGCCGTGGCGCACGCGGTCGATCGCGTGCGCCGCGCCACCGGACGCGACGTCCATCTGGGCGGCTACTCCCAGGGCGGCATGTTCGTCTACCAGGCGGCAGCCTACCGGCGCTCGGTGGGCGTGGCGTCGCTCATCACGTTCGGCAGCCCGGTCGATATCCACAAGAACCTGCCGAGCCTGAGCTCGAATGTGGCCGGGCGCATCATCCGCGGCCTGCGCCCCATGATTGAAGTTCCGCTCCAGCACATCGAAGGGCTGCCGGGCGTGCTCACGAGCACCGGCTTCAAGTTGCTCAGCCCGAAGAAGGAGGTCGAGCAGCTCTTCGACTTCGTGAGGAAGCTGCACGACCGCCAGGCACTTGAAAAGCGCGAGAGCCGCCGGCGCTTCCTGGCGGGCGAGGGTTTCGTCGCCTGGCCCGGCCCCGCGCTGCGCAAGTTCGTCGACGACTTCATCGTCGGCAACCGCATGCTGTCCGGCGGCTTCGTCATCAACGGTCGAACCGTCACGCTGGCGGACATCACGGCGCCGGTGCTCTACTTCGTGGGCGGGCGCGACGACATCGCGCGCCCGGCAGCCGTGCGCGCCATCAAGCAGGCTGTTCCTGCTGCCGAGCTGTTCGAAGCGACGGTGCCGGCGGGTCACTTCGGGCTCGTGGTGGGCTCGACCGCAGCGCGGGACACGTGGCCCACCGTTATCGAGTGGATCAAGTGGCGGGAGGGCCACGGCAAGAAACCCCGGCTGCTCACGCCCGAAGAACAGACCGCGCGCGGCGAGATCGAAATCGAGGACGCAGCCTTCGACGAGCCGCTCGACTTCGACCTCTTCTACGACGTGGCGATCGGCACCCTGGAAACCGCCTGGGAGAAATTCGGGCATATCTTCGAGGACATCGGCGACGCGGTGGACAACCTGCGCTACCAGCTGCCTCGCCTCACGCAGCTCAACCGCATCGAGGACGACACGGAGGTCAGCTTCGGCCGCGCGCTGTCGCAGCAGGCCCGCGGGATCCCCGATCAGACGTTCTTCTTGTGGAGGGGGCGCGCCTTTTCCTACGCCGACGCGGATCGCCGGGTGGAAAATGTCGTCCGCGGCCTCATCCACTGCGGTGTCCGGTCGGGGCATCACGTCGGCGTGATGATGCGCGGGCGCCCCAGCTACCTGTCGATGGTCACGGCCATCAACCGCCTGGGTGCCGTCTCCGTGTTGATCAATCCCGAGGTCGACGACGATGCGCTCGACCTCGCCATCGGGCTCGATCGGCTGGAGTTCCTGGCGACCGACCCGGAAGACGCCGCGCGGGCGCGCGCCGCGTTCGAACGCGACGTGCTCGTGCTCGGCGGCGGCGGCCCCAACCGGTCGCTGCCCGACGGCGTCATCGACATGGAAGCCATCGAGCCGGAGGCCGTGGAACTGCCGGCGTGGTACCGCCCGAACCCGGGACGCGCCTCGGACCTGGCGATGTTGATCGTCACCGTCGATCGGGGCGGCCGCGCGGCCGCGATCACCAACCGCCGCTGGGCCTTCTCCGCGTATGGCGCCGCTGCCGCCTGCACGCTGACCTCGAAGGACACCGTCTACGCCTGCCTGCCGCTGCATCACCCGGCGGGACTTCTGGTGTCGGTCGGGGGCGCGCTTGTCGGGGGAGCCCGGCTGGCGCTGGCCACGCGCTTCGAGCCGGACGTGTTCTGGAACGAAGTGCGACGCTACGGGGCCAGCGTGGTCTTCTATGCAGGCGAGATGTGCCGGCAGCTGGTCGACGCGGAGCCCTGCCCCACCGAACGCGACAACCCGCTCCGGCTGTTCGCCGGCAGCGGCATGCGGGCGGACGTGTGGCGGCGCGTAATCGGACGTTTTGGTCCGGTTGGCGTGCTGGAGTTCTACGCGTCGACCGAGGTCAACCTGGTGCTCGCCAATGCGTCGGGCAAGAAGATCGGAAGCGTCGGTCGCTCGCTGCCCGGCAGCATCGACAAGACGCTGGTCCAATATGATTTCGACAAGGACGATTTCCGGCGCAGTTCACAGGGACGCTTCGTCCGTTGCCGCGCCGAGCAGCCAGGGGTCCTGATCGCGAAACTCGACCAACTGAACCTGCCGGGCGGCGACGCCACGGACGGGCCCAGCAGTCGCGTCCGCCGCGACGTGTTCGAGATAGGCGATGCCTGGTTCGTGACGGGTGACGTCATGCGTCGGGACGCTGACGGTGACTACTGGTTCGTGGATCGGCTGCGCGACGTCGTGCGCACGCCGGAGGGCCCGGTGTTCCCGCGTACGCTCGAAGACAGCCTTGTCGAGCTGCCCGATGTCGAGTTGGCCGTCGTCTACGGCGTTCTGCCGGAAGGCGCCGACGGCGAGGTCGTCGCCGCGACGATCGTCCCCGCCGACGGCGACTCGCTCGATCTGGAGCGATTCAACGACAAGCTCGCCAGCGAGCCGCCGCACGCGCGACCGCGCTGGGTGCGGCTGGTCCGGAGCGTGCCGATGACCGACGGCTACCGGCCGATCAAGGCGCGCCTGCGTGACGAGGGTGCGCGAGCCGACGGGCGGACATACTGGCTGGACGGCGATCGCTATCGTCTTGTCGACAACGACAGTCGCAACGAAGCCCTGCGACCTTTCACGCCGCGGTAGGTGCGCGTCCCACACGCCGGCTGGTGCGTTTTGCACCGTCGATGCAAGGACACCGCAGAATCGACGCACGTACAGCAGTGCGACTGTTGACCCCGGACAACGTTTAGTTGAACCAAGTTCAACAGTTGGGCAACCCCCGGGAATCGCGGGGGAATATGGCATGCTTCTGGCAAGTCTGTATCGCAGGGAAGATGCGATCGGACGAGCTCGCGGACACTGGCAGCGGCACCTACGCTCTGGGCGAGGGGCTGCGTCGCGAGGCCGCCGGTCGCCACGTGAATGGCGACGTGCTCGCGCTGCTCACCGAGCTGGCCAGCACAGAGTCGCCGCAGCGCGCCGACGAGCTCCTGGGCGAAGCGCTCGCCCTGCTTGGAGCGGAGGCAGACCACTTCGCCCCGCTTCTGCAGGCGCTCGTGGATCGCGCGCACGAGATCGATCGGCTGCGCACGCTGGCGGACACCGAGCCGCTCACTGGCCTGGCAAATCGTCGGGTCTTCTCGGCTGCGCTGTGGCGCGAGCTCGCGCGCCGTTCAAGACAGGGAGGTGCCCTGTCGATCGTGCTGCTCGATCTGGACGACCTGAAGACGCTGAACGACGAGGCGGGACACGCCGCCGGAGACCAGGCCATCCGCGAGCTGGCACGTTCCTGCAAGGAGGCGACGCGTACGAGCGATCTGGCCGCGCGCACGGGCGGCGACGAGTTCGCGCTGCTGCTGCCGGAGACCGACGCCGAGGAGGCGGAGCTGGTCGTGGGGCGCGTGCGCGACAACCTGGCCCGCAGTCGCGTCGTGGGCCGCGAGATCGGCGTGAGCGTGGGCGTGGCCACCGCTGTGACGCCGACGACCGCGCAGGCGCTACTCGCGCTCGCCGACGCGCGGCTGTATCGCGACAAGCGAGCCCGGCACGCCGCGCGGGTTGCCTGACAGCCCGGCGCTCAGCGGACCCGCTGCTCCTCGATCTGCACCGCCATGGTACACGCATGGCGGAGCCACAGATGGTGGCGGAGTCGGTTCTTGAGCACGCAGATGGGCACCACGCCTTCGTCCTTGCTACCGCTAGGGGCAGCGATTTCGATGGTGCCGCCGGGCTTGAGGGTGGCCATGAAGCGGGCGGAACCTCCGGGCACGGAAGTGCAGCCGTCGACCAGCTTGTTGATGGTGGCCTCTGCGCGACCAGCCCCGAGGTGCTTGGAGTCCGGGCACTTCGTGAACACGATCGACCCTTCGACCACCTTGACCGGAGGCGCACGTGAGCCGGTGGTCTCCGAAGGCGCCTGGGCTTTCGACGACGGGTGACAAGCCGACGACAGGGCGGCCGAGGCCACCAGTATCGCGAATCCGGCCTTGAGGGGCACCATGGCGCTTCCTGTCTAGCATGGTGCAGCGGGGGAGACTCCACGCGCGGGGCCCGACGGGAGCGCGGGTCGGGATGGCCTTCCTCCCGAAAATCGAGTGTTTAGAGCAGGAAAACGCTTCTCAGCAGGCCGCGGAAAAGGGAGCATGGGGGCAATGCAAGCCCCGCAAACGCCACTGGCAGGGCGCTATCGGTTTTCAAGGAGCCTGCAGACCGGAGCCAAGTCGGTCAGCTGGCTTGCGATCGACGAGAAGACGCGCCGCACGGTCATCGTCTCCGCTCTCGGCGCTGCCCGCGTCGCTGGGCTGGAAGGGATCGTCGGCGTCCGGCATGCGCATCTGGCTGCGATTGTCGATGTCATCCACGACGCCGATCCAGACTCGCTGCCCGCGCCGGCAGTCAAGGCCCCGGCCGTCGTTGTCGCCGAGTACGTCCACGGCACGACGCTGCACGACGCCCTGCGCGCTGGTCGGCCCGAGCTGCTCGAGGCCGTGGAGATTGTCGAGAAGCTCGCGGAGGCGATCGAGTCGCTGCATGCGATCGGGGGCGTGCACGGCGCCATCTCGCCGCGCAGCGTCGTGGCAACCCCCGAGAATGGACCGCAGGGACCGGTCCTCACCCAGCTCGTCGCTCCTCCCAGCGGGTCGTACTGCTCACCCGAGCGCCTCAGAGGGCATGGGCCGAGCACCGTGGACGACATGTGGGCGCTCTACGCCACGCTCTACGCGACGCTCACGGGCACGACGCCCTTCAGCGGCACCAGTCGCGAACGGCTGGTCAAGAGCATGGTGTCCGCTGGAGCCCGTCCGCTCGCCGAGCACGGAATCTTCGATGCCGCGCTCGAGGGGCTCATCGCGCGCGGCCTCGCAGCCGAGCCCGGGAAGCGCAGCACCGACATCGTAGAGTTCCGGGAAGCGCTGGGAGCCTGGAAGGCCTCCCGGACCTCGATGGCGCCGCCCGAAGCGACCGGTCAGACGCCGATCCAGCCGGCCGATGACAACGAAGCCGAGTGGGACGACGACAACGCGCAGACCATCGTCAGCTCGGCTGCCGAACTGCTCGCGGCGGCTCGCACGATGGGCGCAGCCTCCAAGGGCGCGGCAGACCAGGTGGAGCAACTACTGGCCGACGCCGACGCCGCCGATGCAGCCGCCCGCGAGCTGGAGGAGGACGAAGACGAGGACGACGCGCCGACAAGCGTTGTCGACATCGCGCAACTGGGGTTCGTGCGGCCTTCCAGCCCGGAGCCTCCCAAGCCGCCGCGACCGTCCTCGCCGGGGAAGGCGGCACCACCGCCTCCCCCGCTCCCGCCACCTCCTCCGCCGGCATCGAGCCCCCATTCCGCCGGGCCGATGGCCGCGGGTGGCTCGGCATACGCCGACGACGAAGAGGAAGCGGCAACGCGCATCCTCGACTCGCAGTCCGTACTGAGCCCCGAACAGATGGAAGCAATCCGACGGGGCATGTCGAAAGACGAAGAAGAGTTCGACGAGGACGCGACCGTCAACTCGCAATCCGTACTGACCGACGCCCAGCGAGAAGAAATCCGACGCGCGATGATGGGCGATTTCGACGAAGAAGCGACCCTCGCCCTGGCGCCTGACGACGCCAGGATGGCGATGGCACAGCCGCCTGCCGCTGGCGCCCCGCCACCGGCTGCCGCCCCGCCACCTCCCCCGGTCGCGCCGGCGCCGGTCACGCCGCAGGACGCCACCATCGTGGCCGGAGACGCGCCGCCCGGAAAGTCGCGAAAGAGCGGCGTCATAGTCTGGGCCCTGCTGACGGTGCTCGTGGCTTGCGGCGTCACCGGGTATCTCATGCGCGACAGGCTGATGCCGCTGCTCGCAGGCCTTGGCTTGCCGATTCCAGGCTTGAAGAAGTCCATCCAGCCGAAAACGGCTACCCCACCCCCGGGCGGCGCAGCCGTGCCGTCCACCACGCCTGGCGACGCCGGCAGCGACGCGAACGTCGTCCGGCGATGCGGCAGCGGCTGGAGAGGTTGGAGACGCGGCCCTGGGCGCGGAGGACTCGGGGCTGAAGGACCGTCCCAAGTCGCTCGGCGCGTGCGTAGCGTCCTACTTCGAGCCAGGCACGTTCCACAGCGAACACGGGTTCGGCTTCCTGTGCAAGGCGAATGATTTCCGGAAGGTCAACGCGGACCTCTACCAGCGCATCGTAGTCGCCGGCGGCGGCAAGGTGACACCCGGCATGAAGGAATGGTCCACGTTTGACTGGTACGAGCTGGCAGCCACCGCGGTCATCCGCCATGGCTGCTGCCCGGCCGACACCCAGGTCAGACTGCCGAAGCTTGGTCCCCCATGCGACGAGCTGGGCACGACGCTGGAGAAGATGGTGGCCTCGCACCCCAAACCAGACGAAGTATCGGCCCGCACCGAGCAGTTCGCCAAGGTGCTGCACTGCGTGTACGGGAGCAAGATTCCTCGTCCGTACCACTACGGCAAGCCGCCGCAGAACGCGAACCGCTCGGCGTTCGAGAAGTTCTGGCGACGCAACGTGTCGCAGTACCGTCAGTGACGGGAGAGCTGGCTTCGCTACAGATCGTGCTGTGCCCCGGGAGCGTGGCGGAAGTCCAGGCTCTGGCGAGATTCCCGGTGCTGCGCGGCGATCACGTGACGCTCGCCCACTCGGTCGAGCGCTCCGGGTTCGACCGTCGATGGCTACCGGCGGAGCACGCGCTGGGCGCGACGCTGTCGCTTACCGCAGTCGGCGAATGCTGCGACGATCGCGTGCAGGCGTTGTTGGTGGAGATCGCTGGCTCGCAGCTGAGACCCTGGGACGGCGGGAGACTCCACGTCACCGTGAGCCGGCAGCCCTGGGCGCGATCGCACGAGGCCAACTCGCTCGTCGAACACGCCAACCCCCGTCCGGTGTCGTTGGTACTCCGGGGTCGGATCGCCTGGCGCGAGTAGCTCAGCGCGTCAGCGCCCGAATGGTCGCGTCGTGCTGGACGTAGCCGGGCGTGAAGACGTCGATGTGGGTGCCGTCCGGTTGGTTCGTGATCAGGGCCTGCATTCCCTGTAGACGACCACCCGTGATCTGGCAGTAGGACTTCGGCGGCCCCTTGATCAGAAGCTTGTTCGCGCCCAGGGCGGAGCAGTCCACCGATGCTGGAGCGACTGTCGAGAAATCCACCACTTTCGGGTCGTTGTCGCGGTAGCGGACCGAAAGGCGGAACCCATCGGAAACGGTGCGGACCCGCGTGCACCAGCGGGGCTGCTTGTCCTTGGCAGCCGCGCCATTGGCCGGAGGTGCGCCAGCGTCGGCATCGACCGGACCGCAGGTCACGCTCGCTGCCGCGGTCTCGGGCGTAGAGCGATGGTCACCCGCCCACTGCACCAGGAGTGCCGTCAGCTCCTGGGTATGCGTCTTCTTTGCTTCCTTCTCGCGCCGATCGGTCTCGATTGCATTCTGGCGGGCGACGATGTCCTTGTCGAGCTTCGACAGCTCCGCCGTATCCGAGCAGTAGGTGTAGGCGCGATCCCGCCACTGGTGGGCCAGATCGACATTCTTCACGTCCAACGACTTGCGCGTGACGTCGAGGGCCTGTTGGCACTTCTTCTGGTCCTTCTTGCTGCACCCCACCACAGCCACTCCGAGTGCTACCAATGCGGCGCCACGAAGCCACGCTCCGGCGCGATTCGCTCCGCGCCCGTGGTCGATGCTGCCACCCGCCCGTGCCCTGGCATTCGCTGTCATGGCTCCGCCTCTTAGTTCTGCGCCCGTGTGCTGGCAACCCCGACGGATCCGTGCGCCTTGGCTTCTGCCAGACGGCTCGCCGAGGCCCTGCCTTGTCCGCCTCGAAAGCAGCCGATACTGTTATGCTGCCTGCGGCCGCTCTGCCCGGCCATGAGGTACGGAGCTCGATGGAAACGACACCGAAGATCTACTGGGTGTGTGTGATCGTGGGCCTGCTCGCCGGCGCGTGCGTGGGTTGGTACACGCGCTACTCCGACATGCATGCGGCACTCGCCCACCAGCAGGCCCTGCTGATCAAGAGCGGCAAATGGACCGCGAAGCAGGCGCGTCACGACATGGCCGAGCTGAAAGCGCTGTCGCTGGATGCGAACCGCCGACACCGCGCGGAGAACGCCCCGGATTCCACGGACGGCAAGCTTGTCGCGCACATCCTCGACGCACACATCGACAGCATGGACGACGTTGATCTGCTCACCGCTCCGTACCGCGACTACAAGGACCAGGCGCTGCCGGTAGCGCTCGTCTTCAGCTTGCCCGGGTTCCTGTTCGGACTGGGCATCGCGGTCGTGCTGGATCACCGCAAGTCCAGGTCGACGCCCAGGCCTCGCGAAGCCTCCTCCTGACGCACCGGCTAGCTCCCGGCCGCTACGCGCTGCCGACCTATTCTGGATCGAGGACGCGCAGGCGGCGGGCATCCTGCGACTCGACGAATGCAGGCGGTTGAAAGAGCCCTGCCTCCGGAGCTCCTGCTGCGCGCGCAGACCGGAACCTCGGTGTACCGCCCGCGATCTTCAGGTGCGCAAGGCGGTTCTGCATGATGTTGATGGGCAGGTAGCCAAGTGTCTGGATCCAGCTCGACCGACGCCGCACCGTCCAGCGCTCCCAGATGGATCGGGGCGAATAGAAGCGCGTCCACGCCCGTTTCCAACCTTCCCTCAGCTGCTCGCGCGTCATTCTCTTCGGCACGTAGTACGGCGAACCCGCGTCGTGGTTTGCGGAAAGCCACCAGCGCTTGTCCGTGAGACGCCCCTCGGCCTCGAGACGCTGGTAGAGACGCGTGCCGGGGTACGGGGTGAGCTGCGCGAACAGCGCCATGGTCAGCTGCATGTCGATGCCGAACTCCACGGTGCGGTCGAACACCTCCGGGTCGTCGGTGTCGAAGCCGAAGACGAAGCTGCCCCAGGTGCTGATGCCGTGCTCGTGCAGCATCTCCATCACCTCGCGGTACTGCGAGGGGCGGTTCTGCCGCTTTCCGGTGAAACGCACCGTTTCCTCGTCGATGCTCTCGAAACCGATGAACAGCGCCTTGCAGCCGCTTTCCGCCATCAGCCGGACGTTCTCGATGCGCTTGACGGCGGCCAGGCTGCACTGCCCGATCCAGTGCTTTTGGAGCGGCACCATCCTCGTGAACAGATCCTGCGAATACTTGCGGTGGATCATCACGTTGTCGTCGGCAAACATCACCAGCGTGCCCAGAGTGCCAAGCTCGGCGATGACCTCGTCCGCAGGACGGAAGCGCATCGTGGTGCCGTTGGCCGTCGACACGCTGCAGAACTCGCAGGGATAGGGGCAGCCCCGCATCGTCTGCACGACCTTGAACGGAACGTATTTCCTCGAACGGAACAGATCGCGCCGCGGCGGCGGACGGTTCCCGAGATCGGGCAGCGGCCCACGGTAGACCGGCTGGAGCTCGCCGCGCTTGAAGTCGGCGAGAAGTCGCGGCCACAGGTCCTCGGCCTCGCTGACGACCACCGCGTCGGCATACTGCGCGGCTTCCGCGGGCAGGGCCGTCGGATGGATACCTCCCAGCACGACCTTGACCCCGCGGCGGCGATAGGCCGTGGCAATCTCGTAGCTCCGCCGCGCGGTCTTGCTGTCGACGCTGATGCCGACCAGGTCGACGTCCTTCACGTCACGCTCGACGTTCGAACGGCTGCACCACGTCGTCGGTGTAGATGACCTCGTCCTCCGGCGGAGTATTGGCCGCCAGGACCCCGAGTCCCAGGCGCGGAAGATACGCCGAGTCCTCGCTCGCCGTGGCGATGAGCTCGATCTGCATTCCCCGATTCCTAGCACGAGCTGACGAACGGGAGCGACTCCCGCCGAACTGCCGCGCCTAGTTCGAGTACTGCAGTGTGTACGGCATGCAGGTGCTGCTACTGCCTGTCGCGAACACCTTGACGTACAGCACGGTCGGAACGTTGATGAAGGACCCGGTGTGCTCCGGAGTGGGGTCGATCGTCAGGTGATTGCCGCACGAGCTGGTATAGCCGAAGGCCCAGGATGTGTAGCCCGAGGCAGCGCTCGACGTGCCGCCCTCGGAGCACGCGAGGCCCGAGCCGCTGCAGCTGGTTGCCCTCACCTGCATCGCGACCGGTGCTCCGCCCGTGGTGAGCGTGATCTTCGGTCCAAACGAGCAGGTCGCACCCGTCTGGAACTCGATCTTGTACCAGTCCACATCCGTCGAAGGGACGATGTTCGCGGTGACGGAACCGCTTCCGTTGATGGTGACCGTACCGAGATTGGTGGCGCTGCCGCAGCTGTTCGAGACGGAGTCGGCGTGGCACTCGCAGCCGTTGGCGTAGCTGCCGTCCACGTTGTAGTAGCCCGAGTTGCACGTACTGACCTGGCAAGCAAACGACGCGCAGGTCACGCCGCTGGCGTTCGCCGGGACCGCGCAGGTGTAGTTGCAGCTGCCGCAGTTGTTGACATCGGTCTTGATGTTGGTCTCGCAGCCGTTGTCCGGGTTCGTGCAGTCGGCATAGCCCGAGCTGCAGCTCGGCGAACAGGTGCCACCGACACAGTTCGTGGTCCCATGCGAGTTCGTGCACGCGGTACCGCAGGCGCCGCAGTTGTTGACGCTTGTGTTCAGGTTCGTCTCGCAGCCGTTCACTGGGTTGCTATCGCAGTCGCCGGAGCCCGCGCTGCAACTCGGCTGGCACGTCCCGCCGCTGCAGCTCGTCGAGCCGTTGGCGTTCGTGCACTTGGTGCCGCACGCTCCGCAGTTGTCGGTGCTCGTAGTCAGGTTGGTCTCGCAGCCGTTGTCCGGGTTGCCATCGCAATCTCCCCAGCCCGCAGCACAGCTCGGCTGGCATGCGCCGGCACTGCAGCTCGTGCTGCCGTGCGCGTTCGTGCACTGGTGACCACACGCGCCGCAGCTATTCACGTTGGTCAGGAGGTTGGTTTCGCAACCGTTGACCGCGTTGCCGTCGCAGTTGCCGTACCCGGCCAGACACAGCGGCACACACGAACTCGAGATGCAGCTCGTCGTTCCGTGCGCATTGACGCACGCGATGTTGCACCCGCCGCAGTTGCTGCCGTTGTTCGTGATGTTCGTCTCGCAGCCGTTGTTGGTGTTGCCGTCGCAGTCCGCATAGCCCGCGCTGCAGCCGATCTGGCAGGTGCCGCCCGAGCAGCTCACCGACCCGTTCGGGTTGCTGCACACGTGGCCGCACGTGCCGCAGTTGTTGACATCCGTATTGGTATTCGTCTCGCAACCGTTGTCCGGATTGCTGTCGCAGCTCGCGTAGCCCGAAGCGCAGCTGGGGGTACAAGCTCCGCTCACGCAGCTCGTCGTGCCGTTCGCGTTCGTGCACTGCTTGCCGCAGGCACTGCAGTTGGCCGTGCTCGTGTTCAGATTGGTCTCGCAGCCGTTGTCCGGATTGCTGTCGCAGCTGCCGAAACCCGAACTGCAGCTCGGCGTACACGCCCCACCGACGCAGCTCGTCGAACCGTTCGCGTTGGAGCACTGCTTGCCGCAGACGCTGCAGTTGTTGACGTTGGTGGTCAGGCTCGTCTCGCAGCCGTTGATCGGGTCGCCGTCGCAGCTCGCGTAGCCGTTGGCGCAGGCCGGCGCACACACCCCAGACGCGCAACTGGTCGTGCCGTGCTGGTTCGTGCACTTGGTGCCGCAGGCGCCACAGTTGGTGGTGCTGGCATTGATGTTCGTCTCGCAGCCGTTGTTCGGATTGCCGTCGCAATCCGCCGTACCTGCCGAGCACACCGGCATGCAGACACCGTTCACACAGCTCGTCGCGCCGTTGGCGTTGACACACTTGATCCCGCAGCCGCCGCAGTTGTTCGGGTCGCTCGCCGTGATGGTCTCGCAACCGTTCCGCGAGTTGCCATCACAATCCGTGGTCCCGGCGCTGCAGGACGGTACACAGGCTCCAGCGACGCATGAAGTCGTGCCGTTGGGGTTCACGCACGGCGCGCCGCACGCGCCGCAGTCGGCCGTGGTGGTCTTGAGGTTGGTCTCGCAGCCGTTGTCCGGGTTGCCGTCGCAATCGCCGTAGCCACTGTTGCAGACCGGAACGCACTTTCCGCCCGTACAGGTCGTCGTGCCGTTGGCGCTGCTGCACACGGTGCCGCAGCTGCCGCAGTTGCTCTTGTCTGTCGTCGTACTGGTCTCGCAGCCGTTGTTCGGATTGTTGTCGCAGTCGCCGTAGCCCGGATTGCACGCGATCTTGCACGCTCCCGAGACGCAGTAGGGCGACCCGTTCGTCGAATCGCAGGCGTTGTGGCATGCGCCGCAGTTGGCGGGATCGAGCGAGGTATCCACCTCGCAGCCATTGCCGGGCAATCCGTCGCAGTCACGGTGGGTGGACGTGCAGCTGGCAACGGCGCAATAGCCGGCCGTGCACTGCCACGTCGCCACGCTCGAGGCATTCGAGTTCCTGGTGGCGCACTCGAGGTCGATGTTCTGGACGTTGTCGACGGTGCCGTCGCAGTTGTCATCCAGACCGTTGCAGGTCTCCTGCTGGCTGCCCGGCGCGATGTTCGGAACGCAGGTCGACGTTCCCGAGCTGCACTGGGTCTTGCCCGAGCCCGGCCCGCCACAGACCCCCTTCAGTCCGGTGTCGCACGGAAGGCCGTCGAGACCGTTGTCGATCTGGCCTTCGCAGTCGTCATCCACGCCGTTGCACGTCTCGGGATTCGGGAAGACGGTCTGCGTGCAGCCCTTCTGGCCGCCCAGGCAGTTGGTGAGCCCCTGGGCGCAGGGCGAGTTCACCGGCTGGCCCGGCACCGTGCAGGGCTGGTTCGAACCCGAGAAGCCCTCGTCGACCTGGCCGTCGCAGTTGTCGTCCAGGCCGTTGCAGACCTCGGTGGTCGCCTGCTGGTTCTGCTGGCACTCGACCTTGCCGTTCACGCACGCGGTGGTGCCCCCCGCGCACACGCCAGGCAGACCGGTGTTGCACGGCTCGTTGCCACCGGGGTTGCCTTCATCGGTCTGTCCATCGCAGTTGTCGTCCAGGCCGTTGCAGATCTCCGAGGACGGCTGCACGTCCTGCTGGCAGAGCAGCACGCCGTTGATGCAGTGCATGGTGCCGTTGGCACAGACGCCGCTCTTGCCCGCAACCGTGCACGCGGCCCCGCCTCCCGGGTCTCCTTCGTCGATCACGCCGTTGCAGTTGTCGTCCAAGCCGTTGCAAAGCTCGGGAAGCTGGCTGCATTGCGGCGCGTCGGGTTGTGCGTCGGCGGCCCCATCCCCGGCGTCGGCATCGGCATCCGCTGCATCGCTCTGCGCGTCGCCCGCGTCGCCCGCGTCGCTGCCCGCGGCTCCACCAGCGCCGGCGCCGGAAAAGCCGGCCGAGCCCGCATTGCCCGCTGTTCCGGCGGCGCCGGAGAACCCGGCGGATCCGCCATTGCCACCGGAGCTTGCGTCGACATCCGCGCCGCTGTCGGCGGGCGTGGAGTGTGTCGTGTTGGCTTCCCCCCCCGAGGCGCATCCGCCAGGCCCCAGCACACAGGCCGCAAGCACGACGGCGAGACCGGAGACGGCGCGGGCCAGATGCCCAGAGGACTTCATGGCGGTTCCCTTTCGGGGGAGGCAGGACCCGCCATCGGACGGGACCCAGGGGGCATGGACGGGGACCGCCCCGAGGCGACCCTCGTGGAGGATCGCATGTGCAGTGTGGCGGGGTCAACGCGCGGGCGGCCTCGTCGCCCGCGCGACGGCGACAGAGCTGACAACTACCGACAACGCGGCGCGGCACCCACATCGCGCCGAGCGGGCGCCGGCCGGTGCTAGCGCGCGCGTACCAGCAGACCGCTGCCCCGCCAGGGCGAGGTCAGGGCGTGGAACGACAGTTGGTTGCCCTGGAACTCGCCTTCGACCTGGTAGGGCAACCCGTCGTCGTACACCGTGACCTTCAGGCGGTTGAACACGGCATCGGTCACGACGTATTGCCGCCTCGCTTCCACGCCGGGACCGAGGGCCGTCAACTGCTTTCCGTCGAACTTGACCTGCAGGTGTCCTATCTGGACTGCCAGCAAGCCCTGCAGCATGGGCTCGAGCGGGACCTCGGACTGGAAGCTCGTGAGCACCCACGCGCCCTGCAGCCGGCGGTTGGCCGCTGCCCGATTGGCAGCCGACGCGTCGGCGGGCGTCGTGTGCGATCCACCACAGCCCGCAGCCACTGGCATCAAGAGCGCCGTCAACACGAAAGCAGCAATCCGGAGCCTCGTCACACTCCGGAGAGTAGTCACGAAGCGTCCGCATCGCTACGGGGATCCCCCTCGACACGCCAGTTGCCCGCACGCAGACTGGGGTGCATGCCCGCACCGCGTCGACTGCCCCGACTGGCTCCCCCCGCAGTGGAAAAGACCGATCTGCCGGGCGGGGCGTTCGTTCTGCGCTCCCCCGTGGAGCTGGGCGACTACCCGCGCTGCCTCGGCGATCTGCTGGAATCGTGGGCAGAAAGGGCTCCGGGACGCGTCTTCCTGGCGGAACGCGCGGAAGGCGGCGACTTTCGCACATTGACCTACAGGCAAGCTGGCCAGCAGGTGCGCGGACTCGCCCAAGCACTGCTTGATCTGGGTGCGGGACCCTCGCGCCCGGTGATGCTGCTGTCGGACAACAGCATCGGTCACGCGCTGGTGCAGCTCGCGGCGATGCACATCGGCGCGCCGGCCGCGCCGATCTCACCGGCCTACTCGCTCTTGTCCCAGGATCTTCTGAAGCTCCGGCATGTGTTTTCCCAGCTCCGGCCCGGAGTTGTCTACGCCGAGGACGGCGAGCTGTTCGCGCGCGCGCTCGGTGCGCTCGAACTGGGCAACACGCCGGTCGTCTGCGCGCGACGGCCGCCACCGAACGCCCTGGAGCTGGATGCGCTGTGCGCCACAACAACAGGCACGGCGGTGGACCAGGCATTGGGCGCCGTGGGGCCCGATACCGTCGCCAAGGTGCTGTTCACGTCCGGTTCGACCGGCACGCCCAAGGGGGTGGTCAACACGCAGCGCATGCTGTGCTCGAACCAGCAGGCGATCCGCCAGCTCTGGCCCTTCCTCGGTGATCGCCCCCCGGTCGTCGTGGACTGGCTGCCCTGGAGCCACACCTTCGGCGGAAACCACAACTTCAACATGGTGCTGTTCAACGGCGGCACCCTGTACGTCGATAGCGGCAAGCCGGCTCCGGGCAGGATCGACATTACCGTGAAAAACCTGCGGGATGTGTCGCCTACCCTCTACTTCAACGTGCCGCGCGGCTTCGACATCCTGCTGCCGTTTCTGGAACAGGACGCTGCCCTGCGCGACACCTTCTTCCGCGAGCTCGACCTGCTGTTCTACGCCGCAGCGGCACTGCCCCAGAACCTCTGGGAACGACTCGAGGCGGTCAGCGAGCGGGCACGCGGCGAGCGAGTGCTCATGGTCTCGGCGTGGGGGTCCACGGAGACCGCGCCACTGGTCACGTCCGTACACTTTCCAATGCAGCGTGCCGGCGTGATCGGACTGCCGGCACCAGGCACGGAGCTGAAGATGGTGCCGACGGACAGCAAGCTCGAGATGCAGGTGAAAGGGCCGAATATCACGCCCGGCTATTGGGAAGCCGGCGGCAAGTTGCGCCCGGCCCCGTTCGACAACGACGGCTTTCTGGCCACGGGCGACGCCGGCCGCCTCGAGGATCCCGAGGCGCCCGTCAAGGGCGTGGTATTCGATGGCAGGACCGCGGAAAACTTCAAGCTGACCAGCGGCACCTGGGTGGGCGTCGGGCAGCTCCGGGTCGCGCTGATCGCGACCTGCGCTCCGTTGGTGCAGGACGCCGTGATCGCGGGCCACGATCGGTCTTCAGTGGGTGTGCTGCTGTTTCCGAACGAAGCTGCCTGCCGCGTGCTGGCGAACCAGGGAGCAGACGCACCACTCGCCGACGTCGTCGCCAGCGCCGCCGTGCGCGAAGGCCTCGCCGCGGCTCTGGCCGAGCACAATGCCGAGCACCCGAACTCGAGCATGCGCGTGGAGCGCGCGCTGTGGCTGCTCACTCCGCCCAGCATCGACGGCGGCGAAATCACCGACAAGGGTTACATCAACCAGCGTGCGGTGCTCGAGCGACGCGCGGCGGAGGTCGAGCGTCTGTTCGCCGAGGCTCCCGACCCGGACGTTCTGGTCAGTCGCTGACCTCCGGATAGCCGAGCTCGCGCAGAGCGGCGCGGACGCGCGCGGCAGCGGCGTCGAGGTCGGCAGGGCGCGCGTTCTTGTCCGCCCGCTCGAAGTCCAGGTCGTGCACGTCGTCGATGGGCACCACGTGAAGGTGTACATGCGGCACCTCGAGCCCGGCAATCATCATCCCCACGCGTTCGGGGCTGTACGCCTTGTCGAGCGCCTTGCCGATGCTCTGCGAAACGGCCATCAGATGCCGGGCGAGACCTGTTTCCAGATCGAGCCAGTGGTCGACCTCCTCGCGCGGCACGACCAGTGTGTGCCCGGGCTTGAGTGGCGCGATGCTCAGAAATGCCACGCACCGTTCGTCCTGCCAGACGAACCGCCCCGGCAACTCTCCTGCGATGATCCCGGAAAACACGCTGGGCATGTTCCCTCCTCTCCCCGGATGCTGGAGCCGGGAGCCACAAGGATCAACAAAACCGCTGGCCAAGCAGCGCAATAGCCTTCAAAGTCCGCGGTCCGGTGGGCTGTCCCGGACGGGCACCGGCGACCCTTCCACTCTCGCGTCGTGTCATGAGCCAGCTTTCCGACATCGTTTCCCGCCGGCGCACCTTCGCGATCATCTCGCATCCGGACGCCGGAAAGACCACGCTCACCGAGAAGCTCCTGCTGTTCGGCGGCGCGATCCAGCTCGCCGGCGCCGTCAAGGCCCGTGGCGAGCAGCGCCGCGCGCACTCCGACTGGATGAAGGTGGAGCGGGAGCGCGGGATCTCCGTCACGGCGTCCGCAATGACGTTCGACTTCGAGCGCCGCACTTTCAACCTGCTGGACACCCCGGGCCACCAGGATTTCAGCGAGGACACCTACCGCACGCTCACGGCGGTGGACTCCGCCGTGATGGTGATCGATGCCGCCAAAGGCATCGAGGAACAGACACGCAAGCTGTTCGAGGTGTGCCGGCTTCGCGACGTGCCGATCATCACCTTCATCAACAAGCTCGACCGTGAAGGTCGCGACCCGTTCGACCTGCTCGACGAGATCGAACAGACCCTCGCGCTGGACGTAACGCCAGCGAGCTGGCCGATCGGCATGGGCAGGAGCTTTCTCGGCTGCTACGACCTGTTCGCCGACAAGCTGGTCATGATGGACCGGGCAGACCGGAACATCGCGAGCCAGGGCATCACCTGCGAAGGGCTCGAGGACGACAAGCTCGCCGAGCACCTGCCCGAAGATGCGCTTCTGACGCTGCGCGAACAGGTGGAGATGGCGCGGGGGCTCTGCCCCACCTTCGACTTGCAGTCCTACCGCGAAGGACACCTGACCCCGGTCTTCTTCGGCAGCGCGCTCAACAACTTCGGCGTGCGGGAGCTCTTGCACGGTATCGGCGAGCTGGCCCCGCCGCCCAGGCCCCGCGCCGCCAGGGAACGCGTTGTGAAACCGGACGAGGAAACTGCCACCGGCTTCGTGTTCAAGATCCAGGCGAACATGGACCCGAAGCATCGCGACCGCATCGCCTTCCTCCGGCTGTGTTCGGGGCACTTCAAGCGCGGCATGAAGATGCAGCACGTCCGCGACGGCGGCATGATGACCGTGCACAATCCAGTGCTGTTCCTCGCGCAGGATCGCGAGATTGCCGAAGACGCCTGGGCCGGCGACATCATCGGCATTCCGAACCATGGCAAGCTGCGCATCGGCGACACGCTGACCGAAGGCGAGACGCTGAACTTCACCGGGATCCCGAGCTTCGCCCCCGAGATGCTGCGGGCCGTGCGCCCCGACGATCCGATGCGCGCCAAGCACCTCGGCCGCGCGCTGGAGCAGCTCGCCGAAGAAGGCGCGGCGCGAGTCTTCAAGCCCATGCTCGGCGCCAACTGGATCGTCGGAGTCGTGGGCGTGCTGCAGTTCGACGTGCTCGCCGACCGGATCCGCACCGAATACAACATCCCCGTCCACTTCGAATCAACGGGGCTCATCACAGCGCGCTGGGTCGAGACCGACGACCCGCTGCTGCTCAAGCGCTTCGTCGCCGAGTGCGAAGCCAGCCTGGCCGAGGATCACACCGGCGCTCCGGTGTTCCTGGCCCGCAACAACTGGCACCTCGAACGCACCGCCGAGGACTGGCCGGACGTGCGCTTCCTGAAGACCGTCGAACAGAACTGAGTCAGATGGGGGCGCGAGCCCGGGACGTCCGCTTGGCTCTATCGAGAGCCCTGTTCCATGTATGCAGCAGTCGCGAGCGAGCCTTCGGGTCCGAGAAGCTCTCGACAAGTGTCGGGCTGTCGACCTCGAGGACTTTCGAGGACCATCCGGCGTCGGTTGCGTACTCCAGGCGGATTTCCCACCTGTCACCTACGGGCTCGACACCGAAGAGATAGGCGTCGAGCCCAAGCTGTTCGAGCAGAAGCCCCACCGCGTCGCGCGCGTGCTCCACGCTCTCGTAGGTCCACCCCATTGCTTCCCCCTTCTTTCCTTGCGCGGACCTGCACGCGGTGTGCCGGTGCTGCGTCAGGAGGCGGAAAGCGGGATGCAGTGGTTCTACCTAGCACCGGGCAGCACCAACCCTGCGGCCGGGGCCGGCCCCGGAACGCGAATGGATTGCGTGGCACTTTGCCCCCCACGCAGGGTCTCCGCGGCTGCGGCCAACACCCACACGGATTCCGGCCGAGCGGCCTCAGCCGCGGATCCCGCGATTCCCTAGCCAGCTCGAAATGGCCCGGGGGTGTGATACGATACGGCTTGACTGCTATCAGATGCTCTGCCCGAACCGGTTTTCGCCGCTCGAGTATTGGTCTGTGTGCTGCTTCACCTCCCATCCGGGGAGGGGCATCGTAGGGAGCGTTGGCGCCAGACGTTCGCTCGAAGGTCGAGATCGATGGCGTGGGCTGAGAAGGCAGATTGAGATGAGCGTTCGACTGTATGTGGGCAACCTTGCCTATTCGACAATGGATCATCAACTTCGTGATGCGTTCGCGGAGTACGGCGAGGTGGTCTCGGCCACCGTCATCATCGACCGGATGAGCGGGCAGTCCCGCGGCTTCGGGTTCGTGGAGTTCGCGTCGCAAGACGAGGCTCAGGCGGCCGTCGATGCAATGAACGGCGCCATGGTGGACGGGCGACCGCTCGTCGTGAACCCGGCGCGCGAGCGCCAGGGCGGCGGCGGCGGCGGTGGACGCGGCGGCGGCGGCGGTGGCGGTGGCTACGGCGGACGCGGCGGCGGCGGCGGCGGCGGCGGTGGACGCGGCGGCGGCGGACGCGGCGGACGCGGCGGACGCGACCGCGGCGGCGACCGCTGGTAGCGGACGACCATCGCGAAACTGCAGGCCCCGACTGGACACCAGCCGGGGCCTTGCTCATTTGGGGGCGCTCATTCCGAGAGCTGGGCGACGATGCTCTGGATGGCAGCCAGCCCGAACGTGATCTTCTGGAAGAACGAGGTCGCGTTCGGCACCAGCGAGAAGCGAGAGTGCTTCGACCACAACCTGCGCAGCGCCCGGTCGAGCTCGATGGCTTCCTTGTCCGATTCGATTCGCACGGGATTGCCCCCCTCGATGGACTCGCCTCCGCGCGCCGCGGTCTCGAAAAACACGACCGCATCGTAGCGTGCCAGCTCTGCTTCGAGAGTGGTGTGCATCGCGTTGAAAAAGTCGCCATCTCCCGGCCAGTACACGGCGCCGTCCACCGTGCCGCGATCGCACAGCAGGATGCGATCCGGATACAGCTCCGACTGCACGTTCTCGAGGTTGCGCTGCACCTGGTAGATCGCCGTCTGAGCGGCGCGCGAAGCGCCGGGGTCGCGAGAGCGCGGAAAGCCGCCCGAGAACAGAATCGTTGCCGCCTCGGGGACTATCACGACGCGGCTGCCCAGCTCGCGCCGGAACAGATCTGCCGCCGTGGTCTTGCCGCCGCCAGGACCTCCGGTCAGAACAATCCGACATCGCTTTGAACTGGGCTTCGTTTCAGCCATGGCGATAGGACCTGCACTTTCCGGGCGCCGACTAACGCAACAGGACCAGGGGACACCCTGCCTGCGCCCTGAGCTCCTTCAGGGACGACTCCCCGAGCCAAGCACTGTGCGCGCCAGAGACCAGGAGCGAGGCGTGTTCGCGCTCGAGCGCCTTGGCGATGCTTTCTACCTCGATCACCTCGACGGCCCGGAGGGTCGCGCGACCACGCTCGGCCCAGGCCGCTGCGGCACGCACCGGCTCCGGATCGTCGTCTCGCTGGACCAGGACGACCAGACGCTCGCCGCGGGCGGTAGCGATTGCTAGAGCGAAATCGAGCAGAGGCGTGCCCAGCGCTGACCGGTCGAAGAGGGCGACGACCGAACCGGGCCGTTTCGGCACGAGCGCCGGGGATAGGGTACTGCCCAGCACGATCAAGTCGCGTTCTGTCGACGCTGCGAGCAACGCGCCGAGCAATCTGCCACGCACGGTGCGGAACGTGGCATCGAGCCGCACTCGCTCGGCGGCCAGCGTGAGCGCCCGCTCTGCCTCGTGTGCCGCCAGACGCAGTGTCCGATCGAGCCGGACGGAATCGATCGGGCTGAGCGTCCCGCTTCTATGCACCAGCACAGTGAACGGTAGCGCCACGGCGTGGGACAGCGCTTCGTCTTCGACGAACAGACCCGACAGCTCGGTCCGGAGCGACGCCGCCAGAAGCGCCCCGGTCTCGACGACACGATCCACCGCGCTGGTCAGATCGAGACCAACGATGACCCTGAGCGGACGCTGTTCAGCCACTGTGCGCCTTTCGTTTCGCCGCGCCGTCGCTGGAGCTCCTGGAATCCTCGGTCTCGATCTTGACGAACTTGGAGAAGCCCTCGGCGATCACGGCGAACTCCATCAGCTGCGCGGAAGCGAGCTGGTTCACCGAGTCTTCCGGAAATTCGCCGTTCTCGTCGAGCTCGCCCGCAGTGCGCCCGGTCAACAGCTCGACGGCCTCGTCCACGCTGTCCACCGCGAGCACGCCGAACTTGCCGCGCTCGCAGGCTTCCACCACGTCCGCACGGAGCATCAGGTGGCGGAGGTTGGCTTTCGGGACCAGAACGCGCTGCTCTCCGGTCAGCCCGCGCGCGTTGCAGATGTCGAAAAACCCCTCGATCTTCTCGTTGACGCCGCCGATCGGCTGCACGCGCCCGAGCTGGTTGACCGAGCCGGTAACGGCCATCGCCTGGCGGATCGGCACGCCGGAAAGCGCCGAGATCAACGCGCACAGCTCCGCCAGCGACGCGCTGTCGCCCTCCACGTCGCCGTAGGACTGCTCGAACACCAGGCTCGCCGAAAGCGAGAGCGGGAAGTCGCGCGCGAAGCGCGAGGCAAGGTAGTTGCCGAGGATGAGCACGCCCTTCGAGTGCACCGCCCCGCCAAGCTCTACCTCGCGTTCGATGTCCACCAGCTTGCCGTCGCCAACGCGAGCAGTGGCCGTAATGCGCATCGGGTGTCCGATGGGGTACTTCCCGAGGCTGATCACGCTGAGGCCGTTGATCTGCCCGACGCGTTCCCCGGAGGTATCGATCAACAGGCTCTTGTTCAGGATGGCTTCCTCGAGCCGTTCCCGTACGCGGCTCTGCCGGTAGATCTGGCCATCGAGCGCGTTCTGCACGTCGCTCTGCTGGACGACGGCGCTGCCCCGCTGCTCGGCAAAGTGATCCGCTTCCTTCAATAGGTCGGTGAGATCGCGCAGGTGCACCGACAGCTTGGAGGCGTCTTCCACGCGCCGCGAACCGATTTCGATGAGCGCTGCTACAGCGCCCCGGTCGAACGGCTTCAGGCCCTCGCTGCGTCCGATGCCAGCCACCACTCGTGCGTATTCGAGCTCGGACTCCGGCTCTCGAGCAACCTGGTCCTCGAAGTCGGCAACGACCTTGAACAGGTCACCCAGCTCGCTGTCCAGCGCAGACATCAGGTAGTACAGCTGGCGGTCACCGAAGAGCACCACCTGGACGTTGATCGGGATCGGCTCCGGCTCCAGCGACTCGGTACTGGACAAGCCGAGCATGCGCGAGAGCGACTCGATGCGTATCTCGCGGGAAAACAGCATGCGCTTGAGCGTTTCCCAGGCGTAGGGCTGGGTGACAATCTTGCGGGCGTCGATCAACAAGAATCCGCCGTTGGCCCGATGCAGAGCGCCCGCGCGAATCATCGTGAAGTCGCTGACGAGCGCACCGAACTGCGCGCGATGCTCGATGTGCCCGACAAGCCGATCCGCACTGGGACGATCCTCGTAGAGCACCGGTGCACCCTGGGTCGCAGAGTTGTCGACGAGTAGATTCACACTGTAGCGAGCGAAGCGGCGACCCGGCAACGCCTCGGAAAGCAGGCTCGGTTTCTCGTCTTCCTTGCGGAAGTCATCCGCATTGTCGATCACGTCCTGCCGGACAGCGTCCAGATACTCGACCACCGCAGGCAGATCGGAGTAGCGCTTCTCCATCTCCTCGATAGTCTGTTCGACCGCGTAGCGCGTCACTTCACGGTTCAGCTCCCGCACCTTGTCGCGCATCTCCTTGCCCCACCGGGGCAACTGGCGGAGCCCCTTCTGCAGCTCGTCCTGCAGCGACTCCACCAGCGCCTTGATGCGTTTCTGGTCGTCCCCGGACAGCTTCTCGAATTCGTCCGGGCTGAGCACTTCGCCCTCGCGGACGGGCGCGAACACCACTCCGCTCGGCATGCGGACTACCGCGACGCCGCCCTTCTGGGCTTTGTCCTGAATGGCGTTGAAGACGCTCTCCTGCCTCTGCTTGAACTCGTCTTCGATCTCCTGCAGGCGAGTGCGGTACTCGTCGCTCTCGAAGGCAGCAGGAATGGCAGCCCGCAGCTCCTCGACAAGCTGTGTCATCTCGTCGCACAGCGCGCGTCCCCTCCCCGACGGCACTGTCAATACGCGGGGAACATGCGGATCCGCGAAGTCCTGCAGGTAGCAGAGGTCCGGCGGTGTGCTCTCGACAGACGCCGCCGCCCCGAGCAGCTCGCCCACGAGCCGGTGCTTGCCGGTCCCGCTTGGGCCAATCACGAACAAGTGATAGCCGTGGCGGCGCATCTCCACCGCGAAGCGGGTCGCGGCCACGGCGCGGGACTGTCCGAGAGGCGCTTCCGGCACCTCGAGATCAGCCGTCGTTTCGAACGGAAGCGACGCGGGGTCACATCTCTTTCTGAGGTCCGCCGCCGCTACGGTGTCGTTGAGTGTCATAGGGGCTCCAGCCGCACTTGCAACACCAGTGCAACAGAGGCGGTGGATGCAACGTTCCTGCCACGTCGGCGCCACGGGATACCCCGCGCGCGGGTCTCTGCGCGACGCAAGGTGGACGCCGGCCGGCCGCGCGGGCGCATGTTCTGCGCAGGGCGAAAAGCAGCCTGTTCGACGCGCCAGACGCGTCGCCGCACAACTGCCTTGTGCGCGCCGCGGCCGCGGCATGATTCCCGTCACGCGTACGGACCACGCGCTGGCGGCACCCGACTACACTCCGCGCGTGGCAAAATTGTCGCTCGCCAAGGAAGCGATCAAGGTCGTACTGCTCGAAGGCATCCACGAGAGCGCTGTCGAGGCGTTCCGCTCGGACGGCTACACGCGCGTCGAGACGTATCCCGAGGCCCTGACAGAAAGTCAGCTCCTGGAGGTGATCCGCGACGCCCACATGGTCGGCATCCGCTCCAGGACGCGACTGACGGAAGACGTGCTGGCTCGAACCCGCCATCTGGTTGCCGTAGGGTGCTTCTGCATCGGAACCAACCAGGTTTCACTGGATGCAGCCGAAGCCCGCGGCGTTCCGGTGTTCAACGCGCCCTTCTCCAACACGCGCTCGGTGGCCGAGCTGATCGTCGCCGAGATCGTGATGCTGCTGCGCGGCATCCCGGCCAAGAGCGCCGCAGCCCGCGACGGCCGCTGGCTCAAGAGCGCTCGTGGATCGCACGAAGCGCGCGGCAAGACCGTCGGCATCATCGGCTACGGCCGCATCGGCACCCAGGTCGGCCTGCTCGCCGAGGCGATGGGCATGAACGTGATCTTCTACGACGTGGTCTCCAAGCTCGCGATGGGCAACGCGAGACCGGTCGACTCGCTCGACGCGCTGCTCGAGCGTGCGGAACGTCGTGACCCTTCACGTTCCCGAAACGCCCGAAACCCGCGGCATGATCGGGCAGGCCCAGCTGGCGCGCATGCGCACCGGCGCGATGCTGCTCAACGCGTCACGAGGCTGCGTGGTGGACCTCGACGCGCTCGCCGCCGTGCTCGAGTCCGGACATCTCGCCGGTGCAGCCATCAACGTCTACCCGAAAGAGCCGGGCTCGAACCAAGAGCCGCTGGAGACGCCGCTCAGCCGCTTCGACAATGTCATTCTCACACCGCACATCGGCGGCAGCACGCTGGAAGCCCAGGAAGCGATCGGCCGCGAGGTCGCCGAAAAGCTTCTCCGCTACAGCAACGACGGCTCGACGCTGACCGCCGTGAACTTCCCTGAAGTCGCTCTGCCGCCGAACCCAGGCGGCGATCGCCTGCTGCACATCCACGAGAACCGTCCGGGGTTGCTGAGCCAGGTCAACGAGGTCTTCTCGGGCAGGAACGTGAACGTCGCTGCGCAGTACCTCAGAACGAGGCCCCACATCGGCTACGTCGTCGTGGACCTGGAAGAAGTCGTCGAGCGCGGGGATACGCTCGACATCAAGCGCGGGCTGGAAGAAATCGACGGTACGATCCGCACCCGCGTGCTGTATTGAGCAGCGCGACGCGGCCTACTGCAGAGGGAACGTGGTCCAGGGACACTTGGACAGCGCCTGGCACTTGTCCCAGGAAAAACCGCGGGCGTCCGTCTGCAGGTAGCGACCGACGATGTTGACGAGGTAGGTGCCGAGGTCGAAGGCCTTCGTGGGATCGGGCGAGACGAAGCCGTGCTTGCCCTGGGCATCGAGCATGAAGGGAATGAAGCCGTCCCAGGTGCCGTCCGCGTTCTGGTGCATCAGGCGCATGGGAGGATCGAGGCGGGGCACGTCGAACCCGTCGTCCACTCCCGGCATTACCGACGACAGGTGGTCCACGTCCATCAGCACGGGGTTGCCCTGGCTGTCGTGATAGGGGCTCACGCGCGCGGTGCCCTCGATGGCGTGCACGTCGATCAGCTCCTGGTTGTCGGACTTGCCGTACCGGGGGTCGTTGTGGTCGTAGGGGATGTAGCCCGCGGCGCGGCCGAGTGCGATGCCGTCCGCGACCATCACGCCCGGATCGCCTATCGATGGCATGAGCATCACGTTCGTGTGCACCGTCTCGCCGGTGCCGTAGGTCAGCTTGCGCTTTCCGCTCCAGTACGGCGCCCAGTTCATCGGATCGGCCGGGTCGAGCGCGATCTGCGACAGCCCGAGGAAGCGCCTGAGGTCCGGCGTGTTCCGCCGCATCCCGAAGCCGTCGGTCGGCGCAACCAGCGGCGAGTCTGCGGCGTAGTCGTCGCCCGAAAGACTCACCTCGTAGCCGAAGGTCGTGATGTCGACATACGGCGATTCGGACGGGATCACGCAGCCCTCGGGCGTCTTGGGCGGAAGCACGCCGTGGTAGACGGCGAGCTCCAGCCTGTCGCCCTTGTCCGACGAGACCGCGACCTGGAAGGTTGTCGACGCGGGCGCTGTCGCGGTGGCCGGAACGGCCTGCACGGCGGCGCAGCGATACTCGTGCGTGTCGAGGTTCTTGAGCACGACGGTGTCGCCCGCCTGCATCTGGGGCGACAGATCGGCGATCGCCATCTTGGCGTCGGTCGTGTTGCCGTCGTTGGCGTGCAGCATCAGCTTGCCGTTCGCCTTGAAGAACAGCGGTCCGATCGCCCGGAGCACCATCGCGTTCTTGACGCCGCTCAGCGTCGAGCGCCGACCGATCTCGTTCAGCATGCCACCCGGCACGATCGAGACCACGGTGCTGATCTGCGGCTCCAGCCCGGCGATGGTCGCGTCGGTGATGCCGCCGAGCGACCCGCCCATCACGTCGATCGACGCCGAGCCGCCCACGTCCACCTTGCCGTCACCGTCGAAATCGCCGGCCAGCCCCGGCGAGCCGTGCCCGGCGGGGTCGAAGGCCCACTTGTTCTTGCCGTCGAAGGTGCGCAGCGTTCGCACGAGCTGCATCACGTCGACCACGGTCTGCCGCACCTCGTCGCGCGTGTGGAAGACGTACGCGGTCCAGAAGTCGTCGCCGGAGTCGGCAGAGCCGTCGCCGTTCCAGTCGAGCGCGCGGCCGCCGAGCAGCGCCTCGCCGAGCCCTGTCAGTCCGGCCGCCTGGAACTGTCCGCGCACCAGCGCCAGCTCCGCCGCGGACAGTGCGACGCCGTGGCTCGGCGCATCGATGCCCATGGTGGCGATGCCGAAGCTGGCGAGGATGCCGCCGAAGGGCAGCGCGTCGAACATGCTGCCGCCGTGCCCGTGGATGAAGATCGCAACCGGCGCCGGCCCCGTGCGATGCTTCGGTACGAAGATCCAGAACGGCACGTCCTCCCCGCGCGGCGGCTTCTTCAGGTTCCAGACCTGGTCGTAGAGCGGCAGCCGGTTGCCGTCCGCATCGTTGCGCGGGAAGAACTGCGGCGACTTGATGGTGCCGGAGACGATGTAGTCGACGGCCTTCATCGTGGTCTCGAAGCCCTGCACCGTGGCATCGGACGAGCCGGTGAGGCTCATGATCTTTCCAGCGAGCGTCGTGAACTGGTCCGCTGGCACGATCTTGGTGTTGGTCACGCCGGGCTTCTTGTCCGCAACGTCAACGAGAGTCGAGAGCTTCGCGGGGAAGTCCTTGCCGACCTTCTTCAACGGTCCGAGGCCGTACAGCCCGTCGCGCACCAGCTTGTAGTCGTGCGTGATGCTCTGCGTCGTGAACGCCCAGGTGAAGGCCACGTCCTTGATGCCGAGGTCGTAGCGGGGCAGACACTTCCCGAGAGGCTTGAGCTCCGTGGTCTGCGCGGCGTTGTTGATGCCCGGGAACGGCGAGCGCACCGGATCGCCGCTCGGCGAGGTCAGCCGCTTGGTCAAGACGACCGCGTAGGTCGTCTGCTCGCGCATCGGCATGACCGGCTTCATGATCAGCGTGTTGGTCTCGCGCTCGTAGAACTCGAGGGGCTTGCCGGTAGGCGTCCCGTCCAGCGTATCGGGATGATCGAGAACGCCGTCCATGTCGGTGTCCTCGCCCGGATCGAGCTTGCCGTTGTGGTTCTTGTCCTCTTCCGTCGTCTCGACGGTGAGCGTGCCGAGCGTGTAGCGCGGATCATGCTCGGGCTCGCCCGCCTTGGTGTCGGGCGGGTAGAGATCGGGCTCGGCCAGCACCTCCGGGTAGTTGCCCTGCCCGAGATCGAGCGGTACCGCTTCGCAATAGCCAGGCGAGCCGGGCGTCACGTCGATCACCAGGACGGCGTCGTCCTTGTAGTTGAAGTTGTCGTTGTAATGCCGCTGGATGATGACGTTCGGGTCGATCGGCTTCGAGAAGCTCACCGTGATCGGCGCGAGCGTTCCCCAGCCGCTCGCCTTGTCGAGCTGGGCGCGCGTCTGCTGCTCCCACGCCGTGTGCGCCGCGAGGATGCTGGCGTTGAGGCGCAGGTGCGTCGGCGAGCTCGGGTCGAAGCGAGTAGCGAAGTCGTTGGGCAGCGGGATTTCGGGGAACGGCGTGTGGTACACGTCGAAGTTGACGACGGGGCCGTTGCCGGGCGGCGTCGAGCCGAGCGCTTCCGGGGAAAAGCTGCTCGAGCAACCGACGGTCACGCCGGCGAGCAGCGCGCCAAAAGCCAAGCGGGAGAGGATCTTCAAGAGCATCGCGATCTCCTCCTACAGCCGGTAGCCGAGCAGCAGCCGTCCGCCGTAGACGGGTGGGGGGTTCTTGCCAGCGGCGTCGCGCAGGGCCGAGCCCGGTGCGAACACGCCGCCCTCGGCACCCGCCGAGAGCTCGGTGTGGTGGAGGTACAGCCTGTAGCGTACCCCGACATCGACCTCGGTGCCCCAGTAGGAACCGGGGTCGCCGCCGAGCGCGTTCAACGGGGTGCCGCCGGCCAGGTCGGTGTTGAACGGATCGACGTTCTTCTTCGGCGCGATCGCAAACAGCACCCCGCCGTAGGTTTCCAGATGTTCGACCGGCCTGACCCACAGCCGCGGGAAGATCACCACCGCGTCGGTGAGGCCACCGCGCGTCGGCAGCCGCTCTATCCCGGCCGGCGGCGCGCCGACGAGCTGAGGATCCGCCGCCGTGCCGTAGCCACGTCCGGTCTGCGCGGCCTGCACGTAGCGGAACAGCAAGAGTCCCGTCTCGAACATCGGGTCCGCATGGAAGCCGCGCAGGTTTGCGTCGTGGATGTTCTGGTCGCCGGATGCGTAGACCAGATCCACCACGCCGCCCGCTCGCGCGAAATCCAGCGCCGTGCGCAGCGCGCCGCCGAGCTGCTTCACGTTGTCCACCGGGGTCTGCGGGGTGGCAGCGAGCGTGGTGCTGCCGGACACGACCGCGCCTTCCGCCTCGATCTTCAGCTTGGCCTTCGCAATGTCGATCGTGGCACCGGCGGCAGGGTCGACCACCGTCACGTCCAGGGTCCTGCCATCGGCTGTGGTCTGATTTCTCCGTACGATGAAGAAGCCGCCGTGCACGGGCTTCCCTTCGCCGACGAGCATGGAGGCGATGTATTCGTGCGCCTTGTCGCCGGCGAGCAGCACGTCGTCGTGGCGCACCTTGTCGATCGCGACCGTGGCAGTGATGTTCGCGTCCGTCAGCGGCCCGGTACCGACAAAGCCGCGCAGCACGAGGTCGCCGCCGCGCGGATCGGTGAAGTCGGCGGAGCCCGGCTCCCAGCCGTGCTCACCGTCGTTGGCCACGAGTCCCAGGCCCCAGTGACTGGTCATGAAGCCGCCGCCTAGATGCAGGTACCGCCCGAGCGCCACGAGCCCATAGCCCTTGCGCAGCCGCGTCGTGATCGACTCCGAGTTCGGCATGCCCTCGCCGGCAACGGGGTTGCCGCTGGTCCAGGTACCGGTCGGCAGGTCCTGTTCGTACTCGCCAAGGATCATGATCCGCTTCCAGAGCGGCTTCACCGTCGCGACGCGCGCCCCGAGGCGCAGAAGCGGCGACAGCGCGAGCCCGGACTGGAATTCGTGTGCTTTGGCATCCACAGGGAAGCTGCTGACCCCCTCGACTCTTCCGGCGAGTCGGATCGGTACCTGGAACCGCCACCCCGAAGTCTCGAACGCGAGCAGAGGTTTGTAGCTGTCGGCGGGCGGCTCGGCGACAGCAGGGCCAGCCTTTGCTGCTTTTCGAGTTGGCGCGGAGGCCGCCGGCCGGGCAGCGGCCTCCGGCAACCGCTGCGCGCGAGCGACCTCGGCAGAGCAGACGACCGACAGCAGCGCCGCGCAGGTCATCACCTGGGTGGGGTGTCTGATCGGGAAGCGTACGGATAGAGCAGTGCGACGGCCAACTCGGGGGAGGCTGGTCCGAACCATGCGACGCAGCCTAACATGGCCAGAAGCAGGTCAGGTCCGGTCGAGTGCCTGGGCCAGGTCGGCTTTGAGGTCCTCGGGGTGTTCCACACCGATCGATAGTCGGACCATGCTCTGGCTGATCCCCATGCGCGCCCGGTCCTCGGGCGGAATGTCCGAGTGGGTCATCGTAGCCGGATGTTCGGCCAGCGACTCGGTGCCGCCCAGACTGACCGCGAGCTTGAACAACTGCAGCGAGTCGAGGAAGCGGAACGCCTCTTCCTCGCCGCCCACGATGTCGAACGAGACCATGCCGCCTGGCGCCAGGCACTGCCTGCGATACACGCCATGCCCCGGCTCGTTCTCCGTCAGGTGTCCGAGGTAGTAGACGCGATCCACCTTCGGGTGATCGGCGAGGAAGTCCGCCACGTAGCGAGCATTTTTCATCTGCGAGGTCATGCGAAGCTTGAGCGTTTCCAGACTGCGCATGAGCAGCCACCCGGTCCAGGGTCCCGCCATGGTGCCGAGGAAGGTCCGCATCGCCCGAACCTCGGTCAGGAGCTCGTTTCCACCCAGACATACTCCGGCGATCACGTCGCTGTGCCCACCGATGTACTTGGTAGCCGAATACAGCACCAGGTCGGCACCGTGCTTGAGCGGATGCTGCCATAGCGGTCCCAGGAACGTGTTGTCCACCGCGACAAGAGCCGGGCGGTCCGCGTTCGAGTGACGGCGGGCGATGTCCGCACAGGCAGCGATGTCGACAAGGGCATTGGTCGGGTTGGCGGGCGTTTCCACGTAGATCATGCGCAAGCGATCCGCGATGCCCGTGCCACGGATGACTTCCTCGATCTGCTCCGGGCTGGCGCCCGCGCGAAAGCCCACAGCGCGGATGCCGAAACGGTCCAGCACATGTTTGAGGAAGTAGTCCGTGCCGCCGTAGAGCGGCTCGCTGTGGACGATCAGATCCCCCGGCTGGAGCAGCGCGAACAGGGTCGTGCTGATCGCCGCCATTCCCGATTCGAACAGCGCGGCTGCCTCGGCATCGTCCCAGAGCGTCAGGCGGTCCTCGAGGATCTCCAGGTCGGGATTGTTGAGCCGCGAGTAGATGAGACCCATGCTCTCGGTCGGGCGCGGCTCCCTGAGCCCGTACGCAAGCTCGAAGAACGCCTTGCCTTCCCCAGCACTCTTGAACACGAACGTCGAGGTCTGGAAGATCGGGCACTTGAGCGCCATCTCGCTCAGCTCCGGCTTGTAGCCGTAGCTGGACATCAGGCTCTCCGGCCTGAGCGGCTTGTCGCCGATGAACGCCCCGGGCTTGCGGTTCGCAGTCATGTTCATTGCCTCCGTCTGGAGTGAGTCCGACGGCCGCGGACGAGTCAAGCAGGCGACGCCCCGCTGCTGACCGTTGCTGGAGCGATACATCACCGGTCACGATTCCCGATCAGTCCAGGCTGGGAGGCACCCGGGCGCCGCGTTCGGGGTCGGGGCCCCGAACGCCCACACAAACCAGATGTCAGAACTTCGCGACTTCCGGAAGGCACGTTCGCGGGCGTTCCAGCGCGGTGCCGACAGGCAACCCTGAAGACTTGCTGGAGGTGGCAGGGCTCCGCCACTTCCTGCACGCTTCGCCTAGACACCCGAGTGTTCGAGAATCACGCTCGGTAATCTAGAGCAGCGTGCCGCTCAGCATGACCTGGGCGACGCTGAAGTAGATGATCAGACCCATCACGTCCACCAGTGTCGCCACGAACGGCGCCGAAGCGCTCGCCGGGTCGAAGCCGAGCCTACGCAAGAGGAACGGCAAAAGCGACCCGGACAGCGTGCCCCACGTCACCACGCCGACCAGACTGAAGGAAACCGTCATCGCGACGCGCATGTAGTGCAGACCGTAGCTGTGGAAGACGCCCTGCCAGGCCAGCACGCGGACGAAACCGATCGAGGCCAGGAGCGCCCCCAGCGCGAGGCCCGCCATGAGCTCGCGCCCTGCCACGCGCCACCAGTCGATGAGCCGCACTTCCCCCAGCGCCATCGCGCGAACCACCAGCGTGGAAGCCTGCGAACCGGAGTTGCCGCCGCTGGAGATGATAAGCGGAAGGAACAGCGCCAGCACGACGGCCTTGGCGACTTCGCTCTCGTAGTGCCCCATCGCCGTTGCGGTCAGCATCTCGCCGATGAACAGCGCGGCGAGCCAGCCACCGCGCTTCTTGACCATGGTGAGGAAGCTGGTCTGGAAGTAGGGCGCCTCGAGGGCCTCCATGCCGCCGATCTTCTGGATGTCCTCGGTGGCCTCTTCCTGCACCACGTCGACGATGTCGTCGACGGTGACGATGCCTTTCATGTGACCTTCGGCATCGACGACCGGCATGGCACCGAGATCATTTTGCGCCATCAGCCGCGCGACGGCCTCCTGGTCCATGTCCTCGGGCAGGGAAACGACATCGGTCTCCATGACCTCGTCGATGCGCTTGTCGCCCGGCACGCGGAACAGCTGCCGGAACGACACCACTCCGCGCAGACACTGTTCGCCGTCGAGCACGTAGATGTAGTAGATGGTCTCGATCTGGTCGCGCGCCTGGCGACGCAGATAGCTGATCGCCTGGTCGACTGTCATTTCCGGGCGGACGCGCGCAAAACGCGGGTTCATCAGGCCGCCAGCGTCGTCCTCGGCGTAGGCGAGCAGCGCGGTGACCTCGCGACGGGTCTGCTCGTCGAGCAGCGACAACAGCTCGGCACGATCTTCCGGCTCCACCTCCAGCAGCACGTCGGTTGCGTCGTCGGGCGCGAGCTGGCGCATCCACAGCCGCCGCTCGCCCGGTGGAACGCCCTGGATGACGTCGGACTGGCCGTAGGCCGACAGGCTCATGAAGAAGTCGTCGGCATCCTCGCGCGACAGCAGGCGGAACCCTTCCACGCGATCCTCGGCAGCGAGGATCGGCCAGACCTCTCGAAGCTCCTCCATGCTGAGGCTCTCTGTGACCTCGTCCCACGCCACCGCAATGACTCCGACCTGGATCGACCACTCGAACGACCGGCACCGTTAGCTCCCCACAGGATCAAAGGCAACCCCTGGCGCGGCAGAGCCGTGCGCGAGTGCGCTGCCAATGCGGATCGGGGGCGCGTCTAGCCGCAGGCGCCGCTCGGCTGGCAGCGCTCGCCCACACCGCAGGTCTTGCCGTTGCAAACGCAATGCCCGGAGGCGGTGTCGCAGCTGCCGGCGCTGCCGGCGTTGCACTGGGCGTTCCCCGTGCAGCCGCACGTCCCACTCGAACAGGTGAACCCCGCTGGACAAGCGTGGCCGCAGGCGCCGCAGTTGGCAGCGCTTGTGTCGAGGTCGATGCACTGGCCCGGGGTCTGGCAGCAGGTCTGCGACGGCCCGCAACCGGCCTTGCCGTTGCACGTGCATACGTCGGAAGCGCCGGACTTGGTGCAGACCTCGCCCGGCCGGCAGGTGTTGCCTCCGCACTTGCAGAGACCTGTCGCTGCGTCACAGGTGCCCTTGGCCGGACCGATATGGCAACGCTTGCTGTCGTTGTTGCACGAGCACTGCGATCCGGCCGAGCAGACGAGCCCGCCCGCCGACCCCTGCGAGAGGCAGGAGTTTCCGCAACCGCCACAGTCGCTGCTGCTGGTGGCGTTGGTCTCGCAACCGTCGTCGGAATTGGGCGCTGCTGGGGTGCTGCAGTTGGCGTAGCCCAGGTCGCAGGTCGACGTGCAACGTCCGGCCGTGCACTCGACCGACGCGACGTGAGCTCCGGAACAGGCGCGTCCACAGGCGCCGCAATTCAGCGGATCGCTGCTGGTATCGACCTCGCAGCCGTTCGCGGCATTGCCGTCGCAGTCAGCGGTCGTCCCCGTGCAGCCGGGCTTGCCACCGGACCCTCCGCTGCCTGCCGAGCCTCCAGTACCGGCGGTTGCGCCGCTGCCACCGCTACCCGCAGTCGCGCCGCTTCCGCCACTGCCACCTGTGCCGCTGCCGGCACTTCCGGCGGTCGCTCCACTGCCGCCGCTCGCATCGGTGCCGGAGTCCTGGCCGGGCCGCACGCAGACGTTCCGTGCCGTGTCGCAGACGTAGCCGTCGACGCACTCGTCGCCCGGACCACAGGCCCGCCCGTCGAGCTGGAGGGGATCCGCCGTGCAGGCCGCCAGCAGAGCCAGACCCAACGCCGCCATCGAGGGCGCACCCAGCCGACGCAGAGGGAGACGAAGCATGGGCCTAGAATACTGTTCCTGCGACGACGCCGCAGCCAGCGCCATCGCAGCCGAAGCCGACTCGCTCCGAGCTGGCCGACTTCTTGTGGTGCGAGAGATCCAGATACAGAAGAACGCCGCCGGCGACGGTGGCTGCGGCCCCGACGCCGAGCAGCACGCGCGCGACGGTCTGCCGGCTCTTCATCGTGTCGTAGCTGTGGGCGGCCTCGACCTGGGTCGGCGCGTCGCGTGACTGGCGCGCGGCGCTGGCGCGAGCCAGCTCGAAACCGAGCGAACCGCCGAGCGATGCGACACCCACGCCCAGAGCCGCCCATGTCCAGGGCGCGACGTGGGCGTGGGATTCTGGCCCCGGCGCAGGCGGCGGTGACGCGGGTTCCGGCGGTGCGGCCGGGCGCGGCGCCGCGGCAACCGGCGGAGGCGCCTTCTGCTTTCGAGTCAGCTCGACCTTCACGTCGATTGCGCGATGCGCGGGCAGGTTGAAGACCTTCTGCGCATCCTGGTAGCCCTCGAGCCGCAGCGTCAGCCGGTGATGCCCCGGATACAGCTCGCCGGTCCATGTGGTCACCCCGACCGGTTGGCCGTCGATCACCACCGTCGCGCGTCCAGGCTCGGACAGCACGGTGATCTGCTGCACGCCCTTCTTCATCAGCTTCTTCTCGAGGGCCTCGATGGTCGCCGCGACAGCTTTCTTGTCGCTGGCGGCCGGCGCCCGTCTTAGGTAGTCGCGGTAGAAGGACAGCGCCTGCGCCGTATTGCCTATCTTGTCGTACGCGCGGGCGATGTTGTAGGAGAGCGCCGGACTGGGCACGAGACGATTGGCCTCGAGGAACTGATCGATCGCGTCGGAGTAGTTCTTCCTGGCATACGCTTTCGCGCCCGCCTCGAAGTGACGCTTGGCGTCCGCCTTGCGCTGGTCCTGGGGCGACGCGGCCTTGTGCGCGGGCTTGTCGGCCGATGCCTTGGATGCAGGCTGTGCAGCGGACGGCTTCGAAGCGCCTGCGGCAGGCGCGGCGTAGGCGGGCGCGGCCAGAGCGAACGCGATGAGCCAGCACGAAGACGCCAGAGTGCGCCTGCGACCGGGAACGAAATGTCGAAACATCAGTACGGAACCTTGAGGTCCCCCACTCTACCCGACTTCGGCGCCGGCCTGGCACGCACATGGCTCCGATGAAAGCGCGGCTTCGCGCCGACCGGACGGCGCGCCGGCTTTGCTGGCGCCTTTCTGGACTGCGGCGCGCCGGACTCCACGCCGGCGTCCCGGACCTCGCCATCGGTCGCAGGGACCGAAGGCACGGGGATCGCCCGGGTAGACGGAGCAGCCCGCGGCGGCGGAACCGGAACTGCGGCAGCGGACGGAGCACCGGCGCCGGGTGCCGAGCTCCCCGGTGCGACGCCAACCGCTCCGGACGAATGCCAGAGCAGCGCGGCTCCCGCGCCGGCCGCGAAGGTCAAGAAACCCAGCGCGAGCAGCCGCCGGCGCGGGTTGGCGCCAGCCGGACCCGAGCTGAACGACACCGCGCCGTGTCCACCCGTGGAAAGCCGCACCGGAATCGTGCCGGTCGTTCTCGCGGGCAGCCTGCGACTGCCGGGGTCGGGCCGGCGCACGACCTCCGTGGGCGTCCCGCCGATGCGGGGCGGCGGTGCGCTCGAACTCAGCGACAGCGCCACGGGCGGCACCGAGAACGGATCCGACTGCCGATTCCGTGCTCCGAACCACACGGACGGCAGCGATGCGCGCGCCATGTCTTCGTAGACGCCCTGGGCGATCAGCCAACCAGCCAGCTCCACGCCGAGCGCACGCATGGACGGCCAGCGCCGCTCGCGATCCTTCTCCAGACCGCGCGCCATGATCTGCCAGAGTGCGGCATCCCCTGCAGCCGCTTCGGTGATCGGTTCCGGCTGCTTTTCGATGATCGCGCTGAGCGTCGCGTTGTAGTTCTCGCCTTCGAACGGCACCACGCCCGCGAGCAGCTCGTAGAGCACGACGCAGAACGACCAGATGTCGCTCGTGGGATCCAGATCGCGCTGACCGCGGGCCTGTTCCGGCGACATGTAGTCGGGGCTACCGAGAACCATGCCCTCGCGCGTGAGGCGCGTCCCGCCATGGACAGCAGCCTGTGCGATCCCGAAATCGAGCACCTTGGGCTGGACGCGCCCCGCGCCAAGCTCGGCCAGGAAGATATTGTCGGGCTTCAGATCACGATGGACGATGCCGCGCTCGTGCGCGACCGATAGCGCCTCGGCGATCGGCAACAAGAGCCGCAGCGCGCCGACGGCGGAAAAGCGTCCCTGGCGGTAGGCGAGATCGGAAAGGCATTCGCCTTCCAGAAGTTCCATCACGATGAACGGGTCGCCGCTCTCCGTGCGGCCGAAGTCGTGCACGCGTACGATCGCCGGATGATCGAGCCGCGCCAGGATGCGCGCTTCGTTGAGCAGCCGGCTGGCAGTGCTCTCCGCGTCGACATCGGGGCGGATCAGCTTGAGGGCCACCTGGGTGTCGAGGTCGACGTTGTAGGCAACCCACACCGTGCCCATGCCCCCCTCGTCGAGGCGTCGCACGAGCTCGTACTTGCCGCCGATCAAGGCGCCTTGCTCATAGCGCTGGCTCGAAGGCGGCCCGTCGCCGCGAGCCTCACCGGAAGGATGCATGCCCAATGACCCCCACTGGAAGGAGGGCAGTAGGGTAGCCATCTGCAGCGCTTCGGGCTACCGCCCGCGCCGAGCGACCACCGGCCCGCAGGCCGACGGTCAGGCGGTGGCCGATCCGGTGGGCGAGGCGCCGTGGCCGCCGGAGCGCCGTGCCGCGAGCCACTCGCGCAGCCGCTCCATGTACACGTAGAAAACCGGCGTCACGAACAGGGTGAGCGCCTGCGAGAAGAACAGTCCGCCCACGACCGCCAGGCCCAGCGGTTGGCGCGATTCGGCTCCGGCGCCCAGGCCCAGCGCGATCGGCAAGGTGCCGAACAGCGCGGACATCGTGGTCATCATGATCGGCCTGAAGCGCACCATGCAGGCCTGGTGGATCGCCTGGGCCGGAGTGTTCGCCGGGTCCTTCTGCGCTTCGATAGCGAAGTCCACCATCATGATGCCGTTCTTCTTGACCAGACCGACCAGCAGGATCACTCCGACGAACGCGTACACGTTCAGATCCACGTGGAAGATCATCAAGGTGAGCAGCGCGCCGAAGCCGGCGAAGGGCAACGCCGACAGGATCGTCAGCGGATGGATGAAGCTCTCGTACAGGACACCAAGCACGATGTAGATGACGAAGATCGCAACCAGGAGCAGCATGCCGAGCCCACCCAGCGACGACTGGAACGCCTGGGCCGCTCCCTGGAAATGGGTCGTGATGTCTGCAGGCAGCACCTCGCGGGCCGTCTTTTCCACGGCGTCCGTCGCTTCGCTCAACCCGGTCCCCTCCGGCACGTTGAACGAGACCGTGACCGCCGGCAGCTGGCCCGCGTGCGCAACCGATAGCGGCCCAACGCTCTGCTTGATGCTCGCAACCGCGCGAAGCGGCACCAGGTTGCCGGTGGACGAGCGGATGTAGAGCTTGTCCAGCGCCGATGGCTGCCGCTGGTCAGAAGGATCGAGCTCGAGGATGACCTGGTAGGTGTTGTCCGGCGCGTAGATGTCCGAGATCGGGCGGTTGCCGTAGGCGCTGTACAGAGCGTCCTCGATCTGGTGGACGGACACGCCGAGCGAGGCGGCGCGGTCGCGATCGATCTGCACGTCGAGCTGGGGATTCTTCAGCTGCAGGTCCGTGGTCACGTCGCTCACGACGGAGAGCTTCCGGAGCTTCGACTCGAGGATGGGCGTGTAGTGGTAGAGTTTCTTGGTATCGGTTCCCTGCAGCGAGAGCTGGTACTCGCTCTTGGTCAACATGCCGCCAATGCGGATGGGCGGCGGCACCTGCATGAACACGCGCATGCCCGGCACCTGGGCGAACTTCGGCCTGAGCTGGGCGATGATCTGGCGCACCCCAGGTCGCTCGGAACGCGGCTTGAGCATCATGAACATGAAGCCCTGGTTGGAGCCGCCCATGCTGCCGCGAGAACCCACACTCGACATGAACTGCTTGATGTAGGGGTTCTTCTGGACGATCGCCATGATCTGCAGCTGCTTCTGCTTCACGGCGTCGAAGGAGATGCCCTCGACGGCTTCCGTCATGGCGAAGACCTGTCCGTCGTCCTCGGTGGGCAGAAAGCCCTTGGGGATGGCGCGGAACATCAGCACGGTGACCGCCAGCACGCCCGCCGACAGGACGACGGTGGACAGCGCGTGCCGGAGCACGAACGACAGGCTCCGGTCGTAGATACGCAGCATCCAGTCGAACCCGCGCTCGAACGCCTGGTACAGGCGTCCGTGCTTCTCGGTCTTCGCAGGCCGGATGAAACGGCTCGCCATCATCGGAGTCAGCGTCAAGGACACGAACCCGGACACCAGGATGGCGACCGCAATGGTCACCGCGAACTCTTCGAACAGTCGACCAAGGATGCCGCCCATGAACAGGAACGGCACGAACACGGCGACCAGCGAGATGGTCATCGACAGGATCGTGAAGCCGATCTCACCAGCTCCGTCGAGCGCGGCCTGGAACGGCGGCTTGCCCATCTCCATGTGGCGTACGACGTTCTCGAGCATGACGATGGCGTCGTCGACCACGAAGCCGACACTTAGCGTGAGCGCCATCAGCGACAGATTGTCCAGCGTGTATCCGAGCAGATACATCACCGCAAAGGTGCCGACGATGGCGAGCGGCATGGCCAGGCTCGGGATGAGGGTCGCCGAGAGCTTCCTCAAGAAGAGGAAGATCACCATCACGACCAGAGCCAAGGTGGCGAGCAGCGTGTACTGCACGTCCGCCACCGACTCCTTGACGGAAGCCGAACGGTCGAACAGCAATTTCAGACTGACGGCCCCCGGCACTTCCTGCCGGAACGCGGGCAACAGCTTCTTGACCGCCGAGCTCACTTCGACCGTGTTGGCGCCGGGCTGCTTCTGGATGGCGAGCACCACCGCGCGCCGGTCCGTGTTCCAGGCCGCGGTCTTGTCGTTTTCGACGCTGTCGAGCGACTTGGCCACGTCCTCGAGCCGGACCGGATTGCCGTTGCGGTAGGCCACGACGACGGAGCGGTAGGCCTTGGCGTCGGTCAGCTGCCCGTTGGCCTGGATGGTGTAGGCCTTGTTGGGGCCGTACAGCGTACCGGTGGGTAGGTTGACGTTGGCGGAGTTCACCGCATTGGCCAGCTCGTCCAGTCCGATGCCGCGGCTGGCCAGGGCGTCGGGATCGGCCTGGATGCGCACGGCGTACTTCTGCGAACCGTAGACGCTGACCTGCGCCACGCCGCTCACCGTGGAGATCTTCTCGGCGAGCCGTGTCTCGGCGTACTCGTCGACGGTGTATAGCGGCAGCGTCTTCGAGCTCAGCGCCAGGTACAGAATCGGCCGGTCCGCCGGGTTCACCTTCCGGTAGGAAGGTGGCGACGGCATGTCCTTCGGCAACTGACCGCCCGCGCGCGCAATCGCGGCCTGCACGTCCTGTGCGGCGGCGTCGATGTTGCGCGACAGAGCAAACTGCAGGGTGATCGAGGTGCTGCCAAGCGAGCTCGACGAGTTCATCGAGTCGAGCCCCGCGATGGTCGAGAACTCGCGCTCGAGCGGCGTGGCGACCGATGCCGCCATCGTCTCCGGGTTGGCGCCCGGCAGCGAAGCGGACACCAGGATGGTCGGGAAGTCGACGTTGGGCAGAGCACTGACCGCCAGCTTCTGGTACGAGAGTACGCCGAACGCCACGATTGCGATCATCACCAGCGTGGTGGCCACCGGCCGGCGGATGAACGGTCCCGAGATGTTCAATCTCGTGCCTCGGAACCGTGCGCGCCGCCCGCGTTCGCCGGCGTCGAAGACGCGCTGGGCCCGCTGCTCCCGGGCGCGCTGGGCGGCTCCTTCTTGATCTCGACCGACGAACCGTTCCGCAGACGGACCTGGCCATCGGTCACGACACTCTCGCCGCGCTTCACGCCGCTGGCGATGACGATCTCGTTGCCCACGTGGCGCTCGACCTTCACGTGACGCAGGACGGCCTTCCTATCCTTGCCGATGACGTACACGTAGGTCCCGCTCTGCCCGCTCTGTACCGCCGGATCGGGCACGACCAGTGCGTCTTTCTGCACCTTCAGCTGGACGATGACATCGACGAACTGCCCCGGCCAGAGCACGTCGTGCTTGTTGTCGAAGCGCGCCTTGAGCGCGATCGTGCCGGTGCTCGTGTCGACGGTGTTCTCGATGAACGTCAGCTGGCCGTGCTCCGGATCCGCCGTGCTGCCGCGCGGCCGCGCCGTGACGGGCACGTCGCCTTTGGCCATGCGCTGCTTGACAGCGTCCAGGTACTGCTCGGGCACCGCGAAGCGCACGTAGATCGGCTCGACACGCCTTATCACGACCAGTGCCTGGCTGTCGTTGGCGCGGACCACGTTGCCCGCGTGGACGAGCAGGCTTCCGGTCCGCCCCTGGATGGGCGCGCGGATGGTCGCATACTGGACGTTGATCCTCGCACTGGCGATGGAGGACCGGTCGGCAGCGAGCGTCGCTTTGAGCGCGTCGGCGTTGGAGCGCTTGGAGTCGTACTCCTGTTGCGTGGCCAGCCCCTGCTCCAGAAGCTTGCGGTAGCGCTTCTCCTCGTCGCTCGCCTGCTCGGCCAGCACCTTGTCCTTCTGCAGGCGCGCGGTGGCCTCCCCCAGGGTGGCCCGGTACGGACTGGTGTCGATGGTGAACAGCAGGTCGCCCTTCTTGACCGTGTCACCTTCCTTGAAGTGCACGTCCCGGATCTCGCCGGTGACCTGGGCCACGACCTGCACCGTGCTGAAGGCCTCCACGCTGCCGATGGCGCTGATCTGCACCGGCATTGCCTTCTGTTCGACCGGGGCAACGGTGACCGGAACTGGACCGCCCCGGTGCATGCCAGCGCCGCCAGACTTGCGGCCGCAGCCAGCCGCCACCGAGAGCGGAACCGCTGCTAGCAGGACCGCCGCGGCCGAACGAGCAAGTCGGATCTTCGAGCGCGAGCCCATGGTGTCTTCCGCCCGGATAGGCCAGGCGACCGCGGAGGTGTTGTACCTTTCGCTCCCGGTGTAAAGCCCAGAAGCTACCGGCCCGTGGAAATCCCAGTCGAAACGGGGGACATCCCGCGGCAGCGTCGCCGGCGCGGCATCGGGTCGACGACCGGACTCCGTCAGCCTGCTACGCCGAGCTCCTCGCCGGCGCGAGGCGGCGTCGCCTTGTCGCTGCACTCCACGCACAGCATCAAGCCGCTCGTTCCGCGCCGATGGACGTGGCGATAGCTTCCGCAGGCACTGCAGACGCGCTGGCCGACCGCCTGCTCCATCGAGAGTCCGCCGCGCAGCAGATCGCCGCGGGTGAGGATGCCGACCAGACGCTCTCCGTCCATCGCCAGGAGACAGCTGACATCGCTTTCGTCCATCGCGTACACGGCCTCTTCCAGCGTTGCTCCGGCGTCGACCCATGCGACAGGCACGTGCATCTCCAGAGCGACATCGCGATTCAACCGCGAGGACATGAGCTCGCTTGCCGCCAATATCCCGAGCACGCGCCCGGCGTCCACGACCGGCAGGTACTCGATGCCATTTTCGGCAGCCAGAGCCACCGCATCGACGATGGGTGTGCCAGGAGGAACCGCAATCACATCCCGGCTCATCGCTTCACTGACCAACATCGGACACCTCCCTCCTCGACCCCGGAATCCAGGCGAAATGAATGCAAGATGCGAGCCGCCCACCCCTGAACGTGCTAGCGATCGAGCCTGCGGGGGGGAGCGCGAAATGTCCTGGTTTGTCGCAAACATCTACGATCGATTCATGGCTGGAAGCGAAGAGGCCTGCCTGTCCGCGTGGCGCAGGCAGCTTCTCGACGACTTGTCCGGCAACGTGCTGGAAGTCGGGGCAGGCACCGGCATCAACCTCGAGCACTATCCGTCCAGCGTCGTTCGACTGGTGTTGGCGGAGCCCGACCCCCACATGCGCCGACAGCTCTCGAGCCGGATCGCCGGACACGGCCGGCCCGGTGTGGAGCTCAGCGCTGGGTCGCTTGAAGAACTGCCGCTGCCGGATGCTTCGTTCGACGCCGTGGTCGCCACCCTTGTGCTGTGCTCGGTACACGATCCGCGTCGCGCGCTCTCGGAGATCCACCGCGTTCTGAGACCAGGTGGACGCTTCGCGTTCCTCGAACACGTCGCGGCCGAGAACAACCCCGGCCGCCTGGTCTGGCAGCACCGCATCGAGCCCGTGTGGCGGCGCGTCGCGGGCAACTGCCACACCACGCGCCGCACCGCCGACGACATTACCCACGCCGGCTTCGAGCTCGAGTGGATCGAACGCGAGAGCGTACGCAAGGCCCTGCCCTGGGTCCGTCCCAGCATCCGCGGGGTCGCGCGCCGACCGTCGCCAGCCGCTGGGTGACGGTCCTCAACCGAAAACTGGTTTCGGCAGGGAAGGACACGGTCCCCTCCTGCCCATCTCGGCGCTGATGCCGGGCAGGAGGTCGGAAGCGTGCCAGCGCATCAACGCGCGCAAGGCGCCCACCTCGTTTCGCTCGCCGGTGGACAGCACCAGACGCGCTCCTCCCGGCACGTTGTGTTCGCTTGCTCGCGCAGACACCTGCTTCTTCCTGGACATCAGGTCCTGGGTGAGCGCTCGCGCGTCGGGGTTCCGGTCATTGTAGCTCGCGGCGATATGGCGGACGCGCTGGCGGAGCGCCTCGACCGATTCGCCCTCGTGCACGGTGAACACGAGAGCCAGTCCGTCCGGCACATCCTCCATCAACAGACCGCAGGGCGCTCTAGCCATGACCTCCTGCCCGGCAACCGGCTGGGTCTCGCCCTGGTGGGTGGCGCGCCATTCATCGCGCTGGATGATGCCGCGTGTGTAGGCCGTCTCCTGCGGCGGCGGGCCCACCACGCGCGGGCCGGAGTCCGCCCCAGCCACGTTGTTGGGCGCCGGCACACTGGCGACGCCGCATCCGCCCAGCGCGAACGCTGCCGCACTGGCCACGATGATCCATCGCATGACCTTGCTCCTTGTGATTCCGCCGCCGTTGCATGGACATCACGCCCTGGCAGCGTCCGGCGCTGGTCGGGATCGACGCAACGGACGTGCCATCGCGACGGAGGTCGACAGACGGCGGAATCAGGGTGCTGGCGCCCGCGACAACGCCCACCGGCCGTGCATTCTGCGGTAAAGCCAGTGGCACAATGCCACGCCCCCGCGGCAGAGTGGCACAGTCGTTGCCGCGAGCAGCGTGAGCAACGGGAATCCGCTGCCTGGCCGGGGCGTTGTCCGCCTCGATGCCCGACGCGAGCTTGACCTCGCGCCGCATCCCCGTTTCGAATGGGCGCGTCTTCGTCGACCCGAGGCTCCAGTGCAGGTCTGTTTCCGCTCGCTTCCGTTGATTGCCGCAACGGCATTGTGTCTGCCGGCCTGCAATCGCACCCCCACACACGAAAAGTCGACGCCAGTACCCACCGCATCGACCGCCGCCCCCGTGCGCCACGTCGAACAGCCCCCAGCCGCCTCGGCCTCGGCAAGCGCAGCCGCACTTCCCGCTGCCGACAAGCCGAAAGTACCGATGGCCGCGGACGGGCTGCCAGCGTCGATTCCGCTGCCCGGTTCACGTCTTCCGACCGTCGAGGACTGGAAGCACCACGGCCAACAGGTCCAGGTGGCAGGTGCGCAGCAGCTCGGTTGCGAGGCGATGATGATCCGCGAGTGGATCCGGCTCACGTGCAAGGCCGACGCGGGCGAGCTGGGCAAGCCCCAGGGAGCCCAGACGACACAGCAGGCCGGCGCGCCCGCCTATGTCTTCGCGCGCAAGGACGAGGCCATCCGGCTGGTGACGCAGCTGGTCCCCGGCCGCACCTACCGGGCCGAGCTGGATTGGCACGACGGCAAGCGCGTGTTCGAGATCCGCTGGCCGAGGGGCCAGGCGCGACCCCAGGTGCACTTCGTGGATGACCGCGAAGAGGCGAAATCCACGGACGGAAAGAGCGACAAGCACAGCCACAAGTAGCGTGCGCGGGCGCCGCGGTTACTATCGCCGCCCGTGTCCGATTCCATCCGTCCGATCCTCTCGCCCCGTTCCGTCGCCGTTCTAGGTGCTTCGCGCTCGCTCGGCAGCGTGGGCGGCGAGCTGTTCAACAACCTGATGCGCTGCCACTTCAACGGGCCGGTGTATCCGGTCAACCCGTCCGCGTCGTACGTGCAGTCAGTGCGCGCCTACCGCTCGGTGCTCGACATCCCGGACGAGGTGGAGCTCGCAGTGCTGGCGCTGCCCGCCGAACACGCGATCGAAGCGCTCGAGCAGTGCGGTAGGAAAGGCGTGCGTGCCGCGGTCGTGGTCTCGGCCGGCTTCAAGGAAATCGGCGGCGAGGGTGTGGAGCGCGAGGCCGAGCTGGTGCGCATCGCCCAGCGCTACGGCATGCGACTGGTCGGTCCGAACTGCCTGGGCGTTATCAATACGCGCTCCGACGTGAGCCTGAACGCGACCTTCGCGCACGCGTTTCCGGATCCGGGACCCGTCGCTTTCCTGTCGCAGAGCGGCGCCCTCGGCGTCGCGGTGCTGGACCGCGCCGCCCAGCTCGGCATCGGCGTCTCGTCGTTCGTCAGCGTCGGCAACCGCTCGGACGTGTCGGGCAACGACGTGCTCGAGCACTGGGGACAGGACGACGACACGCGCGTGGTGCTCATGTATCTCGAGAGCTTCGGCAATCCACGGCGCTTTACGCGCCTGGCGCGCCACGTCGCGCGGGACAAGCCCATCGTGGCCCTCAAGAGCGGCCGCACGCTGAGCGGTTCGCGCGCTGCTGCCTCGCACACGGGCGCTCTGGCCGGCACGGACACGGCCGTCGAGGCGTTGTTCCAGCAGGCCGGCGTGATCCGCGTCACGACCATCGAGGAACTGTTCGATACCGGGATGTTGCTGGCGACGCAGCCCGTACCACGGGGCCGGCGCGTCGCGATCCTCACCAACGCCGGCGGCCCTGGAATCCTCGCGGCAGACGCCTGCGAGCACTACGCACTCGATCTTCCCGAGCTCTCGCCGGAGACAGTGAAGGCACTCGCAGGCTTCTTGCCGCCTGAAGCGTCGCTGCGCAATCCGGTGGACATGATCGCCTCGGCCAACGCGGAGGACTACCGACGAGCCGTCTCGCTGTTGCTCGCCGACGACCATGTCGACGCACTGCTCGTGATCTTCGTGCCTCCACTGATGACGGCCGCGCCGGACGTGGCTCGCGCCATCGCCGACAGCGCTGCAAAAGCCGACAAGCCCATCGTCTCCTGCTTCATGGGGGCCCACGGTTTCCGCACGGGCCTGCACGGCGAGAGCGCGGGCGAAGTGCGCATCCCGTCGTACGCCTTTCCGGAGTCGGCCGCCCGCGCCCTTTCGCGCGCGGCGGGCTACGGCGAATGGCTCGAGCACGCCGACAGCCCCATCGTCCAGATCGAGGCGGGCAGCCGGCGGGGCGCCGAGGTATGCGACGCGGCCGCCGCGCAGGGCGAGGCGTGGCTGCCTCCCGAGCGCGTGACCGAGCTCCTGAAGAGCTACGGCATCCGCACTCCCGAGTCCGCCGTTGCGAGCTCGGCCGCGGAAGCCGCCCGCAAAGCGGCGGAGCTGGGCTTCCCCGTCGTGCTCAAGGTGATCGCCGACGAGGTGGCGCACAAGTCCGACATCGGCGGCGTGGTGCTCGACCGCCGCAACGCCGAGGAGGTCGAGAAGGCCTACGCGGGTATCCAGCGCCGGGTCGACGAGCTCGGGCTTGGCAAGGCATTCCGCGGCGTGATGGTGCAGCGCTATCTCGAGCAGGGCATCGAGGCGGTCGTCGGTCTGACGCATGACCGCACCTTCGGCCCGCTGTTGATGTTTGGTCTGGGCGGCGTGTATGTCGAGCTGCTCGAGGACGTCGCCTTCCGCCTGCATCCCCTCACCCGCTACGACATCGATTCGATGATCGACAGCGTGCAGGCCGCCAAGCTGCTCGCGGGGTACCGCGGCGCGCCCGCCGGCGACATCGACGCGCTCCGCGATCTGCTGGCGCGCGTCAGCCGCATGGTCGACGACATCGACTGCCTGCTCGAGATGGACCTGAACCCCGTCAAGATCCTGCCGCCCGGCGAAGGCTGCGTGGTCGTGGACGCGCGGGTGCGCTGCGGACGAAGCCGCTAGCCGGGGAAGACCGTGACGCTCTTCGCGCTCGTCTGCCAGCACCCACTCCGGTGCGAGCCGGCGCGCGCGCACGGAGGCGGGTGAGCGACTTCGCGGTCCGCATTCTGCGCGCTCCGCAGGACAAGGAGCGGCGCGCACGCAGTGCGATGGATCTCGCGCGTGCATTGTCGATCCCGCTTTCCGACGCGCGCGCGCTGCTCGAGGCGACCCCGGCGACGACGCCGCGGCGCATGTCGGAAAGCAATGCCCGCAAGCTGGTCGCGCTACTCGCGGGCGGTGGTGCCGACGCGGAGCCCGTCGCTCTGGGCAGCCCGAAAGGCCCTTGTCTCACCCATCCCTCGCTCGACAGCGTCTCGCGGTGCGAGCACTGCGAGGCCCACATCTGCAGCGTGTGCCAGGCTCGCGCCCGCGCGGACCTGTGCGGCGACTGTCTAGCCAGGCACAAGCGCCGGCGCGCATTCCAGAAAGCTCGGGTGGGGGTCCTTCTCGGCGTGCTGGCCATTGTGCTGCTGTACGCTTGGCACGACATCCACGAGCGGCGTGAACGCGTTCAGTGGACGCGCACGCTCCACGTGGCACTCGTGGTACTGCGTCGCGGGCAGGTCGATCCCGACGCGATTGCCAGGTTGCGGTCGCGAAGCGGCGCTCTGGCGAGGCGCCTGGCCGAGCAGATGCACCGCTACCGCAAGGGTCCCGCGCCGTTCGATCTCACGGTGGCGGGGCCGGTCGACATCAGCGAGCCACCCCCCAACCCCGGCGGCAGCGGCATCGTGGCCCTCGCCGAGCACCAGTACCGACTGTGGCGCTATCTGTCGCACGTCGATCGCGAAGCCGGCGTCGACCCCGACGCCTACGATAGCCGCGTGTACCTGGTGGTCCGGCCGCCGCGCGGTCGACGACAGATGATCGAAGGCGAAAGCGAAGAAGGCGGTCGCGTCGGCGTCGTCAACGTGGACCTCGGCAGCAACATGGTCGACTTCGCGCTGTTCGTGGCGACGCACGAGCTCTTCCACACGCTCGGCGCCACCGACAAGTACGACGCGTCGGGCCACGCGCTGGTGCCGCAGGGCCTCGGCCATCCCGACCAGGTTCCGCTCTATCCGCAACGCACGGCGGAAGTGATGGCGCGGAACGTCGTGCTCGCGCCTGGCCGGGAACGCCCCCCGGATAGCCTCGCCGAGCTGGCGGTAGGGCGCTGGACGGCAAAGGAGATCGGCTGGATTCGTTGAAGCCCCGGTCCGGCAAGCCGACCGGTTGCGTCGAGCGCGATGCCGGCCTACGCATGGGGGCCGAGGGGCGCCCCCGCGCGCGGAAAGGAGCTGTCGATGGCGAGCCTGTACGAGCAGCTGGCGAAGATGACCGTCGTGGTCGCCGACACCGGCGACATCGAGTCGATCAAGAAGTTCAAGCCGCGCGATGCGACGACCAACCCGTCGCTACTGACGGCCGCCGCGCAGATGCCCGAATACGGCGACATCGTCGACGGTGCGCTCGACTGGGCGACCGCTGCCGCCGGCCCCGGCTCGACCCGCCAGGAGATCGTGCGCGAGGCCATCGATCGCCTCAGCGTGGAGTTCGGACTGCGCATCCTCGGGATCGTCGAGGGGCGCGTCTCCACCGAGGTGGACGCGCGGCTTTCCTACGACACCGACGCCACGATGAAGAAGGCGAAGAAGCTCATCAAGCAGTACGAGGAAGCCGGGTCTTCACGCGAGCGCGTCCTGATCAAGATCGCATCCACGTGGGAAGGTATCCGCGCTGCCGAACAACTGGAAAAGGAAGGCATCCACTGCAACCTGACGCTGCTGTTCGGGCTGCACCAGGCGGCGGCCTGTGCCGACGCGCGCGTGACGCTCGTCTCGCCCTTCGTCGGCCGTATCCTCGACTACTACAAGAAGGAAACCGGTCGCGAGAGCTACCCACCCGCCGAGGACCCCGGCGTGCAGTCGCTCACGACCATCTTCAACTACTTCAAGCATTTCGGATACAAGACCGAGATCATGGGAGCCAGCTTCAGGAACCTCGGCGAAATCCGCGAGCTGGCCGGCTGTGACCTTCTGACCATCGCGCCGAAGTTCCTCGAGCAGTTGCGCGACATCGAAGAGAAGCTGCCGCAGAAGCTCGACCCCGCCCAGGCCAAGGGCAAGTCGATCGAGAAGCTCACGCTCGACAAGGCCACGTTCCAGCGCATGCATGCCGCAGATGCCATGGTCCACACCAAGCTGGAAGAAGGCATCCGCGGCTTCACCAAAGCCATCGAGACGCTCGAAGGCGTGCTCACCGCGCGCCTTTCGCGCCGCGATGGGCAGGACCGACTGAAAGCCGCCGCCGAGGAGATGTTCGGGATCTACGACCTGGACGGCGACGGCGGGATCACCCGCGAGGAGTGGTCCGGCACCGACGCGGTGTTCGACGCGCTCGATCGCGACGGCGACGGACGCATCACGCCCGAGGAACTCGCCGCCGGCATCGGGGCCGCGCACGTGCTCAAGAGCTGAGCGCTCGACCATGTCCGGCAAGCCGCTTCCCGATCTGTCGGGCAAGGTCTACGTCATCACCGGCGCCAATACTGGCATCGGCCTGGCTACCGCGCGCGCTCTAGCCGGCGCGGGCGCGCGCGTGCTCACCGCGGCTCGATCGCAGGAGCGCATGCAGCCCGCGGCCGAGAGCATCATCGCCGAGACGGGCAACAAGCAGGTCGAGGTGGTCGGTCTCGATCTCGGCTCGTTCGCCTCGGTACGACAGGCGGCGAAGGACATCCTCGAGCGAGCCGAACGCATCGATGCGCTGATCAACAACGCGGGCGTTGCCGGTCAGCGCGGCATCACGACCGACGGCTTCGAGCTGCACTTCGGGGTGAATCACCTCGGCCATTTCCTGCTGACCGAGCTCCTGCTCGACCGGCTGAAAGCGTCGGCGCCGGCGCGCATCGTGATCGTGTCGAGCCAGCAACACCACCAGGCGCGGGGCATCGACTTCGACGCGGTGCGCCGGAAGACGCCGAGCATCGCCGGTCTGCACGAGTACGCCGTCTCCAAGCTCGCCAACGTGCTCCACGGCAGGAAGCTGGCCCAGCGCCTGGAAGGCAGTGGCGTCACCACCTACTCGCTCCACCCGGGCGTCGTCGCCTCGGACGTGTGGCGGCGCATCCCGCAGCCCTTCCGTGGTCTGGCCAAGCTGTTCATGGTGTCGACGGAGGACGGCGCCGCGACATCGCTCTACTGCGCCACGTCGCCGGAGCTCGCCGAGCAGACGGGCCGGTACTACGTCGACTCCGCTCTGCGGCGCCCCAGCCGCCCAGCCCTGGACGACGCGCTGATGGACGAGCTCCACGAGCGGAGCGTCGCCTGGACGGCGGGCTAGCTCCGTTCCAGGGAACGTCGCCGGCCCGGCGACCGCCCGGCAGAACGCCCGGCGCAAAGTTGCCGATCGCGTGCCCTGGCCTGGGTTGGATGAGAACACCCGGCCCAGCCCGACGCCGGCCGGGACAGGGCACTTCTTGGCGGATATCAGCCGGTGCGGCGGGCACGCCGCACCTCCGGCTTGACGGTCGCGCCCGGTCCCGCAACGCTCTGGGTTGAAGCGCCTCCCCGGGGGCGCCTCCCCCCTCCCCATGAAGACTTTGCAGAAGCGCGCAGAGCTGGAGCAGACGCTCTCCGGCGCGACGGACAAGCCGCACGTCATCCTGCTGAGCGGGCATCCAGATCCCGACGGGATCGGCAGCGCCATGGCTCATCACCGCATCTGCGAGCACCTGGGGATCTCGTCGACCATCGCCCACGTGCTGCCGGTTGCACGGACGGAAAACCGCGCGCTGGTCAATCTGCTGAGCGTGAAGCTACTGCAGGTCTCCGGTCCGGCCGACCTGGAGCAGTTCGGCTACCTGTCGCTGGTCGACGCCAGCGCCAGCGAGGCAAGCCTGGAGCTGCCCCCCGACCTGCAGCTGCTCACGATCGTCGACCACCACCGGCCAGCCATCGTGCCGGAAGCGCCGTTCGTGGACATCCGTCAGGACGTGGGTTCGACCAGCACCATCTACGCCGAGTACCTGGAGCAGGGACTGGCTCCATTCGACGGCACCGGCAGCGACGAGACGCGCGTGGCGACGGCGATGCTGTTCGGCATGCAGACGGACACGGACGACTTCGCCCTGGCCACGCCCGCCGACTTCAAGGCAGCCGGTTACGTCAAGCGCTTCTGCGACGCCGCCACCTTGAGCCGCATCGGGCGCCGCACCATCACGGCGGAGGCCATGGACGCGGTCAGCCGCGCGCTGGTAAACCTCGAGGTCATCCGCGACTTCGCGCTGGCAGGCGTGGGGCGGGTCTCCGCGGTCAACCGCGACGCCATCCCCACTGCGGCGGATTTCATCATGCGCCGCGAGGACATCGACACGGTGCTCGTCTACGGCCTGGTCGAGAACCGCATCGACGGCTCGCTCAGAACGAGCTCGGCCAGTGTCGACCCCGCCGCATTCATGGAAAACGCGTTCGGCAAGGACGACAAGGGTCGCTTCTATGGCGGCGGCCGGCGCGACAAGGGCGGTTTCCAGATCCCGCTCGGCTTCTTCGGCGAGGCAACCGACGAAGAGAGCCTGTGGAAGCTGGTCACCCAGGTCGTCCGGGGGCGCGTTTCGCGCGTCATTCCGGATCTGGACAAGGTCCGCCTGTCCGACCCCGGCAAGAACGGCAGCTAGCATGACGCGCCAGAAACTCGGAGGCACCGCCGCGGCGGTGCTGGCCCTATTGGGCATCGGACTTGTGGTTGTGTCGGGAGTCCTGCTCAGTCACAGCAAGGTCTCAAGCTACCAGGCCACGCAGGGCGTGCTGGTCAAGCGGGGGCCGGGCGGCGCCGGCCAGACCCACCTCCAGTTCAGCTACCGCGCGCGCGGCCAGCAGCATGTGCTCGGCAAGGACGTGCCATCCGGGTCGCCGGATGCCACGATCCCCGTGGGGGGCAAGCACGTGCTGTTCTACGATCGCCATGCTGTCGACCGCGCGACGCTGGACCGGCCGAGCCTGCTCGCGCCGCTCATGCTGGCCGGCTGCGCGCTGATCGCGTGGGCGGGAGCGGGGCTGCTCTTCTATCTGACCCGCGGCAAGAAGACAGCCTAGGCCGCGCGGCTCGAGGAGGAAGCATGGAACGCATAGTAGTTCCCGTGGACGGATCGAAGGGCGCCGGCAAGGCGGCGCGGTTCGCTGCCGAGTTGGCGGCATCCACGCACGCCGAGCTGATCCTGCTGCACGTGTTCGATGCGCCCGCCGTGGCACAGATGGGACTCGAAGCCCTGGACCGGGAGGGCGTCGCACGCGCCAAGGACTACGTGGCCAAGGGCAGCTTCGACGCGGCGCGCGCAGCCATCGGCGAAACGTCGGTCCCCATCAAAACGCACAGCGACATCGGCCATCCGGCACATAGCATCGTGGGCTACGCCGACAGCTGTTCTGCTGATCTGATCGTGATGGGCACGCACGGGCGTTCCGAGATCGCGGGACTGTTGCTCGGCAGCGTCAGCGAATACGTGATCCACCACGCGCACTGCCCGGTAACCGTGGTGCGCTAGAACCCCTGCGCGCGGCCGCGCGCAGGGTTGCGACAGATAGTCCTGTCATTTCCATCGAATACACCTCTTCCCCGGAGAGGTGACCCCGGCCATTTGCTCTGTTGAAAAGCGGGGGTATGGCAGGCGCATGCGTACGATCCGCCTTGGGCTTCCGTTGGTCGGCTTGTCGCTTCTAGTTGCATGCGGCGGGTCGACCCCTCCTCCACCGAAACCACCGCCGCCGGCCGAGGCCAAGCCGGCACCTCCCCCACCACCCCCTCCATCGGCGTCCGCAGAGGAGCCGGAAGCTTCCGCCAGTGCGGAACCGGAGGAACCGCCCGCACCTCCCGAACCACCCGCACCGAAGAAGCCGAAGTCCACCGCCACGATCGCGGGGACCAGCATCAGTGATGTGGACGCCAAAGCGGTGGTCGCCGCGGTACAGAAGCTGAAGTGGGCACCGCCCACGGTGGCTATCGGCGGCGGAACCGTCGGCAAGTACGAGAGCATCCGCTTCGGGATCCAGAGGGGCAGCGCGTCGGGTCACATCGAGATCATCCGTCCCGCGCACAACCCGATCTCCGGCACCGCCAGCATGATGGCGCCGAAGGACCAACAGGCGATGAACGACAAGATGGGCGCCACGTTCCTGGACAAGGACGCGGACGTGCTCGTCACCGTCGTGGTCGACGGCAACAAGCGGGCTGCCCAGCGCCTGCTCGACAAGCTCGTCAAGAAGTAGGCAGCGCGTAGAAGCGCCGCCCGCATTCGACCTGCGCAATCCAGAGCATTGCGAGGCGGCGATCTAGTTGAAGCTCGTCGCCTCCATGATCTTCTTGAGGTACGGCCCTTGTGTCGTCTCTTCGGACTGCGGCACCAGGTACGAAAACGAGTAGCCGTGCCCGTCGCGCACGAAGTTGCACGAGTGCCAGACCACCGGCACTCCGCTGGACTTCGTGTACCACACCCCTTCGATCTCGATACCAGGCTGGCCGCTGCACGTCGTATGCCGTTCGTAGCGCTTCGTGAACCGGTTCAACCGCGACGTCTGTGCGTTCGACATCACACGGCTCAGCTCGTCCAGCTCGTTGGTGATCGGCCGCTGGATGGGCACGAGCACGATGGCCTCGTCGTGCCCGAGGCTGAGGTTCCGCACCAGTTCCACACTGGTACTGGCCACCGTCTTGGCCGCGAAAGAGGCCGGGTAGTGGGCGGTAATGAGGCCGTTTCTCGAGTTGTAGCTCTGCGTGAACGGTTCGCTGGTCGACGGACCCGCGCTCTTGCCCTTGAGCTTCTTCGCGAGCGTCTTGCACGCCAGAAGCGTGGAAAGCGCCAGCACGCAGAACAGCAGAATCTCCAGCCGTGATCGTCGCTTGGTCATGCCTGCCTCCAGACCGCTTCGTCGCGGCTCGAGCCTCCGCGGCAAGTGTACGCGAATGCCCCGCATTCGTGGGCACCGTTCGACGCCGATCGCGCGCTAGGGCACCGCTTTCCGCCCCAGGGCCCGATCGAGCTCTTCGACCAGCCGCTGACCCGTGAACGGCTTGTGCAGGAAGCACACCCCACCGGGCATATCCGACGTTCCGTGATCGCGAAGGTCCCCCGAGATCAGCACCACACCCAGCTCGGGCCTGCGTCCGAGGAGCTCACGGCAGAGCTCGATCCCCGAGCGTCCCGGCATGACAACGTCGGACACCACGCCGTCCAGACGGTCGAGCTCGGACGCCGGAAGCGCCAGCGCCTCGTCGGCCGAGCCGGCCTCGAGGACCGTGAAGCCGGCTTCTTCCAGGCTTCGCACCAGGGGTGCCCGGACGTGCGGCATATCGTCGACAAGCAGCACGACTCCTCCTTCACGACTGCGTCGCGGCGCCGCTTGCGGAGCAATTCCGGGAGAACGGCCCACCTCGCCCGCTAGCGGAAGGAAGACGGTAAATTCGCTACCCCGTCCCGGCTCGCTCTCCACCACGATGTGGCCGCCGCTCTGCGTGACGATGCCGTAGGCGGTGGAGAGCCCCAGCCCGGTGCCGCGCCCGGCTTCCTTGGTGGTGAAGAACGGCTCGAAGATGCGCTGGAGTGTCTGCTCGTCCATGCCCCGCCCCTGGTCGATGACGGACAGGGCGACCCAGCGCCCGGCGGACACGCCGCGCGGATCCGCTTCGTCGACCACAACGTGTCGCGTGGACAGCGTCAGCTGTCCGCCCTCGTCCATCGCGTCGCGCGCGTTGAGCGCCAGATTCATCACGACCTGTTCGATCTGGCTGGGGTCGGCGCGGACCTGGGGAAGCCCGGGTTCGAGCACGCTCCCCACGGCGATGGCCGTGCCCAGCGTGCGTTCGAGCAAACCGCGCATCCGTGTAACAAGATCGTTCAGATCGAGAGCTGCCGGTTGCATGCGCTGGCGTCGACTGAAGGCCAGAAGCTCGCGCGTGAGCTCGGCCGCACGCCCTGCCGCGTGTCCGAGGTCATCGAGATGCTGCTGCAGGGCCGAGTCGAGTGGGAGACGGCGCGAAACCAGCTCGGCGGAGCTCATCATGACCGTCAACAGGTTGTTGAAATCGTGCGCGATCCCGCCTGCCAGCTGCCCGATCGCCTCGAGGCGCTGCGATCGTCTGAGCTGCTCCTCGAGCTGGTTTCGCTCGGTAACGTCGTGCACGATCGAGAGCAACAATGTCTCGCCGTCGATCACGACCGGGCCCGAATGCACTTCCACGTGCCGCACGTCCCCGCTCTCGGTGCGGTGCCGGAAACGGAAGTAGCGCCGCCGGCCGCTGCGCGCGTTCTGCATCTCGGCCGCGACCTCGTCCGGCGTCAGCATGTTGATATCGGTGATCCGCATCCTGCGCAGCGTGTCGATGGACCAGCCGTAGAAGTCGACAGCAGCCTGGTTCGCATCGACGATGCGTCCCGAGATCGGCGAGATCAGCAGCTTGACCGCCGTGTTGACGTCGAACAGCGCCCGGTAGAAGTCCTCGCTCTGCGGCGGCGCAGCCTCGCGCCGCGGCTCGCCGCTCACGTCTCGCACGAGCGTCATGCTGCACGTCTCGCCGAACAGTTCGAACGCCGCGCTTCGCACCTCCATGGCAAACTCGCGCCCGTCTCGCGTACGAGCCATCGTGACGTAGATGGGCGGCACCCCTTCGCCGGCATCGCGGCGGCGGACGAACTCGCCGATCGGCTCGCGCGCGTGCGGCGCTATCAGATCGAAGATGGACATCCCGAGCATCTCCGACTCGTCGCTGTAGCGGAACAAGCTGACCAGAGCAGGATTGGCAACCCAGATCCGCCAGTTGCTCGCCACACCGATGGCATCTGGCGACCCGGCCATGACGGCGCGCAGCAACTGCCAGACCGCTCCCGGCTCCAGCCCTGCGAGTGCTTGGTCCGTGTTGTGCCCCGACATCGAGACATCGCCTTAGCCCGGCGGTGTGCCGCGCGCCAGCCATCGGCTCCAGGGCACGTAACACGTGGGATCCCCAGGGGGGCGCCCCCGCCGCGGCAGCAACGGCACGCCATCTGTGCCGGAGAAGCACAGGCGTTGCGAGGCCACCACGACAACACCGCGCCTGTAGCGCCGAGACGGCGGATTTCCCTGCGGCACGCGCATTGCAGAAAGCCGGCAGAGCGGGCCCCGGGGCACCGCACGAAATATCCGTCGGCGCCACCAGAGCCGCGCCAGGAAAGAGGGAGCGTTCGATGGCACTGTCCAGTATCGCGCGAGGCGCCGCTGCGCGCATCGGGATCAGACCCGCCCCGTTGTCGGTCGGCTTCGAGATAACGCATCGCTGCAATCTCGACTGTGTCTATTGCGATCGTCACGCGCCGCAGGCGCATGAGATGACGCGCGAACAGATACTGGACGCGCTAGGCGGGCTGCACGCACTCGGCATGCGCCACATCTCGCTCGACGGCGGCGAGCCGCTGGCACATCGGCACATCGACGAAGTCGTGGCGTTCCTGTCGCAACGCCGCGTCCGCATCTACATGAACACCAACGGTGTGCTCCTGCCGCGCAAGCTGGCAACTATCCGGCTGCTTTCGAAGGTGAAGATCAGTCTCGATGGGCCGCCAGCCTGCCACGACGCGATGCGCGGCGAAGGCTCGTGGCAGAAAGCCATCAACAGCGCCGTCCTGGCACGAAGCGCGGGCGTCGCCGTGGAGCTGACCTGCGTGGTCGGGCGACACAACGCCGGACACATCGACGAGCTGGTCGACTTCGCAGACCAGCGGCACTTCCGTGTCGTGTTCCAGCCCGCGCGCAACAGCCTCTTCCTCGATAGCGCCCGCGACGGCTCGGGCTTCCAGCTCGACCAGGCGGAGCTCCGGCGTGTGTTCGCGCGACTTTGCCAGCGTAAGCTGGCCGGGAGCGCGTCGATCGCCAATGGCTGGGGCAGCCTGCGCCATTTTCTGACCTTTCCCGACGACACGCCGCTGCCCTGCGCCGCAGGCCAGATCAACGCGACGCTCGACCCGGAGGGCAATCTCTTCCACTGCGGACAGGTGAATCGCAGCGACCTCTCGCACAACGTCGTCGAGCTCGGCTCGCGCGCAGCGTTCGAGGGTCTCGTTCGCGGCGGCTGCGGGCAGTGCTGGTGCGCGCGCGTCGTGGAGGAGAACCTCGCCTGGGGCGGACGCTTCCACCGCATGCTGCCTCCCCGCTCGCTCCCCGACGCGCAGCGTCCGTCCTCGCGGCGCCTGCCGGTGGTCGCATGATTCCTCACTCATGCGGCGTCGCGTCGACGCAGTCGTTGCCCCTGGCCGCAGCGCTTCTGCCGGTCCCGCCGCTCTGTCCACGCGAGAGCGAAAACCGCGGCATCGCGGTGTCGATCGACTGCCGGCACTTGCGCGAGCGCCCGGGGAGCATCGACGCCTACGTCCGGGCGCTGGTCGATCGACTGCCGGCCCTCTCGCCGGCGACGCGTCTTTCGCTCTGGGTGGACCCACGCGCAAAGCCACCTCTCTCGCATCATCCAGACATGGACGAGCACGTGGTGGGGGCGCCGGCGAGCAGCCTACGCTCGCTCTTCGCGCCATCGCGACTCGTTGATCTGTCCGGCGTCGACGTTCTGCACGCGCCCTTCAACAGCCTGTGCCGGGGCGTCACCTGCCCAACGGTGGTCACCCTCCACGATCCGACGTGGCTCGATGGTGTGCCGCTACCCGCACCGTTCAGGATGGCCTTGTTCCGTGACGGCATGAACAGAGCACTGCGCCAAGCCACGCGCCTGGTCGCGACCTCCCGCGCGACCGCGGACGCCATCACACGCCGCGCTCCCGGCAACTCGCGGCGCATCCGCGTCATTCCGCACGGCATCGACTCCCGCTTCCGCCCTCCGCCCGACCGGGTCCGCGCCGAGCACGACGCCCGTCGCATGCTCGGCATCCCGGGCCCGTATCTGCTGGTGGCACAGAACACACCCGACGACAGTCAACGCGCAGTGCTCGAGGCCTTTGCTGTGGCCGAGCTGGACGAGGAACTGCATCTGGTCGTCCCGCAGCGTCGACCCGGTCGGCGACACTTCGGCGCGCACGGCAGCGGGGCGCTCGGCGCCCGCGCGCGCCAGCTCGGCATCGCCCACCGCGTCGTGTTCACCGAGCTGGTCCCGGACAGAGCGGTCGTCCGCCTGCTGCAGGGCGCCCGCGCCCTGGTGCAGCTGTTGCGCCACGAGGGATTCGAGTCCTGCCGCGCTCGAAGCGCTCGCTTGCGGCACGCCCGTCGTTGCCTCCGACGCGACGCCGCTGGTCGAGGCGCTCGGCGGCGCCGCGCTGCACGTCCCGGAGCACATCGCCGAGCTGGTCCGCGCACTCGAGCGCATCACGCTTGACCGCGTGCTCGCCACCGAGCTTTCCGTGCGCGGCCCCGAGCGCGCTCGCGCGTTCTCCTGGGATCGCTCCGCGGCGCTGCACCTCGAAGTGTACCGCGAAGCCGCACACGGCAGCTAGCCGAAGGCCTTTTCGTACACCGCCTGGTCGAAGCCCACCAGCACCACGCCGTCGCCCACCAGCACCGGGCGCTTGATGAGCTTGCCGTCGGCCGCCAGGGCAGCCACAGCCTGGGCGTCGCTCATGGTCTCGAGCTTCTGCTTGAAGCCACCCTGCCGGTACGACTGGCCCGAGGTGTTGAACCACTTCCGGACCGGAAGCCCCGAACGCTTCACGAGCGACGAGAGCGCCGTCTTCGATGGCGGCTGCTCTACGATGTCGATCGACGTGTACTCGACTCCGTGGGCGTCCAGCCACTTGAGCGCCTTCCGGCAGGTTCCGCACTTCGGGTACTGGTAGACCTTCAACGTCACGAGCCCTACCTACACCGAACCTACGCAGCGGCACAACGCGCTTGTCGCGCACCAGGTGCAGTGTGTAGTGGAATGGCGCTCGCTGACCTAGTCGCCGATCTGGATCGTGCCGCCCTCGACGCACTCGCGCTTGAAGACGCGCGGCGCGCCCTTGTCGGGAACGAGCTGCACGATCACGGTGCCCCCCACCTTGCACGACACGTCGCCGATGTACGGCGACTTGCCGACGTAGGCATGGTCCACGTAGATCTCCGAACGGCCCCCCACGGTCACGACCAGGTTCACGAGCGTCGACTTGCCGGGCGTCGCGGCCCGGCCCGCCGTGCGCGCGCGCGAAGCGCTCGAGCTCGCTGGAGGTGCAGCGCTTGCGCTGGCAGCGGCGGACGGGGCCGGCGCTGCCAGCTTCGGGGCGCGGGCGGCCATGGCGCCGAGCACCGTCACGAACGCGAGCCGCGCGGCTGCCAGCGCGATCAGCAAGGCCGCCGCCAGACGACAAGCCGCGGCGAGATGCACAACGCCCGCATGCGTTGCGGCCTTCATCCCACCACCCTCAAGACCTCGGCCAGCGATGTCTCTCCACGCTCGGCCCGCGACAGCCCGTCGCGCAATATGGGCGTCATGCCCTCGGCGACCGCGGCGTCGTAGAGCTCCCTCGTCGCGTGCCGCTCGTTGACCAGCGCCCGAAGCTTGGTGTCCACGACCAGCAGCTCGCCAATCGGAAGACGACCGGTGAACCCCTGTCCCTCGCAGAAGTCGCAGCCGACCGGCTCGTAGTACCTGGCCGGCGACAGCACCACGCCCTGGGCCATGAAGCGCTCCACAATCAACGGCTCGGGTTGCGCCTCGCGCCGGCACGCCGTGCACAGTGTTCTGACCAGCCGCTGCGACAGACAACCGACGGTCGCGCTCGCCAGCACGAACGGCTCCACGCCCATGTCGATCAGCCGCGCGAACGGCCCAGCCGCGCTCTCGCCGTGCACCGTGGTCAGGATCAAGTGCCCCGTGAGCCCCGCCTGCATGGCAATGTCGGCCGTCTCGCGATCGCGGATCTCGCCGACCATCAACACGTTCGGATCCTGGCGCAGCACGCTGCGCAGGACGCTGGCAAAGGTCATGCCTGCGCGCGGGTGCATCTGCGTCTGCGTAGCGAACGGCAGCTCGAGCTCGATCGGGTCCTCGAGCGTCACCAGACTCGTGGTGCGGCCTCGCGTGCCGGCAATGTGCTTGAGCGACGAGTAGAGCGTCGTGGTCTTGCCGCTGCCAACGGGGCCGGTCACGAACAACAGCCCCTGCGGACGCGCCAGCACGCTCTTCAGCCCCTCCTGCACTTGTCCGCCGAAGCCCAGCGCGTCCAGATCGGGCACCGTCCGGCTGCCCCGCACCAGCCGGAGCACGATGCGCTCGCCGATCTCCGTCGGCAGAGTGGAGACGCGCGCTTCGACGCTGCCGCCGTCCACGTCGACGACCAGTCGACCGTCCTGCGGCGCGCCGTGAACGTACGTATCCAGCCTTGCCAGCACCTTGACGCGCGTCGCGAGCGGCGCGCCGACTTCGAGCGGAAGCGTTGCCACGTCGTGGAGCGTCCCGTGCACGCGATAGGTCAGCTTGAGCCCGCTGGGAGTGGGCGAGATATGGATGTCGCTCGCCGACAGCGAGACGGCACCGCGCAGCAGCTGGTCGAAACCACCGACCACGTCCACGCGCGCGCCACCCGCCGCGTCCTGGATGCGCTTCCTGATCTCGACCAGCGCCTCCCTGAGGCTGCCGCCTTCGATGGACCCGAGCTCGACGCGGCTCGACGCGGCCCGCGGTGCGACAGCAATCTCGGCCAGGGCGGTCACCACGGCGAGCGCGATGGCGACACCGCAGGCGCCGATCAGCCAGTGCCACGATCCGCTCGCGAACGCCGCGCGCGACTCGTTCCACACGTAAGTGGTGACGGAACCGGTCCCCGGTGCCGTCACGGACAGCACCGCCACCGCAACGAACGCCAGAAACAGCGCAAACCATCCAAGCCGGCGCGCGGCCGCGTCCATGCTCCAGAGCTCCATCCAGCGGCCGAGCGCTGTCGCGCTCGCCGTCCGGGCGGATGGTCGCACGCGGGCCGTCGCCAGCGCAACGTCACGGTTGTCCGGCCCCTCTGGGGTGCCCTACCCTGGCGACCATGGTGCTCGAGCTCCTCGCCCAGTGGCCGCTTCTCCGACAGCTCACCCGCCGCGCCGACGGCACCGGCGAAGAAGCGATGAGCCGCGCCACGCGCAAGCTGCGCGCCCGCATCCGCGACACGGAAGCGGCGCGCTCGGTCTGTCCGTACTGCGCCGTGGGCTGCGGGCAGTTGATCCGTCACAAGGACGGAAAGCTCGTCTCCATAGAAGGCGATCCGGAGAGCCCTATCAACCAGGGCACGCTGTGCCCCAAGGGCGCCGCCAGCTACCAGCTTCTCACGCAGCCCGACCGCATCACGAAAGTGCGCTACCGCGCGCCGCGCGCGACAGAGTGGCAGGACCTGCCGATCGAACAGGCGATGGACATGCTCGCCGAGCGCGTGTGGGACTCGCGCCACCGCACCTTCGTCACGGAGCACGAGGGCGAGGCCGTCAACCACACGTCCGCCGTCGCGCACCTGGGCGGCGCCACGCTGGACAACGAGGAAAACTACCTGATCAAGAAGCTGTTCACCGGAGGCCTGGGCATGGTCTCCGTGTCGAACCAGGCTCGAATATGACACTCGAGCACGGTGCCCGGTCTGGGCACCAGCTTTGGTCGCGGCGGAGCGACCACCGCGCCGCAGGATCTGCAGAATGCCGACTGCATCCTGATCCAGGGCTCGAGCATGGCCGAGGCGCACCCGGTCGCCTTCCGCTGGGTGATGGCGGCGAAGGAGCGCGGCGCGACGGTCATCCACGTCGACCCGCGGTTTTCGCGCACCAGCGCGCAGGCGGACCTGTGGGTGCCGATCCGCGCCGGCGGTGACCTTGCGTTCCTGGGCGGCCTGGTGCGCTACGCGCTCGAGCACGAGCGCTACTTCAAGGAGTACGTCGCGCACTTCACCAACGCCTCGGTCATCCTCAAGGAAGAGTTCCAGGACACCGAGGATCTGGACGGGCTTTTTTCCGGGTGGAACCCAGACGAGAAGCGTTACGACCCGTCGAGCTGGCGCTACCACGGCGACGACCTCTCCCGCCCGGAGCGCGATCTGTCCCTGGAACATCCACGCTGCGTGTTGAACGTGCTCGAGCGCCACTTCAGCCGCTACACGCCGGAGATGGTCGAGCGCATCGCCGGCGTGCCGCCCGAGCTGTTCGAGCGCGTCGCCGAGGCGCTGTGCAAGGCCAGCGGGCCGGAGAAGACCGCCGCCATCTGCTACGCGGTCGGCTGGACGCAGCACTCCAAGGGCGTGCAGGTGATCCGCACCGCCGCCATTCTGCAGCTGCTGCTCGGCAACATGGGTCGCCCAGGCGGCGGCATCCTGGCGCTGCGCGGGCACGCCTCGATCCAGGGTTCGACGGACATCCCCACGCTCTACGACATCCTGCCCGGCTACCTGCCGATGCCGCGCACCGGCCTCGGCCACGACACGCTCGCCGGCTGGGTCGCGCGCCAGAAGAAGACAGGCGGCCTGTGGAACAACATCGACGCCTACATGCGGAGCCTGCTCCGCGCCTGGTACGGCGCCGCCGCCAATGAAGACAGCGACCACGGCTTTGCCTTCATGCCGCGGCTCACGCGCGACCACTCGCACTTCTCGTTCTTCACCGAGATGATGGACGGAAAGCTCGAGGGCCTGTTCGTGATGGGCCAGAACCCCGCTGTCGGCGCGCAGCACGCCCGGCTCGAGCGCAAAGCGCTCTCACGCCTGAAGTGGCTCGTCGTGCGCGACCTGGTGGAAATCGAGACCGCCAGCTTCTGGTACGACTCGCCCGAGGTGCGTCGCGGCGAGCTCCGCACCGAGGACATCGAGACGGAAGTCTTCCTTTTCCCCTGCGCCGGCCATGCAGAGAAGGAGGGCGCCTTCACCAACACGCAGCGGCTCCTGCAGTGGCGCGAGAAGGCCGTCGAGCCGCCCGGCGACGCGAAGAGCGAAGCCTGGTTCATCCACCAGCTCGCCCTGCGCCTCAAAGCGAAAGCCGAGGCGTCGGACGACCCACGTGATGCCCCGCTCCGCGCGCTCGACTGGTGGTACCCGGAAGACGAGCACGGCGAGCCGGTGATGCCCGCCGTACTGGCCGAGATCAACGGCTGGCGCGTCGAACAGGGCGACAGCGAGCAGGGCCTGGTCCACCCCGTCGATCGCCACGGCCGCCCGCACCACGGGCCGCAGCTCCCGGGCTTTGTCCGAGCTCCGCGCCGACGGCTCGACCGCGTGCGGCTGCTGGATCTACTCCGGCGTGTACGGACCGGACGGCGTGAACCGCGCCGCGGCGCGCAAGGCCGAGGGCCGCTACGCCCACGGCTGGGGCTTCGCCTGGCCCGGCGATCGCAGAATCCTCTACAACCGCGCCAGCGCCCGCCCCGACGGCGCGCCGTGGAGTGAAGAGAAGAAGCTCGTGTGGTGGGACGAGGGCGCGGGCGAGTGGACCGGCCTGGACGTACCGGACTTCCCGACGGCAAAGCGCCCCGACTACGTGCCGGTCAGAGGAGCAACCGGTCTCGATTCAGTGCCCGGCGACGCGCCGTTCATCCTGCACGAGGATGGCCTGGGCTGGCTGTTCGTACCGGAGGGCCTGAAAGACGGCCCGCTGCCGGCGCACTACGAGCCGCTCGAGTCGCCACTGGACAACGCCCTGTACGAGCAGGGCACGAACCCGGCCGTGCGCCGCTTCACGCGCGACGACAATCCCTTCGTCGCGCCGCACGATCCGCGCTTCCCTCACGTGCTCACGACGTACCGCCTCACCGAGCACCACACGGCCGGCGCGATGAGCCGCTACCTGAGCCACCTCGCCGAGCTCGCGCCCGAGCTGTTCGTCGAGCTGTCGCCCGAGCTCGCGCTCGAGCTCGGCATCGCCAACACCGACTGGGTCACCGTGGAAACGCCGCGCGGCCTGGTCGAAGCGCGCGCGCTGGTCACGCGCCGCATGCGCCCGCTGATGGTCGACGGGAAGATTGTCCACCAGGTCGCCATGCCGTTCCACTGGGGCTCGGCCGGCCCGGTGCGCGGCGACGTGGTCAACGACCTCATCCCGCTCTCGGGCGAACCGAACGTCACCATCCACGAGTCCAAGGCCCTGCTCTGCAACGTCGTCCGCGGTCGCCGCCCCGCCGACAAGGACGTGCCGCGCCGCCTCGCCGAGCTCGCAAAGCCCCCTGAAGTCTGAAATCGTAGCAAAACGCCACACTGTTGTGACATTTTGCTACGATTTCAATCCCCGATAGCCGGAACCTGCCGGGGGCGCACCCAACCAGGTACCAGAGCAGGCGCGCCCCGTCCGTCCCCGCAGCCCGCAGGCGGCGCGGGGAAGGCGCGACCCCGTACTTCCGTACACTGTGCGGCGCGCAAGCGCCGCGCGGGAGAGAGCATGCGACATCGTCTGGTCTGGGTTCTTCTGTTGGGTCTGACAACGGCGTGCGGCAGCTCGTCGAATGCAGGTTCGGGGAACGGTTCTGCTGGTGCGGCGGGAAGCGGGGCCGCGGGCGGAAGCGATGCCGGCGTGGCGGGCAGCGGCGGCAGCGCAGGTAGCGACGCCGGCACTGCAGGCGCGGGGGGCAGCGGCGCCAGCGCTGGAGCCGGAGGCAGCTCCGGTGCTGCCGGCAACGGCGGAAACGCCGGAGCAACGAGCAACGACGGCGGTCTGGCGGGAGCGGGGGGAAGCGCCGGCAACGACGGCGGACTGGCCGGCGCGGGCGGTGCAGGCGGCGCGCCGACCGACACCTGCCCGGTGCCGACCGGCGCTTTCCAGTTCGACGGTCCGCCTGGACCGGGCGCGAACACCACGCGACACCGCGCCGTGCTCCAGGTGCCGTCGAGCGGGCCCGCCAGCGTGTTCACCTCGCAGCTCTTCCAGAACGGCAGCTTCTACTCGGCGGATCTCGAACGCCTGGATCACGACGGCGTGAAGAGCTGGTCGGCGCACGGCGTGGCCAACGGCGGCATCGGCCTGTCCATCGCGCGCTCGCTCGCGACCACACACGGAGCCGATCCGTGCGTGGCCTACACCTACGACTACGACGGCACGCTGCACCTGCAGTGCAAGTCGCTGTCCGATCGCGTCATCGCTCCAAAGGCGGGCAGTGCGGTAGCCATGGCGGCCACGGGCGGCGTCCAGCAGGTGATCTACGGGGACGGCGGCACGCTGCACTGGGTGGAGGTGAACGGCACCGCCGGGCAGCCCGAGACGATCGACTCCGCGTGGGAGCTCGGCTCGAGCTCGATGGTGCTCGACGCGAGCGGCGTTGCGCACGTCGCCTACGTGACGCTGGAGTCGAACAAGACGCGCACCGTGCACTACGCGACGCGCACCTCGAGCGGCTGGAAGATCGAGAAGGTGGCGGACGATACCTGGGGGTCCTCGGCCGACACCGGCGACACGGTCTCGATCGTCCTCGACGCGGGGCAGCCCGTGATCGCCTACTACCTCAGGTCGACGAAGAGCCTGCACCTGGCGCAGCACACATCCAATGGCTTCTCGTCGGTCACCCTGGCCAGCCCGCCCTCGGGCCACCCGAACGATTCTGTCGGGCACTCGGTGGCCCTGGCAAACGACTGCATGGGGCGGCTGCACGTCGTGTTCCAGCGCTCCTTCACGACCGACCCGACGCCCAACCTGCGGCTCTACTATGCGGACATCGAAAACGACAAGCTCGTCACCCCCGTCATGCTGCCGCTGACAGCGAGCACCGCCTTCCACTTCTACGGGTCGACGCAGGGGCTGTCGTTCTACGTGGCGCCCGACGGCAAGCAGTACGTCGCAGCCGAGATCGGCGGCGTGTACGGCAGCGCCATCTACTTCGCGTCGCGCTAGACGCGAAGTGATACGCTCGCGCCATGCTCGATAGTCGCCTGGCCTGGCTCGCCGCCGCAGCTCTCGCGCTCTCGTGCACGAAGAGCCACCCGGCGGGTCCGCCGTCGAACGAAGCGCGGGCGCCGGTGGTCAGCGTCGCAACACCACCGCCCGCGGCACCCGTGGCTTCCGCCACGCCATCGGCGGCGCCGCCCGCGCGCACGCCGGCTCCAGCGGCCGCACACGACGCAGGGCACTGCGAGCCGCTCCGGGGCGCGGACGTGGTGAGGCGCGGATCGCAAAAGACCGTGCAGGCGAAGACGCCGGCCGAATGCACCCGCTGCAAGGGTGACTGGGGCCGTCACGGGCTCGCCGGCGTGGCCGGCTGCCTGTGCCGCACGCCGGACGCGGGCAAACCCTGCGAGAGCCCGCACGACTGCGTCGCGGAGTGCCTGGCGGATCCAAAGCACGCCCGGGACCAGTCCCGGGAGTGCCCGCGGGTGAATGCGGAGTTCCACGGCCACTGCTCCGAGCACTACGTGACCTTCGGCTGCAGCGGTATCATTGTGGAAAAGCCGACGCCGGCCGGTCCGTTGCGCGCCGTGCAGTACCTGTGCGTCGACTAGCGCCCCGCGACTGCGCTATCGTTGTTGCATGGCTCGGGGAGCAACGCGTGTTGTGGGTGCATTGATCGCCGCTCTGGTCGTCGGCTGCAGCAGCGGAGGGAGCGGCAATTCCGGAACCATCGGTGGCGGAGGCGACCCGGCCACGGCAGCAGACGCACAGAGCATGTGCACCGCACTCTGCGATCACGAAGCCCGTTGCAGCTCCGCCTCAGGCACCTGCCAGACCGACTGCCTCCAGCAGATGGGCGCCCCAGCCAAGTACCTGCACGACTTCACGCAGGCATACGTAACGTGCATGAACGGCGACTGTTCGAACAGCGCCGATGCCTGCGTGCTGCAGGCAACCCAGCAGGTTGCGCCCAGCTGGCAGCAGGATCCAGCACGCCAGAACTGCGAGAGCCGCTACAGCGCGTGCCAGCAGAGTTTCGTGGATGATATCTGCGGCACGCTCACCGTGATGACCACGAGCGGCCGCCAGCAGGTCGCCGATTGCCTGTCGAAACCGTGCGACCAGATCTCCGCCTGCCTGCACGCCATCCCGTAGCGGGAAGCCGGACCTCTGCGTCCACGCGGCCGGGCCCTGTCGCTACTCTGCCGGCGCGGCCGCCGTTTGCTGCACTCCGCCCGAAAAGCCCGTGCGGCGTAGCGCGGGGTCGTGCTCGCGCCAGTCGCCAACGTCCACGCACGGAAAGGTCGGCACGCGATACTTCCGCGTGCGCACGCGATCCAGACTCGTCGCGCCGGCGCTGACCACCGGCACATGGCGGAAGGACGTCGTGGCGTAGAACATACGGTAGTGGAAGAAGTTCTTCTGCACGATCAGGTCGGCGTCGCGGGCGGACAGACCCAGATAGGCCCAGAAGCGCGGATGGATCGGCAGCGGCGGCCGCTCGGTGACGGCGACGTGGAACGAGCCCACGTCCAGCCTGAGCGTGCGACCGAACTCCGTCTCGGCGCGTGCGGCCACCGTCGCGTCGAGCGACACTTCGGGCTGATCGTAGTCCGGCGTGCCGCGCAGCACGAGCGACCGGCGCGCGCCGATCGGGGCGTCCCACGCCTCGTCGACGAGCGCCGGATCGTGCACAGGCACGAAGGCGTCGAGGCCGCGATCGTCGCGCGCCAGCGCCTGGACGAAGTGGGTGTTCCCGCCGGGCGCGCCGGCGCCGACGATGTCGTCGACGTCGACCAGCGTTACGGGGCCAAGCCGGCGCCAGAGCGAGCTTTTCACCTCGTCGAGCGCCTCGTCGATCCCCCGCATCGGCGGCAGCGCGGCCTTGCGCTGCGCCCAGGCGCGATCGGCCAGCTCCGTCGCCAGACGCTCGGCCAGCGCCGGGTCACCGTCCGTGCAGACGTGCACGGCCCAGCCGAGATCCTCCGCCGCGGTGTAGGGGTGGACCATGAACAGGCTGATGTTGAGTACGCGCGGGTCGCGTTCGATGCGCTTCATCCAACGGAAGACCGCGCGCATCGGTGCGAAGAAATCGATGGTGACGCCACCCCCGAGCACCATCGGCAGCTTGCGCCAGGCGTGTACGGGGTGGACCTGCCCGCGCAGCGCGCGGATCAAGCGGTTGCCCGCGCGAAAGCCCGTGGGCGCCAGGTCCCAGTGCGGATTCGTGCGGAAGGCCTGCATGATCTCCGTCGCGCCGACCATGCCCGGCGAGAGGTTGGCATGCAGGTCGTAGCTCGCCGCGATCTTGACGTCCTGGCCCACGACCGCGCGCACTCGACGCAGGATCGCCGCTTCCGGCGCTTCGTCCAGGTCGTCCACCTGCATCGAGCCGTGAAGCGCCAGGTACACGCCGTCCAGCCGCCCGGCGTCCGACAGCCGCGCGATGAGCCCGTCGAGGATGGAGTCGAAGCACTCGCGCGTCAGCGGTCCACTCGGCACGGCCATCGAAGAGGTCAGCGGCACGGTCTCCACGCCGCCAGCAAGCCGCGCCGCCTGCACGAACCCCGTCAGCTCCGCGTGCGGCATGAAGCTCATGAGTTCCGTGCCGCGCAGCGTGCACGCGCGGGCCAGAGCCTCGCCCTCGAGATGATGCAGCCGCTCGAAGTCGGCCCGCACCGTGCGCAGCGGCGAGAAGGCGTTCGCTTCGTGGAAGATGCGGCCATACGCGATGCGGAGCGGCCGCCCTCCCCGTCCCAGCTCGATGCGCTTCATGCGAACAGCTCCCCGATGAAGAGAATCAAGAGCTGCTCGCGCGCGGCGGGGGACGCCGCGTTGATGAGCCGGTGGATCATGCCCGACCGCTCCGGCAGCTGGCCGTCGGTGATGCCGAGCTCCGCCATCAACGTGCCGGGGTCGATGCCAGCCGCGCCGCCGCTGCCGATCTGTTCCAGCATCGCGACCACGCCCTCGGGAGGTGTCTGGGTGGGCGGTAGGTCGACGACGCACTTCTTCAAGTCCTCGATGAAAGCGTCGACCCGAGCGGCGTTGCCGGGATCCAGCGTCAGGTGGATGTGCGCCGGCGAGCGGCCGTAGGCGTAGGTCGGCTGTACGTGCCAGCCGGACTCGGTCAGGCGGTCGGCGAGCTCGAACACGTCGCCCTCATCGGTGGTGAAGGCGAACAGGTTCATGTCGGGGCGACCCACCATGTGGATGCCGTGGGTCGCGTCGACCGCCTCGACGAGCTTCTGGGTGGCATCCCACATGGCCTTCGCCCGCTCGCGGTAGCCCTCATGACCGAGCGAGCCCATCACGGCGAACGCCGCACCCATGGCCGCCACGGACTTGGAGCCGAGCGTCGTCGAGTTGACGATGGCGTAGCCGCTCCAGTTGGCGCAGGCGTAGTACTGCGCGTCGCGCAGCTCGCGGCGCCGCTGCAACAGGACGGAGACGCCCTTCGGCGCGAAGCCGTACTTGTGCACGTCCGCCGAGATGCTGGTCACGCCTTCGACCGCGAAGTCGAACGGCGGCAGCTCTACGCCGTTTTCGCGCATGAACGGCAGCACAAAGCCGCCGACGCAGGCGTCCACGTGCATCAGCACGCCATGCTCCTTGGCGAGTGCGGCCAGCTCTTCGATGGGATCGATGACGCCGTGTGCGTAGCTCGGGGCCGACCCCACAACGAGGATCACGTCGTCGGTCATTTTCGCGCGTGCATCGTCGACGTTGGCCCGGAAGGTGACCGGATCGACGTCGACGACCACTACCTCGACGCCGAGGTAGTGCGCAGCCTTGTGGAAGCAGGCGTGCGCCGTCTCGGGCAGCAGCATCTTCGGGTTCTTCGTGCGACCCTTCATGAAGTCGCGCGCGCTCTTGACGGCCAGCATCACGCTCTCGGTGCCCCCCGCCGTTGCCGTACCGCAGGCGCCCTCCGGAGCGGAGAGCAGCTCGAGCGCCGCGTGCACGACGCTGGTCTCGATGCGGCGCGCCGACGGATACACCGTGGGGTCGAGACCGTTGATGGGCATGCACGCGGCGAACGCTTCGCGCGCCACCGCCCTGAGCGATTCGCCGGCGTCATAGACGAACGCGAAGGCGCTGCCGTTGCTCTTCAGGTCCTGGGCGCGTTGCTCGGTCAGCGCGGCGAGGACGTTGTCGCGGCTCATGCCTTTTTCGGGAAGTGCGCTGTTCATGATGCCTCCGGTTCTTTCTTCAGCGGGGCGAGTAGCCCGTTCCATAGAAGCTCGTGGGCGGGCTCGAGCTCGAGCCCGGTCATCACGCGCTGGACCATCAGACCGTCGGTGACCGCGCGAATGAGCGCGATCAACGCGTCGGGGTCGCAGGGTTTGACGACGCCGTCGCGGATCCCCTGCCGGATCCTGTCGGCCGCGGCGCGCCGGTAGGGCTCGAACACGCGGTTGCCGACATCGATGATCGCCTCCATGCGCGTGCCTGCGCTGGTGGCGATCGCCTGGCTCAGGAAGACGACGCGCTCTTCCCGGCCGCGGTGGAATTCGTGCACGGCGCACAGCTGCGCGTACAGCTGATCGATGGGATGCGTGTGCTCGGCGATGCGCTTCAGCACGAACTCGGCCTGCTCGCTGAGCAGATCCTCGAGCGCGATCTCGACGATGTGGCTGCGCGAGGGGAAGTGGTAGAGCAGGGTCGGACGCTTGACCTCGAGCGCCTCGGCGAGCCGGCTCATCGAGACCTCGAGCCCTTCACGCTGCAGTACCGCCACTGCCCGGCGGGCGAGCTCACGGCGTTTCTCGGGTTCGGGTAGCCTGGCCATCGGTTGACGATTTGTCAGATAATTGTTTCCTGACGATCTGTCAACCTATGAATGACGACTGTGGTCGGCTAGACTCCGACCTCGGCTCTCAACAGCCCGACTACATGGCAGTTTCAGCCGTCTTCGAATGGACCAGCTCGGAGCTCGAGCGCCGCACGAGGCTCAGCCGCCTCGAGGCCCGCGGCACCGTGCGGCTGCTGCTGAAAGACGCCGGGCTGGAACCTGCGAGCGTCAATCCATCGCAGATGGACGTCGTCCTGCGCCGACTCCTGCCCAACGCACTGAAGGCGCGCGGCGTCGACGACGCGGAGCAGGTGGCAACGACGCTCGCCACGGGACTCGCCGACGCAGCCGCTCGAGGGCAGCTCGAAGCGTCCGAGTCCGCCTACGAGGTTTTCGAGCGCCTGGGGGGCCGCACGCCACCTGGGAGGACGAAAAAGTGAGACTGCTCAGCATCCTGGGCGTCGGGGCGTTCATGCTCACGTCGGGTGCGGTAGGAACGCGGTTGCTGCTCTTGTGGCGGCGCACGCACGAGCTGCCCGAGCTGCTGCTGACGATCGCACTGTGGTGCACCGGCGTGCTCGGCTTTGCGCTGGGCGTGATGGCGCGGCTGCTCCATGCGGCCGGCATAGCCGCGAGGCCCGTCGCGCTGGCGGCACTCTCGTCGGAGTACATCGGCTGCGCGGCACTGGTCCTGTTCGCCTGGCGCGTGTTCCATCCGCGCGACGGCTGGGCCAAGGCACTGGCGGGCGTGCTGATCGCCGTGATGCTCGGCTCACTGCTCATGGAGATTGGCTCCGGGCAATTCATCCACTACGCCAACACGCAGCCGAGCTCGGGCCCCGTTCTTCCGCTTGGCCTTGCGGCGCGCGGGCTCGGACCGGCGTGGCTGACCTGGGAATGCTTCCGCTACCACGCGATGCTGCGGCGACGCTTGAAGCTCGGTCTCGCGGAGATCGCCGTGGTGCACCGCATCGGACTGTGGGGGATGGCCACGGCGGCCACGGCGGGCGGCTACGTCATCAGCGTGATGCATCGCGCCTTGTTCGGCACAGGTCTGCAGGCCCACACCTGGGCGCTGGGCAGTGTCTCGGCGCTCGCGTTCGTCTCGGCGATTGGTGTAGGGCTCGCCTTCTTCCCGCCGCCGTTCTACCGGCGCTGGGTGGGCGAGGAGTAGTCCGCAAGGCGCTCGTAGAGCGCTTCCACGCCGGCGCGGTCCTCGCCGAAGCGGCACTGCTCCTTCCGGCGGTCGGCGAAGTAGCTGCCCGTGTGTTCGACGCCGGCCGGCTCCAGCGCGAGGTAGAGCGGCGTGGCCGCGCCGGCTTCCGGGCTCTGGTGGCCACCGAAGCCGAGATCGGTGGAGAGCTGGGAGCGCACGTCGCCCGGGTGGCAGGCGTTCACGGCGATGCCCCGCGGACGCAATCGCTCGGCCAGAGCAACGGTGAGCATGCGGTCGGCTTGCTTCGACTGCCGGTACGCCGCATCGTTGTCGTAGCGGCGCCGCTTGAACTCCAGATCATCCAGCTCGAGCCCACCCGCCCAGTAGCTAGCCACGTTCACGATGCGTCCGCGGCTCGAGGCGAGCGCGTCGCACAGCTCTTCGCTCATCCACAGATATCCGAGCACGTTGGTCGCCAGCTGGCGCTCGATCCCCTCGGGAGTCTCGTCGCGGCGGCGCGGCGCGATGGCGGCGTTGTTGACGAGAACGTCCAGGCGGCCCTGCCAGCGGCGCGCCAGAGCCTCGACCGAGGCGCTTCGCGATACGTCCACCTTCTCCAGCCGCAAGAGACGATTGTCTGTGCTGCGACGGATCGCGTCCGCGGCCTTTTCCCCCGCCGTCTCGTTCCGGCAGCCGAGCACGACTTCGAAGCCATGCCGGGCCAGGCCCTCCGCAATAGCCTTGCCAATGGCACCGTTTGCGCCTGTAACCAGGGCTACGCGCGTTGCTCCAGACATGCTCGGTAGTATCGACCCGAGCGCCGGCTACGCAACCCTGGCGGGACAACCGGCAGCCTGCGGCCCCGCAAACGTTGATCCGACCCGCTCGCGCCGCCTAGCATCGCGACGATGAGCGACGCTCTGCAGGCAGGAAAGCCCGACTGATGGCGATCGGCGACGGCCTGTCCAGCCCCAACCAGGCGCGCCACAACCACGTCGAGCAGCACACACGCGTCGGTTTCTTCACGGACCCGACGCTGTGCATCGGCTGCAAGGCGTGCGAGGTGGCGTGCAAGGAGTGGAACCAGCTCCCGGACGACGGCTACGTGTTCAGTGGACATTCCTACGACAACACCGGCCAGCTCGGAGCTTCCACATGGCGCCACGTGAAGTTCGTGGAGCTGGAGGAGCGTGTCGGCGCGCAGATCGCAGGCGCCCAGGGCGACCTCGGCTGGGTGTTCCTGTCCGATGTGTGCAAGCACTGCGAGAAGGCCGGCTGCCTCGAGGCCTGCCCCACCGGTTCGATCGTCAGGAACGAGGTCGGTGCGGTGTACATCCAGGACGACGTTTGCAACGGCTGCGGCTACTGCGTCGTCAGTTGTCCGTTCGGCGTCGTGGACCGCCGCCCCGCGCCGCAGCCCGGTGCCGGCGGCGCATTCAAGTGCACGCTCTGCTACGACCGGCAGATCGAGGGGCTGGTGCCCGCGTGCGCCAAGACCTGTCCGACCGAGTCGATCTCGTTCGGCCCGCTCGACGAGCTCCGTGAGCGTGCGCGCGAGCGCGTGGACGAGCTCCGCGCACGGGGTTTCGACGGCGCACGGCTGTACGACGCGCGCAACACTTCCGTGGAAGGCACCCACGCCATGTTCCTCTTGCCGGGGCCGGCGGAGCGCTTCGGTCTGCCGCCCGTGCCGGAGCTGCCCGCGCGCGACCTGGCCAACGCGTGGCTGGTCGCGATCTTCACGAGTGCGCTGGCGATAACCGGCAGCCTGCTGGCCTTTTTGCTCCTCGGTGGATGACGCGCGATGCCCGACGCAAAGAGCACTGAACAGGATCGGCGCGAGCAGCGGCTGGACCAGCTCGCCAAGGCGGCGCGCGCCGATGCTGCACGCGGCACGTCGCCGAGCGACGGCGCGGTGCCGGCCGGCTACTACGGCCGCCCCATCGTCAAGCCGCCGGTGTGGACGTGGGAGATCCCACTGTACTTCTTCATCGGCGGCACGGCTGGCATGAGCGCGGTCATCGCTGTCGGCTGCGTCGCGACCCACGGTAGCCTCGAACTGGTTCGCACCGCCCTGTGGATGGCAGCGACCGGCGCAGTGCTGTCGCCGCTTCTGCTCGTGCTCGATCTGGGGCGGCCCCGACGTTTCCTGAACATGCTCAGGGTGCTCAAGTGGCGTTCGCCGATGTCGGTGGGCGTGTGGACACTGTTGCTGTTCTCGATCTTCACGCTCGCAGCTCTAGGCGTGTTCGAGGGCTTCTATTTTGCTTCGAACGCCGGCTTCTCGTCCCACGCCACCGGCAATCTCCTGTTTCTGCTCACGCTCGGCGCCGCCGCACTTGGCGCGGTGCTGGCTACGTACACCGGCGTGCTGCTCGGCATGACGGCGGTACCGGCCTGGCACGCCCATCGCTATCTCCTGCCCTTCCACTTCGGCATCGCAGGGCTGGGCGCTGCCGCGGCATTGCTCGAGCTGTTCGGTTTCCAGCTCCACGCGCTGGACGCCCTCGGCGCGGGCGCCGCTGCGCTGGAAACGGTGATCGCCGCGTGGCTCGAGCTGTCCCGACACGACGCAGCGGACGCCGCTCTGCGCCGGGGTACTGCGGGCACGCTGTTGCGCGTCTCGGGCATCCTTGCGGGACCCCTCGCGCTCGCACTCCGGCTGGGCTCACTCGTCCCGGCCGCCGCCGTGAGCTTCATCCTCGGCGCGCTGCTGGGCCGCTTCGGATGGATCATGGCGGGACGCGCTTCCGCGTCGGATCCGCGAGCAGCGCTTCCGTAAGGCTCTCGCCGATCCCCGATAGCTCGAGCAGGTGGCGACCGCCCGGCGATTGTCGGATTCGGGCTGGCGCGAAACGCACGCAGCGCTGGCTACCACGCAAATGCTGCGCTGGCGAAAAGCGGATCCCGCAAGAAGTACCCTGGTGCGGCGCCGCGGCGGCCATCCGCATCGCGTGGTCCGCTTGTTGCTCCTGTACGGGAAATGCGGGGGCACATCGACGCGATCTTCGGCAGCGTCGTGGACGTCCGTTTCGCGCCTGGCACGAGCCCCCGTCTGCGCGAAGCGCTGCACGTCACCGATGCCAATGAGCGCGCGCTGGAAGTCCAGAGCCAGGTAGAACCCGGGCTGGTGCGGTCCCTGGCACTGGAGGGAAGCAGCGGGCTTGCCCGCGGCATGGTCGTCGACGCAACCGGTTCGTCCCTGATGGTCCCAGTCGGACGCGGATTGCTCGGGCGCGTCGTGGACTGCCTTGGCCATCCGCTCGACGGCGGACCGCCGATCGAAGCCGAGGAGTACCGCGCGATCCACCAGCCGCCCCCGGCGATGCACCTGCACACGTCCGAACAGCGACCCTTGCACACAGGGCTCAAGGTGGTCGATCTGCTCTGCCCGTTCGCACGCGGCGGCAAGACAGGCCTGTTCGGCGGGGCGGGCGTCGGCAAGACCGTGCTCCTGATGGAATTCATCAGCGCTGTCACGGAGGCCTATCACGGGGTGGCGGTGTTCGCGGGTGTCGGCGAACGCATCCGCGAGGGGCATGAGCTATGGCGCGATTTCACGCGTTCGGGCCTCATGGATCGGACGGCCATGGTGTTCGGCCAGATGGACGCTCCACCTGCCACGCGCTTCCGTATTCCGCACGCCGCACTGACCGTCGCCGAGTACTTCCGCGACAGCGAGTCCACAGACGTGCTGCTGCTCATCGACAACATCTTCCGCTTCGTACAGGCCGGCATGGAGACTTCCGCGCTCGTCGGCCGCATCCCGTCGCGCGTCGGCTACCAGCCGACATTGGCGACCGAGCTGGCGGAGGTCGAGGAGCGCATCGCTTCCACTGCCGGGGGCGCGATCACATCGGTCCAGGCGGTCTACGTGCCCGCGGATGATCTGAATGACCCCGGCGCCGCTGGGGTGATGGAGCACCTCGACGCGCGGGTGATCCTTTCGCGCTCGATGGCCGCCTCCGGCCTCTACCCCGCCGTAGATCCCCTCGCGTCCGAGTCCCGTCTGCTCGACCCACAGATCGTCGGGACGCGGCACTACGTGCTCGCGGAACGAGTCCGGCAGGCGCTGGCGCGCTATCACGAGCTGCAGGACGTGATCGCGATGCTGGGCGTCGACGAACTGTCCGCCGAGGACCGGCAACTGGTCCGGCGCGCGCGCCGGCTGGAGCGCTTCTTGACCCAGCCGTTCAAGGTTTCCGAAGTGTTCACCGGCCGGCGCGGCGTGCGGGTGTCGCTCGAGGAAACCCTCGATGGCAGCGAGCAGATCCTGGCAGGCGCGCTCGACGAGGTCGACGAACAGCGGCTCTACATGATCGGCGGGCTGTCCGAACTCGAACCAGGTGGACCGTGAGCGCACTGTCACTGGAGCTCCGCACGCCGAACGGGCTGCTGGTGGATCAGCCCGTGCTGTCGATCACGGCCGAGGACAACAGCGGGTGGTTCGGCATCGCGCCAGGACGCGCGGACCTTACCGCCGCGCTGCCGCCGGGGCTGCTCGTGTTCCGCGATGCGGAGGGCGAGGTCTTCCTGGCCCTGGCCGGCGGGTTGCTCGATCTGCGCGACGGGCGGTGTCGCGTGATGGCGCGCGAAGCCGTCGTCTCGCGAAACCTGGACGAGCTGGCCGACCAGCTCGAGGCACACCTCCGTGGGCGCAACGCGCGACGGGACACGCAGCGGAGCGTGATGGACGAGCTCGTGCACGAGGCGCTCCGCCGCATGGCGGAGGAGGTGCAGGCGTGATGGCCGACGAGCCCTACACGAGCGAGGTGCGCAGGAAGGCCCAGCGCATGGCGCGAGCCAGACAGAGCAAGGACCCCATGTGGCGCTACCTCGCTCATGTCGGCGTGCTGGGCTGGATGTTCATCCTGCCGGTCGTGCTGGGTGCGGCAGGAGGGCATCTGCTCGCTCGCTGGACCGGCATCCGCTGGCTCGCCGTTGTGGGCCTGCTCGCCGGGCTCGCTACCGGTATCTATGTGACGTGGCGCCAGGTGCGGGGAAGCCTGGAGGACGCCGAACACGAGGACCAGCCCCCGGCGGACGGACCGGATACGAAGGGCACCGCATGAGCGTGTGGCTGACAGCGCTGGCGGGCGTAGTCCTCGGCGTGATCGCCGGGCTCGTGCATCTGGGGATCACGCGCTGGCGCGCCGGGCTCGCGGTGCGCCGCGGCGCCGGCCTCGTCCTCGTCTCCTATCCTCTCGCGCTCGGCAGCGTGGCGCTGATCGTGCTTGTCGCCGCCGCACTCGCGCCGCTCGCCGCCTGGTGCACGCTGCCGGGGCTGCTTGCAGCTCGTCTTGTTGTCCTCGGGCGGAAGGTGCAGCGATCATGAAGACTCCGTTTCCGGACGAGGTCTTCCACATCGGGCCGGTCGTCGTGACCGACACCGTGATCGCTTCTCTGGTCCTCTCGCTGGTGCTGGTGCTGGGCGGCCGCATCCTGCTCGCGTTCGCGCGTCCCCGGCGCGTGCTCGAGATCATCTACGCGGTGCTCGAGGACTCCGTGCAGAACATGGTGAGCGCCGACGTTCGACCCTTGGTCCCGTTGATCCTCACGCAGTGGCTGTTCATCGGATTCGCCAACTTGAGCGGTCTGGTGCCGGGCGTCTCGAGCCCCACGCGGGACCTGGCTCTCACCGTGGCGCTGGCGCTGATCGCCTTCGTCGCGGGCCACGTCTACGCGTTCAGGAGCCAAGGCGTGAGGTACCTGAAACAGTACATCGAACCGAGTCCGTTCCTTCTGCCGTTCAACATCATCGGCGAGCTCAGCCGCACCGTGGCGCTCGCGCTGCGCCTGTTCGGCAACATGCTGTCCGGAACCCTCGTCGGCGCGATCGTCGTCTACCTGGCCGGTCTGCTCCTGCCGGTACCGCTGATGCTGCTCACGGTGCTGACCAGTCTGGTCCAGGCCTACATCTTCGGCGTGCTCACGCTTGTCTTCGCGGCCAGCTCTCTCGAAACGGCCAGCCGTCGGAAACCGAAAGGACAGTCGTCGGCCCCGGGCGCCGGCGACATGAAAGGAGAAGCCACATGACCGGTCAGGAGTGGATCGCGCTCGCCAGTGTCGTAACGGCGGGCCTCACGATCGCGATCGGGTCGGTCGGCCCCGCGCTGGGCGAAGGTCGTGCCGTGTCGCAGGCGCTGGACGCGATCGCGCGCCAGCCCGACGCCACCGATCGCATCACCCGGACGCTCTTCGTTGGCCTCGCAATGGTCGAATCGACTGCCATCTACTGTCTGGTGGTCGCGTTGATCCTGCTCTACGCCAATCCGCTGGTGCGCTAGCGGCAAACAGGGGACGAGGTTTTCGCCATGGGCTTCAACCTCACGACGTTTCTTTTCGAGATCGTCAATTTTGTCGTCCTCGTGTGGCTCCTGCAGCGCGTGCTCTACAAGCCGCTGCAGCGCGCCATCGCGGAGCGCAATGCCGTGATCAGCGAGCGTGAGCAGGCCGCTGAGCTGCGCATGCAACAGGCTGAGCAGTTGCTGGCGGACTACCGGGAGCGCCAAGCCGAGCTCGACGGACTCCGCGCCCAGACAATCCGCGATGCAACCGAGCAGGCCAGCGAGGAGCGCGCGCGGATCCTCGAACAGGCTCGCGAGGACGCAGCCTCCGAGCACGTGCGGGCCCAGCGGATGCTCGACGCCGAACGCGAAGCCGCGCTTTCGTGGGTGCGGGAGGTGCTCGTCGAGCGCGGTGCCGAGGTGGCGGGACGCATCCTCGCGCGTCTCGCGCCCGAGGCGCTGGAACCGGCGCTACTCGATCAGCTGCTGTCCGAGCTCGATCGCCAGTCCGAACTGCTCAGGCACGAAGCCGGTCCGGACGGAGTCGACGGCGGCGCGGCGCCGGAAGTCGAGGTCACGTTCGCGAAGATGCCCGGGGACGACGGCGTCTCGCGCCTGCGCGACAAGCTCGGCGAGACACTCGGGCTCACGCCGCGCCTGGCGCTACGCGAGGACGAGACCCTGGGGGCGGGCCTGGTCCTGCGCTTGGGCAATCGCGTCCTCGATGCATCGATGGCGGGCCAGCTCGAAGCATTCCGCGACAGCGTCCGCGAGATGGTGGAGGCGGAGGCATAGCCGTGGCTCACGAGCGTGTAGAAGAGGCGGTGCGCGCCATCGGAAGGGCGCTTTCGCACGCGGCACGCGAGTACCGTCCGCGCGTGCGCGTCCTTTCGGAAGGGCGCGTCCTGGGCATCACCGACGGAGTGCTGAGCATCGAAGGACTGCCGGACGCCTGCTCCGAGGAGCTACTGGAGGTGGGCGGGCACGGCGGGCGGGCGCTGGTGCTGAGCCTCGAACCGCGCACTATCGAAGCCATCGCGCTCGACGATGACGTCCAGATCACCGACGGCGCCGCGGTCCGCGCGACCGGGCACGCTCCGACCCTCCCCGCCGGTGATGCCATGCTGGGACGGGTCGTCGACCCACTGGGTCGTCCGCTGGACGGTATGCCCCTCCAGGGCACCCTGACGCGCGTTCCCCTCGAACGACGGGCGCCGCGGATCTACGAGCGGACGGCGGTTCATAGCCCGCTGTACACCGGCACGCTCGCGATCGACGCGATGTTCCCGATCGGTCGCGGGCAGCGCGAGCTCATCGTGGGCGAAGAGGGGACCGGCAAGACCTCGCTCGCGCTCGACGTCCTGTTGCGCCAGAAGAATACGGGCGTCGTCTGCGTGTACGTGGCGGTCGGGCGTCGCCGTTCGGAAACCTGGCACGCGGTCGAGGCGCTGCGAGCTGGGGGCGAGCGCTGGATCGTGGTGGCCGCACCCGATGACAACAGCCCGGGCATGCGCTACCTCGCGCCGTACGCGGGGACGGCGCTCGCCGAGCACTTCACGTATCGAGGGGAGCACGCGCTGGTCGTCTACGACGACCTGACGTCGCATGCGGTCGCCTGGCGCGAGCTGTCGCTGCTGCTCAAGCGACCGCCCGGTCGTGAAGCCTACCCCGGCGACATCTTCTACCTGCACTCGCGGCTGCTCGAGCGCGCGGCCCAGCTCTCGATGGATCAGGGCGGCGGATCGCTGACGGCGCTTCCGCTCGCCGTGCTCGAGGGGGGGCGCCTGACTTCGTACATCCCCACCAACCTGATCTCGATCACCGACGGCCAGATCGTATTGTCGCGGTCGCTGTTCACGGGAGGCCAGAAGCCCGCCATCGACGCCTCGCTGTCGGTGAGCCGCGTGGGCGCCAAGGCCCAGGCCCAGGCATTCCGCGAGCTGGCGGCGCGGCTGCGGCTCGATTACGCCGGGTTCCTCGAGCTGGAAGCCTTCTCGCGCCTCGGCACACGGCTCGAAGCGACGACCGAGCAGCGCATCGCAATCGGAAAGCGCATCCGCCTACTTCTGCGCGGCGGGCGCCTCGAGCCCCTGGGCGTCTTCGCAGAAGTGGCCTATCTGGTCCTGGCCTCGTCCCACGATGCGCTGCTCGCGCTCCCGGAAGCGGACGTCGCGGCAACCGCCCGCCAGCTCGTGGACGACGCGAGCCACGAGCTGCCGCAGCTGGTCGCCCGCGTCGAACGCGACGCGGTGCTCTCCCAGGTCGACCGCGACAGCCTGGAGAGGCTGCTCCGGCGCGTTGTCGCCGCCCGCCTCGCCGCGGCAGGCCCGGAAATCGAGGTTACATTCGAAGACGCCGGGGGAACCGAGGTCGATCCCGGGGGGGCGGAGCTGGATGGCTGAGCAGGTTTTCGATCTGCGCGTGCTCGAGCGGCGGATGTCGGCCGTCACGGCGGTCGGTCAGGTGGTTCATGCCATCTGGGCGCTGGCCCGCGCACAGCTCCCGCTCGTCGAGCAGGCCTCGGCCGACGCCAGCGCCTACCTCGACTGGGTCGACGAGGTCGTCGCTCGACTCGCGGGCGCGCCTCTGCCGCGAACGACGCGAAACCGACTCTACGTCATCCTCGGCCCGGAGCGGCCCTATTGCGGTGCGTTGTCACGACGCGTCCTGGCCCAGCTTCCCGCCGACGGATCCGTCGGTCTGGTCGGTTCCCGTCTCGTGGAATCGGCCATGCGTCGGCCTGGTCTCGTCTCCCGCACGCTGTTTACGTTGCCCGGTGCCGTCTCCCACGACGAGCACGACGAGATCGCACATCGCATCGCCGAAGCCGTGCTGTTCCACGCGAGCCAAAGTCATGTCGAGCTACTGTATCCCCGTGGCGGCGGCAGCACTCTTCGCACCGTCGTGCTGCTCGCCGGCGAGCGCGAGCCGGTGCGCCAAGCGCCGGAAACCTGGTCGCCGCTTCGGGAGGTGCTGGCCCAGGCAGTCAAGGAATCGGTCGCGAGTCGGTTGGCCGTCGGCGTCGCCGAAGCGCTGCGCGCAGAGGTTCGCGCTCGCATCATGGCAGCCGAGATGGCTCACGGCGCCTGCGACCGGAAGCTCGACGAGCTTCGCGAAGCGTGGCGCATCGCGCGCCAGGAACAGATCACCAACGAACTGATCGAGGTCGTGGCCGGACGGCAGGCAGCGCTTGGTCTAGGCGCCACCCGCGGCGGAGGGCCACCATGAGCGACGGCGATGCACCCGTCCGGCAGCCGCGGCCCCGCGGCGTGCTGCAACGCGAGCGGCTTGGCGCGCTGGTAGCCGCGCTCCGCGAGCGCGGCTACCAGGTCGTGGGACCGACGCTGCGCGACAACGCCATCGTCTACGAGGAAATCCACAGCGACGCGGATCTTCCGACCGGCTGGACCGAAATCCACAGCGGGGGTCGCTACCGGGTCGAGCGCCGCGACGACGACGCCGTCTTCGGCTACGCGGTGGGGCCGGACTCGTGGAAGAAGCTGTTCCACGTTCCGGTAGAGCGGCTCTTCCGCGCCGAACGCAGCGGGCGTCGCATCGAGCTGGTACCCGAACCGATCGAATCGCCGCGCCGCGCGCTGTTCGGAGCACGCTCCTGTGATCTGCACGCCATCGCCATACAGGACCGCATCCTGGACGGCGGAGCCTACGCCGACCCACGCTATGCAGCCCGACGCCGCGACGTGTTCGTGGTCGCGGTCCAGTGCGGGGAGTCGGGCGGCACCTGCTTCTGCGCCTCGATGGGGACGGGGCCGCGCGTCGAGCGGGGCTTCGACCTCGCTCTCACCGAACTCGATGTGGAGACGGATCACCGCTTCCTGGTGGAGGTCGGCAGCGACGCGGGACAGGAGCTATTCGAAGAGCTGCGCGTCGCGCCCGCCGGGCAGCACGACCTGACGAGTGCTGCGGCCGCGACCGAGCGGGCGTCCCGCGGCATGGGCCGGCGGATGGACACGCGGAACATCAAGGAGCTGCTCTACGACAATCCCGAACATCCGCGCTGGGACCAGGTGGCAGAGCGCTGCCTCGCATGCGGAAACTGCACGATGGTGTGCCCGACCTGCTTCTGCAGCAACATCGAGGACAGCCGCGATCTCGCAGACACGACCGCCGAGCGCGTGCGGCGCTGGGACTCGTGCTTCAACCTCGACTTTTCCTATCTCCACGGCGGCGCGGTCCGACGCTCCGTCAGCTCCCGCTACCGCCAGTGGATGACGCACAAGCTCGCGAGCTGGTTCGATCAGTTCGATAGCTCGGGCTGCGTGGGCTGCGGGCGCTGCATCAGTTGGTGTCCCGTCGGCATCGACATCACCGAAGAAGTCGCAGCCATCCGCGCGCAGCCCGGGCTCTCGCGACATGGGCCCCGAACGGAGGTAGTGGAAGATGAAGCTTGAATCTCTCGAACGCGTGCTCGGGGAACACGCGCTGACCCGGGGCCTCTCCGAGTCCCGCGTGCGTTTCATCACCGGCTGCGCCAAGAACGTCCGCTTTTCTGCCGGCGAGTACCTGTTCCGCGAAGGCGACGAATCCAACGAGCTGTTCCTGTTCCGTGGCGGGCGCGTCTCGCTCGAGATGGACGTGCCGCCCCGCGGAATCGTGGAAATCGAGACGGTCGGCGCCGGGGATGTGCTCGGCGCCTCGGCGATGTGCCCTCCGTTCCGCTGGCACGTCGATGCCCGCGCTACCGAGTCGACGCTCGCCATCCAGCTGGACGGAAAGTGCCTGCGCAACAAGTGCGAAGCCGACCCCGCGCTCGGCTATGAACTGTTGCAGCGGCTGCTCTCGGACCTGGCTACGCGCGTGGTGCGTGCGCGCCTGCAGCAGCTGGATCTGTACCGGGTGGAGGCCGGATGAAAAGCTCCGTGCCGCCGCCACCACCGCCGGAAGAGGTGCTGGTTCCACGCTTGATGCGTGTCCTGCGCACGCGGCGCGAGACGCACGACGTGTTCAGCCTCGAGCTGGATGCTGCCGCGCACGGCGGCTACCGCTTCGAGCCGGGGCAATTCAATATGCTGTACGCTCCCGGCGCCGGCGAAGCGGCGCTCTCGGTCAGCGGCGACCCACAGCGCACCGGCCGCCTCGTTCACACCGTCCGCGAAGTCGGCAATGTGACCCGCGCCCTGGGCCGGCTGCGCCGCGGCGACATGGTGGGCGTGCGCGGCCCGTTCGGTACAGGTTGGCCGCTGTCCGAAGCACTGGGAAAGAACGTAATCGTCGTCGCTGGCGGCGTCGGGCTCGCGCCGCTCAGGCCCGTGCTCTACGCCATCGCGCATCGCCGCGAGGAGTTCGGGCAGGTTTCGCTGGTGTACGGCTCCCGCACACCGGACGACCTCCTGTATCGACGCGAGCTGTCGCGCTGGCGGATGCGCCTGGGCGCACAGGTCTGGGTCACCGTCGATCGAGCGGACCAGCACTGGTTCGGTCACACCGGCGTCGTCACCCGGTTCATCGACACTCTGGAAATCGATCCGGAAAACTCCGTCGCCATGCTGTGCGGTCCGGAAGTGATGATGCGTTTCAGCGCGCGCGAGCTCGAACAGCGTGGGCTCGGCCTCGAGCGGATGTACCTTTCGCTGGAGCGCAACATGAAATGCGGCGTGGGCCTGTGCGGCCATTGCCAGCTCGGTCCCCACTTCGTCTGCGCAGACGGCCCCGTCTACGGCTACGCGGAAGTGGCCCACTTCATGCAGCTGCGGGAGGCGTAGACATGCCACGGCGACGACCTCCGAAATTGGCGGTGTGGAAGTTCGCATCCTGCGATGGATGCCAGCTCAGCCTGCTCGATTGCGAGGACGAGCTGCTCGTCCTCGGCCGCGTCGTGCAGATCGCGCATTTCACCGAGGCATCGCGCAGGAGCATCCGTGGACCGTACGATCTGTCACTGGTCGAGGGCTCGATCACGACGCCGCGCGACGCCGCGCGCATCCGCGAGATCCGCAGGAGCTCGAAGCGTCTCGTCACAATCGGCGCCTGCGCGACTGCGGGCGGCATCCAGGCGCTCAAGAACTTCCGCGACGCGGACGAACTGGTCCGTATGGTCTACGCGGAGCCCCGGTACATCGACACGCTGGAGACCTCGACTCCTATCTCCGCCCACGTTCCCGTCGACTTCGAGGTCTGGGGATGCCCGGTCGACAAGCGGCAGCTTCTGGGCGTGATCGCCGCGATGATCCGCGGCGAGAAGCCATCACTTCCGACGCACTCCGTCTGCGTCGAGTGCAAGCTCGCTGGCAACGTGTGCGTACTCGTGGCCCACGGCACGCCATGTCTCGGACCGGTGACGCGCACCGGCTGCGGCGCCCTCTGTCCCCGTTATGGCCGTGGCTGCTACGGCTGTTTCGGCCCGGCAGAAACCACGAATACCGGGTCGCTCGCGACCGCGCTGGGACGTACGGGCGCGCCGCCCGACCAGGTGGCGCGGCTGTACAGCACCTTCAACGCCACCACCGATGCTTTCGAACATGCCCGCGAGCGCGAGCTCGTGAGGCTGCACGTCCTGCCGGACGACGGGAGCCATGGCTAGAACCATCCAGGTCGACACTCTGGCCCGCGTGGAGGGCGAAGGCGCGCTCGTCATCCGCTTCCGCGGCGACCAGCCGCGAGAGGTCGAGCTCCGCATTTTCGAGCCGCCGCGCTTCTTTGAAGGACTGCTTCGCGGCCGTGACCAGGAGGAGACCCCCGACATCACCGCGCGCATCTGCGGCATCTGCCCGGTCGCCTACCAGATGAGCGCGTGTGCTGCGGTCGAGAGCGCGCAGGGCGTCGATGTCGGTGACGACATCCGGCGTTCGAGAAGACTGCTGTACGCTGGCGAGTGGATCGAGAGCCACGCTCTGCACATGTTCATGCTGCATCTGCCGGACTTTCTTGGCTATCCCGACGCCATTTCCATGGCGCAGAAGCACGCCGAGCTCGTCCAGCGAGGGCTGCGCATCAAGAAGGCGGGCAACAGCCTGGTCCGGGTCATAGGCGGGCGCGAGATCCACCCGGTCAACGCCCGGGTGGGCGGCTTCTACCACGCCGTCGGCCGCGCGGAGCTGCACCGATTGCTGCCCGAGCTGTACTGGGCGCGCGACGCCGCAACAGCAACGCTGACCTGGATGGCGCGACTCGATTTTCCGGAGCTCGAGCGCGACTACGAGTACGTGGCGCTACATCATCCCGACGACTATCCATTCTGCGAAGGACGCATCGTTTCCAGCAAGGGGCTCGACATCGATCCGGCCGAGTACGACGAGCACTTCGAGGAGCGGCAGGTGCCGCACTCGACCGCCCTGCACTCGCAGTTGAAAGGACGTGGCGCCTACCTGTGCGGACCGCTTGCCCGCTTCAACCTCGACTTCGAACAGCTCAGGCCGCTGGCCAGGGCCGCCGCGGAGAGCGTCGGGCTGGTGCCGCCGTGCAACAATCCTTTCAAGAGCCTGCTCGTGCGTTGCGTGGAGGTCATCCAGGCGCTGGACGAGGCGACCGACATCATCGAGAGCTACACGCCGTTGTCGCCGCAGTTCGTCGACGTGCCGCGACGGGCGAACGCGGGCTACGGCGCGACCGAAGCGCCGCGCGGGCTGCTCTACCACCGCTACCGCATCGACCACCGCGGTCTGATCGAGGACGCGAAGATCGTCGCGCCGACTTCGCAGAACCAGCACACGATCGAGCAGGATCTGGCCGCCCTGGCGCCCCAGCTGGCCAGCATGCCCCACGCCGAAGCCACCTGGCGTGCAGAGCAGGCTGTGCGCAACTACGATCCCTGCATCTCCTGCTCCACCCACTTTCTGAAGCTTTCGATCGAAAGAGACTAGTGCCCCGCGTTTGCATCATCGGTCTCGGTCAGCCGGCTGCCGGAGACGACGGCGTTGGTCCGGCCGTGGTCGAAGCCCTGGCTCTCCTGCCACTGCCGGAGGATGTCGCACTCGCCACGACCAGCGACGCCAGCTTGCTCGTCGATCTGCTGGCAAGCTGCGGGCACGCCGTCGTGGTCGACGCGGCGGTCGGCGCGGGGCCGCCCGGCAGCGTGCACGTGCTGGAGCCGGCGGGTCTCGCGATGTTCTCGGGACACCCGCTGTCCAGTCACGGCATCGGCGTAGCGCAGGCGCTCGAGCTCGCGCGTGCGGTCCTCGGCCACGCGGCACCACGGGTCAGTATCGTGGCGATCGGAATCGAGGCCCCCCGCCGGCCGGTGAGCGGGCTGTCCCGGGTCGTGCAGGCGGCCATACCTCAGGTGCAGAAGGTCGTGCTGGAGCTGGCGTTCGCGCCACAAGATCGCGAATTTTCCACGGAGCACGCATGACCCGCCTGGCGCTGTCGGTGCAGGGTGTCGTCCAGGGCGTCGGCTTCCGACCCTTCGCGTATCGCGCTGCCGTCGCACGCGGGTTGTCTGGCTGGGTCGAGAACGGCAAGGGCGGCGTGCGTATCGAGGTGCAGGGTCCCGACGCCGCGCTGGAGGGATTCATCGCTGCCTTGCAGAGCGAGCTGCCCGCGCCAGGACGCGTCGACCACATCGAGCGCACGGTCGTCGAACAGCAGCCGGAGAGCCGCTTCGTCATCCGGCAGAGCCGCGAGGGCGGCAGCGTGCAGCCGACGCTGCCCGCCGATCTCGCGACGTGCCCCGAGTGCCTGCGCGAGATCTCCGATCCGGGCGAACGGCGCTACCGCTACCCCTTCACGAACTGCACGCGCTGCGGCCCTCGTTACTCGATCGTGGAAGGCCTGCCGTACGACCGGGTACGCACGTCGATGAAGGGCTTTACGCTGTGCGCCGACTGCGCGCGCGAGTACGCCGATCCACTGGACCGACGCTTCGACGCCCAGCCCATCGCCTGTTCGCGCTGCGGCCCGGAGCTCGAGCTGCTCGGCAGCGACAGCGCTTCGGAGGCCCGGGGCGACGCTGCGCTCCAGGGAGCGGCAGAGCTACTCGTCGACGGCAAGGTGCTCGCGCTCAGGGGCCTGGGCGGCTTCCAGCTGCTGGTCGACGCCACCAACCCTGAAGCGGTCGCGGCGCTCCGCCAGCGCAAGCGCCGCGACGCGAAGCCGTTTGCGGTGATGTTCCGGGATCTCGAAGCTGCGCGCGACAACTGTCGGCTCTCGGCGGCGGAAGAGCGCGCGCTGCTCTCGCCCGAAGCCCCCATCGTGCTGGTGCGGCGCGCGGGAGCCGCGCTCGTGGAGGGCGTCGCGCCGGGCAATCCCTGGGTCGGCGCGATGCTGCCGTACACGCCGCTGCACCATCTGCTGCTCCGCGAGCTCGGGCGCCCGGTGGTGTGCACCAGCGGCAACCTGTCGACCGAACCGATGTGCGTCGCGACCAACGAAGCGCTGGAGCGCCTGCGGGACCTCGCGGACGCCTGGCTGGTCCACGACCGCCCGATCGTGCGGCCGGTGGACGACTCGGTCGCGCGCGTCGGGCCTGCGGGGCTTGAGCTCCTGCGCCGCGCGCGCGGCTACGCGCCGCAGCCGGTGGCGCGTCTGCCCAGCGAGTCCAGCGTGCTGGCGCTGGGTGCCCACAAGAAAGGCAGCATCGCGCTCGGCATCGGCGGGCAGGTCGTCACCAGCCAGCATCTGGGCGATCTGGAAAATGTCGAGTCGGTCGCGCTGCTCGAACGCACGGTCGACGATCTGCTCCGCTTCTTCGACTGCCGGCCGGACATCGTCGCCTGCGATCTGCACCCGGACTACGCTTCCACACGGCTCGCCGAGAAGCTGGCGGCAGGATGGAACGTGCCGCTCGTGCGCGTGCAGCATCACCACGCCCATGTCGCAGCGTGCGTGGCCGAACATGACCTGGCGGGGCCGGTCCTGGGCCTCAGCTGGGACGGCACCGGTCACGGCAGCGACGGCACGGCCTGGGGCGGCGAGGCTCTTGTGTGCGAAGGGGCTGGCTTCGAGCGCCAGGCAACGCTGCTGCCGTTCCCGCTACCCGGCGGCGATCGTGCGGCGCGCGAGCCGCGGCGGGCCGCGTTGGGGCTGTGGTCGGTCGTGGACGAGGAAAGCGCGCTGGCCGAGGCGGAGCGTTGGTTTTCTCCCGACGAAGCGCGCACGCTGTACCGGGCCTGCCGCGCCGGGCTGAATGCGCCGCTTACCAGCAGCATCGGGCGCCTGTTCGACGGGGTCGCCGCGATGCTCGGGCTCTCCGCGCGCCAGAGCTTCGAGGGGCAGGCCGCGATGTCGCTCGAGTTCGCGGCGGACGCCGCAGCAGGCGACGCCGAGCCCTATCCATTCCCGCTGGGCGACGGGCCGCCGCCGTGGATCGCCGACTGGCGGCCGCTGCTCACCGCCATCCGGGCCGATCGCGACCGCGGCGCTCCGGTTCCCTCGATGGCGGCGCGTTTCCACGCCGCGCTCGTCGCGCTCGGTGCGGACATCGCCAGGCGCGCAGGCTACCGCCAGGTCGTGCTGAGCGGCGGCTGCTTCCAGAACCTGCGCCTCGCCACGACGATGCGGCAGCGGCTGGAAGCGATGGGACTGTCGGTGTGGGGCGCGGGGCAGGTGCCCGCCAACGACGGTGGCGTCTCGGTCGGGCAAGCGCTGATCGCCTGCCGGCAGCAGGGGTGACGCTAGACAGGGGGATCGGGCATCGAACCCGCCCCGGCTACTCGTCACCCTCCGATGGCGAGCCGAGCGAGGTGAGCAGCTCGAACGCTTCCTGCCAGGCGACAGGGTGCGAGGGGATGCGGCGCATGAGGTCGGGCCTGCGCACGGGCTCACGTCGGAAGATGTCGGCGCCGGTCCAGGTCCCCTTCCACAGGTCCCGCCCGTGGCGCGGCGGCGTGGCGACGGCCATGTGCCACATGGCCTGGATCTGCGGCCCGCCATCCTCGCTCACGAAGTGTCCGGTCCAGGTCGTCAGCGTCTCGTACTTGGAAAAATCGACCACGAACGAGATGACCTCGCCTGCGACGAAGCCGGTCACGTCGAACTGCTCGTCGCGATGCGACAGGCCAACTCCGCTTCTGAATTTCCCGCTGACCGCCCCTGCCTCGCTGACCGAAAGCTCCATGCTCGAGCCGTGCTGGTTGTACCAGGTTCCGGAGTAGCGTTTGCGATCGTCCATGACTCCTCCCCTTCCCCACGATTACCGTCTGGCCACGTGTTCCACAACACGCGGCAATGCGTCCGGTGTGACCGAGATGCTATCGATGCCAAGTGATGCCAGAAATTCCGCAAACTCGGGGTGGTCGCTAGGCGCCTGACCGCAGATGCCGACCTTGCGGTGGTTCTCGTGCGCGGTCTTGACGACCATCTCGATCATGCGTTTGACGCCCGGATCGCGCTCGTCGAAGAGCGGCGCCAGGATCTCCGAGTCGCGGTCGATGCCGAGCGTGAGCTGGGTCAGGTCGTTGGAACCGATGGAGAAGCCATCGAACAGCTCGCTGAACTGCTTGGCGAGAATGACGTTATTCGGGATCTCGCACATCACGTAGACCTCGAGGCCGTCCTTGCCGCGCTCGAGCCCGTTCTTCGATAGCTCGGCAATGACCTTCTGCGCTTCGCCGATGGTGCGGCAGAACGGGATCATCACCTTCACGTTGGTCAGGCCCATGTCGCGCGTGACGCGACCGATGGCCTGGCACTCGAGCGCGAAGCCCTCGCGGTAGCGGTCGTGGTAGTAGCGCGAGGCTCCACGGAAGCCGATCATGGGGTTGGATTCCTGCGGCTCGAAGGCGGCGCCGCCGAGCAGACCGGCGTATTCGTTCGACTTGAAGTCGCTGAAGCGGACAATCACCGGCCGCGGGTGGAACGCCGCGGCGATCTGGGCGATGCCGTGGGACAGCCGCTCGACGAAGAATTCCACTGGCGACGGGTAGCTGTGGGTGAGCTTCTTGATCTCCGCACTCACCGAGTGCTCCACGCGCTCGGGGTGCAGGAGCGCCATCGGGTGCACGCCAATCCAGCTCGAGATCACGAACTCGATGCGCGCCAAACCCACGCCGGCGCTTGGCAGCTGTCCGAGCAGGAAGGCGTTCTCCGGATTGCCAACGTTGAGCATCACCGGCACGGCGGGCTCCGGTAGCGTCGCCGGGTCGATGTCCTCGCGGTCGTACTCGACGCGCCCGGCGTAGACGCGCCCCTCGTCGCCCTCGGCACAGCAGACCGTCACCTCCTGCCCGGTCTCGAGCACCTTCGTCGCGTCACCCGTGCCGACGACACTCGGAAGGCCGAGCTCGCGCGACACGATGGCCGCGTGGCAGGTGCGTCCGCCCTGGTCGGTGACGACCGCTGCAGCCCGCCTGAGAATCGGTTCCCAGTCCGGGTCGGTCATGGTGGTGACCAGCACTTCGCCGTCCTTGAAGTCCGCCAGCTCGTCGGTCGAGAGCGCAACGCGCACCGCACCCGCGCCGATCTTGGCGCCCACGCTCTTGCCCTTCACCAGCGCCTTGCCCTTGCCGCGCAGGCGGTAGATCTCGAAGTGCGGCGCGGTCTCCTGCGAGCGCACCGTCTCCGGGCGCGCCTGCACGACGAAGAGCTGGCCGCTCCGGCCGTCCTTGGCCCACTCGATGTCCATCGGGGTCGGATGCCCGGCGCGCTCGGTGTAGTGCTTCTCGATGTCGATAGCCCAGCGCGACAGCTGGAGGATCTCGTCGTCGTCGAGCACGAAGCGCTCGCGCTGGCGGGCCGGGACGCGCAGCTCCTTGACGGCGCGCGTGCCGCCGTCGGCGTAGACGAGCTTCAACTGTTTGTCGCCGCACTCCTTCTTGATCAGCGGGCGATAGCCGGCGAGCAGCGTCGGCTTGTGCACCCAGAACTCGTCGGGGTTCACGCGGCCCTGCACGACCGTCTCACCCAGCCCCCACGCGCCGGTGACGACGACCACGTCGCGGAAGCCGGACTCGGTGTCGAGCGTGAAGATGACGCCCGCCGAGGCCAGGTCACTCCGCACCATCTTCTGTACGCCGACGGAGATCGCCACGTCGCGATGCGAGAAGCCGCGCTCCATGCGATAGACGATCGCGCGGTCGGTAAAGAGCGACGCCATGCAGTCGCGCACGGCCGCGAGCAGCCGCGCCCCGCCGCGGACATTCAGGTACGTCTCCTGCTGCCCGGCAAACGACGCCGTCGGCAGGTCCTCGGCCGTGGCGCTGGAACGCACCGCCACGTCGGTGTCGGCCTCCTCGTAGCGCATGCTGAGCTCGTGGTATGCGTCCAGAATCTGCTCGGCAACGTCACTGGGGAGCGGCGCGCTGCCGATACGCTCGCGGACGAACCTGCCGACACGCGACAGGGCCTGCATGTCGTGGGGATCGAGCTCGTCGAGCGCGCCGTAGATCTCGTCCTCGATGCCGGCTTCGCCGAGGTGCTGGCGGTAGGCGTCGGCCGTGACGGCAAAGCCGTCCGGCACGCGCACGCCGGCACGGCTCAGCGTCCGGATCATCTCCCCGAGCGAGGCGTTCTTGCCGCCCACCTGGGGCAGGCTGCGCATATCGATCTCGCGGAACGGAATCACGTGGCGTGAGTTCATGGCAGATGGGACAAGGGGCAAAACCCGGGCCAGAACGTCGGGCCGCACGGGCCACGCCAACCTACCGCGCCCCGCACAGCCTGCGCCGGCGCCTACGGGCCAGCGCAGCCCCTGCGCGCTCATCCCAGGATGCCCGGAGCGACAATGAACAGGAGCCCGAACGCGACCAGCAGCGTGCCGCTCACCGCCTTGAGCACCTTGGCGCCCCGCTCGCCGAGGGTCAGGCGGTGCAGTGTGGCAACGTATACCGCGACGATCAGCGCGAGCGGCACGATGTACGCGAGGTTGTAGAGGGCGAGATAGGCGTAGTGCATCGCCGGTGGCAGATCCGCACGCAGCGTGAGGATGCGCGTGTAGACCGCAGGCAGCCCGAGTGTGCAGCCGAGCTCGATCAGGTTCACCACGAACGCGAGCAGAGTGATGCCGAGCAACGCGGCAGGCAGGCTGGCGGCGTTCGCCACACCGCGCATGCGGCGGTAGAGCCCGGGCTTGGCCTGATCGGGGATCGTGAGCGAGACGCCCTTCTTGAACCAGAAGAGCTCCTTGAGGTTGATGAGCCCCATCGCGAGCACGACGATGCCCAGCCCCAGGGTGATGAACCTCGAGATACCGACCAACCGGAACAAGCCGACCCAGACTGTCATGAACAGGAAGTAGACGAGACCGCTCATCAACACGAAGACGCCGCCGAAGAGCAGCAGGCGCTTCCGCGAGCGGACGTGGAGCAAGAGCCCCAACAACACGAGCAACACCCACATCGCACACGGGTTGACGCCGTCAAGCAGACCGACCAGCAGCGTGAAAGCCGGCATCGGCATCTCCGACGGGTTCACCTCACCCACGATCGGCAGCACCACCGACTCGAGCCGTTCACTGCTGCTGCGCGCGGAGCTGCCCTTGCCGTGGATGAGGCGGCGCACCTGCTTTTCGGTGATGCCCTCGCTGAAACCGACAACGTAGTTCCGCCCGTAGATGAAGGTCGGGATTCCGGGTGCCTTGATGCCGAGCTCCTTGACCTTGCGCAGGAAGCGCTCGCGTCCCTTCGCGTCCCGGCGCACTTCGATGCGTTCGATGGCGAGCTTCGGCTCCTCGCGCGACAGGCGTTCGAGGAAGGGCTTTGCTTGCTCGCAGTGCGGACAGCCGACGCCCCAGAAGAACAACAGCGCGTGCTTGAAGCTCTTCTTCGCCTTGGGCGCGGGGGCCGGCACACCGGCATCGTCCTCGAACACCGGGCAGGCTCCCGACGGCGTGTTGCAGCCGGCCGACGCGCTGGGCGCCGGCGCAGCGCGGAGCGGCACCGCCAGAATCACCAGCAGCACTCCCAGCGCGAGCGCAAGCAGGAAGCGGGCCCCCATGGTCCTGCTGCCAGCAACTTCCGCGCCACACACTGCCGCGACCAGTGCGTCAGTGCAGCTTGGAAAAGTCGATCACGCCCTTCCAGATGTCGGTCGGCTCGAACATCGCGATGACCCAGGCGTGATCGAGCTTCAGGTCACCCGAGTACCAGGTCACCAGCTCGCGATCCTTGTCGATGGGCTGGACCCCGGCGTAGGAGGTGTCGCCGGCACTGGGCAGCTCGCCCCAATCCTTGATGCCCAGGGGGCCGCCTTCCAGGTTGCCGGTAAGCTCGAACAGCGCCGTGCGCTTCTTGCCCGTGCCCTGCAGGTGCTTGCGCGCGACGACGAACAGCCGTGAGCCGTGGAAGAAGCTCACCGGGCCGTCCAGCCTCTGCCCGGTCAGTTCCTGGGGGCACTCGAACTTCGAGTACGGCGCCGTCGCCCAGCACACTTTCGTTCTCAAGCGTCCCTGGTCGCCGAGCAGCTCCTGCTCGGTGCCGTCCATGCGCACCAGCGCCAAGAGCCGCCCCGAGGGCATGAACGTCAGCTCGGTCTCGAGCGGCGTGTCCGCGGCAACGTCGTAGATGGTCGCACCCGCCGTCCAGCTGACGCCATCCTTCGAGCTGAACAGCACCACGCTCTTGTCACCGTCCTGGTACGCGGCGTTGTAGTAGACGCTCGCGTGCTGCTTGATGCGCCAGAAGCTCCAGCCGTGCGGACCGATGTCCTCGAGCGGCGACCAGCTCTTGCCGTCGCTCGAGTGCGTCGCCACGGCGACGGTGTCGACATTCGAATCGCGCGTCGACTTCACCGGCAGGCGCGTCAGCGCCTTGATGTAGAGCGCGCCGCCCACGACGTAGAAGGACGGGTCGCGGATGTCGCGATCGGAGGGCGCGTCGATGAGGGCCGTCTCCTTGAACGTCTTGCCGCCGTCGTCGGTGCGGTATACGTGCAGGGCGCTGTTCGGGCCCAGGGTCTGGCTGATGGCCGTGCGGTGGACCAGATAGATGCCGCCATTCCACGTGACGAGATCGGTATTCTCGTTGTGGCGACAGATCACCGTGCGGCAGTCGGCGTAGGCGTTGTCCGGCCCATGCACGAGGACCTTCGCGCCGGAGAGCCAGGAGCTGGAGCCGGAGGTCGCGGGCTGGTCGCTGGACGAGCAGGCGGGCAGCAGCAGCAGAGCTGCCAGAAGGCCGAGCCACTTTTGACGCTTCCGGCAGAACAAGACCGATGTAGAGTACCGCCGCCGGCACGCCCATGGAAGTGTGGGCGCGCCGCAAACCCGAGGAGGAACTTCATGTCGCGTCCCAGGACCGTCGCTTTCTTCGCTGCACTCGCCACCAGCTTCATCGCCATTCCCGCGTTCGCCGGCCCGTTCAAGCTCGGCGTAGGGCTCGGGGGCGTTATCGGAGGCAACTTCCTCGACAAGCCGTCGGACAAGACCCTGGTGTTGCCCACTGGGCAGAAGGTGCAAGGGGCAGATTTCTATCCGGGCTTCGCGGGAATGACGGCAGGCGGCGGGCTGATGCTGGACGCGCGCTTCATCAACCTGCTGGGCGTCGAGCTGGACGTGTTCCGCACCAGCGACAAGGGCAGCGGCGATCTGACCCAGAACGGCGTGAAGATCCACATGACCATCGGCCAATCCGCCTGGCACCTGCCGCTGCTTGCCAAGCTCGCCATTCCGGCGCCGGTCGTCTCTCCTGTCTTCTTCGTCGGGCCAGAGTTCGTGTTTCCCGGAAGCGGCACGTTCAAGTCGGATCCGACAAGCATCGACCCGCCCAAGGCGACCGCCGACAACTACACGATGATCACCTTCGGAGGCGGCGTGGAGATCAAGCTGCCGCTGCCTGTGATCGATCTGCGCATCCCGATCCAGCTGCGCGGCAGCTACAACCCCGGCGTCAGCAGCAAGCTCGTCGACCGGGTCAAGACCGACAGCGCGGTCACCAGGGTCACCAGCATCCAGAGCGAGTGGAAGTGGCAGGCCGCCGCGACGCTCGGCGCCGAGCTGTACTTCTAGCCCGCGTCAGCTCTCGAGGTTGTCGCGCCAGTGCTGGAGGATCCGGACGTAGTTGCCGCGCTCGTAGGCGGCCGGGTCCGGACAGCGCTGGAGGCTCATGCTCCCGAGAGCCTGGCCGAGAGAGTTGTACTCGTGCTCCTCGAGCCAGGCGCTCATCTCTTCGCGCACGGTGGCGATGTGCTCCGGCCCGTGATGCAGCAACGCGGACACCAGCTGCACACCGCTGGCTCCCGCCATCACCGCCTTGAGCGCATCGACACCCGTATGCACGCCGCCGGTGACGGCCAGCGAGTAGTCCCCGTGGCCGAACAGCACGGCGAGCCAGCGCAGTCTCAACAGCAGCTCCGACGAGTCCGACAGGTGCAGCCGGTGGGCGACCTCCAGCTCCTCGATGTCGATGTCCGGCTGGTAGAAGCGATTGAACAGCACGATCGAATCTGCGCCCGCCTCCGAAAGCCGGTGGGTGAAATGCGACAGCGACGTGTAGAAGGGCGACAGCTTGACCGCGAGCGGTAGCCTCGTAGAGCGCCGCACGCTCTGCACCATGTCGACAATACGCTGCTCGACCTGCTCGGCCGGGACCGCGGCGTCCGTCTCCAGCGAGTAGACGTTGAGCTCCAGAGCGTCGGCGCCGGCCTGCTCGATCAGGCGGGCGTACTCGAGCCAGCCTCGATCGGACACGCCATTGAGCGAGCCGATAACGGGCACGGCCACTGCCGCCTTTACCCGCCGGATCTGCTCCAGGTACTCGTCCGGACCGAGCATGTAGTCTTCCGGATCAGGGAAGTAGCTGAGCGCCTCGGCGAAGGACTCGGCGTGGGTGTCGACCGCGCGGGCAGAGTTCATCTGCTCCCGCGCAATCTGCTCCTCGAACAACGAGTGCATCACGATGGCGGAAACGCCCGCGTCCTCCAGTCGGCGCACCATGCCGAGGTCGTCCACCAGCGGCGAAGCGCCGGACATCAGTGGATGGGAAAGCGTCAGCCCAAGGTACTTCGTGCCCAGATCCATGAATCAGCTCTTCCCTTCGGACGGAGTCACGCCGTAGATCAGGTGGGACAGCTGCTCGTAGACGGCGACGCGGCGTTCGGCCTCGCGCTCGGCCAGCGCGAGCAGCCATTCGAAGCGCTCCGGATCGCTCTTCTCCACCATGCGGAAGCGCGTCTCGCCCAGCATGTACTGCCTGACCTTTGCCTTGCCGGGGCGTGCATCCAGCACCAGCGGCGGCTCGCCGGATTCGATGCGCCGCGGATCGAAGCGGTACAGCGGCCACACGCCGGAGTCGACTGCAAGCTTCTGTTGCCGTGCGCCAAAAGCCAGGTCGTAGCCGTGCGCAATGCAGTGGCTGTACGCGATGATGATCGAGGGACCAGGGTGCGCGTCCGCCTCGACAAACGCGCGCACTGTCTGCGCGTCGCGAGCGCCGAACGCCACGCTCGCCACGTACACGTGCGAGTAGCTCATCGCCAGCAGGCCCAGGTCCTTCTTCGGCGTCGACTTGCCGGCGGCGGCGAATTTCGCCGCCGCGCCGAGCGGTGTGGCCTTCGACTGCTGCCCGCCGGTGTTCGAGTAGACCTCGGTGTCGAGCACCAGCACGTTCACGTTCGCGCTGGAAGCGAGGACGTGGTCGAGCCCGCCGTAGCCGATGTCGTAGGCCCAGCCGTCGCCGCCCACCAGCCACACGCTCTTGTTGACCAGATAGTCCGAGAGCCCGGCGAGCAGCCGCGCGTCTCCACTGTCGACGCGCGCGAGCACCTTCTTCAGCTCCGCCACGCGCTCGCGCTGCGCCACGATGCCCGCTTCATCCGTCTGCACGGCACCCAGCAGTTCCGTCGCGAGGCGCTCGCCTATCTTCGACCCCAGCGCAGAGACCAGGGCGCGCGCGTGGTGCTGGTGCGAGTCGACCGCGAGCCGGAAGCCGAAGCCGAACTCGGCGTTGTCCTCGAACAACGAGTTCGACCAGGCCGGACCGCGCCCCGCACTGTCGGTGCAGTAGGGCGTCGTCGGCAGGTTGCCGCCGTAGATCGACGAGCAGCCGGTTGCGTTGGCGATCAACGCACGGTCGCCGAACAGCTGCGTCAGGAGCTTGATGTAGGGCGTCTCGCCGCAGCCCGGGCACGCGCCCGAATATTCGAACAGCGGCTCGAGCAGCTGGCCTTCCTTCACGTCCAGCTTCACGCGGCGCCGATCCACCGGAGGCAGCGACAGGAAGAATGCGTAGCGCTCCGCTTCCGCTTCCCTGAGCGGCCGCTGCGGATGCATGTCGATGGCCTTGTGGCGCGGGTTGGACTTGTCCTTCGCGGGACACACCTCCACGCACAGACTGCAGCCCGTGCAGTCCTCGGGAGCCACCTGGATCGTGTACTGCCGACCCTTCAGCTCCCCGCCCTTCCACACCGTGCTCTTGAAGCCCTCGGGCGCCTTTTGCAGATGCTCGGCGTCGTAGACCTTCGCCCGGATCGTTGCGTGCGGACACACCAGCGCACACTTGTTGCACTGGATGCAGATGTCCGGATCCCACACCGGGATCTCCTGGGCGATGTTGCGCTTCTCCCAGCGGCTGGTCGAAAGCGGCCAGGTGCCGTCGACCGGAAATGCGCTGACGGGCAGCGCGTCGCCCTTGCCCGCGATCAGGACGGCCGTCACGCGCTGCACGAAATCCGGCGCATCGGCAGGCACGGGCGGCGGACGCCCTTCCTTTGCGGTGACCTCGGCGGGTACCGCAATCTCGTGCAGTTCCGCCAGCGTGGCGTCCACGGCCGCGGAGTTGCGACGCACCAGCTCGCCGCCCTTCTTGCCGTAGGTCTTCTCGATCGCCTGCTTGATCTTCTCGATAGCGGTCTCGCGCGGCAGGACGCCGGAGATCGCGAAGAAGCAGGTCTGCATCACCGTGTTGAGGCGGCGACCGAGCCCCGCTTCATTGGCGACCTTGTAGGCGTCGATCGCGTACAGCTTGAGCTTCTTGTCGATGACTTCCGACTGCACTTCGCGCGGCAGGCGGTCCCACAGCTCGTCCGGCGCGTACGGGCTGTTCAGCAGGAAGACGCCGCCAGGCTTCGCTTTCTCGAGCATGTCGACACGCTCGAGGAACTCGAACTGGTGGCACGCGACGAAGTTGGCGCTCTGGATCAGGTAGGGAGCCCGGATCGCCGACGAACCGAAGCGCAGGTGCGACACCGTGACGGCGCCGGCCTTCTTGGAGTCGTAGACGAAGTAGCCCTGCACCTGCGTCTGGTCGTCCTCGCCGATGATCTTGATGCTGTTCTTGTTGGCCCCGACGGTCCCGTCCGAACCGAGGCCGTAGAACATCGCCTGGAAGACCGTGTCCGGCAGGATCTGGAATTCGTCGTCGACGTGCAGCGACTCGTGCGTCACGTCGTCGACAATGCCGACGCTGAAGTGCCGCTTCGGCTTGTCGCTGCCGAGGTCGTCGAGCACGGCCTTGACCATGGCCGGCGTGAACTCCTTGCTCGACAGGCCGTAGCGACCGCCGGTAATGCGCGGCATGTCGCCATCCCACGCCTCGGCAAAGGCGGCGACCACATCCAGATACAGCGGCTCGCCGATGGCTCCGGGTTCCTTGGTGCGATCGAGCACTGCAACGGAGCGCACGCTGCGCGGCAGAGTGTCGAGAAATGCCGCCACGTCGAACGGCCGGTACAGGCGCACCTGCACGACACCGACACGCTCGCCCTTCTGGGCCAGGTACTCCACGGTCTCGCGCGCCGTCTCGGCTCCGGAGCCCATCAGCACGACCACGCGCTCGGCGTCTTTGTGGCCGTAGTAGTCGAACAGGTGGTAGCTCCGCCCCGTGCGGCTAGCGAATCGCTCCATCTCCTCGGCGACGATGCCCGGAGCGCGGCGATAGTACAGATTGACCGCTTCGCGCGCCTGGAAGAACGTGTCGGGGTTCTCCGCCGTTCCCCGCACGACGGGATGGTCCGGCGACAGACCGCGCTGGCGGTGCGCCTCGACGAGCTCGTCGTCGATCATGAAGCGCAGGTCGTCGTCCTCCAGCCACACGATCTTCGAAAGCTCGTGCGACGTGCGGAAGCCGTCGAAGAAATGCAGGAACGGCACCCGCGAGCGCAGCGTCGCCGCCTGGGCGATGCATGCGAAGTCGTGCGACTCCTGCACCGACGCGGAGACCAGGAGCGCGAAGCCCGTCTGGCGCGCGGCCATCACATCCGAGTGGTCGCAGAAGATGCTGAGCGCGTGGCTGGCGATTGTACGCGCCGCCACGTGCAGGCAGAAGGACGTGAGCTCGCCGGCAATCTTGTATAGATTGGGCACCATGAGCAGCAGGCCCTGCGACGCGGTGAAGGTGGTCGCCAGTGCTCCGGCCTGCAGCGCGCCATGCACCGCACCGGCTGCTCCGCCTTCCGCCTGCATCTCGGCGACGCTGGGCACGGCCTGCCAGATGTTCGGCAGCGACCGGCTCGACCACTCGTCGGCCAGCTCGCCCATCGGCGAAGCGGGTGTAATGGGGTAGATGGCGACGACCTCGTTGGTGCGATACGCGACCGAGGCCGCAGCCTCGTTCCCGTCGACCGTGAGGCGACGTGGTTGGCTCATCAGGAGCTCGCTTGGGCTGGGGTCAGGTGTTCTGGGGACAATCCAGCGGGCCACGGAATGCCCGCCGACCCGCAGAAATTTCTGCCGCCGTCCGTCTGCACGAAGCGTGCCCCCCCAAAAACGCCCGCATAACAGAGCTAGAAACGCACGAATTTCACCGGCGCCCGATCAGCGCGCACAATCTGCGCGATAGACCGATCGTCGGCTAGAAGGTCCCGCCGCCGCCGTTGGTGCAGTTGGCGCAACCCGGCGCGCTCGGGTTCGTGTTGCAGACCTGCGGGCAGTACGTGACGGTCTGGAAGACCTTGCTGACCTTCTCGCACTGGTCGCTGGTGCCGTCGACGCTCATCTCGGCGTAGCCGCCGTTCTTGACGAAAGCGCCCGCGCAGCTCTTCTCGGCGGGAGTGTTGGTGACCCACGCCGGCAGGGGCGGGAACTGCTGCGTCTTGTTCGCGACGTCGTAGTGCGCCTCGGTGCACACCTGCTTCATCACGCAGTCACCAGCGGCCGGTTTCGCGCCAGAGGCCGACAGCGCCTTGAGCGTGTAGCAGAGCTTGAAGTAGCCGGTGCAGTCGGCGCTGACCGTGTCTGTGCTCCAGGGCGAGCCTGGCGCAGTCGGGTTGTTCCAGTAGTTCGGCTGGCTGGCAGACGACGGACACTGGACCGAGCCGCCGTCGCCACCGCTCATCACGGTCGACACGGCGCCGACGGCGTTCGTGTAGGTGCTGTCCGTGAAGCCGAAGCAGGGGCTGAGGTTGGTGATGCTCCACAAACCGTGGCTGAAGCACCCGCACGCTGCGGACCCGCTGGTCCCGAGCGGATTGCCCTGCGAGTCGATGCCCGAGTAGCCAACGCAGGGCCCCCACACCGGCTGGTTCTCGCCCTGCAACACGCAGGTCGTCGTGCCGTCCTTGCAGTCGCCCTGGTTGCGGTTCTTGCGATAGCCGGGCCAGCAGGCCGCCGTGTCGCCGACGTTCGGGCAGGGGCAGCCCGCATTGTTCTTGTCACTCGGGCACTGCGGAGTGCCAGTGATGACGGGCGGCTGGGCGCCACCGTCCGAGCAATCCGCAGGAGGCGGATCGTTCACGTAGAACGCGTCCTGCGCGACATCCTGAGCACCCGAGTCCGGGACGTTGATGACCGGCGTGCCGCCCGAGCCACCGGTTGCCGAAGCGTCGAAGCCGCTGCTGTTGCCCGAGTTGCCGGAGCCACCGGAGCCGTACCCCGGATACTGCTGCTGGTTGTTGCTGGACGCGGAGCACTGGACAGCCAGAGCGCCGAACGCGCCCGCCATCAGCAGCGCGCTCGCGAAGCGCACACTACGCCACACCGCGGAACGGCCACTATCCTGAAGATTCCTGTGCTCCATGCCCATGACAACTACCTCCAAGCTCCGATGCGCGGTCCGTGGAACGAGTCCACCCCTCGCGCTTCGTGGGCCGGAGGCTTACGCTTTCGGCGCCCCGCTGCAAGGCTCGGCAAGCAGGCAAACGCGACATTACTCTACCCCTGGAAACTTCGGCGCTGGGCAGATGCCGCCGGACAAGACGACGAACACAAGGAGCACAACGACATGACCGATAGCGTGGGCTTCATCGGGCTCGGAAACATGGGCGCCCCGATGGCAGAAAACCTTCTCGAAGCGGGCTTTGCGCTTCGCGTGTACAACCGCAGCGCCGCCAGGGCGGAGCCGCTCGCAGCCCGGGGAGCCAAGGCGTGCAGCACACCGCGCGAGGCCGCCACCGACGCAGGCGTGGTGATCAGCATGCTTTCCGACGACGCCGCGCTCGACGCCGTCACGCACGGCGACGACGGCCTGCTCGCCGGCCTCCGCAAGGGTGCGGTGCACGTGTCGATGAGCACTGTCTCGCCGGCAACGTCCGAACGGCTCGCGGCCGTTCACGAAGCGCGCGGCGCGGCGTATGTCGCAGCGCCGGTGTTCGGTCGCCCTGATGCCGCGAAGGCGAAGAAGCTCTGGATCTGCGCGGCCGGCAACGCGGCGGCGCGACAGCGCGCCAAGCCGGTGTTCGACGCGCTCGGCCAGGGCGTGTTCGAGTTCGGCGACGAAGCGTCGAAGGCGAACATCGTCAAGCTCGCGGGCAACTTCATGCTCGTCTCCGCCATCGAGGCCATGAGCGAGGCGTTCGCGCTCGCCGAGAAGAGCGGCATCGACCGCCAGAAGGTCGCGGAGCTGTACTACTCGACGCTCTTCAACTGCCCCGTCTACCAGGGCTACGGTCGCGCCATCTCCGCCGAGCGCTACGAGCCGCCGGGCTTCCGGCTCAAGCTCGGTCGCAAGGACGTGAACCTCGTCATCGAAGCCGCGCTGGCGCGTGAGGTCCCGATGCCGCTGGCCAGCCTGCTGCGCGATCGCCTGACCGCCGCCGTGGCGCGAGGGCGCGGAGACCTGGACTGGGCCGCGCTCGGACTCTCGGCCTCTGAAGAAGCGGGCCTCAAGGAGTAGCGATGCCAGACGCCGCGCCCGCCGAGGAGCTGCACCAGGGCCGCTATGCGGTCGTGCGAGTGCTCGGCCAGGGCGCGCAGGGCGCCACGCTCGAAGCCGTCGACAAGCAGGGCGGACGCCCCGTCGCGATCAAGCGCTTCCAGGTCCGCGGCGCGGACTCGTGGAAGGACGTGGAGCTGGCCGAGCGCGAAGCCCACGTGCTCGCCCAGCTCTCGCACCCGGCGCTGCCGGTCTACCTCGATCACTTCGAGGAAGACGGCTGCCTGTATCTGGTCATGGAGCGCATCGAGGGCGAAAGCCTCGCCGCACTGCGAGCGCAGGGCGGCAGGCTCGAGCACACCGAGGTGGCACGCCTGCTCGGCGAGATCGGCGACGCGCTCGACTACCTGCACGGCCGCGTGCCGCCGGTCATCCACCGCGACCTCAAGCCCAGCAACATCATCCGCCGCCCCGACGGTTCGTTCTGCCTGGTCGATTTCGGCTCGGTGCGCGCCAGCCTCGAGCCATCGGGCGGCAGCACCGTGGTCGGAACCTTCGGCTACATGGCTCCGGAACAATTCCAGGGTCGCGCCCTGCCCGCGACGGACATCTACGGGCTCGGCGCGACGCTGCTCACGCTGCTGTCCGACCAGGAGCCGGAGGATCTGCCGCACCGCGGTCTCGCCATCGACGTGAAGGCAGCGCTGGGCGGCGCCGTCTCCCCCAGCTGATCGGCGTGCTCGAGCGCATGCTTGAACCCGATCCCGACCAGCGTGCCACGCGCGTCGCGCCGCTGCTCGACCAGCTCCGCGAGGGAGCCCGCTATCGCAAGCCGGAGCGGCCACCGAGCCAGCCGCCGCGCGGTCCGTGGGCAACGCGCGAGGAGTGGCAGCGCTGGGGCTACGAGACCCGGGAGCACTGGCAACGCTGGGGCGACGAGACGCGGGAGCAGTGGCAACAGTGGGCCACCGAGCTCGCCGAGAGCTTCGGCGCACCGAAGCGTCACGACCGCCACCGTCACCGCCACGATTCACGACACCAGCGCCACGCGCGACGCCACGAGGCCCACGCCGAGCGCCGGGCCGAGCACGCCCGCCGCCGCGAAGCGCGCTGGCGCGGTCGCCAGAGCCGGCGCATCCACCCGCTGCTGATGGTCTTCCTGCTGCTTGGGCTGACCGCCGCACAGCTCGCCACCTGGGCACTGTTCACGGTACTTCTACCGACGCTGCTCACGTTGCTGTCGCTGTTCTTCGGCAGCGGGCCCCGCCGCGCCGCCGAGAGGTCGCGAGAGCTGGGCGAACGCGGCGTCGACGGACTGAGACACGCCTCGGCGTTCCTCCGGGGCATCGCCGACGAGGAAAACCGGCGCACACCGCCCCGCACGCGGGTCGACGACAGCGCGCACGGCCGGGTGCGCGTCGACGAGGCATCGGACGAGGTCGACACCGAAGGCGAGGAGCTCGAAGACGAAGAGCGCGCCCCGCGCCGCGCCCGTCGGAGCTGACCACACTGGCGGCCGCCGCCGGCGAACCCGGCACCCGCCACCCCTCGCTCGTGTGATTCCGCACGCTTGGAGCGGGCGCGGCGGTTGCCAAGGCGCAGCCCGTGTTGCGCCCGCCCGCTCCCGACATCAGCGACGTTGCATCGCCCAGCTATCGGCGCCGCCTGTACTGGCTACCTGAATCATCCGCAGGCATGAAAGCGCCGGGCACGCTGCGCGCCGGTAGTCATGATGAAGCCCGTTCAGAATGGCGCGGCGGATTCCGGAGCGATTCTGCGGCGGACGCGAGGAGTAGCCAGGACAGCAGCCTATGCAGCCCCGCGCTCGCGCTCGCGCGCGTCCCACAGATCCACCGCCATCTGTAGCCCCATCCAGAGCTGCGGCGTCGTTCCGAGCACCCTCGACAGCTTCAGAGCGGTGTCGGCAGTAATTCCGCGCTTGCCGGTGACGATCAGACTGAGGGCCGAACGAGGGATCCCGGTTTCCGATGCGAGCCATGTCTGCGTGCGCTCGAGGGGCTCGAGGAACTCCTTCACCAGAACCTCGCCAGGTGACACCGGGCGTGCCCGGGGAATGGCCGAGCGCTTCCGCGCCTTCTTGCTGCGCGCCGCTTTCAAGAGCGCCGCCGCCTGGTTCCTCTTCGTCATCGGGATGCTCCTGTCAATGGTAGTCGACGATCAGGACTTCGTGCGCCGCGCCGTCGGCCCAGCGAAACACCACCCGGTACTGGTCGTTGATGCGAATCGAGTGATAGCCGCGCAGATCGCCGGAGAGGCGCTCCAAGCGATTACCCGGGGGCACGCGGAGGTCGTCGAGCACCAACGCCTGATCCATCAGTGCCAGCTTCCTTCGCGCGACGGGCCACAGGCTGCGCGGGAGGCAAGCGCGAGCGTCCTTCGTACTGCTACCATCGAAGATGTCCTCGGTTCCCCGGTCAGCGAACGAGATGATCGCCACATAGACAGCGTAGTGTGTTTATCTGTTAACGCAATCAGTAACAGCCGGGTCACGTCGCCGGGTGCCATCGCGACCTCGAGCTGCGCGTAGATGAGATGAACGCCCGTGGGTGGCGGTGGCGAGCGCGAGAGCCCGGTGCGGAGGATGCTGGGCTGTTGTTGGGCGGCGAGGCAGGGCAGGGTGTCGGAGCAGGGTTTCGCGCTTCCAGCGGCGCTCGGTAGCGGCGGATGCCGGCGGCGGTGATCACCAGCGCACGCATCTTCACTGCGCCTTCGGCGCTGCCCGCTTCGCGGGCACCATCTACCTCCGTGGAAAGCTCCAGCCAGCTGGACCTTTCCACTCCGGTTCAAGCGTCCGCCGCAGTTGCTGCAGAGCTCGACATCGATGCGGAAGGTGCGCTTCAGTAGTTCGGCCCAGGGGCGGTAGCCGGAGCGGTGGGGGGGCGGCTTGTCCTTCTTGGCCGTGCACGTCGCGCACTCGTCGTCGCCGTTCTGTTCCGCCGGCGCTGGCGGCGGCACCACGCGCGGTCGCCACTTGCTCGCGGCGGCGAGCACGCCAGCGTAGCGCACGGTATTGAAGCGCGGCACGGCGGTGGCGAGAACGTCGATGCTGAGCTCGCCCATGGCACGCGAGAACTGTGTCGAGCGATCGCCGCCCCGAGGCTGCTTGGCATTCACGCGGAAAACCCCGGCCTTGTCGCTGTAGAACGCAACGGGGCGACCATGAGTGGCAAGGTAGCCGCGCGTCGCCTCGAAGTACTCGAACGTCGATTCCACCTCGCCGAAATGCAGCTGCATCAAGCGGCCGGTCGCATCGTCGATGAACACGAGCAGCGTGCAGCGTGTGCGCGCTGCTCGAACCAGTCGTGATTGCAGCCGTCGATCTGGACGAGCTCGCCGAGACAGGGCCGACGGTGACGCGGTGGGTGCGGCTTCGCGCGGCGGGCTGCTCGTGGCACCCAGAGCCCGTCGGCGATCATCCACTGGCGCAGCGTCTCGACCGACACCGTCACGCCGTGCACTTCGGAGAGCTTTTCGCGCGCCAGCGTCGGCCGGAAGTCGCTGTAGAGCGACCGCACGAGTCCCAGTGCCGTCGTCTTCAGCTCGTCAGACAACCGGCGCGGGCTGGGGCGACCGCGCTTCCTGGAGACCAGAGCCGCGGCTCCACCGGCCTTGTAGGCCCGGTACATCCGCTGCACCTGCCGGACGCTCAGCCCCAGCCGCTCGGCGACCTGGACCTGCGTGGCACGCCGCTCGTGAATCCGCACCATCCACTCTGCGCGATCGATCTCTTCTTGGCTCATGGTCAGGAGCGCCAGCGTCATGACCGAGCCCGTAGTCGGAACCCGACATTTCAATCTGGCAGAAACCCGACATTTTCATCTTGTTCCTACAGGACGAGTTCGTGGAAGTAGCGATCATGTAGCCTGATTCCCGATGATTGAGCGCTGCCCTGCAGGCCGCAGCGACTGCGCGATGCCACCCTGCCGCGCCCGGCTGCGCTTGCGGGCGAGGTTTGGATTGCCTGGCCTTCTGTCTCTCCCCGGCAGCGGCTCGGTTCTTGCGGCGGTTGCGGTGGTCAGGGCTCTGCCCGCCCGACCCTCAGTCCCCCGGCGGTTTCCCGGTCGTCCACGAGCGGCTCACGCCCGGCGCGATGGGCTCGCCACTGTCGCGCTCGACCACGGCCTGCTTGAAGCCGACCTCCTCCGCGCGCTGCTTGAACCACATGCCCTCGGGCGAGTGGCGGGTGATGCCGTCGAACAGCGTCGCGAACATCTGCGTCGAGCCGAGCCCCATGTTCTCGTACGCCTGGTTGACCATCAGCTTCTGCATCATGAGCTGGTTTCTCGGTACGCCTGTCATACGTCGCGCCAGCTGTTCCACGCGCTGGTCCAGCTCGCTTTCCGGCACCGCGTCGATCACCAGACCCATTTCCTTCGCCTCGCGTCCGTCGACGAGGTCGCCCGTCAGGAGCATGCGCTTCGCCCGCTCGGCGCCGATGCGGTACACCCACATGGCCGTGGTCGGACAACCCCAGACGCGCGCCGGCGGATAGCCGATCTTCGCGTCCTCGGCCATCACGACCAGATCGCAGCTGAGCGCGATGTCGCTGCCGCCCGCCACCGCGAATCCCCTCACCTTCGCGATGGTCGGCTTGTAGCTCTTCCACAGCGACGCGAAGCACTGCGTGTTCTCGTACATCATCCGGAAATCGACCATCGGGTCCCACGGCATCGACTGCACGCCGGGGTTGTCGCCTGCGGTCTGGGCGAACTCGACCAGGTCGTAGCCCGCCGAGAAGGCGCGCCCCGCACCGGTGAGCACGATCACGTGCACGGAGTCGTCCGCGTTGGCTCGCTCGACCGCCGCGCGGATCTCGCCGGGCATGTGCGCGTCGATCGCGTTGAGCCGCTCCGGGCGGTTCAACGTCAGCGTGGCGATGCGGTCGTGGACCTCGTAGAGCACGGTCGGGTCGGACATGCTGCCTCCTTGTCGAGGCAGACTCCCCGAAGCCGCCTCGCCGGTCAACGACCGGACGAGGGCCGCCGCCTGCTCCACGCGGTTCTTGCCCGCAGCCTTGGCGCGCAAGAGCGCGGCATCCGCCGACTCGATGAGCGTGCGCGCGTCGATGCCGGCCGCCGGTTGCGACGCAACTCCCACGGAACAGGTGAGCGTGAGAACGCGACCGGCACCGACGGGGAAGGACTGGTGTTCCAACGCGCGACGCAGTCGCTCGCCCGCCTCGGCCACGGTATGGCCATCCGCTCCCGGCAGCAGCACGGCGAATTCCTCTCCGCCGTAACGGAACGGCGTCTCGCCCGCCCGCACGCCCGCACGCAGCCGGGACGCCACGCCGGCGAGGAGCGCGTCTCCTGCACGGTGACCCAGCGTGTCGTTGACCTTCTTGAAGTCGTCGAGATCGATCATGGCCAGGCCCAGCGACGTGCCGGAGCTTCTGGCGTGCGCGGCTGCCTCGACAACGGCTTCCATCATGGCCCCGTGGTGACCGAGACCGGTGAGAGCATCGGTGCGCGCCTGGCGCGCTACGCGTTCGTAGTGGTGCGCGCTGGCGATGGCGCGCCCGGCGTGATCCGCCACCATCGAGAACACCAGCTCGGCGATGGGGTCGAGCGGTCGCTCGGTGAAGCGGTTGTCGGCGTACAGCACCCCCTGCACGCTGTCGCGAGCGCGCAGCGGCGCAGCCACCGCCGTGGGCAGGTGCAGAAGCCCGTCGAGGTCGTCCGTCCCGTCGCGCACCGTCGCTGCCCGCCGGAGCGCAAGCGAGATGGGGCTCTGCCCGTCGACCGGCACGCGGATGGAACGCACCCGGCGATCGAGCGGACACGGGTTCGCACTCTGGCGCAGCCCCGCACGGTACAGTCCGTCGAGATCGGGCGCGTCGGACTCGATGGATTTCCAGACGCGATCGGCGTCTTCGGCGTCGTTGGGCCCGACCGACGCGACACCCACCAGTGCGTCGCGGTCGTGCTCGTCGACGAGGAACAACATGGCGCGGTTCAGCCCGAGCCCCACGCCGGCGGTCACGCCGGTGAGCACGGCGTAGCAGGTCGGCTCCAGCTCCAGCGAGCCGCGCACCAGATTCGCGATCTGGTGCAGCAGCGAAATCGCGCGCCGGAGCAACTCGTTCTCGTGCTCCAGCTCGGCTAGGCGGCCCGGATCCGTTGTCGACACCGAGCCAGGAGCTTACCAATCCCGGCCGCGGGGAGCCATGGCTCCGCGGATCCGGCCGGCTCCCATGGGAATCTGCATCACCGGTCACGATTCCCCTACAGGGCAAGGAGCGACGCGTCCGGTTGCCGCGTTTGGGGTCGGGGCCCCAAACGCCCACAAGACCAAGCATCAGAACGAAGTTCTCCGACGGGAGGCAGCCAGGACGCTCCAGTCGTCGGCGCTGCAGGTTGAAACGGCGCGGTCAGGACGAACTGCTACTCGTGTAGCGGAATCACGCTCGGTGATCTAGTTGTACGTGAGGGAGACCGCCAAGCCTCCGCTCGTCCACGTGTGGTGCATGTTGTTGCTGCTGTCGTTCATGCTGGCAGCGCTGAACTGCAGCATGCCGCCCATGGCCCACTGCTCGCCGGTCCACCACTCGTAGCCGACGAAAGCCATGCCGCCCGCCCCGATAGGCTGGTTGTCGAGCTGGTTCCTGGAGTTGTCCTGCATGGTGACGCGGGAGCCGCCGATCATGCCGCCGAAGTGGAAGCCCTTGTGGGCATTCGGGTACCAGTCGATGAGCGGACCGAACACGGTCAGCGTACCGACACTGATGTCCGAGCTGTAGACGCGTCCACCAAAGGTCACTCTCGGATTGGCGAGCTGTTCGATGAACAGCTGCCCACCGATCACCAGACCGGGCTTGACCGCCCAGCCCGCAGCCAGATCCCCCTGGAACGAACCGCCCTCTGCCTGGCCATCCGGGACAAGCCCCTGGAGGATGGGCCCGTCGTACTTGAGATTGTCGTGGACGTATCCGCCGCCCACAGCCATCCGGAGGTAGAAGCCGTCGTGCGTATGCGCGCCGGGATTGTCGATGCCTGCGCGCACTCTGGCGTTGCTGTAGCCGAGCGAGGCGTCGCCGCCCGCGCTGGCCGACGCAGCGCCCGACGCATCACCGGCGGGCTCGGCCTTCAGCGGAAGCGAGGCGAGAGCCAGGACGAGCAGGGAAGCGGAAGTAGCGAGCGCTCGCGAGACGTTCAAGGTGAGCCTCCTTCAAGCAGGGCACAGTAGCGCATCCACGCCTACCCAACCAAGAAGCGTGCCGGCGCGCGGGAGCCGGAAACCAGCGGAAATTGCCGCGGCGAAGCGTCCGACTGCGACCGCACTGCCACGGCGCCAGTGAACTTCCGTTCTCGCCGTGCGCGACTGTCGATACCTTGCAGGAGCAACTGGGCTCGTGCGAGCCTTTCGTGCGCGCAACTGCGCTCAGGAGGTATCGACGTGTCCTACAGGCTTTCTTCCCGACGTTCGCCGCTCTCGACCCTCACGGGGCTGGTGCTGTTCGGTGCGCTGTCGCTGGCGGCGTCCGGTTGCGGCAGCAGCAACAACAACTCGGGCACGACGAGCACTTCGTGCGCGACCAAACCGTCCGACTGCAAGCCGGGCACGACGTGCTGGGTCGGCAGCGACGGCAAGTACGCGTGCCTGCCGGCGAAGGCCGGCGCCGGCAAGGGCACCGCGTGCACCAACGTCATCGGGCAGCCGACCTGCGACGAGAAGCTGGGCTGCTTCCCGGGCTCGAGCGGCAGCGCACAGGGAACCTGCATGCCGTTTTGCGACAACGGCGGCTGCGGCACCGACGAGCTCTGCTACCAGGTCCGCTCCACGAGCGGCGGGCCGGCGGTGCCGATGTGCGGTCCGCAGTCCAGCGACGCCGGCAGCGACTCCGGGCCGGGCCCCGACGCGGCAAGCGACGCCGGTCAACAGGACTCGGGCGGCGACTCGGCGACGGAAGCCGGGCAGACCGACGCCGGAAGCGACGCAGCGAACGAAGCTGGCCAGAGCGACTCGGGCAGCGACGCCGCGCAGAGCGACGCAGCAGGCGACTGACTCTGTAGCGTTTTGCCGCGCATGCCGCGCCGTTCGCGGCAAACTGACACGTTCCTGGCTATTCCAGCGTGCTTTCGAGGGGTTGCACGCGCCGGGCACGGTCGATGCAGGCCTGGCGTGCATGGCACGCAGCGTCACAGACAAGCTGCTGGATTCGCATCTGGTCGAGGGCCGACGCGAAGCCGGCAGCGAGATCGGGCTGCGCATCGACCAGACGCTCACCCAGGACGCCACCGGCACGCTTGTGATGCTGGAACTCGAGGCCATGGGCCTCGATCGCGTCCGCACCGAGCTCAGCGCGCAGTACGTCGATCACAACCTGATCCAGGAAGATTTCAAGAACCCCGACGACCACCTGTTCCTCGAGAGCGCCTGTCGTCGCTTCGGCGTCTGGTTCTCGCGCCCGGGCAACGGCGTGAGTCACCCGGTGCACATGCAGCGCTTCGGGCGCCCGGGCAGAACGCTCGCAGGGTCGGACAGTCACACGCCCGCCGCGGGAGCTATCGGCATGCTCGCGATCGGTGCTGGCGGTCTGGAAGTCGCGATGGCCATGGCGGGCGAGCCGCTGCACATCATGGCGCCACAGATCTGGGGCGTGAAGCTGACCGGTTCGCTGCCGCCCTGGGTGAGCGCGAAGGACGTCGTACTGGAAATGTTGCGCCGCCATGGCGTGCGCGGCGGACGCGGCCGCATCATCGAGTACTACGGCCCCGGGCTGGAGCAGCTCGGAGTCTGGGATCGGCACGTGATCGCCAACATGGGCACCGAGCTCGGCGCAACCAGCACCGTGTTCCCCTCTGATAGCAGCGTGCGCGCATTCTTGCGCGCCGAGCAGCGCGAGAGCGACTGGCAGGAGCTGCTCGCCGACGACGGCGCCGACTACGACGTGCACGAGGAAATCCGCCTCGACAAGCTAGAACCACTGATCGCCAAGCCCTCGAGCCCCGGCAACGTGGTGCCCGTGCGCGACGTCGCAGGGAACGCCGATCTACCAGAGCTACATCGGCTCCTCGGCAAACCCCGGCTATCGTGACTTCGCGGTGGCGGCGCGCATCGTCAACGGACGGCACATCGCGCCCGGCGTGTCGCTCGACGTGAACCCGACCTCCCGGGCGATGCTGGAAGATCTGATGCGCGATGGGCACATCGCCTCGCTCTTGCGCGCTGGCGCGCGGCTCCACCAAGCGGGCTGCAACGGCTGCATCGGCATGGGCCAGGCTCCGGCCACAGGACGGAACAGCCTGCGCACCGTGCCGCGCAATTTCCCGGGTCGCTCCGGCACCAGAGAAGACAGCGTATGGCTATGCAGTCCCGAGACAGCAGCCGCATCAGCGCTGGGCGGCGCCATCAGCGACCCGCGCGAGCTGGACATGGACTATCCACGCATCCGCCCGCCAGAGCACCCGACGGTCGATCCCGAGAGCATGGAGGAGCCGCCGCCGCGCGAGGAAGCCCAGCAGACGCGGCTGGTGAAGGGACCGAACATCCACTCGCTGCCGGAGATGCAGCCGCTGCCCGACTCGCTCGATGTGCCGGTGCTGCTCCGCGTGAAGGACGACATCTCGACCGACGAGATCATGCCAGCGGGCACGCGCGTCCTGCCGTTCCGGAGCAACATCCCGAAGATCGCGGAATTCTGTTTCGACATCGTCGACGACAGCTACGCGCGGCGCGCGCTCGAAGTGAAGGACGCCGGTGGCCACGCCATCGTCGCCGGCGACAACTACGGACAGGGCTCGAGCCGCGAGCACGCGGCGCTCGCACCGCGCTACCTGGGCCTCCGCCTGGTGCTCGCCAAGAGCTTCGCCCGTATCCACTGGCAGAATCTCGTCGACTTCGGTGTCCTGCCGCTCGAGTTCGACAACGCCGACGACTACGACCGGATCAAGCCAGGGGAGCGCCTGCGTACGCGCGGGCTCCGGGCCGCGCTGGATCGGGACGAACACATCGAGCTCGAGCTCGCGGGCGGCGGCCGCGTCCCGGCCCACCACCAGCTTTCACCGCGGCAGGTACGCGTGATCCTGGCCGGCAGCCTCATCCACGAGTGGCGGAACCGCCGCGGATGACGACCGCCAGGACGGGCGTCGACGCAAGGCCCCGATCGCGTTATGTGACCCGCCGACCAAGGGCCATCGAGGTATCGTCATGAAGAAGCTATCGAAAGAAATCTGGATCGTCGCCGCCAAGCGCACCCCCTTCGGCACACTGAGCGGATCGCTCAAGGGCGTGAGCGCGATCGACCTGGCCGTCCACGCTTCCAAGGCGGCCATCGCCCAGTGTGGGATCGACGTAAAGGAGTTCGGTCACACGATTCTGGGCAACGTGCAGCAGACGAGCCGCGACGCCATCTACGGCGCGCGTCACGTCGGGCTCAAGACCGGGCTGCCCATCGAGGTGCCCGCGCTGACCGTCAACCGCCTGTGCGGCTCGGGCTTCCAGGCCGTCGTCACGGCCGCCGAGCAGATCCTGCTCGGCGAGGCGAACGCCGTGCTCGCCGCCGGCAGCGAGAACATGTCGCAGTCGCCGCACTCGCTGTGGGGCCTGCGCGACGGCGCGAAGTTCGGCAAGCCGCCGGAGCTGGTCGACACGCTGTGGGAGGCGCTGACCGACAGCTACTGCCGCACCCCCATGGCCGTCACGGCCGAGAACCTCGCCGACAAGTACAAGGTCACGCGCGAGGACGCCGACCAGTTCGCTCTGCGTTCGCAGCAGAAGTGGGCAGCCGCGCAGGAATCGGGCGGCTTCGCCGACGAGATCGCGCCGATGGAGGTGAAGGCCGGCCGCAAGATGCTCAACGTCGACAAGGACGAGCATCCGCGTCCCCAGACGACCATGGAAGCGCTCGCCAAGCTGCCGCCCGTATTCAAGAAGGACGGCGTCGTCACCGCCGGCAACGCTTCGGGCATCTGCGACGGCGCCGCGGCGCTGGTCGTGGTCGACGGCGAGTGGGGCAAGGCGCACGGCCTCACGCCGCTCGCCAAGCTCGTGCAGTGGGGCGTCGCCGGCGTCGAGCCCACGCTCATGGGCATCGGTCCGGCTCCCGCCATCCGTAGCGCGCTCGACCGCGCCGGTCTGGCCATGAAGGACATCGATCTGTTCGACGTGAACGAGGCGTTCGCACCGCAGTTCCTCGCCGTGCAGCGCGAGCTCGAGCTGCCCGAGGACCGCACCAACGTCAACGGCGGCGCGATCGCACTCGGTCATCCGCTCGGCGCGACGGGCGCGCGCATCACGACCAACCTCATCTACACGCTGCGCCGGCAGAACAAGGGCATCGCGGTGGGCTCGGCGTGCATCGGCGGCGGGCAGGGCATCGCGGTCGTGCTCGAGACCGCCTAGCCAGCACCCTTCCCCCCTCTCCCGGACGGGGCGTCGGGCTCCGTCCGGGGTCGCTGCATTTCGCGGATTTCCAGTAGTTCCAGCGCTCGAGGAGCGCCGTCCGGTAACGCGCTGCGAAAATCCCGCTTGACCGGAAACAAGACCGGCCTCAGCCTTGCACTCGTGACAGGCATGACGGCTTCAATCCCGGGTTCGCGCGCCGCGCTGGCGCTCCGGGCGGAGTCCATCCTGCTGCTCGGCCTCGCCCTCGTACTCGGCCTTATTAGCCAGGGTGCGGCGGCCGTCTGAGCTCCCTAGAGAAGACTCGAAGACTCCGGCCCCCGCACCCTCCCTGGTGCGGGGGCTTTTTTTTCACCGAGGACAACGTGACAGCATCCATGAACGAGCTCACCGGAACGACAACGCGCGACGCCACGACGGTCGATCGCGTCGGCGAGACACTGACCGGATCGCAACTCATCTGGGAAGCACTGCTGCGTGAAGGCGTCGACGTCGTCTTCGGCTATCCGGGCGGGGCGATCATGCCAGCGTATGACGCGATGGTCGGCTACCCGATCCGCCATATCCTGGTCCGGCACGAGCAGGGAGCCGCGCACATGGCCGACGGCTACGCGCGCGCGTCGGGCAAGGTCGGCGTCGCCATCGCGACGTCGGGCCCCGGCGCGACCAACCTCGTGACCGGCATCGCAACCGCGATGCTCGATTCGATCCCGATGGTCTGCATCACCGGGCAGGTCGGCTCCGCGCTCCTGGGCAGCGACGCCTTCCAGGAGACGGACATCACCGGCGTGACGCTGCCGGTCACCAAGCACAACTATCTCGTGACGCGACCGGAAGAGATCGTGCCCGCACTGCGCGAGGCGTTCTACATCGCGCGCTCGGGCCGACCGGGACCGGTCGTCGTGGATATCACCAAGGACGCGCAGCAGCAGAGCTGCGTGTTCGAGTACAGCGACGAGCCGGTGCGGCTGCCGGGCTACCGCCCCGAGCACACGCCGCTAGCCGAAGAGCTCGAGCGCGCCCTGGAGATGATCCACGACTCGAAGCGCCCGCTTATCTTCGCCGGTCACGGCATCGTCGAGGGCAACGCCACGGCGCTGCTGCTCGAGCTGGTGCAGAAGAGCAACATTCCCGTCGCGCAGACGCTGCTCGGTCTGGGCGGCTTCCCGGCGACGCATCCGCGCAGCCTGGGCATGATGGGCATGCACGGCGAGTCCTGGGTCAACACGGCCATCCAGGAAGCGGACCTGATCATCGCGCTCGGCATGCGCTTCGACGATAGAGTCACCGGCAACGTCAAGACCTATGCGCCGCACGCGAAGAAGATCCACGTCGAGCTCGACCCGGCCGAGATCAACAAGAACGTCAAGGTCGACCTGCCGCTTGTGGGCGACGTGCGGCAGATCCTGTCGGCGCTCCTGCCGCGCGTCGAGCATCGCGAGCGCCCCGAGTGGCTGGCGCGCATCGAGGACCTGAAGGGCGACTCCGCAGTGCGCGACATCCGCGACCTGCCCGACACCGGCAAGCTCTACGCGGCGCACGTCATCCACGACCTGTGGAAGCTGACCGACGGCAAGGCGCTGATCGTGACCGACGTGGGACAGCACCAGATGTGGGAGGCGCAGTACTACAAGCACGACCACCCGCGCCGACTGCTCACCTCCGGAGGCCTCGGCACGATGGGCTTTGCGCTGCCCGCGTCGCTGGGGGCGCGCTTCGCCTGCCCCGACGACGAGATCTGGGTGATTGCCGGTGACGGCGGCTTCCAGATGACGGCCTGCGAGCTGGCCACGTCGGCGCAGGAGAACATCAAGGTGTGCATCGCCATCATCAACAACGGCTACCTGGGCATGGTGCGGCAGTGGCAGCAGTTCTTCTACGGCGCCCGCTACGTCGCCACGCCGATCAAGAGCCCTGATTTCGTCAAGCTCGCCGAGGCGCACGGCCTTTCCGGCAGGCGCGTGACGAAGCGCAGCGAGATCGCCGACGCCGTCGCCGAAGCGCGCCGCTCGGAAGGAACGTTCGTCCTCGAGTTCCGCGTCGAGCAGGAGGACAGCGTCTACCCCATGGTGCCCGCCGGCGCCGACCTGCACGACATGATCCGCCGCCCCATGCCCGGCGAGGGCGAAGCCAGTGGCAACGGCAAGCACAATCCGATCTTCGAAACCGGCAAGGACAAGTGAAATGACAGCGACCAGTCTCCACACCATCGTCAGCTACGTCGAGGATCGTCCCGGCGTGCTCAATCGCGTCGCGTCGCTGTTCCGGCGACGGGCGTACAACATCGTGTCGCTCAATGTCGGGCGCACGCACGAGCCGGGCGTGTCGCGCATGACCATCGTGGTCGACGCCGACGACGACACCGCGCGCCGCATCGAGGCCAACCTGTACAAGCTGGTCAACGTGCTGCGCGTCGACGACATCACGCACAAGCCGAACGTCGCGCGCGACCTGGCGCTCATCAAGGTGCAGTTCGGACCCGAGCAGCGCACCGAGGTGCTGCAGCTGTGCGAGGTGTTCCGCGCCCGGGTGGTGGACGTGAGCCCTGTCTCGCTGATCGCCGAGATCACCGGCACGCAGGACAAGATCGACGGGCTGGTGAACGTGCTCCGCCCGTTCGGAATCACGGAAATGGTGCAGACGGGTCTGGTGTCCATGACCCGCGGAACCGCACCGGCGCCCGGCTCCTCGCGGCGCAACATCCAGGCAGCCTGACCAGAAAAGGGAAGAGATCAACCATGGCAAAGATCCGTTACGACGCCGACGCCGACCTCGAGCTCATCAAGTCGAAGAAGGTTGCCATCATCGGCTATGGCTCGCAGGGCCACGCGCACGCACTGAACCTGAAGGACAGCGGCGCACAGGTGTGCGTCGGCCTTCACGAAGGCAGCAAGAGCCGCAAGAAGGCCGAAGCCGCGGGCCTGACCGTCAAGAGCGTCGCCGACGCGGCGGCCTGGGGCGACGTGATCATGGTGCTTGTGCCGGACACATCGCAGCCGGCCATCTACGAGGAGAGCATCGCGCCGCACCTGGGCAAGGGCAAGACGCTGATGTTCGCGCACGGCTTCAACATCCGCTTTGGAACGATCAAGCCGCCCGCCGAGGTCGACGTGAGCATGATCGCGCCGAAGAGCCCGGGCCACCGCGTGCGTGAAACGTTCGCCGAAGGCGGCGGCGTACCCGCGCTGCTCGCCGTGGAGCAGGACGCGAGCGGCCAGGCCGACGCGCTGGCGCTCTCCTACGCCAAGGGCATCGGCTCCACGCGCGCTGGCGTGCTGACCACGACCTTCTCCGAAGAGACGGAGACGGATCTGTTCGGCGAACAGGCGGTGCTGTGCGGCGGCACGTCGGAGCTGGTGAAGGCGGGCTTCAAGACGCTGGTCGAAGCCGGCTACCAGCCCGAGGTCGCCTACTTCGAGTGCCTGCACGAGCTGAAGCTGATCGTGGACCTGATGTACCGCGGCGGCCTCAACTACATGCGCTACTCGGTCAGCGACACGGCGGAGTACGGCGACTATGTCTCCGGCCCGCGCGTCATCAGCGACGAGACCCGCGCGGAGATGAAGAAGATCCTGGCGGAGATCCAGGATGGCAGCTTCGCGAAGAAGTGGATCGACGAGAACAAGGCCGGACGCCCCGAGTTCGAGAAGCGGCGCGCCGCCGAGCGTGAGCAGCAGATCGAGCAGGTAGGCGCCGAGCTCCGCAAGATGATGCCGTTCGTCGATCCCGTCACCATCAAGCCGGGGGACTGAGGGAAATGAGCGAAGGAAAGACCGCGCCGCGTCCGGCGCCGAACTACGTCCGGTTCTTCGACACCACCCTGCGCGACGGCGAGCAGTCGCCGGGCGCCACGCTCACCTCGGCCGAAAAGCTCGAGGTGGCCCGCGCCCTCGCCCGCCTCGGCGTCGACGTGATCGAGGCCGGCTTCCCTGCCGCGTCGCCCGACGATCTCGAAGCGGTGCAGAGCATCGCTCGCAGCGTCGGCATCGACGCCGTGCAGGGACGCCCCTCGAGCGACCCGCCGATCATCTGCGGGCTCGCGCGCGCCGGGAAGGACGACATCGACGCCGCGTGGGAGGCCATCCAGCAAGCGCGCTTCCCGCGCATCCACACCTTCCTCGCCACCTCGCCCATCCACCGCGAGCACAAGCTCAAGATGGACAAGAGCCAGGTCGTAGAGCGCGTCCGCGAGATGGTCGGCTACGCGAAGAGCCTGTGCGACGACATCGAGTTCAGTCCCGAAGACGCCGGCCGCACCGAGCCGGAGTTCCTCTACGAGGTGCTGGACGCGGCGATCAAGGCCGGCGCCACCACGCTGAACATCCCCGACACGGTCGGCTACACCATGCCGGACGAGTTCGGGGCTCTGATCGCCGGCATCATGCAGAACGTGCCGGGCATCGACGACGTGGTCGTCAGCGTGCACTGCCACGACGACCTGGGCCTCGCCGTCGCCAACACGCTTTCCGGCATCAAGAACGGAGCCCGCCAGGCCGAGGTGACCATCAACGGCATCGGCGAGCGCGCCGGCAACACCTCGCTGGAGGAAGTCGTGATGGCGCTGCACACGCGCCGACCCGTGTTCAACCTGGACACCGGCATCGACACCACCCAGCTGTGCCGGACCTCGCGCCTGGTCAGCACCAGCACGGGCATCGTCGTGCAGCCCAACAAGGCCATCGTGGGCGCCAACGCTTTCGCGCACGAAGCCGGCATCCACCAGGACGGCATGCTCAAGCACGAGACAACGTACGAGATCATGCGTCCCGAGACGGTCGGCGCGCAGCAGACCAAGCTCGTGCTCGGCAAGCACTCCGGCAAGCATGCGTTTTCCGTCCGGCTGCGCGAGCTCGGCAACCCGCTCGAAGGCGAGGCACTGGTCGACGCCTTCAACCGCTTCAAGACGCTCGCCGACAAGAAGAAGATGATCACCGACGCCGATCTGGTCGCGATCGCCGCGACCGAGCTCGGCCGCGGGCCGGAGCTGTACACGCTCGAAGGGCTGCAGGTCAGCTGCGGCACCTCGGGCATGCCGACCGCCACCGTGCGGCTCGCGGGGCCCGACGGACAGCTCCACACCGCCGCGTCGGTCGGCGTGGGGCCGCTCGACGCGGTGTTCAAGGCCATCGACCAGATCGTCGAGACGCCGAGCCAGCTCGTCGAGTACTCGGTGCACGCCATCACCGAGGGCATCGACGCGCTGGGCGAGACCAGCGTCAGGCTGCGCGCCAGCGAGGGCGACGGCCGGCTCAATCCGCAGCGCGGCACCGAGCCGAGCCCGGTCTTCCACGGGCACGGCGCGGACACCGACATCATCGTGGCCAGCACCAAGGCGTACCTGGCAGCGCTCAACCGCCTGGTCGCGCTGGAGCAGACCGCCGCACCCCAGGTCACCGAATCGGCCGGCGGCCGCGCCGGCCGAGTAGGAGCACATGCCGAAGACACTGTTCGAGAAGGTCTGGGACGACCACGTCGTCGTTGCCGAACAAGACAGACCCACGGTCCTGTACATCGACCTGCATCTGGTCCACGAGGTGACCTCGCCGATGGCCTTTGCGGGTCTGGATGCGCGCGGCCTGCGCGTGCGCCGCCCCGACCGCACGCTGGCCACGATGGACCACTCCATCCCCACCCTGCCGAAGAAGCTCGCCGTCATCGACGCGCAGGGGCAGGCCCAGCTCTCGCGCCTGGAGGAAAACTGCGAAAAGAACGGCATCCAGCTGTTCCGCATGGGAACCGAGCACAACGGCATCGTGCACGTGATCGGTCCCGAGCGCGGGCTCACCCAGCCCGGCATGACCATCGTGTGCGGTGACAGCCACACCTCCACGCACGGTGCGTTCGGCGCGCTGGCCTTCGGCATCGGTACCAGCGAGGTGGAGCACGTGCTCGCCTCGCAGTGCCTGCTGCAACGGAAGCCCAAGACGCTCGAGGTCCGCATCGACGGGCAGCTCTCCGACGGCGTGTCGGCCAAGGACGTGATCCTGGCGCTGATCGCGAAGATCGGCATCGGCGGCGGCACGGGCCACGTCATCGAGTACACCGGCAGCGGCATCCGCGGGCTCGACATGGAAGCCCGCATGACCATCTGCAACATGAGCATCGAGGCCGGTGCGCGCGCCGGCATGGTCGCACCCGACGAGCGGACCTTCGAGTACCTCTCCGGGCGCGAGCACGCCCCGGAAGGCGCCGACTGGGACCGCGCTCTCGAGCGCTGGCGGAAGCTGCCCAGCGACGACGGCGCGCGCTTCGACCAGAGCGTGACGCTCGACGCTTCGGCGCTCGAGCCGATGATCACCTACGGCACGAACCCCGGCATGGGCGTGCCCATCACCGCCCCCGTCCCCTCGCCCAGCGAGATCCCGGCCGGTGCCGAGCGCCAGGCTTTCGAGAAGGCGCTCGCGTACATGCAGGTCGAGCCGGGACGTCCGCTGCTCGGCCGCAAGATCGACGTGGTGTTCGTCGGCTCGTGCACCAACGGCCGCCTGAGCGATCTGCGGCAGGCCGCATCGGTGCTGAAGGGGCGCAACGTCGCGGCCGGCGTGCGCGCGCTGATCGTCCCCGGCTCGCAGGAGGTGAAGCGACAGGCCGAGGCCGAAGGGCTCGACCAGCGTGTTCAAGGACGCCGGCGCCGAGTGGCGCGAAGCTGGCTGCTCGATGTGCATCGCCATGAACGGCGACCAGCTCGGGCCCGGGCAGTATTCCGTGAGCACCAGCAACCGCAACTTCGAAGGCCGCCAGGGCCAGGGCGGACGCACCTTCCTGGCCTCGCCGCTCACGGCGGCCGCCGCGGCGGTCACCGGACGCGTCACCGACGTCCGCACGCTGGAAGGAGCCGCACGATGAACCGCTTTTCCCGCGTCCGTTCGCGCGTCGTGGTGCTGCCGATCAACAACATCGACACCGACCAGATCATCCCTGCGCGCTTCCTGAAGGTGGTCGACAAGCAGGGCCTGGGCGAGCAGCTGTTTGCCTACTGGCGCTACGACGCCGAGGGCCGGCCGCGGCCGGAGTTCGCGCTGAATCGTCCCGAAGTCGAGGGCGCCAAGGTGCTGCTCGCGGGTGACAACTTCGGCTGCGGCTCCTCGCGCGAGCACGCGCCGTGGGCGCTACTCGGCTGGGGGATCCACGCGGTCATCGCGACGTCGTTCGCCGACATCTTCAAGGAGAACTCGCTGAAGAACGGGCTTCTGCCGGTGGAAGTCGACTCGAGCACGCACGCGCGGCTGCTCGCCGCGCTGGAGGCCGACCCGACCGCCGAGGTCGGCGTGGATCTCGAGAGCTCCGAGCTCTCCCTGCCCGATGGAACCACGGTGAGCTTTTCCGTGGACGGGTTCGCGCGGCACTGCCTGCTGCAGGGGCTCGACCAGCTCGGCTACATCCTCTCCTTCGAGGACCGCGTCGAAGCGTACGAGAAAGCCAGGGAGAACTAGATGCACTCCGACCGCGTCGTCATCTACGACACGACACTCCGCGACGGGACCCAGCGCGAGGGGATTTCGCTGACGGTGAGCGACAAGCTGCGCATCGCCGAGCGGCTGGATGCGTTCGGCGTGGCGCTTCATCGAGGGCGGCTGGCCCGGCTCGAACCCGAAGGACGCGGAGTTCTTCGCCCAGGCGCGCGAGCAGGAGTGGAAGCACGCGAAGATCGCCGCCTTCGGCTCCACGCGCCGCGCGGGTATCGCGCCGGCGGACGACGCCGAGCATGCGCGCGCTCGTCGAGGCCGGCACCGAGGTGTGCACGCTGTTCGGCAAGAGCTCGCCGCTGCAGGTCACCGAAGTGCTGCGCACGACGCTCGACGAGAACCTGCGCATGATCGAGGACAGCGTGGCCTACCTGGTCTCGCAGGGTCGGCGCGTGGTCTACGACGCCGAGCACTTCTTCGACGGCTACGAGGCGGACGCCGCCTACGCCGTCGAGACGCTGCTCGCGGCCAAGCGCGGCGGCGCCGAAGTGGCTGGTGCTGTGCGACACCAACGGCGGCGGACTGCCCTGGCGCGTCGAGGAAGTGGTGCGCGACGTGCTCGCCCGCGTGCAGCACCCGCTCGGCATCCACGCGCACAACGACACGGGCTGCGCCGTGGCCAACAGCCTGGCCGCGGTGCGCGCCGGCGCGCGCCACGTGCAGGGCACCATCAACGGCATCGGCGAGCGCTGCGGCAACGCCAACCTGTGCGCCATCGTCGCCCGATCTCGAGCTGAAGCTCGGCCTGCACTGCGTGCCCGAAGGGCACCTGCGCGGAGCTGGGCGAGCTCAGCCGCTTCGTCACCGAGGTCGCCAACCTCACGCCCGACGAGCACATGCCCTACGTCGGGCGCAGCGCGTTCGCGCACAAGGGCGGCGTGCACGTCGCTGCGATGCGCCGCCATCCCGACGCGTACCAGCACATCGACCCGGCGCTGGTCGGAAACCACATGCGCGTCGTGGTCAGCGAGCTCTCGGGGCGCGGCAACGTGCTGAGCAAGGCCGAGGAGCTCGGCGTCGACGTCGGCGCGGGTGACGAGGTCGAAGCGCTGGCCGCGATCAAGGAGAGCGAGGCGCGCGGCTACTCCTACGAAGCCGCCGAGGCGTCGGTAGCCCTGCTGCTCAAGCGCCGCTCGCCGGACTACCAGCCGCTGTTCACGGTGCTCGACTACAACGTGATGGTCGGCCGTCGCCGCGGCACCGAGAACTACGCCGAAGCCGTGGTCAAGGTCGAGGTCGGCGGCGAGGTGATGCTGACGGCCGCCGAGGGCAACGGACCGGTGCAGCGCGCTCGACGCAGCGCTGCGCAAGGCGCTCGCGCCGTTCTATCCCGGCCGTGGAGCGCATCCACCTCGCGGACTACAAGGTGCGCATCCTCGACGGCTCGCTACGGCACGTCGTCGACCACGCGCGTGCTGATCGACAGCCGCGACGACCACGGCTCGTGGAGCACCGTCGGCGCGTCGACCAACATCATCGAGGCCTCGTTCCTCGCTCTGGTCGACAGCATCGAGCACGGCCTCGCCGAGAGCGGCGCGCGCCCGGCCGGAGGCTCCCGCCGAGTCGAGCCAGACCCCGCACGCGGGCGCACCCAGGAGACAGCCGGAGCATGAAAGCGAAGATCGTCACACTGCCGGGCGACGGCGTCGGTCCGGAGGTCGCCGCGCGAGGCGCGCCAGGTGCTCGAAGCGGTCGCCGCCGCGCTTCGGTCAGCGAGCTCGAGTTCGAGTCGCACCTGATGGGCGGCATCGCCATCGACGAGACCGGCGAGCCGCTGCCCGACGCCACGCTCGCCGCGTGCCGGAAGCGCGGACGCCGTGCTGCTCGGCGCCGTCGGCGGGCCCAAGTGGGACGACCCGAACGCCAAGGTGCGCCCCGAGCAAGGGCCTGCTCGGTATCCGGCAGGCGCTGGGCGCTGTACGCGAACCTGCGCCCGGTCAAAGCCAACCCGGCGCTGATCGCTGCTTCGCCGCTCAAGCCCGAGCGCGTGAACGGCGTCGACCTGCTCGTGGTGCGCGAGCTGACCGGCGGGCTCTACTTCGGAAAGCCGCGCCTGCGCGAAAAGACGCCCGCCGGCTGGCGGGCGGTCGACACGCTCGAGTACAGCGAAACGGAAATCGCGCGCGTGGTGCGGCTCGCCTTCCAGCTCGCACGGGGGCGCAGGAGCAAGCTCACCTCGGTCGACAAGGCCAACGTGCTCGAGTCGTCGCGACTCTGGCGCCAGGTTACGAACGACATCTCGCGGGAGTTTTCCGACGTGACGCTCGAGCACCAGCTGGTCGACTCCTGCGCCATGCGCCTGGTCACGGCGCCCACAAGCTTCGACGTGCTGGTCACCGAGAACATGTTCGGCGACATCCTGTCCGACGAAGCCAGCGTGCTGTCCGGAAGTCTCGGCATGCTGCCCAGCGCGTCGCTCGGCGAAGGCAAGCTCGGCCTGTACGAGCCCATCCACGGCTCCGCGCCGGACATCGCCGGACAGGGCATCGCCAATCCGCTCGGCACCATCCAAAGCGCCGCGATGCTGCTCCGCCACAGCCTCGGCCTGGAAACCGAAGCCGCCGCCGTGGAAGCCGCCGTCAACGCCGCCCTGGCCGCCGGCGCGCGCACCCGGGACCTCGGCGGCGAGCTCTCGACCCGCGGCATGGGACAAGCCGTGCTGGCCGAGCTCGAACGCGGCTGAGCTCCACGCCAGGTCGCCGGTCGGTCCGGCGCGGAAGTGCGCATTTTCAAATCCGTCCCCGACGTGAGCCGCTTTCGGGTCACGACGCCACAACGGTCCATACCCCCAGATCCCGGGCGGCGCGGGAACCTGCGTCGCCCCCGCGCCCGACGGCGCGGCCTGCACCTTCCAGCAGGGCGGCCCCTACTGTCTGCAGCCCGCGTTCTGCCTCGATGGCGTGTGCACGCTCGTGGATCCGTCCACGTGCAAGTGACCCAGTCTCCACTCCTGGTCGCTCTCGCCGCGCGCGGCACGAAGCGCGACCCCGCAAACGCGCACCACAGCTGTTGTCCGCCAGGCACAGGGTGGCCGGCTTCTGCCAAGACGGAGGGTGCTACCAGTCGCCGTAGCGGCACTGCATCGACCGGTTGCGCCAGACGCGGCGCCTTGGAAGCGGGCTCTCCGGTGTCGGGAAGGGAAGCGGCCGCGCGACCAAGCGGAAACCGCGCGATATCGCGTCCTTCCGTCCGATGCAACCCGACGCTCGCCGGTCGGGTCTTGACCCGCTGTGGTTTCTACCTACACCCAGCGACAGATCACGGGCTCGCCTGCCCTTTCCCCCATGACAGCGGAGGCGCTTCCGGAAAGCCGTTGACACGCTTCTCGCTCGCGATTGAATCTTCCGGCGCCAAGCAACGTCTTCTGGAGTCGTCGCCAACGGCGGACTTACCCTAGCGAGGAGCCAGCTACATGCGTTTGACCTACCTTCTTGTTTCCATCTCCGTTGCGGTGCTGGGCACTGCAGCGTGCACCGTCGTCAGCAACAACAGCAGCACGGACGGCGGCGCCGGCGCGGGTGGCAGTTCGAGCGCCACAGGCGGCAGCTCGGGAACGGACGGCGGGACTACGGCAGGAGCCGGCGGCGTCGATGCAGGTGGCGCAGGCGGGAGCGCGGGCGCGGTTTCGGCGGGCGCGGGCGGCCAGAACGCAGGAGGTGCCGGGGGCGCGGCTGGAAGCGGCAGCGCGGATCTGCCGCCGCCCGACCTCTCGAACGTGTGTCCGGGGCCGGATCAGTACGAGCCCAACAATACGCAGGCCACCGCCCACGCCTTGACGCTCGACAGCCAAGGTCGGGCGCGCATCGGCGCGGGCGTCACGCAGTCGGACGAGGACTTCTACTCGTTCAAGGCGCCCAAGCACGATCCAGTGCGGGTGCTGACCAACTACAGCGTGAGCGGAGGAAACACGTCGTCGCTGGCGATGACGGCGTACGACGCGACCCAGAGCTACATCACCGACGACTCGCACCAGCGGACAACGCCCAGCGACACCCTGGACATGTTCTGGGAGGCCGACGCAGGCGCCAGCTACACGTTGGACATCTCCTCGTCGACCGACACGTGCACGGCGTACGACCTCTACGTCAAGGCGTTGTCCTGCACCGACACGTACGAGGACAACGACGACCAGAGCCACGCGGCGACGATCGCACTCGACTCGTCCTCGAAGGCGAGCTTCAACGCCACGATCGACGGGCTGGACGACGACTACTATCAATTCACCGCGCCCAAGGCCGACCCGGTTTCTGCCGTCGTGACCTACACCCGGCCGGCGAACGACACCGACGATCTGAGCCTGAATATCTACGATGCGACCAGCTCGTACGTCACCGACGACTCGACGGCCCGCACCACGCCGAGCCAGACGCTCACCACCGTGTGGCAAGCCTCGACCGCGGGTGCCATCTACCACGTGGGAGTCAGCGCCAGCGACAATGGCGTGTGCGCGCCGTACAGCGTGAAGCTCAACGGTCTGTGGTGCACCGACTCGTACGAGGACAACGACAGCTTCGCGACTGCCAAGAACCTTCCGAGCGGCAGCCACACTGCTACGATCGCGCAGTCGGACGAGGACTACTACGCATTGAGCGCGGGCAGCACCGGCAGCTGCACGGTGACCTATACGGTTCCTTCCGGAAGCGCCCAGCAGCTCTCGCTCTATCTGTACGACTCCACCCAGGGCTACATCAACGACGACTCGACCGCGCGCTCGGGGAACTCGCAGACCTTGACCGTGAACTGGACGAACACGAACGCGGTTCCCGCCTACGTGGACGTTTCGGCGAGCGAAGAGGAGTGCACGTCGTATACGATCTCGTGCAACTGACGACGTGACCCCGTCCGGACCGGCGCCCTGCAGGCGGCGCCGGTCGCGACCGCTGGCCCGGGACGTGATCCAGTCCGGGCCGGCGCCCCACGAAAACACGATTCGCGCTATGCTTCGAGGGCCCCGACAGGTGCCGTGTGGGTCCTGTTGCGCAGGGGAGCAAGCATGGCTTTGAAATACTTGAATGCGTCGGTCGCGCTGGCAGTGCTGGTCGCGGCGGCCGGTTGTGGTGGCCAGGTTGCGGGCAGCGGCGGCGGCGCTGGCGGGACGGGCGGCTCCGGCGCGGGTACAGGCGGCGTGAGCACCGGCGGCACGAGCACGGGTGGCGGCGGCACGGGCGCGGTAACGAGCACCGGAGGAGGCGGCGGCTCTGCCTGCACCGGCACCACGTCGCCCTGCCCTGTTCCGCCCCCGCCGAGCAACGCGCCGCCCAATAGCGGCGGCACGAAAACGGTGATCGCGATCAGCCGGTATTTCATCGGCGATACCAACCGGCTGGGGAACCTCGATCCGAACGCGTGGAGGAACTACGGCGAGAACCTCGATGGCCTCGTCTCCACGCCGAGCGACCAGAACCACTGTCGTCCGGTGGTCGGAGCCAATCCCCAGAACATCAAGACCGACGGGGTCGGTGGCATCGACAACTCCTTCGGCGAGAACCTGTTGCCGATGTTCACCTCCCTGAGCGCGTCGCTCTCGGACTCCATCAACCAGTGGCTCGCCGACGGCAAGGGCACCGGCATCCTCCGGCTGGACCGCTTTCTCGATCCTGCGCAGGCGCCCAACCAGAACGGCATCGGCGCTGCGCTGTACGCGGCCGCCGACAAGGGCTCGCCTGCGTACTTCACCGGCGGCGATGTGTGGCCGGTCACGAGCGAGTCGGTCAGCGGCGGCAACATCAATCAGCCACGCACCGTGTTCCCGGACAGCTACGTGTCGGGTGGGCTGTGGGTGTCGGGGCACGGAAGCGACTTCATGCTGAAGCTGGACTCGACCAGCTTCCCGCTGCGGCTACCGCTGTCGCGGGTCATGATCACCGCGCACATCAAGGGCTCGGGCAAGGTGGCCTCTGCCGTCGACGGCAGCATCGCCGGCGTGATGAACACCGAGGCCTTCATCGCGGAATTCAGGAAGGTTGCCGGGGCCATCGACCCGTCCCTGTGCGACGGCCCGACCTTCGACAGCATCGCGCAGCAGATCCGCGCGGCCAGCGACATCATGTCCGACGGCACCAACGGCGATCCCTCGAAGACCTGCGACGCGATCAGCGTCGGAATCGGCTTTTCCGGCTTCGCCGCGCAGATCAACGGCGTGGCGGCTCCCGTCGTCCAGACCAGCCCCTGCACGAACTAGGCCGAGCTACTTCTGCCCCGCGGCGAGCGCCAGATTGGCCGCGGTGTCGGTGCTCACGAGCTGGACGTACGGAGGCAGGAGCTTTTCGAGCGCCGTGAACGAGTTGTCCAGTGTCAGCCCGCCGTCGCTGGTCATGTACACCCAGGTGACCGTGCCCTTGGGGTAGCCGGCGATCTCGTCGGCCATCTTCTGCGGGCTCTCGAAGCGCGGGTCCTTGTCGTTGTCGACGCCCCGCCACTCGCGCGGACGGAACAGCGCGAGCTTGTGGCCGCTCTTGCCGGAGAGGATCTCGTAGAAGCAATCCTTCGGCCACCAGGTGAAGGTAGGGAACATGTACGGCACGTTCACGGGGAACACGCCGCGGATGACACCGTCCTTCGTGTACTTCGGGAGGAAGTGGTCCTCGGCGTCGTGCCAGGTCGAAAGCCAGTCCCAGTGCACGGTGCCGGTGACGCCGAGGGTGCAGGCGTCCACTTCCGTCGCGGTGACGAAGCGATCCTGGTCGGCTTCCGCCAGCGACGACGGGTAGGCGTACAGGTGGCCGCTGGGCGGCAGAACGAAGTAGTCCCTGCCGGACTTGTGGGCCTGCTCGTAGTACCAACCGAGCAGGTCGGGCGCGAGCTGGGCAAGGTGCGGCGAGATCGTCCAGGTGAGCGGCGGACACGCGCCGTTCGCCGATTGGCAGTCGGCCAGCCGCTGCTTGAACCAGTCGTGTCGCGTGGTCATCATGTAGCGGATGTTGTCGCCGTCCCCCACGACGAACGCGACGTACGTCTTGCCAGGGTCGTAGCTGATGGGCTCGAGCTCGTTCGGCGTGATGCCGTTCGCCTGCGCGCCCGGAGTGCGCGTGGAGAAGAACGACAGGTTGTTCGTCTCGCTGGCGATGGCGCCCATGTTGCGGGAGTCCAGGCAGCGGGTCTGCGCCTCGTACAGGTCGCCGCCCGCGACGTTCCACGAGTTGTTGTACCCGTACACGCCGAGCGGCGTCGGCCAGTTGCCGGCGTTGACAATGCTGCCGAGCAGGTCCTTTTCGGGGTTCCCGTCCCTGCAGCCGTTGACCAGGAACACCACGAACAGCTTCCGCGAGAAGACGAAGTCGACCAGCGCGGGGCTCATGTCCCGCGTGATCGCGGGGTTCGCGGGATCCTTCGGTTGCCCCTCGTACCCGGGGTTGAGCATCGCCAGACCCGTCGTCTGCTTCGCGTAGTGGTCGAAGACGTACCGGGTGGCCAGAGCGGGGGTGTTCTTGTCGGCCAGCTCCGCGACCGCGTCGAACGCCATCTTGCCGCAGGAGACCTTCAGGCTGCTGTCCAGCGGAACCGCTCCCAGCGCCGCCGCCACCGTCAGGATGTTGGGTAGCAGCGCCTGCTGGGCCTTGTAGTCGTAGCGAACGCAGGCAGGAAAGTCCTTCACGCACGAGCCCAGGAAGGCCGACGCGCTGACGGTCGCGTCCGGCTTCAGACCGAGCTCCGAAAGCCACGTGGCGTCATGCGGATCCGACTCGACGTACACCGACCCGCCCGACTTGCGATTGTAGAGCCCGGCACAGGCCTGCACCGCGAGCTGCAGCGGCGCCGGAGCGCCGGGATCGACCGTCACGGCCGTGAACCGGCTGGACACCGGGCCCGCGGCCGCGCTCGGGCTCGGGCTCGGGCTGGGTGCGAGCTGTTTGCACATGGACCCCGCGCCTGGGCTGGCTGGCTCGTCCTTGCCGCACCCGGCGACAAGGACGGTGCACGAGGCCAGCAGCAACAGGGCGCGCGACAACCAGCGACCCGGGAAGACAGCCACCATAGCGGCTAGCCTACGCCGCGACAGGGGGTTGGCGCGAGCACGGGCGCCGAGGGCGCCACGAACCAGACGCTCCGCGGACACGACCCGTGTCGGCGAACGGCGCTGTGAGGGTCTGCTAGAGTCGCGTCGTGCGCACGCTGGTGGCTCTTGGTGTCCTGTACACGGCCTGCTCCGCTTCGCCCCCGCTTCCCGCAGCGGGACCCGCGAGCGGTGCTCCGCGCACGTCAGCCTCCGCCGCGGCTGCAGCTGCCGGCCCTGTGCCGGCGGCCAACGCGCCTCGCGCGACCAATGCGCCGCCTGCTGCCAATGCGCCGCCTGCCGCCGCCGACGCTGGCGCGCAAGCAGTCCGCTACAGGGAAGCGGGACGCTGGCGGATGTGCCGCCGCGCGCTGGTCGGCTCTCCACAGAGCGTCACCGGAGTGAGAGCGGTCGATTTCTGCAACTTCGAGTACATCCCCAATCTCGTGTCGCTTAGCCGTGGCGAGGGAGACCTGCACGAGTACGAGGATCCGGGGGGGGCAACACGACACCACAATCGACACCCTCGCCAGCGTGGTGTTCGGCGACGTGGACGGCGACGGCAACGAGGACGCGTTGGTAGCCGCTGCGGCAATGGAAGCCGTCCGAGAGCACCAGGCGGTAGCCGTCGGGTTGCAGGTCCATGCGTGAGATGGGCAGCGCCAGGCGGCAGCGGTACGGCGTCGGGATGCGGATCAGCTGTTGCTTGAACAGGACGGAAAGATCGCGCGCGTCACAGGAATATGGATTCACTCCGCCAACCGGTACGCGACACTCGGCAGGGGCGTTCAGGCAAGCCTTGATGTCGGCCGGATTCACCACCGCCCGGCCCGGATCGAGCAGATCGTAGCAGGGAGCACACCTCGGGTTGACCGGGGACAGACAGGAGCCGGCCGGCCCCGGAGCGCTCGAGAGCAGTAGCGTGCTGGTCGCGCGCTGGGTCTGGAGCTCCTGTCGATACGCTGGGAAGCCGGCACTCGCAGCGAGCAGGCCCAGAGGATCGCCGATGAGGAGGGCCCTGTCGGGTAGGGGAGGCGCTAGCGCTTCGTTCGCGCTGTTTACGTCTGCCACCAGGCGCCCGACGAGTCTCGCCTTGACGGTGCCGGTCTGCGCGTCGACCTTGCCCTGGGCGATGTTCTGGTAGCTTTCGTAGCTTGCGGTAATTCCCGTCAGGATGGCGTCCACTATCGTGTTGAAGGCCGCGTAGCCGCTGCACTCGCCGAGATCGATGCTGGGCGCGCTGATGTCGGACATATGCAGCTGGATGCGGTTGTAGTAGGGCCGCTCCGCGTGCACATCCACGCTCAGCCTGGCCTTCCATTTAGCAGTGAAGGGACAGCTCACGTGATCGCCGACAACCGTCGTGTCGGCGTGACCAGAAGCGACCAGATCCACCTGCAGCTCGTCGGCGCCGGGCAGGCGCAGCACCGGGTCCTTGCCGGCCTGATCGCGCAGCACCGAGGCCATCAGGAAGTGAACCTTCGTGGTGTGGATGTGGATGTCCCCTGTGGGAAAGGAGCCGGGCAACGTCTGTTCGTCGCTCGCTGCCAGCAGCCCACTTCGCACAAAGCCGCGGAGCGGCAGGAACGACGAGCAGCTTCCGAAGTCATACTGGCGGAGGTAGCCGTAGGTGTCGGCCGTCGCGTTGAAATAGTCCGGCGTCACGTCGCCGTACGGTTCAAGGTAGCTCACCACGCGCCCGCCGAAGCCCGCGCAAACCGGGGTCTCGGAGAGGCCAGCCAACGTCAGCGGATGCAGGCTCCCGATGTGATCCGTGACGCCGTTCGCCTTCAGCACCGAGCTCCACGCGAACTGCAGGTAATCGCCGTAGCGTGGGCTGTGCCAGTTGTCCTCCAACTCGGCGAGATCCGGCGTGATGCGACCTCCGCGGTCGGAGAAATCCCATTCGGTACCGTCGCGAGCCGTCGGCATCTGGAACGCCACGAGCAGCGAGGTCCCATCACCAGACCACGAAACGCGATACAGGCCCGAGTCGGCCGCCTGCGATAGAGACAAGCCGGAATCGGCGCCGTAGATGACCGGAAACGGATAGACGTGTCTGAGGTCGATCCCCGCCGTGGCGCCCAGCGGCAGCACTGTGCGTGGGTGGTAGTACTGGGGGAAGCTGTTACGCCAGCTAGGCGAGTCGGTCAGCGGGCTGTGCACATCCAGCCAGCGCGCCGAAATGCCTGACGGCGTACCCGGTGCTCCCGGCTGGCCGCAGCTACAGCTGCCACCGCCTGCGAGCGCGGTCGTACGCCACACAGGGCTCTGCGTTGCGTTGTACGCGCCGAGCACGAGCGCGCCCAGCGCTAGCAGCAGGGCGAGCTCGATGCGGCGCGGACGACGTCGCGCACGGACGACTTCGCCGGCACGTTCATTGCCCCCCCTCTTTCGCCCACGCCGCTACGCATTCCACTGAACCACGACTTCCAGCCCATCACGCACTCTCCTTCTGCCGACCCCGACTCCAGCAAGCGCACCTCAACCACAGCTCCGTCCCGCCGAGAAGTCAAGGGTCGCCGTGGAAGCGTTGCACGTTGCGGAGATCGCCAATTCCCGTGGAAGCTTCCAGTGGTGCAGCGTGCGGCGGCGATGCGCCGCGATCACGCTTGGACCGAGCGGCGACTGATTCAGGGAAACGCGCATGCGCGACGTCAGTACGGGGAGATATTGAAACCCCGCAACAGCCCGAAAGCCGCGCCCCCCGTGCGCGCGCGAGGCGAAGCCCACGCCCACGCCCTCGCCCACGCCCTCGCCCTCGCGAGCGAGGCGAAGCCGATGTGAGCCCCGCCCTCGCCCTCGCCCTCGCCCTCGCCCTCGCCCTCGCCCTCGCCCTCGCCCTCGCCCTCGCCCTCGCCCTCGCCCTCGCCCTCGCCCTCGCCCTCGCCCTCGCCCTCGCCCTCGCCCTCGCCCTCGCCCTCGCCCTCGCCCTCGCCCTCGCCCTCGCTCACGCCCCCCGCGCAGGGGACCCTCGCGGGCGCGCAGGCCGCAGGCCGAGCACCCGCTTGAGGGCCCCGGTCGCGCGCCAGCGCGACCGTCGCCACACCTCCGCACCGCGACTGGGGAGCACCCCCCGCTAGGGCTCCAGCTCCGCGCACACCGGCGGCGGGCCCCGGTACAGCGGTCGCAGCGTGCCGAGCCACCAGTCGAGCATCTGGTGCGACTCCTCGCCCGCGTACACCTGCGTCAGGACGATCGCCCCCGTCTGGTTGCACACCGGCAGGATCAGGATGCGCAGCCTGGCCGTGGTGCCCTCGACGTTCCAGTCCCGCTCGGCGGCGGGGCCGAGCGGCGTCTGGGCCGCGCCGCCGCTGACGTACACCAGCGCGTGGCCGTGCATCGCCTTGGCGACGCTCCGGGCGATCTCCGAGAACATCAGGTTCGTGGTCTTCGCGTCGACGACCCAGTCAGCGAGATCGATCGAAGCGAAGGCGTCGCTGCCGGGGCTCTGCAGGAGCAGCCCGCCCTTGTCGAGGCGCGCACCGTAGCCGGGTGGCACCGCCGCCTGCACGCCGAGCCGTTCGTTGACGTAGCTGCCGCGGGACAGATACGGCGGATGCACCCGCGGCGCGCGCGCGATGGGCGGGATCGTGACGGCGCCGAAGGGCGGGCTCGGAGCGGGGCGCGCGCCCGGCAGCGACAGCAGGGTCAGCATCTCGGCGTCGAGCGCGCGGGGATCGAGCGCGCCGCGCACGAACGCGACGCGGTCGCCGGAGCGACGCACCGAGTACTGCGCGGGCAGGTCGCGTGACGCCGGCGCGCACTGCGCCAGCGCGGACGCGGCGCGCTGGAACTGTGCCGCGTCCGCCTCGCTGTCCCAGACGCTGCTCCACGCCATCAGATAGCTGCCCGCCGGCGACTTCGAGACGGTGAACGCATCGCCGCCCCAGCCCGCCGCTGCCTCGCGGGCCTGCTTGCCGGGCACGCACTCTCCCAGCACCACGCCGGTCTGCAGCTCGCCCAGACGCCCCGACGCGACCGTCTTGTAGCCGGGTGGGGCGGCCGGCGCGCGCACCGGCACCGCGGGTTCTCCAGCGAGATACTTCTCCGGGTGGAGCACCTGCTCGGTGGTGGCCGGCAGGTGGCTGAAGGCTCGATCGACCAGCGACAGTCCGCCGGCGCGGTACAGCGCACCGACGAAGCGCGTGCCGGACAGATACGGGAACATCAAACGCTTCCGCACGATCGAGGGTGCGTCGAGCAAGACGGGAGCTGCGCCGCTGTGTTCGGCGTAGTGCTCGACGCGCGTCTGGTCGGCGTGTCTCGAGGCCTGCACCAGCGCGCGCCGGAGCGGGACGTGCCGCTCGTCGGCCACGTAGGCGAGCATGGTGAGCATGGCGTCGCCTTCCACCAGCGCGTTCACGGCCAGCAGGCGATCTTCCTGGCGGATCCGCTCCAGCAGGGGCATGCGGAAGTTCTGGTACTGCAGCGAGTGACCGACCTCGTGGGCGAGCACCCAGCTCGGTTCGAGAGGGTCCTTGCCTTGCGCCGGCGGGTGGCGGCGCACGTGGATGACGTGCGTGGTCTCGTCGTAGAACGCGACCACCTGCTCCTTGACCACCGCGTCCGCGGAGCTGCCCTGGCCGGCGCTTTGCGGCCCCAGTCCGAACGCCAGATACAGCGCGCCGCGGTCGGACCCGTTGCTGGCGACGTCCTGTTTTCCGTGGGCCTCGAGCGCGCGCAGGAAATCGGCTTCGTTTTCGAACAGGATGCGGGCCGGGTGGCTGTTGTCGAGCTGGCGGAGCTCGGCGACGTGCTCGACGAAGGCCTGCGGATGCCGCTCGATGCGGGCGAGCGCGTCGTCCGCCGTCGCCGGCGGCTTGGCGACACAGCCCGTGACAAGCAAGAGCAGGGCAACGCTGGCGCGACGCGGAGTCACAGCGTCACATCCTCTGGCGGAGGCGCGCGGCGGCCTCGCGTCGCCCCGCGATCCTCGGCGCCAGGTTCCAGTCGCGGTTGGCGCGGGTGATGGTGTGGAAGAGCCGGATGCGCCACGCGACCTCGAAGCGATCGACTTCGCCGGCCAAGAGCGAGGTCACGGCCTGCCTGAGCTGCAGCGTGTCGCTGGGGCGCATCAGCACCTCCACGAACTCGGGCGAGTAGAAGCCCGCGACGAACTCGCGGTAGACCGCCAGGGCGTGCTCGAGCCAGCGCTCGTAGCGCTTGAATGCGCTGCGGGAGAAGCGGCCCCGCGACAGTGCCCGGTCGATGGCCTCGGCGGCGTGGAAACCGCCGACGTTCGCCAGGTAGACGCCGCTGGAGAACACGGGGTCGAGGAACGCCGCCGCATCGCCGCACAACACGAACCGGTCGCCCGTGAACTGGCGGCTGCGGTACGAGTAGTCGGAAGTGGTGCGCACCGGCGCCGAGCGGGCGGCGCTGCCGAAGCGCTCCTCCAGGTACGGCGTCGCGGCAATCTCCTCGGCGAAGTAGCGCTCGTCCGCACGCCGCCCGGCGAGCGCGCGGGACGGCGCCACCTTGCCCAGGCTGGTGCGGTCGCCCGCAAGCGGAATCACCCACCACCAGCCGTCCGGCGCGAGCACGATGCTGATGTCGCCCTCGCGATCGCCGTTCGGCGCGCCGCGCGCCCTCGAAGTGGGAGTAGATCGCGAAGTTCTTGAGCCGGGGATCCATCTGCCGGAGCCCGAGCCGGCTCGCGACCAGCGAGCGCTGGCCGGTGGCGTCCACCAGCACCTGGCCGGCGAGCGTGTCGCCGTCGGCGAGCTTCACTTCCGCGGCTTCCGCGTGGAGCTCGAAGTTCCGCACCTCGGCGGGCTGGCGGACCTCGACGCCGTGCTTCCGCGCGTTGTCGAGCAGGATCTGGTCGAAGCGATCGCGGTCGACCTCGTACGCGGAGCCGGCGCCCGCCACCAGGCCCTCGGCGAACGGGTAGCGGCGGCTGAGCGAGCCGTCGGCGCTGACGAACTCCGCCGCGTGCTTGGGCAAGAACCCCGCCTGCTCGATGGCGTCGCGCACGCCCAGCTTGTCGAACAGGGGCATGCTGCACGGCAAGAGCGACTCGCCGATGTGGAAGCGTGGAAACGCCTCGCGCTCGAGCAGCACGACGTGCCGTCCGCCCTGGGCCAGTCGCGTAGCGACCGTGGAGCCCGCCGGGCCCCCGCCCATGACGATGACGTCGTACATCGCGGTCAGTATAGCGGGCTGCTCAGCCACCGTGCAGCGAACGCACGAAACCCCCGATTCCGTCGAGCACCATCTCCACCGCGATGGTTCCGATGAGCAGCGCCGCAATGCGACTCGAGAGATCCGCGTAGCGTTCCACGAGCCGGCTGTTCCGCTCGCGGATGCGGTCGAAGCCGACCTTCAGCAAGACCAGCGACAGCACCGTGGCCGCCAGTGCTGCGAGGATCGCCAGGATGGCGAACCCGAGCGGTAGTCGCGCGCCGGCGACCACAGCGGCGCTGACGCTTCCCGGGCCAATCATGAACGGCATCGCGATCGTTCCCACCAGGTGTTCGGGCTCGCCGCGCAGACTGATCAGCGCTTCACCACCGGAGACCATGAATCTGAGTGCGATGATGACGAACACCAGCCCACCGAAGATCTGGAATGCCGCAAAGCGAACCTGCAGCACGTCGGCGAAGATGCGGTCGCCGCCCCATGCGAACAGCGAAAATACGATCGCGCTGATGGTCGTGGCCCTGAGCAGAACGCCCGAGACGGTCTTGATCGAGCGATTTTGCAGCATGTCGATCAGGTAGACCGACAGTGCAAACGGGTTCAGGATCACGAACAGCAGCACTGCCGATTTGACGAATTCAGTCCAGTTCGCTGTCGGCATCGGCTACCGTTGATTGCATCGCATGGCGTTGTACCGCAAGCGTCTTCACTACCTTCTGGGTTCCCTGCTGGTGCTGGAGCTCCTGCCGACTTGCAAGGGACAAGCGGGCGCAGCGCGGGCCAGCCAGGTGGCGACCGGCGCCGATCACGCGTGCGCGCTGCTTGAAGATGGGCACGTGGAATGCTGGGGGCTGGACGACCGCGGGCAGCTCGGCCGGCCACGCGAGGCCCGACGGCCTCCGACGCTTCAGGGCTGGAAGCGGGCGCCGGCACCGACGGCGGCGCTACTACGGGCGCCGACGGTGGCGCCGACGCCGGAGCGGACGGCGGCATTCCACTGCCCGTCGAGCCGCCGGCTCAGGTCGATGGGCTCGACAACGTGCGGGCAATCGCTGCGGGCTCGGCCTTCACCTGTGCCTTGCTGCCCGGCGGCGACGTGCGCTGCTGGGGCGACAACTCGCTGGGCCAGCTGGGAAGCAGCGCGGTCGCCACGGGCGGCTACAGCGCGGCGCCGGTCACCGTCAGCAGCATCGACAGCGCCGCTTCACTCGCAGCAGGGGTAGGCCCGCTCCCGCTGGCAGGCCAGCCAGCAGCCGTCGGCCACAGCTGCGCACTGCTGGAGGGCGGCAGCGTGGGCTGCTGGGGGCAGGACGACGCGGGGCAACTGGGGGACGCCGCCCACCCGGTGCAGGGCGCCACTGCAATCGCCGCGGGCGCGCGCCACAGCTGTGCGGTGGTCGACGGCGGAGTGGTCTGCTGGGGCGACAATTCCGACGGGCAGCTCGGCGCGGCGGATGGCAGTCCCGTGCCCCCGCTGGGAGGCGCGGTGGATGTCGCCGCGGGCGGCAACGAGACCTGCGTGCTGCGCGACGATGGCAGCGTGTCGTGCTGGGGCAGCCTCGACCCGACCTGCAAAGGTGGCTGCGGACAGGCGCCGGCACCGGTGGCTCTTGCGGGGTCCGCCACCCAGCTGGCTGTCGGCCCGGCTGCCGCCTGCGCCGTGCTCGATGACAGCAGCGTAGAGTGTTGGGATCGAACCGGGGTGGCCAGGTTCGTCAACGGCGTAAGCGGCGTGAAGAGTCTGGATGTCGGCGCGGGATTCGCCTGCGCGGTGCTGGCCGATGCCAGCGTCGTGTGCTGGGGCGAAAATAGCCTGGGGCAGCTCGGCGATGGCACGACGACGCCGCACCCGGGACAGCTCGTGCAGGTCGCGCTGTAGCCCGCTACGGGAAGCTCTTGTTCAGGAGCGGCTGCGGCGAGTGGGGGCACAGCGGATCACCGCCCAGCAGGCTCCCCTCCAGCGCATAGGCCCGGGCCCGCGATCCGCCGCATACCTGGTGGTACTGGCACGCACTGCACTTGCCGCGGAGCACGCCCGGGTCGCGAAGGGTGCGGAACGTCGGATGGAAGCGGTAGACATCCAGCAGGTCGTGCATCCGCAGGTTTCCGCAGGGAACCAGTAGCTCGCGACTGGGGAAGATGTCGCCGCAGTACGACACGAACATCTGCCCTCGCCCGTCGCCGAGCACCCAGGTGCGGGTGGCCCGGCGGGCACCGTGCGTGGCCCGGACGCGATGGAACTGCGGGGCCGCCGTCAGCTCGAGCATGAAGTCGAGCTCGTCCTCCACTTCGACGAGCTGCCGCAGCGAGGCCTCCATCTGTTCGGCGGTGGGCATCTCGCTCAGGTCCGCGACCGGATAGAGCAGGTGCCAACGCGCCACCCCGAGCCCGGCAACCGCGCGGCGGATGGACGGAAGGTGCTCGATGTTCCAGCGGCTGACCGACGTTTCCGCACCGAGCAGCAACCCGCCCTCGCGAGCCGCCCGCAGCGCAGCGACCGAAGCCGGGTCGTGCTGCTCGGGGTCTGGCGTGTCGACGCGCGCCGAGAGCCCCGTAAGCCCGGCCGCGGCGAGCTCCACGGTCAGCTCGCGCTCGAGTCCCTCGCCGCCGAGCATCCGGAGCCAGGTCTGCATCCCGTCGCGCGCGGCGAGTCGCAGGAGCTGGCCCAGGTCGTCCCTGAGCGCACTGCCGTACCAGGCCAGAACAAGCGTTGAGACGCCATTCGCGGCGAGGTCCCGGATCATCCGCTCGGCCTCGACCGTGTCCAGCTCGCGGGCGCCCCCGGCCAGATCGTGCCAGGTCGGCTCGCGCACGCCCGCCCCCCGCGGCGCAGCTAGCTCCCACTGCACCGCTACAGGCTGCTGCTCCCACCGTGGCGACCCCGGCAAGCTTTGATCAGGGGGGCTCATGCGCTTGTAGCGACCGGAAAGGCAAGCAATGCGCGTGCCGCGCGGCCGGCCGGCGCGTAGGCGTCCAAATCTTGATTTTCGATCGCGATGTACCGAACCACGCGCAAGGTTTGCGCAAATTCATGGATGACTCTTGCGCGCTCCGGACGCTCTTGCGCCACCTCGGCCCGGCACCTCAGCGGTGCGAAGCGTGCTGGTGGACCAGATCGTCCTCGTCGTGGAGCATCCGCACTGCCGGCGTCTGCATGTCGTCGAACTGGCCGCGACCGGTTGCCCACAGGAACGCAGCAACAGCGATGGTCGAAACCAGCAACGCTAGAGGCAGAAGAAGGTAGATGACGCTCATGTCGAGTACTCCGGGCTTGGCAGGGGGTTGGAAAGCGCGGTGTTGGCCGCCTTGGAGCGGCGCCGGCCGGCGTCGAAACTGCGCGACCGGAAGGAACTGGTCACCACGGTGATCGAGCTGAGTGGCATCAGCACGGCCGCTAGCAACGGACCGATGAGCCCCGCCATTGCAAGCGCCACGCCGACCAGGTTGTAGACGAGCGAAAAAATCAGATTCCGATGGATGACCCCCAGCGTCCGCCGCGCTCCACGCACCAACTGGACGACCGGTTCGACTCCCGAGCAGGTCGTGAACACATCCGCAGCGGCCAGGCTCGCTTCCGCTCCCCCATGGACCGCGACGCCCACGTCCGCTGCGGAAAGCGCCGCCGCGTCGTTCACGCCGTCGCCCACCATGATGACCGGACCCTGTTTCCGCGCGCGCTCGACCCAGGCGAGCTTGTCCTCCGGGCTCACGCCGCCCAGCGCTTCCTCGAGCGGCACGCCGAGCTCGCGTGTCACGGCCCGAACGACGTCCGGATGGTCGCCGGACAGAACGGCGAGACGATAGCCGTGCTCGCGAAGTGCTCGCAGGCTGCTCGCGGCGTCTGGACGCAGCGGATCGCCGAACGCCGCGAGTGCCCGCACCTCGCCGCCCAGAGCGACCAGGATGGGACTGTGCGCGGCCTCGGCGTGTCGTGACAGGGACTCCGCGACCCACTCGGGGAGCTCGACGCCGTGGGCCTGAACGAACGCCTGCGAGCCGACGAGCAGCGTCCCGCCGTCGTACTCCGCCGAGATCCCGCCTCCCAGCGTCTGTGACAGATGCCGGGCTTCGACTCCCGGCTCGGCGTCGAGAGCATGCACGAAGGCCGTTGCGACTGGATGCGCGGAATGCGCCTCGGCAGCGCGCACGAGCGACTTGAGCGACTCGTCGCCTTCCCACGCCAGCATCGAGAGCCGGCCCTCTGTCAGCGTGCCGGTCTTGTCGAACACGACGAGGCCGGGCTCGGCCAGGCGCTCGAGAACGTCTCCACCCTTGATGAGGATCCCGGCACGCGCGGCGCGACCCAGCGCCCAGCTCACCGCGAGCGGCGTCGCCAACCCCAATGCGCACGGGCAGGTCACCACCAACAGAGCAACGACGTGCTCGACCGCGTGTGCCGGGTCGAGCAGCCACCACACTGCCAACGTCACCAGCGCGAGCGCCAGCACCACAGCGACGAAGTAGCCGGAGATGCGGTCGGCCAACGCGACCACGGGCGCCCGACGGCGCGCGGCCTCTTCCACGCGCTTCATCAGCTTGCCCACCCGCGTGCTCTCGCCGGTCTGCTCCACGCGGATACGGACCGGGGACGCCAGGTTCACGCAGCCTGCGTGCACGAAGCTGCCCTTCGTGATCTGTTCGGGACGCGACTCGCCGGTGAGCAACGAGGCGTCGAGCGTGGACTGCCCGGACGTGACGACACCGTCGACGGGGAAGTGCTCGCCTGCCCGCACTTCCACCAGCGCAGCCAGCGGCACCGCCTGGATCGGCACTTCCCTCACCTCATCGCCGTCGACCACGCGCGCGCTGGAAGGCGCCAGCGAATAGAGCAACTCCGCCGCGTCGCGCGCAGCGTGCTGCTGGCGGCGTTGCACCCAGCGACCGACCAGCAAGAGGAAGATCAGCGCCGTCACCGAGTCGAAGTAGATCTCGCCCGACGAGCTGAACGTGGCGTACGCACCCCAGGCAAACCCGGCCAGGATGCCCAGGCTGATGGGCAGGTCCATATGCGGTGTGCGCGTGCGGATCGCCCCCCAGGCGCCCTTGTAGAACACCGTCGCCGACCAGAAGACAGCGGGAAGCGTGACGATGAAGCTGCCCCAGGCAAACAGCTTCTCGTATTGCGGCTGGATGCCGTGGAACATGCCGCTGTACAGGGCGGCCGCCATCAGCATCACGTTGCCCGCCACGGCTCCAGCCACCGCCATGCGGCCGAGCAGGGCGCGATCGGCCCGCCGGGCCAGCTCGGCCGAGCCCGCGCCGGGTCGCGGATGCGACGGATAGCCGAACGAGTCGAGCGTGCGTGCGATGCGGCTCAACGTGGTGACTTCGGGATCCCACACGACGCGCACCACTGAACGCCCCACGTCGAGCACGCTCTCCAGAGCACCGTCGATGACGAGCGACACGCGCTCGACCAGCCACACGCAGGCCGAGCAGTGCACGCCCTCCACCGACAGCTCGACGCTCATCAGTCCGTTGTCGACGGGCTGGCAGTACAGCTCGGCAAACGCGGGGTCGTCGAACTCCGCGTAGGTCTTGTCGGTCGTGCGCGCCCGCTGCCCCTGCTCGCCCGCGCTCTCGCGCAGGTCGTAGTAGGTGTCGAGGCCCTGGTCGTGCAGGACGGCGTAGACCGTGCGGCAGCCGTTGCAGCAGAACTGCTCGGCCGCGCCCGGCTCGACAAGCCCGGCCGGCACCGGCAGTCCGCAGTGCGTGCACTCTGCCGCGCTGTGCTCGCCCCCGGGTGGTCGCGCGGGCAGGGCCATTGCTAGTGCCTTGCTGGGTGCTGTGCCGACGCGGTCGGCACGAGCGAGAGGTGCACGGCGTGACGCGCCGACCGCGCGGCGAGGGACGGCACGTTCACGCGCCCCAGCACGCCGAACATCCCGACGACGATGAGCGCCATCGCGCTGACCAGCGGAACGTGCCGGCGCAAGCGGGACGCCGCACCCTGGACTCCGAGCCCCAGACCGAACAGGACGGGGACAGTGCCGGCCCAGAACGCCGCCATCACCGTTGCGCCACCCAGCGCGCTGCCGGTACCCGCCGCGGTCACCGCAAAAGCGTAGAGCCACCCGCACGGCAGCAGCGTCGACGACAAGCCGATAAGGCCGGCGCGCACCACCGGTGGCCGCCCACGGAGCGACGCCATGAGGCCCACGGTCCGCCGTTGCAAAGCCGGCGGCAGCCGCAGACGCGGCAGGCGCACGCCAGCGTACGCCAGCAGGAGCGAAAGCCCCCAGAGCACCATCACGGTTCCCGCGACGACCGCAGCCACGCGCCCCACTCCGGCTGCGCGCCCCGCCAGGTCCACCGCTGCTCCCAGCGACCCGGCCACCGCGCCTAGAAGCACGTACGTCACGAGCCGTCCGCCGTTGTACGCGAGATGTCCGGCAAAGCGCCGACGACCTCGATTGTCGTCACCCCCCGAGTAGAAAGCGACGAAGCCTCCACACATGCCCGCGCAGTGCAGACTGCCCACCAGGCTCGCGGCCAGAACCGGCACCACGAGCGCGGCGCCCATCAAGCGCCCCCGTTGGGATCCACATCGCGGCGCACGACATGCGTGAAACGCAGGCCACCCTGCGTGGCCGTGAAGCGGAACTCCCAGAGCCCCCGGTGGCGCAACAGCAGCGCGCTCTGGTAGCTGCCATTGCCCGCGTCACGCAGGTCGGCAGTCAGGATGTGGCCAGCGCGCGCGTTGAAGAACGTCTCGACGCTCACGTTCGCTCCGCGTACGGGTCGACCCTTCTCGTCGCGGATGTGGACCAGCAACTGCACGTGCCCGTCCTTGCCCGCGCGCGTCTCGAGCGCGAGCTTCCAGCCAAGGCGCCGGTTCTCGGCGACCTGCTGCATGTGGGTATCCCAGTGGATCGCCTTCTTGTAGTAGTCCTTCTCGACGGCGAAGCCCGGGTCGTCGACAGCGGTGTAGACCATGTACAGCTGACCCGCCGTGAGTGCGACCAGAAGCCCCACGGGCAGCGCCCAGTAGTGCCGCTTCCAGCCGCCCTTCTTCTGCTCGGTTTGCTGCTCGCTGTTCACGGGTGCTCCTCTTCGCGCTGATGGCCGCCCCGGTGCTCGTGGCGGCCTTCGTGCTCGTCTTCGTCCTCGTGTTCCGGACCGAGGAGCTTGTAGGGCACGTCCGTCTTGAAACCGTGCCCGTCGTCGATGTGGAAGGTCACGCGCCGCACGCCGTCGTGGAAGATCGCCGGCGGGGCGATCACGAAGACGGTCGTCGTCTCGTGGTCCCCGTCCGCAACCTGGAGCGGGTTCTCCGGCGCGATGAACTTCGCGCCCGGCGCCCCCTCGAGCGCGATGTGATAGGACTTCGCGCTACCGCTGCGGTTCTGGACCTTGACCCGGATCTGGTTCTGGATGCCGGCCGAGTCGATCACGTAGGGGGCGGTCAGCCCACGCAGCACGGTCACGTCCGCGGTGCCTTCCCTCGCCCCGAGCGCAACAAGCGCGCCGACGAACACAGCGAGCACTACCGGGTAGATCAGGACGCGCGGTCTGAGCAGCTTCGTCTTTCCGCCCGTCTCCAGGGCGTCCTGGGACGAATAGCGAATGAGCCCCCTCGGCTTGTGGATGGCGTCCATGATCGAGTCGCATGCGTCCACGCACTGCGCGCAGGCGATGCACTCGAGCTGGAGGCCCTCGCGGATGTCGATCCCGGTGGGGCAGGCAACGACGCAGGCGTTGCAGTCGATGCAGTCGCCCTCACCCGGCCGCGGCTTGCCCTTGCCGCGCGGTTCGCCGCGCCTTTCGTCGTAGCCGATGATGAGCGACTTCTTGTCGAGCAGGACGGACTGGAAGCGCGCATACGGGCAGATGACCGTGCACATCTGCTCGCGGAACCAGGCGAAGTCGAAGAACACCAGCCCCGCCGTCACCGCCATCACCAGGAAGGACGCCGGATGATCGACGGGCGAGCGGTGGATCCAGATCCACAGCGTGTCGACGCCCACGAAGTACGACAGGAACAGATTGCCGAGCAGCACCGAGAGGACCGCGAACACGCCGTACTTGGCGATGCGGCGCAGATTCGGTCCATTCCTGTCGATCCTGAGCTGCTGCGCCCTGTTCCCTTCGAACAGCCGCTCGATAGGACGGAACAGGAACTCCATGTACACGGTCTGCGGACAGCCCCAGCCGCACCAGACCCGCCCGACTACCGCCGTGAGCCAGAAGATCGCGACGAAGATCGACAGCATCAGGAACATCAGGAGCACACCGTCCGTCGGCAGGAAGGTGTGACCGAACAGGTGGAAGCGCCGGCGCGGCACGTCCAGCAAGATGAGCGGGTGCCCGTTCATCTTGATGAAAGGTATCGCGACAAAGAGCGCGATCAGCGTCCAGGCCGCGATCAGTCGCGCCCGGTACTTCCGCCCCCTGTACAGCTTCGGCCGGATCAATCTTCGCGTGCCGTCCGCGTTCAACGTCGGCAGCACTCGCTCCGGTGCTGACGGGTGGCTGGCCATATCGCTATACGCTCGCTTCCCCCTTACTTCTTGCTCTTGACCTCGTGCCCCTGGGGCGCCTTCCCCTTGACATTGGTATTGCGCAAAGTCCCCACGTACGCCACCACCGCGCGAAGCTCGGTGGGCTTGAGCTGCTTGCCCCAGGTCGGCATGCCCTTGTCCGGGACGCCCTTGTCGACCGTGTTGAAGATGTCCATCAGCGTTCCGTTACCGTGGATCCAATACGAATCGGTCAGGTTAGGCCCGATGATGCCCTGGGCGTGATCGCCGTGACACGGAACGCAACGCGAGTGAAACACGGCGCTACCCGCCTTGACGGTGGCGGGGGTCTGCATCAACTTCTCGAGGCCCTTCTCGGTGACCTTCTCGGACGCCGCCCGCTTCTCCTGCAGCGCCTGCGCCTGCGCCACGTCCTCGCGGTATTCCTCGAGTCGCGACTTCCCCTTGCCGAGGACCGTGTACCAGAGGAAGTAGCCGACCGCGAAGATGAACGAGCCCCAGAAGATCAACACCCACCAGCGCGGCAGCGGGTTGTCGTACTCGCGGATGCCGTCGTACTCGTGATCGAGCAGCATCTCCTCGTCGACCGGAGCCTCGGCGGCCGCGGCCACCTTGCTCTGCACCGGCTTCATGTCGCTCATCCCTCTACTCCTTCTGTGCGCCCGCCGTGTCCTTTGCGCGGCTCGTCCGGATCACGGAGCTCCTGGGGATTGTCGTCGTCGAGCGGCATGTAGCGCGCGCTATCGAATGTCGAGCGGTTACGCTTGCGGAACACGTGGACGATGACGGCGATGAACACCGCGATGAAGATGACGAGCGCGATCTCGGCAAAAATATGCAGCTTCATCTCGCTCATGATGTCGACGAGACTCATCTCACTTCCCTCCGACCACGTTAGCCATTCTGGCGCCTGACGCGTGCCCCGTGCTGGCCGTCGTCCCGGACGACGGCTGTCCGGCCTTCAGCTCTCCCGGCCCCGGTGTCTTCGGCTGCTTCTTGATGTCGGTACCGACCCGCTGCAGATAGGCAATCAGCGCGACGATCTCCTTGTCCTGCAGACCGCCGGGCCCGCCCTCTTTCTTGATCTCGTCGGCCACGTCCTTGGCCTGGGCGCGCGCCAGCGCTTCGGCGTGATTGATCGTCTTGCCGTACGGAACACCGAGCATGGCCATCACGTCGACCTTCTTCTCGATCTCGCCGAAGTCGGTCTTCTTGGTAAAGAGCCACGGGAAACCCGGCATGATCGACTGCGGCGTCGTCGAGCGCGGGTCCTGCATGTGGCGGACGTGCCACAGGTCCGGGTACTTCCCACCGATGCGCGCCAGATCTGGACCGATGCGGCGCGAGCCCCACTGGAACGGGTGGTTGTAGACCGACTCGCCCGGCTTGGAATACTCGCCGTAGCGCTCCGTCTCGGAACGGATCGGCCGGATCATCTGCGAGTGGCAGTTGTAGCAACCCTCTGCCACGTAGATGTCGCGTCCTTCGAGCTCGAGCGGCGTCCACGGCTTCACCGAGGCGATGGTCGGCACGTTGGACCGGATCAGGAACGTCGGGATGATCTCGAACAACGAGGCCGTCGACACGGAGATGATGACCCAGACCGTGAAACGAAGCGGTTTGCGCTCCCAGACGCGGTGCCACTCGGCCTTGGCGAAGTACCGGACGCGGTAGGCGAAGGTCAGCATCGTCGCATGCTTGGGGATCTCGAGCGCCGGCGTGTAGCCCTTGTACTCGCCCAGCGCGGGTGCCTCGTGGACGGGCTCCTCGTACTTCGCGGGGCGGGCCTTCCAGGTCATGACCATGTTGATCATGGCCAGCACGACGCCGCTCAGATACAGCATGCCGCCCACTGCACGGACCCACCACATCGGGATGACGCGGACGACGGTCTCGATGAAGTCCGGGTACGCCAGCCGCCCGGTGGTGTCGAAGGCCCGCCACATCAGACCTTCGGTCACACCCGCGGCGTAGATCGACACGATGTACATCAGGATGCCGACTGTCCCGACCCAGAAGTGGACCTCGGCGAGCTTCTTCGACCAGAGCTTCTTCGTCTGGAACAGCCGCGGCGCCAGCCAGTACAGCATGCCGAACGTCATGAAGCCGTTCCAGCCCAGCGTGCCGCCGTGCACGTGCGCGATCGTCCAGTCGGTGTAGTGCGACAGGGCGTTGACGCTCTTGACGGCCAGCATCGGCCCTTCGAACGTCGCCATGCCGTAGAACGTCACACCGACTACGAAGAACTTGAGTACCGGATCCTCTGCAACCTTGTTCCAGGCACCGCGCAGCGTGAGCAGGCCGTTGATCATGCCGCCCCACGACGGCATCCACAGCATCACGCTGAAGATCATGCCGAGTGTGGACGCCCACTCGGGCAGCGCCGTGTAGTGCAGGTGGTGCGGCCCAGCCCAGATGTAGATGAAGACCAGCGACCAGAAGTGCAGGATGCTGAGCTTGTACGAGTAGACGGGCCGGTTCGCTGCCTTGGGCAGGAAGTAGTACATCAGCCCGAGGAACGGCGTGGTCAGGAAGAACGCGACCGCGTTGTGCCCGTACCACCACTGCATCATGGCGTCCTGCACGCCCGCGTAGATCGGGTAGCTCTTCAGGAAGCTGACCGGGATGGCCAGGTTGTTGAACAGGTACAGGATCGCGACCGTGACGATGCTGGCGATGTAGAACCAGATCGCGACGTAGATGTGCCGTTCGCGGCGCCTCTTGATCGTCGCAAAGAAGTTGAACGCGAACAGCAGCCAGACGACCACGACGGCGAGGTCGATGGGCCACTCCAGCTCGGCGTACTCCTTGCCCTGGGTAAATCCGAAGGGCAACGTGAGCGCCGCGGAGACGATGATCGCCTGCCAGCCCCAGAAGTGGATCCTGCTGAGCTTGTCGCTCCACATCCGCGTCTTCAGCAGGCGCTGGCTGGAGTAGTAGACCGCCGCGAAGATCGCATTGCCCGCGAACGCGAAGATCGCCGCGTTCGTGTGCAAGGGCCGGAGTCGCCCGAATGTGAGCCAAGGCTGGTTGAAGTTCAGCGAAGGCACGACGAGCATCAACGCCAGCCACACCCCCACCAGCATCGCCACGAAACCCCAGGTGATCGTGGCCACGGCGAACTTGCGGACGATGTCGTCGTCGTAGACGAACTGCTCCAACCGACCCGGAGCGGCGCGGCCCGAGCCCGCGGCCTCCGAAGCATGTGTCGTGGTCATCTCGCGCCGCCCCTAGGCAATATGCATGCCCCGACAGAACTGCGGCTGATCGCAGTCAGAGATGCGCAATGAATGCGTCCTGATCCCGAACACCTCTGGACGGCCGACAAGGCGTTGCCGGGGACTTGAACGTGCACGGCCAAGAGCACGTCGAAAAGGGACGCGCAGCACTAGCCGGCGCTACGGCCGACTACGCAGTTATTTCGCGACTGTGTCCCGAAAAAGAACACGGCCCGAGGCGCCGGAGTGATCCGTCGCGCTCGGGCCGCGTCTGCCCGTGGGGCGCTGTCTAGCTAGTTACAGGCCCACTTGTTCTGGACGCAGTAGCAGGTGTGCTGGTTGCCACCGCTGCCGTAGCTGCAGTTCTGGAAGTTGGTCGAGCACGCGGAGCCGGGGCTCGGCTGCTGCTGCGGGCAGGTCCCGGTGTTCCCGCCGCCGCAGTGCCATGTCCCCTGGTAGCAGGCGCACGTAGTGCCGTTGTAGTCGCAGGTTGTAGCGCCTGTTCCCTGGCAGCTGCTGTTGTTCTGCGGCTGTGTGCTGGGACAGGTCCCGCAATGCCAGCTGCCCGCGTAGCAAGTGCAGCTCGTGCTGCCGTAGGTGCATTGCGAGCCGGTCTGCTGCTGGGTGCAGGTCGCGTTGGCCCCAGGCTGGCCACTCGGACACGTGCTGCATTGCCAGCGCTTGAAGTTGTTGCACCTGCACTGCGACGCGCCGTAGTCACAGGTCTGTCCCTGGGTGGGACACTGCGAGTAATTGTTGGGCTGGTTGTTGGGGCAGGTCGCGGAGCTCGTTCCACCAGTACCGCCGGCGCTCGTGCCACCCGTGCTGGTACCGCCCGCACCGCTGCCGCCGGCGCTCGTACCACCGGCGCTGCTGCCGGCAGTGCCGGAGCCACCGGTCGCGCCGCTGCCGCCCGTCCCGGTGCCGCCCGTTGCGCCGGTGCCGGTTCCACCGGCGCCGGAACCCGAAGCGCCGCCTGTGCCAGCGCCACCATCCTTGTTGTTGCTGCTGCTGGCGCCCGTGCTCGATGATCCGCCGCAAGCAGCAAGACCGAACACCAACGCAACAGAACCTACTGCAAGCCAAGTCGAACGCTTCGTCATCAGATGCCTCCTGGGAACTGCGCAGATCCTACACGATGTCGGGGAAAGACGTGACGGTACGCTTTACAACTACCTTTCCCTACACAAGCCACCAGCCCTGGCGGCGTTGAAGACGTTCGTCTAGCGTCGGAGCCCGTCCGATGCTGGAGCGACTCGGCAGCGCCCTGACCCGTTTCACGCGCCGCTTCGTGCCCGATCCGTTCGTGCTGGCGGTGCTGTTGACGGTGGTGTCGTTCGCGCTGGCATTCGCTCACGTGGGGCTTCACCCCGGCCGCGTCCTCACCGCCTGGTTCGACGGCAGCGGCCACGGCAAGGGCTTCTGGAACCTGCTCGCCTTCGGCATGCAGATGTGCCTGATCCTGGTGACGGGACACGCGCTGGCATCGAGCCCACCTGTGCGGCGCCTCCTGGACGCGCTGGCGGACCGCGCGCGGACGCCCGCGAGCGCCATCGCCATCGTGTCGGCCGGCGCGATGCTGCTGGCGCTGGTCAACTGGGGGCTTGGCCTGATCGCCGGGGCGCTGTTGGCCAGGCAGGTCGGCCAGCGCGCCCGACAGCGCGGCGTTGCCGTGCACTATCCGCTGCTCGCCGCCGCCGGCTACACCGGGCTCCTGGTCTGGCACGGTGGTCTCAGCGGCTCGGCGCCGCTCAAGGTCACGCTGCCGCACGACCTGACGGAGATCCTCGGCGCCAGCACCGCCAAGGCCGTCGGCGTGATGCCACTGGGCACGACCATCGGCTCGCTGTCGAACATCGTCGGCAACGCGTTGCTGCTGCTCCTCGTCCCCTGGGTCCTGATCCGCATGCTGCCGCGCGATCCGTCCGAACGCAGTGCCGCCCCCGAGCTCGGCACGCTCGGTCGCGGAGACGAAGCCGAGCAGGCCGACACGCCCGCCGCCCGCCTGGAACGCTCACGCATCCTGACGGCGGTCGTGTGTCTGCTCGGATTTGCGAACCTGGTTCGTCATCGCGCGCCGGCAGGGGCTCGGTCGTCTCGATCCCAACTTGATCAACTTCCTGTTCCTGTTCCTCGGCCTCGCGCTGCACGGCTCGCTGGTCGCGTACGGCCGTGCCATCAGCGACGCGGTACAGGGCTGCGCCGGCATCATCCTGCAGTTCCCGTTCTACGCCGGCATCATGGGATTGCTGACGGGGACCGGGCTGATCGCCGCCATCGCCGGCGCGATGGCGCGTGTGGGCGCGGGAGCACTCCCCGCAGTGAGCTTCTACTCCGCCGGGCTCGTGAACCTGTTCGTTCCGAGCGGGGGCGGCCAGTGGGCGGTGCAGGGACCGATCCTGATGCAGGCAGCCCTGCGCAGCCACGTGTCGCCGCCGCGGATGGTGATGGCGCTGGCCTATGGCGACCAGTGGACCAACATGCTGCAGCCGTTCTGGGCGCTGCCGCTGCTCGGTATCACGCGTGTGTCCGCTCGCGATATCATCGGCTATACGGCGGTGCTCCTGCTGGTAAGCCAGGTGGTCTTCCTGGGCGCCCTGTATGTCGGCTGGTAGTCGGCAGGAATGCGCTGCGGCCGCAAATTGGGGCCATGGCAGCAGAACCGACGGATCTATACTGCCGGCAATGGTTCAACCGACGCCCATGAGCGAGCTGCTCCAGCTGGAAGCTGCGGGGGCCACCGATGTGGGGCGGATGCGGGAACACAACGAGGACACGTTCCTGATCCGGGACGACCTCGGACTGTATCTGGTCGCGGACGGAGCCGGCGGGCACAACGCCGGCGAGGTCGCCAGCGCGCTCGCGGCGCGCAGCATCGGCAACTACTTCGGGTCGACGGTCAGGGAAACCCACGACAAGCCCGAATTCGACACGTTCGGACTGTCGAACGGCGCGCGGCGTCTGTCGCGGGCGATCAAGAAGGCGAACCACGACATCATCGAGGTCGCCAAGAGCTCGAAGGAGCACCGCGGCATGGGAACGACCGTGGTCGTGGCCGCGTTCTCGCCACGCAGCGGCCTTCTGCACATCGGCCACGTCGGCGACAGCCGATGCTACCGCCTGCGCGGGGGCTATCTCGAGCTTCTGACACACGACCACTCGCTGCTCAACGACGTGCTGGAGCAGAGGCCGGAGCTGGACGAGTCGGTACTGAAGCGCCTGCCGAGGAACGTCGTCACGCGCGCTCTGGGCATGGAGGAGAACCTGCGTGTGTCGATCCGCTCACACGCCGTGGCCGTTGGCGATCGCTATCTTCTGTGTACGGATGGCCTGAGCAACCCGGTCCCGCCCTCCGCCGTCGCCGAGGTGATGGCAAAGCCCGAACCCGCTTCGGCGCTGGCGGCCCAGCTGATCCGGCTCGCGAACACAGCAGGCGGACCCGACAACATCGCGGCCGTGGTGATCGAGGTCGCCGGCGAGCAGAGCGGCAGGAAACAACCCGGACCGCACGTCTCGCCTGCGGTGATCGCGGCGCGCCGGCCCGAGCTTTCGTCGCAACCCGAGATCCTTATCCTGGGCATCGAGGAGCTGGATCTCGACAGTCTGCAGCTGGCCCCCGACGACTCCGCCAGCAACCAGCTTCGCGAATCGCTCGGCAAGCGGCGGCGCGACAAGTGAGCGACCCCTTGCGGCCGTTCGAGCCCCCGCTGCTGACGGCCGACCTGCCCGCCGTCGGTGGCAGCGTCGGTCCCGAGCCGGAGGATTTCGTGGTGGACGAGATCCCGGCGGCGCTTCCCAGCGGCCACGGCGAGCACCTGTACGTGCGGATTCGGAAGCGGCTGTGGACGACTCCAGACATGCTGCACGCCGTCGCGCGAGCCGCGAAGGTGCGCGAACGGGACGTCGGCAGCGGGGGCATGAAAGACAAGCACGCGGTGACCACCCAGTGGCTGTCGCTGCCGCCCGGCGCGAAGCCGCCTGGGGAGTGGGAGCTGCCGGAGGGGCTCGAGCTGCTCGAGGCGCTGCCTGGCGAACGCAAGCTCCGCACGGGGCAGCAGCGCGGCAACCGCTTCCGGATCCGGCTCGTGGCCGTGGAGAGCCCGGCCGCCGCGCAGGCCATCATCGAGAGACTGAAGCAGCAGGGTCTGCCCAACTACTTCGGTGCACAACGCTTCGGCCGCGGCGGCGGCAATCTGGGCGACGCCGTGGCGTGGCTCGGACGCGGCGCGCCCGCCGAGGGACGCCGCGCGCGATTCTTCCGCAAGCTCTACCCGAGCGTCGTGCAGTCGGAGATCTTCAACCGCTATCTCGCCCAGCGCAGCGAGCTGGGGCTGGAGCGCCTGATCGAAGGCGAAGTCGTCAGGCTGGACGGGTCGCGCTCCGTATTCGTCGTGGAAGACGCCGCGGCCGAGCTGCCGCGGCTGGTCTCGGGCGACATCCACCTCACGGGCCCCATCACCGGGCCCCGGATGAAGCAGCCGACAGGACTGCCTCTCGAGCTCGAGGCGCAGGCCGCGGGCGCGCTCGGACTCGAGACAGCGGAGTTCGAGCTGATGGGGCGGCTCGCCGACGGCACCCGGCGCGACCTGGTCGTGACGGCGGAAGGGCTCGAGGCAGAGGTGCGCGACGATGGCTCGCTGGTCCTCGAATTCTCGCTGCCTTCGGGCAGCTACGCGACCGGCGTCGTGCGCGAGCTGACGCACGCACCCTTCCTCGAAGCGCGTCAGCCCTCCTGACCGCGCGTCACCCCGGCGCCGCGACTTCCGGTATACTCCGCCGCCATGAGCGCCATCGATACCTCCGCCGTATCCAACCTGTCCGACGACAAGCTCGAGGCCCTGATCGAGATGATGGTCCTAGCCGCCTCGGCCGACGGCGAGTTCAGTGACGAGGAACGCGCGCACTTCGAGAAGAGCGTCGAGTCGCTCACCGACAACCGTGTCTCCAAGGACAAGGTCGGCGAGCTGATGGCACGCGCGCAGAAGGATCTCGAAAGCGCCGGCCGCCAGGCGCGGCTCGAAGCGGTCAAGCAGCGCTTGCCGGACGCTGGCGCGCGCAAGGTGGCCCTGGCACTGGCGATCCAGGTGACCGCAGCCGACGGGCTGATCCGGACCAGCGAGCGCGAGCTGATCATGGACACGGCCGAAACGCTCGAGATCGACCGCGACGAAGCCGCCGATCTGGTCCGCGACCTGACAGCCTGAGCCGCGCCTCTTTGACAGGCGCGGCAGGCGTCCGTCATGCTTGTTGTCCGGGTCTTCAGCGACGGAGGTCGTGATGCTTGCTTCGTGGGTGCCAGGGCAACGTCTGGCGGTACTTGTCGCGCTCGTGGGCGCGGCGACAGCCGGTGCGTGCGGCGGCAGTGATTTCTCGTCGGCTGGCGGCGGCGGCGCGGCAGGCAACGACGGCGGGGCCACCGGTGGTGCCGGGGGCTCGGCCGCGGGCGCGGGGGGCAGCGCGGGCGCGGCCGGCAGCGTTTCGGACGGCGGAACCGACGGCCCGTGCACCGACGCGGACGGCGATGGCGTGACGACCTGTCAGGGCGACTGCGACGACAACGACCGCAACACCTATCCTGGCGCACCCGAGATCTGCGGCGACGGCAGGAACAATGGCTGCACGGGCGGCCTGCCGGATCAGGGGTGCGGTGGCCTGGGCACGTTCGTGTCCGCCAAGGTCGGTACTCCAGGCGGCACGGGCACGATGACCGATCCGGTCGACACCATCGGCCACGGCATGACGAATGCCCAGAAGATCCTGCAGGCCAACCCCTCGATGAAACGGATCGCCGTGTACGTCGCGGACGGTCACTATCCCGAGAAGATCGTCATGGCCGAGGGGACCAGCCTGCTGGGCGGTTTCTCCTGCGAGACGTCGACCAACTGCACCTGGAAGCGCGATCCGAAGTCGTTCGACTCGGCGATCCTGGACCAGGACGATGGCGGCCTGGTGGTGCCGGCGAGCGTCACGCGCCAGACCGTGCTCGACGGGTTCAGTGTCCAGGGGCACGACACCACGCAGCCCCAATACCAACCCGGCGCGGTGGCCATCACGATCGCGGGCGGGTCGCCCACGATCTCCAACAACACGATCAACGGCCCCACCCTCAGCAGCGGCGGGAACACCTCCAACTCGATCGGCATCGCGATCAGCGGCAGCACGACCGGCTCGGCCATCCAGAAGCCCGGGCCGCTCGTCATCGCCAACAGCATCTATAGCGGGCAGGCCACCAACACGTCTGTGGGCGTGCAGCTGGGCGCGCCGCGCGCCTTCAACTGGAGTGCGGGCAAACCGCCGCCCGGCACCGTGGCCGAGATCAAGCAGAACACGATCTACGGTGGCAAGGCCAGCAGCTGCTCCGGCATCGCGGCGTTCACCAGCACCGACGGTACGATAGCCGTGGGCAACATCATCGGCGCCGGACAGGCCAATAGCGAGAGCTGGGGCATCTCGTTCAGTAGCGTCCTGGCGATCGACGCGAACCGCATCAACGCCAATTCCAACCAGGTCGCAAAGTGCGGGTCGAGCACCGCATGGTGCGGCGGCATCGTGAGCCATAGCGGCGAAGGCGTCATCACCAACAACATCGTCTACGGCGCCGACGGCCAGCACAGTACGGCGCTGCGTCTGGCCCAGGTGGAAGCGAAGGCCCAGGAGGTTGTCGTGAGCTCGAACCTGCTGGTGGGAGCGCCACCCGCGGGCGCCAACGTGACAGCCCCGACCGCGGCCGTGGTCGAGCTGGACAATCCCGGCTGCAATGGCTGCGCCGTGGCTAGCGTCGGACGCATTCGCAACAACATCCTGATGCCCGGGCTCGCCACGACCCGCTTCGGCATCCTCGAGGCGCCGAGCACGAGCAATCAGGACATCCACCCGGAAAAGATCGAGAATAACGACCTCTGGTTCGTGCCGTTCGGCGGCGGCGCAACAGATGTGCTCTACGAACAGCGCATCAACCAGACTGCAACGGACTTGATCAATCTCGTCGGCGTCAACGGGCTGTCCAATGCAGCCGGCAACTTCTCGGGCAACTGCCTCGACACCACGTTCCACCTCACGGGGGGCGCGGCGTGCATCGACAAGGGCATTTCCTCGGACGCGCCGGATCACGATTTCGAAGGCGACAAGCGACCGCAGGGCAGCGGGTTCGACGTGGGACCGGACGAAGCGCCGTAGGCATCCGGCGGCAGCGCCGCAGATACTTTGAACGCGCCACGCTTTCCCGGCCACTGACAGGGAACACACCAAGCGATTCGCTTGCTCGTGTCCACACCGGAGCAGGCGCGTGCTTTCGCCTTTCAAACACCGATTCGATCCACTCGACTGGATCGCGACGCCATCGGCCGAACGGACGGCTCGGGCGCTGCGCGCGCTCTCGGGCACGGTGTATTTGCTGCTGTCGCTGCTCGCGGCCATGCAGATGCTGAGCCCAGGCGCACTGCAACGCGTCGCGGCACAGCCCGCCGGCGAGCTGCTGCTGGTCGGGCTGGCCAGCCTGCTGCTGCTGTTGGCGGCCGTCACCATCGGCAGCGTCGCCTTGCGCTCGCCCGCCCCAGCGCCCCATCCAGGCGCAGGCGACGCGCTGCTGCACTTCGCGCTCGCCGTCGGGGGGCTCGACCTCGCGCTCGGTCACAGCCTGTTGTCGGGCTCTGCCAGCTCTCTGGTGTTCGGTGGTCTGGGCCTGCTCCTGTTCGGTTCGGGCATGGTGCTCCTCTTGTCGGGAGCGCTACCCGGTACCGACGCAGACACAGTGCGCGGCCGCCACCTACGCGCGCTCGAGCGCCGCGACCAGATCGTCCGTGGCCTCGTGCTCGCCGTGCTGGGTGCGTTCCTGTTCGCAGCCACCGCCGACGGCGTTTCCGGCAGCGCCGTCGGACTCGCGCGCACGCCGTGGGGCCTGCCCCTGCTCGCCGCGACCGGCGCCGCCCTGTTCGCCTACGGGCTGCACGCGCTGTGGCTGCTCCGCGAAGAGAATCGACTCTGGCAGCTATAGCGGCCCTCCGCCCACCCGCCTCACCGTAGTCCTCCTCGAGGGGGCTCACCGCCCCTCGAGCACCCCGCGAGGTCGTCCAGAGCAGCTAGCCCGCTGCCTGCTCGTCGCCTTCGTGCTCGACCGCGCCGAGACGCGCCAGCAAGCGCTGGCCGGTGGACGTGATCTCGTCGAGCAGGTGACGGCTGCGCGGCTCCGCCCTTTCCAGATAGCGCTCGAGCACCTCGCGCCGCTCGGGGTGCCGCTTGGCCTGTTCCCAGAGCAGCTGGCACGCCGCCTCGTCCGCCAGGATCTGCACCAAGCGCTCGGCGTGCAGCATCGCGTACGCGAAGTCGCGCTTCGGATCCCAGCCGCTGAAGAGCGCGGTCGGCCATTCGGCGAAAGGCTTGCCCTGCACCGCCTTGAACTTGTCGCCGGCAGTGCGCGCCATCAGGTGCTGCTGCGCGGCGAGCGACGTGAGCTCGAGCTTGGCGAGACGCCGCTCCAGCGGATCGCGCGCCGACAGCGAGCGCCAGCGGGTCTGCGCGATGCGTTTGATGAACTCCTGCGGGTTCTTCATGATGCCGCCGAGCGTGTCCTTCATCGCCATCAGCGCCTGGATCTGGCTGGTGCCCTCGTAGATCGGCATCACCAGCGCGTCGCGCAGTAGCTTTTCCGCGCCGTACTCACGGATGTAGCCGTTACCACCGAGGATCTGCAGCGCACGACGCGCCGACAGCACCGCCCGTTCGGCGCCCATGTACTTCACGAGCGGCGTGACCCGCCGCGCCTGGGCCTTGTGCCGGGCGATCTCCTGCTCGATGCGCTTCTTCTCCACGGCGTCCACATCGCTCCGCGCCTCCAGCGCCATCTTCTTGCGTGTGGCCTGCTCCTCGTGGAATGCGCCATGCACGGCGAGCGCGCGCAACGCGCTGATGTCCGCCTGCATCTCGTCGAGGTAGTCGGCGATCATCTCGTGGCGGTCGATGGTCTTGCCCATCGACCGGCGCTCGGCAGCGTAGTCGCGCGCCAGCCGGTACGCCGCCTCGCACAGCCCGAGGCACTCGAACCCCACGCTGATACGCGCGTTGTTCATCAGGGTCAGCATGTAGGGGAAGCCCTCGCCGCGCTCGCCCACGAGCTCGGCCGGCGTGCGTTCGAAGGTCAACGACGCCGTGGCGGATCCATGGTGGCCCATCTTCTCCTCGATGCGGTCCACCGTGACGAAGCGCTTGCGGCCCTCTTCTTCATCCTCGTACGCCTTGACCATGAACAGGCTCAGCCCCGACAGACCGGCCATCGGGTCGTCGGGATCCGACGCCTTCTCGCTGCGCGCGATGACGAAGTGGTACTTGCCGTGTCCGGAAGTGATGAAGATCTTCTGGCCCGTGAGGTACCAGTTGCCGTCCTCGTCCTGCTCGGCCACCGTCTTGAGCGCCGCCATGTCGCTGCCGGCGTCGGGTTCGGTGATGTCCATGCAACCCCACGCCTCGCCCGCGCGGATCTCCTCGATGTAGTCGGCGAAGCGCGTCTCCTGTATGGCGCCCGTTTCCGGATCGAGCTTCGTCGTGCCCTCGCGCTGGCTGAGCTGCAGCATGGTGAGCGCCACGCCTCCGTGGAAGCCGTGGTGCGCCATGACCGAGACCTCGCCCCGGGCGAACAGCTCGTTCGAGAGGAAATAGAGCATCAACGGAGCATTCTGCCCGCCCAGCTCCCGCGGCAGGCACATGCCGTGCAGCTCCAGCTCCTTGATGCGTTCGAAGATCGAGGAGAGCCGCTCGGGGAAGATCGCTTCTCCGTCTTCGAAACGCACGCCTTCGCGGTCGATCTCGAGCGCGTGCGGCGCGATCTGCTCCGCCACGAACTCGCCCACCATTTCGAGGATGTCCGAGTAGAACTGCCGCGCCTCGTCCGCGTCGGAGAAGCCGCCTTCGGCGCTGAAGTCGCGCTCTACCAGCCGGGCCAGCACATCCCAGTCGATGCCCTTTTCCAGGTAGTAGCGGAGATCGTCGTTGTCCTTCAGGAAGTTCGTCATGATTCAATCCTTCTTCTTGGCTTCCCCTCGAGACCTTGTGGGTTTCACGCTGCTCGTTTCCGCTCCGGGCGGGAGGAACAGCGCGGAGCGCGCGATGCGGAGCAGCTCGCGCGTCAGCCGCTCCTTCTGCGCGCCATAGGGCGAGCTCTTCGGCATCAGCGTGCCGAAGCTGTCGGTGAACGCGACGCCGCACAGAAGCAGCGTGATGGTCTGGAACAGATACGCCTCGGCGTCCGCGTCGCTGTGCAGCTCGCCGTGTCCCTGTCCGCGACGGATGTACTCCGAGAGGTTCGCCACCACGGGGCGCACGTGCGTCGCGAGGCGCTTGCGCATGTCGTCGGGGCGATCCAGCGCTTCGCGAATCAAGAGCCGCGCACGATCGGGGTCGGCCATGAAGAACGACACCAGCTCTCGCGTGATGCCCTCGAACTGGTCCTCTCCCGCCGTCGCCGCGACCAGCACGCGGGGCAACCTCTCGTTCCAGCGCGCCAGCACGTTGTCGAGCACGGCCTGGCGCAGCTCGTCCTTGCTGGCGAAGTGGTAGAGCAGCGAGGGCTTCCTCACGCCGACCGCGTCGGCGATCTCCGCGATGGACGTGCCGTCGAAACCCTGCCGCGCGAACAGCCGCGTCGCGACCGTCAGGATTTCCCCCCGCACATCGGTTCGAGCTGCACTCTGCACGGACACCAGGAGCCTACCGCTCGTTCGAGAATTGTCTACCGTTTGGTAGGTACGAACAGCGCGTCGCGCAACCTGGGACGTGATGGGGGTCCGTCCCGGGATGACTCCAGGACGGGCACAGGCTGCCAGGACCCCCGGAAACGTAGCGAAACGCCACGTTTTCGTGACATTTTGCTACGTTTTTCGCCCTACTTCTCGCGGTCGGACGACGGCGCGGCCAGCCGCTCCATCTGCACGCCGAGCTTCTCGGCGCGGCGGGACTCGGCGCGGCGCTTGGCGGCGAAGCGGCGCAGACTGTCCTCGGTCACCATGCCGACGGACGGCGCGTCCGGATCGCGGAAACGCTCGTCGGGCTCGTCCGCGGCGGGACGGTGCTCGCCGGCCAGCGTCTCGGCGCAGCGCTTCTCGAAGTCCGCGCGCCACTCGGCGAGCGTGCGGAAGCGGTAGCTCGGGTCGTTGGGGTCGGTGATGATCCTGTCGACGATCGCGTCGCGCGACACGAACACCGGGCTGAGCTCGGCCGGGTCGTAGCCGTTGCCACGGTCGAACAGCCCGCCGCAGATGGTGCGCAGCGAGCAGGCGCTACATGCCCCGGAGTAGATGTGCTCCCAGTCCGTCTGGCGCACGGTCTGCTTGTTGTCGAGGAAGTGCACGATGCGCTCCTCGCCCTTGACGATCTTGCGCGTCTCGGTGCTGGCCCACGCGAAATCCGTCATGTAGCACAGCGGCACCTTCTCCACGCGGAAGGTGCGACCGGTACGGTACAGCAGCGACAGCGCGCGGAACAGGCTGACCTCGAAGTCGCGGAGCCGCGGCGTGAACTCCGCCTGGTTGACCTCGGCGCGGCCCATCGAGGGGTCGAGGTTGTTCCAGACGAAGTGACGGATGTGCGGATGATGCTCCACCCAGTAGCGGATGTTCTCGTCGAGATGGTCGGCGTTGAGCTTGTTGATGACACAGTTGATGTTGACGTCGATGCCGAGCTCGCCGGCGTTGTCGACCGCCGCAAACGCCCGATCGAGCGTGCCCTCCACACCGCGCAGGCGCGCCTCGATTTCGGGGCGCACCGAGTAGACGGAAACGTGGGCCAGCTGCAGGCCGGCGTCGGCCATCTCCTTTGCGAAATCGCGATCCGCCAGGCGGAAGCCGTTGGTGATCATGCGTACGTGCAGGCCCTGCTCGCGGGCGTAGGCGCAGATGCGCGGCAGCTCCGGATGCAGCGACGGCTCGCCGCCCGTGAGGATGACGCCGAAGTAGTCGCGTTCGACGAAATCGTCGACCAGCACCTTCATGGACTCGAAGGTGTGGACGTAGGGCGTGGTCGGGTTCGAACAGAAACCGCAGAAATGATTGCAGTGCCGGACGACCTGGATGTAGCCGATATTCGCCAAGTGCCCGGATCCTAGCATGCGTCGGCAATGCCGCCGCCGGGCTGGCAGCGCGGCGGAATCCCTGCATGATGAAGGTGTGGCGGAGCCGGACCTCGACACGGCCATCGACCAGGCCATGGCCGAAGCCTTCCTCGATGAGGCCTACCGCGGGATGATCCGCGAGCTACTCGAGCGGAAGGACAACGTGTGGCGCCACTGCTGCGCCAGCAACTGCTACCCGTGCGCGCTCACGCTGGCGCGCGTGGTGGATCGAGTGCGGCAGCTGCTGCCGTGCGCAGACAAGGCGGGCGATCCCGGCGAAACCTAGCGCTTGGTGGCAACGACCAGGAAGACCGCGTAGCGCCGCTCTTCCTTCTCGACGGTGACGGCGCTGAAGAACTCAACGTCCTGAAAGCCGTGCTTTTCGAGGATCGAGCCGAACGCGTCGCGATCGAATCCGGCGTGGAAGACGCCTTCGGCATCCTCGGGGTGGAAGCTGCCGTCCTCGGTGTCGAGGTCCGCCAGAGCGACCCTGGCGCCGGGCTTGAGGTGCTCGGCAAAGCGCTGGACCAGCAGGTCGGTGTCCTCGACGTGATGCATGGCCATGGCACTGACGATGAGATCGAACTGCCTGTCGATCGGCTGCTCCAGGATGTTCTGGCACAGGATATCGACCTTGCCCTTGAGCTCGTCCTTGGCGGCGAGCTTTTCCAGCATCGCCTCGGAGACGTCCAGCGCCGTCACGCGCTGCACGGCATTGGCGACGTGCGCGGTGATGAGCCCTGTGCCAGCACCGAAATCGAGAACCTCCATGCCCGGGTGGAGCTCGATGTTGTCGACAATGCAGGCGCCGATGCCGGCGGAGAGCTGCATTGGAACGTCTCTCTGGTCGAAATCTTCTGCCTTTTCCTTGAACAGATCTGTCACTGGTTCTACTCCCATCTGAAGAAGCTCGTATGGCATTGGAGCAGCGGCGAGCCCAGAGGATTCTCGGCTGCCACCTGTCCGGACCAGCCATGCTGGCCCGCTGAAAGCCGGGGTCCCCAGATGAACCGAATCGACAACGAAAAGCACGGCGCAAGCCCGGCCCAGGCCGAAGGCCACGTCGAGATCGCCAGCCTGCTGGGCCAGGTCAGCGAGGCGGAGTGGAAGATCCGGGTGGATCTCGCCGCCGCCTATCGCCTGGTGGCCCACTACGGCTGGGACGACCTGATCTTCACGCACCTCTCGGCACGCATCCCCGGGCCGGAACATCACTTCCTGTTGAACCCGTACCAGCTGATGTTCGAGGAAGTGACGGCCAGCTCGCTGGTCAAGGTCAACGTCGAGGGCAACCCGGTCGAGCCGACGCCGTTCATCACCAACCCAGCTGGTTTCACCATCCATTCGGCGCTCCACATGGCGCGCGAGGATGCGCAGGCGGTGATGCATCTGCACACCCCCGCAGGCCAGGCCGTCAGCGCACACGCGGATGGGCTCCTGCCGCTCACCCAGACGGCCATGCTGGTCCGTTCGGAGCTGGCGTTCCACGACTACGAGGGCGTCGCCGTCAACCTCGAGGAGCGCGAACGGCTCGTGGCCGACATGGGCGACAAGAGCGGCATGCTGCTCGGAAATCACGGCACGCTCGCCGTCGGTGCCAACGTCGGCGAGTGCTTTATCAGACTCTATTTCATCGAGCGGGCCTGCCAGGCGCAGGTCATGGCCCTGAGCGCAGGCGACCGGATCAACCAGCCGCCGCCGGGCGCGCCGGAGCTGACCAGAGAGCAGGGCAGCGAGGGGCTCCGCCTCGTGGCGAACGCGCTCGCCTGGCCTGCGCTCCTGCGCAAGGCCTATCGACTCGATCCCGGCTTCGCCACCTGACGCGGGCTCGCGAGCGCGCGGCTCACCCCGCCGCGGCCTCGAAGTACGCCGCGAGCAGGCTCTGCTGCTCGGGCGGCGGCACGACCACGTCCCACGGCCCAGGCAGCTTCGCGGCGTGGGCGAATACCACCCAGGCGCCGCAGCGATCGCAGTCGCTGTTGTTTCCGTAGCAGCACTTCGGCGTCGAGAAGCGGCGATCTTCCACGTACAGCGGCAGCACCGTGCGCAGCGCCGGACAGTTGTCCGTCACCAGCTTGGCCGTCGCCGGCCGCATCAGCTCGAGCGCCCGGCTGGAGTTCCACACGAAGCGCGGGTAGCGGCGCTTGAGCTCCACCACCGCGTCCACCGCCGACTCGCGCTCCGCCGCGTCCTTCCACGACAGCTCCGAGTCCTCGCCTTCGCCGGGCACGTAGAAGGTGAAGGCAATGCCGTTGACCGGCGTGTCGATGAAGTCGGCCACCAGCTCCTCGAGCCGGTGCTGGTTCTGCTTGGTGACCACGCACTGGATCTGCACGGTGGGCGGGAAACCATCAGGAAGCGCCAGGAGATTCCTGCGCACGCGGTCGTACACGCCCTCTCCCCGCACCGGGTCGTTCAGATCGCGCGGGCCATCCAGCGATACGACGTAGGTGATCTCCGGGCCGAAGTCCTTGAGCGGCACCGTGCCGTTCGTGGTGATGATGTTCTTCGCAAACAGCTTCACGCCACGCTGGAGCAGGCGCCAGCGCAGCATCGGCTCGCCGCCCATCCACAGCATGCCGTACAGGCCGTGGCGATCCCGCACGCGCTCGAGCTCGGCGAGCAGTTCGTCGTCGGGGATGTCGTGTGCCGGGTCGTTCGGATTGCCGTCGGTGTAGATGAAGCAGTGCGCGCACGTCAGGTTGCAGCGGTTGGTGATGTTGAGCATGGCTGCCGGGAATTTCAGCGGCGGCTCGACGCTCAAGCGGTCGAAGCGAGTGCGCTCGTCGACAATCGGTAGCTTCATGCCGGCACCTCGACGTTTCTGTAGGCCATGAGCGAAGCAGGCGCCGGTGCGCCCTGCGCTCGCATGAACGTGCGCCAGACGCGGCGACCGGTGCGGTCGTAACGACGCATTTCCTCGATGAGCGCGCGTCTGAGCTCCGCTCGAACAATGGGCTCCGGGAGCAGGGGGTCGTAGGCCAGCTGCCGGATGGCGCGCCCTCCGAGCAGGAAGCACTCCACCACGGCCTGTTCCAGCGGCATGCTCTCGAGATCGCTGCCGCTACGGACGAGCCGCGCGGTCATCTCCGCGTAGCCGTCGTCGAGCGCGTCCTTTGACCACAGGCTGCGGGCACGCGCGTCCGCCGCGGCGTCGAGCTTCGACAGCGCGAACACGAGCGCGCTTGCTTCCAGGCCCAGCTCCACGAGTTCCGCGCGCACTGCCTCTACGCCACCGCGGATGTTGTCCGGCCGCACGAAGAGTCCAGGCGACAGCTCGCGCATGCCGGAAAACCCCAGCGCGCGCCGGCGACGCTTCGTCTGCGCGCGCGCGCCGCGCGGCAGCGGAGGCACGTGCGCGGCGACCCATCCGCCGCGCCACGCGACGACGCGTTCCTCCAGGCGCGACCACGCCGTGACGCGCCGATGCACCGGCTCCGCCGCAGCCGACAGCCCATACGAACCACGCTCGTTGCGCTCCACCTTGCCGTCGGCGACCAGCCGCGCCAACGCGACGCGCAGGTTGTTCGCGGAGATGCCGAACTGCTCTGCGGCGCGCACCAGCGCGCGCACCGGGATCGGCTGCCCGTCCACCGCGCTGAGCAGATCCAGGATCAGGCTGTTGGCCTGCGGCGCCATGCGGAGAATATTACGATGATTGCGATATGTGTCCAGGCCTGTAATGTTCGAGCGGTCGTTTCCGGGCGGCCGCTGAACGGCCGCAGCGGGCGCGCTCCCTGAGGTGCGAGCCCTGGAATCGGCCGTATCGACTGTGATTTCGCGAGCTCAGCGCGGGGTGCGGGCCAGCGGAACGCGCTGGTGACCGGACACCCGCCGGGGCCGCCCTGCCACCACGTAGCGGGCGCCCTGCTCGATCTCCGCCTGCAGCCGCTGCATCAGCTCCTCGTCAGCCTGGTCGACCTCGAGCTCGGGCTCGGGATAGGCGAGCTTCGCCGAAGGATCCCCGAGGGCGTGCCGCAGGCGCTGCTCGGTGATGTCGAAGCGGTACGTGAGCGTCGCAGCCTCGGAGTGCGCCGGCGTCCAGGCGGTGATCAGCTCCAGCGGCCCGAAGCGCGTGTGGATGTCCAGGGCCTCCGAATCCCACTGCGTCGCTCCAAACTGGGTGCCGCAGCGGAACACTGCCAGGCCCACGGCCTTGGTGATGCTGGCCAGACCGGCCAGACCGAGATCGGGAAAGACGGGATTGAGCGACGCCAGGTTGTGACCGAACCACACCGCCGGCGGCTTCATGGGGATGGCGATGTACATCGACAGCGGCACCAGCGCGTCCGGGTCCTCCGTGCCCAGTTGCCGGCGCACTTCAGCGGGCAGCCGGCGCGCTGGCATCGAAAAACCGAAGATGGCACCGGGCAGCTCGGCGCAGTCGTAGAAGACCCAGCGCGGCATCGGCATGCCCTCCGGGCCGAAGGTGAGCTGGTCGAGGGTCTGCAGCCGGTGCAGGAAAGCCGCCGACGCCATGCGCGTCGGATCGATGACGTGGTCGGCCGGGATGTCGAGCCCGAAGGGATGGAGCTCAAGCCGCGCTGCGTGGGAAGGCAACGCGACGACGAAGGGCTCGAGCCTCTCGACTATCGCGTCGTTGCGGGTGGGGACCGACAGCTTCACGAGGCCGCCTCCAGCGACACCGGCACGCGCGTAGAGGAGCCCTCGACAACCGGGGCGCCGATCACCCGGTAGCGGGCCCCCGCTTCGATCTCGCGCTGCACCTGGCGGAGCTCGTCGACGGCGTCGCAGTCAATCCAGCGCTCGGCCGCTGGTGCTTCCGGAGCCGGGCCCAGAGCACGCTCGATGCGCTCGTCGGTGATGGGGCAACGGAAGGTGAGCGTTGCTGGGTCGCTATGGGCCGGTGTCCACGAGGTCATGAGCTCGAGAGGGCCGAAGCGCGTGTGCACCGAGAGCTTCGGCGAGCGCCACTGGGTGGCGCCGTAGACGGTCTCGATGCCGAACAGCTGGAGACCGAGGGCCTCGGTGAGCAGGCGCATGTTGGCCGGGCCCGCTCCCGGCGCGACCTCGTTGAGCGAGCACAGCGTGTACGTGTGCCAGCACCCCGGCTCGAGCATGGGGATGGCGACGTACATCGAGAGCGGGACCGGCCCGGTGTACGACGGCTCGAGCCGGAGCGCGCGCCGCACCCATTCGGGCACGGCGTCGGCGCGCCGCGCGAAACCGAAGATCCCTCCGGGCGACTCGGCACAGTCGTAGAAGACCCAGCGTGGCATGGGCATGCCCACCGGACCGAATGTCATCTCGTCGAGCCGCTGCAGAGCATGCAGGAACGACGCGCTGCCGGCCCGCAGCGGATCGAAGCACAGTGCAGGATCGAGCTCGAGCCCGGGCACCGATCCAATCTCGCCCACGCCCCCGTGCGGGGAATGCACCACGTACGGCTCGCATGTTTCGAGGATCCGGCGGAAGCGCTCTCGCATGGGCCCCTACCGTGCCCTAGCGTGGGGCCGCCGGCTTGACGACGACGGCCCGCCCGTGTCGTCCGTCGAGCTGGATCGACAGAGGTCGGTCCAGCAACACATGCCGCACGAGCTCGGTCTCGCGCACCGCGGGTTCCGCTTCGAGCCAGGCCAGATCGACCAGGCCGTTCGTGTCCGGCGTCGCCGTGAGATAGCCGAGCCGCGCGGCCGTCAGGTTGTGGAAGAAATGCGTGCCCTGCGACGACTCCAGGTACTCGCCGCGCAGCGGCATCTCGACGATGACGCGCGCGTTGGAGATGTGCAGCCACTCCACCGGGAGGCCTAGGCGGGCATCGGAAGAGCCCCAGCGCCCCGGACCTATGAGCAGGTAGCGGCGTCCCTCGGCGCCGATCGCGTGGTCGAACTCGCGCAGCTCCCGCGCCGCCTCGCGCGACTGGGCCGAGGTAATGTCGGTACTGCGGACGTAGACGATGTCCGTGACGTCGTCGATGCGACCGTTGCCCAGGGAGCGCCCGGCCCGCACCAGCAGCTGCTCGTCGCTGAAGGCCTCGAAATCGACCTCGCACGGCCCGTCCTGGAAGCCGGCCATCGGCCGCGCCTGGAGCACATACAGACGCGGCACGTAGCGCTTGCGATCCGCGGGCGGCGTCCTCCCCCAATCCCCCATGTCCACGGCGAACTCGATCTCGACCTCGGAGCTCATGGCCTTGCACAGTGCGTCCAGGAGGTCGCGCAGGGCCGCCGCAAGCGGGATGGCCTTCCACCTGAGCACATTGGCGAAGGTGACGACACGCGGACCCGCCAGGCCGAGATTCTCGCGAATCGCGTTGTCGTCGGCGGAGTAGACGCTGCCGGCAATGGTCAGCGTGCCGTCGGCTTCAGCGGCATCGAGATCGTACAGGCGCAGCAGCTGGCCCGGATCGGCAACCAGGTCCACCAGCGGCGAGCTCAGATCGAGAGCGTAGAACTGGCGCTGCGAGTATTCGAGCACCTGACCCGGGTTGGTAAACTGCGGAAGAACGTCGGGGTGCGCCGGGCTGAAGCGCAGCCCGCCGCCTCCCGCCACGACCATCTGCCCCAGGCCGAGCGCGATCACGGCAAGCCCCTCGTCCGCACGCTGCGGCCCGACGGGATAGTAGTTGAACGACTGCACGACGCCGGAGATATGCGGATAGAAGCGGTCGCCGAACTGCTGGCCCACGACCTGCTGCACCACCACGGCCATCTTCTCGTCCTCGGCGCCGTGGGGATGGCCCGCCGAGTAGATGCGTGCTTCGCGCGTGAACATCGAGGCGTACACCGCCTTGATGGCGCGGCAGAGCTCCGAGAAGCGAACTTCAGGGTCCGGGTGGTTGTTCGGCAGCATGTAGGTCGCGTACACACCGGCGAACGGCTGGAAGCGAGCGTCCTCCCTGAGGCTCGACGAACGCACGGCGACGGGCCCGTTGAAGCCGGAGAAGACGTCCCTCAGCTCCGCCAGGATCTCGGGCGAGAGGGGAGCCTCGAGCAGCCTGCGACGCAGCTCGCTGTCATCGAGCTGCTCGAGCTCCTTCAGGTCCGCCGACTGGACGAAGCGGTCGTATTCGGCCACGCCGATCGCCGCGGTCCTGGGGATGTTGATCTCGAGCTCTTCATAGCGATGCTGCAGCTGCTCCTGCACCAGGATAGCGCTAGAGAAACCGATGCTGCGCGCTTTGCCGCCGAGGGACCCGTCGCCGATACGCACGAAGCGATTGCTCGGCGACCGCGTCGCCGAGCGCATGTCCGTAACGGCACCGGCCTGGTCGTGGTCGGAGGCTTCGCGCAACAGGTCGCAAAGGTAGTCGCGGACCCTTTCTGGCGAGCGGAAATCGCCGAGCGTCACGCCGCGGGTGTGGCGCGCTATCTGGAACATGGAGCGCGCCTTGAGCCAGCGCGAGAAGTCGTGACGCTTGGCGTGATGCAGAATCGACTCGAGCGGTACGTGCTCGAGCGCGGCGGCCATCTCCGAAACGCTGCGCGCGCCGCCCACCGGCGTGCCGTCGGGAAGGCGAAAGACGAAGTCGCCGAAGCCCATCCGCTCCTGCAGGAACAAGCGCACCGTGTTCATGGCCTCGGGCGAGTTCTTGTCCGCGAACACCACCTCCAGCTCCTGCGCGCGCTCCGCGACGGACGCGTCCGACGACTGCAGCAGTACCGGCGGCGGGTCGTCGCGGGACTGGAGCAGCCGCGCCAGGTCGATACCGGCCTCGGCGTCGAGCCCTTCGCGGCGCGGGAACTCGACGTTGCTCATCGCGCCCATCAGGTTCCTGTTCCAGTGGTTGGCGACGTGGATGGCGTCCTCGTAGCTGCGCGTCAGCACGATCTTGGGTCGCGCGTGGATGCGGAGCAGCCGGTGGAACTCGTTGACCCCCTCGGCGATCAAGCTGCGCGATTGCCGCAGGAGCTCCGGGTAGAGCTGGGTGAGGAACGTGGAGTACGCACGCACACTGTCCTCGACGACCAGCACGACCTGGACATCGGCCACCTCAACGTCATGCTCGATGTTGAGCGCGTCCTCCATCAGCTTGACGATGGCGATCAAGATGTTGCTGTCGCCGCTCCACAGGAACACTTGATCGAAGTGCTGCGGCCGGGCGGGGCCCAACGCGGTGAGCTGGGCCTCGTCGAAAACCATCAGCACCAGCGGCAACGACGGATGCAACACACGCAACTGCCGCCCCAGCTCCACGGCGTCGGTGCCGATCAGCGAGGTAGCGATAATCACCAGCTGGAAGGGGCGTCGGCGCAAGAGCGCGAGGGCGGCCTCCGCAGTGGCGGCGTGGGTGATGCGTGGCGCCCACGTCAGCTCGAGCTCGGCAAAGTCGGCGAAGATGCGGTGCGGCAGCACGCCGTCTTCCTCGAGCAGGAAGGCGTCGTACGCGCTCGACACCAGCAGCACTTCGCGGATGCGATACGGCATGAGCGAGTGGAACAGCTCGCGCCAATGCGCCCGGATCCGCGGCAGGGCTGGCCGTGACGGCGTGTTGGGCATCGTCCAGGGCTAGTCTGCCGGCTCCCTGCGCCTCCGCAAGGAGCCGGCGATTACGGAGTGGATCGATGGGTGGGCGTCAAACAATACCCTGGTCGAGCATCGCGTCGGCCACCTTGACGAACCCGGCGATGTTCGCGCCCACGACATAATCGACGAACTCGCCCTGCTTGCCGTGCTTGACGCACTCGGCGTGGATCGAGCGCATGATGATGTGCAGGCGGTCGTCGACCTCCTTGCGCGTCCAGCTCATGTGCTGGGAATTCTGCGCCATCTCGAGGCCCGAGGTCGCGACGCCGCCGGCGTTCGCAGCCTTGCCTGGACCGTAGAGGACCTTGCTGTCGCGGAAGACGTCGATGCCTTCCGGCGTGGTGGGCATGTTCGCGCCTTCGGACACGCAGATGCAGCCGTTCTTCACGAGCGTGCGCGCGTCGTCGCCGTCCAGCTCGTTCTCGATCGCGCAGGGCAGAGCGATGTCACAGGGGATCGCCCAGGCCTTTCCGCCTTCGATGAACTTCGAGCCCTTGAACTGCTGCTCGTACTCGTGGATGCGGCCACGCCTGTCGTTCTTGAGCTTCATGACCCAGGCCAGCTTCTCGGGGCCGATCCCGTCCGGGTCGTGGATCGCGCCACCCGAGTCGGAGAGCGTCACCACCTTGCCACCGAGCTCGTTGATCTTCTCGACGGCGTACTGCGCGACGTTGCCGCTGCCGGAGACGGTCACGGTCATGCCCTTGATCTCGCGCTTCTTCATCGCGAGCATCTCCTGGGCGAAGTACACGGCACCGTAGCCCGTGGCCTCCGGACGGATCAGCGAGCCGCCCCAGTTCAGACCCTTGCCGGTGAGCACGCCGGTAAACTCGTTCCTGAGCTTCTTGTACTGGCCGAACAGGTAGCCGATCTCGCGGGCGCCCACACCCACGTCGCCTGCCGGAACGTCCGTGTTCGGACCGATGTGCCGGGACAGCTCGGTCATGAAGGCCTGGCAGAAGCGCATGACCTCCATGTCGCTCTTGCCCTTCGGGTCGAAGTCGCTGCCGCCCTTGCCGCCGCCCATCTGCAGCGTGGTCAGACTGTTCTTGAACACCTGCTCGAAGGCGAGGAACTTCAACACGCCGAGACGCACCTGCGGGTGGAAGCGCAAGCCGCCCTTGTACGGGCCTAGCGCGCTGTTCATCTCGATGCGGAAGCCGCGGTTGACCTGGACTTCGCCGCGATCGTCGACCCACGGAACGCGGAACATGATCACGCGCTCCGGTTCGGTCATACGCTCGAGGATGCGTGCGTTCTTGTACGCGGGGTTCTTCTCGATCACCGGCATCACGGATTCAACGACTTCGCGTGCGGCCTGGAGGAACTCGGTCTCTCCCGGATTCTTGTTCTGCAATCGGTCCATGAATGCGTCGACAGAGCTGCTCATCTTCGTCCCTCCTATGCGGGGTGGGGGCCGAACCCTAGCTCCGGCGCGCTCGGATGTGGGCGCCTACCTGATACCTGTCACGACGCATTGCGCCATGTGGGAATTTTCCGGGCAACGGAGGGGTTCTGCGCGTCCAGGCCGCCCCGCCAGGGCTCTGCCGGCTCGACAAGGTGCTTGGACGCGTGGTCGATCAGCGCACCCCGGAGAGCCCCTGCGCGGCCCAGAACCGTGCATCGACAGACGGGCTCAGCCGCTGGAGCTGGTGTTCGATGGCGAGGATCTTCTTCTTCAGGATCGGGTCGCGCGAGGCCATGTCCGTGAGCTTGTGCGGCGCGACCATCATGAAGGCAAAGGTTTCCGCCTTGTCCTCTTCCAGGGCCGAGGTGGCGTAGCGCGTGACGAAGCCCGGGAGCTTGGTCGTGAGCCTGGCGCTGTCGGGATCGCGCATGTAGCGGCCGCCGTCGCCGTAGGTGAACCAATGATCGTTGAGCTTCGCCCACGCCGGGTCATACTGCACGTCGTTGTTGTCGGCGTAGTCGGCGAAGTGGAACAGCTCGTGGTCGAGCAGACGGCGGAGCTCGAAGGGCTTCGCGTCGATGTCGAGCAGCAGCGTGCGCTCGTAGTTGGGCAGCGAGGGAATGTCGATCTTGCCCTCTTCGAGGCCGTTGCACAGAAGCACACGCCGGAAGCGGCTCGCGGCGAGAAACGCGCGCGGGTAGCGCGAGAGCTCGTCCGTCACCACGCGCGCCGCGGCGGCGCTGTCGGCCGCCGACGCCGCGCGGCCGCGCAGCGGACCGCCACCGAGGTCGAGACGGAACTTCTTCGTGGCGTGCATCAGCTCGACGCCACGCTGCTTCAGTAGGCGCGCCGCGGTTCCGGAACCGGGACCGTGATCGGGAAAGGGCGCCCAGCCGCGCTTCAGCATCGCGGCACGAGCGTCCTGGTCCGCCTCTTCCGCCAGCGCCTCGTTGACGGCGGCCGGGTCGTCGAGATGCTCCGCCAGAAGCCCGATCGCCGGCGTCAGGACCAACGCCAGGCCGATGGTCATCCCCATGAAGCCCGGGCGGTACTTCCGGGCCCACGCCCTGGAGCGACGCGGCGGCGGATCGGAATCGGTCACGACGATAGCGTAGGACAACAGCCGGCAGAGCGCCGGCCCACTTGCTGTCCGTACAGTACTCCGGCCGGCTTCCCCGGGTTTCTTGGGTGGGCTGGCTGCGCCGTGCGACAACCGATCGGGTCATGCGCTCCACGCTTGTGCCGCTGTCGCTGCTGCTCGTTGCAGCGGGCTGCGCGCGCGAGGCCGCCCCGCCGGCAACGCCGCTCGGGGCAGCCCAGCCGGTCGGGACGCCCGCCGCGCCGGTGGCGATGAACACGGCGCCACGCTGGGGCGTGCCGTTCACCCAGCGGGCACCCGCGCCGTGGTCGTCCACCGCAGCGTCCGGGCAGCCCGCGGCTCTGCCTCGACTCGCTGCAGCGCCGGCCCCGCCGCGCACGAACCTCGTCGCGGCACCTGCTCCAAGCGAGCCCGCCGGCCTGGCCGAGACCGAGCCGGCGCCACTTCCCCCGGACGAGCTCGCCGATCCCGAACCCTCGCCGCCGGCGCCCGATACCAGTGGCGCGCACAGCGTGCAGCCTCCTGCCAGCGAGATCGCGGCACTGAAGCGGATGCTGCGCCAGTCGCCGCCGCCACGGATCGCGCAGCGGTCGAGCGCGCGCATTCCGGCGGGCAGCGCCTGCCTGGAGATGCTCGACAGCTTCCATCTGCCGTACACGCGGCTGGAGCACGTCAAGGGCATCAAGACGCCGGTCTCGGTGCGAGTGCCCATCGGCGGCATCCGCTACCACTCGTGGGGCAAGCGACCGCTGGTCGCCGACTGCCGCTTCGTGGTCGCGCTGGAGTGGATCGCGCCCGTGCTGAAGCAGATCGGCGTCAGCGAAGTGCGCTACATCGGCACCTATTCCTACCGCATGGCGCGCGTTGGCCGACTGAGCCTGCACGCCTACGGCCTCGCCATCGACATCGAAGGCTTCGTCGCCGACGGCAAGCTGTACAAGGTCTCGGAGGACTTCAAGCGCGGTATGGGCAAGGCAGGCTGCAGCTCCGCCGCGCCGGTGCTCGACCAGATCGGCTGCCGTGTGAAGGAGATGCGGCTGTTCCGGGAAGTGCTGACGCCGGACAGCAACGCCGACCACGCCGGGCACTTCCACTTCGGCGTGCTGCCGCTCGGCATAACGCTGGCGATGCTGCCGCGCTACCTGCCCGGCCATCGCCACCATCAGCATCACAAGCACCACGCGACGAAGCTCGCCGACGAGACCGCTCCCAAGAACGACGACGTTCCGCAGACACAGAAGCTCGCGAAGAGCGAGGACAAGAACAATCTGGCCGAGCACGCTCATGAACGGCGACAGCGGCATTGCCGGAAGGCCGACAAGCACTGCGAGAAGGTCCGCACGCACTCCGCGACTGCGGGCAGGCACCTGGCGACTGCGGGCAAGCACTCCTCGAAGCCGGGCAAGCACGCTGCGGGCGAGCACCTGGCGACTGCGGGCAAGCACTCCTCGAAGCCGGGCAAGCACGCCAAGCGCAATCACAAGCGGCTCGCGAAAGTCCGCAAGCCCTCGAGCCTGCAGCACAGGTCCCACGAATCGCGTCACGAGCACTCCGCGAATCCGCACGGGCACTCCAGGCACCACGCCAAGGCGCTCGCGAAGCGCAGCCACAGCCGGAGCCAGCACTCCTCGAAGCGGGTGGTGAAGACAGAATCGCATCGCAAGCACTCCGCGACACACAGCCACCACTCCACCGGGTCCAGTGCCAGGTCCGGGCACACCGCGAAGCCCACGCCGCGGCTGGCCGGGAAACGGCGCCACGCCGCGCACCACCACGCGAAGAGGCCTGCCGCCGCGCCGAAGCGCACCGCCAAGCGCGCGGAGAAGCGGCACCACGCCGCGCGCGACACTGCGGAAAAACACCACCGCCGCAGCGCCAAGCACGCCAGCGCCAAGCACGCCAGCACCAAGCACGCCAGCACCAAGCACGCCAGCGCCCCCAGGCACCCCCGCACTGCCGAACGGCACCATCACCGCCACGGCCGGCCGCGCAAGAGCGACCGGCACTGACGCGACGGCATCGCGCCAGGGCGCTCTGCGCACGAAGCTCGACGGCAGGAGCTTCAACCTGCAGGGCACGGCGACCTTGCGCCTTTCCTCGAAGCGGCAGCTCGCGAGCTTCCCGGACTGCACGAGAGAGACGATCTCGTCGTTGTCCGTCGACACGCTGTCCGGCGACGGGCACGGCTGACGCAGCGCGCCGCTTTCTCGTACACTCGCCGCCATGTCCGCGGAAAGACCCAAGCGCGCCTTCATTCCCTACCGCACCGAGCGCGTGGGGCCGGCCGAGATGCTCGAGCGCGGCCGCGCCTTCTACGAGCGCATGAACCAGCGGCGCAGCTGCCGCTTCTTCTCCGACGAGCCGGTGCCGCGCGAAGCCGTCGAGCTCGCCATCAAGACCGCGGGCACCGCGCCCTCGGGCGCGCACCGCGAGCCCTGGCGCTTCGTCGCGGTGAGCGACCCCGACATCAAGCGCGAGATCCGCATCGCTGCCGAGGCGGAGGAACGCGAGAGCTACGAAGGTGGTCGCATGCCGCCCGAGTGGCTGGAGGCGCTGGCCCCGCTCGGCACCGACTGGCACAAGCCGTATCTCGAGACGGTGCCATGGATCGTCGTGGTGTTCGCGGAGCTGCACGGGCTCGAACCCGACGGCAGCCACAGGAAAAACTACTACGTGAAGGAGAGCGTCGGTATCGCGTGCGGGCTATTCGTCGCGGCGCTGCACGAGATGGGTCTCGCAACGCTGACGCATACGCCCAGCCCGATGGGCTTCCTCTCGCGTATCCTGCGCCGGCCGAACAACGAGAAGCCGTACATCCTCTTTCCTATCGGCTACCCCGCCACCGACGCCACCGTGCCCGACCTGTCCCGCAAGTCGCTGGACCAGCTTGCGGTGTTCGATCCGCGGACCGACTAGCGCGACCAGTCCTCCGGGCCGCGCCGGGTCGCCACGACCCGTGACAGCGCCCCGGATTCGCTGTGCCATCGTGCAGGCGCGGCGACAAATCGCCGGGCTTGGCGCATTTCGCGGCTGGTATGCTCCTGCCGTTGCTGGTGCGCTCGCGCGACAGGAGCGGTGCGCGGAGAAGAGAGCGAATGCGACGAGTACTGCCAGTCGGGCGACCAGTGCAGCTACGACGGCTCGCACCACGTATGTCAGCCGATGCAATGCGCCATCGGGCGTCCGTTCCTGGTGGGAAGGTTCGAACGCCTGGCGCGAACCGCGGAGCGCGGCGACTGGGCCGAGGCGCTTCGTCCCCGACTCGATGGGGCTGGGACCGGAGGAGCGTGCGGAACTGGCCCAGCGCTGGACGCGCATCGCTCTGATGGAGCACGCTTCCGTTGACCGCTTTCGCGCGCTTCGCGCTGCAGCTGATGTCGAGGGCGCGCGACGCGCTCGACCGCGCTGTCCGACCCTGCGCGCTCGCGCTGCTGGCCGCCCACGAAAAGCAACCCGCTCCCGTGGCGCTGGCCGTTTGAGGCGACCTCAGGGTGTCGGCTGGAAGGCGATTGCGATCACACTCGGGATAGCCGCGCTCTCGGCATCTCCACTGGTTGGATCCACGCGCCAGAGCGTCAGGTTAGTCGGATCCGAGGCGTACAGGTACTTGTTGCCGGCTGCGAGAGCCGTCGGGTTGCCCTGGAGCGGAAACTCCTTGTCGACGGCCAGCGTGTCCGGGGAGATCTCGAGGAGCTTCTGGCCCGACTCGCTGCTCACCCAGACTGCGCCGAACGCGATTGCGATGTTGTCGTCCGGGCCGGCGGTCGGGACGTCCTTCTTGTCGGCGATAGCGTTGGTCGCGGGGTCGATCTTGACCAGGGCGCGCGTCGGTGTGTTGCTGTAGTAGGCAAGAAGCCAGAGCGCGTTTTCCCCGTATGCAAGCGAGCTCGAGCTGAGCTGGATGCCCGGCAGCTGGGTATCCAGAGCAATGCTGGCGCTGACCGTGTTGCTCGAGGCATCGACGCGATCGATGGATGTGCCCGCCGCAACCCAGGCCGCACCGCCGCCGAACGCGATCGGGTCTTGAGTGATGCCGCTCTTCGTTTGCACGGTCGCGGCTGTCGAGCCGGTCTGCCCATCGACGCGGATCACCGAGTCCGCGCCCGCACTGACCCACGCAGAACCGTCGGCGAAGGCCACATCCTCGGCGGCCAGCGCGTCGGTGGCCTCGACCTTTCCGTCGGATGTGATGCGGCTCAGCTGATCGTGCCCGTTGAGCGTGAACCAGGTCGAGCCACCACCGACCGCGATGGACGTAGGCTCGCTGCCCACGCTGGTGACGTCGTGGGTTTCGGCGATCTTGCCCGTAGCAGTGTCGAGCCGATCCACGGCGTTGCCGTAGAAATCGGTCAGCCAGATCGAGCCCGGCTCACCTGTCCACGTGGAACCGGCGCCGCCACTGCCCGAGCCGGCGCTATTTCCCGAGCCGCCGCAGCCGGTCACTAGAGCCAGCAGCGCGACGGATAGAAGCCATTTCATTGCAAGGAACCTCCGAGCGGAAGCATGCGGGAAAACCGTGTGCGGCGCGACCCGGAAACGACCCGGAAATGCGAGTCGCGCCGCGGGCGTTCAGCAGTTCTGCTCGACCAGGTTCCAGCACGCCTGGGCGAACGCATGGTACATCGCGCGATCGATCGTCGGCAGCGGGCCGTCTACCAGCTCCGCGTAGCACTGCTGCGAGAGCAGCTGCGAAAGCGCTCCGGACAGCTCCGTGCTGGTCTCCACCCACAGGAACTCCTCGATGCCCTCGACGATCCGCCCGCGGATCACCACGGGGTTTTCCCGCAGGCTGATGCTCGGGCCCATGCGCCGCGACACGCTGTCGGCGATGCTCTCCGCGTGCGACGGCCAGCTCGAAAACGCCCGCTGGAAGACCGCGCCGACCAGGTGCAGCACCTGCTGCGCCAGCTCGACCACCTTGGGACGCTGGACCTGCTCCTCGTGCTCGGCGAGCATGGTCGTACATCGCCAGCGAATCGAGCAGTTCGCGGAACGCGTCCTGGCGCGACCCGACATCGGACTCCTCGCCGTGCACGCGGATCACCAGCCCCGTGTTCTCGCCGCCGAACAGCCGCTGGACTTCGTGCTCAACGTCCGCGTCGGTGAACGCGGGCGGCGCTGACGACATCGCGTGCGGGGGGATCGATGAAAGCGTCACGCGCGAAAGCTAGCATCCGGCAGCGCGGCGCGCGTGGACGCAGATGACACCCGCCCTGTCCGACGCATGGGCACACAGGTTGTCCCCAGGCCGGACAGCCCACCACAGTAGCGCCAACCGTTTTCGGCGCGGCGCGCGCGCAGTCAGCGCGCGGCTCGACGGGCCACGTCACGCGCGGCGGGGTAGCACGTAGTGCTTCTCGAGGATGCGCGCGGTGAAGGCGGCGCGCAGGTAGAAGCCTTTGGGCATCGTCTCGAAAGCAGCGCCGTCCTCGTCGGCGCCGCGGCGGCGCGCTCGCGAGTTGGCGGCCTTGGGGCGGATTTGCAGGTAGCGGCCGAGGTGACCGGTGACGCGCTCGACGTCGCCGAGACCGATAATGCCGGCGAGCTCCTCCCAGTCGAAGCGCAGCGCGGCTTCGTCCTCGGCGTCGGGGCTCCACAGGAGCGGCTCGCCGAGGTGGCGGCGCGGAACGGGGATGGAACGCTCGCCTTCGACGGGCATCCACAGCACGCGCGCCAGCTTCAGCCGCACGCGCGAGTGCTCCCACTCGACGTCGCCTATCTCGGTGAGCGGAATGGTGGTGACGAAGGTGGACTCGCAGGGCCGCCCTCGCGAATCGACGGGCAGCGTCTTGAGCTCGATGCCGAGCGCCTCGAAGTCGGGCGCCGCGCGGGACGCGGCGGTGGCGCCGAGGGCGCGTTCGACGAGCTGGCCGGTAAAGCCCTTGGCGTGCCGGAGATCGGGCGGCGCCTGTAGGCCGTGACGCCCGGCGAGCTCGCCGAGCGAGAGGCCGGCGAGCGCGCGGGCCCGCTCCAGCAACTCCGCTTCCGTTCTGGGCGGACCGTCCACGCGCCAAGACCTAGCACGAGCTGTGGGCGGCGGGACCGCGGTGACCAGACCAGACCGGCATGCCGCCGCCGGTCCCTTTGTCGAGTGTCCGGCCCTGGGGTACGTTCCGTCCGTGCTTGGCAGGATCCACTTCCGCTCCTGCCCCATGTGGGGGCTGGCGCTGCTCGCAGCAGGCTGCGCGGGCAGCGAGCACAAGGACCCGCCAGCATCCGTTGTCGTGGTGCCGGCAGCGAGCGCCGCGCCCGCTGCGCCCAACGCCAGCGCAAAGCCCAGCGCCAGCGCAAAGCCCAGCGCCAGCGCAAAGCCCAGCGCCAGTGTCGCTGAACAGCCAGCTGCGAGCGCGGCGCCTGGAAAGCAGAAGCTCGAGGACGATGGGCCGCGCGTCTACGCCAAGTCGCGCTTCGTGTGGGTGATGCCCCTGCCCGAGTTCGGCCACCAGTGGATCGGGTATCTGTGGAACGGCGTCTCGGTGAAGATCAAGGACGACAAGCCCATCCCGGGCCCGGGCTGTCCGGCGTGGTACGCGATCGAGCCGCGCGGCTACGTGTGCGTGGACGGCGAACGCGCCACGCTCGACAAGCACGACCCGGCCTATGTGGCCGAGAAGCGCTACGGCCCGGACGTGAGCTCGCCCTGGCCCAGCCACTACGGCGAGTCGCGCGATCTGCAGCGCTACAAGACGATCCCGAGCGAGAAAGAGGAACGCGCCCGCGAGTGGGACTTCGTACCCCACATGAAGCAGGTCCACGCGATCCTTGGCGGCGCCGCGGCGAAGGGCATGCTGAAGGGCGTGGATCTGACGCCGGCTCCGGCGAGCGCGAGCATCGATCTACCGAAGCTACCGCACACGGCGCATGAGGTGTGGAACCGCCTGAAGAACCAATCGACCGTGGCGTGGCAGGGTGAAGTGCAGAAGAACGGCCGCACCTGGCTGCTGGGCGCGGACTTCATGTGGGAACCGAAAGATCGCGTGGTGCCCTACCCGAAGGTGACGTTCCACGGCGTGCACCTGGGCAAGGACGCGAAGCTTCCGCTGGCGTTCTTCCGCGGCAAGGACCGACCCAAGTACAAGAAGGACGACAAGGGAGACTTCACCGCGACGGGCGCCGACTGGAAGCGGCTGTCATGGGTCGAGCTCACGGGCAAGAAGGCGACCAAGGACGGCACCGAGTACCTCGAGACGCGCGACCATGGCCTGTGGGTGAAGAAGAAGGAGGCCGTCGTACCCACGCCCCAGGCGACCACGCCCTGGGGCGCCAAGGTGGGCGGACCGGACACGAGCCCGCTCGCGCCAAAGGGTCGCCGCACCTGGATCGAGGCCAGCGTTTGGGGGGGTTGGCTGATCGCCTACGTAGACACGTTGCCGGTGTTCACGACGATGATCTCGCCGGGGCGCGGCGGCACGCCGCGGCCGGGCAAGACGGCGCTGTCGACCGCCTCGACGCCCGTCGGCAATTTCAAGATCACCGGCAAGTTCGTCACGGCGGCCATGGTCGCACCGCACGAGTACATCCACTCGGACGTGCCCTGGACGCAGAACTTCCACGGCCCGCACGCACTGCACGGCGCCTACTGGCACAACAACTGGGGCCAGCGCATGAGCGGCGGCTGCGTGAACGTCTCGCCCATCGACGGCAGGTGGCTGTTCTACTTCACCGAACCGAAGCTGCCCGACGGCTGGTACGGCGTGCGCTGGGAGCCGAAGCTCGGGCCCGCGACGACATTCGTGGTGCACGGGTAGACCGGCTTTCCCCCACCCACCCACTGCGCGCCTACTTCGGTTCGGTGAAACAGATGCCCGAAGTCTGCGTGAAGTCGCCACACGTGACCTGCGCGGCGGACTGATCGCTGACGGTCGTGCCCGAGGGTTGCTCGATCTTCGGCGGACCCGCCGGGCAGCCGCACTGGGGCAGCGTCGCGCGCCACGCCTGCTCGCAGGCCTGCAGCTCTGCGAGGTGGCTGGACTCGACGCCGATCAGGAGCGAGTTGCCGCAGCAGTCGGTCTGGTGGGCGACCATGCTGCACTGACCGGCTCCGGTGCAGGTCTTCCAGGAGTCCGCGACGAACTTGCCGCTCGAATCGAAGCACTGCGAGAAGCCGCCGTCGGCGGAGGCATCCGCCGGGCTGCCGCCGCTGGCACCCGAGCCGCCCGAGCCGCCCGTCGCAGTGGCCCCCGAGCCACCTGAACCGCCCGTCACACCGGTGGCACCCGAGCCACCTGAACCGCCCGTCGCACCACCGCTGCCGCCCGAACCGCTGGACGTGGACGAACCGCCGCAGCCGGCAACAGCAATCACAGCCAGACCCACAAGAAGTATACGCACAGCGACCTCCGCTACCGAGTGTGCCACGACGCCCGGCGCGCGTGGGGTCAAAGGCGCTACGCGCGCAGGGTGGCAGTCTGGCAGAGCAAGCGCGCGAGCCCAGGAAACCGGGCTATCCCGCGTACGCCTCGTCCTGCTCGATCTGCGATAGCACCCAGTCGAACTCGCCGCTGGTCACCTTCGCCTGGCAGTACTCGCAGTTGCCGGCCATGCCTATCTTGAGCGGCGCGCCGCAGTTCGGGCAGCTCTCGTTGCCACGACTGGGCCCCTTGTGGGAGCTGCCGCGGATCAGGGTCCAGTATTCCGAATAGGTGCGCGGTCGGTGGCGGCTGCCGCTCAGCACCTTGCCGTCGTCGGAGATGGTGTAGTCGAGACCGGACGCGAACACGCGCACCGTCACCGCGTCATAGTGCGCGTCGCTCAGCACGTTCGCCAGATCCATGCGCAGGATGTGGGCGCCGTCATTCATGTTGCGGCAGCGCTGCTGCACGTAGAGATCGATCCAGTAGACCATCGACTGGAACAGGTTGTCCGACACGAAGGGGCGGATGCGCGCGGCGTCGCGGCCCGACCACGCCGCGTTGAGCTCGCCGAACACGTAGGCGATGCGCGCCGAGAGCGCCTCCCAGGTCAAGGACGGGTCGCGCTGCTGCAGGGCTGCGAAGCGCTGCTGCGCACCAGGATCGATGATCGTGGGAAGCTCCGTGCCCTGTTCCGGAACGGTCTCGGTCAGGAGCGGACCGCGCTGTTCGCGCGTCACGTTGTCGAAGCGCGCCACCATCCAGTCCAGACGCCCGTAGCCAACGTCCTGTCCGCAGTAGCTGCAGCGGGTGCCGCGCACCGCCTCCAGCGGCGCGCCGCAGTTCGGGCAGTCGAGAGTGCGGGCCCGAGCGTACGGTCGCGACTGCGCGCCACTCGCGCGCTCCAGGCGCATGCGGTCGACGGCGTAGTAGCGCAGCTCTGCGCCGCTCTTCAGCACCTCGACGTAGTTGGACTCGATCTCGAACTCGACCGAGACCTTGGGGCCGCCGAGTCCGGAGAAGCCCACCGTCTTCATCGCGCCGATCACGATGCCGCGCACGTCGGCGAGCGCCGGATCGGGCAGCTCCTGGACCAGGCCGGGGGCGAGATAGGCGGCGATCGGTGCCGTGCCCGTCGCCCGCGCGCGCAGCACCGTCGCGTACAGCAGGTAGGCGAAATCCTCGAACAGGACGACCGAGAACCCGGGGTCGACCTGCCGGATCTGGTCGAGCCGCGCGCGCGGCACCGCCGCGCTCTGCTGCACCTGCTGAACCTGTTGCACTGCTGCCGGCGACGTGGTCGTGGACCAGCCCTTCATCGCAGAGCTTGCCGCCTTCTTCACCAGCACCACGACGATCACCACCAGCACGACCGGAATTCCGATCCTCGGGTGCGTGAGCACGAGCCAGATCAGGATCTCGACCAGCGCACCGCCGCCGCCGCCTCCTCCGCCGCCGCCACCGTGGGAACCACCCGAGAACGAGTGCCCACCGCCAGGACGCGCCAGCGCGGCGGCCGCGAGCAAGAGCAGCGACGCGGCAGCCAGGCCGGCCACGACGAGGCGGGAAGTGCGCCGGGAGCGCGCCATCACTGCACCTCGTCGGGCAGCTCGTTCACATCGTCGTCCATGTGCGGCATGGCCGCGCCCAGCGCCGGACCGATGCTCTCGAGCGCCGCGATGAACGCGTCGAAGTCGCGCTGCTTGATGGCGCGCTGCATCCCTTCGCGCCCCTTGTCGAACTCCGGACCCAGCGCAGCGACATCGATACCGATGTCGGTCAGGACGGCGCAGGTGCGTTCGAAGGTGGAGACGAACACCAGGATGCCATTCCGCCCACTGGTTCGCGATATCCCCAGATCGAAGAACGCCGCGCGCGCCGCTGCCTCCACGTTCTTCTGCAGCGTGGAAGGGCGCGTGAGCAGGCGCGACAGCGTCTCGACGTGGCGACACAGAAGCGCGCCGAGCACGAACGCGATCAGCGCCTCGAGCGCCATCGCTCCGATGCTGAACACCTGCGGCGAGACCAGCATGTACAGCGTGACGAGGCCGAGCGCGCCCAGGCCGAAGTGGTAGGCCGCGATGCGGTAGTCGCCGGAGCGGCGGCGCACGGCCACGACGACCTCCGCCGAGGTCTGCGCCTCGACGACCTTCACGGCGCCCGCCGCCCGCTGTTTCGCTTCGTCGCGGTAGAAATCCGCCTCGCGCATTCCGGGTCGGGACTCTACTCCTTTCGCGGCGCCAGCACAGGGGGCCAGCGCCCGGATCCAGACCCACGCGCCGCCGGAGCTCCAGCCCGGAAGACTTTTCCGGGGTCGCGCGTTGAGGGGGCGATCGATCTACGTGAGTCGGACAGCTACGGCTGCCGGGAAAAAGCCGCGCGCAGCTCCGCCAGCTCGCGCTCGAAGCCACCGCTGAGGATCGGGAAGCGGCACCAGGTCTTCGGATCGAGGTTCTCGTCGTCGACGTGGAAGCTGGGGGCGTAGCGCTCGCGCTTCCACTGGTTCCTGCTCCAGAGCCGGAAGAAGCGCTCCACCCACGAAAGGAGCTGCTCCGGCGCGTAGTCGGGGAAGTCGCCACGCATCAGCCGGTAGACCTCGAGCGGCGTGCGCTTGTCGCGGATGGCCGCGCGCTCGATAGCGTCGAGCAGCACGTACGGCATCAGGTCGTCTTCGTCCGTCTGTCCGGCGGACTCGGGTCTGAGCTCCGCCGTGGGGGCCTGCGCCGTCACGACCGACAGCTCCGGCATCGGCTGCTCCGCCGGTGGGCCCGTGTTTTTCCAGCCAGGATAGCCAGCGGCGCAGGAACGCCTTGTCGATGCCGGCGATGGGGCTGACCCCGCCGGCCGTGTCGCCGTCCATCGTCGCGTAGCCGACGGCCGCTTCCGAGCGGTTGCTGGTCGCGAGCAGCAGCTTGCCCTCCAGATTCGCCAGCATCCACACGCCCGGCGCGCGTACCCGCGCCTGGATGTTCTGCAGCGCGATGTCGTCGTGCTCCCAGTCGAGCTGCCGACCGACGGCGCTCTCGATCATCTTCACGTAGCCGTCGACCAGCGGCTGCACGTCGAGCTCGTGATGGCGCGCGCCCACAGAGGCAGCGACAGAGCGCGCCGCGTCGCGCGTGGTCTTCGAGCTGTGCTCGGTCGCCTGGTAGGCCGTGGTCAGAAGCCGCTCGACGAGCTCGCGCTCGCTGTTCACGTCCGCCAGTTCCGGCATGTAATCCAGCTTGTCCGCCACGCCGTCGATGCCCAACTCCCCAACGGAAAGCCTTCGCCATCAGCCCCACCAGGCACGCCACCGCGCTGGAGTCGGCTCCGCCGCTCATGCTGACGACGAAGCCTCGCGAGCGGCTCTTTCTCATGTAGTCGAAGAGGCTGAGCGCGATGGCGCGCATGAACTCCTCTTCCTTCTTGTGCTGCGAGTGTTCCCAGGGCTCGAGCTCGACTTTCTGGGGCTCCGGCTCGACCGCGGGAAACGCGAAGTCCACGCACACGCACTCGCCCGGCTCGGGCGCCACATGCGGGTGGAAGCTCGACAGCGAAGCGCGCCGCGTGCGCATCAGGTCGATATCCACGACCGCGGTGATCAGCTGATGATCGGCGAAGGAGAAGCGCCGGCCCTCGCTGACCACGCTGCCGCCGCTCGCGATCAGCGTGTCGCCGTCGTACACGGGTCGCCCCGCCTCGTTGCCGAGCAGGTTAGCGTACACGTAGCTCACGCCGAACGCGCGCGAGCCCTCCAGCACCAGCCGACGGCGGATGCGATGCTTGCCGAACGCGAAGTGGCTCGCGCTCGGGTTGAGGATCAAGTCGACCGCGTCGAGCGAGAGCTCCGCGCCGGGGCGCTGGGCGATCCAGGCGTCCTCGCAGATCTCGAAGCCGATCTTCACGCCGCCGCAGTCGAAATAGAGATCGCCGATCGGGTAGCTCTGTCCCCCGGCTTTGAGCGTGGAGCGCCTGCCGCCAGGCCAGGGCTTGAACCAGCGCGGCTCGTAGTGGATGCCGTCACCGGCCAGCGCGCGCTTGGCGACGAAGCCCAGGATCTTCCGGTCCGCGACCACACAGCAGGCGTTGTACACCGCGCTGTCGTGCATCACCGGCAGGCCCAGGCTGACGATCATGCCCTCGGTCGCCGGCAGGACCTCGCCCAGCACTTCCAGCGCCATGCCGTGCACGCCCGGCGACAGGAAGGCGTCCTCGCAGCCGTAGCCGGTGATGCAGAGCTCGGGCAGGCACAGCACGCTCACACCCTCGCCCCGCGCCTCCTCGATGGCGGACAGGATGTTCCGCTTGTTCCGCTCCCAGTCGAGCGGCGTCTGGTTCAGTGCGGCAGCGGCGACCTTGAGGAGGAACATGACGAATCGGCCCGGAAGCTACCCTATACTCGACTGCGTAGCCATGAGCACAACGCCACGCCGTGCCCCCCTCGCTGCCCTGCTGCTGCTCTGCGGCTGCGGCGGAGGCTCCACGAAGCCGAATCCGGTGCCGACGAGCGTCGGCGACGGCGGCTACAGCGTCCAGGTCGGCCCGAGCGGCCTCCAGCTCAGGCGCGGCAGCGACGTGCTGCTCGACTTCCCCCACGACGGCATCGAGCTCGGCCGCGTCGACGCCCTCGACGACAACGAGAACTACGACCCCTGGCCCATCGCAGCCGACCTGCCCAACCACCGCATGCCCGCCGGCTTTGCCTGGCTGGCCTGGAAGAGCGCGGCACCGGCCAAGCAGAGCGTGAGCTCGCTGCAAGTGCGCCTTGGCTTCGAGCAGGGGCAGCACGCGACGCTGAGCGTCAAGCAGGACGAGCCCGGCAGCTTCACGCTCGACCTCGTGCCCGACCCGGGCGAGCAGGCCATCGCCTATTTCCGACTGCGGCCCATCGTGGATACCAAAGAGGGCTTCTACGGTCTGGGCGAGTACTTCGACGACGTGGATAGCCGCGGGCACGTCCGTGCCATGCAGCTCGAAGCCGGCGGCGGCACCGAGAGCGGCTACAACGACGCGCATGTTCCGGTGCCGTTCGTGATCGGCACGCGTGGCTGGGGTCTGTTCGTCGAAAACCCCTACCCTGCCACCTTCGACATGGCCAAAACCGCCGACGACCGCGCGGACGTCATTTTCGGCACCGGGGCGGGCTCGAAGGACGGCCTGCGCTTCCACCTGTTCGCCGCGGAAAAGGCCATCGACGTGCCCCGCCTGTACTTCGGCGTGACCGGCTATCCAGTGCTGCCCGCGCGCTGGGCGCTCGGGCCGTGGATCTGGCGCGACGAGAACAAGGACCAGGCCCAGGTCGAGAGCGATCTCGACACCATCCGCAGCGACGATCTGGCCACGACCGGCTACTGGATCGACCGGCCCTACGCCACCGCCGTCAACACCTTCGACTTCAACCCGGCCCAGTTTTCCGACCCAGCCGCGATGATCGCCAAGATGCACGCGCTCGGCTTCCGCACCGCGCTCTGGCACACGCCCTACGAGGACGAGAAGACCGCCAATGCGCCCAAGACGAAGTCGCTCCGCGACTACATGACCGCGCACGGCTTCTACCCGCCGAAGACCGGCCTCTTGCTGAACAAGTGGGGGCGCCCCATCGACCTGACCAACCCCGATGCCTACGCCTGGTGGCAGGGCCTCATCCACAAGTACACCGACATGGGCGTGGAGGGCTTCAAGCTCGACTACGGGGAAGATGTCGTTCCCGGCCTGCTCGGCGCGCGCAACGTCTGGAAGTTTTCCGACGGCAGCGACGAGCGCACGATGCACAGCCGCTTCCAGCTCTTCTACCACCGGGTCTACGCCGAGACGCTGCCGAAGAGCGGCGGCTTCCTGATCTGCCGCCGCGGCACCTACGGCGACCAGAAGAACGTCGGCGTGATCTGGCCCGGCGATCTGGACGCCAGCTTCGCCAAGCGCGGCGACAGGGTCACCGACGCGAGCGGCAACCCGTACACCGCCACTGGCGGCCTGCCCGCTTCGGTCGTGGCAGGGCTGTCGCTCGGCCCCTCGGGCTTTCCCTTCTACGCTTCCGACACCGGCGGCTACCGCCACTCGCCGCCGGACAAGGAGCTGTTCACGCGCTGGTTCGAACAGACAGCACTCTCCAGCGTGATGGAAGTCGGCACCAGCTCCAACGACGTCGCCTGGGAGCCCACGCCAGGCAACGGCTTCGACGCCGAGATGCTCGGCTGGTACCGCCGCTACACGCGCCTGCATCTCCGGCTCTGGCCCTACGAGTGGACCTACGCCCAGCGCCTGGAGAGCGACGGGCGCCCGATCGAGCGGCCACTGGGCTTCGCCTACCCCGAGCTGGGCCAGCACCCCAATGACGAGTACCTGTTCGGCGACGACCTCCTGGTCGCGCCGGTGCTCGCACGCGGCAGTACGTCGCGCGACGTGATCCTGCCGCCCGGAAGCTGGGTGAACTGGTGGACCGGCGCGAGCTCCGCCGGCAAGAAGACGATTCACGTCGCCGCGCCGCTCGACACGTTGCCACTCTTCCAGCGCGCCGGCAGCATCGTCGCCCTGCTCCGCCCGACCATCGACACCATGGCGCCCACGACGGACCCCGCGCGCGTGGATTCCTACGCCACCACGCCGGGGGTGCTCTACCCGCGCGTCGCCCCCGGCCCGCAGTCGAGCGTCACCCTGTTCGACGGTACCGAGCTGAACCAGGTAAAGACCGCCGACGACGTCATCATCTACGCGCGGCAGGGCTCCGAGTTCACGCACGGCTTCCTGTTCGAGGTCGTCGGCGTCGCCAACAAGCCCGCCTCCGTGTCGGACGGCGGCGCCGCTCTGGCCGAACAGCCCACGCTCGCCGATCTCGAAGCCGCCCAGAGCGGCTGGAGCTACGATCCCAAGGCCACAGGCGGCACGCTGTACATCAAGGTCCCGCCAGGCGAACGCTCCATCGACGCCAAATAGCTTTTCACCCGGGGGCGGCAGTGTCGTCATGACTTGACGCGGGGCAGAGACGCGCAAACGCTTGGAGGGTCGAGGGGGCGCAACGTGACGAAAGCGAGCTTGTCGACGGCCTGGCTGGTGACGGCGCTGACGCTGTCGGGCTGCAGCGCGCGGGGCTACGCGCGGGTGGAGCGGCCCGGGTCGGGGGCGACGCCAGCCCCGAACCGCGTCTGGGTGGCGAGCCCGGTCTGGGACGAGCGGGACTTCGGACTGCCGCAGAATGCATTCGCGTCCGAAGCAGCGCTGGTCGAGCTCGACCACGGCGGGGCATGCTTCGACGTGATCGTACGCAGCTGGAGCGGCGCGGATGGCAACTGGCGGGTGGCGCTCGATGTGGACGGTCACGAAGTGGCACAGAGCGGTTGGATGCCCTACGCATGCACAGCCGACGATCCTTGCCTGCCGCGCGATACGACGCTGCGCGCTCTGACCACGGATGCCGACCGGCTGGTGAGCGCCCGCGGCAGCCGGCTGTGCTTCCGGCACGTGGTCGGAAAGAGCAAGCCGGTGCGCACGCTGACGCTCTCGGCCACGCAGGGCGGCACCACGCTGGATTTCCACTGGCGGCTGGTACCGTCGCACGCACCGTCGCCCGTCGGCTACGACTGACGCCGGCACAAGGCCCCGCGTCGCCGGCGCGTAGCGCGCGGCGGCCACCGGTGTAGGCTCCGGCCATGTCTGCCGACGACAAGGACCCGGATCTGCAGAAGCTCGAATCGCGGCTGCACGCGACAACGGATGCGGGGCGTCCCGAAGCGGTGGCGAAGCGGCGGGCCCGCGGGCAGCGCACGGCGCGGGAAAACCTCGCGGACCTGCTCGACGAGGGCAGCTTCGTCGAGTACGGCGCGCTGGCGCTGGCGGCGCAGCGGCAAAGCCGGACGCTGGAAGACCTGATCCGCGTCAGCCCGGCGGACGGGATCGTGTGCGGCCTGGGCACGGTGAACGCGGAGCTGTTCGGTGCCGAGCGCGCCAAGGCCCTGTTGCTCGCCTACGACTTCACGGTGTTCGCGGGCACGCAGGGCATGATGGGCCACAAGAAACTCGACCGCATGCTGGAGCTCGCCGCACAGTGGAGCCTGCCTGTGGTGCTGTTCGCGGAGGGTGGCGGCGGGCGCCCGGGCGACGTGGACGTGCAGACCGTCGCGGCGCTGGACACGCCGAGCTTCCTGTCGTTCGCGGCGCTGTCGGGGCGCGTGCCGCTGGTGGGGGTGGTGAGCGGGCGCTGTTTCGCGGGTAACGCGGCGCTGCTCGGCTGTTCGGACGTGATCATCGCCACCGACAACAGCAACATCGGCATGGGCGGCCCCGCGATGATCGAGGGCGGGGGCCTCGGCAGCTTCAAGCCGGAGGAGATCGGACCGGCGGACGTCCAGGCGAAGAATGGCGTCATCGACGTGCGCGTCGCCGACGAAGCCGAAGCGGTGGCCGTCGCCCGCAAGTACCTGGGCTTCTTCCAGGGGCCGCTCGCCGGGTGGAGCGCGCCGGACCAGAGCCGGCTCCGGAGCGCGCTGCCGGAGAACCGCCGGCGGGCGTACAAGCCGGGGCCCATCGTCGAGACGCTGTGCGACGCGGGCTCGGTGCTGGAGCTCCGGCGCGATTTCGGGCGCAGCATGCTGACGGCGCTGGGGCGCATCGAGGGGCGCGCGGTGGGCGTGATCGCGAACGACACGATGCACCTGGGTGGCGCGATCGACGCGGATGCGTCGGACAAGGCGGCGCGCTTCATGCGGCTGTGCGACGCGTTCGGGCTGCCGATCGTCTCGCTGTGCGACACGCCGGGCTTCATGGTGGGACCGAAGGCGGAAGCGACGGGGCTGGTGCGGCACACCGCACGCATGTTCGTCGCAGCTTCCGCCCTGACAGTGCCGTACCTCACGGTCGTGTTGCGCCGCGGCTTCGGACTGGGCGCGCAGGCGATGAGCGGCGGGCACTTCCACGCGCCGCTGTTCACCGTTGCGTGGCCGGGCGCGGAGTTCGGCGCCATGAACCTGGAGGGCGCAGTGCGGCTCGCGATGAAGAAGCAGCTGGAAGCGATCGAGGATGCCGAGGCTCGCGAGCAGGCGCTGGCAGCGCTGGTGGACGAGGCGAAGAAGCGCGGCCGGGCGATCAACATGGCGTCGCTGTTCGAGCTAGACGCGGTGATCGACCCGGCCGAAACGCGCGACTGGCTCGCGCGCGGGCTCGCGAGCGCACCGGCGCGGCGCGAGCAGCCCGCGCGTCGTTTCATCGATACGTGGTAGCGCCGGCTTCAGCTGCGGGCCGTTGCGGCTGGAGGCGCCGCACCACCTCGCCCACGGGCAGCACATCGAGCCCCAGGTCGACAGCGCGGGCCACAGCACAGTCGAGCTCGGCAGGTCGAACGCCGTAGGGCGTCGGCGCGTCGCTCACGTCGTGCGTGAACAGCACCAGCCAGCCACCGCGCTCGGCCACGTTGTGGATCAGTGACAGCGCCCGGTCGGCGCTGCCGTCGGCCGAGAACAGCTTGTTGGCGAGCAGCATGTGCAGGTCGGCCTCGTCGCGATGCACACCGGGAAAGATCGAGCGCAGCGAGTCGAAGCGGTGACCGAGCAGCGCCTTGTGTGACGGACGGAAGCGGCCATAGGGGAACGCGAACTGCCGCGGCCGCGCGCCGGGCAGGACGCGCTCCATCGCCTCGGCGTTCCTCACGACGTCGTCGAGCACACGCGCGTCGTCCGCCGCGAAGCAGTCCATGTGCCGGTGGGTGTGGCAGCCGATCTCGTGACCGGCATCGTACAGGCGCTCGAGCTGCTCCGGCGAGAAGCCATCGTCGGCGCCGGACAGCGCCATCGCAACGTAGAACGTGCCGCGCACCCCGTGCCGCTCGAGGATGGGTGCGCCTTGCGCCGCGGCCGAGGCCGGAAAGTCATCGAACGTGAACGACACGTACGCCGCACCGAGCGGCAGCGGAACCGGATGCGAGGCCAGGCGAGGCGCAACCAGACGGGTGCCGTGATAGATGGCGCTGTCCAGAAGCCGCGAAAACACTAGCCAGCTCCCGCGCTGGCGCGCGCCGCCTGCCCTGGGTAGCGCAACGCGCGGAAGGGCCGCATCCAGAGCAGCTTTCCCACGCCGCTGGCCGCGTTGCACAGGTAGCGGCGCGCAGCAGCAAGGCCGAACAGGGCAGCGCCTGCGGCGAGCAGGGAATACACGAGGAGTTGCACGACCCCGATCGCCATCCAGAGCAGCATGCGCCCGGGCTCGTGCGGCTCCGCGACCATGCAGGTGGAGGTGCGCACCTGCCCGTCGCTGAAACGACGCCGCAGCATGAAGACGAGATTGGCCCGCGCGGCAGGCAGGTACTCGGTCACCTGCGCCTCGGGAGTCCAGGCCAAGCGCCGCCGTTCGCGCGACAGGCGCTTGATCAGAGCGGAGTCCTCGCCTCCGCCGAGGCCGAGCGCGGGGTCGAACGGTTGCTCGCCGAGGCAGCGCTTGTGGAACAGCGAGTTGCCGGTGCCGAGCTGCGCATGCCGGCGCGACGGCAGCTCGCCGCTGGCTTCGTCGAAAGAGCGAGTGAGCGCCTGGCGGTACACGTCCGCTTCGGGCGGCGCGGGCCCGTCGATCCGGGCGACCACGGCGCCGAACACGGCGTCGGCATCGTGCAGAGCACGGGTCGCGACCAGGCTCGCAAGCCAGTGCTCGTCGGCTTCCTCGTCGTCGTCGAGGAACGCGATGAGTGGAGCGTTCGCGGCGGCCACACCGCGATTGCGCGCGGCAGCGACGCCGGCGACGGGTTCGTGCTCGTAGCGGATCGGGACGGCACTCCGGACGGCCATCTCCGCTACGAGGCCGCTGGCGGAGCGTTCCGGGCTGTTGTCGACCACGACGACTTCGTACGACAGTACGCCCAGCTGACGCTGGCAGCTCTGGAGCGCCCGCGCGAGCGACTCCGGCCGGCGGAACGTCGGGATCACCACGCTCACATCGAACGGGACTGGCTCTGCCTGGCCCCGCAGACGCCTACTATCACGCCGCTCGACAACCGGAACTTCCGTCCAAGACATGCCCCCCCGGGCTCACCGCCAGGCTATGGCCACGGCTGTCGCCGCACCCCATCCTCCTTGGCACAGTGTAATCCCGATACAGCCCGACGCACGGGTTCCGGGCGCAGGCGATCCGGGAAAGGTACGACATCGACTCCGTCGAGTCGCCTTTGCCCTATGCGCCGCCGCCGGGACCGCTGTCGTGCGGCAGGCTACCCCGCGGCGAGCGCAGGTACACGAATGGTGTCTCCAGCAGCAGATTCGAGACCCGCGACGTGTAGATGTCCGCGTAGCGCTCGGTCTGGCGGGCAAGATGGCTCTTGTCGTTGCCGGCCCGCATGATGAGCCCCCAGCGCGGATTGACGAGCTCACTGGAAGCGCGGGCTAGTGGCGCAATGCGTTCGTCGAGGGCGACCAGCTGGGTGCGCAGTTGTTGCATGCGCTCGCGCAACTGTCGCGGGGAGCTCTGGCCGGCCGGCGCATAGCCGGCGTCGTGGCGCTGCAGCGTCAGGCGCAGTGCGGAGTAGCGATGCTCGAGCAATTCCTTCTGTTCCATGAGCCCCGTGAGCACGGCCTGCTGCTCGCGGAAGGAGAGCAGCGCGTCCATTTCCTGCTCCAGCTCGCGCACCACGAGCGCGGTGCGCCAGCGGAGCAGGCTCTTGGTCACATGCACGTCCGCGAACATGTGATCGCCCACGTACAGGATCTCCTCGCCCACCAGCCCCAGATCGCGTTCGACCAGGCCGGCATGCCCACCGAGATAGGCGCGGCCCTCGGCCAGAGCGCCGTTGAAAGGACGGAGCAGCCCCTGCTGCTCGTCGACCACCTCGAAAATCGGCTGCGCGCTGGAAAAGAACGTCGGCTTGCGCGCCGAGACGATCACGATGTCGAACAGCTCGCGCCAGGTCATGCTGTCGGGCAGGAAGCGGTCGAAAGCGTAGCCCATCATCGAAACGGTGTACTCCCACTCCGAATTGGTGATGAGCAGGAGCTTCTTGCCGGCGTGCTTCAGGTCGAGCAGCGCTAGCGGCAACTCGGGGTCGAGCACCACAAAGCGCTCGGGGTCGGCGCTGATCTCCTGCTTGAGGGTGCCCTCCATGTGCGTGGCGTCGAGCGCGGAGCGCACCACGCGGTAGATATCGCCGTAGTCGAGAGCTGGATCGAGTTGGCCCGCGTCGGCCAGGTCGACCATCTGCGCGTACATGCAGGCTTCGGACAGACCGAACAGAGTGTTCATGAACACCCAGCGCGGCTCGGACAGATCGACCAGCTCGCGCGCGTACGTCTTGCGCTGCTCGTCGAAGTCGAGCGTACGTGTGCCGTGGCAGGCGCGGCGCACGAAGCCGAAGCGGTTGGCCTTGACCAGGTTGCCGAGCTCGAGGTCGATCACCAGGCCGAGCGTCGCGAAACGGGGATCGAACTCAAGCGCGCCGACCGGGAAGCCCTGCTCGGCCAGCCGCTCCCGCGTGTGCTCGTAGGCACGCCGCTCCCACTCCTCGGTGTTGTAGTGGATGAGCGTGTAGTCCATGTCGCAGCCAATGGCCTTGATGGACCGGAGGTTCAGCGTGCGGTTGCAGTAGACGCGACGCCCGGGCGGCGGCAGGAATTCGGGCTCCTCGGGCAAAGGCATGCGGCCGATCTCAGCCCCTGCCGGACGCCTGCACAAGGCGCCCGGCACGGCGGAAGTGACAACCAGGTAGCGCTACTGCAACGTGAAGTTGACCGTCGTGGAGTTCTGGTCGGTCACCGTCACGTTGTGGACTACCGGGGCGTACGGCACCTTGCTGGCCGTGACCTCCCAGCTGCCGGCGATCACGTTCTGCAGGTCGTAGTTGCCACTGCTGTTGCTGGTCGTGTCGAACAGGCCGCGGTTGACCGTGATGCTCGCGCCATCCACCGGCTGCGACTGGCTGTCGATCACCTGACCGAGGATGGTTCCCGCGCCCGGGTCGGCGCCGATGCGCACCTGGTAGTGTGCCGTGACCTTGGTCAGGTAGCCGTGCGTGTCTTCGCTGACCACGTGGAAGAACCAGACGCCGTCCGCCAGGTTCTGCAGGATCTGCTGCTTCTGCGAGACATCGACGAAGGTGTCGCTCTTGGTGGGCACGGTGTTGGCGTAGTGGTCGCTGACATAGTGGATGCCGACGACGTTCTGGTCCGCGACCGGGAACGTCCAGGCGTAGAACACGGTGTTGTTCGCCGACCAGGTCGTCTGGCTCGGGTGGCTGGACGAGGTGATGGTCGGCGCCTTGGTGTTGAGCTGCAGCTTGAACCAGCCCTGGACAGTACCGACCGCGCTCGTGCCATCCACGGGAACGATGTGGAAGAAGTTGTCGCCCTGCGCCAGCGCGGAGCGGTCGACCGTGAAGCTCTCCTTGGACAGGAAGGTGCCAAGATGAAGTCCATGTCCAGACCGTAGGCGTTGCCGCCGACTCCGGCGCCTCCGCCGTTGGCGCCCTTGGCAGCGTGGCCGCCGCCGCCGCCGCCGTAGGCGTTGTGGTAGCCGTAGTAGCTGTTGTAGTAGTAGTTGCCGTCCGCACCGTTTCCGCCGGGCGTGCTGCCCGTCGGAGCGACGACGATCGACGCGCCGCTCTCGACCGTGATCGAGTCGGCAATGATCGTCAGATTGCCGGTCGGCGAATTGAGCGTCGCGCCGGAGTGCACGACCGCGGCGCCCTTGACGACCACCACGCCGTCGAGATCGGTCCACGCCATTGTTGCTGGTCCAGCGCCGTGCCCCTGGCGAACAGGGACCGCCCGTGCTGCCCCCCGAGCCGCCGGTGTAGCGCCAGACGCACCCGGCGCATTCTACGCTCGAGGCGTCTCGACCTTCCCGGTTCGCGCGATCCCGCGCTGCGGCAAGGCGGGCCGGCTCAGTTCGGATTGCAGGGGCCGCTGCACACAGCCACCACCGTGCCCGTGCGCAAAAACTGGTCGATCTGCGTCTGCGCCTCGGGCAGCGCGCGGACCTTGCCGTGCGTGTCCGGGCCATCCGAGTCCGGCGGCGGGATGTTGGTAAGCGGGGCAGGCTTGTTGCCGAAGTCCCACTCCGCCATGGCATTCCCGCCGGTGTACGGAGCGGGCTTGTCGGTAATGCCGAACACCTCGCGGTTCACCGGCGAGATATTCACCGCGCCCACGGTGCGCGCCATTTCCTCGCCGCCGAGCGGGGTGACCTGCTGGTCGCCGAGCGCGATGTGGAGCAGCACGTTGTGCTTGGGTGTGTTCGGCAGCATGTCGCTGGAAATGTACGCGCTGTAGCCATCGGGCTCCGCTCGGTCCCACAGCATCTGGATGAGCGCGATGTCCACCTGCCGATCGACAGGATCGGGCACGGCATAGGTCATGATGGCGAGGTACTTCGTGAAGTCCTTGCTGCGATTCAGAAGCAGGCTGTACGGCTGCCCCGGCACACCCAGGTAGCCGCGCGTCACATCGGTGCTGAGTGCCATGTACACCCCGCCGTTGATGCCGCCCTGGCTGTTGCCGTAGTAGTAGCGCTGCGTCGGGTCGATGACGCTCTGGCCGTTGAACTGCACCGCCGGGTCCTTGGCGAGGTCGCCGGTGACCATGCGCATGGCGAGCAGCGCATTGACGTAGCTCTGACGGAGCCGGTCGGCGATGTGCGAGAACTGCGTCAGATCCCCGCTCGTGAGCATGTCCGCGATGAACTTCTGGTCGTTCTCGGACATGCCGATCCAGTCCACCCCGAACATGACGTAGCCCTTGTTTTGGATGAGCTGCTGCGCCCCATCGGACGTGTTCATGTCGGCCGCAGCACCGAGCAGGCCGTGGCCGAACTGCACGACCGGGGCGGGTTTGCCCCCCGTCGCGACGCTCTCGGGGATATCCATGATGAAGGGGAACTTCGCCGTACCGTTCTGCTTGGGCTTGCCGCTCGCGTCCACGCTCAGCGAGCAACCCGGGTCGGGCTTGTCCAGATACAGCGGCACGGTCATCGTGCCGGTGATCTCGCGGGCAATCGTCGGCTGCTTCTTGGGGTACGGATTGTCCTTGACGCTGTCGATCGTGTAGGCGGGCCCCTGGGTGCCCGCCTGCGCCAGCGCGTCGTCGCGCATCTCCACCATCTGCTTGGTGTTGTTGTCCTTGCTGGCCGTGGTGAAGTCCCAGGCGATCTGCAGGGTCGACTGGTCGACCCCTGCCGACTTCAGCTTGGCGAAGATGTCCTTGTACTCGGTGCGGCGCGAGTCGATCTCCGGGTCGGGAGTGCCGTCGCGCAGCGCCTTGAACGCCGGGCTCGGCGGGATGGCCTTGCCGCTGGCATCGACGACATTGCGAATCGCGACGATGTAGCGCGTGTCGTCCTTGAGCCTGACCGCCGGACGGATCTCCAGAGCACGGCGCGAGTCGATGCCGTGCGACATGTCGAGTTCCGAGAAGTGCGGCACGCGCTTGCCGGTGTCGGCCTCGATCAGCACCGTGGGGCAGTCGGGCTTGAGCGAGTCGGCAATGTGATCCGGATCGGGCAGACCTGTGATGGTCGCTCCGGGCAGGAACGTCATCGGCGCGACGCCGGGCGAGAACCCGTCACTCTCCTTGAACACGTCGGGCGGCTCGGGCTGGCCGTTCTTCATCGTCGGCAGCGTCGTCGGGCCGAACTGCACGTGGTAGCCGGTCGGTGTCGAGCTGTCCTTCACCAGATAGTGGTTCGACGGGAACGGGAAGACGCACTCCTCCGGCACGAGCGGGTCGCAGTCCTCCGGCTTGTGCACGCTCGTACCGGCATCTCCGGCATCGGCCTTGGTCGAGCGGCTTGCCGGGGTGTTGCCCGAGCTGCACCCGGAAAGTAGAGGCAAGGCCGCCCCCAACGCCAACGCCAGAGCAATAAACGAAGCGCGCTTCATGTCTCTCGTCCTCCAGGCAAGTCGCAACGGCCGCCCGTCGCGAGTGCCTGGACCATGAAGCGGCCGGGCGCCCGGGTCAATCGGGAGCTACGCGGCCTTCTTCTTGCGCGGGTCGTAGCCCAGATTCGGCATCAGCCACTTCTCGACTTCCTCCACCCTCACGCCCCTGCGCGCCGCGTACGCCTCGACCTGGTCGCGGCCGATACGGCCGACCGTGAAGTAGCGCGCCGCCGGGTGCGCCAGGTAGAGGCCGCTGACGCTGGCCGCGGGCGTCATCGCCGCGGACTCCGTCAGGTCGATGCCCACGCGCCGCGCTTCGAGCAGGTCGAAGAGCTGGAACTTCGCGGAGTGGTCAGGGCACGCGGGATAGCCGAAAGCCGGACGGATGCCCCGGTACTTCTCGTCGATCAGATCCTCGTTCGTGAAGTCCTCGCCCTTGCCGTAGCCCCAGTCGCGGCGAGCGCGCTGGTGCAACAACTCGGCGAACGCCTCGGCGAGCCGGTCGGCGAGCGCCTTGACCATGATGGCGTTGTAGTCGTCGTGGTCCTTCTCGAAATGACGCACAAGCTCGGTCGCGCCAAGCCCCGTCGTGATGGCAAATCCGCCCACGTAGTCGGAAAGCCCCGAATCGCGCGGCGCCACGAAGTCGGCGAGCGAGCGGCAGGGCGTCGTGTCTGACGCATCGCGCTTCTGCTGCTGGCGCAGCATGCTGAATCGCACCAGTTCCTCGGCACGCGACTCGTCCCTGTAGAGGACAACGTCGTCATCGACAGCGTTGGCCGGCCAGAAGCCGTACACCGCATTCGCCTGCAGCAGCTTGTCGTCGATGATACCGCGGAGCAGCTTCTGCGCGTGGTCGTAGAGGTCCCGGGCGGTCTCGCCGTATTCCGGGCTCTCAAGGATCTTCGGGAACTTGCCCTTCAGCTCCCAGGCCGTGAAGAAGAACGTCCAGTCGATGTACCCGGCGATCTCCTCGAGCGGGTAGTTCTCGAGGTGCCTGACGCCGGTGAACTCCGGCTTGGCGATGTCCTGTTCGAGCCACTCGACCGGCGTACGGCGGCCGACGGCATCGGCGTACGGCACCAGGGGGCGCTTCTGCTTGCCCGAGTGGAGCTGGCGCAGTCGCTGCTGTTCGCGCGCATTGTCCTGGGCAAAATCGCTTCGCTGCTTGTCGTCGAGCAGGCTGGAGACCACACCTACCGCGCGGGAAGCGTCCAGCACGTGGGTGGTGATGCCGCTGTAGGCCGGAGCCACCTTCACCGCCGTGTGCTGCCGGCTCGTCGTCGCTCCGCCGATGAGCAACGGCAGCTTCATGCCGCGGCGTTCCATCTCGGTGGCGACGTTGACCATCTCGTCGAGGCTCGGCGTGATGAGCCCGCTCAGACCAATCATGTCGGCCTTCTGCTCGACAGCGGTATCGAGGATCTTCTGCGTCGGCACCATGACCCCGAGGTCGACGACCTCGTAGTTGTTGCAGCCGAGCACGACGCCCACGATGTTCTTGCCAATGTCGTGCACGTCGCCCTTGACCGTAGCCATCACGACCTTGCCCACGGGCTCGGCAGCCGTACCGGCGAGACGCTTCTCTTCCTCCATGAACGGCTCGAGATAGGCCACGCCCTTCTTCATCACGCGGGCGCTCTTGACGACCTGCGGCAGGAACATCTTCCCCGCTCCAAACAGGTCGCCCACAACGGACATGCCGTCCATCATCGGCCCCTCGATCACCGCCAGGGGCGCGCCGAGCTCGACGCGAGCCGTCTCGCAGTCCTCCTCGATGAAGTCGACGATGCCGTGGACGAGCGCGTGGCTGATGCGCTTGGTCACCGGAGCCTCGCGCCACGTCAGGTCGACCTCGCGCTTCTTGCCGCTGCCCTTCACCGTCTCGGCAAACTCCACCATGCGCTCGGTGGCGTCCTCGCGACAATCGAACAGCACGTCCTCGACGCGCTCGAGCAGGTCCTTCGGGATGTCCTCGTAGACGACCAACTGCCCGGCGTTGACGATGCCCATGGTCATGCCGGCCTTGATCGCATGATACAGGAACACGGAGTGGAACGCTTCGCGGACCGGGTTGTTACCGCGGAACGAGAACGAGAGGTTGCTCACGCCACCGCTCACCATCGCGCCCGGCAGCTTCGCCTTGATGAGCCGCGTGGCCTCGATGAAGTTCAAACCGAAGCGGTTGTGACCCTCGATCCCCGTCGCAACCGCGAAGATGTTCGGGTCGAAGATGATGTCGTGCGGGTCCATGCCCACCTCTTCGGTGAGCAGCCGGTAGGCGCGGTCGCAGATCGAGAACTTCCGCTCGGCGCTCTCGGCCTGTCCTGCCTCGTCGAAGGCCATCACGACCACGCCCGCGCCGTAGCGCTTGCACTTCCTCGCCTTGTCGAGGAAGTCCGCCTCCCCCTCCTTCAGGCTGATCGAGTTGACGATGGGTTTACCCTGGACGCACTTGAGCCCCGCCTCGATGACCGACCACTTCGAGCTGTCGATCATGAACGGCACCCGCGCGATCTCCGGCTCCGTGGCGATCAGGTGCAGGAACTTCGTCATGGCAGCCTCGGAATCGAGCATGCCCTCGTCCATGTTGACGTCGATGATGTTGGCGCCGCTGCGCACCTGCTCGGCAGCCACATCGACCGCAGTCGCGTAGTCGTCTCCCTTGATCAGGTTGGCGAAGCGCTTGCTGCCCGTCACGTTGGTGCGCTCGCCGACCATGATGAAGTTCGTGTCCGGACGGATGGTGAGCGTCTCCAGGCCACTGAAGCGCGAGGCCGGCTCGAACGTCGGGCATCTGCCGCGGGGAAACGCCCTTCACGCGCTCGGCCAAAGCGCGGATGTGGTCGTCGGTCGTGCCGCAGCAGCCGCCCAGAATATTGGCCAGCCCGCTGTCTGCGAACTCCCTCAAGAAGCCAGAGGTCTGCCCGGGGGTCTCATCGTACTCGCCGAAGGCGTTCGGCAGGCCGGCATTCGGGTAGCAGCTGATCAGCACCGGTGCGATGCGACCGAGCTCCGCCAGATAGGGACGCATCTGCTGTGCGCCGAGCGCGCAGTTGATACCGACGCTGAGCGGCGCGGCGTGTGCGATCGAGTTCCAGAATGCGTCGATCGTCTGCCCGGATAGGGTGCGCCCGCTGCGATCCGTGATGGTCACGCTGATCATCAGCGGCAACCGGATGCCCTTCTCGTCGAACACGTCCTGGATGGCGATGATGGCGGCCTTCAGGTTCAGCGTGTCGAACACCGTCTCCGCCAGGAGCAGGTCCACGCCGCCGTCGACCAGTGCGCGCACCTGCTCCTTGTAGGAGTCGCGGACCTGGTCGAAACTCACGGCCCGGAATGCCGGATCGTTCACGTCCGGCGAGATGCTCAGCGTCCGGTTCGTGGGGCCGATAGCCCCGGCCACGAAGCGCGGCTTGTCGGGCGTGCGCGCGGTAAACTCGTCCGCTGCATGGCGCGCCAGCTTCGCCGCTTCGACGTTGATGTCGTACACGGCCGATTCGAGCGCGTAGTCCGCCTGCGAGATGGCGGTCGCGTTGAACGTGTTGGTCTCGATGATATCGGAGCCCGCCGCGAGGTACGCCTTGTGGATCCCGGAAACCAGATCCGGACGCGTCAGGGCGAGCACGTCGTTGTCGCCCTTGAGGTCGTGGCTGTGATTGCGGAAGCGACCGCCGCGGAAGTCCTGCTCGCCGAGCTTGTGACGCTGGAGCATGGTGCCCATCGCGCCATCCAGGATGAGGATGCGCTCAGCGGCCAGCTTCTCGATCAGCGTACGGGTGTCCTTTTGGCTCATGTCTCCTCGATGCTTCTGGTCACGGGGATGCAGTAGTCGTGCCCGGCTGACGGCCGGGACGGGAACAGAGGGCCGTGATGACCTCGAAATAGGGCTTGCGGCGCTCGCGGGAAGTCACGTCGCAGTGACCGACCACAAGGCCGGTGCTGCGCAGCAGCTCGGCGAGCTGCGCTACGTCGAAGCCCGCCTGAAGGTGGCCGTAGGCCTCGGTGATGGACGCGTGGCCGTGGGCGCTGAGCGTGATGACGATCAGATTGCCACCTGGGCGGAGCACGCGCCGGGCCTCGGCGACGGCGCGCTCGGGCTTGTGGGCGTAGGTGAGCGTGTTGAACAGCAGCACGGCGTCGAAGCTCTCGTCGTCGAACGGAAGCTCGTGCATGTCGCCAACGTTGAAGCGCACATTCTTCTGATCGGCCAGGCGCTTCTTCGCCGCAGCGATCATGCGATCGCTCCGATCGAGACAGGTGATGCTGCGGGTGCGCGGCGCGAGCAGCTGTGCGATCGCTCCGTCGCCGGAACCGATGTCCAGCACATCGCCGAGCCGGACCAGCTCGATGAGTCCGCGCGCAGTGGCCTCCCAGGTGCGACCCGGCGAGTAGTGCCGTTCCATCTCGCCAGCGATCGAGTCGGGCCACGACGTGGCGCTTTCGCGCGCACGGAGCAGGTCGTCGCAGCGCTGGCGATCGGACTCGATCACGCCATCGTCGACTTCGCCCTGCACCAGCTCCCAGACGCGGCGCGCCGGTTCCGGCATGGCGCTGTCGTTGACGGCGTAGAAGGTGGACGCCCCGACCTTGCGCACCCTGAGCAGCCCGGCGTCCTTCAACCGGCCCAGGTGGGTCGATACCCGGGACTGCGCCAGCTCCGTAACGCCGGTGATATCGGCGACGGTGAGCTCGGCCTGGCCGAGCAGGGCCATGAGGCGGACGCGGGTCGCGTCGCCGAACAGGTGCAGCAGCCCGATTGTCGAGTCGAGGTTCGCCATCTAGCGGATAGGTGAAGGATGCGCGCATGGCATCCGTTCATCAAGATATCCGGATATCTTTCACGCGAGCTCTGGTGGGTCAACCCGCAGTTTGTCGACAGCGTCGTCGACAAAAGAAGAAAGTGCTTTAACTTCAGTGAGTTGAACTATGGCTGGCGCCTGCTATCGGGGGACCATGTCCACCTTCTCGCCGGCGAGCTGGGCGTCGGCGTCGAGGCAGAGCAGGCGCACCCGTCCCGTCGCCACCAGTCGATCGCTCTCGTCGCGCACGTTGCCTTCCCACACCTGTGCACGACGACCACGCGAAAGAGGCGTGGCGACGATGGTCAGACGCCCCGTCCGGACAGCCTTGAGGAACGAAGTGTGGTTCTCCAGTCCCACGACGGACTGGCCATTGGACAGCGCGAACAGAGCGGCGCCGACCGAGCAGAGCGCTTCGATGATGCCGGAGTGCACGCCGCCGTGGACGATGCCGTACGGCTGTCGATGCTGCTCGCCCACTTCGATCTGGCCCACGACCTCGTCGGCGGTGGCGCGGACGAAGTGCAGTCCCATCGCCTTGTTCCAGCCGCTCAGGTTTTCGTTCATCGTGACTGCAAAGTCGTCGCTGCTCATGGCGCGGGACGTATAGCACCCCGCCGCTGGCGCGTGACTGTTTGACAGAAGGGGAGCGGCGGGCCAGATCACCCCCCCATGAACGAATCCACGCACAAGCGGATCGAGAAGACCATCAAGAGTGATTCCGTTGTGCTTTTCATGAAGGGCACCCGCCAGGCGCCGCGCTGCGGCTTCTCGGCGCAGGTCGTGCAGATCCTGGACGAGCTCCTGCCCAGCTATACGACCGTCGACGTGCTGGCGGATTCGGAGCTCCGCGAGGGCATCAAGGAATTCTCCTCGTGGCCCACCATCCCGCAGCTCTACATCGAAGGCGAGTTCATCGGTGGCTGCGACATCGTCCGTGACTTGTTCCAGACGGGAGCGCTCGAGGAGAAACTCGGCGTCGAAGCGGAGAGCACCCAGGGTCCGCGTGTCGAGATCACCGAGCGCGCGGCCGACGCTTTCGCCGACGCCATCGACGAAGAAGACGAGTTCGTGCGGCTGGAGGTGAGCCGGACGTTCGAGCACTCGCTGGCCATCGGCCCGCAGGAGCCCGGTGACGTGGCCGTGCGTTCGGGCGATTTGATCGTGTTGCTCGACAAGGCCAGCGCGAGTCGAGCGGACGGCGTGTCCATCGACTACGTCGAGACCGCTGACGGCGGGGCCTTCCGCATCAACAATCCGAACCTCCCGCCCAGGGTCAAGTCACTCAGCGTTGCCGAGCTGAAACAGAAGATGGACGCCGGCGAAAAGTTCATGCTTCTGGACGTGCGCACCCGCGAGGAGCGTCGCATCGCCAAGCTCGACGGGGCGCGCCGGCTCGACGAGGACGTGATCAGCGACCTGCTCGAGATGGACCGCGCGACGCCGCTTGTTTTCATCTGCCACGAGGGCGTCCGCAGCAAGACGGCCGCCGAGCAGTTCCTCGCGCAAGGCTTCAAGAACGTCTACAACGTCGAGGGTGGAATGGAAGCCTGGTCGCGGGACGTCGATCCGGAAGTTCCGCGCTACTGACCCGGCCTTTTCGGCAGCGTCGGGCTGCATCACGGGTCACGATTTCGCCACAGGCGGTGTAGCCGTCCGCGCTCCAGGTTGGAGGGCCCTTCTGAGCACCAGGCGGTGTGGAGTTGAATCGCGCTCGCTGACCTAGAAGGTCGGTGCCGGCGTGCTCTTGGCGCGCTTCAGCGCCTGCGCGAGATCGCCGGAGCCGCGCAGGCACGACCAGCAGTCGCCCAGACCGAGAAAGCCGCAACCGCGCGTGACCGTGAGCCGGAGCAGCAGGTGGTACGAGCGCGCGTCGGCGTTTGCCGCCGCACTGGGCAAAAGCTTCTTGTAGCCGGCGCAGCCGCGAGCCGATTTCAGGTCGAGCGCGGTCTTCAGCGCGGGCGACGCGTGCGACACGACCGTAGGATCGTCGAGCAGCTTCTTGGCCCGTGCGACGGCAAGGGGCTTGGCCTTGTCCGAGGTGGCCACGCTGTAGACCAGGTCCACCCCGACGGAACCGAGCTGGTGGGCTGCGATGTCCAGCGCTTCGGTGGCGCTGTCCGGCGTGTCCAAAGCGTGGCGGACGTCACGGACCGTCTGTGGATCCTTGACCAACACCGGATCTTCCGCGAGCGCATGACGGTAGGCATCCATGCTCGGCTTGTCGAAGTGGATCTTGGCGAAGCCACGGGCCAGCGCGCGCCACTCGGCGGCGCTGCGACCCTTTTCGGGTCGTTGCCTGAGCGCGTAGATGGCAGTGCGATCGCCGCTCTCGGCGCGCTTGACCAACTCCTGAAGCGCCGGGGGCCCCGGCGAAAGGGCGCTGGCACTCCCGGCAGCTGTCGACGACTGGCCGCCCCCAGCCAGCGCGACCACCACGACGACAGCGACACCGAGCAGCAGGGACACCCCACCCACGATCGACACGAGCAGCCACATGGGAATCGTCTGCCCGCCGACATGCACGTTTTCCCGCGCGCGGCGTGACAGCTCGATCAGCGCGCCGCCGCTTGCCGCGATCGGCGGAGCCGCGGGACTGGGAACGGCCGCCGGCGGCTCGGGACTGGAAGCCACGTCCGGCGGCGCTGGACTGCCGCCGGACCCGGGAATCGGCGCGCTCACGGCCGGCGCCGCGCCGCTCGTCGGTTCGTCGTTCAACGTGGGCGACACGCCGGTCGACGGGGGCGTCGGCGAGATGACCGGCGACGATGCAGCGCCCGGTGCACTGTGCAGTGGCTCCGGTTCCCCCAGCGCGTCGATGCGCCGGACGAGCTCGGCAGCGCTCGGAGTGCGCTGCAGCGGATCCTTGACCAGAAGCTCGCTCACCAGCTGGCGCACTCCGCCCGGAATTTCCTGCGGCAGCGGAGGCGGGGCCTCGGTCATCTGCCGGGTGAGCACGACGAGCAGGTCGTCGTCGGCGAACGGCGTGCGGCCGCCGAGCATTTCGTACACGAGGATGCCGAGCGTGTAGAGATCGGCACGGGCGTCCACGGTCTGACCGGCGGCCTGCTCCGGGGACATGTATTCGGGTGTGCCGAACACGCTGCCCACCTGGGTCAGCGCCGGTTGGTCACGGGTATCCTCCAGGGAAACCTTGGCGATCCCGAAATCAAGCACCTTGACGAAATCCGGATCTCCTTCGCGCGACACGAGCATCACGTTCTCGGGCTTCAGATCGCGGTGCACGATGCCGGCGGCGTGTGCGGCACCCAGCGCCTCGGCAATCTGGCGTGCGATGTGCAGACTGCGGCTGGGGTCGAGGGGCGCTTCGCTCTTGACGAGCTGCCTCAGACTGCGGCCCTCCACGTACTCGAGAACGAGATAGAACGAGCCGTCGTCCAGACGCCCGAAATCAGTCGCGGCTGCGACGTGGGCATGCTCGATGCGCGCGGCCGCAACCGCTTCGCGCTCGAAACGCGCCACGATTTCGGGCAGGAACGTCATCTCCTTGTGCAGCACCTTGATGGCGACGGCCTTGCGCATGTGGACGTGCTCGGCGCGATACACGGCGCCCATGCCGCCGGTGCCGATCAGCGCGTCGAGGCGATAGCGTCCAGCCAGCACCGAGCCGACGAGCGCTTCGGCGCGGCCCTCGCTGCTGGCTCTGCCCTCGAGAGCTGCACCGCCGCGCACCACTTCGTCGCTGGGCGGTCCGGCATCCGGCAGCGTGGGAACGTAGTGCTCCCCCTTGTCGGCAGCGTCGGGGCGCGAATCACTCACGACTGTGCCCACGGGATGCGGGGGGCAGCAGGCGCTCCCGGCCTGAAGAGCCCTGCTGCACGCCTCGATGCAACACGATGCGACGGCCGGCTTCCCGCCCGTGTGCATAGGCTTCCGTGCGACGACTGCCGTAGTGGTGGGTCCAGCGCACGTGCGGATGACGCTTCTTGAAGTAGCCGCCCAGCTCGGCATCGCCCACCCACACCAGGCCGCGTTCGGTATTCTCGCGCTTCTGCTGCTCCAGCTTGTCGCGGAATCCCGCCATGACGCCTGCCAGGAAGGTGCGGCGGTTCGCGTTCTTCCGGATGCCGTGCTTCTTCTTGTGTTCGCGCCAGAGCCGCTCGGCGCCGTGCGTCAGAAAGGAATGGACGTACTCCGCCATCTCCAGGTTTTCCGGCGTGCCGCACACCTCGAGCACGCTGCCGCGCTTTCCCTCGAGAGGCCGCCACACCGGAACCCATATCGCTTCGACGAAGAAGTAGTCGCCGACAATCACCGCCAGGATGCGTTCGGATTCGCTGACGCGACCGGTGGGACGCCCCAGGTGGCGGAAACCATAGCCCTGCGGAGCACCGTCTCGCACGGCTTCGACGTTGTATTTGAGCATCAAGCGCTGCGCCGCGTTCATCGCCGACTGGGCTTCGTGAACGTTGGAGCTCTCTGCCAGCGCCAGGAGCTTCGTGACGCGCTCCAGCACGCGGACTTCCGCCGCCGAAGCGTCGCCTGCGAGCGGCAGGCCGCTGGCGCGGTAGTCGATGGCGCGCTCCTCGCACACGCGACGAAACGCCGGGCCATGCGCTGTTTCGCTGGAACGCCGCAGGACCTCGTCCACGTACTGGTGCGCCATCTCGTGCTTGAGCACCTCCACCACGACACCCCAGCCATGCTCGAGCAGCAGCGAGCGCGACAGCTCGAGACAGCGATGTTCGTGCACCCAGCGCCCCAGACGGCTGGTCGAATCGACGAGCTCGAGCACGGGGCGCCTGAGCGCGCGATTGAACAACGCACCGTTCAGGTCGTTGTACGTGGTGCGGAGCGCGCGCACAGCGCGGCGCTCGAGTTCCACGTCGAGCTCGGGTTGGGACGTTCGAGCAGACATCGGGAGAGCCGCCAGGAGCGAGGTGGCGCTGGCGGGGACGCTAGTACGGCGGAGGCCCCCTCGCCACAAGGGCGGGCCCCGGTGCACGATCCGCGCTGCTCAGCCGTGGAGCCGACAGACGACGCGGGCGTGGAATTCCCGGGCCGGGGAACCCCGGAAGGTCAGGACTTCCTTGGTCGCGTCCACCGGAACGCCGACGTGGATGGGCTCCGGGTTGACATTGGTCGTGACCACGCACGCCGCTTCGCGCTGACAGCCGTTGTGGATGACGACCCAGTGGTCGTAGCCGTAGTTCGCGTAGCGCACCTCGATGCGCCAGTGCACGCACGCGGGCGCGTCGGGCTGCTTGGCCGTCGCGCCTGCCGCGGCCCCCGCGGGGCTCACCAACACGGGCGCGACGAGCAGGGCCGCGAGAGCGAGGACAGCTCTGGCAGGGATCGAGCGCTTCATGCGTGTTCCACTGACAAGATGGGGTCTTCCGCGGACCCCTGCAAACTTCACGACCATGGCCAGCCAGTTGCCAGGCACGATAATCCCGGTCCAGCAGCGCTTTCGGGGCGCAATTCGCTTGTATGGGGGCCGCGCGGTGGCATGCTCCGGCCCCATGCCGAAGGACGACGATTTCGCCTCGATGATGGAGGCCTCGCTGAAGAGCGACACCAGTCGCGCACGCAAGCGCCTGTCGTCCGGTGACGTTGTGGAAGGTACGGTCATCCAGATCGGACCTGACAGCGTCTTCGTGGACATCGGCACGCCCGCGGATGCGCGCATCGACCGGCACACGTTCGAGGACCGCGACGGGAATCTGCGCCTCGCAGTGGGCGATCGGGTGCGGGCGACGGTCGTGAATCCTTCTCCGGATGCCCCGGTCCTCGCCACGTCGATGGGACAGGGCGGCTCTCTGGCCGGCGCTGAACTGTCGATGGCTCTCGAGAGCGGGACGCCGGTTGAAGGACGTGTCTCGAAAGCGGTGAAGGCCGGACTCGAAATCGAGAATCGGTTCGCTGCGCGCGTTCTGCCCGGCTTCGCAGGTGGAGCTCGGCTACGTCGCCGATCTCGCGACCTACGAGGGGCAGACGCTTGAGTTCAGGGTGATCGAGGTTCGCGACGGCGGCCGCTCCGTCGTGCTGTCGCGCCGCGCTCTGCTCGAGGAGCAACGCCGCCAGGCGCTGGAAGAAATGCGCGGCACCCTGACCCCCGGCAGCGATCTGGAAGGCGTGGTGCACTCCACGCAGAAGCACGGCGCCGTGATCGACCTGGGCGGCATCGAAGGCTTCGTGCACATCTCCGAGCTCGCGCCGCGTCGCGTGGAACGCGTCGAGGACGTCGTGCACGAGGGCGAAACGGTCCGGGTACGGGTCCTCGCCGTGGAGGAGAGCCACAAGGGCGGACTGCGCGTGCGCCTGTCGATGAAGGCGCTGGCCCAGCCCGTCGAGCGCGAGTTGCCCGCCAAGGACGAAGTGCTGGAAGCGACGGTCAAGCGACTCGCCAACTTCGGCGTTTTCGTGGACACGAAGATCGGCGAAGGACTGGTGCCCGTACGCGAGCTCGGCCTGCCCCACGGCAGCGATCACCGCAAAGCGCTCCCCGTCGGCACCAAGCTCCAGGTCGTCCTGCTCAGCCACGACCCGACCAGCGGCAAGCTGCGCTTCAGCGCGAGCGGCGTGGAGGGCGTGCAGGAGCGGCAGAACTACCGCGATTTTTCGGGTGGTCGAGCAGCCGGCTTCGGCAGCCTGGGCGACATGCTGCGCAAGAAGCTCGGCCTGCCCGAGCCTCCGCCCGAGGCCAAAGCGCCGGCTCCCGAAAAGCCGCCGGCGCCGGTCAGCGCTGCGACGCCCGCCCCGCCGGAGCGCCCGGCTGCGCCCCCGGCAGAACCATCCCGGCCAGCGGCAGCGCCGGCGCCCGCCGCTCCGCCTGCCAAACCGGCGCAAGCGACCGAAACCGCGCGACGCCCCGATCCGCCGGGCGTGATCCGGCGCAAGCCGCGCTAGGGCGCGCAGGCCAGCTCTGCCTCCGCGGCGCGGCTTGAATGACATTCGTCATCATTGACACCGGAACACCCGCGCTGAACTTGGCCCCGGAAGCGCGCCGTACGTAGCCCGCTGGGTGTGACTGCCTTACCATCCGTGCTGCTCGTCAACTACGCGGGCTACGTCCTCACCGCCAACACCTTCGTACCGGACAACTCCCTGGCCACACTGGCTGGAGTGCTCCGGGCGGAAGGCATACCGGTGCGCATCCTCGATCTGATGAATCCAGAGGACATCGGTTCGATCGGCGATCGCGCCGGCACCGAGCACGCCGCCCGGGTGGTCGAGCGGCTGTCAGCCGGGCGCGCCGTCGATGCGAGCGTGTACCTGCCCTACCGCGACCGGCGGATTGCGGCGCAGCGCGATTTCGAGCGGGACGCCACGGCGCGGCTGCTCGCCGCCGTCGAGCGCGAGCGCGCGACCGTCGTGGGCTTCAAGCTGTGGTCGGGAAGCGGGTTCTCGGCCAACCTGCACATGGCTGCGGCGGTACGCGAGGCGTTCCCGCATGTGGTGCTCGCGGCGGGCGGCCCCATGGTCTCCTACTGTGAAGACTATCTGTTCCACCGCACACGCATCTTCGACCACCTGGTGAGCGGCGACGGCGAGGCCGCCATCCTGGCCATCGCACGCGGGAAAGCGCGCGGCGAGATGTTGCGCTTCGATCGGCGCGCACGTCGCGACGGCAGCACGGCTTACAGCTCCGATCTCGGCCAGCTCCCATCGCCGGACTATTCCCGGGATGTGTATCCGGAACCTGATCGCTTCTTTGCCGCTCGCGTCGTCGACGAGTCGCGTGGCTGCTTCAACCGCTGCGCGTTCTGCGCCCACCCGAACCTGAGCGGCGTCACGCGCACCAAACCAGCCGAGCGGGTCGTGGACGAGATGGAGCTCGCCTACCGGAACGACGGCGTGCGCTTCTTCCGCCTTTCCGGATCGAATCCGCCGTGGAAGCACTTGAACCGCATCGCCGACTGCATCACCGAACGCCAGCTGCCGTTCCGCTACTCGGCCTACGCCTCGCTCAACAACGTCCGCCCGGCCGACATGCCGCGCCTCGCTGCCTCCGGCCTCTCGGGCCTGTTCTTCGGAGTCGAGTCGGGCGACCCCGACCTGCTCCGGCGCGCCCACAACAAGAACAACGGCCCGCGCGAGCACGTCGTCGAGACAATCCGCTCGGCCATGCGCAACGGCATCTTTGCCTGCGTTTCGGTAATCATTCCGGCACCGTTCGAGAGCCCGGAGTCGGAGGCGCGCACCTTCGATCTGCTATGCGACGCTTTTTCGGAGCGTCGCCATGGTTCCGTGATGGTCATGCCGTCGTTCCTCACGCCCGCCAGCCAGTGGTGGAACAACCGGAGCGTCTACGGCTTCGAGATCGAGAACGGCATCGATGAAGCGGGCTACGTGACACGATTGCTGGATTGGGATCAGGACTTCCTCCTGCCTCGCGATCTGGCGCCGCATCCCGGCTTCTCGCTGGGTGGGCGCAGCGCCGACGAGCTCTTCGCCCAGTGCGGGGATTTCATCGCGCGCCTCGAGCGCGAGAGGATCTCCACGAACATCGACGACGCGTCGTACATGATCGCCCTGATGGGCGGTCTGCCGCCCGCGCGATTCAAGGACGCCATGCTGGAGAACTTGATCCTCGGCGGTTCGAAGCGTCTCGCGGGCTTCGTGGCCTCGGTCAACGCGGGCGGTCCGCGGGCAGTGACTCCGCGGGCCGGTGCTCACGCCGCCTCGGCCGCGTAGGTAGCTGCGCGACGGGGGCTCAGCCCGCGCCTTCGTGCTTGCGGGGCTCGGTGCGCCCCATCAGATCGCGTATGGCGTTGTCGAGCTGCTTGGGCGTAAAGGGTTTGGAGAGGAAGCCTGCGCCGAGATCGTCCAGCGAGCCTTCGAGCTTGCCGTCCGTGTAGCCGGACATCAGAAGGATCTTCGCCCCGGGAACGATCTCCCTGAGCCGTTTCGCAAGCTCTGTTCCCAGCATTCCGGGCAGGAGCACGTCGGAAAGCACGACGTTGAACTCGGCTCCGCGGCTTCGAGCCAGCTCCAGCGCGGCTTCGGCGTCCTGCGCGTCGAGCACCTGGTAGCCCGCCCGCTCCAGGAGGCGACGCAGGGACTTGCGCACGAGAGCCTCGTCTTCGACGAGCAGTACGGTTTCGGTGGCGACGCGCCTTGGAGAGGAAGTCGGAGCATCGGCTGCTCCCGGCGCGCTCCCAGCGCGGACAGGGGGATCGTTCGAACGAGGCAGATAGATGCGGAACGTCGTGCCCTGACCGGGCTCGCTGTCGAGCTCGATCACCCCGTCGCTCTGCTGGACGAACCCGTACACGGTGGACAGGCCGAGCCCGGTACCCTGGCCGACCTTCTTGGTCGTGAAGAACGGGTCGAATGCGCCGTCGCGTACCTCCGGCGCCATCCCCGCGCCGCTGTCACTAACGGTGACCACCACGTACGTCCGGCGAGCCAGCCCGGGCGGAGGCTCCTCCGGGGTTTCATCGAACGAAATGTCCTCGGTCGCGATCGCGAGACGGCCCCCGTCCGGCATCGCGTCCCTCGCGTTCAGCGCGAGGTTCACGATCGCCTGTTCGAACAGCGAGCGGTCGAGCCGACAGTGCGCTCGCGTTGCAGCAGGATCGACGCTCACCTCGATCCTGGCTCCGAGCAATCGCTGCAGCATCGGCCCGAGTTGCTCGAGCACCTCGTGCAGGTCGTGCGTGTGCGAAGCCGGAACCTGGCGCC
>CAWGGM010000010.1:0-318844 GCA_963822115.1 uncultured Pseudomonadota bacterium
AAGCTTGGCGGGCGCGATGACCGCGAAACGGGCATTTCGGGGCGCAAGTTGAAGCTTGGGGGGCAAAATGCCCGGAATCCGGGCATTTCGGGGCCCAAGCTCACCGGGAAGGGGTGAAATGCCCGAAATCCGGGCATTTCCGGGCTCAAGCCGCAGCTTGCACGGCGAAATGCCCGCCACCGGGTCCGGCCGCGGCTCGCGCTGCGGCTCCGGCTCGCGCTCCCCGCTCCGGCTCCGGCTCCCGCACCGTTGGGACCTCTCGCGCACGCGCAGCCCGGCGGGCCGTGTCGCGCGCGCCGCGACGGCCGGGCAGCGCCTGCGCTTGAGGGACCCCGCCCGCGCGGACCGCAGGGAGCACGGACGGGCGCAAGCGCGACGCGCAACGTCGGGGGAGCATCCCTGGCGCTGGTGGCGGAGACGACGCGGCGATTCGCGGACGCGTCGTCCCGCCCCGCCTCCGACCGCGGCTCCGGCTCGCGCTGCGGCGCTGGCTCACGCTGCGCCTCCCGCCCCGGCTCCGGGCTTGACGACGAAGGCAAACGCGCCCCAGCAGCCGCCGCCAAAATGGTATCGCGACAGCCATGCGCCGACCCGAGGATTTCCATCCCACCACACTGGACGAGACCTTCGAGACGCTGGAAGAGCGCGGGCACAAACGCTTCGGCAAGGTGCCGCCCGAGCTCGTTGCGGCGCAGGTGATCGCGATGAGCGCGGGGGCGGACTGGCCGGTGCGCCGCGCCGCACTGCAGGCGCTCGATCGGCGGCGACGCTTCGGGCATCGCGACGGGCTCACCGTCGTGAAGCGACCGCCGCGCGGGGCGGTGCTCGGCAGCTACACGACGGGGCGCGCCGCCAAAGCCCGCGGGAAGGGCGGCAACGCGGGGCGGGGAAAGACGCGGCCCTACCGCACCGAGCTGTCGAGCTTCGTGCCGCTGCGCGGCAGCTGCGACTGCGCGGATTTCGTCAGGAGCTCGCTGGGCGTGTGCAAGCATCTCCTGTGCGTGCTCGACGACGTGTGCTCGAGCCGCAAGCGCGTGGAGGCGGTGGAACGCGAGCAGGCGCGGGCGGCGCTGCCGGTCGATCGCATCTGGTGGGAGGCCGAGCTACCGCTCGAAGGCGAGCTTGATCGGCTCGCCGGGCTGCGCCTGGGCGCCAAGCGGGCGCCGGCGGGATGGGTACTCCACGAGGACGCGCGCGCGCCCGGGCACTACGTGTGGAAGAAGCTGCGCGTGGGCGCCGAACCCCTGAAGCTTCCACCGGGTTTCCGGCTGTACGCGCTCGACCCCGGGCGGCTCGCGGACCAGGACGCGCGTCTTTCGCTGCTGCGCAAGCTGGCGAAGAGCGGCAGAGCGGCAGAGCCCGCTGCACAGGCTGTCGTCTCCGAGGAGCTGGCGCGCGCCGAGCAGCGCGACAAGGCGCGCCGCGCGGGCACGCGCGCGCTGTCCCATGTGGAATCGATGCAGCGCAAGCTGTACGCCTACCAGCGACAAGGCGTGGAGCGCTTCCTCGACGCGGGGCGGCTCGTGTTGGCCGACGACATGGGGCTCGGCAAGACGACGCAGGCCGTCGCAGCGTGCCACGCGCTGTACACGAGCCGGCAGGTGCGGCGTGGACTGCTCGTGGTGCCGGCCGCGCTGAAGCCGCAGTGGCTGCGCGAGTGGGCAGCGACGACGCGCGTGCCGGCAGAGCTGGTGGAGGGGCGGCCCGACGAGCGTGCAGCGCAGTACAACAAGCTCGACAAGGGCTTCCTCATCATCGGCTACGAGCAGCTGCTCCGCGACTTCGAGCACGTGCGCCGGATGGCACCAGACATCGTGGTGCTCGACGAGGCGCAGCGCATCAAGAACTGGGCGACAAAGAGCGCGGCGTACGTGAAGGCGCTGTCGCCGGCGTGGCGGCTCGTCTTGACGGGCACGCCGATGGAGAACCGCCTCGAAGAGCTCGCCAGCCTGCTCGATTGGGTGGACGATCTCGCGCTGGCACCGAAGTGGCGGCTCGATGCCTGGTACACGTACGAGGACACGAACGGGGGCGGTGCGAAGAACCTCGACACGCTGCGCACGCGGCTCGAGCCCGGCCTGCTCCGGCGGCGGCGCAGCGACGTGCTCTCGCAGCTTCCGCCGCGCACCGACACGCGCGTGCCGGTGGCGATGACCGAGCGGCAGCGCGAGCTGCACGACGACCTGATCGCACCCATCAAGCGCCTCCAGGCGGCAGGGCGGCGGCGGCCGCTCACGCAGAGCGAGTTCCTCAGGCTGATGTCGCTGCTGAACCAGCAGCGCATCATCTCGAACGGCCTCGGGCAACTCGAGTTCGAGGAGATCTGGCCGACCTACCAGAGCGCGCGCCCCGACGGCGCGCTGCTCGAAGGGCTCTTTTCGCCCAAGCTGCTGGAGCTCCGGGCGCTCGTCGAGGAGCTCGCGGTCGAGCAGCAGCGCAAGGTGGTCGTCTTCAGCCAGTGGCGGCGCATGCTGAGGCTGGCCGAGTGGAGCCTGCGCGACATCCTCGGCGACGCGGGGCAGCGCGCGGTGTTCTTCACGGGGGCGGAATCGAGCCGGCAGCGCACGCGCTCCATCGTCGAGTTCCACGACGAGCCGGACACGAACGTGATGTTCCTGAGCGACGCGGGCGGCGTCGGGCTGAACCTGCAGCGCGCCGCCAGCGCGTGCATCAACCTCGAGCTGCCCTGGAACCCGGCCGTGCTCGAGCAGCGCATCTCGCGCATCTACCGCCTCGGGCAGAAGCGGCCCATCGAGGTGTTCAACCTCGCGAGCGAGTACGGCATCGAATCGCGCATCGCCACGCTCGTGTCGAACAAGCGCGCGCTGTTCTCGGGGCTCTTCGACGGCGCGAGCGACAGCGTGCAGTTCGGTGGCAAGGCGTCGTTCATGGCGACCGTCGACAAGCTCGTGCCTGAGGTGCCGGGCATCGCGGAAGTGAGCACAACCGAGGACGACGACGGCGCGGTCGAGGTGGAGGCGGCGCCGGACGGCGACGCCGACACGATCGAGGAAATGACAGGTCCGGGCGCCGCGCTGATCGGCGCGCCGCGCGAAGCGCTGGTCGACGGTGCTCGGCAGGGGGCGAGCGACGGCGTCGGGGCGGGCGGCGGTGCTCGGCAGGGGGCGGGCAACGGCGCGGGGGCACCGGCAGCCGGCGGCGACGTGACCGCGCTCCTTTCCACCGTGCAGGTGCGCCGCACCGAAAGCGGCGGCGTCGCCATCGAAGCGCCCCCCGAAGCCGCCGCATCGCTGATGGCGCTGTTCGAGGGCATGGCGAAGCTGATGGCGCAGACCGCGTCACCAGCCAGGCCAGCCGACAAGGACTGACCCGTTCCACCGCCGCCGCGCGCGGCGACGCGCTCCCGCTCCCGCTCCAGCTCCGGCTCCGGCTGCGGCTGCGGCCCCCGCTCCGGCCCCCGCTCCCGCTACGAGTTGGCCGGGCTCCGCTGTCATTCCGTGGTCCGCGCGTCAACCCCGTCACGCCGCCCTGCGCGCGAATTGTGCGGCGCTCCTTGGGGGATAGACCGGCTCTTGGCCATACAGAGCACCTCGACCGTTGACGTGACAGCTGGCGCGCCATATATATCGCGCATGCACAAGACCACGGTGTACCTGGACGAGCAGATCTACCTGAAGATCCGCCGTCTTGCGGAGGCCACCGGGCGCACCCAGGCGATGATCATCCGCGAGGCGTTGGCCGAGTACCAGGGCTCGAGCAAACGAAAGCGGCCGTCCAGCATCGGCGCGGGAGCAAGCGGCACGGCCGATCTGAGCGACCGCGCGGAAGAGCTGCTCGAAGGCTTCGGCGAAGACCGATGATCGTCGCCGACACCGGCGGCATGCTCGCACTGCTCGACCGGTCTGATCGCCATCACCGGGTCGTCTCGCTGCTGTTCGACAGCGATCCGGACTGGATCCTGCCGTGGGCCATCTTGCCGGAGGTCGACTATCTCGCTGCGAGCCGTCTGGGCGATCACGTGGCGCTGGCGTTCGCCGCGGATGTTCGCGAAGGCCTGTACACCGTCGACGGCAACGTCGCACGCGATCTGCCACGCGCGGGGGAGCTGCTCGCGCAGTATGCGGACTTGCGGCTGGGTCTTGTGGACGCCGTGGTGATGACGCAAGCCGAACGCCACCGAGCGAGCGTCATCGTGACCACCGACGAGCGCCACTTCCGCGCCGTGCGCCTTGCCATCGACCCCGCGCCGCGCCTGGTTCCGCTCGAGTAACGCGCGCGGGCAAGCCAGATGTCCGCCAGGCGTCAAACCAGCTGCGACAGCGCGTCCGCGGCGGACATCACGACCACGCGCGTCCCATCGAGCTCGTGCTCGATCCGGACGCCGGGGGTGGCGACGAGCTGCAGCGCGGTGAGGCAACCGAGCCGGTGGGTGAAAGTGCGGAATGCCGGCGCCGGCGTGACATCCGCGAGCTTCGCTTCGACGGGCAACCACGCGGCGCCGTCGCGGACAATCAGGAAGTCGAGCTCTCGGCCGTCGCGGTTGCGGACGTAGCAGAGCGAGAAGTCACCGTAGCCCGCATCGGTCCAGTAGTGGCACGCCTTGAGCAGATGACAGGCCACGAGATTCTCGAAACGCGGACCGGCTTCCGGAACTTCCCCGGGATCCCATAGATAGAGTTTGCCCTCCTTGCGCACGGAGCGGCGCACGCCGCGCGTGAAGGGTTTGACCTCGAAGCAGTAGTAGAGCTCGGCGAGCGCGGTGAGCCAGCGGCGCACCGTATCGTGGGCGACCTCCAGATCCTCGCGCAGCGCCTGGACGCTGAGCAACGAGCCCACGCGCTCGGGCAGGAGGGCTGCCAGCATCTGCACGCGGTCGAGCTCCGTGATGCGCGACAAGTCGCGTAGATCCTCACGCACGACCGCGTCGACGCGTTCGCGACGCCAGAGCCGCGCCCGGCGCGTATCCGCAGCCAGGACTGGCTCGGGAAACGGGCCGAAGGCGGTCAGCAGCTCGAACGCCTCCTGGGCCGCAGTGCTCGGCCGGGCCCGGGCACCGAGCAGCGACGCGAGCGCTTCGTCGGGCGGAAGCGGCTTCTTCCGCGTCAGCTCGGCCACCGAGAATGGGTGCAGGCGGAAGGTCCGGTAGCGGCCGAGCAAGCTGTCGCTGCCGCGCCGGTACACCGCCAGACGCGCGCTGCCGGTGACGAGGATATCCACCGGTCGCTCCAGCGTGTCGTACATCCCTTTCAAGGTGCGCTTCCAGAGCCTGGCCTTGTGGATTTCGTCGAGCACCAGCAGCGGCACCGTCTTGCCGCGCGCTGCGGGAACGAGCGACTGCGGATGCTTCGCCCACGTCCGCCTGAGCTCGACCTGGTCCCAGTTGTGGTACGCGCCGGACCCCCGCGCCGCCAGCAGCCGCTTGGCGAGCGTGGTCTTGCCGCACTGGCGCGGACCACCGAGCAGCGCGATCTTGTGGTCCGCAAAGGCGAGCTCCTCGATGAGAGGTTCCAGATAACGGCGGCGCATCGGCAGAATTCGTCCTATCACGAATTTCGCCGAATTCGGCCAGATTTGGATTTACCTGAATCCCGCCGAAGAGACCATCCGCTCCGGCTCCCGGCCCGGCTCCCGCTCTTCTCTCGCGCTCCCGCTCCAGCTCCGGGGCCCGGCTCCGAGCTTGACGTGGACGGCCCGCGGGAGCGATCGGTACTTGACATTAGTTCAGTCATAACACAGACTACTCGAAAATGGGGGCGGGCAGTCAGCTATGGGGCGAAGCGTGGCGATGCGCGGCTCGCCGGGGCCAGTGGCCGCTCCCGTCCGTGGGGGCAAGCGGCGCCAGATGTCCGCCAACCGCCCGCGAGCCAGATGTCCGCCATCGCAATCAAACGTCGCGCCGGCTCCCCACCGCCGCGTGCCGCTACCCCGCTCTGCCCGCGTGCTAGGTTTTCTCACGTGACGCAGCCGGCGCTCCACCACTACAGCTACGCCGAATACCTCGAGCTGGAGGAAGGCAGCACGGTACGCCACGAGTTCCTCAACGGCGAGATCTACGCCATGGCGGGTGGCACGCCGAAGCATGCCGCGCTCGCCGTGGCGGTCGCCGCCGAAATGCTTGGCGAGCTGCGCGGCGGGCCGTGCCGCGTGCACAGCTCGGACCTGCGCGTGCGCGTCCTGGCAAACGGGCTGGCGACCTATCCCGACGTGACGGTCGTCTGCGGGCCCTATGCGTATGATCCCGAAAGCCGGACAACCGTCACCAACCCGAAAGTCGTGGTCGAGGTCACCAGCGACGGCACGGAGGAATACGACCGGGGAGAGAAGCTCGCGAGCTACAAGCTCGTCCCCGGCCTCGCAGCCATCGTGATCGTCGACCACCGCGAACGGCGCATCGAGCTCCACGAACGCGACCACGACGGGTGGAAGCGGGTCGCCGCGCACGCCGGCGAACACGTCACGTTGGCGGCTCCGGCCTGCACGCTGGCCGTCGACAGCATCTACGACGCCGCTGCCCCGCCCGACTGAGAACGGCTAGTATCCCCGGCGGCTCATGATCCGCTACGCCTGGCAGCGTCGTCGGTACGGGTGGCTTGTCGCCGCGCTCTCGGGGCCGGCGCTGGGCGCCATCGCGCCGCTGCCCGACGGCCTCACGCGCCCCGGGGCGATCTCGCTGGGCGTGTTCGCGATGGCGATCGTGCTGTGGGTGTCGGGGGCGATCCCGCTGGCGGTGACGGGGCTGCTCATCCTGGCGGCGCTGCCGCTGTTCGGGGCGATGTCGCCGGCCGAGGCGTTCCCGCTGTTCGGCAATCCGGCGGTGTTCTTCATCCTGGGCGCGCTGGTGCTGGCCGCGGCGCTGATGACGACGGGGCTGAGCCGCCGGGTGTCGCTGTTCCTGCTGCTTGCGCTTCGGCGGCTCGGCGCGGCGGCTGTCGACGGGGATATTGCTCACGTGCGCGCTGCTTGTCGTGCGTGATGCCGGAGCACGCGGTGGCGGCGATCGTGTTCCCGACGGTGTCGACGATCAGCCGCGCGCTGGAGCTCGAGCCGCGCCAGAGCCGGCTCGCTCCCCTGCTCTATCTGTCGATGGCGTGGGGCTGCATCGCGGGGGGCATCGCGACGCTGCTGGGCGGCGCGCGAGCGGCGCTGGCCATCGGCATCCTGAAGGAAACGACGGGGCGCGATCTCGATTTCGTGGGCTACAGCGCGGCGGCGCTGCCGGTGGCGCTGGTGCTCGTCGGCGTGGCCGTGGTCGTGCTGAACCTGTTCTACAAGCCGGAGGTCGACGACGTGACGCCGGCGCGCGTGCAGCTCGAGCGCGAGATCCGCGAAGCGGGGCCGTGGAGCCGCAACGAGATCAAGACGGCGGCGGTGACGGCGCTGTCGATCATCGCTTGGGTGGCGCTGGGTCATTCGGTGGGGCTGGCGACGCTGTCGCTCCTGTGCGCGGCGGCGCTGTTCGCGCTGGGCGTGGTCAGCTGGAGCGAGATCGAGCGGGCGGTGAACTGGGGCGTGTTCCTGCTGTACGGCGGCGCCATCGCGATGGGCAGCGCGCTGACGCGCACCGGCGCGACGAAGTGGCTCGCGGCGCAGGTGCTCGGCGGACTGCCGGCTTCGCCCTGGCTGGTGCTGGCGGCGCTGGGCGCGCTGACGCTGGTCTTGACGGAGTTCATCAGCAACGCGGCGGCCGTGGCGGTGCTGCTGCCGCTCGCGCTGAGCGTGACACCGCGCTACGGGCTCGACCCCGTGCTGGTGACGGTGGCGGTCGCGGTGCCGGCGGGGCTCGCCTACACGCTGCCGGTCGGCGCGCCGCCGAGCGCGATTGCGTTCTCGTCGGGGTACTACGAGGTGCGGCAGGTGGCGCTGCCCGGGGTGATCATGACGCTGGCTTCTTTCGTCGCATTTCTGGCTGCGGCTTGGCTGCTGTGGCCGCATTTGCCATGGTTCGGATAGATGGAGACAGCGCGCGTCGTGATGGCGGTCTTCTCGGGCACGGAGCTCGACCGCGCGCTGTTCGAGCGGGCGCTTTCGGTGGCGCGACGCGACGGCGCGCGGCTGGTGCTCGCCGACGTGCGCCACCAGCACCGGGCCGATCGGCTCGCCGAGTCGCTCACCTCGCAGGCGTTCCTGCCGCCCGCTGCGGTGGAAGCGCTCAAGCAGTCGGTGAAGGAGCAGCGCACCGACACCATCCGCCGCTCGCTCGCGTCGATGCGCGACGAGGCGGAGGCAGGCGGCGTCGCGGTGGAAGTCGTGGCGGAAAAGGGTGCGCTCGGGGAAACGGTGCGGCGGCTGGCCGCCGAGCGCGGCGTGGACACGGTGGTGATCGACGCGCACAGTGCGGGCGAGGTCGGCGATGGGTACGAGGTGATTGCGCTGTGATCGCGCGGCGCAGCGTGCCTTGCCGTGGGGCCCCCGGCCGGGCGCAGCCCGGGTTTGGGGGCCCGCGACGCGCTCGCAAGCTGCGGCGACGGGATGGGACGCGCGGCCTTGTGACGGCGCGCGCCGCGGTTGCGAGCTGCGGCGGCGTGATGCGACGGCGACCTCGCGACGCGCGGGGACGGCGCGGTGCACCGTGAAGTGCGGCGCAGCGTGGGGGCATCCCACCCACATGCGTGGTGACGCGCGCGGCGGGCATTTCGGGGCGCAAGTCGAGGCTTGGACGGCAGAATGACCGCGCGGGCGCGCGCGGCGGGCATTTCCGGGGCGCAAGTCGAGGCTTGGGCGGCAGAATGACCGGAAAACGGGCAAATCGTGGAGCAAGTTGAGGCTTGGCGGGCAAAATGACCGAAATCCGGGCATTTTGGGGCGCAAGCTCATCGGGGAGGGCCGAAATGCCCGGATTTCGGGCATTTCGCGGCGCAAGTTCGAGCTTGGACGCCGAAATGCCCGCTCTCCCGCCCCAGGCGGGCATTTCGCGGCGCAAGTCGAGCTTGGACGCCGAAATGCCCGCTCTCCCGCCCCAGGCGGGCATTTCACGGCGCAAGTTCGAGCTTGGACGCCGGAATGCCCGCTCTGCCCGCCCCAGGCGGGCATTTCACGGCGCAAGTTCGAGCTTGGACGCCGAAATGCCCGCTCTCCCGCCCCAGGCGGGCATTTCACGGACCAAGTTGAAGCTTGCGGGGCAAAGTGCCCGCCGCCGCGCGCACCCCGCCGCCGCGCGCACCTCGCGCCGCCCACACCCGTCGTCGTTGGACCCTTCACAGCGCGGCGACTGTCGGCGTACGACGCAGCTGTGATCGCAGCGTACAGGGCGGGCATCCGAGGATAACGACGTGAGTCAGGGATTCGTCTTGTGGTTCACCGGGCTTTCGGGCTCGGGCAAGAGCACGCTGGCGGCGCGGGTCGCGACGGAGTTGTCGCGGCGGGGCGTGCACGTGGAGCGGCTGGACGGCGACGAGGTGCGGAAGAATCTGTCGAAGGGGCTCGGCTTCTCGCGCGAGGATCGCGACACGAACATCCGCCGCATCGGCTACGTGGCGAAGCTCATCGCGCGCAGCGGCGGCTGCGCGATCACGGCGGCGATCAGCCCGTACCGCGCGGTGCGCGACGAGGTGCGTCGCTCGGCGGAGCGCTTCTGCGAGGTGTACGTGGAGTGCCCGCTGGAGGTGCTGACCGAGCGCGACCCGAAGGGGCTGTACAGGAAGGCGCTGGCCGGCGAGATCAAGAACTTCACGGGCGTGAGCGATCCGTACGAGGCGCCGCTGTCGCCCGAGGTGCACGTCCGGAGCGACAGGGAAACGCCGGAAGAGAGCGTGGCGAAGATCCTCGCGCGGCTGGAGGAGCTGGGCTTCATCGGCGCGCACGCGGGCGATCTGGCGCGGCCGTACGGCGGCGACCTGATGGAAGCGCGCATCGAGGCGGTGGACAGCGCGCTGCCCTCGATCGAGCTCGACGCCGCAGGCGGAGCTCGATCTCGCGTGTCTGGCGAGCGGCGCGTACTCGCCGCTCACGGGCTTCATGAACGAGAAGGACTACCTGCGCGTGGCGCGTGAGCAGCGGCTGGAGAATCGGGCTTGCGCTGGCCAGTGCCGATCACGCTCGCGGTCGACAGCGCCGCCGGCGCACGGAGAGACCGCGCTGCGCTCCGGCCGACGGCACCGCCGTCGGCAGCGATCGACGTGCACGACGTGTTCCGGGCGGCCGGCGAGATGCACGTGGGCGGCGATGTGCGCGCGGTCGCAGCGCGACGGCCCGCGCGCCGTGCGCGAACAGATGAAATGCCGCGGCTGGCGCCGCGTGGTGGCGTGGCAGCCGCGCACCCCTCCCCTGCTCTCCGACGAGCACGCCGCACGCGCCGCGCTGGAGTTTGCCGACGGTCTGCTCATCCAGCCGCGCGATGCGCTGGTCGCGGAGTGCTGCCGCGTGCTGTGCGATCGCTACTTCGCGCCGGAGCGCACGCTCGTCGCCCCGCTCCGCAATGCCCACGACTCGCCGCTGCTCGACGCCATCGTGGCGAGGAACCACGGCGCGAGCCACCTGCTCGTGCGCGACGAGCTCGACGGCGCGCTCGACGAGCTCGGACTCGAAGCCGTGCCGCTGCGACCGATGTTCCTGTCGCAGCGCGTCGGCGTGCTCGCCAGCGCGCACACCGCGCCGGAGGCGGGCACGGCGCGCTCGTACGCGGAGGTGCGCGCCGCGCTCGATCGCGGCGAAGCGCCGCGCCGGAGCTCAGGCCGGAGATCGCGGAGCTGCTGCGCGGGACATCCGCGGGCTGCGGGCGCCACTGGGTGCGTACCGTCCGACGGTACGCCGACTTGCCAAGGAATCTATCCTTGCTAGAGTAAGGACGTGTCGAAGGTGACTAGCAAGCTCCAGGTCACGGTGCCCAAGGCCATCGCCGATGAGTACCGGATCAAGCCGGGCGACGAGATCCTGTGGGTCGCGTCCGGAGAGAGCGTCCGCATCGTGCCCGCGAGCGCGCAGGTCAAACCGGATGTCTGCCGAGCGGCTGAAGCTCTTCGACCAGGCGACGCGCCGCCAGTCCGAACGCGATGCGCAAGCCCCGCGCCGGGCGGACGGCTACCGCGGTTGGAAGCGCGAGGATCTGTACGATCGTGGCCGCTCTCGTTGACACCAATGTGATCGTCTACCGCTTCGACGCGCGCTTTCCGGAAAAGCAGGGGCGCGCGACGGAGCTGTTGCGCCGCGGCATTGTCGAGAATTCCGTCCGCGTACCGCATCAAGCCATCGTCGAATTCGTCGCCGCCACGACGCGACCGATCGACGGCGGCGCGTCGCTGCTCGAGCCGAACGACGCGCGGCGCGAGGCGGAAGAGATGCTGCGGCAGTTCACGATCCTGTACCCGGACGAGACGCTCGTCCGCACTGCGCTGCGCGGCATGGCCGCCTACGAGTTGTCGTGGTTCGACGCGCATCTCTGGGCGTACGCGGAACATTTCGGGCTGTCCGTGCTGTACTCCGAGGACTTCCAGCACGACCGCATGTACGGCACCGTCCGCGTCGAGAATCCCTTTGCGAAGGCCAGCTAGCGCGTCGGCGGCCAACGGGCCGACGTCCGGGATGAACGTCCCGGGGGTCCGGTGCCCCTAACGCACAGGGAATCTGCTAGATCGCCCCCGGGGTCGCTTTGACTGCAACAACCGACGACAAGTCCGCTACCGACGCGCTCGTCGACCGCCGTCTGACGCACCTGCGGCAGCTCGAGGCCGAGAGCATCCACATCCTGCGCGAGGTCGCCGCCGAGTTCGACAACCCGGTGATGCTGTACAGCATCGGGAAGGACTCGTCCGTGATGGTGCACCTGGCCCGCAAGGCCTTCCATCCGGGCAAGCTGCCGTTCCCGCTGCTGCACATCGACACCACGTGGAAGTTCCGCGCGATGATCGAGTTCCGCGACCGCTTCTGCAAGGAGCACGGGCTCGACCTGGTCGTGTACACGAACCAGCAGGGCGTCGCCGACAACGTCAATCCGTTCGACTACGGCAGCCAGAAGTACACGACCATCATGAAGACGCACGCGCTGCTGCAGGCGCTGCAGAAGGGCGGCTACGACGCGGCGTTCGGCGGAGCGCGCCGCGACGAGGAGAAGTCGCGCGCCAAGGAGCGCATCTACTCCTTCCGCGACCGCTACGGCCAGTGGGACCCGAAGAACCAGCGCCCCGAGCTGTGGGGCCTGTACAACGGCAAGATCACCAAGGGCGAGAGCATCCGCGCCTTCCCGCTGTCGAACTGGACCGAGCTCGACATCTGGCTGTACATCTACCTGGAAAACATTCCCATCGTGCCGCTGTACTACGCGGACAAGCGCCCGGTGGTGGAGCGCGAGGGCACGCTGGTGATGGTGGACGACGAGCGCATGCGGCTCGAGCCCGGAGAAGAGCCGCGCATGGAGACGGTGCGCTTCCGCACGCTGGGCTGCTACCCGCTGACGGGCGCGCTGAAGTCGCCGGCGACCACGCTGCCGGAGATCATCCGCGAGATGCTCCTGACCCGGCACTCGGAGCGCAGCGGGCGCCTCATCGACTTCGACGAGGAAGGCTCGATGGAGATGAAGAAGCGCGAGGGGTACTTCTAGGATGGACGCCATCAAGGACATCCACGACTACCTCGACAAGCACGAGACGAAGGAGCTGCTGCGTTTCGTGGCCGTGGGCTCGGTCGACGACGGCAAGAGCACGCTGATCGGGCGGCTCTTGCACGACACGCACGGCATCTACGAGGACCAGCTGTCGGCGGTGAAGCGTGCGTCGGGGCGCGCGGGCCTGGAGATCGATTTTTCGCTGTTCACCGATGGGCTGAAAGCCGAGCGCGAGCAGGGCATCACCATCGACGTCGCCTATCGCTATTTCTCGACCGAGAAGCGCAAGTTCATCATCGCCGACACGCCGGGGCACGTGCAGTACACGCGCAACATGGCGACCGGCGCCTCGACGGCGAACGTCGCGGTGATCCTGATCGACGCGCGGCTGGGCGTGCTGCAGCAGTCGCGGCGCCACGCCTACATCGCGTCGCTGCTCGGCATTCCGCACCTGGCGGTGTGCGTGAACAAGATGGACCTCGAGGGCTACAGCCAGGAGGTCTACGAAGCGCATCCAGGCGGACTTCTCGGCCTTCGCGGAGAAGCTCGGCTTCAAGGACGTGACGTTCATCCCGATCAGCGCGCTCAAGGGCGACAACATCGTCCACCGGAGCGACAGCACGCCCTGGTACACCGGCGGCACGTTCCTCGAGTACCTGGAGACGGTGCCCATCGCGAGCGACCGGAACTTCGAGGACTTCCGCTACCCGGTGCAGTACGTGCTCCGGCCGGACTTGAACTACCGCGGCTTCGCGGGACAGGTGGCTTCGGGCGTGGTCCGGAAGGGTGACCGGGTTCTGGTTTTGCCTTCACGGCGCGAGTCCACCGTGCGCGCCATCGACACCTTCGACGGCGAGCTGGAAGAAGCCTTCCCGCCGCAGAGCGTGACGCTGCGCCTCGCCGACGAGATCGACATCAGCCGCGGCGACATGCTGGTGCACCCTGGGAGCGAGCCGCGCGCGGCGCGCCACTTCGACGCGATGCTGGTGTGGATGGGCGAAAAGCCGCTCGACCCGCAGAAGAGCTATTTCCTCAAGCACTCGACGCAGATGGTGCGCGCCGAGATCGCGCGCGTCGCGTTCACGACCAATCTGGAGACGCTCGAGAACATGCCCGCGCAGCGCCTGGAGCTGAACGACATCGGGCGCGTGACGCTGTTCTGCCCGACGCCGATCTACTGCGATGCGTACGCCGAAAACCACAGCACCGGCGCGTTCATCCTGATCGACTCGCTGACGAACAACACCGTCGCGGCCGGCATGATCCTGCCGGAGAGCGACACGCTGGGCGACGAGGAAGAGGCGATCGACTCGAGCATCGGCAACACGCCGCACTCGCAGGTGAGCCCGACCGAGCGGCGCGAGCTGGTGTCGCAGTCCGGCGCGACCATCTGGCTGACGGGGCTGCCGGCCTCGGGCAAGAGCGAGATCGCCTACGCCGTCGAGCGGCGGCTGTTCGATCGCGGGCGGCTCGCCATCGTGGTCGATCCCGACGACGGGCTGTCCAGCCGCGCGCGGCCCGACGGCTCGAGCCCGCGCTTCACGCCCGAGATGGCGCGGCGCATGACCGACTCCGGCGTGCTCACGATCTTCTCGTTCGCCTCCCCGCTCCGCGCCGACCGCAGCGTGGTGCGCGACACCGTCGGGCGCGGATCGCTTCATCGAGGTCCACGTCGCGACCTCGCTCGACCTGTGCCGCGAGCGCGACACCCGCGGCAACTACGACACCGCGCACGCGCCGCCCAGCTACGAAGCGCCGCGCGAGCCGGATGTGTCCGTCGCGCTCGACGACATGAGCGTGGAGGACGCGGCGAAGGCCGTTGTCCGGGCGATCACGGCGCGCGGGCTATTGGAGGACGCGTAGGCGGCCGAGAGAGTCCACACAAGGTCGAAGGGCCGAAGGTTTTTTTGGGGGGTCGAGGGCTGCGGGGCGCTGGGCGGCTCTTCCAGAGGGTGCACGCCGGAGGGCCCCCGTCCGGGCGCAGGCCGGACTTGGGGGCCCGCGACGCGCGGAGCCGCGGAGCGGCGAGCACGTCGCGCCGTGGACGGACGCCGTGCGCGGGGGCAGCCCTGAACGGGCATTTCGGCGGCAGCTTGGTGGCGTGTGATCCCGCGCGGCGACGCGAAGCGGGCATTTTGGCGGGCAAGTTGAAGCTTGGTGGCGTGTGATCCCGCGCGGCGACGCGAAGCGGGCATTTTGGCGGGCAAGTTGAAGCTTGCTGGCGTGTGATGCCGCGCGGCGACGCGAAGCGGGCATTTCGTGGCGCAAGTTGAGGCTTGCTGGGCAAGACGCCCGCGAAACGGGCATTTTGGGGCGCAAGTTGAGGCTTGCTGGGCAAAATGCCCGGAATCCGGGCATTTTGGGGCTGCAAGCTCATCGGGAAGGGCCGAAATGCCCGGATTTCGGTCATTTCCGCGTCCAAGTTGCAGCTTGCCCGCCAAAATGCCCGCCCACGCACGCCAAACGTGGCGAGGCACACCGGGCGAGGCGCCCGCTGCGGCTCCCGCCTCCGGCTCCGGGCTCGACTCCAAATCCAAATAAGTAATGAATATCACTTGAAACTTATCATAAGCTGCTTATGTGTAGAGCATGAACCCGGAGGTGGCGCGGTATCTGAGCGAGATCGGCCGGCGCGGCGGACGCGCCAGCCGGCGGAAGCTGAGCTCCGGGAGCGCGCGGGACATGGTGCGGGTACGCGAGGCGCGGCGCGCCTTCCGCGAGTTCCACGCGCAGTGCTTCTGGTCGGAGGCGCCCGACTACCGCGTCACCTTGGCGGACGTCCCGTGGGTCGCGGAGCGGCTGATGCGCTACGGGGGGCGCGCCGGCTGGGAGCGGGGAGCGAAGCTGTGCCGCTGACCTCGTTTCAAGCCCAGGTACTGCGTCTTCTGTCCGCAAACCGGACGCCGGATAGCTACCTCGCTGGTGGCGCCGCGTTGCATCTCGAACCGCATACCAAGCGCTACAGCAACGATCTGGACTTCTTCCACGACTCCGAGCAGCGCGTCGCATCGGCCTTCGCCGAGGATCGCGCCACGCTTGAAGGCGCGGGGTACACGATCGAGATCCTGTTGCAGCAGCCGGGCTACGTGCGCGCGCTGGTGAAGAGGGGCGAGGACGCCACCAAGGTGGAGTGGGCGCACGACAGCGCGTGGCGCTTCCTGCCGACGCTGCGGCACGAGACGGCCGGGTTCCAGCTCCACCCCATCGACCTGGCGATCAACAAGCTGCTTGCGCTCGCCGGGAGAAACGAGCCACGCGACTTCATCGACATCATGGAAGTGCATCGGCAGGTCCTGCCGCTGGGCGCACTGTGCTGGGCAGCGGCCGGCAAGGATCCGGGCTTCACGCCGCCGCTGCTCGTCGACCTGCTCCGGCGCCGCGGCACGCTGCGCCACGAAGACCTGGAGCGCCTTCACTTGAACGAGGTGCCGGACCTGGCCGAGCTCAAGCAACAGTGGCTGGCGGCTCTGGATCAAGCAGAGGCGTTCATCGCGTCGCGGCCACCGGCGGAGCTCGGCTGCCTGTACTACTCGCCCTCGCTCGATCGCTTCGTCGGCAATCCGGCAGATGTTCCCGACGCCGTACCTCACTTCGGGCGCCCGGGCGGTGTACTGCCGCGCGTTGCCTGAAGCGCGCCACGTCGGGGAGCGATCGGCCGGAATGGGGGGGTGCAGTCGGCTGTGGGCCGAAACGTGGCGATGCACGGCTCGCCGGGGCCGCCGGCTGTCCCGTCCGTGCGGACAAGCGGCAGCAGTGCCGCCGGCCAGAGGTCCGCCAACCGCGGCCGCCGGCCGCCCGCGAGCCAGATGTCCGCGACGCCCGCGAGCCAGATGTCCGCCGGCCGCCCGCGAGCCAGATGTCCGCGACGCCCGCGAGCCAGATGTCCGCGACGCCCGCGAGCCAGATGTCCGCGACGCCCGCGAGCCAGATGTCCGCGACGCCCGCGAGCCAGATGTCCGCGACGCCCGCGAGCCAGATGTCCGCCGGCCGCCCGCGAGCCAGATGTCCGCCGGCCGGGCGTCGCTCCGGCTCCGGTCCCGCGCCGGCTCGCCACCGCGACGCGCTGCGGTGGCGCGGCGTAACGGCGGCCTCGGGACGGGCGTGGAGTGCGGCGCGGCTTGGGGGCATCCCTCCATCATGTGGCGGGGCGCAGGGCGGGCATTTCGGAGCGCAAGTTGAGGCTTGCTCGGCAAAATGCCCGAAATCCGGGCATTTTGGGCTCCAAGCTCATCGGGAAGCGCTGAAATGCCCGCATTTCGGGCATTTTCAGGTCCAAGTTCGAGCTTGCCGGCGAAAATGCCCGCCCCTTCGCCAACAACGGGCATTTTCAGGTCCAAGTTCGAGCTTGCCGGCGAAAATGCCCGCACCTTCGCCAACAACGGGCATTTTCAGGCCCAAGTTCGAGCTTGCCGGCGAAAATGCCCGCACCTTCGCCAACAACGGGCATTTTCAGGCCCAAGTTCGAGCTTGCCGGCGAAAATGCCCGCCCCTTCGCACTGAAATGCCCGCCCCTTCGCACTGAAATGCCCGCCCCTTCGCACCGAGCGGGCGTTTCACGGCCGCACGTCGAGCCTCGACGCCGGTGCGCTACAACCCGACCACATTCTCCCCGCGCTCGACGCAATCGCGCGTATCCACGACGAGGCGCGCTTCGCGCCGTAGCCGCTCGCGGTCGAGCTCGGGGTGGTCGGTGACGATGACGACGGCGTCGTAGTCCGCGAAGCTTGCGGCGGGGTCGATGCTGCGCTCTCCGCCGGGCAGCGCGGGGACGCGCGGGTCCATGTACGCCACGTCGGCGCCGCGCGCGCGGAGGCCGCCGAGGATCTCGAACGCGGGCGACTCGCGCACGTCGCTGACGCCTGGCTTGTAGGCGACGCCGTAGACGAGCACGCGCGCGCCGGAGAGCGCGGTGCCCCGCTCGGCGAGCACTTCCGCCACGCGCGCGACGACGTACGCCGGCATGCTGCGGTTGACGGCGTCGGCGACCTCGATGAAGCGGGCTTCGTACTTGAGCGTGCGGAGCTTCCAGGAGAGGTACAGCGGGTCGTTGGGGATGCAGTGGCCGCCCAGACCGGGGCCGGGGCGGAACCGGGTGTAGCCGAAGGGTTTGGTCGAGGCGGCGCGGATGACCTCGTGGGGATCGATGCCGAGGCGGCGGCTCATCAGCGCGACTTCGTTGACGAGCCCGATGTTGACGGCGCGGAAGGTGTTCTCGAGCAGCTTGGCCATCTCGGCGACCTCGGTGCTCGACACGGGCACGAGCCGGTCGATCGCGCCGGAATAGAGCGCGGTGGCCATGTCCAGGCAGGCCGGCGTCATGCCGCCAACGAGCTTGGGCGTGTTGCGGGTCGAGAACTCGGCGTTGCCCGGGTCGACGCGCTCGGGCGAAAACGCGATGAAGACTTGCTCGCCCAGCCGGAAGCGCGCGCCGAGCCGCGGCGCGACGACTTCGCGCGTGGTGCCCGGATACGTCGTCGACTCCAGCACGATCAGCATGCCTTCGTGCTGGTGCGCCGCGATCTCGTCGATGGCGCCGACGATGAAGCGCATGTCCGGGTCGCGGCTCTTGGTGAGCGGCGTCGGCACGCACACGACCACCGCGTCCGCTTCGCCGAGCACCGCCGCGTCCGTGGTCGCATCGAGCCGACCGGCCGTCACGTGCGGCGCGAGCTGCCCGCTCGTCACATCGTCGATGCTCGACTCGCCCGCGTTCAGGAGCCGCGCCTTCTCCGCGTCGCGATCCAGCCCGGTGACGCGGAAGCCCGCCCGCGCGAGCTCGGCGGCCAGCGGCAAGCCGACGTAGCCGATGCCCATCACGACCACGCGCGCCGTGCGCGCGTCCAGCCTGTCGCGGAGCGCGGACACGCGAGCTCAGCTCAGTGACTTCAGGATGCTCGCGCATCCAGGCGTACGTCTTCGCAAGACCCTCGTCGAGATTCACCCTGGCTTCGAAGCCGAAGCGCTCCTTCGCGCGCGAGACGTCGAGCTTGCGGCGGGGCTGGCCGTTGGGCTTGTCGGTGTCCCAGACGACGCGGCCGCCGTAGCCGACCAGCTTCGAAATCTTCTCCGCCAGATCCTTGATCGAGATCTCCTCGCTGGAGCCGAGGTTCACCGGGTCGCTCGAGTCGTAGCGCTCGGCGGCGAGCAAGCAGGCCTTCGGCGCAGTCTTCCACGTAGAAGAACTCGCGCGTGGGCGAGCCGTCGCCCCAGAGCACGACCTCGGCGGCGCCCGCCTGCTTGGCCGCGTCGAACTTGCGCAGCATGGCGGGAATGACGTGACTCGTGTGCAGATCGAAGTTGTCGCGCGGGCCGTACAGGTTCACGGGATAGACGACGACCGAGTTGAAGCCGTACTGCTCGCGGTAGCCGGCGCTCTGCACGCCCATCACCTTCTTGGCGATGCCGTAGGGCGCGTTGGTCTCCTCGGGGTAGCCGTTCCAGATGTCGTCTTCCTTGAACGGCACCGGACAGAACTTCGGGTACGCGCACACGGTGCCGACTGCGACCAGCTTCTTCACGCCGGCCTGGTACGCCTCGTGGATGAGCTGGATGCCCATCATGGCGTTCTCGTAGAAGAAGCGGCCGGGGTTGTCGCGGTTGGCGCCGATGCCGCCCACGCGCGCGGCGAGGTGCAGCACCAGATCCGGCTTCGCGTCGGCGAGCAGCCGCCGCACGTCGTCGCCCTTGACCAGGTCGTAGTCCTTCGAGCGCGGGACGATGACTTCCTTCGCGCCACGTTTCTGCAGCGCCTCGACCACGAAGCTGCCGAGGAAGCCTGCGCCGCCGGTGACGACGACCTTCGTGCTCTTCCAGTCGAGAGTCATCCCTGGGCCGCCTTCTCGCGCTCGTCGTGCTCGGCGAGGGCGCGCTCCTTCTTGGCGATCACCATGTCGGCGTCGACCATCATCTTGACGAGTTGGTCGAAGCCGACTGTCGGCTTCCAGCCGAGCTTGTCGCGCGCTTTGCTGGCGTCACCGAGCAGCAGGTCCACCTCGGCGGGCCGCTCGTAGCGCGCGTCGTGCTCGACGTGCTCCTTGTAGTCCATGTCGAGCAGACGCGAACGTCTTCTCGAGGAACTCGCGCACGCTGTGCGTCTCGCCCGTGGCCAGCACGAAGTCGTCGGGCTCGTCGGCCTGCAGCATGCGCCACATGCCCTCGACGTAGTCGCCGGCGTAGCCCCAGTCGCGCTTGGCTTCCACGTTGCCGAGGAACAGCTTGTCCTGCAGACCGAGCTTGATGCGCGTCGCGGCGCGCGTGATCTTGCGGGTTACGAACGTCTCGCCGCGGCGCGGGCTCTCGTGGTTGAACAGGATGCCGTTCACCGCGTACATCCCGTAGCCCTCGCGGTAGTTCTGCGTGATGTAGAAGGCGTAGGCCTTGGCCGCCGAGTACGGGCTGCGCGGGTGGAAGGGCGTGGTCTCGCGCTGCGGCGTCTCGTGCACCTTGCCGTACAGCTCGCTGGACGAGGCCTGGTAGAAGCGCGCGTCGAGCTTGAGCCGGCGCATCGCCTCGAGCAGCCGGATGGTGCCGAGCGCGGTGATCTCGGCGGTGTACTCGGGGATGTCGAAGCTGACGCGCACGTGGCTCTGCGCGGCCAGGTTGTAGATCTCGTGCGGGCGCACCTCTTCGAGGATGCTCGACAGGCTCGAGGCGTCGTTCAGGTCCCCATACACCAGCTTGAGCCGCACATCCGGCTCGTGCGGGTCCTGGTACAGGTGGTGGATGCGGTCCGTGTTGAAGCTGGACGAGCGCCGCACCACACCCCATACATGGTAGCCCTTGGAAAGCAGCAGCTCGGCCAGGTACGAGCCGTCCTGCCCAGTGATTCCCGTGATAAGTGCGCGTTTCATGGCGCCGGGACTCTAGCCCAGCGCCCCGGCACTGACCAGCAGACCGGGCGTGATACCCTGGCAGCCCAACTGACGAATTTCCGGGGCATCTGGTGCAACGGACTTCGACTTGCGGAGACTGAGGAGGGCTTGAGTGGAAATCACGCGGAAGCAGTTCCTTGAAACGGCCCTGACGGCCCTGGGCGCGATGGTCGCCCTGGGCGCGGCGGGATGTGGCAGCAGCAGCAACAACTCGAACAGCAGCAGCGGGGGCGGCGACTGCAGCACCAGCGACGCGGCCGTCACCATCGAGAACAACCACGGTCACGTGCTCAAGGTCACCGCCGCCGACGTGAAGGCCGCGGTCGGCAAGACGTACCACATCAAGGGCAGCGCGAATCACGACCACACGGTCCAGCTCGGCAGTCCGGACTTCCAGCAGCTCGCCCAGGGGCAGACCGTCTACAAGACCTCCAGCCTCACCAACAACCACCAGCATCCGATCACGATCGTCTGCGCGTAGCGCGACCAGTCGTGTCATGTGCCGTGGGGCTCGTGCGGTGCGGCGCGGGGCTCGTGCGGGAGTGGTTGGCAGCTCTGGACGACGCCAAGGGTTTCATCCACGCGCGCCGTCGCGCGGCGGCTCTTCCGGAGCGGGACGGCATGGGCCCCCGGCGGGGCGCGGAGCGGCCCGGTTTGGGGGCCCGCGCCGCGCGGAGCCGCGAAGCGGCGAGCACGGCGCGACGTCGCGGGACGTGTTGTGCGGGGGCAGCCCTGAACGGGCATTTCGGCGGGCAAGTTGAAGGCGGCTTGGGGCGGGCATTTCGGTCCGCAAGTTGAAGCTTCGTGGCGGAAATGACCGGAATTCGGGCATTTCCGGGCTCAAGCTCACCGACGGCGGCCAAAATGTCCGGAATCCGGGCATTTTCGGGTCCAAGCTCGAGCTTGCGCCGCGAAATGACCGGATCCGGGCATTCCAGTGTCCAAGCTCTGTTCGGAGGACTTCCAGCACGACCGCATGTACGGAACTGTCCGCGTCGACAATCCATTCGAAGAGCTTGGCGGGTAGTCGGCGCGGCGCCGTCGCGAAGCGGGCATTTCGCAGCACGGGTTGCGCGCGCTCCCCTACCCTCCCAGCCACCCCGTCGCGGCCAGCGCGCCGAGCGTGGCGAACACGTGGATGCCACCGTCGGCGACACGTTGCCCGAGCTCGGCGCGGGTGAAGCGGCGGACCTGGCGGATGCCTTCTTCGCGCTGGGGGCGCGGGCGCGCTCCGGTTGGCTCGACGCCGCGGGCGATGATGACGTGGTGCGGCATGCGGCCCATGCCGGGCGCGGCCTCCAGCACGGTCGGCCACAGCTCCGCGCCATCGCGCGGCAGCATGCCGGTCTCTTCCTCGAGCTCGCGCAGCGCGGCTTCGATGGGCGTCTCGCGCTTGCCCACCTCGCCGCCCGGCAGCTCCCAGCTTCGCGTGCGCGTGGGCGTGCGCTCGATGCGCACCATCCACAGCCGCCCGTCCGCCGTCTCCGGCACGACGACAGCAGCCGGCGGCCGATCGACGATCCAGCCGTAGCGCCCCAGCCAGCGCACCTTGAAGAAATCGAAATCGTACGCGCGTCTCATCGCGGCGGGAGCATCGCACGGTTGGGCGCGCGCGGCGCGACGTGGGGACCCTCGCGCGGGCGCAGGGCGGCCGGGCCGAACGGCGCGCGGGCGCGACGCGCGGTGCCGCGCATTGCGGCGAGAGGGCGGCCGCCCGAGCACCGCGCGTGAGGGACCCGGGCGCGCGGTAGCGCGCACGGCGCGGCAACGACGTCCTGCGCAGGGGAGCAGCCCAGCCTCACGGCGGCGCAAACAGCGCCACTCCGCACGCGCGATCGAGCGCGCAGTCGTAGCGCTGCTTTGCGAGCTGGTTGGCCATGCACGTGGCGACGGAGCTGTCGGCGCCGACGATGCGCGTCGCGCAGCCGGCGTTGAAGCCGACCCAGATCACGTGTCCGCCCACGACGCCGCAGCTCTGGGCGAGCGCTTCGAGCTGGGAGTCGAGCATGCTCTGCTTCGTCTGGTACGCGCCAGGATTGCAGGCAACGCTGGTGCGTGAAGCGCACGCCGCGCCGCCTACCGGCGTGCCCGCACCCGCGTCGTCGAACGCGCCGCAGTCGTAGCGACACAGCACGCCCGTCGCCACCCACCACAGGGCCGTACCGGCACCTTGATCGGTACAGTCGTCGAGCGCGACACCGGAGCTCACCGGATACGCGCACTGCAGACCCGCCATGCCACACGGACCGTTGGGCTGCTGAGCCGGGCACGCCGGATCGTTGACCATGTTCGGCTCGCACCACTTCTGCCACGACTGCCCCGCGTCGGTGGCGTGTGCGTCCGCGTCGGTGGCGTGTGCGTCCGCGTCGGTGGCGTGTGCGTCGGTCGCGTGTGCGTCCGCGTCGGTGGCGTGTGCGTCGGTCGCGTGTGCGTCCGCGTCGGTGGCGTCGCCACCGTGCGCGGCATCGGCCGAGCCCGCGTCGCTTGGCGAGGTGCTGCTCGTCACCTGCCCGCACGCCAGCGCGACAAGTCCGGACAAGATCGCAGCGAGCCCCACGCGCTTCACGTCACGACGATACCTGCGGGCATTTGGCCTTCCAAGCTCGAGCGTGCTGACGGAAATGTCCGTCGCACGCTGCGGTGCGGGCATTTTCGCTTACAAGTCTCGACTTGCTGCCCGAAATGCCCGCATTTCGGGCATTTTGCTTTTCAAGTTCGAGCTTGCCGACGGATATGCCCGTATTTCGGGCATTTCACCCCTCGTCAGTGCGCTTGCTGCCCGAAATGCCCGCATTTCGGGCATTTTGCTTTTCAAGTTCGAGCTTGCCGACGGATATGCCCGTATTTCGGGCATTTCACCCCTCGTCAGTGCGCTTGCTGCCCGAAATGCCCGCATTTCGGGCATTTTGCCTTTCAAGTTCGAGCTTGCCGACGGATATGCCCGTATTTCGGGCATTTCACCCCCCAAGTTCGAGCTTGCCGAGGGAAATGCCCGTCGGCGCTTGTCCCCGTTCGCCGCCTTCATCCGCGACGCCGCCCGAGCGCTCGAGCGCTCGAGCGCAACCCGACCCCACGACTGCCCGATGGACGATGCATGCTCTGGCACCTCACCGCGCACGCCGTCACCGGCGCGCGACCTCTCGAATCGGCACGGGCTTGCGACGCCCTGTGGTCCGCGCTGCGCCGACGCTTCCCTGACGCGCTGGCCGCGTGCCTGATGCCCGACCACGTGCATCTCATCATCGAAGCGCCGAACTGCGACGAAGCGCGCCGCACGCTCGCGCAGTGTCTCGCTGCCTTCGCGCGACAGGCTGGGCTGGGTCGCGTGTGGCAGCGCGTGCCGGATCCCGTGGTCATCCGCGACAGCAAGCACCTCGCGCGACAGATCCGCTACGTGCACCTCAATCCGTGCCGCGCTGGCCTGTGCGACGATCCCCTGTGCTGGCCGTGGTCCACGCATCGCGGCGCTGTCGGCGCCGAGCTCGACCCTTGGGTGTCGCCGGCGGCGCTCGCCGCGCGCCTGCGCAAAAGCGCAGCCGACTTCCCTCGCTGGTTGCACGAGTACGTGTCCGGCGATCCCTCCGTGCACGTCGCGGGCACGGCGTTTCTACGGCCGGCAGCGCCACAGAGCCGCCCCAGCGCGTCGCTCGAAGCCATCGCCGCCGCCGCGCGCTCGGTCGTCCCCCGCCGCAAGCCGCGCCGGCGCCATCTCTTCGTGCAGCTCGCCCTCCACCAGGGATGGCGGGACACCCGCGTCATCGCCGAAGCGGCCGCCCTGTCCACCGAACACGTCCGCCGTCTGAAAAAGCGCCGCGCTCCCGAGCTGCTCCACGTCGGCAGCCTCCACCTCGCTGAACCCCGCCTCCGCCACATCCCCGACTTCACCCGCCGCCCCCGCCAGCACTGACGCGCGCGCGGGACGCGGAAACCCGTCGCAGCGGGCCTTTACCGGGGCCCGATCATGGAGTAGGTTCCGCGCCCCCGGACTCTCCGGGGAAAACAGCAACCCAAAGCCACACGCTCCCGGCGCGAACGACCGGGTCCGGTGCTCCCCTCGAGGGAGCTAGCCCGGCGGGGAGCGGAGGACTTAACCGGAAGGAGAGCGCGATGAGTGAAGAGACCACGCCCACCGAGGGCAACGCCGAAGAACCCAAGGCCGAGGCGACCGCCGAGGCGACGGCCGGCACCGACCCGTTGCTCGAGGCCAATGCGACCGAGGTGCCGCGCACTGCGGTGCTCGCCGCCGAGCGCGCCATCGCTGCCGAGGAGTCGGAGCAGGCCCGCAAGCCGCGCGACCCGGCGGAGCCGATGTCGGTCCGCGAGCTGTTCGAGGCCGGTGTCCACTTCGGTCACCAGACCAAGCGCTGGAACCCGAAGATGCGCCCGTACATCTACGGCTCGCGCAGCGGCATCCACATCGTGGATCTCGACCAGACGGTGCAGCTGTTCAAGAAGGCGTTCGACTTCGTGTCGGACACGGTCGCCCGCGGCGGCAGCGTGCTGTTCGTCGGCACCAAGCGCCAGGCGCAGGAGATCGTGCGCGAAGAGGCGGCGCGCGCCGGCATGTTCTTCGTCACCAACCGCTGGCTCGGCGGCACGCTGACCAACTTCCGCACCATGAAGCAGGGGCTGGACCGCCTGCGCTCCATCGAGCGCATGCGCGAGGACGGCACCTACGAGCAGATCCCGAAGAAGGAAACGGTCAAGCTCGAGAAGGAGCGCGCGCGGCTCGAGAAGTACATCGGCGGGCTCAAGGGCATGGGCTCGGTGCCGCAGGCGGTGTTCATCATCGATCCCAGTCAGGAATCCATCGCCGTCAACGAGGCGCGCAAGCTGCACATCCCCATCGTCGCCATCACCGACACCAACTGCGATCCGGATGTGATCCAGTACGTGATCCCCGGCAACGACGACGCCATCCGCTCCATCCGCCTGCTCACCGGCGCCATCGCCGACGCCTGCACCTACGGCGCCGCGCGCCGCCGCGAGCACGCGCAGGGCCGTGAAGGCGGGTCTGCTGCTCCGGGTCGCGGTGGACCGGAAGCGCAGGTCATCTACCAGGCGCCGCGCCGCCAGAACTGATTTTTCGTTGTGCGCCAGCGCGCCCGCCCGTCCTTCGGGGGACGACGCGGGCGCGACGGCTATCCCCTAGAGAAGAAGGAAGTAGACATGGCCCAGGTCAACATGCAGCAGGTCAAGGAGCTGCGCGATCGCACCCAGGCGGGACTGAACGACTGCCGCGGCGCTCTCATCGAGTCCGAGGGCGACATGGACAAGGCGGTCGACATCATCCTGAAGAAGGGGCTCGCCAAGAGCGCCAAGCGCGCCGGTGCGGTCGCTTCGGAAGGTGTGGTCGAGGCGCGCGTCGCCGCCGACGGCAAGAGCGGTGTGCTCGTCGAGGTGAACATCCAGACCGACTTCGCCGCACGCAACGAGGACTTCCTCGCGTTCGTGAAGAAGGTCGTCGACGCAGCCGAGACGGCGAAGGACGGCGCGGATCTGTCCGCCGAGCCCTATCCGGGCGGCGAAGGCAGCATCGAGGACAACCGCAAGGCGCTGGTCGGCAAGCTCGGCGAGAACATCACCGTGCGCCGCTGGCAGCGTCTGGCCGTCGACGGCAATGGCCTCGTGCACTCCTACGTGCACATGGGCGGCAAGGTCGGCGTGCTGCTGGCGGTGAAGACGCCGTCCAGCGACGTGCCGGCTCCGGTCAAGGAGTTCGCCGACAACACCGCGATGCAGATCGCCGCGATGGCGCCGCAGTACCTCTCCACCAGCGAGGTGCCCGACGACGTGAAGGCCAAGCAGTCGGAGATCTTCGACGCCCAGCTCGCCGACGAGGGCAAGCCCGAGAAGGTCCGCCCCAAGATCATCGAAGGCAAGCTCGCCAAGTGGATGAAGGAGATCTGCCTGCTCGAGCAGCAGAGCGTGATCGAGACCGACAAGACCATCGCCAAGCAGGTCGCCGCCCTCGGCGACGGCGTGGAGCTGGCCGGCTTCGTACGCTTCGAGCGCGGCGAAGGAGTCGAGAAGCCCCAGGGCGAAGACTTCGCGTCGGAAGTCGCGAAGATGGCCGGTAACTGAGGCCCGCAAACACCCTGGCGCCGTCGTGGGACGGCGCCGGTGTGCGCGACGGCGCGTCGTCTTGTGACGGCGCGCCGTTGACGCGTTGTGCGGGGGAGTGACGGTGCGCGGGCGCGTGACGTGCGGTGACGGTGCGGTGCGCGGGCGTGTGACGTGGAGCGACGGTGCGCGGGCGCGTGACGTGCGGTGACGGTGCGGCGCGCGGGCGTGTGACGTGGAGCGACGGTGCGGGGCGGGCGCGTGACGTGCGGTGACGGTGCGGTGCGCCGTGGCGTTGGGCCCCCGTCCGGGCGCGGAGCGACCGGGCTTGGGGGCCCGCGTCGCGCGGAGCCCGCCGGGGCGCGGGGCGGAGCCCCGCCACGACCGGCGGCGAGCACGACGCGACGTTCAGAGACGGCGCAGCGTGGGGGCAGCGCATGAACGGGCTCTGAGCGGGCATTTCGGTGAGCAAGCTGAAGCTTGGTGGTGGAAATGTCCGAAATGCGGGCATCCCGGTGAGCAAGTTGAAGCTTGGTGGTGGAAATGTCCGAAATGCGGGCATTTGGGGGCGCAAGCTCACTGGCGAGGGCTGAAATGCCAGAAATACGGGCATTTCAGGGCACAAGTTCAAGCTTGCTGGCGAAAATGTCCGAAATGCGGGCATCCCGGTGAGTAAGTTGAAGCTTGATGGTGGAAATGTCCGCCCGCCGTACACATCGCCGCCGCCCGCCGTACACATCGCCGCCGCCCGCCGTACACATCGCCGCCGCCCGCCGTACACATCGCCGCCGCCCGCCGTACACATCGCCGCCGCCCGCCGTACACATCGCCGCCGCCCGCCGTACACATCGCCGCCGCCCGCCGTACACATCGCCGCCGCCCGCCGTACACATCGCCGCCGCCCGCCGTACACATCGCCGCCGCCCGCCGTACACATCGCCGCCGCCCGCCGTACACATCGCCGCCGCCCGCCGTGCAGCCCTAGAGCCCGGAACCCGGCAGCCCCGCGGGCGGAACCGTGGCGTGGTGGATCGGGTGTGGATGCGGGGCGGCGTGGTGCGGCGCGGGGCGGGCGCGGGGCGGCGCCGTGGCGGGGCTGGGAGCCGGCTTCGCCGCGGGCTTGGCCGGCGCCTTGACCGGTGGAGCCGCCGCCGAAGCCGCGGACGGAGCCGCCGAGGCCGCAGCCGCCAGCGCGGAGGGCGCCGCAGAGCCGGGAGCCGCACTGGCAGGCGCCGACGCCGGAGCCGCCGGGACCACCGCCGATGGCACGGCCTGCACCCGCGCGCTGGGCGGAGCCGCCGCGCTCGCCGCCAGCGGGGCATCGGCCGTGTGGCGCGAGCCAATCACGAGCCAGGCGCCGACCCCGAGCACGCCGAGCGTGACGAGCGCCGCCAGTCCGAGAGCCACGGCCAGCCCGGCTCCGCGAGCCGGCGTGCCTGCGATGGATGGCGGGCGTTCGGACTCGACGGGCGGGGGTGTCTCGCCGCCCAGGGCGGCGGCAGGCACGGCCGTGCGCGTGGGCGGCGGCTCCTCGACGGGGCGCGGCCGCTCGCCGAGCTCCTCCAGCGTTAGCGTGCGGTCGACAGGCGCTGCCTGGACCGATGCGGGCAAGCCCCCTGGCGCGGCCTGACCTGCACCGGGATGCCAGTCGGGCAGCGACGTGGACGTCGCGTCCACCGGCAACTCTGGCGCGGCCGCGCGCGGCGGATCGGAGCGCCGCGCCTCGTAGCCCGCGCGCGGCGGATCGGAGCGGCGCGCCCCCATCTCGTCCATCCGCACGGTGCGCTTGGGGTCGAGCACCGTCGTGTCGCCGCCCGGAGGCCCGGAGGGCACCGTCGCGTCGAGCCGGGCGGACGGCACCGTGGCGTCGGGCGGCAGCCGTATCGTCGCGTCGAACTGCGCCGACGCGCGGGGGGACGCCGGCCGCGTCTGCTCCACGGGCGGCCCGGAAGGCCGCGCGGGCGGTGCGGAGGCGCGCGCCGGCGGCGGATAGTTGCCGCCCGGGACCGGCGGCGGATAGCTCGCGCCCGCCACGGGCACCACCGCACCGAGCTGCACCGCGATCTGCCGCAGTGCTTCGGCCACGCGGCGCGCGCTGGGCGGCCGCGCGCGCGGATCCTTCTCGAGCAGGCTCGCCACGATCTGGTCCAGCTCGGCGGGCACACCAGCGACCAGCGACGCCAGCCGGGGTGGAACCTGCGACAGGTGGGCGAGCAAGAGCTTGTTGGCTTCGGACACGTCATCGAACGGCCCGCGCCCTGCGATCATCTCGAACAGGATGAGTCCGGCCGCGTACAGATCCGCGCGCCCGTCGACCCGATCGCCCCGCGCCTGCTCCGGCGACATGTAGCGTGGCGTGCCGATGGCCACGCCGCGCGCGGTGATCACCTCGGCGCTCGACGACGCGATCTTCGCGATGCCGAAGTCGAGCAGCTTCACCCCGCCGCCGGCCAGCAGGAAGATGTTCGGCGGCTTCACGTCGCGGTGCACGATGCCGATCTCGTGCGCCGCGCTCAGCCCATCGAGCACGCCCGCCGCCACCATCAACGCCTCGGTCACCGGCAGGCGCCGATCGCGCCTGAGCCGATCGGAGAGCGTCTCGCCGTCCAGCCGCTCCATGACGTAGAACGGCACGCCGTTTCCGCTCGTCCCCGCGTCGGTGACGTTCACGATGCAGGGATGCTCGAGCCGCGCGAGCGCGCGCCACTCCTGGCGCAGGCGCGCCACCAGATCCTTGCGCCGCGACAGCTCGCGCAGCAGAGCCTTGAGCACGAAGCGCTTGCCGAGCTCGGTGTGCTCAACGTCGTAGACCGAGCCCATGCCCCCGGCGCCGATCATCCCGATCACGCGGTAGCGGGTGCCCGGCACGGTCTCGCCGTCGGCGAATTCGCGAACCAGCTCGCTGCTCATGGGCGCTGTTTCCTGTCACACATGCCGTGCATGGCCCCACATCCGGCGCCCGGCCGAGCCTATCTCCATTGGGGGAGCTCGGGGACCGATTTCCGGAGCCCCGCCGCGCTCACGTGTCGGTCGAGTGCTCCGCCTCGGTGACGGTCCTGGCGGCACCGGCCGCGATTTCCTTCGGGAGCATGACCCGCCCCAGAATCATCCCGCCAACACCAGCGGCGAGGGAACCCACCAGGATCGCCAGCTTGGCCACGCCGAGCTGGGTCGCGTCGTGGAAGGCGAGCTGCGCGACGAACAGCGCCATGGTGAAGCCCACGCCGCCCACGACACCCACCACCAGGAGGCCCCGCCAGTCGACCCCACGCGGCAGCGCGCACAGCCCGAGCTTCACCGACAGGAGGCTCACGAGCACGATGCCGATCGGCTTGCCGAACATCAGCCCCAGCGCGACGCCCGCCGCGATCGTCGTCGAGCCCTCGAGGCCGAAGTGCACCTGCCCCACCGTGACGCCCGCATTCGCCAGCGCGAACAGCGGCATGATGCCGAAGGCGACCCACGGGCTGAGCTGCGCCTCAAGCGTCACCACCGGCGGCAGCGCCTCGCGCCGCGCCTTGTCCAGCCGCGCCAGCGGGTCGACCAGCGCGTGGTGATCGTGCTCCCCGGTGTGTGCGCGATCGCGGAACTCGTCCAGCGCGTCGTCGGCCTCGTGCAGGAAACCCTCCTCGCCGAACCAGGAGCGCGCCGGCGTCAGGAGCCCAAGGACCACGCCGGCGATGGTCGGGTGCACCCCCGCCTCCAACATGCCGATCCAGATCACGACGCCCGGAACGACGTAGGCGATGGCCTGCCGCACGCCGAAGCGCTGCATGGTGATCACGCCGATCACCCCCGCCGCGGCGATCCCGAGCCCGATCATGTCCACGCCCGCCGAATAGAAGAAGGCGATGACCAGGATGGCGCCGATGTCGTCGATGACCGCCAGCGCCAGCAGCAGCACGCGCAGCGCTGCGGGCACCCGCTTGCCCACCAGCGTCAGCACGCCCACCGCGAAGGCGATGTCCGTCGCCATCGGCACCCCCCAGCCGTGGTGCGTGAGCTTCGTCGGGTTCAGCGACAGATAGATCAGCGCGGGGACCAGCATGCCGCCCAGCGCGGCGGCGAGGGGCAGCGCCGCACGCTTCAGATCGCTGAGCTCCCCGGCGTGGATCTCGCGGCGGATCTCGAGGCCGACGACGAAGAAGAAGATCACCATCAGGCCGTCGTTGATCCAGAAGTGCAGATCCTTCCGGAACACCCAGCGACCGACACCGAACGAGATGGGCGTGTGCCAGAGCGCCTCGTAGCTGTGCTGCCAGGGCGAGTTGGCCCAGACCATCGCCGCCACCGCGGTGATCAACAGCACGATGCCGCTGGCTGCCTGGATTTTCAGGAAGCGTTCCAGCGGCCGCATCAGCTTGCGCGCCGCGTGGTGCGCCGGAGCCCAGGCCTCCGGCGGCGGGCGCACCGTCCGGGGGTGCGGCTGGTTGTCGGTCGTTTCGCTCATCCGAAAGTCGAAGCGAGGGCCATCACCAGCCCCACCGCGCTGAGCAGCAGGTTCACCGCCCCCAGGATGATGCCCGCCAGCGCCATACCCGCGCCGCCCACGGCCGCGGGGTTCTGCCGAGCTGCCTTGCGACCCATCACCCCCGCCACGATCGCCGTCACTCCGGTCAGCGGCCCCAGACACATCAGAAAGCCGCAGATCAGCGCCACCACCGCCGCCGTGCTCGCCGGCGGTTTCTCCCCGCGCGGCAACCCCGTCTGCGGATCCAGCGTCGTCGCGTACAGCGCCATCGTCTGCGGGCTACCCGTCATCGGCTTGCCCCCACCCGGCGGCGCAGGCGCGAACCCGCCACCCGGCGGTGCCGCGGGACGTCCAGGCGGCCCGGGCGGCGCAGGCGGCCCGGGCGGCGCAGGCGGCCCGGGCGGCGCAGGTGGCCCCGGCGGCGCAGGTGGCCCCGGCGGCGCAGGTGGCCCCGGCGGCGGATAGCCTCCACCGGGTGGCGGCTGCCAACCGCCCTGCGCCACGATAGACGTGCCCACGTCCGTCATGGGCATCTTCTAGACGACCCGAAGCGAATCTGGAACAGCATGCCGCCCGTTTCGCATAGGTCCGCCCGCCGCGCGCTGCCACCGTTTGCGGACGCAGCGCCCCTGGCGGCGCGACATGTGGGCTCGCGGCGCGGGCCGTGATCGCGCGGCGCGGGCGGTCGTTGCACGACGCACTTCGCTCGGCGCGTGGCGCGGCTGGTCGTCGCGCGGCGCGGGGGCGGCCGAGGTCGTCCGGGAGCGGCCGCGCGCGGCGCTCGCGATGGATTATGTAAACCGCCTCACGCGCATTTCCACCCTCCCGGACGCCCGACGAACCCGATATGCGCGCCTCACGCGCATTTCCACCCTCCCGGACGCCCGACGAACCCGATATGCGCGCCTCACGCGCATTTCCACCCTCCCGGACGCCCGACGAACCCGATATGCGCGCCTCACGCGCATTTCCACCCTCCCGGACGCCCGACGAACCCGATATGCGCGCCTCACGCGCATTTCCACCCTCCCGGACGCCCGACGAACCCGATATGCGCGCCTCACGCGCATTTCCACCCTCCCGGACGCCCGACGAACCCGATATGCGCGCCTCACGCGCATTTCCACCCTCCCAGAGCGCGACCAGAACGAAATGCACGCCCCGGACCGCCCACACTCCCGCGGGCCGCGCACTGCTCGTGGGACCCTCGCGCGGGCGCAGGCCGGCTGGGCGGAACGACGCCGGAGCTTGCCGCGCGGCGCGGGGGCGCGGCGCCGAGCTCCGGCCGGCCGAGCACCGCGCGTGAGGGACCCGGGCGCGCGCAGCCCACGGGGCGCGGGGCGGAGCCCCGCCACGAACGACGGCGAGCACGCCCGGCGCCGGCGCGACGACACACGCTGGGGAGCAACACTAATTTGCAATAGTCACTGCCATTTACACATCACATCCTCGTGCAGAACTCGAATGTTTGCGGAGATGCCCCGTTGCGTCGGTCCCCTGCAGCATATTGTCGGGGCACAGTCCGGGCATCTACGCCCGCATGCTTCAACTTGCTCGGGAAAATGCCCGTTTTGCGGGCATCCACGCCGGCATGCTTCAACTTGCTCGGGAAAATGCCCGTTTTGCGGGCATTTCACCCCTTCTCGCCGAGCTTGCCCGCCGAAATGCCCGCTTTCCGGACTTTTTCACAGCCATGCTTTGACTTGCTCGGGGAAATGCCCGCATTCCGGGCATTTATGCCACCATGCTTCAACTTCCTCCGCAAGATGCCCGCACCCCGCGCCCACGCCCCGCACCCCGCGCCCACGCCCCGCACCCCGCGCCCCACGCCCCGCACCCCGCGCCCCGCGCGTTCTCCTTCTGGGGGATGCCCCGCGCGCTGCCCGTCGCTGCACGGTGCGCCGCTCTCCGCTGCGCTGCGCGCGCCGCGGGCCCACCAAGGCCGGCCTGCGGCCGGCCGGGGGCCCTCCGCCGAACCGCGCGGTGGAGTGCCAGGACATCGCTAGCAGTCGACCCAGCCCGTCACCGCGACCGAGCCCGTCACCGCGACCGAGCCGCGACCGAGCCCGTCACCGCGACCGAGCCCGTCACCGCGACCGAGCCCGTCACCGCGACCCAGCCCGTCACCGCGACCGAGCCCGTGACCCAGCCCGGCCTGCGAGCCTGAGTCATGCAGCCAGAAGGCCGAAACCACCCCGCTGAGCTGGCAGCGACTGGAGCCGTGTTCTAGGCTGCGCGGCCCGGCGATGGCGATCACCCGACAGGACGTGCTGCACGTGGCGGAGCTGGCGCGGCTCGAGCTCCGCGAGGACGAGGTGGAGCGGATGATGCGGGATCTGGGCAGCATCCTGGAGTACGTGGCGCAGCTGGAGGAGCTGGACACGAGCGAGGTGCCGGCCACGGCGCAGGTGGCTGTGGAGGCGGCGCCGCTGCGTGCCGACGAGCGGGCGCCGGGGCTCGCGACAGACCAGGCGCTGGCGGAGGCGCCGCGCACCGGCGACAGCAGCTTTGCGGTGCCGGCCTTCGTGGACGAGTCATGAGCGGCGGCGCGCGGCGCGGCAGCGCGGCCATGAGCGCGCTGATTGAGCTCGGCATCGGCGAGCTGGCGTCGGCCGTCGCGCGGGGCGAGGTCGGTGCCGAGGAGCTGGCCCTGGCCAGCCTCGACGCGATCGAGGCGGACCAGACACTGGGCGCGTTCCTGCACGTGGCGCGCGACGCGGTGCTGGAGGCGGCGCGCGACGTGGATTCCCGCCGGGCGCGCGGCGAGACGCTGGGACCGCTGGCGGGCGTGCCGATCGCCGTGAAGGACGCCCTGTGCACGCGCGACGCGCCCACCACGTCCGGCTCCCGCATGCTGACGCACGGAGAAGGACGCGGCTGGCAGCCACCCTACGACGCGACGGTGGTCGAGCGGCTGCGCGCGGCCGATGCGCTGTTGGTCGGCAAGACGAACATGGACGAGTTCGCGATGGGCTCGTCCAACGAGAACAGCGCCTTCGGCCCGGCGCACAATCCCTGGGACCCCGAGCGCATCCCGGGCGGCTCGAGCGGCGGCAGCGCGGTCGCGGTGGCGGCGGGCATGACGCCGGGCGCCCTGGGCAGCGACACGGGCGGCTCGATCCGCCAGCCGGCGGCGCTGTGCGGCGTGGTGGGGGTGAAGCCGGGCTACGGCCGGGTGTCGCGCTACGGGCTGATCGCCTTCGCGTCGAGCCTGGACCAGGTCGGCCCGATCGCCCGCGACGTGAAGAGCGCGGCGCGGCTGCTGGGCGTGATAGCCGGCGCCGATGCGCACGACTCGACCTGCGCCACGCGCGCGGTCGACGACTACGAAGCGGCCTGCGGGCGCGACGTGAAGGGGCTCAGGATCGGCGTGCCGGAGGAGTACTTCGGCGAAGGGCTGGATGCGGACGTGGAACAGAGCGTGCGCGACGCCATCGCCGGGCTGGAGCGCGAGGGCGCCGAGGTGCGACCGGTGCAGCTGCCGCACACGCGATACGGCGTGGCGACCTACTACATCCTCGCGACGGCCGAGGCGTCGAGCAACCTGGCGCGCTTCGACGGGGTGCGCTTCGGGCTGCGCGTGGAGCCGCCGGGTGCGGGGCTCGCCGGCATGTACGGCGCGACGCGCGACGCGGGTTTCGGTGAGGAGGTCAAGCGCCGCATCCTGCTCGGCACCTATGTGCTGTCCGCGGGCTACTACGACGCCTACTACAAGAAGGCGCAGCGCGTGCGCACGCTGATCAAGCAGGACTTCGACCGCGCATTCGAGAAAGTGGACGTGCTGGCCGCACCGACCAGTCCGGTGCCGGCGTTCAAGCTGGGCGAGCGCGTGGAGGATCCGCTCGCGATGTACCTGGCGGACGTCTACACGCTGCCGGCGAGCCTGGCGGGCATCGCGGGGCTGAGCGTGCCGTGCCGGCCGGTGGCGGCGAAGGGCGATCGCGGGGAGCTGCCGACCGGCCTGCAGCTGCTCGCCCCGGCGTTTGCCGAGCAGCGCTTGTTCACGCTCGCATCGGCGCACGAGGCGTTGTGTCCTCCGCGGAGGCCCAGGCGATGACTGGTCTCGAGGTCGAAGCGGCGGCGGCGCGCCACGCGGAAGGGCTCGCTGCGCTGTTCGAGCACAACGACTCGCCCTGTTTCTGCCGCTGGTGGCACTTCGAAGGCGACAAGAACGGCTGGGAAGATCGCTGCGCCAACGCGCCCCACGAGAGCCGGCGCGAGCTGACCGACCGGTTGGCGCAGGGCTCGGACGAGGCGCGCGGGCTGGTCGCGCTCGGCGACGGACGGGTCGTGGGCTGGATGAAGCTCGCGCCGGCCGGCTCGATGCAGAAGCTGTACGCGCAGCGGCTGTACCGTGGGCTGCCCTGCTTCGAAGGTGACCGCAGCGGCGTGTACACGATCGGCTGCTTTCTGGTGGACGAGAGCTGGCGCCGGCGCGGCGTCGCGCGGGCACTCGTAGACGCTGCTATCGCGCTGGCGCCGGGCTGGGGCGCGCGCGCCATCGAGGCTTTCCCGCGCCGCGGCGATGCGCTGTCGCCCCAGGAGATGTGGACCGGGCCTGTCGCGACATTGACGGACGCCGGTTTCCGCGAAGTTTTCGAGTTCAAACCCTACCCCGTCCTCAGGCTCGATCTCGCTGCCCGATCCGGATAGGCTCGCTAGAGCGTCGGGGGAGGTTCCGGCGCCCCACGACGATGCCCGGAATACTGCGCCTGCGAAGGCTGGAGTCTCTTCTGATCCTGGCGACGCGCCTCGCGGGCGAGTCCGGCGGTGGAGTGCTCGGCGACTCGCTGGACATGCTGCTCGACACCACCAACGCCAAGGCCGGCGCCGCCTTCGCAATGATCGGCGGCGAAGCGCTCGATCAGGTCGCCGAGCGCGGACTCGGAGCGACAGTGGGCGACCGCTCGCAGCTCCGCTCGCTCCTGCGCACGGTCGCCGAGAAGGCCGTCAAGCGCCGCCGGCCGCTCTGGATCGACGACGTAGGCAGCGCGAAGCACAAGCTCGAGGACGCGCCCGGGCTTTCGGAGATCGGTCTGTCGGCGATCCTGGCCGTGCCCATCGAGCACCAGCGCAGTCCGCTGGGCGCGCTGCTGCTCATGTTCATGGAGAGCGGCGAGCTGGACGACGAAGCGGCTGCCTTCGCCGAGACGGTGGCGCACATGCTCGCGCTCGCCCTCGATCGCGAGCACCGCCTCGAACGCGAAGACGCCGAACGCGAGGAGAACGACGAGGCCCGGCGCATGGCGGGTCTGGGACTTCTGACCGCGAGCGTCGCGCACGAGCTCAGAGGGCCGGTGGGCGCGCTGGTGCTGCAGCTCGACGAGCAGCGGCGGCTGCTCGAGCAGATCACGGTGCTGGGCGGCTCGAGCGACACCGCCCTGGGCGGAACGGTCGCCGAGCTGGGCGAGCTGACGCGCGACATCGACGCCGCCGTGGCCCGCATACGTCGCACCACCGAGCAGCTGTCCACGCTCAGCCACCACGACAACGAGCCGGAAGAGCTCGACCTGGCCACCGTGGTGCGGGAGTCGCTCTCGGTCGCCAGACCCCATCTCGAGCACCGCGGCATCACGCTGATCGAGCAGCTCGATCCGGACTGCTTCACGACCGGTCACCCCGACAACCTGGGGCAGGTCGTGCTCAACCTCGTGTTCAACGCGGCCGACGCGTGCGAACAATCCGCGGGCAGGCACCACCAGATCTCCGTACGCGCGCAACCGGAAGGCGAGCACGTGATGCTGCTGGTGGAGGACACGGGGCCCGGCGTGCCTGACAATGCCGTCAGGATGATCTTCGAGCCGTTCTACAGCACCAAGCAGCGCGGCAAGGGAACGGGCCTCGGACTGAAGATCTGCAGCGACGTGGTGTCGGCACACGGCGGGCACATCGAGGTGCAGAACCGGGCCGAGGGTGGCGCCGCCTTCCGCGTCGTGCTTCCGCGCACCGACGACAGCAGCGGAGTATTCCCGGTCGGGCAGGCCGGGCCGGCGCCCCAGCGCGAGCCTCTGCCCGTGGCGCCGCGACGCATACTGGTGGTCGATGACGATCCGGTGTTTGCCCGATCCATCCGCCGCGCGCTCCGGCCCCACGACGTGCGCACGGCGGCGTCGGCGTCCGAAGCGGAGATCGCGCTGCTCGACAAGTCGTGGACGCCCGACGTGGTGCTCTGCGACGTGTTCCTTCCCGGCGCCAACGGCAACGCGCTGCACGCGCGCATCGCCTCCTCGCAACCCGAGCTGGCGGAGCGCTTCGTGTTCGTGACCGGCGGCGCGCTGGGCAAGACCGAAGCGGACTACATCCGACGCTCGGGCTGCCGCACGCTGCTCAAGCCCGTCAGCCTGTCCGACCTGCGCGAGAGCATCGAGGTCGACAGCGTGGATTCCACTCCGCCGCACTCGGTCAGGACGCTGAACCCGCCCTCCGGAACGGGGCTGCCGGCCGTCAAACCGCCGAAGAAGCCGCGCGCGTAGCGCGACGCCGATCGGGAGGGCCGCAAGCTAGAGCGCCGAGCGCACGCGCCAGCCCGGCATCGCCAGAAGCCCCGTGGCCAGCCCGATGAACACGGCGCGCAGCGTCTGTTCGGGCGTCGCGACGCCGTCCGCGACGAGCCGGGCAATCAAATCTTCCAGCGAAGGCGAACCACCGGCGCTCTCCAGCGCGCGACGCTCGGCGATCGGCAGCGCCATGCCCGCCGCGGTGATACGCGCTCCGCGCACGCGCGCGATGGGCTCGGCGCGCAGCGGCGCGAGCAAACGGACCAGCTCGCGCTCGCCGTAGCCGCCGCGTACAGCGCGCGTCAGAAGCTCCGCCGACGAGAGCTGGGAACGGATGCGGTCCTCGCCGGCGCGCTCGCCGCGGACGAACCACAGCTCGCCCTCCGTCCAGCGCAGCAGATCGGACAGGCGGGTCTCGACCTGCTCGATCAGCGCTCTGAGCAGCGACATCGGCCTGATCATGCCGAGCTCGACCAGCGTCTCGCCCAGGTGGCCCTCTCCCCGCCGGCTGCAGTACAGAAGCGCGCGCTCGATGTCCTTTGGCGTGACCAGACCGGCGTGGACCAGCCGCGCTCCGAGCAGCTCGCCGCGGTCGGTGGAACTGATGAAACGGATAGCGCCTTCGTCGAAGTAGATGCGCTTCTGGCGGCGCCCGCTCTGCGCGACCAGCACGCCCGTGTCACGGCGCAGCAGCAGATCGTACAGAAGCGCAGGCAGCTGCGCGCGATCCAGCTGCGTGTGCCAGCGGGCGCTCGAATCATCGGGCAGCGTGAAGCGATAGGCGGGGCGCGAGACGAGCAGGGACAGCGCCTTGATCTGGCGCGCGGGGCGGAATCCGTCGCCCTCCTCGCTGACCAGCGTGTCCGGAGCGAGCCGGCCCGTGGCCACGAGCTCGAGCAGTTGGGCCAGACCGAGCGGGCCGAGCAACGCGCCGGCACCCATGCGCACGTGGTAGTGCGGCGCCCGCTCCGTGGAAACCTTGCCTGCACGCGGCGGGGCCTCTGTGGGGTGCGCGGCGGCGTGCCGTTCGCTGGCATCCAGCGCGGCGCGGGCGATCAGCTTCAGGCGTGCGCGGTCCGGCGCCGTACCGCCGGTCAGCGTGCTGGCTTCGTGCGTGCCGCTCTGCGACGACAGCACACCGAGGCTCGACAGCCAGGGCACCAGATCCGCATCGGTCAGCGCGACGCCCTGGCGGCGTGCCACCGCGCGCAGGGCGTCGGCGAAGTCGCGCGCCGACTGGAACCGCGCGCTCCGGTCGCGGGAAAGCGCAGTGCGCAGCGTGGCGATCAGATCCGGCGGAAGATCGGTACCGTGGCGCTCGAGCACCCGCAGGTCGGCCTCGTGGATCCTGGTGAGGATGTCCAGCTCGTTGCGCCCGGGGAAGAGCGGACGCGCCAGCAGCATCTCGGCCAGCACGATGCCAACTGCGAACAGGTCGCTGCGCGGATCCACTTCCGCACCGATCACCTGCTCGGGCGACATGTAGCCCATCTTGCCCTTGAGCTCGCCCGGATAGGTGCGCCGATCCACGAACGCGCTGCGCACGATGCCGAAGTCGGTGAGCTTCACCTCGCCGGCGCGACCGATCAGGATGTTCCCGGGAGAGACGTCACGATGAACGATGCCGAACGAGCGACCTTCCTCGTCGCGCGCCTCGTGTGCGAAGACCAGTGCGCGCAGCACCTCGTGGGCGACGAACAGTGCCGCTCCCAGGGGGAAACGTTCGCCGCGCGATGCGACGGTGCGGAGCAGCTTCGCACCGGAGATGCCGTCCACGTATTCCATCGCCATGAACAGCTCGCCGTCGTGCTCTCCGAAATCGACGACCTGCACGATGTTCGGATGCGACAGCGCAGCACAGATGCGCGCCTCGTCGCAGAACATCGCGACGAAGCGAGGATCGCGTGACAGCTGCGGAAGGATGCGTTTGATGGCGAAGCGCTTGGAGAATCCGTGCGGTCCCGCACGTCGCGCAACCCAGACCTCGGCCATGCCTCCCGCACCGAGCCGTTCGCCCAGCTCGTAGGGACCGAGTCGATTTTCCGAGACGACGTAGAGACCGCCCATCTGCCACTAGAGTAGCGCAAATGCACAGCACGTGACAGAGACACCCCAAGTATCCAGTGGGGACAGAGCGCCGCGATTATGAGAGCGACGGCATCGCACCGTGACCTACATCGGCACGGCCCGTTCGGGGTCGGGGACCCGAACGCCCACAGCGCGTTCGGTGATCTACCCAGCGGGCGCGATCGCGGTGACCCGGGATTTTCGCGGCAACAGCGCCCCCGGGCGACGACGATGACAATCACCTTTCAATTTGGCGCGGGCTGTCATTACTTTCTCGGCGATCATGTCCAGCCGGCGAAAGGATAGATCCAGCAAACCGGCTCGAGGGTCCGCCGAGCAGCCGCGCGCGCCGATCACGCGGCAGAACGCGGGTAGCCCCGTCAGCCGCTCGCGCGACGCGCGGGTGATCGCCGTGACCGGCGCCAGCTCCTTCCTCGGGCAGAACCTGGTCGGCCTGCTCGAGGAGGATCCGCGCGTGCGCCGCATCGTCAGTCTGGACGTGAAGGCTCCGCCGACCGCCGGGGCGAAGACACGGCTGTACGACCTGGATTTGACCCAGCCCGCCACGGAAGAGCGGCTGGCGGAGATCTTCGCGGCAGAAGGCGTCGACACGCTGACGCACCTGGCCTTCCTCGCCTCCCCTACGCACGCCACGGGCTGGGCCCACGAGGTCGAGAGTGTCGGCACGATGCACGTGCTCAACGGCTGCCGGCGCGCGCGTGTCCACAAGCTGGTGATGTGGAGCCAGACGGTGCTCTACGGGGCGCACCCGACCAACCCCAACTTCCTCACCGAGAAGCACCCGCTGCGCGCACGGCGCGAGGAGCCCTTCTTTGCCGACAAGATCGAGGCGGAGAGCGACGCTTTGCGCTTCGGAAGGCCCGGCAAGGGGCGCGTGGTCACCATTCTCCGGACGGCTCCGATACTGGGGCCGACTGTAGACAACTATCTCACCCGCTATCTCGGCCGGCGCATCGTGCCGACGGTCCTGGGTTTCGATCCGCTGTGGCAGTTCGTGCACGAGGCGGACGCCGTAGCTGCGTTCAAGCTGGCCATCGACCGCGACACGCCCGGGGTCTTCAACATCGTCGGCGACGGGGTGCTGCCGCTCAGCACGACGATCAAGCTGGCAGGCCGCATGGGCATCCCGCTGCCGCGCACGCTGTATCACTCCATCGCGAGCGCGTTGTGGCTGGCGCAGGTGGCCGAAGCGCCCCCGTCGTTCCTCGACTATTTCCAGTACCTGTGCGTTGCGGATGGCGAACATGCGCGCAAGGTGATGGGGTTTTCACCCGTCTACACAACGCGGGAAGCGCTCATCGACTACGCCAGCGCGCAGCACCTGCGTGACGCCAAGCTGCTCTCGGAGACGCCAGCGTGACCGCGAAGCCTACCGACAAGGACAAGCAGCCGACCACACCGGACAAGGCGGAGCCGGCGGGCGATGCGAAATCCGCAAAGCGGGGCCGCCCGACCACACGGCGCAAGCGGAGCGCGGGCAGGGCCAAGGAGAGCGGCGACAAGACAGCCGGTCCCCGGAACGCACCGAAAAAGAAGGCCACCAAGAAGGCGCCGCGCCACCGCACGACCAAGGCGCGCTCGCCAGCCAGGACGAGCGCCACGTCACCCACCGCCCGGGACGCCGCATCGGCCGGAAAACAAGCACCGCCCGCGGAAGAGCAAGCGCCGGAGGCCATCGCTGGCGAGCCGGCAGCCGAAGCGTCGCCGGGACATCCTGCCGGGGAGCCGACAGCGCCGGAGCAGGCTGGCACGCCTGCCGAGAACGACGAGGCGGGACCGGCAACCGACCCGCGTCGACGGCGCGCGCGTATCGAGGACCCGGAGGATCCGCACGCGCTGGGCATCGGTTCCCGCGTGGTCCCGCCCGTGATGGCCTACGAAGAGGACACCGAGCCGGCCAACGAAACTCCTGCCCCGCACGACATCGGCAGCTTCGAGCTCACCCAGCAGGAGGTTGAAGCGCAGATCCGCGCGCTGGAGGCGCGCCTGGATGGGATGATCCGCCGCGCGGGCGGACGCCACGACGACGACAGCGAACCGCCCCCGTCGATCCGCGAGCAGGTCGGCAGCGCGGCTCGCGCCGTGGTCGACCGGCTCGCGGCACCGCTGCCCATCGAACGGCCCGGCAGCGACGACGGTGGCGTGGTCGATGCGGTGCGGGAGCTCGCTTCCAGCGACTACTACATCCGGCAGTGGGGGCGCATCGGCATGCGCAACCGCTCCGAGGAGGTCGACGAGTTCGGGCTCGACCCCACCTACGAAAAGCGGCTCCTGCCGCTGTTCGAGTTCCTGTACAAGCGCTACTTCCGCACGGAAACCCGGGGCATCGAGCACATTCCCACCGAAGGTCGCTGTCTGGTGGTCGCCAACCACTCCGGCACGCTGCCTCTGGACGGCGTGATGCTGCGCACCGCCGTGCGTCTGGAACACCCGGCGGCGCGCGAGCTGCGCTGGCTGGCGGAGGACTTCATCTACTACCTGCCGTTCCTGGGAGCGTTCATGAATCGCATCGGCGCGGTGCGTGCCTGCCAGGAGAACGCCGAGCGCCTGCTCAAGCAGGGCCGGCTGGTGGGTGTCTTTCCGGAGGGCGTCAAGGGCGTCGGCAAGCTGTTCCGCGACCGCTATCGACTGCAGCGCTTCGGCCGCGGCGGCTATATCCGGCTGTGCCTGCGCACGCAGACACCGCTCGTCCCCTGCGCCGTCGTGGGCGCCGAGGAGACCAACCCGATGCTGTACCGGGTGGAGTACCTGTCGCGGGCGTTCGGGCTGCCGTACATCCCGGTCACGCCGACCTTCCCGCTATTGGGCCCGCTGGGGCTGATGCCCGCGCCGACCAAGTGGCGTATCCGCTTCGGCGAACCGATCCGTTTCGACGAGTACGGGCCGGAAGCCGCCGACGATCACGTGCTGGTCGGGCGACTGTCGGAACAGGTCCGCACGACCATCCAGCGCATGCTCGACAACTCGCTGGGCGAACGGCAAAGCGTCTGGTTCGGTTGACCCCGGAAACGATGATCGACGGGGTTCTGGTCGTCGACAAGCCAAAGGGACCGACGAGCCATACCGTGGTCGCGCAGGCTCGACGGCTGTTCGGCACGCGGCGCGTGGGACACGCCGGCACGCTCGACCCGATGGCGACCGGCGTGTTGCTCGTGCTCCTGGGGGAAGCGACGAAGCTCTCCGGCTATCTGACGCTCGACGACAAGCGCTACCACGCGGTGGTCGCTCTCGGTCGCAGCACCGACACGCTGGACGCGGAGGGGCAGACGACAGAGACGTGCGAGATCCCTCCGGGCTTTCCCCGTCGCGACGCGGTGCTCGAAGCGCTCGAACGAGAGAAAGAACGCCGCGAGCAGGTGCCCCCCAGCTTCAGCGCCATCAAGGTGGCCGGGCAGCGGGCGTACCAGCAGAGCCGCCGCGGCGAACACGTCGAGCTTCCGCCGCGACAGGTGGAGGTGAAATCGCTCGAGCTTGTCGAGCTGGAAGACGCCAGCCTCACAATCGAGGTGACGGTCTCGAAGGGCTACTACATCCGCGCGCTGGCCCGCGACCTGGGTGTGCGGCTCGGCGTGCCGGCACACCTGTCGGCACTGCGCAGGCTGTCCAGCGGTCCTTTCCACATCGACGAGGCCGTGGCCTGGCCGCCCGGCGGCGAAGTGATGCCCATCGCGGTCGCCGACGCCGCGCGCCGCGCGCTGCCGGGCGCAGAGCTGACCGCAAGTGGTGAGCAGCGTGCGCGCCTCGGGCAGAAGCTCGAAGCCGACGACTTCGTCGGCGATGCCGAGGCGATCCACGGAGAGCCCGGTGGCCGCGCGGTGGCCTGGTTCGCTGCATCGGGCGCGCTGCTGGCCCTTGGACAGCGACGGGACTCGACGCGGTACGCGGTGCTGCGCGGCTTCAACGCACGTTGAGCTCGACGAGATTGAAGCCGCGACCCTTGAAGCGCTTCTCCAGACGCTCGCGCCACACATCCGCGGCGGCACCCGGCGGAAGCTCGACATCGACCGACAACGCGCCGTGGTCGCTCTGCACGATGATGGTGGCACCGGCGAGCTCTCCAGCTCCGAGCTCGATGCGTGCTGCGCCGCGCTCGCCGTCGCCTCCCCACGCGACCTTGCGCACCAGCTTCGTCATCATCTGATCGAGATGGACCAGCGAAACCGTGGGCGGCAGAGCCGCGGGCGGAGGCGCCGGCTGTGCGAGGTGCAGCTGGCCGTGAGCAAAGGTGCGCGCGAGCGGGTCGAGCAGCGGCGCCGGAGCGCGCGGGTCGTGGTCATGCCGGCTGTCGCCCTGCTCGCGCTGCCCGCGCGGCGCGAGCGGCGGGAGCGGCGGCCCCTCGCCCTTCGAGCCCGGGTGCGCTTGCGAGGGGGCGGCGGACCGCACCCCGACGCCGGCGCCGCGGTGCTGGCCTGCGACGGCCTGGTGACCGGTTGGAAGGCCGAGTCGGGCCCTGAGCGTCCGTGAAAAGCTCTTGGGATCACTAGCTTTTGCTGCGCGCGGGCGGCTGTTGGGCCTGTTCGCCCGTGCGTTGTGGGTCGTCGTGGAAATGGCACGTACCGGGGTGGACACGCTCCCTGTTCGGACACATTGCTGGCCGGGTTGCGCGCCCCGTCCCCGGAACGCTAGATTTGTACTGCGGGGGACGGGTGCAGCATCCCGCACCCGACAAGAAAACCGTTGGACCCAGCTTCTCCACCAGAACCACTAGCAACCTACCTGGCCGTCGCCGTGCTGCCCGCTCTGGGGGCTGCCGTGTTCGCCGCAGCGAACGCGGCACTTGGCGCGCTGTCGACAGCCCGGAAGGCCGCGCTCCGCGACTCGCTGCAGGGGCGTTCACGGCAGGCGCTCGCGCGCTATCTGGAGCGGGGCGAGGCCATCGAGTCGCGCTGGCTCGTGCTCCGGGTGCTCGGCATCGCCGTCAGCGCCCTGTTGATCGGCCAGCTCCTGCCCCATTCAATGGGCGGCTGGCTGCCGGAGCTCGCGGCGCTCCTGGCGCTCCTGGCCTACGGCGTCCCGGCCGAAATCGGGCGGGTGATGGCGGCGCGCACCGCGGAGCGGTCGGCCCCCTTGCTGCTGCGCGTGCTCTGGCCCTTCGAGATGGTGGTGGCGCCGCTGGCCGCGCCCATCGTCTGGCTCGGCGGCGTGTTCGGCCGGCTGCTGGCGCGGCCCCCGAGCTCGCCGAAGATGACCGAGAACGAGGTCGAGATCATCGTCAACGAGGGAGAGCTCAACGGCTCGCTCGACCACGAGCAGTCGGAGATGATCCGCAACGTCCTCGACTTCGGCGATCTGACCGCCGGTGAGCTGATGGTGCCGCGCACGCGCGTCACCGCGTTCGACATCGAGACCCCCACCGACGAGCTGTTGCGGCTGGTCGTGGAAAACGGCCATTCGCGCTATCCCGTGTTCCGCGAACGCATCGACAACGTGGTCGGCATCCTGCACGTCAAGGATCTGACCAGCCATCTTGCCTCCGGCGATCTGCAAACGCTCGCATTCGCCGACATCGTGCGCGGCCCTGTCGTGTACGTGCCCGAAGGGCAGACCGCCTCCAGCGTGCTCAAGGACATGCGCGCGATGCGCCAGCACATGGCCATCGTCATCGACGAATTCGGTGGCATGTCCGGCATCGTGACGCTCGAGGATCTGATCGAGGAGATCGTCGGCGACATCCAGGACGAGCACGACGAGGACGAGGCGCCGATCGTGGATCTGGGCGACGGGCGGCTGCTGGTCGACGCGAGCGTGCCGATCGACGATCTGAGCGACTACCTTGGCGCCGAGTTCCCGGAGGACGGCGACTACAACTCGCTCGGCGGGTTCATCGTCGACCGCCTGGGTCGCGTGCCGCGGGTCGGAGCGAGGCTATCCGCACTGGGCCTGGACTTCCTGGTACGCGAAGCGGACGAACGCTGCGTGGCCCGTGTCGAGATCGTGCGCGCGGCATCCAAGGAGTCGGTGTCGCCCAGGTCGTCGCGCATGTCCGCCGCATGACGCGCCGGCCCGAACAGAGCGACGGCACCATCCCGCTGTCGCCCGGCGAGCGCGCTCGACTGCTCCTGCACCCGGACGCAGGCGAGCACGCCGCGCTGGACGATCCCGGCCTGGTGCGGCAGCTGGCGCGTGAGCTGCCCGATCCGTCCACGCTCGACGCGGGCAGCTGGGTTGCGGTCGGTGCTGGACCGGCGGAACCGCGCCGGCGCTTTGGCCTGTTCGGCGGCAGACGGCCGCGCGGCATTCCGCTGGCCATCCGCTGCACCGCGCTGCTGGCGCGCGGCTACACGGACGTCTGCGCCGATGAATCCGGTACCGCGTTCGGTCGCGTACCGGGCTGATCAGCCCGCCGGGGCGCCGATGCCCTTGAGCTTCTCGACCAGGATCTTGCCGGCGTCGATGAGGCCCTGCTTCTCGCGCCCGGGCGTCTTGTCGCCCTGCAGCGTCTGCTGCATCTGGCCCAGCTCGCGGCTGAGCTTGATCAGCACATCGGACGGACACACCGAGCCCTGCGACGTCGGATCGACCGGAATGATCTTCGGATCACCGCCGCCCTTGGACGGGTCGCCGCCGGTGTAGCGCTTGAGCTTGTAGGTCTTGGCGCCTTCCTTGATCTTGAACTCTTCCGGCCACTTGTACGGCTTCTTGTCGTCCTTCTTCTTCGTGTCTTCCTTGACGAAGAAGGGCTTCGGAAGCGGCTGCATGACAGCCCAGGGGCCATAGGGGCCGGTCTGCATGTACACCGACCAGCGCACCTTGGGCTTCGACTTCTGCGACAGGAAGTCGGTGATGGCGGGCTTGGCGCCGGTCAGCACGTCGCGGATCTTGTCCTTCTGGTCGTTCGCAGCGGCGGCACCGCTCGCGAAGTTCACCAGCATCGTCACGACCTGCGGCTGGAAGCGGCCGATGCCCATTCCGACCAGATCGGTGCCGGTGAACGGAATGTCGATCCCGCCGAGCTTCTTCACCGCTTCGTCGGGGTACTTGTTGTCCGACAGCTTCTGTTTGGCGCTCGTCAGGACCTCGGAGAGCTGTTCGAGCTCCTTGTTGGCCTTGTCGACCTTCTTGATCAGCGTCTGCGCGCCGGCGATGGCCTTGTCGGCACCCTTGCCGCGCTCCACGCCGCTGCCCACAGCGAAACCAATCGCGCCTCCGGCAACCGCTGCAGCAGCCGCGAGCACGATGATGCGTGCGCGCCCCTTCTTCTGCGCGGCGACGACCTCCTCGCTCATCTCGACCTTGATGGCCTGCGGCTCCGAGCGAGTCGGCGCGGCTCCGGCGGAGATAGAGGAGTACGGGTCGGACGCGTCTACCTTGGGCGGCGCAGACTTCTGTCCTGCACCGAACGGCGGTACGGGCACGCCACTCGGCTTTGGAATGCCGACTGGTGGCGGAATGGAACCGCCGCCACCGGGCGTGGTGACGGTCTTCTTCCCGAGACGGGCCTTGAGATCGATTCTGGGCTTCTTTTCGTCGGCCATCGAGTTACGTGTCTGCGGAGAATTGTCGCAGGGAAATCGCGACGTACCGCGGCGATTGGGCGGCACAGTAGCGGTCGAACAACGAGCCGGCAAGATTGAATATGCGGCGGCGCGCTGGTTCGACCCGCCCGGGGGCGGCCTGCGTTGGGCCCGGCCGCGGTTCCCACCCTTGCCCCCCGGCCCGTGACGGGCTTGGATGCCCGGCCGAACATGAGCCCCCTCGAGGTCGAAACCCGCACCCTTGAGACCGCGGACGGAACCACCCTCGCCTATCACGACACGGGTGGCGACGGTCCCCCGGTCGTGCTGGCCAACGGTCTAGGGGGATCGATGACCGCCTGGCGCCACCAGGTCGAGTATCTGCACGGGCGCTACCGGATCGTCAGCTGGGACTATAGGGGCCTGTACGGCTCGTCCCGACCGCCCGGCGATCCGCCGCGCGTGGATGTTCCGGTCCACGTGGACGACCTGGAGCGCGTGCTGGAAGCGACGGGCATCGAACGCGCCGCGTTCATCGGCTGGAGCATGGGCGTCCAGGTGCTGCTCGAGCTGTACGCGCGCCGCCCCGAGCTGGTGAGCCACCTGGTGCTGATCAACGGCACGTTCGGCCGTCCGCTGCGTACGGTAGCGATCCCGTTGGCCGCCCGGGTCATCCCGACCGCCATCGAGCAGGTGCGGCGCTTCCACGAGCTGGGCTCGGCGGTACTGCGCCGCGCCAGCCGCTGGCCCGAGACTGTGCTGTGGCTCAAGCGGCTGAGGCTGGCCGGAAACACGCTCGACGAGGACCTGTTCCGCGAGCTGGCGCAGGAATTCGCGACGCTCGACCTCGATCTGTACATGCGCATCCTGCGCTCGCTGGGCGATCACGACGCGTCGGATGTGCTGGAGCGCATCGACGTGCCCACCCTGGTCATCACCGGCGACCGCGACGCCTTCACGCCGCGTCAGCTGGCCCAGCAGATGGCCCGTCGCGTCCCGGGCGGCGAGATCCTCGTGGTGCGCGGCGCGACGCACTACACCGCAGTCGAATACCCCGAGCTCGTGAACCTCCGCATCGAGAAGTTCTTCCGCGAACACGGGTACTAGCTCACTTGGCGGGCTCCGGGGGGTGTGCGCGAGCGAAACGGGGCCCCGCTTCGCGGGGACCCCTACCCCGTTCCGCTCGCGCACCCCCCCGCTCCGCCCGCCGCTCGCTTGGGCCTGGGGAACGATGCGCGGGGGCCCCCGGCCCCTGCGCCCGCGGCTCGCTTCGGCCTGGGGAACGACAGCGAGCGCGCGATGAGCGTCAGCTCATCAGATAGCGGTCGAGGCGCTCCCGGTCCGCTGCGTCGATGGCGACGAATTCCAGCGCCTGCTGCGCTCCCCGGCGCCACACGCCCCGCGCCCAGATCCACAGGCTCTCGGCATCGTCGTCGGGCAGCCGCAGCTCGACGGGGAAGGAACCGCGTACCGAGCGCGGCTCCGAGAAGGTCAGCGCCAGAAGCCCGCTCTGCGACAGGTCGAGCGAGCGGCACATGTACGGGTGCCCGTCGAGGAACTTGTTGAAGAAGATATCGACGGGACGGCGGAAGGCGTGGCGGCGGTCTAACATGGGGCGATCGTACCGGGCGCGGTGCCGCCGGCCCCAGAAACCGGCGGCACGTTGACCGATCCGGAGCGCGATGCCACGCTCCGGGGCGTGAAGCGGCGCGTCGTGGTGGTCGATAACTACGACTCGTTCACCTACAATCTGGTGCAGTATCTCGAGACGCTCGGTGCAAGCTGCGATGTGCGGCTGAACGACCGCACCACGCCGGAAGAGATCGCCGCTGCGGCGCCGGATGGCGTGCTGCTCTCGCCCGGCCCCGGCACGCCGGACGACGCCGGCATCACGCTCGCGACGATCGACGCTCTGGCCGGCAGGATCCCACTTCTGGGCGTGTGCCTCGGGCACCAGTCCATCGCCCAGGCCTACGGCGGCCGCGTGGTGCGGGCCGCCCGCCTCATGCACGGCAAGACATCACCCATCGAGCATGAAGGCCGCGGCGTGTTCCGCGGACTGCCCTGCCCTTTCGAAGCGACGCGCTACCATTCGCTTATCGTCGAGCGCGAGGGACTGCCCGGGTGCCTGGAAATCAGCGCCTGGACGAGCGAGGGGGAGATCATGGGTCTGAAACACCAGAGCATGGACGTGGAGGGCGTGCAGTTCCATCCCGAGTCCATCCTGACCGGCCACGGCATGAAAATTCTGCAGAACTGGCTGGAGGCCTCGTGAGCGAAGCTCCCGCCTTTCCCGAGGTCTACGCCGAGCTGAGCAGCGAGTCCGGCATCTCGCCGACAACGGTGCGCCGCGTGTTCGACGCCATCCTGGCCGGCCAGTGGACACCGGTGCAGGTTGCCGGTTTCGCCGTCTCGCTCCGCCTTCGCGGCGAGAGCGCGCCGGTCATCGCCGCTGCAGTCGAATCGATGCGCGCGGCAATGCTGGGCGTCGACCACGGTCTGGCGCGGGTGCTCGACACGTGCGGCACCGGCGGCGACGGGCTCGGCACGGTGAACCTGTCCACGGGCGCCGCGATCATCGCGGCTGCCGCGGGTGTGCCGGTCGCCAAGCACGGCAACCGCGCGGTATCCAGCCGCGCCGGCAGCGCGGACGTGCTCGAGGCGCTCGGCATTCCGCTGGATGTGCCGCCGCACCTGGCCGCCGAGGTGCTGCGCGAAGCGAACATCGCTTTCCTGATGGCACCCGCGCACCATCCGGCGATGCGCCACGGCGGCGTCGCCCGCCGCGAGCTGGGTATCCGCACCATTTTCAACCTGCTCGGGCCGCTGGCGAATCCGGCACGGGCCACGCACCAGCTGCTCGGCGCCTACGACGACAGCGTGCGCCCGATGCTGGCCGAAACTCTACGTTCGCTCGGCGTCGAGCGCGCCTGGGTAGTGCGCGGCGAGGAAGGCCTGGATGAAGTCAGCCCGTTCGGTCCCACGCGCGTCACCGAGCTGTCGGGCGGCTCGCTCACCGAGCACCGGATCGCGCCGGAGGACTTCGGCCTTTCGCCAAGCAGCGAGGGTGCCGTCGCCGGTGGCGACGCCGAGCACAACGCGCGCATCCTGTCCGATGTGCTGTCGGGCAGACCGCATCCGGCGACGGACGCTTTCGTGCTCAACGCGGCCGCAGCACTGGTCGTCGCCGGAGATCTCGCGCCGCGCGCTGCGGTCGACCGCGTGCGACAGGCCCTGGAAACGGGCGCCGCAGCGCGCGCGCTCGAAAGCTGGCGCAACGCCGCCGGGAAACGCCGCCCGGCGACGGATTGAACGTGCTCGACCGCATCCTGTCCGTGAAACGAGCGGAGGTCGCCGAGCTCCACAGCAGGCGGCTGCCGAGCCCTCCAGCAGAGCGTCGCGCTGTGGATCTGTCGCGTGCGGCGGGACAGCCGCTGCGTCTGATCGCCGAGATCAAGCGCCGCTCGCCCTCGGCGGGACCGCTGTCCACGGTTCTCGGCGTGGGCGACCGTGCGCGGGTGTACGCGCAGGGCGGCGCGCGCATGTTGAGCGTGCTTTCGGACCGCGAGTTCTTCGACGGCGCCTGGGAGCACCTCGCCGAGGCGCGCGCCGCGTGCGAGCTGCCGATCCTGTGCAAGGAGTTCGTGATCGACGAGGCACAACTCGACGCCGCGCGGGCCTACGGCGCCGACGCCATCCTGTTGATCGTCCGCTGCGTTCCACCGGAAAAGCTGGCTCTGCTGATCGAGGCGGCACGCGTCCGGACACTCGTGCCGCTGGTGGAGGTGGTCACCGAGCAGGAAGCCGCGCTCGCTCTCGAGGCTGGCGCCGATCTGGTGGGCGTCAACGCGCGCGATCTCGACACGCTGCAGATGGACGCCGCACGCGCGGCACGCGTGCTCGATTCCCTGCCCGACGCCGTCACGCGCGTGCACCTGTCGGGCATCGCGACGGCGGAGGACGTGAAGCGTGTCGCGGCATCGGGAGTGGACGCGGCATTGGTCGGCGAAACACTGATGCGCCAGGACAACCCGGAGCCGCTACTGCGCGAGCTCGTGGCCGCGGGGTAGGACCGCGACCGCGACCGCGGCCCGCGAGGTGGAGGGGGTTGTGTCCGGCCGGGATGGGATAGGGGCCCCCGCGAAGCGGGGTCCCATTCCGGCCGGACACAACCCCCGGAGCCTCGCATCCCCATACGCAACCACGACCGCGGCCCGATTTCTGGCGCCCGCCGCGCTGCGCCGATACCCTGATCCCCGTGACCCTCGACAGCCTCGTCGATCTGTTCCTCGACCATCTGCGCGTCGAGCGGGCGCTGTCGCCACACACCGTCCAGGCCTACGCGCGCGATCTGGGAAAGCTCGTCGCGTTCGCCGAAGGGCGCGGAGTGACAGACCCCGCCGGGCTCGACGCGGGCCTTGTCAGCGCCTGGCTCGGCTCGCTCGCGAAAAGCGGGCTGGGCGCGCGCAGCACCGCGCGACACCTCTCCTCGGCGCGCGGGCTATCGCGCTTTCTGGTGCGCGAGGGCGTGAGCGACAACGACCCTACGTCGCAAGCCGCCCGACCGCGTTTTGGCCGCCGGCTGCCGCACGCCCTGAGCGAGCACGACATGCTGCGACTGATCGAGACGCCGGATGCCAGCACGCTGCGCGGGCTGCGCGACCGCGCCATGCTCAGCCTCGCCTACGCGGCCGGGCTGCGCGTCAGCGAGCTGTGCGGCCTCAAGCTGGGCGACGTCGACTCGCAGCGCGGCGTGGTCGCCGCGTTCGGCAAGGGCGGCAAGCGCAGGCTGGTTCCGCTGGGCGAGCTCGCGCTCACGCACCTGGACGCCTACCTGGCCGAACGCACGGCGCGCGCGCGCAAGGCCGCCGAACGCCGCGGCAGCAACGAGCGCGCGATGGACGACGTGCTGTTCCTCTCGCCGCGGGGCGGCGCGCTCACCCGCCAGGCGTTCTGGAAAGCCGTGCGCCGCTACGCGGCGGCCGCCGGCATCCGCGGCAACGTGCACCCGCACCAGCTGCGCCACTCCTTCGCTACGCATCTGCTCGCCGGCGGGGCCGATCTGCGCAGCGTGCAGACCCTGCTGGGTCACGCCGACGTGGCCACGACCGAAATCTACACCCACGTCACCCACGACCACGTGCGCCGCGCGCACCAGCGCTCGCATCCACGCGCCTGAAAGCGCCACGCGGGCTGCGCTGCCGCACGGGGTGGGCCTGCTCCGGGACCTGGTGGGGTGCCCCGGAGGCCGCCCGGAGAGCGCCATCCGACCGGCGGCTGTGCTAGATCCATCGCCCCGTGTTCTTTTCCGTCCGAGAGCCCGAAGCCGCCGAGATACCGGTCGTGGTGGAGGTCCCCCACGCGGGGCTGTTTGTCGACCCGGAGTCGCTCGCGACGCTGGAAGCCCCGGCACGCGCGCTCGGCTTCGACGCGGATCTGTACGTCGACGAGCTCTACGCCGCGGCGCCGCTCGAGGGCGCGACGCTGCTCGCCTCCCGGGTCAGTCGCTACGTGTGCGATCTGAACCGGGGCGAAGGAGACGTGGACGCACTGACGGCCGAGGGTGGCAGCGCTCGCTCCACTCCGCACGGCCTGGTCTGGCGGACCACGACCGAGGCGCTGCCGGCGATCGCCGGGCCCCTGCCCCGCGGCGAGCTGGAACGGCGACTGGAGCAGATCTACCGGCCCTATCACGCCACCCTGCAGCAGCTGCTGGAGGCCAAGCGCCAGCGCTTCGGCTTCGCGATCCTGCTGTGCGGGCATTCGATGCCGAGTCGCGGCCGCTCCGGCCACACCGATCCGGGTCGCGCCCGGGCCGACGTCGTCCCGGGCAGCCGAGGCCGCACGTCGGCGGCGCCGCAGGTCATCCTGACGCCCGAGCAGGTGGCGGGCGAATTCGGCTGGAGCGTGGCCCACGACGACCCCTATCGCGGCGGCTACAGCACGACCCACTACGGCCGACCCGCGGCAGGTGTCCACGCCGTGCAGGTCGAACTGGCACGCCGGCTGTACATGGACGAGCGGACGCTCGCCAGAAATCCTCGTGATTTCGAGAACGTACAGTCCTACTGCCGAAGGCTGGTGGCACGCCTGGGCCAGCTGGCGCTAGCATGAACCCGTAGTCTCGGCCCCCACTTCTCTGATGGCATCGGAACCGTCGACCGCCGCTGCGCAGCGGGGCCCGACCTCGGGCGTGCACACGGCGCTTTCAGCGACGGGGACGCCGAAGCCGCTTCTCGCGTCGGAGGTGCTCCGCGACGAGCTGGCGCCGGTCGAGCCCGGGCGCCGGGGCATGCGCATCTGGCTGCTGGTGGTCGCCGCGTTGCTGGTAGCGCTGGGCCTGGCTTTCCGGCTCGGAGTCGGAGTGCCCAGCGAGCGTCTGGACGCCTCGACCCTTTCGTTCTCGGGCGCAGGGGCGTTGGTGGCGCTGGCCGTGCTGCCCTTCCCGTACGCGCCCCGGGCCATCGTTGCCTTCCTGCTGGGCGCAGCGCTGATGGCCCTGGGGTTCCGCAGCTCCGGTCCTCTCGCGGGTATCGCAGTCGATGGCGGGCTGCCGAGAGATCTGGCGCGGCTGGTGACCATGACGGTCCTTCCGGCAGCACTGCTGTTCCGGGCCCACTACCGCGCCTACCGCCGGGCCCGCGCGATTCTGGCAGCGGCGCTGACAATTTCGCTGCCTTTTTTCGTGCTCCAGGTGCTTCTGGCGGTCGATCCGACAGCCGCGCTGCTGACCCGCGTGGCGGCGGGCGCGGACGTCGCCGTGGTGGGCTTCAGCCTGTTCGGGTTCATGGGCGATGGCACGACGGGCGCAGCCACGGTCTGGGCGTCGTTGGTGCTCGCCGTGCTGCCGGTCGAAATCGGGCTCCGGCAGCTGACGCCGCTGGCGGAGGGGGGCACCGGCTGGTTGACCTATCCGGCGACGGCCGTGGCCATCCTGACTGCAGCCCTCTTGACCAGCCTGGGGCTGTTCCAGCTGCTGGCCGCGGCCCTGGCTGGCGACGCCCGCCGCGCCTCGAGCCCGATGCGTCTGGTCGACGAAGACGATTCGGACCTTGAACAGGGCGGGCCCGTGGGTTAGATCCCGCCCCCCATGGCCAGAAGCGAGATCACCGGCAAGCGTCGCCACAGTGCGCGCAACGTGTCGCACTCCAACATCAAGACGCCGCGCTGGCAGCACGTGAACGTGCAGCGCCGCCGGCTCTGGGTACCCGAGCTGGGTCGCTACGTCACGTTGAAGCTGACGACGCGCGATCTGCGCACGATCGACAAGATCGGGCTGGTTGCGTACGCCAAGCGCCACGGCGTGAAGGTCGCGTAGTCGTCCTGCGGGAGCGGCTCGGCACGCGATAGCTCCGCGACGCGAGCGATAGCCGCGATCGCCGGGGGACTCTGCGGCGACAGTGCGAGGAGTGCAGCGACGCAGCGTGGCTACGAACGGAACGCTTCGGTCGCCTGCGTTTTCGCGTCGCGTTTGATGCCCAGCAAGGGCTTGGCTGCCGCGGGATCGTCAAGCCGGAGCGCCAGGGGTCCAGCCAGCACCGCGACGGGCGTGCCGCTGGCGTCGCGACGAATGGCGATGGGCGCCGGCGCAGGAATGCGCGCACCGGGCGCGACGCGCGCTACGCCGCGCTGGACCGGAACCGCCGCCAGCGGCGCTTCGAGATCCAGCTCGTCGATCGGAAGGCCGTCCGACACTCGGCGGTAGCACAGCGCCGCGAACACTCCGCGCACGTCGATCGCGCACACGGAAAAGCCCGTGCCTGTCGCCTCGGCGCTCGCGCCTTCGTCCGCCCAGGGCGGCTCGACGAGACTGCCGTCTCCCAGCTTGCGCTCGGCAGCTGCCTGGTCGAGGTCGGGCACCGCACCGAAGTCGGAGGGCGTGACCAGGCCACCCTGGCTCGGCCCGGCAACCCTGAGCATGGGCCGCACGAAGCCGGCCTCGCTGAGCGCCGTGGCACCCGCGGAGCGAATGCGCTTGAGCAGCGCGGCGCGCGCGTCGGCTCCGCTGCGCTGCGCCCGCGAGATCCCCGGCTTGAGGATCGTGCCGAGACGCTGGCTGCCGTCGTAGGCGTGCGCCACCAGCGCGGCGGCCACTCCGGTCGGGATCGCGACGCGGGCAGAATCGGGGATCTCCTCGCCCTCCTTGAAGCCGCGAGGACGCTTCGTGCCGAGACCGGGTTGGCGCAGCCGCCCGTCGAAGGCTCGCGCGCCGGCCCCGACGCCGCCGACCAGAATGCTCACGGGGCCGAGCAGCACACCGGCAAAGGCACCGCCGGCGGCGAAGAAGCCGGTCAGCACGGCGCCGACGGCGGACCCGCCCGACGCAAGGAACTCCTGGGCTGCTTCGTCTGCAATCGGGTCGTTCGCAATGGCGGCAGCTCGAGTGGTCATTCGCGGTCGTCCAGCTCCTGGTCCAGGTCGTCCAGCTCGGACTCCTCGTCAGAGGCGCCGCCCGCGGCCGGCCCGGAACTGTTGTTCCATGCACCGTAGTCTTCGTCGGGCGCTTCGTCACTCCCCTCCACGTCCTCGCACAGCTCACGCAGCATCCGCGCGGCGCGCCCCGCTCCCCTGCCCTCTACGACGACCCAGGCCTCGTCTCGACCGAGCAGACGGTCTGCCAGCGCTTCGACCGCTGCGGAGCGCAGCTGGGCGGCTTCGCCCAGAGCCAGAAGCCGCGTGTAGAGGACGTCGCCCGCGGGTGGATCGCTCCGGGTCAGGTCACGGACCGGGTGAACGCCGAGCGTGCCCGCCAGCTCTTCCACTTCATCGTCCTCCCACACGCCGCGCGGTTCCCAGGCGATCCGCCAGCTCCCGGCAAGCCGCTCCACCAGCTCCGCGAGGCGCCGCGGCGTGCGCGCGCCTGGCATGACCGATGCCGGCGTCTGCAGCACCAGCCACGCTGCTTCGAGCGCGCGGGCGCGGTCGAGCGCCTGCGAGAGCGCCGCCTCGTAGGTTTCGCCAGCCTGCAGCGACCCAACTGCACGCGGCAGCATCACGCTGAACTGGAAGCCCGCAGGCATCTCCGTCACCCAGCGGCGCAACGTAGCGGGCTTCGGCAGCCGTCCCGGCTCGGCGCGCAGCTCGAGCAGATCGAAACGGCGCGCGTAGCGAGCGATGTCACCGTGGAGCGCGGCCTGCCCGATGTGTAGCTTCATGCTCGGCTCCTTCTGCCAGAGGCCCGCGCTGCACGCCAGCCCGATGCTTTCTCCCGCCCGCCCCCGCCGGAATCCTCCTGGAGGAGGCTCACTGCGCCCTTCGGGCGGACCGTGATCCCTCGAGCAAAAGGGGGCTAGCCGCCGGCGAAGTGGAACCACTGGGTCGGATGGGCGCGGATGAAGCGCTCCATCTCGATCACCGCGCGCTCGGCGGCCTCGCGGACGCGCTCGCGACCGGCCCTGCGGGGCAGCTCGATAGCCGGACTGATCGAGAACTCGTAGTCGAAGTAGTCGACCCGACGCACGAAGACGGGCAGCACCGGCGCGCCGACCAGTGCCGCCAGCGCGAAGGGCCCTTCGGGCACCCTGGACGGCGTGCCGAACAGCTTCACCTCGATCGACCGCTGGTTCGGATACCAGCGGTCGATCTGCACGGCGACGGCGCCACCTGCCTCGAGGTGGTGCAGCAGCGGCAGGCTCTCGAGCGGGTGGCCACCGACGTGCACGACGCGCACGCCCTTGTGCTGCCGCACCTGATCGTGCAGCAGGCGCGCCCGCGCGTCCGGCTCGGCGTGCATCACGACCAGAACCTCGAGCCCCGCGTCGCGCGGCAGGAGATGGGCGGCGGCGTCCCAGGCGCCGGTGTGGGCAGTCACCAGCACGATGCCGCGCCCGGACGCTGCGACCCGTTCGAGGTGCTCCATGCCCCGCACGCGCCGCCGTGCCTGCCTCGCTTCCGGGCGACCGGTGGCGAGCGATTCCGCCAGGCAGCGTGCGTAGGTCGCGAACGTGCGCGCCACATCCACATGCTCCTCGAGCGGAGTGCGCCGGCCCAGCACGCGCCTGAGGTTGTCCCGGACGCGAGTGCGCTGCTCGGGCAACATCGCAGCGAAGGCGAGACCGAACAGCGGCGGGCTGTAGCGAACCCAGGGTCGGGGTCCGTAGCGAGCGCCGGCAAAGGCCATGCGGCGCCAGAAGGCCGTGTCGACAGCGGGTGTGGTCATCCTCTGTGTCAGGGCAAGTCGGGACATGGCTGGGCCAGGCGGGAGCCTAGCGAATCCGCGCGACCTTCTTCTTGATCGCCGTCCTGTCCACCGGTCCGCGGGTCTTGAGCGCCTTTGCGTAGGCGTCCCGCGCCGCCTGTTTCTCGTGGTCGGCCACCAGCACGTCGCCGAGCACCTCCCAGCCTGGCGCCCAGTCCGGGAAATCCTCCGTAGCGCGCGTCGCGAAGGCGCGAGCCGTGGTCGGGCGCGCCCCGTGGAGACAGGCACGCGCCGCGTGGACGAGTGCCACCGGTCGGGTGCGCGAGAGGGCATGCGCCTTCTGGTAGGCCTCGATTGCGGGGTCGATCTCGCCCTTTGCCGCCAGTGCGTCGGCCTGGAGCAGCGTGCCGGCCGCGTGGTTGTGCACGATGGAGAGCGCCTTCGACGCCTCGGCGAGCGCCTTGTCCGCGTCGCCCTGCGTCAAGAGGACGCGACCGAGATCCGCGTGCCAGTCCGCCTGCTTCGGATCGAGCGCAATCGCACGTCGCAGCGAGACGGCCGCCGGCGCGAGCTGGCCCAGCTCGAGCTGGACGCTGCCGAGTCGCGCGAGCGCGGCGCCGTAGTCCGGCCGGATCGACAAGGCGTGCTTGAGGGCGGTTTCCGCTTCGCTTCCCGCCGGCAGCTGCGAGGCGAGCTGCACGAGCAGCGCAGGCTCGTCGGGGCCGAGCCGTGCAGCCTGGCGGAGCTCGGCCAGACCCGCTTTGCGCTTGCCGTCCTCGTACAGCAGCTGAGCGAGGTAGCGGTGCGCTTCGAAGCGCGAGCCGTCCGCGGCGATTGCGGCGCGCAGCGCGGCCGCGGCCTGCTTCGCCTTTCCCATCTGGTCGAGCGCGCGGCCCTTGGCGACCAGCGCGTCGTAGTCGTGCGGCGATTTCGACAGCGCGCGCTCCGCCGCCGGCAGCGCCAGCGACGCGCGCCGCCACAGGAGCTCTGTCTCTGCCTTGCACACGTCGGCCTTGACGGGCGACAGCGAGCGCAATCCCCGGCACTCCCGCGCCGCCGCCTTCTGTTTGCCCTCGACGATGAGGGTCCGCGCAGCCTCCAGACGCAGCTGGACAGCGAGCGGCTTGTGCCGGCGTGCCCGGAGATAGCCGTGACGCAGGACCCGCACCGCGTCGCCGTACAGCCCGGCCCGAGCGAGCGAGCGCCCCAGCGACAGCGCCTTGCCCGGGTCGGACGGCGGATGCCGCGCGGCCGCCCGCAGCGTATCGACCTGTCCCGCCGCGACGGCGGGACACACGACGCACAGCGCCAACGACAATCCCAGCACCAGCGCCGACGCTGGCCCCCGGCTCCACCTCATCAGCTCGCTCCTCGACAAAACGCGGCCCGGCGCGAATCTGCCATCATTGTCGGCCCCCATCCAGAGCCGGGCGCCGCCCGGGCGTGAAAGTGAATGCGAAAACGAGCGAAATTAGCTAGCTTCTCCTTGGCGGAGCAGCTCCGGGAGCACGACTTCCGCCGCAACCCGTAGGACGGGTTCCGGACCTGGCGGATTCATGATCCGGCAGGTTGTCGCTCAACCAACCGCCCCCAAGAACACGAGCGAGGTCCTCCGATGCAGCATCTTGTCCATCGATTCCTGGCTTTCGCGGCAATCCTGGCCGCCATAGGCTGCTCCAGCGGAAAGACGGGGGGCTCGTCGTCGACCGCGGACAGCTGCTCGAGCGTCGTCAGGCCCAGCAACGATGCCTTCTGCTACTCGGACACCTGCAATCCGGCGCTGAACTGCCGCCATGCGCAGCAGCGGCCGATCAACAGCTGCTGCGTGCTCGTCGGCAAGCCCGGCGCCGGCAAGGACACGACGCTGGCCCGCACCACCGATACCAAGAAGTACGCGGGCACCGGCGACCCCGACCTCTCCTGCTTCGACGCCGGCCACTACCCGGCCAAACCGCCCGCGGGCGGCTCGTCGAAGACCGCGACGATGCAGGGTCTGGTCCAGGCGTTTGCGCATGGCTGCGACATGGCGGGCGTGAAGGTCGAGGTCTACACCGTCAAGCGCACCGGCGACCCGGCGACCGACGGCAAGCTCGACCAGCTGATCGGAAGCGCCGTGGTCACGAACTCGAGCTCGCCGGTAACCAACACCGACACGGCGAACTGCAGCGACCCGCGCAAGGACCGCGCGTACACCTACCCGAACGTGCCGATGTACACCGAGCTCGTGGTCAAGACGAGCGACGCGAACAACGCCGGGCTGTGGGCGCCGCTCATCACGTACAACGTCTACATCACGGACAGCGATCCGGACTTCAAGAACGGCGTCTACACGCATGATCTCGAAGCGCTCGCAGCCGACGACTTCCAGACCATTCCCACCGTCGCGATCAATCGCCCCATCACGCCGGGCAACGGCGCCATCGGCGGCGAGATCCACGACTGCGGCAACATCCGGCTGCAGAACGCACGCGTCGACGTGAGCGCCAGCCGCGTCGATCTCGTGTACTTCAACGCCGACGAGGACAACCCGCTGCCGGACATCAACCGGCGCGACATCGGCACGGGTCGCACCGCGCTGTTCGCGGCCCTGGACCTGGCGCCCGGGTTCGCGCGCGTCGCGGCTACCGGTCTCATGCCCGACGGCAACGGCGGCACGAAGACGGTGAGCCTCGGCTTCTACAACGTGCGGGTCTTCCCGGACAGCGTGACCAGCGTCACGCTGCGCGGTCTCAGGCCGTACCAGGAACCGTAGGCGCCGCTCCCGGGCGCTCCGGCGACAGCAGCCGGTCGAAGATGATGGCCGCCGCGGCGCGCACGCTCAGGTGGTTGTAGCCGTCCTCGCGCGGTGACTCGATGGGGCCGAGCTGCGCATCCGCACGCGCGATCACCTCGTCGGCAAGCCCCCAGCCTGTGCCGAACACGATCATGACGGGTGGGCCTTCCCCCGCGATGCGCACCGCAGCCGAAGCGTAGTCGAGCGGCACGTCCGCTTTGCGCGCGCTGGTCACCCACAGCTCGACCGGCCCCCCGCCGCCCAGCTTCTCGATCGCCTCGTCGAGCGACGTCACGATCTCGACCGCGCCCAGCGCGGGCGAGCGGTCCGGAATCCTGCGCGCGCCGGACCCCGTGGTCCAGTGCGTGCGGATGCGTTCGGCCAGCTCGCGCTGCGCAGCAACGGGATGCGCGACGAACAGCCCGGAGAGCCCGTAGGTGTGCGCGCTACGCGCGATGTCGTGCAGGTCGAGGTTGGTGATCGCGGTCGTCACGATCTGCCCCTGGCGATCGAGCACCGGATGGTGCACGAGCACTGCCGCGACGCGCCTCAAGAGTTGCCTTTCCGCGGCGACAGATCGGGGCGTCGCGCCTCGGTGCGCTCGAGCGACCGCTCGCGGCGCCACTCGGCTATGCGACCGTGGTCGCCGCTCACGAGCACCTCGGGAACTTCCAGACCGCGGTAGCTGGCCGGGCGCGTGTACTGTGGATACTCGAGCAGGCCGCCGCATTCTGGACTGAACGACTCTTCGCACGGCGACTGTTCGTTGCCGAGCACACCCGGCAGGAGGCGCACGCACGCTTCGACGATCGCCATGGCCGGCACCTCGCCACCGGTGAGGACGAAATCGCCCATCGAGATTTCCTCGTCCACGAACCCGCGGATGCGTTCGTCGAAGCCTTCATAGCGACCGCACACGAGCGCCAGCGCGGGACGGTCCGCGAGTTGTCGCGCCAGGCCCTGGTCGAAGCGGCGACCCTGCGGCGTCAGGAGCACACGGTGCGCGCGCCCACCCAACCGCGCTTCCACGGCTTCGATGGCGGCGACGACGCAGTCGACGCGGATCACCATGCCCGATCCGCCACCGTACGGCGTGTCGTCCACGCTCAGGTGTCGTCCAAGCCCATGCTGGCGCAGCGGCTCGAGATCGACCGAGAGCTGCCCTCCGGCGATGGCGCGCTTGACGAAGCTCGTCTCGACGAAGGGCCCGAACAGCTCGGGGAACAGGGTGACGATACCGACGTGCACAACGCTGCCCGTGTATATCAGGCGATCAAGCCGTCGGTGTTGGCGAGGCGCACGCACGCCCGCTCGACGTCGATGCTCTCGATCCAGGGCTCGCCAAGCGGCTGCTCGACGAGCGTCCCGTCGGGCCGCTTGATCACCAGCGAGTCGACGCTGGGATGCACGCGCACCTCGACGACCTGTCCCACCTCGCCGGACGGCGCCTGCACCCGGGCTCCAACCAGATCCGAAAGGTAGAACTCGTCCTCGTCCAGCTCGGGGAGCTGATCGCGCGAGAGCAGTACGCGCGCGCCGCGCAGCTCGTTCGCCGCGTCCATGTCGTCCACACCCTCGAGGCGGAGCAGCACGAAGCGGTTGGCGCGCCGGGCCGACACCACCTGGTAGGCGCGCGGCTCCGTGCGCAAGGCGAGCCACACCTGCTCGACGGACAGCAGGCTGTCGCTGCCCGCAAAGTGCGGGCGAACCTTCAGCTCGCCCCGCACGCCGTGAGGTTTGACCACCCCGCCGATCTCGACGAGTTTCTGCGCCGGGCGCGCGGAGTCGGGGCGCTTCAATCCACGATGTCGAGATGCGCGCGTCGCCCGAGCTTGGTCGACGCCGCAGTGAGGATGGTGCGCATCGACTGTGCCGTGCGCCCATCCTTGCCGATGACCTTGCCGATGTCGCTCTTGGCGACCTTCAGTTCGATCAACGAGTTGTGATCGCCCTCGATCTCCGTGACTTCGACGCTGTCGGGATCGTCAACGAGAGCCTGGGCAATGGTGGAAATCAGTTCCTTGAGAGCCATGGGTGACAGAACTCCAGAGTCGCTGGCGCATCACGCGCCCGGAAATGCTGCGGAGAATGAAGATCGGGAGAGTCCGGGGGGCACGCACGAGCTCTGGACTGCCAGCCCCAGATCAGTCGGAGGCCTGGGCGGCGGCCGCTGCGCTCTTCTTGATCAGGCGCTCCACCGTGGCCGAGGTGCGGGCACCCTGCTTCTGCCAGTACTCGAGCCGTTCACGGTCGAGCTCCAGCTTCGCGGGCTCCGTCGTCGGATTGTAGACGCCGACGTTCTCGATGAAACGACCGTCGCGCGGATTGCGCTGGTCGGTCACGACGATGCGGTAGAAAGGGGTCTTCTTCGAGCCGTGGCGGGCAAGGCGGATGTGAACGGCCATTGTTTCCTTCAATCCGTGGGACGCTTGGACCCGGACCAGACAAAAGCTAGCACCGGCAAAGGCCGGCGCCAGAAAAGCCCCCTCCCCGGTCCGGGAGGAGGGAGGGGCCGGGAAACTAGAGGAAGCCTCGCGGTCCGGTCAAGCGGCGTGCTACCTTCGGGCCCGGATGGCCTCCCCGCGCGACGAGATTCTCCGGGTCGTGAACGACATCCTGGGTCCCCTGGTGCGGGCCGACGGCGGGGAGGTGTACCTCGTCCGGGCGGAGGACAACGCCGTGGAGCTGCACCTGGCAGGCCGGTTTTCAGGCTGCCCGGGCAACACCCTGGCCAAACGCCGGGTCATCGAGCCGGCAATCCTGGCGGTGGCCCCGCGCGCCAGGGTCACCGTCACCTCCGGCGCCATCGTTCCCGAGGGCGCCCGGAAGGTCTAGGCCCGGCACAATGGGGCCTGGGCCTGGGCCAGCGCGCGGACAGCGCGCCGGCTAGCGCCGGCGCTTGTGGTGGCCCTTCTTCTTGCCCTTGTCGTCGGACGGCGGCGGGTTGGCCGGCTTGGTCACCGAGAGCACCTCGGAACTGACCGCGTTGGGGTTCTTCTTGTGGTGCGTCCGGTAGCTGCCGAGACGGCTCAGCACGCTCCTGTCGACGTAGACCATGCCCAGGACATGCTGCGCCTGGCGATTGACCGCGCGGATCAGCGTGTCGTTATCGAACCAGATGGCCTCGTCGTAGTACTGGTGCTTGGCGAAGTCGGCCGGGACCATCTTCGGAGCCGTGTCGAACTTCTTCGTGAGGATCTTCACCGCTTCGTCGAAGCTGTTACCGAGCGGGCCGCCCTTGCGCAGCTTGTGCTCGTCGTAGACCTTCCACAGGTGATCGGAGAAGAAGAAGAAGTTGCGCGTGGTACCGCTGCGTAGCGTCACGCGCGTCATGCTCTCGTGGTTGCCGTAGGTAAACTCCCCGGCCAGCGGCGACTGATCGAGACCGGTCGGCGTGTCGTTGAACTCGACCTTGCTGCGACGCAGGATCTGCTTCTTGTTCTTGAGCTCAACGTCGAGCGCCGTCATGCGCGGTCCGGGCTCGACCTTGCGGTAGAGCGGCACGAACTCCTTGTCGAAGATCTTGTCGTAGAGGCGCGCGATCTGCTCGCTGGTCATGCCCCAGTGCATGCCGCGCGGCGCGACGCCGATGCGGTGCTTGAGCCGCCCGGGCTCACCGGCAGCCTTGTGCTTGTGATGCCTCGTGTGGTGGCCATAGCGGGCCAGCACGCTGGGCCCACCCGGTGCCGCGCTCGCCGTCGTCGCTACCAGCGGAGTAGCAGCAAAACCGAGGGCAGTGAGTGTCGCGACGACGCTGAGCTTCATGATATCCTCCCGAAATCCTTGGAATCGACTCGACCCGCGAACGCGTGGCGACGCTAGCATCGCACTCGACCGCGGCTCAAGACATGCCCGTGAGGGGGGGCATGCCTGCATTAGACGTTTGACGCCGCAGAACTATGGAGCAATTGGCGCTCATCGCCTCCCCTTTCCTGTTCGTGCTTCGCGCTTGATCGCCGGGCCGGCCGAGGCCATACCGCACTGCATCGCGTCACACGGACCTCGACGTTGCCGGTCCGGGTGGCTATCTGCAGAGAATAGCGTTGGAATCCCCATCCTCGAAGCGCTCCGTCTGGCCGCTGCTGGCAGCTGCCGCCCTCGCCACGGCGCTATTGGCACTGGCTTGCCAGCCGCCGGAGCAGGCGCAGACGCCACCCCCGGCGGCGGCGCTCCCCGCGTACAGCACCCAGGCCGCCACGCTGTTCGACGACAGCATGGCGCCGGATATCTTCGGCGCTGTCCCCGACACGGACGCGGCCAGCGACCCGGTGCTCGCCAGCCGGACACAGCAGGCTGAAGCCGTCCTGCCGGTGCGGGTCCAGACCGTCACCAGCGACTCCGGGGGCGACAACCCTGACTACACCCTGGTGCTCCAGCCGGCGGGCCCGGCGCTGGCAGGCCACGCCGGACCGGAAGAGATCAGTATCGAGGTCGAGCCCACCAGCCCCGCCTATCCTTTCGTCCACTCGGCGGACTCGACTCTGGTCGGCAAGGAGTTCATCCTGTTCTTCCGGCACTACAATCAAGAGGGTCGGACAACACTCCACTGGCGCGCTGAAGCCGACACGCCTGCGTTGCGCGCCGCCGTCGAACAGGCTCGCCTGGTCGGCGGTTTCGGCAATTGAATCCGATGCGTTCGATGCGTTTCCAGATGTCCTCCGTTGAAATCAAGACGCCACGCGAAATCCAGGCCATGCGTGACGCGTGTCGCCTCGCCTCCGATACGCTCGTGCGGGTCGCCCGGATCATCCATCCGGGGATCACCACGGAGGAGATCAACGAGTTCGTCCACAACGACACCCTCGAGCAAGGCGCGATCCCCGCGCCGCTGAACTACAAGGGGTATCCGAAGAGCGTGTGTACCTCGATCAACGAGGTCGTCTGTCACGGCATCCCCGGACCGCGCACGCTCGAAGAGGGCGACATCATCAACGTGGATGTCACGCACATCTACAAGGGCTTCCACGGCGATACGTCGGCGACGTTCTACGTCGGGACGCCGAGCGAGCAGGCCAAGCTCGTGACGGAGGTGTCGCGACGGAGCCTGGAGCTGGGCATCGCCGAGGTTCGGCCAGGCGCTCGGCTCGGCGACATCGGCGCCGCGATCCAGGAGTTCGCCGAAGCGCAGGGGTGCTCCGTGGTTCGCGATTTCGTGGGGCACGGCATCGGCCGCGTGTTCCACGACGAGCCGAAGGTCAGCCACGTCGGCACCCGCGGGCGGGGCATCCGCCTCCGCCCGGGCATGACGTTCACCATCGAGCCGATGATCAACGGCGGCGACTGGGAAGTGACGATTCTGGACGACGAGTGGACCGCCGTGACTTCAGACGGGTCGCTCTCGGCGCAGTTCGAGCACACGGTGCTGGTGACCGAGGACGGCTGCGAGGTCCTGACCGCGCGCTCGGAACCGCTCGAAAACAGCGAAATTTTCCCGAACTACTTCGCTTGACGCCAGGGCCGGCCGAGCCGGAAGACCGCCGAGTGCCCGTCTGGGCGCAGTGCGGCGGTGTTGCGCAACACGCTGCTTGACGCGGTGTGTGCCACCCGACTAGCTTCCGGGGGCAATTTCGGGACCGCGGTCCCTTGTATCTCCCGCTGGGGTGCGAGGTGCGCACCACTGTCGGGGTATTCGGCCCGTTGGCCCGCCGCCACGCTTGGGGGTCCGGGTGCGGCCGCTTTCCCTGGTCAACGCTGATGCCGGCCCGAACGAAGAAGAAGGCAACCAAGCCGTCGAAAAAGCGCGCTAGCGCCCATTCCGGGAGCACGCGCAAGAAACCCCCGCGCAAGAGCGCGTCGAAGGCGAAGCGGTCCCCGAAGAAGACCAAGAGCGCCAAGGCCCGCAAGGCGGCGTCCAAGGCCAAGCCGGCTGCCAGGTCGCCCAAGGCCCGCAAGGCGAAGAAGAAGGCAGCCAAGTCCAGCGCTCGCAAGACGCGCAAGGCCAGCACCCGGTCCGGCGCCACCGCGAAGACGCGAGCGACCAGCAGAAAGTCGACCGCCAGGGCCACGCCGAAGAAGTCGAAGGCGAAGAAGCCCACGGCAACGAAGTCGAAGGCGAAGAAGCCCACGGCGAAGAAGGGCGCAAAGCGCTCGGCGGCGCAGCTGAAGCGCGAGCGCGAGAAGGCCCAGCTTGCCAAGCAGCGCGAGCGCGAAAAGGCCCAGCGCGAAAAAGAGCGCGAGAAGGCCCAGCGCGAAAAAGAGCGCGAGAAGGCCCGCAAGGAACGCGAGAAGGCCCAGCGCGAAAAGGAGCGCGAAAAGGAGCGCACCCGCAAGGAACGCGAGAAGGCCCAGCTTGCCAAGCAGCGCGAGCGCGAAAAAGCCCAGCGCGAAAAAGAGCGCGAAAAGGCCCGCAAGGAACGCGAGAAGGCCCAGCTTGCCAAGCAGCGCGAGCGCGAAAAAGCCCAGCGCGAAAAAGAGCGCGAAAAGCAGCAGAAGCAGCGCGAACGCGAGAAGGCCCGCAAGGAACGCGAGAAGCAGCGGGAGCGCGCCCGGCTCGAGAAAGAACGCGAGAAGGCCCGCAAGGAGCGCGAAAAGGAGCGCGAGAAGGAGCGCGCACGCAAGCAGGCCGAACGCGAAGCGGCGCGCAAGGCGCGCGAGGAAGAGCGCGCGCGCCTGAAGGCCGAGCGCGAGGCGGCCCGCGAAGAGGCGCGACGCCTCAAGGAAGAGGAGCGCCTGCGCATCCTGGCGGAACGCGAGGCGGCCCGCGAAGAGGCGCGACGCCTCAAGGAAGAGGAGCGCCTGCGCAAGGAAGCCGAGCGCGAGGCCTATCGCAAGGCGAAGGAAGCCGAGCGCGAGCGCGTCCGCGCCGAACGCGAGGCGGCCAAGCGGGCACTGGAAGGCCGGGTGGCGCGCGCGACGCGGCGCGCCCAGCGCGTCGCCGGCGTCGGCCGGGGCACGACCACGCGCGTCTATCGCCCGGACGCGATTCCGAACCAGTCGGGGACGACCCGCCGCATAGTCGAAGACCAGAGCGCTGCCAGTCGGTTCGCCAATCTCCGGCCTCCGGAGAGCACCCAGCTACCGACCCCGCCGCCCCTGGAGCCGGCCTCGGAAATTCCGCCGCATCGCGCGCCGGTACCGCAGCCGCCGATCGAGCCCAAGCCGGAGCGCATCGAGGATCGCTACGCGTTGATCGTGGAGCGGCTCGAGAAGACCGAGGACAGCTTCCGGCGCCAGTACGCCGAGAGCTTCGACATGTCGTGGATCTATCACGACAGCGCACTCGAAGGCGTCGTCTACACCTTCCAGGAGCTCAAGACGGCCATCGACCCGAACATCACGGTCGTGCCCGACTCCAGCCTGCAGCCGGTGTGCGAGGAGATCCGCCGGCACAAGGCCGCGATCGATCTGGTGCAGGAGCTCGGCGAAAAGAAGCGCGTCCCGATCAACATCGACATCATCAAGCGCATCTACCTCACGCTCCACCCGGAAGAGGGCGACCTCAAGAGCGTGAAGTACAGGAAGGACATCCCGCAGCACCGGTTGTACTTCCACGAGTACGCGCCTCCCGACAAGATCGCCTACCGCGTGCGGCAGGTGATCGACTGGCTGAACGGGCCGGAGCCGAAGAAGATCAAGAACCCGGTGCGCATTGCCGCCCGCGTTCATTACGACCTGTTGCGCGTGTTCCCGTTCGCCAGCGACAGCGGGAAGGTGGCGCGCCTGCTCATGAACGTGATGCTGATCCGCGCGGGCTACCCGCCGGCGATCATTCATTCCACGGAGCGGCAGCGCTACTACGAGGCGCTCAAGGGCTCGCTGCCGACGATCATCTCGATGATCAACGACGCGATCCTCAACGGCCTGCAGAGCATCGAGAAGCTGCTCGACGAAGAAGAGTCGAAAGGCTGAGCTCGCGCTCGGCGATTCAGGGTTCGTCGGCCATCTGGTCCCAGCCGGTCGCCAGCGCCAGCTTGGCAATCGCCATGTCGTAGTCGAAGGTCGCCGACATCTTCGAGAACTTGTGCAGCGCATACGCCTTCGCCGGATCGACGATGTCCTCGTCGTCGAAGGTGCCGACATCGATGCCTTGCTGCACCTTGATGAGCCACTGTTTCGCGTACGTCGTGGCGCGCGTGTACGCGTCCAGCCGGCGCTCCGCACTCTTGGCCTCGGCGTACGCCTGCTCCACCTCGACACCGACGCCGCCCAGCGCGTAGCGCTCGGTGGCGCGCGTCTCCTCCAGCTTGGCGCGGGCCTGGGCGAGCCGCGCGCTCTGCGGAAGGAAATCGAGCTTCCAGCGCAGGACAACGCCGAAGCCGTAGTGCAGATAGTTGCCGTTATCGAGCACGAACGGGTTGATCTGATCGGTGACCTCCGGCGCACGCGCCCACTTTGCCGTCAGGCCGATGCCGACGTCGGGGAAGTAGCGCGCACGCGCCAGCCGGACCTGGGCCTCGCGCGCCACGACACCTGCGCGCGCCATGTTGATCTCGGGGCGAAACAGGCGCGCGGCCATCAGATAGCGAGCCAGCGGCGCCAGCGTGTGGTGCACGCGACGCAGCGGCTTGTCCGGCACATCCAGATTCTTGACGCCCGTGAGGAATCGCAGTCCCGCGAGCGCCTGTGCTTCGGACTTCTCGGCTTCAGCCTGGCGCGCGTCGAGCTCGGCGCGATACATGCGCATCTTCAACAGCTCGATGTCGTCCCCTTCCCCCTTCGCCACCTGCTTCTGCATGTGACCGATGTACTTGTCGATGCGATGCGTCGCATCGCCGAGGAGAGCGAGCGAGTCCCGCGCAAGCTGCACGCCGTAGTACGCCTTGCGAACGGACAGCTTGACCTCGTTCTGCTCCTTCTTGACCTCGTGCTGGCCGACCTTGACGTTCGCTTCGGCGGCGTCCCACAGGTTGCTGATCTTGCCGAAGGTCCACAGCGGCACCACGCCTTCGATGCCCACCTGCCAGGCCAGCGCCATGTTGGAGGTCAGCGCGACGTCCGTGTTGGGGCTGTAGACGCTGGTGCCGCGCACGGTCGGGGCGAGACCGACGCCGCCGGTGACGTTGAACTGGCTGAAGGGCGCCGTGTGGGCCTCCAGCAACTGGGCCTTCTTCCCGGCGAGGCGGGCGCGCGCTTCGGCGACCTTGGGGTAGTTCTGCTCGGCGAGCTCGAGGCAGCGCCCGAGCGTGTAGGTGTGGCTCACGTGCACGACCGGCGCGGGGCGCGGCGAGTGATCGCCCCGGGCGCCGGCCGCAGTCTGGCCGGCCGCCGGCAGCGCCCACAGAAGCGAAGTGAGCAGCAGAGCCCGGGGGGTGCTCGCTCGCATCGGGCGCAGCCTACCTGACCGCCCGCAAGTAGGCGATAGATTGTGCCGCTCGCCTGGACAGCGACCCCGCCTGGCTCACCCGTCCTCGACCCGCTTGCCGTCCGTCGGACGGATCGCGCCGCTGTGGGCGCCCCGGTCAGCGGTCCGGGGCTCCTCCCCGGTCACGATGCAACCGGCTCGTTTGGCTGTGCGCCGGAAGTTGGAGCGGTCGAGGCCGGCCTGGCGTGCGGCCTCCGAAATGTTGCCGTCGGAGCGCCGCAGCAGCTCGGAGAGGTAGGCCGACTCGAAAGCGGCGACCGCCTGCTGCTTGGCCTCCCGATACGGCAGGTCCAGAAGTCCTGCCGGCAGCATGCTGCCGGAGTGTCCGGACGCGGCGCTGGCGGAGCCTCCGGACGACCGGGCGAAGGGAAGATCCGCCACGCGGATCGTATCGTCCCTGCAGAACACGGTCGCATACTCGATCGCGTTCTCGAGCTCCCGCACGTTGCCGGGCCAGGCCTGCTGCTGCATCGCGCGGAGCGCCTCCGGAGCGATGTGACGGACATCGCGGGCGGCCCGAGCCGCGTACTTCGTCAGGAAGTGGTGCGCCAGAAGCGGGACGTCCTCGCGACGATCCCTGAGCGGCGGCAGCTCGATGGCAACCACGTGCAGCCTGTAGAACAGATCCTCACGGAACCGGCCTGATGCGATCCGCTCGCGCAGATCGACGTTGGTCGCGGCGATGACCCGCACGTCGACGCTACGCGTCTCGTTGGCGCCGACGCGTTTGATCTCGCCTTCCTGCAATGCGCGCAGCAGCTTCACCTGGGCAAGCGGTGGCAAGTCTCCCACCTCGTCGAGGAACAGGGTGCCCCGATGTGCCGTCTCGAACAGCCCTTCGCGCGTGGTCGTCGCACCGGTGAAGGCTCCGCGGACGTGACCGAACAGCTCGCTCTCGACCAGCTCCACGGGAATCGCCGAGCAGTTCACGGCCACAAATGGCGCATCCGCTCGGGGCGAATGCTGGTGGATGGCCCGCGCCGTCAGCTCCTTTCCCGTTCCGCTCTCGCCCAGGATGAGCACCGTCGAGGCCGTCGGCGCGACTCCAGTGGCGAGGCGATACACCTCCTGCATCCGCGGCGAGTTGCCGATCAGCTCGCCGAACTTCTCCATCTGCTCGAGGCGCTTCTCGAGCAGAGCGGCCCGCGTGAGCAGGCGGCGGTGTTCGGCGGCTTTCGCGACGGTCAGCGCGACCTCGTCGTTCGAGCGGAACGGCTTGGTCAGGAAGTGGTACGCCCCCGAACGCACCGCGGTGACCGCGGTCTCCACGTCGCCGAACGCGGTCATCATGATGACCTCGACGTCCACGTGGTGCTGCTTGACGTGATCGAGCAGCTCGAGCCCGCCCACCTTGGGCATCATCAGATCGACCAGGGCAACGTCGACACGTTCGTCGACCAGCAGATCGATCGCCGTGGCTCCGTCATCGGCGGTGAGCACCTGCATGCCGCGGCTGAGCAGCAGCCGCGCGAGGCTGCGGCGGAGAGTCGGCTCGTCATCGACGATGAGAACCCGCGCAGCCTCGCCGCTTCCGGCGACGCCAGCAGCGTTCGGTCGCTTGAGCGCCGACAGGGTCATCCGGAGCGCCGACCTCCACTCGGCGGCCCATCCGGAGTGCGGTGTCCGCCGAGCGACGGCGACCTGTCGGTGGGGGGCGGAGTACTCGACCTCTGCGGCCGGCGCAGATCACTCGAACGCGCAGGACGCTCCTGGCTGCTGGCAGGCCCGACTGCTGGCGTGTACAGATAGCCGTCCTGCTGGAACACGCAGATGCGGTTGCCCCCGTCGCGCTTCGCCTGGCGCAACGCAGAGTCGGCAGCACGCAACAACGCATCTTTCGTGCGCACGTCCCGGGACGGGAACAGTGCGACGCCGACCGAAAGCGTGACTTGCGACGCACCGCCGGACCCGGCGACGAAGCTCTGCTGACCGACTTCGCGCCAGATGCGTTCGGCGACCGTGACCGAACCCGCGAAGTGGGTGCTGGGCAGGACGACCAGGAACTCGTCACCGCCGAACCGGGCCACCACGTCCACTTCGCGCAGGCTCTTCTTCACAACGTCCGCAACGGACTTGATAACGGAGTCGCCCATGGCCCGGCCGCCCAGGTCGTTCATTGCCTGGAGGCGGTCGATGTCGATCACGATGCACGCCAGCGGGTCGTGGTAGCGCTCGGCTCGCTTGAACTCCTCGTTCAGTCGCGTGTGCAGGTAGCGGTAGTTGTACAGCCCCGTCAGATCGTCGTGGACGCTCAGCCGCTCCAGCTTGGCGCGGGCCTGGACGACGTGGTCGTGGAGCTTCTTGATGCGGAGCATCGCCTCCACGCGCGCGATCAGCTCGCGCTCGTCGAATGGCTTGCAGACGTAGTCGTCCGCGCCAATCTTCAGCCCCTCCACGCGACTCGCGGTGTCGGTCTTCACTGTCACCAGCACGACCGGCAGGAAGCTGTCGCTGGTCATTCCCTTGAGCAGACGACACGCCTCCAGACCGCTCAGCCGCGGCATGAGGATGTCGAGCAGGACCAGATCCACCCCGCCCCGTGCCGCCCGCTCGAGGGCGACCTGACCGTCTTCGACGGCCTCGACGACGAAGCCGTGCGCGCGCAGGATTCCGGAGAGCAGCTCACGGGTGATCCGGTCGTCGTCGGCCACCACCACGGTGGAACCGAGAACCGAGCGCGAAGGCGGCCCGATCGAAGGGGGCGGCTCGCTGCCCTGCGGCCTGTCGCTTGGGGGCACGTCCGCAAGGGTAACCGATGGGCGCCCCGCACGCGACTGCGGGCCCCGCCGGCAACTACGGCGCGAGATCGACGGTCATCCAGGCGTCCACTCCCGGGCGACCGATCCGGTGGCCTGCCCAGGCGACGACGGCAAGACAGCCGCAGGGATGGCGGTAGGCGAGCGAGCCACGGATCCCCAACAGCCGCCGGCTGTCGATGTCGTAGTCACCACCGACCGCGCTGGCGAGCCAACGGGTCCAGGGCACTCCCAGCTCGCCGCCGGTCGAGAACCCGCCCTGGTCGAACCAACCTGTGCGCGGCGCGTCGAAGGCATCGGCGACCAGCAGCCGCGCCAGCGTGGGAGAAGCGCCGTAGCGACCTTCCACATAGCCCGAAACGTGGAGACCATCTTCACGTCCCAGCCGGAGCCGTGTCGACTCGACAACGTCGCGGACCTGGCGCGGCAGCCACGCGACGTCCGAACGCATTGCGAGCCAGTCAAGCGCCGCGCCGAGCCGCGCAGCCACTGCCGGCACCGGGTGGCGGACTGCACCCACGTAGCCCGCGCGAGCCCGGAGCGTCGCGCCGGCACGCGCTGCCGTGCTGCCCAGAGCGTTGTCGACACCGAACACGGCGCTCACCAGCCCGCCGCCGACCGGCGGGTACTCCGCCAGAAGCACGGCGTGACTGGCCGCGTACCCGCCCCCACCCTCGATGAACGGCTCCACGCGATGCACTAGGCCGCTCTCGTACCTGCGCAACAGCGGCAACCCGATCCGCGCCCGGCCTGCCGAGACCAGCACCACTCCGCCGCGGCTGTCGCTGGTGCCGGCATCCAGGCGTTCCCGGGCTCGCATGCCGACAGACAGCGGCCCCGGGCGCGCCGAGACGCCGATCTCGAGACGCTGGATGGCCAGAGTGCTCGAACCGTAACCGACGGCGTCCACGGTCTGGACGTCGACCGAGGAGTCGAACGTCCCCCACCTCGCCGAGCGCGGAGCCGAAACCGAAGTGCGCGCGCGGACCCACCGCGCCGAAGCGATCCAGCGGCCCGCCGCGCGCGGCATCCGAGCGCACGCCCAGCGCGACGAGACCCGCACCGCGGCTCCTGAGCGCCAGCACAGAAGCTCGATCGTAGCGGCGCGCCGCCGGCTCGAGCAGGATCGTGCCTGCTTGTCCTCGCGCACCACGGATGGCGTCCAGCTGCCACGCGACGCTGCCTGCGCGGCGTGCTTCCGCCGATCCGTGCGCCTCCATCTCGAGCAGGCCCTGCCGCAGGTAGTCCCAGCGCACGTGGGTGCTCGTGGACGGAGTCGCGACGCGAGCGTCGAGCTCCACGCCACCTTTGACGTAGCCCGAAGCGCGCAGATCCAGCGCCGAGCGCCAGCCGTGTGCTGGGCGCGGACCGAACGGCAGATGCACACCGGAGCCGAGCAGCAGCCCGTCCTGTGCACGCCACGCGACCTTCGGCGGCAGCATCCCCAGCCGATCTGGCGACCTGAGCCAGAGATAGGGCAGCCACAGCACGGGCACACCGCCGACGCGCAGCGTCGGCTGTTTGATCAGCAGATCGGTGGGCGGAGCGGCGGTGACCGAGCTGAAGCCGATCGACACGGGCGGGTCCGCACAGGGACAGAACGCAACGCGCCCCTTGCCATCCACCACGATTCCGCGTGGTCCGCGATGCAGCTCCAACCGGTCGCTAGTGAGCCGATAGCGATCGACGCGCACCACCACGTGATCGCTGAGCTCGAGCTCGTTCGAGCTGGCATCGAAATCGACCCTCCCGGCAGAGAAGTCCAGGCGATAGGAATGGGGTTTCCGGGAGGCCTGCGCAGTCGTGCCGGCGGAGTCCGGCGCGGGCGTGGCGCCCTGTCCGGCTTTCCCCTTGGCCGGGGGCGTCGCTCGGCTGGCAGCCCGCGGCCGGGCCCACAGCGGCAACGCGACCACCAGTCCCGCGATCGCGAGCAGCGACACCCGCGCTGCGCGCACGCATGCCGGTCGCGGTCCGACGGGCGTGGTGGCACTAGCGAGCTGCATTGAAGAAGCAGCTACGCTTCATCGTCCAGCCGCGCCGTCGACACAACCCGTTACCGGACTACGGCTTCGGACCGGGACGGTTGCCGCGAGGCGGGCTCTGGGCCGGCGCGCCCGCGCGCGGCGTCGACCAGGTCTTGCGGACGGGCGTGGCGTTTGGCGGCCGGAAGGTCTTCGACGGAGCCGGTAGCGTCACTTCCAGCACCATCGTTCCGCCCGGACCCTTGGTGACCTTGTAGCTCGGCGCGACCTTCTCGCGCAGCTGCAGCACCAGCTGGGTCCCCTTCTTCGACGGCACCAGGCGCGCCCGCGACAGCGGCGTGTCGAAGTAGGTCGTGACCAGCGCGTTGGTGTTGTTGCGGATACCGACGTGCGCCCCGGTCAGCAGATAGGTCACACGCCCGGCGGCGTCGTGCACCTCGACCGGCACGCTGCGGCTCACGCTCACCCAGACCAGGCTCTTGCCGCCCGGCAACATCCGGAAACCGGGGAACATGGCGATCGGCGCGTTGGGATCGAAATGCCAGCGGACGCGCCGATGATGGCGCCGGTGGTGGTGCTTGTCGGACCACGAGTAGCCGCCCATCGGGGTCTTGGGCTTTTCCGGGGCCTTCGCCTTGCCCGGAGCGGCAGATCCGGCCGGCTCTGCGCCGGAACGAGCTGGCGGCTTCGCGGGCGGGCCCGAGCCTGCCCGCGACTGGCCGGACTGCGCCAGTGCCGGCAGCGCGGCCAGGCAGGTCAGAGCCGCCAGGACCGTGGCAGGCCCGGAAAATCGCCGGAGACGCGCTGGAACGCCCATCGCCGACATTTGAGCACGATGGCGTCGGGATCGCCAACCAACCCGCGATCCGCGGGCCCCTGGGCCGCCGGACTACTCGACGGAGGGGCCGCCGGAGCGCTGCGCCGTCTGCTTCGACGACGAGGGCTTGGCGAACGCCTTGTACAGCTCGTCGAGGTGCGCCGTGGCCGTCAGGTACACGACCGCGTCGGGGCTGTAGAAGATGTTGCGCCGCTGGCCGTTGGGATCGAGCTGCGGCGTTAGGTTCGCGTAGCCGAGCGCGACGCTGAGCTGGTCGAGCACGCGCACGTCGACCTCCGTGTCGAACAGCGTGACCACCGAGAAGTGCTGCGGATCCTTGACGTCTTGGGGCATCACCGAGCCCGTCGAGATGGGCACCTGCTGGTTGGTGAAGCTGTACTTCCAGTACGGGCGCCAGCTGAACTGGTTCGACCACGAGATGCGATCGGTGATGGTCAGCTCGTCGGCGATGGTGAAGTCCGCCTGGTGCTCCGCGAAGGCAGAACCACCGAGCTGATCGCCGGGCAGCGCGATGCCCTGCGGATTCATGCGCACGTAGTTCAGGTTGGGGTTGGTGGCCTGCGTGGCGCGGGTGAACCAGTGGCCGTAGCTCGCGGCGACCTGCAGCGACAGGATCTGGAGGAAATCGGACTTGGAACCCAGCACCGGCAGCTGCTGGATGCCCGCGACCGTCGCGCCCAGCTCCAGATAGCGGCCGGCGTCGTAGCTGAACTTCGACGAGGGGAAGGTCAGCTTCGGCAGATCGACGACGCCGATCGTCGAGACGTCGCCCTTGGAGTAGAGCTGGCGGGTCAGCGCGAGGTAGAGCTGCCCGTCGGTCGCCGTCCACTCGCCGCGCTTGGTGGTGGAATCGCTATTGGTAAACTCGTGCGACAGCCCGATGTCGCCGCGCAGGCTGATCGTGGTCTTGGTAGCCGCGTTCGCCGCCGCCGAAGTGCCCAGCGTGCTCACGTCCGCTTCCGAGTCGTCGTAGATGTAGTAGCGGGGCCGGAGCGAGAAGGTCATCGTGTAGTACGGATCGCGGCTCAGGTAGTCCTGGCCGAGGTGTACCGTTTGGCCCGACGCCGTCTGGTCCCACACGAAAGTCGAGCCGCGCCACTTGAGCTTCTTGTGGTGCTTCTTGGCCGCCGGCTTCTTCTCGGCCTTCTTCCCGGTATCGGCCTTCGGGTTCCAGGTGAGCTGGCCACCGGCGGAGGCGTTGGCCTGCCCCGGCTGCGCGGGGGCAGCGGCGGGGGCGGCGGGAGCCGGCTGGCTCGCCGGACCCGTGGGCTCGCTGTTGCCCTGCGCCCAGGCGGGCACAGCAAGAATGAACGAGGACGCGGCCAGCGCGACCCCGAGACCTAGGCTTCGGCGCATCATGATTTCTCTTCGCCTGCTCTGGTTACTGCGACAGCGGCTCCTCTCATGATGCCGCTGCAGCGTCAATTACGGACTTCGGGCGCACGAGACCGCCCTGCCGGGTCGGCAGAAAGCAGGATCCGTTCCCACTGCACAGCCGTCGCTAACATACTGGAATCATTAAAGTCAGTCAGGTGGCTCCAGCGCACGTTACCTGACGCACGGACCGGAACGGTCAGGGGCGTCGCGATGCTGACGATGCCCAGGGGCGCAAAGGGTCCGGGCTGCGGCGTCCCAGCAGATGTGGCATTGTATCCTACTTTTCGTTACATTCTGCTACACCTAGACAGGCTGCTAGTGCCGGCCCGCCTCGGTGCATCAGCTGCGCTGGGCCAGGGCGCGCAGCCTGGTAGGATGCGCGCCCCATGGAACCCGCGCTTCCCGCTACCGAGATCACCGCCCTGCTCGGACGCGGCACCCACTTCGAGGGCAAGCTGCACTTCGAGGGGCGGGTGCGCATCGACGGCAGCTTCAAGGGCGAGATCCAGAGCGCGGACGTACTCATCATCGGCGAGGGCGCGGAGGTCGAGGCCGAGATCGAGGTGGGCACGGTGATCATCAAGGGCGGCACGGTGCAAGGCAACGTGCGCGCCGCGCAGTCGATCGAGCTGTACGTGCCCGCGACCGTTACCGGCAACCTGCACTCGCCCGAGATCTTCATGGACAAGGGCGTGCAGTTCTCGGGCAGTTGCACGATGGCGCCGCTGTAGCGCCGGGCGCACAGGTCCGGGTCACACCCTGTAAACGCTCGGCTCCTCGCTGCGCGGCTCGAACGGAGCTGCCGCGCGATTCCAGGCGGAACCCCGCACGGCCGGACGCCGGCACGCGCCGTGCAGGTCGTTGTCCGGCATGAAGCTGTCCCGACGCACACTGCTGATCGCGACGAGCACCCTCATCGCCTCCACCACTTCCCCGATAGCGTCCCGCGCGGCGTCGGCGAAGCACTCGAACCCCCGGAAGGCGCAGCGCTACGAAGTACAGACGACGCTCAGCAGCATCCGGGCCGGCGCGGCCCGCATCGCCGTGCGCGCGCCGCTGAAGAGCGTCGAAGAAGTCGTGCTCGACTACGGTCACTATGCCGACTTCATCCAGCGCTTCCAGCGATCGCGCGTGATCGGTCGGCACCGCGGCAGGACCGACGTGTACCTGCAGGTGCCGATCCTGCGAGGCGCGGCCAGGGTCTGGGCGGTAGTGCGCTTCGAGCCCCCCAAGCAGGTGCATGGCGAGGAGGTCATCGAAGCGCACATGCTGAAAGGCAACGTCAAGCGTCTCGACGCGTGGTGGCGCATCAAGCCGATCGACGGCACGCACACCCGGCTCGCACTGGAGCTGTTGATCGTACCCAAGCTGCCGGTGCCCGGCTCGCTGGTGACCGGCGAGGTCGCGTACGCCGCGGACACGGCCGTCACCGGCTCGCGCAATCGCGCCGAGCGCAGAGCAGCGAAGCGACACGACCGCTAGCGTCGCGCTTGACTGGGCGAACGCCGCTCGGGTAGCGCGTAGTGCGTGCGGTACACGGCAATCCTGATGGTGGCGATGCTGTGCGGCGGCTGCCATCGCGCGCCTGCTGGCGATGCGCACCACGAAGCGGCAAGCAGCGCACGCCCGCGCGCCACGGCCGCCCCTGCCCCTCCGGCATCCGCCAAGGTCGATGCAGCGGCACCGCTGCCGCCCTACCTTCCGGATGGTTGCTGGAGTGATGCATCGCTCGACGCCGGCGCCGGGCCGCTGCTCGACACGCTGGCGGGACGCTGCGCGCAGGGCATGCAACCCGCCCTGGACAAGCCGCTCCGGACGGAGCTCGCGCGCGGCAAGCAGGCGGCGCTGTCGTTCAAGCTCGACGACCCGAGCAAGTGCGTGCGCGCCATCGCGGCGGGCGGCGCGGGCGTCGTGGACCTCGAGCTGTCGCTGGTCGACGACAAGGGCCAGGTGTACGGCCGCGATGCGCTCGAAGCGCCGTTCGCGCTGGTCGAGGAAGGCGGTCCCGTGTGCCTGCCGGCGCCCGGTCGCTATCGCGTCGTGGTGCGCATGCGCCGCGGCGCTGGACACGTCGCGGTCCAGATCTATCGCGCGAAATAGGGCGCTATCTAGCGACGCACCAACGCCCAGAGCGGCGCGCCGTCGCGGCGTACGGCGGCGACGACCTTTCCGCCGCTCTGCTTGCCACGCTCGAGCACGAGCTGGTGCGGCATTTCGACGGAGGCCGTCACGATCGCCGTTTCGAGCCGGCCCGCGTTGCGCAGCGCGTCCCAGACCCCGGGTGGGACACCCGGTGCGAGCAGCGTGACCTGCGAGCGACCGAGCGCGTCGATGCGCCGGGCCAGCACGCCCAGCTCGCTGCCGTCGCCGACCGCAAACACGCGGTGGGCTGCCGCCGAACGCGCGCCGCCGAGCAGCACGTCGTAGGAAGCCGAGTTGGTGCCCGGCGCGCGCAGCGCCAGGAAACCGACCACCACCACGACCAGCGCCGCGGGGTACATCGCGAGCCGGTCGCCGATCGCCGCGCGCGCTGCCCGCTCCAGGCCGATCGCGGCGAGCAGGGCGACGAACGGCAAGGCCAGCGCTACGCGCGGGGGGAACACGGTGAGCACGGCAGGCGTGAGCGCGGGACCGAGCGCACCGAAGGCAGCGCCGAGCAGTGCCAGCGCGCCGAGGGCGTGGCGGTCCCGTTGCGGGCGCAGCGGGCCCCGCGCGAAGATGCGACCGAGCCCGCGATGCACCACGAGCGCAGCGCCGATCAGCGCGCACACGACCAGCACCGCCGGCAGCGAGACAGCGAGCCAGAGCGGAGCGTAGCCGAGCGGAACGGGCGGTGAGTCCACCAGTTTGCCGGCGAACAGCGTCGGGCTGACGGATGGGTCCAGCGGCGCGAGCAACCAGCGGGCGATCTGGATGATGTTCTGGCCCCACAGCGCCGGGTTCAGCGCCAGCAGCAGCGCCGGCACGAGCACCAGCGCGAACACCGCGAATGCCGGCACAGGCACGCGGCCGCGCGGTGCGAGCCGGCGCGTCGACGGACCCCGCGCGATCCAGAAGTGCACGGCGATCACCGGCAGCACCCACAACGTCGCCAGCGAAACCGCCACGCCGAAGCCGAGGGCAGCGGCCGCGGCGATGGCCCAGCACATCTCCCGCGCCGATCCCTTTCGCGGAGCGCGGGCGCGCGCGGGGCCGAGCGAGCGGATGTACGCGGCGAGCAGCAGCAGCCATGCGCAGGCGACCGGGACGCCCGCGCTGCCGACAACACTGTCGTGCAGCCAACGCGGCATCAGCGCGAGAAGCAACGCCGAGAGTACGGCGACCCTGCGGCCAAGCGACGGGCGCGCAACGGCATACAAGAGGAGCGGCGCCAGCGCCGAGAGCACCAACCAGGGCAACCGCGCGCTCTCGAGCGGCCCCAGGAGCCCCACGCGACCGACACTCAGCCGGGACCAGGCGCCGAGCAGCACCAGCAGAGTGCCCTGGCCGCCCGAAGCCGCGTAAACGTCCCGGGCGGAAGCCTGACCGAGCGTCGCGATCCCCTCGGCGGCCGCGCGCCGGACCAGGCTGGTCGCGGCCTCGATGGAGCGCAGTCGCAGCAGCTCGCCGAAGGCCGGCCCCGTACGCGTCGAGACCAGCACGAGCAGCAGCAGCGAGGCCAGGAACGCGACAAGCACCAGCGCCGGCGCAAGCCAGCGACCCGGGCGCGGAGTCGGTGCCGGCGACGGCTCGCTCATCGAAGCAGCAGCGCCACGACCGCTTCGCACAAGGCCAACGCGAAAACGGCCCAGGCGGCGTAGCCGATCACGCCGCAAGCGGAACCGGGGCGGGAAGGAGAAACAGGCAAGGTGGGGAGTCTCCGGACGCCGTCAGTACTCGTCGTTCACCTTCTTGATGATCTCGCGGTAGCGCTTGTCTCGCCTGAGCGGCCCGAACTCCGACTGCCGCCGCGAGCGATGGATCCAGTCGTCCAGCGAGCGGTGGACTCGCAGGAAGCGCGGGCGCTTGAGTGCCTTGGCGATCTCCAGCGCCTGCTTGAAGTTGTCGGCGCATTGATCGACATCCTTCTTCAGGCAATAGGCGCGGGCCAGCGCATAGAAGACCTCGGCGCTATTGGACCAGTTCTTCTTCGCGATGGCGAGCTGGGTCAGCGCCGAGTCGCCATCCTTCTTGCGGAGGTACGCATAGGCGCTGTCCATCCTGAGGTAGTAGTGCTCGACCTGGGGCAGCGTGCACTGCTGGTCGTGGAGCTTCTCCGCTTGCTTGTAGAAAACCAGCGCGTCGTCCGCCGCCTGCTCGTACTTCTTCGTCCCGTCCGACAGGTGCTTGCCGAACAGCGCTGCGTCGCCGCGCCAGACCCGCAGCGTGGCGCTGTGTGGGTAGTTCTTGATCAGGTGGTCCAGCAGCATGGCCGCCTCGTCGTAGCGCTTGTCGTGGAAGGCCGTGATCGACGGGCGGAACTCCCCGGGTTTGGGGTCGATGCTGTGTCCGTTCGGGCACGGACCCGTCGACACCGGGCGAGGAGCAGCGCTCGCTACCGGAGCGGGCGGAGGCCCCTTCTTCTTCTTGCAGGCAAGCAGCGACAGACCGACGACGGCCACAAGGGCGACCGCCTGGCGCAGGGACGGGGCCGGCTTCATGATCCGGGCACGTACCAGTGCGAGCACAGGGCCACAACGTCGCCGCGCCACCCGGGCCGCCCGGGTTTCCCTGCCCTGCCGAAGCAAGGCCGACCGGTCGGCCCGCTGCTGCTTGCGCGGCGCGTCACTCCATGGCCCAATAGCGCGGGGCCGGCCCGGCCCATGTCTTCCCCACTCGCGCGCAGCCGCAGGCGAGCACGAGTCGGGGGGAGACCGCAGGCGCGCAGGCCCGAAGGGCCGAGCACCTGCGAGTGGGGGCATCCCTGCACGCCAACTGGATGGGACACCCGCCGTCCACACCCGACCCTCCGATGACCCTTCCTCCCCGCTCCGGACTCTACGACCCGCGCTTCGAACACGATGCCTGCGGGGTTGGTTTCGTCGCCAACATCCGGGGCGTGGCGTCGCACCAGATCGTGCAGAAGGGCGTCGACATCCTGCTCAACCTGGTGCATCGCGGCGCCTGCGGCTGCGATCCGCTGACCGGCGACGGCGCGGGCATCCTGCTGCAGACCCCGCACGAGTTCTTCGCGGAAGAGTGCCGGAAGCTGGGCATCAAGCTGCCCGACCCGGGTCGCTACGGCGTAGGAGCGGTCTTCCTGCCGCGCGACAAGCCGCAGCGCCTGCGCATCGCGCAGATCCTCGAGGACAAGATCTTCGGCACCGGGCAGCGGCTGCTCGGTTGGCGGCGCGTGCCGGTGGACGAGGAGGCCCTGGGACCGCTCGCCCGCGCGGTCGCGCCTGTCATCCTGCAGGTGTTCATCGGCTCGACCTGCGAGTCGCAGCTGGAGTTCGAGCGCAAACTGTACGTGATCCGCAAGTGGTCCGAGACGGCCGTGCGCGAAAGCAGTCTGCCCGGACGCGACCGCTTCTACATCCCCAGCCTGTCGTCCAGCACGATCGTCTACAAAGGCCTGCTTTTGGCCGACCAGCTCACGACCTTCTACCCCGACCTGCAGGACGAGAAGATGGTGAGCGCGCTGGCGATGGTGCACCAGCGCTTCAGCACGAACACCTTCCCCACCTGGGAGCTCGCCCAGCCGTTCCGGATCCTCAGCCACAACGGCGAGATCAACACCGTGCGCGGCAACACCGCGTGGATGAAGGCGCGCGAGCAGCTGTTCGACGGACAGATCTTCGGCGAGAGCGTCCGCCACGTGCTGCCCACGATCACACCGGGTGGCAGCGACTCGGCGACGCTCGACAACGTGGCAGAGCTGCTGCTGCACGCAGGCCGTCCCCTGCCCCACGTGATGATGATGCTGGTGCCGGAGGCGTGGCAGAACGACGAGCAGATGTCGTCGCAGAAGCGCGACTTCTACGAGTACCACTCGTGTCTGATCGAGCCGTGGGACGGGCCGGCGGCGCTCGCGTTCACCGACGGCAAGCAGATCGGCGCGATCCTGGATCGCAACGGGCTTCGCCCGGCACGCTGGACTGTCACGCGCGACGGCCTGGTCGTGCTGGCGTCGGAAACGGGCGTGCTCTCCGTCGCTCCGGACAACATCGAGCGAACCGGGCGGCTCGAGCCGGGGCGCATGTTCCTGGTGGATACCGAGCAGGGTCGGATCGTCGAGGACGAGGAGCTGAAGGCGGACATCGCCACGTCGCGTCCCTACGGGCGCTGGCTCGAAGACAACACCGTCTGCATCAGCGACATCACCGGCATCGACGAACCGCCCCCGAGCTGCCGCGGCGAGGAGCTGCTCCGGCGCCAGAGGATCTTCGGCTACACGCAGGAGGAGCTCTCGCTGTTGATGGCGCCGATGGCGCAAAATGGTCAGGAAGCGACCGGCTCGATGGGTACGGACACGCCGCTGGCCGTCCTGAGCGAGCGCCCCCAGCCGCTGTTCAATTACTTCAAGCAGCACTTCGCGCAGGTCACCAACCCCGCGATCGATCCGATCCGGGAAGAGCTGGTGATGAGCCTGGTCAACTACATCGGCGGCGAGGGCAACCTGCTGTTCGAGCTGCCCGACCACGCGCAGATGCTGAAGATCCCCCAGCCTATCTTGACCAACGAGGATCTCGGAAAGCTGCGCGGCACCCACCAGCTGCACTTCCGGCAGCCGATCACGCTGCCGATGCTGTACCCGGTGAACGAAGGCGGGGCGGGACTGAAGGGCGCGCTGGACGAGCTCTGCCGTCTGGCGAGCCTCGCGGTGCTGAACAAGCACAGCCTGCTCATCCTGAGCGACCGCGGGGCGAACGAGCACATGGCGCCTGTGCCGAGCCTGCTGGCCACCGCTGCGGTGAACCACCACCTGATGCGCAACGGTACCCGCATGCGCTGCGGCATCCTGGTCGAGACGGCCGAGGCCCGCGAGGTGCACCACTTCTGCCTGCTGGTCGGCTACGGCGCCGGCGCGGTGAATCCCTACCTGGCGCTGGACACGCTCACCGACATGGTCGAAGACGGCAGGCTGCAGGGCGTCACGGATCCCGCGGTCGCGCACAGGAACTACATCAAGGCGATCGACAAGGGCCTGCTCAAGGTCATGAGCAAGATGGGGATCAGCACGCTGCAGAGCTATCACGGCGCGCAGATCTTCGAGGCCGTGGGCCTGTCGCCCGAGGTCATCGAACGCTACTTCACGGGCACGGCGTCACGCATCTCGGGTATCGACCTGGACGCCATCGCCGAGGAGAGCCGGCGCCGTCACGAGGTCGCCTTCCCCAAGCGGGCTCCGGAAACCGAGCTGCTCGAGCTCGGTGGTCAGTACCACTACCGCGCCCAGGGCGAGCGGCACCTGTGGAGCCCCGAGACGGTCGCGCGGCTGCAGCGCGCCGTGCGACAGGAGGACGTCCAGAGCTACCGCGACTACGCGCGGCTCATCAACGAGCAGGGCGACCATCCCATCACGTTGCGCGGGCTGTGGGAGCTCGAGCCCGCGGATCGCACGGTGTCGCTGGACGAGGTCGAACCCGCCGCCGAGATCGTCAAACGCTTTGCTACCGGCGCGATGAGCTTCGGCTCCATCAGCGCCGAGGCGCACGAGAACCTGGCGATCGCGATGAACCGCATCGGCGGCAAGAGCAACACCGGCGAAGGCGGCGAGAAGGAAGAGCGCTACAAGCGCGACCCGAACGGCGACTGGCGCCGCAGTGCCATCAAGCAGGTTGCCTCGGGCCGTTTCGGCGTCACCACCTGGTACCTGGTCAACGCCGACGAGCTGCAGATCAAGATCGCGCAGGGTGCAAAGCCCGGCGAGGGCGGGCAGCTGCCGGGGCACAAGGTGGACGCGATCATCGCCAAGACGCGCTACTCGACACCCGGCGTGACGCTGATCTCGCCGCCACCCCACCACGACATCTATTCGATCGAGGATCTGGCTCAGCTCATCTTCGATCTGAAGAACGTGAACCCCGACGCGCGCATCAGCGTGAAGCTCGTGGCCGAGGCGGGCGTCGGCACGGTCGCCGCGGGCGTGGCCAAGGCGCGTGCGGACGTGATCCTGATCTCCGGGCACGACGGCGGAACCGGCGCCTCGCCGCAGACCTCGATCAAGCACGCGGGTGTGCCCTGGGAGCTCGGCCTCGCCGAAACCCACCAGGTGCTGGTGAAGAACGACCTCAGAAGCCGCGTCACCGTGCAGACCGATGGCCAGATGCGCACCGGACGCGACGTCGTGATCGCCGCACTGCTGGGCGCCGAGGAGTTCGGTTTCGCGACCGCCCCGCTGGTGGCCTCGGGCTGCATCATGATGCGCAAGTGCCACCTCAACACCTGCCCGGTGGGCGTGGCGACGCAGGATCCGGTGCTCAGGAAGAAGTTTGCCGGCAAGCCCGAGCACGTCATCCGCTACATGTTCTACGTGGCCGAGGAAGTGCGCGAGCACATGGCCCGGCTCGGCTTCCGCACGGTGAGCGAGATGGTCGGGCGCGTGGACCGCATCCGGGTGCGCGACATGTCGCACCACTGGAAGGCGTCGCGGCTCGACTTCTCGGACGTGCTGCGCCCAGCCGAAGCAGGCCCGGGCGTCGATGTGTGCCGCACCCAGTCCCAGGAGCACGGGCTCGGAGCCGCGCTGGACGTGCAGCTCATCGAGCGCTGCCGCGAGGCGCTGGAAGGACGGGGGCCGGTGCACGTCGAGATGCCGATCAAGAACGTGCACCGCACCGTCGGCGCCATGCTCGCCGGCGAGATCGCACGCCGCCACGGCCGGGACGGCCTGCCGGAAGGCAGCATCCATCTGGATTTCAAGGGCTCGGCCGGACAGAGCTTCGGCGCGTTCATGACCGGCGGCATGGAGCTGTCGCTGGAGGGCGACGCCAACGACTACGTCGGCAAGGGCATGTCGGGCGGCGTGCTGTCGGTGCGACCGCCGATCGGGACCACCTTCGACGCGGACCGGAACGTGATCATCGGCAACGTCGCGCTGTACGGCGCCACCGGCGGCAAGGCGTTCTTCGACGGCACGGCGGGAGAACGCTTCGCGGTGCGCAACAGCGGCGCGCTGGCGGTGGTCGAAGGTGTGGGCGACCACTGCTGTGAATACATGACCGGCGGACGCGTGGTCGTGCTCGGCCGCACAGGGCGGAACTTCGGCGCCGGCATGAGCGGCGGTTTCGCGTACGTGCTCGACGAGGACGAGCGGTTCGACAAGCGCTGCAACCTGGGTCTGGTGGAGCTTTCGGAGCTCGACGCCGAGGATGCGGATCTGCTGAAGAGCCTGCTCGGCGAGCACCACGCGCGGACGAAGAGCGTCAAGGCCGCACGGCTGGTGGAGGACTTCGACGCGGCGGCGAAGCGCTTCGTCAAGGTCGTCCCGATCGAGTACCGCAAGGTGCTGGAGCAGGCGAAGCAGCAGGAGAACGAAGCGACTGCGGCGCGGCAGGTGCCGGCCGCGCAGCACCCCCCGGGCGCACAGTAGAGGGCTGGCTGTTGGGAAAGATCACGGGATTCCTCGAGTACGAGCGCAAGGTCGCCTCCAAGCGTCCTGTCCCCGAACGTGTGCGCGACTTCCGCGAGTTCGAGCTACCGGTCGTCAAGAACGAGCTCGCGACGCAGGGTGCGCGCTGCATGGACTGCGGGATCCCGTTTTGCAACACCGGCTGCCCGCTCGGGAATCTGATCCCGGACTGGAACGACGCCGTCTACCGGGACAGGCCCCGCGAAGCGATCGCGCTCTTGCACGCAACCAACAATTTTCCGGAGTTCACCGGCCGCGTCTGCCCGGCTCCGTGTGAAGCGGCCTGCGTTCTGGGGATCAATGCCGATCCGGTATCCATCAAGCTGATCGAGAAGTCGATCATCGACCGGGCCTGGGACGAAGGTCTCATCCTGCCGGAGCCCGCGAAGACGCGCACGAACAAGCGCGTCGCGGTGATCGGCTCGGGGCCCGCGGGGCTCGCCGCGGCGCAGGAACTGGCGCGCGCCGGACACAACGTGACGGTGTACGAGAAGGCGGATCGAATCGGCGGCCTTCTGACCTACGGCATTCCCGATTTCAAGCTGGACAAGCAGCTGGTCGAACGCCGGGTCGAGCAGATGCGCGCCGAGGGCGTCGTGTTCGAGACGGGGGTCGACGTCGGCCGCTCGGTGACGGCGGCGGAACTGCAGTCGCGCTTCGACGCGGTCTGCCTGGCGACCGGCTCGAGGAAGCCCCGCGATCTGCCGATACCCGGGCGCGAGCTCGACGGCGTGCACTTCGCCATGGATTTCCTCGAGCAGCAGAACCGGCGCGTTGCCGGGCAGCCGGTGCCGGACGAAATCGCGATCCTGGCGACCGACAAGAAGGTCGTGGTGATCGGCGGAGGCGACACGGGCAGCGACTGCATCGGCACCTCGCACCGCCAGGGCGCGACGAGCGTCACCAGCCTGGAGATCATGCCGCGCCCGCCCGACGAGCGCTCGCCAAGCACGCCGTGGCCGATGTGGCCGCTCATGCTGCGCACGTCGAGCTCGCACGAGGAAGGCGGCGAGCGCGACTTCAGCGTATCGACAGAACGCATAGGTGGCACGGACGGGCGCGTGGAGCGGCTGCACTGCGTGCGGGTGGAGTTCAAGGACGGAGCGTTCCAGCGCATACCGGGCACGGAGTTCGAGCTGGAAGCCGATCTGGTGCTGCTGGCGCTGGGCTTCGTGCACCCCGAGCACGAAGGCCTGATCGAGGCGCTCGACCTGCGCCTCGACCGCCGCGGCAACATCGAGCTCGACAGCGACTTCATGAGCTCGGTGCCCGGCGTGTTCGCGGCCGGAGACTGCCAGCGCGGTCAGTCGCTGGTCGTCTGGGCGATCGCCGACGGGCGCAAGGCGGCCCGGGGGATCGACCGCTATCTGATGGGCGGGACCGAGCTGCGGTAGCTTCCCCGGGGCTTTCCTTTTCGATTCCAGCAGCTTGTGGCCCGGGACCGAGCCCCGCGCTGCGGGCGTTTCGGCGATCTTCGTCGATCCGTGCGATACTGGAAAGCAGAGTCCCCCCGGAGGCTTTTTGACGTCCAGCTCCCGCAAGCCGAAGTCCGGTCGCCCCCAACAGAACGCCCGCAAAACCCGCCGCCAGGCGCCCCCTCCTCCGTCCAGCCGGGCTGCGGCGCGCGAGGTCGAAGCGTCCGCGCCGGAAATCCGTGTTGGATACGGACCAGCAGGGCGCGAGACACTCGCCGCGATCGCCGAAGAGCTGGTCGCCGTGGTCCAGGGCGCAGCGCCGGTGGCCGCGCCGGAAAGGCGGCCGCCGGAGCCCAGGAGCGAGGGAGAGCGCCCGACTACGGGCTACGAGGAACGGGCGCCGGTACCGCGCAGGACGGCTCCAACAGCGCCCCAACGGCCCGGCTCGGCGCCGGACATCGCGCTCGGTCAGGGGCCAGCGGGGCGGGAAACGCTGTCGGCCATCGCGGACGAGTTGGTGGCTGAACCTGCGACGGGCGTCCGGGCGCGCAGGCATACGCTGGGCTTCGAGGACGGCCCGGCCGAACCGGCAAGGGAACCAGCCCCCAGATCACCGCAGCCCCGCAGCCGGCCGGGCGGGATACGCTCGCCGCGCTCGGGCGCGAGCTGGAAGACAAGCTGGGCGCCTCCGAACCCGAATCGGGCACCCAACCGCGCAGCACCGAGGCCCTCGAGGTGTTCGAGATGGTCACGTTCGTGGTTCGCGGGCCCGAGCTGTCCCGGCTCTCGTCGCAGCAGGCGCGCCGGGATTTCGTCGCCGAGCGACTACTCCAGCGACTGCCGGTGGCTTCCATCGACAAGGTGGATCGCATCGATGTGACGCCGTGGACGGTGCGGGGCACCGTCATCGTCCGCGTCTGGTGCCGGGTCCCCGAAGCGTAGCCTGGTGGCCCCCGCCATCTGGTAGGCTGCCGGGAGCATGCGGCCGGAAGACAGGGAGCGGGCGCAGATCGAGTCGGCCAACCGCGTCGTGGATCTCCACGTTGCGCAGGCCGGCGAAAACGCCCGGGAATATCTCGAGGACCTGATTGGCGACACGCTCTACTACGAGCGCCAACGCCTGGAACACGAGCCGAGGGGTGACGCGCGCACGCGCGGCGACGCGGCGTTCTACCACAAGGTCGCGCGCAGGCTGCGCCACGCTTCGACGGCGGACCTGCGCGAGCTGCTCGAGGAGATCACGCGCCGTTTCTCCGCGGAAGTCGTCGGCAACTTCGACGAGCGCGTCTACAAGCTGACGACCACGGTCGTCCCCGCGGGGCTGTCACTCATGCTCAACGCGATGAGCCCGAGGCGCTTGGGATCGCTTTCGGCTCTGCGCGAAGGACTGGCCGGCCACATCCAGATCCAGGGCGAGACGGACCACGTCCGCGACTTGCTCGATCAGGGCACGCTGGTCGTCGTTCCCACCCACTCCTCGCACCTGGACAGCATCATCCTCGGCTATTCGGCGCATCTGCTGGGGCTGCCGCCGCTGCTCTACGGAGCCGGGCTCAATCTCTTCAACAATCCGCTCGTCTCGTTCTTCATGAACCACCTGGGCGCCTACCGGGTGGACCGCAAGAAGAAGTCGCTGGTCTACAAGGACGTGCTCAAGGAGTTCGCCTCGGTGGCGCTCGAGATGGGCTACCACAACCTGTTCTTCCCGGGCGGCACCCGCAGTCGCAGCGGCTCGGTGGAACAGCACCTGAAGCGGGGGCTGCTCGGCACGGCCATCCGCGCGTACGTGGAGAACCTGCGCTCAGGTCGACCGAAACCCGGCATCTTCATCGTCCCCTGCACGATCTCGTACAAGCTGGTGCTGGAAGCCGAGACGCTCGTCGAGGACCACCTGAAAGAGACCGGCAAGTCGCAGTACATCATCGACTACGACGAATTCTCCCGCCCGCGCCGGGTGCTCAACTTCATGTCGGACCTGGTCTCGCTGGACGGCCGTATCGTGCTCACGTTCAGCGAACCGCTCGACCTGGTCGGCAACCGCGTCGATCCGCAGGGACAGAGCCTGGACCCGCGCGGCAGGCCGGTCGATCCGCGGCGCTACGTCCTGTCGAACGGCGTGCCTGTCCACGACGACCAGCGCGACAAGGAATTCACCAACGAAACCGCGGGTCGCATCGCCGAGGCGTTCCTGCGCGACAACGTGATCATGTCGACGCACGTGGTCGCCTGGTCGCTGTTCCGCCTGCTAGAGCGCAAGAACCCCCAACTGGATCTGTACCGGCTGATCCGCACCGGAGGTACGACGCCGTCGCTGCCGATCACGGATGTGGCAAGCGAGGTCGATCGCACGCTCACGGCTATCCGCGAGTTGTCCCTTCGCCCGCGCCTCGGCAGCGAGCTCGAGCAGGGCGACACGCTCGACATCATTGCCGACGCGCTCAGATACTTCGGCACCTACCACACCCAGCCCGCGGCCATCCGCCAGGGAGACCGCGTGTTCCACAAGGATGTGAAGCTTCTGTACTACTACGGCAACCGGCTCCGCGGCTACGAGCTCGGCCGGCGGCTCGCCGAACGACGCGAGGAGGTGCTTTCGCCATGAGCGGCGCAAACGAGGAACCCGTAGCCGTCATCGGCGCGGGCAGCTGGGGCACGACGCTCGCGAAGATCCTCGGCGACAACGGCCGCCAGACGCTGCTCTGGGCGCGCCGCGAGGAACTCTGCCGGGAGATCAACGAGTCGCGGGAAAATCGCGACTATCTGCCCGGCGCCGAGCTCCCGCCCAGCGTGGAGGCTACGCACGATCTCGAGCGGGTGTGCGAGACCTGCAAGCTGATGCTGCTCGTCATCCCCTCGCACGGGCTGCGCAAACTCGCCTACGAGCTCGGCGGATACGTGAGCGGGGAGCATGTCGTGGTGCACGCCACCAAGGGCATCGAACAGGAGACCTTCAAGCGCATGAGCGAGGTCCTGATCGAAGAGACCTGCCTCAGGAAGATCGGCGTACTCACCGGTCCGAACCTGGCCAAGGAGCTTGCCATGCGGCAACCCGCGGGCACGCTGGTGGCATCGCGCTACGACGAGGTGTTCCGACGCGCCCACGCGGCGCTGTCGAGCGAGTACTTCCGGGTCTACTGGGGACAGGATGTCGTGGGCGCGGAGGTCGGCGGAGCATTCAAGAATATCGTGGCGCTGGCCGCAGGCGTCGTGACGGGGCTCGGGCTGGGAGAGAACAGCAAGGCCCTGCTGCTCACACGCGGGCTCAGCGAGATGGCCCGGCTCGGTGTGGCCATGGGGGCCGAGATCATGACGTTCGGCGGCATGGCCGGCATCGGTGACCTGATCGCGACCTGCTCGTCGACGCTCTCCCGCAATCACCAGGTCGGGGCGCGCCTCGCGAAGGGCGAATCGCTCCAGCAGATCCAGGATCACATGCAGATGGTCGCAGAAGGCGTAAAGACCACCGGCGCAGTGCACGGCTTTGCGACACGGAAAAGTCTCGATCTCCCCATCGTCCGGGCCGTCTACCACCTGCTCTACGAGGGTGGGACCGCAATGGAGCTGCTCGACGACCTGATGAGTATCCCGACCGGCGCGGAGTTCGTCGCCCTGACCGTATAGCCGGCTTGGCGCCTTTGCGTCTGATCAAGGCGCCGGCCGACTGGATCGGCTATACTGCCCCGTTGATATGGCTGCGCGCATCCTGGTAGTGGAGCCGGTCCGGGCCGTGGCGAAGGCGATCGCGAGTGTGCTCGAACGCCACGATCACAGGGTGACCGTTGTCGGCAGTGCCGCGGAAGCCGACCTGCATCCGGAGCGCTTCGACTGCGGCGTGGTCAGCGACATGCTGCCGGAGGGAAATGGGCTGTCTCTCGCCGGCTGGCTGCTGGCCGAGGACCGGCTCGGCTGCGTCGTCTTCTTCGGCCACGCCGAGGACGTTGACACGCGCCTCAGGGCCAGCAATCTCGGAACGTATCTGCAGCGAAACGACGGCCTGCACGCGTTGGCGTCGGCGGTCGACGAGGCTGTCAGCGACACGCACGAGCGCGCCCGCGCGGTGGGCGAAGCGGACCCGGGGGCACTCCGGATCGAGCTGAAATCCGGCAAGCGACGGCGTCGTTAGCACGCTGGCCCCTGGCCGGGCCCGGAGCCCGCAGCCGGCATCGCAGGCGACTGTCCGCACGTGCAGAGCCCGGCCGAACCACCGGTCGCTCATCGCGCTCCGCCCGCAGCCATGCTAGCAGGCGACGCCACTTGCACTCGATACGAAAATGCAATGAAATCGAGCGCTACGGGTCATAATGGGCCTGCGCCGGCGAGCCCGCCAGCATTCCGCTGGCCAGCAGGCCGACAGCAAACGGAAATGAACGTCTCCTGCGGCAAGTGCCCGGCGAAGTACGCCGTCCCCGACGAGAAGGTCCGGGGAAAGAAGGTCCGGATCAAGTGCAAGCACTGCGGGGCGGCCATCCTCGTCGATGGAACGCACCTCGGCGCGGACAAGGCAGCACCCACGAGCAGCGCGGCACGCAGTCCGGCAGCAGCGCCACGCCAGACGGAAACCGCGCCGAAGGCAGCCGCCGCGCCGAAGGCAGCCGCCGCGCCGAAGGCAGCCGCCACGCCGAAAGCAGCCGCCACGTCGAAGGCAGCCGCCACGTCGAAGGCAGCCGCCACGCCGAAGGCCGAGCCCAAGGCTCCGGCAACGGCCGCGACGAAGAAGCAATCCGAAGCCAGGACACCCGCGCCGGAGGCGGGCAAGGCTCCGGCACAGACCGGCCCGTCTCCATCCTTCGCGTCGCGGGCAACGCCCGAGCCCGCGGCGAAGCCGGCTGCGAGCTTCCCTGCCGCCCGCCGCCATTCCGCCAAGCAGACCATGCTGGGCGTTCCCCTTCCGGCCGTGGGAGCCGCGCCGGCACCGCCCGCTGCTGCCCCGACCGCGAAGAGCCCGAAGCCCGAGACCGCCGTGCCGCGACCGGGAAGCGCGAAGACTCCACCCGCCGCAGCCGCGGCCGTCCAGACCGGAGCGCGCAGCGCCGCGAAGCGCACCATCATCGGTGGTCTGGAAGCTGCACCCGGCAGCGCGCCGTTCGTCGACACGAAGAAGACCGGCGTGCCGCGCCCCGAGCCGGCTCCGGTGTCGGAGCCCGATGCCGAGCCCGCCCCGGTGTCCAAACCGGAGCCCGAGTGGACGGTCGCGATCACGGACGAACAGCACGAGGAGCTCGACACCCACGAGGTCGTGGCGCTGTACGCCGCCGGAACCATCCACGAGGAAACCTTCATCTGGAAAGACGGCATGGACGACTGGGCCATGCCGTTCGAAATCCCCACGATAGCCCGGGCGCTGGAAGCCGCCGGTCACTCGCCCACGATGAGCGATGACGACGACCACAGCGCCATGACGGTCGTGACAAGCTCGTCCCCCGACCCCACCGCCGGGAAGTGGCGCGAGCCAGGCAGCTGGAACGAACCTCCGGTCGCGCCCGGCGCTGAAATCGACGATGTCGGTTTCGACGACGTCACGGTGAGCATGGCCGCGCCCCGGGCGGCGGAGCTGATTCGCGCTGCCGAGGCGCGCGACGCCGCCGCACGCGGCGCGACCCCCACCAAGCCCCCGCCGGCGGTCCCAGGCCAGAACAAGTACTCCGAGGACACCGATCGGTCGGACGAGCCGGACGAATTCGACGTGACGGTCATGCGACCGGCAATGTCGGAGTTCGCGGCCATGGACCACAGCGACGACGTCACCGTCAGCGCACCGTCGCCGATGTTCTCCGCCGAGGGCGAACTGCTGGGCCAACCGCGGGCGATGCGTCCGGCTGCTGGCACGCCGGCTGCGAGGAAGGGTGATGCAGCCGCCCAGGCCCCGGCGGGCGAGACGAGTCTGGGCGACTCCCCGGCTCCCGGCAGCGCGGATCAGCGTCCGACGGGCGCGCGGAACGAGAGTTCCGTGCTGTTCTCGCTCGACGCCCTGGCAAAGCAGGAGTCGGAACAGTCCGCGCGGCAGTCGGAAGATGTCTTCCTGATGTCGCCGTCCGCTCCCGCGCTCGATCAAGCGGATGCGAGTGCGCTGGCCGCACCCGATTTCAGCGCCCCGCTGGTCGAGGCGCCGGCCCCGCCCAGCACGCCGCGTGCCGAAGCGGTCGCATCCCAGCCGACAGAGCAGGAGCAGGGCGAAGAGGCCCCCTCCGGCGGCGGCTCGGGCGCAGTGTGGTTCGTGCTCGTGCTCCTGCTGCTCGTTGGCGGCGGATTCGCGAGCTACCACTTCCGCTATCCGCCGCAGCTGTGGAACGCGCTGCTCCCGGCGGTCGCGCCGACGGCGACGCCCGCACCCACAGCGACGCCTTCGGCGACCGCGACCGAGAGCGCGGCTCCCGAGCTCTCCGCCAGCGCACCTGCCAGCGCTGCAGCGCCCGAAGCGGACGCTGGTGCCGCGCCCGCGACCAGCGCCAGCGCAGCACCCTCGGCGGCAGCAGCACCAACGACCGCGACGCCCGCCGCCGGGCACAACACCAAGCCGGTCCCGGGCGACAAGCCCGAAGAAACCGCCAGCGCAGCCCCTGCCGCGAGCGCAGCCCCTGCCGCCAGTGCCGCCCCGCCCTTCAACAAGGGAGCGGCTGCCGCTGCCCTGTCGGGCGCTGCTTCGTCGGCTGCATCCTGCAAACAGCCGGGCGCCCCGGCAGGGACGGGTCGCGTTTCGGTGACCTTCATGCCCAGCGGCCGCGCCACCAACGCGATCGTCACCGGCGATTTCGCTGGGACCGCGGTCGGTGGTTGCGTGGCCAGGCTGTTCCGCAACAGCAAGGTACCGGCCTTCTCGGGCGGCCCGGTCACCGTGTCGAAGAGCTTCGTCATCCACTGACGCCGTCACGGACTCGCAGGGGAGCTGGCAATGGATCCCATGGTCCGTTTCTTCCAGGAGCTCTGGTCGAGCCTGCGCGTAGCCGACGTGCTCGACGTCGCCGTGGTGTCGGTCTTCGTCTACACGCTCGTCACGTGGTTCCAGAAGGCGCGCTCGAGGTTCGTCATGGCCGGCCTCGGCGCGCTGGTCGGGCTGTACTTTGTGGCGCGCATCCTCAAGATGTACCTGACGCTGTTCGTGTTGCAGGCGGGCGTCACGGTGGCGGCTGTCGCGCTGGTCGTGATCTTCCAGGAAGATATCCGGCGGGCGTTCGAGCACATCGCGATGCGTGGACGCCTACGCGGGCGGAGGCCTCGGCCGCAGACGGGATCCAGAGCGGTCATCGATCCCGTCGTCGAGGCCGTCGCCAATCTCGCCACGCAGCGCGTCGGCGCACTGATCGTGTTCAAGGGCAGCGAGCCGCTGGAGCGCCATCTGAGCGGTGGCTTCACGCTGGAAGGGCAGATCAGCGAGCCGCTGCTCTACAGCATCTTCGATCCGGGCTCGCTGGGCCACGATGGCGCGATCGTGATCGACGCCGGGCTGGTTGCCAAGTTCGGCGTCCACCTGCCGCTGGCCAGCGCGTTGGACGACGATGCGCCGCTCGGCACGCGTCACGCGGCGGCGCTGGGCATGGCCGAGGTTTCCGATGCGCTGATCGTCACGGTCAGCGAAGAGCGCGGCACCATCAGCGTCGCGGAGCGCGGCAGGATCGAGACCGTCGAATCGGCTGCCGAGCTCAAGCGACGCCTCGTGGGGTTCCTCGATGAGGTGGCGCCGGAGCGCCGGGTGTCGCTCGCGCGCCGGCTGTTCACCCGCAAGCTCGGTCTCAAGCTGCTCTCGGTCGGTGTGGCCCTCGCCGCGTGGATCCTGGTCTTCGGCTACCAGGGAGAAACCGTCGCCCGGACCTTCACCATCCCCATCGCCTACCGCAACGTGCCGTCGGGCTGGCTCCTGGACGAGCCGAAGCCACTCGATGCGCGAGTGACGCTTGCGGGGTCCAGTCGCGCGTTCAACGTCATGCTGCCGTCGAAGCTGTCGATCACTCTCGACGTGGGCCACGTGCACCCGGGCACGCAGCGCATTGCGCTCACGGAGAGCGACCTGACCCATCCGACGGACCTCGACGTGCACCGCATCGAGCCCAGCGACGTCACCGTGGTGGCGCAACGCATGGTCGCAGTGATGCTGCGGGTCGCGCCGAAGACAACCGGTCACCTACCCCGCGGCGTTTCCTTCAAGAGCGTGAAGGTCAATCCGCCGCGGGTGAAAGTGTTGCTGAAGCGGGCGGACGTGCGCCGCGTGCACAGCGTCGCCACCGAGCCGCTGGACCTGTCGACCCTGGAAGGCACGACGAGCTTCAGGCGCGGGCTGGTGCTGCCCGACGACGCGCGACTTGCCGACGGCGCGCCGGACAAGGTCGACGTGACCGTCGAGGCAACCCGGATCGCGCCGTAAGCCGCCGCCAAGCCCGGCAACCCGCTGTGCCGGGTCAGGGATGGATGTCGACGATCGTGCCCTGCTCCAAGGCGTCGCTCGCGTAGGCCGCCTGCCAGTGTCTGGGCACGGACGGCGTCGTCCACATGAAGGTGTAGCGGGCGTCGATGGGTGAGACGTTGACGCAGCCGTGCGAGCGCACGCGACCGAATCCGTCGTGCCAGTAGGCAGCGTGGATCGCGTAGCCGCCCTTGAAGTACTCGACCCATGGCACGTCGCGCAGCTCGAACTCGTGATCCGCCACGTTCGAGGCCATCGTGGTCGTCACGTGCTTCTGGTAGATGCGGAATACGCCGCGCGGCGTGCTGAGTGTCTTCCCCGGCTCACCCAACCCTCCGCGCCCGGTCGATACCAGCGTGGCGTAGACGGGCTTGTCGCCGTCCCAGAGCACCATCGTCTGGCTGACGATCGAGATGTCGATCCACTTCTCGCCGCGTTTGGCCCAGCTGGGCAGTTTGCTCGGTTTGGCGGCCGTCTTCAGGTCCTTGCTGCGAAGCCAGAGCCCGTTTCTCGCCTGCACCATGCGGATGCCGCGGATGAACTTCACGACGCCGTTCAGGGCGATGAACTGGCGGAACTTCAACCTGTCTCCGCGCACCAGCTCGTCCCCATCGAGCTTCCAGAAGTGGCTGCTGGCGTGCCGCGCCCAGGCCACGGGCAGGCCGAAGCTACGGATATCGTCGCCGTGGAAGGGCGAGCCCGATGTCGCCTTCAGCTTGTCGGCGGGCAGGAGCCGCGCATCGGTGGTGATCGCGAAACGGCGGCTCTGCGCATCCGGTCCGGCCACAAAGGTGCCGATCAGCGCCACGCCGCCGTGCCGCTTGATGCGATCCGCGATGACCGCATAGGCGGGTGCGCGGAACGACGAGATATTCGGGATGCGCCGCTCGCCCTTGAGCCACCACGGCACGGAGTCGTCGTCGTTGCCTCCGTAGCGGACGCTGATGTCCATGGGCTTGGCGTGATCGGGGATGCCGCCGATGGCGACGCCGTTCTTGTCGAGCGGTACGTCGTTGGCACCAACGTCCAGCTGATCCCAGCGCTTGTGCAGACGCTTGTAGCTCCTGAGGTGCCGGGCAAGGCGCATCTCGTACTCGAACTGCTCGGCCTTGCTGGGAATGCGCAGGTAGTTCGGCGCAATCGCCCTGAGGAATGCGTACTTGTAGGGCATCGGGTCGGCGCGGTTCGGCTCGACGTGGATCGCCCGGACAATGGGGTTGTCGGCCCGGATGGTGGCGTCCGGACCCACGCAGACGAAACCGACCGGACGGATCGCGTACCAGCCCTCCGGACAGTCCGCGCGGCTGACGGGCTTCTGCGATCGTGCGACCTTGGCGCCGACGCGCAGATAGCCGATGGCGTCACGCTTCTTGTCGGGCTCCGGGTAGATCGGGGTCACCATGGCGAGCGGGTACAGCTTGGGGCCGTCCGCCGGTGGCACCGGCACGTCCGCCCACTTCTGGCCGTCGACCTCCACGCCGCCGTTCTCGGGCTTGATTTTCGAAGCTGCCGGCGGCTTCTTCGAGAAAAACTCCAGGTTCTTCTTGCTGCATCCCGGCAGGGTCGCGAACAGCACCAGAGCCAGGACACCACCCGGGCGTCCCGACAGAGCTGCCCACACGCCTCCTTTCGCGGCATCCGCTCTCGTCGCCATGATTCCTGCATGCCAAACCAGGCCAACCTGGCCCAGAAAACGGCAGCCGGCTGCGCGTGCCGGCCACGCGGCCCATGACCCGCTGGACGACGAGGCGCTGCAAAACGACAGGCCCGGAGCTACGCTCCCCCGCTATGGCGTCCCGCTTCCGCGATCTGGCGCTGGTCGTGACCGTTCTTGCTTCCCTGACGGGTTGTCACTCCGGCGCGCTACCGCCCGAGCACCCCTCCCGGACTGCTGCGCCGGCCAGCGCAGCGCCAATCACAGTCGAGGAGAGTTCCATGAGCCGCCTGCCCGTCCCCACCCGGCGCGACAAGGTCGTGGACATCCTGCACGGAGTCAGGGTCGCCGATCCCTATCGCTGGTTGGAAGACGACGACAGCCCCGCGGTCGAGAAGTGGATCGGCGCACAGAACAGGCTGACCCAGCACACGCTGTCGGAAATTCCCGCTCGCACCGCGATCCGCCGACAGCTCCGGAAGCTCCTCTCCATCGAGCAGATCTCGCTGCCGACGGTGATGCGTCGGAAAAGCGGCAAGCTCCGGCTCTTCTACACGCGCCGCAGTGGACGGCAGAACCAGCCGGTTCTCTACGTGCGCGACGGCATCGCCGGCCACGACCGCGCGCTGGTCGACCCCAACCGGATGAGCGCGCAGGGTACGGTATCGCTGGACTGGTTCTACCCGTCCTGGGACGGCTCCCTGCTCGCCTACGGCACCAGCAAGGACGGCAGCGAGAACAGCGTCCTCCACATCAAGAACGTCGACACCGGCAAGGACCTGCCGGATGTGATCACGCGGGCCCGCTACGCCTCGGTCTGCTGGATGCCGGACAACCGGCGCTTTTTCTACACGCGGTTCCCGGCCGAAGGCAGCGTGCCGCCGGACGAGGTGAAGTACCACCGCCGGGTCTACGAGCACGTGATCGGGCGCCCTGCGGACCAGGACCCAATGGTGTTCGGCCAGGGGCGCCCGATGACCGAGTTCCCTTCCTGCGTGATCTCGCCGAACGGCCGCTGGCTGGTCGTACGGGTCGCGGAAGGCTGGAGCAAGAGCGAGCTGTTCGTCGCCGACACGCACGACAAGAAGCTCGCCTTCAAGGAGATCACGCAGAACAAGGAGCACGTGTACGACCCGCTGGTGCTCGACCACCAGCTGTACGTCCGCACCAACGAAGGCGCACCGCGCTACGCGCTGTACGCGGTCGATCCCCGACGACCCGCGCGGAAGAACTGGCGCGTGGTGCTGTCCCAGCATCCGCATGATGTGCTCGCGAACTTCAACGTCATCGGGGGACAGATACTGGTCGACTACCTCGACGCGGCCGTGTCGCGTCTGGAGCGCTTCGACGAGAAGGGCAAGAGCCTGGGCACGATCGCACTACCGACGCTCGGCAGCAGCGACGGCTTCACCGGCGCCCACGACGGCAAGCAGGCCTTCTACAACTTCGAGTCGTTCGCTACACCGCCCGTGATCCGCCAGCTGACTCTCGCGAGCGGCAGGACCCAGGTCTGGCAACGGGTGCGGGCGCCCATCCAGCCCAAGGACTTCGTGGTGACCCGCCACCAGGCTCGTTCCAAGGACGGGACCGAGATCCCCTACCTGATGGTGAGCAGAAAGGGCGTAGACGTCCAGAGCGGGCACGCGCCAACGCTGCTCTACGGCTACGGCGGTTTCAACGTGAGCCTGGAGCCGCGCTTCTCGCGCACGACCTATGTGCTGCTCGATCGCGGCGGCGTGTACGTGCAGGCGAACCTGCGCGGCGGAGGTGAGTTCGGCGAGAACTGGCACCGCGCCGGCGAGCGCGCGCACAAGCAGAACGTCTTCGACGACTTCTACGCGGTGGCGGAGGACCTGGTCTCGAAACACGTCACCGACCGGGCGCATCTGGCCATCTACGGCGCGTCGAACGGCGGGCTGCTCGTCGCAGCCAGCATCACCCAGCATCCGCGCATGTTCCGCGCCGCCGTCGCGAGCGTGCCGCTGACCGACATGCTCCGCTATGACCGCTTCCTGATTGCCAAGCTCTGGGTCCCGGAATACGGCTCTCCGGAGGACAAGCAGGCGTTCAAGTGGCTGTACGCCTACTCGCCCTACCACCACGTGGTGAAGAACACGCCCTACCCCGCCGTGCTGCTGACGACGGCGACACGCGACACCCGCGTCGCGCCGATGCACGCACGCAAGATGGCGGCAGCGCTGCAGTACGCGACCAGCTCCGGCAGGCCCGTGCTGCTGCGTACCGAGACCGAGGCGGGACACGGCGCGGGCAAGCCCATCAGCAAGGTGGCCGACGAGTATGCCGACATCTACAGCTTCGTCCTGTGGCAGCTCGGTGTGATCAAGGGACCGCCTGCGGCCTCCGGCGGCGGGCTGAAGACCGCAGAGCCGCTGCCAGCCGACCGGGCCAGCGGCAGCAAGCGCTGACGCGCCGACTACGCTGCCCGCCAGCGCAGAAAACGCCGGACCAGCACCACGCCGCCACCCACGGCCAGCACCCCGGCGAACACGACCAGCTCGATCGGCTTGGCAGCCCGCCCGAGCAACAGGATGGCGAAAAGCGCCAGCGGCGCGGGCCACAGATGACGCGGTCGGAGGCCGTTCTTGCGCCTTAGCGCGAGCACGGCCAGAGCCGCCACGCTTACGCCGTACTGTGCCAGCACCGAGACGCTGGACAGGACGAACAGCTCGCCGAGCTTGCCGCCGAGGGAGAGGACCAACACGACGGCCAGCGTGATCCAGAGCGCGCGCTGGGGCACGTGTCGGTCGCTCTCCTTGCCGATCCATTCCCCGAGCCCGTCGGGACGTCCCAGCGTGGAGAGATAGCGGGGCGACATGGCAAACATCCCGAAAGCGATGCCCAACGCCGAGATGTTGGTTCCCGCGGCGACCAGCCACTCCGCCGGTCGCCCGCCATAGGCCGCCGCCGCGTCGACCAGCGGTCTGCCGCTGTGCGACAGCCCCGGCACCGCGCGCACGCAGGCCCACTGCAGGACGAGATAGAGCAGCGTGGCTCCCGCGAGCGATCCCAGGGTTGCCAGTGGGATCGCGCGACGCGACGCCCGCGCGTTCCCGGCCGGCACCGGCACGATCTCGAAGCCCTGCATGGCGAACACGACCACCAGCGCGGCCCGCATGAATCCGCCGACTCCCGCCGCGGCATGCTCCTCTACAGGAGCCGGCGCCGCGGCGGCAAGCGCCAGCCCCGCCAAAGCGAACAGCGGCAGGAGCTTGAGCACGGTGACGGCGTTCCACGCGATGGCGCTCGGCTTGAGGCCGCTGGCCACCACGGCTCCGAGCAGCAGCGTGCACACCAGGATGAAGCCGCGCTGTGCAAACGGCCCCGACAGCCCGAGCGACGGGGCAGCGTGTTCGGCGAGCCCGGCCATGACCGCGGACGTGCTGAACAGCGCGGACACGTACGCCACCCACCCGACCGCGAATCCAAAACGCGGCCCGAACGCGGCTCGGGCCCACACGTAGGGACCGCCGTCTTCGTCGAAGTGACCGCCGAGCGTGGCGTACGCCCACGCGATGGGAGCCAACGCGGCCGCTGTGAGCGCGTAGACGCCCACGCCGCCCATGCCGGGAACCCGCGCTGCAACCTGTGCAGGCACGAAGAAGATGCCGACGCCAACGATGCCGTTTACGCCCAGAGCGAGCAGCGACCAGAAGCCCAGCGTGCGTGCCGCGGCGGTCGCACGGGTTGCCCCCACCTCCCCCGCCACCGATTGCGCGCGCCGGGCTGCCATGTCTGGCCGAGGGCAGAACCAGATCCGGCGTTCAGCCCAGAAGCTCGGCGAAGCGCTCGCGCAAGAGCGCGACGCCGGCGTCGATCACCGACGCCTCCTCGTAGCCGAACCGCGTACCAAGTTCGGTCACGACATCCCGCGCGGCCTTGCGCTGCTGGTCGTCGAGACCGGTGCCTTCCTCGCGCAACAGCACGACGACATCCCGGCATAGCCGCGCCACGACGACCTGTCGGTCCGCGAACACGGCAGCACGGATACGCTCGAGCTGCGGCGCAAAAACGCGCGAGTTGTCGATCGGCTCGCCCGGATGATCGATGGCCCAGGCAGCCACGCGATTGATCAGCGAATGGCGCAGCTGCTCGGGCTTGTCGGGCAGTCCCAGCAGCGTTTCCACCTCTTCCATCAGCTGCTCGCTGGCCTCCTCGTATTGCCCGGTCAGCGGATTGCGCAGCTTCTCGCCCTTCACCCAGTAACTGACGTGGTTGATGTAGCGGTCGAAAAGCTCGTTGTATCGCGTCTCGTCCACCAGTCCGCTGGCAGCCCTGAACTCGTCCTCGAGAATGTCCAGCAGACGCTCCGCCAGCACGTGGCGGAACAGCGAGTGGTCGTGATAGCCGCCCGGCAGCCGCTCTTCCGACAGCCAGGTGTACTCGCCCGCGCGCTCGCAAAGGCGGTCCAGCTCCTCGAGCACCGCAAACGGGGAGAGGCATGCGTAGCGCTGGTTCTGCGCGGCATCGAGGAGCACGGTGCGCATCTCACGCGGGCTGGCGCCCATGCTTCCCTCGTAGATCGGGTAGGAGTCGCTCTCGGCGTACAGATCCGGGATCGCCGCCTTGAGCAGCTTGGCGGAGTCGTCATCGAGACGCCGGGGAGCGACCCCGTGCGCATACAGCTCGAGCTTCTCGAAGGCGGTGAGCTCGCTGACGATCGAGCGCAACGGCTTGCTGTAGCGATCTTCCTTGGGCCGCCGCATGCGGGTCAGCACCGCGAACATCGCCGCGATCCTGGTCGCATGCGGTGCAACATGGCGGCGGACCTGAGGCGCAATCTGCGCGTCGTAGATCTGCTGCTCGTCCACCCAGCTGAGCAGGTACGGCGAGCGCACCAGTTCCAGACGCCCGCGGAAGCTCTCGAACTCGGGGTGCTCGTGGAATGCGGCGAGGTGCACCTCGTTGCCGCTGGCCAGCATCACGCAGTTGACCTGCACGTTCTGCGAGCGGAGCGCCACTTCGCCGGTCTCGGCCGTGATCTGCAGGTACTTGAACGCGTCGAGCGGCCGCTTGAGCAGATCCGAAAATTCGATCATGCCGCCCGCGGCGTCGACCAGCTCGCCGAACGCTTCGAAGAGCGTGACCGACTGCAGTGATGGCGGCAGAGCGCCCAGCGAACGGTCGGCGGTGACCTGGCGCTCGCCGGCATCGACCGACAGCTGCGGGCCGAGCGTTACCGCGCCGACGCGATAGCGGCGCGAGATGAAATAGCGCTCGACCTGGACGTGGCGCAGCACCTCCGTCAGCGAACCGTCGCAGCTGGCCAGCAGGGCTTCGTACACCTGTCGACTCTTGTGCGACAGGCTGCCGCGCAGCATCCAGCCCGGCGGCGGCTCGTCGATGCCCGCCTCGCCGTACAGCTGTTCGAGCAGATGCGCGCGCTCGCGCGCCGGGATCAAGAACAGCGGATGATCCCGAACCTCCATGAACAGGCGCGCGTCGATCTGATCGTCGGGCAGATGCGCGTAGCTGTCGTCGTCCGGTCGACCCGGCCGCCGCCCGCCGGTGAAGCCGATGGACCCCCGCAACTTGCCCTGATTCGGAAACACCCAGTGAAAACGATAGAGCGCGCCCTCGTCGAGCGACGAGTAGTGCTCGAGCCCGTACATGAGGCACGACGCGACGGTACTCTTGGCCGATCCGTTCGGGCCATGCAGGAGCACGACACGGTTGGGGCGCCCTTCGCGCACGAAATTGGACAGCGTCCGGTACAGCTCGCCCTGCACGGCTTCCTGTCCGACCAGTGCGCCCCGGCTGGCGTCCCCGGTCGACAGAAACGGCAGATCGAAGAGCCGGTAGCGCGTCATCGTGCCCCACGGGCGCTCCACTTCGACACGGCCGTAGTGGTCGAACATGTCGCGCATGTAGCGGGCGGCGTCGCGCGAGTGCCGGACGGGATCCGTCGCGAACAGCTCCACGTACTCCTGGAACGAAAGCAGGCGGCGTTCCTCCTCGAACTCGCGCTGCACCTGCTCTGCAATCGAGCGCAACTCGTCCAGGATCCGGCTTGAACCCATGGACGAAGCCTATCACGTAAGAGGCGACCGGCACGGCCGCGCAGACGCCGCCCGGGCAACCTGGAAAAAGCCCTTTACGGCGTCGGGCGCGCTAGTCGACGTTGACGTTGATCTGGAGATTGCGGCGCTCGACGAGACACTTGTCGGCGGAGCAGAGCGAGAACAGGAACAGCCCGGCTATGGTCTTCTTGCCGGCGGACTCCGGGGTGAAGCCGACGGTCATGGTCGCGCGGTGCTTCTCGAGCTGGACCGCGTCCTTCTTCACGATCTTGGCAGGGTACTTCACGCCCGCCGAATCCTGCAGCTTGAACTTGTAGGGGTACTTGTCGTTGCAGTGGAACGGGGCTTTCGCCGACAGCACGATCTGCACCTGTCCTGCCTGCCCGGACTTGTAGCTGCCCTTCGGTTGGATCTGCAGATCGAAGCGGGCGTCCCGGAACGACGTGGCGCCCTTTTCAGGTGCGGGCTGTGTGCTGCCTGCCGACTGCGCGGACGCGGCAGGTTCGGCCGACGCCGCAGTGTTCCGGCTCTTGTTGCACCCGATAGCGACGACGGGAGCCAGTGCGATTACTGCCAAGCGCAGCGTGGCGCGCTTGAGACACGATGCCGGACGGTGGAGCGAGCGCGGAGCTGCCATGGCCGGAACGGATACCACACACGTCCCGGAGCGACCAGCAAGCGCGGCGCGCGGTCGCCTGGAGCTCAGCGCATGACGACGAGGACGATCACGATGCCGAGCACGAGCGCGACCCCACCCACCAGCGCGAACACCATCCAACCCATGCCGCGCTTGGGGAGACCCGCCGGCGCATCGTTCATGGGGTTGGAATAGGCCTGCGGGTAGGCGGCCTGCGGGTAGGCGGCCTGCGCGGCCGCCGGCGCCGGTCCGGGCGCGCCGAACGGATCGCCAAGCGCATCCAACGCGGCGGATTCCCCGAAGAACGAGTCGGCAACGCCGTCGGTGGGGGCTTCCGGCTTGGCCGCCATCATCTCCGGAAGGCGCGCCTGGATCGCAGCACCCAGCTCGTCCTGGGTCGTCGCAGCCCACTGCAAGTGACTGCCGGTGAGACCGTACGCAGCGCCCACGGCGTCGGCCAGCTCTCCCATCGATCCGATGCGGGCCGATGCGGCCTTCTTGAGCGCGTGGGTCATGACGCGATCGAGAGTCGGCGGCACCTGGTACTTCTTGCCTGCGCCAGCCTGGCTGGGCGGGGCGGGTTCCTTGGTGAGGATCTCGAGCAGGATGCTCGGGCCGTTGTTGCCCTTGAACGGCACCTGTCCGGTCACACACTCGTACGCGATCGCAGCCAGTGCCCAGACGTTGGCTCGATGGTCGAGTGTCTCGAGCCCCTGCGCCTGTTCTGGCGCCATGTAGAAGGGCGACCCGATGGTCGTACCCATCACGGTAAGCTTCTTGGCTGTGTCGGCCTTGTCCTTGACCGAGCCGAAATCGAGCAGCTTGACGATGTCTCCCTCGCGCGTCTGGCAGAGGAAGATGTTGTCGGGCTTCAGGTCGCGGTGCACCAGCTTGCGGGAGTGGGCGCCGTCGAGGCCGACCGCGACCTGGCTCAGCATCCTCACCAGGCGCTCCGGAGGCAGGACGCTCTCGCGCTTCAGCGTGGCGCGCAGCTCCTCGCCGTAGAGGAACTCCATCACCAGCGCGTAGCTGCCGTCGTGGGTGGGCTGGAAGTCGAGCACCTCCACGATGTGCTGATGCGGCAGCTGCTTGCTGACCTCGAACTCGCGCTTGAATCGTTCGAGCGCCACCCGATCGGTCGCGACGTCGGGGTGCAGAATCTTGAGCGCGACGTTGCGGCGCTCCATCATGTCGAGCGCTTCGTAGACACGCCCCATGCCACCGTCCGCCACGACGCGCCGGACCTGGTAGCGGTTGCACATCAACTGCCCGATGCGCGCGTCCTGGTCGTCGCTGGCGACCGGCACCTGCGTGGCGCTCGACAGCTGCTGTCCGTCCTCGGGACAGAAACCCGCGTCCTCGGGGTACAGCCGACCGCAGACGGGGCACGCTTTCATCTACGAGCTTCCCCGCCGTACCGATGCCGCGCTGGGCAATCCCGCGCTGCCGCTCTGCCTCACGAACATCCCCCGCACGGGGAGAGCGAGCACGGAGGCGCTGCTCTCCCGTCTGTTCAAGGCCCACTCGACTGGCTGTCAGCCTGGCTGTTGCTCTCCTCGGCCGCCGGGGGCTCGGCGCGGAAGTAGAGGATCCGGTTGCAGCTCGGACATTGTCCGAAATCCTCGCCGCGCCGGAGCTGCTGGAACAACATCGGCGGCAGCAGCATGTGGCAAGCGCTACAGGTACCGTCGCTGGCAAACGCGATCGCCGTTCCCTTGCGCTTGCGGACAAGCTCGTAGCGTCGGTAGAGCTGCGGCTTGATCTTGTCGACGTACTGCTTGCGCTCGTCCTGCTTCGACTTGGCGCGCCGCTCGACCTCGCCCAGGTGTGTTTCCACGGAGCTCTGGCTCGCGCCCAACTCCTTGGCGAGCTCGTCGTATTCGCTCTGCGTCTTCTCGATGTCGCCCCGCGCCTGATCGATCAAGCCCACCAGCTTCTCGATCTCGATCTCGCGGTCGCGGTAGAGCTTGCGCAATTCCTCGACCTCACGCTGTGCCGCATTTGCTTCGCGTTCGGTGCGACAGCGCGAGAGCTTCTCGCGCGACTTCTCCACCTGCACGCTCATCTGGCGGACTTCCTGCATGAGCTCGTTGCGCATCCGCTCCATGTCCTCGATGCTCGAGTGGGCGCTGGACAGACTCTCTTCAAGCTCGTCGAGATGAGACCTCTGGCCGGCAAGGGCTTCGCGTTCGCGGTCGAGCTCTTCGTTCAGCTCCTTGAGGTCGGCATCGACCACGGCGAGCGCTTCGAGGGCTTCTATCTGGGTTTGGATGTTCACTGCGGGAGTTCGCTCCTTGCCGCGATGCAGGCCGGAGCAGTTTCCGGCGTGCGCTGGACACCCGCGCGGGAACGGGTACCGGGGGACGTGGCTTGTCGGGGGCTTGGCGCCAGTGGGCCCACCTGGGTTCGAACCAGGAACAGCCCGGTTATGAGCCGGGGGCTCTGACCGATTGAGCTATGGGCCCGGGCAAACGTACCGGGGCGTGCACGGGCTGCTTGGACGAGGCCAGCGCGGCGCCACCAGCGCTGTGGGGCACAACCATCGCCGCGTCGGGGGAAACTGCCCACCCCATTGCTGGCGAACCCTGGCTCCACGCCGGGAAACCTAGTCGAAGCAGCGTGCCAGGGCAACACCGGCCTCGTCGGACGAGGCCGCTTCGACGAATCACCGCCCGGCGCTCGTGCCCGCGGCGTGGTCGCTCCGGCCACCCGGCGCAGGCCGGGCGTCCGCGCAGCACCGGAACCCGACCTGGTAGAACCGGAACCACTCGTTGTGGTCCGTCGTCATGGGACGGCAGGCAGCGCGGATCTTCCCGGAAATAGCCGCCCTTGAGCCCGGAGCGATAGGGCGTGCCCTTCTTGTTGACGACCCATTCGTCCACGTTGCCGGTCATGTCGTACACGCCGAAGGGACTGACGCACCGGGCCATCGAGCCGCTGGGCACGCGCTGATCGAGGCGGAACACCTCGTCGGCGACCGCACGTGCCTGCCGGAACGCCTCGAAATCGGGCGTTACCGTGGGACGGTCGATATTGCAGGCCTCTGGATCGCGGACATAGCCGTACGGATACGGTCTCGCCTGGACGCCTTCGCACGCGAAAGTCCACTCGGTGCCCGTGCACAGACGCTTGCCTTCGGCCTTGCAGGCCGCCCTGGCATCCAGCCAGCTAACCATCACCGCCGGCAGAACCCCCTTCTCGTTCGGGTACTCGTAGCGGTCGATGCAGAAACGCTCGTGGATCCGCGCGCCGTGGCAGACGGTCGGCTTCTGGTAGCGCTGACAGCGGTCCCGCTTTCGCGCGATCCAGTCGACGCAGCGCTCGGTCGCGTACGGACACCAGTTGCCGTCGACAAGCAGCATTCCGGTCGGGCAGGCGCTGGCGCTGTCGGGGTCGGGGTGGGACCAGGGCGCGGCCTGCGCATCCTGTGTCGACGGGGCAGCCGAGGCGACCGGAGCCACCGACGCGACCTCGGGCGGCGGCGCGGAACCGGGCGTCGCGGGTGCGTCGAGGCCGGGAGCAGCCGCCGACTGGACTTGCAGAGGGCTTGGGGTCGGTGCGCTGGCCACCACCGATGCCAGTGACGTCGCGGGCGCCGCCCGGTTGGATGCCACTTTTTCGACCGGTTCGGCGGCCGGTCCGGGCTGCGCGACCAGCGCAGCCAACACCCCGAGCAGCAGTCCACCCAGGAACCACGACGTGATTCCCATTTTCCGCCGCCCCGGACCTCCCCCCCGCTGCCCTGTCCCGACTGCAGGGGGGGCGGGTCCCGGCCGCGGGCTCGCCTGAGGCTCCGGCCGGTGCACCCCTGGGTTATGCGCGTTCCCGGGGCATCGGCCAAGTTCGAACCGGCCCGGCCGCCGCACGGGCCACAAAACTCCGGGTGGACGACTGCAAGCGCCGACTATGCCAAGATGCGCGCTCTCATGGAGCGCCTTGTCGTCCGGGGAGCGGCGCAGCACAACCTGAAGAACGTCAGCTGCGATCTGCCCCGCAATCGACTTGTGGTCATCACGGGACCCAGCGGTTCGGGCAAGTCCTCGCTCGCGTTCGACACGATCTACGCCGAAGGCCAACGCCGCTACGTCGAGTCGCTGAGCGCGTACGCGCGTCAGTTCCTGGACCAGCTTCCCAAGCCGCGGGTCGAGAGTATCGAGGGGCTGAGCCCGGCCATCGCGATCGAGCAGCGCGCGCTCGGCAAGAGCCCGCGTTCGACCGTCGGCACCGTCACCGAGATCGCCGACTATCTGCGCCTGCTCTACGCGCGCGTCGGCATCCCGCACTGCCCGATCTCCGGCAAGGTGCTGCACGCGTACACGGTGCAGGAGATCGTGGACGCCATCTTCGAACGCGGAGACGGCGCCCGGGCGGCCATCCTCGCCCCGATCGTGCGCGGGAAGAAAGGCGAGCTCAAGGCCGAGATCGAACGGCTGCGGCGCGACGGCTACGTCCGCGCGCGCGTGGATGGACAGCAGTTCGATCTGGGCGACGAGATCAACCTGGATCGGAGCAAGCCGCACGACCTCGATGTGGTGGTCGACCGCATCGTCGTACGCGACAACGCCAAGGGTCGCATTACCGATTCGGTCGAACTGGCGATCGGGCTGGGGGATGGAACGCTGCTGATCGACGCAGTCGATGGCACCGAACCCGTCGTCATGAGCGAGCGGCTGGTCAGCTGGGAGTACGGCATCACATTGCCGCCGCTCGAGCCTCGCCTGTTTTCGTTCAACAGCCCGCACGGCGCCTGCCAGGCCTGCGACGGCCTCGGCGTACGCTCGGCAATCGACGCAGCCCGCGTGGTGCCCGACGAAACCCGCACGCTTCGCGAGGGCGCGGTGGCCGCGTTCGGCAGGCGCGGCTCGGTCGCTACTGCCGCCGAAGTCGACCGGGCGGTTCGACTGCTCGGGGTCGATCCCGACACGCCCTGGAAGGATCTGCCCCAGGCCCAGCAGGACGCGATCCTGCATGGTCCCGCCCGCTCCGGGCGCCGCAAGAAGCGCGGCGACTACGTCGGCATCGTCCCGCGTCTCGAGCGGATGCTCGAGACCGGAGAGCGCGAGGAGGCGGACGACGCCGATGCCGGAGAAGGCTCGATAGGACCGGAGGATCTCGGCCGCTTCGCGGTAACCCAGACCTGCGAGGCGTGCGACGGGCGACGGCTCCGTCCCGAGGCGCTCGCCGTCAAGCTGGACGGACACGACATCGCCGAGCTGTCTGCGCTCCCGCTCAGGAAGCTGCAATCCGCCCTGCTCGAACTGGCCGAGGACAGCGCACTTGCCACGCGCGACCAGACGATCGCGAAGCCGCTGATCCGCGCGGTCACCGAGCGGCTCGGCTTCCTCATCGATGTCGGGCTCGACTATCTCGCTCTCGATCGTTCCGCGCAGACGCTCTCGGGAGGCGAAGGCCAGCGCATCCGCCTGGCCACGCAAATCGGCGCTTCGCTGGTGGGCGTCCTGTACGTGCTCGACGAGCCGAGCGTCGGGCTACACGCCCGCGACAATGCCCGCCTTCTGGAAGCGCTGCGGAAGCTCGTGGACAAGGGCAACAGCGTGTTGGTCGTGGAGCACGACCGCGACGCGATCACGGCGGCCGACTACGTGGTCGACATGGGCCCTGGAGCGGGAGCGCTCGGCGGCAACATCATCGCCGAGGGCACACCGCAACAGATCATCGACAACGATCGCTCCGTCACCGGCCCCTACCTGTCCGGCGAAAAGCACCTCCCCATCCCGAGCGCACGCAAGAAGCCGGGGCGGCACAAGCTCAAGGTGGTGGGGGCTCGCGCGCACAACCTCAAGGACGTGACGGTCGAGATCCCGCTCGGGCTCATCACCGCGGTCACGGGCGTGAGCGGTTCGGGCAAGAGCAGCTTGATCGTCGACACCTTGCTCAGCGCGGCGCGGGCGGAGCTCTACGGCGCAACCGGCTGGATCGGCCCCTGCGATCGCATCGACGGGCTGAAGCACATCGACAAGGTGATCAGCATCGACCAGGCGCCGATCGGCCGCACCCCGCGCTCGAACCCCGCCACGTACACCGGCATCTTCACGCATCTGAGGGAGCTGTACTCCGGCCTGCCGGACGCCCGCGCGCGCGGCTACAAGCCGGGCCGTTTCTCGTTCAACGTCAAGGGTGGGCGCTGCGAAGCCTGCCAGGGCGACGGCGTACTGCGCATCGAGATGCATTTTCTGCCGGATGTCTATGTCACGTGCGATGCGTGCGGCGGCCGACGCTACAACCGCGAGACGCTGGAGGTCCGCTACCGTGGCCTCAGCATCGCCGATGCGCTCGATCTCACGGTGGACGAGGCCTACGACCTGTTCGAATCCATTCCGCGCATCCGGCAACGCCTGACGGCACTCCGGCAGGTCGGTCTGGGCTACATCCAGCTTGGCCAGGCCGCCACGACCCTGTCCGGCGGCGAAGCCCAGCGCGTCAAGCTCGCGAGCGAGCTGGCACGCAAGGCGACAGGCAGCACGCTCTACGTTCTGGACGAGCCCACCACGGGCTTGCACTTCCAGGACATCGAGCTGCTGACCCATGCCCTGTTCGGCCTGCGCGACGCCGGCAACTCGATCCTCGTGATCGAGCACAACCTGGATCTGATCGCGTGCGCGGACTGGGTGATCGACATGGGACCGGAGGGCGGCGAAGGCGGCGGCAACGTCATCGCCACGGGCAGTCCCGAGGCGGTGACCGAGGTCTCCGGGAGCCACACCGGCCGCTACCTCGCCGCCACGCTCGCGGCGCGCCCCGCTCCCTCCAGACGGACCCCGACGAAGCGCTCAGCGCGCCGCTAGGGCAAATCAGCTGCTACGCGCGAGCGCGGCCAGACGGCGCTCAGCCGAAGTCCTTCTCGACGCGCTCCTGGTCTTCCTTGCAACGGATGCAGAGCGTCGTCTCGGGACGGGCTTCGAGCCGCTTGAGCGAGATCTTCTCGCCGCAGTCGTCGCACACCCCGAAGCTGCCCTGGTCGATCTTGTCGATGGCCTTCTGGATCTTGTCGAGAAAGACCTTCTCGCGTCCACGGAGTCGGAAGGTGAACGACTGCAGGTACTCGCTCGAGGCGAGGTCCATCTCGTCCGGCAGGTCGTTGGAGTCGAGCGCCATGTCCTCGTCGAGCGTCTGTTGCGCCCGCCGGATGATCTCCATGCGCTTGGACTCGAGTAGCTCGCGGAACTTCTTCAGCTGTGCCTTGGTCATCGTTGGCTCACGAAAGACCCCACCCTCTCGTGGCGGGAGCCCCAAAACATAGGTAGCGTTTTCAAGGTCGTCAATGTGCAGCGGGCGCACCGATGCGCACCCTGCTTGCTCCGCCCGTGCCTCCATGCCCCACGGGGGGGCCGGCCTGCCTACCACTGCCCGGGCCGGAGCGCGAGCAGGATATGGCCTGATTCTTCCGGGACGGCAGTTTCCAGGCCGGCGGGCCTTGTCCGGGCCATCCAGACCGGCGTGTCCTACCATGGGCGCATGTTGAACTTCGACCCCGAGCGCGAGCCGGTCACGCCCAAGGAGGCCGCCACCGTCGTGGTCGTGCGGCAGGTGCCCGCCGGCCTGGAGGTGTTCTGCGTCAAGCGTCACACCCGGTCCGGATTCCTGGGAGGCGCCATCGTATTTCCAGGCGGAAAAGTCGACGCTTCGGACCGGGACGAACGCTGGCAGGAGCTCTCCAACGAACTGACGCCGCGCGCCCGCTCGCTGGGCGTGGACGAGGAGACGGCGCGCACCTTCGCCGTGGCCGCGCTCAGGGAACTGCTGGAGGAAGCGGCGATCCTTCCTGTGGCGGGCGCACAGCTCGATGCGGCGCAGACGGCGGAGCTCAGGAACGAACTGGCAGAGAGATCCGCCAGCGAAGGCGGCGCCCACGCGTTCGCCGCGCTGCTCCGGGAGCGCGGCCTCACGGCGGACACGGGACGTCTCGGAAGCGCTCGCCCGCTGGATCACGCCTGCGGCCGAGTCGCGGCGCTACGACACACGTTTCTACATCCTTCCCCTCCCCGACCAGCAGCAGGGCTCGCACGACCGCCACGAGACCACGGACAGTTTCTGGGCGACTCCGGCGGAAGTCCTGGGTCGCTGGGAGGCCGGCGAGTTCTTCCTGGCCCCGCCGACGACCCGCACACTGCAGATCCTCTCCCCCGCTGCCGACATCGCGTCCGCCATGGCCATCGCCCGCGCCCAGTCACTCGCCCCCGTCTGCCCGTTTTTCGCGATGGACGGCGGTCAAGCTGTGCTGGCACTGCCCGGCGATCCGCTCCATCCCGAGCCCGGCGAAGGCTCGGCCGACCTCAGCGCGCCGACCCGCTTCGTGCTGGTCGACGGCCGGTTCGTGGGACGCCGCGCGGTCTGACCGAACCGCTTTCGTCAGCGTCCCTCACGGTAGGCGCGGATGGCGTTGACGATGGCGTCGGCAACCTTCTGCCGGTAGTCGGCCGTGTTCAGTCGCGCTTCACCGGTAGGATTCGAGATGAAGGTCGTCTCGAACAGCACTGCAGGCATGCGCGCACCTGCGAGCACGTAGAACCCCGCTCGCTTGACACCGTCGTCGGCAACCCGACCGTATCCGGGCGACAACGACGCCATCGCCGAGCGCTGTAGAAGTTCGGCGAAACGTACCGATCGCGCGATGCTGCCCGCATCCAGCACGTGACTCATCACGTTGGCCAGCTCGGCCGCAGCGGCGGGCGACGCCGAGTTCTCCCGGGCCGCGATGTGCGACGCCAGGACGTCGCGGGACTGGTCGAGGACGAAAGTCATCACCCCGTGCCCGTCCGGGTTCTGGCTGGCGTTGCAGTGGATGGAGATGAACAGGTCGGCCTGGAACGCATTGGCGCGCGCGGTCCGCTCGTCGAGCGGGACGTAGTCGTCCGAGTCGCGGGTCAAGAGCGTCGCGATGCCCAGCTCGCGGGCGATGAGCGGCGCCGCCCGGTGCGCGATGTCGAGCGTCACGTCCTTCTCGCGCAGACCGCTGGGACCGATGGCGCCCGGATCGTGGCCGCCATGGCCCGGATCGAGAACCACCCGCCTGACGACGCGCCGCCCTTGCTCCTGGCCCATTGCTTCAGGCGGCTTTCGCGACACATCCACAATCAGCCGGAACGGCTCCGGCAGATAGAACACCTTGCGATACGCCCGGGCGCCCAGGTCCAGCACGACGCGTGTATCCTTCTTGTGGTGCCCCAGCCGTACGCGTTCGACCAGGCCACCAACGTCGAACTCGTGCTTGCCCTTGTAGCGCGTCTTGTGGATGTCGATGTAGAGCCGCGGCCCTCGATCCGCGCCCTGGCGAGGGATCGACCCGACTTCGAACGTGGCCGGATGGGTGACGAAGACGACGATGCGCGCCGCGTCCTTCGACCCGTAGCGTTCGATACGCGTGATGCGGGCCGGCGTTCGATGCACAGCCGAGGACAGCGTCGGCACGATGACCGGACCGTCGTCGTCGTTGGGCGCCGCGCTGGAGGCAGACGCGGCCGGCGCGGCGCCGCGGTCCTCGGCGGCCTGGCGGTCCAGCGACGCGAGCACATTGGGCAGCGGCTTGTACGCGGCCAGCGTACCGAGCACGAGATCGGCGTGCTTCTCGCAGGTGGGCTCGCGTGTGGCGGCGCGAACGAGATACACGGCACGATAGGTTTCGTCCGGATCGCCGTGCAGCTCGCCCTGGAGCACGGCCTGGTCGACCCGGGCGTCGCACGCGCCGCTCCATTTCGACCGCCCCGCGCTGCGCAGGAGTTCCACGGCTTCCAGGCCATCCGCCGGACGCCGCTCGAGTCGCCACAGGCGCCGCCGGAGGCGCGCGGCCTCCATCATCAGTCTTCCCCCGGCATCACCGGAGCGGTGAGCGCCGGAGAGCGCAAGCGCGTCGGCCTGGGCAACCACTTCCGCGCGTGAGGGAAGAACGGCTGGCCCTGGACCGGCACTCGCCGGAAGCGATGGGACCGCACCGCGCGCAGCAGCTGGACCCCGGCACCCGATCAGTACCAGAGCGACCACCAGCGCCCCCAACCTGGGTGTGAACCACCGGGCGCCCGTGCAATCCGTTCTGGTTCTGGCTCGCGCTGCCCTCATCCGCTGCTCGATCCGCCGAAATCAAGCACTCTAGCGCCCCTCCGACCAGTTTCCGGGCCCTCGTCTCCTGATGCTGGTTGCATTGCACTCATGCTGTAGCGGGTGCTAGCCTATTTCCGCTTCAAGATTAGGGAGTTCCCATGGTCGACAGGCCGGATCAGCAGCCCGGAAGTGGCGCTGCACAAGCCAAGAACGTCTCCGGCGGAGTGACGGCCGAAGAGGCGGAACGTCTCGCGGAGCAGTTCACTCCTCTGTGGGAGCAGGAGGACGCAGCGCCCGAGGAAGCCGCTGCAGCTCCGCCGCCGCGCCCCGCCGCCAAGCTCGACCGGAAGAAGACCATGATCGGGATGGGCGCGGTCGCGGCGGCCGAACCTGCCGCACCGGCGGGGGAACCCGCCCAGGCGAAGGCAGACGCGCCGGTGGGCAAGAAGACGGTAGTGGGTCTTGCGCCACCGCCGGCCCCGGCTGAACAACCGGTAGTCGACGCCAAGAGCCAGCCGCCGGGGAAGAAGACCGTGGTTGGCCTGGCACCACCACCGGAGCCCGCACAGGAGGAGCCCGCGCCAGCGCCGGAAGCGGCGGGTGGTGTGGACGTCGATGTCGATGTCGACACCACGGAAGCCGGAGCCACGGAAGCTGGAGCCACGGAAGCTGGAGCCACGGAAGCTGGAGCCACGGAAGAAGCGGCCCCCGCCGCGGCGGCCACCAGCAGCGCCGAGCCGGCCGCCCCCGAACCGCCCACCCAGCCCGCGAAGACTGAACCGGCTCCCGTGCTGGCAGCGCCTACGCTACTGGCAGCCGAAGAGCCGGAATACCGGGCACCGGACAAGAACCGCAAGGTCGTGTTCGGAATCGTGGGTGCTGCTGTGGTGATCCTGCTCGTGGTCGGCGTGAAGGCCTTGATGGGAGGTTCCCACCCGCAGGGCGACGACACTTCGACGCGCAGCGACTCGGTACCGGCGCAGCAGGCTGCACAGCCCGCCAAGACAGCCGAGCCCGCCAAGACAGCCGAGCCCGCCAAGACAGCCGAGCCCGCCAAGGCCGAGGAGCCCGCCAAGGCCGAGGAGCCCGCCAAGACAGCCGAGCCCGCCAAGACAGCCGAGCCCGCCAAGGCCGAGGAGCCCGCCAAGACAGCCGAGCCCGCCAAGGCCGAGGAGCCCGCCAAGACCGCCACGACGGCGAAACCGGCCAAGGCGAAACCGGCCCCCCGACATCATGCCGTTTCGCACGCCGCCCCCAGAAGGCCGACTCCGCGCCCGGCCCGGACGCACAGGACTGCGCCAAAGTCCGGCTCCGGATCTATAGTCCGCCAAACCCCGTTCTAAGCTTGGCTGCGTAGCTGGGACAACTCGTCCCGCCCGCATGCGTCTCGACGAGGCTTTTCAATGAAACTCCGCGCCCGTTCTCTTGCCCTGCTACTATCTGCATCGTTTGCCGCTCTGGCTTCGGTTCCCCTGCTCCCTTCCACGGCCTACGCGCAGGACGACGCCGTCCTGAAGATGGCGCGCGAGCGCTTCCAGGAGGGCGTCAAGTACTACGATCATCACAAGTACGACGACGCCCGCGCCGCATTCCTGCAGGCCTACGCGCTGAAGAAGCACCCAGCGGTGCTGCTCAACCTCGCGCAGAGCGAGCTGCATTCGGGTCACGAGGCCGACGCGGCCAAGCACTTCGCCAAGTTCCTGCGCGACGCGAAGGAGTCGTCGGCGTCCGAGAAGATGGACGCGCAGAAGGGCCTGGCCGCAGCCAAGGCCAAGGTCGCCGAGATCACCGTGACGGTGAACCAGCCGAACGCCGAGGTGTTCGTCGACAACAAGTCGGAAGGCAAGGCGCCACTGGACGGCCCCGTCTACCTGAAGCCGGGCAACCACACGATCGAGGCTCGCAAGGGTGGCAAGGCGGGAACGGTGAACGTCAACGCCGCCGCCGGCATGACCAACAGCGTGAACATCACCATCGGTGCCCCGCCCACGACGATGCCGGCAGCTGGCGGCCCTCCGCCGGCAGGGGCTGCGCCTCCGATGGGCGGCGGTGCACCCACCGAACCCACGGGACTCGCGACTCCGCCTCCGGCGACCGGAGGCCCCGACCAGGGAGCCCAGGCGGGTGGCGGATTCAAGATGGACACCGGCGGCAGCCGCCAGCCGTTCTTGCCGTGGGTTGCGCACAACAAGGTCGCCTGGGTCGGTGGCGGCCTGACGGTGGTCGGCCTCGGCGTGGGCATCGGCTTCGCCATCGCGTCGCGCGGCGCGTACAACGCTGCCGACAGCGTCGCCGGCCAGATCGTGGCGGTCGCGAGCCAACGCGGCGACAACCCTCGCGGCCTCTGCAGCAGCACCAATCCTTCGCTGCGGCAGGTCTACGGCCAGGCCTGCCAGCAGTACCAGGACAACGTCAACACTGGCGACACGGACAAGACCGTGTCGGTAGTCGGATTCGTGGTGGGCGGCGTCGCAGCGGCTGGCACGATCGTCTACTACTTCGTCGACAGCAAGAACAAGCCGGCCGAGGGCGCCACTGCCGACGGGGTGCACGCCGCATTCGTTCCGTACGTCTCGCCGCACGTAGGCGGGCTCGGCGTGGTCGGCACGTTCTAGCGGCCGGACTTCTTCCGGCGTTCCCGCTCCAGCCACGCCCGGAAGGTGCTGCGCGCCACGCGTGCGGCGCGTGCGGCGGCGCTGATGTTGCCGCCGTACTGCTCGAGAAGCTCCAGCGCCTCTTCAGGTGACATCTGCACGGGCCGCGCCGATCGCGGCCTGGGCATTGCGCCTTCCACATGCCGCGCTTCGATGCTCTGGCTGTCGGCGGCGATGGCAGCGCGGTAAAGCACACTCCCGAGCTCGCGTACGTTGCCCGGCCAGCTGTAGGCGACCAGCTTGGCAAGCGCGGCACTCGAAAGGCGCCGCGCGCCCACTTCGTCGCGATAGCGGGCAAGCAACGCCTCGGACAGCGCCGGGATGTCGCTCTTGCGTTGCCGGAGCGGTGGCAGGCGTACAACCAGCGTCGAAAGCCGTTGATACAGGTCCTGCCGGAACCGCCCGGCTTCGACGCACTCGACCAGCGACGCCCAGCTCGCCGACACGATGCGCGCATCGACACGCACCGGTGCGGTAGCGCCGATGGGGCGCACGCACTTGTCCTCCACGACCCTGAGCAGTTTCACCTGAATGGCCGGCGACAGCTCCGCCACCTCGTCGAGGAACAGCGTGCCGCGGTGCGCTTGCTCGAACGCGCCGCTACGCGCGGCAATAGCGCCGGTGAACGCCCCGCGACGGTGCCCGAACAGCTCCGCGTCCGCCAGCGACTCGGCCATGGCGCCCACGTTCAACGGCACGTACGGCCCGCTCCGGCGACCGAGCCGATGGAGAGCTCTGGCGACCAGGTCCTTGCCGGTACCGGACTCGCCCTGCACCAGCACGGCGGCACCCTTGCGCGCGTACTTCCGGACTTCCTGCGCGACGCGCAGCATCGGTTGCGAGCTGCCAGCCATGTCGGGAAGCCCGCCGCCCTTCAGCGGCGCATCGCTCTCGGCGGGCCGCACGGCGACACTCGTTTGCCCGACAACGAAGTGACTGCCCTCCCCCGCCAACGTCGCCGAGCGCACACGCGCCGCACCCACGAATAATCCGTTGGTGGAATCGAGGTCTTCCACGACAATCCCGCGCTCAGTCGCGTGCACCGCGCAGTGCCGGGCACTCACGGCCCGGTCGTGCACTCTCACGTCCGCCGAGCGTCCGCTGCCGAGCGTGATTCGCTGTCCCGCGAGCAGCGACACGCAACGTGTGTCTTCTGGAGTTCCTACCTCCAGCACCCACGGGCCTCCGACCAGCTCCCAGCGGAGCTCGAGTGTCCGCTCCTCGGGCGGCGGCGTCGGGGCCGCAGGCCCGAAACTGTCGAAAGTGTCCCTATCTCCCCGGTCCAGCATGTCCGTCATCGCTTGTGCTCCATCGGCCGGAGCGGGCCGCGGTTGCGCAGGACATCGATGGAATGCCGGTCCGGGCGCTTGGCCGGTCGCCGCGCGGGGCAGCGGGACACCCGCGCGCACCGCGGGCACCCATGGAAATGCCGCAGATAGGCTCCCCGTGCCCGGCAGCCAGTGCTAACAAGGCGCGCATGCGTTCCCAGGCCATCGTGCTTGCCGCGTTGGCGGCGCTCCTGCCCGTTCCGGCTCTCGCCCAACCCGCGCCAGCATCGCCCGGACCCGCCACCACCCAGGCGGGCAGCCACGGCGCGTCGGACACGGACGACGCCGAACAGGGCGGCAGCGACGACGATGATGCCTCGGCTTCGCCGGCCGCTCCCACCGGCAAGAAGGCCACACAAGAGGCGGCCGACGACAGCGCGGACAGCGACGAGGACGAGACGCCCGACGTGGGCAGCGTTCTGCCACTGATTCCCCCCGCCGTCGACACCCTCGGGGGCCACTTCGACCTGTCGGGATCGGCGGGCGTCGCGGTTCCGTTCGGCGAGCTACAGCAGAACACGTCGGTGTCCAGCAAGATGGGCGTCGGCTGGGGCTTCGGCGCGGAGCTGGGTTACGGCGTCAGCCGCAGCGTCGTTGTCGGAGTATGGGGACAGGCGCTCCGGCTCGGTAGCAGCAGCAGCTGCAGCGCGTGCTCGACCACCAGCCTGGCCATCGGTCCCTTCGTCCAGTACCACCTCGTGCAGGGGACGCGCTTCGACCCCTGGATGAGCGCAGGCCTCGGATTCCGCACGACGAAGATCACCGGCGCACCGCAGGGCGACCTGTCCTACTCGGGACTGGAGTGGCTGCGGCTCCGCGTAGGCGGAGACTGGTACGCCTTCAGCAAGTTCGGATTCGGCCCGTTCCTCGAGCTCGACGCCGGTCACTATCTCAGCACGCCTTCGCAGATCACCGGCGGCGCGAGTGCACACCTCGCCTTCACTGCCGGCCTCAGGCTCATCGTCGATCTGCCCGGCAAGTAGACGCCGGACCGTCGACTTCGACGCGCGTCGGCTAGCTTGCGTTAGCCGATCGCGACGCCCAGCGCCTTGCGCAGCTGCGCGTAGTCCTCGCTCACGCTGAAGACCAGCAGCTCCTTCATCTTCTCGGCTGCCGACAGATCGCCCGGGAGCTGCGGCTCGGCGCTGATGATCTTCTTCGCGATCTCCAGATCGGCCGACACGAGCAGACCCGCGCGACACGCGGTCAGCTCGGCCGCCTGGTTCCAGCGCTTGATGTTCGCCTTGGCGCCTTCCTCGATGAAGCGCTTCACGACCATGCGCAGGCCTTCCATCTGGACGGGCTGCATGTACTTGGCGAGCTCCTGCGCCGTCGCACGGATCTGCTTGGCCGTGTCCTGCGGCATGGGCGTGCTCGGCGCCGCGATCATCACACCCGCGAAGAGCATGATGGTGAGCTCCACCTGGGTCGGGAATAGCGTCCGGATGTAGTGCTCACCCCGGTACTGCGCGAGGTGCTTGCCGCAGATGAACGTCAGCTCCTGCGCCTGGAAACCGGTGAGGACCGTCTGTCCTGCGACCGAAGCCGGCGGAACCGCGGGCACCGCGACCACCGAGCCAGGCACGTCGTTGCGGACGTACAGCTCCGGCGACTGGATGCCCAGCACCTGCGCCGCCCACCCGAAAGTCTTGGCGAAGGTGACCGTGGAGTTGGCCGGATCCTGCTTGAAGCGCTTGTCGAGCACCGGCAGCTTGTTCTGGCCCTTCAGCTGCGCGATCTTCGCCTGCAGCGCTGCGGGAGCGATCATCTCGAAGATCTTCGAGATGTACAGGTTCTCGTCCGGGTGGAACAGGTGCCGAGCCCACAGCTCGTTCGTGAGCCGGCCCTTCACCTGCAACATCCCATCCGGCCTGTAGTCCTCGAAGAAGCGCTGCTCTTCCTCGTCCGTCTTCTTCATGAAGGCGATAGCCGATGCCTGCAGCCACGCCTCGTCATAGGCGTGCTTCTGCAGATACAGGCGATACAGCGCCCGATACGGGTCTACCTGCAGCGCGTCGTGCCCGAGGATTGCCCGCTGTTCGACGATCGCCTCGTCGTAGCGCTCGGTGTTCTCGTAGAGCTCCGCCAGGATCTGGTGCTCGAGCAGAGCTCCAGGCTTGGCATTCGCGGCCATCTTGAAAGCCTCGATGGCTTCTTCCGTCTGGCCGAGGCGGTCGCGATAGACGAGACCCAGCTGGTGCCACAGCGTGTGCTCGAGGTCATTGTTGCCCTTGCCGGCGATGCGGTGGAGCATCTTCCTGTAGGAACGCTCGAGCTGCTTCCAGTTCCTTTCCTGGGTAAGGATCTTGTTGATGCGCTCGAAGGCTTCCAGGTAGCCCGGATTGAGGTCCAACGCCTCGTTGAACAGCTCCACGGCGCGATCCTTGTCCTCGAGCTTGTCGCGGAAGACCTGCGCCATCGTGAAGAAGTAGCGAGCCTTGAACTCCGGCTTCTCCTCGATGTCGGCAATGGCCTGCAGCGTGTCGACCATCTTCTGCCAGTCGGCTGCCGACTGGTAGAGCTGCAGCAGCTTGTGCAACAGCACGTGGTCCTCGGGCTTGAGGTCGAGCGCTTCTTCCAGCGCCTCGATCGCCTTGTTCGGGTTCTTCTCCTTTTCGCTCCAGATGTCCCCGATTTCATTGAGGATCTGGTAGCGCTCTTCGCCTTCGAAGACGCTGTCGAGGATCTGGCGCTTGTACGCGGCAACCTGCTTCCAGTCGTTGCCGTCGGTATAGATTTCCACCAGGGACTCGAGCGTCGGGCGGTGCTCGCTGTTGAGCGCCAGCGCCTTCTCGAAGTTGTTGATGGCCTGCTTCGCCTGTCCCTGCTCGTGCTTGATGCAGCCGAGCCGGTAGTAGACGTTGGTGCGTTCCTCGACGTCCTCCTCGCCCAGGGCGGTGAGAACCTTCTGGTAGTTCGTCAGCGCACTCGGCCAGTCCTTCAGCCGGAAAGCCACATCGGCAATCCCGCGGATGGTCTCCTGATCGGTCAGGTCGAGTTGGTGCGCGGTCTGGTAGGCCTTCAGCGCCTGATCGTCCTTGCCGAGGGCCGCCTGCACCTTCGCCAGGAGCTTGTGGAGGGTGTGTTGCTCGTGCCGCTCGCGGTTCTTGCTCTTCTTGACGAGCATGTCGGCGAGCGGCTCCGCCTCCGGCCAGCGCTCCGCGCGGATGTACTCCTCGACGAGAGGCAGCGCGGCTTCTTCGCAGTCCTCGTCGCACTGCATTGCGAGCTCGTAGGCCTGAACGGCCAGCTCGTGCTCGTTGAGCATCTCGTCGCGCAGCTTGCCGAGCTCGACCAGCAGCTTCGCGCGGGCGCGCGGCGCCTGCGTGTTCATCTGCTCCTGCTCGAGGTAGCGCGCGGCGCGATCCCAGTCCGCCTCGTCGATGGCGATGGTCCTGAGCGCTGCCAGCGACGGCAGATGCGCCGGATCCAGATCGAGCGCCATCTCGAACCGCTCCTGCGCCTGCATGCGGTCGCCGAGCTTCTCCTCGAGCGACTTGCCGATGCGGTAGTACATCTCCACGCGCTGGCCGCCGTCCGTGGTCAGGTCGGCGACCCGCGTCATCGAGTCGATGGCCCGGGACGCGTCACCTTGCTTCTCGAACAGCTTGCTGAGCGCCTCGAGAGCGGCAATGTTCGCTTCGTCGAGATCGACGATGTTCTGGTAGGCGTCGATAGCGTGGTCGACGTCTCCGACCTCGTCGCTGTACACCTGCGCGATCTGCCCGTAGAGCTCGATCTTCGCCGCGTAGTCCGCCGCCTCGGCGATGTGCCTTTCGTAGGCGTTGGTGAGGTCCAGCCACTGCTTGAGCCGTCGATAGCAGCGCTGCAACGCGACGTAGGCCGGCTCGGAGCTGGGATCGATCTCCAGCGCCTGTTCCAGGCGCTGCGCCGCGACATCCGGCTTGAGGAACTGCTCTTCCTGGATATTCGCCAGCTTGAGCAGGACATCGACGCGCTCGCGCTCGGTCTCGACCACGTCCAGCTGACGCTCGAGGACCTCGACCATGTCCGGCCAATCCTGTAGCGCCTCGTCGATCCGCTCCAGGCCGCGCAACGCAAACAGGTTGCCACCGTCGATGTCGAGCACCTCGCGGTACACCTTGCCGGCGCGCTCGAAATCGCCGATGGCCGTCTCGTACAGCCCGCCCATGCGGAGCTTGTGCTGTGCGATCTGGTCGCCGTCGGTCAGCGCCTGCACCTTGGAGCCGAGTATCTCCACGAGCTCGGCATGATTGCCCCGCTCGTCGTAGATGCGCTCGAGCGCTTCCAGAGCCGGCAGGAACAGCGAATCAACCTCCAGGGCACGCTTGTAGAACGTGATGCCCTGATCGGTCTGGCTCATGTGCTTGTCGAGCAACTCGCCCAGGTCGACCAGGATGGCCTTGCGATCCTCGTTCGCGACCGCAACGTCGAGCGCGCGGGTAAGCGTCTCGCCCATCTTCTGCCACTGCGCGCCCATGCGATGGATCGCAGCCATCTGCCGCAGGACCTGGACGTTGTTCGGGTCCATCTGCATGATCTGCGCGTAGTACGGCTGCGCATATTCGGGATGGCCGAGGTCCTCGCCGTACCACTTGCCCAGACGCAGGCAGAGCTGGATCTTCTGGCGGTTGTCGGCCTGCTCCTGCAGCCAGGCGTTGGCCGTGTTGATGAGCTCGCCCCAGCGGCCCGTCGCCTGCGCCATGCGCTCGAGGTAGCGGACGGTCTCGTCATCCGCGAAGTCCTCGCTGAACGCATTCACCAGAGCGTCGAACGCCTGGTTCTTGTCATCGAGCTGCTCCTCGAAGACCTTGGCGATGCGCCTGAGCAGGTCGCTGCGCTCTTCTACCTCCTCGCGGGTGTCGAGGCGGTTGAGATACAGCTCGACGAGCGGCTCCCAACGCTCCGCCGCCGTGTGCAGACGTTCTAGAGCGTCGAACGCCTCCTGGTGCGTCGGATCGATCGTGAGGATCTTCTCGAACGCCGCGGTCGCCTGGTCGTAGTCGCTGACCTCCTTCTTCCACAGCGAGGTGACCTCGAGCAGCTCACGGATCTTCTCCTCGGGTTCCTCGAGCGCGTCGGCGCGCTGCATCTTGACGCCGATGACATCGACCCAGCGTTCCTCGGCGCGATAGAGCTTCTCCAGCTCCTGCATCGCCTCGAAATCGCCCGGGTCGACCTCGAGCAGATTCCGCCACGCGTCCGTAGCGTCGAACGGCTGCTCCAGCACCTCGCCGTACGTCTTGCCGAGCTCGCGGTAGACGCCAGTCAGCTCCTCGGGTTCGAGCAGCGCCGCGGCGCGATCGATCGTCGCGTGCAACGCGCTGACCAGCTCGTTCGGGTCCTGCCGCGTGCGCCAGATCTGGGCAACCGCGCGCAACGCCGCGATGTTCGAAAAATCGATATCGAGCACGCGCTGCCAGGTCTCGAGCGCTTCGTCGTCGCGTCCAAGCTGTTCGGAGAACAAGCGGGCGCGCCGGGTCAGGATGTTCACGCGATCGTCGTCGCTGTCGGCGATATCGAAGTGCCGCTCCAGCACGTCGGTGAGCTCTGCCCACTGACCCTGCCGCTGGTACAGATCCGCAAGGGCCCAGAGTGCTTCGGGGTCTTCGCCGCGGAGGTCCAGCACGCGCTTCCAGCCTTCGACGGCCTGCTCGACCTGACCCAGCCGCTCGGCGGCGAGGTGCGCCATCTTCGCGCGGATCTCGGCTTCCTGGACGTTGCCCACCGCGTTGTCCAGCTCGCGCTGGTAGACCGCGTTCAGCTCTTCCCAGCTCTCCTTCTGCTCGTAGATGCGTCCGAGCGCGAAGATCGCCTCCTCGTTCGCCGGCTCGAGCTCATCGAAGATCTTCCGGTACGCGCGGATCGCGTCATCGATCTGGCCAAGCTGCTCCTCGTAGACCTGGCCAAGCCGCGAGAACAGATCGACCTGGTCCCGCTCGTCTTCGGCCGTCGCAGCGCGCGCCTCGAGAACCCCTGCCAGCTCCGGCCACTGCTCGAGCGAGCTGTAGATCCGGTCCAGGTTCGCGAGGGCGTCCTCCTCCTGTGGCGCGACGGTGAGCACGTAGCGGTACGTCTCCTCCGCCTTGGCCACGTCGGCCAGCTCCTCCTCGAACACGCGGGCCAGTCGCTTGCCGATGACCGCCTGCGTTGCCGGCTCGATACCTTCGATCGACAGCACGTCGGCGTAGGCGTTCGCGAGCTGGTTCCAGCCGTCGTCGATCATGCCGGCGAGCCGCTCGATGTCGTCTCCGGTTCGCTCGTCGAGCGGCCGCTCCTTGATCGCGCGAACGTAGACGCTGAACGCCAGCGCGGCGTCGAGCAGCCGTTCCTCCGCATCCTCGGCGATGCGGTAGTACATGTTGATGCGGTCGTCCGGATCCTCGGTGTGGATCAGCTGCGCTTCACGAACGCGAAGCAGCTTCTCCCACTCCGCCATGGACTGGTAGAGCGGCTCGAGGATGCTCGCGATCTCCAGCTGCTTCGTGCCGCTCTCGAACAAGCCTTCAAGCGCCATCAGCGTCTCGCCGTGCTCGGGAGCCGCGTTGATCACCTCGCGATAGGCCTCGATGGCCCGGTCCAGATCGCCCAGGCGAAGCTGGTAGACCTGTCCGAGGCGGAACTTGAACTCGAGGATGTCGTCCGGGCTCTGACCGATCTCCGCCTCGCGGGCGAGCACGTCGGCCAGGTCGCTCCAGCGCTCGGCCTGGGAGAACAGTCGATCGAGCGCCCTCACCGCGCTCTGGTTCTCGGGATCCGCCTCCAGCACGCGCCGGTAGCGCGCCACCGCGCTATCGATGTCCTCGAGCTGCACTTCGTACACCTGCGCGACACGCAGACCGAGATCGACCAGCCGCTCGGGCTCCTCTGCGAGCTTGTCCAGCTCCTGGTCATAGAGCTGCGCCACCGCGGGCCAGCGCTCGATCATCATCGCGAGGCGCTCCAGGGACGCCAGCGACTCCTCGTTCTGGCTGTCGACGCTGACCGCGCGCGCGTAGGTCTCGAACGCGCTGGCATGCTCGCCGAGGTTTTCCTCGTACAGACGCGCGATCCGGTGCAGCAGGTCCACGCTCGTGAACGGGTCGTCCGCGAAGCGGACCTCGACCTCGAGCACGCTGATCAGCCGCTGCCACTCGCCCATCGCGTCGTAGACGGGTTCCAGCACGCCGGCCGCTGCGAGCGGTGCGCGCTCGCCGTTCTTGATCCCTTCCAGGGCCGAGAGCGTCGGACCGTGGTCGGGCACGATGCCGAGGATGTCACGATACAGCTCGACCGCTCGCTCGACGTCCTCGAGGTGCTTCTCGTACAGCTCCGCGATGCGGTACTGGTAGCTTACCGCTTCGTTCGGATCGGCCGTCAGCTCGGCCTCGTGCGTCAGCACGCTGAGCAGCTCCTGCCAGTTTTCCGCGGTCTGGTACAGCACATCCAGGCGGCCGAGCGCGGTGAGATCGTCGGGGTCCAGTTCCAGCACGCGCTGGTACGTATCGATGGCGCGCGACACGTCGTGCAGCTCCCGCTCGTGCACCGCACCCACCTGGTAGAAGATGAGCTTCTTCTCCTCGGTGTCGATCACCAGGTCGGCCTTGCGCGAGTACACGCCCAGCAGCTCTTCCCAGCGCGAGAGGCCGAGATACAGGTTGATCAGCGCGTCGATGCTGCGCAGATCCTCCGGGTCGATCTCGAGAATCTTGAGATAGACACCGATGGCGTTTTCCTTGCGCTCGAGCAGCTCCTCCTCGAGGTTCGCCGCCTGGTACAGGGCGGACTTCTGCTCGTCGATGTCCTCGAGGATCTCTGCCTTGCGCTGCAGGATCAGCGACATGTCCGCGTAGCGCTCGGTGGACTGGAACAACGTCTGCAGTGACTCTGCGGCCGCCAGATTCGTCGGATCGGTGCTCAGAACCTTGCGATACAGCTCGATCGCACGCTCCACATCGCCCACGTCGCTCTCGAACACGCGCGCCGCAAACGTGTACAGCTGGCTGCCCAGCTCCGGGTCTTCCTGCTCGCCGGCAAGCCGCTCGAACACGGACGCCAGGTCGGGGAAGCGGCCGCTGGCACGAGCCAGCCGGTCGAGACCTTCCTGCGTCGACTCGTTGGCGGGGTCGACCGCCAGCGCGCGCGCGTAGGTGTCGAACGCGAGATTCACGTCGCCCGCCGCGTCCTCGTACAGCTCGGCGATCTGGTGGAGCAGCTCCACCCTGCGGTGCATGTCATCGGCACGACGCACCTGGACCTCGTGCACCCCGATGAGCTTCTGGTAGTCGCCCTGCTGGCGGTACAGCGGCTCGAGGATCTCGGCGATGACCAGCGCGTACGCCTCGTCGCGGCCCAGACGTTCAAGGGCCTCGAGCGCCACCTCGTTGATCGGATCGCGATCGAGCACCTGCCGGTAGCCCTCGATGGCGGCCTCGATTTCGTTCATCTGGCCTTCGCGCAACGCGGCCAGGCGAAGCATCAGTCCGAGCTGGGCCTCTTCCGTCTCGGCCAGCCCAAGCTGCGTCTCGAGGTTCTCCGAAAGCTCGCTCCACATCCCCTGGCGGGTGAACAGGCCGTCCAACGCACCCAGCGCCACCTGGCTCATCGGATCCAGCGCCAGCACCTCGCGATATGCGGCGATCGCGTCGTCGGGCTTGCCGAGCTTCTCTTCGTAGACCTGCGCCATCTGGGCGTAGAGCGCCTCGCGCTCCGCACCGTCGCCGGTCAACTCGATGCGCCGGCGGAACACGCCGATGAGTTCGTCCCAGTGCTCGGTGCGCCGGTACAGCGCATCCATCGCCTCCAGCGCTTCGGCGTCGCTCGGATCGAGCTGCAGCACCTTCTCGTAGCTCTTCGCCGCCTCGTCGACCTTGCCCAGTCGCTCCTCGATGGCGGCCAGACGCATCCAGTACTCGCGCGCCAGCGTGGGCTCGTCGAGTCCGGCAGCGACCTCGTTGTAGATCGTGATCAGGTTGTCCCAGGCATTGGCCTGCTCGGCCAGCTGCTCGAGCTCCAGACGCGAATCGGCCAGGGACGGATCTTCCTTGAGTGCTCGCGCCTGTGCATCCAGTGCGCGCCCCACATCGCCGAGCTGGTTCGCAGCGGTCGCAGCAATCTTGCGCAGCAGCGAGACCCGACGTTCGGTCTCGGAGTCCGAGATCGCCAGGATTTCGAGTGCGCCGATCAGCTTTTCCCAGTCCTCACGCGCCTCGTAGATGCTCTCGAGTATCGACGCAGCCTCGCCGCGCAGTTCCTCGTTCGACTCCAGCATCCCCTCGAGCGAAAGCCGCGCACCTTCGTGATCCGCGTCGAGGAACAGGATCTCGCGGTAGTTCTCCAGGGCGCCTGCCGCATCGGACAGGTGGTGCTGCTGGGTGCCGGCAAGGCGGAACTTCAGGTCGATGAGCTCGGCCTCGTTCACGTCGAGCTCGATGCGGCGCCTGAGCACGTCCGCGTACGGCTCCCAGTCCTCGGTCTGCTGGTAGAGACCATCGAGCGCCCCGAGCGCGACCGCATCGGTGGGATCGTCCTCCAGCACTGCCTGGTAGGTCTCGACCGCGGAGGCCGGCTCGCCGATCTGGTTTTCGTACAGCTTGGCGATCTCGTAGAGGATCTGCTTGCGCTCGTCCGGCTCCGCCGCAAGCTCCCGCTTCTTGCCGTACACCTCGAGCAGCTCCCGCCAGCGCTCCGTGTCGCGGTAGAGCCGCTCGAGCGCCTCGAGTGCAACGGTGTTGTCCGGCTCGCTCTCGTACACCGCGCGGTACTCGACGAGCGCGTCGTCCACGCGCTGCACCTCGTCGACGAGCACACGCCCGAGGCGGAGCCTGAGCGTGTTGGCCAGCATCCCGTCGCCCTCCTCTTCGGCGCGCGTGATCTGGCTGCGGTAGGCTGCGACCAGATCGTCCCAACGCCCGGTGAGCTGCGCGGCACGTTCAACGTCCGTCTGACTCTGCTCGTCGGAAGGCGCGATCTCGAAGGCCGAGAGGAAACGCTCGAATGCCTTGTTCTTGTCGTTGATGCGGCTTTCGTACAGCCCGGCCACCTCACGCAGGAGCTCGAGCCGTTCCATCGCGTCCTCGACGTGGCCCAGCTTCACCTCGATCGCGCCGCTCAACCCCTTCGGGTTGTTGCCCTGTGTATAGATGGGGATCAGTTGTTCGGCCGCCGCGAGGTTGTTCTCGTCGAGGTTGAGGATCTTCTCGTAGGCGCGTGCGGAGCGGTCGGGCTTGCCCTTCTGGGTCATCCACAGCTCGGCCACCTTCATCAGCATGCCGATGCGCTGCTCGGTGTCCTTGGTGCGCGCCTCGTTGCTCTCGAGCACACGGATGAACTCGTCCCACTTGCCGGTGTCGGCGTAGAAGACCTCGAGGTCGTCCCAGCGCCCGAGTGCGACGTAGCGCTTCTTCAACTGCTCCTGCGCACGACGGTCGTCCGGCTGCAGCGTGAGCAGCGTGCGGTAGGCCTCCACAGCGCGCTCGTCGTCCTTGAGCCGATCGCCGGTGACCTGACCGAGCTTGGTGAGGATCTGGACCTTCTCGTTCGTGTCGTAGGTCAGGTCCGCGAGCTTCGTGAGGACGTCGGCGAGCTTCTCGTAGTCGCGCGCACGTTCGTACAGCTGCGCGAGCGCGCCCAGCGCGTCGAGATCGTCGGCGTCGTTGTCGAGCACGACAGCCCACAGGTCGATGCACACGTCCGGCTTCTTCACCCGATCGGTGGCAAGCTGCGCGATCTCCTTGAACATCGCGGTGCGCTCGACACCGGATTCGAGCCGCTCGGCCTGGCTGGTGTTGAGCGCGATGAGCTTCTCCCAATCGCGCCGCTTCTCGTACATCTGGCGCAGGTAGCCGATCGCTTCCTCGTTGGCCGGATCGACCTCCATCACCTTCTCGAAGGCCTTCACGGCCTCCGCCTGGTTGACGAACTTGTTGACGTACAGGTCGGCGGCCTTGAGGTAGAGCTCGGTCCTCTCGACGGGATCGGCGAGCTCGTCGGCGAGCGCAACGAGCGTCTTGACGTACTCGTGATAGCGCTTCGCCTCTTCCTGCTGCTGCAGCTTCTCGCGAAGCTCTGCGACCAGCGCCTCGTCGACCTCTTTCGCTTCCGGTTCGGCCGCTTCGGCTGCAGGCTCCTTGGCGGGCGCCGCTTCGGCCTCGGCCTCGGCGGGTGCGGCTTCGGCTTCCGGCGCCTCGGCTGCGGGTGCTTCGGCCTCGGCGGCCTCGGCTGCGGGTGCTTCGGCCTCTGCGGATTCGGCTTCCGCCTCGCTTGCGCCCTCGGATGCGCTCGAATCATCAGCGCCCGACGCCGAGCTCAGCTGGGTTCCGATCTGCGCCTCGAAGGCCTTGAGTGCGGGATGCTCGGGAGCGATCTGCCCGAGCTTCTCGAAGTAGGGGCGGGCCTTCATCAGGTCGCCCAGCTCACGCCACGCGGCCAGACCGGCACTCGCGAGCAGATACGCTGCCGACGAGTTCTCCCCAGCCTGTTGGGACAGCTCTTCCGCGAGCCCGATCACGCGATCCCAATCGCCGCCGCGTGTGCCGTACGCCTCGCGCAGGAACGCGAACGCCGACTCGCGCGTGGGGTCGAGCTTCAGCGACTCTTCCAGCAGCTGCGAGCCGACCTCGGGGTTCTGGTGGCGCAGTGCCCAGCGCGCGCCGAAGCGAAACGCCGCGTCGGCCCGCTCGTGGGGATCGCTCACGTTGTCGAGCAGCTGCCGCTGCGTCTCGAGAATCGCGTCGGTGCGCTCGGCATCGACCAGCAGCCCCTCGTACAATGCCGCAGCGACAACACTGGTCGGATCGGCCGCGTACGCCTGCGCCAGGATCCCTTCGAGCTCTTCCGGCGCGTAGCGGCGTGCAATACGTGCTGCCCGCAGAAACGCCGACGCCTTCGTCGCACTGTCGGGTACATCGTGCGCCGCGCGCAGCAACAACCCCACGCGCTCCTGCCACTGATCGGCACCGAGCTGCACTTCTTCAAGCAGCTCGCCGAGCTCCGGCATCTTGCCGTCGGCGGCCTGTAGCGCACGCGCGTACGCCTCCGCGGCGCGGTCGTAGTCGCCCTGGTCACAGAGCACGTCACCGAGCTCGCGGCACAACGACGCGACGACTTCCGGATCCGAGGTGTTCTTCAGCTGCAACTCGAGCAGCTTCTGCACCATGTTCAGCTTGCCGAGCTCCCAGTAGATGCCCCTCGCCTCCGCCAGCGCTTCGAGCAGCGCGGGGTTCAGCTTGAAAGCGTCCTGGAAGTGCTTCAGCGCTCGCACTCCCTGCAGGAAGCGCGAGTGGAGCAGCCGGCCCAGACGTAGATGCAGGTCCGCCTTGACCGCGGCATCCTGTTCGGTCTGCAGCCCCTGCTCGAGGGCTTCGACCGCACCTTGCCAGTCGTGATGGCGTTCCAGCTGGTTCAGACGCTGCTCTAGATCCATGCTCCCTCGGGCAACACTACTGCGCTAGGACGACTGCCGGGCTTCCGGTCCTAGCCGCCTGGGAAATCCCCGTGGTAATTCGCTTCACCCCTCGACCGATGACTGCCGGCCCTTCCGCGCAGAAGGCCGTCGCCGCTGCTGGGCTCCGGCCTCTGGTCGTGGACGAGCGGCGCAAGGTCAGTTGACCTTCCCGCCCAGTTTCTGGACGAGCGCTGAGGCCGTCTCGCACTGTTCCTTGAACTTCTTCGCGTGGGCGCCGCGGCACGCACGCTTCGAGAAAGAGCTGAGCAGCCGCACGGCCTTCGCCTTCTCGGGCGGGTCCATGACGGCGTAGGTGCTGCCCAGGTTGAACGAGATCTCCGGATGGGTGTCACCGGCGACCTTCTGCGCCTCTTCCATCGCAGTGACCATCTCGGCCTTGTCGTCCTTCGCCTGTGCAACCTCGAAGCGCAGGACGTACATGCCGTAGAGATTGTTGTTGTTCTGCTTGCTCGGCCGGATGAGACCAGTACCTTCCTTGAGGACCTGTCCTGCTTCCTTGTAGAACTTCAAGGAAATATAGGTCTCGGCAAGGGGCGGATAGAAGTACGCGGTGCGCGGGTTGTGCTCGATGGCTTTCGTGTAGTTCTCGAGCGCGCCCTGCGTGTCGTCGGTCCAGAGGTCCGCTTCGCCTAGGAAGTGGTAGCACTCGGCGTAGTTCGGGTCCTTCTCGATGCACTTCTTGAGAGGGGCTTTGGCCTCCTGGTAGGCATCGGCATTCCCCGCCTCGGCCTGCCGGACAAGCGCGTACCCGCGGTTCGCCCAGTAGTTGGCAAAGCTCGGAGCCACCTGGGTCGCGCGAGCGAGGGTGGACGCCATCTTGTCCCAGTCCTCTTTCTTCTCGTAGGCGTTCGCCAGCTTCCAGATGATCCGGTGATTGGTGGGGTCGAGCTGCAGCGCCTGCTGGTAGAGCGAGATGGCGTTCTCGACGTTGACCTTGACGGACTTGTCTCCCTGGTTCGCCAGATTGATCGCCTTGATGTGATCTCGGCTGCAACCAGTGGCAGCGACCAGAGTCAGGACACCCGCCGCTGCTGCAGCAGTCTTCGTTACACTTCGCAATTTCATCGCGCGCTCACTCTCTTTCGTTCGTCCCTCCGCGGAACGCTCACCCGTAGCGTCGATTCCTACGCGAAAAAAATCGGCCAATAGCCCGCCAGCTCGACCCATCTCGAACGGCAGAACCCGAGCGGGTAACGAGTCAGGCATCGTTTGCTCGGTGTCAAAGCTCAGCCGAGCATAGTTCTACGGCGCAGCCGAAGTAAAGGCGCTTCGTAGGAGATTGCCCAGCGGATTCCTTGGGTTTTTCCGGCGCCAGGCCCCTTGCCGAGGCCCGCCGCGCTCTGGACGGGGATGGCGCCGCCGGCGGCCCGAGCCCGCCGCTGCGCCCTTCCCCATCGCCTGCAACGTAGCCCTCCGGCGGCGAGCCGAGCAATCCGCTGACGGCGCCCCCGGGAACGGGCGAGAAGCCGCGCCTCGAAAGCCGTTGCTCGACCACAAAAAGACCGCGGCGCGCTGGATGCGAGATCCCGCGCGCCGCGCCGATGTCTGCCAGGCTCAACCCGGCGAGAACATGATGGGATAAACGACCGTCACGATGCCGCCTTCCGGCTGCGGGAAGCTGAGGCCGTAGTAGGCCCGCACCACGCAGTTGACGACGCCGCTATCCGGCAGATCCGAACCACCGTTGGCCACGTTGGACACCGAACCATCGCGACCGATGACGAAGCGCACCGAGACGCGCCCCTCGAGGTTCGGGTTACGCGCCAGGCCCTGTTCGAAGCACATACGGAAACGGCCGTAGTTCTGGCGGACGATACGCTGGATGACCTCCGGCGGCAGGCGGCCGCTAACGCTGGTGGCGCCCATGCGCACCTTGGGAGCGCGCGTCTTGTGGGAGCCGCCCAGGCGACCATGACCGGAACCGAAGCCCTGGCCGGTGCCGGTGCCAGCGCCGTGACCGAGAGTACCGATCGACCCGAGGCCGATACCTTCACCACGACCACCGCCACCTTCACCGATGCCGGACAGACCCAGACCGCCGGCGCCGAAGGCGTCGCCGATCTCGTCGCCCCACATGTTGCCGCGGGCGCTCATGTCATCCATGCCGAGGGACGTGTCGCGACCCCAGGGCGCCGTGGGCGCGTTCGGATCGCCCGCCGCGCCGGTGTTCAGCAGGCCGATCATGCCGAACTGCTGGGCTTCGCGCAGAGCAGCCTGACGCGCAATATGCGGATCGGGATTGTCCTTGGGCCCCTGCACCGCGTAGCGCTTGTTCTTCGCGTGAGAGGTCTGCTTGCCCATCGAGCCTTCTTCGCCCTTGGCTCGGGTTCCGGTGCCACCTTCCTTGTTGTCGGCCTTGTCGTCGGTGACCTGCTCGGTGTCCTTCTGCTCCTGCTCGCGCTCGGCCGCGCTCTTCAGGTACTGCTGGATCAGATACATCTGATCCTTGTTGATGTCCTCGTCGTCGGTCAGGCCGAGCGGCGGCACGAAGAACGCCATCGCGGCCACGAACCCGCTGACAGCGAGCAACGAGAGGCCAAAGTACATGAAGATCGCCCACTCGACCCCAGCACCCACGCCGTGCTTGAGCGGCTTGCCGGCGTTCACCGCCGCGACCTGGAATACGAAGCTCTCGAGCTCGACACGCGCCTTGGCGCCGCCGGGCAACGCGATCTGCTGTGCGCCGCTGACTTCCGCGCACGGCTGCGCCTTCTGACGTGCCTCGTCGAGCGTCATCCGCCCCTGGCCGGGAATCTCGATGAAGCCCTTCGCGCCCTGCGGGAGCACGAGGTTGAGCGAAGTCTTGTCGCCGAGCACCACCGGCATGCGCGTGGTTCCCAGCTTTTCTGCCGGGATGAAGAAGTCGCAGGAGAAGTTCTTCCCTGCCTCCTCGCCCACGTAGAAGTTACGCGGCGGCGTCAGATGGGAGACGTGCAGCACGTTCGTGCCCCACAGGACCATCACCTCGACAGCCTGCACGTGAGCCAGCTCCACCTCGTCGGGGCTCACGTCCGGCCCGCTCTTCACGAGCGTATACGTGTACGTTCCGGGAGGAGCGTCGTCGGGCACGCGCAGCGCCGCGGCCTGTGCCTCCGCCGCGGACATGGCTGCGCCCGCAGCGAACGGGTTGATCGCCGCCGCTTCGAAAGGATTCGACGCCGCAGCAAAAGGACTCGACGCCGCAGCTGCAGCGAACGGGTTGGACCCGCCGCCGCCAGCAAACGGATTCGCTGCCGGCGCTGCCGGCGCTGCCGGCGCTGCAGCAGCGGGAGCAGCGAACGGATTGGCAGCCGGAGCCGCAGGGGCCGGAGCCGCGGCAGCAGGGACCGGAGCAGCAGGCGCCGGGGCAGCAGCAGGCGCTGGTGGCGCAGCAGCGGGGGCCGGAGCCGCGGCAGCAGGCGCGGGCGCGGGTACGGGCTGCGCCTCGGCCGATGCCGCCTCGGCACTCTCCAGCACGATGCGCGTGCCGCCCACCTGCACCTGATCACCCACGTGCAACTTGCACTTGTTGACCCGCGCTCCGTTGACCATCGTCCCCGGCTCGTTGCCGAGGTCGATGAGCGTGATGTCATCGGGGCCGGCCACCTCGACCACGGCGTGCATGCGCGATGCGAGCTCGTCGTCGACCCTCAGGTGGCTCTTCGGATCCTTGCCGACCTTCACGATGTCCTGCGTGACGGTTTCCCGCCGTTGCAAGGCGTCGCCCTGGTAGAGCGCGAACGTGAGAACAGCCTTTGCCATGCGTTGCCTTTCCTCGATTCCCTGGCCTGAACCCGCCCACCAGCTAGGCGCGAGCTAGCCCCAGAGCGCGACTTCTAGCCGCGCCGCCACCGGACATTTCGTAATCTACGTTGCTCTCAGATGTTCTCGACCGACTTGAGCATCTCCGGAACGAACGACGTGCGCGGACGGATGAGCGTCGTGCGCGCGGCGCGCGGCCGGACCCGGATGGTCGCGTCATTGGGACCGAAACCACCGGCGTTCAACGGATCATCGTCGAACGTGTATCCATAGCCCTCGTCCTTGTCGCCACCGCCGCCTGCCGTCGCGCCCGCAGCAGACGCGCCCGCACCCTTGGTCTGCGCTGAAGCAGAAGGAGCAACGGCAAACGCCGTGAGCCCGATTGCCAGTGCCGCGATGCCGAACTTGATCTTCGAATGGGCCATTTTCAATGTCCTCGGAATATTGCTGCTCTATTACAGTGTGATTGTACTTTCTGCGACCGCGGCACGTCAACCGCGATCTGACCAGACTAGTCACTGTGGACCCATGGAGCTTGCCACGAGATCGACAGCGACCACTGCCAGAAGTTCCATTACTGGAACACCTGCACGAAGAAATTTCTTGCCTCGTATCTCGAATATCGCCCCCTGGGACAACCGTGCTGCAATTGTCCAAAGCGGCTGGAACGGCGTCTACAAACGCGGACGGGCGGCACCGCCTGGCGGTCCGCCCATCCATCGGCCTTCAGGTAAGGCTTGCTACTTCTTCGGAGCCGCGCCCTTCTTCGGAGCGGGCGTCGCAGGCGCCGCAGCACCACCGGCCTTCTTCTTGCCCGCCTGCTGCTTGTTGAGCTTGTCCTGCTCGGCCTTGGCCTGTTGGCCTTCCTTGATGAACTTCACCGTGTCGCGGATGTCCTGCTCGCGCTCCTTCGAGCGCTTGACCGCTTCCGCAAACTCCGGAGCAGTACCTGCCTTGGCGACGAACTTGCCGTAGAGATCCGCAGCCTTCTCGAGCATCGGGATGGCGTCACCCTTGCCGCTCTTGGCCTTGTACTCCTGCGTCAGGATCGCCTCGTTGTAGTACGTCTCCGCGCGGCCAGGAGCGAGCTTCCGCGCCGTGTCCAGCTCCTTCTGCGCTTCGGCCACGTTCTTGTCCCAGTTCGCGTCGTCGATCTCGCCACGCAGGGCCAGCGCCAACCCGAGGTGTGCCGCGTACTCCTTCGGATGCAGCTTCAGGGCGTCGCGGTAGGCACTCTCCGCCTCCTTGAACCCGCGGAACCCCAGGTTCACCGCGCCGTAGTTCATGTCCGCTTCGAAGAACTTCGGATCGAGCTGGCGCGCGCGCTTGAAGTTCTTCACCGCGCCGTTGAAGTCCTTGAGCTGGACCTGGATCAGGCCTGCCGTGTTGTAGATGGGGGCGTAGGTCGGATCCTTCTTGATGGCCTGCGACGCCACCAGAGCAGCCAGATCCAGCTGCTGCGAGTTTACTTCCGCTCCCTTTGCACCGGCCACCTGCAGGCTCCGGCGGCGCGTGTGCTCGGCGCCCTTCTTCTGCGCCTTCGCCTTGGCGAGTTCCATGTAGTAGATGGCAAGCTGGTTGAACGCCGGCATGTAGCTGTCGTCGATGGCCAGCGCGCGCTGCAGGTTCAGCTTGGCGCGCTCCAGATCGTTCTTGCCGTCGCTGTCCGGCGTGTCGTTCCCGCGTTGCATCTGCAGCGCCGCCAGGCTCACCAGCCCGCCAACGAGCTGGAAGTGGGCGGCGCGGATGATCTGCGAGAGCTTGCCGATCGTCCCATCGAGGTCGTGGCTGTTCTGGTAGTCGTAGAGAACCAGCTGCGCCTGGGCGCGATAGAACTTCTGGTCGATGTCGAGCGCCTTCTGGAACTCCTTCTTCGCGTCGGCGTCGTCATCGCAACGCTGATAGACCAGCCCCGCGTTGTAGATCGCCTCGGGCAACGCCCGGTTCGTCTCCTTCTTCTGCTGGTCGCTGGCGTGGACGAACTGCGACGCCACGTCCTTGCAGACGCCCTCGTTCCAGTCCGACGCCTTGTCGTGCGAGGTGAAGGCATCGAGCGCAGTGTTGAAGCTCCTGGCTGCCGCCTTGCTCACCTTGTGACCAGACCGGTCGGTTTTGCCACTCGGATGGGTCGGGGCCTTGACTTCCTTCGTCGCCCCGCCACAAGCCACGGCCCCGACCACCAGGCCCATGGCCGCATAGCTCTTGAATCGCATCATCTTCGGCTCCTCTTCAGAAATCCTGGGGCTGTGTCCGGCCCGCAGCGTCGAGCGACGCCGCGGGCCGCACGGCTCACTTCTTCTTGTCGTCTCCCTCGTCCTTCTTCGCCGGGGGAGCCGCGGGTGCCGGTGCACTGACCATCGGCTGACCGCCGAGCCTCAGAGGATACGGACGTTCCTTCAAGGCGCTGTTCACCTGGTTCGGCGCGGGTCGGAACTCGTCGACGATGTGGTACTCCGACTTGTAGTTGTCGGAGAGCCACTTCTCGCACGAGCGGCTGAAGTGGTCGAAGTACTGGTACTTGACCGAGTAGCCCAGACACACCTTGAAAGCGCTCTTGGCTTCCTGCTTCTGCGGTTCGGAGGCGGCGTCCAGGGAGTGGTAGTACGCGTTCCGGAGCTCCGTATCGTTCTTGATGAAGCTCGGAATCGGTGCTGCGCGGAAGTCCTTCACGAAGTCGCCCCACATCTGACCGACGCGCGCGCCGGAAGCGATAACCCAACGCGGAGGCGGAACAGGCTGGAGATCGACGATCTTCTTGTACTCGTTCGAAGCGTCGACGATCGCCGGGCGCTTCTTCTCGATCCAGCCCTTCACCTTCGTGTTGATGAACTTCGTGATCTTCTCCTTCTCCTTCTTGATCTGATCCATGTAGATCCGCCACGCGGCGGACGAGGCGTTCTTGCCCGGCTTCTTGATGTTCGGGCCTGCCTTGTACACGGGGAACTTGATACCCGCCGCCTTGGCGCGCTTCTGCTCCGCGAAGAAGAAGAGCGACTGGCCCACCGCTTCGAGCGCACGACCGATGCGCCGCGTCGGGTTGCCGGCGTTGTCGGACTTGATGGACTCGACCGCCTTGTTCGGGTCCTTCCACAGCCCGACCACCTTGCGGTACTCGTTGGCTGCGTTGCGTCCGCGGTTCATCTCCTCGTACGCGTGACCGAGCAGTGCGTGTGCCTGTGCACGGATGTCGAGCGTGGCCTTGCGGTCGATGAGATGCATCGCACCGGCCAGGCGCTTGCGGACACCGTTCCAGTCCTTCTTCTGGCCGTAGTGCGCTGCGACAGCGAAGGCGATCTGCGCCGCCTGCTTCGGCTTGCGGCGGCCGAAGTGACTATTGAAGTTCTTCGCGTCGTCGATCGCGTTGTCGTCCTGGCCGAGACCGAGACGCAGCACGACGGAGTCGCTCAGGGCCTTGGCTGCGTCCTCGCCCCGGAACTTCGTCATCTTCGCGTACTTCTCGTAGTAGTCGGAAGCACGGTCGTAGACGGCGATGGCCTGGTAGTTCGCGCCGATCTCGTATGTGGCCTTCTGCGCTAGATCCGACTTGTCCAACCCGTACTTCGGGTTGAGCAGGATCAGGCGCGCCTGGATCGACTTCGCCAGCAGGCGACCGGCCTGATAGGCCTTCGCCATGTTGTAGACGATCTCGTCGGCCTTCTGGCACTGCTTGGGATGGTCGCCGTTCGAGAGCGGCCCCTCGCAGTACTTGCGCCACAGCGCGAGGTAGGCGTCACCGCCGGCCTTGTACTCGTCGAGCGCCTTGCGATAGCTGCCCTTCTTCTGCAGGTCGTCACCCTTTTCGACCAGCTTCTGTGCCTTGAGGCGCTGGATGTCGAACTGGATGCGGGTCAGCGTCTCGCACTGGTCCTTGTTGTCATCGAACTTGCTGCCCTTGCAGAAGAGCTCGATGAAACGAGGAACGTCCTTCCCCATGTCGTCGAAGCACGACGGACGCGGAGGATCGGCGTGGGAGCCGAGCACGTTGATCGACTCGAGGTACAGCTGCGCGGCGTAGATCGCGGCATCGTGATCCGGGTAGTTGAGCGCGATGTCGCGGAAGCCGAGCGCGGCTTCCTCCCAGTGCTGCGCCTCGTAGTAGGTGCGCGCGCGGGCGTACTTGACCTCGACGTACTGATCGAGCGCCTTCTTGTCGCCCTTCGACGGCTGGATGTAGCAGATGTAGCGATTGAAGGCCGTGATCATGCCCTTCTGGGCCTTCGTGAACGGCTTGGGCTTGAGCTTGTCCCAATCGCTCTTCTTGGCTTCACGATCCTTCTTGCTTGCGCCCTTCGGACCGAGACCCCGGCCCTGGTGCTCGGAGCCGCCCTTGTGCTCCTGGTCGTACATCTTCTGGTAGCAGAGCACCGATGCGTACGCGGCCTCCGCCGCGTCGGAGCCGCGCGGGTCCTCCGCCACAACTGCGTCGAACGCCGGTCCGCACTTCGACCACTCCTTCTGGAAGTACAGAAGGTCGGCCATCGCGTACTTGATCTTGTACAGCGTGGGCCAGTCCGACTTGACGATGCGCGGGAACTTGAACTTCGCGAAGTCCGCCTTGGTGAAGTTGTCGCTGATCTTCTTGTAGAGGTAGGCGGCAAGATCCATCGTCTTCTTGTCGCCGGTACCGCGAACGCCGCCGGAGCCCACCGCCTCGAGGTGCCAGCTCATGGCCGTCTCGGCGAGCAGGTCAGCGGTCTTGTTGTCGCACTTCAGCTTCGCCTTGGCCGAGTGGTTCGACTTGTCGAAGGAGTTGCGGGTCGCCAGCTGGCGGTCCAGCTCCTTGGTGATGGCGTCCTTGTCGCTCGACTTCAGCGCCTCGACCGCGCCGGTGATCTGCCCCTGGTAGTAGCAGGACTTCTCCCCCGGATCGCGATGCAGCAGATCCTTGTACAGGGTGATCGCGTCGCCGTAGTGACCGGTGTCGAGATAGGCCAGACCAAGATCGTTCATCATCTTGATCGTGTACTTGTTGCTGCCGCCGCTGTCGCCGGACAGCGGCTTGAAGAAGCCGTAGGCGCGGTCGGGGCGGCCGCTCACCGCGTAGACCGGAATCATGTCGCGGCGCGCCGCCTTCGCGAGCTGCTTGGCGTTCGGAATGCTCGAGAACTGGGTGCCGTACTTGATGACCTTGGCGAACTGGTCGATCGCGTGGACGTAGTCGCCCTTGTTCCAGTAGACGTAGCCCAGCTTGTAGTGCGCGTAGCCGTACACCTTGTTCTTCGGCGGCGGATACCCGATCACCTTCTTGTAGGCAGCGGCTGCCAGGTCCCACTTCGTCGGGTCGGTCTGCGCCTCCTGGAAGAACAGCTCACCGAACGCGAGGTAGGCGTTCGGGATATAGGGCGACTTCGGCGCCTGCTGGATCAGGTCGTAGTAGACCTTGCGGGCATTCTTCAGGTCGCCGGCCTGCTCGTATTCGTAGGCCAGGTAGTACAGGACCTCGTCGATCTTGGAGTAGTTCGGATAGTCCCGCGCCATCACCGTGTAGTAGGCGATGGCCTTGCGACGAGCCGCGTTGATGATCTTCTTCGCGCGTGCGGCCTCGACGCGGTACTTGCGCACGAGCGCGGTCTGGCGCCGCCTGTGGGCGTCCTGCGCCTTGATGGTGTCGGCCGTCTTGTCGTGGACCGCAGCGTTTTCCAGCTCCACGTAGGTCTCGGCCAGACGCCGGGTCAGCTGCGGCCGGTCGGGAGAGTGCCGCGGAGTGCGCCGGAACAAGCGCTCCAGACCCTGGATCTCCGTGATCAACAGCGCGCGCTGGCGCTGCTTCAGCGCCGACTTGCGCAAGTCGCGGATACCCGCCGCCATCGACTGGCTGGGGTTCTTCGGCTTCAGGTCGTCCTTCTTCGGCTTGCGCTCGGGGGGAGGAGGCTTGGACTTGAACGCCGCGCCGCGCTTCTGGTGGATGTGGAACTTGCTCGGTCCACCAGGACACTCGCTGATGTTCTTCTTCGCCTGCGCACTGATGCACTCGTTGCTCAGGTCCGACGGCTTGGCCGTGGCCGCGAGCGCCGGCGCGGCACCCATGAGGATGCCGATGAGTGCGGCGACGACGGGATACGCTCTGGTAGCGCTCATTTTCTCAGTTACCTCCCACACGCGGACTGGACGACCTGGCGATAGAAGCCGAGCTCGTCACGCCAGTATTCGCCGTTGAACGGCCACCTGATGTGCTCCGAATCCGGCTTGACCACACCGTAGATCTTCGATTCGGCCTTGCTGACCTGTCCCTTGGTGATCTTTTCGTCGAGCAGGTTTCTCTGCGCGGCGGTGATGTCGATGAGGATCTTCTCGCCGTCGCGCAGGTGCTCGTCGAGCTCGTCGACGTTGCGCTGGTAGCGCTCCTGGGCGAGCTCACCGGCCTTGCGCACCGCGAGGTCACGGGCGAGCTTCAGGGAATCCTGAACCTGCTGACCGAGCGAGGAGTTGCGGAAGCTCGAAGGCGAGTTCTTGAAGTGCTCGGTTTCCTTGTCGAGCATCTTCACGTAGTTGATGTTGCGCAGCAGCTGGCGGTCGCTGAGCGCGTTCTCGACGATGTTCTTGACCTTCGGATCCAGGTCGGCCGTGCCATCGCGCACGGCAACCAGGAACTTGAAGAACGGCTCTTCCTGGTGCGGCCCCTTGAAGCGCTTCAGCACCGCAGCGAGCTTGTCGCGAATGGGCTGGTACTTGTTGTCGAAGCGCGCCACCACGATCGTCGCCGCGTCGTAGTTGCAGTTGGAGAAGTAGACGACGGCCTTGAGAATGTCCGCTTCCGGATAGAACGCGTGTGGGAAATACGGTGATTCGATGGTGTGGATGTTGCCCAGCGCACGGGGATAGTCACCCGCCATGAAGTAGGCCCACGACTCCTCGAACAGCGCGTCCAGCCAGTACTCGCTGGTCACGTTGACCTCGTTCCAGTACTTGACTGCGGCGCTCAGTTTCTTCGCATCCACGCTCGGCGTGTTCGTCTCGGGATCGAGCCGGATCGACGCCGAGTAGTACGTGCGCGCCATCGACAGGTACGCGAGGTCGCGCAGACGCGCCTCGTCCTTGACCTTGGCGCCCTCGTCGATCGCCTTCTCGATGCGCTGGAACGACTCCACCGCCGGGACCGACTTGCGGAGCTGCACGTAGCTGATGCCGGTGAAAAACTGCGACTTGACGTAGTACGCGCTGTCCTTGTTCACCTTGCGGAAGACGCGGATCGCGTCGGCATACTGCCGGTTCCGGTACTTGTAGCGACCCAGCATGTAGTTGAGCTGCCAGTACAGGTCACGCTGCTGCGGATTGTTGAAGCGCGCGATCTGCTCGTCGCTGTACTTGCCGACTCGCTCGATGATGTCCGCCGGCTCGGGCAACTGCGTGGCCAGCTTCGCCAGCCAGAGCAGCGTCTCCTTGAACTTGAGGTGGTTCTTGTTGTCGGCGATGACGCTGAAGATCGCGTAGCTCGCCTGGTAGAACTTCAAGCGGTACAGGCAGATCGCCAGGTAGTACTGCGCGAGCTGCTTGTTGCCGGGATCGTCGCCGGTCTCTCCATTCACCACGCGATACAGAGCAAGCGCCGCCTCGCTCCAGCGTTCGCGATCGAAGAGTTTCTTTGCGGCAGCGGCCTCTTCCGTCATCTGACCTGCGACGACGGGGCCCTGGTCCTGCGGTGCCGACTTGTCGAGATCGATGTCGACCGCGTTGCCGCCGCCCGCCTTCTGCTTGGTCGCCTTGCCAGCCTTGCTAGCCTTCTTGGCCTTGTGGTGATGCTTGGCAGGCTTCTTCGGCTGATCTGCATCGAGATCAATCACCTCCTGCGCGTGTGCCTGCGAGGAGACGAGTAGTCCAACCGAGCATGCTGAGGCTGCGAGCAACGAGACCGCGACGAGGCGCTTTCGCAACATGGATCCTCTCTTTCCAGAGTTCGGCGCGAGTATTTGCGGCTTCTGCGCCGCTCCTGGTAATCCGAAGAGCCCGGGTGGCATCGAAAAAATCAATAAGAACAGATAGATACCACCCTCGGCCGCGCCGATGTTAGATACCCCGTTGTTGCCTTGTCAAGCGACACCCGAACACGGCCGCATGTTCAGGGTGCGGACTGCGCTGCGCGGCTTTCCGCCGTACTTCAATATTCGACCATGAGCGCATTGGTTTACTCCCCACGTGTGACACGCCGCATCGGTTGGGGGTGGATGATGCGGCAGATGCGAGCGAACCGACGCAGGCTACGACACACGAGATGCGGACAACCCTTGGGGCTTTTTCGCGGTTGACGGGTTCGTTGCCACTCGACTAGCGTGACGCCTGGTCGCGCGCCGGCCCTTCCGGCCCGCAGAATTCCGGCTATCGGGTTGAGCCGTTCCAGGTCCACGCTGACACTACTGGGTTACGAAGCTGCAGAGTGGGTGCGGGGACGAACGACATGACGAGCACGCGAATGATTGGGAATCCGAAGTACTGGTTCGTGGCAACGGCGGCCCTTGGCCTCTTCATGGCGGGCTGCCAGAGCGGTGGCGTGGGCGACCCCTGCGTACCCGAGGACGAATACCAGACCGAGTTCGGCGGCTATTCGGTGAAGGAAGTCAACATCGAGAGCCGGTCGTTCCAGTGCACGACGCGCGTCTGTCTGGTGAACCACTTCCAGGGTCGCGTCAGCTGTCCGTACGGGCAGACCTCTGACGACATCACCAAGTACAAGAACGCGAAGGATGCGCATCGCTGCCGCATCCCCGGCACCGACGGTTCCGATCCGCACGATGCGATCACCGTCCCGGTTCTCGGACAGCTCGCAGGCTCCGCCTCCGAAGGCGGTCGCCGCGCTTCCGACACCGTCTACTGCTCCTGTCGCTGCGACGGTCCGGATCCGAACGCGCGCTACTGCCAGTGCCCGAGCGGCTACGAGTGCACCCAGCTGGTCCAGGATCTGGGCTCGGGCCTCGGCAGCACGCAGCTCGCCGGTTCGTACTGCGTGCGCAACGGGACGAAGTACAGCGAGGTCGGTACGACCGGCCCCACCTGCAAGTACGGCTCGGCGAAGGACGCCCCGACCTACTGCGGCAACGACGGGAAGAACCCGTAGCAAATCAAGTTCCCGAGCCGTCTAGCCGCGGGTAGGGGCGTGTAGTTCCGGCACCCGTTGGCCTAGACTGCTGGCGTGGACGAACGGGGCGAGATAGGCGCTGGTGCCGAGCGCGCGGTGGCGCGCTATCTCGAGGACCTCGGCTTCGACATCGTGGCGATGAACCTCCGCGTGGGGCGACTCGAGCTGGACGTCGTGGCTCGGCGAGCCGGACTCATCGTGGTCGTGGAGGTGCGCACGCGCGGCGCCGGCGCGTGGACCAGCGCCTTCGGAAGCATCGACTGGAAGAAACGACTGCGCATCCGGCGGGCGGGCGAGCGCCTCTGGCAGCGGCGCTACCGGAACGACCCGAGCGCCGAACGCCTGCGCTTCGATGCCGCAAGCGTCCGCTTCGAAGACGGTCGAGCCGAAGTGGAGTACGCGGCAGCCGCGTTTTGAGATTGCTCAGGCCTCGAGCGACGCCTTCATTTCCTCGTCGAGAGCGCGCAGCGACTGGAGCGCCTGCTCGTCGGTCTTGCCGTCGAGCTTCGCGATAGCCGACTCGAGCATCTCGATTTCGCGCGCCTGGTTGGCGCGCAGGCTTCTTACCATTGCCTCGAAGGCCTCGAAGAAGTCCACGAGCTCGTCGCCCTTGCGAAGCTTGCTGGGGATCTTCAGCTTCCCTTCCCCGACTTCGCGGATCTGTCGCTTCATCTTGAAGATGGGGCCAGCGACCTTGTGCGTCACGACGATGCCGGCGAACCCGACGCCGAGCACGAGCAGCGTGAGCACGATGCACAACGACAGGAACATCGTGTGCTGCCGCTTGGCGAGCTGCGTGGACTGGACCTTCAGCGCAGCAGCCTGCTTCTCGAGCGCCTTCTGTTGGTCCTCGAGACGCTGGTCCTGCTTCTTCGCATCCGTCTTGAACGCATCGAGCAGCGCGGGGTTGTCGTTGTAGACCGGGTCCTTGACGATGTTCATCTGGACCACCGCGCTGACCTTGCGGCTCTCGCTGACCACCTCGCGACCACGTGCGACCACCTGCTGGCCCTGTGCGACAGCTTCGTGGCTCTGCGCGATGACGGAGCGACTGGTCCGCCACAGGATGAACCCCAGCGCAATACTGAGAACCGCGGCGATCGCAACGAGATAGCCGCTGTACTTGAGCTGGAAACGTCGATCGAGCAGGTAGTTCCGAAGCCGCCGCTGCTTGCGACCCTGCGGCGCTGCCGCTTCTCCCATGTCACTCTCCTTGGGGAGCACTCCCCGTTCCAGCTCGCGGCGCCGATCCGCCGCCGACACGTGCCGGGATGACAGCGTAGAAGGGTAGCGGCCGGAAGAGCAAGAACTGCGCCTTCCGCGCTACCAGGGCAGCCTGCCGGTGCCTAGCCCAGGGCATCACCGGGGCAGCCACTCCCCGTCCAGGCGGGCCTCACTGGATCCTCTCGACGTTGTTCGCGAACTTCTCCACGGCGCGGGATGCCGCCATCTTGATCAGCTGGTCCTCGCTGTCCGTGTCCCGCGACGGCACATCCTGCTGGGTGAGCTTGACCGGGATGGTCCCCTTCAGGGCCTTGCCCGGATAGGTGAAGATGGCCACCTCGACCTTGACCGTGAGGTTACCCCCGCTGTAGCGGGGCTTCTTGACCTTCGCGCTGAGGTAGAAGGCCTTCAGCTGCCGGTGCCGGGCCAGGCGATGTCGGGCCTGGGTCTTGGTCTCGCCTTTCGGCGCGACGGCATAGCCGTCGAGGCTCTCGGTCGCGTGCGTCATGGCGCTGCGCACGATCTCGCCGACCTCGCTGTGGCTGCGCCCGGTCTTGTCCGTCGTCTTGCCGATCGCGATGTAGTAGCGCGTGCTGCGCGTGATGGTGGGCTCGGCGCCGGCAGCGATGTTCTTCAGCGCCTTGTTGATGACGCTTCTCACCGACGCGCTGCGCTCCTCGCGCAAGCGCGCCTTCAGGCACTGCGTGCCGCCCAGCCTCAGCTTGCCGAGCGCAGCAGCCGAGGCCGCGCGCACCGTGGTGTTCGAGTCGCCAAGGCCGCCGCACAGGGGCTGGACAGCTCGCTTGCTGTGGGTCGAGCCGAGCGCCAGTGCGGCCTGGGTGCGGACGCGGAAGTCGTCGCCGTGGGCTAGGCGGTACGCGAGCGTATCGATGCGATCCGCTGCGTGCAGAGCACCAGCAGCGGTGGCGATGAGCAGCATCAACAGCAGCGCCCGGATCCGTGCCAACACGCGCACCATCCTGCGCGAGGATAACATGACGGATGCGCTGCCCGGTGCGCTCACTGCTGCTGTCGACCTTGTTCCTGACCTTCTACATAGGACGGTCGAAAGGGCCGATTGCTTCAGTCCCTTGCCACTGGACCGGCACATCGCGGCTTCCCGACCGATCCTGACCGGGCCCCAGCGGTTGCCGGCGGGCCCTGGTTGTCCTACCGGATGGGTATCGCCAAACCGGCAATCGCTCTCTCTCTCCTCGTGTGCGTCGCGCTGCTGGCCGCGAACGCTGCAGCGGCGCCGCTCCGCGTTCGCGGCGGAGCAGTGATCCGGGCACACGCGACGCCGGTCGAGGGAGGACTCGAGATCAAGGGGCAACTGGTCGACGAATCCAGTCGTCCCTTCGGGGACGTGCCGGTCCGGCTATGGCTGCTGCCGTCGCGGGGGCAACCACCGCGGGACATCGTCCTGCCAACCGCCTGCACTCCCACATCTCCCCACAGCGTCCGGCCCGGCCCTGCCGCACAGAAATCCGTCATCGTGCAGGCCAACGACGCGGGTCGCTTCTGCGTGCAGCTGCCCGGCAGGGCGATCAGCGGCACCGTTCGCCTGCGCTTCGCGGGCAACGATTTCTTCGCAGCGGCGGAGACCACGCTGGACGTGGACTCGACGCGCCGCAGTCTCCGGCTGGGATTTTCGCCCGAGCCGCGGGTCCTGTCGCTCGAACGCCCGCGGCACTTGATCGGCGTCGACACCAGCATCGAAGCGGGCACTGCCCCCGAGGCGCAGGAAGGCGCCCCCACGATCCGTCTTCTGCTGCAGCTCACGCCGCAGGGCGGCCCCGCACACGAGCTCGCCACCAGCAAGGTCCGAGCCGGGGACCGGGCGCTGTTCGCAATCGAGTCCAGCGCCCTCGGCGGCGTCGGACCTGCGCGGCTGTCCGTCGTGTTCGCCGGGTCGCCGACGCTCCAGCCCGCACACTTGACGACGATCATCGAGCGCACGGCAACGGTGGGGCTTTCGCTCGCCCACCCCGTCGAACAATCCGATCCGCAACACGGGGTCGACATCGTCGTGCGGGTGCGGTCGAAGCTGGGGCCGGTCCCCAGCGGAACCGTCGAGGCGCGACTGGCAGGCGGGTCCGTCGGCAGCGCCCCGGTAGTGGATGGTAGCGCCCACCTGGTGGCGGTCTTCGACGCGCCGCGCGGAAGCAAGGCGCTTCTCGCACTCCAGTATCTCCCCGACGCACCGTGGTGGCTGCCGGGGCCGCCCATCGACGTGGTCGCACCGATCGCGCCACCGAGCCCCTGGCGACGGCTGCCCTGGGTGGTCGCTGCCCTGGCGATCATGCTGTGGGTCGTGCGCGGTTGGCGCCGGCCGGCGCGGCGCGAGACTCCCCAACACGTCGATCCCACCGAACCGCCGGGACGCGCGGCAATCGATCTCGTCGAGCGCGGACCAGCGCGCTCCGGTTGGCGCGGTGAAGTGCGCGACGCGCACGAGGGAATTCCGATCGCCGGCGCTCGCGTGCTGGTGCGCATCCCCAGCTTCGGCTCCGACGGCATTGCCGGACAGGCCGTCACGGACGACGCTGGTCGCTTCGCGCTGGACCACGTGGAAGGCTCGCAGGTGGAAGGCGCGACGCTCGAGGTCTCGGCTCGTTGGCACTCCCGCCTCGTCAAGCCGCTGGTAGCACCGGGGCACGTCGCGATAGCGCTTGTTTCCCGACGGCGCGCGCTGCTCGACAAGCTGGTGGGCTGGGCGCGGGGCCGCGGGCAACCCTGGGCCGGTCGAGACGAACCCACACCAGGCCATGTCGCCGGCGTCGCGGTCCAGCAATCCGCGCCGGACGTCGCCAGCTGGGCCCACAGCATCGAGCAGGCCGCCTTCGGTCCCACGCCTCCAGACGAGGAAGTGGAACGGCAACTCGGGGAAAGCGAACCTCGCGGCGGACGGGACGGCACGCGCCAATAGGCCGTCTTGTCAAGCGGAATAGCCTCCGGATGTCGCTCTTGTCGACTGTCAGGAGTGCATTTTTCTAGCGTGAGACACGGCCGTTGACGTGCCTTCCGACGCCTTCCTATAGTGCGCGCCGTCCCGTGGGGGCTCTACCCGATGACACTAGTCTACATCCTCGTTGCGGTCGTCGTACTGGTCGGCATCTACCTCATCTTTTCGAAGAAGAGCGAGAAGCCAGAGCTGAAGGCCGCACCCGAGGAACGCAAGCTTGGCGAGCGCAAGGAAGCAGCGCGCAAAGCCAAGACAGCCGAACCAGAGCGCAAGCCCCAGAAAGCCGACAAGGACAAGCCTGCTGAAGCCGCCAAGGCGGAGACGGCAGCAGAAGAGGCCAAGGCCGAAGCGGAACCCGCCGCGGAAACCGAGATCCCGATCGAGGAGGAGGCTCCTGCAGCGGAGGCACGTCCTTCGATCGAACACGTCCGCGACATCTCCAGCCTGCGCAAGGGGCTCGCGAAGTCGCGCGGCGAGGAGGGCTTCTTCGGACGCCTGAAGGCTCTGTTCGGCGGCAAGAAGGAGATCGGCAGCGAGATTGCCGAGGAGATCGAAGAGGTACTGCTCGCTTCGGATGTCGGAGTGCAGACGACCGAAGTGATCCTCGGTCGCGTGCGCGACGAGCTGTCCAAGGGCGATCTAGTGGACTCTTCCCGCGTCTGGGAAGCGCTTCGCGCCGAGGCGCGCAGCGTGCTCGACGTCGCTGGCGAAGCGGGAGCTTTCCAGCTCAAGGCGCAGCCGACCGTGGTGTTGATGGTGGGCGTGAACGGCGCCGGCAAGACAACCACGATCGGCAAGCTGGCGACGCGGCTGCATGCGGAAGGTCACAAGTGCGTGCTCGCCGCCGGCGACACATTCCGCGCGGCAGCGGTGCAGCAGCTCGTGGTCTGGGGCGACCGAGTCGGATGCGAAGTGGTGCGCGGCAAGGACGGAGCAGATCCGGGTAGCGTGGTCTTCGACGCGATCAAGAAGGCGGAAGAGACCGGCGCCGACGTGGTGCTCGCCGACACCGCTGGCCGCCTGCACACCAAATCGAACCTGATGGCGGAGATGAAGAAGGTGGTGAAGACCACCGGCAAAGCCATGGAGGGCGCTCCTCACGAGATCCTGCTCGTGATCGACGCGACCAACGGTCAGAACGCGATGGCCCAGGCCAAGGAGTTCAAGGAGGCGCTGCCGCTGACCGGCATCGTCCTCACCAAGCTCGATGGCACCGCCAAGGGCGGAATGATCCTCGGTATCTGCGATACCTTGAAGCTCCCGGTCCGGTTCGTGGGACTTGGCGAGCGCGCAGACGATCTACACGACTTCTCGCCGAGCGAATTCGTCGAAGCACTGCTCGGCAAGGAGAGCGAAGCCACGGCTGCGTAGGCAGCTCTGGATTTGGATGTTGATCATCGGAAATTCCGCATGATATAGTCGCGCGGCGCTTGCGCATGGCAGATTTTTCCAATATTTCCACGTAGTTGCAGAGCTCGTTATAGCGGTCGTTGTAAGGGGATAACGGAAGAGGCATCGATGAAGAAGACTCGCATCGGGCTCCTCGTCGCAGCTGCGCTCTCGATAGTCCCCGCAGTCGCATGGGCCCAGAACAAGGGTGACAAGTCAGCGGACCAGGGAGCCGCTGACCAAGGCGACGCGGGACAAGCCGGGAGCAAAGGCGACGAAGGCAAGGCCGGAGCCGGCTCGAACCTGCCGAATGCACCACTACCCGGCGAAGGCGGCGAAGGTAGCGGAGCGGCCCTGCCAGGAGGAGCGGGTCTGGGCGATATCTGCCAGATCGATCCGCAGGCCTGCCCTCATCTCGACATGGCCAAGGAGGCGAAGAAGCCTCTCCACGAGCAGATCTACGCGATGCAGCAGCTGTACGTGCTGCGGGCGCGGCGCTTCGAGATCAATCCGTACTGGTCGTTCACGCTGAACGATCAGTTCGTGAGCCATCCCGCGCCGGGCATCGCGCTGAACTACTACATCACCAACGTTCTCGCGATTGGCGCGAACTTCAACTACTACGCGCCGTTCAACAACGACAGCAAGTTCAACGCGGATCTCCGCCGCGCTGCTCGTGTCGCAGTGCCCCTGACGGAATACAGCTGGGGTGCCGCGGGGAACTTCACGTACGTCCCCGCCATGGGCAAGTTCGCCGGCTTCGGGGACTTCATCTTCCACTACGACGCCTACGTGGTGGGCGGCGTCGGCGCACTCAGCACGCGCCCGATTCCGATCATCGACCCGGACAACCGCAACTTCAGCTACAAGACGAAGCTCGCGTTCAACGCCGGTATCGGCCTCCGCATCTTCTTCAACCGCTGGTTCGCCGGCGTCCTGGAGGTGCGTGACTACATCTTCAACGACAAACTGGAGAATCTCTCGATACCAGCGACGGTCAAGGAGCAGCAGGACCCGGCCAACTGGTACGGCGACTCCAAGCTGACCAACAACGTCCAGGCGCAGGTCGGCATCTCCATCTTCCTCCCGTTCTCGTTCGAGTACAGGTTGCCGAAGTGATGGGACAAAGGCGAGGTCAGGCAACGATGCGCACGACGACCAGGAAAACGCGAACGCGAGTAGCCAGCTGGCTGCTGGCGGCGACGGCGGCTGGCGCCGCGATGTTCGGCTTCACCGGGCGCGCCCAGGCGCAGGAAATCCTGCTGACCGGGCCGCTCGCCGGCGCACCCGCCGTGCGCCATCTGCGCCTCTACCGGCAGGGACGCTTCGAGGTTTCTCCAGCGGTTACCTTCTCGCTCCTCGACCAGTACCAGCGCACGATCTTCTTCGGCGCCCGTCTGAACTACAACTTCACGGACTGGCTGGGCGCCGGCGTGTTCGGTAGCTACGGCGCCGTGAAGATCCCGACCGCCCTGTCCGATCATGTCCAGACGGTGAACGAGCAGCGCCGCACAGCCAACGCCAAGTACGCGGCGGCCAACGGCGGCGCGGAGCTCGTCGACCAGCGCTTGGTGGACACCAACCTGGGGCCGGATTTCTCGAAGCAGCTCGGCACCATGGACTGGATCGTCGCGCCGCAACTCACGATCACGCCCTTCCGCGGCAAGCTGGCCTTGTTCAAGAACATCTTCCTCGACACGGATCTGTACTTCTTCGCGGGTCCAGCGTTCGTCGGCGTGACGGAGCGCGCGGACTGTCCCCCCAACGCCTGCAAGAACCACTACGGCACGGCGAGCCGCGTGGCCATCGCGCCGACGTTCGGCCTTGGCTTCACGTTCTACGTGAACAAGTGGAACGCGATCGGGTTCGAGTACCGCGGCCTGCCGTTTTCGCGCAACACGGGCGGCTTCGACACCCGCGGCGGCGGCAAGGACAACAACTTCCCCGACAACGCGATCAGCAGCGCGGACCGCCAGTTCGAGTTCAACCAGATGCTGACGATCAGCTACAACTTCTACTTCCCGATGCAGTACCGCATCAGCGAGTAGTCCCGGGGGAGCCGCGACAGGCTCCCCTCCCCCCCGACGCCGCGCCCGGCTTGTCCGCCTGGCGCGGCTTCCAGTTTTGTGGGGCGGGTCTACCCGAGCCGGCGGACCGTGCCGCCGTCGAGCTTGAAGCCCTCGGGGAGCGACTCGCGGCAGGCTTCCTGAAGGTCGCTCGGGATCTTCCAGCCGCGTTCTGCGAGCCCCTGTGCGATGCGATTCCTCACGCGCAGCGACTCTTCTTCTCCGAGCGCTTCGAGCAGCGCCGGTACGCTCTGCTCGTCAGCCATGGCGAACGTGGTCGTCGCTGCACGGAACCGGACCGGTTCGGCGGCGTCCTGCAGGAACGGCTCGACGGCGACGCGCACGTCCTCGCACGGGTACTCCTCGAGGGTCGCGATGAGCTGTTCCTTCGGCTCGGCGTTGCGCGTGTACTCGGTGTCGAACTCGTCGAGCACGCCGAGCAGCTCGTCCACGATGTGTTCCTCGGGGACGATCTGCTGGAGGATCCTGAGTGGCCAGGTCAGACTCTCGGCACGGGCGCAGTACTTGCGGATGGATCCCAGCGCGGCCTCGCCGGTGGCGATGACGCCCTGCGCCGCCGCTTCCTTCTCTTCCTGGTCCGTGATCGAAGGATCGAGCGTCCAGTCGAAACGCTTGAGCAGAGCCATGGCGGCCTCCGCGCTGCCCATCCGGCCGAGCTCCTCGATCGCCTGCTGGCGATCGTAGTTCTGGCTCATCTTGTTCCCGACGAGCTTCTGGAGTTTCGCGATCTCGCGCTCGGTCTTCTTGGGGTTCGCGGCCTCGCCCTTCTTCTTGCTGAAGATATCGAAAACGCCCATCCGTCCTTCTTCCGTGTGACAGGCGGCGGTTGGCTACCGCCGCGGCGAGCTTATAGCCCGATTTGCCAGTGCCTGCAGGCACTTTGCCCCGCGCAGGCGGGGGCGCGACCAGCCACAGCTGGTCCGGCCGCCGAGTAGCGACAAATAGCCCCGAGGCCCGGAATATTCCGCGACTGACCCGGGCTCGTGACCTCAGCCAGGCAGCGGTACCGCGATCAACACCACCGCTCCTTCGCGGAGCTGGACCTGGTAGCGGACCGGACGGCCGTGCTTGGCGGCCATCTCCTGCTCGGTGCCCTGGATGCGCGCCACGAACGCCTGCTCGGTGATGTGGTCGACCGGGTCACCCAGCTGGCGCTTGGCGTTGATGTATTCGCCGTACAGACGCTGGTAGTACTGGGCAGCGGGCTCCGCCGCCAGAGCGGTCGCTACCTGCGGATCGACAGCCTGGCTCTGCACCGAGCTCTCGTCGACCGACAGCGCCTCCTGGAAGTCGTTGGCGGAGGCGGGGCGCGAGGGCCGCCCCTCGTCGTCGGTGGTGTCTTCCGGCACACCCATCAAGGCGTTGAGCAGGGAGTTGATGCGGAACACCAGACCACCCAGATCCGGATGCTCGATCTGGAAGCGCAGATCCGTGCGGCCGTTGATGATGGCGAGCAGACCGTCTTCCAGCTCGGAGAGCGGTCCATCGATGTAATTGCCAAGCAGCACGCCGGAAACCACCACGAGCAGGATGCCGAGTGCCGTCACACCGAAAACCGGCCAGAGCAGACCTCCCAGGCTCGCCACCAGCGACGCCGGAACGGCGGAGATCAGCACTGCCCGCTTGCCGTTGCCGTAGCCGGTCAGCGGTGCGGCCCCGAAGATCTGCCCAGCGGTGGTCTTGTCGCCTGTGGTCACGTTGCCCGTCACCATGGCGCTCTTGGCCGCGTCCGTGACGTCCGGGGTTGTCGCGGCCGACAGCACGTCGGAGCTGGCTCCGCTGCTCTTGGCCACTAGCTCGAGCTGCTTCTGGGCGATGATGCCCAGCATCAGCACATGCCCGCTCGTCAGGTCGGTCGTGCGGGACAACCGCTCGTCGTTCAGCGGGGTACCGACGATGACGGCCCCGAGGATCTTGCCATCGTCGCCGCGAACCGGAGCGTAGCTGGCCAGCATCTGCTCCTGCCGGGACCGGTTGAGCCATACGTCGCTGGCGGTGTTGCCTGTCTTCAGCGCCTTCGCGAGTGACGGATAGGCGTCGGCGATCTTGTCGCCACGCATCAGATTCGAACCGTTGCGACCGAGGGCAACGCCCTGATTGTCGACGAACAGCACGAGCGACGGGGCCATCTTCGCAAAGTCGGGCTCACCGACTGCCGCGTCGCGGATCTTGTTGGCCTGGGCCGTTGCGGACTCGCTGCGCGCGTCGGCCGTACCCCCTAGAAAGACGCTGCGAACCGCGTCAGTGTTGGCCCGCTCGTCGAGCCAGCGCTCCAGACGCAACGCGTCGAGAGCCAACTGCGCGTTGGCGGCCCGAAGCGCCTGCCCCACCTCCGTCTTGCGCTGACCCTGGTTCGAGACCACATCCCCTAGGGAGGTGGAGAGCAGGGCGTACGACAGAAGCCCGACAACCAGGACAATGCCAGCATTGACGATAATGATCTTCCAGCGCATTTCGGGGGCCCCTTCCGCGTAGCTCGCTCGGCCAGGCAAGCACCGGTCCAGGACCGGCGCGTCACCGCCTCGCGTCTCGCTTGAAGCGCGTCCAAGCGCGCGCGAGGTTATCATTCGAGCCCCCCGGAGTGAAACGAACATGCAGCATCCGGCAGGCTCTTTCGAATCGGTCCTCGCTTTGGCGGACGACCCCCTCTTTTCCGCGCATCGCGCGGCCGACGCTCCGCACCCCGAGCGGCCCGAACGTCTCGAAGCGGCGCGGGCGGCCATCGCACGAGCTGACTTGACGCTGCAACGCTTGGAGCTCCAGCCCCGCGACGCCAGCGATGCGGAGCTGCTGCGCGTCCACGAGGCGTCCTATCTGGAGGAACTCGGCCGCACGGCCGGCAAACAGGGCTGGTTCGACCCCGACACGTACTACTGCGGTCAGTCGGCGGCGGCGGCGCGTCGGGCAGCCGGTGCCGCCGTCGCCCTGGTCGACGGTCTGCTCACGAGACAGGCGGGCTTCGGAGTCGGTCTGCTGCGGCCGCCGGGACACCACGCACGCCCGGGCCGCGCGATGGGCTTCTGTCTGTTGAACAACGTTGCAGTGGCCGCGGCGCACGCCCGGGCGCACGGAGCCGAGCGCGTGATGGTGCTGGACTGGGACGTGCACCACGGCAACGGGACGCAGGAGATGTTCTACGGGGATCCCTCGGTGCTCTACGTCTCGTTGCACGAGTGGCCGTTCTACCCGGGCTCGGGCGCGCGCGACGAGCTCGGGCGCGGCGAGGGTCGCGGCTTCACGGTGAACCTCCCGCTTTCCGCTGGGGCCGACGACGCCGTGTACGTCGCCGCATTCGAGCGCATCGTCGCACCGATCACGGAACTGTACGGACCGGATCTGGTGCTGGTAAGCGCCGGCTTCGACGCACACGTGCGCGACCCGCTCGCGGGCATGTGCGTCACGGACGCAGGCTATGCAGCGATGCTCGAACGCATCCTGTCTGTCCTTCCCGGGCGTGGAGCGGGGCGCGTCGCGCTGGTCCTCGAAGGCGGGTACGATCTCCGCGCACTCGCTTCGTCGTTGCTCGCGACACTGCGCGTGCTCGACGGGCAAAGCGCTGCGGAACAGGGCCTGGCCGAACCCTCGCGCGAGCTCGAGGCCGACCACGAAGCGTCACTGGAACGAGCAGCGCACACGCTGTCGGCGTACTGGAAGCTCGCGTAGCGGGCCGCTCTAGTGATCCAGCACGGTAAGAGCGATCACGGGCACCAGCACGTCGCTCGAGTAGTCGACCCTCTGCGTCGTGGCATCGGACGTGTACGAAGTCGACAGCGGCGCGTAGACCAGGCGCCCGAGCAGGCCCAGGCTCCACTGATCGCTGACCCAGAAGTCATAGCCAGCACCGAGGCCCAGCAACAGACCCGCCGGCTCCTCGCTGCTCGTCGACTGCGACCCGTCCTTGGCATTCCAGGACAGGCCGCCGAAACCCACCAGCCCGAGGACGTGGAAGCCGCCTTTCGGGTTGAAGTAGTAGTCGGCAAAGCCCATCAACCCGAACAGCGACATGGAGTCCAGGTCGCCACGAATGGGGGTCGTCGCTCCGCCCGTGCGCGGGCTGCCGGCCGACGCGAAGAACATGCCGCCACCGAACGCTAGTCCGGTGGCTGGCGTGCCACCGAACAGAATCAGCATGCTGCCGGCGCCGCCGCGCTGCGTCTGGTCGGCGCTGACCCCACCCGACTTGAACGTGGCCGACTCGCTGAGATAGCCGAAGCCGAGATCGGCGCGGAAGTAGAAGCCGTCGTGGAGACGCACACCGCGCGGCTTGGGCGGCGGTGGCGGCTCGGGGGACGCGTAGTACGGCCGCGGGCCGTAGTACCCCGGCCGGCCGTAGCCGGGCGGGCCGTAGGCCGGATAGCCGCGGCCGGGATAGGCCGGTGGGGGATAGGGATAGGCGGGCCGTGCTCCGGCCGGCGGTGCGCCGCCGGGGGCCGGCGGCGGCGGCGCCGGGGCAGATCCGGACGGAGCCGGCGGCGGGGGCGGCGGAAGCGCGGTCGCGGAACCCGAACCCGCCGGAGCGGCCGAACCCACCGCAGCAGTCGAACCCGCCGGAGCAATCGGTCCCACGGCCGCCGCAGGCAGCCCCTCGGCAGCCGCCTGTGCCCCGAAAACACCTACAACCAGACAGGACAGGACGAAATAGCGGGGCCGCATGCCAAGGCCAGGCTAACCCAGCAGCGGATCCCAGTGCCAGCCCCGATAAGGGCAATGGAACGCCGGGAAAGTCGCGTGACTGAAACCGTCGCTTGCGGAACCCCGGGTGCGTGGACTAAATGCCCGTTCGCCGGGCTCCGGCCCATTCACCATGGTGGGTGTAGCTCAGTGGTAGAGCACTGGATTGTGGCTCCAGTTGTCGGGGGTTCAATTCCCCTCACTCACCCCAAGCGGCCCGCAGCTTCCGAGCTGCGGGCCGCTGTCGTTTCCGCGCCCGGAATACGACCGCACGCCGAGGTCCGCGAGCCGTAGCCCCCTCCCGCCCTTTCGAGGTATCCAGGGGACATGACCTCCGACGCCTCGCTCTCGCGCGACACGCTGGCCATCCACGCTGGACAGGAGCCCGATCCGGTCCACGCCGCGGTGATGCAACCGATTGTGCTGTCGAGCACCTTCGCGCAGGAAAGGCCTGGCGAACCCAAGCTGTACGAGTACTCGCGCAGCGGCAATCCGACCCGCGAAGCGCTCGAGAAGTGCCTGGCCGCGCTCGAGGGTGGCAAGCATGGCTTCTGCTTCGGCAGCGGCAGCGCCGCAACGCTCACGCTTCTGCACTCGCTCTGCCCGGGTGATCGCATCGTGTCCGGCGACGACGTTTACGGCGGCACTTTCCGGTTGTTCGACAAGGTGCTCAAGCCGATGGGCATCGAGACCACGTTCGTCGACCTGCGCGATCCGTCACGCCTCGAAACCGCGATCGACGACCGCACGAAGCTGGTGTGGATGGAGACGCCCACCAACCCGATGCTCAAGCTCTTCGATATCCGGGCGGTGGCGGAGATAGCGCGGGCGCACTCGCTGCCGCTGGTCGTCGACAACACCTTCGCGTCCCCCGCGCTGCAGCACCCCCTCGAGCTGGGCGCGACGGTCGTGATGCACTCCACGACCAAGTACATCAACGGCCACTCGGACGTGGTCGGCGGCGCACTCGTCACCAGCGACCCCGCGATCGCCGAGCGCATCGGATTCTTCCAGAACGCCATCGGAGCCGTGCCGAGCCCGATGGACTGCTACCTCGTGCTACGCGGGGTGAAGACGCTGCCGGTGCGGATGAAGCGGCACGTCGAGACAGCCGGCGAGCTGGCCCGGCGGCTCGAAGAACATCCCAAGGTCGCGCGGGTCCACTACCCGGGCCTGGAGAGCCACCCGGACCACGCACTGTGCCGCCGCCAGATGGAAGGCGGCGGGGGGATGATCAGCGTCGAGCTCGATGGGGGCGTGGAGGAAGCGAGCCGCTTCCTGGCAGCGCTGCGCATTTTCACGCTGGCCGAGAGCCTGGGCGGCGTGGAGTCGCTGGCCGAGCATCCCGCCATCATGACGCACGCCTCGATTCCTGCCGAGACGCGCCGCCAGATCGGCATCTCCGACAGTCTGGTGCGGCTCAGCGTGGGGCTCGAAGGCCTGGAGGACCTCTGGACCGACCTGGAGCAGGCCCTCGAGCAGGCGTCGCGGTAGCCCGGAGGGCGCCGCCTTGTCCCATCCGTAGCGTTCCGCTAGATATACGTGGGCTCCGCCCGGAGGAGACAGCTGATGATGCTTCGAACCCTTGTCCTTGCAACCACGTCCGCGCTGGCCCTCGTAGCTACCAGCTGCAGCGGCTCCGCGCCCCCGCCCGCGCAGGGCTCGTTGTACATCCACGTGTCGGCCGCGACCAATCCGCCGCCGCCGGCAGGAAAGAAGTGCAACATCGCGGCCCACAACGCGCAGATCGGCTCGCAGGCGCCCACCCAGACAAGTCCGGGCGACCGCGTGCAGGACGGTAACAAGGGTGCCAGCGTTCACTGCACGGTGAAGGGCAAGAGCAGCTTCAGCGTGAGCGGGTCGATGCGCAAGGGCAGTGTGTCGTTCCAGATCAACGGCCAAGTGCCGAAGGTGGGCGGCGGCGACGGTACCGCGTCGATCAGCTCGTTCGATTCGACCTCCGGCGCCACGATGGACTCGACCGACAACCCGGCGTGCACCGTCACACCGATCGAGATCGCTGGCGGCCGTATCTGGGCGCACTACGTCTGCCCCGGCTTCATCAACACGGACTCGCCGAGCACGTACTGCCAGGCCGACGGCTTCTTCGTGTTCGAGAACTGCAGCCAGTAGCGGTCCGGGCGTCGGAACACCGGCGCCACAGCGGGCGACTACTCGGCCGTCGGCGGCGTCTCGCCCTCGGGCGGGGCGTCCGGGGGCTTTGCGACGGCCACCCCCGCCGGGGGCGTGTCCGCGGTCCCCTCCACGGGCTCGAGCGGCTCGACGGCCTGGCCAGGCGCCACGCCGGGCGGCCGCGGAAGCGCGTCGTTGAAACTCAGACGCTCCTCGTCCGGGCCGTCCTCGATGCGCACCACGAGCGCGGTGATGTTGTCCTCGCCGCCGTGTTCGTTGGCGAGCGCCACCAGGCGCCGGCAGGCTTCATGGAGATCGTCCGTACCGCCGACCACCTCGAGGATCTCGTCGTCCTCGATCATGCCGCTCAGACCGTCGGAGCAGAGCACGTATAGATCCCCCGGCTCCGCGTCGTCGCTCTGCAGGTCGACCGTGACGTGATCCTGCATGCCGAGCGCGCGCGTGATGACATTCTTGGGCAACTCGCTCCGCTGCTCTTCCGTCAGCTCCGGCATCGCCAGCAGGTAGTCGTTGACCAGCGAGTGGTCGCGGGTCATCTGCGCGATCTTCCCGCCGCGGATGCGGTAGGCGCGACTGTCACCGACATGCCCGATGTACATCTTCTTTTTCTTCGGGCTGAACAGAGCGCCCACGACCGTGGTGCCCATTCCGTGACATTCGCGCGAATGCGCGCTGCGCTCGACGATCTGGCGGTTCGCGATGCGGATCCCGGTCAACAGACGGTTTTCCTCCTCGCTGAGCCGGGAATCGAAGTGGAAAGGCCATGTGACGTCCTCCGCGGCCGTTGCGCGGAAGAAGTCGACGATAGCGTCGGTCGCCAGCCGGCTGGCGACGTCGCCGGCACGGTGGCCTCCCATGCCATCGGCAACAACGTACAGCTCCTGCTCGTTCAAAATGGCGAAGCTGTCTTCGTTGTGATCACGTTGCAGGCCTACGTCGCTGATACCGGCCGCTACTGCACGCATTGGGAAGCTTGTTCCTTCCGGTCCATCCCCTGAGCGCCACGCATCCAGGGCCAGAGCCTGACGTAGTAGAAATTTCACGGGCAGCGGAAGGTTGTCAAGGCGGCCGGAAGCTGTCCGGAACCCGCCCAGGCCCGAAGACCCCCGCGGAGCCGCCCCCGCAGTACAAAACGGCCCACCTCGCCCTCGCGAAGCGCCCTGCCCCGTTCTAGACCGTCAGGATCTCCTTTTCCTTCGACTGGATGATGTGGTCGACACTATGCCCGGCCTCGGAGACGATCTCCTCGGCGCGCTTTTTCGCTCGATCCACCGCGTCCTCGCTAGCGTCGCCGCTCTGCTTCATCTCGCTCAGCATGTCCAGCGCGTCGTGGCGGGCCTTGCGGATGGCCACCTTGCACTCCTCGCCGTACTTGCGAGCCAGCTTGACCAGATCCTTGCGGCGCTCCTCGCTCAGCGGAGGAACGGGTATCCGGATGAGCTCGCCGTCCACCTGGGGGTTCAGCCCCAGATCGCTCTCCATGATCGCCTTCTCGATAGCCTTGGCCTGGCCCTTGTCCCAGGGCTTGACCGTGAGCAAGCGCGGCTCGGGCACGCTCACCGTCGCCATCTGCGCGATCGGAGTCGCCTGCCCGTAGTAGTCGATCCGGAGGCTGTCGAGCATTCCGGCGTGTGCCCGCCCCGTCCGCAGCCTGGAGAGCTCCCGCTTCAGCGCCTCCTGGGCCTTGGCAGCGGCGCCCTGGAGCTCCGTGAGTATCTCGTCGATCATCGCTGCTCCCTCCGTCGCAGGGCGGACCTATAACACCCTGAAACCCCGGCGGCGAGCCCCGGCAGCCCGCTTCCGCAGCACCTTTGCACAAATCAATGCCGACGTTGGCGGACGGGTTGGCGGCGGTGCGGACTGCCCGCATCCCGGACCGCCGCGGCGTCCGCTCCGGCGTCGTTCACGCCGGCCCAGAACGCGCGGTCGGCTTCGCGGAGTTTCCGGTCATTTTCGGCGTTGATGACGGCGGCAGCGCTGGCCGATGTGCGCGTGATGGCGCGGTTGGCCGCCTCCGTCCGCAGATAGACGAAGTAGCCGAGCGCACCGATCGTGAGAGCGACCCCCGCCAGCACTCCGCCGATGAGCAGCGACCGCCCTCCCCGCGGCTCGGCGATGTCCAGATCGAGCGCGCTCGGCCGTGACCGGCGGAGCTCGTACGACTCGAGCTCCTTCTGCGCCTGGGCCCATTGCTCGAGCTGGGCAAGGGCTTCGGCCATCTCCGTCACCGAGCTGAAGCGTGCCTGGGCCTGGCGCGAGCAGGCCTTGGCGAACCAGGCGTCGAAACCGCGCGGCACCGCCGGATTGACCTTCGACGGCACGGGGATGGGCGCCGCGCAGACCTTGAGCACCACGTCGCCGATGGCGTCGCCCTCGAACGGAACGCGCCCGCACAGCGCAGCGAAAGCGCAGGCGCCCAGCGACCACACATCCGACAGCGGGCTCACCGGCGCCGACGCGGTGAGCGCTTCCGGACTCATGTAGTGCGGAGTTCCAAGGACCGCTCCCGCCTGGGTGGCCGCAGCGCCGCTCGCGGCGTCGTCCTGGACGATCTTGGCGATACCGAAGTCGACGAGCTTGACCGTGTAGCCCAGCTCGCTCGCCTCGGGATCGTCGGCCAGGAAGATGTTGTCGGGCTTGAGGTCGCGATGCACGACCCTGGCTTCGTGCGCAACCGACAGCGCCCGGGCCGCCTGGGACACGATGGCGGACGTCTCGGCGAGCGAGAGCGGACCGCGCTGGCGGATCAGCTCCTCGAGCGAGCGCCCCTCCAGATACTCCATCACGATCCACGGCTGTCCGTCCTGCGTGACCCCGTGGTCGAAAACGGCAACGGCGTGCCGGCTCTTGATCCGCGCGGCGGCCTTGGCTTCCAGGTCGAAGCGACGCAGCGCCTCCTTGCTGCCCGCCAGCTTCGGGTGGATGAACTTGATCGCCACCAACTGTTCAAGCGTGAGGTGGCGCCCAGCCCAGACCGATCCCATGCCCCCCTGGCCAATCAGGCGCTCGACGCGGTAGCGATCAGCGACAATGGTCCCCTCGAGGTCCGGCGGCGGTGATTCGCTCATCGGGATCCAGAACTAGCTGCCGCCCCACTTGCAATGCGGGCCGGACTGGTCAGCGTACGATACTACACTCTGGCAGCCGCACCGCCAGCCACCTACCCTCCGCGATTGCTCTCCTCATGCTGCTGCGCGTGGTCACCTGGAACATCCACAAGGGTATCGGCGGCGTCGATCGCCAATACCGCATCGAACGCATCGTGGCGGTGCTGAAGTCCCACGCACCGGACGTCGCCCTGCTGCAGGAGGTGAGCGAGGACATGCCGCGCTCACGCTTCCACGACCAGGCGGAGCTTCTGGCCGACGCGCTCGATATGCGCCACCGGGCCTACGGACCGCAGCACCGTTTCGCGGTGGGAGGCTACGGAAACGCCATTCTCAGCCGCTGGCCGCTCTCCGAGGTACACCACGTCGATTTGACCATCGGCACGCGCAAGAAGCGGGGCGCGCTGCAGGCGAGATCGCGCGTGCGCTTCGGGCGCCACTCGCGCACCGTCGTATTCCACAACCTGCACCTGGGGCTGGCCGGTTCCGAGCGCGGCCAGCAGCTCGAGCGCTTCCTGGAAAGCGAGCCGTTCAAGGGATTGCACCAGCGCACTCCCGTGGTGCTCGGCGGCGACCTGAACGATGTATGGGGAACCCTGGGTCCGCGCTTCCTGCAGCCCGCGGGCTTCTCACGCGCCGGCTCGCTCAACAATACCTTCCCCGCGTGGCTGCCGGTCAGACCACTCGATGGGCTGTTCATCCGCGGCGACATGCGCGCACGTCATTGCATTGTGCCGCGCACGGCCGTCGCCCGGCAGGCTTCCGATCATCGACCGCTGTTCGCGGAGCTCGACCTACGCGAAGTCGACTGAGGCGAAACGCCTCGATCATGCCAAACAGCACACCCAGCAAGCGGGGCCTCCGGCCGCTCGCCCCGTTTTCAAGCGGCTTGTCGGCAACGGCACGATGCATGCACGCCCGCAAGGCGGAGCTCATCGAATGTCTCACGGAATCACTATCGGTCGCATTTTTGGCATCAAGATCACGCTCGACTGGAGCCTGATCCTCATCTTCCTGCTGGTCGCTTTCAATCTGGGCGCGGGGCTCTTCCCCAGCTGGCACCCCGGCTGGAGCCCGCTCCTGTCGTGGACGGTGGCCATCGCCGCGGCAGTGCTGTTTTTTGCCTCGGTGCTCGTGCACGAGCTGTCGCACTCGCTGGTAGCGAAGGTCTATGGCGTGCCCGTGCGCAGCATCACGCTGTTCCTCTTCGGCGGCATCGCCAACATCGAGCACGATCCCGATTCGCCGAAGGAAGAAGCGCTGATGGCGGGCGTCGGCCCGCTCACGAGCATCGGCCTCGGCGTGGCGTTCATCATCCTGCTGCGCCTGTTGTCGAACGTGCCGCCGAACGCCGCGGACAATCCACTAGCCGCGCTTGAACATCTCGGCCCGCTGGCGACGCTCCTGGCATGGCTGGGGCCGATCAACATCCTGGTCGGCGTGTTCAACTTGATCCCAGCGTTCCCACTGGACGGTGGGCGCGTTTTCCGCGCTCTGGTCTGGGCTATCACGCGGAATCTGCAGACCGCGACGCGCTGGGCGTCGCGTCTCGGGCAGGCCTTCGCATGGCTGCTCATCGTCGTGGGTATCGCGATGTCGTTCGGCGTCGCGGTTCCGGTTTTCGGCAGCGGGCTCGTGCAGGGACTGTGGTTCGCGTTCATCGGCTGGTTCCTCTACACGGCCGCCGTCGCAAGCTATCGCCAGGTCGTCATCCAGACGCTGCTCAGGGACGTTGTCGTGCAGCGTCTGATGCGCCGCCAGCTGCCCCCGACGATCGACCCACGGAGCACGGTGAGCACGCTGGTGGACGACTACCTGCTCGCCACCGGCCAGACGCTCTTCCTGGTCGGCAATCCCACGCAGGGGACGGTCGGCGTGGTGCGAGCGAAGGACGTGCAACGCGTGACGCGGACGGATTGGCCGACGACACCCGTAGGCCACATCACACACGCCCTGGCCGAGCTGCCCCAGGCCGCGCCGACCGACGACGCTTTCGAGGCCCTGCAGAAGCTCGGGCGCCAGGACGTTGACGAGATGCTGGTCATGCAGGGCGGCCAGATCGTCGGGATCATCCGGCGGCAGGACATCGCTCGCTGGCTGGAGCTCGAGTCGCACGACAGCGGCGGAAGCGCCCGGCCCGGGACCCTGGCGGACACCCACGGCTGAGGGGGATCAGGGGGGACCGAAACCGCCCTCGGCCGACGCTCGTACCGGCTGCTGATGCTCCCCCTGTTCGCGGCGTTTGCAGCCGGACTGCTGGCCTTCGTCTCGCCCTGCATCCTCCCGCTCGTCCCCGTCTATCTTTCCCTCCTGGCCGGCAGTGCGGCCGAGGCGACCACGCCCCGGGAAAAGGCCCGTTCGTTGAGGCGCGCCGCGTTCGGCTTCACCCTCGGCCTTTCGATCGTGTTCGTGGCCCTGGGCATGGTGGCGTCGCTGGTCGGCGGTTTCCTGTCCCAGCAGCGCGAGCTCCTGCTGATGATCGGCGGGGGCTTCGTGGCTCTGTTCGGGCTGAAGCTCCTCGGCGTGCTGCGGCTGCCATTCGTGGACCGGGAAGCCCGGCCCCTGCTGTCGCGGGTCCCCGCGCTAGGCGGGTTCCGCGGCGGCGTGGTCTTCGGCGCCGCTTTCGGCCTCGGCTGGACCCCGTGTGTGGGCCCCGTGCTGGGAGCGGTGTTGACCTACACGGCAAGCTCGTCGGCCAATGTGCTGTGGGGAGGAGCCCAGCTGCTCGCGTTCGCAGCGGGGCTGTCGCTGCCGCTCTTGCTGGCGGCGCAGTCGGCACCACGCGCGCTCGCCTTGCTGAAACCGATCCGCTCCTGGGCGCCTGTGTTCGAGCGCGTCACCGGGGCGTTGCTGGTCGCCGTCGGCGTGCTGTTCATGACCAACCACCTCGGCTGGGTGATTCCGTCCGTCGGCGCGCCCGCGCACGCGCAGGCGAGCGTCGCCGGCCAGCCGGGAGCGAGCTGCGAGAGCAATGGCGCGTGCCAGTTCAACCTCGCCAAGGCCGCGGCGCACGGAGAGCTGGCCGCCGCGGACGGCCCGCGCATGGTCGAGTTCGTGAGCGGGCACTGCACGGTCTGCAAGCACATGCGTCCGCTGGTCCGGAAGGCCGAGCAACACTGCCGCCTGCACCCGGGCGGCGTGTTGCAGATCGACGTTGACACGCCGAACGGGGCCGCGCTGGCCCGGCGCTACAAGGTGCACGTCGTGCCCACGTTCATGCTGCTCGACGAGACGAACCAGGAGAGCAGCCGGCTCGTCGGCGAGCAGTCGCTGTCCACGCTTGAAGCGGCGCTCTACGACGTGGCCGGCGCCCAGTGCGCCGACAAGAGCCCCTCGCCCGCCGGGGCGGACTCGGCCCCAGGCTAGGCCCGAAGAACTCCCTCGCGGCAGCGCGAGCGAGAAACTACTCTCGGCGAGGTTTGCAGCACGGCGCCGCCTCCCCGACGCCGGATCGCCTCGAGCGCGTCCGGCAACTGCTCCGTTCCCGGCGCCTGCCGTGGATCGCCGCTGCGCTGACCTTCGCACTGTGCTCCCCTGCGCTGTGGGCCGGGCTGCAGACCGAGGACTTCGCCCAGGGCAAGGCCGCGCGTGCCCTGCCCTGGCTGTCCAACCTGTTCGGCTCGCCCCACCCTTCGATCTGGGCAAACTACAACGCCAAGGACTCGGGAACGCTACCGTGGCTCGCAAGCCCGCACCTGCGCATCGCGTTCTGGCGTCCGCTGGCCTCGCTCACGCACCAGATCGACTGGAAGCTGTGGCCATCGCAGCCGTGGCTGATGCACGTGCAGAGCGTGTTGTGGCTGGTCGCAATGGTTCTGGTCGCCGGCGTGCTCTACCGGCGTCTGCTCGAGCCACGCTGGGTCGCCGGACTGGCCACGCTGATGTTCGCGATCTCGGACATCCACGGTTTCGCCGTGAGCTGGCTCGCCAATCGCAATGCGCTGGTTGGCGCGCTGTTCGCGCTGCTGGCCCTGCTCGCCTACGACGCCTGGCGGCGCCAGGGCGTGCGCCTGGGCGCCTGGCTCGCGCCGTTGTGCCTGCTCTTCGGGCTCGCCGGCAACGAGCTCGCCGTGGGCATCGCCGGCTATCTGCTCGCGCACGCGCTCCTGCTCGACCGCGCGCGATACCGGCGCCGCCTGCTGGCGATGCTGCCGTGGCTGCTGGTGCTGGTGGGCTGGGCCGCGTTCTACCGGCTGGGCGGCTACGGCACCCACGGTTCGGGCATCTACCTCGACCCGCTGGCAGAACCGGCCGCGTTCCTTTGGGCGTTTCCGCGGCGCTTCTCCGCGCTGTTGCTGGGCCTGCTGGCCGCGCGACCGTCATCGCTCTGGTTCTACATGCTCGACCACGCCTGGGTCATCGCGCTGGGCGCCGGCTTCCTGCTGCTGTTCTGGACGACGCTCGTACCGCTCCTGCGCCGGGATGAAAACGCGCGCTTCTGGGCGCTCGGAATGCTGCTGTCGACCTTGCCCGCGTGCACGGCGGGCACTTCCGATCGGCTGTTGTTCCTGCCGGGTGTCGGTGCGCTGGCGCTGATCGCCCGCCTGCTCGGCGCGCTGGCGGATCGCAAGGAGGAACTGCTCCCGTCGGCCCGCATGAGGATCCCGACGCTGCTCATGGGCGCCGAGCTGTTCGTCGTGCACGTGCTGGTCGCACCGGTGCTCCTGCCGGTGCGCGTGCTCAGGCTGGCCCCGTACGACAAGGTGCTGGCCCAGGCACGACACGCCGCGTACGACGGCCTCCGCTCGCCCGACCAGGACGTAGTGGTGCTCAACGCGCCGGACTACTACTTCGGCACGCTCATCGTCTCGACGCGGGCAGCGCGTCACAAGCCGATGGCGCACCACACGCGCGTGCTCTACGGAGGCTTCGAACGCGTCACGGTCACCCGCCTGAGCCAGCACGCGCTCGCCGTGAGCGCGCCGCTCGGCTTTCTCGAGAGTCCGTTCGATCGCGTCTACCGCAGCCTTCGCGAACCCATGCACCCGGGCCAGGGGCTCCAACTGACCAGGGCGCAGATCATCGTCACGCGGACCAATCCACGCGGCGAACCGACCGCGATCGAACTGCGCACGGCCGAGCCGCTCGACAAGCTCAGGATCATCGCCTGGAACGGCAGCGCCTACGTGCGCTTCAAGCTGCCGCCCGTGGGCCGGAGCCAGGGCGTGCCCGCGTTCAGCCCCAGCCAGCTGGGGCTCTTGTGAGCGGTCGCACAGGTGGGCTTTGTGCGGGTAGACGGAGTAGGTTTCCCGCGTGACCGATCACCCAGCCGAGCCGACGCTGTTCGCCGATCCGTCGGAGCTGGCGCGTGCGATCGCGCAGATGTTGGGCAGCCGCGAGCCCGATGGCACCGCGCGGCTCGAGAAGCAGCTGGTCACGCTGTTCGGCTCGGCGCCCGTGGAGCAGGTGCGCGGGTTCTTCCAGCAGCTCGCCGATACCGGAGCGGACTGGGCCTACGACCCGCCCCACCCGCTCGCGCGACAGCTGTCTGCAATCGTACTCACCGACCGCCTCGAGGACTCGACGCTGGACAACGCTTCCGCGCTCGACCGCGTGGGAGACCGTCCGGTGGTCTTCGTCGGCAACCACCTGTCGTTCGTGGACGCCAACGTGCTGGCCCATCTGCTGGCCTCCTCGGGACACCGACGCCTGGCAGAACGGTTGTGCGTCGTGGTGGGGCCGAAGGTCTTCAGCGATCCGGTGCGGCGCGTGGCCACGCTCTGCTTCGGCACCGTCAAGACTCCGCAGAGCGCCAGCCGGGCGTCCGGCGACGCCCGCATGTCCCCGCGCGAAGTCGCCCGGCTTGCGGCTCGCTCGCTGTCCGCTGCCCACGATCGGCTGGACGCCGGCGATGCGTTGTTGATCTTCGTGGAAGGCACGCGCAGCCGCAGCGGCAAGATGCAGCGGGCACTCACCGGCGTGGCGCGCTATCTCAAGCGACCCGACCTGCTGATCGTGCCATTCGGGCTCGCCGGCAGCGAGCGGCTCACACCCATCGCAAGCGCCGAGTTCCTGTACCGGACACGCGTGCAGGCGCGGGTGGGCGATCCGTTCCCGGCCGCGGCGCTGCTCGAGTGCTGCAACCGCCGCCCCACGCAGATGATGGACGTGGTCGGGTTCCGCATCGCAGCGTGCCTGCCGGTTGACTACCGCGGGACCTACGACGGCAGCGACGCCGAGCTCGCCGACGCCCAGCACCTGGCGCGCGAGCTGGACGGACTCACGGACAGCTGATGCCCTTTTTCTGCAACACCCGGCGGAAGGAATCGAGGATCGGGCGACACGTGCTGGTCGGAGCATGACGGAACGTGTCGCACACGGCCACCTGCCTCGCGCTGTTGCCACTTGTCTGCATGATGCGTTCGCAGCACAGCGCTGCCGCGTCGCAGTCGGGGCCGCCGTGCGGTAGCGGACGCCCGACGCGCGCACGCTGCGCCTGCTCGACGTTGTCCCTTTTCAAGGCTGCCCGGCTCGGGTGCGCGCGGCTGGCCTTTTCGTGCGACGCAGGCAGCGCCCGGTGATCCGAATCGAAATGCGCGAGCTGTTCCGGAGTGGCATTGGGAATGCGCACCACCGCACCCCCAGCCGTATCCCCCGTTGGCTGCTTCGCCGCTCCGCACGCGCCGAGCAGTGCCGCGGCGACGACTAGGACCGGCCGCAGCATGCCCCCCTTCCCTAGCGAGTGAACAGATCCTCGAGATCGCCGTCCGTCAGCTCGTCCAGCACGTCGCCACTGCCCTTGTGGGTGCGCTCCAGCAGTGAATCGAACAAGCTGGCCAGTGCATCGCCGGCTTCTCGTGCGCGCAGCCGGACCAACCCCAGGCTGGAATTCGAATCGAAGATCACGACCAGGATCACGCGCTTGCCGACCAGGCGGATATGCACGTGGCGGTCTTCGCCTTCGTGGAACTGCGAGGTGAACTCGCCCGAGGCCAGCAGCTTGGCAATGCCATCGGTCGCCGCGACGTTGCCCGCCGTGAGCGAGGCAAGCGAGGTGGAATCGACGTCCTCTTCCTCGAGATCGCCGCTCGCGGTCACGACCTGACCCGCACGGTCGATCGCGAACGCCAGCCGGGCGTGCGCGTGCGTCACGAGCTTGTCCATGACCCGGCGTACCTCGGCCATCTCGTCGTTCGCATCGCTCGGCTGAGGCCGCACGCTGAGCGGCTTCGGGTGCGACGACGGCGCGGCGGCTGCAGCCTCCGGCTCCGCCCCCGGTACCGGAAAGCCAATCGGCCTCAGGCAACGCCGGGCGCATTCCACGATGGCCGGCGTCGGCTGCGAACGATCACCTGGCCAGGCTTCAACGAGCTGCCTCAGCTCGCCGAGTATCGGTTCCACATTGAACAGCGCTGCGTTCTCGGTGGCGGCGTCGTGCTTGAGTTCCTGGATGGCGTCGACAAAGCGCGACAGCATCATCACGACGTGCGCGTGCACGGGAGCCGCGCCCTGATCCGACGTCCACTGCGCGTACAGCCCCGGCGCCGCGACCAGGCCCACGACGTTCAGGGCTTCGGAGATCACCTGCGCCGTGCGCTGGGGGTTTTCGCTGGAGTCTGTTCCCATTCTCTGTCGCTTGCGGGTGCGGCCCATTTTCCAGGTGTGGCCCGGTTTGCGCAAGCAGACCTTCGGCAGATCGCCGACGACGCCTGATGGATCCCTTGTCTCGCGACCAGGACGCAGGCCCGTGAAGCGTCGGCCGCGCGGAGTCGCACGGCCACAAAGTGTGACAATTTGCTACACTTTCGTGTCAGATTGTCACGCTCTTGACTCGAGTCGCGGCTCGCGATGCCTCCAGATCGCCAAAGAAAGCCGCGATTCATGGGTGCCAACCCGCTGGCGACTCGAGCTGCTCAGGTCGCCCAGAGCAGCTCGCCCAGTCCCGAAGCGCGTTCCACGCGGCGGGCAATGGCTGCGCGCAGGGCCGGCTCGCTGCCGAAGAGCGTCAGCCTGCGCCGTGCTCGCGTGATCGCCGTGTAGAGCAGCTCGCGCCCGAGCAACGGCGAGCGCTCGTCGGGCAGCACCACGGCTACGTCGTCGAACTCCGAGCCCTGGCTCTTGTGCACGGTCATGGCAAAGACGGTCTCGTGCGGCGGCAGCCTCGACGGAGCGAGCGCGCGCAGCGTCCCGTCCGGTCCGGCAAAGAACGCGCGCAGCCCGTCCGAATCAGGGTCTCGGAGCACGACGCCGATATCACCGTTGAACAGCGACAGCTGGTAGTCGTTCTGCTCGACGAGCACCGGACGCCCGGGATACCAACTGCCGGAGGGGCGCAGTAGCCCTGCCCGTTCCAGCGCCTGTTCGACGGAGCGACCAATCTGCTCCACGCCGGCATGACCGCGGCGGTGGGCGCACAGCACCCGGAAGCGTGACAGCCGGGCCAGCGCGTCCAGCGGCGCTGTGGCGGCGAGATAGTCGGAAAAGCCCTCGACCGCGACGCGACACAACTCGTCGCGATCGCTGTCCTCGACCCAACGCACGCCGTCGGCTGCGGAGCGCAATAACGACACTGCTCGCTCGGCGTCGCCCTCGCGGACCGCGCGTGACAGAGCGCCGATGCCGCTGTCGTCGGGGAAGCGGTAGCTCCGCGTGAGCTCGACGACAGCGTCGCCGATGCCGGCTGCACGCGCGACGCCGGCACCCGGCAGCGATTCCCCGAACACGCTCTGCATGCGGCGGCCCAATCCCTCCGAGTAGGCCGGTGCCGTACGCTCGCCACAGATGTCGGCGAGTACCGCGCCGGCTTCGACACTCGACAGCTGGTTGCGATCGCCGAGCAGGACCAGCCGCGCGTGTCGGGGAACGGCTTCGAGCAGACGGCGCATCAACGCCACGTCCACCATCGACGACTCGTCGACCAGCACCAGATCGGCGAGCAGCGGATGCTCGCTATCGTGGCGGAAGCGCGTACTGGAGCCGCGGATACTGCCCAGCGCCCGGTGCACCGTCTGCGCGCGCTCCGGGATCGCCATGCGTACCTGTTCGTCGCAGTCGAGCCCGGACTTGGCCGTCCGCACCGACTCCTCGAGACGCGCCGCGGCTTTTCCGGTCGGCGCGAGCAGGAGTACGCGGGGCCGTGGGCGCCCGCTGCTCCGCGCCTGCTCGACCAGGAGCGCGAGCAGCTTGACTACGCTGGAGGTCTTGCCGGTGCCCGGTCCGCCGCTCACCACGACCAGGCGCTGCAGAAGTGCCAGCTCGACCGCAATGCGTTGCCAGTCGGGCTCGGCCGACACGGGGCCGAACAGGCGCGCGAGGGCCGGAGCGAGCGCGCGGCCGTCCAGCTCGTCTTCACAGGCCCCGGCGCGCTCACGCAGAAGCTCCGCGATGCGTTGCTCGTGCTCCCAGTACCGGCGCAGATACAGCCGCCTACCGCTCGCCAGAACCAGCGGCGACGGGCGCGTGCCATCCGACACCAGCGAGCTGTGTTCGAGCGCGGCACGCCATTCGCCTGCTTCCGGAAAGCCGACTCCCGCGATCGGCTCGCCCGCAGCGTCGACCGCACGCGTCCCCGCAGTTCGGACCAGATCGACGCACACGTGCCCTTCGCGGGTCCGGCGACTGCACAGCGCCAGCGCGAGCTTCACCTCTGGGTGCTCTTCGCCGGCCAGAGCCGCAGTCGTGCGCGCGAAGTGCACATCCAGCGGCGCGAAGTAGCCGGCTGCGCGCAGCGTCGACAGCGCGCTCATGGGCTGACCTCCAGCGCGCCGGGCGCCTCGAGCAGCGCCGACAGTGCCTCGACGAGCGCCCGCGACGGCCGATCGGCGAACACGCCGCATCCCGGCGCGTGCGCCGGCGACATCCCCCTGAGGAACAGATAGCGCACGCCGCCGAAATGGCGATCGTAGTCGTAGTCGACAACGCGCAGGCGGAGGTGGCGATGCAGCGCAACGGCGTAGAGGTGGTACTGCAGATAGTAGTGATGGTGCGCCATCGTTTCGACGAGCCGCGCGCCGCGATAGTCGTCGGGATGGTCACCGAGGTGGTTCGACTTGTAGTCGATCAGGTAGAACCGCCCGGCGTGCTCGAACACCAGGTCGATGAAGCCGCGCAGGAAACCCGCCAGCGGGGCGAAGCCGAGACGGCGGACGCCGTTGGCGTAACCCTCCGGCAACGCGGGCGCGTATCGTGACAACACATCCGCTAGCGCGCCCGCAGTGAAACGAGCGCCCGTCGAGCCGGCGACCGGGAAGATGAACTCCATCTCGGCGCGGCGCGCGCCGCTTGGGATATCCCGGAGCGCGAAGCCGGGGGCGTCGTCCAGCCGCGTGTCGACGATCTCGCCCAGCGCCTCGACCAGTGCAGTCGACCAGCGCGCCGCATCCAGCCCGTGCCGCGACAGCATGCGCTCCACCAGCTTCGCGATCTCCGCCTCGTCGCGCGACTGGAAGTCGAGGTGTTCAAGGATAGAATGCAGGAGGTCGCCCGGCTTGGCGCCGCGTGGAAAGTCGAACAGGCGCACCCGCTGTGTTCCGCGCGCCGGAGCGGGCGCTTCGCCAGGCGGCTCGAGCGCGAGCTCGTCGCGGTCGCGACCTTCTGCGGCGGGCACCGGCAGCGGCAGGCCAGCCGTCGAGGCCAGAGCCGAGAAACTGGAGCTGCGGAAGCCCCGGTCCAGCGTGCGCGTCGCGTGCCGGGCCTCGAGCTTTGCCGGCTCCGCCGCGACCGGCTGATAGGCTGGCGCAGGCGACTCGTCAACGTCGAACAGCTCGATGCTACCTCCGGAAGCTTCTACCAGGCGCTCGAGATCGGCGTACAGCGCCGGATCGTCACCCAGGTGCACACGCTGACTGGCCGAGAAATGCGCCCCGGCATCGGCCGGCTGGTGCAGAAGCCACGCGAGCGGACAGTTCTCGCCGCCGTTGAACGCGCCCCACACGACGACCGCGCGGTGCTTGGCGCGGGTCAGCGCGACGTAGGCGAGACGCAGCCCTTCGGCGAGCGCTTCGCGGTTGGCCTGCTCGATGCGCGCCGTCTTTTCCGACGTGGGCCGCAGATCGAGCTTGAAGCGCAGCTCGTCTTCGGGATCGTGGAAGCACAGGCGCTCCTTGTCCCCCTTGAAGAGCGCGGTCGAAGACCACAGGTACGGGCAGTAGACCACCGGGTACTCGAGCCCCTTGCTCTTGTGCATGGTCGTGAGCTGCACCGCGTCGCGATCACTCTCGAGCCGGATCTGCGCGCTGTCCGGCGCGAGCCCCCGGCGTGCATCCTCGTCCGCGCGCACCTCGTCGAACCACGCAACCAGCCCCGCAATCCCCAGATGCCCGCTGCTCGCCGCACGGTGCAGGAGCTCGACCAGGTGCAGCACGTTCGTGAGCCGGCGCTCGCCATCCGAGAGTGCAAGCAACCGCGAGCTCGCGTCCGCCTCGCGGAGCAGCCGATGGAACGCCTGCACGAAGCCCTCGCTCTGCCACTCCTGGTGCCATTCGACGAAACTGCGGATCCAGCGGTCGAGCTCGTCCTCGCGCTCGCCGAGCTCGAGCAGCTCCGCCGCACCCAGACCGAACAGATGGGTCGTCAGCGCTGCGCGCAGACGCGAGACATCCGTAGGGTCCGCCAGCGCGCCGAGCACGTGTCCGATTTCCTCCGCTTCGAGCGTGTCGAGCACGCTGGAGTCACCGTGCAGCACGGCGGGAATGCCAATCTTCGCGAGCTCGGCCTGGATCTCGCGCGCCTGCTCGTTCTTCCGGGTGAGGACGGCGATGTCTCCCGGTCCCAGCGTCCGACCATCCAGCTTCGACCCGGAGACGAGCAGGCGTGCGATGTCGGCAGCCACCACGCGAGGCAATCCGCGCTTGTGCCAGTCGCCGACGATCATTCCCCTTGTTCCTGCCCGTCCCGCGCGCGGGACGAACATGATGCCGAGCGGCGCACGCGACGGCGCCAGCGTGTCCCGCGCGTCCGCCCGCGCCCGCACCGGCGAAAACCCGATGCCGTCGAGCAGAAACGGCGAGTGCGCCCGGGAGAATATCGTGTTGACCGCGTGGATCAGCCCGGGGTCCGAGCGGAAGTTGGTGGCGAGCGTGTGCACGCGCTCTCCGGCATCCTCCGCCGCGCGCAGATACGCGAACACGTCCGCACCACGGAACGCGTAGATCGCCTGCTTGGGGTCGCCGATCAAGAACAGCGACGAGCCCGGCGCCGAGTACAGCTTGCGGAAGATGCGGTACTGCACCGGATCGGTGTCCTGGAACTCGTCGATCAGCGCGGCGGGAAGCTGGCTGCGGATGCTCCGGGCCAGCTCGTCGCCCGCGGGGCCTTCCAGCGCGGCGGCGAGTCCTGAAAGCAGGTCATCGAAGGACTGCTGACCGCGCTCGCGCTTGCGACGGGGCAGCTCGCTCCGCGCGTAGTCGACGAGCTCGTGCTGGAGCGAGATCCACCACGCGGAAAGCTCGCCCGACGCGCGCTCCCGCGCTTCGAGCAGCTCGCCGCACAGGTCGAAGAAAGCGTGCCGCGGCGCTTCGCCTTTCGCGGCGTCCACGATTTTCGGCATGGTGAAGCGGTCGAGCATCTTGTAGGCGTCGACCACGGGGCGCCGTTCGCGCAGCACGCCGTCGAGCTCCGCGCACCACTTCTCGACGTATTGCCCGCGGTACTTCCGTCCGTCGAGCCCCTTCGAGAGCAGCGCCTCGACGCTGGTGCGCTCCCGCTCCCACACCTCGAGCGCACGGCTCCGGGCCGCGACGTATTCACCGACCGCAGCATCCGGGTCGACAGCGGGCGCAGGCGGAATCACCGGCATCTCCGGCCACTTCACCGCCAGCCACGCCAGCCGCCGGAACGTCTCGAGCTTGATGCCGGCGGTGTCGAGGAAGAGCACGCGCGCCTCGCTCGCCCCGGAGAGCCGACTGCTCCAGAAATCCTCGACCAGCTCCGACACCAACGGCGTCTGGTCATGCACAAGCTCGAGGTCGAAGCGCGCGTTGCTCTCGAACGCATGGCTCGTGAGCACACGCTGGCAGAAGCCGTGGATGGTCGAGATGGCGGCCTCGTCCACACCGTGCAGCGCCTCCGAGAGCAGCCGGAGCGACTCCGGCCTATCCGTGCTCGAGGCCACGAGCGCCGCCAGCACCTCGTCCTCGACCGCTTCGCCGCGCGCGTGGGCCTCGAACGCTTCCGCCGCCTCGCGGATGCGCCGGCGCACGCGCTCCCTGAGCTCGGCCGTCGCCGCGTTGGTGAAGGTGACAACCAGGATCCGGTCGACGGGCAGGCGCCGCTCCAGGAGCAGCCTCAGGAAGAGCGTCGTGATCGTGTACGTCTTGCCTGTGCCGGCGCTGGCTTCGATGAGCTGCGTGCCGTCGAGGCCGATGCCCAGCGGATCGAGCTCCTTCACGGCTCGACCTCCCCGACGAACCCGAGCATCGGTTCGAAGACCCGCCTGGCCAGCTCGGCAAAGCCGGGCAGCGCGGCCTCCGCGCCGGGCACGCTGTCGCCCAGCGGTTCGTAGCCGTCGAAGGCGCGCTGGATGTACACATCCTGCGCTTCGGCACCGTTTGCCTTCTTGTTGAACTCGAGCGTCGCCTGGCGCAGCGCCTGCTGTTCCGCGTCGGGCTCGCCGGACCGCTTCGCGAGAGCCTCGACGTAGGCCAAGGACGACTCGGGGAACAACGGCAACGCAGCGCGCTGCCCGAGCCAGTACAGCTCGACCACATCGAAAAGCAGCTCGCGCGCACGCTCCTGCTCGACCGGCACAAGTCCGAGCACTTCGGCCGAGCCGTCGTCGGCGCGCGCCACCACGACGCTGCTGCGCGGATAGCCGGCCGGCGCGACCAGCTGCAGCGCCAGGTGACGCGTCCACGTCGACAGCCGCTGGCGGGCCTTGAGCTTGCCGTACTGCACGCGGAGCTGTCCGCACTGCCAGAGCTCGCCGAGCGCGCCGCCGATGCGCGTATCGCCGATCTCCAGGTCCACCTCCAGAGGCGGCAGCCTGCCGCCCTCGCGATAGCGGCGTGCGGCAAGCTCGACGCAATGCGCCTGCTCCTCGATCGTCTCGTACAGCAGATGGCCCGGCGTGCCGAACGGCAGCACGCCGCTCGCGCGCGTGCGCGACAGTCCGTCGTCGAGCGCGCTGGTTCCGAGCGCCTGCTCCAGAAGCGCCGCTCCAATCTTGTGGCGTTCCAGGTGATCCAGCTCGATGGGCTCGCGATCCTCGACCAGCACCGACTCACGCTCGAGGAACAGGCGCAGCCGCGCGTTCAGGAGCCCGCGCGCGGGGTTCTCGAAGAAACGCGCCAGCACTCCAATGTCCACGCTCCGTTGCTCGCCGCCTACCGCCGGCAGAAGCTCGAGCTGGAACGGCGGCGGAGCATGCCGCTCGCGGACCAGCGCGCGCGCGCCCGCCGAATCGTCCACTCCGTAGCTGAACAGACGCGGATCGTCGTCGCCCCGGAAGTAGCGGGGACTGAAAGGTTGCAGCGGATGCTCGACGACCAGCCGATCGCGGTCGACGGAGAACGATGTCGAAACCGCGTCGAACAGCTCACCGAGCACTACGGACGGCGGCCGCACGCCGTTGTCCTGGATGCCGCGCCCGACATAGCTGACAAAAAGCCGCTCCCGCGCCGACAGCAGCGCTTCGAGAAAGAGATAGCGATCCTCCTCGCGGGGACTGCGGTCGCCCGGACGCGGCTCTGCGCGGATCAGATCGAAGCTCTGGTGGCGGTCCGTCCGCGGGAAGTCGCCGTCGTTCATCCCCACCAGGCACACGACACGGAACGGGATACTGCGCATCGGCAGCATCGCGCAGAAGGTCACTCCACCCGCCAGAAAATCGTGGGTCGTGCGCTCCTGTTCGAACGCCTCTTCGAGCAGCGCACGCACGACCTCCAGCGAGATCGGTTCGTCGAACCCCGCCGCGGTTGCCGCATCCGAAAGCGCGGCGAGCGCGTCGCGGACCAGCTGCAGCTGCCAGGTCTCGAAGTCCGGTGCCAGAACCAGATCGTCGAGCAGCCGCCCGAGCGCCTCCTGCCAATCCGCCGGCGTGCGCGGCTGGACGAGTCGACGCCTCCAGGCGAACAGCCTCTCGGCGAATTCCGCCAGACGCCCGACCAGCTCCGCTTGTGAGCCTTCCATGTCGTCGATGGGCAGCACACCAGCAAACATGCCCGGACCCGGCATGGCGTAGCCGAGCAACAGCCGCTCCAGCCCGAAGCGCCAGGAGTTCTGCTCGACCGCGGGCTGACCGGCGCGCTCGCGATCGGCTGCGTCCTCGCCCCAGCGCACCCCCGCGTCGTGGATCCGGTGCGACACGTCGGAAAGCTCGCTCGCCAGGATCCCGAAGCGCGCACGGATGGGCTCGAGTTGCAACAGGTCGAGCACCTCGCTGGCGCGCGCCCGTCCCCCGCAAATGCGAGGAGCGACAGGAACGCTTCCGTCACCGCACTGCCCGACCGCTGCGTGCGGTCCGCGATGCGATAGGGAATGCGCCCCGGGCCGGTGCCGGTTGTCCCGAACACGGCGTCGACCAGAGGCGCGTAGGCTTCGAACGTCCGGCATCATCACCACCACGTCGTGGGGCTCCAGGGACGGATCGGACTCGAACAGGTCGAGGAGCTGGTCGCGCAGCACCTGGATCTCGCGCATCGGGCTGTGACAGGCGTGGACCGCGATCGAAGCGTCATCGAGCGGCAGCGGCGGCGCCAGCGCTCCCGGACCGCGCCGCCTGAGCGCGAGGATGTCCGACTGCAACGCCGCGAGCATGCTGTGCGCTCCCGGGTCCCGGTACAGATCGCGGTCCGTCTCCTGGTAGTCGTCCAGCGACTCGAGCACCCGTTGGAAGTCCCTGCCAGCGCGACCCAAGGAGGCGAGCAGCGCGTTGCCCTGCTCGAGGTGGAGCTCCTCACGCCCGCTTTCCGCGCTGTCGCGCAAGGACCGCAGGGCTTCACGTTCGGAGCGGATCTCCGCCCAGTACTCTCTGGACGGGGAAAGCAGGAACAGGTGCAGCTCCACGTGCCGCGCCGCTGCCGCGAGCACGCGCAGATAGATCGGGGGCAGCGACGAGATCCCGAACACCGAGATCCGGTGCGGCACCCCGGGCGGCAGCTCGCCGATTCCGTTCCACGCTTCGAGGAACCGCCCGGTGCGGGCCGCGACGTGATCCGACCCGAACCGCTCGACGAGCGCGCGCCACAGCGCCGGCTGCCAGCCCTCGCCTCCGCCGCGTTCCCAATCGAGCACCATCTCCGGGCGGAACACGGCGTACTGGTCGAACAGGTACGCGATGCGCTGTGCGAGCTGGAGGCGCTTGAGCCCGTGCTGGTCGTCCTCGAGGTAGCCCGCGACCCCGGAAAAAGCCGGGCTCTGTGCCAGGCTCGGCAACAGGGCCGAGATAGCCCACCCCAGTCCTTCGCGCGAGAAGCGCTCGTTGCCACCGGCGTCGAGCACGGCTCCAAACAGCTCCTCGACGAGCGCGCGGGGGAACGGGAACCGTGCGTTCGACCAGACGCCCAGCCGTCTGGACAGTTGCATGCCCAGCCAGCGCTCCATGCCCTTGCTCTGGACGACGATCACCTCCGGCTCGAGCGCGCCGCCCACGGGACGAGCCACGACCTCCGCGAGCACACCGACGAGCTCTTCCAGGCGGTTGCTGCGGTGGACGAACATCGGGCACCCCGTCGTACGCTCGGCACCCCAGGTGATCAAGACCAGGCATGACAGGATACGTCCCACGATCGCTGGCCCACGCCGGGGCGGTCGCGCGCGGACGCACCGCGCGATGACACCCGGGCGGCTGTGTGCTTCATGGAAGTGACGCCCGTGCGACGAGTGCACCACGTCGAGCCACGCTCGGGCTCGATAGATCGCTGCCGACATGTGTTCCGGCCTCCGACCCCGGAGCGATCACCACTCGGATGGCGCCCCAGGCGTCCGTACATCTCGCGGCTGCAATGCCGATTTCAGATCTGCGAAGCCCGATGCCAGGATCGCTCGCAAGTGCCCGGTCTGGTCCGCCCGGAGGCTGGCACGGAGCCTGCATTATCTTTGCGCGGCGGCAGTCGAGTGGTCGTGCCCCCCCACCCTCACGTCTGCTGCCAAACTCTCCGCACAGCGCCTCGATCGTGCCCCCCTCCGACGGGGCGCTGTGTTCTCTCCAAGCAGCGATCGGAACTTCCCCCCCCGGTTCCGGTCGCTGCTTTTTTTTGTCCTTCGCGTTCCCTCGAGCCTTTCGAGGCGGTCCGTGCGCGAAATGTGACCCATCGCCACCCAGACTCGGGTATTGTAGTGTCACTGCAATCTGGAACAGCCGGTTCCAGCCGCAGATGGCGCGGCCGCTCCCGGGCCGCGCGAGGAGGCGAAAGTGCCGATCGAAGTCCCTGCCGTGCGGATCCTTATCGTCGACGATGACCGTGCGATCTGCGACTACATGCAGACGCTGCTCGAGAAGGACGGCTTTGCCGTCAAGACGCTTGGTGACCCGACCTTGGTGGAAGACGAGATCCGCCAGGGGAGCTACCACGTCATGATCCTCGATCTGATGATGCCGAAGCTCGACGGCATCGAGGTGCTGCGCCGCATCCGCGGAATCGACAGCGACATCGCGGTCATCATCTTCACCGCCCACCCCAACCTGGACACGGCGGTCGCGTCGATGAAGCTCGACGCTGTCGACTACATCAAGAAGCCGTTCAACGTGGACGAGTTCCGCGACGTGCTGGCGCGGGTGATGAAGAAGAAGGGCCTTGCGCGTACGCCGGAAGAGCAGCTGCACAAGATCATCGGCGATACTATCCGCTCGATGCGCAAGGAAAAGGAACTGACGCTCAAGCAGATGAGTCGCCGGACCGGACTCAGCATCTCGCTTCTTTCCCAGATCGAACGCGCCGAATCGAGCCCGTCCATATCGAGCCTGTACAAGATCGCGCTCGCGCTTGACTCGCGCATCCACGATCTGTTTGGAGACAATTGACTTCGCCGGGCCGTCCGGTGCCGCTGGCACAGCACACCCGGGGGGGCGAGGAGAGCCCACCATGAACGAGCATCGCCCGGATCGAACCCATCAAGGCGAGCCCGACGTCGTCGGGGCCCGACGTCGTCGGCGGATTCCGCGCCCGGTGCTGGGACTGCTGGCGGTGGCGGTGGGTCTCGTCTGCGTCGACTCGCCACGCCCGGTGCAGGCCGCCTGGCCACCGCCGGCCACGGCAACTCCTGCCCAGCTGAAGAACCCGGCAAACTGGCCGAACGATCCCAGCTACGGCTACGCCGCCTCGGCGGACCCGTCCAAGCGCAAGCGGGGCCAGTGGAACTTCTACTCGTTCATACCCGATCGCTCGCCGGGTGCGCCGCCGATCCGCCCGTCCGAGACGGCATCGGGCATGAGTATCGACATGGCCTGGCGCAACACCATCGGCGATGACCGCGTGCTCATCTCGGTGCTCGATTGCGGCATCAAATGGGACGACCCGAACCTGGCCGAGAAGGCGTACCTGAACAAGGGCGAGCTCCAGAACCATCTGCCGACGCACAAGGACGGCTCCGCCTGCGCGCCGCTCGATCCGTCCAAGCCCGGCCAGGACCTGTTCGACTGCAACGGCGACGGCATCCTCACCATCTCGGACTATGCCGACTCGCCCTGGCTCGAGCCGCCCGCCTCGCCCGGCCATCCGCAGGGCGACGCGAACCAGAACGGCATTCTCGACGCTGGCGACCTCATCATCATGAAGGACGCGCAGGGCAAGCTCATCGTCTCGGACGGCAAGGACGACGACGGCAACGGCTTCGTCGACGACATCTCCGGCTGGGACTTCATGAAGAACGACAACGACCCGTACGACGACACGCGCTACGGGCACGGCACCGGCGAAGCCAACGATTCGTCGGGCGGCGCAAACGACGGCATCGGAGCCGCGGGCGTGTGCCCGAAGTGCCGTTTCCAGATGCTCAGGGTCGGCGACAGTTTCATCGCCGACGCGAACGAGTTCGCGAAAGCGGTGGTGTACGCAGCCGACAACGGCTCGAGCGTCGTCCAGGAAGCGCTCGGCACGATCGACATGTCGCGCTTCGCGCAGAAGGCGATGGACTACGCCTGGAGCCGCGGAACGATCGTGATCGCGAGCATGGCGGACGAGAACGCCCGCCACCACAACATGCCCGCCGCGTCGAACCACACGCTTCCGGTCCACGCCATCACCATGCTCGGCGTCGATCAGCAGTCCACAACAGCGACCAGCTTCCTCGCCTACAATCTGTGCACCAACTATGGCGCGCAGAACTTCCTGTCGGCGTCGGGCACGGGCTGCTCCAGCGAAGCCACCGGGCGCCTGTCCGGGGTCAGTGGCCTCGTCTACTCGATGGGCGTGGAGGCGGGCTACGACGGCGTCACGCACAAGAAGCTGACAGCCGGCGAGGTCATGCAGCTGGACATGATGACGGCGGACGACATCAATGTCCCCGAGTCGCGGCAGCCGAACTCGCAGTACTACTACTCGCAACCGGGCTTCGACCAACGCTTCGGCTATGGCCGCGTCAATGCCAACACCGCCGTCGAGTGGGTCAAGGAAGGGCGTATTCCGCCCGACATCGACGTCACCAGCCCGCGCTGGTTTACGGTGCTCTACGCCGACCAGCTGAACGCGCCGGTACCGATCATCGGCACGGTGAGCGCGACGCGTGCCAAGAGCTTCGACTACGTCGTCGAGTGGGCGCCCGGCGTGCAGCCGCTCGACGATGCTTTCAAGCCGATCGAGCCGAAGCAGACGAACCTCACCGGCGAGATTGGAGCCGATGGCACGCCCCTCGCCTCGCTCGACGTGCGCAGCCTCGACGTGAAACATCCGCGGGACCCGGACAGCCCGCGCGGCGAGAACGACTACACCATCACCGTCCGCGTCCGCGCCACGGCGCACTACGGCGGCAGCATCGGCGACGTGACGGGCGAGCTGCGTCGCGCCTACTACGTGTACAAGGACCCCGACCTGGTCAGCGGCTTCCCGGTGCGCATCGGCGACTCGGGCGAGTCGAGCCCCAAGCTCGCCGACATCGACGGCGACGGCGTGAAAGACATCGTCCTCGGCACCAGCGGCGGCCTGCTGCACGTCTGGTCGATGAAGTCCGGCATGCCGGAAGAGCTGCCGGGCTTCCCCTTCAAGGTGAAGAAGGTCGACGGACTGGACGGCGATGCGACCCGGCCCGACTACTCGAAGAGCCCCGCCTACAACAGCCCCAACGGCGTGGATCCCGATGTCGCGCGTGAAGCGATCGTGCCGACGCCGGCGGTGGCCGACATGGACGGCGACGGCAAGCCGGACATCGTCGTCACGACCTACTCCGGCACGATATACATCGTAAAGAACGACGGGACGGTCATGAAGGGCTGGCCCGTACGGCTTCCCGACGTACCTTCGTGCCCGCTCGACGGCTCGACGCCGCCGTCGCTGTGCATGGGCAAGACCAAGGACCCGAAGACCGGCAAGGACGTGAACAACGTCCTCGATCGCGGCGCCTTCGGCAGCCCGGTCCTGGCGGACATGAGCGGCGACGGCAAGCTGGACGTGATCCAGGCCGGCTTCGACGGCTACGTCCACGTCTACAAGGCCGACGGCACGCCGCTGTCGGGCTGGCCGGTGCGCGTGCACTATCCCGGGCTTGAAGAGTACAACCGCGTCCTGACCACGCCGGCCGTCGCGGACTTCAACGGTGACGGCACGCCGGATCTCCTCGTCGGCTCGAACGAGAAGCTCGGTGCCGGCGGCGGCGCGGGCGCGTTCTATCTGATCGACGGCAAGACGCACACGTACATGAAGGACTGGCCGATCAAGATGACGTCCTTCATGTTGTTCCCGCTCGTCGCAGAGGGCGTGGGCAACTCGCCGGTCGCCGCCGACATGAACGGTGATGGCAAACCCGATGCCATCATGCACGGCAACGCCAGCGCGCCGATGATCCTGCCGGCCGATCCGGGCAAGCAGTCCGGTTTCGGGTTGCCCCCGAACGCGCTGCCCGAGCGCAAGGATCCCGACGGCGGCCCCTCGCAGCGCGGCCTCCAGCCGACGGCGATCTTCGGCGCCGATTCGGACGCACAGCGGCCGGACACGATGTTCCCGCTCTTCGCGCAGCCGTCGCTGGGCGACCTGAACCAGGATGGCACGCCCGACATCATCACGACGGGTGGCTCGCTCAGCCTGGCCCAGCAGCTGGTGTCGCACGGCGCGACCAACAAGCTTGGCCAGAACCTGCTCGCCATGTGGGACGGAAAGACCGGCGCCATGCTGCCCGGCAGCCCGGTGCTGCTCGAGGACATGACGTTCTACAACAGCCAGGCGATCGCCGACCTGAACGGCGACGGCTACCCCGAGGTGATCACGGGCACCAGCGGCTACTTCGTCCACGCGGCGGACGCCTGCGGCCGCGAGCCTGAAGGCTGGCCCAAGTTCACCGGACAGTGGATCATGGCGACCCCCGCGGTCGGCGACATCGACGGCGACGGCAAGCTGGAGGTGGTGGTGCCGACGCGCGAAGGCTGGCTGTACGCCTGGCACACCAAGGGCACCACCGACAGCGTCATCTCGTGGGAGGGCTTCCACCACGACAACCGCAACACCGGAGACCTCGCCGTCAAGCTCGACCAGGGCAAGCTGGAGAGCGGCGTTGGCCCGCTGCCCGTCGACGAGAACGGCAGCTGCATCCAGCCCGGTTCCGCCGGCGGAAACAAGAAGCTGGAAGCCACGGGCGGCTGCGGCTGCTCGGTTCCGCGGAAGCCGGCAGGCAGCGGCTGGCTCGCCCTCTTGGGCCTGCCCGCCGTGTTCGTCCTGCGCCGCCGCGCCTCGAAGCGTAGTGCCGAAGGTCGGACTTGAACCGACGACTCCGCGCTTATGAAGCGCGTGCTCTAACCGACTGAGCTACTTCGGCGAAGGGCCGGGAATATGAGCGGCCCCGGCTCCCTCTGTCAAGTCGGCGTCAGCGCCGCCGTCCGGGCCCCGGCCCACGGCGGCCGACCGGCGTATTCAAGGCGTCGAAGACCAGCCTCAGGGAGACGGGGCCGCGCCCCAGGACAGCAGGCGGGACACCGAACGGAGCCGCGCGCTCCACAGCGCGCATCACGTTCCGGTCGAACTCGTCGACGCCGCTGGTCCTGACGAGGTGCACGTCGGTGACGGCTCCGTTGTGCAGCACGCGGAAGCCGACGATCGCCAGCCCGCCCCGGCCCTCCCGGATCGCCCAGTGAGGGAAAGCGTCGTCCCAGTACGGATCGACCCTGGCCTTGATGCCGCGGAAGTAGCCCAGCACACGCGGGTCGCGACCCACGTCGAGCAGCGGTCCAGCGCCGTGGCCCGCCGCTGCCGAACGCGAGCCGGGCCCACTCGAGCCGCGGCTGCCCGACAGCCCTGGCGCTTTCCGGCCCCCGGGACCGGTGCCGGGCTGTCCGCCCGCGGTGCTGGCGTGGATCAACGAGGCGACGCGGCTGGCAACGTCCTGACTACTGTCGACGTTGTCCGCCGGCCGGCCGCGCACAGGCGCAGGGACGGCCGCGCGCGCCCGCTTCACCATGGGACGCGCCAGCGTGACCGACGCGCTCCTGCGAAAGTCGTGGCCGCGTGCACCATCCGGCACGCCTTCCGCCAGCTCGCGTTCGCGCGCGCCGGCCTGCGACGCGCCCGGATCCAGGAATTGGCCACGGCCCGGTGAACGAGCGTCCGCGCTGCCCGGCACACCGCCCAGCGCACGCGGGCGATTGCCCGTGCGGATCCCGAGCGCGGGATCGAACCTGGCGGACGGCCGCCGGAGTGGCGTGTGTCCCGCTCCGGTAGCGAGGAACGTCAGTTGCATCGGATGCGGCGTCGCACGGCGATCGTCGCGCGAGCGTCGGTCGCGTCCCGTGTCGACGCGTTGGACCTGGCTGCGGTCGAGCCGGTCGAGAGGATCGCGATCGAGCGTGAGGCCGTCGTTGCTGTCGGCAAGGTTCAGCGCGCGCTGGCTCGCTTCGTCCGTTCCACCACGGCCGGTCCTGCGCATGTCGGGCCGTGGCACGCGATAGCCACCTCCGAGCTGGCTCGCGACACGTTGTCGCTCGGGCTCGCGGGGCAGCGGGCGACCGGACCGCCTGCTCCCATCCGTCATCCTCGGCAGGTCGATGTGCGTACCGGTGAGGGTGACCTCCACCGTGTGCGGCACCGCGCGCCCCGGGCTCCGGTCGGCGAGCGAACTGGAAAGCAGGAAAGCACCGGTGCCGAGCGTGAGCGCGTGCAGCACAACCGAAGCTGCAAGTGCACCGGATCCTCGAATGCGGGACGCCGTCCCCATCGAATACCAGTGTGTCCCAGCCATCCCCGGCCGGCCAGAGGCGGGCCACGCCTATGGCGACGCAACACTTGCGCGCCGTCAATCGGGGAAGATCTCGCGATGGCCGACGTATTAGAGCTGGACCGGACCGTCCGTGGCTCTCGCCGCGGTCGACAATTCCGGCTAGGCTCGGCTCGTTACCCACACTAAAGGTGCTCCCATGCGCATCATCGCTTCTGTGCTCACCGTGCTTCCCGTCGCCGTCCTGGCAGCGGGCTGCGTCATCCAGACTCCCCCGGCCGACACCGCGCCGCCCAACCCCGCTCCGGCGGCCGCGGCACCCACAGCCGCGACAGCTCCGGCAGCTTCCTCGTCGGCGGCTCCTGCTCCCACGCAGCGCGCTCCGATGCACTTCAAGGATGCGCCGGTACCGGGCGCGCCGGCAGCGTCCAGCAGCGCTGCTCCTGCGCCGGCTCCTATGCCGGCTGTTCCGACCAGGTAGCGCCGCACCACACTTCCGCTCTATCTAGCGGGAATATTTCAGCTTATCCGCATCCGCGGGTTCCGGGCACTTTGTCCAACAAATCGAGTTGATTGTTGGACAAAGCCCGGACTACAACGCGCTGCGTGAAAGCGGTCGCGAGGCAGACCCGGGCGGGGCAGGTCGCCGAGGCGCTCAAGCGCCGCATCCTTTCGCGCGCCTACCGTCCGGGCGACAAGCTGCCGCCCGAGCCGCAGCTGGCGGTGGAGTTCGACGTGAACCGCTTCACGGTGCGCGAGGCGCTGACGCGCCTCGAACAGCTCCGGCTGATCGAGCGCCGACCCGGCGCGGGAACGCTGGTGCTCGACTACAGCCTGCACGCAAGCGTCAACGTCATCGAGTACCTCGTCCTCACCGAGGACGACCAGATCAACACCGAGGTGCTCGCCAATCTGCTGGAGTCGGCTCGCATCCTGACGGCGGAAGTCGGGGGGCTCGCCGCCGAGCGACGCAGCGACAACGACCTCGCCACGCTCAACGTCATCGTCGCGCGGATGCGGAGCGAGAAGAACCTCTCGCGCCTGCTCTGGCTCGACTTCGATTTCAACTGGGCGCTGGCGGACGCCGCGCACAACATCGTTCCGCGCCTGCTTCTGAACAGCGTGCGCGGACTGCTGGACAAGTACACGCACCTGCTTGAGACGCTCTGGGTGTCGCCGGGGTCGATCACCGAAGGCTACGAGCACGTCGTCGAAGCAGTGCGGACCCAGGACCCCGAACAAGCGCGTTCGCTCGTACGCTGGATCTGGACGGGCCGGCACCAGCGCTTCGTCGAAGCCGCGGAGAAATGGATCCCGCCCGCGCCCGATCGCAGCCGACCAGCAGGCTGATGCAAGAAGGTTTGCCCGGAGGCCTGGTGCCCGAGGGTCGAAAAATGGGTCCAGGAGTGTGGACCCTGAAGCCAGAACAAGCCACGAGGAGGCAACAACATGGCGACTGCCGCAGAGAAGATGGAAGAGGCAAAGGCAAAGATCGAAGAGCACAAGGACGCGGCGAAGCAGATCGGCGCGACCTACAAGTTCGTGCTCGATGGCGACGGCGGTGGCACCTGGGTCATGAACCTCAAGGACAACCCCGGCGTGACCGAGGGCGATAGCGACGCGCAGTGCACCATCAAGATGGCCGCAAGCGACTACGTCGATATGATCGAGGGCAAGGCCAACGGTCAGCAGCTGTTCTTCTCGGGCAAGCTGAAGATCGAGGGCGACATGGGCCTGGCCATGAAGCTCCAGAAGCTCACCGAGGTCCTCAAGTAGTATCCGGTATGGATTCGGGGCGCCCCGGAGCAGGGGTGCCCCGCGTCCAGCGGAACCCCCGGCGGCTGGCACAATGCCGCTGCCTCGTCTAGATTGGGGCGGAAGCGATCTGGACCTGGCACTCGATGGGCAAGCAGAACTTCGACCTGTACAACGCGTCGCCGCTATCGGGGTAGTCCAGGTGGGCATCGACGATCTCCGCCGCCGCATCGATGTGATCGACGAAAAGATCCTCGATCTGCTCGATGAACGGGCCCGCGCGGCATCGGACATCGGCAAGGAGAAGCAAGCGACGGCGACTCCGTCGCACGACCCGGGGCGCGAGGAGCGCGTTCTGGAACGGCTCGAGCAGACGCTCGCCGGACGGCCCGATGCCACCTTCCCGGTGAGCAGCGTCCGACCGGTGTTCCGCCAGATCATCAGCGCGTGCCTCGCGCTCCAGCAGCCGATCAGCGTCGCCTACCTCGGTCCGCCGGGAACGTTCACGCACATGGCGGCGCTCCACTCGTTCGGTCTGGCTGCACGCTACATGGAAGCGACGACCATCGCCGCGGTGTTCGACGCGGTCGAACGCGGCAACGCGAGCTACGGCATCGTGCCGATCGAGAACTCGACCGAGGGCGGCGTCACCTTCACGCTGGATTGCCTGCTCGACAGCGAGGTGCGCATCCGGGGCGAGCTCGTGCTGGACGTGAACCAGTGCCTGGTGGGCCGGCACGACGACATCGGCCGCATCCAGCGCGTCTACTCGCATCCGCAGGCACTGGCGCAATGCCGCCGCTGGCTCGCCGACAACCTGCCGTCGGCCCAGCTGGTCGTCTCGCCGTCGACATCCACCGCCGCTCGCGAGGCGAGCGCCGACGACCAGGCCGCGGCCGTGGCCAGCCGGCTGGCCGCCGAGCTGCACGGCCTGTCGGTGATACGCGAGCGCATCCAGGACCGCCCGCAGAACGCCACGCGCTTTGTGCTGCTGGCACCCGGGGACGCCCCGGCCAGTGGCAGTGACAAGACGAGCCTGGTGTTTTCCACACCTCACGAACGAGGCGCGCTGAAGCGCGCCCTCGAGATTTTCGATCAAGAAGGCATCAACCTCTCGCGCATCGAGTCCCGGCCGGGGCAAGGTCGGCTCTGGGAGTACGTGTTCTTCACTGATCTGGAAGGGCACCGCACCGATCCCCCCGTCGCGCGTGCGCTGGAAAAGCTCACCGAGCACTGCGCGATGGTGAAGGTGCTGGGTAGCTATCCGCGCGCCGGGTAGAGCTGGAAACCGGGGCTTGTGACCCCCAATCCATTTCGCGGGCCGGGAAAAATCCGGCTTTACCCGAACCGCCGGTGTGGCTATGCATCACCCCTAGGGGTGAAAACCGACGACTCAGCTAGAAGGCTGCCGACCACGACAGCACCGCCGGGCAGCGGAACGCGCGAACGCGCTGCTGTCGCCTATGGCTTGCGCTTCCGCGGACGTGACCTGCCGCTCATCAAGGCAGAGATCGTCATCGGCCGTTCCGCCGGTTGCGATCTGGTTCTGGACAACGAGCTGGTATCCCGCCGCCACGCGCTGATACGCGTCGGCAAGGAGCAGGCGAGCGTTACCGATCTGGGCAGCCGCAACGGCGTGCTCGTCAACGGGCAGCCGATCAACGCGGAAACGCTGCTCGCCATCGGCGACAGACTATCCATCGGCGAGGAAGTGCTGGACGTTCGTGCAGCAGCCCGTCGCGACGGAACGCGACCGCGCCACCGCACAGAACCTGCGTGTGAAGGAGACGATCCGGTTCGAGGCTGTGCACGAAGACGAGTCGGTGCAGAGTGAACGCACGCGGCGCGCGGATGCCTTCGCACTGCTCGGCGGCGTGGTGGACAAGGCGCTCGCACTCGGACGTGGTGACGAGGCCGAGCGACTGCTCGGCGCTCACCTGGCTCGGGTGCTGGACGAGGCCAGCGCCGGCGTGCGCTTCGACCGCAACGTCGCGCCGATCGCCGTGCGCTACGCCGCGCGTCTGGCCGCCGCCACGGGCAAGCCGGGCTGGGTCGACTACGCGATCCGCCTCTATCGGGCGCTCGGCGAACCGCTGCCGCTGCCCGTGGTCGACGAGCTGTACAGCCTGCTGCGGCGCGTACGGGGCGTCGACCGGGGGCTGTTGCGCGAATATCTGGCGATCCTGCGCAGCCGCGCCGGCAGCATGTCCGCGGCCGACCGCTTCGCGCTCCAGCGCATCGAAGGCCTGGAGCGCCTGGCCGCACTGTAGCGCCACGGCTGTTGGCTCCGGAGCCGGTAGCGCTTTTGCGCGGTGCGGCATCTTCCACTACATCTGCGTGCCGGGGCACCGGGAGCTCTGGCACGCGTCGTGCCCGAACAGCATTCGAGGAAGCAGAACCGACCATGACCATCACCGCAGCCTTCCAGGGTATCGAGGGCGCCCACTCCAGCGTGGCCGTGGCCGCCTATTTCGACGCCGTGGGAACGGACCACGAGCGCCAGGGCGTGCCCACCTTCCGCCAGGTTGCGACCAGCGTCGTCAGCGGCAAGGTCGATGTCGGCATCCTGCCCGTCGACAACGCCATCGCCGGCACCGTGCGCGACGGCTACGACCTGCTTGCCCAGTACGATCTCGTTCCCATCTGCGAGATCGAGTGGCGCATGGATCACCGCCTGCTCGGCGTGGAGGGCGCATCGCTCAGCGATCTCCGCGAGGTGCACGCGCATCCGCTGGTGCTGGCCGAATGCGGTCGCTTCCTCGGCACGCTCGCCGGCGCGCGCATCATCCCATCGGTGGACACCGGCGTCGCAGCGAAGGAGGTCGCCGAAGCCGGCGATCCTACACGCGCCGCCATTGCGCCGCCCGAAGCGGCGGCGCGCTACGGCCTGGTCGAGCTCGCGCAGAACATTGCTGATCACCCCGACAACTTCACGCGCTTCATCCTGTTCACCTCGCAGAAGCCGAGCGACGAAGTCCGCGCGTTGATGCAGCACGGCGAATACGCCAAGCGCAAGACGTCGCTGCTTCTGGCGACGCGCCACGAGCAGGGCGCGCTCGGCGAGTGCCTGCGCATCCTCTCGGACGCGGGCATCAACCTGGCCAAGCTCGAGTCCCGCCCGAAGCTCGGCAAAGCGTGGGAGTACCTGTTCTACATCGACTTCGAAGGCGATGTGAACGACCCGCGCGTGGGCGAGGCCCTGGAGCAGGTGCGCGAGCATGCGCTCTCGCTCCAGATCATCGGCAGCTACGATGTCGACCTGGCACGGGCCCAGGCCGAACCGGGACAGCCGCGGCGTGTCCAGCTCGCACCCGAGCCGGGCGAGCCTGCTGCTCTGCCTCCCCTACCCGACTCGGCGGCGAAGAACTGGCCGAAGGCATCCCGTCCGGCGCATCCGCAGGGCACGCGCATCCCGATCGGCAACGCCGTGCTCGGAGGCGACGAATTCGTGATCATCGCTGGGCCATGCTCGGTCGAGTCGCGCGAGCAGGTGCTGGCTACCGCGCGTGAAGTCATCGCACACGGCGCCCGACTACTCAGGGGCGGCGCGTTCAAACCCCGCACCAACCCCTACTCGTTCCAGGGGCTCGGCTGGGAAGGCGTCGCGCTGCTGGCCGAGGCGGGCCGCGCTACGGGCGTTCCGGTCGTCAGTGAAGTGATGAGCGTCGAACAGGTGGAGCGCATGGCCCGCGAGGTCGACGTCCTGCAGATCGGCGCACGCAACATGCAGAACTTCGATCTGCTGCGAGCGGTCGGCCGCACGGAGCGGCCGGTCATGCTCAAGCGCGGCATGTCGGCGAGCCTGGACGAGCTGCTTGCCGCCGCCGAGTACGTGCTGGCCGAAGGCAACCCGCATGTGATCCTGTGCGAGCGCGGCATCCGGACCTTCGAGACCGCGACCCGCAACACGCTCGACCTGTCCGCCGTCCCCGTGCTGCGCGAACGCACGCATCTGCCCGTGATCGTCGACCCCAGCCATGGCGTCGGCGTGCGTCGCTGGATCCGTCCGCTGTGCCGCGCCGCGAAGGCCGTCGGCGCGCACGGGATCATGATCGAGGTGCACCCGAACCCACCCGAGGCCAAGAGCGACGCCGACCAGGCGCTGACCTTCGAGGACTTCGAGACCATCGTCGATGATCTCGAACGGATCCCCTACCCGTCCGCCTGATCGACTACTTTCCGATCTTCAGAAGCTCGATATCGAACTTCAACGGCGCGTTCGGCGGGATCTTCGGCGGGCTGCCGCGCTTGCCGTAGGCCATGTCCGGCGGAATCACGAGCTGGCGCTTGCCGCCTGCCTTCATGCCGATCACGCCCTTGTCCCAGCCCTTGATCACGTGGCCCTGGCCCAGCGTGAACGAAAACGGTTGGTTGCGGTCGCGCGAGCTGTCGAACTTGGTGCCATCGAGGAGCCACCCCGTGTAGTGCACGCTGACGGTGTCGCCATCCTTGGCAGCAGGCCCCTTGCCGACCTTGATGTCCTTGATCTCGAGCTTGGTCACCTTGGGCGTGGCGCTGGCCGCCGGCTTGGCGGGCTCCGCCGTCGTCGGCGTGTCCGTGTTGGTCTCCGTGGAGGGAGTGCCAGTCGGTTCCGGCACCCGATCGCACGCGGAGAGCAGCAGGCCGGCGGACAACGTGCCGACCAGGATGAGCACGGGTTTCCTGAGGGTCATGCGGGCGGCGTAGATCGCCGCCGGCAGTCTGTCAAAGCAGAGGCCCCGGGAACGTCCGGCCGCCCGCCGCTCAGCCCTCCATCATTTGCATGAAGAGCGCCGACCCGAGCAGCGACTGGCCGCCGTCGACCACGAGCGTGGTGCCCGTAATAAACCCGGCGGCCGGGGAGGCCAGGTACAGCGCAGCGTCCGCAATCTCGTCGATGCGCCCGAAGCGGCCTGCCGGCATCCCCTGCTGCAGCTTGTCGCGTTCGCTGTCGTCGGGGGGTGCGAGCCGCGACATGCCTTCCGTCCCGGCGATAGGGCCAGGTGCGATGGCGTTCACGCGGATTTTCATGGGGCCCCACTCGAGGGCCAGGTCCTGGGTCAGCTTTGCGATGCCGGCTTTGGCCGCGCCGGCGTGACACTGCAGCGGCGTCGGGATCCACGCCTGCGTAGCCGTGATGCTGACAACCGAGCCGCCCTGCTTCGACAGGTGCTCGAACGCAGCCCGGCTGGCGTTGAAGGTGCCGACCAGATCGATGTCGATCACCGCCTTGAACCCGTTGGCACTCAGCCCGGCCGCCGGCGCGAGAAAGTTGCCGGCTGCCGAGTTGACCAGGATGTCGAGCCGGCCGAAGCGCTCGACGAGCTGGCCCACGGCGTTGGCCAGCGCGTCGTAGTCGCGCACGTCCGCCGGCAGTGCCAGCGCCTCGCCGCCCGCCTCCGCGATCGCGGCGACCATGGCCTCGAGCTTCTCGGCGCGGCGGCCGATCAGTCCCACGCGCGCGCCCAGTGCCGCAAAGCGCCGGGCGATGCCCCCGCCGATACCGCTGCCTCCGCCGGTGACCAGCGCCACCTGCCCCGCGAGAATTCCCTCGCGGAAGATGTCGCTCACTGCTGGCCCCCACCCCAGCCGCCCGGAGGACCACCCTGCGGCGGCGGGGCGCCCTCTGGCGGACCGAAACCCTGGCCCGGAGCCTGCTGCTGCTGCACCGGGGCGCCGTACTGCTGCTGCGGCGCTCCGTACTGGGGCTGCGGAGGCGCCAGCATGCGGTTTTGGACGGGCGCCCAGATCGCCGCCAGAAGCTGCGTCTGACGCGTCTGCCAGTCCTGGTAGCCCAGCACGCCGAGGATGATCGCCAGCGGGAAGAAGAAGATCCACGACACGATCAGGATGATGATCCCGTTCGTCTGGAGATCGGCCCCGACTCGCGCATCCACAGAGAAGCCATTCTGGACGGGCATCGTCGTCAACGTGATCGACGGCGTCAGCGCGTAGCTCGACTGCTGCCCCTTGCCGGCCCAGGAGTTCGGACCGGTCTGCTGCAGCGGAATGCCGCTCTGGTAGAGCGCGCCCTGGATCTGCTGGATCACGGACGCCACGTCCTGGCCACCGAAGAATCTCTGTTCGTTCTTGTCGATCACGTGAAAACCTTTCGCTCCGGCCCCGGGCCGGCGTGCGCGCGGGAGGCCGGCTAGTCCGATTCCTGGGCTGCGCGCGATCCCAGCTGCGAGGCGCCGGCCGACACGGAAGCCAGAATCGTGCGTGCTTCGCTGTCCTCGATGCCGAGGATCTTGATGAGCTGTTCGAGAAGCTCGCTCTCGCTTGCGCTCTGCTCGCCATCGGCGTGCGTCAGGAGCGCGGCGTTCGCAAGCAGCAGCTCGCGGTCGTTCTTGTCGAGCGCATCGAGCGGAATATCGTCTGAGAGCGTCCGCCGCTGGTTCGCGTATTCGAGAATCTCCTTCTCCTCCTCGTCCGTCGCGTCGAAGCCGCACAACATGCCTTCGATCACACCGGATTCCGACGATTCGAGCTGACCGTCCGCCCACGCGACCGCCACGAGTGACTTGACGATATTCTTCTCGCTCGGCGTCATACGGCGCATCCTAACCTGACCTTCCCGGGGCTTCCACGACAACCGATTTCGCCCCTGGGCCGGCGCTCGCCCCTGAACATCGGTCGCGTCGCAGCACAGCGTTCCGCTCCGGTGATTTGTGAGCTAGAAAGCCGTGAGTGGACGCGGACGACGCATTCGCCGCACGCATCGTCGGACAAACCGTCGGCGGGCGGTGGCGGCTCGAGCGGCTGCTCGGTACCGGCGGCATGGCAGCCGTGTACGCGGCCCGTGACGAATCCGGCAACGTCGCGGCGATCAAGCTGCTCCACCCCGAGATGAGCCTGCGCCACGACGTGTGCGAACGCTTCCTGCGCGAAGCGTACGTGGCCAATCGCGTGGCGCATCCAGGCGCCGTGCAGGTGCTCGAGCACAGCTCCGATGAATCGGGCTCGACGTACCTGGTGATGGAGCTTCTGGAGGGCGAGCCTCTCAGCACGCGTGTGCGGCGAGCCGGCAAGCTGCCGCCGGCGGAGCTTCTCGACTACCTCGACCAGATCCTCGACGTGCTGGTCCACGCGCACGAGCAGGGCATCATCCATCGTGACCTGAAGCCCGACAATCTGTTCGTCACGAACGAAGGGCGCGTGAAGATCCTGGACTTCGGACTGGCGCGCATGCTCGACGACGTACCGGGCGACTTCAAGACGCGCACCGGAATGGCGCTCGGCACGCTGCCCTACATGGCTCCCGAGCAGGCTTTGGGGCGGCGCTCCGAAATCGACGGCCGGGTGGATGTGTTCGCACTCGGCGCGACCGCATTCCGCATCCTGGCTGGACGCAAGGTGCACGAGGCCGACAGCGAAGCGGAGCTGCTGATCGCGATGGCGTCGAAAGCTGCACCGCCACTGGCCTCGGTAGCGCCGGACACTCCGCCGGGGCTATGCGCCATCGTCGATCTCGCCCTCGCTTTCTCGCGCGACGCGCGCTACCCGGACGCGCGCACCATGCAGGGCGACGTGCGCGCCGTGCAGAGCGGCGCCTCACCGCCCTACGCGAGCAGTCGTGCCGCGGTGCGCGAGGAATCCACACGGCTCGACATGCCGGCGGTGCCGGCCGCCGCGGTCGCAGCCGCAGCGGGCGCCGACCCCGCGAGCATCCGCGATCCGGCAACGGCGCCGACCGCACCTGCTGCACGCGCGACCAACCCGCTGGCCAGGACTGCAGGCGGGACGGCCGTGCTGCCGAAAATGCCTGCGGCGGCCATCGGCGCAAGCACCGCCGCCGCCCAGCCGCCGATGCCGGGCGCAGCTCTGGGCCCAGAATCCATGCGCGGCAGCGTCATCACCCAGGGTGCAGAGCCCATGCAGGCCGGCGCCATCGCTCCGCAGTCCATGCCCGGCAGCGCCCTTGCCGCAGGTCCCCAGGCGATGGCAGCGGCGCAGGCATTCCCGGGCGCCGCGGTGGCGGGCGGCGCAGCGCCCGCTGTGCATCAAAGCAATCCCCCTCCCGCCAGGAAGCGCTCGCTGCTGCCCTGGCTGCTCGCGGCTGCCGCGGTGCTGCTGCTGATCGGCGGCGCGATCGCGGCCGCTGCAGTCTACTGGGTGGAAGAAGACGGCGGCTCGCTACCCCAGGTCGAGCTACCCGGCGAGGGCAGCGCCGCTGCCACCAGCAGCGCACCCCCCGGCGCTGCCAGCGCAGGCAGCAGCAGCGACGACATGGGCGCCGCGATGGGCAGCGGGGGCAACGCCAACGCAGCGGCCGACAACGCCGGGGGCAACACCCAGGCAGCGCCCGCCGCTGCTGCTGCCGCCGCCGACGGTGCCCACCCAGCAGCCGCGCCGGCCGGCGAAAACCCGACGGCAGCGGCAACGACCACGCCACACAGCGCAGCCGCGCCGGCACCCGTCGCCGCGCCGAAGCCCGCCGCCGAGGCAGCTCGCGCCCTCCCCGCGACCAGCCTGCCGCCGGCTCCCCCGCCCGCGAAGAAGCCCCCCAAGGAAAAGAAACCGAAGGGCCCGGAGCACGACAACGGCAAGGGGCACGGGCACGGGCACGGGCACGGGCACTAGGCGGTTGTCCTCCCGCCCGCCCGCCCGCCCGCACCGGAATCTTCCTCGCGGGGGCTCACCGCCGCTCGAGCACCCCGACGCGATTCGCAACACTTCGCCCTTCGGGCGCGCCGGCTCGCCCATCGCTGGCTCGCTCTCGCTCACCTGCGCCCACAAACGACAACGCGCCACGGGCTCCGCTGGGGAGCCGCGTGGCGCGAGGCCGTCGACGGGTCGATCAGTACCGGTAGAAGTCCGGCTTGAACGGCCCCTCGGCGGGGATGCCGAGGTACTCCGCCTGCTTGGCGCTCAGCTTGTCGAGCTTGGCGCCCAGCTTGCCGAGGTGCAGCTCCGCGACCTTCTCGTCGAGCTTCTTCGGAAGCACGTGCACGCCCATCTCGATCTTGTCGTTGAACAGCGCGATCTGCGCCAGCACCTGGTTAGTGAAGCTGTTGCTCATCACGAAGCTGGGGTGACCGGTGGCGCAGCCCAGGTTCACGAGACGACCGCGGGCCAGGATGATGAGCTTCTTGCCGTCGGGGAAGATGAAGTGATCCACCTGCGGCTTGATGTTCTCTTCCTTGATGTCCTTGTTCTTCTCCAGCGAGGCGATGTCGATCTCGCTGTCGAAGTGACCGATGTTGCAGAGGATGGCTTCGTTCTTCATCTGCTGCATGTGCTTGTAGCTGACGACGTCGCAGCAGCCGGTGGCCGTGACGATGATGTCCGCCTGCGGAGCGGCCTCATCCATGGTCGTGACCTGGTAGCCCTCCATCGACGCCTGCAGCGCGCAGATCGGGTCGATCTCGGTGATCAGCACGCGGGCGCCGAGACCGCGCATGGCCTGGGCGCAGCCCTTGCCCACGTCGCCGTAGCCGGCCACGACGCAGATCTTGCCAGCGAACATCACGTCGGTCGCACGCTTGATGCCGTCGGTGAGCGACTCGCGGCAGCCGTACAGGTTGTCGAACTTGCTCTTGGTGACCGAGTCGTTGACGTTCATCGCCGGGCACTTGAGCGTGCCCTTCTTGTGCATCTCGTACAGGCGATGCACGCCCGTGGTCGTCTCTTCGCTCAGACCGCGGATCGGATCATCGCCCTTGAACAGCTCCGCGTGCTTCTCGTGCACCCACAGCGTGAGGTCGCCGCCGTCGTCGAGGATCATGTTCGGGCCCTTGCCGCCCTCGAACGCGAAGAGCTGCCGCTCCAGGCACTCGTTGTACTCCTCCTCCGTCTCGCCCTTCCAGGCGAACACCGGAATGCCGGCCTTGGCAATGGCGGCCGCAGCGTGATCCTGCGTCGAGTAGATGTTGCATGAGGTCCAGGTGACCTCGGCGCCGAGCGCCTTGAGCGTCTCGATCAGCACGGCGGTCTGGATGGTCATGTGCAGGCAACCGGCGACGCGCGCGCCCTTGAGCGGCTGCTTCTGTCCGTATTCCTCGCGCAGCGCCATCAGGCCCGGCATCTCGGTCTCGGCGATGTCGATCTCCTTGCGGCCCCAATCGGCCAGAGACAGGTCAGCGACCTCGTAGGTGCCGCCGTCCTGGGTCGGCATCTGGCGCTTCTTCTGGACGGGCTTCTGGGCTTTCGCGGAGTCGGTGACGGATACGCTCTGGGTCATGTCGTTGGGTTTCCTTCCTTGCTCGATTTCGAGTGGTTCGAGGTCCGCGTCTGGCTTCTGCCAGCGCGGCCGTTGCTTTTCTGTGATTCCCCGCCTGCGGCGCGGTGGTGTGCCGCGTTCCGCTTGCCTGACGTGCTCGTGGCACCCTCGGCGGGGCGCTCGGCGACCAGCATCTGCCACAATAGATGCGCGTCGTCACCCCCGAGCACGTACCCCGCAGGGATCGGCGCCGTGCGCACCTGGGCCAGCCCAGCCGCGGTAGCGTAGCTCGAAAGTTCGCTTGCGTCGAAACCCATCCAGACGTCGGCCTGGTGGTCGCGCAGACGCTCGTCGTCGTGGCGCGCGTAGTCGATGATCACGAGCGTTCCGCCCGGCCGGACCAGCTCTGCAAGAGCCGCGACGGTAGCGCGTGGCAACGGAGCGTGGTGCAGCATGCGCGCGGCAATCACCACGTCGGCGCCGTCACCGACGGCGCTCTGCACTTCGTCACCGTCGACTTCGCCGCAGATGAGCTCGACGTTCCGGTAGCCGCGTGCGCGCACGCGATGCAGCGCGCGCCCGAGCTGCGCTTCGCTGCGATCGAGCGCAACGACCTTGTCGAACACCGGCGCCAGCACATCCAGTAGACCGCCGTCGCCCGCGCCCGCGTCCAGCGCCAGCTTGCGCCGGCCGAGCAGCGGCGCCAGCGCACACAGATAGCCCGGCAGCTCGGGAGCGAGACCCGGCGGCTCGCTCGCCTTGCCAGGGCGCGCGAAGAACTCGCGGGTGCGCGCGTCGCGCCCGCGAACGACCTCGGCTACGCGCTCGAGACGCCCCTCTTCGGCACACAGCCGGCGCCCGGCGCCGAGCGCGTCGGCCACCACGGCGTCGGAAGCGGCGTCATCGGCCAGACGCACCATGGTGCGCGCGCCCTGTCGCCGATCCGAAAGCAGCCCCGCCTGCCGGAGCGGCGAGGCGTGCCGCGACACGTTGGGCTGCGACTCGTCGAGCAGCTCGGCCAGCTCCCCGACCGACAGCTCCTCCTCGGCCGCCAGCGCCAGCAGGCGCAGGCGCAGGGGGTCGCTGAGCAGCCGATAGAGCTGCCAGCGGGAGTCGGGGCTGGGGACGCCGTGCATGCCCCGCATATATATGCAGATATTCGCATATCTGCAATAACTGAATTATTCCATGGTTTCCCTGACTTGCAAGCCGCTCTCCGGCACCTGATCACCGGAGCGCTCGCAAAGCCACGCGCGCTTCGGGGTAGACTGCCGACATGGATCGGTTTCGGCGGTTCGACGAAGCCTACTACCACCGCTTCTACGAGTCCCCGAAGACGCGGGTGATCTCGGCCGAGGAGCACGCCGAGCTCGCACGCTTCGTGTTCTCGTTCGCCCGCTACAACCACATCGAGATGAAGAGCGTGCTCGACATCGGCGCGGGCATCGGGCTGTGGAAGAACTGGGTCGCGAAGCACGCCAAGGGCGTCTCGTACACCGGTACCGAGGTCAGCCAGGCCATGTGCAAGAAGCACGGCTTCCAGCACCGCGACATCGCGCGCTGGCGCGACCGCAAGAAGCACGATCTCATCGTGTGCCAGGGCGTGCTGCAGTACCTGCCCGATCCGGACGTGGCCCCGGCGGTGGCGAACATCGCGGCGATGTCACGTGGGCTCGTCTATCTCGAGGTGACGACGCGCACCGACCTGCGCGAAAACTGCGACACGACGCGGACCGACTCGGACATCTTCGTGCGCAACGGCTCCTACTACAGGGGCATCTTCAACAAGCACCTCTTCAACGTGGGCTGTGGACTATGGTGGCCCAAGGACCGCCCGGGGCCGTTCTACGAGCTCGAGGTCTGCGGCGGGAGCAAGTGACCCATGGCTGACGGCCGTCGAGCAATCCGCCCCATCATCAGCATCGTGCTGATCGCCGTCACGGCGCTCGGTCTGATGAACGTGTTCGAGGACAACGCGACGGTGATCGCCGAAGCACAGACCGTGGCCTGCGGAGGGACCACCTGCGCCGTGAAGATGACGCGCATGGAGCGCAATCCGCTGTTCCAGACGTTCACGTTCCAGACCAGCATCCAGAAGCAGACCACGGCGACCGTGAAGTGCCACCGACAGTTCTATCTGGTCGGGCCGTACGAGTGCGAAAAGCGGTAGCCGGGCCCCAGCGAAGCTCCGGTCAGCTGCGGCCGCGCGCCGCGCTCGACGCCAGCCGCAGCTAGCCCTGCACGCTCACGCCGAGGCGGCGACGGAGCTCGGCGTACTCTGCGCTGATGGAATACGCGCGCAGATCGGCGAGCTCTTCCGCCGACGTGAGCTCGCCAGCGGGCGGAAAGCGCTCGAGCAGCGTCGCAGCCAGATGCAGATCGCCGCAGGCGAGCAGCCCCGCGCGACCGCCCGCCAGCGCCGCCGAGCGCATCCAGGCGGCGATACGCCGGCGCAGGTTCCTGGCATCGAACCCGACAACCGCCTCCTCCAGACGTTCACGCGCCTCGGCGTCGAGCACCGCGCCCAGCTGCTCCGACAGTTCCGCCGTCCTGCCTTCGAGCGGTTCGTCGGTCGGATGCCCTCCGAGCTGGAGCGCGGCGACCAGCAGCGCCGCGATGTCGCGCAGCGACGGGTAGAACACGAGCAGATAGTGCTCGGGCCGATACGCGGCCAGATGCCGCCCCCAGATGAAGGCAAGCTCGGGAAGCTGCAGGCCGCTGCCCAGCGCGCGCGAGACCAGCGCGGTGGGTTCGGAAAGCGGCGCGGCGACCAGCTCCCGCGGCGGATCGGAGGCCAGATACAAGGCCGGAACCTCGATCCCGAGCAGCCTCGATGTCCAGTCCAGGCTGCGCATCAACGTCGTCGTACCGGCGGGGTCCTGGCGCGCCGCAGCGTCGAGCTTCGGCAGTTGCCCTTCTCTTTCCGCCCGCGCCAGCGCCAGCTTGATCGCCGCGCTGGAGATCGACTCGAGAACCGCCGGCAGCTCGTGTTCGCGCTCCGGGTAGAACAGACCCTCCCGCCAACCGGCGTCGCCCACCACCCCTTGTGCGGCGATCAGCCCCTCCGGGCGGTGCGTGTCGGCGACCAACGACTCGTTGATGTCGGCTTCGCCGAGAAGATCGAGCACGCTCGCGGCCGACCACGCACTGTCGGCTTCTCCCGTTTTCTCGAACAGCCACAGCGCGCGCCGGAACACGTCCGCGTCGTCGGTGCGGTAGCGCGCGGCCGCACGGAATTGTTCGCTCGCGCCGGCCAGGTCGCCCTCGGCTTCGAACAGCTCCGCTACCCAGTAGTAGAGCTCCACGTCGTCGGGCTTGCGGTCGAGCGCCCGGAGGAACGCGCTCTTCGCGCTGTCCAGATTATCGAGCTCGTCGCGGTGCAACATGCCGAGCTTCTTCGCCAGGTCCCAGGCGAGGTGCGCGTCGCTCGTGCGCTCCAGCACGGATTCGTAGAGCTCGGCGAGCTCCAGCCACTGGCGCTTCTTCGCCAGGAGCGGTGCGGCGATCTCCAGGCCTTCGAGCACGGAAGGATCGGCCTCCAGTGCCTCGCGACACAGATCGACAGCTTTCTGCTTGTCCGGCAGGTGTCCGGCCGCGTCCCGCGCCGCCTCGGTCAGCACGCGCGCGCGCCGCGCGCTGTCACCGTCGAGCGCGTCGGCGAGCTTGCGCCGTGCTGCCACGGCCGCCGCGTGCCTGCCCAGCGCGACCTCGACATCGACCAGCTGCTCGAGCGCGTCGACGTCGCCCGGCCTGAGCGCGAGCCAGCTTTCCAGCGGCTTGATCGCATGCCGCGGCTGCTCGGCGTCGACCCGCCACATCCGGGCGAGCTCCTTGTAGAGGTGCACGCGCTCCTCGTCAGAGCGCAACGCCTCGAGACGACGCCGGTGCAGGCGCTCGAGGTGCGACCAGTCCGCCTGCTCGCGCAATAGCTCCTCTGCGGCGGAGAAGGCCTCGCGATCCAGAGGATCGACGCCCAGAGCCTTGTCGAAGTTGGACACGGCCTCGGTGTCCTTGCCAAGCGAGCGCTTGGCGCGGCCGATCCGTACGTACAGCTCCCCGTGCCGCGCGCCGCGACGCGTGCCGAGGCCGAGCAGCGCGCGCTTCCAGGCAGCAATCGCCTCGTCGTAGCGGCCGTCGGCGGCGGCGGCATCGCCTTCGTCGACAAGCTCGTCGGTACTCCGCGGAGCAGACCGCGGCGGGGGGACCGACGACGACGCCAGCGGGCGCGACCCTTTCGGCGATTCGCCGGTGCGCAGCGTCTCGACCTGCGAAGAGGCGGGGCGCGACGACGGCGGCGGACGCCCCGCGGCAGGTCGCGGCGGATGCCACGAACCGCGCTTGCTGTCCGAAGGCGGCGGCGGATGCGAGGAGCGCCGCTCGATGTCGGGTAGGCGCGGAGCGGTCGGCACGTTTACATCCACGCTCGCGGACGCATCCGCCGCGATCACGATGCTCGGCATCTCCAGCAACGCGAAGTCGCCCGCACCACGGAAGTAGCCCGCGGCCGGGATTTCCATGAAGCGCTCCTCTTCGGCGCGCATTTCCTCCCACACCGCGCCGGCTCGCACCGCGCCGCTGCGCGCGCGCGTCGGCGTCAGGTGCTCGAGCGCAAGCAGGAACAGGCGCGTGAACAGCGACGGACCGGACGGCACGGGATGGTCGGACGGGCGCGCGCCGACTATCACGCTGAACCCGGTTTCCCTGGGTGCGACCGCATCGCGCACCGCCGCGACGACAGAGGCCGAAGCCATCGGATCGTCGTCGTCCGGAGCGTGCACGATGTCGAATATCAACAGCGCGTCCTGCGCGCGGGCCCGGAGCAGCTCGCAGATCCGCGAGACAGCGACCGAACCGCCGCGCCGCGAGTCGAGCAGCAGCACGGGCTCGCCGTCGTCGCGCAACATGACGTGGCCGGAGAAATAGAGCGCCACCGTGCTCTGCTCGCGCTCGCTGCAGTGGCGCGCGAGCGCGTGCCGGAGCTGCACCTCGAGCTTGGGTCCGGCCGTCACCTGCTCGACCGCCGCCCGCGCGTCCGGCTCGCTGAAGCGCTCTTCCATGAGCTCGGCATCCACTGCAGCCGAGGGCAGCTCGGGCAGCTGCGAGCTCTTCCGGTAGGTCGACGAGACGATGAGGGCCAGGCGCATGGGACCGGTGAACAGAGCCACGCATACCACGGCACGAGGGCGGAACGTGCGGCCGAAAACCAGACCGCGACAATCCCCTGTCGACGCGCACCGGAAGCGCGCCGCTCCGCTTCAGTTCACCGCACCCTGGGCGGCGCGGCGCTCGAGCTGGTCGATGATGCGACGGACCTCGGCGACATCCCCGGCCTGCGGCGCCCGCTGCACGTAGTGCTTGAGGTCGTCCACGGCCGCCCCGGGCGCGCCGAGCCTCGCCGACAGGAGCCCGCGGTCACGCAGCTCCCGGGTCGCGTCGGGAAGCAGGTCCACGATGCGGTCGAGCACCACGAGCAGGCGCGAATAGTCGCCCCTCGCCGCGTAGATGCTCCGCAGGTTCATCAGCGTGCGGACGAGGATGCGACGCACAGGCGTCGGCTCGAGCAGCGCGGCGTCGAGCGCGCGCCCCCCGCCGCCGCGGGCGAGCAGGCTCTCGAGCGCGCCTCCGTCGAGCACGGCGCCGCCGTTGAAGGGATCGACGATCAACGGCTCGCCCGAGCTGCCGGCCTGCACCCGCACCAGGAAGTGTCCGGGGAACGCCACACCGCGCGCGTACACACCGGCGCGCGCCGCCACCTCGACGTAGACGATCGCGAGGCTGATCGGAATGCCGAGCCCTCGGTCGAGAACGTCGTTCAGGAACGAGTTCCGGGGGTCGTAGTAGTCCGCCTCGTTGCCGCGGAAGCCGCAGCGTTCAAACAGGTGTTCGGCAAGCGCCGCGACCTGATCGCCCAGCGGCAGTCTGCCCACGGCCCGAACGCGAAGCGGCTCGGCCAGCACGTCGATGCGCGCGGCCTGCTCGCGGAGGTCGAGCATCGGGTACTCGTCCTTTGCGATCAGCAGCGCGCCCTGTAGCAGCTCCAACGCATCGTCCGGCTGCGCGGCGAACCCGGAGAAATCCACGTTCCGATTATACCGCGCTGCGCAGTCGGCGCCGGCACACGCGAGTCCACGAGCTTCTCCCGGCCCCATCGATCGTGAACATTCGCTGCAAATCTTGCGTCGTACCAGGACACGGGGGACACTGGCACGTAACTGGGAGGCTTTATGCGCTCACTTCGCTTGACGTTCGGGATCGGGATACTTGCAGGCAGCGCCGCAATTGCTGGATGCAGCGGCGCCGGCGGCTTCTTCGCCAACCACAATGACGGCGGAGCCGGCAACGGCGGCCAGCCCGCAATGGATGCGGGCGACGCGGGCATGAACCCCGACGCCGCGGGTTCGACGGGGAACCCGAAGTGCGACCCGACCAGCTCGCCCAAGACCCACCCCTGCGCGGTCAACAACTCGACCGGCATCTTCATCGACGCGACCGGCGGCAGCGACGACACCGGCAAGGGCACGAAGGAGCAGCCGTACAAGACCTTCAAGAAGGGCGTCGACGCCGCCAGCCAATCCAACAAGCGACTGTTCGCGTGCGCGGGCACCTATGCGGAGAGCGTCAAGCTCACCGCGGCGAACAACGGCATCGAGATGTTCGGCGGCTTCAGCTGCAGCGACTGGTCGTATACCGGCGACAAGACCGAGGTGAAGAACGCGACCAACGACCCTGCGCTCGCCATCGACACGGTCAACGGCGCCCACATCGAGAACATCGACTTCACCAGCAGCGACGCGGTCAATCCGGGCGACAGCAGCGTCGCTGCCGCCGTGAACAAGTCGCAGAAGATCGAGCTGGTGGATGACGTGCTCACCGCGGGCAACGGCGGGGTCGGTCTCGACGCTGCGGCGTTCCAGCACGGCGCCACCGCGGGGACGGATGGCAACGCGGGCGCGGACGCGTGCGCGGCCAATCCGAATCCGGGCGGCCCCGCGGCGACCACCGCGTGCGGCACGGACACGAGCGTTGGCGGCAAGGGCGGTGACGGCGGAAAGGGCACAGCAACGGCGGTGCGGGTGACAACGGGCAGCCGGCGATCTCGGGAGCGGGCATCGGTGGCTTCGGCCAGAACGACGCGCAGCTGGAACTGCGACTGTCGGCGGCACGAACGGCAATGGCAGAGGCAGAGCGGCGCCAACGGCGCCAGACGGCAAGGCCGGCGCAGGAGCAACCGGTCTCGGCACGCTCAATGCGAGCGGCATTGCCGGTGCATCCGGCAAGGCCGGCACGGCTGGCAAGCCCGGTCAGGGCGGCGGCGGCGGCGGCGGCGCGCTGGCTCCGGGCGGAGACCGCCATCGCTGGTGTGCTACGGCGCTGAGCGCCAACGTCGGCGCATCCGGCGGCAGCGGCGGCGGCGGCGGCTGCGGCGGCCAGGGTGGCCCAGGCGGCGCGGCGGGCGGCTCGAGCATCGCATTGATCTCCATCGATTCGGACGTCGTGCTGAAGAGCTGCAAGCTCGTAGCCGCCGAAGGCGGCGCCGGCGGCAAGGGCGCCCTCGGCCAGAATGGCGGCGACGGCGGCAAGGCGGGCCCGGCGGACAGGCGCGGCAGCGGACCGCAGGGCTGCCACGGCTGCCCCGGCGGTGACGGCGGCCTCGGCGGCAACGGCGGCCCGGGCGGCGGCGGCAACGGCGGCCACTCGATCGCCATCGCCTACACCGGCACCGTGCCCCTGGTGGGCGCCGGCACGACCATGACCGAGGCGAGCACCGCCGCGAAGGGCGGCCTCGGCGGCGGCGGCAGCACGACCAACCAGGGCGCCGACGGCGTCACCAAGGATCTGCAGCAGTTCTAGCAGCCAGGCGGCGAGCGGCGCTGTGCGTCGCCCCGCTTGACGCAGTCCGCGTGCCGCCCTCCCCTGCTCTCTGATGAGCGAGCGGCGGCGGCTACCGGTCACGGTGATCGTGCTCGGCACGGCGAGCCTGCTCACCGATCTGTCCAGCGAGATGATCTATCCGCTGCTGCCGGTGTTCCTCGCCACACTGCTCGGCGCGGGGGCCGCCGCGCTCGGCACCATCGAAGGCGCAGCCGAAGCCACCGCATCGCTGCTCAAGATCGTGTCGGGCCGGGTTGCCGACAGGATGAAGCGGCGCAAGCCGCTGGTCATCGGCGGCTACACCATCAGCGGCACCGCGCGCCCGCTGATCGGCCTGGCCGGCGTGTGGCCGGTGGTGCTCGCCCTGCGCGTGCTCGACCGCGTCGGCAAGGGCGTGCGCACCTCGCCGCGCGACGCGCTGATCGCCGACGTGACGCCGCTCGATCGCCGCGGACGCGCCTACGGCCTGCACCGCGCCATGGACAACGCCGGCGCCGTGCTCGGCCCGCTCGCCGCCGTGATGCTGCTCGGCTTCGGCTTCTCCACGCGCCACGTGTTCTACGCCGCCGCGGTTCCCGGCGTGCTGGTGATCCTGGTGCTCGCCTTCGGCGTGCGGGAAAAGCCGCGACCGCTCCCGGCTGCGCCGCCGCGCGACCCCGCCGCGCCCGTCCCGCGCACCAGCCTGGGCGAGCTCGGCTCGACGTACCGCAGGCTGCTGCTCGTGATCGTGCTCTTCACGCTCGGAAACTCGAGCGACACCTTCCTGCTCCTGCGCCTGTCCCACGCCGGCCTCGACGAGCAGCAGGTGGCGCTGGCGTGGTCCGCTCACAGCGTGATGCGCACGCTGGCCGTGCTGGTCGGCGGCCGCCTCGCCGATCGCGTCGATCGCCGGAAGCTGCTCGCCGCGGGCTGGGTCGTCTACGCCGCCGTGTACGTCGCTATGGCGATGTTCCACTCGCCAACCGCGCTGGTCGTCCTGCTGGTTGTCTACGGAATCTACTACGGCGCCGCCGAGCCCACCGAGCGTGCCATCGTCGCCGATCTCGCCCCCGCGCATCTGCGCGGCTCCGCCTTCGGCTGGTACCACGGCGCCGTCGGCATCGCCGCCCTGCCCGCCAGCGCCCTGTTCGGGCTGATCTGGCTGCGCTTCGGCGCTCCGGCAGCGTTCGTCACCGGCGCGGCGCTTGCGGTGATCGCGCTGTGTGGCCTCGCCTTCGCCGTCCGCTCCCCCTCACGCGCCGCCACCTAGCCGCGTCTCACGCGGAAATCGACATCCCCGAAAACGCATCACCCCCAGGGGTGATAGCCAGATGGAACTCCGCGAAAAAAAAACGTCTTTTCCACGCAACCCCGGGCCGCGACCAACCGAACAGGTTGTTGTGATGCCAGCCATCGCTTCCATCACGATTGACGGGCCCCTCACGGAGTGAGAGCTTGATTGTGGCAATGGGCGCAATGAACGGGGACTCGGGGCTCCGCAGGACAGCACTGGGCCGCGCGACGCACGGGCGGCGCGGCATACGCCTTTTCTGGACATGCACGCTCGCCGCGCTCGTGTGGACGCTGCTGCCGCGGACTGCATCCGCACAGTGCGACACGAAAGATCCGAACGACTGTGACGCCGACGGCACGCCCAACCGCCAGGATGCGTGCCCGGCTCCACTAGCCGGTAATCTGGATGCGAGCATCCGCCACGGCTTCCGCGACGTGGCCTGCTACGCGCGCGTTGTCGACGCGCTCGCTGCCACCAGCGGCTGCATCCCGGTCGCCGTCCGTCCCTTCGAGAGGGACGTGCCCGCCGATCCTACGGATCCCAATTCCACGGTCACCCACCGCGTCGGCTTCACCTGGGTGGGCGTGCTGGACAAGAACGCGGCCGTCGCGCCGGACCCCAAGCTCAGCAAGCTCGTCGCGGACGCCGCCACGCCGAACGAGGTGGAAAGCTCGCTCCGCGACACGGCAGCCAACGCCGAACCCGTGCCCAACGCGCTGTTCGCCTGCATGCAGTCAGTGGAGATCCAGACCGCGTCGGCCAGCACCATCGGTACCCCGGCCTTCAAGCCCTACCCCATCGTGCAGGGCTTCCGAATCACCGCCAGCTACGCCCGCGGCATGGTGGAAGCGGCGAACACCGCGGCAAGCATCGGCTACCCCGCAGGCGATCCCACGAAATTCCAGGACGCGCTGGGCCTGATCACGGATCCCTGTGCCGCGCACGGACCCGGTACGTGCTGGCTGCGCGGTCTGGTCGGCACCAACGGCGCTCTGGAAGACGACGGCACGGACTGGGGCATCAAGGATTCGACCTTCGTCACCGAGGTCCAGCCCACCCAGGATGACTATCTGCCGACGGACATCGACAAGGTCTACGACGCGGACTGCATGCACAAGAAGATCCTCCAGAAGATCATCAACGCCCTGCAGCAGACCAAACCCGTCGACTGGCCGGGCCCGCCGCAGCCCGATCCGATCGCCGCGCTCGAGGGACTGACAACGCCGTTCGGACTGCAGGCAGTCGCGTTCACGGGCCCGGGCATGTCCCTGCCCGCGGGCGCGCAGCCGTTCGGCAACGTCGAGACGGCCGAGTACCTCACCCAGGCGGCGGTCGCGACTGTGGACGTCGGGGACCTGTACGCACCTGTGGCGAGCGACTGCAGCGTGCCGACGACTGGCCCCAATTTCATGTTTCCCATCTACCAGGACGTCGTCTACCCCACGGTCCAGGACGCCTCGACTCACCGCCACCTCAGCGGATGGAAGGGCTTCATGGACGGCCGAGCCGCGCCGCGCCCGTACGCGCCTGGCGTCACCGCGTTCTACGCGACGCACGCGCACGGCAGCTATCCGGAGGTCGATCGCGAGTTCTCCTTCAATCTGCTGAAGCCGCGCCCGCCGACGCCGCCGCCCTTCCGCGACGCGATATCCACCTCGGCACTGCTTCTCTCGCAGACGCCGACCGGGTCCAGGCCGGCCTACGCCGTAGTGGAGACCGGCCACGCGCTCTGGGGCATTCTCGAAGAGCTGAACTGGTCGCAGCACGTCACGCCACTGGCTGCTCCATGGGTGCGCGACAGCGGTGGCCAGCGCACCCTCGGCATCTACCACCTCGCCCAGCACATCGACTCGCAGAGCTACGACTACGCCCACGACGAGTGGACGGCGAAGTACACCGAGTACGGCGGCCAGGCCGACTACGCCGAGGTCACGGCGCCCGTCGCGTGGTTCTCTGGCGACGGCAAGAACCTCGAGCAAGCGCGTGTGTCCGTACACGTCACCGGCGACAAGTGGCACCCCGCCGGCGATCAGTGGCTGGACAACGGGAAGAACACCAAATGCCCCACCCTCGCCGGCCAGCTGCCGTCGTTCCCGATGAATCCGAACTACGGCTCCACCAACGGCTTCTGCCAGGACTATCCCGCCATCCAGAACATCCCCGAGCTACAGGACTACACCAAGCGAGAGCAGTTCTGTGCCGCCGACAAGTACAACCCCGGCACCCCCGAGCTGCACTGGAAACCGCTGAAGGACCGGACGGCATTCGCCGCGCTGTGGGGGCAGCTGCCAACGAGCAACCGCACGACGGCGCACTTCCCGCCCTCGGATCTCGTCCGCGCCGGCGCCGGGGACATCCGTAACCTCCACCAGAGCCCCGACATCAACTGGGTGTTCGACCAGGACGACATCCAGACCACCGACCTCATGGGCACCTTCAACAACAAGGTCTGCTGGTCGCAGCTGGACCTGTCAGCGTTTGGCCTCGACCCCATCCGGATGGCCAACTCCTGCTCCGACCCCGGCTACGCCGTCTGCGGCAGCCTGGCCGAGAAGGGCCAGTGCTGCAATCCCATCGAGCAGGCGTTCGAGACGTACAAGAAGGAGCTGAAGGATGCGTGTTCCTGCAGCAGCTCGGACTGCAGTGACACCTGGCAGTGGGCCTGCGATATCGGGGACGCGGTAGCATGCGGCGCGAAAGAGCTATCCGAATGCACTTTCGCCTTCTTTGCCGGCGGCATGGAATTCGTCTTCAACACCGCGATCGACTATTCGAATCTGCTGTGCGTGCCCGTCACCGGCAAGCCCTGCTTCGGCAGCGCAGGGTATTCGATCTGCAGCGGGGCTCCGGGCCGCAGCAGCCACGAGATGGAAAACGAGCTCGAGTACAACCTCGCCTACGGCGCGCTGGTGAACACGACCGGGCGGGGCTCCGGGTATCTCTACCCGCAGGACTGCAACGCTCCCCCGCCCGAGCCCACCATCACCACCGTCTGCAAGTTTCCGGACGACTACGTCCCCGGCAACTGGCTGTTCAATCCCAACGAAGCCGGCCTGCGGGAGCCGGAATCCAAGTTCCACGGCATCGCTCCTGCTCTGGCGAGAGTATCGTTGGATCACGAGATGGAACTGTGGGGCACGCTCAACGCTGGCTTGGCGGACAAAGGGCCGGAGCTCATCGAGCATACCGCGCCGCTCACGCTGGGCCCTGGCATCTTCCAGAAACCCTATGGCGCCTGGGCCTGGATGGCGACTACCTCCGGCGAGGACGGGGCAACCGTCCCGCGGATCCTGGTAGCCTCGAAGGCGACTCACCATCTCGGGCGCGAGCTCCTGAACCCACAGAACCAGCACCCACCGCCACCGGAGGCCTTTCGTATGGAAATGCTCGGCGATCTCATCGTCGACTGCGGCCACTTGCCGTTCCGCACGGAGATTCATCCGCCCGTCGCCATCGTGCTGCACTTGGCCGGCACGCAGCGCAACCGCTACAGCCTGTGGGGCTGGCATCGCAGCACTGTCGATCGCGATGGCGTGGATGTCGCTCTCTGGCCCGACGAGCCGCGCCCCAGCGCAAACGCCCAGATCAAGATGAACGTCGTCTTCGACGGCGGCATCGGCAGCGGCGCAGGCAACTGGGACTGCTCTCCCAGCCCGCCCGATGTCCCCACGCACGTCGAGTGCTACCTGGCCGCCGACAAACCCAACGCCCAGGGCCGTTGCGTCGACAACCCCCGCATGCGCTCCGACTGCGCCTCGGACGTCGCGGGCGGGCTGGTGGAGGTGTACTGGCAATGAGACACCTGGTGCGGAACCTGCTTGCGATGCTCGGGGGCTCCGTGCTGATCGCGGCGTGTAGCGGCCTCAATGGTCTCAGCGGGGACCAGTACTACGAAGACGCGCAGTACCTCCGCAGATGGAAGGTAGTCGATGCGTCGGGCAGTGTGCTGTCGGAAGGCTGCGCCCAGGAGCCACAGAGCACTACCAATAGCGATGACTGGGGCGCGCGCATCAAGGTCCACGCCTCCGCCGGGAGCATCGTCACCGACCAGGACAATCTGGGGTCGCAACGGGTGTCGAAGGGCAAGTCCAACAAGCAGTTCCCGACGAGCGATGCGTATTGGTGCAGCGACCAAGACACGACCCAGGTAGCCGGTGGGGTGTACGGTCTCGCCACGCTGCATGTGGTTGGCACCGATCCTCCCGCAACACTCCAGAGTGTCGATCTGGTCAACCCGAGGAAGGACTCCTATGGAGATGTTCTCGCCGATGAAGTCAAGGTACGGCTCCAAATCCTACATCCGGGCGTCCTCCACCTCGGCTACTCGATCAGTCTCGAGTCATCGGATGCCGGCGCGGACGGCAGCGCTGATGCAGGACAGATCGTGGACAAGACCTACGCCGCCATGACCATCGAATGACATGCCAACCGCCCCGACGCCCAACGGAACCGAGCAGGGCATGCTCGGCGATCTCATCGTCGACTGCGGCCGTATGCACTTCTGCTGGCCCGACGCGCCGCGCCCCAATCCGACGGCGCAGCTCGAGGTGCACGTCGTCTTCGACGGTGGGATCGGCAGCGGCGCGGGCAAGTGGAACTGCTCGCCCAGCCCGCCGGACGTCCCCACGCACATCCGCTGCGACTTGGCCGCCGACACGCCTAGTGCCCAGGGAAGTTGCATCGACAACCCCCGCATGCGCTCCGACTGCGCCTCCGACGTCGCGGGCGGGCTCGTGGAGGTGTACTGGCAATGACGGGCTCGGCTCGAAGAATACTCGGCGCACTCGGCGCGTGCCTGCTCGCAGCCGCGTGCAGCGGACCCAACTGGAATTCCGGCGAGAACAATCAGGGTACTGCGCACCTGCGTCGCTGGAAGGTCACGGATGCGTCGGGCAAGGTGCTGTCTTCGGGGTGCACCCAGCAATCGGCTCCAGGACCAGCGTACTGCACCAACGTGATCACAGTGCAGGCCGCGACCGGAAGCATCGTCACATACGAAGACAATCTTGGAATGCAGGACGTGGACAAGAGCCGGGGCCTCCTCGAGGACACCGATGCCTATTGGTGCAGCAACAAGGACATGGTTAGCACCCACAATTTCGGGACGACAGGCCTTGAAGCCGTGGAAGTCACGGACGCAGATCCGCCCGCAACAGTCCAGAAGATCGCGCTCGTCAATCCCACCAAGGATTCCCAGAACCAGACATCGGCCGAGGGGATCCGGCTCCAGCTCAAGATCCTCCACCCCGGTGTCCTCCATCTCGGCTTCCTCGTCCCCGCGGATGCCGACGCGGGTGGAGACGCCGGCGTAGACAGTGGAGACGCGGGAGCGGATGCAGCATCCCAGCTCGAAGGCGTCTACCCGGCGATGACGATCCAATGAGTCACGAGATGTCGGTCCACGAGCCATCGGAGCGCTGCACGCCGCCCGACGTGCCCACGCACATCCGCTGCGATCTGGCTGCCGCCGCGCCCGATTCCCAGGGCAGTTGCAGCGACAACCCCCGCATGCGCTCCGACTGTGCCTCCGACGTCGCCGGCGGACTCGTGGAGGTGTACTGGCAATGACCGGCTCCGCGCAAAAAGTACTCGCCGCACTCGGCGCGTGCCTGCTCGCAGCCGCGTGCAGCGGACCCAACTGGACACCCGGCGAAAACAATGAAGGTGCGGCATACCTGCGCCGCTGGAAGGTGACGGATGCGTCCGGCAAGGTGCTGTCCGAGGGCTGCACGCAGCAATCCAGCCTGGGACCGGGATACGCCAAGGATGTCATCCATGTTCACGCGGTCGCGGGAACCGTCGTCTCCTACCAAGACAACCTTGGAATCGAGTACGTGGACAAGAGCCGACAGGACCAGAACCTACCTACGAACGATGCGTACTGGTGCGGCAACCAGGATACAGTCAGCGTCGACGTGTTCTCGGGAAGCTACTTCCAGGACGTGCAAGTCGCCGACACGGACGCGCCCGCAACGCTCCAGAACGTCGAGCTACTCAATCCTCACAAGGATGTCCAGAACGACCTAGTGGCGGATGGCATGCGACTGCAGCTGAAGATCGTCCATCCCGGTGTCCTCCATCTAGGCTTCCTCGTCCCCGCGGATGCCGACGCGGGTGCAGATGCTGGCGTAGACAGTGGAGACGCGGGAGGGGATGCAGGGTCTCAGCTTGAGGGCGTCTACCCGGCGATGACGATCCAATGAGTCACGAGATGTCGGTCACACACGAGCCATCGAAGCGCACGCCGCGAGGGCCACCAGCGACACGCCCTCCCGCGAGTGCCCTCCGACTGCGCCAGCGACGTCGCGGGCGGAAATTCCCAGGGCAGTTGCAACGACAACCCCCGCATGCGCTCCGACTGTGCCAGCGACGTCGCGGGCGGACTCGTGGAGGTGTACTGGCAATGAGACGCGCGATGCGGAACCTGCTGGCCGTGGTGGGCGCGGGCGTACTGGTCGCAAGCTGTGGCCCGGGCGAGGTGGAGAGGTACACGGGTGCCGAGTACGTGCACCGCTGGAAGGTCACCGATGCCTCCGGAGCGACACTTTCAGCCGGCTGCATGAAATCCTCCGACGGCAGTTCTTCCGGACAGGACTGGGTACCTGCGCAGCAGTCTGCCTTCTGGGCACAGCAGATCCAGGTCAAGGCCAGTCCGGGGTCGGTTATCACCGACGAGGACAACCTGGGCACGGAAAGTGTCCAGAAGTCCAGGGTGGCGAACCGGCTACCAACCGGCGATGCGTATTGGTGCAGCGACGCCGACAACTCGGGGCCCATTAGCGCCCCCGTGGTCGGGCTGGACACACTGCATGTAGTCGACGCCGACCCGCCCGCGACGATCGTGAGCGTGACGCTCACCAACCCCGAGAACGATCCCCAAGCCGGGATAGTGGCGTATGGCTTCACGCTGCGGCTCCGCGTCCAGCACCCGGGCGTACTTCACCTTGGGTTCTCCGCACCACCAACAACTACGGACGCGGGCACACCCAGCACCGACGCGGGGCCCAGCCCAACATACACCTACGCTGCGATGACGATCCTGTGACCCAGGCCATTCCGACAGCCCCAACACCCGGACGAACCGAGCAGCATGAGACGCTCGGCGATCTGATCGTCGACTGCGGCCACGTGCCGTTCCGCACGGAGATCCATCCGCCCGTCGCCATCGCGCTGCACCTCGCCGGAGCTCCCCGCAGCCGCTACAGCCTGTGGGGCTGGCATCGTAGCACTCTCGATCGCGAGCCGGTCGATGTCGACCTCTGGCCCGACGAGCCGCGCCCCAGCGCAAACGCCCAGATCAAGATGAACGTCGTCTTCGACGGCGGCATCGGCAGCGGCGCAGGCAACTGGGACTGCTCTCCTAGCCCACCCGATGTCCCCACGCACGTCGAGTGCTACCTGGTCGCCGACAAGCCCAACGCCCTGGGCCGTTGCGTCGACAACCCGCGCATGCGCTCCGACTGCGCCTCCGACGTCGCGGGCGGGCTCGTGGAGGTCTACTGGCAATGAGACACGTGGTGCGGAAGCTGCTGGCGATGCTCGGGGGCTGCGTGCTGGTCGCGGCGTGTAGCGGCCTCAGCGGTCTCAGCGGCGATCAAAGCTACGACGGTGCCGAATACGTGCACCGCTGGAAAGTGACGGATGCGTCCGGAGCGACACTTTCAGCCGGGTGCATGAAATCGTCCGACGGCAGTTCTACCGGGCAGGACTGGGTACCTGCGCAGCAGTCTGCCTTCTGGGCACAGCAGATCCAGGTCAAGGCCAGCGCGGGGTCGGTGATCACCGACGAGGACAACCTCGGCACTGAAAGTGTCCAGAAGTCCAGGGCGGCGAAGCAGCTACCAACTAGCGATGCGTATTGGTGCAGCGACGCCGACAACACGGGGCGCATTGGCTTCCCGGTGGTTGGCCTGGACACGCTGCATGTAGTCGACGCCGACCCGCCTGCGGTGATCGTGAGCGTGACGCTCACCAACCCCGAGAACGATCCCCAAGCCGGGATAGTGGCGTATGGCTTCACGCTGCGGCTCCGCGTCCAACACCCGGGCGTACTTCACCTTGGATTCTCTCCACCGCCAACAACAACGGACGCGGGCGCACCAAGCACCGACGCGGGTACGAGCCCAACGTACACCTACGCTGCGATGACGATCTTGTGACGCAGAGGATTCCCATAGCCCGCACACCCGGACGAACCGAGCAGCACGAGATGCTCGGCGATCTCATCGTCGACTGCAGCCACGTGCCGTTCAAGACCGAGATCCACCCGCCGGATGTCCCCACACACATACACCGCCATCTGGCCGCCGACAGACCCAACGCCCAGGGCCGTTCCGTCGACAACCCCCGCATGCGCTCGGACTACGCCTCCAACGTCGCGGGCGGGCTGGTGGAGGTCTACTGGCAATGAGACACGCGGTGCGGAAGGTGCTTGCGATGCTCGGGGGCTCCGTGCTGATCGCGGCGTGTAGCGGCCTCAATGGTCTCAGCGGGGACCAGAACAACGAGGGCGCCGAGTACCTGCGCCGGTGGAAAGTCACCGATGCAGCAGGCAAGGTGCTGTCCCAGGGCTGCACGAAGCAGGCTGATCCTGGGTCCCGGTACTGTGCCAACGTGATCAGCGTACATGCGGCCACAGGGACGATGCTGACCTACGACGACAATCTCGGCGGCGAGTTCGTCCACAAGAAGCGCGCCAATCGGCAGTTGCCTACGAGCGATACGTACTGGTGCAGCAACCAGGACACGTACCAGGACGACTCACCCTGGCTTACGAAGCTCGACGCGGTGCAAGTCGCGGACGCGGATCCCGCTGCCACGATCATCGACGTGCAGCTCATCAAGCCTCATCAGGACCCGCAGTACGGCACCGTTGCGGAAGGTTTCCGTCTCCAGCTGAAGGTACTCCACCCCGGCCTTCTACACCTCGGCTTCCTGGGCCCGGCCGATCTCGACGCGGGTGCCGACGCCGCCGCAGACGCCGGTGCCGACGGGGGAACACAACTCTACAACGTCTACCCGGCGATGACGATCCAATGAGTCAAGCGATGTCGGTCACACACGAGCCATCGGAGCGCACGCCACGAGGGCGTGCCGCCGCCGCTCTGCCCGACGTCCCCACGCACCTCCGCTGCGCTCTGGCTGCCGCCGCGCCCGATTCCCAGGGAAGTTGCATCGACAACCCCCGAGTGCGCTCCGACTGCGCCTCCGACGTCGCGGGCGGGCTGGTGGAGGTCTACTGGCAATGACGGGCTCGGCTCGAAGAATACTCGGCGCACTCGGCGCGTGCCTGCTCGCAGCCGCTTGTAGCGGACCCAACTGGAATTCGGGCGAGAACAACGAAGGCGCTGAGTACCTGCGCCGCTGGAAGGTGACGGATGCGTCCAGCAAGGTGCTGTCCGAGGGCTGCACCAAACAGGCAGACCCGCGCTTTCCCGAGAACGTGATCCAGGTCCAGACTGCGGCCGGGGCGATCATCACCTACCAGGACAATCTAGGCGCAGAATACGTACACAAGAAGCGCACCGATCAACAGCTGCCTACGAGCGATGCCTACTGGTGCAGCAACCAGGATACCTACCAGGACGATCCGCCCTGGCTTACCAGACTCGACGCGGTGCAAGTCGCCGACGCGGATCCCCCTGCCACGATCGTGGACGTGCAGCTCATCAAGCCTCATCAGGACCCCCACTACGGCACCGTTGCGGAAGGTCTCCGTCTCCAGCTGAAGGTACTCCACCCCGGCGTTCTACACCTCGGCTTCCTGGGCGCGGCCGATCTCGACGCGGGTGCCGACGCCGGCGCAGACGCCGGTCCCGACGGGGGAACGCAGCTCTACAACGTCTACCCGGCGATGACGATCCAATGAGTCAAGCGATGTCGCGCAACCCACACAAGCAGTCTCACTCCCACCGCCACCCCGCGCGCAGGCTCGCCGGCGCCTGCGTGGCGGTCGCTCTGGGCGTGGCGACGGCGTGCGGCGGTGGGAAGACGACGGCACCGCCCGCGGGCAACTCGGGCAGCCAGGCTGCGCCGGAGAAGGTCGCAGGCTACGGCAACTGCGCGGATCCGTCGTGCGCCGACGTAGCGCGGGCGTGTGACGATTTCGATCCGGAGCGGATGTGCGGGCCCGTTCATCGAGCAGGGGCCGAAGACGCCCCAGGCCGGGACTCCGGAGTTCAAAGCCGCGCTCGATAACTGCACCATGATCTCGTACCAGGAGATGCAGGAAGGCCAGGAGTCGATCGGAGCCACGGCGCTGGACCAGGACGCAGGCGCGTCTGCTGCCGAACCGACCGAGGGCGACGTGAAGGTCGTCGCGGCCTTGGCGCTCGAGGCGGCGCGTTGCACGCGGCGCGCCAAGACCTGCGAACAGCGCTTCGACTGCCTGCGCGGCAAGACCATTGCGCCGCATATCCCGGGCTACGACGCTGGACCTCCCCAGGACGCCGGCCTGCCCATCACAGAGCCGAGCTGGAAGAGGCCGTGGACGGCGAGCGGCAAGGACCCACTGTGGGCCGGACCGCCCTGGGTCGACGCGGGCGGCAGCTCGAAGGTGTTCCTCGTGCCCGGCGTGGACTCGCCGAGTTGCGCGCGCTGCGCGATGGAGCGCTGCCCGACCTTCGCGTACCTGTGCTTCAGCGCGGAAGGTGATGCGCAGAAGTGCCCCAATGGCGACTGCTGCGAATCGATGCGGCGTTGCGTCGTCCGCCAGGGCGGATACGGTCCCGCCGCCGATCCGCTGGACTTCTACCGGGCCATGACCGTGTGCCAGGCGGGCCGGCCGCACGCGGCACAGCAGCTCGGCAACCTCCAGCAGTGCGCCGAAGTGGCGTGCGCGGGTTGCCAGAACTTCGACAAGCACGTCGACATCGCCGGTACAGCCGACGGCGGGTGGACGAAGGTGGATGGCGGACCATGAGCGCAAGACGAGAGCGGTGGTCGAGCGCGGTACGGGTGCTCGCGGTCATGGGAGCGGCGGGCTTCGCCGCCGGCGCCTGCAACAGCAGCAGCAAGACGGGGCCCGCCTCCAAGCCAACCGGCATCACGCGCTGGGTCCGCAGCGATCTGCGCAGCGCCGGACTGGGTGACGTGAGGCTCGCGGCGGCAAGGGCGGCCGAGCTGTGCAGGGGCGAGATACACGCGGGCATCGCCGTGCCTGTTACGGGCGCGATCGCCGCGGCCGCTGATTTCCCCGCCCTCCCCGACCCGCTGGCCACGCAACTCGCCTGCGCTCTGGATGCTCCCTCGAGCGCCACCTGCGACGACATCAAGTCCTGCAGCGGCGCCACGTCGAGCCCGACAGGCCCCGCGCCGCGTTGCGACAGCGAGACGCTTATCGCTCGAAGCGCGACGGGCAAGCAAACCGTGAGCGTCGCATGCTCCGCCTTGGGCGAGAAGTGCTACACGACCCGCGTTGGCGGCATGTGCGCCTCGGGTGAGTGCAAGAGCGGCGCGACGTACCGCTGTGACGGCGATACCATCGTCTCCTGCATGCAGGGTCTCAGCGTCCGCACCCCATGCGGGCGCGGAATGACGTGCGGCGAGCGGACCGACACGAAAATGGTCGACTGCATGGGCAAGGGCCCTGCCTGCCAGAGCGGCGCGCGCTGCGACGGGGACGTCCTGGTCAGGTGCGAGGCCGGGCAGGAAGCACGCCTCGACTGCTCGGCGTGGGGCCTCGGCTGCGAGGCGGCCGGCTCCAGCGCCGCGTGCGGGTTGAAGCACAAGGACTGCGACCCGACCAAGGACGCCGCGCGCTGCAAGGGGAAGAGCCTGGAGATCTGCGCCGCCGGCAGCTGGTGGGACGTGGGCTGCGGCTCGCTCCATGCACGGCACGAGCTGCAAGCCCGGCATCGGGTTCGGCGGCGAGGCGGGCTGCGGCTAGCCGCCCGCGCTTCTGTTCAGCCCTACAACCCCGCGTCGAGTGGCATCCCGGCGTCGATGCACGACCCCGTGAAGGTGCTGCCGGACTTGTTGAAGGTGAAGTCGAGAGCTTCTTCGGAGTTGGGTCGCCCGCAGGCGTCGGTGAGCTCGATGCCGCTCGGCATGATCGCGGTGATGCTCGCGAACTCGGCCGCGGGCATCTTCGACAGATCCATCGTCAGGATGTTGTGATCCATGCTCGTCGGGTAGGTCTGGTTGTCCGCATCGAGGTAGCCGCCGTCCGCCGCGGTCGCGTCGATGGCGAAGTACACGGCCGAGATGCCCGTGATGGCGAGCGGGTAGTTGGTGAACGCAACGTGGATCTGCTGGTTCGTGGTGTCGATGCCGCTCTTCGAGAAGTCCACGTCGGCGCAGGTCAGGTTGCAGCGGTAGGGCGGATGCGTCGGGCGGGCACATGCCCGGCATGCCCGCATCGACGACCGCCGGACAGCTCTCGCACTGGTTGCTCTGGTAGTTGAAGATGCCGCCCGCGTCGCAGCTGTCCGCGACGACCGAACCGTCACCGGTGGAGGCGTCCGTGCCGGGTACGTGCTTCTTGACGTGGGTGTTGGAGCAACCCGACGCCATCGGGAACAGCGACGAAACCAGAGCCACAGCCGAGAGGAGCAGGAGTTTCCGCATCCGGGCACGGTGCCGAATACCGCTTGGGAACGCAAGCGCCCGGAGTCTGCCACTTGAATCCCCACGGTCGCGGCGCGACACTGCCGCCACGATGCGACGAGCGACACTTGTCGGGACTTTCCACTTGTTTCACGCTGATCGCGGCTGCGTCCGCGGCATCTGCCGCGACACTCCAGGTCGGCCCGGGCAAGACCTACGCCAAGCCCTGCGCGGCCTTTGCCGCCGCCAACGACGGCGACACCATCGAGATCGACGCCAGCGGCAACTACGCCGGCGACGTGTGCGCCATCACGCCGAACAACCTGACCATCAAGGGCGTGAACGGCCGCGCGAAGATCCCCGCGAACGGCCAGGCCTACGGCGGCAAGGCCATCTGGGTCATCCAGGGCAACAACACCACGGTCCAGAACATCGAGTTCAGCGGCGCCACGGTCAAGGACCAGAACGGCGCCGGCATCCGCCAGGAAGGCACGAACCTCACCGTCAGCCACTGCTCCTTCCACGACAACGAGGACGGCATCCTCGCGGGCAACGACGCGAACAGCACGATCCTGATCGAGTACAGCGAGTTCAACCACAACGGCTACGGCGACGGCTACTCGCACAACCTGTACATCAACCACGTCAAGAAGTTCGTGTTCCAGTACAACTGGTCGCATCGGGCGAAGGTCGGTCATCTGCTCAAGTCGCGCGCTGCCGAGACGGACGTGCTGTACAACCGCCTCACCGGCGAGGACGGCACCGACAGCTACGAGGTCGACATCCCCAACGGCGGCAAGGCCTACGTCATCGGCAACCTGATCGAGCAGGGAACGCAGACGCAGAATCCGGCCATCCTCACCTACCAGGAGGAAGGCACGAACGCCGCCAATCCGGATCACGAGCTGTTCGTCGTCAACAACACCTTCGTGAACGACAAGGGCAGCGGCACCTTCGTGCGCGTCGGCAGCTCGGTCACCACGCCCGCCGTCATCAAGAACAACATCTTCCAGGGCGGCGGCACGGTGACCAACCAGGCCAGCGCCACCCAGGCCAACAACTACAGCGGCAGCACCACGTGTCTGGTGAACGCCGCGAGCTTCGACTACCACCTGGTCGCCGGCACACCCTGCGTGGATGGCGGCGCTCCGCCCGGCAGCGGCGCGGGCTTCGATCTCACGCCGAAGTACCAGTACGTCCAGCCCGCCGGGCGCGAAGGGCGCAGCACGGTCGGCACCATCGACATCGGCGCGTACGAGCTCGGCGGCGGCACCGGCACAGGCGGCGCGGGCGGCTCCGCGGGATCGGGCGCGGGCGGTTCGGGGACGGGCGGGTCCGCGGCAGGGGGCAGCGCCGGCGCGGGCACGGGCGGCTCGGCCACGGGCGGCAGCGGCGGTTCAAGCGGCAACACTGGCGGCTCGGCAGGCAATGCTGCAGCTGGCGCGTCGGGCAACGGCGCCACGAGCGGTGACAGCGGCGGCTGCGGCTGCCGCGCCGCGGGTCACGACGAACACGGCGCACCGTTCCTTGTCGCGGCCCTCGCGCTGTTCGGGCTCGCCTCCGCCGCCGTCGCTGAACGGGCGCGGCCCGGACAGCGCGGCCAACGAGCCGACTACGCCGCCCACAGCAGCCGCGCGACCTCCGCCAGATCCGCCAGCGAGTGCAGATCGTGGTCGAGCTCTGCCACCGCGGCCTGCTCGACACCCGCGGGCAGGCCGCGCGCGAACTCGTCCCAGCGCCGTGCCTCGGCGCGGGCCAGCGCCAAACCCTCGCGATAGGCCCGCCCGAGCCAGGCGGTCGCATCGCGCGGCGCCGCGAGCGAACCGAGCAGCGCGTCGGCGGCGATGCCCGTGTCGGCGTCGTCGAATCGCGGCAGCGGGTGCGCGCGGTTTTCGATCACGGCGCGGAGCGGCAGTTCGAGCGCACGCAGGCGCTCTCCGAGCGCGCCGGTGCCTGCCAACACCGGCTCTTCCGGTCCGGTCACCAGCACGAACGCGGTCGCCGGGCTGTACAGCAGCGAGCGCGCCTCGCGCGTCCGCGCCCGGATCCCGTCGAAGAGCCCGTCCATGGCCGTGAACAGCGCCGACACGTCGCGCAGCGTCTGCCGCCCCGTGGCCCGCTCCAGCTGGCGCAGGACAAAGCGCAGCGTCGCCCCCGCGGAGCGGAACGCGCTGCGACCCACCGCGGCGTACGGGCGCGTCAGCCATTGCGACAGCTCCGGATCGAGCAGCCGATCGATGCGCAGGGGCGCGCTGACGAAATCGAGCGCGTGCGCTGCAGGCGGCGTGTCGAGCACGATCAAGTCGTAGTCGCCCGACTCGTCCAGCCGGCACAGCTCCTCGACCGCGACGTACTCTGTGGCGCCCGCGAAGCGACCACTGAGCTCCTGGTAGAACGGATTGTCGAAGATGGCGCGGCGGCTCTGTGCGTCCGGCGCGTGGCGCGTGATGAAGGCATCCCACGCCGCTTTCTGGTCCAGCATGCCGGCAGAGAGCGACCCGCCCGCGAGCTCGATGCCCGCAGCAGCGAGCACCGTGTCGGCAATGCGCTGCCCGCCGCGTTCCAGTCGCGAAAGCCCCAGCGCGCGGGCCAGCGCGCGGGCCGGGTCGATCGTCAGCACCATCGCACGGCGGCCCGCCAGCGCCCCACCCAGCGCCAGCGCCGCCGACAGTGTCGTCTTGCCCACGCCGCCCGTACCGACGCACACCACCAGCCGCTGCCGCTCGATCAGCGCGCCGACGCTCATGCCTCCGTCCCCCACATCAGCTCACCCAGCTCGGCCAGCCCGGGTGCGTCCACTCCCGGCAGAACCGGCAGCCGCAGTGGGCGCGCCCCCGTCTGCTCCACCAGCCGCCCGATCCCCTGCTCCTGGATGCGCTGCCAGCCCAGGGCGCGCCGCCCTGCCACGAGCAGCCCGTCGCGTGCCGCCCTGCGCGCGGCGTCTCCGGGCGGCAGCGCTTCCAGCTCGGCGAGCGCCACATCCACGCCGTCCGGCGCGACGGGCCGGCAGCGGTTCACGACCAGATGCGCCACGCCCAACCCCGCGTCCGCGAGCCGCGTGACGCTCTCCCCCGCCTCGGCGAGCGGCATCTCCTCGGGCGTCGCCACCACCCAGATCAACGTCTGCGCCGGGTCGCCAAACAGGGCATGGATGCGCCGCGACTCGCGGTGCACGCGCCCGGAATGGAACGTCTCCGCCGCGGCCATCGGCATGCGCAGGTGCTCGATGGCGTGTCCCGACGCGCCTGCATCCACCACGACCACGTCCCAGCGCGGCCGGCCGTGCTCCTTCTGCAGCGAGAACTCGTCGCGCACCTTGCCCATGGCGGAGAGCTCCTTCAGCCCAGGTGCCGCGTCCACGAAAGCGCGGTAGAGCGGATGCGCGAACACCTTGTCGAGCAGCGCGCCGAAGCGCACGACCAGGCGCAGGTACTCGGCCAGCGCGGCCGCGCCGTCGAACCAGCTCACCCCGACGCCCGAAGGCGCGGTGACGATGACGCCCGGGTCGGGCAGCTCGACGCCCAGGGTACGCGACAGCCCGCCCGGAGCTCCGAGCTCGATGGCGAGCACGCGCGCGCCGCGTCGCACTGCCGCGAGCGCGAGCGCGGCGCTCAGCGTCGATTTCCCCACTCCGCCCTTGCCGAGCACGAAGTGCAGGCGCCTCTGTGCGGGCTCAGCCAAGCCAGATCCCCACTGCAGCCCCGATCGAGAGCAGCACGAACGACAGCAGCGTCCACGACTGCGCCGGCACGATGTCCGCAGCCGTTCCGGAAATGCCCAGGAGCCTGCGCGCGGCGCGCGCAGCGAACGGCAGCCCGATGAAGCCGCCCCAGATCCCGAGCGGCAACCCGACCAGCGGGAGCACGAGCAGGCCGACGTACGTCGCCGCGACGACCCATGCGAACGCGCGCGCCGCGGCGCGCCGGCCCAGCCGCACCACCAGCGTGCGCTTTCCGGCTAGCGCGTCGGCGCGCGCGTCCGGAAACTCGTTGATCCATAGAAACGCCATGATCGCGATGCCGAGCGGCAGCGACGCGTACAGCATCTGGAGCGACACGCCGCGGCGCTGCACCAGATACGTCCCGCACGCGATCACCGGGCCGTACGCGAGCGCCACGGTCACTTCGCCCAGGCCCCGATACGACAGCTTCAGCGGCGGGGCGTGATAGAAGAACGCCAGCCCCGCGCCCAGCATGCCCAGCCACAGCACGCGCGGTTCGCGCAGCGCGACGATCGCCAGGCCCGCAGCGATGCCCAGGCCGTAGAACACTCCCGCCATCAGCGCCGTCTGCCGCCGCGTCATCAAGCCGTCGACCAGCACGCGCTTGCCGCCCGAAAACGGCGTGCGCTCCTTGTCGGTGAGCGCCTGGTCCGCTCCGGAGTCCCAGTCGAAGATCTCGCCCGAGGCGTTCTTGGCCGCCTCGAAGCAGAAGACGCCCAGCACGGTCAGCGCCAGCCAGCCCCACGCAATGGGTCCCTGCCAGGCAGCGACGGCCGCACCCAGGATCATCGAAGCGACCGACGCGAGTGTGATCTTCGGATCGGCGACGCGCCAGATCCCCTGTGCGACGTCGTGATGGCCGGCGCCATGGCCCGCGCCGACGTGATGCACTGCGTTCGTCATTCCCCACCTCCTCTGCGAACTACGCGAACAACCTCGCCGCCCCCCACACCGCTGCCGGCACCACGACGTTGTCGCTGCCGCGCGGCGCGAGGGCCTCGGCCGCGGCGGCGATCGCGGCCAGACCGGCCACGTGCGCCACGCCAGGGTGCGCACCGAAACGCCAACCAGCCAGGGCAATCCCCGCCGCGGCCGCCAGCATGACCACGAGCGTGCCCTCGACGCTCTTGTCCTTGCCTCCCGGCACGCGATAGCGATGCCTGCCGAAGCGGCGTCCGACTACGCCACCGATACCGTCGCCCAGTGACAGCGCGAGCAGCGCCGCACCGGCGGCGAACGCGCCGTCGACCAGTCCCACGGCCGTCAGCGTCGCGTAGGCCACGACGTACAGCACGAGCCCGTCCCAGCGCTCGTCGCCGCTTGTCAGGCTGTCGACCACCCACGCCGCCCAGCGGCTCTGCCGCGAAAGCGCCGGCAGGGCCGCCGTCACGAACAGCGCGAGCCCCAGCACCAGCGCCGGCGCGGCGAAACCCCGCCACCACGGCCAGCCCAGCACCCACACGCCCGTGCCGATGTGCAGCACGTCGCGCACGTACGTGGCGCGCAGCCCCAGCCGGTGCAGGAGCAGGCAGAAGCCGATACCGGCCGAAAGCACGCACAGCCATGCGACAGCCAAGGCGGGATCGCTCATGCCGCCTCCGTGCGCGCGCGGGTCTCGACCGCGTGCACCGCTTCCAGTGCCGACGACGCCGCCAGCTCCGTCCCGATGCCGCGCCCGCCGGCCCCGTCGCCGCACAGATACAGGCCAGGCACGGGCGTCGTCACCGGCAAGCGGTCGCGCTCGACCTGTCCCGGCAGCTGCCCGTTGACGATCGCGGAGTTGTTGCGCTTGCCCATCCACGCGCCGATCGCCGGCACCGGCTCGAACTGCACGAACATCAGCTCGTCGTACAGATGCGGCACGATGCTCGCGAACGCCTGGAGCGCGCGATCCCGCCACTTCTCCGGCGGATCGACGGGGTGGCGGATCACGGGACCATAGATGCTCGCCACGACGAGCTGCGCGCCGTCGGGGCCGAGCGATGGGTCGTAGTTGGTCGGCACCGGCGCGTAGATCGCCAGAGGATCGGAAACGCGGCCTTCGTCGACCGACTGCACCGTGCTCTTCATCAGGTCGAGACTCAGATCATCCAGCGTCTTGCCCTCGAGCGACACGCCCGCGATCAGGCAGCCCTCCTCGATCAGCGGACGCCTCAGCCCGAACTTGAGCTGGTGGGCGTTGCCCGATCCCTCGATGGACGCCACGCGCGCCGCGTACTCCGGCGGCACCTCGATGCCGTCGAGCAGCGACAGCAGATCGGCCGGCGCCATGTTGCAGACGACAACCGGCGCGCGGTATTCCGCGCCGTCGTCGGTTGCGACCACCAACCCGGCGTGGTTTCTGCGGATGGCCATCGCCCGCCGCCCCGCAACCAGATCGCCTCCAGCCGGCACCACCCCGCCGAGCAGCGCGTGGGGAATGCTGTCCATCCCCCCCTCGACGTATGACAGCTGATACGCCGCGATCACCCAGCGCAGGCAGCGGATCGCCTCGCCCGCCGAGACCTTCCACGGCGGCAGCACGAAGAAGATGCTCGCCAGGAAACTGAACAGGAAGTACGCGCCGGGGTGCTCGCTGTGCTGGCGGACGAACTCGTCCAGCGTGCGGCGATCCCAGCGCCTCAGCTCGAGCTCCGTCAGCGTGAAGACCTGGAGCAGCATCCGGCCGAGCGCTGCCATCTCCCGCCCCGGCAGACCGAGACGCCGCGCCGCTTCGAGAGCATAGGCCGGCAGCTGGCGCCGGTGCTCGGGCGCGGCCAGCTCGAACATGCCGCGCGAGCGCACGGGGATCCGGTGCGGGATGAAGCGCGGATGGTCGAGCCCGAGCGAGCGCAGCACCGACCCCAGCGGCCCACGTTCGCCGCGCGAGATCAGGTGGCTGCCCACGTCCAGCTTGAAGCCGTCGCGCCGCGTCGACGCGAGAATTCCGCCGAGCACCGGGTTCTTCTCCAGCACCAGCACGCGCTGACCGCGCGCCGAGAGCAGCCCGGCCGTCACCGATCCTCCGACGCCGCTGCCGATCACGATCGCGTCGTAGCGGCCAAACCGACCGTGCGGGGTCGTCAGCGGAACGGGAACGGCCGCATTCATGGTGATTTCCACGCGGATTGTGCAAGCGTTGCGTGCGACGCGTCATAGCGCGCGAGCAGTGCGCCCGGAGGCGGATCGCATCGCAGCGGAATCGCGCAGATGCGGCGCCGGTGCGAGCGAATCGCGCCCGCCGCGCACGCGTCGTTCGACATGCAATGGCGGTTTGCACCCTGCATGCCAGCCGTCCAGCGAGCCCGAACGCCCCGTTCGCGCCAGCTGACATGCGACGGAGTTGATCTGGATCAACTCCGGCACGCTCCGTGCAAGCCAAAGTCGTATGCAAGCACCTGCACCCATAGCGCGCCGCAGCATGATGCGCCGGGTCGCAGCAACACTGCTCGACGTGGCGCGCACCTTCGCCTGGGCTCGACGTCTGGCACGCCGTTCCCTGGTCGACGCCGCGCAGCTGTAGCGGACTAGCCGCGCGACGCGCGACGGCGCCGGCGCAGCGTCGCCACCACACCCAGCGTGGCGAAGGCCAGCCAGCCGCTGCTCCCGCCCGACGGTGCGTTGGAGCTGATCGAGCAGCTCGAGTCGAGCCAGGCCGGCAGCGGTGGCGCCTTGACGCCCGGTCCCCCGTCGCCCGTCACGGCGCCGGCTCCGCCGAACCCCGCGTCGTAGGCCACGCCGCCCGCTCCGCCGCTTGCGCCGCCCATGCCGCCGACCCCGGCATCCGTCGCGCCCGCGCCCGCGCTGCCCGCCGTTCCCCCAACACCGCCCGCGCCGGCGGTTCCGCCGGCCCCGCCGGTTCCGCCGCTGCCGCCCGTGCCCGGCGACGCGAGCTTGATCAAGTCCTGCATCGAGCCGTTGAAGTAGTCACCGTCCACCGCGGCGGTGCTGCCGTTGCCGATGCCCGCCACGCTCGTCTTGTCCGAGTACTGCCAGACGGTCCACGTCGTCCAGCCGGCGTCCGGAATGTTCGGGCAGGTCACGCCCCAGTTTGCGTCCCACAGGTAGTACTGCGAGAAGCCCGACGGGCTGCCGAGCGATTTGAAGAAGCCGCCCGAGTAGAGCATGGGCGTGCGCCCCGTCAGCTTCTGCACTTCCGCCATGAAATCCTTGGCACGCTGGATCACCGTCGCGGCCGTCTGGTTGTCCATCGTCTCGAGGTCGAGCACCGGCGGCAGGTCGCCATCCGACAGCGGCCCCATCACCTGCACGAAGTGCTTCGCCTGCGCCACGCCGTCCATGCTGGCACTGAAGAAGTGATACGCGCCGCGCAGGATGCCCGCCTGCTTCATGCCCGCCCAGTTGTTGGCAAACTCGGGGTCGACGAAGCTCGTTCCCTGGGTCGCCTTGGCGATAGCGAACTTGATGCCGTCGCCCTGCACCTTCTGCCAGTCGATGGTGCCCTGCCAGTGCGACACGTCGATGCCCTTCACGGTCGGGCCCGCCGCGCACACCGTCTGTGCCTGGCTGGTCGTCTGCAGCCCGTCCGAAGCCGTACCGTCGGGCTCGGCCGCGCATCCCACGGCGAGCGCACCCATTCCCAGCAGCCCGAAAGCAAGAGCGAAGCCACGCATAGCCTGGGATGCTAGCGCGGAATCGCGCCCGAACATCCTGCCATGATCCTGACATCCGGGTGGATGCCCCCGGATTCCACGACGTTTGGCGGCCCGCCGTGCTCGCGCCGATCGTGGCGGGGCTCCGCCCCGCACCCCGGCTGGGCTGCGCGCGCCGGGAGCCCCCAAGCCCGGCTGCGCCGGCCGGGGCCTCCCCCACCTAGAGCGCCGTACCGTTCGCGAAGTCCTGCCTGCTCGTGGTCAGCACCTTGTTCACCTGCGTCGGCGCGCTGGAGATGATGCCGAGCTCGCGGTTGTTGTCGAGCGAGTTCTGCGTGAAGTTCTCCGAGCCGACATAGGCGCTGGTGCCGTCGGCGACCAGCGACTTGGCGTGCACATACGGGTTGGCCAGTGTCACCAGCTTCACGCCATGCGCCTTCAGATCGGTCATGGCCTTGCTCTCGGCGTTCGAGGGCGTGCTGTTCGCCAGCACGATGTGCACCTGCACGCCACGATCCGCGGCGCTGTCGAGCGCTCCGACCAGCTTGTAGTCGCTGAGCTCTTCCGCTTCGATATCGATGGTCTTGTGCGCCCCGTCGATCAGCGCCTGGATCTTCGCTCGCGAGTTGACCGGCGAGACCACGAGCTTGCCGCTCACCGTCGCGGTCTGCCCGGCGTAGTCCGCCTTGAAGATAGTGTCCGCTTCCGTCACATCGGAAAGGTCGCGATCGACGGCCAGGTACTCGCGGTTGTAGATGGACGAGCCGTAGGTGGCGTTCATCGTCATGATCCACGCCACCTTGCCGTCGATGATCACGCATTTTTCATGCGTGTAGGTGAATTTCGATGGGGCCCAGTGCACGGACACGCCCGCGCTCTTCAGCTGGTTGTAGACCGCCTGGTTGCCCGTGCCCGAGTAGAAGTTCTGGTTGAGCACGACGCGCACGTCGTGGCCGGCCTTGTGCTGTGCGATGAGCGCATTGATGTCCTCCGTGCTCGTCAGGAGGTACATCGTCATGTGCACCGACTGCTTCGCGTTCTGGATCGCCTTCGTCAGCGCTGCGCCCTTGTCGCTCGGCTCCACGATGATGTCGAGGTTGGACGTGCTGGGCGCGCCCCCGCTCGACGAGCCCGCCTGACCGCCGCTGCCGCCGGTCGCGGAGCTGCCACCGGTTCCGCTCGACGTGCCGCCCGCACCGCCCGCGCCACCCGCGCCCGAGCCGCCGGCGCCGCCCGGCTGGGCGCCCGCCCCGCCCGCCGCCGAGCTGCCACCCGTGGCGCTGCCCGCGCTACCCCCCGCCGGGCTGCCACCGGCAGCGCTGCCACCGCTTCCGGCACCCCCGTAGCCGTAGCCCGGCCCGGTTCCACCATTCGCCGTCGAGCCGCAACCGGTGCCCAGCACCAACGCGACGAACAAGACGCCCAGTTTGCGCTCCATGTGCGGCCTCCAAGCAAGAGATCGGGGCGCAGACTTGCGCTCCGATCACGGCCAACACCCGAGTATGCGGCGACGTTCCCCGACGCGCTCACAAACCGCCGCGGAAACCCGTGGGACCGGAATCATCCAGTCATGGCGCCCCCACCACCCGCGCCGGGGGGCAAGCGCGGCTGGTGGAAGCATATTGTCGCGCCCGGACTAAAGTCGTCGATCCGGGCGGGTGTACGGACAACTCCCTAAGGCAGGATGCTGCAGTCGGGCCTGCCGCTCGGCAGTACGCGGCAACGCCTGAGGCTCGGAACGACTCCAGCCGGAAGAGTGCGTGTGGCCGTCCTGGCTGCAGGCGCAGGCGCGGGCGTGATGATCAACGGCGAGGCCTGGCTGTAGTTGATCTGGCAGCTGTGCTTGTCGGCAAACGCCTTGAAGGCGTTCTTCTCTGCGGTGCTGGCTTCACCCCACATCCAGGGCATGGCGCCCGCGTAGCCGGTGCTCCAGAAGCTCTGCACCACAGCCCCGTACGAAGTGCCGTTGAGGCCGGTGAACGACATCTCCTGCATCACGATGGGCTTGTTCAGGCCGTATGTGCTGGGAGGATTGCTGTACGGCCAGTACTGATCGACCCAGTCGTAGATGTGCAGCGAATAGAAGTCGACATCGACGTGCGCCCAGTCCTTTGCCCACTTGGCGGCCGAGCCGCCCACGGTGACGAGGGCGCTGCTCTCGCTGCGCAACGCGGCGATGGTGTCCTTCACGAAGGTCTCCATCTGCGAGAACGTCACGGTGTCGAGCGTTCCCGACTGTGGCGTGAAGGCCGGGTCGCCGTACGGGTCGCTGCCGCTGATGGCCCACTCGGGTTCGTTGATCACGTCCCAGGCAACCATGCGGTTCGCGTAGGGGCTCGCCTGCACGATCTTGGCGACCTGCTTGACGACGTCCATCAGTGCCGCGCGCTTGGTCGAGTCGGTGACCATCGGCGTGATGGACGGAATGTGGACGCCGCTCATGTCGGTCGTCGGCTTGAAGTCGTCGAAGGAGAACAGCGTGAACATCAGGTACACGTCGTTCTGCTGCGCGAGCTCGAGCGCCTTGTTGATGTCCGCCACGGCCGTGCCGCCAAGACCCGTGGGCGTCCCGGATGAATCGATGGTCACGCCGGCGCTGCGGAAGTCCGGGAACATCCACCAGCGGATCACGCCGACGCCGTGCGCGTGCATGTCCGCCAGATCCGCCGAGACCGCCGCGACGTTCTGGCTGACGCCGTTCTCGCCCCAGGCCGGGATGCCGCCGAAGTCGCCGCCGAACACGTTCCAGGCGTAGTTCACGCCGTACATGAAGCGCTTCTCGCAGTCCCAGGTGACGCCGCCATTCGGCGCGGGACACACGTCGCTGCAAGCGCCGCCGCTGCCGCCCGCACCGCTGCCGCCCGAACCGTTGGCACCGCTGCCGCCCGAACCGTTGGCACCGCTGCCGCCCGAACCGCCCGCACCGCTGCCGCCCGAACCGTTGGCACCGCTGCCGCCCGAACCGTTGGCACCGCTGCCGCCCGAACCGTTGGCACCGCTGCCGCCCGAACCGTTGGCACCGCTGCCGCCCGAACCGTTGGCACCGCTGCCGCCCGAACCGTTGGCACCGCTGCCAGCCGAACCGTTGCCGGCGCCGCTGCCACCCGAACCATTGCCGGCGTCGCTACCGCCGCTGTCGCTTGCACCCGTGCCGGCGCTGCTGCCCCCCGCCCCGTTCACGCTGCCGCCTGCAGCGCTCCCCGCAGCCGTTCCGCCTGCACCGTACGCGTTGCCCGGATCGCTATACGCGCAACCAATGCCGAGTGTCGCGGCGCAGCCGACGAGAACCCATCTGACGAGCTGGACATGTTTTCGATTCACGCAAATCCTCCGCGTAGGAGGAACAGCTAGCGCACAACTCGCGCAGTGCCCGTTGCTTCGCGCGTGCAGAGTTTTCGGTGCTTGCGCGCTGTGCGCACGCGGCATGCGAATTGTGCGCGTGCAGATCCACACGCGCCGCAACGTGTCGGGATCACGTGCGCAGCGCACGCACGGGTTCGGGACCTGAAGCCCGCACGGCGGATTACGCAACGCGGGATCGAGAACTACAACGCAGGCGCGATCGGCAGCGTGAAGCGGAAGGTCGAGCCTTTGCCCTTGGCGCTCTCCGCCGAGATGCGTCCGCCGTGCGCTTCAACGAGCAGCCGCGTGATGTACAGCCCGAGACCGAGACCATCGGGTCCGGTGACGCCGCAGGCTCGATAGAAGCGCTCGAACACGCGCGGCAGCGCCACCTCTTCGATGCCGACTCCGCGATCTTCGACGCTGATAGTCACTTCGCGATCGTCACCCGAAAGCCGCACCGTCACGCGCGCCTCGGTCGACGAATACTTCAGTGCGTTGGTGACCAGATTCGTCACTGCACGCCCGATGCGCTGGCGATCGGCGCGCACGGGCGGCAATGCCTCCGGCGCCTGCTGGTCGACGCGTTGCCGGTCTGCAGACGGAAGCATGTCGAGCACGTCGGAAACCAGCGTGGTCGCGGACAGGGTCTCGATGTCGAGCGAAACCTGACCGGACTCCAGGCGCGCGGACTCGACCAGATCGGTGATCATCGAGTTCATGCGCGCCCCACCGCGGATGATCGCCTCGGCCGTCTCGGCGCACGACGCATGACCCGAGCGTTCTGCACGCCGCCGCAAGAGCTCCGCCTGCGCCATGATCCCGGAGAGCGGCGTGCGCAGGTCGTGCGAGACCATGGTCACGTAGTCGTCCTTGAGCCGCTGGACCTCGCCGGCGCGAGAGCGTTGCCGCTCCGCCTCCTGCAGCGCGTTGCCGAGCTCCACGACCTTGCGCCTGAGCTCGGCGCCCGTGCTCTGGTAGACCAGTGCATGCTCGATCGCCACGCCGATCTGCCGGCCCACCGTCGAGAAGAGCCGGCGCTGGCTGGCGTCGAGCTCGTGTCCCGGCGGGGGATACAGGAACATCACGCCGCGCACGCGCTCGTGGGCCGCCAGAGGCACGACGATGTGCGAGTGCGCGCAGCTGTCGCGGCAGCGGGTGTGACGCGGATCGCCACACGAATCCGGCGAGCCGATCAGCTCCCCCGTCGCGGCCGCCAGCCCACACAGACACTCGCCGACTTTCACGCGCTGTTCGTTGTCGACAAAGGTCGGCGCCAGACCGCGGTGCGCGACCAGGCGGAGCTCCCCCAGCTCCTCGTCGAGCAGGAAGATGCCACCGGCCGGCGCCAGGCCGCTGACGCGCAGCACGGCATCCAGCGTGCGCTCGAGAATCGTACCGAGCTCGAGCGAAGCCGTGACGGCGATCGAGACCGCGTTGATCACTTCGAGCTCGACGTTCCGCTCGAGCAACTGTTGCTCGATACGCTGCTCGCGGCTATCCTCTGCCGATCCGCTGTGTCGCGACTCGAGGCCCATGGGAGCGACCTGACGCGGGTGCTGGCTGCACCCGACCAACAGCGAGACTAGGCCCAGCCCAGCGGGAACGCTACGTCCGATGTGACAGACATCATGCCAGCCCGGCGCTGCCTCCGAGGAGCGGGAATAGACGGGGTGACTCGATGGGGAATCGTGACCCGGCAAGCGCCAGGCACCTTTGGGCGCGAAGGGATTTCGTCCGGACGATCGACCGCCGGCATCCACTGCGGGCCCCCGGCAGGGAATGCCGTCGCGGACCGGCCGGGCACGTCGCGTGCATGTTCGGCACCCCGGGGAGGAACTGCGATGGACACGTTCATCATGCTCACCCGGCTAGCTCCTGGTTCGCTGCCGTCACCGCACGCCCTCGAGGACGTCGAGCGGCGGGTCATGGATTCCATCCGCCGCGAGTGCCCGGGCATCGAGTGGATCGCCAGCTTCGCGGTGCTCGGTCCTGCCGACTACGTCGACATCTTCAAGGCTCCGGACCTCGATAGCGCCATGAAGGTGGCAACGCTCGTGCGGACCTATGGCGATGCGCAGACCGAGATCTGGCCCGGCACCGAGTGGCAGCACTTCAAGGAGCTGGTTCGCCATCTGCCCTCGACGCCGGGCTAACGCCGCGGTGCTAGCGCCGCGGGTAACGCGCGCAGCGCAGCGGCCCGCCGCCATCGACGCAGACGGAGCCGGCGATCATGCCGAGCTTCGAGGCCTTGCCCAGAGCGTCGACCAGCGTGGGAGCGAGCAAGTGCACTTCGCTTGCACCGAAGCCCGACAGTCGTCCCCAGCACCGCACGCGTCCGTCGACACCCAGCGCACAGCTCGCGCTCCCGTTCGCGGATAGCGCGCGGGCAGCGGGCAGACCACGCACGATAGCGGGCGCGTTCCGATCCAGTCCCGTCCCGTCGCCGAGCTGGTCGGATCGGTTGTTGCCCCAGCACAGCACAGCGCCCGTGGCGCGCAGCGCGCAGGTATGCTGATCGCCGACCGCCATGGCCGTGGCATCGGAGATCCCGGGCACGGCCTTGGGAGACCGCGCATACGGAACACCACCGACACCCAGCTGACCGGCAGGGTTGTCGCCCCAGCACATCACCCGGCCGTCGAAGAGCAGTGCGCAGGCGTGGGCCAGCCCGATCGCAACGTCGCGCACAGGGCCAGGCATCGGCAGAGCCGCCGGCTGGGCGTGCGCTATCGTGCCGCCGAGCGAGCCCCAGCAGCTCAGCTTGCCCGCGCCATCGATGGCGCATGCGTACATCAGGCCGACAGCGATGTGCCGCGCGTTGGCAACGCCCGGCACCGGCTGCGGCTTCTGCAGCGGTTTCTTCGATTTCGGCGCATAGCCCAGCACTCCGCCCGCGCGGATGCCCCAGCACACCACGCCGCGCTTGGAAGTGATGGCGCAGCTCGCACTGGGCCCCCGCGATACCGCGAGCAGCCCGGAAGGCAGCTGCGGCAGCTTCTCACCCGGCGACTGGAGCGCGCCGTGCGACAGGACCGCGATCCGCTCGCCGAAGCGCCCGCGCGCAAGCGCCCCAAGCGAGCTCGCCATGGGCCTGTCGATGGTTGGCGCCGGCGGCTTCGGTGCCGGCGGCACGTCGGCGATGTTCCAGACGAGCACGCTCGTGTCGCGGCCGGCCGACGCCAGCCGGCTTCCGTCAGGAGAGAATGCCAGCGCATTCACGTCGCCGGCGTGCCCCCGGAACACACCGCGCAGCTTGCGCGTAGCGATATCCCAGAGCTGTACGTCGCTGTCGGCTGCAGCCGCGAGTAGCTTGCCGTCGGGCGAGACGGCAATCGTTCCGCAGCAATCCCCGAGCCAGAAGCGTCGCGTGAGCCTATGCTGGGCGAGGTCCAGCGCCACGGCGCCATGCGAGCTGTCCGCGGCGATCAGCGTGCCCTTGCCGGCAAAAGCCAGGCTCTCGCCGTAGCCATCGAGCTTGGGAAGGGTCGTGCGCTGCCGCAACGTCTTCGTATCGACAAGCTCGACACGCGCGCCGCCTGGGTCGTAGCGGCCGGTGTAGACCGCCACCCGCTTCGAGTCGGAAGCCACCGCAAGCGCCCTCGCTTCGCCAACGTCAGCGGAAGCCAGCACCTGCCCAGCCGGCGAAACACGGAACAGCGTCCGATCAGACCGCAGCCGCAGTCGCTTGCTGCGCCGGAACCCACCGTAGCCGTAGCCCTTGTGCGTTGCCGCGATCAAATCGCCGTCGGGGGCGAAGACGAGCGCGGAGACGCGATGCGGAGCGCCGATGCGCAGCAGCTTGTCCTGGGGCGTCTGCGCGATCTCGAGATCGCGCCCGGCGATGGCCAGCCTCTCGCCGTTCGTCGACGCCGCGAGCTGTTCGCCCCGGCTGTACAGCACGGAGGAGCCGAGCGGCGCGCCGGTCCGCGGATCCCACAGCCGGAGCGAGCCACCGGCCGAGGCCAGGATCCGCCCGCGGTCGATGAACGCCAGCGCCGTCACCGGATGCCGGTGCCCCTGCGGCAGGTGGTAGCTCCGGCCGCGCACGAGCGCCGCCTGCGCCACGCGATAGAGCAGCAGCTTTCCATTCGGCGAAAACGCCAGCGGCTGTGCGTCGTCCGGAAGCTTCTGCACGCTGCCTGTGCTCGTATCGACCAGCCGCACGCCATGCTGCTGGTAGGTGAGCTGACGGTCATCCGCAGACACCAGCAGGCGCCCGCGGCCCACCATCAGCCCGCCGAGGCCCGGACCGGGAAAGCGGACGAGCGGTCGCAGCTTGCCCGTCTTCGTATCCAGCATGTCGACGCCGTTGCGCTTGCCCACGTAGGCGCGCCGGCCGTCGAACGAGAGCGCTACGTCCGAGTACTCGAACGGCTTCTTGTCCGTGCCGAAGCTGTGCAGCACCCGGCCGCTGTGGAGATCGACCAGCTCCAGCACGCCGCTCCGGTTGATCGACGCGAGCACGCCGAGCATGCCGTAGACATGCTTGTCGCGTTTCGGCAGCTTGCGCACGAGCGCGCGCGAACCGTCGCCGCTGAAGGCCTCGATGGCGTCGCTCGGCAGCTTCGTCGAGCGCTCGAGGCGCAGCGGGTCGAGCGACACGACGAACACGGTGTTGGCCGCGACGATGAGAGCGCGCTTGCCGTCCGCGCTGACCTCGAGTCGACCGACCCACACCGGAGCGGAGTAGCTGCGTTTGCGCCCCTTTACCGTGGTGACCGGCAGCTTGAACAGCACTCTGCCAATCTCGCCGCCGCCGACGCGTGTGACCAGGAGCGCGTTGTGTCCAGCCTGCGTCGTTGGCCTGACCGTCAGCAGCTTTGTGCCGTCGGGCGTGAGCGTGGCGGCGTGCGGGCCGTGCAGCAGGCGCAGCGTGGTGCCCTTGACCACGTCGCGCAGCATCCCGTCGCCGTCCACCTTCTCGAGCGACAGGATGTTGCCGTCGTTGTCGATCGACACCGAGGGCGGATCGGACAGGAAACGCATGCGCGTGGTACCGCAACGGGCGTGCGCGCCTCGGGGCAGCGGCGAGAGCGGGTCGACGATGGGCGGTGGCTCCGGCTCGGGCGGCGCCGAGGCCGACGCGACAGGGATCGCCCGCGGCGGAGGCGGCGGCGCCGGCGCAACGTGTGCCGGCCGCGCGCCTCCACAGGCTGGAAGCAGAGCAGCCACGGCGACAACCCAAGCGCGCATAGGCGGCAAGTGACCCGGCACACCGTTGCTGTCAACCCGCGGCGTGGCACGCCGGGACGCGATCGGTTAGCTTGGCGACCAGGGTGCAGAGGGTACAGCGAACGATCCATGGCCTGATGTGTGCGGGCGCACTGGCAGCTCTCGTGGGCTGCGCCGCTGCACCTGCTCCGCCGGCTGCAGCACCGACCGTAGAAGTGCCGAAGGCAACTGCCACGGCGCACGACACGACACCGCCCGCAGCGGACGAACCGCCCAAGGCCACCCAGCCGCCCGCCGCACGATCGGAAGAGAGCGTTGCAGAACATGCAGCCCAGCCGCCACCGATCGAGCCGCGCAAGACGGTCGCTAGCCGCGTGCTCGCAGAGCTGCACCGCGCACGGGCGGACGACGCGCGCGCGAAGAAGCTGCGCAACGAACAGCTGATGAAGAGGCTGCAGCCCCTGCCGGGAACCGTCGGCCAGGGAGGCTACGGCAGGGTCGTCGGCGGGCTCGGCCTGCGCGGCAGCGGCTACGGCACAGGCCATGGCAGCGGGCATGGCACGCGGGCCGGCGGAGGAGGCGCGGGTGTCGGGATCCTGGGGATGCTCTCCAACCCCCGCACGACCACGCTCGAGCTGCGGTCGGTCCGGGGCCCGCTGACCCGCTCGCAGATCAGCTGGAAGCTGCGTACGGCCCTGGCCGTGCGCGGCTGCGCGCGGGGCAACGCCTGGGCCACGTTCGAGCTCACCATCGACAAGGGCGCCGTGACGCGCGCCCACGTGGGATCGAGCCAACCGGCCACCGCGAAGTTCCGTAGTTGCACCGAGCACATCCTCGGCCGGCTGCACTTCGCGTCGGCGGGCAAGACCGTCGTCCGCGCGACTCTACGCGTCAGCGCGAAATAGCCGTAGCGCATTTCACGCAGAAACGCGCGGCTTGTGGGATTGCGCTATGCTGCTTGTCGCGCCAGCTACGCTGGGCGCCTTGCATGGGCCTCACCGGCCCGGGAGGGCTCGATGACTTCTCTTCGTGGAACGGCTTCGACGGCACTGCTACTGGCAAGCGCCCTGGCCACGGCCTGCGGCGGCAGCGTCAGCAGCAGCAACGCGGCGGGAGGGAGTGCCGGTTCGGCGGGCAACGCAGGCAGCGGCGGTCAGGGTGCGACCGGCGGCTACTCCGCCAGCGGCGGACAGGCCGGAACGGCCGGCACAGCTGGAGCGGCGGCCACGGGCGGCAGCGCCGGAATGGGCGGCGCCGGCGGACAGACGATCATCGCCGTGAAGGAGTTGTTCTTCGGCGACACCGATCCCAATGGAACGCCCGATCCGAACGCGTGGAGGAACATCGGCGAGAATCTCGACGGCCTCGACTCCACGCCCCAGGACACGAACCATTGCATGCCGGTCGCCGGCGCCAATCCCGCGGATGTGAAGACCGACGGCGTCGGCGGTATCGACAACTCGTTCGGAGAGAACCTGTTGCCGATATTCACTTCGCTGGCAGCGGACTTCTCGGGAACGGTCAACCAGTCCATCGCCGACGGCAGCTTCACGGAGCTATTCCGCTTCGACGGACTCATCGATCCCGCGCAGGCCCCGAACCAGCAGGGCATCCCGGCCTCGCTCTACGGCGGCGCGCCCAAAGGCTCGCCCGCGCTCTTCAACGGCACCGACGTGTGGCCGGTGACCAACGTCTCGGTCGTAAACAACAACGTCAACACCCCGAAAGTCACGTTCCCCGCCAGCTACGTCAAAAGCGGCTCCTGGGTGTCCGGCAACAAGGCCACCTTCACGCTGCCGGTGGACGTGCAGGGCTACGAGCTCGATCTGCCGATCACGAACGCGAGGTTCAGGATGCGCATCGCGGGCGTCGGGACTTCCGCGTCGGCCAGCGCCGGCACGATCGCCGGTATCATCAAGACCACAGCGCTTGTCGACCAGTTCAAGAAGGTTGCGGGGTCCTTCGACCCGAGCCTGTGCAGTGGCTCGACGTTCGACAGCATCGCCCAGCAGCTCAGCGCGGCCAGCGACATCATGTCCGACGGCACCAACGGCGATCCGGCCAGGACCTGCGACGCCATCAGCATCGGCATTGGCTTCAACGGCGCGGCGGTGAGGCTCGGCCCGGTCGCGCCGCCCGTTCCCGCGCCGCCCGATCCGTGCGCGCCGTGAACGCGCATCACCCATTCCGGACGCGCTCAGCTGCCGGGCATGCGCACCCCGCGGATCTGCAGTAGGCGCGTGGGGGCCTTCGACTTCCGGGTGTGGCGCGCGAGCGAGCGGACCACCAGCCCCTCGTGCTTGCCGTCGACCAAGGCCTCGAGGTTCTCGCCGGGACGCACATGCGCGACCTCGACCTTCGGCACGAACACTGGCTGCACCCGGTCGACGTGTGTCCGCCTGCCGACCACGTTGCATACGGTCTCGTATTCGAGCGAAGCGTGGTTGCCATCGAAGTGCACGCCCGTCACGTGCCCCGTCTCGTAGCAGCTCTCGATGTCCTCGTTCGAGACGTTGGGGCGGAACGCCACCCGTGACAGCTTCTGCCCGCGGAAGGACCGCAACGTCGCCGTCACAGCCGCGACGATGCCGCCCTCCATCTGGATCGAGCTCTTGCCCTCGCCGGTATCGAGCGCGCGGGTCAGATCCGGAAGCCGGTTCGAGCCCACGTAGTCGCTCGACGGGTCGACCTGGATGGGCGGCGGATCACCAAAGCGCGCCTTCAGCGTCTCGGGGTCGAGACCAGCGCGCTTCGCCCGCGTGTACAGCTCCCAGCTGTGACGCTCTTCCTGCATGGCCTTGTAGACCGCGGTTCCGGTCTCGACGCTGAACAGGTGCCGGCCTGCCGCTTTCTCCGCGAGCAGTCCGTTCTCGGCGCGCGCGCCAAGCTCGTCGCCCGCCGCGATGTACAGCAGTACCAGCTGCCGCGTCGTCTCGATCACAAACGGGTCGAAGCGGCACTCGTCGCTCTTGCACGTAGCGAAGTAGTCGGCGCGGAGCTTCCTGAGGCCCTGCACCAGATCGGCCGGCGCCTTGCTCTCTAGGCGCGCGTTCTTCGCCTGCGCCTCGATCGCGTCGAGCCTGTCGTACAGATCGCTGTGCGCCTGGAAGTAGGCATTGCGCTTCTGGACGACCCCGGAAACCGTTTCGACGTACATGTGATGCCGGCGCGGATCGAGCTTGTCCGCCGCGGCGATCACCTTCTGCTTCGCGCTCATCGCCGCGTCGACAAATGCGGTCTTGGCGTCGTCCGGGAGCTGGACGGACGCGAGCTGCTTCGCGAGCGCGCCGCGATCCAGAATGCCGGCGTAGTACGAGCTGACGCCCATCGCCAGCGGGAAGCTGCCGCATTCGCGGGAGCAATCGATGACGTTGTACGCCGCCGCGAGCATGTCCGGATGACGATCGTCGAACTTCTTGTGGCGCTTCTCGACGGCGATCGCCGCGTCGACCGGCGCACCGTAGAGGAACGAGCGGTCGCAGATCCTGAGCAGCACGCTGTCTTCGGGCGTGTCGGTCTTCCAGGAGCTCTTCTTGCACTGCTTGCCGCTGTAGCGCCCACTGCCGGCCTGGTACCGACCGGGAGTCGTCACCTTCACGAAACCACACGCCGGCAGCAGCACCGCCACCGCGAAACCCACGAATCTCGACCAGCTCAACACCACCTCCAGCCGCGCCCGCGCATATCACGCGGCGCCTCCGGCCACCACGGCCTCGCGCCATCTGGCAGCAGCAACCGTGCTACGGTCGCGGCCGGCTCATGCTTCCCCGACTGCTGCCTGGGTTGTGTTTCGTCGTGGCGCTCGCGTCCGCCGGCTGCGGCTCGTCAACGTCGTCCGCCAAGCCTGCCCCCACCCGCGACGCAGGCAGCGAAGCGAGCCCGACCGCGGATTCGGGCGCGGAAGCCTCACCGGCCGACGCCGCAGCGGAAGCCGACGCCGCGGCGGCGAGCTGCGACGACAAGGCGAAGACCTGCGTCAGCTCCTTCGGTTCGCTGTTCACCAAGAGCGACGGGCGCGCCGACGGCACGCTGGTCGCGCTGGTACGCCCGGTGGATCAGCAATGCGCCATGCCGAACAGCACGCACGTCGTGCTGGAGCTGTCGATGCAAGGCCAGGTGCAGAGGCTGGTGGTGTCGGTCAACGGTGTGGCCGTCGACACCGCGAGCGCGGCCCTGCTGGGCCCCGCCTGGGCCGAGGGCTGGCACGAGAACGTGACCCTCGACTACCCGTCGCAGCTCGGCGTGCACAGCACCGACTTCAAGACGGTCACGCTGGACGAGGGTGTCGCGTTCATCTGCGAGCATATGGCAATTGGCGCCAAGGTCTCGGTGTACGCCTACGCGGACGGCAGCAAGCCGAGCAGCGCCCACCAGGTCCACCGCAACGACAACTACCCGGATGGCGCCATCGTGGTCGACCCCACCTCGAAGAGCCCGACCTACCTCCTGTTCCGCTACGCAACGCAGGTGTTCTGAGTCAGCCGAGTAGCTCGCGAACCACACGCCGCAGCGTCGCCGGATCGATCGGCTTGGCCAGGAACTCGTCCGCGCCCGCGAGGAAGCCTCCGGCCCGGACCGGGCCCGAGTTGTCGCTGCTGGTCAGAACGACGCCCACGCGGGTACCGAAGTCCTCGCGCTCGCGGATGGCCTTGACGAGCTCGATTCCATCGATGTCGTCCATCCGGACATCGCTGATGACAAGGTCAATCGCAGGCGTGGCTGCCAGGATTTCCAGCGCAACACGGCCGCTGTCGGCTTCGAGGAAGTCGAATCCCATGCCGGCCAGGTGCACCTGGAGCACCTGGCGCACGGTCCTGCTATCATCCACCACCAGGATGAGCGCCATTTCGACAAGCATAGCGCTGCCCAGCCGGCGGTCGAAACCCGGAGTCCCTCGGCCCTGACCGTTGCGGGGAGGCGCCGGGCCAGGATAGGCTGTCCCGCTTCGGCGTGCTCTATCGATGCAGACCTACCTCCTCTGCAAGGTCCATGGCGAGAGGTTCGCTTTCGAAGTCGAGAAGGTGGACGAGGTCGTGCGCATGCCCTGGGTCACCGAGGTGACCGAGACGCCCGTGGACGTCCGCGGCGTCGTGAACTTCCGCGGCAACACCGTGGCGGTCGTGGACCCCGCCTTCCGCCTGTGCGGCGAGGGCACCGAACCCGGCATCGACAGCTATCTGGTCGTGGTCCGCTACGACGAGACCCAGGTGGCGTTGATCGTCGACAGCGTGGAAAACCTCGCCGAAGCCACACCGAAGCCCGCGCCAGATGGGACGGAATCGCCTGGCTTCGTGCTGGGCTACTTCGACGACGGGCACGGTCTGACGACGGTCGTCGACGTGGCCGCGCTGCTCAAGGCCAACGTCCAGGCATTCGTCGCAGAGGCGCGCGCCACCCCGGCAGGTCGAGCATGACCGCGCGTCTGGCCCCCTCGATGCGTCTGATTGGAGTCATCCGCGAGATGTACGGGCTCGACCTGGGCGGACACCGCATGTCGGCGCTGTTCGATTGCCTGGGCGCTGTGGACCACGACGTGGAGCGCGCTGCGGGCGACCTGCTGCAGAGCCCGGCGCGGCTGCGCGAGCTCGTCGAGTGCGCGACCAACAACGAGACGTACTTCTTCCGCCACGCCGAACAGCTGCTCGCCCTGCAGAGCCTGGTCGGCAAATCCGTCGCCGAACACCCGCGGTCATCGTTGCGCGTGTGGGTCGCCGGGTGTTCCTCCGGCGAAGAGGCGCTGTCGATCGCCGCGGTGCTGCGCGATGCGCTGGCGACCTCGCCGGGCACGAGCTTGAACGTGCTGGGGACGGACCTGCACCGCGGAATGCTGGAGAAGGCCAAGCTCGGCTACACGATGTGGTCGTTCCGCGGCGTGTCCCCCGAAGTCAGAGCAACCCACTTCGTCGAACGCGACGGCCGCTACCTGCCGTCCCAATCGCTGAGGTCGCTGGTGCGCTACCGGCGCCACAACCTGCTGGAAGGGTCGCCGGAGGCAGCTGCGTTCGATGTCGTGTCGTGCCGCAACGTGCTCATCTACTTCAACGACAAGATGGTCCGGCGCGCCATCGAGATCCTGTCGCTGGCGGTCGCGCCAGGCGGCTACCTGATGCTCGGGCCCGCCGAGAGCCCCGTGACGCCGCCGACAGGCTTCGAGACCGTCGTCCAGGGTGGAGTGGTGATGTTCCGGCGCAAGCGTGGGACGACCCTCCAGCCGCCGCCCCCGGAGTACAGGCCGGCGCGCTCGCCGCGCATCCAACCTGCTCGCCCGAGGACCGGAACGCGAAGCTCTGCTCGCCTGGAAAAGGAAATCCACTGGCCCGAGCACCCGGCACCCCCGACGCCCACGAGCCCGGAAGCGCACGTGGCCGAAGCCCTGGTTGCGCTCGAGAGCGGAGACAAGGACAGCGCGCTCGCCCGCCTGCACGCCGTGATCGTCGAGGCCCCGGACAACGCCATGGCGCACTACCTGGTCGGGTCGATCCTGGAATCCCGCGGCGAGGACGAGGCGGCCGAGCAGTACTACCGCCAGTCGCTGGTCGCGCTCGGCGAGACCGACGCAGCGCGGCCCGTCCCCTGCGGCGGCGGCATCACGGTCGGAGAGCTGGTGAACGTTCTGGCCCGTGTCCTCCACCTCCAGCGCGCGAGAACGTCGTAATGCCCGATGCCGCCGAGATCGAACGCATCCTGCGACAGCGTGCCCGCGAGCTGGCCGAGGAGCAGACGCGTTCAACAGAACACCGCGGCGAAGCGCTGGTCGTCCGCGTGGGAAACGCGCGCTACGCCGTCCCGCTGATGGGTCTGGGCGGCGTGATGGGCCTCGACTCGCTGACGCCGCTGCCCGGCGCGCCGGCCTTCGTCGCCGGCCTGACGCAGATCCAGGGGCGCGTGGTAACCATCGTCGATCTCGGCGCACTGCTCGGCGAAGCGCCGGAGCCCCCGAAAGCTGCGCTGCTGATTGAAGTCGACTCCGGCTCGTTCGGGCTCGGAGTGTCCGCCTACGAGAACGTCATCCCGATCCCGGCAAAGAACCTCGAGACGGTGCCACCTGGTCTCTCCGAAGCCGCGTCACGCTACGTGGAAGGCGTGGTCGCGGCCCGGGGCGTCGGCGTGTTGAAACTTGCCACGATCGTGAACGACCTCACCGAGCTCGAGTCTGGAGAAGAGGAGCCATGAACGAAGACACAGGGGCGCAGGCCCGGTCGTACGGGAAGCTGTATCTGGGGTTCGGTCTAGCTGGGCTGGTCATCGGCCTGATTTTTCCGTGGTTTGCCGCATTGTTCGTGACGGTGAAGATCGGCATGGGCAGCGCCTTCGGCGTCGCGTGCGTCGGCGCGGGGCTGTTGATGGCTGGCATCGCGGCAGTGTCCGTCCGCTTCACCGTGGTGCAGCAGCTGATGCTGCAGGAACGAGCCGAGCGGGAGAAGCGCAAGGAGCTGCAGCAGGCCTTCCACGCCTACAGCGACTTCGCCGACCAGATCGGGCGGGGAACGCTCACGGCGCGACTCGGCCACGGAACGGAACGCTACGACGACAAGGAGGTCAAGCGCCTGGGAGAGCAGCTCGACGGCATGGCCGAGAGCCTCCAGGACATGAGCAAGCAGATGTTCGAGGCGACCGAGGCGCTCGGCCGATCCAGCGCCAGCCTGCTCACGACCTCCGCCCAGCAGAGCAGCGGCGCCGCCGAGCAGGCCGCCGCCGTCGCCGAGATCAGCACGACCACCGAGGAGCTCCGACAGACCGCCGAGCAGGCCGCCGAGCGCGCGCAGTCGGTAATTGGCACGACGGAACAGGCCCAGCGCTCCTACGAGTCCGGACAGAAGCAGGTGGAAGACACCATCGACGGCATGACCACGCTGCGCGAGCGCGTCCAGACCATCGCCACCAGCATCCTGGAGCTAAGCGACAAGACGCAGAAGATCGGCGAGATCGTCGCGACGGTCAGCGAGCTGGCCGAGCAGTCCAATCTGCTGGCCATCAACGCGGCCATCGAAGCCGCCAAGGCGGGCGAGCACGGTCGCGGCTTCGCGGTCGTGGCCAGCGAGGTGCGCAACCTCGCCGAGCAATCCAAGCAGGCGACGCGGCAGGTGCGCGCCATCATCACCGACATCCAGCGTGCCACCAACAGCTCGGTCATGGTCACCGAAGAGGGCACCAAGCAAGCCGAGGTCGGCCTGGCCATCGCGCGGGAAACCGGCGACACGCTCTCGACCCTGGCCAACATCATCTCCGAGGCAGTGCAGTCCGCCCGCCAGATCGCGGCGCTCTCGCGGCAGCAGGCGATCGGCATCGACCAGGTCTCCGCTTCAATGCGCGACATCCAGCTGGCATCGAAGGACACCGCCGAGGGCACGCGCAGCACCGAAGCCGCGTCCCGCGAGCTGGGCGCGCTGGCAGGGCGCATGCGGGAGCTGGTTTCGCGCTACGCGATCTGATCGCCGATGGCCGACGACTCGCTCCCTCCCGAGCTGACCGCGATGTTCCGCGAGGAACTTCGCGAGTCCGTGCAGCTCATCTCGACCGCGCTCAGCGAGATCGAGAGCGGCGCGGACGCAGATCGGGCAGCGGCGCTGTCGAACGTCATCAAGCGTCGCTTCCACAACATCAAGGGCGCGGCCAACAGCCTCTCGATCGGCAACGTCGCCAAGGTCGCCCACGCCGCCGAGACCTTCCTCGCGCAGGGCGTGGAGGAGGGCGCGTTTCCCGCCACCATCGTCTCGGGTCTGTACACGGCGGTCTCGTGGTTGCAGGACGCCGCCGACAGTGACGAAAACGATCCGACGGAGGTCCTGGCCCGGCTGCGAGGGACCCCGCTATCGCGCAAGCCGCCGCCGCCGCCCGTGGTGGAACCCACCGTGGCGGCCGGCCCCAGCCGCACGCAGATCGAGACGCCAGGCAGAAAGGGCTGGGCGGCCGCCGAGGAGGTGGTCCGCGTCTCCGGCGCCCTGCTCGAAAAGGTGCTGTCTCCGCTCACCACGCTGATCGTGGCACGCACCGAGAGCCGCTTCCGCACCGACCGGCTGCAGCAGCTGGGCGAGCTCGCGAGCGAGCTCGCCCAGCGCGCTTCTTCGGGCCAGCTCGACCTGGACGACGTAGCGCAGCTCCGCTCGCTCGCCGCCGACATCGATGGTGAAACGGCCCTGCTCCGGCGCGACTCGAGGCGCACGGGCCAGGCCCTGGCAACGCTCGAAGACCACATCCACAGCATGCGGCTGGTCTCGCTGTCGTCGCTGGAGAGCTCGCTGCTTCTGGCCGTGCGCGACGCGGCCGGTCGCACACAGAAAGAAGTCGGGCTCTCGCTCTCCGCCGCGGGCATCCAGGTCGACCGCCGGGTGCTCCAGACGCTCCGCGCACCGTTGATCCACCTGGTCCGCAACGCTGTTGATCACGGCATCGAGTCCGAGTCGGTGCGCGAGGCCGCGGGCAAGCTTCCCTACGGCACGCTCCGCATCGCCGTGCAGTCCCACGGCGAGGTGATCGACATCGTGCTGGAAGACGACGGCGCTGGAATCGACGTGGACCGCGTCAAAGAACGGGCGATCGACCGAGGGCTTGTCGACGCGGACCGCGCCGAAACCCTGGGCCTCGACGAGATCCTCGGGCTGCTCGCCCATCCGGGCTTCTCGACGCGCGAATCGGTGAGCGAGCTGTCCGGGCGCGGCATCGGGCTCGATGTGGTGCACCGGGCGGTCCGCGAGCTCGGCGGCGCCGTCAAGCTCGAGTCCGAGCCCGGGCGCTTCACCCGCTTCACGCTAACCGTACCGGTGTCGATGGTCACGACGCGGGTGCTCTTCGTGCGCGCTGGCGGGCACGGCTTCGCGCTGCCGCTGAGCGGCGTGGTGAGCACCACGCGCGTGGACGAAGACGACCTGTTCAGCCTGGACAACAAGCTGTACGTCGAGGTCGGCGGCAAGCCCGCCATCGTGCACCGGTTGGCCAGCACCTCGACCGGAGTCACGTCGATCGACGGCAAGTCCTGCATCGTGATCGTGACGACGCCCAACGGCAGGGTCGCCGTCCTGGTCGACGAGATCCTCGGCGAGGAGGAAGTCGTCGTGCGCCCGCTGGGTCCGCCGATCCGCCACGTTCCCGGGGTCGTGGGCACCACGCTGGCCGAATCGGGCGGCGTGGTGCTGGTCTTGGCCTGCGCGGAGGTACTGCAGCTCGGCGTCGTCAACGCGCCGCTGGAGCGCCCGAAGCGCAAGACAGCGTACAGCATCCTGGTCGTCGACGACTCGATCACGACGCGGACCCTGGAGCGGCACATCCTCGAGCGCGCTGGCTATGCCGTGGAGCTGGCCAACGACGGCCAGGAAGCGCTCGGCGTGATGCGCAAGGGCCGCTTCGACCTGGTCGTCGCCGATGTCGACATGCCCAGACTGGACGGCATCAGCATGGTGCGCGCCATGCGCGGCGAGAGCGAGCTCCAGTCGCTACCGGTGATCCTGGTGACGTCACGCGCCGAAGACGCCGATCGCCAGCGGGGTCTCGCCGCTGGAGCGCAGGCCTACATCGTCAAGGGACGTTTCGATCAAGACGAGCTCCTGGGCAACATCGCCCGCCTGCTCGGGGAGAGCGAATGAAGAGCCCCCTTCCCATCGTGGTCATCCAGACGAGCCGGCGCCGGCGCAGCGATCTGGCAAGAGAGCTCGAAGCGTCGGGGGAGATCATGATCGTCCGCGAGATGCAGGACGTGGAAGCGGCGGCGAAGGCGGTCTCAACACGTTCGGCCCGCGTGGTCCTGCTGGTGGCCGACGACGGGCCCGCGCCGGCACTCGTCACTTCGCTGATGCGCTCGATCCGCATCCCGATCGTCGTATCGACGCAGTCGAGCACCGGGGTCGTGGCCGCAATGGCGGCCGGCGCCGTCGAAGGGCTGACCGCGGACGCGCCGGTGTCGCGACTGGTCGAGTCACTGAAGCTGATGTCGGAGGTGCGCGTGGTGCGGCGTTTCTCGCCGCCCGGAATGCGCAAGGCTCGAGTTTCCGTGCCCGAAACCATCCCGCCCGTCAGCGCCCCGGGTGGCCGACGTTCTGGTAGCGATCGGCGCCTCGACCGGCGGCCCTGCGGCGCTGGCCCAGGTGCTCTCGCCGCTGCCGGCGGATTTTCCCGCGCCCATCGTGGTCGCGCAGCACATGCCAGACGACTACGATGTCGCATTCGCGCGCTGGCTTTCGGATGTCACCCAGCTCAAGGCCGAGGTCGCCGAGGACGGCAAGACCGCGCGGGCCGGACACATCTACATCCCGCGCGGAGGATTCGATCTGGTACTGCGCCCCGGCGCCGTGCTGGAAAACGTAGAACCGCCCAGGCGACGCGCCGTCCCCTCGGTGGACCGTCTGCTCGAGAGCGCCGCGGCCCTCCGGCAGTTCACGCTGTTCGGCATCGTGCTCTCCGGTATGGGCCAGGACGGCAAGATCGGTCTGAAGGCGATGCGCGTCGCCGGAGCCGCGACGCTGGCCCAGGATAGCGAATCCTCGACGGTGGACAGCATGCCCAACGCCGCGGTCGAGCACGGCGGCGCGAATTTCGCGCTACCGCCGCAGCACATCGCACAGCAGCTGTTGGTGTGGGCGAGCGGGTGATCGACGTGACGAGGACAAGAAGCCAGCGGCGAAGACCCGCCGATGCGCTATTCTGGAGGGCTAATGCCCACCGATGAAGCTCCCCAGCGCCTCGGGCAATACGATATCACCGGGCGACTCGCCATGGGCGGCATGGCGGAGGTGTTCCTCGGCAAGCTGCGCGGCGCGGACGGCTTCGCCAAGGACGTGGTCGTCAAGCGCATCCTCCCGCAGCACTCCGGCAACGCGGATTTCGTGCGGATGTTCCGCGACGAGGCCCGCATCACCTCCCAGCTGTTCCACGGCAACATCGTCCAGGTGCTCGAGTTCGGCGTCGCCGAGGGCACGCACTATCTGGTGCTGGAGTACGTCGACGGTCCGAGCCTGTACGCGCTCCAGCACGACCTACGCAAGCGCTCGCGGCTGTTGTCGGTGGCGGAATCGGTCCACATCGCAGCCGAGGTAGCCAGAGCGCTCGACTATGCCCATCGCAAGCGCGGCAGCGACGGCGCGCTCTTGCACGTCGTGCATCGCGACGTGACCCCATCCAACGTGCTCATCTCGCGCGAAGGCGAAGTGAAGCTCGCAGACTTCGGCATCGCCCGCGCCCGCGCCCGGCTCGCGACGACCGCAGCAGGCAGCGGCGTCGTCAAGGGCAAGCTGCCGTTCATGGCGCCCGAGACGTTGCAGTCGGCAGCCGCCAACCCGGTGACCGACATCTTCTCGCTCGGTGCGGTGCTCTACGGAATGCTGACCGGCATCACGGCGTTCCGGGGCGAGACCGAGCCGGAGACGATCGCGAAGATCCTCACGTGGATGCCGCCGCCGCCGTCCCAGCGCAACCCCGACGTGCCCCCCGAGCTGGACGAGTTGGTGGCTACGCTCCTGGCGAAGGAGCCGGAGAAGCGCCCGCACCGCGCGCTGTTCGTCGCCGACGCGCTGTCGCGGTTCATCCCGGTGGGCACCTCGCCCGCCGAGATGCTCGCCGCCACACTCGCTTCCCTCGAGCCGGAAACCACACCGACAGCTCCGCAGCGACTGCTCATCGTGCACGAGTCGCGCACCGTGCGAGCGGTGCTGCGCGCCAAGCTCGAACCGCACTACGTCGTGGAAGAAGCCGCCAGCACCAGGGAGGCGCTCGACCGCGCCACGGGCTCGGACATCGTGCTGTGCCAGCGCACCCTGGGCGGCGCGCCCGACTCGGGCATCGGTCGGCGCATCCGCGAGGAGTCGAGCTCCGTTGGCACGAAGGTCATCGTGGTGGCGTCGCAGGACACGCAGGAGGTCCGCGCTCTAGCGCAGGCGGGCGGCGCCCACGGAGTCGCCACGCCATCCATGCCTACCGACGCGCTGGTCGACCTCCTGCGCCGCGTGGCACCGACGTAGCGCTTCGACACGCACGCGGTGGCGCGCCGTGGCGCGCCCAGAGGCCCGGATTTTCCTACCGCGGCCCGAGCGGCTACGCTTCGGCCATGGCCAAGGCCAACCGCACCTGGAAGGTGCTGCCGCACGAACCGATCGAGGAGTTGGACGACAACCTGTGGCGTGTCGTCGGCTCGCTCGGCAACATGCCGCTCAAGCGCGTGATGACGCTGGCCCGGCGCAGCGACGGGGGCGTGCTCGTGCACAACGCCGTGCCGCTCGACGAAGCGTCCATGAAGCGGCTGGACGCATGGGGCAAAGTGACGGCGCTGGTCGTGCCGAACGGCTACCACAGGCTCGACGCGCCCGCGTACGCCGCGCGCTATCCCGAGGCGCGCGTGTACTGCCCAGCCGGCGCGCGCCGGAAGGTCGAGGAGGTCGTGCGGGTGGACGGCAGCTACGACGACTTCCCGTCCGACGACGCGGTCTCGTTCGCGACGCTCGAAGGCACCGCCGGCCGCGAGGGCGTGATGATCGTGAAGAGCGCTGGCGGCACCACGCTCGTGTTCAACGACGTCATTTTCAACATGAAGCATGGCTCCGGCCTGTCCGGCTTCGTGTTCCGGCACGTCACCCAGTCCACGGGCGGTCCGCGCGTCTCGCGCGTCGTGCGCTGGTTCGTCGCCAGAGAATCGAGAGGCGCTACGCGCCCACCTCGTGCGGCTCGCGGACACTCCCGCGCTCGCGCGCGTGATCGTCTCGCACGGCGCCATGGTCAGCGAGGATCCCGCCGCGATGATCCGCACAGCGGCGGCGACGCTGCGCTGACGCACGGAGTTGTTCGCGACAGGGCGCCCGAATCGCTTGCGGACTCTGGCGTTCCAGCTAGACTGCAGTCCTTCGCTCCAGGGACGATGCCCCGGTGTGATGTGCGGGAGCTTCTTCCGCACCCTCCAGAGGCGAGCGGCCGGGAGCCAGCGCGTCGAGCGAGTTTAAATGAAAGACAGACGCGTTGCCGTGTTCCACAAGTCGCTGGAAGAGCTGGTCGAGTCGCTCGACGCCACGCTCCGCATCTCTTCCTGGGACCCGGCAGAAGCCCCACCGCTGCCGCTGGAGAACAGCGCTTCGCAGCTCATGGCGCGGCTCGGCGCCGCCGATCGGCTTGCAGCCGGCGTATTCAACGGCAACTCCAGGGACGCCGTTCGCGTTGGCGAGCTCACCAACGCGATGCGCCGGCTTGGCACCGCCTATCTTGCGTATGTGAAGGCGGGCGACTCCAGCCGCGACAAGGCGCGGCAGGAGCTGTCGCAGATGCTCGACGAAGTGCGTTCCGGCGTCGTCGACGACGCCTAGAGCAGAGCGCCCTACTTCGAAGCGGCTCGCTTCGAGCTGGCTCGCAGCGTCACCAGCATGAAGTCGTAGACGTCCATCAGGTCGCGCGGCTTCTCGCCGAGCTCGCCGAGCCGGCCACGCACGAACTCCGCCACCGCAAGAGCGCGCCGATAGGCCGCCGCCGCTGGAAACTTCGGCAACGACAGGCCCGCCACAGTGCGCTTCGCCTGCGTACGGAAGGTCGCAGGGCGGACCACGATGCACTCCTCCGGCGCGACCAGGGCCGGCAACGCCGTGGCGAGCTGCCACGTCGGCTGCTTGCCGAACTCGACGTGGAACGCCGTGCAGAAATGTTCGAGCCGCGCACCGCGGTCGCCCGGTCCATGCAGAAGCTCGGCCGTCATCAGCGCCAGCGCCTGCTGGCCACGGGGCTCGAGAGCGCGCAGCGCCTTCAGCTCGGCGGAAGCGACGAGATCGGTGCGGCCGAGGACCGCCAGCATGCTTTCGAAGATGGCCCGGTACTCGTTGCCGGTCAGCCGCTTGTCGAGCATCACCGCGCCGAGCTCCTGCTGGGCTTCGGCGATGGCAGCGTCGCGGTGGGCGCCCAGTCGCCTCGATGCCGGCGAGCCGCGATGCGCCTCCACCCAGCCCGGATCCGAAAACCCCTCCGGGTACAGGGCGTGGAAACGCTCGATCTGCTCCTCGAACGACAGTGGCGAGGTCGACTTGCGCCGCGCAGGCTGCGTGACCGCCCCGACCTGGGCGCGCGCCGCGTCCAGCTCGGGCCGCAGCGTCTCGTACAGCGCCCGGGCGTCCTCGCTCGGGCACTCCACCTCGCGCATCATCGAGAAGAAATCCTGCACGAGCACGCGCAGTTGGCCGTTTTCGAAGACATAGCCGCGCTTGTCGCGGTGCTCCCAGGCCAGCACGGCCAGGCCCCATTCGCGTCGCTTCTTGTGCTGGTAGACGGCGAGACCGCTGGGATTGTCGGATATTGCTTGGGTCATGCGATGATTCTCTTTCGCCACGTGACAGCGCCGAATGCTTCGTCATGCGCGCCGCTTGCGCGCGACGGGAACAGCACTGCGTCGCCAACGTGCACGGTCCTGCAAACCGAACTCCGGAGCGACCCGGTAGTTCTAGCACCGAATCGCCGCCACGACGAGCGCCGGTGCCAGTGATATGACCCCTATCCATGGCCGAAAGCGGATATCGGGCCCGCCTACCCGGCACGCTGCCAGCAACCTCGCGCGTGATCCTGGGCGGCGCCCGCCTGCCGCCCGGACGGCTGGTCGCGCCCGATCCCGAGTTCACCCGCGCCGGGCCGGCCGGGCCGGTGCTGTGGGTCACCGAGCAGCCGGTGCACCATCCGGGGACGATCTGGAAGAAGATCGCGGCGGGCTTCTCGAGCCACGGGCTCTGGCCGCTGGTCCTGCCATCGGTAGGCGGGGGCGACGATCCGCGCCCGTGGCTCGCCGGCGAGCTCGACCCCGCGCTTTCCACCAGCCCCGATGCACACGACGCCGAGCAGGTGCTGGCACGCTGGTGGCGCCAGGCCACGGATCCGCGCGCGCTCGAAGACGAGGACGACAGCCCGGAAGAAGCCGACGACGCGGACGCCGCCGCGCTCGACGCGGAACGGACCGAGCTGATCCAGGCGCTCGCACCGTTCGAGCGTGACTTTCCCGGCCTGGCCAGCGCCGCCAGCGCGACGGGCGATCAGGACGCGCCAGCCAGCGTGGCCGCCGGCGCCAACGGACGGCTCGGACTGGTTGCCGTCGCCCGCCCTGCCGACGCGCTGGCCTGGCTGGGCTGGACCGGACCGGCCAACCACTTCGCTGACATGGGCATGCTCGGCGCGGTGCTGCGCTCCTGGGAAGACCGCTTCGGCGCCTACCTGATCGGCGTCGGCTTCGACACGCTGCTGCTCGGCGTCGAGCGCCCAGCGCGCGACGCCAGGTCCGCGCTCGCCATCGCCGCCGAGCACTTCGCCGTCTGTCCCGACATCGTCTTCCAGGGCGCCGGCACGCTGGGCGACTACGCCGCCATGCTGGTGGATGAGCCGGGCTGGGCGCTGTGGTGGGATTGAAGCGCGGCGCGGCGGAACTGACGGCTCAGTTCGCCTGGACGCAATCGAGCCGCCGCGTCACGACGACGGGTGACCCAGTACTCGCATCCGCCTCCCACGACACGAGCAGATAGTCGCCCGATGGTGCGCCGAGCAGCGACAGCGGCCCGGTGGGAAGTTCGTTCGCGGGGTCGGGGTGGATCAGGAAATCCAGATGCGGCGAGTTGACCGAGTCGGCGTTGAACAGCGCCACCCGGATCACCGGCTTCGACGGGTCGCCTTCCACGTAGGCGAGCGCGAGGTCGTCGGCAACGCGATCCACGGCGAACGGCGTGCCCGGCGCCACGGCCGCGAAGATGTTCGGCAACGTCACCAGATTGCCCTGCTGATCGAAACGCGCGGCAAACAGCTGGTTCTTCACGTGCCAGACCAGCCAAGCGCCGTCGCTGCGCGCGACCATCGACAGCGCGCTCACGGCGCCCTGGGCCGGCGGCTCGACCACGCTCTTGACACTGTTGTCGTCGCTCACGCGTACGACCTGGATGCGCGTCGGCGGTCCCTCGCCGTATCCGTCCAGCGGGCAGGAGCCGAAGTCGAGGCTGCTGCTCATTGCGACCAGGTAGTGGTCGCCCGCGCGCACCGCGTCCGCTGAAACAGGCGCGGTGGCGCAGCCGCTGTCCGCCAGCACGGGCGTGCCGAGGTCGGGCGTGCGACCGAAATGCGCCGTGTGCCCATTCGAATGACGCCTGAAGCCAACGAGATAGTCGCTGTCGCCGCGTGCGATGAACAGCGGCGCGTCGCTGCCGCCGCCCAGCTGCTTGGTAGCTGCAAGCAACTGTCCGGGCGTCGCCTGCGTCGAGACAACCATGCCAGCGGGATTTCCATTCGCGACGGTCTGGCTGACGAGTGCGAAGTGATCGCCCGGGGCCGTCGCGAGCTCGAAGTAGAAGCCGCTCGGAGCGAACAGTAGCTTACTCTGACCCAGGCTGGTCTTCGGCCAACCGCCCCAGGCGTCGAAGCCCACCTGTCCGAGCTGCACGCCCTCCTGGTAGACGAGGCTCACGCGCTCTGCGTCGGCGCTCGACAGCACGAGCTCTGGCCAGCGCTCGTCTCCGACGGGTGCATCGAAGCGCCGCGAGCCGCGATCGACGAAGCCGAAGCAGGTGCTGCCGGTGGCGTACAGGTATCCACCGCTGCCACCGCTGCCACCTGTACCGGACGTGCCGGCGCTGCCGCCGCTCGCCGTCGTCCCGGCGCCACCGCCCGCTCCCGACGCGCCGCCCGTTGCCGTCACCAGCGTCGCGCCGGACAGATCGAACAGCGGCGTGCGCGAGCAGCCCGCAACAAGTACCAATCCCACCCAGGCCCAGCGACGCATCGTGCCGCCAGAGTATCGCAGTCCCGGTGCGGCGTCGCCGCTAGTGCACGATATCCACCCGGAACAGCGCGTGTCCCGTCGTCTTCGCACCCCGCTTGAACGACAGCACGAGCTGGCCCCCGCGGCGCGCAGCCTTGAAGCCGAGCGTCGCGCTGCCGATGGAATCGTCGAGCGCGACGTCCCGGTCGATCGCGATGATGTGCAGCGGTGCGCCCGGCGTGATCTCGAACGGATCGGGCGCCGCAACGTCCGGCGTGGCCCGATACAGGTTGTTGCCCGAAAACAGCCGCGTGCGCTGTCCGTCATGCTCGACGACGATCTCCGGATCGGGCGCGCCGCCGAACGCGTCCCAGCTGTTGCCGTGCGGATCGGTGCGGTCGATGTCGAACGACAAGAGCGTCAGCCGCACGACCTCCGAGCGCGCGTTGCCTTTGCCTGGCTGTCCATCGCGCACGCAGAGCGCGAGCAGCGCCCGCGGCGCGTGCGTCGCCGTGACGAGATACCAGGGACACAGCGCCTGCACCGCCGTGCTCGCCGCGCCGGCGACCCAGCTCCCACGCTGGAACACCGCCCGCGCTGGCAGCGCCGGCGCGTCGCCGCGCGCCACACCGTTGAAGGCCAGCTGCAGATCGCGCGCGCACACCAGCGCGTAGCTGACGCTGTCGCCGCTCTCGAGCCGCGCGTCGATGCGCGTCTTCTGCGGCGGGAACGGTCCGTCCACCGCCAGCCCGCCCGGAGATAGCTCCACGCGCTCGTTGGCGAGCCAGGGCGCGCCGTCGCTGAAAGGCCTGAGCGGCGCCTGTCCGCTCGCCAGCTGCCCGGGCAGCAGATCGATCTGGTCGCCGTGCGCGACGTCGACCGTCAGCGTCATGCCCGCACCGAGCCGTTTCCTGAACAGCGCCTCGCCCTCGGCAGCGACCTCGCCCGGAGCCATCGCGCGTGCCACCGGCAAGGCCAGCCACGACAGGATGCTCCGCGCGTGCAGATCCAGCTCGCCCAGCGGGCGCAGCCGCACACGCGCCGCGTCGGTGGGCGAAAACCAGATGGACGCCAGCCGCGCCCGCGGGTCGTAGCCGATGTCGAGCGCGCCCTGCAGGGACGCGTCCACGTCGAAGTAGACGTACTGGTGCAGCGCGTAGCCGCTCTGTGCCCGGTCGACGCGGTACCACGCCGGACCGGACAGCTGGAGACGCAGCGTGTCGCCCGCGCGCTTCACCGCGCAGGCACGGATCCACCAGCGCCCGACCAGCGGCGTGCTGCCCGCGGCCGCGCCTTTCGCGCCGTGCTCCGCGGGCAACCCGATGAAGCGGTCCTGCAGGCGCTTGCAGGTCGCGTCGCTCGCCGCAGCGTCCAGCACCAGCTTGCGCAGATCCGCGTCGGCCGCGGCCGAGCGCGCCGGCGGCGGAGTACGCGGCGCACTGCCCGCGCAGCCGCCCAGCGCCGCCAGCATCGCCAACGCGCCGAGGGTCCGGCCAGGCAACACGCAAACCCTGCTCACTCGCGCGACAACCTAGCATTGTGCCGGCGCCCTCGCCTGTCGCACGTCGTGGCGCGCCCGGGCCGGCACGTGCGACGGCCAGACCGGGCTACGCGCGTCCGTTGCCCGCGCTCGCGCCGTTCGCGCGCGACGCGCCGTTTGCGCCGGAAGCGCGCGGCGCCGAGGCCAGAGGGCGCGCCGCTGGCCCTTGCGACGCCCGCTGGGCCAGGTGCCGCCGCATGCGCTCGAGCGTCCTGGCCGCCAGCGCCATGCCCAGCGCCGGCGAGAGCCGATCGACGTACCAGAGCGCCTTCCACCAGCGCGGCACGATGATGATCGCCTCGTTGTCGAACACCCGCCCGAGCGCCCCGCGCGCGAACTCGTCCGCCTGCATCGGACGGAACTGCTCCCACCAGCTCCGGACCCGGGCCTCGTCGTTGCCCGGCGTGTTCAGGCGCCCGTAGCGCCCCCCGGTGAGGATGGGCGTGCGGATCACGCCGGGACACAGCGCCGACACCCTCACGCCGTGGCGCTTCGCCTCCACGCGCAGCACCTTGGAGAGCGCCACGACAGCATGCTTGGCGACGGTGTAGCTCGCCTGGCTCGGTGCCGGGATAAGTCCGGCGATCGAGGCGGTGTTGACGATGTGGCCGCTGTGCTGCCGCTGCATGTGCGGATACACCGCCTGGATGCCGTAGGCTACGCCGCGCAGATCCACGTCGAGCACGTCGTCCCAGTCCGCGCGGCTGTAGCTGTCGACCTCGCCGCCCACGCCGATGCCGGCGTTGTTGAACAGGTAGTCGATGCGGCCCGTGCGCTTCACCGTCTCGTCCGCCAGGCGCTGGAACGCCTCGGCATCGCGCACGTCCAGCTCGGCCGGCGTCGCGCGGCCGCCCGCGTCGCGAATTGCGGCGGCGCCTTGCTCGGCCAGCTCCAGCTGCCGATCGGCCAGCACCACCTCGAGCCCGCGCCGCGCCAGTTCTTTCGAGAGCGAAAGCCCGATCCCCGACGCCCCGCCGGTGATGATCGCGACTCCGCCCGCCCCAGCCTGCTGCTCCGCCATGTGCCCCTCCCCTTGCAGACCGCATACATGGGTCGGCGATGCGGCAGATTCAAGGCCCGGCGCGCACGCCACAAGCGGGCGACCTTGGAGTCGCGCTGCCCACGTGGGCAGCGAGGTGCACCGCGGCCGCACGGTGCGGCGCTCGATCCACGCGGTGCCGTGCGTCCATACGCTAGAGCAGTGCGAGCCAGGTCACTTTGCTCTGACAAGACCTCACTTTGTCCTTGACGACATCTGGCGCGATGGCGCGCGCCAACTCGCCGCTCGACCGCGCAGAGCTCCGCGCCGTGCCCGGGCGCCGCGCAGACAGCGTCGTGGCACGAAGACGACTCTGCACTCGACCCGACTCCCGATCGCGCCCCAGCGCGCTGCCAGTGCAGCCTCGAAACCCCATGCTATGCACGATCATCACCAGGGAGGGAATGCCATGACGGAAACCTGGCGACGCGCACACGACGCGCTTCTGCGCATCGCCAAGCAGCGCTCGGCGCTCGACCGTGAAGAGGGCCGCTGGCTGCTGGTTGCGTATCGCGAGCGCCCGCACGAGCGGCTCGGCTTCGGCAGCTTCGTCGAGTACGTCGAGCGGCTGGTCCGCGGCCGAGAGCCCGGCGATCGTCCGGACGATCCTGCAAAAGACGAAGCCCGCCGCCACCGGCTCTCGTTCAACGTCTCCGCCAACACGCTCGCCACTTTCCGCGAAGCTGTCGCCGAGCTGCGACGCAGCTCCAGCGGCCCACTCGACGACGACGCACTACTGCTGCTCATGGCGCGCCACCTCCTCGGCGGCCCCGCCGACGACGGGCGCGCGAGCTACCAGATCGCGCTCGGCGTCTGCGAGCGCTGCGGCGCCGGCCAGCAGCAGGCCAAAGGCGAGCCCATCCCGATCGCACCGGAAGTCGTCGAGATGGCCCGCTGCGACGCGCAACGCATGGAGCCTGGCAAGCGCGCCACGCAGAGCATCCCACCCGCCATCCGCCGCCAGGTGCTGCGCCGCCACCACGGCTGCTGCGCCGTGCCCGGCTGCCGGAACGCCGTCTTCCTCGATCTGCACCACGTCGACCCGCGCGCCGAAGGCGGCAGCCACGATCCCGAACGCCTCGTCGTGCTCTGCTCCGCGCACCACCGCGCCGAGCACCGCGGCCGGCTCCTGATCGAAGGCAGCGCCTCCATGGGCTTCACCTTCCGCCACGCCGACGGCTCGCCGTACGGAACGCCAGTCTCGGCGCGCGAAGCCGACGCTACCAGCCGCGCCTTCCGCGCCCTCACCCGGCTCGGCTACAAGCAGCGCGAAGCGCGCCACGCCCTCGAGCAGGTGCGTGCCCACGTGGGCATGGGCGACGAGGCGCTGCTTCGTGCCGCACTGGGGAAACTCTCGCAGCCGGCGGTCATCGTCGCCGACTCGCGGCGGCTGCCCACCTGGGCGCGGGCCCGCTCCCCTGCTCGACCGGCACGCAGCGCGATCCGGAGCGGCAGCGCGTTGCGCGCAGTCGCTGCACAGACCCTGGTGGAACGCGCAGCGAGCACCGGCGGGCGCCGCGGGCTGCGCACGCATCCACCCGGACTGCCGTGATTCCGCCACGTTGCTCGTTCCGTTGCGTTTCGGGCGGCGGGCACGCGGTTTGCTCCGGTTTGCGGGCAGGAGGGACACATCATGCGGGTTGCACCTGCCCCCCTCTGGCTGCGACGCGCCGCGCAGACCGTGCTGGTGACAGCGCTGCTGCAGACCACGCCGGGCTGCACGTTCGTCGGCGCCGGCATCGGCTCGCAGTACCCCAGGTACGAGACCGTGCCTGCCGAACGCCTCTCGGCGTTCCCACGGGGAAAGACCGTCGAAGTCGACGCCAAGCGCGTGACCTGGCAGCGCGCAGGCGTCACGCGCACGGTGGTGGCGCAGGGTCCGCTGCGCGGGAAGATCGTCAACAACTTCAGCGGCACGCTCGTGCTCGGCACCGACTCCGGCTGGAACGGCACGGTCGAACGCCAGGATGCGGTCGAGGTCCGGGTCCAGAAGGGAAGCTACGCGGGCGCCGGCGCCGCGGTCGGCATTCTCGTCGACCTCGCCATCCTGACGGCCGTCGCGGCCTCGGCGGCGGGCAGCTTTTCCATGCAGCCCTCAAGCAGCGGGAACCCACAGGCGAGCGGCGTGCGCGCCGGGCACTTTGCACTCCACGCGCTCCGGACCAGATAAGGTCCGGAGCGCCGGGCGCATCGCCCCCACGTCGCGCCCGGCGTCCGGAGTAGATTGTCGGTCGGGCGCGCTTCCCTCTCGCGCCCTCTGCCCCCTGGCAGCCTTCCCTGCAGCGACGGGGTCCAGCCAGTATCGGTCTCGCCGCTCGGTTTGGAAAGGCCCCACGCAACGAAATTCCGAGTCTGCCGGTCGCCGGCGTCCAGACGCAGGTGCCGGGCGCGCCCACGTGGGCACGCCCACGTCGGCACGCGCGCCGGAAAGTGCGCTGCGTCCGGCTGGATACGAGCACGGACATGCCGCGCCGCGCACGCCTACCTGGGCACAGGGACCGACACGTGCAACCGCGCGGGGAAGCGCGGGCGCGACGGGATGCGTGCGGCGGGACGCGTGCGACGGGGCAGTGCGTGCGGCCAGAAAATGCACCGCGCGTTGTACTTTCCACTTGACGACCTGCGGCGTGAACGCGTGTTCGAAGTCGCCGGTCGGCAGAACATTGGCCCGCGCTCCGCACCGCGCATCTGGGACAGCCGCAGCCGGGTAGCACGCAGAATGCGCTATCCTCACGGAAAGTGCCCCCTCCCCTCGCCACGCGCCGCCACTGCATCGAGCGCATCCGCGCCGCATGGCCCGACTTCGCCGCGCGCCGCGCACAGCGGCTCGGCCATGGCACCGTCGTGGAGCGCGTGGCGGAGAACATTCTGGAGGATCTGTTTACGAGCGTGCTGGACTGGCAGCTCGGCGACGTGAAGCGCCAGCAGGGATTCGCGGATCTCGAGCTGACGCACATGGGCATCAAGTATCTGGTGCTGGAGGCGAAGCGGCCCGGGGCGCTGGCCTGGAGCCGGCGCGCGGTGGAGGCGGCGCTCGAGCAGGCGCTGCGCTACGCGGCCGAGCAGAAGGTGCGGGCGATTGCCGTGAGCGACGGGCTGATGCTGTACGCGGCAGACGTGAAGAACGCTGCTGCACCCGAAGTACCACCGCCCGGCGCGCTGCTTCGCGTACGTGCGCGACGCGGGCAAGACCAGCACGTGGAAGCTGCCGTACCTGGAAGCCGACGGCACGGTCGACACCAAGCGGCTGCCGAAGGCTATCGGCTCGATTATCAGCAACTACCGCGGCGGCACCGGATCGCCTCGAGCCGCCCGATCTGCTCCAGCACCGCTTCGAGCTGCACGTACACATCGGCGGTGTCGCCACCCTGGAAGGGCATCCTGCCGAGCTGCACCGCGGCGCGCGCCAACGTCTCCAGCACGTCGGGGATGGCCTCGTCCGGGATCTTGCTCACCCTAGCAGAGCGCTCCGCGCGGGCGCTACTGCAGCCCGCGGCTGTTCGGATGTAGGGTCGCGGCGTGAGGTATCAGGTGCGCGAGAGCTGCGCGCGACGGTTGCTGGCGGCAGCCGCCATGGCCGCGCTGGTGCTTGCGGGCTGTGCTTCGCCGGCGCCGGCGCCGGCCCAGGCGCCCGCGGCCACGGTGCAGGTCGCCCCGGTCCAGGGCAGGAGCCGCACGGCTTCGCAGGTCGACGCGAAGAACCTGCCCACGTCCACGCCCACGCTGCAGATCGTCGCGGTCGACGACCGCGGTCAGCCGTTCGCGAAGGTCGACGGCAAGGGCCTGCCCCGCGACATCGAGCTGGAGACGGAAGACGTCTCCGCCGGCCTGGACGCGCAGGGCAACGTCTACAGGCCGGAGCAGCGCTACGCCGTCGCCCGCACGCGCCAGGGCGAGTCCGCCGAGCAGACGCGCACGCGGCTGCTGCAGTGGCTGGCCCATGTCGATCTGCCAGCCGGGGAGCGCTTCGCGGTGCAGGATGTCTACACGCTGCCGCCCGACGGGGCCGCTCCCGTCCCGAGCAGCGCGCGGAGCTATGTGCTCGAGGGTGCGCCCATCATCACCAGCGCGGACATCGCCAGCGTGAAGGCCACCACGGCCGGGCCCCCCATGCCCATGTGCGAAGTGGTCATCTCGCTGAGCGCTGGCGGCGGCCGGCGTTTCCTCGACGCCACCCGGCGGCTGGTCAAGCGGCGCATCGCGATCCTCGTCGACGGCGTGGTGAAGAGCGCGCCGGTCGTGATGGAGCCCATCTCCGGCGGGCACCTGATGATCACGGTCGACGACAGCGTGCCGGATTCCTGCCCCAGGGCGCACCGCATCGCCGCGTTGCTGCGCAAGGACGCGCACGGCCGCGGAAACGACTAGGCAAGGCCCGCGGCAGCCGCCCCTGCCCGCCGACGTCCGTCATTTCCCCACCAGATGACCGAGCCCGGCTTCAACCAGGCCGGCGAGTTCAAGGAGCCCGAGCCGAACAACGACGCCACGACGGCGACGCCGATGACGTTCGCGCCCAACACCAGCCAGGCGGGGCACTACTACCTGTCGACGCTGCTCGGCACCTTCTCCGATGCCAGCGACGTGCACGTGTACAGCTTCACCGTGCCGGCCGATCTGGCGCTGGACTCGAACACGCGCGCGGTCGTGAACTTCAACCCGCAGCCTCCGGGCACGGACGGCAACGGCTCGACCACCAACATGGGCGAGGTCGACATCACGACCAAGGCCGATCCCAACACGGTGCTGGCCAAGATCGCGCCCGGGCGCGGTCAGCGCTCCGACGCCTGGACTGCCGCGCTGCTACGGCGTCGCGCACACATCCGATCGGATGATGAAGCGCATCCCCTCCGGTGCTTCCAGCGAGAAGCCTGCGCCGCGGCCGGGCACGACGTCCAGGGTGAGCCGGGTGTGCTTCCACAGCTCGTACTGGTCGCCGCCGATGTAGAAGGGCGTGCCGTCGACCTCGCCGAGCAGGACGTCACGCGCTCCGATGCGGAACTCGCCTTGCGGGTAGCACATCGGAGCGCTGCCGTCGCAGCAGCCGCCCGACTGATGGAACATGAGAGGACCGTGGTCTTCCCTCAGTTTCCGGATCAGCCGGACGGCGGCTTCAGTCGCCACGACCTGTGGCTCGTCGGACATCTCGTCTAGAAGAACCCCATCGGGTTCTGGTCGTAACTGGTCAGGATGTTCTTCGTCTGCTGGTAGTGGTCGAGCATCATCTTGTGGTTCTCGCGGCCCATGCCCGACTGCTTGTACCCGCCGAACGCGGCGTGCGCCGGATACAGGTGGTAGCAGTTCGTCCACACGCGGCCTGCCTTGATGGCGCGAGCGGCCCTGTAGGCAGTGTGCGTGTTGCGCGTCCACACGCCGGCGCCGAGGCCGTACAGCGTGTCGTTGGCGATGCGCATGGCGTCGTCGTAGTTCTTGAACTTCGTGACCGACAGCACCGGCCCGAAGATCTCCTCCTGGAAGATGCGCATGCGGTTGTCACCCTCGAACACCGTGGGCGCGACGTAGTAGCCCTCGTTCATGTCGCCACCGGGCCGGACGCGCTCGCCGCCGGTGAGCAGCTTGGCGCCTTCCTTCTTGCCGATGTCGATGTAGGAGAGGATCTTCTCGAGCTGGTCGTTCGACGCCTGCGCGCCGAGCTTGGTCTCGGTGTCGAAGGGATCCCCCGGCTTGACCTGGGCGACGCGGGTTATCGCGCTATCCATGAACGCCGGGTAGATCTTCTGGTCGACCAGCGCGCGCGACGGACAGGTGCACACCTCGCCCTGGTTGAGCAGGAACATGGCGAAGCCTTCGAGTGCCTTCTGGCGGAACGAGTCGTTCTCGTCCCACACGTCGGCGAAGAAGACGTTCGGCGACTTGCCGCCGAGCTCGAGCGTCACCGGGATGATGTTCTCGGAGGCGTACTGCATGATCAGCCGCCCGGTCGTGGTCTCGCCGGTGAACGCCACCTTGGCGATGCGCGGGTTCTGCGCCAGCGGCTTGCCCGCCTCCACGCCGAAGCCGTTGACGATGTTGAGCACGCCGTTCGGCAGAATGCCCTGGATCATCTCGGCCCAGAGCAGGATCGACGCCGGCGTCTGCTCGGCCGGCTTGAGCACCACCGCGTTGCCGGCGGCCAGCGCCGGAGCGAGCTTCCACGCCGCCATGAGCAGCGGGAAGTTCCACGGGATGATCTGCCCGACCACGCCCAGCGGTTCCTTGATGTGATAGGACACGGTGTTCTCGTCGAGCTCGGCCATGCCGCTGTCCTCGGCGCGGATGCAGCCCGCGAAGTAGCGGAAGTGGTCGATGGCCAGCGGGATGTCCGCCGCCAGCGTCTCGCGGATGGGCTTGCCGTTGTCCCAGGTCTCCGCAACGGCCAGCGTCTCCAGGTTCTTCTCCATCACATCGGCGATGCGATTGAGCGCGTTGGCGCGTTCTGCCACGGGCGTTTTGCCCCATTGGTCCTTTGCGCCATGCGCCGCATCAAGCGCGAGGTCGATGTCCTCTGCGGTGGAGCGCGCGACCTCGCAGAACGACTTGCCGGTAACCGGCGAGACATTCTCGAAGTATTTCCCCTTCTTCGGCTTGACGAACTCACCGCCGATGTAGTTCTCGTAGCGGGACTTGTACTGGGCCTTGGATCCCGGTTGATTCGGACGTTCGTAACGCATCGGGTCATCCCCCTGTGGGTTTCGGGTTGGGCCGCCGAAAAGTGCAAAGCGCGCGCCAGTCCTTCTCCCCCGGACGCGAGCCGCCCGCGAGGTGCCGGGCGCCCGCGAGCCGCCCCGGCCGACGGGACCCGACGCGAACAACGCCGTCGTTTCGAGTGCCGGGCGTCAATCGCACCCGGGGCGCCCACTCCGCGCCGTTTCGCGTTGCGCCCCCGGGGTACCCGTGCCACACCTGCCGTGAAGCCGTGGAGGGCCCTGCCCTCCTTCGCCCACTCTCCGGTTGACCAGTTATGTGGACGAAGCGTGCACTGCTCGCTCGATGTCCCGCATATCTGCTCCCGATGCCATCGCTCTCGCTGCGCAAGCAGCCGGGAAGTCATGGGCGAATGCCGTCCGCACGGGGCTGCAGGCGGACGGACGCGACGAGGGCATGTGGCCGGGGACGCTGTCCGAGGCGCGCGCGCTCGCCGCGCGCATCATCGGGGAGCACAAGACGCCGGAAGACGCGCACGAGGACGTCGCGCGCGCGGTCTATGCCGCTGCGCGCAGCTCGTGGAACGCGAACCGCGGCACCGCTCGCGGCTCACGCCGCGCCGGCCGGAGCAAGGGTCCAACGGGCGAAGGGTAGCGTTGCCGTTGCAGCGCGCGAATCGTCTGGGTGAGAAAGACAGAAGAGAAGAGAAGAGACATGGGAAACAAGTTGTTTGTTGGCGGTTTGGCCTGGGGGACGGATGATCACGGTCTCCGTGAGGCGTTCGAAGGTTTTGGCGAGGTCGTAGAGGCCAAGGTCGTCACTGATCGGGAGACCGGGCGTTCGCGCGGCTTCGGCTTCGTGACGTACGGCGATGCGGGGTCTGCCCAGCGTGCCATCGAAGAGATGGACGGGCAGATGCTCGACGGCCGCAACATCCGCGTCAACGAGGCGAACGATCGCCCCGCGCGCGGTGGTGGCGGTGGTGGCGGTGGTCGTGGTGGTGGTGGCGGCGGCGGTCGCTTCCGTCGCTAGGGCCTAGCCACAAAGCCAGATAGCAAACGAGCCCACCGTCGCTCCCGCGCCGGTGGGCTCGCTTGTACTGTGCTCCGGGGGACTACGCGGCCTGGACGCGCAAGCGGCGCCGGATCAGCCGTTCGATGTCCGTGAGCAGACTGCGCTCTTCGCGGGCGCAGAAGGAGATCGCCTGCCCGCTCGCACCGGCACGCCCCGTGCGGCCGATACGGTGCACGTAGCTCTCGGCGACGTTGGGCAGATCGAAGTTGATGACGTGCGAGATGCCGTCCACGTCGATGCCGCGTGCAGCCACGTCGGTCGCGACCAGCACGCGCGTCCTGCCGGACCTGAACATGCCGAGTGCCCGCTCGCGGGCGTTCTGCGACTTGTTGCCGTGGATTGCCTCGGCGCCAATGCCCGCCTTGGACAGCTGCTGCGACAGACGATTCGCCCCGTGCTTGGTGCGCGTGAAGACGATCGCGCGCTCGACAGCCTCGTCGCCCAGCACGTCCTCGAGCAGGCGGCGCTTGTCGGACTTCTCGACGAAGATCACCGACTGCTCGACGCTCTCGGCCGTGGTGACGCGCGGCTGGATGGCGACACGCACCGGATTGTCCAGCATGCCGCGGGCGAGCTTCTCGATGGCCGGCGGCACGGTGGCGGAGAACAGCAACGTCTGCCGCACCGCGGGCACCGCGGCGGAAATCCGTCGCACGTCGTGGACGAAGCCCATATCGAGCATGCGGTCGGCCTCGTCGAGAACGAAGTGGCGGACGCGATCAAGCCGCACCAGGCCCTGCTGCATGAGATCGAGCAACCGCCCGGGCGTCGCGACCAGCACGTCGGGCCGGCGGCGCAGAGCCGCCTCCTGTCGATGCTGGCTGACGCCGCCGTAGATCACGGCATGAGACAGATCGAGGTAGCGGCCGTAGGCTTCGACGCGCTCGGCGATCTGCCCCGCGAGCTCGCGCGTGGGAGTGACGATCAGCGCCCGGATCGCGCCGCGCGGGCCGTCGTCGGCAGCGAGCTGCTGCAGGATGGGCAGCACGAACGCCGCAGTCTTGCCGGTACCCGTCTGGGCGCCGGCCAGCACGTCGCGACCAGCTATGGCAGCCGGAATGACCTCGCTCTGCACAGGTGACGGCGTGGCATAGCCTTCGTCGAGCACGGCGCGGCAGAGCGGCACGGACAGGTCGAGCGCAGAGAACGGCGAGGCGGCCACCGCCGCAAGGACTTCGGGAGTCGGCGGCGGCAGATGCCGGGGACGGTTCTGGGGAGCGGGACGCGGAGTGCGGTCCTGCGAAGTGCGGCCCTGCGAGGGGCGGCCCTGCCGGGCGGGACGCGAAGTGCGGTCCTGCGAAGCGGGCTGGGAGGAGTCGGCGCGCGCAGAAGTGTCGCGGGCCGGGCGCCGACGGCGCCGGTACGTAGTCTGGTTCACGTGGATCGATTCTTTCTTCCGGACAGACCGGAAACACATCACACGGTCGCAAATCCGCCGTGTGGCCACGTCCGACCGCCGGCAGTTTCGTCGCCAGGCATTCGGGAGTCCCCGCGCCGCGAGCGAGCTCGCCGGTCGAAGACGTGGTGCGCGCTGTCTAGCGCAGGTTGCCCCGCGGAGCAAGCCGTGCGCGGGGCCCAGGGCCCCCGGCACGCTCCGCACGCGCCCTGTTCGGGTCGACTGCCGGGCCGTGTTCAGGCGCTGGCGGCCCTCACTGCCGCCTCCAGCTGCGCCAGCGGGCAGCCGGCGCAAGGCGGCCTCCACTGCCGACACGCGCTCGAGGGTCTCGAGCGGGATCGGCGTTCCCTCCTTCTTCGCGTCATGGAAGCCGGCAGGCCTAGCGCGGAAACGCCACCAGCGCGTTGATCGTCGCGCGCCGCGCAATCACGTCGAGCTTCGCCGTGCCGACCCGGATCCGCATCGAGGTCGAAGAGCCGCCATCCAGGTTGAGCGCGGTCCGCGCGTGCAGATCGCGCGCGAGCCAGGTCGCGAAGGCGAGCAGCGTGGGCCCGGCGGTGGTCGCTGCGGCGCTCATGCGGACCGCGCTGTCGGAAAGCGGGAAGGCCGCGCTCGCATCGAAGGCGACGACGAACAGCACCGCGCCCTGTGCATCGATGGCCACGGCCGAGCGCGCATCGCGTCGCAATCCCGGACGCGGCCGTACCAGCACGCGCCCGCCGTCCACCAGCCGATCCACGCTCTGCAGTGCGAGCGTGGGCTTGCGCACCCGGAACGCGTCGCGGTGCACGATCGCGGGGCGTCCCCCTTCCACGAAAAACACACCCGAACCACCCCGCGCCGCGAGCGGCGCAACGCGCCGGCCGCTGGAGACCACCAGTCCCATCGGCCGTTCCTGGTCGTAGAAACCGCCGTTGATCGCCACGTAGTCCGTCGGCGGCTCGTGTCCCTTCAGGATGGTCGAGAGCGGTCGGGGCTTTTTCGCAGGCAATAGCTCGAAGCGCGCCTTGGCGGGTAGGACGCGCGCCACCCAGAGCCGCCCATGGGTGGCAGAACCGGTGTAGCGGTAGAGCGTCGCGGATAGCGCGTCGGCACGCCCGCCGATGCGACGTTCGACGTGCAGCGTCAGCTCCGCGGGCGGCGCTGCCGAGGTCGCCGGCGCTGCGCTCGTCGCCGCCGCTCCGCTCGCCGCCGCATCCGCCGCCTTCGCCACGCGCGCGGAGGCCGGCGCGGGCGGCGCCTTGTGCGCCTTCGAGCAAGCCGCGCACAACACGCAAGCGAGAACCGCACAAACGCGCCGCGTCATCGCTCTTCGACGTAGCACGTCCAGAGCAGCCCGGAACGATTGTTGCGGCCGCGCGCCGGCCCCGGCACGCTCGCTCCGTGCACGGCCTCGTTTCGCGCTGTGGTGAGCGTCACATGCATCGGACGCAGGCCGTCCTGCTCGTATTCGCCGCGCTCGGCTGCGCGCCCCGCGTCACGCGCACCACGCCGAACGCAACGACGGTCACGCCACCACCTGCGGCCAGCGCGACTCCGCCCGCCGACGCCGGTGGAACGACGCCGTCAGCCGAGCCACCAGCTGCGTTCGCGCCGACGTTCGACGAGGAAATGGCCTGCCGTCGCGCACACTGCTTCGTCGGCGGCGCCGCCCACTGCCTGGACACCTGCTACAAGTACAACCACCCGAAGCATCCGCACCGGCACGAGACGTGCAACGACTCATGCCGGTACAACTACGACATCCCGGCCTGCGAGAACGCCTGCGCGCGGGATCGCCGCGCCTTCGCTCGCGTCCCCGCTACGGTGCCGCCTGCCTGCCGCACGGCGATGAGCGCCTGCCGCCGCGACTGCGGCGAACATGCGCCGAACAGTTGCGATCTCCACTGCCTGGTTGCTCTCGAAACGTGTGAGAGCGAGAGCGCGAGGTAGCCTACGGCTTGTGAGGATGCTTCAGCGCGTAGTCCACGGCGCGCTTGAAAGTGAACAACTTCTGGGCGCCCGACACGAAGTAGCCGTTGATCACGAAGGCCGGTGTGCCGCTGATGTGCGCGCTTCGCGCGGCCTGCTGGTCGGCGCGGATCACGTCCTCGTGCGTCGAGCCATCTAGAGCCTTGCGGAACCGATCCATGTCCAGGCCAATCTGTGCCGCGTAGCGCTCGAGGGCGATCCGTTCCAGCCCACCCTGGACCGACTGGTTCGCGAACAGGAGGTCGTGCATCTTCCAGAAGCCGGGGGCGCCTTTCTGGGCGAACGCCTCCATCGCGGCCTCGGCGGCCATACGGGCGTGGGTGTGGAACGGCAGGGGGAAATTGCGCCACACCAGGCGGATGCGCCCGGGGTAGGCCTTCTGCAGTGCGGCCATGGTCTTCTGCGCCCGCTTGGTGAACGGGCACTGGAAGTCCCCGAACTCCTGGATCAGGATCGGGGCGCGCCTCGCTCCCTTCGACGGGTTTTTCCTGGTGGGAGCCGCAACCTGGATCGCCTCGGGTGGTGGAGGCGTCTTCGCGTCCTTCATGATGTGCGCGTAGACCTGCGAGCGCGGGACGCCCTGCTTGATCAGGCTCTCCGCCTTGGCGAGCTGCGCGTCGATGACGGTCTCGAACTTCTCGACGGGTTGGGCGCCGGTGACGCGATAGCCGTTGATGAAGAAGTGCGGCGTGCCGCGCGCGTTATAGTCGTCGGCGAGGTGCATGTCGGCTTCGACGAGCTTCTTGTACGAGAGCTTGTCGACAGCCCTCTTGACCCGTGCGGCGTTCAAGTGCAGCTCGGTTGCGAGCGCCGCGAGGTCCGCGTCGGTCAGTGCCGGTGCGCGCGCGTAGATCGCCTTGACGGCCCTGAAGAAGCCGGCGTCGCCCTGCTCCCGGCGCGCCTCCATGGCCAGCATCGCGGTCGGCATCGCGCGCCGGTGGAAGGGCAGCGGGTTGTTCTTGAACACGATGCGGAGCTTGCCGGGATAGTGCGTCATCAGCTGCGCCAGAGTGGCCTGGACGCGCTTGCAGAACGGGCACTGGAAGTCCGCGAACTCCACGATCGTGACGGGGGCGTTGCGGGGTCCGAGGACCGGCGAGTGTCCCACCGCGATCCGCCAGATCGTCGTATCTTCGGGCCGCGGCTTGCGGACTGGCACCGGCGGCTTGTCGACGTGGTTGGCGGCGACGCGACGCGCATACAGCTGGTCCGCAGGAACGCCGTTGGAACGAAGCACCTTGGTCCGCTGAAGCTCCGCGTCGATGACCTTGCGGAAGGTAGTGATGGGCTGTGCGCCTGCGACATCGATGCCGTTGACACGGAAATCCGGGGTTCCCCTGGCGCCGATGCGCCGGGCCAGCGCAAGGTCCGCGCTGACCGCGGCGCGCGCGTCATCTGCTGCCATGTGTTGCCTGAGCGCGCCGATGTCCACGCCAAGACCGAGCGCCCAGCGCTCGAGCGCTGCGTCCGACAGATCCTGCTGATCTGCATACACCTGCCCGACGAACGCGAAGAAGGCCTGCGAGCCGGCGATCTCGTAGACGGACTGCGCAGCCAGCGCCGCGGACAGGGCGTGGGCATGGAACGGCAGCGGGTTGTGCTTGAAGACCAGCCTGAGCTGGTGCGGACCATATTGCCGACGGAGCGCCGCCAGCGTGCCCTCTGCCCGCGCACAGAACGGACACTGCAGATCGAGGAAAGCCACGATCGTCACGGGTGCCGTCGCGTCGCCCCACACCGGGTCGACAGACGAGACCGGCAACTCGTCGCTGGTCGGTTGGGCGTTGGTGGGAACCGCTGCGATGGCTCCGGTGTCGTTCTTGTCGCCGGCGGCCGGCACCTGAATGGCGGCTGTGGAGCTCGCCCTCGGCGCGGCTTCGGGCCTCGGCGCGGTTGCAGGCTTCGGCGCGGCTGCGCCGGCACAACCGGTCAGGACCCAGAAAGCCAGCGCCGCGAGCGAGACGGCACGCACAAGACCAGACCCCGATTCCATTCCCCACCGACGACGGGCTGACATGGACACATGTATCTCACCGCGGCGCCGTGGCGCGCAAGCGATGCCCGGCCCGTGGGTGACCAGGCTCAGGTCGTCGCGCGAGCGCAGCACAGCTTGCCCAGCAGCGAAGGCACACCGGCGGCGGAAGCAGGTTGTCGCACGAAGCGACGCCACGAGGTTCCGGCGCAAGGCCTAGCGGACCTGGACGACCTCGTACTGTCGCACTCGCCCGGCCAGCGTCAGCTCGAAGCTGTCGCCCGCACGCTTGCCGATCAAGGCGCGGCCGACCGGAGAACTGGGCGTCAGGAGCTGCACTTCGACGCCGCCGGCCTGCACACGCTGACCGCCCGCGGCGGGAACGAGGAAGTAGTGGCGCTCGGCGCCGTCGACATCGACGCTGACCAGCGCCGATAGTGCGACGGGATCGTCGGACCCGAACGACCTGAGCTCGAGGTACGACAGCCGGGTGACCGCGTCCTCGGTCTCTTCCACGCGTGCTGCCTGCCCGCGGGCGAGGTAGCTCGCCTCCAGACCGCGCGTGTCCTTGTCGTTCTCGGCGCGGCTCTCCTCGTGGATGGCGCCCTCGCGCGTCTGGCGCGCCGACTCTCTGAGCGCCTGCGCCTCGTCGCGCAGTCGTGCCACCGCCGCTTCGATCAACAGCGCCTTGTCCACGTCCGCCATCGGCCTCCCGAGAGTAACCGAGCTTGACCACAGGTGCTCGGTTGACGCGCTGGTCCATAGCGGATTGACTGCCGTCGCGATGCGCACGTTTCTCTACCTGCTTGCGCTCCTTTCGCTCGTCTCCTGCGGGCACCCACCCAAAGCGGCGCCGCCGCCGAAGTCGCCGCACCGTGACGCCCACAGGAAGCACGAGCGCATGTTCAGCGGCGAGCTGCCGCTCTTCGCGCGGGGGCTCGACGCGAAGCAACTGGACGCGCTTGAAGCGTCGAAAGGTGCAATCGCCCTGCTGTTCGTCGGCCCGATGGCACGGCGCCGCCAGCTCTACGAGGCCGCGCAGGGTCTGGCGCGCGACCTGGCGACCCGGACCCGCGGCGTGATCTGGAACGAGGAGACCCGCGAAGCCTACTCCCTGCGGCAATGGGACGTGCGCAGGGCGGACGCGCTCGCCAACCCGCCGGACATGCGGACCCAGGTCAAGATCGACGCCTATCGTGAAGACGACGGGCTCGCCCGCCTGGTCACCCTCGGCATGGTGCAGTTCAATCTCCCCGACGTCACCATCCGCCATGTGCCCGTCTCGATGACGCGGTCGGCCGGAACGCTCGTGAACCTCGTCTGCCAGACGCTCCGCGAACGCGGAGCACGGGGTCTTCCGGGACAGCTCACGCTCGACATCCCGCATCTCCGGAGTCCAACTTTCCGGGCAAGCCTGCAGCGCGGGCTGAAGCGTGGCGCCCCTGGCGGGGGAGCACCATCTACGGGATCCTGCGGAACGAGCCCGAGATCGTCCCCGGTCTCAAGGCGGGCGCGCACGTCGAGGTCCGGCAGGACGACGTGTTCGACTACACCTTCCGACACGAAGACGGTACCAAGGAAGGCAACGAGACAGGTGCGATCATCGAACGTCGCAGCCGCTCGCACTGAACGTCTTCGATCGCGGAGCTTGACATCGATTCAGCCGAGCCCGCACGCTGATCGCCGTGCGCATCCGGTATGCCGCTCTTGTCGTCGCCTGCGCCGTGGCGTTTGCCTACGGCTGCAGCGGCAGCAGCAGCGCCGGGCCGGCGCGGAGCGACGCTTCGAGCGACGGCACGTCTTCCGCCGGTTCGCCATCGCCCGATTCGGGAACCGGTGGAGGCGCTGCCGACGCCGATAGCGACAGCACTGCGGGCGGCAGCAGCGCAGGCGGCAATGCCGGAAGCGGCACGGCGGGCAGCGCCGGCTCGGGGCCGTGCACCACGCGCATCAGCTACGGCGATGCCTGGATCCACCCCTCCAACCATCCCGCCCAGTTCGACGACGTGACCGGCACGGTCAGCTGGGACGGCTCCTGCACCGACAGCGGTTCGAACTCCACGGCCACGCTCTCGAACGGCTGGAAGCCGGTCTTTGCCGGCCATGACGCCTGCGTGATGGCGCTCGACACGACGTGCCCCGGCGCATCGAAATGCACGACGCGCATCACCTACGGCAGCGGTTGGCTCCACCCCGCCAATCATCCCGCGCAGTACGACGACGTCGCCGGACGCGTCTTCTGGAATCGAGCGTGCGCTTCACAGGGCGGCACGTCGTACGCCACGCTGTCGAACGGCTGGGCTCCGCACTTCAGCGGCGGCTGCGCGCTGTCCTTCCGCTACATGGGCTGCGGCGGCCTGTACGAAAACGCGGTCATCCCGACCGGCTGCGCGGACCCCGGCGTCATCCGCGACGGCAAGCAGTACATCGTCGCCTGCACCAGCGGCAACGCGACGAATGCCTTCCCGCTCCGCACCTCGCCTGATCTCGTGCACTGGAAGAGCGCGGGAGCGATCTTCCCTTCGGCGCAGAAGCCCTCGTGGGCCAAGGGCGATTTCTGGGCGCCCGAGATCCACAAGGTCGGAAGCCACTACGTCGCCTACTTCACCGCGCGCGCCCAGGACGGGCAGCTCTCGGTCGGCGCCGCCACCGCGTCGAGTCCACTCGGGCCGTTCACCGACATCGGGCAGCCGCTGGTGCACGACACGACCCTGGGCATGATTGACCCGAGCGAGTTTCAGGACGCGAGCGGCACGCCGTACCTGGTCTGGAAGGCCGACGGCAACGCGGTCGGCAAGCCGACTCCGATCTACGGCCAGAAGCTCTCGGCGAACGGCACGTCGCTGACGGGCTCGCGCGTCCAGCTCATCGTCAACGACCGGGCCTGGGAAGGCAACGTGGTGGAAGGGCCGTGGGTCGTCGCGCACGGCGGCTCGTACTACCTCTTCTACAGCGGCAACGCCTACTACAACGGGACGTACGCCGTCGGTGTCGCGCGCGCGAGCTCGCCGCTCGGGCCCTACCAGAAAGCCGGCGCGCCGATCCTCACCAGCAGCAGCCAGTGGATCGGACCGGGCCACTGCTCCGTCGTCGATACGCCCGTCGGCGACAGCTACATGGTCTATCACGCCTGGCAGAGCGGCCACGTGAACGGCCCGGGGGATCATCGCCTGATGCTGCTCGACGCCGTGCGCTGGAGCGGCGGCTGGCCGTCGGTGCCCGAAGCGCCGTCGCAGCACTCACGACCGATGCCCTGAACATGCCGCTGCTCGCGCCTGTCAGGTCGGGCAGGGCAGCGCGGCCATGCACCGGCACACGCCGAGGGCGCAGTAGTAGGCGGGCGGGCACGTCCGGCCGCAGCCCCCGCAGTTCAGCGAGTCGGTCTGGACATCCGTCTCGCAGCCGTCGGCGGGCTTGCCGTTGCAGTCCTTGTAGCCGGAAGCACAGCTCAGCTGACATGCACCGCCGGAGCAGGACGGGGTGGCGTGGTTGGTGCTGCACTTCACGCCACACTTGCCGCAGTTGGACACGCTGCTGCTGGTGTTCGTCTCGCAACCGTTCTTCGCGTCGCCGTCGCAGTTGCCGTAGCCGTCCATGCACAGAATGTTGCACTGGCCGCCGGAACAGCTCGGTACGCCGTTGGTGGCGCTGCACTTCTGGCCGCAGCCTCCGCAGTTCAGGACGTCCGTGGTCGCATCGACTTCGCAGCCGTTGCTCGCATCGCCATCGCAGTCCAGAAAGCCGGGCTCGCAGCTGTCGAACGTACAGCTGCCCGCGCTGCAGGTTGCCTTGGCGTGCGGCAACGCGCACTGGTTGCCGCAGAATCCGCAGTTGTCGACGCTCGTCATGAGATCGGTCGAGCAGGACTTGTCCCCGTTGCAGTCGGCCTTTCCGGCAGGGCAGGAGTTCACGACGCAGGTGCCCTGGTCGCAGCTGAAGTTGGTGGTGCCACCCCCGGCCGCACAATCGTGTGCGCAGCTGCCGCAATTTGTCGGGTCCGCGCTGACGTTGGTCTCGCAGCCGTCCGCTGGATCGTTGTTGCAGTCGGCGTAGCCGGGGTTGCAGCTCTTGATGGCACATCCTGCGGGCCCGCAGTCCGCCACGGCGTTGGGGAGCGTGCAGGGCGAGCAGCTGCTCGAGTTGCAGCCCACAGCGGGGTCGCTGCGCGACACGCAGTTGCCTGCGCAGACCTTCTGATCGTTGGTCGGGAAGCAAGCCCCGCCTCCGGCCCCGCCACTGCCCTGCCCCGCATCCGCGCCGCCAGCTGCGCCTTCAACACTGGCGTCGGCATTTCCGCTGCCGCTGCCGCCGGACGACAGCTTGTCCAACGAGGATGGGGACAACGAGCAGGCGCTCAGCGCCAGAGCGCACACCACGGCGAATGCGCGGATCACGGCTTCGAAGCGTAGCGGACGGCCAGGGGCAGCAACAAGCTACTCCAGTATTACTGGAATCTCGATACGTCGGGCCCGACGCAAACCGCCGCCAGATACGGATTGACGGGCGTCAACCATTCGACAAGCCTCGAATTGGAAAAGAAGTGCGGCCGCGGGTGTAACGACTCGGCGAGAGGCCCGTACGTACCAGCACGCGCTCGACCCGGGCGCGCGCTCACGAAACCTGGAAGAGGGAACACTACATGAACATCAAGAACACTCTGTTGACGGCGGCGGTTGGCGGGATCCTCGCGGGGGTCACGGGTTGTGCGGGCGGCGGAACGCCCAAGGCGAATGCCCCCGACGCCCCGGCAGCGAGCAGCATGCCTGCTGGAGAGCCGGCGGCCGCGCCGGCCAAAGGCTCCTGCTCGGGCATGAACTCGGCGCCCGCGGCGGCTCCCGAGAAGCACTCCTGCACGGGCATGAAGAGCGGCGGCGACGCGCCAGCGCCGGCCAACTGAGAGCGCCCAGGCGTCCGCCGCTGGAGGGCACAACGCTCTGTGGCGGCGGACGCAGCGAGCCGCATCGACAATCCAACGCGGCACGGATCGCGCCGGACGACCATGGGAAATCGATTCGACATGCCGGATCTGGGCGTTGGGCTCGGACTGCGCACGGTGCATTACTCGCACATCGTCGAGGCTCGACCTTCCGTCGACTTCTTCGAGATCCTCAGCGAAAACTACATGCACACGTCCGGCAGACCGCTGGACTACCTGGACGCCGTCGCCGAGCGCTACCCGATCGTGATGCACGGTGTGTCGATGTCGATCGGCTCGACCGATCCGCTCGATCGCGACTACCTTGCCGGGCTCCGCGCCCTGAGGGACAGGAGCGGGGCGCGTTGGGTCTCCGATCATCTGTGCTGGACCGGCGTGGCCGGAAAGAACACACACGACCTGTTGCCGCTGCCCTACACGGAGGAGGCGCTCGAGCACGTGAGCGCGCGCGTCCGCGAGGTGCAGGACCACCTCGGCGCTCCGCTGGCACTGGAGAACCCTTCCACCTATGCGGAGCTCGCCGGAGCCAGCATGCCCGAGTGGGAGTTTCTGGGCCGGCTCGCCGAGGACGCCGACTGCGCGATCCTGCTCGACGTGAACAACGTCTACGTCTCGTCGAAGAACCACGGCTTCGACCCGATGACGTACCTCGATGCCGTGCCCTACGACCGCGTCGTGCAGTTCCATATCGCCGGGCACACCGATCACGGCACGCACATCATCGACTCGCACATCGGACCGGTCATCGATCCCGTGTGGCGTCTGCTGGCCGTCGCGCACGCGCGGGCGGGCGGAGCGTCCGTGCTGCTCGAGTGGGACGCGGAGATCCCCGGCTTCGACGAGACGCACGCCGAAGCGCTCCGCGCGCACGAGTTCATCGGAGCGGGCGCGTGAAGCGACAGGCCACCGCGGACGCGATCGGCACGCACGAACGGGCGAGCGCCACGCCGGCGCGCGCCGACCCGTCCGCACAGGCGCGTCACGGGGCTGCCCCCGCGTGGTTGCCCGCGAAGCTGGATCTGCGCGCACACCAGCGCTGGTTTTCCAACGTCATCACCACGCCCGAGTCGGAGCCCGCGCCGGTGGACGAACACTCCGCAACGGTACTGGTGACCCCGAGCGCCACGCTCGGCGCGCTCGAGCGGCTGGAAATCTACCGGCGGAGCTACCACGCGCGGCTCATCGAGTGCCTCGTCGACGACTACCCGGTGCTGCAGCACCACCTCGGCGCCGAGCGATTCGAGTCGCTGTGCCGGAGCTACATCGCGCGCTTCCCCTCGACGGGCCCGGACCTCAACGTGTTCGGCCGGCACATGGCAGAGCTGTGCCGCAGCGCGGCGCTGCCCGATGCCGGGTTCGCCGCCGCTCTGGCAACGCTGGAGTGGGCAATCGTGCAGGTGATCCACGCGCCGACGGCCAGTGTCATCACCGAGGCGGATCTCGGCCGCGTACCGGCAGATCGCTGGGGCGACGCGCAGCTGGTCGTCAATCCGTCGCTCCGCATCCTGCACCTCGGCTATCCGGCGAACGCCTACCTGCAGGCATTCCGCCTTGGACAATCACCCGCGCTGCCCTCCCCGACCGCGAGCAGCGTCGCGGTCTATCGCACCGGCACGACCATCTGGCGCATGGAGCTCGCGCCCGCAGCGGTGGTTCTTTTCGAAGCACTGGCGGATGGCGAAACCCTTGGCGCCGCGCTCGAGCGCACCGCGCCTGTGCTCGAAGCCGCAACCGAAAGCGAGGCGGCGCAGATGGTCATGGGCTGGTTTACCAACGGCGTAGCCAGCGGGCTCTTCTCGGACGTGCGCGCGTAGCCCCAGCCTACGCCGGGTGCCGGCGGTCGTGCTTGGGCAGGGCCAGCAGATACGCGACCTTCACCTCGCCGCACGTCAGCTCTTCGATGCGCTGGGCGAGCTGCGGGCCGGGGCGGCGCACCTCGCGGCAGATGTTGTCGAGGAACTTGCGCGAGACCCCGAGCTTTTCTGCCACCTTCTGCCGCGACAGCCCCGACTGTTCGATGTAGAGCGCAAGCCTGCCCCAGCGTGCGGGTGGGCGCCCTACCCTGCCGCGGCTCACCGACTCCGATGAGCGCTTTCTCGCGCGGGATGCGCGGGCCGCGCGTGGGCAGTCCCACAGCGAGCGCTCGAGCTGGGCAATCAACTCTCGCTGCTCGGCGCGGGTCGGCAGCCCGGCACGCCGCACCAATGCGGGGTCGGGCTCGCGCACCGCGCGCTCCAGCCGGGCCACGGCTTCGGGGATCGCGCGCTCTACGCGAGCGCGATCCTTCTTCGAAAGCTGGGTGCCGAGCCAGTCGGCCAGCGCCCAGGCGAACGCCGCGTGGCGCATGCCGTCGCGGGCGATGGTCCCCATCGCTTCGGCGATGGCACGGCTCCGCGCGTGTTCGGCCTGCCACGACGCGACCAGCGCCGCGTAGGTGTCCCGGACGCAGCCTTCAGCCGCGTTGTCGACGGCGATCTCGGCGAGCGTGCGCGAACGCGGTTTGGCGACGCGCAGCTGGCCCGGACGCGCGCCGTAACGCGCGGCGAGCCGCGACAGCAGCTCGGCGTGGCGCGTCCGGTCGTTCGCCGCGCACGCCGCGCGGCCCGTGAGCGCGCACGGTGCACCCGTAGCGAACAAGGCGTCCGACAGAGCACGAAACGCATCGGCGGATGCGAGCAGCAGGCGCGCCTCGCGAGCGAGGTGATCGCCGAGCACGCTCTTTGCTCCCTCCGGCTTGTGAACGACCGGCCCAGCGGGCCGGCGAAACGTCAGCATGGCTCGCCCCATGTCCGGAAGAGGATGTTGCAGAATTGAAAATGAAAATCAAGTTCATTTTTAACAGGGCCCTGCCAGGCGCACCCGGCAGCTCCAATCCGGACTGGGCGGCCCCTGCGGCCGCGCGCCGGGCGCCCCTGGAATCCGACGCTCGCAGCTAGCGCGTCTCGACGCTGCTCGACTCGACGCACCGACGAGCGGGCGCATCGCGCCGGTAGCTGGCGCGCGGCGCGTGTCGCGCGAGCCCGTGGTGGTGGGCCGCCCCCGCTATCCGTGGTGCCAGGCAACGTTGGTGCCGCTCTTCATCTGCGGCGGATCGATGGCGAGAATGTAGTCGACGCGGCGGTTTCTCGGCTCGTCGACATTGTCGGCGGTCTTCACCGCGGGAACCGACTCGCCAAAGCCGGCGTAGTAGACGGGGATGCGGATGCCGCGATGGCGGAACCAGGCGGCGATGGCGCGCGCACGGCGGCGCGACAGTTCCATGTTGTGCGCCGCGCTGCCGACGGTGTCGGTGTGGCCTCCGATGAACAGCTTGATGGCGCCGAGATCCTTGTGCTCCTTGATAGCCTGCTTGATCTTCGCGTAGCTATCCTCGAGCTTGGGCCGCTCGCTCTTCTTGATAATGGCCTTGTCGGTGTCGAACAGCACCTCCTGGTGCGGAATGCTCACGGACCAGGGAACGATCGCGACGCCCGCGTAGTAGCCGTGGGTGTCGTAGCCGAAGACTTCGATGCGCGCGACCGGATCGTCGTTCTTCGGCGACCAGGTGACCACCAGCGGCGTGCCCGCCGGCTTGCCATTGAAATCGTGGTCTTCCTCGGCGAGCACGTCCCCCGAGTCGTCGATCACCTTGATGTGCACCGACTGCGCCGTCCGCGACAGCTTCACTTCCAGATGATGGTCTGCCAGATCCACCTTGGAGCGATCGATCGTCACCTTGAGCGGCGGCAGCTTCGCATCGCCCTTGGTCGCGTGTCGGGCGTGGTGCGCCTGTTTCTTCGACGAACCCGCCCACGCCGTCGCAGGCACGAGCAGACACAATGCAAGGATTGCCCACCGCTTGGCCATGGGCGAAGTGTAGCGCATCGGAGCGAGCACGCCGCTTCAACGACAATTGACGAAGCTCACTCGATGTCCATATGGGTGCGCAGCGCGGATTCCACCAGACCGAGCGCCGTGTCGACATCTTCGGGCGAAAGCCCCGGTGTTTTCGCTGCTGCAGCCGACGCGAGACGCGCGCGCGCTGCACCATCGAGCACCATGCGTGCCCCGCCGCAGGCGCGGCACACGAGACCACCGCGTGAAGCATCGATCATGGCGGCGCGCCCCGGCTCGCATGCGCGCCCGCAACGCACGCAGAGTTCCAGGTCGAGTCCCCAACCGAGTGCTGCGAGCAGTCGCAGCCCGAGCTCGGCAAGATGCAGACGCGGCGTGCGCGTGTCGCGCGCGTCGTCGAGCCGGTCGAGCAGCTCGATGATCACACGCCATGCGTCCGGTTCCGGAGTCCGCGGCGGAGCGGCACGCCGGATCCATCCGAGCGCGCGTCCGGCCGCCTGCATACGATCGAGATCGCGCACGAGATGATGTCGCGGCGTCTCGAGGCTCGCTTCGCGGAGAGCCATGAGCTCCGCGCCGGCGCTCTCGTCGAGACGCACCAAGAGGGTGTGCATGGGTTCGAGTGAACCGCCGAAACGCTTCTGGCTGCGACGCGCTCCGCGCGCCAGCGCGCTCACCCTGCCCAGCGCTTCGGTGAACAACGTCACGACAAGGTCGGACTCGCCGTAGCTGACGCGTCTGAGCAGAAGCGCGCGCGTCGTATGCGAGCGGGCGGCAGCCTTAGCGCGCGGGCGCGCCACGATGCGCTCAGCCGCGGAAGCTGCCGACCGCGTTCGTCACCGGCGCGCGCATCGACAGCTCCTGCGGCATGTCGTCACCGCGCGGCTTGAGAACGATGCTGAGCGCCAGCGTGAACAGGATGAGCAGCAGCACGAAGGCGATCGCGACGCCGTAGCGCCTGCCGCGCGCGGGCTTCGTCGGGCTGGAGATCGGCAGCGGCGTGACCCACGCGACGCGGCGACTTGCCGTGTAGCGAGCCAGCACTTCCTCCGTCGACACGCCGACGGAGCGCGCGTACGACTTGAGGAAGCCGCGAACGAAGACCTCGCCCGGAAGCTCGTCGAACTGATCGGCCTCGATGCGTTCGACGCTCGACATCGGCACACGTGTCGAGCGTGAAACTTCTTCGAGGCTCATGCGACGAGCTTCGCGCTGACGCTTGAGGTATTGGCCGACCGTTTCCATCGCGGGGCCCAGAGCCTACTTGAGTTTGTCGAGCATGGAGCTGCATTCTTTACCGGCATCGGTCGACCTATCGAGCTTCGCGCACTGCTCGAGATTCGGACCGGGCCTTGTCTGCCTGGCCGAGCTCCATCTCGACCCGACCCTTGCCGGCCATCGCCACCTGGAGCCGCTTGCAGGCCGGCGAGTCGGTCTCCAGGGCATTCGTGTATGCCTGCAGGGCCGACTCGAGCTGCTTCTTCTTCTCGAACGCCCGGCCAAGCCGGTAGTTGCCCACGCAGAACTTCGGCTGGGCCGCCACACTGCGCTGGAGGGCATCGATCGCCTTGTCCAGCTGCCCCTTCTCCAGGTAGGCCCAGCCAAGATTTCCCCAAGCATTCTCGGGGGTCTCGTACAGGATGTCGGCCGTCAGCGGCTTGAGCACCTTGATGGCGTCGTCGTAGCGCTTTTCGTGGATCAAGATGACACCCAGCGTGTTCTTGGCTTCACGGAAGTCCGGCCGGGCGCCCAGGGCCATGCGCGTGTACTTCTCGGCGTCCTTCAGGTGGCAGTCGTCCGGGCCCTTCTCGCAGAAATCGAGGTAGATGAGCGCGACGAGGTGCTCGGCGTCCGCGTTGTCGTCGTTCAGATCGACGGCCTTGAGCGCGTGGCCCAGCGCCTCGCGCGTCTTGCCCTGGCGCAGCCAGAGGTCGCGCGCCATGTCGTACTGGGCGTCGCTCATGCGCCCGGGATCGCCCCCGTGGGGATTGTCCGGGTTGGGCGGACAGGCCGCGAGCAGCGACGGCAGCAGCGCCAACGAAAGCGCAGCTACCAGTCGATAACCCACAACCCTCATGTGCCCGCGTCGCTTAGCGCACGGCTGGGGGCGAGTCAACGCGGAACCCGGCCGCTAGCTCCTTGAATTTCCAGCGTTGTCGGAGACCGGACGGACGGGCTCTAGCGCGAGCTCTGGCGACCCGATTCGTCGCCCCCGACGATCTGGTCCTTCACGCCGAGCAGGCCATACAGCTCCCCCAATGCCTCGATGTCCGGGATCTCGACGCGCTCGCCCGCGATGTTGATGTAGCCGCTCTCGCGCAGCTGCTGGACGTTGCGCTTCACGGTATCGACATCGAGGCCGACGCGGGTCGATAGCTCCATCGGGGAGATGTTGACCGAGACGGCGCCGCTGGTCTGCCCGCCGCTGCTCTGGTGCGCGAGCTTGAGCAGCGAGACCACGATCTTGGACTGCGAGTCGCGCAGCATCAGGATCTCGATCTGGTCCTCCGCGTCCCGCAGACGCCGGATCAGCTGGTGCAGGACGCGGGCGCCGACCGCGGGATTGCTCGAGATCACCTGTTCGAAGGTGGCCTGGTCGAGCGCTAGGGCGACGCCGTCGGCGAGCGCGACGGCAGTCGAGTTGCGAGGCGAGCCCTGGATGAGAGCGGTCTCGCCGAACAGGTCGCCGGGCCGGAGCACGCGCAGGCTGCGCTCGACCGCGCCCACGCGCTTGATCAGCCGGACGCGACCTTCCTGTAGCAGGAACGCCTCGGTGGCGGCTTCGCCGTCCTCGAACAGCACCTCGCCCGCGGAGAACTGCCGCCCGAAACGCGCCAGCAGGCGGTTTTCGCCGCCTCCGACCGGATCCCCGGATGATGCCATGTGCGGCGCCATGCTAGACGAGCGGACCGCGCTGCGCCACCGGCTAGCCGAACGGCGAGGGCGGGAGGTCCGGCTTGATGGCGTCGGCGTCGCGGACGTAGAGCGGCTCGGCTGGCGCGAGCGCGGGGTCCAGCGTCGCACCGACCGCCGCGGTGAAGGCGGCGTGCGGCAGATCGGCCTCCGGCGAGCGGTACGCACTGGCAATGCCGAGCTCCGCGCAGACTCCGCCAGAGAAGACGGCCATGCCCGGCGCCAGCTCCCGCAACGTGAATGGAGCGGAGTCCCGAGGCAGCGCTTGTGGCCTGAGGAGCTCCAGGCCCGCAGCATCGTAGGCCGCGCAGAACAGCTCGTTCCGCCGCGCGTCGAGCAGGGGCAACCTGGTGCCCACGCGGTCGGGAGGCACAGCCGCGGCCATGGCCCTGAGCGACCCCACGCCCACGACCGGAATGCCGAGCCCCATCGCGATGCCCTGCGCCAGCGCGATCCCGATGCGGAGGCCCGTGAACGAGCCCGGACCGATGCCGACGGCCACGAGCTCGAGCGAGCTCCGCGCCCAACCGGCCTCGCCGAGCACCTGCTCGACCAGCGGCAGGATCAGTTCGGCGTGGGCATTGGGACGCGTGTGGCTTGCCGCAGCGACGAGCTGCCCCGCGTCCACCAGAGCCACGCTGCCACGCTGGGCAGTGGAGGTTTCGATTCCGAGCACGCGCATCTGCGCCCGCGTCTATCACGAATCGGAGCCGCGGGCTTACGGCATGCCTGATCCTGGCCAGGTGGAGGTAGTGTAGCGCTCGTGGCGAGCGTCGTTCCCCGCTTCGACTTCCGTGTCGGGTTCTCGGTCTGCGAGGACATAGGACGCGCGCGCTCGACGCACGAGGACGTGGCGCTGCTGGAGCCCGGGCTCGCGCTGTTCGCCGTGGCCGACGGCATGGGCGGGCACCCTGCGGGAGAGGTCGCGGCGCGCCTCGCCGTCGACGAGGTCAAGGCGGCCATCGCGGACGAGACGTTGCAGGCGATCTGCAACCAGTACTGTGTGCGTCCGGATCTGCACAAGCGTCGCAACATGCTCGCTCGGCTCAAGCGCGTGATGGAGCGCGCCAACGAGAAGGTGCGGCAGGAAGCCGAGCAGGATCCAGCGCGGCGTGGCATGGGCACCACGCTGGACGTGGTGTGGCTGGCGCGTGACCACGCCTTCGTCGGCCACGCGGGCGACGGCCGCGTGTACCTGGCGCGCTCGAACGCCGTGCTGCAGCTCACGCAGGATCACGCGCAGCACGAGTCGCTCGAGGCCGACGGCAAGCTCCGCCCGCGCGGCCGCAACCGTCTCATGAACGCCATCGGCATCGCCGACGAGCTGTCCGCCGACACGTTGTTCGTCGATCTCGCACGCGGCGACCGGCTGCTGCTCTGCTCCGACGGCGTACACGATCAGCTCGACGGCGAGAGCGAGCTGGCGCAGCTGCTGCGTCTCGGCTCGCCGGAGCAGGCGGCGCACGCACTGGTCGGACGCGCGGGGCAGAAGGGACGCGACAACGCAACGGCCATCGTGATCGAGATCGGCGATCGCTTCGTCAAGCGCGCCGACGAGGACCGCGGGCTGGGCGCTGCGGATCTGCAGCACGCCGCACAGAGCCCGCTGTTCAACGGTCTTCCGGAGCCGCTGATGCTCGAAGCGCTCGCCGCCGCGGTCGAGGTCGAGCTGCAAGCGGGCGAGAGCCTGCCGCGGGTCGTGGCCAGCGATCTGGTCGCGTACGTCGTACTCGACGGCGTGCTGTCCGGCGTGGGCGAGAGCGGTCGCCAGGTCGGGACCGGCGCGCTGGTCTTCCCGGAATCGCTGGTAGGCGTGTGGGGCGAGGGCTCGCTGCCGCACGTGACGCAGACAGCGCGGCTCCTGCGCGTGCGCGCCGATGACTTCGAGGAGGTGTGCAGCGCCGATCCCGTGCTGGCCGCGGAGCTGTACCAGCGGCTCGCCCGGCACATCGCCCGCGTCGGCCGGAGGTCGTCGGCGGCGGCCGAAGCCGCAGCAGGTCCCGCCGACGAGTCGCCCGACGCGGACCCGGATCCGACGGCAGATGCCGGCAAAACCCCGGCCTGACCCCGCCGGTCCACAAAGCCCGACGATGGGCTTGCAATCGCGGTCCGTTCGACTACGTTCCGCTCACCTTCGACGCCCTACCCGGTCGGCGAAGGCGGTCGGGGCGTAGCGCAGTTTGGTTAGCGCACTTGACTGGGGGTCAAGGGGTCGGTGGTTCGAATCCACTCGCCCCGACCACTTTTGTTTTTCTCCCAGTCGTTTCAGGAAGTTAGACAGCGCCCTCTCGGCTGTTGCCCATATGTTGCCCAAACGGGCTACGGGCGCAGCTTCGAGATCGTCGCCGCCAGGTCCGCAGCGTTGGCGTGCACGTAGCGCTGCGTGGTGGCGATGTTCGAGTGACCCGCTAGAGCGCGGATCGCTTCGACGTTCGCTCCGTGCCTTGCGAGCGTGGAGCAGAACGCATGCCGCAGGGCGTGGCTGCTCCATTCCTCGAGCCCGTGCCGGCGCTCCAGAAGCTGGAGCTTCCGGAGGTAGTCCTGCCGGCGTAGCGGCTGACCGTCGTCGTCAGGAACCACGAGCGCCCTCGGGAGCTTGCTCGCGCAAGCAGCGTGAAGGATCTCGGCCAGCTCGGGAAGCATCGGAATCGTCCGGTGCTTGTTGCCCTTCGGGCTGACGGGCTCGTTCTCCGAGAGAGCACGCCGCACATGGATCACGCTCTGCTTGAAGTCCACGTCACGAACTTCAAGCGCGCGCACCTCTCCTTGCCGGAGCCCGGCGAGAGCCTGCAACGCGATCCCCACCCGGAGCCAACCCGACGAGACCTCAAGCAGCTTGGCGACGTGCTCGGCTGACGGAGCAGCGGGCAACGTCGCAGGCTGCTTGAAGCTCGGAAGCTCCGGCATTGTCGGCAACAGGCCGACCTCGTGAGCCGCGCGCACGATGGCTTTCACCAGGTTGCACGGCCCGCGAGGATCGATGCCATGCGTGCGGCCGTGGTACCGCTGTCGACGTTCGCAGCTTTGCAGCTCTGCCGCGTACGCGAGAAGCACGGGCTTCGTGATGGCGTCGATCTTCAGGCGACCGAAACGCGCGAGCACGCTTTGACCCAGCAGACCCTCGTACCGCTTGCGCGTCGCCGGCCGCAGCCTGGGCATGAACAGCGGACGATAGTGGCTCTCGATGAAGCTCGCGAAGGTCGGCATCTCCCTGCGCTCGACGGGCAAGCCCGTCATTGCTGCACGAGCCATCAACCTCGCGGCTTCCGCTCGTGCGCCCGCCTTCGTCTGCACGTCGGCAACCTTCCGGAACCGTCGTCGACGGCCGGCGCGGTCTATGAATCGAAAGTCAATGACCAGGACTTGGCGCTTGCCGCGCTTCTTCGTTCGGACCGGAACAGTCCCGCGGCCTGTACTGGACCACCAGGCTTCGTGGTGCCGCTCGGTGTTGCACGACACCACCTTGCCGGCGGTACCAGGATCGGTCGACCCGGAAACCTGCTTTCCGGGTGCAGGAATCTATCGATCGTCGCGCTCGCGGCGGTCCTGCTCCTCTGGGCCGAACGCGCCCCGGCATCCTGATGCCGCAACGCGAGCCGTGCGCCCGCACGACGGCCCCGGCTAGCACAAGGACTTTCCCTCAACTAGCGGCGAATTCATCATCGCCCTTGCGGACCGTGCGGACTGCCGCGGCTCGTGTGGCGCAGGCGCGGTGTGGACGGGTTCCGACCTATTGTTCTCTGCTCGCAACGCCCGCGCAGGTCACACTATTGTCGGGTCGTATCGTGCACTTCTCCATCTCCGACGTGCTGCTGGTCTGCTTCACGAAGTAGATGTACGGCAGATATCGGGGCACCGCGGCGTCCGGCGCGACCAAGGCGTAGGTTCTCCCGCATCCTGCGAGGACGCCGCTACTGACGACAACGGCTGCGAGCGCCAGAATGCGATGGCGCGCGGTCACAGGTTGCTCTCCTTGCAGTGCGTCTCGGCCCCATCTGGCGCAACGTCGCAGACAACGATCGATTGGTGGCCGTCGGAATGTACCCATTCGTACCAGACCTTGTTCGGAACGGCATAGCCCGCGTGCACCAGGGTTGCTCCGCCGCAGCCGACGGCGCCGAGCGCAAGGAGCAACAGGACAACGGCTCGCAGATTGATCACGGTGCACCTCTCACTGGCGATGTTGCGCTCGCAGCCGGTGCAGCCGCGACGGTCGGTGCAGCCGCGACGATCGGTGCGGCCGTGGCACCGGGCGGGACGACGCCAGAGCCGGGGATCCCCCGCTTGCTCTGGTCGTAGAAGATGGGACTGCACACAAAGCTGCCGCTGACCTTGCTGCAGTTCCACGCTTCGTACGAGGTCCAGGCCGAGATGAACGCGTAGTGAACGCTGACCGTGATGACCTTGTAGCTGTTGTAGGAAGGGTGCGCCGCGAAATCCACGATCCGGCGCGACGTGACGCAAGCCGGCAAGAAGAGTGCCGCGGCGAGCGCGAAGCACAGGGGGGCAAGGCGGCGCATCACTTGTACACCACGGGGTAGGTCTTGCAGTCGGAGAGGCTGCCATCCGGGGCTCGCTTGCAGTCGCCGAGCGACCATGATGTTCCCTTCACCTGGACGAATACGAGCTCGTGGTCGCGAACAGCGTATTCGGTGATCGCCTGCCGCCCGCAGCCACTCATGGCAAGCGTCGCGACGACAAGGAGCGGCGCGACGAAAATCACATTCTGTCGACGCATGCCGCGTTCTATCCAGTCGCCACGACGTTCGTCAACCCCATCCGGGCCCGGCACGGCCCGTGGATGACGACCGTTACCGCTGCGCCATACTGGGGTGCGTGGGAAAATCGGCACTGGCTGCCATTTTCCGAAGAGAACGGTGCAATCGGTGCCAAACTCCTCCTCGGCTACGGTGCCACGGTATCAGTTCACCTGGAAGCTCTGCTGGCTGTCGCCCGCGGTGCCGTCGGGCGCCGGATTGGCGCCTGGCACACCGCTTACCGTTCCGCCGGCGCCCTTGGCGCCACCGTTACCGGGCGTGAGCGTCACCGTCCCGGCCTGTGCCGGTTGCGTGCCGTGGAAAACGAGCGCGTAGCTGGGACCACCGGTGCCGCCGGAACCTGAGCCGCCGGGACCGCCGTTGCCACCATCCCCACCGCGCCCTGCCTTTCCGACAGTGCCAGACCCCGCTCCCCCGTTGCCTCCGGCCTGTCCCTGTCCGCCCGCTCCGGCGTTGCCGCCCTTGCCACCCTTGCCTCCGTTCGCGGCGATGAGCGTGCAGCTGTCGAGCGTGACATCGCTCGACCACGACATCAGGGCGACGCTGGCGCCTCCGCCCCCGCCTCCGGTACCCTTCTTGCCCCCGCAGCCGCCCATGCCGCCCGCTCCGCCGGACGCGGCCAGGCAAGTGCCGTCACCTGCGCTGGCTCCGCCGCCCCCGCCCCCCTGACCGGGGTAGCCGTCGCTGACGCCGTCATGGCCATCGGCCGGCGTGTAGCCGGAGACGGAAAACAAGCCAGCCGTTGGAGCCAACGCTCCGGGTCGCGCCAGCGTCCCCATCGGATCCAGGTTGACCGGGGTTTCCGTTAGCTCCGACTACGCTTGTCCCTGCACCACCATTGTTGACTGTCGAAGGCATCACGTGCGTCTGTGGCAGCCCGGGATCTCCGGCACCGCTAAGCACTGTCACCTTCTTGGCAGTTCCGCCCGCGCCACCCTGCGAACCACACGAACTCGCGTTGGACCAAGAGCCACCAAGCTGCTGGCTCGCCGCACCGCTGCTGCAGTCCGCCGGGCTCCCATCCTGCGCCGCGCCAGCGGTTGTGCCGTCCGCACCCGTCGTGCCGTCGGCCCCCTTCCCGCCATCGGCGCCCTTCCCAGCAACGAGCTTCACATGGTGGAGCACGACGCCCTGCGACGAATCCACCTGCATCGCCATGCTCGAATCGCCGGCCGTCGTCGCATCAGCCGCGTCGTTCTCGAAGTCCTGCATATCGAGTCCCTTCGTCAGGTTCTTCACGACGGCAGCGACCGGATCCTTCGAAGCGACCTTTGCCTGCAACGACGTGTCGTACGTCCAGCCCGCGCAATGGAACCCGCCGTACAGCTTTTCGCCGTCCAACGAGCTGTCGATGGTGAGCGTCTCGGTGTAGTCGCCACCGTCGGCACAGGCGTACACGCGCTTGCCGGCGACTTCCGCCACGGTGAGCGCTTTGCCGATCGTGGCGTATGGATTGGTACGCGATCCGTCGCCGGTCGAGTCGTTTCCGCTAGGCGACACGAACACGCCGTATTGCTCGTCGATGACGCAGCTCGCATCCGCGGGACCCTTGGTCGCGTCGCACTTGCCCGCGTCGCTTCCCGCAGCGCCACCGCTGCCCGCAACAGCGCCGGTACCGCCCCCACCGTCGACTCCAGCCGTCCCGCCGCTGCCCGAAGCTCCTCCGCTACCGCTGCTGCCTCCGCTCCCAGAGCCTCCGGCACCGCCACTTCCGGCTGCACCCGTACTGCCTGCAAAGTTGCTTCCCGAGCAGCCGGTCGCCAACGCGATAGCGGCGACACCGCAAGGCAAGCTCCACCGCATGGTGGCTGCAACACGCATGTTCAAAACCCCTGCATGTCCTTGAGCAGCCCATCCTTGCCCGCGTTGGAGCCGGTGCCCACGTCGGTACCGCCGCTGCCTCCGGGCGCTGCGGTCTGTGCCTCGGTCATCGTTCCGCCGGTCACGGTCGGCTGCGTGCCCGTGTAGGCTATCGCGACACTGGGGCCGCCGGAGCCGCCGCCGCCTGGGCCGCCGAAGCCACCCTGCCCACCGTCGCCCCCACGGCAGGCGTTGCTGCTCGACTTGCCCGTTCCGCCCGAGCCCGCGGTGCCGCCGTTACCGCCCTGTTGTCCGTCGCCGCCGCTGCCGCCCTTGCCGCCGTCCTGGGCAACAAGGTCGCAGCTATCGAGCGTAACCGTCGAAGACACGCTGGCCAGCGCAATGCTCGCGCCGCCGCCCGTGCCCTTGTGACCGGCCGCGCCGCCGCAGCCGCCTCCGCCTCCGGAACCGCCGCTCGCGCCGGTTGCCGGGGTCGTACCGTTGCTGCATGTGGTCGGCGCCTTGGCGCCGCCGCCTCCGCCGCCTCCCTGGCCTGGTCCTCCGGGTTTGCCAGCTGCTCCATCGGCCGGGGTGTAGCCGGTGGCGTCGAGCGTGCCGAGTTGGGCTGCGCCCGCGCCGGGATTGCCGGCAGACCCCGGGTTGCCGGAATTGCCGCCGCCCTTGCCGGTGCCAACTCCACAATTCAGGGTTGCCCCTGTCTGACCGATACCGGCCTCCCCGCCCGTCGAAGCAGTTGGCTCGCCGGGGCTGCCGCTCCCTCCGGAAAATAGGATCGTCCCGTCCGCGCCTGCGCCGCCGCGCCCACCGATGCTTCCACTCGGCGACCCACCACACTGCGTCTCCGCCGGAACACCACCCGGATTCGGGTTGGCTGTGCAAGCGTCCTTCCCCCCATTCCCCGTTGCCCCCGTGCCCGCCGCCGAGCTGTACGGCGCTCCGTCACTTCCCTTCGCGCCCTTGCCCGCAACGAGCTTCACGTGCTTCAGCACGACGTTCTGCGAGTTGTCGACCTGCATCGCCATGCTCGAATCACCGGCCGTCGCTGCGTCGGCGGCGTCGATCTCGAAGTCCTCGATGTCGAGACCCTTCGTCAATCCGCTCACCTTCGCAGCCACTGGGTCGGCGGACTTCACGGTCGCCTTTAGCGAACTGTCGTAGCTCCAATCACTGCACTTGAACCCACCGTAGAGCTTCTCCCCATCCAGCGAGCTGTCGATGCTCAGTGTCTCCGTGTAGCTCCCGCCGTCCGCGCAGGCGTACACGCGCTTGCCTGCGGCTTCCGCCGCGGTGAGCGCCTTGGCGATCGTGGCGTACGGATTCGTGCGCGAGCCGTCCCCCGTGGAGTCGTTGCCGTTCGGCGATACGAACACGCCGTACTGCTCGTCAATGACGCACGATGCGTCCGCTGGACCCTTGGTCGCGTCGCACTTGCCCGCGTCGCTGCCGGCTGCGCCTCCAGTGCCCGCGGTGCCGCCGCTGCCCGACGCGCCACCACCGCCGTCTGCGCCGGCAGTACCGCCGCTGCCGGACGCGCCGCCATTTCCGGCAACGCCACCTTCCCAAGCCCCACCGCAAGCACCAAGTGCACAGCTGTTGCTCGGGCTCGAACACGCGGGGACAAGAGCAACCAGCGCTCCTGTGAATGAAAGAAACGAAACAAGACGCAAGCGCATGACTCCTGCTCCTCCGGCAGATCGTTGCCTAGAACCGGCCCTCGACTGAAAACCGCGCACCGCTTCTCGCCACTGCGAGCTGCGGCCGCACCAAGAACCCCGCCGTGTCTGATGAGGATTCTCCGCCTCGCCAGATCAAGTAGCCGACCGTAAACGCCGCGCCGACGCCCCCGGCGATGAACCCGGCCAGCGCAACATTCTGGTCCGTTCGTACCGAGTCTTCGTCGTGTCGGTAGTCGGCACACTGGCCGGCATAGGGCGTTCCGGGCGCGCACGCGGTCTGGCCGCCCTGGTTCTTCAGAGATGCTGCGAGAGCGTCCGCGTCACTCCGTTTCGAACCCGCCGCGAGCGTGAACCCGATCCCCATCCCGAGCCCAACAACGGCAACGCCGCTACCAACCCACACGGGCCAGAGCGGAGGCTTCGTGGTGTCGGGCGGAACGGCCGGGGCGTCGTGACCAGGCTTCGGTGCCGGTGCTGTGGTGTTCGAAAGCCCGCTAGTGGGCATCGCTCCGACACTTGCGGCGTGCGGGTCGGCCGCTGCCGTCTTCGCCAGCTCAAGCGAGACCGCCTGTTTCGATCCCTTCGCTACGTTGACCGTCTTCGACAGGGTGTCGTAGCCATCCGCGCTCGCCTCTAGCGAATGGGAACCGGGCTCTACGAAGACGGAACCGGACGTGTCGCGATCGATCTGAGCTCCGTCGATGGTCACTGTCGCGCTGGTCGGCTTCACGGTGATGTCGAGCTCGGCGACTTTCTTCTTCGTCTGGGCGAGCAGGGCCTCGACGTGTTTCATCTTCTTTGCTGGGGTTGCCCTCCCCCGGCGTGCTCCCGGCTTCGCCGGTCCGCGCGCCTTGCCCCTGCCCAAGCTCGTGCTCGGCCCTGCGGGCCTGCGCGCGAGCGGGAGGGGCCGGCCGCGGCGTCGGTCTCGAGCTGCTGCGTGATTCCATCCGGAGACCTGGTTCCGGAACCACGGGACACGTCGACTGCAGCGCGGATGCGACGCGAGGGGGCGCGCTGTACGGACCGGGGCGCGACGCATGGCTCGCACTGCTCCGGCCCGCGGCCGGGCTCCACCGGTCGGCGCACGCTCCACGCCGGGCCCCGCCAGAGCCGGCACCGCGTCGCATTGGGCAGCGTACCGCGGCGCTTTCGCTCCCCCCGGGCCCGTCATGGATCCTGCGCCGGGTGGGGTGAAACCCGGCCGCGAGCCGGAGCAAGGAGAGCCCCATGCATCACACGTCCAGTCCCTTCGCCCGTCGCACCACAGCCGCCCGCCGGGCACTGCTGCAACAGCGCGCGGCATCCATGCGCTCTCTGCCCACCCGCGGCGAGGCGCTGCTGTGGCAGCAACTGCGGAGCTCGAAGTTGGGCGTCACCTTCCGGCGGCAGTTTCCCATCGGCAACTGCATCGCGGACTTCGCCGCGCCCGCTGTGCGCCTGGTCGTGGAAGTGGACGGCGGCTGGCATCGCGGCCGCGCGCGGCTGGATGCGCGGCGGGACCGCGCCCTCGCGCGCCTCGGCTGGCGGGTGCTCAGGCTCGAGGAAGAGCTCGTGGTCCAGCGGGTCCAGGAGGCTGTCGCGCGCGTCAGGGCGGCGCTGGGATAGTCGCGAGCGCAAAGCGCTCACTTCACCTCCAGCACGTTCTGCGCCACACCAGCGATGCCATCGTTGGTGCCAGCCTTACCGCCTTGGCCCGCCGCGCCCTTCGCGCCGAACGTCATCGAGGCACCCGGTGCGATCGTCGGCGCGGCAGAGCCCTTCCACAGCACAGCTACGCTGATGCCGCCAGCGCCGCCGCCGCCAGCGCCTCCGTCGCCACCGTTGCCACCCGCTCCGCCCGGGCAGGCCCCCACCGCGCCGTTTCCGCCGAAACCGGTCGTCGTCTGGCCAGCCTGGCCGGCGGCCCCGACACCACCGGCACCAGCATCGGCCGCATTCAGCTCGCTGCCAGCGTCCACACTCACCGTGGAGTCGAGGACCATCAGCGCGATGGAGGCGCCCCCTCCGCCACCACCGGAGCCACCGGCTCCGCCACAGCCGCCGCAGCCGCCGCCACCACCGCCGGCCGTTGCCGTGCTCGCGCCGCCGCCACCACCCTGGCCCGGGCCGCCGGCCTTGGCATCGCTGCCGGTCGACGGCGTCCACCCGCTTGCGTCGAGAGTGCCCGAGGTTGCTGCACCGGAAGCAGATGCAGCGGCGGAAGCCGCGTTGCCGTCGTGACCCCCGCCGTCAGGGTTGCACGCCCCTGGCGTTCCCGGCTGGCCGCCGCCCAGGTCCGGCGCTCCTGCTTGGCCGCTCTCTGGGGTCGGACCGCTGCCGCCCCGCCCTCCCGTGGTCGTGTCGCCGGCAGGACATGCGCACTGTTTCACGGCGCCTCCCGCCAGCGGTGCGTTCACCTGGTCCACGGAATTGCCGTTCAAAGCGCTCTGCGAAAGGTACGTGAACTTCTTCAAGACACCTGCTGCGCCCGTCGCGCCCTTGCCCGCGACGAGCTTGTCACGATGCAGCGCGACGTTGCTCGACCCATGCACGAACGCCGCGATACTGCTCGCACCCGGCGCCGTCGCGTCCTGTGCATCGAACTCCATGTCCTCGATCACGACCGGGTCGGTCACGCTGTCGACTTCGAGCGCGTAGCCCTTCGCAGTCGGAGAAACGACAGCGTGCTTTCCCGTCTCGTAGCTCCAGTCGGTGCACTTGAAGCCGCCGTAGAGGTGCACGCCGCCCGTCAGCTTCACCTGCTCGTCGTACGTCGTGTCGCAGACGAGGATCATCTTCGCGCCCGCAGCGGCGATAGCGTCTCCGATCTTGTTGAACGGGCTCGCCTTGCTGCCGTCGCCTCCGCTGGCCGCCGTTCCGTCCACGAAGACCGCGTATTGGTCATCGACGAGACATTGTTCCTGGCTGGGCGCCTTGCTCGTGTCGCACTTGCCCGCGTCGCTACCGGCCGCACCCCCGCCGCCTCCGACGCCCGACGTACCACCACCCCCATCGACCCCCGCCGCTCCACCACTGCCCGACACGCCACCGCTGCCCGACACGCCACCGCTACCGCTACCGCCGCCGCTGCCTGCGCCACCGTCATACGGCGTGCAGCTCGCGTTGTAGTGGCAGTCGTTGGCTCGGTTGGAACAGGACGCGAGCCCGAATGCAACGAATGCCAGGACCACCGGCGACACCAGAGAAACACGCATCACGAACTCCCTTTCCAAAGCCAATCAGAAGCACCCAACCACACCGGCAGACGCTCGGTGCTGGTCGATCACGACAACCGGCGCGAACGCCGTGCTGGACGGCTGCTCTCGCGAGCCCCGCCAGATGAGATACCCAATGCCGAATACGGCACCAATGCCCGCGCCGACAAATGCCCCCGTGGAGATCTTGTTGTCGCTATCCACGCTGGCGTTCGCATCCTTCAGCGCCGCGCAGGCGGCAGCGTTCGGCGAGCCTGGTCCGCAGCCTCCTGCATTTTCGAGCGAAGCCGCCTGCCGATCCGCGTCGTCCCGCTTGGAAGACGCAGCTACGCGGAATCCCATACCGAGCCCCAGCCCAACAACAGCAACGCCGCTACCAACCCACACGGGCCAGAGCGGAGGCTTCGTGGTGTCGGGAGGAACGGCGGGCGTGTCGTGCCCAGGTTTCGGCGCGGGCGCTGTTGTGTTCGCAAGCCCGCTACTGGGCATCGCTCCGGCACCCGCACCATGCGGGTCGGCCGCGGCCGTTTTCGCCAACTCGAGCGCGATGGCCTGTTTCGACCCCTTCGCTGCGCTCACCGTCTTCGAGAGGGCGTCGTAGCCATCCGCGCTTGCCTGGAGCGAGTGGGAACCGGGTTCCACGAATACGGTGCCGGCCGTGTCGCGATCGATCTTCGTTCCGTCGATAGTCACCGACGCGGTGGCGGGCTTCACGGTGATGTCGAGCTCGGCGACTTTCTTCTTGGTCTGGGCGAGCAGTCCCTCGACGTGCTTCATCTTCTTCGCGTCGCCGGTGACCGGGAAGTGGGCGATGCAGTAGCTGAAGTAGCGTGCGGCCTTGGCGGTGTGGCCGGTCTTCAGCTCGGCGATGCCGAGGTTGCCGGCGATGTCGTAGCTATGCTGCTTGTGCCACGCCTGCTGGAGCAGCGAGGCGGCCTTCTGCCAGTGACCGTGCGTGCCCTCTGCCTTGCCCTGGCGGAACAAGGTTTCCGCATCGGGCGCACTTGCTCCGTTGGGCCCGGCCAGAGCGGGCACGGCGAGCGACGCGCAGAGCAGCACGGGCATTGCCTGCTGCAGGGCACGATGAACGCGGTGGGTCTCGAAACGAATCATGGGGTCGCTGTCTTCGGGCGGCTCAGAATACCCACGGCGATGCGGACGCCGCGGTTGCCGGAGTGGAGGACTTGTGTGCGGTGACTGCAGGCTTCCGCACCGCGTGGGCCGCTGGAGTCTTGTGGTGCGCTGGCTTCGGCCGCGCCGCGGCATGGTGCTGCACCGTTGGCGTGGGCGAAGACGGAGCCGGCGGGGCCGCCGCGGAGACGATTGCGCTCGGCTCCACGTTCGCGCTGGCGCGCGATGTGGCCTGCACAGTTGCAGCAGTGGCCGGCGTTCCAGTGTGCTGCGGAGCGGGCTGCGCAGACGCGGCGAGAGCTTCCTGAGCTCGCGACTCATGGCGCAGTCCCAGGAAGAGCGCCACAAGTGCCACCAGACCAAGCACCAGGGCGATCAGCAGCACGCCGCGACGCGACGAGGACGCCTGCGTGATTTCTTGAACCTGCTCTCTGGACGCAGGTCGGCGCAGCGTGCGCTCGGTGACTTGCTTGCGGGGGTCGACCGCGGAGTCGAGCTTGACGGTCTCGATCTCGAGGGTCTTGTGGTCCGCCGCGCGAGGAGCAGGCCGCGGCGCGGCGTACTCGCCCTTGGTGGCTTCGCGCTGCTCCGGGACGGCGGTCGCAGGCGCGTCCGGCGAAGGGTCGACCGTCAACGGAGTCGGGTCGGTGAGCGCGGGGACGACAACGGGACTTGGGCGCGAGCGCGGAGGCTCCTCGGATGGTCCGGGCTGGAGACCGCGCAGCGTGTTGTTGGTGGTCTCGCGAAGCGTGTCGCGCGGAAGACCGCCACCGATCGTGCCGTCGTGGCGATCGTCACGCCAGCTCTCCTGGACCTCCGATGCAGCCATGTCCTCGGGGCGCGATTGGTACTGCGGGTCGGCGCCGTGGCCAACTCCGCCGTCAGGCCGGCCAGTCTGTTTGTCCGGCGGCGGCTGGTCGTGCCCCTGCCCGAGCGCTTCCGGGGGCGGCCCGAGCGTCCAGGCGGGCGGCACGGTGAACTCCCTGGCGAGGAGCCGTGGCCCGGTGTCCCGCTTGACCGCGGCGGGCGCTGCACCGCCGGCGGGCGTCTCGGACTTGTTTTCGGGCTTGTCGGTCATGGCTCGGACGTGAAGGTCAGAACAGGGGCTTGGGCGCCGCGGAAGCCGTGGCCCTGGGCGCTGCGGGATGCGTAGCGTGGCCGTGCGGTGTGGCCAGACCCGAAGAAGGCATGCCGAGGCCCGAGGAGGGCATCGATCGTCGGGGCACGGCGTGGCGCGCAGGAGCGTGCTGCGCGGCGCCCGTGTGGACGACAACGTGGGCAGCCGCCGTGGGCGCCGAGGCGCTGGGTGCAACGGCCGGCGCTGGCGCAACGGACGCAGTGGGCGCCGCTGAAGGTCCCGCAATCGCGGTCGCCGAGGTTGCGGCGGTTGCCGCGGGCATCGCCGCCGTGACCACGGATTCGGCAGCGCTCGGCTGCACGGAAGCCGCGGGCGCGGCTGCGCTCGTATGTGACCGCATGACGAACAGGCCGATCGTCATGACGAGCATGCTCGTGACGAGCGCCAGGAAGATCGCGAGCGGGATGCTGAAGCGCCCCTTTGCGCCCGACGTGCGAGCCCGCGCGGACTGCGCTGGACCAACCGGCGTCGCCATCGTGCCAGGCGTCGGAGGCGTCGGATCGCGACGTGCAGCGGCGGGACTTGCGGCAGACGAGTGCGACGCCTCCTGGCGGAATGCAGCGCGACCAGGAAGCAGTGGCGCTTGACCGGCGCTCTTGATGGGAGGCGACGACGCACCTACGGGCAGGTCGTGCCGGGTTGAACCAGCGTCGGCAGCGGACCCCGCGGACGCAGCGCTCTCCAACGTCGGTTCCGTGGCTATCGCTTGCTGGGCGGAAGAGAGCACGAATCCTGCAAGCTCGCCGCGGGCGAGCTCGGTGTCCTCGGGACTTCCAAGGAGCAGCGCCAACAGAGCGCCGCGTGCGGCGCCGTGCTCGCCGGTAGCCGAGCGACCGAACGCAACGAGCACGGAGAGCGCAAAGCTCTGCACATCCTCGTCTGCGCGGTCGAGCGCGTGCAGCGCATTCTCGGCGGCGTCGAGACGCAGCGCGGGCTCGACGAGCAGAGCGGCACCGAGAGCGACGCGGCCATGCGCCGCCATGCTCGCGTGGCGGCCAGGTGCGAGATCCGGCTGGCTGTTGCCGATGCGCGCGAGATCGTCGTTCTTCAGCGCGGCAGCCACGTCGTGCTCTCCGGCCAGCGCAACGATGCGGCGGCGCACCTCGTCTTGCTTGCGCTGATCCAGACGCGGCATCCGGGCCACGAGCATGCGCAGCTGCGCGAAGGCAGTCGCGTCAAGCTGGACCGACGCGGCAACATACGCGAGAGCCTGCTCCACCTGGCTGCTGCTACCGGGGCTCACGGCGAACCGTGCAGCGCCCACCAGCAATGCAGCATCCAGCTCGGCGGGCGAGCTCGCGACCGGTGCCGTCCGGACGCTGGCGGGGGCCGCACCGGGTTCCGTGTCCGCGGTCTGGATGCGGTGCTCGACCTTCGCGTCCGGCAGCTGGTGCGGCGGAACGCGCTCCGTGTACAGGATGGGTTGCGCCACCGGCGGCGACGAAGCCCCAAGCGGCACCTGCTCGGCAGGGATGACCGCCGGCCCCTCCACAGCCTGCCTCGGAGGCTTCGCTTGCGGCGCTCCCGAGCGCGTGCCGGGAGGCCTGGGCGAGCGCGCCGTGGCGTCCATCCAGGTCACCGCACCAGCTGCCGAAGTGATGCACGAGCGCGGCCTCCAGCTCGCTCGCCATCTCGGTCATCGACTGCTGGCGCTCCTCGCGCTTCTTCGACAGCGCGCGCTGCACGATCGCGGACACGTCGGCCGGCGTACCCGGCGCACGTTCCACGAGCGGCACCGGCACCGCGTAGATCTGGCGGATGCCGAGCTCGTAGGGCGGCGGCAGATCGAGCGGGCCCGGACCTTCCGAGAGGCAGTGCATTCCGCCGACCATCTCGTAGAGGATGTGGCCGAGGGCGTACACATCCGCACGGGCATCGGTCACGTCGGCCTGCAGCCGCTCCGGGCTCATGTACGCGTGCGTGCCGAGCATCCGGAAGCGGTCCGTCGTCTTCATCTGGGCGCGGCGGAACTTGCTGGTGCCGAAGTCGAGCACGCGCACAGTGTCGCCGGGCTCGACCACGAACACGTTCTCCGGCTTCAGGTCCCGGTGGATGACCCCGCAGTCGTGCGCGGCCTGCACACCCAGCGCGATCTGGATCCCGAAGCGCAGCGCCCGCTCGATGCCGAGCGCCCCCACGTCGTTGAGCTCGCCGCGGAGCGACCGTCCGTGCAGCAGCTCCATCGTGAACCAGACCACGCCCTCGGGCGTCACACCGCCGTCGGTGATCTGGACGACATACGGATGCCGGATCTCGGCCAGGGCCCGCGCTTCGAGGCGCATGCGCTCGTGGTGGTCCCCTGCCCGGTTGTACAGGGCCTTCAGCGCGACCGGCAGCCCGGTGAAGCAATGCTCCGCTCGTACACGACACCGACCCCACCTGCCTTGAGGCGCCGCACGATGCGGTACCGCCCCTCGCAGATGTCGCCCGGTTTGAACGGCCCGGGATCGGTGATGACCTCGCTGGTCGCCATGTCGAATAGTGCCGAGCGCCCCCGCTCAGGCCTCCTCGCGGCCGAGTGTATCCGCCTCGCCGGCCGTTCGGTACCCCGCCTTCGCGCGGGTTCCGGACGCCTTCCGCTGGGCAATCAGGCCGGTTCCGACCCGACGGTCGGATACCGCTCGATGTCCCTGGCGCCGCACGTTCACGCGACTCTATCGGACGACGGAACGAGCCGGTTGCGGAGAAAATCCGCCCGGCGCCCTGGGCCGTGTCGAAGCAGGTTTTCAGCGCCGCTCGGGCCGCTCCCGCAAAAAGCTCCGCAACTCGCGGCACGACGGACCGAGTAGCGGGCATGCACAACAAACACGACGTTCAGGGCCGATTGCCTACAACCGTGTCAGCTCGCACCAACATGCGTACGCCGCGCGCGGCATTGCTCCTTGCCGCTGCCAGCACTCTTCTGTCCGTTTGCCTTGCCGGCTGCGTGGCTTCCACCGGAGACGCCTTCGGAGGCAGGGCGGAGGCGGAGGCGGAGGTGCTGCTGGCGCTGGCGCTAGCGGCGGCAACACCACAACCTGCTCGGAGACGCGCTGCGACGGCGAACGCAGCCAGTGCGTCAAGTGGTACAACCTGGACCGCGACGACTGCGTGGACGACTGCGCCGGAACCATGGACGACCAGGGCTGCGTCGCGGGGTGCTTCAATCTCGCGCAAGATCTGATCTCATCAGTTTGTGACGACGATTTCAACGCCTGCACAGCTTCCGCGAAAGCAAGCGAATGTTGGGACACCCCCGATCCTGCAGGCAAGTGTGTAGGAACGAGCGAGATTTCATGCCCGAACGTCGGCCACAAGAGCGCGTGCGATACCGTCCCTGGATGTGAAGCGTCCGGGAGCTACGACGACCTCACCGGCCTCACCTACTGGTCCTGCGGCGGCAAGCCCGCCGCCTGTTCGGACATGAAGGACGCCCAGAGCTGCCGCGCACTTCGGTGCACTTGGGAGTGAGCCGCGGTTTCAGAGCTTCGGCGCGCGTCCACGGCGAGCGCTCCACACGGTGAGCACCTCGATCATCTGCTTGCCCTCGTTGATCTCGAAGTACACGTGGCAGTCTGATTTCTCGAGGAGCACGCGCTTCAACCGCGGACGCTTCGCTGTCGGGCACGGCGTTCCGGGAGCGCTGACGGTCTCGAGAAGTTCGATCGTGTCGAGCAACTCTCGCAGGAACGTTTCCGGATGGTCGGCTACTTCGCGCCAGCGCGCATCGATCCTCGCGATAGCGCCCTGCGCTCGCTTCGAGAGCCGGACCTTCACGGCTTCGTCGATAGCCGAGCAATGAACTGCCGCGCGTCTTCGTGGTCGCCTTTGTCGAAATCGCGACGCCCGTCCTCGAGCTCCTGTTCGAGCTCGGAACGCTCTTCCGGAGACATGTGCGCGAACGGATCCACGATCCGCGTAACCGCCAGCTCGACCTCGGTGCCCTCGGGCAGCTCGGTGGTCTCGTCGGCCACGAAGCGGCCATTCCTGACGTGCGCTCTCACAGCAGCCATTGAGCGAGCATAGCACGCGCCAGGAGGACGTGACGTCCACGCCTACCGACGGGCAACAAGCCCGGCGACGACGGCTGCGGTCGCGCTCGCGAAGATGCACGCTCCCCAGACCAGCGGTGAGCGCGAGCCCCGGAGCACGAGCAGGGCCATCAGCGAAACCAGCACGGCCGAACACACGACGACCACGTACGGGACGTACGAGCTCGACGGCGAACGCTCGGCCACTTCTGTCGCGTCGCCGGCGGTAGGAGCTTCCGACGCTGGCTCGCTCGCGTGCGTTGGTGACGGCGGCTCGTCCGCTGCTGGCAGGCGCTCGGCGATGCCCGCCAGCACCTCGTCGAGCTCCTGTGCGGAGGCGAAGCGATTCGACGGCCGCTTCTCGAGTGTGCGCAGGATGGCAGCGTCGAGCTCGGGCGCAATCGGCTGCGGTGCAACCGTGGAGGGAGCTGCCGGCACTACACCGAGGTGCGCGTCGAACAGCCGCTCGCGTCCGTGGTGATCGTCGAATGGCCCCCGCCCTGCCACGAGCGTGTAGAGCACCAGTCCGAGCGCATACAGATCCGCCCGGTGGTCGATGCCACGGCCGAGGATCTGCTCGGGGCTCGCGTAGCGCGGTGTGCCCACGATCGCCCCGTCCACCGTCGGCACGGCGGGCGGCGCTAGCGCACCGTGCGCAGCACCTGCCAGCACCTTGGCCACACCGAAGTCGAGCACCTTCACCACCCGCCCACCGATACGCGGCTCGTGCAGGAAGATGTTGTCGAGCTTCAGGTCGCGGTGGATCAGGCCGATGCCGTGAGCCGCAGCGAGAGCCGCAAGCACCTCCCGCACGACGCCAATCGCCTCGCCGACCGGCAGGTACCCGCGCGCGTCGAGCTCGTCGCCCAGCGTGCGCCCGTCCAGCCGCTCCATGACGAAGAAGGGACGACCGTCGGCCGCACGCGCGAAGTCCGTGATGCCGACGATGTGGGGGTTCGACAGCGCTCCGAGCGCCTGCGCTTCGACGCGCATGCGATCGACCAACGCGGCATGATCCGCGAACTCGGGTCGGAGGATCTTGGCAACGAACGTCCTCTCCAGGACGCGGTGCTCGACCAGGAACACCTCGCCCATGCCGCCCTCGCCCAGCTGCCCCAGCGCCCGGTACTGCGTCCCGACAAACGGGTCCGCCCCGACGCCGGGCGCGTCGCCCGACAGGCCGTTGCCTTCTCCGACCCGCTGATCGGATGACGCTCTACTTCCCTGCTGCACGTCCACGCGAGTCTATCGGACGATGGGGCGAGCGGGTTGCGCGGAAATTCCGCTTGGCTGACTGCAGCGCCGTTTGCCCTGGCGAATCTATCGATCGCCGCGCTCGCGGCGGTCCTTCTTGATCAGGGCGTAGACAGATCCGCCGTCCTTGTACTTGGGCCCGAAGCGACCGAGGAAGTCGTTGAACGCGTCGTATTTGCTTCGATTGGGATCCGTCGTGCTGGCGTTCCACCGCGCGACGAGATCCTCGGCAGCGGCCTTGTCGTCCTTGGTGTGGGCGAAAGGCCGTCCGGACCCTGCGAAAAGAGCCAAGTACCACAGCGCGGGACCGGTGCCCTCGTGGAGGCGCACCTCAAAGGGGCGAGAGACGCCGTCCAGAACGTCGAGCAAGTCCTTGCGCCGTCCGGCCGTGCCGCTGACATATCCGAGCGCTGTCGCCGCGCGCTCGACTTTCTTTGCCGCCGCTTGTCGCTCCTCGTCCGAGGGTGGCGTTTTCCATTGCAGGCCTCCACAGCCGTACCAGCCCCGCGGAATTCGCAAGGCGAGAAGCCAGCCACAGAACAGTCATCGAAAGAAGGAGGGCTTCTTCCACAGCGTTGTCGGGGAGAAATTCCATCGTGCGGTACGGTTCGTACACATGATTGCGCATCGCCCTCAACGCACCGTCGATGGCGATGCGTACGTCGCAATCGCGGTCGTGCACAGCCGAAGCGCTCTCGAACCAGCACGGCGGCAGGTACGCAGGCACGGTGGTGCCGCCACCGGGGAGGTCTCGCGGAACCAAGTAGGGCGGTTCGGAAAACCAATCGTCGGACTCCTCAACCATTTCGCGCCCTCTCAGCGTTCGCTCCGCCTCCGGAACCGTCGTCGACGGCCGGCGCTGTCTATGAATCGAAAGTCAATGACCAGGACTTGGCGCTTGCCGCGCTTCTTCGTTCGGACCGGAACAGTCCCGCGGCCTGTACTGGACCACCAGGCTTCGTGGTGCCGCCGGGTGTTGCACCACGCTAGCTTGCAGGCGCCGTCGCGATCGGTCGATCCGGAAACCTGCTTTCCGGGTGCATGAATCTATCGATCGTCGCGCTCGCGGCGGTCCTTCTTGATCAGGGCGTAGACGGATTGGCCGTCCTTGTACTTGGGCCCGAAGCGACCGAGGAAGTCGTTGAATGCGTCGTACTTGCTTCGGTTGGGATCCGTCGTGCTGGCCTGCCACCTCGCGATGAGATCCTCGGCAGCGACCTTGTCCTCCGCGCTGTGGCCGCGAACGCGTCCAGACGCCGCGAACAGGGCCACGTACCAGATGGGGGCGGCAGTGTCGTCATCGTGGATGTCGTCATAGGTGGGGTAGACGCCGTCCAGAACGTCGAGCAGGCTCTTGCGCCGTAGAGCGATGCCGCTGGGGGTAGACTAGCGCCCGGAACCGCAGGATCGAGGACCTGGCGGACCTGCCTGGGCCCCAGACGTTCACCAACACTACATCCCCAGAGAGACCATGACCTCCGACCGCATCGATCAACTCTTCGATCTTCTCGACGATTGGCGGCACCTCCCGTCCTACAAGCTCGAGCCGCGTGCTGACCCTATTCAAGAACTGGAAGTGACCCTCCGCCGAGGACCAGCGTAGGCCGCTCGGCTCAGCCGGTGGTCCAGGTCGGGTCGGCGGCGGCTGCGGGGCCGCGCGCGGGGCGGACGACGAGCGCGATCGAATTCTCAACGTCCGGTGAGCCAGAGACCTTCGCGTGGAAGCGAACGGACCAGCCGATCTGCGCGCCGCGCAGGCTGAGGGTGCAGGGCGCGGCGCCCTCCGGCGGCATCGGAAGTGCGGCGGCGAACCAACCCGGCTGGCCCGGCTCGGCGACAAGCGGGATCGCTTGCTGGTGCACCACGTGCTCGCGCTGCTGCGAGAAGTTGTCGTAGCCGTACTGCTGGGCCAGCTCGCGCACGACCAGGGTCGCCTCCGCGCGCTCCACGCGAGCGTCGGGCGCCAGCCGCAGGCGGCAGCGTAGCGCGCCCTCGACGGGCTCGACCTCGGCGTAGGCGTTCCCCGCGGCGCGGGTCGTGAGCAGCCCGAGCACCGTCCCGATCAAGGGGGGCAGCAGGAAGAGCTGGAGCACGAGCCCTCCGATCCAGGCGTCGTTGCCGTGCTGCACGCCGAAGTAGACGAGCGCGAGGACGCCGAGCTCGAACAGACCAACGATCGCGAGCTGACGAAGCTGCTTGCCCTTCGCGCGTAGCGGGACAGCCGGCTTCCGGGGGAGCGGCTTCACATCGATCCCGGCACCCTGGTGGTGGACCGCGATCTCGCGCGTCGCCTCGCTCGCTTGCCCGGCGAGGTCGGCCGTCGCCGCGACGAACCAGCGGCTCTCGAACAGCGTGCCTCGATAGCTCGGGGGCCACGTCGGCCCGGCGATCTCGAACCGCCAGGTGCCGTCGCTCTCCTGCGAGCCCTGCACCTGGCGAACTTCGCGTCGCTCGGGAGTGGTCGCACCGGAGGTGACGAACACGAGGCGCACCACGACGCCGCGGCAGGTCGCGGCCTGCGTGGGTGAAACCCTCACGCGGCCGGTGATGGTCGCTCCGGCCTCGTAGGACGCCGGTTCGCGGTCGAACGTGATCTCCATGGCTTCGGTCACGTCATGCTGTGCGGAGTCGTTCCGTGGCTTTCCTTGGGGCTGCGGACAGTAGCAGATACCCCCGGGGGGTCTGCTGGAAGCGTCAGCGCGCCTGGGCAGGTCGATGCGCGCAGCGGATCGGGCAGTTCAGCTCGCCGGACGGCGCCGCCGGCGTGCCTGGTGATCGTCAAACGCCTGATCCGGGACGTGCCTGAGCGCCAGGAGCAGCGCGAGCAAGTGCAGGGAGCGCAATTCCGTGTCGCGCCCCGCCCTCACGCTCCACTGTCTCGCCTCTGCCGCTCGGCGTAGACTTCGGGTACGGGCTTGGACTTCCTGGCCTTCGTCCTGCGCGGGATGTAGACGGGAGAGCGCCGCGTGGATCCACCGGAAACCCGGCTCGTCCCACGCGTCCAGCTACGGCACAGCTCGACACCGCAGCCATCGACGAGTACGCCACCGAGGACGCGCTCACCCAGGCGCAAGGCTTCAGCGGATTCCAGGGCACCTTCGAGGGCGACCTCGGGACCGCCATCGACTCGACGGCGAGGAAACCCGACCGAAATCGGCCGGAGAACGAGAGGAAGGACACGTTCACCTTCGCGGTGCGGTTTGATTGTGACCGACACCGTTGCCGCCGAAGCCACGGAGGCTGCGGTCAACGGGGCGAAGGCCTCGGTCCGGAGCGCGGGGAACGCGTTGGAAGGCGTCATTCGGATTGCCTTCTCGCTCGAAGAGGCATGGTGTGGGCGAGGCCTCGGTGGCTCGAAGCCTCCACGATCGGATACGCGCCTCTCGCGACGTGGTACGACTCTGTTCGATGAGCTTCGCCCCGATCGCGCGCGCCAGCACGATGCTCGTGTCGGTCGTCGCCGTTGCATGTGCGCCGCCTGCCCGCCACGCGGTCGCGCAGCGGCCCGCCCACGCGGTCGCGCCGCCGCGCGTCGCCGCTCCGGAGGCCGCGCTCGACGAGGATCGCCCCGACAATCCCTATCCGGAATGGATCACGGCCGATTGGGCCGAGACCGGCCGGCCCACGCGGGCGACGCTCGTGGCCTACGCGAAGCGCGCAAACGCCTGGACGGCGCAGTGCCGGAAAGGCTTCGCCGATCTGGAGCACGATGCCGCCACGATCGACGCGAACGTCGAGCGCGAGATAGCAACCATTCCGCAGAGCGGATCGCCGTACGACGCGTTCGCTGCGTTCCGCGTCGTCGAGACGCACTTCACCCTGGCGCGCGACCGCATACAGAAGGCTCGCGGTCTCGACGGCTGGGAAGCGAGCTTCTTCCTGCAGCCGATCGAACACCGGATCCAGGTCGCGCTGCTCGAGTGGGAAGGTCGTTCTTCGCCGCTGCTCGTCTCCGCCGCGGGAACGACGCCGCTCGGCGTCTCCATGCCCGTCGCCACGACCGCTGCGCCCGGGATCGATCGTGAAGCTCTCTACTGCCGGCACGCGCGCGATCGCGGAACCCGCGCGGCGCCCGCGTTCTTCCCACCGACCGACATCCTGAGCCTCGTCCGCCGTCCGTTCGAGGCGACGCCGACCACGACCGCGTCCGGGCCCGCGGCGACCCGGGCACCGCCGTCGCCCGCGCAATCTGCTTATTTCGTGGAAGGCGTCGTCCGGTCGGTGTCAAACGCGGCCCCGGGAACGCGCGTCACCTTCGAGCATTCGTGGAAGATGCTCGAGCAGCGACCGCCGTGCCACGTCGAGCGCTGCAAGGGGATCGACTGCGGAATGGGTCCCGGCGGCCCCATGCGGAGGATCTGCCGCGAAGTGACGGTCTCGAGGCGCGTGCGCTTCGTCGCACTCTTCAGCTCGCTACCGCGCGGGCTCGAGCTTCGCCCCGGCGATGCCGTCTCGTTCCAGGCGGCGGAGGAGTTCGAGCTCACCCCGCCGTATCGAAAGCTCTTCCACGCCGTCGTCCTCCAATGGGTCGATCGACCCAAGGGCGACCCGCAGCGCGTGTTCTCGCTAGGCCCGGACTGAGCGCGCCTGGGGATTCCGCTCGACGCCGGCTTTCGGCGCGAGCGCGACGAAGGCGCCCGGTGAGGCCGCGTCAGTCCGCACAAGGCTCATCCTCTCATGTTCGAATTGAGACGAACGGCGGTTGTGCAAGTCGTGGAGAGGGTTGCAGCATAGCCCCGAATCGACTTCCGGATCGCCTTCGTGGTTTGGCGTCATGTAGTCTGTTTCCCGGTAGTTACGCGCTGCCGCCAGCTTGTCCGCGCCTGTCCGTGGCGGCCACTGTGTCGCCTTGGCCGCTCGGGGCCGGGCTGGCAGCGATGTCCAAGGTGGCGCAGGGCGAGCGTCATGGCGCGAAGCGATCAGCCACGCTAGCGGGCGCGTACGCGCGGATGCGCGGGGAGTGCTACGCAAGCATAGCAACGCCGCGCGACGATTCCACCAGACATGCCCGACGTAGCGGACCCGGGTCGCGAGCTCGTCGATTTCTGGAACGAGATACTGGTCCCGGGAGCCGTCGGCGGCGCCGGGCTCGAGAGCAGAGAGGAGGAGGACGATGTCGGAAGAGAGCATGACTACCCAGGCCAGGACTGCCGCCGAGCCCGGCAGGGTGCTGGCGTTCGTCTACGGAGTGGCCTCGTATGCGGCGTTCTTCGCCGTGTTCGTCTACCTGATCCTGTTCGTCGCGGATCTGTGGGTCCCCAAGGTGGTCGACAGCGGCGTCCGTTGCTCGATGGCAATCGCGGTCGCTTTCGACGTCGCACTGATCGCGCTGTTCGGTCTGCAACACAGCGTGATGGCCCGACCGGCCTTCAAGCGGGCGTGGACGAGGATCGTTACGGCCTGTTCATTCGTCGTCGCGCGGCTCGAAGGCGATGTCGGCGGGCTCGACTGGAAGCTCGTTCCGCTCGCGCAGCCACTTGATCAGCCGCTGCCCTTCGCGCGCGAAGCCCTGTGCCGCATTCCCGGTCCCTGACCGAGCCCGGCCATCCATTTTCTGTGGACATGCCTGTGCCGCATTGCCAAGGTAGGACGCTATGGAAGGGTTCACGGGGGGGCGTGCGCGCGGCGCGCTCTTTGTGCTCGGGTTGCTGGTGGCCGGCGGCTGCGGCAACGGCGGTGGTGGCGCGAGCGGCACGGGTGGCGCGGCCGGCAACGATGCCGGCTCGAGCGGTGCAGGTGGCGCCATCGATGCCGGTTCGAGCGGAGGCACAGCGGGCATCGGCGACGCGGGGGATGCCGGACAGCAGACCTTCACCGTCAGCGGGACTGTCTCGGGGCTCGACGGTACAGGGCTCGTTCTGGACGACGGACTAGGCGATCAGATCTCCATCGATGCGGACGGCCCGTTCGCGTTCGCCGCGAAGGTCGCGGACGGCTCGAACGTGTCGGTGCAAGTGGCAACGCAACCGACGGCTCCGGGGCAGACCTGCACGGTAGCCGGGGGCACGGCGAAAGCGATCGCCAGCGACCTGACAACGGTCGCCGTGACCTGCACGACCGACACCTTCGAAGTTGGCGGGACCGTCACCGGTTTGTCGGGGACGGGCCTGGTGCTCCAGAACAACGCCAGCGACGATCTCCCGATCGCTGCCGACGGCGCATTCACGTTTGCCACGCCGCTGCCCAGCGGGCAGTCATTCGTGGTAACGGTGAAGTCCCAGCCGACTGCTCCAGACCAGACCTGCGCAGTCAGCAATGGCACGGGCATGGTGACCGACTCGGACATTTCCACAGTGACCATCGACTGCGTTCTGCTCGATACCGACGGCGACGGGGTGCTCGACTCCGTCGACGCCTGCCCATCGGGCGACACGGGATGGACATCAAGCCCTGCCACCGACCACGACGGTGACGGCTGCCGCGACGCCACCGAGGACGCCGATGACGACAACGACGGGATAGCGGATACGGCCGATGCGTGCCCGCTCGGCGAGACCGGCTGGGCGTCTGATTCGACCACGGACCACGACAGCGACGGCTGCCGCGATACCACAGAGGACAGCGACGACGACAACGACGGCGTGCCCGACACATTTGATCTGTGTCCGTCGGGCAACCTGGGGTGGGTTTCGACGCCTTCCACCGACGCGCAGGGTGACGGCTGCCAAGACGGCACTCCAGAACAACCCTGAGGCGCGAGGGCCGACTAGGCGGCCGGAAATTGGGACTGAAGACCGCTGGACGCCGAGCAGGTGGTACGCGACGCGCCCAGCCGTCCCATGTGCCACCGCGAGGCCGGGCCCTGGAGCCGCACGACAGGGAGAGCTCTAGCGTCGCTTTGCGCGATCGCGCCTGAAGCCGGCGAGCCCCAACGCGAGACCGAAGAGCACGAGCGGCGCGCCGGACGGCTCGTCATTGACCGGACCCACACTGCATCCGCTGTCCTGATTCTGGATCACCCGGGTCCTGGAGCGGTTGATGCCCGCATCGGAGTCGCTTCCGTTGGGGCTGCTTGAGCCGCCCGTACCAGCACGAGCCGCTCGCGCCGGCGCTGCAGGCGAACTCCCAGTCGAGCACGGCCGCCGGGACACAACGTGAAGGTCGAGTCCGACGCCGAGATCGTGATGTTCAGCCCGCAGCGCCAGCACGACGCTCGAGTGGGTGTGGAACTGAGCGACCGGCAGTCGATCTCGCCGACTGAACCGCGACATCCGTGTCGCGATCCCGGTGGCAACCGGGTTCAGCGTCACGCCGAGGGGCACGGCGAGGAAAATCCCGCAAGGTCCGCACGTCGTGGCGATGTTCGTGTGGCCTGCCAAGGCTTGTTCCCCTTGGCGCTCGAGCTATAGCGCTCCGCTCCACGTGAAGCGGCGCTCGTGCGTTGGCTCCGCGTGCGCCTCGATACGATCCATCGCTTCGTTCGCCAGCTGATCCACGTGCTCGTTGCCCTGGTGCCCCGAGTGGCCCGCCACCCACTGCCAGCTGACGTGGTGCTTCGCGAGCAGCTCATCGAGTCGCTTGAGCAGATCCAGGTTCTTGAGTGGCTCCTTGCCGCGGCTCCAGCCCTTCCTTTTCCAACCGGGCATCCACTTGATGGCGCAGTTGATCAGGTACTTGCTGTCGCTGCGGATCTGGATCGCCTGTCCGGCGCGCGACAGGGCGCTCAGCGCCTCGATAGCTCCACGGATCTCCATGCGGTTGTTCGTCGTGGAAACCTCGCCGCCGGCGCGCTCCAGCGCCACGCGAGTGCGCGGATCGACGAGCACGAACGCCCATGCCCCCACACCGCCGGGGTTGCCGCGGCAGCCGCCATCCGTATACGCGATGATCACCGCCTGGACCCTTGCACGCGCCGAGGATCGACGCCAGCCACCGACACCGCGCGCGGCCCCGCGCCGGTGCGCGCTGGATTCGATCAACCTGGCGCGCTCGGCTCAGTCGGCGCAGCAGCGAAAACCCACGGCCTCGACCTGCCGGGAGCGAGGCCACTCGAGCTCACGGCCCATCGCACAGCGCGTGCCCTGGGCGTGGTGCTGGAAGCTCCCTCCGCGGATGCGACAGGGAGACTCCGCGCTGTCGTCGATGCAGCTGTTGTCCCACTCGGCGACGTGCCCGCTCAGATCGAACACCTCGGCGTAGGCCGGATCCGGCGAGTGACACTGCGCGAAGCTACCGACGTCGTCCAGGCCCCAGGTGGTGTAGTCGTCCGCGTCCGCGTCCCGGCAGATGTTCGTGTCGAACGTGTTCCCGTAGGTGTACTCGAACTGGCCGCCAGAGGTACAGGCGGCGTCCCACTCGCTGACCTTGGGATCGTCGTAGCTCGTGAACGGATAGCTGCCGCCGTCCCCCACCTTGCCGCACAGTCGCTTGCCGGCCGCTTTGCAGAACGCCTGCGCGTCACACCAGTCAACGCACACCACCGGATGTTCGGTCTTGTTCGCGCCCGGCTTCCAGTCACACGAAGGGGTGAAGTCCGTGTTCGTCGAGCAAGATGCCGATTGCCCGCTCGTCGAAGGTTTCGAGTCGAGCCACGCTTCGTACTGGCCGCGGGTGACCTCGGTCTTGTCGATGCAGAACCCTTCGGGTAGCCGCACCATGTCGGGACCCATGCCCGCGTTCGCCGCGCCGGGTGGACAGGTGCCCTCCGCGGGCCGCTTTTCCATCGAGCGGAGTACCTCGCGCTGGATCACTTGCGGCGCCGGAAGCCCAGACGCCGCGACCGCCAATACTGCCAGGGCGGCCAATACTGCCAGGGCGGCCAGGGCGGCGTACCGGGTGCGGCTCACCAGTACACCGGCGATGAGTTGCGATAGGGAGCGTCGTCCGCCATCGGGAATTCCACGGCGCGGTCCTCCGCCGGGATGGCGCCGTCGCTTCGGTTCAGAATGTTGCCGCTTGCCACGCCGGCGACGTCCCGCAGCTTGTAGTTCTCGGGCTTGGTGCGGTAGACGCGGTTTCCCTCCAACCGCGTGCACGCCAGGTTGAAGCCCAGGATCAAGCCGTTGTGCACGGTGTTGTTGGAGACGAAGTACCGCATGTTGTGGGCCATGTGGATGCCCGCGTCGTACAGGGTGTTCCCCGCGATGTAGTTGCCGACCGGGTTCTTGCGCGTCGCGCTTTTGTCAGCGGAGCTGACGTATCCCAGGATCCCCCAGAAGCCGTTGACCGTGGGCTTGGACATGCGGATCTTGTTGTTGATGATGACGTTGTCGGTCTCTTTCCAGATGATGATGGGCCCGTCGACCTGCTTGTCCAGGTCGCAGGGTAGCGAGGCGTCGAACTTGCCCTGTGCATCGACGCCGCACTGGGTCATCGTGTTCTCTTCCACCCAGACGTTGTGCCCGGTCGAGGTGACGAAATCCCCTCCCGCGTTGTCGTCAAAGGTGTTCCGGTAGATGTGGATGTCCTGGTCCACACGCCCTGCGCCCTCGATGTCGATGCCGAACTGCGGGGAAGTGCCCTCGATGTGGTGGATGTGGTTGTTCTCGACCACGATGTTGTGACCCCCGACGATGGACACGCCCTGGCGGCGATTGTGGTGGATGTCGTTGTCCCGGATCGTCACGTTGGTGGTGGGCTTTTCGGGGGCGCCGTTGTTCGCCTTGGCGCCCACGATGAGCACGCCGTCGCCAGTGAGCTCGTGGAGCTCCATGTCCTCGATCAACACCCGGTCGACGCCGGTCCAGACGCAGATGCCATGCCCTTCGTCGTCGGCCTTCGGCGGGTTGCCAAAGTCGTGCTGGGAGCGATCCCCCAGCACCTCGCCGCCGCGGATGGTGATGTTGCTGTTGTTGTTGACGCTGATGACGCAGTAGTTGAAGCGATCGTTGGGGACCATCTCGAGCACGGTGCCATTGGACAGCTCCAGGGTCATGTCACCCTGGAGCTCGATGCCGGCCTCGTATGCGGCGTTCGTCGCTTCGCCCACGAGGTACTTGCCGGGCGGGATGACGATCTTGTCGTGCCCGTTGTCTTTGGCCCACTTGATCGCGGCGTTCAGGCGCGTTCGCGTCTCGACGGGATCCGTTCCCTTGTTGGAGATATTCCACTTGGCCAGGTCGATGACGTATTCGTTGGTGTGCTGTGTGGGCAAGGTCGCGGTCGGGCGGCCGCCGGGGTTCCACGCGCAGTCGCCACTCCCCGGCACGGGAACCACCGTACTCGCGTCGCTCTCTGCAGCATCAGCCGCTGTCGCCGCGTCTCCCAGCGGGTTGCCTCCGCCGCCGGAGCCGCCCTTGCCGCCGCTCCCAGCGGCGCTGGAATCGCTGCCGCAGGCGGCGCCGCCGACCCACCCTGCAAGCAGGAGGGTTGCCAAGCCGAGCGCGCGCCGCGCCCAGCATAGGCGCGCAGTAGTCCCTCCCGTGTCTCCGCGGCCCCGCATCCACACGATGGTGACGCGCGCCGTGACTCCAGGTCAAGCGACCGGCCGGGCAACGCGCGCGGCGCGCAGTGACGATATGCTCTCTCGACCCAGCCGTTGTGCGCTGCCGGCCGATGCGCTGGCGCGGATCACGCGACGGCCGGAGCGGGCCGCGCGGGCGAACGGGTAGCTGCCCAGGGCGTTTGCCGGCTGCTGCTGGACGCGACCCCCTTCGCGGCGGGGAAAATCGCTTCGTATACGAAGTGATTTCTCGACGCTCGCAGGAGCCTGCGCGACCGATAGCCGACGCACGCCGCCGCGGCGTCGCCACCCATCGTCGCACGCGCCGTTGCTCTCGAGCATTTTCGACAGCTCCTCGGGCAGCATCACCAGCGCGTGGAGCATCGGCTGGCCCGAGCCGGTCACGCTTGACGCATCCGGTGATGCGGAGTCGCCCCTCTTCGTCGACAATGCCGCGGTCGCCTTGCTCGCGGCGCTCGACGACGTTGGCTTCGGCGGTGTGGGCCCGACGACCGACGAACCCGCCTGGGTCGCGTCGTTCGGGATCAGGGCGATGGAAATCGTGGGGTGCGGCTTGATGGCAAAGGTGCGTGTCTCGCCATCGGTGAGCTGGGTGTAGGCGATCGGGGTCCTCATGCCGCAGGTCTTGCTGTGACAGTGCGCGATCACGGTGATCGGCGCGGAGGTCGACACGCTGCACAGGTTCGGGGCGGCGGTCGCCGAGCTCGCGCCGCTGGCGTCGAGCGTGAGACGGATGCGCTGGTCACCGCAATCGAAGGCGACCTCGGTCTTCGGCGGGCCCCTGACGTCGAAGCTGAACGACCGGTGGCAGCCGGCGAGCGCGCTCGCGACGAGTGTCACGCCGATCATCGACCGCAGGCGGAGCATAGGAGGCGAGCTCTCGTTCCGCGCATTGCCACACCTCGCCAACAGCGTCGCCAACGTCTTGCAGATCGCACGTACGCGGATCCTCCAGCTGCTCTGTCGCAGGTGCGTGATCGCCGACGACGTAGGCCGGCTGGGGACTATCGCGGAAGCAGTCATGACTTGGCCGGCGGAAGCCGGGCAGCGCGAGCATAACCACACAGGGGCGGCTCAGCTACGGCACAACAACGACGCGTCCACGCCGTCCAGCACGCGGGTGTGTCAAGTGTCGGTGTCGATCTCGTGCTGCAGCAGCTTGGAGCGGAGCGTCTTGCGGTCGATGCCCAGGATGAGCGCGGCCTTGGACTTGTTGCCGCCAACGCTGGCCAACACCCTGCGGATGTGGGTCGCCTCGACCTGGGCCAGGGAGCGACGCAACTCCGCGTCGCCGCTGCCGAAGGATGAACGCATCAGAGCCGGCAGGTCCGTCGCGTCCACCTGGGGGCCGTCCGCCATCACGACCAGGCGTTGAACCACATTCTCCAGCTCGCGCACGTTTCCGGGCCAGGCGTAGGTCTGAAACAGCTGCAGCACACGGTCCGAGAACGCCAGCGGAGGGCGGTCGAGCTCATTCGCATACTTTGCAGCGAAGTGGCGCGTGAGCGCGAGCACGTCCAATCCCCGTTCTCGAAGCGGCGGCAGGTCGATGGGGATGACGTTGATGCGAAAATAGAGGTCTTCGCGAAACGCGCCGGAAGCCGCCAACTGCTGCAAGTTCTTGTTGGTGGCGGCCACGATGCGCACGTCCACCGTGCGCGGTTTCGACGAACCGACCATTGCGACCTGCTTGTCCTGCAGCACGCGTAGGAGCTTGATCTGGGCTGCCGGGCTGGTCTCCGCGATCTCGTCGAGGAAGATCGTCCCGCCGTCCGCCGTCAGGAAGAACCCGGCGCGGGTTTCGTTGGCACCGGTGAAGGAGCCCTTCACGTGGCCGAACAGCTCGCTCTCGAACAGATCCTGCGGGATGGCACCGCAGTTGACGGGAACGAACGGTGCAGCCGCTCGGGTGCTCTCGTAGTGGATGGCCCGGGCCACGAGCTCCTTGCCGGTCCCGCTCTCCCCGGACAAGAGCACGGTCGCGTTCGTTTGCGCCGCTCGCCGAATCTGAGCGTGTACGCGGCGCATGACGGCAGACTCGCCCAGCAAGCCGGGTACGGGCGGAGTGCGCGTTTCGGGTGTGCCGCGGCGCAGCGCCAGCTTCGACAGCGCGCGTTCGACGGCAACGGCAAGCTCCTCGTCCGTGAACGGCTTGGTGAGATAGTCCGTCGCGCCCTGCTTGAGCGATGCCACGGCACCGTTCACGTCGGGGAATCCGGTGATCACCATGATCTCCGTATCCTGCATGTTGTCCCGGACCTCACGCACCAGATCAATCCCGCTGCGCCGGGGCATCTTCACGTCCGTGATCACGAGATCCACGGCGGTTGCCCCCAGGATCTCCAGCGCCTCATCCACGTTGGCTGCAGCATGAACGGTGTAGCCGGCCGCCCGGAGATTGCGCTCCAGCACGGCGACCGTGCCCGGGGAATCGTCCACGACGAGAATGGATTGCCCTTCAGCCATCGGAGTCTTCTGCCAGCGGCGGCAACGTCACGCGCATCTTCGTACCGCGTCCCGGCTCGGTGTCGACCTCGATTGTGCCGCCGTGGGCGGTCACGATTCCGTGAGCGACCGAAAGACCCAGGCCGGTACCCTCGCCGACGTCTTTTGTGGTGAAGAACGGCTCGAAGATCTGCTCGACAATCTCCTGGGCGATTCCCACACCGCTGTCTTCGACCAAGAGCACGGCTCCGGAATCGGTCGATGCGGTGCAAACCCGTAGCACGCCCCCGTTCGGCATCGCTTGAATGGCGTTCACCGCGAGGTTCACGAAAACCTGTTGCAGCTGCCCGCGGTCCCCGCGTACGGGCAACGTCCCGGGTGACAGGCTCGACTCGACCGTCACGATAGCTTCGCTTCTGCGCGTCGAAAGGAGCGGAATGCTCTCGCGAACGATCGCGTTCAGGTCGACCGCCGTCGCCTGAGACGGCGCCTGACGAGCGAACAGCATGAGCTTCTTGATCACCTCTCTCGCGTACAAGCTCGAGCGCACGATCCAGTCGAGATCCGTGACCGCCTGCTCGGGCAGGTCGGGGATCTTCAGGGACAGCTGGGCGAAGCCCAGGATGTTCCCCAAGGGCTCGTTCAGCTCGTGGGCGAGGCCCGCTGCCAAGTGGCCGATGGTCGCGAGTCGATCCGCTTGCCGGATCTGCTCGCGAAGGCGCGCCTTGTCGTCGGCCGCCTCTTTGCGCTCCACGATGGACGCGATCTCCCGCGCCACTCCTTCGATTAGGTGCAACTCCTCCGGCAAGAACGGGGCGTGCTCCAGCAGGGGGGCGTTCTTCGGGTCCCCACGCGCGGGAACGTAGAACACCTCCACCGTGCCGATGGTGCGATCTCCGCTCTGGATCTGCGCTGCCAACCGATGTGGGCCCTCTACAAAGTCCGCCGAAGCGAACACTCGCGCGTCCACGGTGACGCGAGCGGTGGTGGTCTCCGGGTACTGCCAGGCGGGCGGCAGTAACGCCACGATGCGCTCCAGCTTCTGCTCCAGCGGCGTTTCGGCATCCGCCCCGACTCGGGCGATCCCGTACATGCACGCGAGCTCCTTGACCCGTTCCGTCCGCGCCGCTTGAGCCCGGCGCGCGGCGATCGCGGCACCCAACAGATCTGCCGTGCTATCGAACCGGCGCACGTCTCCGAAGCCATCCGGGTGGGATTACGTCGGGCGCAGCGAACGCGACGACGGCGAGCTGCCGCCCTCGGTGGTGGTGGCCGAATTGCTCGACGTGCTGGACCGGATGGGTGCGGATCGGGATCACGTCGTATTGCAACATCCGCTGCAGCCCTTTTCCGCGCGTTACGCCGCCGAGCCCCGGCGCGGCGCGAGCTATGCGAAGGAATGGCTGGGTGCGCCGGACGCGGCATCGCGCCCCGGGGCCTTTGCACCCGCCGCACCGCTCGAGCGGGAGATTGAACATGTGGTGACGCTCGACGAGTTGATCCGCGCCTTCGCCAACCCCGCCCGTGCCTTCCAGCAGGCGCTCGGTATCGCCACCCGTACCGGCGAGATGTTGTTGCAGGACGACGAGCCGTTTGCGCTCGATGGCCTCGGACGCTGGACCGTGCGCGATGCGTTGCTCGCCCGCTGGCTCGACCGCGGCCGGGGCTTCGACCCGCGATCGTGCCGTGCGGAATTCGCGGCGCGCGGTTGGTTGCCGCTGGGCGAGGCCGGGCGTCTCGCTTTCGAGGATGCTGCCGCCGAGACCGAAACGCTGGTGTCCGCCGTGCGCAAAGTGATCGGCGACGGCGTGCCGGAGTCACGCGATATCGACCTGGCAGTGGGCGACTGGCAGGTGCGCGGACGCATTGACGGTATTTATCCGCGGTTGCGGTTACGTGCTCGCGCGGGCGGGCACGCTGCGCGCGAAGGATCGCCTGGCGATCTGGATCCGCCACCTGGCGCTGGCGCTCGAAGATAACGAGATCACCAGCCACTTCGTCGGACTGGACAAGGGCAAGGCCGGGCACGTGGTCTGGGGCGCGGTCGGGAACGCAGCCGCGGAACTGGAGAAGCTATGCGAATTGTATGCGCGCATGCAGCGCGAGCCGTTGCTGTTGTTACCCGACCTCTCGTACGAGTTCAGTCAGGAAGCCGCGGCACAGGGAGACGAGGCGGCGTATAGCAAAGTCGTGTCCGGCTGGAACAGCGGTTGGCGCACCGTCGATGGCGATAGCGACTATGCCGGCGTGTTTCGTGGGCGCGAACTGTTCGACAAGTCGTTTGCCGAATTGGCCAAGGCCGTGTTCGATCCGATCCGCGCGGCGGAGGTGGCGTCATGAAGGCGGCGAATCCGTTGACCTTGCCGCTGGAAGGCGTGTCGCTCGTCGAGGCGAGCGCGGGTACGGGCAAGACGACCGCACTGGTCCGCACCTACCTGCGTGCCCTGCTGAGCACGGAACTGACCATCGACAAGCTCCTCGTCGTGACCTTCACCCGTGCGGCGACCGGCGAGCTGACCACGCGCATCCGCTCGGCGCTCGCCGAAGTCCATGCGGTCCTGAACGGCGACGCGAAGCCCAATGATTTTCTGATCGAATCTGCTGGAAGGATCCGCTATCGACGAAGAGCTGCTGCTCAAGCGCGTGCGTGCCGCCTTCACTGCGCTCGACGACAGCGCCGTGTTCACCATTCATGGTTTCTGCCAGCGCATGCTCGCCGACATGGCCTTCGAGGTGGGCGGCGCGTTCGTCACCGAGCAGCGCGACGAGGAGCAATCCTTGCGCGAAGAGATCGCCGCCGACTTCTGGCGCCAACGCCAGGCCGGGGCCGATCTCCGCGTACGCGCGCTGGCTGCTCGATACGTTTGCCTCGCCGCAAGGATTGCTCGATGCGTTGCGCGGCGCGCTGGCCGTAAGCGGCGGTTTGCGCATCGAGCCGAACGGTGCACCGCTGACGACGAAGGAGATACGGCAGTCTTTCGAGACCGCGTCGCGCGAAGCCGTCGATGCCTGGCGCAAAGACGCCGAAGCGCTGAGTGACTGGCTGCTCGACAGCGACGACCTGAAACGCAACATCTATAAGCGCCCATCCACCGAGGCATTGCTGGATGAGTGGGCGGGTTGGATCGAGTCGCCGTCCACTCGTTTGCCCGACAAGTTCGAGCGGCTCACGCGCGCAAAGCTGGAGCAAGGCCTCAAGAAAGGGGCGGTCCTTCCGGATTTCAGGTTCTTCACCGCGGATCTCGGTGGCGGCCTGCAACGAGCCGCCGATGCGTTGGCTGCTGTCTGGTGGCAGGACACCTTCGCGGGGGCGCTCGATTATTTGCAGAGCGAGTCGCGCAACCGCAAGCGGCACGCCCGCGAGATCGGCTTCGACGACATGCTGCAGAATCTTCACGATGCGCTCGAAGGTCCGGGCGGTGAGATATTGGCCGAGCGCATTGCACAGCGCTTCCCGCTTGGCGTTGGTGGACGAGTTCCAGGACACCGATCCGCGCCAATACGCTATCTTCACGCGCATCTATGAAGGCCGCAAGGAGACAGGGCTGATCCTGATCGGCGATCCCAAGCAGGCGATCTACAAGTTCCGTGGGGCCGATGTGTTCACCTACATGCGTGCGCGCCGCTAGTGCAATAAACAGGGCCGCGTCTTCAGCCTCGCCAGAGAACTTCCGAACGACCACGCGCTGATCGATTCGGTGAACGCGCTGTTCGGAAGACCCGGGCAGCCATTCATCTACGATCAGATTCCATTTGTCGAAGTCGAGCCGGGCACCGAAATCGCGCCACTGCAAACCGGGCAGCGACGATGAGCCGCTCACAGTAGTGTGGAAACCGGCCCCGAAGGACGCGAAAAACGGCATTCCGATAACAAGGACGAGCGCGGGCAGCGATGGCTGAAACCTGTGCCGAAGAGATCATGCGATTGCTCGCGCTCGGCGAGACAGGGAAAGGCCCATTACCACGGAAAGATCGGCAAAAGGTCGCGAACGTGCGCCCCCGCGAATCGCGGTACTGGTTTCCACGCACTGCCAGGGCGACGTCGGTGCAGGGGCCTTGCGCCTGAGCGGACATCGCCTCCGTTACGCTCTCCAACGACAGCGTTTTCGATACGGCGAGGCGGTGCAACTGGAAGCAGTGCTCGACGCCGTCGCCGCGCCTGCGAGCGGTTCGCGCTTGCGCCGCGCGCTCGCCACGCCGCTGCTCGGCGCGACGGCGGAAGATATTGCCGCGTCGGGAAGACGAAGTAAGTTGGAGCGAGCCAGGTCGCCACTTTCCGCGAGTACAACCTGAGCTGGCAGGCGCAGGGTTTCTCCGTCATGTTCGCGAAGCCTGTTGCGTGAGCAGTCGATCATCCAGCGCACCCTCGCGCGTGAGGATGGCGAGCGGGCCATGACCAACCTGCGCCATCTCGCAGAACTGGCCGAAACACACGCGGCGCATCACCCGGGCATCGAATCGCTCATGGCCTGGTTCGCCCGCGGGCGCACCGAGGTCCATCGCGGCGACGAGAGCCGCGAACTGCGTCTGGAAAGCGACGATGAACTGGTGCGCATCGTACGGTGCACAAATCCAAGGGCCTGGAATATCCGGTCGTATTCCTGCCTTTCATCTGGGACGCCAAGGATACAAGAGGAGGCAATAGACGCCGGCGGTGCTTGCCCACGACGAAAAGATCTGGAGCCGGTGCGTCGCACTCGGTTCGGATGCGGACCGGAAGATCGTGAACGCCGCCGCCGAGGAAGACCGCGCTGAACAGGTGCGCCTCGCCTACGTCGCGCTGACCCGTGCGGCCCACGCCTGTTATCTGTTTGCACGCCGGCAACCGGGGCCGAACACAGCGCGCTGGCCGGGCTGTTCGACGTAGAGCATCCGCCGGACTTCAACAAGGTTGAAGGATTGTGTGCAAGGCGGCGCCCGAAGGAGCCATGCATTTCCGCGAACCAGTGCGGCCGGCGCGCGCCTGAAGGCGGCGGGCGAACGCCCGCACGGCGAGGCGCGTGAGTTCGCACAGCCCGAACGCCTGTGCAACGTTCCATATCGCGAGCTACAGCCTGCTCGCCGCCGGCGCGGGCGGAGCGATGGCGGAACGCCCGGATGGGACGAAACGGTGCCGGCGGCGCCCGTCGTCGAATCCGCCGCCGGCATCCATGCTTTCCCGGCGGGCGCGGCGAGCGGCACCATTCTGCATGCCGTGTTGGAAAACATCGACTTCGATGGCGACGAGCGCCGAGCAGGAGAAAATCGACCGTGAGAGCTTGTGTTCGGATTATGGATTCGAGGATCGGGGCGACACGCTCGTGCCATGGCTGGACGAATATGTTGGCGACGCCGCTCGATCCGCGGGCTGCGCGTTACTGGCCGACATCGATGTCCCCACCGCCGTGACGAGATGGAATCCTATTTCCCGGTCGCGCGGGCTCAACGCGGGTAGGCGCTCGAGGCCGCCGTGTCGGGTTTCGTACCGCAAGGCCCACGTCCCGCGCTTCACTTCAAGGCTGTCACGGGGCAGATCAAGGGCTACATCGATCTGATCTTCGAGCGTGACGGGGCGTACTGGATCGTCGACTACAAATCCAACCGCCTGGGCAGCGAAGTCTCCGCCTATACCCGAAGCACTCGACCACGCCATGGCCGAGACGCTACGACCTGCAATACCTGATATATACGGTCGCGTTGCACCGTTACCTAGCCGTCCGTATTCCCGATTACGACTACGAGAAGCACTTCGGTGGCGTCATGTACCTCTTTCTGCGCGGCATGGCCTCCGGGTGCACCGATGCCGCACGGCGTCTGGCACACCCCGCCCGGCGTATCGCCGACGTGCAACGCCTCGACGCCCTCCTCGGAGGCCGAGATGTCTGAAGAGAACGTCGATCTTTGTAGGAGCTGGTGGTTCCCGCCGCGAATGGTTTTTCGTCACACCGGCGAAGGCCGGCATCCAATCGAAAGAGGAATCCGGACACTGGGTCGGGATACTAGCTTTTGGCCCTCCCGGCGGGGCGACTTTTGTTTCGCCAAAAGTAGCCAAAAGCATCGTGCCGAGCGTCGCGGCCGCAAGGCTGTGGCCTTGGGGCTCCCCTGCGATGCTCGCCCGCAACGGGCCGGTCGGAACTCGGCCTGCGCGATATATCGCTCCGGCCTCAAACATGCCTCCCTGTTCCCCCGTTGCGGGCTGCGCTTCTCGGCGCGCCTCACGGCACACCCCAGAGAGGGTGGGAGCGGTGGCTCCCGCCGCGAATTGGTTTTTCGTCATACCGGCGAAGGCCGCTATCCAGAACAGAACGTATCCCGACAAGGTCGGGATACAAAGCCTTACCGGATTCCGGCCTGCGCCGGAATGACGACGGTGGTTTGATATGAATACGCCGTTGTTTCTACTCCACGCAGCAGGCGCAATCGACGACCTCGATTACGCCTTCGGCGCCTGGGTCGCCGAACGTGACGGCGACGTGACCGGCCTCGCTGCGGCCCTGGTGCCGCCGAAGTCGGCAAGGGCCACGTCTGCCTCGATCTTGCCACGGCCAGTGAGCTGCTGCATGCACACGACATTGCCGCGCCCACCGATTGGCAAAAAACGTTGACCGAAAGCAAAACGGTTGCCATGCCCGGCGACCGTGCACCGCTCGTGCTCGACGGCGACCGGCTATACCTGCATCGCTATTGGCATTACGAAACCCGACTCGCCGAAGCCTTGCTTTACAGGGCGCAACCCGTACCGGATATCGACGATGGCAAACTCGCGAAGTGCCTGCGTGAACTTTTCCCCGAACTCGCCAACGGCGAAGATCTGGACCGCCAGGCACTGGCTGCCGTGCTTGGTGTTACGCGGCGGCTGGCAATCATCTTGGGCGGCCCCGGGACGGGCAAGAGACCACCGTCCTCAAGCTCATCGTCTTGGCGCAGAAGCTCGATCCAACCCTGATGGTCGCGCTCGCCGCGCCGACCGGCAAAGCGGCAGGCCGCCTCGCCGAAGTCATCGCCGCCGGGAATGTTTCAGACGAAGTGCGCGAACGCCTGCCCGACGAGCCCCAGACTCTCCATCGCTTGCTGGGATACAACCCGGCTCGCCAGACGGTAAAACACAACTCTGCGAAACCATTGCCTTACGACCTGGTGGTCGTGGACGAAGCCTCCATGGTGGACCTTGGTCTAATGTCTCGCCTGTTCAATGCGTTGGCACCGGAGGCACGCGTAGTGCTCGTCGGTGACCGCGACCAGCTGGCGTCGGTCGAGGCGGCGCGGTGCTCGGAGATATCTGCAGTGTGGCGAACGGTTTCGGAGAAGCTGAGGCGCAACGCCTGGAAAAACTATTGGGTGTGCCGGTGCCGAAAGCGGACGGAGACGTGTCGCCGATCAGCGCGAGCATTGCTCTTCTGAAACACAATTACAGGTTCGGCGAAGGCGCCATCGGCCGCTTCGCGGACGCGGTAATCGACGGCGACACGAACGATGCGTTAGCCGCCGCTGCGGAGGGCGAATTGGATGGCGCCCGCTGACCGGTGAAAGGCAGCTCGCCGAAACACTCGTCAAGGTTGCCGAACAACACTTTCGACCCGTCCTTGATGCGAGCTCTCCCGAAGAAGCGCTGGAGCGTTTCAACCGTTTCCGACTGCTAGCCGCCGAGCGCCACGGCGTGTTCGGCGTGGAAGGGCTGAACGCTCGAGTCGAAAGCCTGCTGG
>CAWGGM010000011.1:0-403613 GCA_963822115.1 uncultured Pseudomonadota bacterium
TGCCCGATCCCGGGGGGCCCTGGACGGGCAGCACCGTAGAATCCATGGCAAGAGCCAAGCGGATGCAGGCGTCTACAGCCTCTTCGCCGTCGACCATGAGAGGCGCTCCGTTGCTCTGACCACAGCGAGGTGGCGCGCGTCGAAGCAGATCGACAGCAGCGGAAAACCGCGAGCGACGGTCAAAGCCGTGCTGGACGACGGCCCGCCCTAGATCGTGCAGACGTTGGCGTTGATTGGGCGTATCCAGCGGTCGACCAGCAATCAGGCCTTGGAGTTTCGGGGGCGACTGCGAGCTCTTCACGACCACGTAGTCGGGACCAATGTCCACGACGTTGACGGTCTTTTTCGTCGCAGGGTCTTCCGGCGTCGGTACGAGGCGCACGCTGTGTTCCTGCTCGGGAAACCCGTAGTGATGTTTCCAGGATCGTTTGATCTTCTCTCCTCGCCGTTCGTAGCGGATATCGCCGATCGCACCGCGGTCATCCAGCCACTCGTCAGGGGACAGGTCGCACGCGCGAAAGTACTCCCACCACGTCGCCTTGGCCTCGCGCCCATGCCAGTCGAGCAGGTTCGCAAGCAGGCGTCGGGCGCGGGCGTTGTCGTCGCTCATCGAAGCAGAGAGGCCGTCGACGAGCTGGGCGGCAAGCTCGGCAGTCTCCCGGTTCTTGCGTTCGGCTTGCTCGGAGGGCTTGTCGTCGCCGGGCTTTGGCCGCGAGAGCGCGCGCCCGAGCCGCGTCCGTGCCTCGCGGCGTAGTTGTTCCAGCCAATCGCGCAGGCTCCACGTCGAGAAGCAGTCTTCCTCGTTGTAGCGCTCGATAGTGGCCTTCAGCTTGTCGATGTCTGCGTCCGCGGTCTCTCGCGTCTCCAGCCACCATCCAAACAGCTGCATGGCCTTGGCGGCTTCGCGAAGGAGTGTCTTCCGCTCGAACCCGTGGAAGGCTTCGAGCTCCTTCAGCGTGTAGCTCTCGACCGAAGCCCGCAGGGCTTGCTTCACTGCGCGGTGCAGATCCACCAGGACCCCGCCGCGCAGCAACGAGTCGACCTCATCGGCGCGCGTCGAGTGTCGGAGCGACAGCTTCTTGAGCGCGTCAGGTTCGCGATGTCCGAAGTGGAAGACGTGGAGACCCGGGAATTCCTCTCGGCGCGCCATGATCGCGTCGATGACGCCCTCGAACGCGCGCTTCTCTTCCAAAGACGTTGCGGCCCACCGCGCTACATAGCGCGGTTCTCCGGCCGGGGTCGGGTCGAAGCTGAAGGGATCGTCTTCGCCCCGGTCAACCAGCCCTAACAAGTACTCGATGCCCTCGCCTTGCACCCACGGATCGCCCTCGATGTCGAAGAACACATCTCCTGGAGAGGGTTCGGGCAGCCGCTCCAGACCCTGACCCTCCCCGGGGTCGAGCAATTCGTAGCGGGGCCCTTCCGACCGACCCTGGATCTGCAGGCGCGCCTGTTCCCGAACGCGCAGGAGCGCCTCCGCGCCGATGCGTCCCACACGCCGCGCTGGGTCGAGCTTGGCAAGTTGGACGACCGTGCCGACGCCCGTCGCCGAAAGCTGCTCTCGTTGCCGGCGTGAGATGCCGGCCACCAGCGATAGGTGGTCGTCCGCCCGACGGCGTTCGTCGCAGCGCTTCCACCAGCTGCACACGCCGCAGTACTCGACGGGCTCCGGGTAGGCTTCCGGCGCTTCAATGAAGCGCTCGAAATCGGCCTTCGCATGACGGTAGTAGGCCATGAAGCTCGCGCTCCGCAGACGCACCAGCGCACCCGCGCTCCCGCCGCTCGCAACCCAGAAGTGCTCAGGCGAGTGCCCCTGCACCGCGGCCAACGCGTCAGCATACGTGCAGAGCTGCAGCACCGCCCGCGCTTTGATCTCGCTAGAGAGCTTCGCGTCCGCTGGTTCGTAGGAATGGGCACCGAGGCCACTCGGGCGTTCGGCGCGAAGCAGGAAGTCCGGGCGGTTGCGTGTTGACCCGTCCACCAGCACACCTTGATAAATGATGTCCGCGCCGTCGCGCATCGCCGCGAGTGTCTCCTCGGCACGCTGGTCATCGCTGGGCCCCGGCGTGATCTCGCGCACAGCGCGCCCATCGGCGCGGAGCTGCTCGAGAACGCGGCGCTCGTGCTCAAGCCCACGTTTCTCCAGCATGCGTCGCTCGATCTCGTTCTGTCCGGCGCGAGCGAGGCTGCCCGCTCGAGCAGCGATCTCCAGCGTCGCCCAGTGACGGCATTCGAAGAACGAAGCGAGATTCGTGGCGGAAGGAGCCAGTAGTCCGGACATGGGGTTGCCTATGGAACCACGCCGATGCGCGCTTCGCACCGTTGTTCAAGGCGCGGCTTGCGAGCGAACCCCAACCTGTGAGGATCTTGCCAGAATCTCCCGAGGGCGAGACCATGCCTCCGCTCGCCTTCGGCATGAGTCTGCCGGGAGGTCGGCCGCGCTGTGCTCGCAGGTTGGAGTCTCGCAAGGAGCGTCACATCCCCGGCTCTACGGTGCCTGGGCTGCAGCCGGATTCAGACGCTTCACAGCGGCTGCCGAAGGCGGGATAACAATGGCCTGATGGCTTCGCCGCTCTGGCCAGCGATTGATGTCACCTCGTGGCAAAAGGTGCAGACGGAGAGCCGTGGCCAGCGCGAGAAGTGGTGGCTTCTCGATCCCGAGCCTGGCGGGGAAGAGTGGCTGCGGAAGGCGCCACGCCCGTCGCGACCTAGCGAACCGGCAATAGAGGTTTTCGCATTGCAGCTTGCGCATGACGCGGGCGTGCATGCAGCCGAAGGGCGCCCGTGCATTTGGCACGAGGCGACAGCGACGCGACGCGGAATAGTCGTGAAGCTGTTCCTCGATCGTAGCCGTTCGACGAACCACGACCGCCCCTCCCGTCGGTCATCGGAGGAGATGTCGCTCGGTAGCGAGGTCCTCCAATCACACGTCAGCGGCTACGATCCAGAATGCAACTGGGCGCAGACCCCGACGAACGTACGGGATAGTCTCGCGCGCTTGGGGGAAAGTGCTGGGACAGATCTCGTCACTCCCTTCGCGTTCATGCTCGCTTTCGATGCCTGGATAGGAAACGTCGACCGACATCAGCAGAACTGGGGCGTGATCAGGCGCGGACGGAGCATTCGTCTGGCGCCCATGTTCGATCCGGCGTCCTGTCTTGGGGTGGAGCTGCTCGAGGAGCACGAGCTCTTGAGGGGGCCTTCCGAGCAAATGCTGCGGAAGTACGTCGACAACTGCCCTAGTGGCTTCGGGGATGGCACCCGGCAATTGCGCATGCGGGACGTTGTCGCCCAGGTATGCGACTGGCCCGAGTGGACGAACAATGTCACCCGTTGGCTTGCCGGGTTCGAGAAAGCAGCGAATACTACGAAGGAATGGCTGGCGGCAGTGCCGGTTGAGTGGCTGACGGACGCTCGCAAGGAGCTCGCCAACGCACTGCTGAAAGCCCGTTTGGATTGGCTGAAGGAAGCAGGACAATGAGCCGTTTTGACCACCTTATCGTGCTGTGGCAGGCGCCCGACGACGGTACGCGGTGCGTTATCGGTGACCTGCGGCGCAGTCAGGATGGCGGCTTTTCGTTTGCTTACCGCGAGGATCTAGCTGACGCGGAAGCGCGAGGATTCGCTGAATTGACGGAGTTTCCCGAGCGCCGGCGCTACCAGTCGTCCTACCTGTTTGCGACCTTCGCCCAGCGGATCCCGTCGCCCCGTCGTCCTGATTTCCGGGAGATCATCGAGAGTTGGGGGATCGAAGACGCCGATGACCGGCTCGAGATCCTGGCGCGTAGCGGGGGCATCCAGATGACCGATCGACTGGAGCTGGCGGAGTCCCGCCCATCGGACGACGATCTGGTGACTCCCTTGGAGTTCCGGATTGCTGGGATGCGCAACTACACCGGCGCCGACCGTGTGAAGCCAGGCGACCGTCTTGCCTTTCGCCGCGAGCCCGAGAACAAGTTCGATAGCAACGCGGCGATGGTGATCACGTTGGATGGCGAGAACGTCGGGCACGTTCCGCGCCAGTATTCGGAACTGGTCGCCCGGCAGCTGGATGCCGACCATGGGTTGGACGTGGTCGCGGTGCGCCAGCTGAGTGTGCCCGCCGATGCGGGTCGGTGGGTCGTGCGCGTGCAGAGAAGCGCGTAGAGGGTTGCGCTTGTCGGTCTGCGGGGCGGCGCTCTCACCGGTGTTGCCATGGACCGATAGCCGGAACGATCATGGGGTGCGCCGCGGAGCCTCCGCGAGGTCTTCACGCAAAGGAGCCCCCATGCGATCCCCGAACTGCTTGCGCGTCGTAATGCTCGGAACCGGGCTACTGCTCCTGGCTTGCTCCAGTGGGAACAGCGGTAGCGGCGCTCGTGGCGGAGCTGGTGGCACAGCCGGCACCGCGAATGGCGGCACAGCGGGTAGCTCGACTGGCGGTAGCTCGACCGGCGGTAGCTCGACCGGCGGCACCGCCGGCACATCCCCCACCTGCACCGCCGCCACCCAGCCCGAACTCACCCGCGTCTCCACCTGGCTCACCGACAAGACCAGCGGGCTTCCGGACTACGCCTACACGAACATCCAGAAGTACTTCGGCACGAAGGTGAAGTTCGACAGTCTCGCGTGTTCGATCGCCGCAAGCTGCGCGACCTTCGCGCCCAAGGAAACCAACTGGCTCGAGTACTGCGAGGCCGTGGTCACGTCGGCCATCGTTTCGGAGAGCTCGTACAACCCGACCGAGTCCGTGCTGGATTCGTACGGGACGCGGGATGTGAACGGGACGACGGCGAACGACCCTACGGTGGGGCTGTTGCAGATCCGGTTCAGCTCGACGGTGAACGACTTCAACTACTACGGGCCGCTGTCGAAGATGAAGGCGATCGGCTGCGCCTGGCCGGCGGAGCTGCCGGGGCATGCGAACGACGCGACGTTCTGGGCGACGGCGGGCGGGACGACGTACACGAGCTGGATGCAGACGCCGGGGTGCAACATCGCGCTGGCGACCTGGTACTACATGGAGAACGCGACGGGGAACGGCGGGCAGACGCCGGTGTACACGTACCAGTACTGCAAGGGGCAGGGCATCGCGGGCGACATGGTGATCGGGCTCTTGTCGCACCTGGAGGGGCCGGGCTTCCCGCGGCCGCCGGACGCTTCGAACTCCTACGTCACGGGCATCAAGTCGCGCTTCGTGTCGCTCATCGGCGGCACGCTGCCGAGCCCGGATCCGTTCGGGGTGACGCTGGTGCCGGAGGTTTCGAAGTACTGCAAGTGAGGGGGGCGGGGCTGGCCCTGCAGGGTTGGGAGACGAAGCGGCCAGAGGATCGGGGTTGCACCAGGCCCTGATCGAGCCAAATATTGCCCAACGGTGCCTCGGGGCGTGATAACCCCGGCTGGAGGGCCCACGCCATGAATGCTCCGCAGCCAGTCGAGGATCACGCCATCGTCGTGCTCCTTGGGAGCTTCAACCCTGCGATCTTCCACCCCGGGTGGTTCGCGGCGAAGGGCCTGATCCGGGATTCGGAGGCCGCGGGAGCAGAAAATCCGGTAGTGACGCCCGACGTGGCGAGTTTCCGGGCGGGTTGGCTGCATCTCATGGTGACGAGGGAGCGCTTCCAGGCCACGGCAACGGATCCGGCGCACCATGTGTTGCTGCGTGACCTCGTCGTCGGCGCTTTCCACCTGCTAGAGCACACTCCGGCCAGCGTTGTGGGAATGACCCGGGCGATGCACTTCCGTCTTCCAGATGCTGACGCGTGGCACGCCGTCGGTCATCTCGTGATGCCCAAAGACCCATGGGAAGGTCTGATCGAGCGCCCGGGCCTGAGGACCCTGCTTGCGATGGGCGAGCGTCCTGGCGGGCGGGCGGGAAAGCGGTTTGTGACGATCGAGCCGTCGGCAAAGCATCCTACCGACGGCGTGTTCATCGCTGTGACGGACGACGTGCCCGCGCCGGCGGACGCCAAGTTCAACGGTGTGACCCATCTGGTGGACGTGCTAGAGAAGCAGTGGGATCAAGTCCAACGCGAGGGATTGGACGTTGCCCAGATCCTCATCGATCGGGCACGAAAGCAGGAGCAGGACTGATGAGCGCTGCCTTGCCAGTGGAACAGGTGCTTCGAGGGATCGAACTACAGCAGATGCCCGCCACGGGCGTTCCGGAGCAGTCACCGGATGCCCTTCCCCGCGAGCTGGTCCGTGGCGATTCGCGTCCGTCCGAAAGAACCGAAGCCCACGCCCTTCCAGTACGTCAGGCGCGCCAGCAGGACGCTCTTGCCGTGGAGTACGAGAAGCCTCAGCCGGTTGTTGTCTTGCCCAGGCACGGCGAGCCGACGCTGAGCCTCATTCCGCTCCAGCAGTGGGAGGGAGTCGTCACGCAGGTCGGCGACGAAGAGTTCACGGTCACCCTCCGGGATCTCACGCATCCGGACAACCCGCAGGAAGAGGCGGTGTTGTACGTGGACGATGTGCCCGCGGAAGATCGCCCTCTGCTCGTTCCGGGTGCGGTCCTGTACTGGAGCATCGGCTACCAGACAATCCGGAACACAGGACAGGTCCAGCGGGTGTCGGACATTCGCTTCCGCAGGCTGCCGACCTGGTCGCGTCGCGATGTGCAGCGCGTCGAGGAGCGGGCTCGAGCGCTTCGCAAGACTTTCGGCGCGGATGACGATGTCGACGAGGCGGCCGGCAACAGATGAGCTCGAGGTCTCGGTCTTCGGACCGGGACTCGGAGAATGCATCGTCGTTCATCTTGGCGAGGACGAGTGGCTCGTCGTCGACTCGTGCAGGGATCCGGACAGCAGACGGCCGGCGGCGCTACAGTACCTGGAGCGGCTCGGCGTCGACGTGGCTTCGCGGGTGAAGCTGGTCGTGGTGACGCATTGGCATGACGACCACATGCTGGGTGCGGCCGAGGTATTCCGCTCCGCGCTCGAGTCGCGGTTCTGCTGCTCGACCGCGCTCCGCCGTGATGAATTCTGGACGCTGGTCGCGAGTCGGGATCAACTCGTCATGAAGGGCTCGGCAACGGGCATCGACGAATTTGCCGCGATCCTCGAGACTCTGGAGGCCCGCCGAGCTCCAGGGGTCCGCGCGGCTTCGGTGGGCCCGGGGTGGGCGATGGCGGATCGCACGCTGTACCGTCGCGAAGCTGGAGAGCACGCACCTGCGTGTGAGGTGCAGGCTCTTTCGCCCTCCGACGCCGCGAGCACGCGCGCGTTCCGCGGGCTTGCCGAGCTGATGCCGGCGATCGGCCAGCCGAAGCGGGCGGCAGTATCCGTGGCGCCGAACGAGGCATCTGTCGTCCTTCTGGTGTCCCTTGGCACAACCCAGGCGCTGCTCGGCGCAGATCTGGAGACTGGCTCGAATCCCACTAGTGGGTGGCACGCCATCGTGGCGAGCACGACGCGGTCGACGAGCGAAGCGAAGATCTTCAAGGTGGCTTACCATGGCTCACCCAACGCCGACCATGATGGGATCTGGACGACGCTGCTTGATGGTGAGCCGGTGGCGGTTCTCACGCCTTTTCTCCGGGGCGGTGTAGTGCGACCTACTGCCGCCGATCTCGAGCGCATACGTACGCGAACGCCGCACGCCTATTCGGCGGGTCGACCGCGCCCTGGCGCGCCTATCCCGAGACACAAGGCAGTCGAGCGCACGCTCCGCGAGCGCTCGATTGTTGTGCGGCCACGCACTGGCCGCCTCGGGCACGTGCGCGTCCGACAACGTGACGGCGAAGAGCCTGTCGTGGAGATGTTCGGAGACGCCTTCGCGTTGTGAGCGTCCGCGGCTTCGCACGCGAACGACGCGACGTTCTGGGCGACGGCGGGGGGGACGACGTACACGAGCTGGATGCAGACGCCGGGGTGCAACATCGCGCTGGCGACCTGGTACTACATGGAGAACGCGACGGGGAACGGCGGGCAGACGCCGGTGTACACGTACCAGTACTGCAAGGGTCAGGGCATCGCGGGCGACATGGTGATCGGGCTCTTGTCGCACCTGGAGGGGCCGGGCTTCCCGCGGCCGCCGGACGCTTCGAACTCCTACGTCACGGGCATCAAGTCGCGCTTCGTGTCGCTCGTTGGCGGCACACTGCCGAGCCCGGATCCGTTCGGGGTGACGCTGGTGCCGGAGGTTTCGAAGTACTGCAAGTGAGGGGTGCCGACCGGGAGGCGCCGCGAGACGTTGGCGTGCATGGCCGGGGCCGTGCGCTCTGGTACACTCGGGGCATGGATGTCGACCAGCTGCTGCGCGAAGCACTGCGCCTCCCCCCGGCAGCGCGGGCCAAGCTCGTCGGGGAGCTGCTCTACAGCCTGGACGACTCCCCGCCGGACGCCGATAGGGACGCTGCGTGGGCCAGCGAGATCCGCCGCCGCCTCGACGCCTACGACGCGGGCAAGGCCCGAGCTTCAGCGCGTAGCGCGTGATGGCGCAGGCGCGCTTGCCGTCGACGATCAAGCTGCGCACCTCGAAGCTCTCGATCATGGAGTAGAAGCCGCGCGTGGACTCGATGTAGGCGTCCTTTCCGGTGACGCGTTTCGCGGGGGGAGTGCTGTAGCTGGCAAACGACATCCCGTCGGCCAGCAGCGCCTCTTGTCCGACAGTGCCTGGAAGTAGTGTTCGATGGTTTCCCTGGTCGTCATTGGCTTTCTCCTTTCTTCTGCTGCGCCCGGGGCGGACCGGAAGCGGGAGCGAGCTCTCTTTGCATCCGCTCGGGATCGACAGCCCACGGATCGGGGCCCGCGACCTGGCCGGCTGCTGCCAGTGCCAGGCGCGGGAGATAGTGGTTCCACCCGCGCGAGTGCGACCCCGCCGTGGCGAGGCTGGGCAGCTCGCGGTGCGAGAGCCGCAGGCGCGTTCCCTCGCCGGCGTCGAACAGCTCGTAGACCACGCGTTCCGGGGTGCGGGGCTATCAGTAGCCTACCCTGAGTCCGACGACTCCGTAGTGAAGCCAGGCGAAGCTGTAGACCTCTTTGTTGTCGGCGCCTCCCTCGAGCATGCGATAGCCCACGCGCAGCTCGAGATGGTCGCGAACGGCCCAGGTTGCCGCCAGCAGCACGTCCTCGGCGCGCCCCTGAGGTGCGGCCAACGCGTCCGCATCGAGCACGACTCCGAACGCGCCGTTGCCAGGTCGCCATGCCAGGTGGGCGTTGAGCAGCGGGACGAAACCGGTGTTGGTCTTCCGCCGGGCATGGACGCCGTAGAGACTGGTCTCGGCGTCGCGGATCTTCCCGGTGAAACCGAGCGCGAGGTCCAGGTCATCACGCCAGACGATGCTGTAGCGATAGGTCAGGCGGTACGAATCGAAACGGTAGATCGCAAGCAGCGGGGTCCCGGCCGGATAGGTCGCGTCCATGAACCGGACGTCCCGGTCGACGCTGCCGCGGGCATCGAGCTGCAGCGGTGCGTACAGTGCCGTGATCAGGTGACGGTCTGCGATGCGATAGCCGAGCCGCACCCGGAAAGCGGGTGCGGGCGATGTGGAGAGATCGTGGACGAACGAGAGCTTGGTGCCGCTGTCGCCCGGGATGCGGGTGTCGATGCGGCTCGGGACCACGACCGACGCCTCGACCTCTGCCTCGACGCCGGCCGACGCGTGGCCCGTCGAGAGCGCAAGCGTCAGCGCGGTCGCTAGCGACAGCGCAAGCGTCCTCCAACGACTGCCGGTCCGGCGTGTCTCGATATCCATGCTCCCCCCGTCCGCGCGGTTGCCTGCACGAGGTGTGCCGGCACTCCGGCTGTCGCCGACCTGCGATTCCGCCGAGGGCTATCCTCGATCGCGCAGCCAGGGCGCTCTGGGCCGTTCGCCTCGGCAGGGATTGCGCCGTTGTCGAAGACCGGGGCGCGCAGACAGCCACATCCGGGCCGCCGGCGCCAAGGTCGACGACGAGTCCGACGACCGAGAGGCGCGCCGGGCTCAGCCGGGCGTCTTGTTCGGGTCGGGCGGCAGCGTCGCGGGGGTGGCCGTGATGGTGAGGGTGACCGGATTGCTGCCGGCGACGTTGCCGGTCGTGGTCTTGGCGGGAATGCCGAACGTGGAGTCGAGACCCAGCGGGACGCCGCTCGGCGGTATGCCGGTTCCCAGGAGAAGCTGGGGGTCCGAGATGAGCGACATCGGTACGGTCGTCTGCCCGGCGATCGATTCAGAGCCCTGGGCGCCGATCGACAGGAAGTAGCTCAGCTGCGGATTCGCGCTGTCGACCGTGCCCGAGAAGTTGAAGAAGTCGTTCCCGCTAGCGCCGTTCTTTCCCGCCATCTGCAAGGAGCCCTGGCCGGACAGCGTGATGGGCGCACCGCTCACGGTGTCCGTGCCGGACATCTTGAAGTCGCAGGTGGAGTCCGGGGCCCTGGCGAAGATGACGTTCGACGGTTGGACCACGGACATGTCCGGGCTGTCGCGGTACGCGTGGATGTCCGCGCGGATACGCAGGCTACAGGTCACTTCCTGTGTGAGTTGCGTCGAGCCGTAGGGGTGCACGAGGTAGTCGAACTGCGGATGCCACTCGGTCAGCGGCACCTTGTTGCTGTGGTGCTCGCTGCTGGCGCCGGTGCTGACCTGGACTTCGCCAGCGGATATCGTCGCGGGCAGCGAGGCCACGATCTTGTCCTGCGCCCAGCTCACGATCGACAGCGTCTGCCCGCCGACGGTGACAATTCCCTTCTGGCTGCCGAACTCGCCGTGCAGCGTGAGCTGCTGCTGGTACTCGTCGACTTCGAGGTTCTTGATCGAGGGGCGGAGCAGCGGTGTCGTGCTGCCGAACTGCTCCTGGATGAAGTAGGCGTCGATCTCGATGTGCTTCCCGCTGTCGTCCTTCCCAATTGAACGCGACTCGTCGTAGTTGTGCGGCATGTCCGTGTGCCAGGGCGTGGGATTCGACGTGTGACCCATGTCGTACAGGGATGAGGCAAGATCCCACGGGCGCGGCGGCGGGCTCCGGAGCGGCTTGACGCCGCTCTCGCCCAGAAGACGCGAGAACAGGAACAGCGCCGACTCCGGCGCTTCGTGCTCCTCGACGTCGTCCGTCCAGCCGAGCACGGCGTCCGCTCCGACGTCGCCCAGCGTCTGCGTGAATGTTGCTACCGCGGGGTCGCCGTACATGCTCCTGCACGCGTCGATATCCACGAGGCTGTTCTGGTTGAAGCTCCAGTACTTCTTGACGAACTTCCGGGTCACCGTCCAATTGCCGATGTTCTTCGGACTCTTGGGGAACTGCATTTGCACGAGCAGCCCCTGCTCGTACTCCTTCCAGTCGATCGGATTCCCGGTGTCGTGGGCCTGGAACTGCGCCTTCGTGAAGTGGTCGGTCGTGCCGAGCACATACACCTTGTTGCCCGCCTTGTCGGTCGGCAGACCGCCATGCGTCGCGTAGTAGAGGACATCCACGTTCTTGATGCTGCCGCGGAGCAAACTCAGCGAAGCGGTCGCCGTACTGGAAGCGTAGCCGGCGTTGTTCAGCCACTTGTTGATGGTCACATCCGAACCGCCGGCGAGACCGGCCACGTTAAGTACCAGCGCCTTGTCGCCCGCCGGCATGCCGGGCGGCAGACCCGAGAGCGGCTGGGGCACCGGGGGCGGCGCCGAGCGGTTGTTGACGAATAACACCGGCAGCCCGTCCTTGTAGCGCGCCCACACGTTCTGTCCGCGGATCCCCTCGTCGTAGAAGGCGGGCAGTGTCTTCAGGTACCCGACGAGCGCCACGTTGTCGGCGTAGCGATCCGTGCCCGGCAGGGTGTTGCGGAAATCGCGCACCTTGTTGAGCGCTGCCAAGCGCTCGAGCGGCGTCATCGTGATGGGCAGCGAGCTCAGGTCGGGCGGCGCCGCCGTTGCACCGCCTGCACCGGCCGCACCAGCTGCACCGCCCACGCCCGCGCTTCCACCGACGCCGCTTCCCGCGGCTCCGGCGCTGCCTCCCGACCCGCTGGTGGAGGCCGCGTTGCCGCCGCCGCAGGCGCCGAGCACGAACGCGAGCGCGAAAGAAAGAACAAGGAGTGCGGTATCTCGTCGCATGTCAGGGATCCTTCCTACGCGCCGGGCAGACGCGCAGACCGATGGCGTTCAGCATAGCCTCCGCTCGGGACGCCGCCGTTGATGAAAGGCGACGCGCCGGGCGGCTGTTCGTTCGGTCTGCGCCGCTCCACGGGGAAATCCGGGCAGAATAGAACTGACAGCTGGGACGTCGCGCAGGCGTTCAGTCCGGCTTCTGCGTCCGGTAGCCCTGGCAAAACAGCAGATCGGCCGGGGTCGATGCCAGGACGCGTGCAGCCGGGGACAGGCCGCCGTGCGCTGACGCCGCTGCTGCCGATGGTTCGCTGCCCGCTTCAGTGACCGCGAGCTCCAGCCCCGCGTTGCACACCGTGATGGCGTGCTCGAGCGCTTCCACGGGGCGGGGGCGGCGGCCTTCGTGGGAGCCGGCCGCGACCCAGACGTTGGCGAGATACGCCAGCTCCTCGAGCCGGGTCGAGGCGAGCTCCGGATCGGTGTCGCGAAGCTCGGCGAGCGCTTGTTCGAGCGCGGTGCGGGCTTCTGGCGGCGGAAGCGCTTTCGCTCCGACGTCCTGCTCCTGCTTCGAGGGCAGGAGCAGTTGCGAAAGCTCGTCCAGCGCGGCGTCGTGGCGTGGCGTCGTCGCGTTGTCGGCAACGACCTTCCCGCGCGGAGCGACCTCGCGGAAGTACGCGCGCGTGATGGCGTCGCGGCCTTCGGGACCTTGCCCCCGCCGCGCCAGCTCGAGGAACGCGCGTGCGTCCGACGGCGCGACGTAGCCTTGTGCCGCGCGGCGGTCCGCGCGGTCGCCGGCAACGTCCGCCTCCAGCATCTCGCCCGAGGTGAGCACGGCGTAGAGGCCGCCGTTGTCCTCGATGTACTCGGCGTCGATCGCCGCGCAGCGCTCGAGTAGATCGCGCACGAGCTCGTGGTCGTCACGGTCGAGCGCAAGCAGCGCGGACCACAGCGCGTCCCACGCTTCGGCATGTCGCGCCATCAGACGGAATTCTTCCCACTCCTCGTGCGGCCTGGCTTCGAGCGCCTTCTCGGTCGGGTCGTCCGCGCCGCCTCCGGACATCTCCACGGCCAGCGCGTCGATGTCGATGACGAGCACCAGACGATGTACTGCAAGTTGCAGCAGATCCCGCGGCAGCGCTGCGAGCCGCTCGGCAACGAAGTCGTCGCCCGCCTCGGCCAGCACCTGGAGCCACAGGCCGAAGCGCCCGGGCTGGAAGTCCTCGTCGCCGCCGACGTGCGCCGCACGCCACAGATCCTCGTCGAACACCTGCGCCAGTTGTTCGGTGCTGGCCAGCGCGACGATCTCGCCGGCGTCCTCCAGCCCGACGCGATCGATCAAGTGTGCCAGTGCCTTGCCGGGCAGCTGCCGCACGGCGGTCACGAGCTCCGGGCGCTCGAGCACATGGCGCAGGAGCTGGGCCGACGACGGCGCTTGGTAGCGGCGGGTTTTCGTCATCCTGTCTTGTCCTTCGCAGTGCGTGCGTCAGCTTGGATGCTGCAGGGTCCGCCGTCGATCTTGCTAGCTATTGTCTTTCTTCCAGGGCTCCTACAATTATGGGGTCGAGGTTGCCGTGGTCAGTGCTGGTGACGCCTTCTGCGCCCGCCGAGGATGGCGGCCAGCAGCAGGGCGGCGCCGGCCGCGATGAGCACCAGCGGAACGAATGGGACCTGGATCTCGTACAGGTCCCACAGCCCGGCCCCGGCGAACATCACCGCCACGGCGACCCACAGGCTCTCGACGCCGAGCTTCAGCGAGAGCCGGATCGCCTGCGTGAGCAGAATGACAACGGCGACCCCGATCAGGGCGATGCCCCAGTTCAATCCGATGACGAAGCTGGCGCCCAGCCAGAACAGGAATGCGCCCCAGCTAGCGGTTCCGAGCCGCCTCTCGATGCGGCGTGTTTCGGCATCCATGCTCCCAGCCCCGAACAGGAAATCGCGTGCACGACGTGTGCCTGCGCCGCGCCCGGCGCCGATTCCGGACGGCCGCACGGCGCCAGGCCACACGCGCCCGCGCAGCCGCGGCGCAAGAGCCGGCGCAAGCGGCAGGAACTGCGCCGGCCTGTCCCGTTAGCCAACACCCGGTGCCGGCCGGCCCGGGAGGGATTGACAATCATCAAGTTTCTGGGCTGCTGCGGGCGAAAATAGCCCTGATTTGCCGCCGGACGATTGACATCCCGCCGTCCGGGCGGCAATCGCTTGTATCGTTTCCGGACAGCGAGGCCCCCTCATGCTGCTTGTCAAACATCGCGCCGACTACCGGACGCTGCTCTGGGTTGTCGTTCTGACGCCCGGCGTCGCCGTCCTGCAATACCTCCGCCCCGATCTGCGCTGGGTGCTGTTCCCGTTCAGCATGTACTTTGCGGTGAGCTGCGCGGTCATCGCGCACAACCACATGCACCGCCCGACGATGAAGACCAAGCGGGCGAACCGGCTCTTTTCCCACTGGATATCGATCTTCTACGGCTATCCGGTATTCGCGTGGACGCCGACCCACAATCTCAACCACCACAAGTACATCAACAAGCACGGTGACGCGACCATCACCTGGCGCTTCACGAACAAGCACAACGCGCTGGTGGCCAGCACGTACTTCTTTGTCTCGGCGTACTACCAGGGGTTCTGGATCAAGGACTTCATCCGCACGGCGAAGCAGAAGAACCCGGCATTCCACCGGCGCATCATCTCGCAGTACGTCGTGACCTACGGCGCGCACGTTGCGCTCGCGGGGCTGGCGATTGCGATCTACGGCGTCAAGGCGGGGCTCGAGACGTACGCGCTCGCCCTCGGCATTCCGGCCTTCTTCGCGCTGTGGACGGTGATGCTGTTCAACTACTCGCAGCACGTGCACACCGACCCGTGGTCGGAGCACAACCACTCGCGCAACTTCACCGGCAAGCTGCTGAACTTCCTGCTCTTCGGCAACGGCTACCACACCGTCCACCACAACCAGGCGAACCTGCACTGGGCCGAAGCCGAAGAGGCGCACGACAAGATCAAAAACAAGATCGATCCGCGGCTGAACCACCGCAGCATGTGGTGGTTCTTCTTCCAGCAGCACTTGCTGGCGCTGTTCATCCCGAGCCTAGGCACCGTGCAGGTGGGGCGCGCGCCGTTCGATTGCGCGGAAGAGGAACGGCCTGAGGATGCTCCGGAAGCCTTCAACGTCCAGCAGGTCGCAGCAGGCGGGCAGATCTAGATGGGACTCTTCGACTTCACCGAGGAGTTTTACCAGACCATCAAGCGGTGGGACGGCACGATCGGCGCGCCCAGCCCAGAGAACCGCAAGATCAACCGCATCCGCGTCTACAAGAATCCCTTCGTCGAGCACGTGCTCGCGAGCTCGCACCCCATCATGCCGGCCGTGTGGTTCGGCTGGGCCATCGCGTACGGCGCTGTGCTGGCGCTGTCGTCAGGGCCGCGGCGGCTCTGGTACATCGGGCTCTACGCAGCCGGTTTCCTCGGCTTCACCCTGCTGGAGTACCTGCTGCACCGCTTCGCGTTCCACTGGGATCCGGGTACGGACGAGAAGGCGCGCATCCGCCTCTTTCTCATGCACGGGCTCCACCACGAGTTCCCCAACGACCGGCTGCGCCTCGTCGCGCCTCCGCTGATGAGCTGGCCGATCGCCGCGGTGTTGTTCGTCCTGTACTGGCTGCTGCTACCGCACCACCAGGCGTTCATCCTGTTCGGCGGCACCTGCGCCGGGTACCTGTTCTACGACTGGACGCACTACTACACGCACCACTTCAGGAACCCGAAGACGCGCATCGGCAAGCTCGTCAGGCGCGCCCACGCGGTGCACCACTTCAAGCTCTTCCACCTCAACATGGGCATCAGCTCGCCCTTGTGGGACTGGGTCTTCGGGACTTTCGCGTGGTCGGAAGAGACGATGAAAGCCGCGCTCGCGGAAACACGAAGAGTGGAAGCCGAGAGCGACGAAGCCGAGCGCCGCGCGCGCGCGACCGAGCGCCGCGCGACGTAGGTCGGGCTCGACGATCCGCGCCGGGCGGGGCATCCGGTCGGGCGCGCGCAATGCTCTCATTCGAACCTGAGCGCGGCGAGCGGATTCAGGTGCGCGGCCTTGCGCGCCGGAAACACGCCGAAGCCGATGCCGACCAGCACCGAGACGCCGAACGCGATGGGGATGGCCAAGAGCGGCACCACGAACGGGATGCTGATGGCGTGGGCCGCGCCGCTGGCGGCGACCAGCCCGAGCACGATGCCGATCACGCCGCCGAGTGCGGACAGGATCACGGCTTCCACCAGGAACTGGACAAGGATGTCGCTGGAGCGCGCGCCCACGGCCAGCCGGATGCCGATCTCGCGCGTGCGCTCGGTGACGCTCACCAGCATGATGTTCATGATGCCGATGCCGCCGACCAGCAGCGAGATCGCGGCGACGCCGGCGAGCAGCGTGGTGAGCACGCCCGTCACGGTCTGCAGCAGCGACTGGATCTCGCGCGGGTCGCGCACGGCAAAGTCATCGTCCTCGCCGGGCAGGATGTGACGGCGATTACGCAGGATGTTGGTGATCTCCTCCTTGGCTGCGTCGATGCGATCCTTCGAGACCGCCGAAGCGATGATCACCGCGACGCGATCGGTCCCGACGATGCGGCGCGAGAGCGTCGTGAACGGCATGAACACGATGTCGTCCTGGTCGGTGCCGAACGCGCTGGCGCCTTTCGGCTCCATCACGCCGATCACGCGGCACGGCAGGTCGTGCACGCGGATCTCCTTCCTGAGCGGGCTCTGGCCCTGGAACAGATCGTTGGCCACCGTGCGGCCGAGCACGCACACCTGCGCGCCCTGACGCTCGTCCTCGACCGAGATCAGGCGGCCCGACGCGGTGAACCACTGGCGGATGTCGAAGTACTGCGGTGCGACGCCGCTGACGTTCGTGGTCGTGCTGTTCGAGCCGTAGACGACGCGGGACATGCGCTGGTTGGCGGGGGAGAGATGCTTCACGTCGCGCGCTTCCCGGCGGATCACGTCCACGTCGGTGGTCGTGAACAGCGGCACGCCCAGCGTGGTCGGGCCGAAGCGACGCGACGCACCGGGGATCGCGATCATCATGTTGCTGCCCATGCCCGAGATGGCGTTGCCGATGTAGGCGGTCGCGCCTTCGCCCATGGACTGCATCGTGACGACCGCGGCGACGCCGATGACGATTCCGAGTGTGGTGAGCAGCGAGCGCATCTTGTTGCGCAGGAGCGCGGAGAGCGCCAAGCGGGTGGTGGCGCCCGGCTTCACGGCGGAGCCTCCCGCGTGTCCGACGCGATGCGGCCGTCGTGCAGCACCACCTGGCGCGCCGCGTAGCGGGCGATGGCCGCATCGTGCGTTACCATCAGCACGGTGATGCCCTGATCGTGGTTCAGCGCCGCGATAAACTGCATGATCTCCGCGCCCATCTTCGAGTCCAGGTTGCCGGTGGGCTCGTCGGCGAGGATCACTTCGGGCCGATTGACGATGGCGCGCGCGATCGCCACGCGCTGCTGCTGCCCGCCGGAGAGCTGATTGGGGTGCGCGTCCTCGCGCCCGGCGAGGCCTACGACGGCGAGGGCTTCCGTCGCGCGGTCGGTCCGCTCGCGGGCGCCGACGTCGGCGTACACCAGCGGTAGGGCGACGTTCTCGAGCGCGCTCGTGCGCGGAAGCAGGTTGAACGTCTGGAAGACGAAACCGAAGCGCGCGTTGCGCAGCGCCGCGAGCACGTCGGGCGACAGATCCTGCACGGGCACGCCCTCGATCCGGTACTGCCCGTCCGTCGGTAGCTCGAGCAGTCCGAGGATGCTCATCATGGTCGACTTGCCCGAGCCGGAGGCGCCGGTGATCGCGAGGAACTCGTGCGGCTCGACGCGCAGGTCCACGCCGTCGAGCGCCCGGAACGCGGCGTCGCCCTGGCCGTACACCTTCGTAGCGCCGGACAGCTCGAGCAGCGCGGCTGGCTCTAGCTGTTCAACGGCTAAGGCCATAGGCCTTCCTTCCGGCGGTCGTGAGCTCGGTCAGCACGGGCGCCTTGGCGCTCAGCGGACCGCGCGCGACCTCCGTCGTCTCCTCGCCCGTGATGCCGGGTTTGACGGCAATGCGGCGCAGCGCTCCCTGCTCCAGCACCCACACCGCGGGCTTTGCGCCGGCCTTCTCGCCCGGTGGCGTGAAATGCAACGCGGCGTTCGGCACGCGCAGCACGCCGCTGGCCGTGGCGGTCACGATGCGCACCGAGGCGGTCATACCCGGCTTGAGCAGCAACTTCGGATTGTCGACGCCGACGACCGTCCCGTACGTCACAACGTCCTGCACCACCACCGGCGAGTTGCGGACCTCGGTCACCACGCCCTTGAAGGCGCGCTCGCCGTAGGCAGTGACGGTGAAGCTCGCGTGATCGCCGACGCGGACTTCGCCGATGTCGGCTTCGTCCACCGCGGCGACGACCTCCATCTTCTTGAGATCCGCGGCCACGGTGAACAGCACCGGCGTCTGGAAGACCGAGGCCACGGTCTGGCCGGGGTCGATGTTGCGCGTGATCACGATGCCGTCGATGGGCGAGCGGATCACCGCGTGCTCCTTGTTCGTCTGCGCCAGCTTCAAGGCGGCTTGCTGCGCAGCGAGCTGCGAGCGGGCAGTGTGCACGCGCTGGCTGGCGACGTCCGCTGTCGCCTTCGCGGTCTCGTAGTCGGCTTGCGAGACGAGCTTTTCGGCCAGCAGCTTGCCGGCGCGCCGTTCGTCCTGCAGGGCCTTCGCGCGGTCCGTCTTTGCCTGCTCCAGGCCGGCACGTGCCGCCGTCGCGTTGGCCCGCGCCTGCGCGACCTGCGCGTCCAGCAGCGCCGGGTCGAAGCGCGCGAGCACCTGGCCGGCCTTGACGTGGTCGTTGTAGTCCACCTCCACGGTGGCGATGCGACCGGACGTTTCGGCGCCGACCTGCACGGTGGTCACCGCTTCCACGTTTCCCGTCGCATGCACCTCGCGCACGACGTTGCCGAGCGTGATCGCTTCCGAGCGGAAGCGCTCCAGGAGCGGCACCGGGCGCGGCCTTAGAGCCAGCCACGCCGCCACGACGAGCACGGGCAGAGCCGCCACGATCGACACCCACAGCACGCGCTTGCGCACGTGCCGTCGGCGCTCGCGTTCGACAAGATCCCTGAGCGAGCGCTGGGGCGGCGCCGCGTGGACGCCAATGTCGGGGACAGCCATGGCTGCCCGTTCTTGCTGCATCGGCCGTGCCACGTGCCACAGCGCCGACGGGCGGCACGCGGCCCGTCGCCCGGGCCGCACACGAAGGGTGGAGCGGACGGTTTCTGCAGAGCGCGAACCATTTGTGCCGGGCGCGGCGGAGAACGCGCACCCGCTGCGCGAACCACTTGCCCTCCGAGGGGGCGGGCGCGCGCCGAGCTGGCGAGCTGGGGCGTGTGAGCCCCGCTCAGATCGAGATCGACCCCTTGCGGAAGTCGGTCCGGGCGATGTGCGCGTTGATCAGCACAGGCTTGCCCTGGCGCGACAGCTGCTTGGCGCGATCGAGGGTCGCGTCGATCTTCGTAGGGTCGTCGAGCAGGAGCCCGACGCCGCCGTAGCCCTCGGCCACCTTGTGGTAGTCGGTGCGCACCAGCGTCGTGCCGACGTCGTCGCCGAGGATTTCCACCTGGTCGCGCGCGATCTGCGCCCAGGAAGCGTCGGTGCCCACCAGACCGATCGGCGCCAGGCCGTGGCGCGCCATGGTGTCGAACTCGGCCAGGCTGTAGGCGCAGGAGCCGTCGCCCCACACGATCCACACCTCCGCCTTGGGGCGCAGCACGCTCGCCCCGACGGCGAATCCGCCGCCCACGCCCAGCGTGCCGAACACGCCCGGGTCGAGCCACGAAAGCGGAGAGCGCGGCCGGAGGATGTAGGCCGCGGTCGCTACGAAATCGCCGCCGTCGGCCACGATCACCGAGTCGTCGGCGAGCTTCTCTTCCAGCCGCAGGAACAGCTGCACGGGGTCGATCAGCTCGCCTCCGGTGCGGGCCTGCGCTGCGATCTCGTCGTCGCGCGTCTGTTCGCGCTCGCGCACCGACGCGAACCAGTCGTCACGCTCCCGGCCGCCTGCCAGGTGCGAGAGCCGCTTCAGGAACTCGGCCGGGTGCATGTGCACGGCCACCTGGGGACGGCGGTTCTTGGTGAGCTCGGATGGGTTCAGGTTGGCCGCGACGACCTCCGTCTTGCGCCCGAAGCCTTGCCCGTACTTCAGACGGAAATCGAAGGGGAACCCGGCGACGATGACCAGATCCGCCTGCTTGAGCGACTTGCCGCGCGCGTGCCGGAACTGGACGGGCGAGGTGCGCCCGAGCAGTCCGCGCGCGCTGCCGCCGAGCCAGGTCGGTATGCCCAGCCGGGTGACCGCGTCGGCCAGCGACGCGGCGTCGCGACAACCGACCATGGTCTGGTTGCCGACGACCAGCGCCGGGCGCTCGGCGCGCTGGAGCATCTTCGCGACCTTGTCGAGCTTGGCCTCTTCGAGCGCAGCGCCTGGCTTCACGTCCGAAAAGCGCGGCTTCGAGATCGATGTGCGGCTGGTGGAACTGCCGGTACAGGTGGCCTTTGAGGTACAGTCCGAGCGCCTTGCCGCCCAGGGTCTTGGCGTTCTCGACGCCGGCTTCCTTGAGGTACCACTCGCGCACCAGGCTCTCCGGGTAGAGCACGTCGACGGGGATCTCGAGGAACACCGGGCCGGGCACGCCCGACTGCGCGATGTCGAGGGCCTTTTCCAGCGTCGGGGCGAGCGCGCCCACGGTCGAGATGCGGGCCGCCCACTTCACCGCGGACCCCACCAGTGACATCTGGTCGATGTCCTGCAGCGCGCCGCGGCCCTTGAGCACCGTGGCCGTGGCGCCGCCGAACAGGATGAGCGGCGTCTGGGCCATCTGTGCGTTCTTGAGCGCGGTGAGCGCGTTCGTCACGCCCGGGCCGGCGGTGACCGCGGCCACACCCGGGCGCCCGGTCATGCGCGCCGCGGCATCCGCCGCGAACACGGCGTTCGCTTCGTCGCGCACGTCGATGATGGGGATGCCGGCTTGCTTGGCACCGACCAGCAGCGGAGAGATGTGTCCGCCGCAGAGCGTGAACACGTGGGATATCCCGTGCCGCGCCAGCACCTCGCCGACAATGTGACCACCGTGTCGTCCCGTCATTCGAACCGCCTCCGATCGGGCCGGCATTCTGCATGCAAGACGCACACTTGGCCAGCAGTCGAGGCGGTAGCGCTTCACTTCATGGGTATCGGTAGGTTCGATCATCCCCGGAGATCACGGAGCTCCGTGCGCCGGCCAACGTCGGCCGCCTCGCCGGGCCGGGCTTTCCGGGGCTCAGGCCTGGGCCGTCTGGTGTCGGGGCGCGCTGGACATGTCGATGGCCGCGACCAGATCGCCCGCCGCGAAGGGTTTGGCGAGGAACCGCGCACTGAGCTCCTGCACCCAGGAGCTGTGCTCAAGCCGCTCCGGGTAGCCCGACATGAATACGACGCCGATTTCCGGGCGAAGCCGCCGGACCTCGGACGCCGTGTGCGGTCCGTCCAGGCCTGGCATCATCACGTCGGTCAAGAGGACGTCGAGCGGCGTATCGCGCTCGGCCCACTCTATCGCCTCGCGCCCGCTGGCGACGCTGATCACCCGGTAGCCCGCCGCCTCGAGGATGCGGCGCGCGACGTTGCGGACGCCGGGCTCGTCCTCGACCAGCAGCACGGTGCCCGGCGAAGTCTGGACGGGTACCGTGTGCACCGCTTCCGCTTCCAGCTCTGGACGCGCCGCCGGCTGTGCTTCGGGAAGGTAGACGCGGAACGTTGTCCCCTTCCCCTTGGCGCTCTCGACCTCGACCCTGCCGCCGGACTGCGTCGCGATCGCGTAGACGGTGGCGAGCCCGAGCCCCGTTCCGCGGCCGGGACCCTTGGTCGTGTAGAAGGGCTCGAAGATGTGCGGCAACGTCGTTTCGTCGATTCCGTCACCGCTGTCTTGAACCTCGATGGTCACGAAACGCTTCTGTCCAGCGGAAGTCGCGTCTTCGGGACCACGAGCTACGCGGATGTCGACACGGCCTTCGCCGGGTATGGCATCGCGTGCGTTCAGCACGAGGTTCATGACGATCTGCTCGATCTGCGCGGGGTCGGCCAGGGCGTGCAGCTCTTCGTGAGGAGCATCGAGTCCGAGCGAGATGTTCTTGCCGAGCGAGCGCTCGAGGAACTGCAACAGCCCGTTGATGATCGGTACGACGGCGACGACCTGCGGCTTGCGCCTTTCGCGCCCGGCAAAGGTCAGAAGCTGCTGCGTGAGCGCCGCGGCGCGGTTGCTGGCTTCGGCGATGCCCGACGCCAGCTCGCCGGAGCGGCCGCCTTCGTTCGCCATCATGTCGGCGGAGGCGCCGATGACCGTAAGCAGGTTGTTGAAGTCGTGGGCGATGCCGCCAGCGAGGCGCCCGACGGTCTCCATCCGCTGCGCCTGGAACAGTTGCTGTTCGAGCTGCCGCGCCTCCGTCACGTCGCGGACGAAGCCGTGGTAGTGGAGGATCCGCCCCGAGTCGTCCTGCACGGCGCGTCCGTAGAGCTGGACAATGATGTGTCTGCCATCTGTGCGATGCCATGCGACCTCGGTCGGTTCGAGGACCTTGCTCCCGGACGTGCTCGCAGCCAGGCGTTCGCGCTCGGTAGGATCCGCGTAGAAATCCACCATGCTTCGGCCCACCAATTCCGCAGGCGAGTCATAGCCCAGGATGCGCGCCACGGCTGGATTGGCATCCAGAATGATCCCGTCGACGCGACTGCGGAAGACGCCCTCGATCGCGTCCTCGAACAGGCTGCGGTAGCGCTGTTCGCTCGCTTTCAGTCCGTCGTGTGCCCGCTCGAAGTGCAGCATCAAGAAGCCTGCGCCGATGGCCACGCGAAGAACGAGCGTGAGCATCATGCCCCACGGGGCCAGCAGAACGGAGCCGCCGACAAACGGAAAGTCCAGGTAGTGCACGCCCAGCAGCACGAGCGCTATGCCGGGAAGCCACGCGACGACCCGGAACGGGTCTGCAGTGCGCAGCACCGTGATTCCGGTCCACGCGGTCGCTGCCGCCAGAAACGCCATTGGCGCGAGCGAGGGCAGGGGCCACGGCAGCCCGAGCGCTTTCATTGCGACGGCACACACGATCGAGAGGGGCGCTGCGATCCACCAGCCACGCCCCATCTGGCGCAGCGCGAACTCGGTCGTCCCGCGCATGAGCAGGAGTGACTGCACGAGCACTGCAACGGCTGCGATAGCCTCGAACAGCACGCCACCGCGAGCGATGATCTGCGCACTGCCGGCCATGCTGGCGATCGCATCCACGAGCCAGGCAAGTGCCCACAGGCGCAGGTGCGGTGTCGGCTCCCGCGCGTGGATGTGATGGAAGATCCACGCAAGCAGGACGTCGGCAAGGACCACCCCTACGGAGATCGATAGCAGTGCGGGCACGGTGGGCCCCTTCCCCCCCTTCCATTCGAGGTTAACGCGGGGTGTCTAGCATTGCGAGGCCCTCAGGTAAATCTGGCCCTCCAGCCAGTCTGTCGCGGTTGGCAGATATCGAATCCAAGATTTCTTGAGGAAAACCGCTGCGCAAGGTCGCGCGGGGCCGGCGTGACACGCCGCGGTGCCTGGTGCTGGCGCGAGAGCCTGGGGTCCTCGGACGCCCCAGCGCAATGATCCGCGCAGGCTGCATCCAGCTCGCGATCGAACGCGCGGGCGCGCCAGGCTCGGCCCCATCGTGCTCGTCGACCTCGACAGGGCGTCAGCACTCTGCGGGCGTAGCCAGCTGGATCGCGCCGTGGCACGCGGGATGCAACGCGTGGTCCACGGGGATTCATGCGCGGCACGGCCCATTCTTGCTGGTTGTTGCGGCTCCTGCTGGACGCCGCGGTCGCGGCCGGGTTGCTTGTGGGCGCAGCGCCGGCGCTGGCGGCGAACGGTGTGCCCATACAGCCTGCTGCGACGCCGGAACGCCAGCCCGACTACTGGAGCGAGGGCCAGACTCGCCCCTTCGTGTCGGCGCAGCTCGGCGCCGGCGCGGTGTACGTCAAGCCCCAGATTGCCGCGGGCTACGGCAAGCCTTTCTGGAGCTGGGTCGGAGCCGAGGCCTACGCCCTGAGCACCAATTCGTTCGCGGCCGGCTATGCGGGCGTTCGCGCTGCGCTGCCCTTCGCCAACATCACCTTTGGAGCTCGTGAGTCGTACTCGTATCTGCGTTCCTTCCTGCCGGTTCGCGATCACTATGGCGTCGATGATCTCGCGAGGGTCGGTCCGCGAGCTCGATACTTCACCCTGGAAGCCGAGGGGTTCTTCGCGTTTCCCGTTCCGGGTGGCTATGCGGCTCTGAACCCTCTGCTCTACGTCGTGACCGACGCGCCACCCGGCCGATACCTGTACGAGGAGTCGATCCGGGCGATCATCCATCCTCCGTACGTCTGGGCTGCGCGCCTGGCGTACCTGCTGGCGTTCGGTCGCGACGAGCGGGTGAAGCTCGGCCCGCTCTTCGAGGTGGTGGGCCTGCCCGGCCGCGCCGCGACGGTCCTCCGCGCCGGCCCGATTGGGAGCGTCTCGTTCACCGACCACTTCGAGTTGGTCGGCACCTTCTCGATGGTGCTGTCCAGCCCTGATTCGCTCGGCATCTGGCACGGCCCCTTCGGCCTGATCGGTGTCCGCTACCTGCTCGCGAGCGGCGACTAGGCGCGGCCGGGGCAGAGCTCGCGTCTTGATCCCCCAGCGCGACCATGTATCAAGAGAGGCGCCGAGGAGGAGGACTGACATGCACGAACGAATGACACGGTTGGGCGCGGTCGCGCTCGTGTTTGCTGCGCTGCTTGCCTGCAAGAACAAGAAGACCAAGCCGCCGCCCGTCGCGACAGCCACGCCGACCGCCGCTCCCGCCAGCGCTGCCAGCGCCGCCAGCGGCCCGGTGAACCCTGCCGACGTGTCGGGCAACTACCGCATCCTGTCGGCATCGAACCCGGGCGGGAAGGGCGGCTATTCCGGCACGGTCGCGATCGCCAAGCACGGCGATCTGTATTCCGTGGATTGGACGATCCTGCACACGCCACCGTACAAGGGCGTGGGCATCGTCGAAGGCCAGGTGTTCGGCGTCGGTTGGGGGCTGGGCAAGGCCTACGGCGTCGCGGTGTACAAGGTCAACGGCGGCACGCTCGAAGGCAAGTGGGCGACGTCGAGCAGCGGCGGGCGCGCCGGCATCGAGAACCTGTCCGGTCCCGCGGGCCTGAACGGCACGTACAAGATCACCGAAGGCAAGGACGGCGACCAGGGCAAGCCCTACACCGGCACGGTGTCGATCACTCCCGCAGGGTCGGTCTACAACGTGACCTGGCACATTCCCGGCAACACCTTCTCGGGCGTCGGGATCTTGAAGGACAACGTGTTTTCCGTGGGCTGGGGCACCGCGGGCAAGGGGGCTGGCGTCGTCGTGTACAAGGTCGGCTCGAAGCTCGACGGCTCATGGGCCCAGCCGCATGGCACCCAGCTCGGCACCGAGGTGCTCGGCAAGCAGTGACCACCTGCGCGCGCGGCTCGCTGCCCCGCTGGCGGGCCGCCGCGATCTAGTCGCCGTACGATCCGCCGATGTGATCGTAGGGGTCGAGGCCCGCCGCGAGCTCGTCGCGGTAGCGCTGGTCGTCGACGAGCCGTTCAAGCTTTCCGACGACAAAGCCCAGCAGGTCGCGGGCGCCCAGGATGCCGACCGGCGTCTGCCCTGCCATGACCGGCAGGTGGCGGATGTGGTGGTCGTTCAGGAGCTCCACGCAACGGCGTAGGTGCGTGTCGTGCTCGACCGAAACGGGGTTGGTCGTGGCGACCTGCCCTACCCGTGTGCTGGCCGGGTCCAGTCCCTCGGCGACCACCCGTGTGAGCAGGTCGCGCTCGGTAAACAGACCGGTCAGCGTGCCCAGATGTACAACGAGGACCGCGCCGACCTGGTTGTCGCGCATGCGAAGGGCAACGTTGGCGACGCTCTCTTCGGGATGAGCCGTTACCATCTCGGTCTTCATCAGCGAGGCGATCACGGCCATCCTGGAGGCTCCTTGGTAGGGGTTCGGTGCAGCGGCTGGGTGCACGCGCCGTGCCACCCTGCCTGGAGGCCACTTCCACATCTGCCGACCTCGACGTCCAGTGCGCCGCGCGCGAAGCCTGTGCGGTGGGCCGAGGGCGTCGCGCAACAACTGCGCCGACACCCTGTGGTTGTCGGTCCGGCGTGATATTCTGCGGCTTGTCCTTAACGTCGCCACATCCGGCGGCATCGGGCGAGCACTATGAAAGCAATCTTCGCAGCCTTGTGCTTCGTCGCGTGCTCCTCGAGCAACGCCGCGACGCCGGGAAACACGCATGGAAACACGCCGGACGCCGGAACCGACGCGCCCGTCGACGCCGCCGCAGAGGCCGGCTGCAGGAGTCCCTACGCGCAGGGTCCGGGCAAGGACGCACCCGAGTGGTGCGCGGTGGACCAGGTGCTGTCCGATTCGCTGGCGAGCGCCGACGCCAGCACGGCCCAGTTGCCCGGCTTCGCGTTCCAGGTCGTCAGTTTCGACAGCGCCAAGGGTGAGCCAGTGCTGCGCTACAGTCGCGCCGAGGGCACCGTGTCCGGCGCGCCCGCGAACGTCACGACTGCGGTGCGCACTGCGTCCGGCGCAAAGCTGATGACGGCGCTGCTCATCGCGCGGGCCGCCCAGGTTGCGAAGGACGCCGGCGGTCCGTCGCTATCGCCGCAGACGACTGTCGACGTGCTCGGTTGCACAGGTCTGCCCGCCGGCGTCGCGGGCACCCCCCTCGACGACCTGATGCACCAGATCGCAGGGCTCGACGCCAAGACGGACAACGCCTGCGTCACCAGCGCGAAGATATCGCTCCACGACTGTGCGTGCAGCATCCTGCACGACAACTACATCGCGGCGCAGGACGGCAGCTTCGCGTACACGCCGCACAACTTCGTCGTGTCCGCCGCCATCGCTGACGCCGTGCTGGGGCAGCTCTCGACGCCCAGGGACATCCGCACCGTGTTCCACAACTGGTTGGGCGAGCTCGGCATTCCGCTGTTGGAGGCGCTGCTCCCGATCACGAACAACTTCGCCGGTGGCGACAGGATATCGGCGCACGCCTACGCCGCGCTGCTTTCCCTCGCGTTGCCCGGCCCCGCGCGCGGCCAGTACCACGGCAAACAACTGCTCGATCCGGCGATCCTCGATCGCCTCACCGTGCCGTACGGTGACAACGTCACCATCACGCTGTCGCCGTACATGTTGGCAGCCGGTTTTCCGATCCGCTACGGCTTCGGCGACTGGGTGCAGTGCAGCAACGCGTGGCCCGAGCCGGCAGCGTGGCCGCCGGTGGACAAGGCGATCATCACGCTGGACTACGCCGGCTGCCCGTATCGCGCGGTGAACTCCCTCGGCAAGTTCGGCTACATGCCGTGGTTCGTGCCGCGCGCCTCGAAGCCCTACGACGCCGTGCTCACCGTCGACCTCGCCAACAGCGCCACCGGGGGGCGCGTCTCCATCTACTCGTTCGCCGCCTACGAGATGCTCGATCCGGTGATCCGCGCCGCCATCGACGCATCGCCGTGACTCCGCCCGAGCGGATCTCCGTGGGGCCCCCGGCCGGGCGGCGCCCGGCCTTGGTGGGCCCGCGGCGCGCGCGAGCGCGCCGCGCCGTCAGCTGACGTGCAGCGCGCGGGGCACCCCCAACAGCCCATCGCGTGGCGGCGGCGTTTCGTCTCAGCCCTTCACGCCGCCCGCCGTCAGTCCCGCGACGAGATGTCGCTGCGCAACGTAGAACAGCGCCATGACGGGAATGGAGACGACGAGCGAGCCGGCGGCGAAGGCGCCCCAGGCGGCGTCGTGCTCGCCGACGTAGCGCTGCAGCACGACGGGCAGCGTGAGCGCGCTTTCCTTGCCGAGGATGGTCGCGGCGAGAATGAACTCGTTGTACGCGCTCATGAAGGCGAACAGGGCCGTGACGGCAATGGCGGGGCGCGCGGCGGGCAGCACCACGCGGCGGAAGGCGCCGAAGCGCGTGGCGCCGTCGACCATGGCGGCTTCTTCCAGGTCGCGCGGGATCGAGTCGAACGCGCCGCGCATCTGGAAGATGGCGAAGGGCACGGCGGTGGTCGCGTAGCAGAGGACGAGGCCGGTGCGCGTGTCGAGCAGGTGCAGCGTGGCCAGCACGATGTAGAGCGGCACCGCGGCGGCTACCATGGGGAACATCTGCGTGGCGAGCAGCACGCGGATGCCGCCCTCCTTGCCGAGGAACTGGTAGCGCGACAGCGCGTAGCCGGCGGGCAGGGCGATCAAGACGCCGACGAGGGCGGTCGACAGCGAGACGACCAGCGAGTTCATCACCTGCACGCCGAACGACGGCGCCGTCACCACTTCCACCAGGTGCGCGAACGTGGGGTGCGACGGGATGGGCAGGATGCGCCGCTCCGGCGCGACGCCGGACGAGAACGCCGTGGAGATCACCCACAAGACCGGGTAGAGCGCGAACACGACCGCGACCAGGATCACCGCGTGCACCGCCAGCGCCTCGAGCAGGCTGCCTTCGCGCTCGTGCGGCAGCGGCTTCTTGCCCTCGGCGAGGTGCGCGCCTTCGGCGATGGCCGCCTCGGGCACCGACGCCGAGCCACCCGCGGGCAGGTCGGAGTGGATCTCCGGCGCCTCGCGCTGGTCGCTCATAACGCGCCTCCCGCCGAGGTGCGTCCGATGCGGGCCATCAGCTTGGAGCCGAACGCGAGCAGCAGGAAGATGAGCACCGAGTACGCCGCCGCGTAGCCGTACTGCGCCTGGCGCGTGAACGCCCAGCGATACGCCTCGCTGACCAGGATGTCCGTCGTGCCGTCCGGCTCGCCGCCGGAAACGAGGAAGACGACGTTGAACATGTTGAAGGTCCAGATGGCGCCCAGCAGCACGGCGGGCAGCATCATCGGCAGCACCATCGGCACGGTGACCTTGCGCAGGCGCTGCCAGCGCGTGGCGCCGTCGACCTCGGCCGCTTCGAGCACGTCCTTCGGAACGGCCGTCAGCGCGCCGAGCGTCACCACCATCATGAACGGAAAGCCGAGCCAGACGTTCGTTGCGACGTCGGCGGCGAAAGCCGTGGGGAAGCGCGCCCACCACGAGAACGGCTCGATGCCCATCGCCTTGAGCACTGCGCTGATAGCGCCGAACTGGCGGCTGAACATGCCCTTCCACGCCAGCGCGGTGACGTAGGAGGGCACCGCCCAGGGCACGATCAACAGCACGCGATAGATCGGCCGGAGCCGGAGCCCCGGGCGAGACAGCAGCATGCCCAGGAAGAAGCCGATCAGCACGTGGAGCACGATGTTCGCCAGCGTCCACAGGATGGTGACGAGCAGTACAAGGTAGAACGAGCCATGCGCGAGCAGCGGGCCGCCGCGCGCCGTCAGGATCGACCAGAAGTTGGCGAAGCCGACGTAGTACATGTGGCCGGGCTGCCCGGCGTAGAGCGCCGTGGCCGCGCCCACGCCGATGGGCAAGAGCACCAGCACGCCGACCGCGATCACGGCGTGGGCGATCCACGCGTAGGCGGGCATCGACTTCTTCAGCTCGGGGCCGAGCCGACCGCTGCGTGCGCGCTGCAGCACGAAGCCCGCGCCGACCAGGCACATCAGTCCGACGAGGATGAGAATCGGCGTCGGCGATGCGGGCGGCGGCGGCGGGCGCATCACGTCGTCGAAGCGACGCTGGGCCTCGTCGAGCGCGGGCTTGGCGGAAACTCCGCTGTTCAGCACCTTCTTGAGCGCGCGCGTCGCCGGCTCCCAGGTCGCGCGCATGCGCGCCGACGACGGCATCACCACGGCTGTCTTCGCCTGCTTCGCGAAAGCCGCGATGAACTGGTCGTCCTTGATTGCCTCGGGGAGCTTCTCGCGGGCAACCACCTGCCGGCCGATGCGGGCGCGGATCTCCGCCGACTTCTCCCCGGCCAGGTAGCGGAGCAGGGCGATCGCCCGCTTGTCCTTCGCGCCGTTCGGGGTGAGCGCGGCGGCTTCCACCGTGAGGTAGGGCTGGAGCGGCTTGCCGGTGGCGGCGAGCTTTGGCAGCTCGACCACGCGATAGGGCACGCGAGTGCCGAGATCGCTGGCGAACCACGGGCCCTCCATCGCGGTTGCCGCATGGCCGCTCACGAACAGGTCCTTCACCAGCGAGCCGGTGGCTTCCTCCGGCACGATGCCGCGCTGGATGAAGGAGTGCACCAGATCCACCGAGCGCACGGCAGCGGGCCCGACGAAGCCGAAGCTGCCGTCGGGATTGATCTGCCGGCCGCCGAAGGCGTGCAGGATGGCCGCGTGGAAGTACATGTCGCTCGCCTCGTAGACGAGCGGGTACGTGCCCTTCGGCAGCGTGTTCTTCAGAAGCGCGATGCCTTCCAGCGTGCTGGGCACGTGCTTCACGAGGTTCGTGTTGACGTAGAGCGCCAGACACTTGAGCGCGAGCGGCAGGCCGTACAGCTTGCCCTTCTGCGTCACGGCCTGGAGCGCGCGCTTCGGGAACTGGGCGCGCAATGCGGGCGTCACGCCGGGCACCGGTGCGACGATGTTGCGCTCGAGGTAGTCGCCGAAGCGCTCGTGCGAGTCGATGAAGACCTCGGGGCCCGCGCCGCGCGGCACGGCCGCGGCGAGCTTGGTCGCGTAGGCGTCGTGCGGCACCTGCAGCAGCTGCACCTGGGTGCCGGTGTCGTGCGTGAAGTCGTGCACGACCTCTTCCAGCGCCTTCTTCTCGTCGCCGCGGTAGGCGTGCCAGAGCATCAGCGGGTCGGCGTGCGCGACGCGCGGTAACGCCAGCAGCAGCAGCGCTGCGATGACCTGGACCAGCGCGGCTCGCTTCATTGCTTCCCCGCGCGCCCCATCCGCTCCATGGCCCGCGCCAGGCTCCAGGCCACGACCCGCCGCGGCATCAGCTTCGAGCCGAGCGTCTGCACGCGGTTGACCGTGCCGGTCACTTCCATGCTGTCGCCGCGCTCGTAGGCTGCCAGGCCGCGACGCACCGTTTCAGCAGCGCTCAGCACGGCGAGCCGCTCGGCGCCGGGCTCGATGCCGGCGGTCTTCTGGAACGCGGTCGGTACGGGTCCGGGGCAGAGCGCGCTCACGCGGACGTGGTGCGGACGCAGTTCTTCGGACAGCGCCATGGACAGGCTCAGCACGAAGGCCTTGGTCGCGGCGTACACGGCCAGGTACGGCATCGGCTGGTGGCCGGCGGTCGAGGCCACGTTCAGGATCCCGCCGCGCTGCTCGCGCACCATGGCGGGCGCGAAGTGCCGGGCGATCACCATCACGGACTCGCAGTTGAGCCGCACCATCTGCGCGAGCCGCTCGGCGTCGCTCTGGATGAACGGGCCCGACAGGCCGAAGCCGGCGTTGTTGACCACGTGCTCGACGAACACGCCCAGCGCGTCCACATCGCGGCACAGCGCGTCCGCGCCGTCGGGGGCGGCAAGGTCGCCGACCACGACGGCTGTCTCGACGCCGAACGCGTCCGTCAGCTGGAGCGCCAGTTCCTCCAGGCGCACTCGCGAGCGGGCTGTCAGTACGAGATTGCCGCCGCGCGCTGCGAGTTGTCGAGCAAACTCCTCGCCGATGCCGGACGAGGCGCCGGTGACAAGGACCCACGCGCCGCGGAACGGATCGCTCATGCGCTGCTCCCGCGCCACAGCGCGTCGCCACTCTCCGGGTCGAACAGATGCGCGCTGCCGGGCACTGGCGACAGGCGGAGTTTCTCGCCGCGCGCGGGCTTCGAGCTGCCCTCGAGCCGCGCGATGAACGGCACGCCGCCCACGGTGCAGTGCGCGAACGACTCGCTGCCCAGCGCTTCGACCACGTCCACCACCGCTTCGACCGGCGCTTCCTGGCCTGTGGGCTCCACGTCGTGCGGACGCAGGCCCACCACGACCGGTCGGTCCGCTTCGAGCCGTGCGTCGCGGTACGGATCGCCCAGCGCGCCACCGGGGCCCACCGGCAGGTCCAGCCCCTCGCCGCGCGCAAACAAGTCGTTTCCGTCACGAACCAGCTTGGCTTCCAGGAAGTTCATGGCCGGGCTGCCGAGGAAGGCGGCGACGAAGCGCGTGGCCGGCGCGGCGTATACGTCGAGTGGCGTGCCCGACTGCTCGACGCGGCCGTCCTTCATCACGAACAGCTCGTCGGCGAGCGTCATCGCTTCCACCTGGTCGTGCGTGACGTAGACGCTGGTCGCTCCGAGGCGATCGTGCAGCTTGCGGATCTCGACGCGCACCTGCGCGCGCAGCGCGGCGTCGAGGTTCGAGAGCGGCTCGTCGAACAGGAACAGCTGCGGGCGTCGGACGATGGCGCGGCCCATCGCCACGCGCTGGCGCTGTCCGCCGCTGAGCTCGCGCGGCAGGCGTTCGAGCAGCTTTTCCAGCCCGAGCATGCCGCTCACCTCGTCGATGCGTTGGGCGATTTCGCTCTCGGCGGTCTTTCTCAGCTCCAGTCCGAACGCGAGGTTCTTGCGTACGGTGAGGTGCGGGTACAGCGCGTACGACTGGAACACCATCGCGACGTCGCGATCGCGGGGCGGCAGCGTGGTGACTTCGCGCTCGCCGAACACGATGCGTCCCGCGTCGCTCTGCTCGAGGCCGGCGATGGTGCGGAGCAGCGTGGACTTGCCGCAACCACTCGGCCCGACCAGCACGGCGAAGCCGCCGTCGGGCACATCGATGTCCACGCCGCGGAGCACTCGCGTCTGCCCGAATTGTTTTTCTACGCCGCGGATGGTGACCTTCGCCACGGCCGGCTAGCCTAGCCTGGATTTCCCGGTCTTGCGGCTGCTTTCCAGCGCTTCTTCCGTCGGATACGCTCAAGGCATGCTTGCCCGTCGTGTCTTCGCCCTGGTCCCGCTTGTCTGGCTGTGCGCCTGCAGCTCGCAGCAGGCGGGCTCGCCGTCCAGTGGGGCAAGCGGGGGCGCGGCGGGCTCCGACGCTGGAATGGGCGGCGCTACGGGCGACGCGAGCAGCGACGCGCCGTCCACCCCGGCGCCCTACACGATCAACGCTTTCGACAACGTCCGCATCGGCAGCGATAGCAGCAAGCCCAACTTCCAGAACGCCACAACCGATATCGACCTGAAGGACGGGCCCTTTGCATCGGTCAAGTTGATCATCGATCTGGGCACCACCTGCTACCCGTTCGAAGGCTGGGCGAATGACCCGCCGCCGTCGGGACAGAACTGGCCGGCCGACTGCGACGCGTTCGACCGCAATTTCGAGTTCACGCTGGACGATCCGGCCGATCCGAAGGTCGGGCCCCCTGCCATCGAGCTGGTCCGGGCTATCACGCCGTTCGGTGGTCCGGAGCACCTGGAGGTGGACATCACCGATGTGGCCAACGGGCTGCCCGGCAAGCACACACTGCGCACGCACATCTCGACCTACTCGGACGCCACGGGCCAGGTCAGCGGCTCCAACGGCGGCTGGAACGTGACGGCGAAGATCGAAGTGGTCCCGGGCAAGGCGCCGCACAACGTGCTCTCGGTGGTGCCGCTGTTCAACGGAAGCGAGGGCGCGACCGACACCATCACGCCGCCCAGCTTCGATGTGCCGGCCGGCACCACGTCCGCGCGCATCGAATACCGGGCCACGGGTCATGGCGGCAGCAAGCAGTACGATCTGGGCGCCTGCCACGGGCCGGCGGAAGAGTTCTGTCACCGCACCGACGACCTGTCGGTGGACGGGGCGATGGTCACGTCCTTCGATCCCTGGCGCGCCGACTGCGCCAGCCTGTGCACCATCAAGCACCAGAACACGTCGAGCGGCGGCTTCGACTACTGCGCCGAGAATCCGTGCGGAGCTATCCAGAGCGTCCAGGCGTCACGTGCCAATTGGTGTCCGGGCAGCATGACACCTCCCTACAATCTGACGGACAAGCAGGCTCCCGCGCTGCTCTCCCAGGGCAAGCACACCTTCAGCTGGAAGTTCTCGAACATCGATCAGGGCGGCACCTGGCGTCTGTCGGCGACGTACTTCGCGTTCGGGAACTGAACGCGCGGCGCGTGCGCGAGACGCGCACATTCCGTCTCGCGCGTTCGTTTGCATTCTGGCTGTTACGCCACTGCGCTGAACGCGAATTATGAGTCTCGCCTGTGCGCCCGGCCTCGCGTATTTGTGGAAGGTCATGGACACGCAAGCACCGCCTACTGCACAAACAAACGACGGGGATGACGTGCGCTGGGCGCTGGAGACGGCCAACGCAGTCTGGACGCAGGGGGATCGCCGCGCCGCCCTTTCCTGGATCCGACGCGCCGCCGAAGCTGCCGCCGAGAGCGGCTCGGACGACCGCGCGCTGCAGCTGGCTCGCGCTGGCGCCGATCTCCGCAGCGCCCTCGAGATCCCGCGCACGCTGCCGCCGCCGGCGAACGTTCCGACCATTCCCCGGCCGCCCGCGGAGCCCGCGGCACCGGAGTCCGTGCCGCCGAAGGAGCCGAAGAAGCGCGTCCGCCACCACGCGGTCCGCGTTGCGGTCACGCTCTCGCCGGATCACGACGGCGCGTTTCTGGCCTGGCCGCTCAAGCCGGACGAGGCGCCGCCGTCGAATGCGCACGAGGCGCTGTTCATCGCGACCGATCCCAACGCGGATCTGTTCATCTTCAAGGGATAGGGCGGGCGCGCTGCTCGAGCAGGGGAGCGTCGCGGCGTAGCCCGCATCCCGGTGGTCAGCGCTATGCGTCGTCGAGCGCTCTCGTCTGGGCTGTCCAACGCAGAAAGTGATCGGCGAGCACCAGCGCCACCATCGCCTCGGCGATCGGCACGAAGCGCGGCAAGAGGCACGGGTCGTGGCGACCGCGCGTGCGGATGCTGCTGGGCTCGCCCTGTCGCGTCACCGTCTCCTGCTCCTGCGGCAGGCTGCTGGTGGGCTTGACCGCGGCGCGCAGTACGATCGGCATGCCCGAGCTGATGCCGCCGAGCATTCCGCCGTGGCGATTGGTGCGCGTGACGATGCGGCGTTCGTCGCCTTCGGTCGTGAACACGTCGTTGTTCTCGCTGCCGCGCAGTGTCGGCGCAGCCGAACCCCACGCCGTACTCGACGCCGAGCACAGCGGGGATGCTGAACAGCGCCTTGGCGAGGTCGGCCTTGAGCTTGTCGAACACCGGTTCGCCGAGGCCCGCGGGCACGCCGGTTGCCACGATCTCCGCCACGCCGCCGATCGAGTCCTGTTCCTTGCGCACGCGCTCGACCAGCTCGACCATGCGTGACGCCGCTTCGTGGTCGGGGCAGCGCACGATGTTCGGCGCGCCGTCGGAGAGGGACTCGACAGCGTCGAGCGTGACGTTTTCCGGCTCGGGCACGTCCGCCACGATGTCACCCACCTGCTTGACGTAGCCCACCACCTGCCCGCCGAACGCCGTGGAAATGACTTTCTTCGCGATCGCTCCCGCCGCCACGCGCGCCACGGTTTCCCGCGCGCTGGCGCGCCCTCCGCCGCGGTAGTCGCGGAAGCCGTACTTCGCGTCGTAGCTGTAGTCCGCGTGCCCCGGCCGGTACCTATCCTTGATGTCCGAGTAGTCCCGCGACTTCTGGTCGACGTTCCTGATCAGGATCGCGATCGGCGTGCCTGTGGTCCGCCCCTCGAACACTCCCGACAGGATCTCCGCGTCGTCCGTCTCCTGCCGCTGGGTCACGATGCGGCTCTGCCCCGGCCGCCGTCGTGCCAGATCACCCGCGAGATCGGCCGTCGACAGCTCGAGTCCCGGCGGACAGCCGTCCACGATCACCACGTTGGCCGGGCCGTGCGACTCGCCCGCCGTCGTGATGCGGAAGACCTGCCCGAAGCTGTTGCCGGCCACGCGACGCCACTAGCACGTTCCGACCCGGGAGGTCAGTCACCGGGCGCGCACCCCGCTCCCCCGGGCAGCGGGTCCAGCGCGCACCGGGTCCCGCTCGGCCTACTTGCGCAGGTAGGGGTTGTTCTCGAACTGCATGCCGGAATTCTGGTTCGCCGGTGGCTTGGTCGTGGCCGTCGGGGGCGCGGTCGCCGTGGGCGGCGGCTTCGCGCTGGCGGTGGGCTTGGGCTTGGGTTTGGACGCCACCGCGTGTCGTCTCGACCCTACAACCCGCCTGACGTGCCGGCTGGGCTTCTCGGCCTCGTGCTCTTCCGGCGTGGCGCTGGCTTCGGCGGACGGCGCCGAGCTGGGCAGAGCGGTGGCCGGTTCTGCAACCGACTCGCTGGGTTCTTCATTCGGCGCGGCCTGCGACGCGACAGGAGCGGACGCGGACTCGTCTGGACCGCTCGTGGTTGTCGACGAGCGTGTCGCCAACCACACCGCGCCCGCAGCGATGGGCACCAGCAGCGCGGCGCCCACGATGGCGGCGCGTCGCCTGCCTGCGTGCCGCGCCGCTACGAGCTCCAGCTCGATGGATTGACTGGTCGACCTTGCCAGAGCGGCGGGAGTTGCCGACCTCGTTGTTGCGGGCAAGGTCGCGTCCGCATTCGGATAGGTCGGGCTGAGCGAGGCGGCCGACTCCGGTCCGAGCGTAGGCAGCTCAGGTAGGGATTCCATCATGGTCGAACGCGTCGCCACGTGCCGGACGGCCTCGCGCCGCGCTTCCAGCTCGTCGCCCAGGGTCTCGCTCACCCATTTCGCGATCGCGGCATGCGAGGTGACGATACCTTGCGCAGCACACGCTCTGCGCAGGGCATCGGCCATCTCCAGTGCGCTCTGGTAGCGCTCGTCGGGGTCGCGTTCGAGCGCGCGCAGGCACACCGCGTCGAACTCCGCGGGCGGGTGGAACCCGACGGCGCTGGGCGGCGGTATCTTCTTGCTCAGTACATTGTGTACGGTCGCCGCGTCGTTCTGTCCGCGGAACAGCGAGCGCCCCGTCAACGCGCCCCACAGCACCGCGCCCGTGGCGAATATGTCTGCCCTGGCGTCGATCTTGTCACCGTCCTCGATGAGCTGCTCGGGCGCCATGTAGTGGATCTTCCCTTTGCGCATTCCCGGCCGTGTGCTGGTAATGCGCGCCTCGGCCTTGGCGATGCCGAAGTCGGTGATGCGCCCGACGCCGTCCGCGCCGACCAGGATGTTCTGCGGCGAGACGTCACGATGGACGAGATGCAGCAGGTTGTTCTCGTCGTCCTTGAGCGAATGCGCCGCTGACAGGCCCTCCAGCGCGTCGATGATCACGGGAACGATGAGCTCCGGCGGGCGCGCTTCCTTGCTGCGCGTGAGCAGCGCCGAGAACGCTGCGCCGTCAACGTACTCGAGCACGACGAAGTGACGGCCCTCCTCGACGCCGAGGTCGACGATGGCCACGACGTTGGGATGGTGGATGCGCGCCGCGATCCGTGCCTCGTCGATCAGCATGTCGATGAACTGCCGATCTTCGGCCAGATGCTCGTGCATCAGCTTGATGGCGAAGAGCCGCTGGAACCCGGCCTCGCCCGCGTTTCGCGCCAGATAGACGGTCCCCATGCCGCCGCGCGCGATTTCCGCGACGACCTCGTACCGGCCCAGTCTGCGCGGAGCTCCGCTCTTGGGCCAGTTCGACATCAGAACCGTCCTTGAAGCAGCAACTGTGCACCGTCCGGCGACGCTGCAAAGCTGGTTGCCACCCCCTTGTCTTCCCTCGGGCTCTTCTTGCCCCCACTGAAATCGGTGAACAGCGCCAGAGTCACCGTAGCTGCGGCTGCGACCCCCGTCGCGGCAAACAGGATGTTGGTGCGCCGTTCACGATTGAGGCCGTCCTGGTATCCGGCCTGTGTCTCGTTCTGCTTGTAGGTGTCGTGCGCGTGCAGCGTGTCCACGCCCGACCAGATGCTCACCCCTCCCAGTGCGGCGGTGACCACGGCGCCGGTCGCGAAGTACCAGGGTGACAGTCCATGCGACGCCGGCTTTGCGGTCGTACCCTGATCATGCGTGGGCGGCCGTTGGCCTTCGGTGGGCGGTAGCACCGACGGCGTCGCCTTGGCCGGTTTGGGCGGCGGCTTGTGGAACACGACTTTCGCGTGGTCACCGGCCTTTTCGACTACCGTGTCGGGCGATGTGGGGCGGTCCCCGAAGACGGCCTGCAGAGTGTGCTTGCCCGGATCGAGATACACGACGTGCTCGCGCTTGACGCTCGTGCCGGCGGCGGCGCCATCGACCACCAGCTGGCACGCCGTCGGTACGCAGCTCACCAGCTGACGCGCCAGCTTCTTCTTCGCCTCGGCGATCACCTGATCGGCTAGCTTCATCGACTTGGCGTCGTCGGGGTAGCGGCGCTTGAGCTCCTCGGCTTCGCCGGCGGCCAGGGCCAACTGGCCGGCTGCGCGGCGCGCGTCGACCGCGCTGCGCACCGCTACCGGACTCGGCGAAAGGCTGTCAGCCAGATCGAACAGCTCTGCGGCGTGCTGGTAGTCGCCCCGGAGCGCCGCGCGCTGGGCGCGTGAAAAAGCGTTGGCCGCAGCAGCAACGTCGCCCTTGTCGGCGTGGGCGCTACCTGCGAACAGAACGGCTCCTGCTACTAGTGCCCCCCCCGCCAGGCGTCGTACCACTCTCATCTCATCCGCCATCCGCGCCTCCGTCAGGCAGGACACACGGTCCGCCTACGCTGGGGTCGGGACACACGCAACCCTGTCGCGGAGCGTTCGGGTTGCTGGGTTCTGGACAGTCCACAGGGCTCTGAACGCTTACAAGGTCCCCCGCATCGGCTGTTGCTTCCAGCGCTTCGAACGCGATTCCGATCGAGAGGCTGTCGCACGGAGTGTTCGGCAGCTTCTGGCTGGTGGTCGAGAGCGAGTCCTGGTGCGTGTTCAGGTACCCGGTGACCGTCTGGTAGTCCGTGCACATGTTTTCGCAGAACCCGATCTCGCGGAACCCCTTCAGAACGTCCGACGGCAGGACGACGCCACCGATGGTGCCGTTCGAGATCTTCCAGGTGCCGTCCTGCTGCTTGGAGAGCTTGCCCACGAGCACGGCGCGCCGCAGCAGGATGCGGAAGCCCGGAACATGTGCGCGCTGTCCGTCGAGCCAGAACTCCGTGCCCGACGGCAGGCGGGCGAACAGATAGCCATTTCTGACGTAGGCCGCCGGATCGGCGTACTTCGAGATGGGCAGATCGGTACCAGCGTCCGTCGCATTCAAGGCGATGGACCGCTTCGCAACGGTCCAGTGTTGCGACTTCAACCACTGCGGCTGATTGGACCAGGTGTTCGGGACGCCCCCGTCGACGCCGCTCGTGCAGGTCCAGTTCGGCAGTGTCTTGAGCCCGATCGACGTGTAGAGATCGACCCGGACGGAGTCATCGTTGGGCTGCCCGTTGTAGTCGCTCACCCTGAGGATCAAGCTGAACTCGCCGCGCCACAGCGAACAGTTCCAGTCCAGCTCCGAGAAGCCGAATAGGGCGGTCTGCGGCGACAGCGCGGCGATCGGAAACAGCTTGCCGAGCTCGTTGTCGCGGCATTTGTGGCCGTCGAAGGGCAGGAGCGTGTCGTTCTTGCACGCCTGCTCCTGCACGGTGCCGCCGTCTGCAGTCTTGCAGGTGTTGCTGCCGGTGCAGGTCTTGTCGAGGTCGAAACCGATGTCCTGCCAAGCATTCGAATCCGGGGTGAGCTGCGGGTCGTCCTTCGAGTCACCGAAACGCAAGCGCGAAAAGGCTAGCGTGATCGTGTTGCTTGCGCCTCCGCTGCCGGTGGTTGGACGATCCGAATCGCTCGGCACGCCTTCGCTCTGGCAGCTGTCGGCATTCGTGTACGGCCACCAGGGCCCCACCGGTCCGGCGTCGGCACCGGCCGTGCCGCCTGTGCCCGCTGACGCGTCTGTTCCGCCAGCGCCCCCGCCGCCGGCGATGCCTCCACCGCCTCCGGCGGAGCTGTCAGGCCCCCCATCGGCAGCGCCGCTGGGAGGCTCGAACACGCTGCACGCCACCGCGATGGATGCAGCGCTGACGAGCAACGAGCGGAACAGAGCGACGCGTCGCACCCGGCGAGCTTCTGTTTCGTGCGCCGCCCCAGTACGTTTGCGTATGTGCATTGCAGAGAAAAGGGGGTCGAATTCCTACGTATAGTCTAGGGCACCACGCGCCAATCGTGAACGCGGAAACGCGGATTTTGATGGCGTTGATGCGCGTCCATGAAAGCTACGACTTCTGTATCGGCTTGTCCGCTGCCTTCCACCCTTTGATGCCGGCGGTCATGACAAACACGTTGGTGTAGCCGAGCTTCTCCGCCGCGACCGCGGCGGTGTGGGAGGAGTGTCAGGCGGGGCTCGCACAATAGAAGATCAGCATCGCGCCGCGATCCGAGGGCAGGTCCGCAGCCGTGACCGCATCGTACCTGACCCATCGCGCACCCGGCACATGGCCGCTCTCGTATACGTCTTTGGGGTTGGCGTCGTAGATGTACGTTCTTCCGTCGTGAGCCGCGACCCGTGCAGCTACTTGACCGACAGTCAGTGTATTGAGGTGGGGGCCTGCACAGCCGAGTGCCGTGAGCGTCAAGCAGCAAACAAGAAACCACGAAGCCGGTCGCATCATTTGTTGATTTCATACTAGCGCGTCCGACAGTGCGTGCCCCACTGCGCCGCGTCGTTGCACGGCCGGTCCAAAGTGACGGGTTTCCGTTCGCTGGGGCCGGCTCTATTGCTGTCGTATCGAATCACCGCCCGTGCCGGCTGCGCCTCCGCGCATCGCGCCCAGCGCGGTTCCTTGTGCTCGGCCTCCGGTTGGCGCGCGCCCTGCGCGTACAGTTGCAGAAATGCCGGAATGCGGGCCAACTACGGGCCCATGCGTGGCATTTTGCCACGCCCTTGGGCGTCATGCGTGCGCCGGGGCGGACGTGGTAAACGGGCGCCATGACTGCCCTGACCCTGCTGTCCGAGGAAGAACGTCTGTTCCGTGACTCCGTGCTGGGCTTTGCCCGAGGTCGCGTTGCCCCGCTGGTCGAGGAAATGGACCGCGCAGGAGTGCTCGATCGCTCGCTGCTACCAGGTTTGTTCGAGCTGGGAGTGATGGGGATCGAGGTGCCGGGCGACTACGGTGGCGCCGAGAGCAGTTTCTTCAACGCGATTCTGGCCGTCGAAGCGTTTGCTGAGGTCGACCCCAGTCTTAGCGTCGTCGTCGATGTCCAGAACACGCTGGTGAACAACGCCATCCTACGCTGGGCGAACGACGAGCAGAAGCAGCGCTATCTGCCGCGGATGTGCGCCGAATGGGTGGGCTCCTATGCTCTGAGCGAGTCCGGTTCCGGCTCGGATGCGTTCGCGCTGGCGACTCGCGCCGAGAAGAAGGGCGACAAGTGGATTCTGAACGGGCGCAAGCTCTGGATAACGAACGGCGCCGAGAGCTCGCTGTTCATCGTGTTCGCGAACGTGGACCCGTCCAAGGGCTATCGCGGCATCACTGCCTTCCTCGTCGAGAAGGACTTTTCGGGGTTCAGCGTCGGCAAGAAGGAGGACAAGCTCGGTATCCGCGCGTCCAGCACCTGCGAGCTCGTGCTCGAGGATGCCGAGGTCCCCGAAGAGAACGTGCTGGGCGAGGTCGGCAAGGGCTACAAGATCGCGATCGAGACGCTGAATGAAGGGCGCATTGGTATCGGTTCGCAGATGATCGGTCTTGCGCAGGGCGCCTTCGACTACGCCATGCGCTACATGCACGAGCGCAAGCAGTTCGGAAAACCCATCGCCGACTTCCAGGGGCTGCAGTTCCAGTATGCGCAGGTGGCGACGGAAATCGAGGCCGCGCGGCTGATGGTCTACAACGCAGCGCGGCTGAAGGACGCCGGGCAGAGCTTCGTGAAGGAAGCCGCCATGGCCAAGCTATTCTCGTCCCAGGTCGCCGAGCGCACCGCGTCGATGTGCGTGGAGTTTCTCGGCGGCGTTGGCTTCACCAAGGACTATCCCGTGGAGAAGCTCTACCGCGACGCGAAGATCGGCAAGATCTACGAGGGGACCAGCAACATGCAGCTCCAGACGATCGCGAAGCTGGTCTCGGCGGCCTACGCGCAGGGATAGACGCGGCCTAGCAGGCCGAGCTTGTCTCGTCTTCTTCGTCGAACCCGACAGCTCGTTCGATGGCGCGGATCAGCGTTTCGCCGTTGGCAGGCTTGGCGACCAGCGCTTGTGCCAGTGATACCTTGCTCTGCGGCGGCAGGGTGTCGACATGACCCGAGTGGATCACGCGCACCACATCGGGGTAGCGCACGCGCACGAGCTCGAGCAACGTGCGGCCCTGCATGCCGTTCATGCGCAGATCGGTGACGATGACATCGAAGGGTCGATGTTCGAGCTGCTCCAGAGCGAACTCCCCGCTCGTCACGGTGACCAGCTTCCAGTCCGGGCGAGCCCGCTTGAGCATGCGGCGGATGGTGCGGAGCATCATCACCTCGTCGTCCACGACGAGCACACGTAGGGTCCGCCACAGCGGGTTGGAGCCTGAGACAGCGCGGGAGTCCGTCATCGTGTCATCCGTTGCTGCAAGACTCTTGCCGGATCACAAGCGACAGAAAAAGCACGAATCAGCCTGGGTGTACAGCTGCGGGCGTCCCGAAGTGGGACGAAGTGACGCGGTCTTGATCGGGATCAATTCCCCCGGTCTCGATCCGGGAACGGGGCCTAGAGGCCCGGAACGAGGTCCTGCTGCCGGACCAGGATCACACCCGATGTGGCCGGTACCGACATGCTCAGCGTGCCGCCGGTCCCGACCGTGAGCGGTGAGGCCTTGGGATCGAGCACGTTGACCAGCTTGGTCCCGGCAGGCAGCGAGGTTTTCATCGGGGACCCACCGAATTGGGGCGAGCTGGCGTGGTCCCTGTTCGTGTTGATCACGACGAGCGCGTAGGCATTGCCGGCGTCGCCACCGTTGCGCTCGAAGGCGATAATCCCGGCGTCGGACTCGGCGTCCTTGCGGTCGCTGCTCCACACGATCTTCAGGTCGCCGTGCGTGAGCGCGGGATAGGCCCTGCGGATGTGCGCGAGCCGGGAGATCCACTTGTACAGTGGGTTCGTCTCGTCGAAGTGGCTCTTCCACAGGTCCGCGCGGTTCGCCGGGTCGTTGCCGCCGTCGAAGCCCTGCTCGGTGCCGTAGTAGACGCACGGAATGCCGTCCTCGGTGAACTCGAACAAGAGTGCGTTCTCCAGCGCCTTCTTGTCGGGGCGCCCGAAGAGGAAGCGCGCCACATCGTGGTTGTCGATGAAGTTCACCAGCGCCTTGTTCGGCGGCACACCGATGCCGCCGGGCGGCGGCGTGGTGTTGTACAGCGGATTCGACCCGAGGCGCTTGTCGAACAGGGTCTGGATCTCGCTGGTCGCCTTGCCGTCCTGGAACACGTCGCGGAAGACGGTGTAGTACTGCGGGAAGTAGAAGACGCTGTCGACCTCGTTGTTGAAGGTGTACGAGCCGTCCAGCTGGTCGCTGCCGTCGAAGGACTCGCCGAACATGAAGAAGTTCTTCTTGCCTTCCTTCGCCAGGCGCTTGCGGACCTGGGGGCAGAAGGTCTGCCAGAACTTGTGATCGACGTGCTTGAGCGTGTCGATGCGGAAGCCGTCCGCGTCCGTCAGTTCGACCCAGTGCACGAAGACGTCGATGAGCGTCTGGCGGACCTCGGGGTCCTCGGTGTTGATGTCCTTGAGGCCGCCCGGGAAATCGCCCTTCTCGACCTGCTCCGGATCGTTCCAGTTGTAGACGCGACCGCGGCGATGATAGGCGCGGGCCTGCTGGAAGATCGCCGGTTCGGGCGGCATGTGGTTCGTCGCCGGGTCGTACGAGAAGATGATCGGCGCCGGTCCGGCCAGGCCGAGCAACGTCCACGCCTGCACGCCGCGCGGGTCGTAGTCCGGGTCGTATTCGTTGACGTGGCTGACGATGCTGGTCCCGATCGGCGTGCCGTCCGGCAGCGTCTTCGTGCTCTTGGGTGCGACGACCGGTCCCTCGCCCATCACGTTCTCGTCGGGCTGCCCGTTGAGGTTGATGTCGTAATAGAAAAGCTGGCCCAGGTGATTGACGACGATGTCGAGAATCACCTTCATGCCGCGGGAGTGCGCCGCATCGATCAGACTGCGGAGCGCCGCCAGGTTGCCGAAGTGCGGGTTGAGCCGGGTGAAGTCCTGGGTCCAGTAGCCGTGGTAGCCATCGACGCCGGCATCGGTTTCGACGTTCTTGACGATCGGCGAGATCCAGAGCGCGGTGACGCCGAGGTGCTGCAGGTAGTCCAGATGATCCTCGACCCCCAACCAGTCGCCACCCTGGTAGCGAGCCAGCGAGGAGCGATCGATCCGGTAGTCGTTGCCCCGGTCCCCGTCGTCGAAACGGTCGACCATGACCTGGTAGATCACCTGGTTGCGCCAGTCGGTGACGTGCGTCGAGATGGGGCGGTCGCCCTCGACGCTCTTGAAATCCATACAGCTCGTGGTCGCGGCACCGACCAGGAGAGTGATGCCAAGCACCAAAGCGCGGCGGAACATGCGCCGAGGCTACCGCAACTCGCCCTTGCGGGGTATGTCCCGGGACTCTTCTACGCCGCTTTTGCAGCGGATTTCAGCTCTCCCACCAGGTCCTGAAGCACCTTCTTCGCGTCGCCGAAGACCATCAGCGTGTTGTCGCGCTCGAACAGCTCGTTCTTGATCCCTGCAAAGCCGGTACCCAGGCTGCGCTTGATCACGAACACGGTGTGCGCGTTGTAGACCTGCAGCACCGGCATGCCGTAGACGGGGCTCTTCCGATCGGTTTCGGCTGCGGGGTTCACCACGTCGTTGGCGCCGATGACGATGGCAACGTCCGTGTCGGCAAATTCCGGATTGATCGCGTCCATCTCGATCAGCTCTTCGTAGGGCACATCGGCTTCGGCGAGCAGCACGTTCATGTGGCCGGGCATGCGACCGGCAACCGGGTGGATGGCGTAGCGCACGAGTGCGCCGCGCTTCTCGAGCAGGGTGGCCAGATCCTTGACCGCGTGCTGTGCCTGGGCGACGGCCATGCCGTAGCCGGGCACGAAGACGACGCTGCGGGCGTCTTCGAGAACCATGGCGGCTTCCTCCGCGCCCGCCGAGCGCACGTTCGTGTACTCGCCGCCGGCTTCCGGTCCGCCCTCCGGCTCGGCACCGAACCCGCCGAAGATGACGTTGGCCAGCGAGCGGTTCATCGCCACACACATGATCTTCGTGAGGATCAGCCCGGAGGCTCCGACCAGCGCACCGCTGATGATGAGCGCGTTGTTGCCCAGCACGAAGCCGGTCATGGCTGCCGCCACGCCCGAGTACGAGTTGAGCAGCGAGATCACCACCGGCATGTCTGCGCCGCCGATCGGCAGCACCAGCAGCACGCCGAGCAGCAGGCTGATGCCGCCCAGCACGAGGGTGGCCAGCTCCGCGTCGTGCGGGACGGCAGAGAAGAACCCGAGGTAGCCGCCGACGGCCAGCGCTCCGAGCAAGAGCAGCGCGTTCAGCGCGTGGCGTCCCGGCAAGAGCAGTGGACGACCGCCGATTTTTCCGGACAGTTTGAGATAGGCGACCAGGCTTCCGGTGAGCGTCAGTCCGCCCACGAGGACCGACAGCCCGATCGTCGTTGCCACGGCGGGACCGCTCGAGCGCGACGTGTCCAGCACGCTGGCGAGCGTTCCGAGCTTGCCCGGCTCGACCACGTCGAGCCACACCACCGAGCCGCCGACAAGCATCGACGCGCCGCCGCCGAAGCCGTTGAACAACGCCACCATCTCGGGCATGTCCGTCATGGGCACGGTCATGGCTGCGTAGACGCCGATGCCACTGCCTACGACGATGCCGATGAGGATCCAGCGGTAGTCGACGCGGCCCATCTCGACGAGCGTTGCAACGATGGCCAGCAGCATCGCCAGCGCGGCGAGCGCGTTGCCGCCGCGCGCCGTCCGGACGCGGGTCATGCGCTTCAGCCCGAAGATGAACAGGATGGCCGACGCCAGATACGTCAGGTTGACGATCGCTTCCGTGAGGCTCGTCATCGGAGAAGTCCTCCGTCGTCGTACCGAGCACCGTGGAGGTGGTTCAGCTTGGCCATCAGTGCCTCCGGAACATCTTCAACATGCGATCGGTGACGAGAAAGCCGCCGACCACGTTGATGGTGGCAAACACGATCGCGATGCAGCCGAGCACGTTGCTGACGGTGATGTTCCCGGTCGTTGCGGCCTCGAGCGCGCCGACCAACGTGATGCCGCTGATGGCGTTGGCGCCGCTCATCAGCGGCGTGTGCAGCGTGGGCGGCACCTTGGCGATGATCTCGACGCCCACGAAGATCGCGAGCACGAAGACGTAGATGCCTACGAGTAGCGGCCCCATCATCCCGAAGCCTCCTTTCCTGCGGAGGCCGGCGCGGCCGGCTCCACTTCCGCTTGCTCGATGCCGAGCCGTTCGGCTGTCGCCGCGTGTACGACGTGGCCGTCGTGGGTCAGGAGCGTCCCTGCCGTGACCTCGTCACTGGTGTCGATCGCGAGCGCGCCGTCCTGCACCAGGTGCTGCACCAGCGCCAGCACGTTGCGCGCGTAGACCATGCTCGCATCGGCGGAGACGGTGGCTGGCAGATTCGTGTTGCCGACGAGCAACACGCCGTGCTTGCGCACGTTCTGGTTCGCTTCCGTGAGCTCGCAGTTGCCGCCCTGCGCCGCGGCCAGATCCACGATGACCGAGCCGGCGCGCATGCGCTCGACGGTTTCGGCCGTGACCAGGCGTGGCGCAGCCCGTCCCGGTACGAGCGCCGTCGTGATGACAACGTCGGCTGCGGCGCAACGTTCTGCCACGACCTGCTGCTGCTTCGCGAGGTACTCCTTGCTGACTTCGCGCGCGTAGCCGCCCTCGGCTTCGCCCGCTTCTTCGGACTCGGGCGGCTCGATGAAACGAGCACCAAGCGACATGACCTGTTCCTTGACCGCGGGGCGGATGTCGCTCGCCTCGACCACAGCACCAAGCCGGCGCGCTGTTGCGATCGCCGAGAGGCCCGCCACGCCGGCGCCCAGCACCACAACGTGCGCCGGCTTGATCGTGCCGGCGGCGGTCATGAGCAGCGGGAAGTAGTGGGGCAGCTCCTGGGCGGCGATGAGGACGGCCTTGTAGCCCGCGATATTCGCCTGCGAGCTGAGCGCGTCCATCTTCTGGGCGCGAGTGATGCGCGGCACGAGCTCCATCGCCAGCGACGCAACGTGGCCAGCGGCCAATCGCCGGACGAGCTCCGGACTCTCGAACGGCGCGAGAAAGCCGATGACGACGGCACCGGGTTGAAGCAGCGCGACCGTGTCGATGCCCTCGGTGCCAGGGCCCCGCACCGTGAGCACGAGCTCGGCCGACTTCCACGCGGCCGCCGCGTCGCGTTCAATCGTCGCGCCCGCGGCCTCGAAGTGCTCGTCCGCGATGAACGAGCCCTCTCCGGCTCCCGCTTCAACTCCCACTTCCAGCCCGAGCCCAAGCAACTGTTTGACGGTCTCCGGGGTCGCGGCGACGCGCGTCTCGCCCGCCGTCCGCTCCCTAGCAACCAAGAGTTTCATCGCAATTGTCTCCCCTCGGTCCCGGAGCCGCGGCATACGGGTCGGACGACAGGTTCAAGTCGATAGAGCCAGCAGCCCCACAGTAGTTGCAACATAACCACCTAACGCGGCGCGTCAACGGCGACATCCGGGGCCGTCACTGAAGCCGTCTGCACGGAGCACACGTCAGACCACCCTGCGGAAATCCTGGGGATCCACACAACGGGTGGACGAAGTCTGGCATTGGCCGACGGGGCCAATGTGCCTATTGTGGCCGTTCGATGCTTTCAGGGCGAAGGAGGTCGCGCTGGGGTGTGTGCTTTGTGCAGCGGGCTGGATGGCGGGCTGCTCCAGCCCAGGGCATACGAGCGAGTCGCCCGACGCGGGGGGCGCTTCGTCGTCCGGTGGAAATGGGGGCGCGGGTGATACGGCCGGCTTCGGTGCGACGAGCGGGAGCGGTGGAGTCGGGTCCGGCGGTGCTGCTTCCGGCGGTGTTGCGGGGTACGACGCCAGCGCAGGCGGAATAGGTGGGAGCCCAGACAGTGGCGGCGCCGCGGGTCAGGACGCAGGTAGTGGCGGTACGGCGGGTCAGGACGCAGGCAGTGGCGGCGCCGCCGGTCAGGATTCGGGTGCGGGCGGCGCGGCGAGGAAGGACGCCGGCGCGGACGCGGCAGCGGGTGCTGCGGGACCCGGAGAGCTGCGATGCCAACGGAGCCTGGCAGTCCGCGAGCGCGTGCGGTGGTGCGACACCCGATTGCCATGACGGGGTGTGCGAGCCGACCACGCCGGCGAGTTGTGGCTTCCTGAAGGAAACCTGCGGACCCGGTGCGGACAGCTACTGAAGGGCGCGCCAACAATCGTCGCGCCGAGTTCCACATCGTCGCCGGCGCCGAGAAGGAGACGGCCGCGGACAAGGCCGCCGAGAAAGCGGCTCACGACAACGCCTACGACAAGGCTTCGGCGGACAAGGCCGCCGCGAAGAAGCCGGCAAAGCCCGCGAAGAAGAAGTAGTTCACCGGAGCGCGCTTGCAGAGCGCGCTCCGGCTACTTCGAGTAGCTGGTGGAGTTGAACCACCACTCGGCGCCGATGCCGAAGAACTGTTCGATGCGCCGGACCGCGAACGGATCGTCCTGGGGGTACAGGGCGCGTGCGTCGTCATTGCGCTGGGTGACCGCCCAGATCAGCCGGAGCTGCGGTCGCTTGAAATCGCCGCGACCCGACGGTGACAGGAACGGAATCACTCCGAACCGCCACAGCTGCGCGTGCAGCGGCTTGTTGGTCGCCACGTTCAGCGCGCCGCGCTGCTGGCCCTGGTACGAGCCCTCGATAGCCACGCCGGCGTGATCGCCAATGAACAGGTGCGGCCGCGCGACGATGATGCCTTCGTCGACATTGTTGAAGTCGTACTTCTCCGGTGACTCGGTGCGGAAGCTGCGGAAGTAGCCGCCCACCATCACGCCGACCGGGCCGTACTCCCAGTTGCCGGAAAGCCCGAGCACGGCCTCGTGTGCGCCCGAGGTGGTGTGGTTCGGCGACACGCTCTGGGGCGTGCCGAACTCGCCGTAGGCGGCGAGCCCGCGGGCGTAGCGGAAGAACAGGTTCACGAAGGTGTCGCGCACGCCCGTGAACATGCCGAGCTGCGCGCCGATCACCACGCCGCTGTCGCCGGGCAGCGATTCCGTCTCGCCTGGTTTCTTCTGCTGCGTGCCGCTCGGCAGCCGGTGGACTTCACCGTACAGGACGCCCTTCAGCCCGCCGTGTTTGCCGATGACGGGAAGGATGCTCGACACCTTCAGGCTCGAGACGACGCGCGGGCGATCGAGCAGCGCGACGTCGGTCGTTCCGGGTTGGTTCTGCGCCGCCGGGCGCGGGACGACCTGCAGCTGGAACGGGTCGGACATGCGGTTCATCCCGACATGCCACGCCACGAAGGTGTGGTTGTCACGGGTGTCGAAGCGCACGCCGCCGCCGACCGTGTTGAGGTTGTCGAGCGGCCAGTAGTCGAGCAGGTAGATGTCGTCGCCGCGATACATGCGCGAGCCGACCCACGCGCTGATGCCCTTGTCGCCGATGCCCTTTTCCTGGACGTACAGGTTTCTCAGGGCGATCTTCGCGTCGAACTTGCCGTCGTAGTGGAAGATCGGTCCGCCGATCGCCAGCGTCGTGACGATGCGCGACGAGAGGTCAGGCGACCACTTGTCGTCGCGCCTGAGCTCCAGCTCGGCGTAGGTCGACTCGTCGATGCGTGAGCCGTGAGCCACCACGTCCGCGTTGCGGCCTTCGCCGCCTCGGCCGTCCGAGGCGACGACGACGCGACCGTAGGAGCCGAACGAGAAGCCGCTCTTCGGGTACTCGGGCTTCGGCGCGGGAGCGGGCTCGGGGACGGGCTTTGCGGCAGGCGCTTTCTCTCCGCGAGCGTGCGTGGGGGGAGCCGCCGGCTGTGCAGGAGCGACCGCCGCGGGCGGCGTTTCGGCGGCGTTCGCGCTGGGTGGGGGCGCCGGCTTCTCCTTCGGCGTTGTCGGTTCCGCCGCGCCACTGCTGTCCGGAGCGGGCTTGTCGCCATCGTCCGTGGCCGGAGCTGCTCCCGCATCCGGCGCAGGCTGGGCGTTGTCGGCGGGGCCCGCGTCGTCCTGCGCCGCTGCCGGCCGTCCTACGGTCAGAACCGCGACACAGGCCAGAAAACCCACACCACAACGGATGCCAGACCGCCAGAGCACGTCGGCCGCGACCATATCATTGTCGGTCGCCGCGCATAGCTGCTTGGCGACCGCTACATGATTTCCCGTCGGTCTCCGCGGGACCAGGGCTTGTCAGGCGACAAGGGGCTTGCGCCGGCCAATGGACCGGCTATGGTCCCGTCCGATATGTGGTGGCCGATATCCGCCGAGCCCTACCTGGTGACCTTGGTCAAGGTCGTCGGCTTGCTTGTCATCTGCATCAGCACCATCCCCATGCTGTTCATGCTGTGGCCAGGCGCCGACAAGGGCGAGCCCGAAGAAAACGCCTACGGCTACGACAAGATCGACTTCTGAGCCCTCGTCCGCCGGTTGGGCGGCCGCAGCCGGGTCGAGGTTTTGCGCCGTGATACGCTAGGCACGCGCCCGCTGGCGCTGTGTACGTCATGCCGCCTGCATCCTTCCGTCGCCTCGCTTCACGGACTGTTCCGGCGCGGTGGCTTGCGGCTATTGGGGTCGTCGCCGGTGCGTTGTGCGGAGCATCGACGGCGCAGGCACTGGCGTCGCCGCATCGGTCGGCGACGGACCTCGTATCGTCCAACGGCCGCGCACTCGTGCTGTACGACACCAGCAAGAGCCGCATCACGCACTTCTACGAGCACCCCTACAAGGCGCGGAGCGACGGCAGCCAGACCCGCAACTTCGCCTACGACTGCTACCCGGGGCTGCGCGTTGGAGGTCCCGGTCAGGCGGGCACCTGGCTGACCGACGTCCCCCCCGACAAGGTCGAGTACGAACCGGGTACGGGCATCATCCACATCGCACGCACCTGGTCAGGGCTGAGCGTCGACGAGTACGAGTTTTCGCCCATCGACCTGGCCGAGCATGCGTTTTTCAGCCTGCTGCGCGTCGAGCGCAAGAGCGGCACGACCGCTCCTGTGGACTCGTTCACGCTGTTCAACTTCCACCTCGGCAACGGCGCTCCCGATCCGGATGCGTCGGGCGAGACGATAAAGTGGGACGCCACGCGCGGCGCATGGATGGAGTGGGGGCCCAGCGGTGCGGCGATGGGCTACGGCAGCATCGGCAACTCCGCGCATCATTCGGCGAGCCCGGACAATCCGTTCACCCTGCTCACCTCCGGCGCAGACCTGACCGACAACACGGGTACGGGCGGCAGCTACAACGATGCCGCCGCTGGTCTCGAGTGGTCGCTCGGCAGCGTGCAGCAGGGTGCGGTGGCCTGGTCCGGCTCGTTCGTCGTGCTCGACTCGGGGGGCGACGTTGCGCCGCACATCGACGCGGTACAGAGCTTCATCAAAGGGCGCAGCCCCGAACAGCTCCTGAACGACGAGCTTGCAGCCTGGAAGAGCTGGCAGAAGCCGGAGCCAAAGGGACTGTCGCCAGCAGAGAGCGCGCTCTACCAGCAGTCGATGGCGGTGCTGCGCATGGGCCAGGTTTCCGAGCCCGGCAAGAGCGACGGGCAGATCCTGGCGAGCCTGCCGCCGGGTCAGTGGAACATCGCGTGGGTTCGCGACATGGCCTACGCCACGGTGGCGCTGGCGCGGGCGGGGCACACGGCCGAAGCCAAGCGCGCCATCGAGTTCCAGCTGAACGCCGACGCCGACAAGTACGAGGCCTACGTCGGTCACCCCTACCAGATCTCCGTCACGCGCTACTTCGGTGACGGCGTCGAGGAGAGCGACTCGAACCAGGATGGCCCGAACATCGAGTTCGACGGCTTCGGCTTGTTCCTGTGGGAAGTTCACGAATACGTGCAGGCTTCCAAGGACACGACCAGCCTGAAGGCATGGTGGCCCGTCATCAGCAGCAAGGTGGCGGACGTGCTGGTCGACCTGCAGGAGCCCAGCGGCCTCATCGCGCCTGATTCGTCGATCTGGGAAGTGCACTGGAACGGCAAGCAGAAGCACTTCGCCTACACCACGATCGCAGCAGCACGCGGCCTGTGCGCCGCCGCGGACCTGGCCACACAGGTCGGCGACAGCGCCCGCGCCAAGAAGTACCTGACGGCCGGAAAGCTCGCGCGCGACGCCATCGTCAGCCAGCTCGCCGCGCCGGACGGCACCATCGCGCAGAGCTATGAAGGGCTGCAGCTCGGCACCGGCTATCTCGACGCCGCGGCGATCGAGGCCGTGTCTGCGGGGCTGCTCGATCCCGCCGGTCGCTCCGCCAAAGCTACGCTTGCGGCAATGAAGCAGTCGCTGGTGCCGCTCAGCGGTCGCGGCTTCTTCCGTAACCAGGACGGCGGCTGGTACGACAGCCAGGAGTGGGTGTTCGTCGATCTGCGCACGGCCGTCGCGATGCGTCTGATGAAGGATGCGAACGCCGCCCCGCTGCTCGACTGGATAACCCAGCAGTCCGGTGACAACTTCAATCTCGTGTCGGAGCTGTACGACGCGAAGACCGCCGACTACGCGGGCTCGGTTCCGATGGTCGGTTTTGGCGCCGGCGCCTACGCGCTGGCGCTGATCGACCGCGCCGCAGGGGCCACGCCCCAGGCGTGCGGCGGCTACGCCGTCGAGGGTGGAGGAGCAGGTGGCGCTGGTGGAGCTGGTGGGGCCGGCGGCGCGTCGGGCAGCGCAAAGCCGCCGGGCAAGAGCGGAAGCTGCGGGTGTCGCGTGGGCTCGCACAACGTGCCCTCCGCGCCAGGGTGGATCGTGCTGTCGGTTCTTGGACTGATGGGGTGGAGGAGGCGTTCGAAGCGTTGAGGGCTCTTGCTCTCGCCACCGCCTGCGCTGCTCTTCTGCTTGCGGGCTGTGGGGGTTCGTCGAGCGACACCAAGACGAATTCGCCCCCGCCCACGCTCCAGCCCGGAGGTTGCGGCCTGTCGTACGACTGGCTGCCGGCGGACAAAGTGGGCCAGGTTATCAGCTCGTCGGAGCTCGTCGCCGAGATCAAGAAACCGAGCACCATCGACGCGCTGCTCGGCTTCCTTCACTACTCGGCCCTGTCGCCCGTGAAGTACGGCATGCGACTCTTCAAGCTCAGGTACACGACGCAGAACCGCGGCAACAGCGTCGAAGCGACGGGGCTGGTCGCGATTCCCTACAACGAAGGGGAAAAGCCCATCGACGCGCCGATGCTGCTGGAGCTCCACGGCACCTCCGGCTTCTACGGTCCGTGCGCGCCTTCCGTGGACGCACACAACACCGGGCTCGCGCTCTCGTTTCTGGCTTCGCAGGGCTACATCGTCGTCGCGCCGGACTTCATCGGGCTCGACGCCGACGCCGATCCGGGCAAGCCGCCGGATCCAGCGCACGCCTACCTCGAGGCGGAGCAGATGGCAGTCGGTTCGCTCGACATGTTGCGCGCGGCCGGGAAGATGCTCGCCAAGGTGCCGGACGTGGCCAGGCCGACGCACGACGTGGTGCTCTGGGGGCCATCGCAGGGAGGCCACGCAGCGTTCGCCACCGAGCTGTACGCGCCGTACTACGCGCCCGAGTACCATGTCCGCGCCGCCGTCGCGGCGATCCCGCCCACGGATCTGACGGGACTTGCGGTGTACGGGCTCAAGAACTGGGGACCGACGAGCGAGGGGCTGGGTGCGGCGATGGTGTCGCTGGATAGCTACTACTCGGACGGTTCGCACGTGGCGGATCTGCTCACGGACGCCGCCCCGGACCACTTCGCTTCGACCCTGCCCCAGACCATCGTCAGCTCCTGCGATGGCGGTGGGGCTTTCGACAACATCACCGATGTGAAGCAGGTGTTCACTCCGGCGGCCATAGCAGCAGCCCGGAGCGGCCAGTTCCCCGCTCCCTGGAGCTGCTATCTGTCGCACAACTCGTTCGCGACGACCCCGGTCAAGCGCTACTCGGACACGCCGTTCTTCTTCGTGCTGGGCGAAAAGGACGATCTCGTGATCCCGACTGTCGAGCGCGATGATTTCCAGCGCCTGTGCAAGATGGGCTACCGCATGCAGTTCCTCGAGTGCAGCGGCGCCGGTCACGTCGACGCCGGCAAGTGGTCGGTCCCCGAGCAGCTGGAGTGGTTGGCCGCGCGAATGAAAGGCGAGCCTATGCAACACGTGTGCGAGCTCGCTCAACCGACGCGCTGCTCCGCACAACCGTAGCTTGAACTTGCGACGCTAGGCGCTGGCTCGCCGGTTGGGTACCCTCGGGGGCTCTTGCTCGAGGAGGCCAGCTTGACGAGCCACGAACACGAAGCGAAGAACATCCCGCTCGACGAACGCGTCGCCTACGCGACCGTCGTCGGATCCATGGCGGCGGCCGACGACGTTGTTGTGCCCGCCGAGCTCGATCGGCTCAAGTCGCTGTGCAGGGAGCTGGGCCTGCCCGACGCGGAGACGCAGAAGGTCATCGTGACGGCCGAGGGCCGGAACTCCGTGGCGGCCCGGCGCGCCATGACCCATCTTGCAGGATCCGATCTGCGCTTCACGCTGTACACGGATTGTCTGCTGCTCGCGTACGCCGACGACACTGTAGCGAAGGCAGAGCGGGAAATGCTCGACGGCATCGCCAAGGCCCTGCGCATCGACGACGACAGGGCGAAGCTGCTCGAGGAATACGTCAGCGTTGCGCGACAAGCCGCGCGGCCCGGCGCCGATGGCGACGAAGCCAAGGCGCGTGCCGAGGCGATTGCAAGCAAGCTGGCTGCACTTGGCATTCCGGTGGGCGCGGTCGCGCTCACGTCGGCGGCGTGGCTGAGCGTGGCCGGCATCACCACGGGCCTGGCCGCGGTCGGCGCGGGGCTCGGCATTGCCACCGGGTTCGGCGCCGTCGTCGGACTGGGAGTGGGCACGCTGTATGGCGTGCGCTGGCTGCACCACAAGCTGGTGCAGCGGTCGCCCGACGAGCTCAAGTACCGCTACATGCAACCGGACGCGACCATCACGCTGCGCGAGGGGTGTGACGAGTTCCATTCGAGCATCCCAGGGCTTGTGACCGAGGACAAGGTGCAGTCGGACAAGGTCAAGAAGCTCTTCGAGAGCCACGACCGCTGCCACGTCGTGTTCGGTTGCGACACGACTCTGGCCAACGAGGGCTTCATCGATACCTGGACCATTTTCGGTAGCGACGTCGATATCAAGGACTACGTCGATTACCTCAGGACGGCCGAGATCAAACAGATCTTCCAGGAAGCGGGCTACGTCCGCTCGTTGCTCGAGTCGATCAAGAGCAGCCCGAGGTTGTTCGAGGTGTTCATGAACGCGCGCGCGATGAAGAAACGCTGGCCGTTTGCAGGCAGCGATGCGTATCTCGATACGCCGCTCAAGGACATCCGCGAGGAGTTCGGTATCGTCCTGGTATGAAGTTGTACACCTCTGTCATCGAGACCAGTACGCACGCGGCGCGCGAGCTGGTCGACATCACCGGTGAGGTCCGCGCCGAAGTCGCGCGCTCCGGCGTGAAGAGCGGCACCTGTTCGCTGTACGCGATGGGCGCTACCGCGGCGCTCATGGTCCAGGAAAACGACGACCCGAACATCCGGCTCGACGTGCTGGACTGTCTGGCCGAGTTGGCGCCCAGAGGGCGCTGGCGGCACGACCGGGTCGACGACAACGGCGACGCGCACATCCAGGCCGGCATCGTCGGACCGGGCGAGACCCTTCCCGTTCGCGAAGGTAGGCTACTGCTCTCAACCTGGCAGAACGTCTTCCTCTGCGACTTCGACGGGCCGCGCGCGACGCGTCAGGTCGTGGTGACCATCATCGGCGAAGAGTAGTGCGCCTCTTGCCCGAGGGTGTTGGTCGCGCCAGTTGCTCGGCCAGGTGATCGCGCAGCACCTCCACCCGACGCGGGAGGAACGCGGTGTCGGCGTGCAGCAGGTACAGTGCGGAGCCTGTCAGACGCCAGCCCGGAAGGACGTTTTCCAGACGACCCTGTCGCGCCAGCGCTTCGCAGCGGTACATCGGACCCAGCCCGATACCCAACCCGACCAGGCATGCGTCCACGATCAGACCGACGTCGCTGGTGCTGATGAATCCCGTCACGTCGACGCTGGCGACCTGGCCGCGCGGGCCCGAAAGCCGCCACTTGGCGCGCCCCTGCTTTGCCCGGAACGGAACGCAATCGTGGTGCGCGAGATCGGAAATCGTACGGGGCCGCCCGCGCCGTTTCAGGTACTCCGGAGCGGCGTACAGCGCTAGATCCGTCGAGAAGAGCTTGCGCGCTCTGAGCGACGAGTCTTCCAGGCGCCCGGCGCGCAGCGCCAGATCGACCCCATCCTCGACGAGGTCCAGGCGCCGCGCCGTGAGCAGGACTTCCACGTGGATGTCCGGGTGCAGCGGCCGGAAGCTGCTCAGCGCGTCCAGAAGCATGGGCCCCGCGTCGGGCGGTGCCGTGATGCGCACCAAGCCGTGGGGCTCGCGTTCGCGGTCGCTCAGGCAAGCACTGGCCTGCTCCAGCTCGGCGATCGCACCGCGCACGCGCTCGAACCACTGCTGGCCCTGGGGGGTCAGTGCGAGCTTGCGCGTCGTGCGCTTGAGTAGCGTGACGCCGAGCTCCTGCTCGAGTGCCGCCACGCCGCGGCTCACCGAGGACTTCGGCATGCCCAGCGCCGCGGCGGCGGCCGTGAAGCTGCCGCGCTCGATCACCTCGACCGCAATCGCCACCCGGTTCAGATCGATTGTTGCTGCCATGGCAATAGAGGCTAGCATTGGGCTGCTTTGTGCCAGCGATGGCTACAGGTCCGCGCAGGCCCCCCGACCAGCCCCCGCTGCCCCGACGTGCAGAAAATTGCAGCGTTTTCCCTAGAAGTACAGCTTCACGTCGAGGTGATACATCTCGGGGTACAGCCCGAACTCGCTACGCGGCGTCATGCTGAAGCCGGCGTATCTCGGCGAGCGGCCGACGGGGATGAAGGCGCCAGCGACGAGCAGGGCGTTCTCGGCCACGTTGTAGTGCAGCTCGGGCGCGAGGATGGCGCTTCCGTCCTCGAGGTTGACGATGGCGCTGGCCAGCGCGTGCAGAAGCGGATGCAATTCCCAGTCGGCCGCGATACCCGCGTACAGCCGCCCGACGTTGTACTCCTCGCCCACGGCGAAGCGCGGGCTGGAAAACTCGGCGAGGTAGTCGCTCGCTTTCGGCGCGCCGGAGCCATTGAAGTAGGCCTCGGCGGTGAGCGTGAGCTTCTTTGCCGGCTGTGTCGTGGTTCCGAATACGGCGCGGTTGAACGCGGCCCGGCCGTAGCGGCGGCGCGCGCGGTCCGGCACGTAGGTCACCGTGCCCGAGCCGTGAAGGTCGGTCTTGTGTCCGAGATCGACGAACAGGTCGATGCCGCCGACCGCGTCGCCGCGCACGTCGCCCGCGAGCGCGCCGAGCCTGAGTGAGCCCACCGACAGCTCGAAGCGCGAGAGCACCGCCGAGCCATTCTTCTCGACCTTGAAGTCGTGACCCGGGTGCTGCGCGCCGAGCGTGCCGACGACAAGCAGCGTCGCGTTGTCGGAGATCGTCCAGTCGATGCGCGCCGCGTCCACGCCCGGCTTGAACTCGGTGTTGATCTGCAGCGGCGAGAAAGGAGCGAGCAGATCCTCGGGCGTCCAGATCTGCCCTCGTCCGATGCTGACCGGCTGGCGGCCGAGCGTGAGGCTCAGGTTGCCTTGCGTGTAGCGCGCATAGAGCCAGTCGATACGATCGGTGAGCTGGTAGCTCGCGCGGTCGACCGCGGTCCACTGCAGCGGCAGCCATAGCGGAGTCTGGGCGCCCTGCCCGATCGAGAGCGTGCTGCCCACGAGTGCCGTCGGCAGTGTGCTCGAGGTGGAGACCAGCTCGTCGTGGATCTTGAGGTCGAGCTTCGAACGCTTGAGCTCGAGCTTGGGCCGGATGGCCACGATCGAGAGCGCTGCCGGATTGTAGTCCTTGGGTGCCAGTGGGCTCGTGAGCGGGCCTCCGCGCAAGAGCAGGTTGTAGCTGCGCACCGCGCCGCCGACCGAGAAGGAGTTGCCTTCGAACGGATCCTCGGAAACCACGATCGCGCGCGCCGGCACTGCGACGAGCGCCAGCAGGGCAGCGACAAGGAGCGAGGATGCTCGCGACATCAGCTGCGCTGCTCGTCGACGATGCGGCCGTCCTCGAGGTGCACGACGCGGCGCGCGCGCGCCATCACGCGCGGGTCGTGCGTGCTGAACAGGAACGTCAGGTGATGGCTCTCGTTCAGCTCCTGCATGATGTCGAGCAACGATTCGGCAGCCTTCGAGTCGAGGTTTGCAGTGGGCTCGTCGGCGAGCACCAGCGTGCGAGCGGCGGCGATCGCACGGGCGACCGCCACGCGCTGCTGCTGTCCGCCGGACAGCTCACCGGGGCGGCGGTGCAACATGTCACCCAGGCCCACGGCCTCGAGCATCTCGACGGCCTTCTTGCGGCATTCGGAGCGGGGCATGCCCTGCAGCTCGAGGACGAGCTCGGCGTTCTCCAGCGCCGAGAGAACAGGCAACAGGTTGTAGGCCTGGAACACGAAGCCGATGTGATCGCGACGCATACGCGCTAGCTCCGAGCCGCTCATCTTCGACAGATCCTGTCCGCCGACCTTGATGTTGCCCTGTGTGGGGCGATCGAGCGCGCCGATCAGGTTCAGCAGGGTCGTCTTGCCCGAACCGGAAGGTCCGGCCAGAACGGTGAACTCGCCCGGCTCGACGAGCAGGTCGACTCCGCCCAGCGCGTGCACTTCCACGTGGCCCTGCTTGTAGACCTTCTCGAGCTTCTCTGCCTCGACTGCCGGCGTGCCGTCACTCATGGCGGATGGCCTCCACGGGCTGAAGCCGCGCAGCGCGCAGCGCGGGGTACACCGCTCCCAACATCACCAGCCCGAGGATGATGGCGGAGCTCCAGATCACTTTCGACAGGTACAGGTGCGCGTACAGGTGCTTTGGCAGCAGGATGCCGCCCATCTCCGTCCCCGAGCCCATCCATTGCTGGATGTCGATGCCCGTGGTCGCGAAGTGGTGATTGCCGAGCAGGCCGAGCGCGAGGCCTATGCCGGTTGCCAGCACACCCAGCACGAACGCCTCGCTCATCACGATAGCCAGGATGCGGCCCGGCGTGGTCCCCAGCGCCAGCATCACGCCGAATTCGCGCGTGCGTTCCATCACGCTCATGAGCAGCGTGTTCAGGATGCCGGCGGCGACCACGACGAAGACGATGGCCATCATCACGTACAGGCCGCCCTCGTCGACGACGATGAAAGCGTACAGATCCGGCGCCGCCTTCATCCACGGCAGCACCTCGACGTTGCTCCCGGCCAGCGACTTGGCGATCAGCGCCGTCGCCTCGGGCGTGTTGGAGATATGGTTCAGGATGGCGGCGAGCATGGTCACGCCGTGGCCCGCTGCGGCGAGCTTCTGCGCGTCGGAGAGCGGGACTTCCGCCCAGAACGCGTCGAACTCCTGAACGCCCGTCTTGAAGATGCCGCGCACCTCGTAGGCGCCGCTGCGCGTGTCGCCGCCGCCAGCTGGGCGCAGCGTCAGCGTGACCCGGTCGCCGACCTGCACGCCGAGCGTGTGCGCGAGCTGCGTGCCGATCACGACGGGAGGCAGCGCGCTCAGCGGGCGCGGGCCCTTCTCGGGGGCGAGCGCGTGGCCGGCGACCATCGCCTCGGGCGTGTCGATTTTCGAGACCGTGCGCTCGATTGCGGGGTCCACTCCGGACAGCGCGACACCGACGCTGGTCGCGCCCGCGGTGAGCAGGGCGTCGGTGCGCAGGCGCGGTGCCACGTGCTGGACTCCGGGCACGCCGCGCATCGCCTTTTCGAGCTTGTCGGGGTTCTTGATCAGCCGGTCGAGCGTCGGGTCGTCGTTGTAGCCCTGGGCGTGCACGACCACGTCGCCCAGGCCCATGCTTACGCCGATCTCCGCCATCTTCTCGTGCACGCCGTCGCCGATGCCGAGGAAGACCAGGAGCATCGCGAAAGACAGCGCGATCGCCACGCCCGTGAGCAGCGTGCGGCGCCGGTTGCGGAGCGAGTTCCTGATGGCCAGGCGGAAGACCACGTCTACCTCTCCCTCATTGCGACGACGGGTTGGGTGCGGGCGGCGACCACGGCTGGCCATAGCGCTGCCAGAAGCGCCATCACGATCATCATCACCAGCGGCAGCAGCACGCCTTCCGGAGTCATCGTGGCGTGCAACACGGGCGGGATGGTGGCACCAGCCAGGGTCGTGCTGCTCAGCCCGCCAAGCGGGATGCCGTGATGCGCGAGAAACAGATCGATGCCGATGCCGAGTGCGGCGCCGGCCAGCGAAGCGGCGAGGCCGAGCAGGAAGGTCTCGGTGGTCACCATCACCACGATGGACGCGGGCCGCATGCCGACGGCCTTGAGCATGCCGAGCTCGCGGTGTCGCTCGAACACGGCCATCAGGATGGCGTCCGCCACGCCGATGGCCGCGATGGCAAAGATGATCGCGACCATCAACGCCGTCATCGCGCTGTTCGTCTGCACCATGGCCACCACGTCGGGGCGGAGCTTGGACCAGGTCTTCACGTCCAGGCCCTTGAACAGAGGCTCCGAGGCGAGCGCATGCGCGACGCTGGAGGCCTGTTCGGGATTGCGCAGGCGGATGGCCAGCTCGTGAGCGCGATCGCCCAGGCCGAGCATGCGCTGTACGTCGGCGAGGTTGGCGACGGCGCGCACGCTATCGAGGGCGCGGTCGCCCGTGTGCAGGATACCGACCACACGGAAGTCGACGTCCACCGGGTTGTGGTCGAGATCCTGCGCCATCAGGCTGACGATCGTTCCCGGCTTCGCCTGCAGCTTGCGCGCGAGCTTGTCGCCGAGCAGCAGGGCCGGCGGACGCGTTGGCTTCGGAGCGACTTCCGCAAGTAGCTTGTTGGTGCTGCCGCGGAGCTGCTTCGCGCTGGGCAGGTCGGGGGTGGGCTTTTCTGCGGGCGCACCCCCGCCGCCGAGCGCCTCGATCTCCGCTTCGGCGCGCTCGGTCTCGCTTTGGGTCAACTGCTGGTCCAGCTGCCGCTGCTTTTCGCTCAGCTTCTTCGCGGCGGGCCAGGGCGTCGGCTGCTGGGGCAGATAGTGGCCTTTCGAGACGCGGCGATCGAGCTTCGTGACGCGGGCTTCGAGCTCGGGGTCGATGCCGACCAGCTGCACGCCGGTCGACTGTCGTTCGGTGCTGGCCAGCGCCCAGCCGAACACCCGTGGGCTCACCGCCTCCACGTCGCGGGTGTGCGAGGCGGCGCGGGTGCGCGCACTGGCCTTGTCGAACGCCAGCTTCAGCTTGGGGCGTGCGGAAAAGCCCGGTTCGTGCACCTGGATGTGGCCGAGCTGCACGTCCGTGATCGACCGCACCATGTCGCTGCTCATGCCGTCCATCACGCCGAAGCTGGCGATGCACATGCCCACTCCGAGGGCGATGCCCGTGCCGGCGATCAGTGTGCGTCGGAGATTGCGGCCGAGGTTGCGCCACGCGATCGCAAGCAGCAGGCCGAAGCTGTTGGTCATGTCGCGGCCTACTGGCGGAGCGCCTGCTCGGTGAACTTGCTGCTGGGGACGTTCGCGTTGAACCGGACCTTCTTGTAGGTCAGCGACGTGTACTCGCCGGGCTTGTCTGCCACATGCATCACGAGCTTCGTCGGCAGCAGCCTGCCGCCCATGTCCTTCACGTCGCCGAGGGTGAGCGTGCGCGTGGGCTGCTTCTGGTTCTTGCGGCGGTAGTATTCCTCGCGCGTCGGGATGACATGTGTGCCCTGTTCGTAGAGCTGGACCGTAATGTGGTTCCAGGCGACGGGTGCGCGTGGCGTCGGGTCGAGACGGATGCGGTAGTAGCGCGCCGGCTTGCCGTTCGCGTCCGCCACCCACGTCTTCAGCATGTGCGGGACGTAGTCCTTGGCCAGGTCCGTTTCCTTCACCAGGTCATCGTTGGTGAAGTGGCTGCCCATCCAGTTGTCGCCCAGCATGGAGCTCGAGAGCACCGTGATGCGGTCGCTGGAAGGGTCGTACAGCGAGAGCCGGGAACCGACCTTGAGCGTGCCGTGCCCGCGCCAGCGTGCTGGCCCCAGTACCTTGATCAGCGCACGGCTCGTGCCGCCTCGCTCGTCGCCCCAGTAGACCATGCTGTAGGAGCGGTCGTAGCTCTTCTTGTGCACGCGCATCGTCAGAAGCGCCGCGGTGGTCTTGCCGCGGAGCACGTGGTCGGCTCGATGGACCAGCTCCTTGATGCGAGCTGGCAGCCGAGGCGGGCGCCGCGACCGCCAACGCGACGAAGAGCACGACGGCGGCCAGCGCCCAGCCGCGGAGCGTGTCGACACGGGGGCTGGTGTCCTGTTGCATGAAGACAACGTACGCCCGCTCGTCGGAGCCCGCATTGATGATCCACGCCAGAAGGGCTGATATTCTGCGCCCTGTCATCCATGGCGGCCCCTGCGAAGCGAGGTGTGCCCACGGCCTGGGCGAGAATGGCCGCGCTGTTCGCAGCGTTCGTCGAGAAGCGCGGCGTCTCGAGAAAGTACCTGCTCGAGCGAGCTGGCCTGAAGGAGGCAGCCTTGGCCGATCCGGACGGGCGCATCCCGCTTCCGGCGCTGTACGACGGGATTGAAGCGGCCTGTGACGCCACCGGTGACGCCTGTCTGGGGCTGCATTTCGCCACCAGCCTCGAGCTCGAGGACATGGACGCTCTGGGATTCCTCATGATCACGAGTCCCACTTTCGGGGCCGTGATGGACCGCGTGTTCCGCTACCAGCGCATGTGGGCCGAGGGGGAGCGCTACGAGATGTTCGTCGAAGGCGAGCGGGTACGCGTCACCTACGAACAGTACGGGCCATCGCGCCCTGCCCACGTGCAGATGGCGCAGATGTCGTTCTGCGACTTCGTCGTCAACGGCTCGCGCTACATCCCGGGGCTCGAGTTCGAGTGCGTGCGCTTCCGTCACGAGCGTCCGCCCGACGCCGACGAGTACGCCCGCGTGTTCGGTGTGCCCATCGAGTTCGGTGCGGCATTCGACGAGATCCGCTTTCCGGCTCGGCTGCTCGAGCTGCCGTTGCCCGATGCCAATGCGGCGCTGTGCAACTTCTTCGATCGCTATACGCAAGAGAAGCTGGAGCAGATTCCGGGAGAGAGCAGCGTCGTGGGCCGCGTGCGGTCCTTGCTCAGGAAACAGCTACCCGAGGGCCAGGTGAAGCTCGAGCATCTTGCGGCGCTGCTCCACATGAGCCCCCGCACGCTGCAGCGGCGGCTGGGCGAGGAAGGCACGTCGCTGCACGCCGAGCTCGACGAGGTCCGCCGCCAGCAGGCGCTGTACTTCCTCGAGGCTGGCGTTGCCATTGCAGAGCTGTCGTGGCTTCTCGGCTATTCCGATCCGGCGGCGTTCCACCGCGCCTTCAAGCGCTGGACCGACACGTCGCCGGAAGCCTGGCGCAGCGCGCGCCGCGAGGCCGCGAGCAGCGCGTCCAGCTGACGCTCAGCCCGGAGTGCCCAGGAGCTTGACGATCAGCTCCGCGCGGCTCTTGACCTGGGCCTTCTTCAGGATCGACGAGACGTGCAGCTCGACGGTGCGGATCGAGCAGTCGAGCTCGCGGGCGATGGCCCTGTTCGTGATGCCGCGGCCGAGCCGCTTGAACACGCGCGTCTCGGCGCGCGTCAGCCGCCAGCGGCTCGCCGCCTGGAGCATGCGTTGTTCGCTCCGGGTTCCGGAGCTACGACCGACGACGAGGAACAGCTCGGCGCCGTGCCGACCCTGGATGGGCGAGACGCGAAATCCTGCAGGCTGCTGGCCCGGCCCGGACGAGATGGCCGCCTCGACGAGCGAGGCCAGCTCGGTAGTGCTGGAGGCCAGCCAGTCGCGTCCCCGGGCGTTGGCCAGCACGGGACGCCCGCTACGGTGCACCACGACCGTCGGCTCCTCGATCGCGCCAAGCGCCGCGTGAAGCGTTGCGCGCAGCAGCTCGGCGTCCGCATCGACGAGCTCGGTGTCGCTGTCGGCCAGCGGGTCGGGTGCTGCCTGGAGCGCTACGAAACGATTCATCAACCCCCCCCGATCGTCGCCGCCAGAAACACATCCGCAATAAGGGAAAACCGAGGGGTGCCGCCCGGAGCCCCGGGCCCGAGGATGCGGCCAGGTTCGAGCCTTCCGGCGCCGCCGGAGCGCCCCTGGAAACCGATCGGCAGGTTGTCCGTAGTATGTCTGGCAATGACAAGGATCAACAAATGAACCGCCGTACCACGAAAGCACTGGCTGTTGCGCTCGCGATGCTGGTTGGGCTCGGCCTGGCGGCGTGCGACGACAAGCCTTCGGGCAAGCTGGCGCCGCTGGCGTCCTCCCTGGCACCCGCAAAGGCGCACTCCGTGGCGTCGCAGCGGTTCGAGGTCCAGCAGAAGTCCAGTCAGGTCGACTTCCTGATGGCTGCCCCCATCGAACGCATCCACGGCAAGGCGCCCGACTCGGTGTCGGGCCAGCTCTTCGTCGACCTGTCCGACATCACCAAGAGCCAGGGACTGATCAAGGTCGACCTGGACAAGCTCGTCCTCTTCCACGCCAAGCGAAAGACCGAGCACGACGACTTCGGCGGTGAAAGCAAGAACGATCACCAGAACGCGCACATGCGCAGCTGGCTGCAGATCTCCGATGATGCGCCCAAGGCGATGCGACAAGCCAACCGTTATGTCCAGTTCAAGCTCGACAAGGTGGGCAGCGCTTCGCACAAGGATGTCCTCGCGATGAAGGGGGCCAAGCGGAAGGTCACCGTCACCGTGAGCGGCGAATTGCTTCTGCATGGCCGCAAGGTGAACAAGACCGCCAAGCTCGCTCTGACGTTCGATTTCAATGGTGACAAGCCTGTGGGCGTGCACGTCGAAACCGCCGAGCCGGTGGACGTGAGCCTCGAGGCGCACGACGTCAAGCCGCGCGAGTCCTTCGAGAAGCTCGCGCAGAAGACCCTCGCCGCTCTAGGTCAGAAAGTCGCTCCGAGCGCTCCAGTCAGCTTCAGCTTCGACGCGAAGCCCGCCGACCATCCCGGGAACTGAAGCCTCCGGAAGGCCGCACGCTAGCGGCGGTTCACGTGGTGCTGCTCGATCCGGCGGGACTCGTCGATCACGCGTTCGAAGAGCCGGCGTACGGTCTCGCGGTCGAGCGGCGGCTCGGCGCTGCGGCACAGACTGTCGAGCAGGCTGCGCTCGCGTTCCGGGTCGTAGACCGGGATGCCGTGGGCACGCTTGTAGTCGCCGACCGACAGGACGGCGCGCACGCGCGCTACGAATAGGGCTAGAAGCTCCTGGTCGATCCGATCGATCTCCCGGCGCAGCGCGTCGATGTCCGGCTCGGTGCTCACAATCCTATGCTAGCCGCCCGAGCCGCGGGTTGCGAGCGCCGGCGCGAGCTACTGCACTGTGGTCGGGCAACCAGCGACGATCTGCACCTGCAGCACAGCGCCGCTGAGCAGGTCGTCGCAGGCCGAGCCTCTGAGCTCGATCGACGTGCTGTCGGTCCACACCCAACCGTTGTCGGGGTTGGAGGGCACCAGCTGCTGGTCGAAATAGACGTTGACCAGACCTGGATCCGGCGGGGCCGAGTCGAGCGAGATGTCGCAGCTGATGGCCACATTGATACCGATGGCCTTGAGCGTGTCGGTCAGCTCGGAGGTGTTCTTCACCGGGTAGTAGTGCGGCGATGTTGCCCGCGGCTCTCCGCCGGCGACCGCAAGGCTGTCGAGGACCGAGGAGTACAGCTCGCTTCCGGGCATGCCGATGACGTACGTCTTCACGCCCGCGTCTCTGAGCTTCTGCACGGCGGCGACGCTCGCCGGTGCGTCCACGCACTGCAGCTCGCCATCCTTTACGTTGGCCGGGTCGCAACAGTTGAAGCTGGCATCGCACGCTTGCGTGCCGATGACCGATCCGGCCATGTTGAGCATGCACTGATCAGGCCCGCAGCTGGCGGCGCTGTTGCAGTTTGGCGCGCCGTCGGTGGCGAGGATCACGTAGGTCTGGCCCGGCAGCCCCAGAAGCGTCGGGGTCAGCGCCGTGAGCGTCGACGAGACCGGCGTGCCGCCGTCGGGGGAGTACTTTGCCAGGCGCGCCAGGAGCGATGACAGCACCGGACCGACCTCGCCCTGCGCGGCGTAGCTTGGCGGATCTCCGGTGCGGGTGGGGAACACCTCGGCGCCCGGCGCGCAGCCGGCGGGCGATGCGCCTGGCGCGGGGAATACCGCGGCGCCGTACTGGACGCGGTGGCCCACAGCGAGCAGCAGATCGCGCAGCGCGATGCGCGCGTTGACGTACTTGTTGTAGATGCTGCCGGGCAGGAGATCGGCCATGCTGCCGGAGCGGTCCAGGACGAAGTACAGGTTGGGGCGGTTTTCGACGGCGGGGATGATCTGGTTGCCGCACAGTCCGCCCGCGTCGAGGTTGGGTGGGCCGTCCCGGCCGCCTGCGTCGAAGGTTGCGCCCCCGGCTCCTCCCCCGTCGAGGCCGCCCTGCAGGCGCGGCGGAAGGTCCGGAGACTGCCCGCAGGCTGCGAGAGCGGCGCACAGGCACGCTGCACCCAGCCGTCGCGAGCGGAACGCACGCATGTTTCCAGTCTAACCCGCCTGGAAGACGGCTACCAATCCGCTCCGGGAAGCGGACTCCGGCCCCAGGCGTTATCGTCCCGGACGTGGACGTGCGCCAGGTCACCGACCGGATCATCGCTGTTGTCGCGGTGATCGCCTGCCTGGCCTTCGTGGTGGGGCTGTTCGACGTGGCGCTGTTTCCACACGTCACCGGTCCGTCGGCGCCGGCACCGCCCGTCAAGGTGTCGGAGCGCGACGCCCAGCTCACCGTGCAGGTCGTGGCGCGCCCGACGGGGCGCTGTGCGCCCGCGCCGGATGGGGGCACCGCGCCAGGCTGCCGGCCCTCCCCGCTCGAGGGCGCGACGGTGCGCGTGTTCTGGGAGCGGCGGGGCCGCTACTACCTGGCAGGGAGCGGACGCACCGACGCGGCAGGGCGCGCGCGGATCGGGCATCTGCCGCGCGGTGCCACATGGATTGTCGCGGACGCGCCGGGACACGCGCGCAGCTCGACCCGGCTCGTGCTCGGTGGCGAGCCGCGTACGGCCGAGGTGACGCTGCCGCTCGCCCACAAGCTGACGGTGAACGTGCGCAACGACCAGGGCCAGCCGCTGCCCCACGCCACCGTGCTGGTCACCGCGTCGGACCCGTTGCCATTTGGCGCGCTCACCGGCGCCGACGGTGCGGCGCACCTGACGCGGCTGGGCGCGGCGCCATGGGTCGTCAAGGTCAGCGCGCGGGGCTACGAGTCGGTGACGCGCCCGGACGTCAGGGCCGACCTGACCGTTACGCTGCGCCGGCTTGGCTCGCTCGAGGTGCAGGTCGAGACCATGACGGGCACGCCGGTCGCGGACGCGTCGGTCATCATCGCGGGCTCCAACCTGTGGCCGGCGCGGCGCGCGACGACCGACGGCAAGGGTAGCGCGCGCATTGCCGGGCTGCTTGCCGGCACCTACGACCTCAAGGCCGAAAAAGGCCAGCTCGTTTCGGACACGCTGGTGGGCGTCGAGCTCAAGCGCGGTCAGCACCAGACGCTGGTGCTGCGCGTGCACGCCGGGCGCATGGTCACGGCGGTGGTCACGGATGGCGCGGGCGATCATCCCGTGGTGGTGCCGGACGCCGACGTGGTGCTGGTCGAGTCCGGCATCAGCTCGTTCCCGATCCGCGGGCGCACCGGCGCGGACGGCACGGTCACGCTCGGCCCGCTCGCTCCTGGCCCGGCCATGCTCGCCGCGCGCGCGGACGGCTTCGTGCCCCACTCGGGCGTTCCGGTGCCCGACCAGCTCGACGGCCCCGTGCAGATACCGCTGCTCAAGGGGGCGACCTTGGCGGGCACGGTTGTGGATGGGAAAGGCAACCCGATCGACGGCGCCAGCATCGAGATCATCGGCACGGACATGCAGGGCTTTCCCGTCAGCGAGACGCCGATGCTGATGTCGTTCCGGCGCCGTCACTTCGCGTGGGCGCTGCCTGGCCCCGTGCCGCTGATCCCCGCTGGAGAGCTGGGCGTGATGCCCGGTCCGGTCCCGCCGATCCCACCCGTCGGCGGCGTCGCGGCCGCGGCCGCGACGCCCAACGCGCCGGCAGACGACGACAGCAGCGATTCCGCGATCGCGCCGTGGGTCACCGGTTTCGACGGTACCTTCACGGCGCATCCGGTCACGCCAGGGCGCATGCGCGCGCTGGTGCGTCACCCGTCCTACGTGGAAGCGGTCAGCGACGCCGTCACGCTTTCGCCCGGCGGCAAAGCGACCGTCAAGGTCGTGCTGCACGCGGGGGGCACGCTGGAAGGTCGGGTCATCGACGACGACGATCAGCCGGTGGGCGGCGCGCGCGTCGACCTCACGGCAGTCAGGGGTACGCGGCAGGAGACCACGATCACCGCCGACGACGGCACGTTCGCCTTCGCGGCAGTGCCCGACGAGGTGCAGTTGTCGTTGGCCCGCCCCGACGAGCTGTCACGCATCGTGATGAAAAAGACCATCAAGGTCAAAGAGGGCGAGCACAAGAAGATCGAGATCCAGCTGCCGGCGAAGCGCGACGCCGTGCAGATCAAGGTGAGCGACGACGACGATCAGCCGGTCGACGCGGCACAGGTGACGGTGTTGTCGCTGGAGCCGGACACGCCGCTGCGCCGCACGCTGTTCACCACGGCCGATGGAACCGTCAGCGTGCCGGACGCCAAGGGGCTCTCGTTGCGCGTGCTGGCCGAGGCGCCGGGCTGGGCGCGTGCTTCCGTTACCACCGACGCGGCGCCGGCCGAGCTCGAGGTCAAGCTGCGCCACGGTGTGCTCGTGCACGGAACCGTCACGGCGGTGCGCGGCCACCAGTATCTCGCGGGGGCGAGTGTCACTATCGTCGCCGACGGTATGCGCAAGTCCGCCCTGACCGACAGCGACGGCGGCTACACGCTGCACGACGTGACGCCGGGGCCGGTACGCCTGGTGGTGAGCCATCCGGAGTACGCCACGCGCAGCCTCGACGCGAAGGTGAAGCGGACCGGGCGCGCGGATCGCCCCTTCGAGCTGCCGGCCGTCGATCTGTCGCAGCCGGCTACCGTCGAGGGCACGGTGGTCGACGACAAGGGCAAGCCGGTGGCCGGCGCGCGCGTCGCAGTCGGCGTCGCGCCGGCCTATCTGCCGGCGGGTGCGCTCCCGCCGGGCATGGCGGTCACCGACACGAAGGGCCACTTCAAGCTGGAAGGTGTCGATCCCGGCAAGGTGGACCTGGGCGCCTACGCTGCCGATGTGGGCCGTGGCCGCGCGCGCGGCGTCGCGGTCGACCCGGACCGCCCGACCAAGGGTGTCACCATCAAGCTGGTTCCCGGCGCGAGCGACGATGAGCCGGCGAGCGGCGGGAGCGTTGCCGTCACGCTCGGGGCGCGCGGCTCCGGCGACTCGCTACAGGTCGTGATCGTCCAGGTCGCCGACGCCAGCGAAGCCGAGCGCGCCGGCTTGCGTCCGGGCGACGTGATCACGTCGGTGGATGGCGTCGCGCCGAAGACGATGCGCGACGCCCGTCTGCGCCTGAGCGGTCCGGTGGGAAGCGACGTCCTCGTCGACATCCAGCACGGCGATCAAACCAGGCGCTTGCAGCTGGTGCGCGAGCAGGTGCGGCGGTAGCGCGCCCCGCGCGCGTCAGTGCAGCGTGTGCCACTGCCCGTCGTGCTCGACCTTCGGCACGCTGGAATCGGGCGAGGAAGGGCGCATCTCGGGTGAGCTGGCGCGTTGGCTGTGGCGGGCCAGCACGATGTGGACGCGCGCGTTCTCCTGGTTGGCCAGCGCGATGCGGCGCTTGAGCTCGTCCTCGGCCGCTTCTTCCTTCGCCCAGCGATCGAGCGTGGCCTTGTCGCGCTTGCGGCGGCGCTTCCAGCTCCAGATCACCAAACCCACCACGCCCATCCAGATGGCACCGCCGCTGAAAAACACCGGCCAGAACGTGTAGCGCTTGGCCACATCCTGCCGCCAGTCGTACTCGAGGTTGGCGATGTCGGTGTCGTAGGCGCCCTCCATCGCATGCTGGAAGCCCTCGCCCCCCTTGATGCGTTGGATCATCGCTACGAAGCGATGGTGATCCTGCTGCCTGAGCAGATAGCGCACGACGTTCAGCGGACTCCGCGTACGCCACCGAGGCGTCGACCTCGTTTGCCGGGAAGGTTCGATCGAGCTTCCGTAGTGGGATCAGGTTGTTCGCGAGCGTTGCGGTCCACAGCGTGTGCAGCCGGACGAAAGAGCTCTCCCCGGAAGCGAACACGGCGAAGCCCTCGTTGAACCAGCGCGGTACGGGATGTCCGTTGACGGCGTCGTACAGTGCGACGTGGGCCAGCTCGTGACGGAAGATCTCGCCCAGATCGTGATCGTCGTTCGGGTGCACCGGATTGATGCTGAGCAGCACCAGGCCGATCTGCCCGTAGGCAACGCCCGCCGCGTACTTCGGGAAGGGCGCGCCATCGGGCGCCAGCGTGGCCATCTCGCCCGGCGTGCGCGCCACGTACACGCTGACGTGGTCGAGCACCGGTTCGCCGAGCCGCGCTGTCAGCTGGGCGCGCACCTGGTCGGCCTTCGCAATCAACGGCTGCACGCGCTCGCGGACCGAAGGCGGATACGCGAAGCGGATCCAGCCGCCATCGTAGCTGTTGTAGCTGGAGGGGGCGTGCGGCACGCGCGGCAGCTCGCCGCTCAGCCGCGGTGCGTCCTCGGGCAGCGGATGCACCGCCTGGGGCGGGCCCTTGGCCGTGACATTCTCCACCGAGGTCGTCCCGGTGCGGACACCCTCCACGGCGGGAGGAGCAGGCGGCGGTGCCGCCACGGCCTCCACCTGGGCTGGAGGTGGCGCGGTCGCCGCCGACGCCCCGGCAGGCAGCTCTGCCCAGCCGATTGCACTCACGAGCAACAGGCCGACCATCGCCAGCAGCGCCAGTGCCCACCGCAAGGGACGGCCGCCGACGCCAGGTCGGCCAGAGGAAGGCTCGCCGGGACCGATGCGCATGGGTTGGTTTCAGCGCGGGAGCGCTCACGAGCGAGCTGCTCCTCCGCTCTCGCCACGAGACGGGAGCGAAGGGTCAAATCTAGGAATGAACCCGCGTTACGTCAACGCGCACTGCCTGGTCGGTCCGGTGTGCGACACGCACGTACAGTTGCTGCGGAGCCGAGTGGATGTCGACTCCGGCGTGGAAAGCCCGCCTGTTGTGTTGCGCGCGCCGCTAGTTCCGGCGGCTGCTCAGGATGCTGAGCAGCATGATGAACAGGTTGAAGAAGTCCAGATACAGCATGATCGCCGCGTTCACCGGGTTGTCGTTGCCCGAGCGCAAGATGCGCGACGTGTCGTAGAGGATGAACCCGCCGAAGACGAGCACGCCGGCGCTTTCGATGGCGAGCGCGAACACACTGCTGTGGATGAAGAACGTCAGCAGGAGCCCGCCGAACACGATGAAAAAGCCCATCCACAGGAAGCCGCCGAGGTACGAAAAGTCCTTCTTGGTGACGAGCGTGTAGGTGCTGAGGCCGGCGAACGCGATCGTGGCGAGCACGAACGCGTCGCGCACCGGCGAGGCGACGAGCGTCTGTCCCTGCGAGGCCATGAGCAGCGCGAAGAAGATCATCGGAGCGATGAACACGCCGCTGATGAACGCCGCGCCGTGCAGCGCCACCGCGCCCACGCCCGGCTTCCGGCTCAGCGCGCTGGCGCCATAGAACGCGCCGAACAGGACCGCGATGCTGATGATCCACGTGAGGATGCCGCCGGTCGAGAGCATGGCCACCAGCGGCGGGATCGTGCGCACCGTGCCGTCGGAGAGCTGGATCGTCGCTGCCGACGAGCCGGTGCCCGCGTACAGGGCGAACATGGCGCCGACGGCCGCGGCCAGGACGCTGGTCGTGAACAGCGCATAGACCTTGCGCAGGAAGGCGAGCTTGGCCGGCCCGGTGAGGGCCTGCGCGCCGTACATGCGTTGCTGCTGGGACGAATACTGCTGGGGGTACATGGTAGCCCTGCTTCTCCTTGTTCGTGGTTCCTGGGCAGGCGGCCGACCTATCGTCGCCCGATAACCAGGCCCGACACGATGAGTGGAAACGTAGTCACCGGTGATGCCCCGGTCAAACCACCCTGGAAACGGCTGCAGGTGGTCGATTATGCCCGGCCGCTCAGCCGAGCCAGCCGGTCAGACCGGACAGCACCGGCGCGCGGCTCGTGCATGCGCCGCGCACGGCTGGCGACAGGTGCAGCATGGCTGCGCCCGCCACGACGAGCACCAGCCACAGGGCTGGCCCCGCGAGCCTGGCGCGTGCCGCGGGCAGCCATCCGGTTGCATCGGGTAGTGCCGCAGCCAGCCCCAGTGCGACGGCGAGCACACCGTCGAACACTCCGGCGCGCATGCCGGATGCGCCGACGGCAGGAGCCGCCAGCGCGAGCCCGATCAACGTGGAAGCGGCAGCGAGCACGATGAGCAGGCGCTGCGCGATGCGCTGTCGCGCGCCGGCCTGTGCAGCAGCCACCAGCCGACCACTCACAGCGATGCAGCCCAACACGACGCCCGCCGCCACGATCGCGAACGTCGCGCCGCCCAGCGGGCGGTAGTGCGTCGTCGCCTTGAGCAGCCGGGCGAAGATCACGAGTGGCCCGGACGCGAGCAGCAGCCCCACGAGGAGCGTCGGTACGGCGCGCGGCATCGGCCGCGCCGCCCGGAACGCGCCGACCGCCGGGGCGAGCAACAGCGCTGTCGAGCCGGCCAGCGCGAGCCAGCAGCCGATGAACGACGCGCCCGCGTGCGACGCGCGGTAGGCGCCGGGTAGCGTCGCGAACACGGAGGCAGCGCTGCCGAGCAGGAGCCCGCGCCACAGCTCGGCGAACACCGTGCTGTCGTCCCGAGCGGGCTCGGCTCTACTCACGCCTGCCTGAGCTCCAGGCGCACGCGGTGTGCGGCCTTGTCGGGCACGTAGCCCTTCTGCAGGTACCAGCGCACCGAGCGCGCCAGCGCTTCGCGCACCGGACGGTGCGTGTAGCCGAGCTCGTTCTCGGCCTTCTCGCTGCTCACGAAGACGTACGAGAACGCGAAGTCGCGCGCCAGCTTCCGCGTGAGCATCGGCTCGCCGCCCCCCAGGTGCGCGTTCAGCTCCATCAACGTGGCGGCCAGCGACACCAGGCCCTGGCCCACTTTCCGGGGCGGTGCGAGGCCGGTCAGCTCGCTGAGCGTCGCGAACATCTGCTCGAAGGTGAGGTTGTCGCCGCCGAGAATGTAGCGCTCGCCTACCGTGCCCTTGTCCATGGCGAGCATGTGGCCCTGCACCACGTCGTCCACGTCCACCATGTTGAGACCGCCGTCGGTGGCCGGCGCGCGCCACGCGGGCGACAACTTCAGGTACTCCACGATGCTCGCGCCGGTTGGCGTGGGCTTCCAGTCGCCCGGGCCGACGATGCCGCTCGGCAACACCATCACCACGGGCAACCCTTCCGCGGCGAACTCGTGTGCGACCTGCTCGGCCTCGTGCTTGGAGCGGATGTACGTCTCCGGATCCTTCAGGTTGAACTCGTGTGCCTCGTCCATCGGCTCGGGCTTGGGCTCGGAGCCCAGCGCGGCGGTGCTGCTCGTTACCACCACCTTCGAGAGCTTGCGCTTCTTCGCGGCTTCGAGCGTGGCGCGCGTACCTTCGATGGCCGGCTTGAGGATCCTCTCCGGATCGGCGTCCCACATCTTGAAGTTGCTCGCGACGTGGTACATCCGGTCGCAGCTGGCCAGCGCGCGGTAGACCGTGTGCATCACCGTGATGTCGCCGAAGGCCAGCTGGAAGCGGTCATCGGGCAGCCCCTCCAGCTGCTTCAGGCTGGAGCCAGCGCGCACGAAGCCCTTCACGCGCTCGCCCCGCTCCACCAGCGCCCTCACCAGGCGCGACCCCACGAATCCGGAAGCTCCGGTCACCAGCGTCCACGGCTCGGTCATGCCCGGCTACTATAGGAGCCAGCCGGGGGCGGCAACAGCGGAACGCAAGCCTGTTCCCTGCGCTCTAGCGCCGCGCGCCGCAGGCGCCCTGGTGCTGCAGCGCAGCCTGGGCGGCGAAGCGGGCGCCACGCGGGGCCCGCGGGCTCATCAGTGGCGCGAGGCGCTTGGCCAGATCCCGCGGGTGGAGGCGGCCCAGCGCCACGATGGCGGCGGAGCCGATCGACTGGAGATCCCCGGAAGAGAGCCGATCGGCGGCCTTGTGCGCGTAGCTCGTCAACATGTCGAGCGAGTCGTTGTCGCACATCATGCCCAGCGCGCGAGCGGCCTGCATGCGCACTTCCACGGCCTCGTCGTGAGCGTCGAGCTTGTCGCGAATCTTCGAGGCATAGGCCCGCGCCCGGCGCAGACCGAGCGCACGGATCACCGGCGCGCGCACCGACTTCGACGCGTCGCCCAGCGCCTCGGCGAGCGCCTTGTCGATGGCCGGATCCGGGCCCATCCGGCCCAGCGCGTCGGCCGCGGCCGAGCGCACCAGCGGCCAGGGGTCCTTCTCGAGGCGCGCTGCGATGGCCTGTGCGGCGAACGCGGCGCGCCCGGTGCCGAGTGTCTGTACGGCGGCCTCCCGCACGCGCACGCCCCGGTCGGACAGCGCGCGCAGGAGCTCCGCACGGAACGCCCGGGGCTGTTCGATCACCCGCGCGGCCTGGGCGCGCACATGCGCGTCGGGGTCGCTGGTCAGCGATCGCTTCAGGAAAGCCGCAGCCGTCGCATCCTTCCGGGCCAGCACCGAAGCCGGCTCCTGAAGCAGATAGCGCGTGCGGAACGACGCGCCGGGATGCGCCAGCCGCGCGAACTCTGCTGACGCTTCCGGCTCGTAGGCAGCCAGTCGGTCGCCCAGCGAACGGAGCAGATCGATCGCCGCGACCTCGGGCAGCTTGTTGTCGCGCAGCATGTCGCGCACGGCTGCGGTCGCCTTGTTCGAGTCGGAGGCCTGCGCCAGCGTGATACGCAGCAGGCGTCGCTCCTCGTGGCTCTTCGAATCCAGCAGCGGCACGATGGTGCGCACTGCCTGCCCCGGTGCGACCAGCGCCAGCTGACCGGCGAGCAGCGGGCGCGCGCGCGGCGGCCCGTTCTTGATCGCGTCCTGTAGCAGCGGCGCGCTCTTCGCCCCGCACTGGCGGATGTGCTCACGCGCGTGGATGCGATGCGCGCGGAACGGGCTGAGCAGCGCCTCCAGGTAGACCGGCACGCTCTTTTCGCAGGGCGCGCGATCCATCACGTCCAGCGCCACGCGCCGGCCGCCTTCGTCGAGCGACGAGTAGCGCTTCGCCACCTCGTCGAACGCCGGACCGCCGAGCGCCCCGAGCACGGAACCGGCAGCTACCGCGCGCTTTCCGCCGCCCGCGAGCGCGCCCACCAGCCCATCGAGCTTTTCCGCGTCGAACTCGGTGCGCGCCTGGAGCTCGGCAAAGCTCACCTGCGAGTCGCTCTTCGCGCCGTATGCGCCGCCCGTCACCAGCGCCACGCAGTCGGTCCGGAGCGGCTTGTCGAGCGCAATGCGGTAGCGCGCACCAGGGTGTTTCCAGGCGTCATCCGGCATCGTGACGTGGATCAGCCGCTTGTTCGTCGCGATCCAGAAGTCGCGTGGCGCAACGCCGTGCTCGGGTGCCTTGTCCCGCGGGCGGATGACCACGTCCAGGCCGGTGATGGGCAGGTTGTCCGGCGCGTTCATCAGCACGAACTCGCCGCGGCCATCGCCGCCACGGTTCTCGGCCCAGGTCGTCTCGAGGTTGCCGTCGGTGAGCGCAGCCGGAAGGCCCACGGCGCTGCTCGCTCCCACTGCGCGCAGCAGCCGATAGGTGTTGCCGTCATCGCCTTCGACAAGCTTGGCCGTCACGTTCTCGGCGCGGTCGCGCTCGTCCTGGTCGAGCCGCTGCACCTTTGCCGGATGCAGCGCGAGGTCCTTTTCGTACAGGAGCTTGGGAGCGAGCACCGCGGGTCGCCCGCACAGCTCGAGATCCTCCCGCTGCTCTCCGATGACGACGCGCCGCGAGCCGTCGTCGGCCGGCTTGGAGACGATCACCATCGGCCCGTGGCGCAGCCCGGGCTGTCCCTCGACCAGGCCCGTCCAGCCCTGGAACACGATGTCCGGCTTCTGCCCCGCGAGCGGAGCGATGACCACGGCCTGCCAGGTGCGTTCGTGGGGCTTGTCGGGAACTGCGACGACGATGGCGTGGCGTCCCGCGCCCAGCGGCACCACCGACAGCCGGCCATGGCTCAGCAGGGTGCGTGCTTGTGCGGGGAACGATAGCTCCTGGCCGCCGGTCAGTGGGCAGGGCCTGTGTGCGCAGATGCTGGCGAGCAGCTTGCCCTCGCTCGTGAAGCCGACCGACAGGGCGGACTGGCCGCCGCCGGGTGGCGCCGTTGCGACGACCGCGCGCGCCGCGCTCGCAGAAGCCGCGCCTAGAACGACGGTTGCGGCGGCGAGGGCGGAAATGTGGAGGCGGAACACCGCCGAATGGTGTCAGCCGTCGCCCGGAAGCGCCAGCTTCCTCGACCACAGGAATGCATCGCTGCGCTGCCCGTGCACCAGCAGATGCTGGCCGAGCGTCCCGGTGCGCCGGAAGCCGTTCATGACGAAAGCGGCGCCGAGCTCGATGTCGTCGACCGGCGTCAGCGAGAAGCAGCACACGGCACCCTGCTCGAACAGCTCGTCGCAGAGCTGGCGGATGGCTGCGCTGGTCAGTGCGGCTTCCTTGGGCGTGCGCGGCGAGGTGAGCAGCTCGATGAAGGCGTTGTTGAAGCACGCCTGGGTCTCGACCGACGCCATCAGCGAGAAGCCGCCGCGGGCCGTGCAGGCGTAGCTCTGTCGCTCGACGTCACGCCCGAACGGCTCGAAGCCTGTCAGGGCCCGGCCGCTGCGCAGCGCGTTCGTCATGGCCTTCTTCAGGTCGGCCTCGCGCGCCGGCTGCACCTTGACCCGGGCCAGCGGCTCTTCGGCGCGTTCCTTCGCCAGCTTGCGGATGGCCTGGTACTGGCGGTCGGACGAGCCGCTATGCCCGCTGTCGTTGATCGCGGGACGCGTGCCCGATTCGTCCGGATTGTCCGGATCACGTGGGACAACGGTGCCCAGGATCCACGCGTCGCTGCGCTTGTAGAAGCCGGGGATGCTGCCTTCGCGCTGGAAGCCGAGCCGCGACCAGGTGCTCACCTCGTCGCGCTCGACCAGCGTGACCACCCGGTCCACGCCTTCGCGGCGGGCCAGGCTCATCACGAAGATCCGCTTGGCCGGATTGGGGCCGGCGCGGAAGTCGATCACGCGCAGCGTGCGGGCCCGCCGGTTGACCAGCAGGCACAGGGACACGCCGTCATTCTGGAAAAGGATCTCGTCCGAAGTATTGGACGGGCTGGGAGCTCGAGTCGCCATCTACCCCCCGGATGCCAAGTAGCGACGCTGCTAGGCAGCGGGCGTGAAGTCATGCAAGTTCGCGCACTTGATGATAAGTATGCGATGCACTGGTTTCAGAACTGCAATGGCGCGTACCATTTCAGTTGGGGTCTCGCAACCACGATCAAGGACATGGCGCCCGGGGCCGGGCGTGCGGCCGGTGTTTCAGGGTGGCGTGCACTCGCCGACGCCGGCGGGATCGCGGTTGTAGTGCACGCAGATCCCTTCGCTGCTCGGGCAGGACGGCTCGCCCCCACCGGCGACCGCGCGGCATAGCCTGCGGCACTTGTCGGCGACGCAGGAGAACCCGGCCGAGCAGTGCACCGACGCGCTGCACGGCGCCCCCACGCCGCCCTGTCCCTCCGCCACGCAGGCCACGTTCCCCGTCGGGTCCACGATCTGGCAGCTGCGGCCCGGCTGGCTCGAGCACGAGCTCGGGTCGAGCACGTCGCAGTTGTTGACCGGGAAGCAGAGCGACGCTCCCGAGTCGACGTCCTGGTTGTTCACCTGGACCAGCAAGTGGCGGATGCAGCTCTCGCCGCTGGGGCATGCCGACCAGTCGCCGCCGCAGCATAGCTGGTGGCATTGTCCGCCCGCGCACAGGTAGCCGCGCGCGCAGTCGTTCCAGCTCTGGCAGGCGTCGCCGCTCTTGCCCGCGCCCCCGTCCAAGACCGCGGCCGGTTGGCACGCGGGCGTGAGCTGGCTGCCACTCACGGCGGGCCGGCACGACTGCGTCGACGGGCAGCCCTGTTGCGTCTGGTAGTTGCACGTGCCCTGCGGGCACAGGCTCGCACCGTCGGGCGGCGGCGGAATCGTCCCGCCGCCGTCGAGGATCACGCCCGGCGCGCCGCCGCCCGCGTCGCTGCCTGCATCGGTGTTGGCAGGTGTCGTCTGGTTGCTGCCGCCGCACGCACTCATGAATGCGACGGCGAGCACCGGAACGCACCAGCGCAGTGTGGAAAGCCTCATCATGACCTCACAGAGAATAAAGCCAGATCCATCCGGCGACGCCTGCAAGCAACACTACACCCGCGATTGTTGCGCAGGTAAAACCGAAGATCCGGATGCCTCTCTTCGCGCTCGGGGCCAGCGCCGGACTGCGCGCGGCGCGGGCCGCACCGACGGCCCACGGCAACCCCGCGAGGTGCACTACCAGCAGAATCACGCCGCCGCCCCACAGGATGAATGTAAGCACGAGCTGCAGCTGCGCCGCTTCCGTGGGAGACAGCGCGAGGGTGCGGGCCGCGTTGCGCACCACGCCCATCGTCGCGCCGGTCGGCTGCGCGTGCAAGAGCGCGCTTCTCCGGAACCAGATCGCCAGCGGCATCTGTGCCACCGCCGAACCGAACGCGACCGCCCACGCCACCAGATGCACAACGAGCAGCCTCGAGATGAATGCACCGGCAGGGCTCGTTGCCGGCGGCGCCGGAGCGCGGCTGTCCGCTGGTGCGCTGTCGGCGGCGCGCGCGCCGGGCTCGGGCGTGGCCATGTATCGATCGTGGTACACTCGCCCAGCTTGGCCCTGCAAGGCCCGGCTGGGAGAGTGCTTGGTGGGAAAGCGGAGGTTGGGCGGTTCCCTGGCGATACTGCTGGTCGGTGTGGCCCTGGCCGCCGCGTGCAGCGCGAGCGGGTCGAATAGCGCGTCGGGCGGATCGGGCGGCGCCGCGGTCGGCGGCGCGGGCGGATCGGACAGCGGCATCTCGGTGCCGGATGCCGCCGACGATCACAAGCTGACGCCCGACGGCGCGTGTGCGCAGCAGACGTACGCCGGCGAGCACGTCCCTGCCGCCGTGCTGATCGTGCTCGACCGCAGCTCGAGCATGTCCACCAACGGCAAGTGGGCTGCCGCGCAGCTGGCGATCGCGCAGGCTATCGATCTGGACAGCTTCGACAACCAGGCGCTCGGACTGCTGGCGTATCCAGCCTCTGTGGTTCCCGGGCCGGCGTGTCTGTTCGGTATCCAGGTGTCGTGCGGCATCTCGGCGCTGCCGCAAGTGCAGCTGGCCAACGCCGGCACCGACAAGAGCAACGCTTCGAGCGGCGTTCGTCACCAGATCTACAACTGGCTCACCAGCAACTTCCCCGACAACACTGCCACCGACGCCAGCCCCGGTTACGACGCGATGAACGGCGCTATCCAGGCGCTGCAGGCCTACAAGTTCAACGGCAGGCGCGTGCTGGTGTTCATCACGGACGGTGGGTTCAGCTGCACATCGCTGTCCAGTCGCGGCGGCTATTCCGATGGCCAATGCAATGACTGGGAGTGGCCCTCCAACGTCATCCAGCTCTTGAGGCAAGCGCAGCTGGCGACCAAGCCGGTGGACACGTTTATCGTCGGTGTTCCCGGCTCGGACAGCACCGGGCAGCCGCAGGGCCCGTACGCCACGGCGCCGTACAACATGCGTCGCGCGCTCAGCGCCTACGCCATGGCCGGCTCGCCCAAGACGGTGCCCCAGGGCTGCGACGGCACCTTCTCCAAGACTGGCGGCGACCCGGCCATTCCCTGTCACTTCGACATGACCACCGGCACCTTCGACGCCCAGGCGCTGGCCGACGTGGTCGACAAGATCCGTGGGCAAGCGCTGACGTGCTTCTTTGCCGTGCCGCAGCCGGAGAGTGGAACGGTCGATACCTCCCAGTTGAACGTTGACATCACGGCCAACGGCCAGTCGCGCCAGGTGCCCAACCTTCCCCTCAAGTCCACCAAGACATGCCCGGCGGATGGCTGCTGGCACTACACGGACAACAGCAACACGCAGATCGAGCTGCTCGGCAAGGCCTGCGACGACGTGAAGAACGCCACCACGTCCAAGGTCCAGATCCTGGTCGGCTGCGAGAAGACGGCGACGATCCAGTAGTCAGGCGTGCGGCGCGCACCGGCTGGCCAGGTCGCAGGCACGCGCGTCAGACCGGACGCGTGGACCGCGGCATGCACGAGTGACTTCGGGCGCTGCGCCTGCTCCGCCCGCACTTTTCATCGGGAAGCCCATGCCGTTGACAAGAGCCATGTCCGGCGGGAGGTTTGCAGTGCGCCGCTTCGCTTGTTTCCGAATGGCATAGAGAAAGGTGACCGAGCTCCGTACTCCCGGGGAGGTTCCGGCGGCAGACAGCGGCCGCGGCCGGCGCGGCCGCCTCGTTGCGGCTGTGACGCTGGCGCTGCTGCTTGCGTCACTCTGGGCCTTCGTCTCGCACGTCCGCAAGTACTGGCCCTTCCTGTCCGACGATGCGCTGATCTCGCTACGCTACGCCGAGCGGCTGGTCGGAGGGCACGGTCTCACGTGGACCCATGGTGCGCGCGTCGAAGGCTACACCGATCTCCTATGGGTCTTGTTGGTGGCGCTGGCGAGGTTGCTTGGGAGCGATCCGATCCGCAGCGCACGCACGCTGGACCTTGTTGGAGCCGTGTCGGCGATCGTGCTCGTCTCGGTGGATCCGCAGGCGCTCCGTCTCGCGGCTTCCCGGGTACTCAGCGGCGGGCTGATGCTCGCGTTTCTGGCGCCGCTTGCCGTCTGGGCCATTGGCGGGCTGGAGCATGGCTTCATGGCAGGCGTGATCGTCGCGGCGCTGCTCTTCCTGTCGCGCGCGCTTGCAGAGCCAGCCGTCAAACGTCGAGACGTGATCGCCGCCGGCGCATTGCTCGGCGCGCTGGCGCTGCTGCGTGCGGACGGCATCGTGCTGGTGGGAGCGGCCGGGCTTGGCGCGCTGATCGCCAAGGGGCGTCCGCGTCGGACCGAGCTGGTGAAAATCGCCAAAGTCTTCAGCGTGCCGCTCGGCCTTCTGCTGCTGCAGGAGGCTTTCCGGCTGGGCTACTACCATGCGCTCGAGCCCAACACCGCCCTGGTCAAGGTGAGCTTCAACAAGCAGCGCCTGCTTCTCGGATGGCACTATGTGGAAAGCGGATACCGACCGCTGTGGCCACTGCTCGCGCTGGCTCTGGTGGTACTCGTCGCCGCGTTCGGGCGCCTGCGCCGCGAGCGCTGGATCCCTGCCTTGTGCATGGCGCTGGCGTGGACGTCCTATCTCGTGGTCGTCGGCGGAGATATCTTTCCCGGTTGGCGTCAGCTGCTGCTTGCCCTGGTTCCGCTCGCGGTGGTTCTCGCCGAAGCCACGCAGGCGGCGGCGTCGCGCTTTCGCTACTCCGGGGTCCTCCTGGCCGCCGTGACGCTGCCGGTCGTGCTGTATTCATGGAAGCGGCAGTCGAAAGACGCCGTGAATCGACTCGCCATCACCGAGCGCTGGGAATTCGATGGGGATTCGATAGGCCCCGCTCTGCGCCGTGCGTTCGGCAGAGACAAGCCGCTCTTGGCTGTGGATGCCGCTGGCGCGCTTCCATATTGGTCGGGGCTGCCGGCGCTCGACATGCTCGGCCTGAACAACCGCTACATCGCCACGCACCCGCCGGCGCACTTCGGCCACGGCGGCATCGGGCACGAGCTCGGTGATGGACGCTACGTCTGGAAGCGGCGCCCCGACATCATCGCCTTCAACAACGCCGCTGGAGCGCGACAGCCGCGGTTCCTGTCCGGACGCCAGCTACTGCGGATGTCCGCCTTCCGCAGCGACTACCAGGTCGTCCGGGTCAGGGGCACGAGCGGAAACCGCGCGCTCGGTGATCTCTGGTTCCTGCGCGCGGGCGGAAAGCTCGGGGTGACGCGCAGCCCGCGGCGCATCGACATCCCGGGCTACTTCTTCGCGGGCGGCGACGCCGTGGCGTCACCCGACAGGATGGGCAAGCTCGTGGTCACCGCAAGCGCCAGCCACCCCGCGACACTGCCGGGCTTCCCGATCCCGGCCGGGACATGGCGTCTGGACGTCGAGCCGCCACCGAAGCATCTCTCCGTCGCATTCCGTTGCCACGGTGTCTCCGCCGCAGCGACTGGCGTGACCGCGCCACCGTCGATCCAGCTCGCGTCGCGCACCCGCGTCGATATCGTCCTGGGCCCCGTGGCTTCCAGAACGGTAACGATCAAGCATGCGTTGCTCGCGCCGACGGACAAGGCCTCGTATCGCTGCGCCCTGGGAAGCGAGGGCTGGCTCGACGTGCCGCTCCGCGAGCTTTCGCGGGTGCGGGCTGAAGGCTCGCCCTGGAACGGCGCCGGTAGTGTCGTGTTCCAGGCGCCCGGCGTTCGAGTTCAGCTAGGCCGGGTGTCGCACGCAGCAGCGCTGGACCTGAGCGTCGACAACAATGACGTGTACGAGGTCGACCTGATGCGGGGATCGGAAACCGTCGCGCAGCTTCGCATTCAACCCAGCTCGAATGGCGGTGGATTGGCCCTCCACCGCCTTGCCGTCCCCGACGACGCACGCAGCACTGGCTTCGATCGCATCCAGGTCCGACCCGTGAAAGGAGACGGCCGGTACAGTCTCGGCCATCTGCTGCTGATCGAGTAGCCCCTGCGCAACGCCGCGCCCGCGCCGCGAGAGGCTACTGGAAGTGTCGCACCTGGATGCTGGTTGTCGTGATCGATTCGCCGACGACCACATCCGAGACGACCACCACGAAATCCCCCGGCAAGAGCCGGTTGCGCTGCCGCAGGCGGTCGAAGGCGAGGCGCAGCGTCGTTTCCGGGTCGTTGTGCAGCTCGCCGACGAAGGGGACGACCGAGCGGTTGAGCCACAGCTTGCGGCGCACGCTGCTCATGTTGGTGAAGGCGTAGACGATGGCGCGAGAGGGGCGGTAGCTGGCAACCAGCTGGGCCAGCAGGCCGCGCCGGGTGATGACCACGATGGCCTCGGCGTCCATCGAGTCGGCGAGGCGGCAGGCCGCGCGTGCCAGCTCCTCGGGCGGGCCGTCGGGGTGACGTTCCAGGTGGAAGTCGAGCCCCGGCTCCTTCTCGATGCGGCGGATGATGTGGTCGAGCATCTGCACGCAGCGCACGGGGTGGCGGCCGGTGGCCGTCTCGCCACTGAGCATCAGCGCGTCGGCCTGCTCGTAGACGGCGTTGGCCACGTCGCTGACCTCCGCGCGCGTGGGCAGCGGGTTTTCGATCATCGACTCGAGCAGGTGCGTGGCCACGATGACCGGCTTGCCGGCGAGCGAGCAGGAACGCACGACGCGGCGCTGGATCACCGGCAGCTCGCGGATGTCGACCTCCACCCCCAGGTCGCCGCGCGCCACCATGATGCCGTCCGACACGCCCAGGATGCTCGGGAAATTGTCGACGCCCTCCTGGTTCTCGATCTTGGCGATGAGCTGTGTGCGGGTCTTCGCTTCTTCCACCATGGCGCGCGCTTCGAGCACGTCGTTGGGCGAGCGCACGAAGGACAGCGCTATGAAATCCACCTCGTTTTCCAGACCGAAGCGGATGTCGCGGCGGTCCTTCTCGGTGATGCTCGGCAGGTTCACGCGGATGCCGGGCAGGTTCACGTGCCGGCGCGAGCCCAGCTTGCCGCCGTCGATCACGCGGCACTCGAGCCGCCGGTCCTGGATGGCCAGCACCTCCAGGTTGATGATGCCGTTGTCGACGGTGACCTTGTCGCCGACGCGCAGGTCGTTGACCAGATCCTCGTAGTTGACGTGGACGCTCTTGACCTCCGGGTCCTCTTCCGGGCTGACCGAGAGCCAGAGCGTGTCACCGACGTTCAGCGCCAGGCTCTCGGCGAGCTCGCCGGTGCGGATTTCCGGACCCTGCAGGTCGAGCAGGATGGAGATCGGGTGGTTCAGTCGCTTGTTCAGGCCCTTGATGCGCTTGATGACCTCGAGGTGCGACTCGTGGGTCCCGTGCGACATGTTCAGCCGCGCGACATTCATGCCCGCGCGCGCGAGCTGTTCGATCACCTCGTACTCGGCGCTGGCCGGACCCAGTGTGCAGACGATCTTGGTGTGGCGGAAGTCGCGCCTCGCGGACGTGTCGCTCATCGCAGCATGCCTACCACGCGCAGCGCGCGGTAGCAGGCCGAGAACGGCAGCTCACGCGAAGACGCCGCTTAGCGCCATCGGGATCTGTGCGTTGCCAACGATCTTGATGCGGCCGCTCATCGCGAGCTGCAGCGGCTGCTGCTTGCCGGTCTGCATGTCCATGAAGTCGTTCATGCTGCACTCGAGCCGGCAGTCGGCGTCCTCCAGCTTGGGAGCGGCCGTGCCCGGTGTGATGACCAGCTTGTGGAAGTTGTCGCCGTCGGCCACCACGAAGGCCACGCTGCCGACCACGGCGCGCACCAGCTTGGCCCGCTCGGAGTCGATGGTGAGCGCCTTGAACGCCAGCACCTGCGCCTCGGGTTTGATGGGCTCGCCTTCCTGCTGCACCGCACCCTGCACGAAGATCGGCTGGAAGTCCTGCTCCGAGACCGTGATCTGGATGATCACGTCGTCGTCCATGCCCTCGCTGATGGCGAGCTCGCCATCCTTCAAGCGCAGGCTCCACTCGCCGCCGTCGAGCACGCGGAAGGTCATGCTCCCGGACGACGACTTGCCGGCGAGACCGGCCTTCACCGCCTCGAAGCGCTGGGGGATGTACTGCGTGAAGAACTCGGTGGGACTCTCGGGTACGCTCATCGACTCTGCTCTCCTGCTCGGTGGCGCGGCCCGGCCGCGCCCCGGAGCACCCTGCTTACGTGATCCGGGCGGGCGGTCAAGCCGAGGTTTGCCGAGAGGCTGAAATGCGCCCCGCGCCTGCGGCTGGGCGCGCCAGCGGGCGGCCTATGGCTGCTCGGATTTCGGCGGGGGCGGCAGCGCGTCCCAGCGCAGCGACTGGCCGTACTGGCGCGTCAGGAGCTGCGTCTTCCAGCGCTTGAGCGACATGAAGTACATGCCCTTCTTGCCGCCGCGCGTGGAGAAGAAGGCGAGCATACGGCCGTCGGGGCTGCACGCGGGATAGCTGTTCGAGCCCTGGTTCTGCGTGAGCCGCGCGACGCCGCCACCCTTCTCGCTGCTCATCACCAGGTCCTGCCGGTTGCCGCGCACCTCGACGGCGTACACCAGCCGGATGCCGTCCTCGGTGTCGCAGAAGGCCGGTGCCGCGGCGGTGAAGCCGGCGGGCGAGACCGCCTTGCCGTCGACGTACACGCGCTGCGTGCCGTTCCGACCACCGCCGCCGATCCACGCCAGCTTGCCGCTCGGGCTCCACACCGGATGCGTCGCGAGCGGCGTGGTCGACACCTTCTTCATGCCCGAGCCATCGGGGTTGCCGACGTAGATCGCGCTACCCAGCGTGCTGGCCACGGCGATGGCCATCTTCGTCTTGTCCTTGTTGAAGTCGACGCTGTAGATGGACGTCTTGAACGGTACGTTGACCGGCTTGGCCGTGCCGCTGTCGAGCGCCATCAGCTTGAAGGGCGCGTAGTCCTTGCTGACGCTGTAGAAGATCTTCTCGCCGGGTCCCCAGGTCGGCGCGATGGCCGTCACATCCGGGCTCGTGATCGGCTTCAGATCGTTGCCGTCCGAGTCCATGGTGAAGATGCGCGCGTTCTTGCCCCACTTGCCCGAGAACGTGAAGTGGCTGGCAAAGCCGCCGGGCCGCCCGGTAATCGCGCCCAGAAGTGCGTCCGTGATGCGATGCGCGGTGACGCGCACGATGGAGCGGTCGACGATGAGCTTCTTCTGGTAGACCGGGTCCTTGCCGACGTTGAGGAAGTAGCACAGGCCGTAGACCTGCACTTTCTTCTTGTCCTTCGGTACCGCGCGCGCGGCGACCTTGACGATGACCTCCGCGCCGAGCTTCTTCCAGGCCTTGATGTCGACGGGGTCGTTGAAGCCGTAGAGGCCTTCCGGCGCCTTCTTGTCCGGGATGACGTCGAACATCCCGGTCAGCTGGAAGTCGCGACGCACCACGCCGCGCACGATCACGTCGGCCATGTCGGGCGACAGCGAGGGCAGGATGGCCAGGCGCGTGACGTGCTCGTGCTGCGTGCCGGTGACGACGAACTCCCCGAGCGCGCTCTCGTCGGCGGGCGGCTGCTTGGCTTGCGCGGACGCGACGCTCGGCATGAGCGCGAGTGCCAGTGCGACGGCGAGGCCAAGGGCCAGGGTGCGGGCGCTTGCGATCACTTGCATTTCGCTCCTCTCCCGGAGAACCGCGGGTGCACCGTGGAGCCCAGGATGTCGGGATAGAGAGGGGGCGGCGGCGGCAGCTCCTGCCCCACGATCGACTGCATCGTCGAGCGCACCTGGGCGTCGAAGACAGGGTTGCCGCTCGATCCGTTGATGGTGAATCCGGCCACGGTCCTGTCTCCTCCGACGTTGGCGGCCACGCCTACACTCAATTTCTTGAGCTCATCGCAGGGGATCTTGCCGACCGGCGGGTGGAAACGCGCGTTGAACCACCCGAGAATCTTCATCGTGTACATGCTGACCGCCCGCGCTTTGAGCGGGTCGGTTTCGGTGCCCTGCTTGACGCCGTTCGGCGAGCCTTCGCCCTGGACGGCCGGCGCGTCGGGCCCCGCGTCGATCAGCTGGAGGTTCTTGTCGACCTCCTTGACGACCTCGGCGTCGGGCGGCGGCGCCTCGGCATCGGCAGTGGCGACGGGCGCGCTCGTGATCGCGTCCGGCGTCTGCTTGGCCTCGGGCGACGGCGCGCTCTTCTCCTCGTACTGCTTGACCGGCGCCTGCTTCTTCCACATGTCCGGCAGCTTGGCCTTGACCTTCTTTCCGCCGAGCTTGAGCAGCGGTAGCGGATCGATCACCGGCTTGACCGCAATGGGAATTTCCCGAGGCGGTGCCTTGTCGCGGGCCTTGATGTGGAGGCGACTGGTGCCGGCGAAGCCGAGCAGCAGGAAGAAGCCTGTCTCGACGATGACGGCGAGCAGTCCCGCGATCAGGACTTCCCCCGGCGCAAAGGTGCGGGTGCCACCCTGCATCGGCTACTTGCCGGGCGACGGCGCGCCCGCTCCCTGGGCGGGGGTGCCGATGCCGCCCGGTTTGCCGCCCTTGTCCCCCTTCTTGGCGGCGGGCGGCGCGTTCTTGCCAGTGTCGTTTTCGGACTCGATCTCGGGTTGGACTAGCAGGTTCAGCGAGTCCACGCCGCTGTTGCGCGCAGCCGCGACGACCCGCGCGACCACACCGTAGTGCGCGTCCTTGTCCGCCCGGATGTACAGCTCGCGCTCCTTCTGCACTCGCGCGTTCCGCCTGAACGCGCCGGCCACATCGTTGGTCACGTCGCGGTCGCCGAACATGACGCGTTCGTCCTTCGTGACCGTGACCAGCAGGCGCGCGTCCTTGACCGGCGTGTTCGCCGCCTTGACCTCGGGCAGGTTGATGCGGAGGCCCGTCGTGAGCAGTGGCGCCGTCACCATGAACACCACCAGGAGCACCAGCATCACGTCGACCAGCGGCGTGATGTTGATGTCGCGGAACCCGCTGCGCCCGCCCGAGCGCCCTCCGAGCTTCACCCCCACGGCGCTAGCGCCCCATCGCGCCCATCGCAGGCGGGCGGTTCGACTCGCGCACCAGCGGTACGGCCGAAGAGGGGCCCGCAGGATCCGCAGCCATCATCTGCGCCCAGGTCTGGCTCGAGGCGTGCAGCTCCTCGAGCAGATCGCCGATGCGCCGGTCGACGTAGTTGAAGCCGATGGTCGCCGGGATAGCGGCAATCAGTCCGAACGCCGTGGCGATCAGCGCTTCGCCGATGGCGGGTGCGACCACCGGCAGAGAAGCGCTCTTCTCGACCCCGATGCGGATGAAGGCGTCCATGATGCCCCACACCGTGCCGAACAAGCCGACGAACGGCGCGGCTGACGCGATGCTCGACAGCGTGGGCATCAGCGTGGACGCCTTCTGCTGCTCGGTGGCGATGGCGCGGTTGGCCACGGCCATCAGCAGATCGGCGCTGAGGTTGGGTTGGTGGTGCCGCTTGGCCAGCTCGAGCACCACCCGCGCACCGGGCGAGTGGCGGTGCTTGAGCGCGAGGGAGATCAAGTCGCTCGCGCGCTCGACGTTCTCCGACTCCTTCTCGAAGCGGTGCTGGGCGATGCGGAGCCGGTTCAGCTGGATCGACTTGAGGAACCAGATCAACCAGACCGAGACCGAGGCCGTGATCAGGATGAGCAGCACCACCAGCACGACGCCGGAGGAGTTGAGCATCAACTGAAGCGGCCCCAGCTCGGGCTCCGGCGTCTGTACAGGCGCGAGGTACATGGGTTTCGGCTATAGCGCGAAGCCCGCGCTTCGTCAGTGGGCGAGCAAGACGTCGACCCGGCGGTCCTTCGCCCAGCTGGCTTCGTCGGTGCCGGTGGCGTCCATCGCGCCGCGGGAGCTGGTCTCGATCTGGGCGGTCTTCATCCCATCCTTGACCAGGTAGTTTTTGACGTTGCCGGCGCGGCGCCCGCCCAGAACCATGTTGTACTCCGGCTCCCCGCGCGGGTCGGCGTGGCCGACCAGCCGCATCTGCTTGCCGGCGAGCGGGCCGCTGGTAAAGCATTTGGAAAGCTCGCCCAGAATGCGCGCATCCTCCGGGCGGATGTTCGCCGAGTTGAAGGCGAAGAACGCGTCCTTGTCGGAGATTCCGCAGGCCTTCCGGATCTCGTCGGAGATGTTGATCTGCGACTGCTCGGGGTTGTCGCCGGGCTTCTGGGTGTTGGCCGCGGCAGGCTTTGCCGCCGGCTGCTGGGTGGCACCGCTGGGAGCGGCGGGGGGCTTCTTCGGCGCCGAGCCGCAGCCGATGGCTACGGTCGAAGACATGAGCAGCACAGCAAGTGCGGACGACCTCATCGTTTGTGTACCTCCTGAAGGTCTGGTGGGTTCGGAGCGTGTCTCGCTGGGATCAGGCTCGACGCTTCGTAGGTTGGCCGGGCCGGTTCATCTCGAGAGGGGGGCGAACAGCACCGCTATGGGCCAGCTTTGGACCTCAACGCTCGCCTCCCCAGGAGCATTCCATTCGTAACGACGATGGACATGCATTTCAACGATTCATAAGTGCCTGAAATCACGAGGAACGGGGCCTGGGGCACCCAGAGGGCACCCGGCTCCGGTCCGCCCGGACCCCCGAATGGCACCGTTAGTGGCCGCTAGCGAGGTACATCAGCAGCCCGAGGGCCGACAGCAGAAAGAACAGCGCCAGGACGATGCTGGCCCAGCGGGTCCGTGGTTCCCGAATGCTCGTCCGCGATGCTTCGAGCTGGGCCATGGCCAGCATGGCTACGCCCTGCAGCCGCTTCTCGGCAACCGGACCGCGCTCGCGGTCGCCCTTCATGCCGCGATAGCGCACCGCAGCTTCGACCAGTTGATCGGTGCGCTGGCAGTGCTCCAGGAAAGCGCCGTGGACCTTGTCGTCGTCCCAGTTGTCGAGGACGTTCTTCCAGAGCGCTTCGAGGGCCGAGTCGCTCATCTTGGCGCTAGTGCAGGCCGAGCTCGCGCATCAGGCGCCGCGTGACCGCGAAGTACGCCTCGCGCGGGTACGGCTCGTTGAGGATGTGGAAATCGCGGCCGCTCAGCCCGACGCAACCGAAGCAGTAGCTGCAGTGCGTGAGGGCGACGCTGCGAACCAGATACGAGCTCGACGAGCAGTTTTCGCAGTCGACGCAGTGCATGCAGCCGATGAGCCCGCGCGAGCCGCGGCAGTGCGAGCAGTCGGTGCACATGCTGCAGCGCACACAATAGTGACAGCGCACCAGGCGCTCCGAGTCGCGGCAGAAGGTGCAGCCGTTGCAAGCGCGGCAGCCCACGCACTCGACGCATCCGTCGTTGTGCTGCTGTCGGCCGAGCTCGGTAACGAGCTCGCGGTAGCGTGCTTCGAACTCCCTGCCCGTCAGCTCGCTGGCCATGCAGCACGTCGCATGCAGCGCGAGATCAGGAACGAAGACTGCGGCGCAGTTGGGCGGCGGCTTCGCGTGTGGTCGCCTCGTCCGCGTACTCTTCGAGGCGCCGCAGGCGCTGCTCGAGAATCGGCTTCTTGATCGGTGATTCTTCCGACAAGAGCTTTTCCAGCGTCTGGACGGCGTTGTGCGCCCGCTCCTCGTCGAAGTGCTCGAGCAGCTGCAGCTGGACGGCCTGCTCTTCCGGGAACTCGAAGCCGGCCTGCTCGTATTCGGTGGCCGCGCGCGAGATCGAGCCCCGACCCTCCGAGCACATCAACCTTTCCAGAAGGCGCTGGCGCAGTTTCTCGCGCTCGTCGCCGACGCTGGCCGATAGCTGCACGATGCGCGCGCTGCGCTTGGGTGCAGGGGCAGCCGGGCGCGCCGACGGCGCGTGCTGGCTGCTGTCGCTGCCGTTGCCTTCGGCTTGCGCCGGGCTGGCCGACGCCGCGATCAGCTTTGAAGTCCCGTTCGACTTGCTGATCAGCGGGGAGTTGGGGCGTCGTGCCGCGATCAGTACCGGTTCGGCCTGGACGCGGGCTTCGCCGCGCGACCTGCGCCGTCGCTTCCGTCCGTTGCCGGACCTCTGGCGTTGTCCATCCATCGTTCTTCCTCCCGATGCGGGCACTGCCGGTCAGCGTGCTACCGCAACCGGTCTGGGGCGCTCTTGCCGCTCCCCTCGAGCCCGTTGGACGCCGGGAGCGTCTTCGGCAAGGCTCGCACCACCAGACAGGTAGCCAATAGCACAAGATCCAGCGGGATCCGCCAAATTTCGACCTGACGTGGCCGCAGTCACCGTGCGAACGGTCCTACGCGGAGCGCCGACGGACTCGCGCTTTCGGACCTTGTGTGGGAAACAACCGCTCCGCCAGCGTGATCTTCCGCCAACCCCATCCACTGCTCTGCCGCGTCGCTTTGGCGGCTCTGTCTCTGGTCTCCGCCGCCGGCTGCGCGTCTTCAAGTCATGCGGCCGCGGGTGCGGAAGGTCCGTCCCAGCCGACCGCGCACACGAAATCGGCGGGCGCCGGCTCTCCCTCGCCGCCCGCTCTGCCGGCGCGCGACTGGGGCGAGGTCCAGTCGCTGCGCTACTCGCTGCTCATCAGGGTGCCCGATCGGCACGCCTGGCAGGTGGACGACCAGACCAGCCGATGGTTCTTGCTGCGCCATGTCCCGACTCATTCGGAGCTTCGCGTCCGGACCTGGCGCGCCGGGCGGATGGTGCACCCCGTGGATTGCGAACGCCAGGCGAGGCTCTGGCGTCCGGAGATCCCACTACCCAAAGCCGACGCCGCAATCGATCGCCGCCGGTTGTCCGCGCCGAGCGGCTACACGACGTCGGTCGTGGCCGGTGTCGAACCGGTAGGCCGTGCAGGGACTTTGGAGGGCTACGTCCTGGCCTTCGGCTCGACCGTCGGCCGTTGCTTCGCCTTCGTCTACACCACGCGCGCCCGCGCGGCCGGGGCAGAAGCCGCCATCGGCGATCGCCTGGCGCTCATGACGGACGGGGTGCTGGCGTCGGTACGGATCCGCTCGATTGCCGACCGTGTCCACTAGCGGTTGATGCCGGCCGGCCCTAGGCTTCACGGAGGCTCGGGGACACCGCTCGACAGGGTTTGTCGCGGCTGCGTGCTTCGCATCTCGAGCGGCGAGCGGGGGAGAAAAATGGCAATTTGCGGCGAGCGGTCCCGGGCGGCTGCATCGCGGGCTACGCGAGCAGCCGGCGGGGCCAGGAGTTTTGCCTCCCTACCTGCGGATTCGGCCAGGTGCCGGGGTGCCGCTGAAGCGGTACCTTTTAAGTCCAGACGCACACTACTAATGACAGTTTTTCCAGATTTCGTACCGTATCGGGCGTTGGCTCCAATGGGGAACCGACTACACCAGGCGGCGTTCGAACAGTGAACGAGATTGCGATCCGACTCGCGGAGAGGGTGCGCCAGCTCAGGCTGGAAACCCAACTCACCCAGGCCGAGCTTGCGTCACGCGCAGGTGTCACGGTCGAGACCGTCGCGCGCCTCGAGCGCGTCTTGCGCGGTCGTTCATCCGCCAACGCCAACCCGTCGCTCGAGACCCTCGCGCGCCTGGCAGATGCACTGGACGTCGAGGTGGCGGATCTCCTGCGTCCGGCGTCGCGGACGCGTCCCCGCGATGATCGCATCGCAGGTCTGCTCAGGGGCGCGAGCGCGGCGACGCGCAGGCGCGCGCTGATTGTGGTGCAGGCACTCGTGACGGAAGAGCGCGCCGCGCCGCGCCGCAGCGCGGCGACCACGACGACGAGCAGCCGTCGCAAGCGCAAGGGCTAGCTCCGCTCGAGCCCGACGCGACGACCGTCGCGGTTCAACCAAAGTCGCGGGTTCGCTCAGCTAGCGCATCCTGCGCGCGGCGCGGCAGAACGCCGACGGCGACCACGCTCAGGTTGTGCCTGCGAAAGATGCGCTGCGCAGCCAGCCGCACGTGCTCGGGGGTGACGGCCAGCAGTTGTTCGAGGCGCTCGGCCGGCGTCCGGGCAATGCCGGTGAGCTGGCCCAGAGCGTAGAAATCAGCCACCTCGCCCGGGTCGTCGAGCATTTCGCTGAGCTGCCAGCGGTAGCGCTGCTTGGCGCGCTGGAGCTCTTCTTCTGTCGGCCCATCGTCCCTGAGCTCGTCTACCACCGCGAACAACTCGTGCAGCACCTGCTCGGCGCGTTCGTGCGCCGTCTCGGCCGCTAGCTCGACGAGACCGCTGTCGGAGTACGCTTCGTAACCCGCGGATACGTCGTAGCAGAGGCCTCGCGCATCGCAGATCTGGTGGTAGAGGCGCGTCGACATGCCGTCGTCCAATGTGCGCAGCAGGAGCTCGGTCGCGGGCTCGTCCGCGTCGTCTTCTCCAGGGGCACGGAAGGCGACGCGCAGCGCAGTCTGGCTTGAAGCGGGATGGCGCACGAACGAGAACCGCGCCGCGCGCTGGTCGCCGGGAGCCGTCGCCTGTGGCGTCGCGCCGGCGCCCAGTCCCTGCAAGCATCGTGCGACCTGCTCGAGCGTGCGATCTGCGTCGATGGGGCCGGCGACTGCCAGCACGGTGTTCTTCCCATGGAAGTGCGCGGCGTGGTGCTGCTTCAGGAGCGGCACATCGAAGCGATCCAGCCGGTCGATGTTGCCGGTGATCGGGTAGCCGAGCGGGTGATCACCGAAGACGAGCGCGCGCACGAGATTGTCCGCGTCAACGTCGTTGCCGTCGTCGTCGAGCCCTTCGAGGATTTCCTCGCGGACGATGCCCTTCTCGATCTCGATACCGTCGAAAATCGGCTCCCGGTACACCTCGCAGAACAGAGGCAGCACCGCGTCGATGTTCTCCGGTGGCACGGAGATCGCCAGGGTCATGTGATCGACGGAAGTTGCCGCCACCAGCGTTCCGCCGAGTCGCTCGAACGCGAGCGCCTGGGCGTGCGCCGAGGGATGCCGCGGCGTGCCGCGGTACAACATGTGCTCGAGGAAGTGACCGACGCCGTTGTGCTCGAGGCTCTCGTAGCGCGAACCCACGCGCAGGTGCGCATCGAGCACGACGCGGTGCACGCCGGGCATCGGGACCACCACGACGGTCAGACCGTTAGGGAGGGTGGTGGTGTGGTGCTTCAGGGACGAGAGCATCATACGGACAGCGCTCGCGGATCATGGAACGCGCCCGCCCCGGGGTCGAGCAGCGGCGGGGCGCCTCAGCCGTCGTTCTGCTGCTTCTTCGGCGGTTCGATCAGCTGAGGGGCGACCTTGATCTTGTCCTTCAGCTTGGCGCGGAGCTGGCTGATGTAGCGTGCGAGAGCTTCGTCCTGCTTGGCCGCCCGCATCGCCTGCATCATGCGGGCCTTGTCCTTGTCGAACTCCGCGCGCTTCGCCGGGTCCTTTTCCTTCAGCTGCATGATCGCCAGACCCTTGGTGGTCGGGATCGGATCGGCGACCAGAGCGCCAGGTTTGTCCAGAGCGAAGGCCTTGACCGCCGGGTTCACCCCTGGAGCCGCGTCGGGCAGCGGGTTGCCTCCGATGTTGAACGGCGCCGAGACAGCGAACTTCGGTCGGTCATCCGCGGCCAGCACCGGTGGTGACTTGTCCTTGTCCTTGCTCTTGGCGCCGGCCTTGGCGTCTGCGGCGTACTGCTGCACCAATTCCTTCGTCGCCTTTTCCAGCTTCTCGCCGCTCTTGGCCTTTGCCATCAGATCGGCAGCGAACTTCTTCGCCATTTCCTCGGCGTCGAACTTGGCCTGCAGTCGGCGTGCGATCACGCGGCGCCCGACCTTTTCCAGGTCGGCTTCGGCCACGTGCTTTTCCAGCTGTACCAGATGGAAGCCGTCCGGCGTCTCGATCACGGGCGAGAGCTGGCCGGGCTTCAGCGACTTGACCGCATCCGATATCTGCTTGAAGTCGTCGCCGTAGCGCTTCGACAGGCAGCCGACCTCGCCGCCGATCATGGCAGTCGGACCCTCGCTGGTCTCGCGGGCAACGCGGGCGAACGGTTGCCCGGAATCGAGCTGCTTCTTCGCAGCGTCGATCTTCCCGCGCAGGATCACCTTGTCGTCGTCGGTGGTGTCGGCGGTAAACGGGATGACGATCTCGCGGATCTCCGGGCAGCCCTTCGTCCAGGCGGCCTTTTCAGCCTTCCAGGCCGCGTCGACCTGCGCCTTGTTGTCCGCGGCCCACTCGTCCACGGCCTTGTTCGACGTGTCGACGAGATATTTGGCGAACCACGACCGCTTGATGTCGACCGTTCGCACCGTCACCCGCGACCGCTGGCGCGAGTACTGTTCGAAAGCGACGCTTTCCGGCACGCGGACACGGGAGCGCACCAGATCGCGCATCCGGTCGGCGATCAGCTCCTTTCGCTGCATCTCCCTGAACTCGCGGGGGCTGCGGTTGGTCGTGTTGCGCACCACGCGGTCGTACTTCTTCAGGTCGAACTCCTTGGTCTCGGAGTTCTTCACCGGCAGCATGCGGATCATCTCGGTGCCCGGCTCGCAGCGCTGCCCGGCCATGTCGGGGATGCACAGGCCGAGGCGGTAGCTCCACAGCGAACCTTCGTTTGCCGGCAGCGAGATGTGCGCGCGTCCACTCAGGAGCTCGTCGCTAATGGAGTTCTTGCTGACCGAGATGCCGAGCCGGTCCGCTTCATGAAGCAGAAGCTCGCGCTCGATGAGGCCGTTGGCGATCAGTCTGCGCAGATCGAGCGTGCGGACCTTCTTCGCAGTCAGACCGGGTGGGACGATCAACCCGTACGCTGCGTAGAAACCCTTCACGCTCACGCACTGCTCGCCGACCTCGACCGCGCAGTCCTGCTTCAAACTGGCAGCAGGGCCGCGGCCGGCGCGGAACTCCAGCACGAAGACGATGATGATGGCGAATACGACGCCGCCCACGATGAGTTGGGCAGCCCCGCCTTTTCGAAAGAAGCTCAGCATGCGAGCGGGCTCCTGCGGCAGCCGACGGTATCAGTTAGGGAAACGAATGCCGGCTCGCCGGGCCCGCGCAATTACCATGCTCGTACGCGCCGGTCCACGGGCGCGGTGCGGCTAATCGTGAAGGCCCGCCGTTTTGTCGACGCCGAGGGCGTAGCGCAGCTCTTCGTAGAGCTCGTCAACGTCGGCGACAGCCCGCTGGAAGGTCACCTCGTGCCAGATGTCCAGCGTACGTGTGCGATCGCCTGGATCGTGGATGGGAACCACGGTTGTCTCGACTTCGACGTAGCCCCGGTCGACGCTGGGGTGGGCTAGGCGACGCGCGCGCTCGAATAGTTGCTCTTCAGATTCGCCTGGAAAATCATGAGCTTGTGCGCGAACCACCAGCTGCACTGCCAGCTCTGGACTGGCCACAACCGACACGCCACTGTCCATGATGAGATTGTCCCGCACCCGATCGGCGAGCAGGATGCGGTCGCCAAGTGTCCGATAAACTTCGAATCCCTGCTGGATGAGGGACTTCTTCAGCTTGCTGGGCGTCGGAGTGGGCATTTCAGTTGAACGCAGCGACGCCCCGCAGCAGGGTCGGTGGTTGGAAGCATCCAGCGAAAACGATAATCAGCAATTTCGACCGTTTAGCTTCTTCCCCCCTGGAGTCCGAGCGCCTCCTGAACTTCGCAGACCCGCCCATCAGCGTCAAGCGGGCGTCGCGGGTGGCGTGTCAGCACAGCATCGGCGCGCGGGCCGGCTGTCTGGTTGGGAGCGTGTGGCGGACGTTGTTCTGCAGTTTTGCTATCTTGCAGCGCATCGTGTCTCGGAGAAGCTACCCGCCTTCCCCGCCGCCGCCGGCGCCGGCCATCCATGGTACCCGCCGTCAGGGGGGCGGAGCCCGCCGCGAGGCTTCCGAGCGAATTCTCCTCAAGCGTGAAGGCTTCGAGACTACGGGTTGGACGCTCAACCTCAGCCGCGGCGGCGTGCGCGTGATCGTGGAGGAGACCGTGGAACCCGGGCTTGAATACCAGATTGTCATCGGCGACGAGGAAACGCCCAGTCGGCGCGCGCGGGTGATCTGGGTGCAGGACGAAGCGGACGGCCAGATCGCCGGGGTGCAGTTTCTCGATGTGGAAGGGGAGCCGCCCCCTCCGCCTCCAGCGGAGAGCTGAGCCGAACATGTCTGCCGACGACGGCGAGCACAACGTGTGAGCTCCGTTCCCGGGCTTCTGGGCCCCGAGGGCCCGTTGGCGAGCGCGCTGCCAGGCTACGAAGCTCGCGCTGGCCAGGTCGAGATGGCCGTCCAGGTGGAGCGCGCGCTCGCCGACGAGCGCGTGCTGCTCTGCGAAGCCGGTACCGGCACAGGAAAGACGCTGGCCTATCTCGTCCCCGCGATCCTCAGCGGGAAGAAGGTTGTCGTTTCCACCGCGACCCGCGCATTGCAGGAACAGATCATCACGCGCGACCTGCCGCTTATCGAGCGTGCGCTGGGTCTCGATCCGCGAGCGGCGCTGATGAAGGGGCTGTCCAACTACGTGTGCCGGCGGCGCTATGCCGAGTTCAGGAGCAGCGCTGAAGCGATGCGCCCCACGTGGGCACGCTCGCTCGGAGCCGTGCGGAGCTGGCTTCCGGAAACCGAAACGGGTGACATCGGCGAACTCGCGGGGCTCGAGGAAAACAGCCCGATCTGGCGCGAGATCACGTCCTCGAGCGACACGCGCGTGGGAGCGAGCTGTCAGTTCTACGAGGAGTGCTTCGTCACGCGCATGAAACGCGATGCCGAAGCAGCGCGGATCGTCGTCGTCAACCACCACTTGTTCTTCGCGGATCTAGCGCTCCGCGGTCCGCACCCCGGGCATGTGATTCCCGACTACGACGCGGTCATCTTCGACGAGGCGCACCAGCTCGAGGACATCGCCACGGATTTCTTCGGCGTGCGTGTCTCGAGCGCGCACGTCCAGCGCGTGCTCCGTGATGCCGAGCGAGCGTTCGACATGGCCGGCAGCTACGGACCGCTGTTCCGCGGCGGCAGCGCGCAGAATCTCGCGCACGAGCTCGATGCGGCATCGGCGGACTTCTGGAAGGAGCTGCTTTCGGTCGTCGGTCCTCGCGAAGGTCGCGCGACGCTCGAGCATGACGCCTGGGCCGGGCCGCTCGAGGGCGCCTGGCATCGTCTGGACACGTCGCTGGAAGCGTTCGGTGCACTGGCCGAGACCGTCCGCGGCAAGCTGGCCTCGGGGGGCGGCGCCGAACTGGCGTGTGATGCGCTGGAGCTGACGACCCGACGAATCGAGCAGCTACGAGAGCAGCTCGCTGCCATCGCCCAGGGCGCGCCCAATCGAGTGACCTGGGTGGAGAGCAGCGCGCGCAGTACCGTGCTCAGCTCGTCGCCGATCGATCTGGCAGGCGTGTTTCTCGAGCGCGTGTTCGAGAGCATCCCCGCCGTCGTGCTGACCAGCGCGACGCTCGCAAGCGTGTCCAGCTCGCCTGCGTTGGCGGGGCCGTTCGGCTACCTGAAGTCGCGGCTCGGTCTGTCGGGCGGCGAAGTCGAGGTCGCCGAGCTCGTTGTCCCGTCGCCGTTCGACTTCGAGAACAACGCGCTTCTGTACACGCCGCGCGATCTGCCGCCTCCCCGCGATGCCAGCTTCACCGACGCGGCCGCCGAGCGCATCGCCGAGCTCGTGGAGATCACGGGCGGCGGCGCCTTTGTTCTCACAACGTCGCTCAGATCGATGCGCGCGCTCCACCGCCAGCTGTCGGAGCGGCTGCCCGGGCGCAAGGTGCTGGTGCAGGGTGCGGCACCGAAGAACGCGCTGGTGGGCGCGTTCCGCGCTGCGCTCGACGCCGTGCTAGTGGCCACTTCCAGTTTCTGGGAAGGCGTCGATGTGCCGGGTCGTGCGCTCCGCTTGGTCGTGCTGGAGAAGATCCCGTTTGCCGTGCCCACCGACCCCGTCGTCCAGGCGCGCGGGCAGGCAATCGAAGCGGCCGGAGGCAACGCTTTCGTCGATCTCAGCGTGCCCGCGGCGGCCATCTCGTTGAAACAGGGTTTCGGGCGGCTGATCCGCACACGTTCCGATCGCGGGATCGTGGCGCTGCTCGACGAGCGTGTGCACCGCCGCGGCTACGGCAAGAAGCTGCTCGCGGGCCTGCCCCCTGCCCGACGCAGTGATTCCCTGGAAGAAGTGCGCGCATTCTGGGATGCCCCAGTGGAGCCATCGTGATGACCCCGTTCGAGCAGGCGCTCACGTCCCTCGGTCTCTCGCAGCACATCAGCGTGCTGCCGGTACAAAGCGGCTATCCGAGCCCGAAGTACATCAATCTGGTGCTGCGCCGTCACGGCGGAACGACATACCTGTTCGAGTCGAGCGCCAGCCGCCCTGACATTGTCGAGGAGATCCGCTCGGCGCTGAGCTCGCATTCCGTGGACAGGCTCGACGCGTTGCTGGTCACGCATTGCCACGGCGATCACGCCGGCAGCTCCGGCATCGTTGCCGGTTTCGGGCGAACGGAAGGCGAGCGGGCGCCCATCTATCTGCACTCGGCGGGGTACCGCTTCCTCACGCATCCCGAGGCGGCGTTCCTCAACGAGACCTACGAGCTGTTCCTGACGCGGTCGCACTGGGGGTTTCTCGAATACAACCAGCTCAGCGACGAGGAGATGGTCGACAACGCCATCCGCAAGCGGTTCGCGGGCTACTTCGCAAAGACGCCGAAGAGCGCCCTCCGCTTCGTCGACAAGGGTCAGCTGCCCGAGCCGCTGGTGGCGGTGCCGACCCCCGGGCATTCATGGGACTGCGTCCTGTACTACGACCCCGAACTGGAGATAGCAGTGCCGGGCGACACGATCATCTGCACGGGTCTGGTGGATCGACCCGAGACGCAGAACTTCGTGATTCCGATCTTCACCGTCGCGGGCCAGAGCTACTCGATGGCGTGGGAGCGCTACACGCAGACGATCCGTGTGCTCAAGCGATTCTTCAGCACGCACAACGTGCGCGTCGTTCTGCCGCCGCACGGCAAGTTCGCAGTCACCGAGCCGCTTGCCTGGGTGGAGTTCGCGGAGAACTACTTCAAGGGCATCTATCGCGCGCTCTGCGACGAGTTCTTGAGCGACCCTGCGCGCCGCGACGAACCGTTCTACGCGAAGGACCTGAACCCGTACATCCCGAGCGCCGGTTCGCATCCGATCTCGACGCCCAGTCACGTGTTCGGGATGCTCTGCGCCCTGGCGGACGAAGGCTACCTCGGTCTGGAAGAACACCGGCGAACGCGGCAGATTTCGTTCTGCCTCGAGCACATGCCGCCGGAGGACTACGTGGAACGACGGCTGGCCGAGGACCCGGGCCCGGTACCGGTGTACCGCCCGGGCCACAGCATGCCCGACCCCGCGTAGGGCTCGGCGCTAGGCCTTGCGTGCGCGCTTCGCGCGCGGCGCCTTCTTTGCGGCCCTGCGCGCCGGCGCCTTCTTGGCGGCTTTCTTCTTAGCGGCCCTGCGCGCCGGCGTCTTCTTGGCAGCCTTCTTCTTGGCGGCGGCCTTCTTTGCAGTCTTCTTCTTGGGCGCGGCCTTCCTTGCAGTCTTCTTCTTGGGTCCGCGGCCTTCTTCTTGGGCGCGGCCTTCTTTGCGGTCTTCTTCTTGGCAGCGGCCTTCTTCTTGGGCGCGGCCTTCTTTGCAGTCTTCTTCTTGGGCGCGGCCTTCTTCTTGGGCGCGGCGTTCTTTGCGGCCTTCTTCTTGGCAGCGGCCTTCTTCTTGGGCGCGGCCTTCTTTGCAGTCTTCTTCTTGGGCGCGGCCTTCTTCTTGGCAGCCTTCTCGGGTGCGGGCGCTGCGGACGATGAAGTCGTCGCCGACCCGGTGGCCCGCGGCTGCTTTGCCTTCTTGGGCAGAGCGGCGCGCTTGCGCGCCGCGGCGCGGCGGACGTCCGAGCTCTTCACGGGCACGGGCGACGGCTCCGTCTCGGGGCGGGGCTGGACCATCGCGGTTTCGGTCGCGCCGTCGCCGCGTCCGATCGCTCCGACGTTCCGGCGGGAAAGCGTCTCCTTGATCTTCCCGTCCAGAACCGAGAACTCGAACGGCTTGTCGACGTAGGCGTCCGCGCCATACAGCGGCGAGGTCATCTCGTTCAGGTGCTCGCCTATGCCGGTGAGCATCACGATGCCGGTGTGCGCGAGCGAAACCGCTTCACGGATCTTCCGGCACACCTCCCAGCCGCTCATCCCCGGCATCATCACGTCGAGCACGACGAGATGCGGCAGGTGTTCGTGTGCCAGTTCCCACGCTTCGTCACCGTCGGACGCTTCTATGACCTTGTAGCCCCGGTTGCGGAGATGACCCGCGACCAGCGCGCGCGTGCTCGGTTCGTCGTCGGCAACCAGCACAACGGTGCTTCCATCATTCGGCATGTTCGTAGACTCCGGGGCGGCGAGAGGGGGCTATTCGAGACCAGTGCGCCGGGCTGCGTCAACCACGACAATCGTGATCGGCGCACTGGCTTGCTTCTACATTTCGGTCTTCATTTCAAGACGTGCCGGCCGGCTCGTCGGAGAGCGCTCGCGTGGGGGGAGGCCCGGGGCCTCCAAGGACTCCCCGTCCGCGGCGGTCCGACTACTGGCAGCCGCCGTGTCCGGGCTGCCGTGCGGATCGGCGCCCAGGTGCTAAACTACCGAAATCACGAACGCTTGTTGGAAGGGTAGGCCCGCGCCGGTGGCGCGCGCCGTGCACTTGGGTCCCGGTGGGGCGCGTGGCTCCATCTGCTAGCTTGGGGTGAAGCGAAAGCAGGCGGAACTTTCGCGCGTTACAAGCGTCAGGTCGTTAGGAAGGAGCGAGCGAGAAGTTGCCCGAGCGTCAAGCCACTCTGAAGCGTCTGGCCCGCGCCGCGCGCCGCACGGCGCTCCGGCAGCGCGTCGACGAGACGCTGGCGCGTGCGGCCCTGCTCCTGCCGTTGCCGCTCGTCTACGCACTAGGCGCTCTGACCTGGATCAAGGTGGCTCGGCCCTCGCACGACCTCCAGCAGACGGTGCTGCTGCTCGGAATCGTTCCGCTGGCTGTCTTCGTGGGAGGCACGCTGCACGCCTGGATAAAGGCGCGGCCGCGCCATCTGGGCGCACTGCTGCTCGACCGCTACCACGGCCTCGATGATCGCGTCACCAGCGCGCTGAGCTTCCAGGAGCTGCCCCAGGACCAGCGCACGGCGTTGATGGATGCGGCCATCGAGGATGCCGCCGCCCACGCCGGCGACCTCATGCCCCGTCGCGCCGCGCCGCTGCACTTTCCGCGCGAGCTCGCCGTGGCGGCTGTGCTGGTCGTCGCGCTGATCGGTGTTTCGCTCCTCGAGGTGCGCACCACGCGCGTGCTGCCGCCGCCGGACGATTTCCACCCGCTGGTGATGAACCCGGACGACATCGAGCTGTTCCGCGGCATGGCCCACGAGATGAAGGAGAAGACCCAGGACCCCGAAACGCTGGCTGCGGTCCGCCGTTTCAACCAGCTCATCGAGGACATCGCCCATCGCCGGCTCGACCGCCGCGAGGTGTTCAAGCGCATGGAGGCGCTGGATCGCCAGCTGCTCGAGGGAACCAAGGCGGATCGCGACGCGCGCGAACAGGGTCTCAAGGGCATCGCCGAGGAGCTCGAGAAGGCTGATCTCTCCAAGCCCATCGCCAAGTCGCTCAAGCAGAAGAACCTGGCGGACGCCGAGAAGGCGATGCGCGATCTGGCCAAGGCGCTGAAGAACAAGAGCAAGAAGCCCACCAAGGCCGAGCTCGACAAGCTTCGCCAGGCGATGAAGCGCGCTGCCAGGGCGAACAAGAGCCGGATGGAACGCATCGAGAAGCGCCGCCGGGAGCTGGAGAAAGAAAGAAAGAGCCTGCTCAAGAAGAAGCAGGACGGCGGCATGAGCCAGCACCGGCGCAGCCTGCTCCGCAAGAAGGAGCGCCAGCTCGAGCGCCTCGACCGGGAGAAGAAGCAAGCCCAGCGGTCCCAGCGTCAGCTCTCGCGGCTCGATCGCGAGCTGGCCCAGGCCGCCGAGGACCTGATGCGCCAGATGGGGCTTTCCGCCAAGGACCTGGAACAGGGCGCGCAGGACCTCAATCGCATGGCGAAACAGCAGATGAGCGACAAGGAAAAGGAAGAGCTACGTCGCCGTCTGCAGGAGCTGCGCGAGCTGATGCGGCAGCAGGGCAAGGGTGGTCAGAAGCGGCTGCAGCGCCTGCTGCGCTTTGCGCAGCGCGCGCGTGGCCAGCAGGGTCAGGGCGGCGGCCAGCAGGGCCAGGGCCAGCAGGGCCAGGGGCTCAAACCTGGTGGCAAGGGTGGGGATGTCCTGCTCATGAAGCGTGGCGGCGGGAAGTCCATCCTGATGCCGGGCATGGGGGGACAGCAGGCGGGCGCCGGCCAGATGGGTGGACAGGGCCAGGGGCAACAGGGTGGCAACGGCGACAAGCCCGGCGGTGGAGCTGGAAAGGGTGGCAACAGCTGGGGCACGGGTCACGACGCCAACCTCAAGGGAGACAAGACGCACCTCAAGGGTCACACCAAGGACGTGACCGCGGCCGCCCAGGATACCGGCCAGGGCAAGGCGTCGAGCCAGGTGATCTACGGGGCCGCCCAACGCGGCTTCGTCGGGCACGGCTACCAGAAGGTCTACACGGACTATCACACGGTCGCCGAGCAGGTGATGAACCACGACCAGATCCCGCCGGGCTACCGCTTCTACGTGCGGCGGTACTTCCAGCTGATCCGGCCTCGCCAGTGAGGACCGCGCCGACCGCCTAGCTTCCACGAGCAATCCGACCGGCCGTGCTGCGAAGCACGCGCCACAGAGGGAACCATGTCCGAAACAGAAGACGCGCGTGAAGAGGTCCGGGAGTTCCAGAAGAAGATCGGCACGCTCCGCGAGGAGATCGGCCGGATCATCGTCGGTCATCGCGAGGTCATCGATGGCGTGCTCACCTGCATGCTCGCGGGGTCGCATGCGCTTCTGGAAGGCGTCCCCGGATTGGGCAAGACGATGCTCGTCCGCACCCTCGCCGAGAGCGTGGGGCTGAACTTCTCGCGCATCCAGTTCACACCGGATTTGATGCCTGCCGACATCATCGGCACGACGATCATCGAGGAGTCGGACCGCGGCGAGAAGGTGTTCGAATTCCGCAAGGGGCCGGTGTTCGCCAACATCGTGCTGGCCGACGAGGTGAACCGGGCGACGCCCAAGACGCAGAGCGCGCTGCTCGAGGCGATGCAGGAACACCGGGTCACCGTCGGGCGGACCACGCACGTCATCGAGGAGCCGTACTTCGTGCTGGCCACGCAGAACCCGCTCGAGATGGAGGGCACGTATCCGTTGCCCGAGGCGCAACTCGACCGCTTCTTCTTCAAGCTGCACGTGCCGTTCCCATCGAGGGAAGAGCTGCACACGATCATCGATCGCACCACCACCGAACACCACGCGACCGTGGAGCCCGTGCTCAGTCGCGACGACATCCTGGTCATGCAGAAGCTCGTGCGCACCGTTCCAGTCGCCCGTCACGTGCAGGACTACGCTGTCCGCGTCCTGCAGGCGACCCACCCCGATGGCGAGGACGCACCGGAGAATGTGCGGCGCTACGTGCGCACCGGCGCTTCTCCACGCGGTGCCCAGGCAATGCTGCTCGCTTCGAGGATCCGGGCGCTGTTCGAAGGGCGCTTCGCCGCTTCGATCGACGACGTGAAGGCGTCGGCTCCGCCGGCTCTGCGCCACCGCATCCTGCTCAACTTCGAGGGCGAAGCGGAAGGCGTGCGCTCGGACAACGTCATCGCCCAGATTCTCGACGAGCTGCCGGAGGCCAAGCGCTAGCACACGGCACGGCGGCTGATGAGCGTTCTCGACGTCTTCAAGCGGGCCACCGCGCCGGTCTCACGGCGGATGGGGTTCGTGCGCCCCGAGCGGGCGGAGTTGTTCGACGACGAATTCCAGAAGAAGCTCGAGACGCTCGCGATCGTCAGTCGCCGTGTGTTTGCCGGGCGCCTGCGCGCCGACCGCCGCACCAAGAAGAAGGGCAGCGGTGTCGAGTTCGCCGACCATCGCGACTACGTCCCCGGCGACGACTTCCGCTACGTCGATTGGAACATCTACCAGCGCTTCGGGCGGCTCCTGGTCCGGCTGTACGAGGAGGAAGAGGATCTCAGCATCTACTTCATCGTGGATTGCTCGACGAGCATGGGCTTCGGCGACGGTCGCAAGTTCGATCAGGCGCGCCGCCTCGCCGCGGCGCTGGCCTACGTGGGTCTGGCCAACCTCGACCGGGTCACCATCGTCGGCGTGAGCGACGAGGTCGTGGCGCGCATGCCGACGACGCGCGGCAAGGGGCGCATCTTCAAGGTGTTCCAGTTCCTGCGATCGCTGGAACCCGACGGTACGACGAACCTCGCCGACACGTTGAAGACCTTCGTCGCCCAGCACAAGCGCCGCGGCCTCGCGGTGCTCATCAGCGACCTGTACGACCCCGCGGGCTTCGAGGCCGGCATCAACGTCCTGCGCTACAACAAATTCGAGCCCTACGTTCTGCACATCGTCGACCCGAAGGAGGCTCATCCGAAGCTCAAGGGCGACGTGCGCATCTACGACTGCGAGACCGGCGAAGAACGCGAAATCACCGTCACGCAGAAGATGCTCGAGAAGATGGAGCTCGCGTGGCGCGAGTACCAGAGCGAGATCGAGCGCTTCTGCACGACGCGCCAGGTGCCGTACTTCCCCGCTGACGTCGAGGTTCCGTTCGACGAGCTGGTGCTCAGGGTGTTCCGCCGCGGAGGGTTCCTCCGGTGATCTTCGCCGGGCTTCCGCTCTCCACTCTGCTGACCATCGGCGGCATCGCCGGCGGTCTGGTCGTTGTCTTCTACATCCTCAAGCTCAGGCGGCGTCCGGTCGCAGTGCCCTTCTCGCGCATCTGGCAGCGCATCCTGCGCGACAAGGAAGCGACGACGCTGTTCTCGCAGCTCAAACGCATCCTCTCGCTGCTGTTGCAGCTTCTGCTGCTCGCGCTGTTGGTGCTGGCTCTGGGCGATCCGCGACTTTCGCGTTCGATCACCAAGGGTCGCAACATCGTGGTGCTGGTGGATGCGAGCGCGAGCATGAAGGCGACCGACGTGAAGCCGTCGCGCATCGCCGTTGCCAAGCAGAAGCTAGCGAAGATGGTGAGTGGCCTCGGCGGTTCCGATCGCATGTTGATCGCGCAGATGGACGCTTCGCTCCGGCCGCTGACGACGATGAGCGGCGATATCTCCAACCTGCAGGCAGCGGTCGACCAGATCCACGCTTCCGACACGCGCGCGGACCTCGCGCGCGGTCTGCGCTTCGCGCTCGACAGCCTGCGCGATCTGCCGCGGCCGGAGATCATCGTGATCAGCGACGGCGAGCTCGGCGATCCGAAGGAAATCGCCCGTGGCATCGACCTGGGCAACGTCGACCTCCGCTACGTGCCCATAGGCAAGAGCGGCAAGAACGTCGCCATTACGCAGTTTTCCGTGCGGCGCTACCCGCTCGACAAGTCGCGCTACGAGGTGATGCTCGAGGTCACCAACACCAACGACAAGCCGGTCGATGTCGAGCTCACACTGCTCGGCGACGGACAGGTGGTGGACGTGACGCGGCTGCACCTGGGTCCGGACGAGCGGCTGCCGCGGTTCTACAAGGATCTCGCGGGGGCCAGCCGCACGCTGGAAGCGACCATCAAGCTCGCCAATGGCAAGCACGACGACTTGCCCGCCGATGATCACGCCTACGCGCTCATGCCCGAGCGGCACCGCGCGCGCGTTTTGGCGGTGTCGTCCGGCAACACGTACCTGGAGGCGGCGCTGCTGCTCGACGAGTACCTGGACGTAACGACGATCAAGCCGTCGCAGTATCCGCCCAGGGAGAACTACGACGTGACCATCTTCGACGGTGTTGCCCCGCCGCCGGCGAAGAACACGGGTTCCGTGCTCTATCTCGACCCGCCGGGCGATGCCAGCGCACCGGTGAAGCCCGGACACGACATCAAGATGTTCGGCTTCGACGTGTGGGACAAGAAGAGCCCGGTCCTGCGTTGGATCGACATGGGCGATATCCAGGTCGCCGAAGGCAACACGCTCAAGCCCTCTCGCGAGGACCACGTGATCGGCGCAAGCGTGAAGGGCCCCATCCTCGTGGCCGGACGGCGCGGCGGTCACAAGTTCGTCGAGCTCGGCTTCGACCCGCGGCAGAGCGACTTCGTGCTGCGCGTCGGATGGCCACTGTTCATCCTCAACACCATCAACAGCTTCGTCGAGGAAGACACCGGCTATCTGTCGTCGTACCGCACCGGCGAGGTCTGGCGCATCCCCGCGCCGAGTACCGCCGAGGTGGCGACCCTGGTCGACCCCGCGGGCAAGAAGCACGAGGTGCCGGTCAAGGAAGGACGAGCCGTCTATCTTGGCGACGAGGCGGGCTTCTACAAGCTCATCGTGCCCGGACAACCGTCGACGACCACGATGTTCGCGGCGAACCTCTCCGACGCGGCCGAGAGCCGCATCAAGCCGGTCGACAAGCTGGAGCTGGGCGGCGAGAAGGCTCGTGCGGTGGCCGGGTTCCACGCTGGTGTCCGGCGCGAGCTGTGGCTGTATCTGCTGCTCGGCGCCATCCTGCTCTCGCTCGTGGAGTGGGTCACCTACCACCGCAGGGTGACCGTATGAAGCCGCGCACCAGGAGGCTCTTGTGGGGGCTGTTCATCGCCCTGGTCGGCGTGGGCCTGTTTGCCGCCTACAAGCACTTCATCCTCGACGCGCCCACTGCGACCATCAAGTGGGTCCGGCACGGCGTCACCTACGAGTTCCTGCAGCCGCGCACCATCGGCATCCTGCTGGTCGCGCCGCTCCTGCTGTTCGTGCTCGGTCGCTCGCTGGCCGATCTGCCCTGGCAGCAGCGTGTGCTGTCGGTGCTCCTGCGCATTGCCTTCATCGGGCTTTTGGCGTTCGGGCTCGCTCGTCTGGCCCGCACTGCCGAAACGCAGAAGGTGTGCACCGTCTTCTTGATGGACGTGAGCGACTCGGTGCAAAACGCCTCGATCGAGGATGCCCGGAAGCAGGTCGAGCAGGCGCTCAAGGCCAAGAAGAAGGACGACCTGGTCAAGCTCGTCACGTTCGCCCGCCGCCCGCGCCTGGTGGAACTGAAGGACAAGGACGGCAAGCTCGTTGTGCCGCCGGTCGCAAGGCTCCGCCACGTGAAGCCGGAAGAGCGGAACGATCCCGTCGACCCCGGTGCCGGTAGCGATCTGCAGGCCGCGCTCCAGCTCGCCTACGGCGTGTTCCCGCCGGGCTACCTCAAGCACGCCGTGCTGATGAGCGACGGCGTCGAGACGAACGGCGACGTGCTGGCCGAGGCAAACCGTGCACGCGGCTTCGGCGTCAAGCTGTTTGCCGTGCCCTACCGTCGTCCGCCGCCTGGTGAGGTGGCGGTCAAGACGCTGCATCTGCCGGACAAGGTCGACATCGGGCAGCCTTTCGACATCACCGCGGACATCTACGCAAGCCGCTCCGAGAAGGCACACGCGCGCCTCTACCAGGGCGTGACGCTCAACGGCCTCGATAGCGTGCGGGACCTGGACCTGAAACCGGGCAACAACGAGGTCAAGTTCAAGAGCGTGGTGCGCGTGGGAGGGCCGGTCACCTACTCGCTGAAGCTCGACCACATCACGAGCGACAAGTTCAAACAGAACAACAGCTACAGCGCGACGCTCGACGTGCCGGGGCGACCGGCGGTGCTGTACGTCGAAGGCCAGCCCTCGCGTGCGAGCTATCTGACGAGCGCGCTCAGCGCCCAGCAGTTCGACGTCGACGTGCGCGCGCCGACGGCGTTCCCCGCCAGTCTCAAGGAGCTGGAGCGCTACGACTTCGTGATCCTCAGCGACGTGCCAAAGGAGCAGGTGAGTCTGGCCTCGCAGGACTTGATCGAGAAGTACGTGCGTGACCTGGGAGGCGGCTTCCTGTTTGCCGGTGGCGAGAACGGCTACGGGCTGGGCGGCTGGGCGCACACGACCATCGAACGCATCCTGCCGGTGCGCATGGACGCGCAGCGCCGCAAGGACATGCCCAGCGTAGCGATGGTGCTGGTCATCGACCGCTCGGGATCGATGAACGGTCTGCCCATCGAGATGGCCAAGGCCGCTTGCAAGGCCACCGTCGGCACGCTGCAGGGCGACGATCTGATCGAGGTCATCGCGTTCGACTCCACGCCGGTGCGCTACGTGAAGATGGGCCCGGCGCGCTACCGGAGCCGCATCCAGAACGACATCGCACGCATCCAGGCGGGCGGCGGCACGGAGATCTTCCCTGCGCTGGACATGGCGTACCAGGACATCAGCGTGGTCCAGGCGCGCAAGAAGCACGTCATCCTGCTCACCGACGGCCGCGCTCCGTCGCAGGGCATCAAGGATCTGGTGCAGGCGATGATCGCCGAGTCGATCACCGTCACCACCGTGGGGCTAGGCGACGGCGCGGACGGCGATCTACTGCGCATGATCGCGGAAACCGGTGGTGGCCGTTACCACGCGGTGCCCGACCCCAACAGCCTGCCGAAGATCTTCACGCGCGAGACCGAGCTCATCGCACGACAGGCCGCCGTGGAGGATTGGTTCCCCGTTCAGCAGGTCGCGCCGGCGGATTTCCTCAAGGGCATCGCTATCAACTCTGCGCCGCTGTTGCACGGCTACGTCGCTACCCAGATGAAAGGGCCACCGGCACAGCTCGATCCTCGCCAGCGATCGCGGCGAGCCGATTCTGGCGCGCTGGAAGGTCGGGCTCGGCACCACGCTGGCCTGGACCAGCGACGTGAAGAACCTATGGGCCGTCGATTGGCTGCGCTGGCCCGGCTACAGCAAGTTCTGGGGCCAGCTGGTGCGCGACAACATGCGCAAGAAGCAGCGCCGCGAGCTGGACATGAAGACCGAGGTGGTCGGCGGCGTTGTGCGCGCCACGGTCGACGCCTTCACTATGGACGAACGCTTCGACAACGACATGGAGTCGAAGCTCATCATCAAGGGGCCGGAGCCGGGGGGCGACCGTCGCGAAGTCGACATGAAGCAGATCGCGCCGGGCCGCTACCAGGCCGAATTCCGGCTGGACAAGTACGGTTCCTTCCTGCTGCAGGCCCAACACTTCAAGCGCGACAAGAACGACAACCTGAAGCAGATTGCCGTCAGCTACGGACACATCTCGAACCCGTATCCGCGCGAGTACGCGAGCTTCGAACCCGACGTGGATCGTCTGCAGCGCGCGGCGCTGGCCGGTGGCGGCAGCCTCGACCCGACGCCGAAGGTCATCTTCGACCCCGGCAAGGACAAGATCGTCTACCACAAGGAACTGCAGAACCGCTTCATCCTGGCGGCGATCCTGGCGTTCCTGCTCGACCTGTTGATCCGGCGCGTGCGCATCTTCGACCGCAAGTTCCTGCCCAGGCGTCGCCGGCGCCGCGCGGCGTAGCGCCGGCGTTCACTGCGCGGCGTACGGCAGGTCGCTCGCCGGCTTGCCGAATGCCGCGCGCACTGCGGGTCGCGCGAGCACCATCAACGTGAACACGCCCAGCGCCGTGCCGAGCGGCATGTTCAAACAGTCGAAGATGGAGACGACCATGCAGAACGTGCGGTGCGTGCGACGACGCAGAAATAGCCCTGCCAGTACGTTCAAGACTGCCGTCAGGAGCCCCATCAGGATGATCGCGCCGCCGATCACGACGAACAGCCAACCCATCATGGCCGGCGGGGGGCCGCCCGCGCTGGACGGTCCCATGGGCAGGGAGCCGGAGAGGATCGCCACGCCGATCGAGACGTGGATGATCGGAATCAGCGCGACCAGTCCCATCAGTCCGGCGTACACGAACTGGAAGATCGACAAGAGTCGCAGGTGCTCGGCATCCTGCGAGGTCATCTGCGGTTCACCTGGCGGTCCATAGCCCATCATCTCGGCAGCTCCTTGGCAGAGCTTACGCTTTTGTGGCCCCGCGGGGCGCTGTCATGGGACGATCCGCCGCGATGACGAGCGAAGCGATGGTGGTGATGGAGCAGGGCAGCCGTTGGCCGGCGTGGGTCGACGATCAGAATGGCCCGGACAGCAGCGTGTGGGTGCTGGCGCAGCGCCGCGGCGAGGTCTACGACCGGTTCGCCCCTCGGGCACTGGAGCGCATCCGCACCATCATGCGCAGCTCGAGCGCGCGGCAGGCCGTGTTCGTGTGCAACGCGGAGGGGGGCGCCGAAGCCATGGCCTCGCGCCGCACGCTGCTCCAGGCGCTACTCTACGAGCTCTCGGTAGCCGGCGGCGGGCAGACGGTGGTCGCTGTCGACGGCGCTGCCGTCCATCGTCGCGAGCTGTGTCGGGTCGTGGCCGGTCTTGTCGACGAGCTCGACGCCGACGAAAAGCTCTCGATTCGCATCCGCGCGCTGCCGTCGGAGCCGCCCCGGTCTCTACGCGCCGTCGCGTAGACGAGCCGCGCGCCTTCGCCGGCCTAGCCTTCGCCGGCAGCCCTTTCGGGCGCTCGCCGTCCATCGACCAGCTGCACGCCAGAACGCCGCTTCGGTAGCTCGAGCACCGTTGTGACGCGCTTCGGCAGCTCGGTGGGCGTGCCGATGCGAGGGGATAGGACCAGGAACGACATGTTGTTCGGTGCGGTCCAGATCGGCGCTTCGTCTTCAGTGCCGTCGAGCGTCCCGGCTTCCTTGGCGCGCTCCAGCAGATCGGGGTCGCGATCCGGATCCCAGTAGAGGGTCCAGACGGCGCCTGCCAGCGTGGGCAAGGCTTGCTCCAGTGCTCGTCGGGCCGGCAGCAACAGCGTTAGCTGTTCGGTGCGCGTCAGCACCACCAGCGCGTCCTCGCGCCGGTCGCGCATCACGCGCAGCCTTACCGCGTAGTCGAGAAAGGCCGCCAGCGACCCACCGCTCCGCTCGAACACACGTCCCAGGTCGCCGCCACAGTGGTGCGTCAGCAGGTCGCAGTGCTCGCGCTCGGCGTCGGCCGGTGGTCCCTGCGGATAGACAACGATTCGCCGCCCCATTTGTCCCTCTTGTCGTCCGTGGGACGGCCCGTTCGTGTTTATTAACGCCGATACGTTTGTTCAGTATTCTGGCCGCATTTTCTCTGACCGCGCTATGACCACGGGTCAGATGGCCCCTACCCGCCTCGTCCTGCTCGCGCTCGCGGCCACCGTCGCCGGCGCCATCAACTCCGTCGCGGGTGGCGGCTCGTTGATCTCGTGGCCGGCGGCTGTTGCGGCGGGTCTCTCGCCGGTCACCGCCAGCGCGACGAACACGGTCGCGCTGGCGCCGGGGGTGCTGGCTTCGGCGTGGGCGTACCGCCGCGAGCTATCCGGCAACGGGCGACTGGCCCTGCTGCTGACGCTCCCCGCTTCTGTCGGCGGGCTGCTCGGCGCGACGCTGCTGCTCGCGGCGCCGCCGCGGGTGTTCGAACTGGTCGTGCCCTGGCTCGTGCTCGGCGCGACGCTCACGCTCGTGCTCAAGGACGTGCTGTTTCGCAGGGCGACCGCTGCCGGGGGCAGAACGACGCGGGCGCGCACCGTTGGCGTGGCGGTGGGTCTGACGTTGATGGCTGTGTATGGCGGCTACTTCGGAGCGGGTATCGGCATCATCACGCTGGCGCTGCTCGCGCTCTTGCATCGCATGAGCATCCACCAGATGAACGCCATGAAGACGGTCATCGCGGGTGGGCTGAACGGCGTGGCGGCCGTCTACTTCCTGGCGCGCGGTGCGGCTCACCTGCCCGCGGCCGCCGCGATGCTGGTCGGATCCTTGAGCGGCGGATTCGGGGGCGCCGCGCTCGCCCGGCGCGTGGACCCGGGCAAGGTGCGGTGGCTGGTCGTGGCCATTGGTGTCGTGCTGAGCGCATTGCTGGCCGTGCGCTACTGGGGATGAGACGCATCGGCCCTGTGCAGGCCGCGGCCCCTTCGAGGTGGCCTGTCGGCAGAAAATGATACCCTAGGGGACCCTCCCGCTTCCGATAGCCTGGAGAGAGCAGTCAGCACCGGACCGTGAGTTTCGACGCCATCCGTCATCGCCTCCACCAAGGCCGCCCGTTGGTGGTGGATGCCGACACCTGCGCTGCATTTCGCGCTCGCGGCGTCGCGCTGGACACCCCGGGCTCGGTCGCGCTGTTGCTCCGGCAGCGGCCCGACGACGTGCTCGCACACTACAAGGCGGAAGTGCAGAGCCGGGTGGACGTGATCAGTGCCCTGACGGCCGACACCACCCCGCGGGCGCTCGCCGAGGTCGGCATGGAACATCGTTCTGCCGCGCTCACCGGCCTGGCTGTGGAACTGGCTCTGGAGGCGGCAGCGGCCAATCCGAAACCTGTCGGCGTCGCAGGCGTACTGGGCTCCGACATGGTCAGCCCGATCGCCGTCGATCGCCAGCGCGAGGAACTGGGCGAGCACGCGCAGCGCCTTGCCGCAGCCGGTGTCGAGCTGGTCATCGCGCGGGGACAGGGCTCGCGGCTGGGTCTCATGGCCGCCGTGGTTGCGGCCGCGCAGACCGAGCTCCCCACCTGGGCTGTGGTGGAGTGTCTGCCCGGAGGCGAGCTCATGGCCGGTGGAGATCTCGGGTCACTGATGGAGTCGCTGGAGCAAGCGGGAGCTGCGGCCGTGTTGTTCGAGGTTCCTTCCGTGGACAGTGGCCTGGAACAACTCCGCCGTCTGGGCGCGATGTCGGGCGATAGCGTTCCCGGCGTGTTGCTTGCCGGCGGTCCAGGCAGCGTGCGGGGCTTCCCGGACGAATCCGATGCGGCCAGCTGGGCTCGAGGCGCGCTCGAGCTCGACGCGCGGGGTGCCCGGGTGATTGGTGGTGGCGCTGGAACGACCGAAGCGCACACGGCAACCCTTGCGCAGGCGCTCGGCTCTCTCCATCCTTCCATCCCGGCGCCTCGTTCGGCCTGACAGTGCTCGGCAGGCCGGAATCGCCGCGGAAACCGCCAATTTCGCGAGAATACCCACCTCAATGACGAGCAGTGTTATCCCCGCCGGCCTGTCCGGCGACCAACTGATTTCCAGCGAGGACGACCTCCTCGAGCTGTTCCACGGCTACGAGAAGCCCCGCGACGTCTGGCGGATCGGCGGCGAAGCCGAGAAGTTCGGCGTGGACGCCACCACCGGCGAGCCGATCGCCTACGAAGGCGCCCGCGGTGTGACGCGCGTGTTCGAGTCGCTGATGGAGCGACACGGCTGGGAGCCCGAGCGCGAGACCCCGGACGGGCCGGTCATCGCCCTGGTTCGCGAGCGGGCCTCGATCACGCTCGAGCCGGGTGCCCAGCTCGAGCTGAGCGGTGCGCCGCTCGGCAACGTCCACAAGATCTGCGCCGAGATGCACGGTCACCTCGACGAGCTGCGCGAGATATCGAGCGAGATGAATCTGGCTTGGTTGGGGGTGGGGTTCCATCCTCTGGCGGCGCAGTCGGCTTTGTCGTGGGTTCCGAAGAAGCGCTACGCGATCATGCGCGAGTACCTGCCGACGCGGGGTTCGGGCGCGGTCGACATGATGCGACGCACGGCCACCGTGCAGGCGAATTTCGACTACTCCAGTGAAGAAGACGCGCTGCGCAAGCTCCAGGTCTCGCTCCGTCTCTCTCCCATCATCCACGCCATGACGGCGAACTCGCCGTTCATGGAAGGGCGGCTCTCGGGCATGAAGAGCGTGCGCGGAGAGGTGTGGATGCGCATGGACCCGGATCGTTCCGGGCTCATCCCTGCCTTGTGGAAAAAGGAACGCGCCGGCTATCGCGACTACGTCGAGTGGGCGCTCGACGCCGGGATGTTCCTGTTCAAGCGAGGCGAGCAGTACATCGCGAATACCGGACAGAGCTTCCGCAGCTTCTGGCAGAACGGCTACAAGGGTCATCGCGCCACGCTGGCGGACTGGAAGCTGCACCTGAACACACTTTTCCCGGAAGCGCGGCTGAAGAGCACGATCGAGGTGCGCTGCTGCGATTCGCTGCCGACCAACCTGGCGTGCTCGGTGCCGGCGCTGTTCACAGGGTTGCTCTACGACGAGCGCGCGCTTTCCGAGGCGGACGAGCTTTCCCGGACGTTCGACTACGACGGCGTGATGGCCGACCGCGTCGGGTTGGTGCGCAATGGGCTCGATGCGTCTCTAGCCGGGCGCCCTGCCCGCGAGGTCGCGGAGAAGGTGCTGGATATCGCTCTGGGCGGCCTTGGACGTCGTGCGCAGCTCAGCCCGCGCGGCCACACCGAGACCGTGCACCTCGAACGTCTGGCGCGTCTTATCGAGAAGGGCCGATGCCCTGCCGACCTGCTGACCGAGGGGCTCACCAACGACGACAAGGATCTGCGCCGGGAAATCCTCGCGCGCTGCAAGATCTGAGTGACGCCCGCGGCTCCGCTCGGATAGCGTCGAAGCGTGTCCGACGATGACGAGCCACGCCTGCTCGCTCTGAGACGCGAGTTTCCGGCGCTCGACCAGAACATCCATCTGGTCAGCCACTCGCTGGGCGCCGTGCCGCGCCGCGCGCGGGAGTACCTGTCCCGCTATCTCGACGAGTGGGAGCGCGAGTCGGTTCGCGCGTGGACGGAGCACTGGCTGCCGTTCATCGACGAGCTTTCGGACCTGATCGCACAGGTGCTGGGTGTGGCCGCCGGGACGGTCGTGCTCGGTCCCAACGTGTCGACCCTGCAGAGCATGGTCGCCTCGTGCTTCGACTTCGCCGGGACGCGCAACCGGGTCGTCTACACCGGGCTCAACTTCTCCAGTGTCGACTACGTGTGGCAGGAGCAGCGCCGGCGCGGAGCGGAGATCGTCGTCGTAGAGCCGGATGACAGCGTTCACGCACCCACCGCGAAGCTGCTCGAGGCCATCGACGAACGCACGCTGATCGTTCCGGTGAGCCACGTGCTGTTCCGGTCGAGCGGCATGCAAGACGTGCGCGCCATCGTAGAGCGTGCGCACGCCGTCGGCGCACTGGTGATGCTCGACACCTACCAGTCCGCCGGGACCGTGCCGCTCGCAATCGCCGAGTGGGGCGTGGACCTGTGCTGCGGCGGCTCGATCAAGTGGGCGTGCGGCGGTCCGGGCACGGCGTACCTGTATGTGAACCCCGATTTGTACGGCCGGCTCAGGCCTGCGCAGACTGGCTGGTTCGCGCATGCGCGCCCGTTCGGCTTCGAAGCAGGGCCGCTCGAGCCGGCGGAGGGCCGCTGGCGTTTCATGAACGGCACCCCGACCATCCCTGCGCTGTACGCCGCGCGAGCGGGCTGGGAGCTGCTGGTCGAAGCCGGCGTGGATGCCATCCGGCAGAAGTCCCTCCGGCAGACAGCGCTGCTCCGCGAAGAGGTGGAGGCGCGCGGGTTCATCGTGAACACGCCGCGCGATGACGCCGAGCGCGGGGGCACACTGTGTTTCGATCGCGACCGCGCCCAGGCGCTCAGCCAGGCGATGCTGGAGCGCGGCGCGTTGCACGACTATCGTCCGAAGTGCGGTCTGCGCGTCAGTCCGCACTACTACACCACGGACGACGAGCTCCGGCGCTTCCTCGCGCTGCTCGACGAGCTGGCCTGAGACCAGCGCCGCGCTCGGTCAGTGGACGCAGCGGTCGATGTCCTGCTCGGACCGTATCTGCGCGATGCAGCGCGCCTCGCGCCGGCTGGTACCGCGCTGCAGGCACTGATCCGTACCGCGCCTGATCCGCTGCTGCATCTCCGGGCTCGCCATCGTGCTCGCCTTGGTGTCCGCCATCTGCTTCTTCTTCTCGGGGTCGGTCTCGGCGTTGATGGCGAGGTCGATGCCGAGCTCTTCGACGTGGCGCGACGCGCGCTCGCAGTCGTCGCGGGTCGCCGCTACTTCCGGCGGCGGCGCCTTGCGCGCATTGGGCACTGCCTGTGGGTCGGGCTTCGGCGAGCTGGTGCCGCTGCTCTCCACGCCGCCCTGGTCCAGATCCTTCCCGATGATCTTCTGCGGATCTGTAGCCTCCTTTGGCCCGCCGACGCAGCCGGATGTGCCCGCCAGCGCCCCGAGCCAGGAAGCAAAAATCAATAACTTCCAGTGGATACGCACGCTGACCCAAGGATACCGCTTCTGTTCGGGATGGGCGAGCCGCATGCGGCCAGTTGTTGCGCCCGATGAAGTTTCGTGTACGAATCATTTCCGGCCGAAACAGTTTGCGGCCCGACCGCGTCCGCGCGGGACGTTCCAGAAACCGACAGGCCCGCACACCAGCGAAAGAGCGAGGTCCCATCATGTGGAACCCCTATACCGAGGAGCACGACCAGTTCAGAAAGACCGTCCGGCAGTTCGCCGAGAAGGACATCGAGCCGTACGCCGACGAATGGGAGAAGGCGAAGGACTTCCCGAACGAGCTGTTCAAGAAGGCGGGGGACCTCGGCATTTTCGGGGCGCACTATGCCGAGGACAAGGGCGGTTCCGGTGGGGACTACTGGTTCAGCGTGGTCAAGGCGCAGGAGCTGCCCCGCGGTCGCAGTGCCGGCATCACGATGGCGCTGCTCGTGCAGAGCGACATGGCGACCCCCGTCATTGCCGACCTCGGCACGCCCGAACAGATCGACGAGTTCCTCAAGCCTGCGCTGGCGGGCGACCGCATCGCGTCGATCGGCGTCTCCGAGCCGGGGGCGGGCAGCGATGTATCCGGCATCCGCACCGTGGCCCGCAAGGACGGCGACGACTACGTCATCAACGGGCAGAAGACGTTCATCACGAACGGCACGCGCGCCAGCTTCATCACCATGCTGGTGAAGACCAACCCGGACTCGGGTGCGCACGGCTGCAGCTTCTTCCTCGTCCCGACCGACACGAAGGGCTTCCGCGTCGGCCGCAAGCTCGAAAAGATCGGCAATCACGCGTCCGACACGGCGGAGTTGTTCCTCGAGGATGTGCGCATCCCCAAGCGCTATCTGCTGGGTGAGGAAAACATGGGGTTCATGTACCTCATGCAGAACTTCCAGTCGGAGCGCTTGATCGGTGCGGTCAGCGGCATCGCCGGCGCGCGGTTGGCGGTCGAGTACTCGCGCAAGTACGGCGAGGAGCGCGTGGCGTTCGGCAAGCCGATCATCAAGCGCGAGGTCTGGCAGCACCGCTTCGTGGATATGTACACGAAGATCGAAATGGCCGAGGCGCTCAACGACCGCGCCGTCGACCACTACAACCACGAGCGCTACGTGGAGAAGACCAACGTCTCGTTCGACACGGTGAAGCTGATCAGCATGGCGAAGATCGTCGCCGGCGATCTGGTGGCCGAGGTCATGGACCAGTGCCTGCAGTTCCACGGCGGCTGGGGCTACACCGAGGAGTACATGATCGCCCGCGCCTGGCGCGACGCGCGCCTGCTCCGCATTGGCGGCGGCACCAGCGAGACGATGACGTACTACCTGGCCAAGCTCATGGGTCTGTAGAAGCTGCAAAAAGAGAAGGGCCGCGCCACCGGAAGGTGACGCGGCCCTGTTTCGTTGCGGCCGTGCCCTAGTAGGTGCCGGTCGCGTGGACGCGCTGGGCGTGGAAGGTCATCCACGCCGAATACGCATTGGTGTTGTTCGCCGTTGTCTGGCTCACCTTGTTGTTGGTGCCGAGCGACAGCGTGCCGGCACCGTTGCCCGCTACGTCGGGCTGGGTCGGGGTGATTGCGGTCACCGCGCAGGACGTGATGAAGCTCACCTTGCACCCGCCGACCAGGGCGTCCAGCAGGGAGTTGCAGCTGGCGGTCACCGGTTGGTTCTGCCCACAATAGGTGTAGGAATGGCTGGTGCCGTTGCAGCCCGCGTTACACGCGGTCGACCCTCCCTTGGCCAGCGACTGCGGCAGCGGGATCTGCGCCAGCGACTCGACCGTCACGTCGCCGCATAGGCCCTGCGAACTCTGCGTCGCGGAAATCGTCTCGAAGACCTTCAGGCCCGCGGCCAACTGGTTCGGGTTCGGCGGAGGCGCGGGCGTGCTGGTGGCCGTGCCGATGGTCGCGTGGATGTTCGAGTGCAGCATCTCGAGCAGCGCCGGCGAGCCGCCGAGATCCAACAGAAGGTTGATCGGCGACGGACCGGCCGTGAGCGCGCGGTTCGCGATCGCGGCGGGCGAGATCAGGCTGGTCGGAATGCCGTTCGAATCCAGGGTGGTGGAGTCGAGCAGGTACCACCAGTCGATCTGGCTCGAGCCGGGCCACGCGCCCTTCGCCGAGTCCGGCTGCCCACTCGTCGCGCCGAGCTGCAGCGAGGAATCGCTGACGCCGGTGAGATCATCCAGGCCCAGCGCCTGGACGAGGATGTTCGTCGTCCCGGCGTCGATGTCGGACTGGAGCGTCTGGTTGATCCCGGTGCTGGCGATCGACCCGTTCAGTCCCGTGTTGCTGATGGCGTTGCCCAGCGCGTTCTTGGTGTGGGCGCAGAACGACGGTGCGGTCGCGTTGCCGCCGCCCTGGATCTTGACCGTGTCCATCCGCGTGAACACCTCGTACTTGCAGCTCCCGTCGCAGCCGTCGAGGTTCGAGGTGTTGCCGTCGTCGCATTCCTCGCCCGTGTCGACGGTTCCGTCGCCGCACACCGCGGCCTTGGTGCAGCTACCGTTGGTGCACGTGGCGCCGCTCGAACAGGCGTTGCCGCAGCTGCCGCAGTTGGTGTTGCTGGTCTGCGTGTCGACGCAGGTGTTGTTGCACAAGCTCAGCCCGCCCGTGCACACGCAGCTGCCGCTCTGGCAGGTCGAGCTGGCCGGGCAGGCGGTGCCGCAGGCTCCGCAGTTGGCATTGCTGGTCTGCGTGTCGACGCAGGTGCCATTGCAGTCCGTCTGGCCCGAGGAACACTGGCAGCTGCCGCTCTGGCAGGTCTTGCCGCCGCTACAGGTCGTGCCGCAGGCTCCGCAGTTGCTGTTGCTGGTCTGCTCGTCGACGCAAGTGCCACTGCAGTCGCTCTGGCCGGACGGGCACTGGCAGCTGCTGCTCTGGCAGGTCTTGCCGCCCGTGCAGGCGGTGCCGCAGGTGCCGCAGTTGCTGCTGTCCGTGCTCGTATCGACGCAGGAACCGCTGCAGTTCGTCGTGCCGCCCGTGCAGTTGGCGCCGCAGCTGCCGTTCGAGCACACCTGGCTGGAGGTGCAGGCGTTGCCGCAGCTGCCGCAGTTCTGACCGTCCGTCTGCGTGTTCACGCAGCTGCCGCTGCAGTCGGTCTGGCCGGTTCCGCAGCCGCAGGTGCCACCGGAACACGCCTTTCCGCCGCTGCACGCCGTGCCGCACGTTCCGCAGTTGTTGCTGTCGGTCTGCGTGTCGACGCACGCGGCGTTGGCGCCGCTGCCGCACAGTGTGCCGTTGTTCGGGCAGGTACACGTTCCGCTCTGGCACGAGCTGCCGCCGGCGCATGCCGTGCCGCACGTTCCGCAGTTCGCGTTGTCGGTGTTGGTGTCGACGCAGGAGCCGTTGCAGTCCGTCTGGCCCGTGCTGCAGCTCGTCGTGCACTGGCCGTTGGAGCAGACCTGCCCGCTGCTGCATGCGTTGCCGCAGCTACCGCAGTTGGCCACATCGCTCTGCGTGTCGACACAGCTGCCGCCGCACAGGTCCTGACCCTGCGGGCACGTGCACTGGCCGTTCTGGCAGGAGGACCCGCCGCTGCATGCAGTGGCACAGCTGCCGCAGTTGTTGTTGTCCGCCTGCGTGTTGACGCAGCTGCCGCCGCACAGCTGCTCGCCGCTGGAACAGGCGCCGGCATCGGTGGCGCCACTTCCCGCCGTTCCCGCGCTGCCGCCGCCCATGCCGCCGGCTCCCCCGCCGTCTGCACCGCCAGCACCGCCGCTGCTGGGGGCGATATTCGCGTTGCCGCTACCGCCGCAGCCAGCGATCGCCACGCTGGCCAGCATTGCGCTAGCAGCTAGCGCGACCAGAGCCTTCAACTGCCTAGTTGTCATCTGGACCCTCCTTGGGAGCGGTCTCGGAAAAGGAAACCGGTTATCGCAGCGTACCCGACGCTTTGGTCGTCAGGAAGGCGGTTCTTCCGGGCATGTGCCGGAAGATGAGCGATAGTACGCGCGCAGGGGCAGGCCTGGTGCGGCGCGTCACGCGCTGGTGCGTCGCGTCATGCTGCGCGGGCGAGGTGGATCTTTTCGGTCTGTCCGGAGCGATAGAAGCGCCGCAGCGTCTCGTGCGCTGCATGCGGAGCGAGCCGCGAGAAAGTGCGGGTCACGAACCGCGCAGCCAAATCGTTTGCGAGCCGGTAGCGGTCGCCCGCTTCGGTGCCTTCAGGGTGCAGGAAGCGGACATGCTCGTAGAGCCAGCGCCCCAGATTGTGCACGCGGCGATGCGAGGGGCTTGGCCCCGTCGGCACGGCGCCGGCTTCCGTCGCCAGCAGCACGAACTTGTCCACCTCGGCCTGCAGCTCGAGCTCGAGGCGGGTGGCAGGCAGGTTCGTCCGGGCGCGTTCGGCGAGATAGACGAAATGGCTCACGCCCTCGGCGAGCTGCAGCCACAGGTCGCTGGCCGCATCGGCTGCTGCGTCGAGATGCTCGTGCGGAGGAAGCACGACGGCGATTTCCAGCTCGCCTTCCTGTTCGCGGAGCAGCAGCGTCTCGCGGCTCGCTCCGCTGCCGGTCCGGACGAAGTCCACGACATCCGGCGCATCTTCCAGCGCGTAGAACTGCTCGAGGCGTCGTTGCAGTCCGCGCAGCACGGCGTGGCACTCTTCTGCTCCGTGCTGGCGTTCGCGCTGTGTCCTCAATGCAGCATCCCACTGCCGCGCACCGGCACCACGCCACGCGCCGCCAGCGCGCCCGCCAGAGCGTTGGAGCCCGTCTTCAGCCAGCGTTCATAGAGCTTGACGACACTGCTCTGCGTACACGCCGACTGCGCGTACAGCCGCTCGGCGATGCGACTTACGAGCGCGACGAACATCCGGAAATTGTCCGCCAGCTCGGCGAACACGTCGGGGACCGCGCTGTGCTGCTCGGGCGCGTTGCCCGAGTTGCCGCGCAGCATCGCCGCGGCGCTGTCGTAGGCGCGCGCCCCGAGTGCGCTGACGTATTCGAGCTCCACGCCGCGCGTCTCGAGGTGGTCGCTGAAGAAGCCACTGACGTACAGCACTCCATCGCCGAGCGAGCGGAGCCGTTCGAAGCGCTCGTGACCGGAGCGCTGCATGGCTTCGTCCAGCAGCAGCGTGAGCGGACGCCTGAGGGTCTCCTTGTTGAGCTGCCCCGGCTTTGCGTAGTCGGCCAGCAGCGCGACCACGTAGCTCTCCGCGGCGTCGGTGGCCTGCGAGCCCTGTGCTCTGAGGGCGTCGTCGACGAGCTCACGGAAGAAGTGCGTTACGTTACCGGACAGATCGATGTCCGGATGCGGGATTCCCGTACCGGCGCTCATAAGGCGGCTCTCCTTTCCCGATGCAGGTTGCCCCCGCGTACGAACGGGGCCTGGCGGATGTGGGGCGCGCTGCTGACTCCGCTGCGGGGCCGGCGGGTTCCACCGGCGAGGGACGCGATGTGGGAGCTGGACTCGGAGCGTGCCTTCTGCACCTACCCTTGTTGTACGGGTAGCCCCGCCTCGACGCCAAAAACCCTTGACGTTCCGCAACGTTTTCCTAGCCACCTCCGCGCCCGGCTGCTAACCGCGCGCTCGGCCACGCGCGAAATAACGCAGTAGATTCAGGGGCTTCAGTGGATTCGCAGAAATCAATCCGGCGCCCTTGACACCCACATGTCGGTGGCTATCTTCCGCCTCCATCCTGTTAGCACTCTCGCCTAGCGAGTGCTAATCACGGATCATTAGTAATTCCAAGGGGTTAGACGCTAGCTCCGCCACCAATGCCCGGGCCGTGCGGCCCGTTTTCGTGCCCCGCACCGGCAAGGTGGGGAGCCCTCAGGAGGACCAACCATGAAGATCCGACCGTTGCAGGACCGCGTGATCGTCAAGCGCGTCAAGGAAGAAGCCAAGACCAAGGGCGGGATCATCATCCCCGACAGCGCCAAGGAGAAGCCGATCGAGGGCGAGGTCATCGCCGTCGGGAACGGCAAGGTGCAGGAGGACGGCTCCGTGCGCGCTCTGGACGTGAAGAAGGGCGACCGCGTGCTGTTCGGCAAGTACGCCGGCACCGAGGTCAAGATCGAGGGCGAAGAGCACCTCATCCTGCGCGAGGACGACATCCTCGGCGTCATCGAGAAGTAACGGAGGCTTGAGAGCTATGAGTGCCAAGGAAATTGTCTACCAGGACGTCGCTCGCAACCTGATCCTCGCCGGCGTCAACGCGCTGGCCGACGCGGTCAAGGTCACCCTCGGCCCCAAGGGCCGTAACGTTGTGCTCGAGAAGAGCTTCGGCGCGCCGACCGTCACCAAGGACGGCGTCACCGTCGCCAAGGAGATCGAGCTCGAGAACAAGTTCGAGAACATGGGCGCCCAGATGGTGCGTGAGGTTGCGTCGAAGACCAGCGACGTGGCCGGCGACGGCACCACGACCGCGACCGTGCTTGCCCAGGCGATCTTCCGCGAGGGCTCCAAGCTCGTCGCGGCGGGTCACAACCCGATGGAGATCAAGCGCGGCATCGACAAGGCTGTCGAGGCCTGCACGGCTTCGTTGAAGAAGCTGTCCAAGTCGACCAAGGACGCGAGCGAAATCGCGCAGGTCGGCACGGTGAGCGCCAACGGCGACGAGACCATCGGCAAGCTGCTCAGCGAGGCGATGGAGAAGGTCGGCAAGGAAGGCGTCATCACGGTCGAGGAGGCCAAGAGCGCCGAGACGACGCTCGATGTCGTCGAAGGCATGCAGTTCGACCGCGGCTACCTCTCGCCCTACTTCGTCACCGATCCGGAGCGCATGGAGGCCTCGCTGGAGGACTGCTACATCCTGCTGAGCGAGAAGAAGATCAGCAACATGAAGGACCTGCTCCCGGTCCTCGAGGCGATTGCTCGTCAGCAGAAGCCGCTCTTGATCATCGCCGAGGACATCGAGGGCGAGGCCCTGGCGACGCTGGTCGTCAACAAGCTGCGTGGCACCCTGAGCGCCGTCGCCGTCAAGGCGCCGGGCTTCGGTGACCGCCGCAAGGAGATGCTGAAGGACATCGCGACCCTGACCGGCGGTCAGGTCATCGCGGAGGAGCTCGGCCTCAAGCTGGAGAACGTCACGATCAGCGACCTCGGTCAGGCCAAGACGGTCAAGATCGACAAGGACAACACCACGATCGTCGACGGTGCGGGCAAGAAGGACAAGATCAAGGCCCGTCAGCAGGAGATCCGCCAGCAGATCGAGAACACCACCAGCGACTACGATCGCGAGAAGCTCCAGGAGCGTCTGGCGAAGCTGGTGGGCGGCGTCGCTGTCATCAAGGTCGGTGCTGCCACCGAGACCGAGATGAAGGAGAAGAAGGCGCGCGTCGAGGACGCGCTGCACGCGACCCGCGCGGCCGTGGAAGAGGGCATCGTCCCCGGCGGCGGTGTGGCACTTCTCCGTGCGCAGAAGGCGCTGGACAGCCTCGACGTGAGTGACGAGCAGCGCTTCGGCGTGCAGATCATCCGTCGCTCGATCGAGGAGCCGATGCGCCAGATCGTCGCGAATGCAGGCGAAGAGGGCTCGATCATCGTGCAGAAGGTGCGCGAGGGTAAGGGCAACTTCGGCTTCAATGCGGCGACCGGCGAGTACGGCGACCTCGTGGCCATGGGCGTCATCGACCCGGCCAAGGTCGTGCGCTCCGCGCTGCAGAACGCCGCAAGCGTGGCGGGCCTGATGCTCACCACCGAGGCGCTCGTCGCCGAGAAGCCGAAAGAAGAGAAGGCAGCTCCGGGCGGTCACAGCCACGGCGGCATGGGCGACTTCTAGTCGGCACGCTCGAAAGAGCAGAAGACAAGGGCGGCCCCTCGCGGGTCGCCCTTTCTTTTTTGTTGGTCCGGCGTGGAACCACGCGGAAAGCCATGAGGGTGAGCGCGGTCCGATGGCGTGCTGGACCGCAACTTGCTTGCTCGCGCCGAGCGCACCGCGAGCGCCTCCGTCGTCAGGGGCAGGGGGGCGCCAGCTCCACGATGAAGGTGTCGATCCGCTGGGGAGAGCCGAAATCCGAATTGGGCGAGTCGCCCAGCGTGCCGCCCCATGGGCTCGAGAAGAGCGCGCGGCGCCCATCGTTGGACACCTGCGCAAACGCGGAACCGTAGTACCCGATTTTCAGATAGGCCGCGTAGTTGTGGGCGAAGCGATAGACCGTGTTCGAGCCATCGACTGCGACGCCGATGATCTCGTCCGCCCAGATCTTCGGGAAGTCCGGTACCGTGGTCGTGTACCGCGACGCGATGGCCGGGGCGTCGGGATTGCTGGCGGAGTTGAACCACGAGACGTGTTGGTCGTCGAACCACTGGTGATGCTGCGACGGCGGGTTCGCTACGAAGAGGTACTTGCTGGTGTTGTCCAGATCATCGGGATCACGTACCAGCATGCCGCGCGAGTCCACGCCGTCCTGGCTCCCCGAGCCGTTGATGAACTTGCCGTTGCCGAGAGTGTTGTGGCCGGACCAGTAGACGTGAGTTGCGTCACCACGCATGAGGGACCACGTCTCTGTGGCGAGATTGAACACAGCATCGCCGTTGCCTCCCCAGCTCTGTTGATGAAACGTGACGCCCAGCCGGGCCGCGCCGGCGCTGCCGTACAGGCCGTGGATCCCCAGGGTTTCCCCGGATGCAGACGTGGGCCAATCGGGGTCGGCCGAGGCCACGCCGTTGATCGTCTTGTTGGGTACGTCGATGAGCTTCGTCTTCGTCGGGTCGGACGGCTCGACACAGAAGATGTCGGGGAAGGTGTCCTGGACCCCGCCGCCCGCGGCCGAGCACACCCAGAGGTCCGGGCCGAGGACGACCGCCGTGTAGAGTAGGTCGCCGCCATCTGGAGAGCTGACCAGGTCGGTCTTCGAATCAGTCTTCTTGTTGTAGACGACCATGCGAGGGCCATCGAGGAGGTACATGATGTCGGGATCGATGGCCGACCAGGCGCCGCGGGCGGAGACGAGCGGGTGGGGTGTCGGTGTCGACGATCCGTCTCCGACCTTGAAAGCGTGCAGGTCGAACTCCATCCAGAAGCCCTGCCCATGAGCGTCTTCGAACTGGAAAGCGGTGGAGTCGCTGTTCCAGGTCCGGAAGAAGCCCGAGTCGCTCGGGATGAAGGACGCGTTCCGGTAGGTCTGGTTGCCGCCATACGACGCGATCTTCGTCCACGTGTTTTCGTCGGTCACCCGCAAGATGCGGGATCCGAAAACCGGGTCGGTGATGGTCGAGTTGACCGGGCCGACAGCGGGCGGCGGGTCCGGAGCGGGCCGAACGTCCGTGCCGCTGTAGGCCGAGTACGTGCTCGGACTGGTGCACCCGATGGGGGTGCCCGAATCCGGTGTGGACGCATCTCCGCTCGCGGCCCCCGCGCTTTCGCCCCCGGCGCCTCCACCATCACTGCCGGCGCGGCCGTACCCGCTGCCCCCATTGCCAGCCGTCGAAGCGTCGGCGGAGTGGTCCGCGCTCGGGGGACTCGTACCGCAGGCCACGAGGAGCAGCGTCGTCAGAACCAAGCCTCTCATGCGCGAGCCCTACGCAAGGGGCGTGCCGGCCACGCGGCATCGAAACTGTCGACGAAAGCCTCCCTTCTCGGCGCTCCGCGACGGGTTGTGTCGCGACGAACCAGCGCCGCGACGCCGGGCGTCGCACCCGGCAAGCGTGCCGTGCTCGGGGCACGTGTCTACAGGCCGATGTCGTCCCCGCGCTCCGGACCTGGCGAACAAATCCGGCAACCACAAGCAGAAGCTCCTCCCGCCACCGGAGCAGGCGCAGGACGGAGACCCACGATCGTGTGTCGGTCAACGGGCCGGCAGCGCTCTGGCCTGGAAGTTTCCGCCCCACCTTGCCTGGTGTGGCTGTGCGGCGTACGTATCCGTCGCTTGGGTCCGTCGTTCGGTGGCGGGCCACGTCCGCGGAATGTCCTTGCCCTACCCCCTGCGTCTACTGCCGGGTCTGTGTGTGCTGCTAGCTCTGGGCAGCGGCTGCACGTCGTCCACGCCGAACGGGCCGAACTGTCCAGGGCCGCGCGCGGCATTCCACGTCACCATCACGGCCAAGTACGGTCCGCTGCCGGCCGACACGGTCGTTCGCGTCGTGTATGGCGGAGGCGAAGAGGAATACGCTCTGGCGTCGCCCCCGGCCCAGCCCGCCGTCGTGTTCTGTCATCCGATCGCCGCTGACGGAGGCGTGGCCACGAGCGACGCAGGTGATGCCGGCGACGTGGACGCCGCCATCGACGCCTCCAGCGCCGAGGCGGGATCGGGCGCTACCGACGCCGGCACGAGTCCGGTCGCAGCGCTCTCCTGCGACTTGTGGACCAACGCGGCAGCGACCATCAACATCCAGGGCAGCGGCTACCCGGTGCTGGAGGAGCAGCTCCAGGCCGAGAAGGACGACTGCGGCATCAAGACCGTCGAGTACGCGCTGGTGTTGGGCGAAGGCGACGGCGGCATCTGAGCTCGGCACTCACGGGGGCTCGGCGGCGAGTGCCAGTCCGGTGATGGCGCCGCTCGCGTCGCCGGTCACGTACACCAGGCGGGTGCGCGATCCGTCCATGCGCACGAACGGCTCGCGCTCTCCCAGATAGGCGCGCAGGTTGGTGCGCCGCGCGAACACCGGACCCAGCGGGAAGTACGACAGTCGCGCGAAGTCGCGCGTCGTGACGAGCCCGATGCTGTCGTTGATCGCGGCCGGCAGCGCGTTGCCCTGGTCGATCGCGTCGGCGCCCTCCGCGCCGCGCCCGGTGAAGTAGATGCGCACCACACCGTCCACCACGACCGCGTCGGGCGTGCCCACGGTGGTCAGATCGCGCCAGAACCTGCTGTCGACCTTGGCTGGAGTGACCAGGGGACCTTGGCCGATGCGCTTTGCGGTTCCGCCGTCGATGCGTGCGACGCCGATTCCGGCGCCGTGGCCGCCTTCGTACAGCAGGTACGTCGTGCCGTGGAACGACACCACCGAGGGCGAGGCGACCCGGCCGTTTTCCCACCCGCCCGGGTCGGCAACCAGCACCGGCGTCGCGTCGCGCGAGAAGCTCTTGCCGTCGCTCGAGGTAGCGCGCTCGATGCGCGCTCCACCCGCGCTCGTGAAATATAGCGTGTAGCCGGCGCTGCTCTGCACCAGGGCCGGAGCTCCGACCTCGTTCTGATCGGCGGCGTCTGCTTCCAGCACCGGCTTGTCCGGATCGGCAACCCAGCGCTCCGGCGTCTCGAGGCGTGCGCGGTAGATCGCGCTGGTCTTGCCGGCAACGAGTGCCAGGTAGGCGCGTTCGTTCGAACCGGAACCTACGATGAACGGCTCGTGCATCTCGCCCAGCTGCTCCTGCGAGACGCAGGTCTGGTCCGAGCCGCACGTGATGAAGCTGTTGCACAGGCTGACGCGGCACACCTGGTTGAGCGAGTCGCAGAGCTCTCCGTACGGGCAGTCCGTGTCGCGGCTGCAGGGCCGCCCGCAACCGCCGCCGTCGCACACGTTGCCGTCGTGGCAGTCGCTGTTCTTCGTGCAGCGCTCGGTGCAGCGGTTGCCCTGGCATACCTCGTCCTGCGAGCAGCCGCGCCCCGTGATGTCGCAGGCGTGTACGGCACAGCGCCCGCAATAGCAGTGCTCCGGCGAAGCGCAGTCGGAATCGCTGCTGCAGCTCGTCGGCTTGCGGCTGTTGTCCACGCAGAACGCGACCTCGGCGCCCTCGGCCACGAAGGGCGTCACGACGCGCGAACGCCCTACGCAGAACTCGATCGCACCGACCTGCGAGAAGCCCGCGATGCCGTCGCCGGCAAACACCGGGGTTTCGTCCTTGCCCGGAGCCAGACCGCACGAGGCCAGCGGCGCGGCGCCCGCGATCGCGAGCAACGCGATGACCAGCACGCCGCGCGCTTGCCGCGTCATCGCCATGCTCCTTCCAGCGTCAGTGCGCTATGGTAGATGCGCCCGTCGGCGGTGTAGTGCGCCATCGGCAACGCGTCGCTCTGCTTGTCGAAGTGGCGGACCGGCAGCACATGCAGGCCCAGAGCGAGATCTGCCGACAGCTCCACGCCCCAGATCCTGCCGAAGTTGTAGCCCGCACCCAGCGCGAACACCTGGCGCGAGGAGTCGGCGTAGCTGGTGAAGCCGGTCTGGTTCGGCACCGGCGACGGATACAGCGCCCAGCCTGCGCGAAGCGCGAGGCGCGCCGGCGGGCGCTCGTTACTGCCGGCGCCTTGCTTCCCCAGCGCGCCGGCGGGCAGCTCCAGCGCACGCAGCTCGATGCCCAGCTGGGGCGAGATCGTGTCGCGGAAGCGCGGCGCGACGAAGCGCGCCTCCAGCTCTTCCGGCGTGATGGCCAGGTCGAGCTTCAGCCGTATCGTCGCGCTCGGCGGAGGCGCCGCGCTCCAGCGCGCGTACTCGAGCGACGCGAACACACGCAAGAAGCTGCCCACGTCGACGCGCCCGCCGAGCAGCACGGAGAGCGGCTCGTAGCCGGAATCGCCGCTGACCTCCGCGGCCGTGACACCGTTCAGCGGGCTGCCCGTCACATCCACCGTCGAGACCGAATCGAAATGCAGGCCCAGCGAGCGCGGCCCGCGCACGCGCAGCCCCGCGCCCACCCGGCCCAGGTCGAGGCCCAGCCCGAAGCTGGGAGACAGCTGGTAGGGCAGGTCGATGCCCGTCCGCGAGTCCGCGTAGGTGCCCTGCGCGTCCTGCGCGAGCTGGAAGTCCGCGCCCTTGCCGCCGGTGCCCGCGATGATGGACGCCCCGGCTCCGAGCGACAGCGCCTTGTAGCGAAGCGCCAGAGCGAAGTCGACGAGCGTGCGCTGCGGCGAGGCGTCGTACAGCGGGTACTGCGGTTCGGTAGGCGCGCGGAAGGCGATGCGCGCCTCGTAGCTGTCGGGGACGTGCAGCGTGAGCCCGCCGCCGAGAAACACCTGCGACTTGCCGAGCGCCTTCCCGCTCTGCAGAGCGATGTCGGTGCCCGAGATGTCGCGCACGCCCGAATCGCGCCCGGAGATGCGCAGATCCGTATGGCCGTAGCCGTAGCCGAGCAGCAGGCGCGTACCGGGACGCCACGCGAAGGCCGGATTGATCGTCGGGCTCGCCGCCGCGGCGGGATCGGCGACGTTGGAGCGCGCCAGCGCGGCGTTGCGCGCGCCGTAGCCGAGCATCGAAGCGGCGCTTGCGCGCGCCGTCGCCGGCGCCGCGCACACTAGTGCGAGCAGCGTGGAAGCGGCGAGCTTCGGGCAGTGCCGCGTCACAGGTCCACCCCCAACGACGCCGCGAAGGCCCACACCGAGCCCGAGCCTTCGACGGCCGGATAGCCCGGATTGTCGATGTTGGCGGACGGATTGTTCAGATCGCCGCCCCACACCTGATCGGCGCGGCACTGTCCGCCGACGGTGCACACGCGCTTGTTCTGCGAGTAGCTGCCGACCTTCTGCGCCTGCATGCCCAGCCCGATGCGCAGCGTGTTGGGCAGCACGTCGTGCAGCACCAGTGTGCCGCCGAGCCCGAAAAGCAGCTTGTCGCCGTCGAGCAGGTTGGTCTCTCCCTGCTGCACGCTCTTCTGCACGCTCGGTTCGAAGCCGGCCCCGAGGTTGAGCAGCAGGTTGTGCCTGGTGCCGACATCGAAGCGGTAGCTAGCGGCGGCGCGCAGCGTGAAGATGTCGCGCCACAGCCGTGGCGCCGCGCGCGAACGCAGGCTCACGCCGGGCAGCGTCGCATCCGTCTTCATCGACGGGCCGCGGTAGGCGCTCCAGCGCTCGTAGGCCACGTCCAGCTCGAGATCCATGCGCCGCGTGGGCTTGGACGACGCGGCCAGGACGACGGTGTCCGGCGTGAAGAACGCCTGCTCCAGATCGACGTTCACCACCAGCGGCACGCCGCCCACCTCCGACTCGGTGCGCGTGAGGTTCGGCGAAGCGAACTGCTGGTGGTAGACGAGCCCCAGTCGCAGGTTGTCCGAAGCGCGCGCCTGCAGGCCGACGATAGCGGCGACCGTGCTCTTGGCCTGTTGATCGATGCGCGCTTCGAGCGCGCCGCCGGGGCCGTGCGTGAGCTCGGACGGTCCCGACACGCCCGCGAAGAAGTTCGCCGCGGCACCGATCCCGAGCCAGCGGGTGAGCCGGACGCCGAGCGCTGGCAGCACCACCAGCCGTTGGCTGCGATTCTCGTAGTACGGGTAGACGGGATCGCTGCGCGCCGGCGTGCCCAGGTGCATCAGCTTGTCGGGCAGCACGTAGCCGCCGTAGCCGAAGCGCAACACGTGGGAGAGCGGCCCGGTGAGCGGCACGTCACCGTCGACAGCGATGGTCGCGCCGGCCGGATCGGAAAAATCGATCGGGTGGTGCTGGGCCTGGAGCTCGGACAGCGCGTAGAGCGCACCGATCTCGACGTGATAGCCGCGACCGAGCGCCAGTCCGCCGGGATTGTAGTAGCTGGCCGTGCCATCGACCGCCCGGGCGCCCAGTGCTCCGACGCTGGCGACGCCGCGAGGCCCGAACCCATACAGCGAAAAAGCGTCTGCGCTGGCTCGCGATGCCCACAGAAGCGACCCGGCTGCCGCTAGCAGTACAGGGGCGATGCGCGCGCGAAGCATGCGCTTTGCATCATCGGCCGTAGGGCCGGCGCATGCAATGAATTGTCACATGCGCGGACGTATGCCGCGTATCCTGTGTGGCGGGGGCCGCGTGCCGTGCACACGGTGGGGCGCTAGACCACGCGGCGGAGGGAACGACGATGGACATTTCGAGTGCATCCAGACTCGATCGCGACACCCGGCACTACGCGCGGACCAACGAGCTGAGCCGCGTCGAGGAGCTCGAGGCCGCGCGCTCGATCAGCAGCCATGGTCTGCGCCTGCGCGCGATGCGCCGCGGTGCGGAGCAGCTGCGCGAGCGCTTTGCCGATGGACCGCGCGTCGTGTCCGTCCGCACGCTGCCGGTGACCACCTTCGCCTACCCGACCAAATACGCATTCTGGGGCGCCGCGTACTCGCCTGCGCCCTACGTGATGCTGAGCCACCGCGCGCTGCTCGTGCAGTTCCTGCAGCGTGGCGAGCTCAAGACGCTGCTTTTCAATCCGACCGACGACGTGGCCGCGCGCGCGACACCGTTCTTCGCGCGCATGGTGGAGCAGGTCGGCGACTACGTCGCGTTCCGGCTGCTGGCCACGCATTCGCGCCCGATCGAGCAGCAGCTCGCAAGCTACGGTCTTTCGCCCGAGTCGATCGACTACGTGGCGTTCGACCACTTCCACACCCAGGATCTACGTCCGCTGCTCGGAACCGACGATCGCGAGTACAGCGCTCGTTTCCCGCGCGCCAAGCTGCTGGCGCAACGCAGCGAGTGGGAGGACTGGGACGATCTGCATCCGCTGCAGCGCGCGTGGTACGTCGCCGACGGCAAGCGCGGAGTCGTGACCGAACGCGTCGCACTGACGGAGGGGGATCTCCAGCTTGGCGACGGCGTGCTGCTGGTTTCCACGCCGGGGCACACATCCGGCAACCAGACGCTGTTCATCAACACGCCGGACGGCGTGTGGGGTTCGAGCGAGAATGGCACCTGCGCGGACAGCTGGAACCCGCTCGACAGCCGCATCAGGGGGCTGGCCGCGATGTGCCGCCGGCAGGACCTGGACCTGGTGCTGAACGCGAACACGCCGGAGCTCGGCGCAGAGCAGTACACCTCGATGTGCGTCGAACGCACGCTGGTCGATCGCGTCTCCCGGGCGCCCGGCTTCTGCCAGATGTTCCCGTCGAGCGAGATCACGCCTTCGGCGCTCGCGCCCGGGCTCAAGCCGACCATCGTGCATCGTCGTATCGAGTACGGCGAGGTCGCGCACGCCGGGACCGCGCGTCCCATCGCCGCTCGCCCGGTGGCGCGGGTCGCCCCGCAGTAGGCCGCGTCAGTTTCCGGGCGCGCCGAGATCGATGCGCTTGCCGAAGGAGCGCAGAACGGCGCGTTCCTTCTGGTACTGACTGCCGACCTGCGCCTCCACCTCGAGCTGTACGATGCCTACGTCCGGGCAGAAGTCGGTCGTGATCTTCTTCGAGCCACGTGGAAGCGTGTGCTCCTCCACCGTTTCGATGCAGCCGACGAAGCTGCCGGCCGGCACCTTCATCGCCTTGTCCACCGCCGCCACGTGCACCTGCCCGCCCGTTCCCGGCCAGCTGGCGCCCATCACGAGCGGCGCCTTGAGCAGGAAGCCACCGTCGAGATTGCGGATCGAGTTCTTGAAGATCTCCAGCCGCTGTACCTTGCCGCCTACGGAAAGCTCGACCAGACCGCCGGCGGCGCGCCGCACCTGCAGCATCAACACGCCGTGCTCGCCGGTGTCCTCGGCGACCGTGCGGTAGGCGTACACCGTGTCGTCCTTGAGCGGCATGTAGCGCTGGACGCTGCTCTCGGGAACGCTCGCGTGGCCCGGAGCCGCCTTCGGCGGCGGGTCGCCGCCGCAGCCCAGCGCGAGGCCCACGCTCAGCAGGGCGAAAAGGCGGCCAGCGGACAGCAGCGACATCCGCCACGAGGATAGCACGGGGCGATCAGTGCCCCTGCTTGACGTACACCCAGATGATCAAGAACAGCAGCAGCCCGACCCCGGTGAGCAGCAGATAGCGGGCGAGCGGATCGGGATCGATGCGGCGCCGCAGCTCCTGCGCCGCGTCGCGCACCTCGGGATCGTCGGTGCGCTCCGCCAGCTCCGGCGCCTCGCGTCGCACCGTCGCGTAGTCGCCCGCCTCGAACGCCTCGATCAGCGGCTCGAGCTCGGGATCGTGCGGGAACGCCAGCAGGAAGGCCGGACGGTCGCGCCCCTGCGCGTCGCGCGCAGGCCTGAGCTCCGGCTCCTCCTCGGGCTCGCGGCGCTTCTTCCGCTTCCTTTTCTTCTTCTTGCGTGGGCGCTCCTCCGCGCCGGCTGCTTCCATTTCCCCAACAGCAGCGTCGAGGACGGCCTCGTCAGGCTGCTCCTCTTCGGGAGGCGTGTCGGCTTGCTCGGCGTCGGCCATCGATCGGCCCCAAGCTACCCCTAGAACTGGAAGTACACAAAGGGCACGGCCTTGGCGGTCGCGACTTTGCGCAGGGCGAGGGCCGCGCAGAACAGGGCGAGCCCCTGGGCGGGCGCGGGCAGGCGGATGAACGCCTGGCGCGCGGCGATGTACCAGCGCTCGGGCGCCCAGTGTGTCACGAGCCCGACGGCCAGCACTCCGAGCACGGTCGGTGCGAGATTCGGGTGGTAGTGCGACAACGTGCCCATGCGCGAGAACATCAGCCACGCGCGGCTGAAGGTCGGCGAACGGAAGAAGACCCACGCCACGCACACGAAGTGGAACGTGAGCAGCACCTTCACCGCATGGAAGATGTGCGCGCGTCCGAACTTCTGGTCGGCCAGGCGCGGCTCGGCGCGCATGCGTTCGCGGTAGGGGTGCTCTTCACCCGCGGGACCATCGCGTGCGGCTCTGCGCTTCTGCCGCGCCTTCTTCCACTCCTGGTAGTAGCGCGTGATGGCGAGCAGCCCGCCGTGCAGCCCGCCCCACACCACGAACGTCCAGTTCGCGCCGTGCCACAACCCGCCGAGCAGCATCGTCAGCATCAGGTTGATGTAGGTGCGCCGCTTGCCTTTGCGGTTGCCGCCGAGCGGGATGTACAGGTAGTCGCGCAACCACGTGGACAGCGAGATGTGCCAGCGGTGCCAGAAGTCGGCGATGTCCGGCGCCTTGTACGGCGCGTTGAAGTTCAGCGGGAAGCGCACGCCGAGCAAGAGCGCCGAGCCGATGGCGATGTCCGTGTAGCCGGAGAAGTCGCAGTAGATCTGCACCGCGTAGCAGAGCACCGCGACGTAGACCTCGAGCGCCGAGTACTGCATCGGCGCGTCGAACACGCGGTCGATGAAGTTGACCGCCAGGTAGTCCGCGATCGCCACTTTCTTCATCAGGCCCGTGGCGATCAGAAACAGTCCCTCGCTCGCCTCGTTGGTGTTCCAGCGCGCCGGGCTGCCGAGCTGGGGCAAAAGATCGCGCGGGCGCACGATGGGGCCGGCGACCAGGTGAGGGAAGAACGCGACGAACGAGATGTACTCGAGGTAGCTCTTGTGGGGCTTGATATCGCCCCGGTACACGTCGATGACGTAGCTCATCGACTCGAACGTGAAGAAGCTGATGCCGATCGGAAGCGCGATGCGCAGCGCAACGGGGGTTGGATGGAAGCCCATCGCACCGAACGCGGCGAACGCGGTGTCGATCCCGAAGTTGAAGTACTTGAAGATGCCGAGCACGCCGAGGTTGAGGATCACCGTGGCGGTCAGCCAGGTGCGCCGGACGCGGGGGCGCTCCTCGCCGCCGATGGCGCGGCCCAGGAGGTAGTCGATGGTCGACGAGCCCCAGATGAGCGGCAGGAAGCGCCAGTCCCAGTACGCGTAGAAGACGTAGCTTGCGCCGAGGATGAACAGCAGTCGCGTCTTCTTGGCGCGGATCACCGCGTAGGCCACGAGCGGCCCGACGATCGCCAGCGGCACCGTCCACCACAGCGACGTGCCGAGTGGAACGCCCAGGCCGCGCAATCCCAACGAGAGCGGGTCCGCGCCGAGCCTGCGCTCGGTCAAGAACGTCAGCGCGACGAAGTTGACGACAATGGACGCGGCGGCGAAGCGCACCGACGGTCCCTGTTCCTCGTCGACGCGCTGGCAGAGCGAGTAGGTCAGCGCAAAGGCGACGACGGTCAGGCCGCCGGAGAGCAGCGTCGGCTTGCCGGCCAGGGCGAAGCCCAGCACGCCGAACCAGGGCAGCAGGAGCTTGTAGCGCCGGTTGACCAGCACCCACGAGACGACGAAGACAATCCCGAAGAACTTCGCGTAGGCGAGGGTGTTGAACAGCACGGGGCAGAGGCCTCACCCAGCCCCTTAGAAAACCCCGGGCCCCGAGTCGAGCGCCAAACTCCCCGCCCGGCCGCTTTCCCGGAGCGGCCGCGGCGGATCGCGGGCTCCGGCGTGGCAGTTGACGGCTGCCCGCAAGTCCTCAAGGCTTCGGGGGGCCATGCTCAAACGGCTGATCATCGGCCTGATCGAAGGCGTGCTGCTCGGCGGAGTGCTGGGGCTCCTGCTGGTGAAGGGGCTGGGCATGGCCACGCTGGGTGTGTGGGCGGCGTATGGGCTCGCAGTGGTCGTGGGCGTGCTGTCCGGGCTGGTGGCCGGCAAGCCGATCTGGGCGCAAGGCGCGCGTGTCGAGGCGTCGCTCAAGGCCGTGGTGGGCGCGCTGCTCGGCGCCGGGCTGATGTACGCGATGCGGCGCTGGCTCGGGCTCCACCTCGACCTCGGGCAGTTCGGGCAGGGAACGGTCGCCCAGCTGCCCATCGTCAGCCTGCCGATCGTCGCCACGGTCCTGTCCATGCTCTACGAGCTGGACAACACCGGCGACGACGAAGACGACGCGGAGACTCCCGCCACGGCGGACAAGAAGCGCGTGGCGTCGGGCGGGGCCGGCGATGCACGGGCCGAGCTCGAGGCCGAGCTCGAAGAGCCCGCCAGGAAGACCCGACGCAGGGGTTGATCGCCGTGCCGCCCGCACGCATCACGCTCTGGGTCGCCAGTATCGGCGGCGTCGGTCTGATGTTGCGCTCGCTTGTCGTGGGGCCGGTGCCGTGGTGGGTCGCCACGTTCGCGTTCCTCGCGTACGCCACCTTTGCTGCGATGGGCGTGATCTTCCCGCAGCTGGAGATGTACGGCGACGTGGTGTGCCACGGAGACGAGGGGGCCAGTGGCGTCGCGCTGACCTTCGACGACGGACCCCACCCGCGCACCACCCGCGCCATCCTCGGGATCCTCGCTCGCGCCGGGCACAAGGCGACGTTCTTCGTAGTGGGGCGCAAGGTCGAGCAGCATCCGGAGGTCGTGCGCGAGATCCACGAAGCGGGACACTGGCTGGGGCTGCACGGCTACGAGCACGATAGGCTGTTTTCCTTCAAGCCGCCGAAGCACGTACAGGCGGATATCGAGCGGACCCAGGACGTTGTCGAGCAGGTGTGCGGCGTTCGCCCGGTGATCTTCCGTCCACCCGTCGGTCACGTCAGCTCGCGCACCGCAGTGGGTGCCCGCCGCGCCGGCGTCACGCTGGTGGCCTGGTCGGCGCGTGGTTTCGACGGCAGGCCGGGTGCCCGCCCCGAGCGCGTGCTCGATCGCATCGAGCCGCGGCTTCGAAACGGCGCCATCGTGATGCTGCACGATGCAGCCGAGCGCGACGACTTCGAGCCGGTCGCGGCGGAAGTGCTGCCGCGTCTCTTGCAGGCGATGGACGAGCGGGGGCTCAAGAGCGTGTCCGTGGAGGATCTGCTCGACGTGGAGGACGAGGCGTAGCGGTACGCGCGGGTGCGTCGGCTCTGCGTCGTTGTCGGCGCACAACAGCGCGGCCGCGCGCCTACGGATAGTGCGCGTGCAGACAGGCGTTGTACGCGCTGGTTTCGCTCTGGCAGTAGCTCTGGTCGAGCGCGGCGAAGCCGTCCTGGTCGCAGTACCAGCTGCTCTTCGGTTGTGTCGCAGCGCAGGAGTTTTCGGCCTCGAAGCTGGAAGCGCAGTCGGGAAACTGCTTGCCGAGACCGTCGCAGGTGGCAAGGCAGTCGTTCATCACGTCGTTCGCGCAGCCCATGGAGAGCGCGGTGGCGCAGAAGTCGATGCAGCTCGTGTCGGTCCCCGCTTCGGCTTCCGTCGAAGTATCGCTGCCCGCGTCCACGGAGCCGCCGCTCCCGCCTTCTGCAGCCGCATCCCCCGGCGCGCCGCCTCCGGCGACGACGTACGTGCCTCGTCGCCCTCCGCAGCCGCATACCAGCAGAACGCACCAGAAGAGCGCGTGTCGTGCCACCCCGCCTCCTACGGCGCGCTCCGCGGGTGCATCACGTTCTCGAGCAGCTTCTCGAACTCGTGGGGTTCGCTGCCGTCCGGGCGACCCTTCTGCCCGTACCGGGCCTGCTGCCTGTGAGCGAATCTCGCAGCTGATGTCTGCCGAGAAGGCCTGCAGCTGCTGCTCGGGGTCCTTGCCTTCCGACACCTGCGTGGCCAGGCCGTTGAGCGCCGCGGCCATGGACTGGCAACCCGTCGACGGCGCCGGCAACGTGAGCGGCGCGGCGTCGGGGCAGCACACGCCGCGCACCGCGGCGAACTCTGCCATCTCGTACCAGGTCAGCGGGCTGAACAGCTGCATCGCCGGCGTGATGCTCTGGCGATTCGCGGCCTTCACGACGTCGCGGTGCAGGCGCTGGCCACCGGGTCGCGGGTCGTTCGTCTGGCACACCCAGTCCAGGTCGGGCGTTATCGCAAACGAGAACGCCGGCAGATGGCGGCCGACGCAGGTTGCCACCGACTCGTGCGCGGCTGCTGCCGACGCGGAGGGCTCCGGCGCCGCGGACGCGGCCGCTGCTGGCGTAGCTGGGGGCGGCTTCGGGAGCGGCGGAACGCCGTGCGTGTGCTTCACCGGACCGCGTGCGCTCGTACGTGCCCGCGTGTGCTGACCGGCTGGCGCCCTGTTGTGACGAAGCAGTAGAAAGGCTGCGCCGGCCACCACGACGGCCGCTGCCAGCCCGAGACCGAGCCGCGCGTTCGACGAGGCCCCCGCCGGTTCGCGCGTCAAGCCTGCGTTGGAGTCCACGCGGGCCGGCAGCGCGCCCTTGCTCGGCGGCGCGTCCTCGCTCGGCGGCGCGTCCTCGCTCGGCGGCGCGTCCTCGTCCGGCGGCGCTTCGCTCAGGTGCCCCTTACCGATGATGATCTCCGGGTGATGGCTGTCGTGTTGCGCCGGCTTGTCGGCGTCGGGTGGCGGCTCGCTGGGCGTCGCTTCGCCGACCTCGATCTCCGGTGCGTCGCTGTTGAAACGCGGCGGAGGCCGACTCGACGGCAGCACCGCGCGGCTCCAGGCGTAGCGCCTGCCATCCGGTTCCGACTCGCGTTGCTCGTTGCGTTCCAGCCAGCACCTCAGTGGGTGGCGCATGGACGCGATGCGCGCGCTGCGGCGGTTCGGATCCGCTGCCAGAGCCTGCGCGACGATCCCGCCGAGCACGTCCTCCTCGATACCGGCATCCTGCAGTTGTTCCGGGGCGGAGATGCCCGTTACCGGGGGCGCGCTGCCGGTCAACATCTCGTAGAGCAGCGCGCCGGTCGCCCACAGGTCGTCTTCCGGCGCCGGGGCCGCGTCGGCGCGATCCGGAGCGCGGTAGCCCGGCGGTTCGCGCGACGCCGGTCCGGGCAGGAGGATCATGCCACTCGAACGGTCCGGTTCGAGCACAACGTTGTCGGGCGATACTGCGCCATGGGTCAGACCTGCCCGGTGCAACACCGTCAGACCTTCGGCGATCCGGAGCGCGGTGCGCACCGCGTCGACTGCACCCAGCGGCCCGACCTTGGAAATCTGTGCGGATAAGCGCGTTCCGGGGACGTCCTCGAACACGCCGAACGTCCCTTTCTGCACCGAGACCGTGACGAGAAATTCGGCTAGCGCGGGGTGTTCGACGGCCGCAGTGGCCCAGGCGAGCGACTGCGACGCGGGCAGCTCGACGATGCGGACCTTCTGGTTGGTCTCGGTTTCCACCGCCAGGTACGCGCGGCCCGGGCGCTCGGCGCACAGCACCTCCTCGATCCGGTAGTCGGATGCGAAGAGCGCGCCGGGACGGATGCTGCCCTTGCCGTTCACCCGGTCTCCCTCGGCGGTGGCGGACGCGAGCGCAGCGCGCCGTCCCTGGCAGATCTGGCGCCGAAGAAGGAGTCGCGCCACTGCTCGAAGTCAGGCACGTGCATCGGCCGTGCGTGCAGAAAGCCCTGCACCGCGTCGCAGTGCAGACTGCGCAAGAACTCCTGCTCGCCGTGCGTCTCGACGCCCTCGGCGATCACCTCGAAGGCCAGGCTGTGGGCGAGCGCCATGATGGAGCTGGTGATCGCGACGTTCTCCGCGTCGATGGGCAGACCGCGCACGAACTCGCGGTCGATCTTGATGGCGCTCATCGGGAAGCGCTTGACGTAGCTCAGCGAGGCATAGCCGGTTCCAAAATCGTCCACTGCGATCTTCACGCCGAGCTGGCGGAGCGACGACAGGGCGTTGCGGATCTCCGCGGTGCTTTCCAGCAGCAGGCCCTCGGTGAGCTCGAGGCCGAGCAGTGCAGGCGGCAGCTTGGACTCGGCCAGCGCATCGCGGACCAGTTGCTCGATGTCGACATGCTCGAACTGGCGTGCCGAGACGTTCACGCTGACGCAGATCGGGCGGTTGTCGCAGTTCCAGGCCTGGGCCTGGCGGCAGGCTTCGCGCAGCGCCCACTCGCCCACTTCGGTGATGCGTCCCGACTGCTCCAGCACCGGGATGAACTCCGACGGCGGAACCGGGCCGAGCTCGGGGCTGTGCCAGCGGAGCAGCGCCTCGGCTCCGACCAGCAGCTCGTTTTCCAGGTCCAGCTGCGGCTGGTAGACCAGCGAGAACTCGCCGCGCTCGAGCGCGCCGGTGAGCCCGCGCTGCAGCGCCAGACGGCGTGCCGCCTGGTGATTCGGGGCGTGCGACCTGAAGCGGAACACGCGCCCGCCGGCGGCGCGCGCCGCCTGCATGGCGAGCTTGGCGCCCTTGAGCACTTCGCCGGCCTCGGTGCCGTCGTCGGGTGACAGCGCGATGCCGACGCTGACCGTCGGCTCGAGCGCCTTGCCCCCGATCACCACCGGCGCGTCCATGCGCTCGAGGATGCGATCCGCGGTGCGCGCGACCGTGGGGCCGGAACCGACGTCGTCGAGCAGCGCAACGAAGCGGGAACCCAGCCGGAAGACGCGCGCGCTGTCGCCGAGTAGGTTGGTGAGCAGGCGTTCGAAGTCCGCCAGTGCCGCGCTCGCGTCCTCGAACACGCTGGTGCGCGGTGACAGCTGCTCGACGCCCAGCGACAGCACGGCGAATGCGCTGTTCTGCGCGCTGGCGTGGGTCAGCGCTTCGCGCAGTGCCCGGATCGAGCCACTCGCGCCGGCCAGGTCCAGCGAGAGATCGGCGTTGTCGCCCGAATCGCGCGAGCGGCGCGCGAGGAGTCGCCGGACCGCCCGCTCCAGCACGCCGGGCCCCAGCTCCTCCAGGATCAGGACGTCCGCGGCGCCGCGCTGCAGCGCCTCGGCTTCCCGCTCGAGGTCCAGCGTGTCGAGGATCGCGATCACGCGGGCCTCTGCGCCGGAGCTGGCCGCGGCATCGAGCAGCATCCGCATCTGCGAAGGCTTTGGCCATGCGATGAAATAGACGTCGTGGCGCCCCGCCTTCAGCGTGGTCCGGCACGCTTCGAAGTCGTTTTCGGGGTGGACGCGCCGGTCCCCGGATCCGCCGGCGGACAGCAGCGAACAGATGCGTTGTGAGGCCTGGGGCTCGGCGCACACGGAAATGCGCAGCACAGGGCCATTATAGTCACAAGTTACAGCCCACTGCCGGCGGACCGGTCCGGCCGCATGGACGACCTGGGGATCCGTCCAGGGTTGCGGCAGTTCCGCCGCGCGGCTGCCAGGACCCGCCCGTCCCTATCCCACACCGTCACCAGTTCCGGAATGCGCCTTGATCGGCACTTGTCGGCCGCCGTTGACCGAAAGGAAGTCCGCGAGGCTGGAGAGTGCGGCGGGCCAGGCGTAGCCGTCGCCCTCGCGCGGCAGCAGGGCGACCCCACTGATGGCGGTCAGATCGATGGGCCCGTAGACGTGGGGGAACAGCGCTGCCTCGCGCAGATGCGCGGTGCCGCCACCAGCAATCGGCACGGGCGCTTCGTAGCGAAGCTCGGCGCCAAGACGGGCCGGATCGATGCGGAGCAGGCAGAGTGGCTCGGCCAGCCCCGCGAAGTAGTCGCGCGCCACCGACAGCACCACCTCTCGCGTAGCGCAGTGCACGAACCCGTCGGCTTCGAGTCGCGGCGGCGAGTAGAAGCCGCCCGCTATTCCCCCCAGGAAATCACTCTGTGAGGTCAGGTGGTAGACGAACGTGTCGGTGGCCATGTGCTCGGCGTACCGCGCTGGATCGCGGCTGTCGAGCGCGAGGCCCGGGAGCGATGCTCAGCCCGGACGCCTGTAAAGCGCGAGCCCGACGCTGATTCCGGCGCCGACGGTGACGAACAGCACGTGCTTTGCTTCGGCGAGACGACCGCTGCGTTCGGCGGCTTCCAGGGCGGCGATCGGGCCGGCGGTGTGCACGCCGGAGAGCTCCGCGGTGACCCGGGCGACACGGTCCGCTGGCAGCTCGAGCCGGCGTACCAGCATGTCGGGAAATCGCTCCGGCAGCTGGCTCGGCACGATCAGGTCGAACGTCCCGCACGTGCATGTTCATGCGATCGAGGAAGCGCCGCGTGGAAGCCACAGCGCACTCGACGGCGCGATCGGCGTAGCCAGGCTGTTCGTCGATGAACAGCACATTGTGCCCGCCTCTCAGCCGCCGTTCTTCCCAGCCGATCCTTGCGCTCAGCAGCGACTCGAACTCGGGATAGGTGTCGAACGCGAAGTCGACGAAGCCGACATCCTCCCCGCCGGGCACGAGCAGCATCGCGCCGCCCACGTGCGCGAACGGAAACCCGGGGACGACCGTGCCACCTGGATGCGCGTCGCTGGCCACCACCAGACCCAGGTCGATGCTGTCGGCGAGGAATCCATCCAGCAGATAGAGCGCTGTGACCACGCCGGCGCCGCCGTTGGAGACGTTCGAACGAAAACGTGCCGTGCGCTTCGCGCCAGCGTCGGGTATTCGCGCCGACATCCTCCTGGATGAGCGCGGCCAGCGCCGGCTCGCCGAGATTGTCGTTGCGGTACACGCCCGCGTTCACGAGCAGGTCGAGGTCCGCGGCGGCGCGCCCCGCTCGCTCCAGACAGGTGGCGATGGCGGCGTCGGCGAGCTTGAGCGCACCCTGCGCAAAGGGCTCGTGGTGCCCGCGTACGGTTGCAAAGCTTTCAATCAGTGCGCCCATAGCGATCCACCAGTTCATCCATCTCGAAGATCACGACGCCGACCTCGAGCCCCGAGGCGAACGAGATGAGCATGATCCGGTCGCCCTTCTCGAAGCGCCGCTCGGCCAGGTACTTGTAGAGCGCCACGAAGTGCGTGGTCGACGCCGTGTTGCCGAACTCCAGCACATTGCTCACCACGTGCTTCGGGGACACACCGAGCTCTTCCGAGATCTCCCGCGCCCCGATGCGGATGGCCCGCGCGGAGGTCTGGTGCGGGATCACGTGGTCGATCTGCCCGAAATCCAGACCGCTGGCGTCGAGCGCCTCCTTGAGCAGGGGGGGCGAGTCGGCCACCGCGACCTTGTGGATGGTGCGCGCCTTGGTCGTCATGGACGCGCCCGGTCCGACGTCGCTGGGCGCGCCGAGACACAGCCGGCTGTATTCGGGAAGCGTGGTGAAACCGGCTACGGCGATGGCGGGCGCGCCTTCTGGTGCGCGCTCCACGATCACCGCCGCGCCCGCGTCGCCCAAGGTGAGCGACGCGAGCCGCGTGCTGAGGATACTGCGGATCTGTTTCGCGGCGTTGGTGCCCAGGTTCGAGATCGACTCGCCGCTGACGACCATGCCGCGCTGGATGACGCCGCGGCGGATGAAGTCGTGCAGCACGAGCACGCCGCTCATCATTCCCGCGCAGGCGTTGGACAGGTCGAACGAAAGCGCGCCGCTCGCGCCGATCGCCTCCTTGATCGACAGGCTCAGCGGCGGCTCGAAGTGATGATGCAGCCCGCCCTTGTTCTTGCTGATGCTGGCGCTCACGAGCATTTCGATGTCGTGGGCCTGATGGCGGGAGTGTTCCAGGCAGTCGCGCGCAGCTCCGACCGCCAGCGTGAAGGAGTCCTCGCCGTCGGAGCAGACATGCCGCTCGTGGATGCCGGTCAGACGCTCCAGGTCGATGTGCGGATGATGCCGGGTGCTGGCCATCAGCTCGTCGCTGCCCAGCCTGCGCTCGGGCAGCTTCACGCCGATGCTTTCGAAGCGCGTGGCATGCGGCCTGGTTCCGCCCCGGCGCGCCGAAGCACCCTCCAGCAGCATCCAGTTCGCGGTCGGCCGTGCCACAACTCTCCCCCCCCTTATCAGAGCAAACACCGTGCCCGGGCCCGGCGTGGGCATTTCGCGATCGGAAGGCGCAACAGGTGTCCGCGGTACGCCGCTCGCACGAAAATCCCGCGCGCATCGACCGCTCTAAGCGCTGCTCTCGCTGGCATGCGTGATGCTCGACTTGCGATCATGTCCAGATCCCACATCGCATCGCGCGCCGCCTTCGCGAGCTACCTGCTGGTCGTGATCGGCATGCTCGGAACCGGAGTCGCCTACCTGCTCACGCCGCGCTTCATGTCCTATCACGCTGCGGCGTATGGGCAGGCGTGGGACGAGGTGTCGTTCCGGCTGCAGTTGCTCTATCTCACCATGGTCAAGGCGATCGGCGCGCCGACGCTCGTCGCCGCGCTGGCGATCGGTGTTATCCTGTTCATCCCCTGGCGCCACCACGAGCGCTGGGCACAGTGGGCCGTGCCGCTGCTCGCTCTTGCCTGGGGCATCCCCATGCTAGGGGTGGCCCTGTACGTGCAGGGCGCAACGGGAGCGTTCACGCCGTGGCCGGCGCTGGCGCTTTTCGACGCGTTGGTGTGCGCGGCGGCTGCGCTGTCCGTGACGTCCGGCGAGTTCCGGACCACACATGTCGCAGCCTGATCTGCGGGCTCGAGCGGGGCCCGCGGTCTGACGACAACGTCGGATGAACGCTGCAATCAGTGGCGCCAGGGACGGTTCCGTGTCTCGTGTTCGCTGTGAACGGCGGGCAGCTTTCCGTCGAACTGCGCCTGCCAACAGCGGCGCGCCGCGTCATGCAGCTTTGCCGGCGAGAAGTGCACGACGGCAAACAGCAGCTTGGCGAAGCGCTGCCGGTCGAAGCCCGGTCCCCTGATCGCCTTAACGTCCACACCCAGCTCTTGTCCCAGGCCCTCGAACACCGCCAGCGCGGCGTAGAAGTACGGCCCGGCCGACAGATCGCGATCGAGCACGAAGCGCGACAGCAGCACCAGCGCCAGCAGCGGGGAGTCCTGCTTGCCGGCCAGCTCGGCCAGATACGCCGACAGCTCGTCGCGCGAGCGAGCCGGCAGCGAGCCCGGTTTGGCGTCCAGGGGGTTGTTCACGCCCAGCATCGACACCAGAAGCGGCGGCACCGGAACCAGCCCGCGCGCGTAGTCGATCCGGTGCTGGACCTCGTGGCGCTCGACGGAGGCGGCGTAGCGATCGCGGAGTCGTTCGAACGTGTGCAGGGTGGCCGGCTGGCGCAGTGTCTCGTGGACCTCGTCCCACTCGCGCAGCTGATCGCGCGGAATGCGCAGGTCGAGATCCTTCGAGTACTTGGCGCGCGGGAACAGCCGGTCGGGGACGCGCAGCTCGAGGCCCTGGCCGCGCAGGGTGACCTGCCACTTTTCGACCAGCTTGCGGCGCTTGGCGAGCAGCGCCCCGACGCGCTTGGCATCCGCGCGGAGCGCCGCGGGCATCGAAGCGTAGTGGCGCCGTATCACGTCGCCTGCCCGCGCTTCGATCGACCGCACCAGGTCGGGGTGCGCGAGCCGGGTGTTCTCGTCGAACAGCTCGGCGGGCTCGCCGGGCGGGATGGCGGGCAGTGCCAGACGCACCAGCTCGTTCTCGATCTGATCGTAGAGCACGAGCGCTGCAGGCGTGCGGGCGCGGGTATATCCGAGGTAGTTCTGCAGGACGTTCAAGGTGTCGAGCCGCCACAGGTAGACGACGCGGATGTGCTGTCCGGTTGTGACCACGCGCTGATCACGCTGGACGTAGAAGGAAAACAGCAGCGGCGCCGGCGTACCGGAGCGCGGCAGCAGGTCGGCATCGACGAAGTAGGGGAGCCCTGCAGCGTCCAGCGACTGGTCGAGCGAGTTGGTCGCAGCGAAGAACGCATCGGTCTTCAGCTTCGCGTCGGCTGGTTGGGCCGTGGCGAGCGCGCGTGCGGTGTCGAGCAGGTGCCCCATCGCTTCCGCGGTGCCCTTGCCCAGCGCGCGGCTGGCGCGGTCGTCGCTTGCGGCGTCGCGCAGCCGCGCGAGCGCGGCGTCGTCGGGAGGCACCCGGTCCGCCGCGACGATGAAATCGCCCGGCGTGCGCGACAGCACGCGGCCTGCCGGCGTCTTCGATGGATCGAACGGGCGCGTGAGCACGCTGATGGCGACAGCCGTCGCCACGCCGAGCACCACGACGAGTGCGGCGCCGCCGAGCAGCCAGGGACCCCGGCGCGGCGCGCGGGGCTTTGGCAGCTGGTCGTACTCTGCCGCGATAGCCTGGGCATCGTCATAGTCTGCGTCCGGTACGCGCTTGTCGAGCCGGATCGCGGCGATGCGCAGTTGGTGCACCTCGTCGTCGAGCTGGGTCGTGCGCTGCGCTTCGGCGATGACCTGATCGAGACGCTTGAGCGCCAGCGATTTCACGAGAGGGTCCAGTCCCTTCAGGGCCCGTTCGGCCGCGAGCACCGAGCCTTCCTCGACCCCGCGCGACACCGCATACCGGACCGCCCGCTTGAGCATCGCCGGCGCTGCCTAGTTCTGGATCCCGATCTGGCTGAACGGAATCGGCTGGAAGCCGGGGATGGAGAACGCCGGCGAGGTCGACTTCAGCGTCAGGTCCAGGTTCGCTTCGTCGACGAACTGCGGGTCCTGATCCTGGATGTTGTCCTTCTGCTCGGCGAAGTGCGACAGCGGATTGCCGCTGCTCTCGACCGTCCACAGATCGTTCTTCCAGCCGATGTTGCGCGAGAAGACGCTGCCCTCCGGGTAGAGCCAGTGCGAGCCGGCGATCTGCGACCAGTTGTCGGGAATGGCGGCGAGCGCAGGGTAGGCCGTCTTCCACGGGTCTACCGTGTAGTTCATGTCCTCGACCTGCTTGAGCAGGTCCCAGCTGCTGCCGTCGTGCTTGACGGCTGTGGTGCAGCGGTTGTCGGTGTGCAGCGCCGAGCCGGACTTGGCGATGACGTTGTTCTCGAAGACGTCGTCGCGTCCGCCGCCGTGCATGAGCGCCGAGGACGGCCCCGCCTTGTACAGCACGTTGCCGAACACGTGTTCGCCGCTCAAGCAGTCGTCGAGGTAGATGCCGTGCACGGCGGGGCCCAGCGGGCTCTGGATGTCGTGGATGAAGTTGTAGCGGATCTCGTTGCCGCGATAGCCCCAGGAGCGCCCGCCGTAGATCGCGCCGGCATCGGACGCCCACTCGCACACGTGATCGATCACGTTGTACTCGATGTGGTGGTTGTTGCCGTTGAACAGGATGCCGGCGTGCGGCGCGTCGTGGATGTGGTTGTGCGCGACGACATTGCCGTCGCTGGCCTCGTGGTCACCGGTGGTCGGGTCGGTGATGGTGACGGCGGGATGGTACGTCCAGAAGATGCGGCCGAAGTGCGAGATGTCGCAATTCTTCACGAAGTCGTTGCCGGGCGTGAGCGTCTTGCGGTCGCCGCCCGAGAGGATGACGCCGTCGCCGCCCATGTCGTGCAGCGTGCAGTGAGAGAGGCCATTGCGCAGGCCGCTGATCCTGACGGCGTCGTTGCCGTTGTTCCCCAGCGTGCAGTGGTCGAGCACGTCGTCCGAGCCGCCCTCGATGCGCACCAGCTCGCCGCGCCCGAGCTCGAAGGTGAGGCCCTGCAGCGTGATGTACTTCGCGCCGTTCATGTGCACGAGGTCGTCCTGCAGCATGGTGAGCATCAGCTCGCCGCTCGTGCTGTCGCCCGGCGGCCAGAAGTAGAGCGTGCCGGTGGAACGGTCGATGTAGTACTCGCCCGGGACGGTGATCTCTTCCAGAAGGTTGTAGGCGAAGTACGGCTCGTGCGCGTTGATGCCGTAGGGATTGCTGGTCACCGTGATGGTCTTGGTTGTCGTGTCGATATTCGTCACCGCGACGTTGCGGGCGTCCCAGAGGTACTTCCAGTAGCCCAACATGTAGATGTCCTTGGCGGCGCCCCAGCGACTCGGGCGCGCGCCCGAATACACGAAGTGCGTGCTGTCCGGCGTCGACGCGATACGCACAAAGCCGATGTTGTCGGTGGACTCGGCATAGGGCATTCCGCTCGGACTGCCCGAGTCGGGGTGGTACGAGCCGGTCGGGTACGAGCCGCCACCACTCCACCAGGCATACGTACCGGCGCCGCCGAGCGCTTTCAGATCCGCGAGGTAGTACACGGCGTTCTGCGGACGGAAGTAGATGAACCAGTTCTGGCCGGAGAGCTTGTAATACGGCTTGCCGTTGTAGGTGCCGGCCTGGCTGTACGTGCCGCTCACGTCGGGGTTGAGCCCGCTGCCGCTCACGTTGATGGTCTTCGGGTAGGCGGGGACGTCGCTCGCCTTGACGTAGTCCGGATAGCGCGCCAGCTGCATCATGTTGTCGTTGAAGGCGAGCTCGGCCGCGGAGTTCTTGCCGCCCTTGTCCGACCGGCGCGTGTCGAGCGAGCCGTAGTCGCTCGTGTACTTCGGCAGATCGAGCGCCAGCACGTGACCCTGCGCGGAAGGGTCGAGGCGCGAGTAGACCGCCGAGCTCGAGCCCACCTTCTTGAAGTCGCTGCTCGACAGCTCGATGGACCCGACGATGCGGGGTGTCTCGCCCTGGTAGGCGCGCCACACGATCGGTTGCGAAAGCGTGCCCGAGTCCTGGTCGGTCAGATCGAAGGTCGCGGTGCGCGGGTACACGCCGCCGCGCAGACACACCTCGATGCCGCCTGCGGGCAGACCCGATCCGGCTTTCATCGTCCGGATCGCGTCGCGCGCCGCTTCGAGTGTCTTCAGTGGCTTGGCTTCGGTGCCGGGGTTCGTATCGTCGCCATTCGGTGCGACGTAGAGGTCGTTGGTGGCGCAGGGCGTTGTCAGCGTTCCGCCGCTGCCTCCGCTGCCGGCCGCACCCGCCGCGCCGGAAGTGCCCGCATTGCCCGCGTTGCCCGCCGAGCCGCCCGTTCCAGCGTCCGTTCCGCCGCTGCCCAGAGCACCCGGGCGAGCGCTTCCATTGCTGCCACAGGCCGCAACGACCAGGGCTACTCCGACCAGACCACCAACAAGCAAGTACCCGCGCTTCATGCGCCGAGTGTAGTCGATCGCGTGCCTTGCCGTCTCATCGGTGCGGCGGCCCGTGCGCCCACCAGCCAGCGGGTACGACTATCCAGAACAGAAGCGCGAAAACGGCGAGCCCGAGCACGATGCCGCGGTAGCGCGGCGAGCGGCGCCGAAAGCCGAGCACCAGGCCCACGGCGCCGGCCACGACGAGGCTGAACAGCACGAGTGGATTTCCGCTGGCGAAGTAGTCACCGCGCGTGGCGAGCCCCCACAGAATCCACACCCCCGTGCAGGCCGTCAGCGCGCTGGCGGCCATGTTTACGCCTATGCCGAATCGGGAAGCAGCCATGCGGTGGGCCGCAGGCTAGCACTGCTTGCCCGGCCTCAGTGCGGGCACATCAAGCGCACGCCGCGGTGCGCCTCGAGCTTGCGATACTGCCCGTCGACGCAGGGAGCGGGGATCACCTTGACGCGCGGTTCGGGCGGCGGAGCCTTTGTCCGGGGCGGAGCGGCACGCTGCGCCTTGTGGAAAAGCTGGCGCGACAGGTGGCCGACGACCGTCACGTCGCCCAGCGCGATGACCCGCTTCTGTACGGGGGACGGCGTCGGCGCGACGTTGGCGGCAGGCGCCGCAGTGGGCACGTAGCTCGTGAACGCAAAGGGATCCGTCTGGATCTTCAGTATCAGTGCAATGACCACGCCCCCGAGCGTCAGCGAGAGGAAGCCAATAAGTGCCTTCATCGCAGCACCTCCGTTCCGGCAAGGCCTTCCGCTTCCGGGTGGGGCCCTGTCGTGCAATGTGAGCTGCATCCGACATGCCACCACCGTTGTGTGGCGTGGAAAGACGCGGTCGTCGCGGAAACCGCAAAAAGCGCTGGGCTACGACACGCAGAAAATCGTGCGTCCTGCCAATGCGCCTCCGCACGGCTTTCGTCCGCTGTGGTTGTTCAGTGCGACTCGTCCGATTCCGCCGCGTGCCAGCCTGGATTGCTGGCAAAGGCGGCCGCGCAGGTCAGCGAGCAGAACCAGTACTCCGTGCCCCGATACCGCAGTCGGCCCGCTGCACCGCGCCGGTCGACGGGCATCCGGCACACCGGATCGATCGGCGTCTCGGTCGCCCCGACGACCAGCGCCAGCGAGTACAGCGGAATGGCTCCCCGCACGTTCTTGAGCAGCACACTGCCCAGATCCGCCACCGGTATTCCGAGTTCGCGCGCTGCACTGGCGATTTGCGTGGTGCCGAGCACCTCGCCGGCGTGTGCCTCGCTCGCGACGCGGGCTGCGAGATTCACGGCCGCGCCGAACACGTCACCGTCCCGGTTGACGGCATCACCGTGGTGCAGCCCCGCCCGGAGCGAGGGCAGACCCGGTTCCGCCGCTACGCCCGTCAGCAGCCGCTCCACCAGCTCGACCCCGGACACCGGGTCGGGGGCCGTCATGAGCACGGCATCGCCGATGGTCTTCACCAGGAAGTCGCCCGGCCCGAGCGAGGCGCGCGCCAGATCCGCGAAGCGCGTCGCCACATCCGCCGCGTCCTCGTCGCCCTGCGCTTCGGTCAAGGCCGTGAAGCCCGCCAGGTCGACGAAGCAGAATGTCGCTTCGACGCGCGGTGCCGAGAACTGCTCCTGTCTCACGCGGCGCCAGTATACGATAACTCTACAAACGTACGAACCTGCCGCCACGTAGCCCGGCGCGAGTCGATGGGGCGCCAGGCATGCAGCGCGTGGCCCGGAGGGCTCACGCCTTGCCCGGTGTGACTCTCACGTCGCGTTTCTGCAGAAATCGCGTCAGCCTCGAAGCGACCAGATCCACGCGGCGGCCTGGGCTGAACTCGATGTGCTGGCCGCCAGCGACGAGGCGGATCTCGTAGTCCAGGCCGCCCGCGCGTTTCGCGTCCTGCAGGTGCAGCTCGACGCCGTCGTACACGTCGAGGGTAGCAAGCACCTCGACCTCTCTGGATGCCAGGTGTTCGATGCGAAGCGTCGAGCCAGTCAGCGTGAAGCGCCACCTGGTTGCGGAGCGTCGCGCGATCACGACCGCGATGACGACGACCAGCAGAGACAGGACCGCCCCACCTACCCACTCGAGCCGCGCTGCTCCGTGCACGAACAGCGCGATCGCCACGATCACGACCTCGGCACTCCACACCGCCCAGAGTACGAATGTGGCGATAGGCGCGCCGCGCACCACGAGCACGTCACGCGATCGCTGGCGGTACGGCGCGCTGTTCAAGACGACTCCGCGCGCTCATCTGCGGCTGGTAGCTCGATCACGAAGCGCGCTCCGCCGTCGTAGGTCTCGTCGAGCGCGATGCTGCCGCCTGCGGATTCGACCAGCCCGCGACACACGGCGAGGCCCAGTCCCGTGCCCTTGCCGACATCCTTGGTCGTCACGAACGGCTCGAACAGGCGCTCGCGCACGTCCCGCGCGACCCCGGGGCCGTCGTCCGCGACGCTCAGCCGCACACCGCCTTCGATGGCTTCGGCGCCGATCTTCACGTGGCCGCCTTCATCCACCGCGTCGGCGGCGTTGAGCGTCAGGTTCAGGATCACCTGCACCAGCTGTTCGCGGCTGAGCGCCACCCGGGGCAGCTCCGGGTGCACGTCGAGCTCGAGCTCCACCTCGCGCATCGCCTTCTGCGGACCGAGCAGGGCGGCCGTGTCGTAGACCGCCGATTCCACGTTGCCGGGCGCGGTTTCCTCGTTCGGGCCTCCCGCGGCGGGTCGCGCGAACTGCAGCAGATCGCGCAGGATGCTGTTGATGCGCTCCGTCTCCTTGCGCATGCGCTGCAGGAAATCCTTCTGCTGTTCCGGCTCCAGACCGCCTTCAAGCAGCAGCTCTTCCATACCGATCAGTGCCGAGATGGGGTTGCCGATCTCGTGGGCCAGACCGGCGGCAAGCCGCCCCACCGACGCCAGTCGCTCGGAACGCACCAGACGTTGCTGCGCTTCTTTCAGGCTCTGCGTGGCGCGTTCCACCTCGTCGACCTTGCGGCGCAGCGCTTCCTCGTCGCTGATGAGCTTGTCCGTCATGGTGCGCAGGCTGCTGCCCAGCTCGGCGAGCTCGCGCGCCCCGCTCTGCGGCACGTCCAGCCGCCTGGCGCCACCCGCCACGCGTTCGGCGGCCATCGACAGTTGATCCAGCGGTCGCACGATGAGACGCGTGAGGGCGAAGTAGGCCAGCACCAGCAGGGCGAGCGCGACCAGCCCGGTGTACAGCCCGACCAGGCGCACCAGCGGCCGAGCGCGCGCCGCCTGGTCGTCCGTGCGCAGGACCGCGATCACGGCGCCGCGCGGGTCGGGCACCTGGATGGCCAGCGCCCGACCGTAGGAGGTGTGCACTTCGCGCACGGCTTCCTGCGTAGGGTCGAGCCCCCGCGGCAGGCCGTCGACCGCGACGGGTTCGCCGATTCGCGCGACTGGATTGCCCTTGTCGTTGTAGACGCCGATGGCCTCCACGCCCTCGGTGCCCACCTCCGACTCGAGCAGGGTCATCAGCTCCGCCCGCGAGCGGTTCTCGCGCGCTTCGGCGACGTGGCCCGCGATGGCCCGGCCCAGCGCGCGCGCGCTCGTGTCGCGCACCCGTTGCAGCGTGTAGCTCGCGTAGGTCGCCACCGCGAAGAACAACGGCACGAACGCCAGCAGCATCAGCCCGCCCAGGAGCAGCAGGATCTGGAGGCGCAGGCCGGGCTTCACGCTCCGAGTCTGCCCCCGCTAGCCCGGATCGGGAAAGCGGGGCGCCTTCGAGCCCCCGCGGTTTCGCCGCGAACTGGGCCGTCGGGGAGCGCATCTGGTACGGCGTCGTGCTCGCATGGATCCGCTCGTCCGCGCCACCTACGCGGTGCAGCAGGGGCTTTCCCGACTGTCCGGGATCGCCATCAGTATCGCGCTCGGCGTCTACCTGGTGCTGTGGGCCGGGAGTCCTCCGTCGGATGTCTGGAACATCGCTGCGGCGGGCGTGCTGGTCATCTCGCTCGGCGCGCGGCTGATGGGGCGGCTCCGGCGCCTCAACCCGGACGACACTGCGCGCCTCGACCTCGAGCTGTTCACCCACGTCGTGCTGCTCGTCTACCTCGGCATCCTGCTGTCGCCGGGCCGGCTCGACGGCGCGTACTATCCTGTCATCTACGCCGTCATGATGCTGGTCGCGGGCTTCGCGCGGCCGGTCGCGGCGGTCGGGACCGTCGCGTTCGCCATCCTGCTCGAGTCCGGCCTGCAGTACGTCGCGTTCGGGCGGCACGACCCCGACCAGCTGTGGCCTCACGCGGCCCTGCTCGGGGTGTTTGCCCTGCTCAACATGGTGCTGTTCCGGGCGGAAATCGCCCGCGTACGGCGGCTCAGCCGCCTGCGCATCGAGGGCGAGATCCAGCGCATGAAGGACGCGGCGCGCTCGTACCGCTTGCTGGGTGCCCCGAGCTCTGCCCGACAGCCCGCGGCGCAAGGACCAGGCAACGAGGAGCGGCTGCTCCAGTCGGGTGTCGAGGAAATCCACCAGGCTCTGCAGTTCGCGCTCGATCTGCTGCGCCGCACGCTTGGCCTGCGCACCGCGGTGCTGCTGGGCCTCGACCACCGAGGCGAAAAGCTCCACATCCAGGAGCTCAGCACCGAGGAGGACGCCATCGACCCGGGGCCGTTCAGCGCCCGCGACGGCATCTTCGGTGCGGTGCTGGCCCGCAGCAAGCCCGTCAGCGTGCACGGGCCGCGCGCGGGCCAGCACGTCCACCACTACGCCATCAAGCCGGCCATCGGGGCCGTGTGCGCGGCGCCGGTGATGGAGCACGGACATCCGCGTGGTGTGCTGGTCGTCGATCGCGAGTCGCGCGAGCCGTTCTCGTCGCACGAGGAAGAGCTGCTCGTCGCGGCGACGCACTTCTTGCAGCGTTCGGTCGAGAACGAGCGCGTGTTCATCCAGCTCGAGCGCGCCAAGATCGAGCAGGGCAAGCTGTACCGCGCCGCCGACGCGCTGTCCGCCGCAACCACGGAGGCGCAGGTCATCGAGGCAGGCGTGAACAGTGCCCGCGAGTTCGCGTCCTTCGACTTCGCGGTGGTCACGCTGTTCGACCGGGCCTCGGCCGAGCACGAGATTTGCGCGGTGAGTGGCGAAGGCGCCGAGGAGCTGGTCGGCAAGCGCTTCCGCCACAACACCGGTCTGGTGAGCATGGTGGTAGCCAATCGCCACCCACTGCCCTATCGCGGCGACTACGACCCCGCGCGGCAGGTGGTGTTCACGCGCCGGCTCGCGCCGCCGTCGATGCCATCGCTCTTGGTGCTGCCGCTCGTGGTGCACGAGCGCGCGCTGGGTACGCTGGTGCTTGGCTCCAGCCGTCGGGGCGCGTTCGGCGATGCGGTCCGCCCGACGCTGGAGGTGCTGGCCAGCCACGTTGCCGTCTCGCTCGCCAACGCGCGCATGCTCAAGCGGCTCGAGGAGCTCGCGACCACCGATGGCATGACGGGCCTCATGAACAAGCGCGCGCTCATCGAGATGGCGACGCAGAAGGTCAAGAGCGCCACCCGCTTCGACAAGCCGCTGGCTGCGATGGTGTGCGACATCGATCACTTCAAGAAGGTCAACGACACCTATGGCCACGATGTGGGCGACGTGGTGATCAAGGGCTTCGGCGAGGTGCTCAAGCGCGTGAAGCGCGACACCGACGTGGTCGGACGCTTCGGCGGCGAGGAATTCGTGATTGTGTGCGAGGAGACCGATGCCGAGGGCGCCGCGCTGCTCGCCGAGCGCGTGCGCAGCGAGCTGGAAGCGACCAGCTTCCACACGGAGCTCGGTATGTTGAAGGTCACCTGCTCGGTCGGAGTGGCCACCTTCCCGCAGGGCGGCAGCGACTGGGAAACGCTCTTCAAATCGACCGACGAAGCGCTCTACGCCTCGAAGCGAGGCGGCCGCAACCGCGTTACCGTCTGGGGTCCGCGCCTGGCCGGATGCGCGGCATAGAGCACGGCGCGTCGTGGTGGTGAAGCGCGCTACCGCGGCTGCGTTTCGGCGTGGTCAGGCGTCCGGGAGGTGGGAAATGCGCGTGAGGGGCGCATTTCGGCGTGGTCAGGCGTCCGGGAGGTCGGAAATACGCGTGAGGGGCGCATTTCGGCGTGGTCAGGCGTCCGGGAGGTCGGAGATACGCGTGAGGGGCGCATTTCGGCGTGGTCAGGCGTCCGGGAGGTCAGAAAGGCGCGTGAGGGGCGCGTTTCGGGGTGGTCAGGCGTCCGGGAGGTCGGAAAGGCGCGTGAGGGGCGTCTTTCCGTGGCCCTCCGGCTGCGATACGCAGCACGTCCGCGAGCAGGGACAGGACCGGGCGCTCGACGGCCGGTAGTCCAGGCGCGGACGCCGGCCCCCCGGCGGGGTCAACAGGCTCGACACTAGGCAGATTTTGCGAATAATTCAGGCGCTTGCGCCCGCTCCCGGGCGCGGAACGGCTCCCTTGCGAACACGCGAACCCATGCCCCGCCTCCGGGCGGTCAGCCCGCGGCACCTCGAGATTCCATGAGCAAAGGCGATCACGAGGACGACACCGACCTGGCCGCGGAGGACGGCGACGGAGCTCCGGAGGACGAGCGCGAACCCGCCGTCGCGTCCGACCCCGACCGAGCCGACGACGAGCCGGACGACGACGAGCCGGACGACGACGAGCCGGACGACGACGACGACTCCGCGGAGTCCCGGAACCCGGATGACGACGACGAGTCCGACGACGACGGCGAGCCGGACGACAACGAGGACGAAGGCGACGAGGAGGAAGGCGACGAGGAGGAAGCGTCGCCTTCGCTCGGTGCGCGGTTCCGGGCGCTTCTAGGTATCCAGCGCGACGACGACGACGAGGACCAGCCCCCGGTCCTGCCGCCTGGCAATCCTCTGCACCCAGTGCGGGGCGGGCTCACTGCGCTCATCGCAGCCGCGATCCCGTTCCTGATCATGACCACCGACCGCCACTGGAGCTTCAGCGTTCCAGTCGGCATCGTCTGCTGCATGGTGGCGGCGTGGGGTGTGCTCGACCTGCTCGGCACCTTCGACGACGACGCCGATGTCGTGGTCGGAAAGACCACGCTGCACAAGCTCCTTCCCAGGCTCGGCGAGGTGCTCGCCAGCGTGGTCGTGTTCATCGTGCTGCTCAGGTTGGCGGTCTCGGGGGTGCTGCCAAGACAGATCCTGACCATGGCTGTGCTCACGCCGGTCGTGTTCATGTGGATCGTCATCGCGGTGTTCCGCACCGGTCGCGAGATCGGCATGTGGACCGACGACGACGGTCGCACGTTGCTCAAACGCCACGGTTTCTGGCTGATCCTGCTCGTCGTCCTTTTGTATCTGCCCATGCTCGGCAGCTACTCGCTGACCGACCCGTGGGAAACGCACTACGGCGAGGTGTCACGCGAGCTCCTGGCACGCGACGACTGGATCTCGACCTGGTGGGCGCAGGACGGCTGGTTCTATTCGAAGCCTGTCTTCGACTTCTGGATCCAGGCGCTCAGCTTCGCGCTGCTCGGCGTCCGCTACATGCCGGACAAGATGCTGAGCGCGGCGTCGCACGGCCATTTCCCGCAGCCCGAGTGGGCCAACAGGATGCCGATCTTCATCCTGACCCTGCTTGGCGTGTACTCGCTGTACAAGGCCGTGGCCAAGGTGTTCGGGCGGCGCGCGGGCTTCCTCGCGGGTGTGGCACTGACCACGATGCCGCTCTGGTATCTGCTCGCACACCAGACGATGTGCGACATGCCATACGTCGGTCCGCTGACCGCATCGATGGCACTGCTCTTGATCGGCTTCCACACCGACCCAGAGGCACGCGCCAAACAGTACGAGATCAAGTTCGGCTCGCGCACGATCAGGTTCTCGGGCTACCACCTGCTCTTCTCGCTGATCGTCGTGACGGTGCTGCCGCAGGTGCTGTACCTGCTCAGCCGCAACCTCACGCTGCAAATTGCCGCGACGCCACACGGCTTCCGCCCCCACCTCGACGAGTTCTTCTCCGGTTCCGGCGGCGGCAACTGCGGGCTTCCCGGCAACGTCGCGTGCCGCCAGGCGCTGCCCGTCGACCGGAGCTTCCAGCCCTGGCAGGCCGCGCTGTTGTGGTCGGCCGTGGCTGCCGTGCTTCTGTGGGTGAACCGCGGCGAGCGGCGCCTGCAGCGGCTGTACTTCCTCGCCGCCTGGTACTTCATGGCCATCAGCGCGCTGGCCAAGGGAGCCCCCGGGCTGGTCATCGCCTGGTTCGTCGCGGGCGTGTACATCGGCGCCACGCGCCGCTGGAAGGACTTCGCGCGGCTCGAGATCATCGGCTCGGTACTGGTGCTCGCCTGCGTGTGCCTGCCCTGGTACGTGCAGATGTACGTCCGGCACGGCACGCCGTTCACCGACGAGCTGCTCTTCGCCGATATGTACAAGCGGGCGTTCGTGCACGTGCACGACACGAACGCCGGTGACGACGTGAGCTTCCGCTACTACGTCTGGCAGCTGGGCTATTCGCTGTTCCCACTGGTCGGGATCGGCGCAGGCGGGTTGCTCTGGGCGTTCAGGCGCGACAACGACAAGCGCGATCCGAAGGGCTCCGCGTACGCCTTCTTCATGCTGTGGTTCATCACTGCCTTCGGCATGATGACCATCACGCTCACCAAGTATCACTACTACATCTTCCCCGCGGTTCCAGCGATTGCCGCGCTGAGCGGCGTTCTGCTCGATCGCGCTCTCGGCGAGCGGGTGCCCGAGGGAACGCGTCTCGCTCGCTACCTCGCGGGCATTGGAGTCGGCTCGACGCTGCTCGTGTACGGAGTGATGCGCTGGTTCCCAGGCGCGGTCGATGGCTGGACGACGCTGAAGAACAAGCCGCCGCCCGCATCCCCCGTCCTGGGCGCAGTGCTCGCCCTGCTCGGTGTCGGCGTTGCGGTCGTCGCCGCCCGCCGTTTCGGCGACAATGGCGTAGCGGAGCCGACTGGCTCCCGCCTGGAGAAGCTGCAGCGCCGCTACGACGACCTGATTCTCGGCGTGGTCGGTCTGGCTTCCGCGGTCTTTGCCGCCAGAACGGGCAGCGACCTGTTCATCACCCGCAAGGGCGACATTCCCGGCAACGTGCGGCTGATGGACCTGATCTCGTACAACTACTCGCGCCCGTGGCCGCAGTCGTTGAACTTCAATGCGATCATCGAAGCCTTCACGATCGCATCGGCGGTGCTCTGCCTGCTGTTCATCATCCGCAAGCTGCGCACGCACGCGGTGGCCATGCTGCTGGCGGTCTCGCTGCTGTGGGCGGGCTGGGGTGTGAACGAGTACTTCGTGAAGTCCGCGTCGCACTGGGGGCAGCGCGAGACGCTGCTCACCTACTATCGCGATCGCAAAGGTCCCCAGCAGCCCTTCATCGCCTACCAGATGAACTGGAAGGGCGAAAACTTCTACACCGGCAACCACGTGCCGGCGTTCGTCTCGACGGGCAAGAAGTTCCAGGACTGGATCAAGAAGCAGAAGGAAAAGGGCGTGAAGGTGATGTACTTCACGACCGAGTGGGGTCGCATCACGTCGTTGAAGAACGAGCTGGGCAACCCCAAGCACTTCAAGGTGCTCACCAGCAAGCGCGTGGACAACAAATTTTTCCTGGCGCGCGTGCGCTGGGACTGAGCCAAGCCGGCTACTTCACGAGCCGGAACTGCATGCCCGCGGCGCGGGCTGCAGCGCCGTCGGCATCGTCGCGGTCACCCAGCACCAGGCAGCGCGCCGGTGCGATGCCGAGGCGCTGTGCAGCGACAAGGTAGCCTTCGGGGTCCGGCTTGAGCCGGCGCGGGCCGTCGGGCTCGCCGTTCGCAACCACGGCGTCGAACAGCCCGCTGTGGCCGAGGCGCTCGAGCTTGTCCGTGGCGGGATAGTCGCTGACCAGCGCCGTCTTCCCGCCAGCGGCGCGGAAACCGGCGATCTCGTCGAGCAGCCCGCGGCGCCGGAACAGCCGGATCCACTTGCCGGGGCGGCGGAACATCCACTCCATCACGCGTCCTTCCACGTCGGCCGGTTCGCGCCCCAGCGCTTGCGCCGTGCGCTGGATCTGCTCGTGGAAGGGGCTTGGCGCGCTGTGCGATAGCTCACGCTCGACGACGTGCTCCGCGCCTTCGGCCGCCAGCGTCGCGATTTCCTCGCGCAGGTGCTCGTGCTGCTTGCGGAAGCTCCTGAGCGTCGAGATCGAGGTCCAGCCGAGCAGCGACAGCTCCGCCGCCATCGCCAGCTTCACCCACAGCGGGTAGTACAGCGTGCCGTCGAGATCGACCAGCCAGGCGTCGTGCTCGCTCACGCCGGCTGCTCCCGGGCGATGGCGCGCAGAGTCGGCACGGCGAGGCCTGCGCTGTCGGCGTGGCCGATGGCGCGCGCGAGGCGGACCGGTGCCGAGCGGCCCGTGCACTTGTGCTCGGGATCTGCCTCGATGGCGCGTCCGAGCGCGGACATCAGTGCCTCGCGTGGTAGCTCTTGTTCCGTCAGGAAATCCTGCACGTCCAGCACCTCGCGGGCCACGGCCTCTGCGAGGGGGCGATGGTCGCGCCACAGCTCCAGCACCGTGCCGCCGGAACGGAGGCCGGCGAGGTTCGTGGTGAGGATGTACAGGTTCTTTTCGACCAGGGCCGTCAAGAGCGCGCCCTCGTCCGCTGCGCGCCGGGTCGGGATGTCGACCTCGCCCAGCGCTTCTTCAAGCAGCGCGGCGCCGGGGCCGTAGAGCACCGTCGGCAGCACGATATTGACGGGGCGCCCCGGCTTCTTCTCGAACCATACGACCGCGACGGTTGGCGTGGGCAGGCCGTGGGCCTGCCAGTCGCGAGGCAGGAGCTCGTTCTGTACCAGCCCCAGGCGATCGCGATACGCCTCCGGCACCTCGGCGAGCAGTGGACCTAGATCGGCTTCGCCGACCGTGACGAGCACCAGCTCGGGTTCCACGCCCTCCGAGGCGCGCTCGGCGAGCGGCACACGCCGCGTGACCGGAAACACGGGGTGCCCAGCACGGAGCAGCCCACGCGCGAACACTCGGCCGAGCTCACCTATCCCGACCACGATCACCGGCGACATGGGCTCCCGTGTAGCGCCGATGGGCGCCCAGGGGAAGGAGCGCTACGCTGCCGCGCCGAAGCGCGGCGGCCGCAGCAGCAGCGGCTGCACCAGGAGTCGCTCAGGCGCGGACTTCGAGCGGCAGTGCACTTCGACGTGCCAGCACAACGAGGCCATGCACGTGTGCAGTGACGGCGGCGCGTCCGGCGGGACGTTCCAGCGTTGCGGACCAGACATCGGTCGCCCCGTCGACGAACCCTGGCTCGGGCTCTGCATCGGCGATCTGCAGTGCTGCGGTGCGGCCGGTGACCAGGCTATCAGGCGCCAGCCTCAGCGCATGCGCGCGTCCAGAGCCGAAGCGCTCCACGCCGGCCAGTCGCACTTCCACCTGGCCGATGCGCGAGCGCGCGCCGCGTGGGAAGTGGACGCGAACAGTCAGCTGCTCGCCTGCAGCGATAGTGGATGGGCATTCCAGGCGCATCGCGCCGGCCTTGATCCGCGCCCAGGTGTTTTTCGTGCGGGAAAGCAGCGGCAGAGCCGGCGAAGCTGCGAGGTACCGACGCGCGTCGGAGGGCGACCCGAAGTCGTAGGCATCCGGTGGACCCAGCAGTTGAGCGCGGTAGGCCGAGTTGTGCTCTGGTCGTTCTCCGGGCATCCACGGGAACAGGTCGAAGAGCGTCTTGGTGTCGTTCCAGGGCAGCAATCCGTGCATCGTCGAGACCGACCACTGCGTCCGGAAGAACTCGCCGTCGTAGGAAAACGGCCCTGCCGGTGCGGCGAACTCGAAAGCCAGGTGGTGCTCCTCCCGCGGCGTCCGGTCGTTCTGCTCGAGAGCTAGCCGGCCCACCACCTGCCGGTCCGGTCGCGGACCACAAGGGCCAACTCCTAGAGCGTCCAGGGCAATATCCATGGTTTCGTTCGTGGGCTTCCCAGGGAGCCGCGGATAGAGCACGCGGGTCCACGTCAAACCGAGGCGCCCGCACTCGAACGGCTTCGCCGAGCGGGCGTGGACGACGCCGCGGATGGGTTCGCCGGGGTGGAAGCGGGCAGGCTGGCGCTCGAGCTCGATATCCAGCTTCACGTGGTTCATGCCGCTCTGTTCGGCCTGTAGCGATCAGAGTTGCGGAATTTCGCGCAACCCGCGGTCGAGCTGTCCGATCAGGACGGCATGACACGGGTCCACCACACCGCCCCGAATCCGACCAAGCAGTACCGGCAGGAGCCGAAGGCCGCGGACGTTCGAGCATTCGGCCAAGTCTGCCAAGGCCGACGCGGGTCATGCCGCCCAGGCCAGGGCCGGGGCGCCTGCCGGGCACATGTCGACGACGCAACGCACTGCAGTCGACAGCCTGGTCAAGCGCCACTCCTCGAAGAGTCAGCGGGACGCCACCCGCGCCGCGCTCGCCAGGAACCCGCAGCTGGCCGACCACTACGTGGCGCTGCGTCTACAAGGGCGGAGCAAGGTCGATCACCAGATCGTCCACGCTGTGCTGGCTCGCAGCGGCACCACTGGCATGCAGCGTCTGGCCATGTGCGAGTCCGCTCTGCGCCAGATCCAGCACCTGGGTCCCTCCCAGCGCGCAGACGTGATGGGTCTGGTCACGACTGGCAGCAGTGTGCATGCCGCTGTCGCCCGGGTTCGCGGCGCCGTTGCCGACATCAAGGCCGAAGCCGCAGCGAAGAGCCAGCAGTCTATGGCGCACAAGCTGGACGCCGCCGTCAAATCGCTGCAGCATGAAGCCGCCCACTGGAAGAACACGGCGGACGCGGTGAACGCCTTGTACCGCAAGGTGCCAGTGATGACGCGCACGGCGGAGGCCGCCACGGGCTTCTTCGGTGCAACCGCCACGGTAGGCGACGTGGCAGTCGGCGAGCTTGAGTCGACTGTCACCGTCAACGGCAGCCACTTTTCCGAAGCTGTCGACAATGCCGCCCGTGCCGGTGGCCACATGGCCGGGGAGCTCAACGACAAGGTGGGCCAGGCCCGCACGCTCTACCTGCAGTTCTCCAGGCAGCACATCGCCTATGTCGAGCAGAACCACCGGATGCAGCGCGCGATCAGAAACGGCGATTTCAAGACGCAGACGGACGCGAGGGCGCGCATGGACAAGCTGGCCGTCGGCATGAAGGCAACGGTTGCTCGTTTCCGTCCGACCGCTGAAAAGGCCATCCGCATGGACCACCAGTTCGACAACGACACGAGGGTGGCGATCAAGCACGTCATGAAGTCGGCAGTGCTCGGCGGATTGGGAGAAGTTGGCGAATCAATCGAGTCCGTCGAAAAGGGCATGACAGAAGGCTTGCTCCACGCCATGGAGGACGCCGTCGTTGGGCAAACACTCGACAAGACGGCGGAGGTCGCGCATAAGGCCATCTCCAACTCCGAATAGCGCCCCGCAGGTCCTGGCAGCCCCTCCGCGACGCGGCGCAAACGCCGCGAGACGTACCCCTAGCGCGTCCTCCGGACGCCTACGGCTGTAGCGCTTTCCCGCAGCGGCTTGCCGCGGTCGCCAGCTGTTCCGACGCCTGCAACGCGGCGTTACCCGCCGCGCCTACAGCCTTGCACCCGTCCCCCGCTCTGCCTGCCGCGTCGTACTTCTTCACCAGGGAAGCGAGCATGTCCGCAGCGGTCGCGTCATCCGGAGCCGCGTGGCGGAACAGCGCCCACGCTCGGTCGGGGCGGCCCACACCGAGATACGTGGCGACGATGCCGTCTTTTGCTGCTCGTCCCAACACGTCGGGGCACAGGCTATTACCTGCGCTCTTGATCGTATGCAGGTAGCTGTTCAAAGCCTGCGCGGGATTGCTCTGCTGCTGCACCTCGGCCATCCGGTAGAGTGCGTACGCGTACGCCGTGTTGCGCGGGGGCGGGAAGCTGGCGACCTTCTTGTAGGCCTGCACGGCGAGCGATGTCATCGACGGCTGCTTCTCGGCGCGCTTCCGGAACAGCTCGCCGAAGGCCAGGTACGTGAGCGGAATGTACGGCGAGGCGGGCATCTTCTGGACAAGCTCGAAGTACCTGCTGCGCGCTTCCGCCATGTTCCCCGCGCGCTCCGCTGCCAGCCCGTTGTCGTAGAGCGCGCGGTCCGCACCTGTTGCAGGAAGGCCCGTACCCTCGCGGATCCGCTCGGCGCAGTCGTCGATGCTGACCGTGGCGCGGTCCGGCGGAGCCGCCTCGGCCACGGCCTGGGTCTCCTGCACAGGCGCTTCTCGCTGCGGCGGCTTCACCTCGACGACCGCGGGCCTGGGCGAAGGCGAACGCGGTGGCGGCGCGCCGCAACCCGCGAGGGCTGCGACAGCGTACAGCGCCCCGACGCACGCCAGCCGCTTCATCCCCTCCACTCTACGCTGCCGCCGTGCGGTAGGGCGTGGAAGGGGGCTTGCCGTTTCTGGGGTTGAACAGGCCTGCGCCGCGCGTCGCGATCACCACGCCGATGCTGGTGAAGAGCAGGGCCACCGTCACGAAGCCACCCAGGTAGGGGAGCGAGCCGAGCACGAGGAACACCGCGCACCCGACAGCAAGGTGGACGTAGACGTTGTCGCTCTTGTGACGCACCAGCGCAGAGCCGACGGCCGTGAGCACCGCGCAGACGCCGGCGTAGCCAGCGAACACCGCCAACAGCACGCCTATGATCGCCAGGGGGATGCCCACGATGGTCACGCACAGCGCGACGGTCGCGAGGGTGGCCACGATGAGCCCGACCACACCCAGCGCGAACGAGCGCATCGGTCGCGCTGTTGCCTCGAGCTCGAGCGACTCCATGCGTCGGGTGGCCAGTGCGAACAGCACGGCGCCGAACACGAACAGGAGCGCCGCGCGGGTCATCGCGCCGCCAACGTCGCGCGCGGTGCGCGAGAGCCAGCTGCCGTGCGTGTGGCTGCCGCCGTCGCCCACGCTGATATTCAGCTTGTTCTGCCTGACCTTGCCGCCGATCTTCGCGTCGCCCTTCCTGTGCAGGTTGCCTCCGACCACGCCTGCGTCGCCGTCGATCCGCGCGCCGTCGTCGACCGTGAGGGAGCCGCCGACCGCGGTGGCGTCTCCGTAGACGTGGGCGCCCTTGTGTACATGCGCCGACCCGCCGATCACGACCAGGTCGCCGGTGACCGTGCCGAGCACGTCGGCCGAACCGCCCATCACCACCAGGTCGTGCACCACCTCGCCCTTGGCAACGCGGACGCTGCTGCCGGTCACCACGCGATCGTGGCCGCGCCGCGGCGGCTTGGTGCTGCTCGCAGCGACCTCGGCCGCTGCTGTGGCGCTTGGCGCCGGCGCCGCTGCGGAAGGCGCCGCGGCGGACGCCGAAGCGGCTGGAGCCGCCGGGGCGGAGCTCGGCGCCGGCGTCGCGCTCGCTGCCGGAGCCGCGGCGCTCTCCGGTGCGATCGAGATGAGATCGCCGTCGCGCGTGGCCACGAAGTGACCGTCGGCCAGCAGCAGGTCGAGCACCTTGCCGGCAGGCTGGTTCTTGACGGCGACCTCTACTGGCTCGTCGGGCAGCGAACGTACGACCACGCTCCAGCCAGCCTTCTTCGCCAGCTCGCGGATCGCCTGCGAGCGCGGCATACGATCGACGGAGAGCGTCACCTTCTTCTCGTGGTCGGGCCACGTGCCGGCGTGGCGCACCTCCGCGCTTGCCCGCACGGCGACCAGCGCCAGGCACAGCGCCGCGAGTCCCAGCAGGACGCGCTCTAGCTTCAAGGTCCTCGGACGTTGTGAGCGGGACATCAGTGCTCTCCCTTCGAGGCGTAGCGCGGTGCAAGTCGCGCCACGACCAGGCCGGCGGCCATCAACAGCACGGCGACGCCGCACCACAGAACTGCGAGCTGTCCGGCGTTGGCCGCGCTCTGGAAGACCACGGTCGCCGAGTGGACGATGGTCGGAATGGCGTGCAGGAGCAGGCCAGGGGCCTCTACGAGCAGCGCACGCAGGATCGGCAGACTCGGAACGACACCCAGAAGCGCCAGTACGAGCGCGACGGTAATGGCCATCGTGGGCAGCGGTCGGCGCAGTGGCAGAGCCTCTGGCTCGAGCTGCTTGGCGAGCTCCGGCACGAGCGCTTCGCTCGTGTCCAGCGACAACAGCGCGGCCTGTCCGACGCGCTCGGCGCAACCGGAGCAATTCGTCGCGTGGGCTTTGGCGCTCTCCGGCAAGAGCTCGAGCTGGCCGTCCGCGAGCGAGGTGACGGCGATGTCCGTCAGATGCCCGTCGTCCTGCCAGAGGAGCTCGTCGTCGAGCGTGTGGCGTTGGCTCATGGTTCCTTCTCCGACAGCTGGGCGGCCAGGCTTTGCCGCCCGCGCGTGACCCAGGTTCCGACCGTGCCGACCGGAACTCCCATGCGTTCGGCGATCTCGCGATAGCCGAGGCCTTCGAGGTGGAAGAGCAGCAGCGCCTGGCGTGGCTGCTCGGGAAGCTGCTGCATCGCCATCTGGATACGAGCCGCCCGTTCGCGTTGCTCGGCGCGCGCATCCGGCAGTGGTCCCGGATCGGCCACGCGCTCCACCACAGGGCTCGAGCTCGGCTCGTCTCCCGCGCCCGCGTCGCGCTGTGCCGCCTTGCGTCTGGCTCGAAGTGCGTCGAGCGTAACGTGACGCGCGATTCCGAGCAGCCAGGGACGGACGGGCGCACCTGCGAGCAGGCGACCCCGGCCCTCCAGCGCGCGGCGGAAGGTCTCGCTCGCGCAGTCTTCCACGTCCGGGTGGCTGACCCGCTCGCGCAACAGGTGGGCCGCCAGACCACGGACGGCTGGCCTGAGCGCCTCGAGCTCGTCGAGCGTGTCCGTTCCGTCCGGCAACGAGAAGCCCGGCATAGCCCCAGGAGCCCGTAGATAGCTGGCGAGAAGCATCCCTGCTGGTCCATTCGCCAGTAGGGGCCGGCGAATTTCAGCCGACGGCCGATTCTGCCCGAGAGCCGGACCTGCGCCGCGGAAAACGACCGGAAATATCAGACGAAAAGCGCGGCGGCCACGTTGAACCGGGCCTCGTCCGGTGGGACGATGCGCTCGATCAACGGCTGCGAGCCCTTCGGCTCCAGCGCGAGATCAAGCTCGACCAGCTGCTGCCGCGCCCGCCCGTTGGTGTCCGTGACGACCCGGACTCTGGGCTTGTCGATCCGGGTTGGATCGGCCGGAGGTGCCGTGACAACGGCCCATTCGCCACTGTCCAGCTCCACGACGGTGCCGACGGGCACCGCACCCAGCGCCCCGACCAGCAGCCGGATCAGCAGCGGATCGGAGTCGGGCTCCTCGGCGAGGCTTCGCAGCGCCTCGGGCGGCGAGACGCCCGGCCTGCCGTCCGGTGGTGCGAGCCTCCGCAGCATCGAACGGGCCAACACGATCAGCCGAGCGCCAAGCAGCGGGCCCATCGCAGAGCTCTTCAGAGGACCCAGCACCGCTGCGCGTTCCAGCCACGCGGCCTCGAAGGCGAGCGTTGCACGCACCTGCGCTGCGTCGCTGTGGGTGCCGCTTGCCTCCAGGCATGCCATCGCCGTGCTTGCCGGCACCTGGGTGTCCAGGTCGGCGGGCAGCCGTGCGTCGGCCCTGCCGGCGAGCAACACACTGCCGCTGTCGATCAGCAAGGCGCTCTCGGCCAGGCGCGACAGCGCTGCGCGATCGTCGCTGGCCTGGCGTCCAGCGAGTACAACGAGGATTGCGGATTGCACTGCGCGTTCAGGCACCGACCGCCGTGCCGCGGCCAGGCTCACGAGCGCCCTGAGCCGCGGGCTGCCGGAGGCAGAGGCCGACACGAGTCGCTGGGCGACGCGCTTGGTGCCGGATATCGCTGGCACCTGTCCCCGCGCCACGCTCTCGTAGAAGCCCTCCATCACCGTGATGGCGCAGGCATACAGTCCGAGCACGCCTTCGACGTCGAGCGAGTCATTGGGCGGCAGGGTGGGCGCCGACTTCACTGGCCCGTGTCCTCCTGGCTGCTCCCGGCCATCGATCGAAGCACCGCTTCGAAGCGCGCCGTGCTCACCCGATCTTCCGATGCCAGGCGAGCAGCGGTGGCTTCGCGCTCGGCCGGATCCACCCTCAGCGCCGACCGACCGCCGATGCATGTCTGTCCGTCGTCGCTGACTCGTCGGGCGATCGCTCGTAGCAGGGACTCGCGCCACTGCGAGTGGGAGACATCCGGGCGCACGTCCTGCCAGCATTCCTCGAGCTGGAAGCTGGTGTCGAAGCGGACCAGGGCCAGAGTCTCGTGCTTGTTCTGCTCGAACCGGGCTTCGGCCTGCCCGTTTGCGAAGGGCACCACCGCGTGATGCATCACGTGGGGCAGCTCGGATTGCCAGAGCAGCGTGACCAGATCGTCTTCACGGGACGGGGACGTCGAGCTGTCGAAGAGGAGTATCTCGAGCAACCGGCTGACCTCTGCGAGCTCGAGGCCGGGAAGCAGGGCGAGCAGCCGCACTCCGTCGGCGAACAGCCGCGCCGGGATCCGCGCCAGCTCGCCGTGGGGCTGCCAGACCGTTCCGCTTGCTGTGGCAAAACCGTGCTGTGTGACGTTCCAGTGGAGCGCAGTGCGCCTGTCTCCCAGCAGGGCCGTAGCCCGTTCGAGGAGCGCGCTCGTTTCCCGCGCGGCGTCCGCGCTCCCGGCGAGTCGCGCCTCGAGAGCGCGCTCGAGCTGGCGGAACAGCTCCTGCAGGCCGTGGAGGCTATCCGGAGCGGCGGCGGGGCGCTGCGCTGGCTCGCTGACCGTGTCGGGGGTCAGCGCCGGCATCGTGTCGGCCAGGCCCTGTCTCCATCCCGCGCGCCGCGCGCTCTTCTCCTGGACCTGCACCGACCCGTAGCGCCCGGAACCCGTCGTAGCGCGAGGCGCGCCGGGCGTCGGAATACCTGTGGTTGGCACGGGCACGCTGTCGGGCGGTGCCGGCACGGTCCTGCGGTAGCTCAGCGGCGGCTCGCTGCTCCTGCTGCTCGCCGGTGCGCGAGGCGTGGACAGAGGAGTGGCGTCGAACAAGCTGCGCAGCCTGACCAGCTCAGGCAGCATCAGCGCCTGGTCCAGCGCGGCCCGCATGGCGCGGGCATCGGGGAAGCGCTTCGCGGGTGCCGGCGCAACGGCGCGTGCCAGCAGGGCGACCAGGGAGGACGGGGCTGCCGGAGCGACGCTGGAGAGCGAGCGCGTGGAGAGCGAGCGCGCACTGTCGAGTCGCTCCGCGTCGGTGTCCCCGTCGTGGACGGATTTGCCAGTGAGCAGCGAAAACAGCACTGCTCCGAGCGCGAACAGGTCACTCACCTTCGTGGCGGCGTTGCCCTGTGCCTGCTCGGGAGACAGGTATGCCGTGGTGTCGGGCACGGAAGCCAGGCCGAGCTGCGCGGCTGCGCGCTTCCTCAGCGCGGCGACGCCGAAACCGAGCACCTTGATGGTGCCGCCGTCCGTGATGAGCAATCGCGAGGGCGTCAGCTCGCCGTGGATGACCCCGTTGTCGTGTGCAGCTGCGACGACGTCGAGCGCGTCGCGCACGAGCCGGAGGGACTCGGCCGGATAGAGTCGGCCGCGCCGCCGCTGCATGAGCTTTGCGAACGTCTCGCCTTCAAGAAGCTCGGCAACGACGAAGGGATAGCCGTCGTCGCTGATCCCCTCCCCGAGCACCTGGACGCTATCCGCGTGGCCGACGCGCGCTGCCTCCTTGCCGGCGGCTACGAACGCGCTGCACAACTCCCTTTCCCGGACCAGCTCGTCGTCGAGCACGCTGACCGCCACATGGCCCTCGGCGCCTTCGGCCTCGAACACCGTGCTGACCAGGCCGTGCCCGATCTCGCGCAGCAGACGCCATCTCCCGCCGAGCACGTCGCCGACCTTCGGTGCGCTTGCCGATTCGACCACGTTCCGCCCAGTCCGCGCCATCTGTGCCGCCCCCCACCAACACGTTGATAGAAGGCAAAACTCTAGTCTTCGTCACGAAAAACGACAAGGCTTGGCTTGGGGCTACTCCACGAGCCGCAAACCGACCGGCAGCTCTTCGCCGAAGAATTCCGCCCACTCGGCCGGCTGCAGGGGCACGAACTGTCTGACCGATCGGGTCCACTCTTCCGGAGCGCCCGATTGTTCCAGCCGTTTCGCGACTTCCTGCCGCACCGTAACGTCAAGATCGCGCACGCGGTCGTTCGTGACGCGCGCCAGCAGCATGGCTGCCCGGGGGGCGCTGGGCATCTCCTCCCACTTCTCCCGCAACAGGTGATCGAGCCAGCGCTCGGCTGTCCGGGGAACCACCACGTGGTGCACGCTGGCATACGTGGGAACACGGGCGCCGATGCGGCCGATCGCGGCCCAGAGCCGCGGATTCCGGTCCGTCCACGTGCGCTCGATCAGCCAGCGGCCGAGCTCCGCGCGGCGTTCGGCCGGAACGCGCTCCAGCGACGCGGCCATCTCCAGCATCTCGTCGAGGGCGAGCGGCTTGAACCCTTTCGGCTTCTTCAGCTTGAGCTCGCTCGGAGCCAGGAATGGATCGACGCGATCCCTCAAGCGGACCTGGACAGGCTCGTCGAGCCCGCCGGCGATCCGGCGCCAGGCGATCCAGTATTGCTGCCAGCCGCGTGTTTCCTGTTGGAAAGTCAGGCGCTGTTCCTCGAGCGGGACGAGCTGCCGGATGCGCTGTGCGTCCGCCGGGTGCCCGAAACCTGGTCGGAGGCAGTACCCCGTGAGCATCCAGAACACCCTCTCGTGATCCAGCGAACGCCGCCGTGCCTTTTTCTTCGGTGCCAGCACGTCGAACAGCGCGCGTGTCAGCTCGCCCGACCAGGATGCGCGCTCACCGAGCAGTCGCTCCAGCTCGCGCAAGAGATCCTTGACCTCGCGTGGGCGCACATCGCTGCGGCCCTTGCCGAACACGCGCTCGATGGCCTCGCGTGCGTCGTCGAAGCGGCGCCCCAATGACTTCGGCGAACCGGCGCGGCTTTGCGGGGGCGGTTCCGGCTCGCCGCCCCTGAGCTCGAACGCCAGCCGGAAGCGTCTCGGATCGCCTGCCGGCTCGCTCTCGACGCAGGCCAGCTCCAGCGTGCCGATGGCGCTGAGCTCGCCTTCCAGTACGACCGGCACCTCCTCCGGCTCGGCGCTTTCTGTTACGTCGAACCCCGCCGTGACGGGGGGCAAGCGGCGGAAGCGCTCGTCGTCGAGCTCGACGATCTGCCCCGGTGCATGCACGGCGTCGTCGTCGGACGCGTACAGTTCGAAGCGCACCGGCTGTCCGAGCTTGAGCGCCAGGCGTCGTGTCGCTGCGCTGTGCCGCTCGCCTTCCTGCGAGCCGCGCGGCACGACGCACATCGCGCTGCGCTCGCTTCCCTCCAGCTCGACGTAGTAGCCGTGCGCCGTGCCGCCTCCGATGCGCAGGCCCCGGCCAGCGAGCGCCATGCCGTAGGCGACGGCCCCGCGCGCGACGGCCAGGTCCGGATCCGGGGCGGGCAGCACGTCGAGCGCGGGGCTGCCCCAGCTCTGGATGACGTCCACCAGGCGCTCGGTCAGTCGCTTGGCGCGGAACAGCCCGCCGTTGAGCAGGAGCGCACGAGGTCCTGTGGCTCCAGGTGCGTGGCGTCCAAAGAAATCCGCCACGTGACGCGTGATCGCGGCGTCCCGCTCGTACGGGAGGCCGAATGCGACGAGCCCAGCGCGGCCGCGGACCTGGGGCCGCGCGTCGCGTGGCGCCGGTGGCAGGAAGCCGCCGAGCACGACGCGCTCGACTTCGTCGCGCGTCAGCTCGGTGGAAAGCGTTCCGCCGACAAGAGCAGAGCCAGAACCCAGCAGACGGATCGGAACGCTGTCGGGCGGTTCGGCGCCCAGCAGTCGCTCCTTCGCGCTCCGGCAAGCCAGCACCAGTTGCCCGAAACGCTGCGGATCGAGTCGTGCCGGTGGCTCGACCAGTCGCTGTTCGCACAGGTGAGCGAGTGCGAGGTCCATATTGTCGCCGCCGAGCAGGAGGTGTCTTCCCACTGCGACGCGCGAGACTTCCAGCGCGCCCTGTGCGTCGCGTCCGACCCGGATCAGGCTGAGATCCGTCGTGCCCCCGCCGACATCGCAGACCAGCACCAGCGCCTCGGGCGTGTCGTCGCCGAGCAGCTCGTCCAGCGCCGTCTGCCCGCTCTGTTGCATGAAGTCGTAGAAGGCAGCCTGCGGTTCCTCGAGCAGCCGCACGGCCAGGCCGGCCTTCTGCGCGGCTCGCAGCGTCAGCTCTCGCGCCCCCTGGTCGAACGACGCGGGCACGGTCAAGACGACCTGCTGCTGCTCCAGCGGTGCGCCGGCGAACGCCGCGTCCCACGCTCGGCGCACATGCGACAGCACGCGCGCCGCCGCGTCCACTGGTGAGATGCGCGGCAGGTCCGGCGATTCCTCGCCGGCGCCCCACGGCAGGATGTCGGCGGTTCGATCGACCGAGCTGTGGCACAGCCAGCTCTTCGACGAGCTGACCACGCGGCCGGGCACTTCCTGGCCGCGGCGCCGCGCCAGCTCCCCGATCACCCACGGCGCGTCGCCCCACGGGTCCGCCACCTGCTCCCCCGGCGTGGGTGCGTACAGGAACGACGGCAACAGCTCGTGCGCCTCGACCTCGCCGCCGCTGACCAGCTCCGGAATCCTGAAGATACCCGGCGCGCCCGGCTGCCCGGAGTCGGTCCAGGCGACCACGGTGTGCGTGGTGCCGAGATCGATGCCGACGATGTACCGCGCAGTCACGGCTTTCCGTTATAGCGCGTGTTTTTCGCGGTACCGGCGTATCTGGTGCATGCTCCGGGGCCATGGCGCCCAGAGGCCGCATAGCTGTCGCGTCGCTCTTTCTGCTTGTCGCTGCCTGCAACAGCGAGCGGCGCCCCGCGACGGAGCCCGCCGGACCCCCCGCGCCGCCGGCAGCTCGAACGGCCTCGGCCCCTGTTCCGCCACCCGGGGCAAGCGTGATCCCGGCCGAGGTCGTCGAAGCGCCTCCTCTCGACGCCGGGCGCGCCGAGGCCGGGCCCGGGGAGGCGGGCCTGGAAGCCGGTCTTCCCGGGGAGCCGGCGCTGCGGGGGCCCGATGGCGGTGTGTTGCCGCAGACGCGCGCCACGCCTTCGGTCGATTCCGCGCTGTTCCGCTATCATGTCCGGCTGCTCTTCGATGCGATCCGCAAGGATGACCCGTCCATCGGCTTGCCGTTCTTCTTCCCGGTGCTCGCCTACCAGCAGGTCAAGGCGATCCAGAAGCCGGAGCGCGACTGGAAGTACCGCCTCGTGGCCGCCTACAAGCGGACCGTGCATCGCTACCATCGTCGACTGGGTGCGCACCCGGAACAGGCCAAGCTGATCGGTCTCGACGTGCCCATGCACCGGGCGCGCTGGATGAAGCCGGGCAGCGAAGGCAACAAGCTCGGCTACTACCGTGTGCTGGACTCGAAGCTGCGCTACCGGAACGCCGACGGCAAGGAGCGCAGTCTCGGCGTCACGTCGCTCATTTCCTGGCGCGGCGAGTGGTATCTGGTGCACCTGCACGGGTTCAAGTAGACGCCCCGAGCGGTGGGCTCGTTGCGGGCGCGTCCCGGACGGTGCAGAGGCTGCGCGTATTGAAGTTCCGCCACCGGGAGCGGCTCCGGTCAGTGGCGTTTCCTCGCCGCAAGCGCAGTCGTTGCGCAATGGATTCGCTCTTGAGTGTCTCGACAAGAATTGATACCCATCAATTCGGGTGATTCGTGCACTCTTTGCGCGCGCCGCGTCAAGGCTCGCATGGGGTGCGCGAATGGAGGAGAAGGGCGTATGGAATCTGCGCGAAAGTCTTGCGGCACTGGTCTTGCTTCAAGCCGCAGCGGCGGACGTGTCCCGCGCCCGCGAACGCTCGGCTTGGAAGGAACACAGGAAATGATTGGCAACAAAGAATCACGCATCGCGTGGCTCCTTGCGGTCGCTGCGCTGACGCTGGGCTCGACGCTCGGCTGCAGCGGCTCGAAGGGCGACAGAGGCCCCGCGGGCGCTTCCCCCGACGGCGGCGGCTGCACGATCACGCAGAACGCCGACGGCACTGCTACCGTGACATGTGCCGACGGCACCACGGCTACGCTCACGAGTGGACAGGACGGCGCGCCCGGGAACCCGGGTGCGGGCTGCACGGCGGCTTCGGTCGACGGCGGCGTACAGGTGACGTGCGGCGATGCCAGCACCACCATCCCCAATGGTCAGACGGGCAGCACCGGCCAGCCCGGCCAGCCCGGCCTGAACGCCGGCCAGACGCCGGGCCTCAAGGCCACCGCGTCGGTGAAGGCCCCCGCGAACGGCAAGTACTACGCGCAGGGCGAGAAGATCGTCTACACGGCGACGCTCACCACTGCGGACGGTTCCCCCGTTGACCTCAGCTACTTCTCGTCGGCCGCGTTGTACATGAACGGTCCGCGCGACGTGCTCAAGGACAAGACGCGCTGCGAGCTGCTCGGTTGCAGCACGGATCGCACGCAGAATCCGCACTACTACATCGACCTCACGGCCAGTCCGGCCCCGGCCGGCCTCGTGGTGAACGGCAACACGATCACGTTCACGACGAAGGCGATCCCCGCGAACGAGGACCCGGGGACGTACACGTTCGGCCTGCGCCTGGTGCCGAAAGACTACGTGTTCGACCAGACCTTCCTGCTCACGGATGTGCAGATCGGGACCGAGACGGTCGAACCGCTCATCGTGGGCGTGGACAAGGCCGATGGCACCGGAAGCTGCGCCGATTGCCACCTGGGCGCGGCCAACGGCAAGGAATACATGCACCACATCGATCCCGGCTACAACCCGACGGGTAGCCCGGCGCTCGACTCGGTGCCGGTGCGCACCTGCCTGATGTGCCACAACCAGGACGGCTACTCGGCCATCCAGGTGTGCGCGGACGGGACGAAGGCTAGCCACAGCGGGTGTGCGGACGGCAGCACGCCGACCTACATGCCCGACCCGATCGTGCGTCGCGTGCACGGCGTGCACATGGGCGAGAACCTGCTGTCGAAGCTCGACACCGGCGCAAGCGGTGACTTCGAAGCGTATGCGGGCCTCGCGTTCCCGGCAGGCATCAAGGACTGCACGAAGTGCCACAACGGTACGGACGACGACTGGAAGACGAAGCCGAGCCGCGAAGCGTGCGGCGCGTGCCACGACCAGGTCAACTGGACGACGGGCGACTTCGAGCCGCCCCGGCCGACCAGCGTGCCCTGCTTTACGGCCAGCGATTGCAGCTCGCTGTCGGCTCTGGAAATTCCGGCTTGCGACACGAGCAACCCGGTCGATCGCTGCGCCGATCTGTCGCTACCCGACAGCAACGGTGTCTGCGCGGATGGCAGCACGCCTGCCGCGGCGGGCATCTGCACGCTCACCAAGCACGGTGGCGGCCCGCAGACCGACGACAGCAAGTGCGACGGCTGCCACGTCGGCTCGGGGAGCCTCGCGCCCATCGAGACGGTGCACCAGATCGCCGCGCCGGACTTCAAGGTCAGCGCCGACATCGCGATGTCGGCTCCGACCAACGGCACGGACTACGAAGGCAGCGAGACGCCGACGGTCACGATCACGGTGAAGGATTCGTCCGGCACCGCGCTGGATCCGGCCACGTTCACGGCGGCCAACAAGGACGTTGCGGAGCTGTTCGTCTCCGGTCCGCGCGACGACACCCACCCCGTGCTCACGACCGCGGCGTCCAATCCCGATCCGAACGGCTTCTACGTGTACAACGACCTCCTGGCCGATGCGAGCCCGGCAGACCCGAAGTTCGCCCCGACGAGCAGCGCGTTCGTGTACAACCTCGACCCCGTGACCGGTCTCGAACCCGGCACGTACACGGTGTTCTTCGTGGTCACCAAGGCGGGTCACCGTCCCGAGAGCTGGGCTGTGAAGAACTTCCAGGTCGGCACGGCCACGGAAGAGCCGATGGTGGCGACCAACTGCGTGGACTGCCACGAAGACAGCCGGATGCATGAAGGCTACTTCGCGGTCACGTTCAATCCGGACATCTGCAAGAACTGCCACGACTACCAGGCCCAGAACGCGAACAACGCCGCGGGTTGGGGCGCCGCCAACTCGAACTACGGGTTCGGTGCGGCACCGCTGTCACGCCGCGTCCACGGCGTGCACTTCGGCAAGTACCTGAGCCACCCCGAGCAGAACACGAGCGGCATCGACGACATCGTGTTCCCGCAGGATGTGCGCAACTGCCAGAAGTGCCACGACTCGGCGACGACGAGCGGTACCTGGCAGGATCCGGGACGCGTCGCGTGCCTGGGGTGCCATGACAGCGACTCGGACCAGGCCCACGGTGCTCTGATGACCGTGGACCCGACGCCGAGCGCACCGTACAGCGGTGACGAGGTGGAATCGTGCGAATCCTGCCACGGAGCGGGCAAGGACTTCGCAGTGTCGAAGGTCCACAACATCACCGACCCGTACGTCCCGCCGTATCCGAGGTAGCCCCTTCCTCGGTACGTAGCTCCGCGGAGGGCGCCCGCATGGTCGGGCACTCTCCGCGGACGGACCTCCGGGTCCAGACGATGCCGCGCCACCTCAGGGTTGCGCGGTATCGTCGTTTGTGGAGCGCATGCCGTGCTTGCCGCGTGTCTCGATCCATAGCGAAAGTGCACGCCTTGCACGCTCCGGGGTGCTTTCCTGGAGGTTGACGTCCAGCAACTTCAGCGATTCGTGCAGTCCTTGCTTGCACTGCGTCAATTCGCGCAACGCGCTGCGCGATCCCTGGCACGGATTCGGTGGATTCTGCGTGGAAGTCACCCGGCACCCTTCTTGCTTTGCGCGCGACTGCGGACGTGTCCTTGCGCCCGCCCAATGTCTGGCTTGGAAGGAACACAACAAATGATGGGCAACAGAGAATCACGCTTCGCGTGGCTTCTTGCGGTCGCCTCGCTGACGCTGGGAACAGCGGTCGGCTGCGGCAGCAAGGGTGCGACGGGCGCTACAGGCCCCGCGGGGGCCTCCCCCGATGGCGGTGGCTGTACGATCACCGACAACGGGGACGGCACGGCGACCGTCAACTGCGCCGATGGCACCACGGCGACGATCAAGAACGGAACAGACGGCACGTCCGGAAACCCGGGCGCGGGCTGCACGGCGGCTTCGGTCGACGGCGGCGTGCAGGTGACGTGCGGCGACGCCAGCACCACCATCCAGAACGGTCAGACGGGCAGCACCGGCCAGACCGGTCAGTCCGGTCTCACTGCTGGCCAGACGCCGGGCCTCAAGGCCACCGCGTCGGTGAAGGCCCCCGCGAACGGCAAGTACTACGCGCAGGGCGAGAAGATCGTCTACACGGCGACGCTCACCACTGCGGACGGTTCCCCCGTTGACCTCAGCTACTTCTCGTCGGCCGCGTTGTACATGAACGGTCCGCGCGACGTGCTCAAGGACAAGACGCGCTGCGAGCTGCTCGGTTGCAGCACGGATCGCACGCAGAATCCGCACTACTACATCGACCTCACGGCCAGTCCGGCCCCGGCCGGCCTCGTGGTGAACGGCAACACGATCACGTTCACGACGAAGGCGATCCCCGCGAACGAGGACCCGGGGACGTACACGTTCGGTCTGCGCCTGGTGCCGAAAGACTACGTGTTCGACCAGACCTTCCTGCTCACGGATGTGCAGATCGGGACCGAGACGGTCGAACCGCTCATCGTGGGCGTGGACAAGGCCGATGGCACCGGAAGCTGCGCCGATTGCCACCTGGGCGCGGCCAACGGCAAGGAATACATGCACCACATCGATCCCGGCTACAACCCGACGGGTAGCCCGGCGCTCGACTCGGTGCCGGTGCGCACCTGCCTGATGTGCCACAACCAGGACGGCTACTCGGCCATCCAGGTGTGCGCGGACGGGACGAAGGCTAGCCACAGCGGGTGTGCGGACGGCAGCACGCCGACCTACATGCCCGACCCGATCGTGCGTCGCGTGCACGGCGTGCACATGGGCGAGAACCTGCTGTCGAAGCTCGACACCGGCGCAAGCGGTGACTTCGAAGCGTATGCGGGCCTCGCGTTCCCGGCAGGCATCAAGGACTGCACGAAGTGCCACAACGGTACGGACGACGACTGGAAGACGAAGCCGAGCCGCGAAGCGTGCGGCGCGTGCCACGACCAGGTCAACTGGACGACGGGCGACTTCGAGCCGCCCCGGCCGACCAGCGTGCCCTGCTTTACGGCCAGCGATTGCAGCTCGCTGTCGGCTCTGGAAATTCCGGCTTGCGACACGAGCAATCCGGTCGATCGCTGCGCCGATCTGTCGCTACCCGACAGCAACGGTGTCTGCGCGGATGGCAGCACGCCTGCCGCGGCGGGCATCTGCACGCTCACCAAGCACGGTGGCGGCCCGCAGGCCGACGACAGCAAGTGCGACGGCTGCCACGTCGGCTCGGGGAGCCTCGCGCCCATCGAGACGGTGCACCAGATCGCCGCGCCGGACTTCAAGGTCAGCGCCGACATCGCGATGTCGGCTCCGACCAACGGCACGGACTACGAAGGCAGCGAGACGCCGACGGTCACGATCACGGTGAAGGATTCGTCCGGCACCGCGCTGGATCCGGCCACGTTCACGGCGGCCAACAAGGACGTTGCGGAGCTGTTCGTCTCCGGTCCGCGCGACGACACCCACCCCGTGCTCACGACCGCGGCGTCCAATCCCGATCCGAACGGCTTCTACGTGTACAACGACCTCCTGGCCGATGCGAGCCCGGCAGACCCGAAGTTCGCCCCGACGAGCAGCGCGTTCGTGTACAACCTCGACCCCGTGACCGGTCTCGAACCCGGCACGTACACGGTGTTCTTCGTGGTCACCAAGGCGGGTCACCGTCCCGAGAGCTGGGCTGTGAAGAACTTCCAGGTCGGCACGGCCACGGAAGAGCCGATGGTGGCGACCAACTGCGTGGACTGCCACGAAGACAGCCGGATGCATGAAGGCTACTTCGCGGTCACGTTCAATCCGGACATCTGCAAGAACTGCCACGACTACCAGGCCCAGAACGCGAACAACGCCGCGGGTTGGGGCGCCGCCAACTCGAACTACGGGTTCGGTGCGGCACCGCTGTCACGCCGCGTCCACGGCGTGCACTTCGGCAAGTACCTGAGCCACCCCGAGCAGAACACGAGCGGCATCGACGACATCGTGTTCCCGCAGGACGTGCGCAACTGCCAGAAGTGCCACGACTCGGCGACGACGAGCGGTACCTGGCAGGATCCGGGACGCGTCGCGTGCCTGGGGTGCCATGACAGCGACTCGGACCAGGCCCACGGTGCTCTGATGACCGTGGACCCGACGCCGAGCGCACCGTACAGCGGTGACGAGGTGGAATCGTGCGAATCCTGCCACGGAGCGGGCAAGGACTTCGCAGTGTCGAAGGTCCACAACATCACCGACCCGTACGTCCCGCCGTATCCGAGGTAGCCCCTTCCTCGGTACGTAGCTCCGCGGAGAGCGCCCGGACGGCCGGGCTCTCCGCGGACGGGCCTTCGCGCCCCCCCCCGCCGCCGCGCCACCTCAGGGTAGCGCGGCGGCGCTGTTTTGTGGCTTTTCTGCTGCGCGCGCTGTGGTAGTCCACGCGGACAAGGAGATTCCACCATGCGTCCGCTCCGCCCCCTCGCACTGCTTGTCGCCCTCGCCACGCTCGGTTCTCTCGGCGCCTGCGTGAAGCCGAAAGACAAGAACAAGGCCGCTCCGTCCGCCTCGGCCAGCGCGGCCCCCGCTCCGGATCCGGTCGCGGCGTTCCTGGCGGACAGGACGAAACCGCTCACGCCGGCGATCGAGGAGAAACTGCTGCTCGCACTTCGCAGCTGCAAGGTGGACGACAACGGTATCCAGCCGCGTTGCACCGAATACCGGCAGTTCAACCAAGCGCGCGTTCGCAAGTGGCAGTCCGGCAACCCCGCGCAGGAGGGCGCGAAGATCGGCTCCAGGCATCTGGCCGACGCGAACGCCGCCGTCCGGCTGATGTCGGCGCGGATGATGGGTGCGATGGCCGGGAGCGACGCCAACACCCGCAAGGCGCTGCTCGCCGCCGCCCAGAAGGAGAAGGTTCCGGCTGTGCTGGTTGCCCTGTTGCGCGCGCTCGGCGCGCACCAGCAGGGCGACCCGGCGATCGGCAAGTTGCTGATGAAGTCGGCCGACAGCCCTTCGGCGCGGGTGCGCATGGAGGCCATGGGCTGGATCCTCACTCCCGCCGGCGCCGCCATCGACGGCGGCTTCAAGAAGGTCAGCACCGCCGTCGACAAGGACAAGTCGATGCAGGTGCGCGCCTACCTGTGTAGCCGTCTGTACGGCAGCTACAATCCGGCGGCCGTCGACACCTTCAAGAAGTACCTGCTGGCCAAGGACACGCCGAGCCAGCTCGCGCAGGGCTGCTTCCGCGGCACCGTCATGGCGTGGACCGGCTACCCGTTGCCCGAGAAGCCCCTCAAGCAGGCGTACGAGCTCACGCTGAAGGTGCTGAACGACAAGCCCCGCACCCAGCAGCGCCCGCCCTACGCGGCAATCAGCAGTCTGCGCGCTGCCCGCACCGACTACTCCAAGCCGCAGCATCCGGCCGGTGTCGCTTGGCTCGACAAGGTCAAGCCCTGGTACAAGAAGCAGAAGCTGCTGAGCGTGCTCGAGTCCCTCGCAGGCGACCTGAACGCGCATTGGCTGGCCCGTGCCAGCGCGCTCGACGTGATGAACGCGCTCGGGGCGCCGAAGTCGGCCTTCAAGAGCGTGCTGTCGCACTACGCGAAGGCCGAGGGACAGGACGCCGCGGTCAAGCGACGCATCCAGGCCATCATCAACGGAACGACAATCAAGAAGGGGCACCCGCACCCGCCCCGCAAGGCCAGCCCCATGCCGGGTTTCGTGCCCCACCCGCCGAAGAAGACCCAGGCTCCGGCCAAGGTGCACAAGGCGCCTGCCGCGCCGAAGCCCTGAGCCCAGCAGAGAAAAGCGCCTGCCGCCACGCCGGCGGCGGGCGTCCGCTGACCAGTGGTGGCTAGTGCGCGAAGCGCCCGAGCACTTCGGCGGGCAGCGAGCCGACGTGCACCTTGACGATGCGTCCCTGTTCGATCTCCACGGTGCTCGGCGTGGCCATCACGTGCAGTGCGCGGGCCACGTCCAGGTGGTGCGTCACGTCGACGACGAACACGTTCGAATTGCTCTTGCTCAACTTCTGGACCTGCGGCGTCAGCGGCCGACACGCGGCGCAACCCGGGCTCATGAAGTAGACCAGCGCGTGCTTGGCGCGCGTGAGCTTCTTGCCGATGGGCCCAGGCACATCGGGCAGAGGCTTGCCTTCCATCGCCTTGCTCCTGAGCCGGATCCACAGGTTCAGGCCGACAAACAGCGCCACCAGGACGGCGACGCCCACACCCAGGACGTTTGCGATGCTCATGAGGGACCTTCGCCGGGTCCGAGCCGATCGCGGCGGAAAGGGTTCGCACGCAGTCCGCCGCCTCGGGCGGAGCGGTCAGGCCTTCAGCAGGACGAGGCGCAGGCCTTCGCGATGCACGCCAGGTCGGTCTGGGCGGCTGCCCAGCACGCCGCGTCGGCGCAGGCCTGGTAGCACGAGCAGAAGGTGGCAGGGGTGCTGCCGCCCATGCAGTTGTTGAAGCAATTCTGCCCGGAACACGCGTTCGTCGCTGCAGTACTCTCCGGGCCGCAGCTTGCGGAGCCCGGCTGCATGCCGTCGAACACGCACTGGCCGCATGGGCCGCTCGGGTTGGCAAACGCCGCCGTCAGTACGGTTGCGGACTGTTCGCACGTCGAGGGCGTCGGGGCAGCAAGTGCCGGAACCGGTGCCGATGCCTGGTGGCCCTGCTTGTCGTCGTAGTAGAGCGTGGTCGCCTTCTGGCCGGTCGGGACCTCGAACACCAGCTTGCAGCTGAAGCTGCCTCCAGTCGCCACCGACGTTGTCGGAGAGCATTCAGGCACGACCGTGCCGCTCAAGCCCGACGAGCTCAACACCAGCGACTGATCGGTGCCGAGCGTGAACAGCGCGAAGTTCATCGACACCGGAGTCGAGCTCGACTTGTTCTGCAGAGTGATGTCGAGCTCGGCGAAGGTGTTGCCGGCTGACGGCGACGAGCTCGCGACCTGGGACGGAGCCGACGCGTTGGGCACCGAGAGCGCGATGCTGCCCGCGCCCGTCGTCGTCCCTCCGCTGCCTCCGGAGGCCGTGCTGCCGCCCACGCCCCCGTCCGTAGGTCCGAGGCTGGCACACGTCGAGCTACTGCTGCATGCGGCCAGGGGGAGTGACACCATGAAGAAAGCAACGACCCATTTCATGGGGGGCTCTATGCCACAGGCCGCGCCACGCGACCACGCCCGCTCGGCGCCTTGCAAGGCCGTCGATGGCGCGCCCGACAACTCCCTAGGACCGCACGGAAAGCTCGATCTTCCAGCGCTCGTCGTCGTTCAGCGGTTCGAGAGGTACGGCTTCCAGCAGCAGTGTACCGACCGGCGTGACGCTCGCGTCGAGCTTGATCGGCACCACGTCGCCTTCCTGGCGGCCTTCCGCAGGGAGCGTGATCTCGATCGGCGACAGCTCTTCCAGCTCGCCGGGGGCCCAGCGCTCGAGCTCGGTGCCCGCCTGGTCGTCGCGGCGCACGCTGGAGCCGAAGAAACGGAAGCTGACCGGCTCGCCCACCACCACGCCGAGCTCGTGCTCGGGCAGCTCGACTTCGCTGCCTTCCTCCAGGCCGAAAGGTGCCACGCACAGCGCGTTGATGGGCGGCTCGATGCCCGGCACGGCCGGCATCGGACTCTCGATGCCGACGTAGTACGCGCGCGCCGTGCCGCCGCGGATGCGCAGGCCGCGCCCCCGGCGCACCAGCGCGTAGTACGCCGCGCCACGCGCCACGGCCAGGTCCGGATCCTCGCCGGGCAGCACGCGAGCCGGGGCCGCGCCGTCGCTCTCGAGCCACGCGTTCAACGTGGAGATGACGCGCTCGCGCAGCGAAGGCGCCTTGACCACGCCGCCGTTGAACAAGACCCAGGTCGGGTGCAGGAGCGAGCCGCCCTGGGCGCGCGCGCCTTCCAGCTTGTCCGTCGCGCCGGCCTGGCGCGTCAGGAAGTCGGCCAGGTGCCGCGTGACGCCGGGGTCCGCCGCGTACGGCAGGCCGAGCTGCGTGAGCGCGGTGCGCGCGCGCCGTGCGGGCTTGGCGTTCGCTTCCACGATCGGGAAGAAGCCTTCCACGATGACGCGCTCGACCTCCTCGTGCGTCAGCTCGCTCCTGATCGAGCCGCCTAGGAGCTGCGAGCCGCGGCTCGGCAGCACCACCGGCACCGCGCTCGTTTCGGGATCGCCGAGCAGTTTCTCCTTGGCCGCGCGGCAGGCGTGGGCCAGCGCGCCGAGCTGCCAGCGGTCGAGCTCGGTGCCCGCTTCGGTGAGCTTCTGCTTGACCGTGTGGGCCAACGCCAGATCCATGTTGTCGCCGCCGAGCAGGATGTGGTCGCCCACGGCGATGCGGTGCAGCTCCAGCGAGCCCTCGCGCTCCACGCAGGCGATCGCCGAGAAGTCCGTCGTGCCGCCGCCGATGTCGACGACCAGCACCACGTCGCCGGGCGACAGGTGCTTGCGCCAGTCGTCGCCCGCGCTCTCGATCCAGGCGTACAGAGCGGCTTGCGGTTCCTCGAGCAGCGTGACGTTCTCGAAGCCGGCCGCGTAGGCCGCCTCCACCGTCAGGTCGCGCGCGGCGGCGTCGAACGACGCCGGCACCGTGAGCACGACTTCCTGTTCCGGCAGCGGCGCCTCGCTGCCGCGCTCGTGCTGCCAGGCTTCCGCCAGGTGATCGAGATAGCGCCACGAGGCCTCGACCGGCGAGATCTTCTCGACGTCTTCCGGCGCGCCGACGGGCAGCACCGGGGCGCGGCGATCGATGCCGGTGTGCGACAGCCAGCTCTTGGCGCTCGAAACCAGGCGCGCCGGCGACTCCACGCCGCGCGAGCGGGCGTACTCGCCCACGGCGAAGGTGCGATCCGCGTCCCAGGGCAGTGCCAGCGCGCCCTCGCTCTCGTGCGCGAAGTACACGAACGACGGCAACAGCGGGCGCGCTTCCACCGAAGCGCGCGCGATCAGCTGCGGCACCGCGAACACCTCCGGCCGCCCCTGCTCGCTCTCGAGCTCCACGCCGGCGAGCGCCGAGTGCGTGGTGCCCAGGTCGATGCCGACGGCGAAACGCGCCTCGCTCACAGCTCCACCTCCGCCGGGGCGAGCACGGTCGCGTCGTAGTCGCCGACCAGCTCGGGCAGCTCGATCGACGCTGCCCGCCAGCCGCGATGCCGGAGCACGCCCGAGAACGGCGGCTTGCCCGACACGTTGCCCGTCAGCTTCACGGCTGCGGCGTCGAAGCCCGCCTCGAGCGTCACGCGCGCCCCTTCGTTTTCGCTGCGCAGCGGTTCGACCTTGGCGTGCGCACCGAGCGCCTTGGCGCAGCCGTCGTGCACCACGCGCGCCGCCGCACCGATGTCCGCGTCGCTGAAGTCCGCGATGTCCTGCTGCAGGAAGTCCACCAGCCGGCCTTCGCGCTGCAGCAGCGACAGGAGCTGCAGCGCGGGCTCCAGGTTCCGCTCCTGCGCGGCGGGAGCTGGCGGGGGTTCGGGTTCAGGCTCGGGCGCCGGCGGCAGCTCGGGTGCGCCGCTTTTCAGCTTCTGCACCCGCGCCGCGAAGGTGCCGTCGAACAGCACCGCGAAGAACGCCGCAAATGCCAGGAAAAATCGCGTCCCGAAGGGCAGAGTCTCTTCAGTCACGCCGCGAGTCGTAGACCAACGAGCGTGTTTCTGCCACACCGCGCCCCGCGGCCGGCGTGACCTCGCCCTGTCCGGCTGGCGTGTCTAGCCCTGCCGCTGGGCTCAACCCTGCGGCGGCGCGCCGCAGTTGGGGCAGGCCTGGTTCTGGCTCCAGAGGTACAGGGTGCTGCAATATGCGCAGGTCATCTTGTACATCATGCCCTGCGGTGCCGGCTGCGCCTCCCCCGGCAGACTTGCCGGGTTGACCTGTGCCAGACCCCAGGCGACCTGGCCCATCAACCACACGCCGCGCGCCACCTGGTTGAACGGGTCGGGCAGCTCGTGCGCGTCGTTCTTGAACATCAAGCACTGATCGCCGCGTCCGTAGAGGTAGTAGTGCATGATCTGGTCGCCCGGCATGTAGGTGGCCAGCGACTGGCGCACGGGCTCGGGCAGCGACTGGTACATCGCCAGCTGGCGGTCCATCTCGCTTGCGTCGATGTCCAGGTAGTAGCCCTTGGCGAAGAAGAACTTCTTCTCGTCGTCGCTGTCCCAGTCGTCGGCGGCTTGCCCCTGGAACTGTCCGACGTCGGGCACGGCGTCGAGGTCCCAGTGCAGGTACAGCGTGGTGTTCGGCGGATTGGTCGCCTTCATCTCCCACTCCAGCGACAGAAACGACATGTTCAGCTTCAGGCGTACCGGGTAGTTCTGGTAGCGCCCGCGGAGCTCGAACTCGCCATCCGTCCTGTTCTGCACGGCCTGGTGCCCTTGCAGGAACTGTCCGCCGATGGCCTGCATGAACTGCTCGGCCATCTGCCACTTCTGCGGGTTCTCGTTGTCCAGCGTATCCATCTGCGCGAGGTGCTGTTGCCAGGTCATGGCTGGCCATGGTGGTCCAACATGTTGGAGTGGAACAACCCGGCAAGAACTTTTGCGCCCACTCTTGTTCGGCCCCCGCAGGTGGCGTTACATCAGCCCCATGGCCACATCGCTAGGTCACGTCGTCGAGCTGCTCGAGTCGATCGCGCCGGCCCGGTTTGCCGAGGACTGGGACAATGTGGGGCTGCTGCTCGATCCCGAGGTGTCGGCGGATCCGGCCGCGCGTCGTGCGGCGCCGGTGGGGCGTGCGCTTCTGACCATCGACCTGACCGAAGCGGTGATGCAGGAAGCGCTCGACGAGCGCGTCGAGCTCGTTGTGGCCTACCATCCGCCGATTTTCCGTGGGCTCAAACGCATCACAGCCGATTTGGCGCAGAGCCGCGTCCTGCTCGCGGCGGTGCGTGCCGGCATCGCCATCTACTCGCCGCACACCGCGCTGGACGCCGCGCCCGGCGGCGTCAACGACTGGCTCGCCGAAGCGCTCGGCGAGGGCGACAGCACGCCCATCACGCCGTCGTTCGAGGGCGACGAGCTCAAGCTGGTCGTCTTCGTGCCAGAAGAGAATGTCGAAGCGCTGCGGAATGCGCTCGCCGACGAAGCCGGCGCGGGCTGGATCGGCAACTACTCGCACTGCAGCTACAATCTGGGCGGGCAGGGGACGTTCCTCGGCCACGAGGGCACGAGCCCCGCTATCGGAAAGAGCGGACAGCTCGAGACCGTCGACGAGATCCGTGTGGAAATGGTGTGCACGCGTCGCCAACTGCCGCGCGCCGCCCAAGTCATCCACCGCGTGCATCCCTACGAGGAGCCGGCCTGGGATGTGTACGCGCTCGGGCAGAAGCCCCGTCCGGGTTCCGGCATGGGGCGCCTCGTCACATTGCGCGAGCCCGCCAAGCTCGACGCGCTCGTCGCGCGCATCAAGACGCACCTCGGGCTCGCGCGCGTGCGCGTTGCGGCGGTCCCAGAGCACGAAAGCGGAGCGCCCATCGCCAAAGCTGCCGTGTGTGCCGGCGCGGGCGGCTCGCTCTTCGAGAAGCTCCGCGGCCCCGAGCTGCTGCTCACCGGCGAGATGCGCCATCACGACGTGCTGGCGCGCGTCGCCAGCGGGACGAGCGTCGTGCTGTGCGATCACACCAACACCGAGCGCGGCTATCTGCCCACGCTGGCGCGTCGCCTTGAAGAGCTCGCCGGCGGGCAGCTCGCTGCTGTCGTCTCGAAGCGCGACCGGGATCCGCTCGAGATCGTGTAGGGGTGCCCACCCCCGTCATGCTCGCCGCCTGCGGCGGCTGCGCGTGACTTGCCGCCTCCCAAGGGCATGCTCGGGCCCTGCAGGCCCTGCGCGTGCCCGGGAGGGGCCCGCTCTGGAAGCGACGTGATCGATCCTCGTGGCGCTCTCCATGTGGGCGAAACGCACGAACAGGGCGCCAAGCTCGAGCTTGGAGGCGGAAATGCCCGCGCAGGCGCGTGTCCGCGCTCGGCAGTCACGAAGCAGGGCGCTGGGCGCGCCGCAGTGACGAAGCCGCTCCAGTGCGCGCCGTTCCCCGCTAATCGAGCCCCAATGCGCGCGCGATGAACGGCCACTTCGAGTCGGTGTAGGCCTCGCGGTCGTGCTCGTACCTGCGCGCCAGATCGAGCTTGAGCGCCTCGTACCGGCGCCGGACATCCGCGTCGCTGCGCAGCAGATCACGGAACGCGAGGCGCTCGTGCCAGAGCGCGCTTCCGTGCGGCACGAGGTGCAGGTGATGGGTGCGGAAGGCGAAGGAGGGCTTGCAGAGCCAGTGCATCACGTCCGTCTTGTAGTCGGCCCACTGGTAGCCGTGCTCGACCAGCCGCTGCTTGGCTGGCTCGGACGCCCGGAGCGACTCGACGCCGACCATCACGTCGATGACGGGCTTGGCCGACAGCCCCACCACGGACGTGCTGCCGACGTGCTCGATGCCGCCGACCACCCACTCGCCGATCAGGTCTTCCAGGTGGTCGCGTTCCGCCTGGAACATGCCAGGCCAGGCGTCGTCGTAGGGGACGACGTGGATCGGCGCCTGCTCTGGCTCGGTCACGGCTTGCACACGCCGTACGTACTGTTGCCCACGTCCAGGCAGTTGGCGACGGCACCGCAGTAGCTGGTGCCGAGCGGGCAGATGTTGGTGCAGGTGTGCTGGTAGCACTGGAACAGGATGTCGCAGTCGCGGTTGGTGGTGCAGGAAGCGCCGAGGTTGCCGCAATTGTCGCAGCTCTCGCAGCGGCCCGAGTCGGGGCCGGAGATGCGGCACACCTCCAGGCTGCCGCAGCCGGCGCCAAAACCGGGGGTCGAGCACGGCGTGCCGTTCGGATCGGGCAGCGCGAGACCGGGATCCATGTTGCCGGAGCCGGCGCTGCCGCCGGTCGAGGTGCCGCCGGAGCCGGCGCTGCCGCCGGTCGAGGTGCCGGCGCTGCCGCCAGCCGATGTGCCGGCGCTGCCGCCGGTCGAGGTGCCGGCGCTGCCGCCAGCCGATGTGCCGGCGCTGCCGCCCGTCGACGTGCCGGCGCTGCCGCCCGTCGACGTGCCCGCGCTGCCGCCCGCTGACGAACCGCCGCTGGCTGACGTCCCGGCGCCGCCGCCGTTGTAGACGGCGTGTCTGTCGGGCTTGACCGTCTGGGCGCAGGCCGCAAGGGCGAACGCGCCGGCCACCAACGCAGCAAGCTGTTGCATCGGCGGCTAGTGCATCACGGATCGCGGGCGAACGCGAGCAGCGGCTACTCGCGCGCGCGGCCGAAGATCTTCGAACCGGGAGGCACCGACTTGATCAGCCAGACGTTGCCACCGATGACCGAGCCGGCGCCGATCACGGTGTCGCCTCCGAGGATCGTCGCGCCGGAGTAGATGGTGACGTTGTCCTCGATGGTGGGGTGGCGCTGCTTGCCGTTCGGGTGATCGTGACGGTCGGAGCGCCGCACGCTGAGGGCGCCGAGCGTCACGCCCTGGTAGATCTTCACGTTGTCGCCGATGCGCGTGGTTTCGCCCACCACGGTGCCGGTGCCGTGGTCGATGAAGAAGCGCTCGCCGATCTGCGCGCCCGGGTGGATGTCGATGCCCGTGTGGCTGTGCGCGTACTCGCTGATGATGCGCGGGATCATCGGTACGCCCTCGAGGTGCAGCACGTGTGCGATGCGGTGGGCTGTGATGGCGCCGATCGAGGGGTAGCTGAAGATGACCTCTTCCAGGCTCTTGGCGGCGGGGTCGCCGTCGTAGGTTGCCAGCACGTCCGTGTTGAGCGTGCGACGCACCGCGGGCAGCGCGTGGAACAGCCTGAGCACGACTTCCGAGCTCCAGCCCGGAGGGCGCTGCTTGTCGCTGCGCCCGACGCTCTCCTCGTACCTGACCGCGCGGTTGATCTGCTCGACGAGCAGCTCGTAGGCCGGGTACAGCTGCTCGCTGACGCTGTGGCGGAGATTGTCGCGGTTCAGCCCGCGCGTGGCGTAGAAGCCCATGAGCAGAACGGGCGTGATGTGCCGGTAGGCGTCGATCACCGCGCGCTTGTTGGGGAGCGCTGCACTCTCGAGGTTGTTGATCTCCTCGGGGCCGTCGTAGCTCGAGACGACTTCGTCGATCGCAAGCTCGAGATCGCGGGTCCGGTCCTGGTCTGTCATGAAGGTCTGTTCCTGAAGCGCCGGCTCTCCGGGCGCCGGCGGGCTAGGGATCTAGGGCATGGAATGGCATTCGGCCAGCCGGCGGCGGCGATCAGTTGTGCCCCGCCGCCGCTTGCGCCGCGCCCCGGGGGTGAGCAGACTCGATCGCGATGGCCGACGAGCACGCAAAAGACCCGGCAGAACAAGGGGAAACAGGCGCCGCGGGCACCGGGCAGCCGGAGTCCGATGCCGGCGCGTCCGAGCCGGATCGGAGCGCGTCCGCGGACCTCGCCGACGGTCTGGAGCTGATGCTCCGCGCCGCTCGCAAGGCAATGCGCGGCATCGATCCGGGCCGCATCGAGGAGCTGGGCCGCCGCGCCGTGCAGAGCGTCGAGAACCTGGACCGACGCAAGGTCGGGGAGATCGGGCGCAAGGCCGCCCGCAACCTGGACCCGCGCCGGATCGAGGAAATCGCCGAGGATGCCGGTCGTGAGTTGCTCGGCGTGGTGGAGCGGGTCGCCGAACGGGTCGAGAGCGTCGTTGGCGGTGCGCAGCGCGGCAGTCGGCCGTCCCCCGCCCGCGAAGCCGAGTCCGACGACGCGAAACGCAGCGACGACGCCGAGGAACCGCCCCGCCCGCGCGTTCGCGTCGACGACAGCGAGAAATAGCGCGCCTTGGCAATTCGGTCGCAGAAATGACCATGGCCACTTTGGTGTGGTCGAGGCGACCATGAACGGATGCGGGCGCTTTGGGTCTGGGCCGGTCTGGCCATCGCGGCGTGTTCGTCGACCACCAAGATCGGGGGGCAGCCCTGCGGCGTTGGTGAGACACAAGCCTGCACGCTGATCGACGGCTGCGCCGGCACCAAGGTGTGCGGCCCGGATGGTAGTTTCGGTCCCTGCACGTGTGGAGGCGCGGGCGCCGGCGGAGGCTCCGCGGGCGCCGATGCATCGGCAGGCAGCGGTGGCGCCGACGCCAGTACGGGTGGCAGCGCGGGCTCGGGTGGCAGTGCGGGGTCCGCAGGCAGCGCGGGCACGGGCGGCAGCGCGGGCACGGCCGGCAGCGCTGGCACGGCCGGCAGCGCTGGCACGGCCGGCAGCGCGGGCACGGCCGGCAGCGCGGGCATGGGCGGTGCGGCTGGCAGTTCCGGCACGGGCGGCAGCGCGGGCACGGCTGGCAGTGCGGGGTCCGCAGGCAGCGCGGGCACGGGCGGTGCGGCTGGCAGTTCCGGCGCGGGGGGCAGCGCTGGGGCCGATGCCGGCGCGTCCGCAACGCTTGTTGCCTGGTGGAAGTTCGACGACTCCGGCACCGTCGCGGTCGACTCGACGGGTAACGGCAATGACGGCGCACTTCACGGCGGCTCGTGGGTCAGTGGGCAGAAGGTCGGCGCCTTGAGCCTGTCCTCGGGAGACTACGTCGACGTGGGAGACAAGCTGAACAGCCTCACCATTCCTTTCAGCGTGACGGTCTGGCTGAAGCCCACGGTGAAGGGGCCGCTTGGGATTGTCGGCTCCGACACGAACGCCGCCGGAACGACTGCCGGCTGGGATTCTGGTGACGCCTTCGGCGGGTACGTTCCAGCTCAGCTACCGGGACGGCACCGGCGTCGGCTCGTCGAGCCTCCGGGGAGGCTCCGCCAAGTTCGGCGTGCTCGCGGGCGCGTGGCATCACTACGCAGTCGTCGTCGAGGGCCCCACCACGATGACGTTCTATCGAGATGGCACCGACTACGGCACGAACGGTTACTTCGGTACCGGTGGGACGATGGTGACCGACTCGAACCCGTTCTACGTCGGATCCAGCGGCGCGAGCACGTACGACGGCGAGATCGACGACCTGCGCGTCTACCAGGGCGCGCTAACGAGTGCCGAGGTCACGGCCATCATGAACCAGTGAGCATCTAGCCCTTGCGCTTGGCGGGCGGCTTGACCGCGTCGCTGAGGCCGCGCTTCACGTCGGGCATGGTGAGTGGGTCGCTCACCGCCTCCTTGACGACCTGCTTCCCGTTGTCGCCACCGACGCGCACCAGCGCCTTGCCGGCTGCCACCACCGCGTTGACCAGCGGTGGCTGATCGGCAGTGGCGCGGTACAGCGAGAAGAACGTCTTCAGCGAGTCGTACTGATCGGGTGTGGCGAGCTTCTCCAGGGCCCGGGCAGCGTGCTCGATGTCGGCGGGCGAATCGGCAGGGTCGTTCAGATGTTCGGCGAGCAGCGGTGCCGCGGCCTTGACCCCCATGGCCGCAAGCGCGTCGGCGAGCGGCGCGACCGGCGGCGGCCTCAGCACGTCCGACAGATAGTCGTAGTGCCGCTTGAGCGCGTCGAGCATGTACTGCTCGCCGTTGCGTCGCTCCGCCAGAAGCTTGTTCGAGTCCTTCAGCAGCAACGGCGGTGTGCGCGGATTCTCGGCCAGATCGATCAGCACCTTGGTGACGATCGGGTCCTTCATCGCCCCCAGCCGGTCGAGCAGATACTGCTGGATGCTGACCAGCTCCGCGTCCGGCAGCTGCACGGCACTGGCGATCTGTTCGGCGAGCGGTGGCGGCGACTTGCCGCCGCTGACCTGGTAGTCACCGCCCTGCACCACGCAGGAATCGAGCGGTGCGCCCAGCGACACCTTGCCCGCGTCGCTGCCGTCCGCGCCGATGCGCCACACGTCGCCCTTGTCGTCGCACACCGCGAAACCCGCTGCCGTCGCGGCTCCGCCCAGCACGCTCTCGGGCAGTGTGCGCACCCAGTGCACCGAGCCGTCGTTCTCGTCGAGTCCGACCACGACGCGGAAGTACGTCGCTGCGAAACGCCCCGAAGCCAGCTTCGGCGGGCCGCTCTTTCCGGTGGGGCGCGCGTAGAGCTGGATGCGATCGCTGGCGTTGGCGCTGACTCGTTTGGACAGGGTGCCATCGTGGAACCACTCGGGCTGCCCCGGCAGGTTCGTTTTCGGCAGGGCGACATGGTCGGCCTGGTGCAGCGACGCCTTGTCGATGTTGCTGTCGAAGCGCACCAGCGTGCGCTGGCCGAAGTAGAGCTGCCCGCCCATCTCGATGGCATGGCTCACCTGGTCGCGCATCAAGAGCCGTCCCTCTTCCTTGCCGGACGAGAGATCGACCGCCGACACGTACTGGTCGGCCCAGGGCAGGAACGCGACGCCGTCGATCACTGCGGGCTGACCGATGGCAGGCTTCGGTTGCAGGCGCCTCTTCACGTGGCCGCTGTGGTCGATTGCGTACACCAGGCTGCCCGGGGTGTTCATGCCGCCCAGGCTTACGACCGTCGTCTTGCCATCGTCGCCGGCGCCGACCAGCGGGTGCCCCTCGTCGGAGAACGACCAGAGCTGCTTCCCGCTCTTCGCGTCCAGCGCGAACACCTGGCCTCCGCCCGTAGCCACGACCACCTGTCCCGCCACCGCGGGACGCGCGTCCAGCTTGACCGCGTGCTGCCAGCGCCCCGAGCCGTCGAGCCCGATGCCCACCAGGCCGGACTTCGTGACGCCCACGGCGACCGGCGCGCCGGGCGGCAGCTGCTTGCCGGCGAGCCGCTTCTGCACCCGGGCGATCGAGCGGCCGCCGTCGTTCTGCCAGTTGGTCGAGAACGCAGCGCCTAGATCCTCGAGAGGCGCCGCCGCATCCCGCGAGCAGCGCCGCCAGCGAAACCGTCATCAGCCAGCGCATCAGTTGTCGTCCTCCGTCACGCTGCCGGTGGCCTTCACCGCTGCATCGATCGCCTGCTTGACGCGCTTGCTCCAGCCTTTCGGCCAGCGCCCCGCTACGTCGGCGAGGTACTTGCCCGCCTCCTTCGTGCCGAGCTCGCGTAGCCGGCCGATGATGCGGATCTTCTCGTCGTCCGGGATCTGCTTGGCAGGGCGGAACAGGATCTGGTCGAAACCACTGACCATGATGTCGAACGGCTGCTTGCCGAGGCGCGCCGCGAACTTCTCGCAGTCCGTCGGCTCGCACAGCTGGCCGATCGCCCCTGCCGCCTCGCCCACGCGGTGGTCGAGCGCGATGAATAGATCGGGCAGGGCCTGCTTCGCGCCCAGCGACCCGAGGCCGCTGGCGGCGATACCGCGCACCTCCGCGTCGCTGCTGTGCAGCGCGTGGCGCAGCGTCTTGATCGCGATCGGTCCCTTGGTCCTGATCAGCGCCTTGACCGCGGCGTGGCGGATCTTCGAGCGGCGGTGCCGCACGTACGGTGCGATGGCAGCGCTCGACGACTGCTGTTTCAAGCTGCCGGCCACCTCCAGAGCGCGCACGCACGCCTTGCGGCGCACGCCCCGCGCGAGCAGCGCCTCAACCAGCGGTGCGGCCTTGGGGTCACCGGCCTTCTCGATGGTATCCAGCGCCGACAGGATGCGCGTTTCGTCGCCGCTCTCGAGATCGGCCTTGAGACGCGCGAGATCGAGCTTGGCTTTCTTCTGCGCTGCTGGGCGGGCCTCTGCCGGGGCGGGAGACAGCGCGAATCCGGAGAGCAGGCCGACGCCGAGCGCCAGCGCGACCACAGGTCTAAACCGTGCCATGACGGCTCGATACTCCGCGTCCGCACGACCGGCAAGCAACGGGGGCCGGCGAATTGCCTTCTCCGCGGCCTGGTGTGCGGATAGCCTACCCGGGTGAGAATCTTTCGACTTGCCGCTGTTTCCATCCTGATCGCGAGCTTCTCGGGGGCCTGTTCCAACACGAAGAAGAAGAGAGACGCCGTCGGGTGCGGATGCCTCCACCGCCGACGGCTCGACCTCCGGCGGCGGCACGGGCGGCATGGATGCGGGACCCGACGTGGTGGACGCGGCGCCCGACGTGGTCGACGCGGCGCCCGACGTGGTCGACGCCATGCCCGACGTCAACGATGCGGCGCCGGACGTGGTCGATGCCGCGACGGGTTGCCCGACCGGCACCGTGACGGTTGTCGCCAGCGGCGCGTGCATGGCCTGCCCCGCCGTCCCGGACAGCGGCACGGCCGGCGCTGGTGGCACGGCGGGCAGCGGTGGCACGGCGGGTACAGCCGGCACGGGTGGCACCGGCGGCAGCGTGCCCGGTCTCGATGGTGGCGATCCGTATAGCCCCTACGTGGCCTGCCAGACGCTTTCGGGCGCCACGACCAGCTACGACCCCGCCACGCACATCCTCACGGTCAAGTTCGACTATCAGCTCCAGCTCGACCAGGTCGACTACGATTTTGATCTCTACCTTCAGGACTCCGACGGCGGCAGCAGCATCCAGAACTTCACGGGTACCGTGCCGCTGGTCGACAACACGCTGAGCGTGGATATCACGAGCGCGCTTGCGTCGGGGGTTACCGTCACCGGCCTCTACCTCAACAACCTCGTCGTGCACGACGCCTGCGGTCGCACCAGCACGTACGACGGTCTGGACTGCAGTAACCCCGTACTGGGGTTACTGCAGAGCGATGCCGGCGTCTGGACCGCCAGCTGCGGGCCGAACCCGAACTGCTAGACTCGCCGCTCCATGAGCGCTCCACAGAGCAAGCCCGCGCCGGCACTGCCGGACATCCGCCTCGAGCTGGTCGAGGACATCTCGCCGGAGCAGCCGCGCGGCTTCCTCCGGCTGGTGCGCCGCCGCTACGTGGCGCACTACCCGGACGGCACCGTGAGCCAGCCATTCGTGTACGACGAGGTGGACCGCAAGGCCATCGATGCGGTGGTGATCGTCGCGCACTTCGCAAGGGACGGTGCGCGCCAGGTCTATCTGCGCAGCGCGATGCGCCCGCCGGTGTTCAACCGCGACCCGGAGCGCTCGCCGATCGCCGAGACGAGCCACGGCGGGCTGTGGGAGGTGCCGGCGGGCCTGGTCGAGGTCGACGAGCAGAGCGAGACGGGCCTGCAGCGCTGCGCGGCGCGCGAGCTCGGCGAGGAGCTCGGCTTCAAGCTGTTCGCCGACAGCATGCGCCCGCTCGGCCCCAGCACCTTCCCGAGCCCCGGCGTGATCGCCGAGCGGCACTTCTACTTCGAGGTCGAGGTCGACCCGGACGCGCGCAGCGAGCCAGAGCTCGACGGTTCCGCGCTCGAACACAACGGCCGTGTGGTGTCGCTGCCGCTCTCCGACGCCCTCGAGCTGTGCCGGACCGGCGCCATCGAGGACGGCAAGACAGAGCTCGCGCTGCGCCGCCTTGCGCGAGAGGTTCCCATGAGCGTCCCGCGCGTCGTCGTGGTGGCCAAGCGCTCGGCCTACAGCCGCTTCATTGAAGACGAGGGCGACCCTCGCGCGCGCGCGCTGGTACGCCGCAAGGACCCGCCGTCGCGCGCTGGGTGCAGGCGCACGAGGAGCACATGCGCACGCTCGAGGCCGGTCGAGCGCGTGCTCGACCGGCTGGGCGCGCGCGCCGTGCTGGTGCGCCATGCGCACGCGGCCTTCGATACCGCCGACGCAAAGCTCGTCATCGCGGTGGGTGGCGACGGCACGCTGCTCGCCGCCTCGCATAACGTCGGCTCGGTGCCGATCCTGGGCGTGAACAGTGCGCCGAAACACAGCGTAGGTTTCTTCTGCGCTGCTACGCGCAAGGATCTCGAGCAGATGCTGGAGCGCGCCTTCGCCGGGCGCGAGAAGAGCATGCTGCTCACGCGCATGGCCGTCGTGGTGAACGGCCGCGTGCGCTCGCGCCGCGTGCTGAACGAGGCCCTGTACTGCCACGCCTCGCCGGCCGCGACCTCGCGCTACATCCTGCGCCACCGCCGCATCCGCGAGGAACAGCGCTCCAGCGGCTTCTGGATCGGTCCGGCCGCGGGCTCGACCGCCGCGCAGCGCTCCGCCGGTGGCAAGGTGCTGCCGCTCGGCTCGAAGAAGCTGCAGCTGGTTGTGCGCGAACCCTACTCCGCCTTCAACCGCCGCTATCGCCTGCTGCGCGTGCTGGTCGATCCCGGCTCGCGCATCGTCGTGCAGAGCCAGATGCAACAGGGGTGCATGTTCCTCGACGGCCCGTACAAGGTCATCGACATCCGCCTCGGCGACACCACCGAGTTCTACGCTTCCGACGAGCCGCTGCGCGTCGTCGGCCTGGGGCCGCGGCGGCATCGCGTGGAGTCCTAGCTGCCCATTCAGCCGCTCGGGTCGCGGACCGCGGCCAGCGCGAAGCGCACGAAACGTGAGCGAAGCTGCTCGCTGGCGAGGGCGCGGTCCACGGCGGGCAGCGCACACAGGCCCCGCACGACCTGGTTCAAGAAGCGGCTGCCGCGGCCCGCGCCTTCGTCGAACAGCAGGTCCGGCAGCTTGCCGCGCTCGAGGGCGGTGCGCACCGTCTTCTCGATGGCGTTCCGCGGCACGCGCGGGCGCTCGGCGCGCCGTTGCATGTGCATCGCATCCTTGCCGCACGCCAGCGCGCACACGCCGCAGCCGATGCAGCGCTCCTCGTCGACGCGCGGCTGGATGTCGTTCTTCTGTGTGGCCTTCACGCGCCTGGGCACCATGCTGATGGCGCCCACCGGGCAAGCGCGTGCGCAGCGCGAGCAGCCCTTGCACTTGTCGGTATCGCTCGTTGCCAAAAACCCGCTCGGGTTCACCGCGCGCAGATCGTAGTCGTTGATGGCCCGGAGCTGGCCGCAGCAGCAGCCGCAGCAGCTGCAGACGTACGTCGGTCGATCCTGCACGTTGTCGGCGATCTGCACGAGCTTGTGTTCGCGCGCCTTGTGCAGGAGCTCGAGCGCTTCCGTGCGCTCGACCGCGCGCCCGAACTGGCGGCGCACCACGAAGTCCGCGCCGGCGTTGAGCGATAGGCACGTGTCCACCGGCGCGTCGCACTGCTCGCCAAGGTGCTCGGCCTTGTGCCGACAATAGCAGTACGACACCGCGACGCTGCGCGCGTCCTCGATCAGCGCCGTGGCACGCTCCCACTCGAGCACATCGGGCAACACCTCGGGTGAAAGCACGCTCTCGTGGACCAGCGCACGTCCGAGCACCGTCTCTCCGCCGAACACCTCGTCGGCGAAGGTCTGGTCGCCGTGGCAGTACGCATCCAGGGCCTCGGCCATGCGCCGTTTGGGGATCATGTCGCTGGCGCGCATCATCGAGAACTCGAAGAAACCGACCACCGGCGGTGCGAGCAACCAGCGCACCTCGCCAGTCTGCGCGTGCACGATGTCCATCACGACGCCCTTGTCCGCCATCGCGCCGAGCTTCGGCTCGAGCTCCGCGGGCGCCAGCCCTACGCGCCGCGCCACCGCCTCGAGGGTCGACGGCAGGAGCGGCAAGCGCGACGCGATGGCCGCTTCTTCCGGCGTGTAGAGGATCTCTAGGATCTCCTGCCAACCGCGCCGCGCCCGCTCGTCGTCGGGCTCGGGCATGCCGACGGGGTTCGCGTCCAGCCGTGCGCCGAGCGCGGCGTACTCCGCCTTCAGGTGCCCCAGGTGTCCCACGACGGCCAGTATGGGGCAACGCGGCCTCGAAGCCCTTGATCGTTGGCTATCAATACAAAGTCTTTTCGGCGTGCGCGCTGTTCTTCCGGACGGGCCCGGGCGTCTTCGACGACGCTTCCACCGCGGCCTCGTGGGAGGCAGGTCAGGGCCCGACGAAGTCAACGATACCGAGCGATGCCTCCGTCCAGGCGGCGGTCAGCGTCGCAGGGTCGGGCGCTCCGGGCTTGCCGCTCCACATCGGGCTCTGCTTGGCGGGCCACGAAGTCCAGTTGAACGCAGCGTCGAACTTGTACAGGTTCCCGTTGTCGTAGGCCGAGTACACGTACAGGTAGTCCGCCGTGCCGTACTTGTTCGCATCGCGGACCACGAATTCGTAGAGCGAGTGCCCGCTTCCCTGTGGCGCGGCAGCGGCAGTGCCGTCGGTCATCGTGACGGTCTTCTGGTACACGATGGCGTCATTGGAGTGGTAGGCGTAGAGAACGGCGGTCGGGTTGGCGACGAAGCAGCGGGAGGAACGGTCCATCGACCTTGCGCCAGCACGTACGCAGGCGCCGCGCAGGTCGCGAAGGGGTCCGCGGTTCAATGTGACCAGCCTGTATATTGGAGGCGGCCTCTCCTTCGAACGACGACGCCGTCGTGCTCATTTCGCGGCTGCAGGGGGCGTTCTGGGTCGCGCGCGGCCCAGCGCCTGCACGCCGCGGTAGACGCCGAGGCCGACGACCAACGCGCCGGCGCCGAGGTACAGCGCCCGCATCGACGCCGTGCCGGTGTCGCTCCCGGCGAGCAGACCGTGCGCGAGCGCCGCGGGGAACGCCGCGAACGACAGGTAGTGGAGCCTGCGCCAGATTCGCCCGCCGATGCGGCGGCGCAGGGCGAAGCTCAGATGCAGGATCAGCGTGCAGTAGGCGGCGAGCACGCCAAGACCGACGGCCAGGGGCCGGTAGCCGGACAGGAACGGCACGAGCGCGTCGAGCACATCGAAGCGCACGAAACGATCGAGCACGAGCACAACTGCGTGGACCGCGATCATCGCGAGCGTCGCGCTCGACAGCCAGCGGTGGGCTTCCACGCTGCGCGCGCGGGATACGACGCGATCGGCGGCGCGCGTGGACAGGAACAGGCCAAAGGCGACATCCAGCGTGAGCGCGATGAAGGCTGTCACGCCCGCGGCGCGCGATGTCGTCCAGGCCGCGCTGCCCTCGAGCCGGGGGATGGCCCCGGCTACCAGTCCGAGGCGCGCTCCGAAGGCGTCCAGTACGGCCAAGAGCGCGATGCCAAGCGCAACGCCGGTGACCAGCCTACGCACGGACCGCCTCCCGCACTTCTATCGAGCCGGCGACGACCAGTTCGCCGTCCTGCCGCACCAGCACGGCTCCTGTCGCGCCGCGATCGAGAACGAAGCGTACGCCTTCGCGGCTACCGAGCAGGAAGGCCGTTTTCGCGAGCACATCGGCGAGCTCGGCGTACGGCGCGAAGACCGTGGCCTGGAGCAGATCGCATGTGGACGAAGCGTGCGTGCGCGGATCGATCAGATGGTGTGCGGTCGCATTCCCGACGCGCCAGCGGCGCCGGTTGGGCGAGCTGGTCGCCACCGCGCCGCCGGAAACGGCAGCCGTCGCGAGGGTGCGTTCCGGATCGCGCGGATCCTCGATATCCACCAGCCAGGGATTGCCAGCGACGGGCTCCAGCAGGAGTGCGTCACCCCCAGCATCGATCGCTCCCGTGTCGCCCAGATGGCGCGCCGCCGCGTCCACGGTGGCACCCTTGATCATGCCACCGAGGTCGAGCTGCACGTGGGAGGGGCGGTCCACCGTGCGCGTTGAACGGGCAAGGCCGACCTCGCGGAAGCTGCCGGCCGGTTCGTGGGGCGCGGCGCCACGGCGATCGAGCGTACCGGGTGAGAACGACCGATCGTAGCCGAGGCCGGTCAGCACTCCGCCAACCGCGGGGTCGAACAGGCCGCTTGTCATCTTGAAGTAGTCCCGGGCCCGCTCCAGCGCGCTGAACAGTGGCTCGGACACGATCACCGGCTGGCGAGCGTGGTTCAGTTGCGACAGCTCGCTGTCCGGGTTGAAGCGGCTGAACCGGCGCTCCGCGTCCGCGAAGGTCCTGGCGACCTGGAGCGCGCTCGCCTCGGCGTCGGTGTCGACCGCTACGTCGGTGTTCATTGCGCGAAACGTGAACATCACGAGCTCCGCGTCCGGATGCGCCCGGTGCGCGCGGAGGCGGCGCGCACCGGGCGCGGATCTGCGAACGTCGGTGGCGCATCTGCCGCAGGCGCGATCACCCAGCCGGCGGGGAGTGTCACGGCGGGGCGCTCGGCAGGCGGCAGCTCGCCGTACCAGACGACGGGCGTCGGCGGGCGCACCGGCAGCACGCGCTCCGCGCGGATGTGTCCACGCCGCTGGTGGAACGACCACCACGCCGCGACGTACGCAAGAGAGAGCAGCGCGATCAGATGTGGCCGGAGGTTCCGCGTCGACAGCGGGGGGCGGCGGCGTCTAGTCGTCGTCATCTCGTTCCTCGCGTTCGTGATGTCCGCGTGCTTCGCGTTCGCCACGGAAGCTGCGGAACGTCGCGAACACCGGTTCCGACTCGCGGTCGGCGGTGCGGACAGCCGGAGCCGGTGCTGCGGGCGCGACGGGCACGAGCACCACCGACCGGGCGCTGCTCTGTGGCTCTGCAGCCGGCGCAACGGGGGGCGGCTGCTGCCCGGACGACCCGGTCGCGTTCGCCGAACCTGCGCGCGGCGCGAGGTAGCCGCCGAGCGCCGCAGCAGTCACGCCCAGTGCCAGCGTGGTGGCGGCCGTGGCCACGATTGTCGCAATGTGGGCCCTGCCGGTTGCTTCGTTGCTTGTCGTCATCATCTTCTCCTGCCGAGCGTGATACGGCCCTCGCGGGTCGCGGGGGCAGGAGCAGTGGTGGCCCTGCGGCCCGGCCCACGCCATCCGTCAAACGTGATACTCGAGAGGTTACGGACACTTGGAAGCGCGCGAGCTCACATCCGACGGACGGCTCCTGACGGCCATGTTCATCGCGTTCGTCAGCGTCGCCGTGCTGGCTGCCGTTGATCTGGGCCTGGATCTGCGGGCCGGAACCACCGTTCGCCACGTGCTGGCGGAGGGCGCGCTCTTCGCCGTCGGCCTGGTGGGCGCCGTGGTCGTGGCGCGGAGGTTCCGGGACGTCAGCCTCGACGCACGGCACGCCCGACAACAGGTTCGCGAGCTCGCCACGCGGCTCGAGGAGACCCGGAAGGAGGCCGAGCGCTGGCGCAATGAAGCCCGCGATGCGCTCGATGAACTGGGCGCTGCCATCGACCGCGAGTTCGAACGCTGGCAGCTGACCGCCGCGGAGAAGGAAGTCGCGCTGCTCCTTCTCAAGGGCCTCAGCCACAAGGAGATCGCCGAGGTCCGCTCGATCACCGAAGCGACCGCGCGCCAGCAGGCGCGCGCGGTCTACAGGAAGGGCGGCCTGTCGGGAAGGCACGACCTGTCCGCATTCTTCCTCGAGGATCTGCTGCTGCCGCGCACGGACCGGTCCGACTAGCGCGGCGAGCGCTGCGGCTGCCGGGGATCCTGCCCGGGCAGCCGCCCCGCGTTGTGTGGAATCAGCCGAAGCGCTGGTACGGCGTGCGGCCGGAGTAGATCTGGCCGTCTTCCAGCTCTTCGGCGATGCGCAGGAGCTGGTTGTACTTGGCGATGCGATCGCTGCGGCTCAGGCTGCCGGTCTTGATCTGGCCGGCGTTCGTCGCGACCGCCAGATCCGCGATGAACGGATCTTCCGTCTCGCCGGAGCGGTGCGAGATGACCGACGTGTAGCCGGCGAGCGCGCCCATGCGCATCGTCTCGAGCGTTTCCGTGAGCGAGCCGATCTGGTTGAGCTTGATCAGGATCGAGTTGGCGATGCCGCTCTCGATGCCGCGCTCCAGGCGCTCGGGGTTGGTGACGAAGATGTCGTCGCCGACCAGCTGGATCTTCTTGCCGAGCTTGTCGGTCAGGACCTTCCAGCCGTCCCAGTCGTCCTCGGCGAGGCCGTCCTCGATGCTGACGATCGGGTACTTCTCGACCAGCGCGGCGTAGATGTCGACCAGCTCCGCCGGGGTCACCTGCTTCTTGTCGAAGGTGTACTTGCCGTCCTCGAAGAACTCGCTGGCGGCCGGGTCGAGCGCGATACCGACGTGTTCGCCGGGCTTGTAGCCGGCTGCCTCGATGGCCGCGACGATGCGCTGGATGGCTTCCTCGTTGGAGCCGAGGCGCGGGGCGAAGCCGCCCTCGTCGCCGACCGCCACGACCAGGCCGTCCTTCTTCAGGAGCGACTTGAGCGTGTGGAACACCTCGGCGCCGGCGCGCAGGGCTTCGGCGAAGCTCGGCAGGCCGAAGGGCACGATCATGAACTCCTGCACCTCGAGGCCGTTGTCGGCGTGGGTGCCGCCGTTGAGGATGTTCATCATCGGCGTGGGCAGCACGCGGGCCTGCACGCCGCCCAGGTAGCGCCACAGCGGCAGTCCGACCGTGGAGGCGCCGGCGCGGGCGACGGCCATGCTCACCGCGAGGATCGCATTGGCGCCCATCTTCGACTTGTTGGGCGTACCGTCGAGCTCAAGCAGTCGATCGTCGACGCCCGCCTGGTCGAGTGCCGAAAAGCCGGTGATGGCCGGGCCGAGGTGATCGTTGATGTTGTCGACCGCCTGCAAGACGCCCTTGCCGCCGAAGCGTTTCTTGTCGCCGTCGCGCAGCTCGATGGCTTCGTGTTCGCCGGTGGAGGCGCCGCTCGGCACCGCCGCGCGTCCGAAGCCGCTGGTGGTGTGGACTTCTGCTTCAACCGTGGGATTGCCACGCGAATCGAGGATTTCGCGGGCCGTGACCTCGAGGATTTCGGACATGGCGGCGGGGTATCACGGATCGGTGCCCGTCGCGAGCCACGGCGATGAGCGGCGTCAGCCCGCCGATTTGCCGCTCCCGGAAGCCGGAAAGTGCTCGGTTACTGCACGCCGACGTGCAGCACGTAGGGGAAGGTCGGGGTGTCGCCGAAGGACGAGGCCTTCACCCGGACGTAGTAGGTGCCCGCGGCCAGGCCGGAGGCGACCGCGTGCGCGCACAGGCCCGAGCCGCTGTCGTCGTCACTCGCGATCACGGTGCTGCCGTCGGTCCCGATAATGTCGATGTAGCTGTCGAGCAGCTGCTTGTAGCAAGCGCCGTCGCCGTAGTCGAAGGTGTCGGCGGTGAGCGTGGAGCTCGGCCCCGGCACCGTGACCTTCACCACATCGACGTCGCCGCTCGGCGAGATCTGCGCGTAGAACGGCTCGACGTAGTCGTTTGCCTGCGCGGTCGTGTTGTTGGGCTCGGTCTCCGAACTCTCGATGGTGCAGGTCGCGCTGCAGCCGTCGCCCGGGGTTGTGTTGCCGTCGTCGCACTGCTCGCCGGGGTCGCGGATGCCGTCGCCGCACTTGGGCACGCGCGAGCGCAGTGACAGGCTGTACCTGCCTGTGTCGCTGGCGTCCGGACCCGTGACGATGACGTACACGGTCTGGCCTTGCTGGATTGGAACGCTTCCCTCTGGCGTCGAGGAGCAGTAGGTCTCGCTGGAGCTGGTGCCGCAGCTCGTTTGCACGGCGACGAGCAGGTTGTCGCTGGTGTTGAGCACGACGTCGAGCATGCCGGTGTTGGCGGCGGTGAACTGGTATACGACGGCGGGCGCGGAGCTTCCGCCGGGACGCCCGCAGCTCGGTAGTCCGGCCGTGCCGTGGCCATCGGTCGAACCGGATACGTTGGCGGGATCGCTCACGGTGACGGCGTTCGCGCACGGATCCGTGCACTTCGTGCTGCAATCCGGATCCGCACAGTCGACGAGGTGATCGCCGTCGTTGTCGATGCCGTCGAAACAGTTCTCCTGTCCGGTGCAGCTGCTGGAGTCGATCTGGCATTTGACGCAGGTGAGCGAGCCGCTGTCGAAGCCGAGCGTCTTGCAGGTGCGCCCGCCGAAGTCCGTGCCTTCGCACTGTTCACCGAACTGGATGATGCCGTCGCCGCAGGTGCCGGTGCTGCCGCCCGCGCCAGCCGAGCCGCCGGTGCCCGAGCCGCCCGTGCCCGAGCCGCCCGTGCCCGAGCCGCCCGTGCCCGAGCCGCCCGTGCCCGAGCCGCCCGTGCCCGAGCCACCCGTGCCCGAGCCGCCGGTGCCCGAGCCGCCGGTGCCCGAGCCACCCGTGCCCGAGCCACCCGTGCCCGAGCCGCCGGTGGCACCGGCGTTTCCACCGCTGCCTGCGGTTGCGCCGCTGCCCGCTGACCCACCGCTCGGATTGCCTGCGCTGCCGTCGGCGCCGCCGTCCGTGCCGCCGGCACCGCCAAGCGAGTGCGCGGCGCCTGGGTGCGATGGGGAGCTGGAGCACCCCGCGCCGAGGCAGAGCCCCAGCGCAAGCAGGCCTACTGTGCGGGCGGACATGAATAGGTGATCTGCCAGTTGTTCACTGTCGGGGCCTGCGATCCGTCGCTGGTGGGGTTCAAGGTAATCTGCAGCTCCAGATACTGGTTGATGGCGTTGAACTTGCCGAGCTTGGAGTAGAGATCCACCGGGCACGGCGACGGACCCGACATGGGGCAGACCTGCGTGTTGACGGGGGACGCCTGGGCCGTCGCGGCGCTCACGTAGCTGGCCGAAGTGAGGCTGGGCTGGTCGGCAGCGGTGCGCACCTGGAACAGGATGTTCGAGTCGGAAGGCGTCGTCGAGTCGTACGCGAGGTAGCCCCACTGCGGAAGCGTGCCGGACGGGCAGGTCGCCTGGTAGGTCTGCGTATAGGTGACCGGCGAGTACGTCTTCGGGCAGCCGAGCTGGACGGCGACCTTGGCTCCCGCGTCGGCCTGCACCAGCGTGCAGGTCTGCTTGCAGAGCGTGATGGTCGTCGGGTTGGTGTTGTTGTCGTAGTACCAGCCGGCGCCGCAGTTGGCCGAGCTCTGCACCTGGGGCAGCGTAGTGGTGCTGCCACTGCTGGCGGTGTATGTGACGGTCGCGTCGTTCGGATCGAACTGGCCCTGGTTCGGCAGCGGGAAGGAGCACGACACGTTCTGGCCGGCGATCGCCTGGAAGGCGCTGATCATCTGTTGCTGCACGTTGTTGCTGTTCGTGCCGCTGATGACGAATGCGCTGCCGGTGCCGCCCTCCTTGGCGATCTGGTCGAGAGCCGCAACGTCCGCGCCGTCCATGGCGATCGTGTACGTCCGGATGCTGTTGTTGATGTAGGCGTTGCCGGCGAGCGCAGCAATGTCGTTGATGCTGGTGTCGCACACGGTCGGCACGCCGTCGGTGACGAGCACGACCACGTACTGCTGGTTCGGGTCCGCTGTCTGGTTGTTCTTGGCCCAGGTCAGGGCACCGTCCAGCGCCGGATAGGTCGGCGTCATCCCGCCCGGCGAGACCAGCCCCAAAGCGTTCACCAGGCTCTGCTCCTGCGTGTCGGCGGGGGCGGACTGCGCCGTCAGCTTGCCCAGCGGCACCATGGGATTCGAGCACGGTGTTGCAGAGCAGGTCACGCCGCAGCCGTCGCCGTAGCTGCCGCCGGAGGACAGCGCGAAGTACTCGAGCGCCGCACCGATGCCGGCCGAGCCCGGATCCTGGAAGAAGGCCTTGAGCGCGTCGGTGGTGCCGGTCCACTTGCCGCCGCCCATCGACCCCGACTTGTCCACGATGAAGTACAGATTCACGGGCTTGAACGTTGCCTGGCTCTTCGCCCCGGAGCAGGTGGGCGGCCCGCACGTTGCGCCGCTCTTGTACAGCGACCAGTTGTCCTGGCAGTGATTGTTGCACTCGGCTTGGTGGCCCGTCGCCCCGACCGGGTTGACCATGATCTCCATCTGGTTGAGCGGGAGGCAGTTGGCCACATCGATGCACTGACCCGGCGGGATCGGAGCGTTCGTCGTGCACGTCGCTTTGGCCTTGGCCAGATCGGGCGCGCACTTCGGATACTGGTTCGAGTTGGCAGCGAACGTGGCAATCGGGATGCCCTTCGGAGCGGTCTGCGTACCGTGGTTGCACACCGGAATCGTCCCCACGCCGTTCTGGTCGCAGGCTATGCCCACCGAGAGGTCGTAGCCCGAACAGCTGGAATCGGTCTGTCCCGGCAGCCATGGAACGCAGGTGCCATCCTCCGGCGGCGGCCCCGCGATGTTGACCGGACACGACTGCCCGCACACCGTGCCCACTTCCCCCTTGCAGATGCTGTCCCACTGCACGCTGCAGCAATACGGGTCCGTGGTGCAGATGTCGGTCACGCACGAGTTGCAGTTCGCGGGCAGCGCACCACCGGTGCTGCAAGGATTGTGCGTGCACGTGGCGGCAGTCGGCTGACCGCACTTGGCGTTGCACACGCTATTGACCTTGTCGACGCAGCTCTGGCTCCAGGTGCCCTTCTTGCCGAGCGGGCAGCTCTGGCCGCAGACGCTGTTGATGTCGGCGACGCAGTATTTGTCCCAGTAGCCCTTGCTCCAGCAACAGTACGGGTCGACTGCGCAGATCGAGCTGACGCACGAGTTGCAGTTCGACTTCAGGCGTGGGCCCGAACTGCATGGGTCGTGCGTGCAGCTGCTGACGGCGGGCACGTCGCAGCACGTTGGATCGGCTGCGCAGATGTCGGCAACGCACGAGTCGCAGCTGGCTATCAGACCGGTCCCGGTCTGGCACTTGCTGTGCGAGCAGGTGGTGCCGGTCACCGGATGCTGGCAGTACTCGTTGAACTGACAGTCGTAGCCGTCCGAGCAGGGCTGCTTCAGACCCTTGTTGACGAGGCCGGGCGCCTGGTTGCTCAGGTTGCTCAGAGTGCCGCCCTGCCAGTTGTACTTCGAGCCGCCGCCGTCGGCGGTGACGCCGGCGTCGGGCTGCTCGTTGAAGTTCTGGCAGTAGGGATCGCAGGGGTCGTTCTGGCAATGTGTCGGCGAGCTCAGCGCCTGCCCGGAGCGCGGCGCTCCGCCGTCACCGCCAGGAGCGGGGACGTTCGTTACCGTGCCGTCGCCGCACGCGCCCCATGTGCCGCCGACGCAGGTCTGCGTGCCTTCGTAGCAGCTGAGCACGCCATTGTGCTCGCCGAGCTTCACGTGGCAGTCGCGTGTCTGCCCGTTGGTGCAGGGACCGCCGGCTTCCGCCGACGTGCTGCCGGCGCTGCCGCCTGAACCGTTCATGCCCGGCGGGAGGTTCTGTCCGCCCGAGCACGCGACGGCGACCGCCGCGCACACACCGAGCGCCGCGAGCAGCTTCGGCCAGCTCCGGTGCAGGGAGCGGCCCTTCACCACCCGCCTCCGCTGCGACGTGGGCCCAGCGCAGGTTGGTTAACGCGCTGCGGCAAATAAGACACACCCATGGCGAAGACATTCGAAGCACGAGCCGTGCCTCGCGTGGCGACCGCGGGAGGCACGCGTTTTCCCGTCATTGTGGCTCGTGGTGCGCGCTCTGCGCGGAATCGACTACGCAAAATAGTGCGTGGACGAAAAAACATTTCGGACCAGTTTGCGGTACTGCTCGCGTGTTCAAGCGGGCAATCGGAGCATGTTCCGGGCCCCGCGCCGACCGTCAATACAGCGCTCCAGTCACGTTCTCCCAGGGGCGCGCCTCGGTGAAGATGCGCACCAGCTCGCTGTCGATGTGGTTGTCCTTCACCTCGAAACCGAGGATCTGCAGGGCCTTGTCGACAGGTACCGCCCGCTTGTACGGACGGTCGCTGGCGGTGAGTGCGTCGAAGATGTCGCTCACGGTCATCATCTTCGACTGCATCGGGATCTCCTCGGCGCGCAGCCGCTTGGGGTAGCCCGTTCCGTTCAGTCGTTCGTGGTGCGCGCCGGCGATGACCGCCACGCGCGCAAACGTCTTGCCCCAGGGGATGCGCGACAGGAAGCGATACGTGTGCGAGACGTGGCTGCGGATCTCGTCGAACTCCTCGGGCGTGAGCGAGCCGCGCATCACGCTGAGCGACTTGACCTCTTCGGCGGTGAGCAGCGTCGCCGGATCGCCGGCGAGCGTCACGTAGGTCTGGCGGCCGAGTTCCTCGATCCTGCGGAAGTCGCCTGCCGCCAGCACCGTCGGTTCGTTGGCGGTCTCGATCACGCGCCAGGCTTCGCGGATCTCACCAAGGCGCCCGTCGAGCTCGCGGTCCAGATCCTCGAGCTCGCCCGCCGAGCCGCCGCGCTGGATGGCGCGGAGCTTGCGGGACAGCACGTCCGACTCGATGGTGCGGATCACGAAGTCGAAGCGCTGGCGGATCGCGGCCAGGTCGTGCGGGTAGAGCTTCTTTGCCTTCACCAGCACGTTCTCGCGCACGCCGATCTTGCCGAAGTCGTGGAGCAGCGAGGCGTACTCGATCTCGCGCATGTCCTCGCGCGTCCACGCCACGTCGCGGTAGGGACCTGTGTCGGTGCGCTCGACCGCCTTCGCGAGGCCCACCGTCAGCTCGGCCACGCGGCGCGAATGGCCGCTGGTGGTCGGATCCCGCGCTTCGATGGCTTCCACGCTGGCGCGGACGAAGCCTTCGAAGATGCTGCGGATCTCGTCGTACAGGATGGCGTTTTCCAGCGCGATGCCGGCCTGCGCCGCGAGCGTGGCCAGGAGCTGCTCGCTGCGCTCGTCGAAGGGCACCACCAGTCGATCGAAGTCCTGCTCGGTGAGCAGCTTCTGCGTGGGCTCGCGCTTCTTGTTGATGAGCTGCAGGACGCCGATGACCTCGCCCTTGCTGGAGACGAGCGGCGTGCACAGCATGCTGCGCGTGCGGTAGCCGATCTTCTCGTCGAACGAGCGATCGAAACCGAACGACGAGCCCGGCGGCATGTCGTACACGTCCTCGATGCGGATCGTCGTCTTCTCGAGCGCGACGTAGCCGGCCATGCTGTGCGCGCTGATCGGCATCGTGAACTCGCTCGAGTCGAACGACACCGAGTCGTTCTGGCTCAGCTTGAAGCGGAGCTCGCGGCGCGTGATCTCGGGGTCGCTGCCCTCGACCACGTAGATGCTGCCAGCGTCCGCAGCGGTGACGAAGCGGCTCTTCTCCAGGATGAGGCCGAGCAGCTTGTCGATCTCGCGCTCGGTGGTGATGGCGCGCGCGATCTCGATCAGCTCGCCGAGCTCGTAGCGGTAGCGATTCAGCCATTTGCCGCGGCTCTCGCTGCGCGCCTTCACTTCCATCAGCTCGAACGCCTGGTGCAGCGCGACCAGAAGCTCGTCGTTCGACGGCTCGGCGGGCAGGATCGCGCCGAGCCCGCGATTCAGAGCCAGCGCCAGATCCGGATCTTCCGGACGCCCAAGCACCGCGAAACGGGCCAGGCCGGCGGCGAAGTCCTCGGCGAACGGCTCGAGCAGCTCACGGCCCCTGTCCCAGACGGAAGCCGGAAGCAGGAGCGCGAAGTGAGGTCCCTTGCGCACCATCACGAGCAGGGCGTGGGGCCTTGATACGACGCCGCCTTCCAGGCGTGCGTCGCCTGCAAGCGAGTCGGCAAGACGGTTCAGCTGGTCGACCCCGGCTTCGGCTTTGCCGGTGATCGTGCGGATCGCCGGCTGGGCGCCATCGGTCTGCATGCTCATGACTCTCCCTCGAGGGCTTTGTCGCCCGGTTCCCCAGTGTCACTGCCCGCTGGCTCGGATTCGGCGGGACGCTCGGCCACCCCCGCCAGAATCGTCGTCCGCGTCTTCGGTGTCGGGTGCCACGCGGCGGGCGCGCTCGACCGCTGCGCGTGCCTCTTCGCCCAGCCGGCGCCGCTCCGCATCGCGTTCGGCTCTCTCGCGGGCGCGCTCCGCGTCGCGCCGCTCGTAGGCCACGATGATCTTCTGTACCAGGTGGTGGCGTACAACGTCCGCGTCGCTGAATGTGCAGAAGGCGATGCCGTCGATCTCGCCCAGCAGGTCGCGCGCCTCGCTGAGGCCGCTGCGGGCGCCGGTGGGCAGGTCGGTCTGCGTAATGTCGCCGGTGACCACGGCCTTCGAGGCAAAGCCCAGGCGCGTCAGGAACATGCGCATCTGCTCGCTTGTGGCGTTCTGCGCCTCGTCGAGGATGACGAAGGAGTCATTGAGCGTGCGGCCGCGCATGAAGGCCAGCGGCGCCACCTCGATCTGCCCGCGCTCGCGCATCTGCTCGACGCGGTCGAAATCGATCATGTCGTGGAGCGCGTCGTACAGCGGCCTGAGATACGGGTTGACCTTCTCGGCCAGGTCACCAGGAAGGAAGCCGAGCTTCTCGCCGGCCTCGACGGCGGGGCGCGTCAGGATGATGCGCTTGACCTTGCGCTGCAGAAGCGCGCTCGTGGCCATGGCCATGGCGAGATAGGTCTTGCCCGTGCCCGCGGGGCCGATGCCGAACGTCAGATCGTGGGTACGGATCATCTCGATGTAGCGACGCTGCGCGACGCCCTTCGGCGCCACGGGCTTGCGGCGCGGCGAAACGATGATGACCTCGTCGAGCAGTTGCGTCAGCGAAGCGGCGGGGTCGCGGCGAAGCGATGCGAGCGACCGCGCCACATCGTCCGGACCGATCTCGTAGCCGCGGCTGACCAGCTCTGCGGCGTCGCTCAGGAAGCGGCGCGCGACCACCACGTCGCCCTCGCTACCCGAAAGATAGATGACGTTGCCGCGCAAGCTCACGTCCACGCCGCTCTCGCGCGCGACGGTCCCCAGGAGCGCGCCCTGTGGGCCGGACAGCGCCAGCAGCGTCGACGTATTGTCCACTTCGAGGTTCGCGCTGAAAGGCGCGGCGCTCGTGTCGGGTTGGTTCTGTTTCTCCAAAGCGGGAAAGAGCCTCCCGGAACAGCAGGGCAAGCCCGCTCCGCCCAGCATAGACCCAAGGCCTGCCGGGCGCATCACCACGCGTCGCTCGCAGTGTTGACTTCGCGGGCCGGTGGGAGACAACGTGCCCGCGCCATGCCCGTGTCTCCAGCTCCCCGCTGCCTACTCCTCCGCACTGCCCTGGTCGCACTGCTCGTCGCAGCACCCGTCGCGGCCCAGCCCGGGCCGGACAAGACCCCGCCCGTCGGTCAAGGCAAGCCCGTCGGGCCAGCGCCTGCCAAGCCCAAGCCGGAAAAGGCGAAGAAGGCCAAGCCGGCAGCGTCCGACAAGGCGGACGACAAGAAGAAGGCGGGACAGGATGCCGAGCCGGGACAGGCCGAGGCGTCGGAGAAAGGGGACGACAAGGCCGGAGGCAAGGCGACCGCTGCGCCACCGGCTTCCGCGCCTCCGGTCGCCGCGCCGCCGGCTGCACCGCCTCCTTCGGCCGGGGCTGCACCGCCCGCGGTCCACCAGCAGTCCAGCAAGACGCCGGGCGTCTGGCCGCCGTCAGTGACCGAGGAATCAGCCGCGCCCCCGATCACCGCTCCGCCGCCGGGCGCTGCCGAGCAGAGTCCTGCCCTGGCGCGCGATGGGCATCCGCTGGCTGGATACCAGAACGGGCACTTCTACCTGCGTGACGCCACCGACAACTTCCGGCTGTACCCGAGCGCGATGCTGCTGCTCGACGGGCTGGCGTGGGCGGGCCCGGGGGTGGCGGATTCGTCGGGGCCCGCGCTGAACCCGCGGCTGGTCGTCCGGGCCGCGCGTCTCGGTCTTGGCGGCGAGGTCCTCGAGCCCATTTCCTGGCAGCTGACGCTAGCGGCCGACCATCAGCCGTTGCTGAACGACGTTGGCGAAAACCAGCTGTCGGCAGCCGCGCCCGGGCAGGTGCCCGACTCGGGCTCCGCTCGCTACGCCCCGGCACAGACGGCCGGCAACAAGGCCGGCATTCTCGATGCCTGGGTCAATCTGCGCCAGAGCCGCATCTTGAACCTGATGATCGGCCAGTACCGCACGCCGTTCACCATGGCGAACGCCACCCCACTCAGTGCTCTCCCGTTCCATGAACGGCCGCTTTCAACGCGCGCCTTCGGCAATCCCGGGGCGCGCGACATCGGTGCGACGCTATGGGGCGACGTGCGCGCGGCGAACGTGTCGTACTGGCTCGGGGTCTATGCGGGCGACAGCCTGAACCGCCCCGGTGTGGACCGCCGGGCCAACGTCATGGCGCGCGTCACCTGGAGTCCGTTCGCCGGTCACGTGAAGCTGCTCGACCAGGCGCGTATTGGCGTCAGCGCGCGCACAGGCACGCGCCAGGGTGATCGGATCAACTACGACTATCCCGGCATGTCCACGCAGCAGGGATTCGTATTCTGGAAGCCGGTCTACACGGACTCGCTGGGACGCAGCGTGCACGTGATTCCTGCAGACTCCCAGGACGCGCTGGCTTTCGAGCTGTGGGTTCCCATCAAGCGATTCGATCTGCAGTCCGAGCTCGTGCTGGTGAAGAACGGAACGCGCGAAGCTATCGCGGGCTACCAATCCACCAACACCGAGCGCATCGGGACGCTCCAGGGCGCTGCCGGCTACGTGCAGCTCGGCTACACGATCCTCGGCAGGCCCCACGTCATGGGGGCGCCGGGGCGTGGCGTCCGTCCGCGCACGCTCGACTTCACGAAGGAGCAGGCTCCGCTGCCGGCCCAGGCGCTGGAAGTGCTGCTCCGGGTCGAAGCACTAGGCGCGAAATACGAGGGCGCGAGTAGCGGCGGGCAGCCCGCGGTCGGCGGCGGACTCGACGGAAAGATCAAGATCGGCTCGCTCGGTCTAGGAGTGAACTACTGGGCGACCCGGCACGTGCGCATGAGCGCGAACTGGGTCGTCTACCAGATGCCCGATGCGGGCACCGACGCGAACCGCGCGTTTTCGCCCGGCAACCTGATCGGCAACTCCGATGCTCGAACCCTGCACGAGCTCGGAGTGCGGGTTGGCGTGATGTTCTGATTCCGCGGTTTTCCAGAGCGGGTCTGAACTGGTGTTCCGACCCAAATTGCCACATTGACATGCCCCCTTCCGGCGCGTACTCCATGTGACGCTACATAGAGAGGGGACACGGTAGGGGGACAGCCTGAGCAACCGGGTTGGGGGATCTGGTTGCCGGCTCCCGGCACGCCGCGCGGCGGTCACCGTCGCGCGGCGCTGCCGGTATTTGCTGGAAATCCACGTCAGGATTTTGCCCTTCGCGCGTCGTCACCGGTAACCCGGTAGGCGATGCGTCCCTGGAGCAGATGGATCGGTGTAGGCGCCGCTGTCGGCATCATCACCGCGCTGGTGCCGGTCGTGCGCGGCAAGGTTGCGCTCCACAGCCCGCTGGCGAAGCTGGAGCAGCACGTCCCGGGTGCTGGTGTGCACCCGTCGCCCGCCGGGCGGCCGGGACCGAGCTTCGATGGCCTGGATCTGATGCGGCTCGAGCTGCACCCCCGGCGCGTCACGGCGCCCTTGTCCGGTGGCAGGGTGGCGGAGCTCACGCTCGACCCCTACCTGCAGCGGGCAGCGCTTTCCGTGATGAAGCGCTACCGCATACCCGAAGCGGGCACGGTCGTGATGCAGGTGAAGACCGGCAAGGTTCTCGCCTGGGCCAGCTACGTGAATACCGGCAAGCCGTTCGATGTGAACGTGCGCGCCGAGGCACCGGCAGCGAGCACTTTCAAGGTGGTTACGGCCTCCGCGCTGGTCGAGAAAGCCGGCCTGAGTGCGAGGACCGAGCAGTGCTACCACGGCGGACACAGCCGCATCCTGGCTGACGAGCTCAAGGATGATCCGCGGCGCGACAAGTGGTGTGCCACGCTCGCGATGGCGCTCGGCCGCAGCTTGAACGTCGTGTTCGCCAAGCTCGCGCAGAAGAAGCTCACGCCCGAGGAGGAGACGGCGATGGGAGGGGCGTACGGCTACGGCGCACCAATCCCGTTCGCCGTGCCCAACGAGGCGCCGAAGATCGACATCCCTGTCGAACCTCTGGAGTTCGCGCGCTCGGCGGCCGGCTTCTGGCACACCAGCAATTCGCCGCTTGGAGAGGTGAGCGTCGCCCAGACCGTGGCCAACGACGGTGTGGCGCTGCAGCCCCGGATTGTCAGGGCCATCTACAAGGGTCAGAAGAAGATCTGGCAGGACGACGACGGGCCGCGCGTGCTGCGTCGCGCCGTCAAGCCGAGCACCGCCCACGAGGTGCAGAAGATGATGCTGCAGACCGTCGCAAACGGCACAGCCTACAAGAGTTTCCACGACCGTCACGGGCGTCCGTACATTCCGAACGTGGCCGTGGCCGGCAAGACCGGGACGCTCACGCGGCACAAGGCCAACCGCTTGTACACGTGGTTCATCGGCTATGCCCCGGCCGATCACCCCGAAGTGGCAATCGCCTCGCTTGTCGTCAACACGCCCATCTGGCGCATCAAGGCGCCACAGCTCGCACGTCAGGTTCTACAGGCGTACTTCGCGAGCAAGGGAACGCCCGGCGTCGTTGCGCCGTAGAACGCGATAGGGCGTTGGCACACGCGCCCTGACACGGTTGTCAGACCAGGACATGCGCCGCGTGGCCCAAGTGTCCGGCATGTCTGCTTTCGGCCGTGTGGCCCGTGGTTTGCATAGTGTTCCCCCGGCGTCGAGAGGGGTCTCCCCGGCGTCTGGAGGACGAGGATGCTTGACCGGAAGCTGACGCTCCTGGGCACTGCCCTGCTCGTGCTGGGCCTCGCGAACTGCGCTAGCAGTGGCGCAAGCTCGAGCATGAGCGGCGGCAACGCTGGTCCGGGCATGGGCGGCGCTGGGGGTGCGTCGGCAGGGTTTGGTGGCAGTGCGGGCACCAGCAGCGGCGGCGGCGGCGGAACGCCGCTGCCGCCTGAAAAGGAGCTGGAAAGCTCGTATCGTTCGCCGGTTGCTACAGGGAAATTCGTGTGGTCGGCCAATCCCGATACCGGGCGGGTCGCACTGGTCGACGCCACGACGCTCCAGGTGCATGTCGTCGACGCGGGGTTCGGGCCGACCTACCTGGCGGCGCTGCCGGATCCGTCGAACCCCGACGCCAATGCGGCGATCGTGATCAACGTCAAGAGTCACGACGCCACCGTGCTGCGCGCGAACGACACAGGCAACGTGAGCACCGTCACCGTTCCGATCCACCAGGACGCCAACAGCTGGGCCATCAGCCAGAGTGGTCGCTGGGCGATCGCCTGGACCGACGTGACCAAGGTCGACAACCCCGACCCGACCGACGGCCTGCAGGACATCACCGTCATCGACCTGTCCGGCGGAAAGGCCCAGGCCACGCGCCTCTCGGTCGGCTATCGCCCGACGAAGGTCGTCATCAGCAAGGACGACAAGCGCGCCTTCGCCGTGACCGAGCCCGGCATCAGCGTGATCGCCCTGGATGCGCCCGGCCCCCGCGTGCTCGACGATGTCGCGGTCACCACCGATCCCATCGACAATCCCGCTTCGCGCGACGTGTCGATCACGCCGGACGGCGCGTATGCGCTGGTCCGGCGCGACGGCAGTCCGGACGTGAACGTGGTCTCGCTGTCGGACGGGACCATCGCCACGGTGACGCTGTCCGGCAACGTGACCGACCTGGATCTGTCCGCCGACGGTTCGCAGGCGATCGCCGTCGTGCGGGACACGTCCGAGGTCGCGCTGCTGCCGATTCCGCAGATCTTCCAGACGCCCACCGGCTTTACCTCGACCAACATCCAGGGGGAAGTCTTCGGCAGCGTTTCGACCACGACGGACGGCGGGATCGCGCTTCTGTACACGAATGCCGTTGCCAATGATCACCTGACGATCCTCGACGCGCATCCAGGCCCCGACTTCCTCGCCCACCGCACGGTCGCGTTGAAGGCTCCCATCGAGGCGGTGTTCCCGGCGCCCGATGGGGCGAACGCCATTGCGCTGCTGACGCCGGGCGAAAACAGCGTGAAGCCGGGCGCGTTCAGTGTGGTTCCGATCTCGACCACGCTGCCGCCGCGGATCCAGGGCACGGACGCGCCCGCGCAGGCGGTGGCCATCGCTCCGCCGCCGAGCACGCGCGGCGTCGTCACGACGCGCGACGACACGCGCAACATCTACGAGGCCTATCTCGTCAGCATGCCGTCGCTGCAGATACAGCACTACCAGCTGGCCAGCCCTCCGCTGGCCAGCGGCATCGTTCCCGCGGCGGGCGCCGCCTACGTCGCACAGGAGCACCCCGAAGGTCGCATCACCTTCATCAAGCTCGCCGATGGCACGGCGCGCACCATCACCGGCTTCGAGCTCGGAGCCAACATCGTGGACGGTAGCAAGTGACCGGTCATAGGGCTCTGGGGCATGTGTCGGCGCGCGTCGCAGTGCTCGGCGCGTTGGGAGCGGCGCTGTTTGCCCTCTCGCACTGCGGCTCGTCGGCGTCCGACGCCGCTGGCGCCGCACCCTACGGTGCGGGTGGCTCCTTCGGCGATGCGGCTGCCGACAGTGGCTTCGGCGCCACGTCCTCCACGGGTGGCAGCACGCCCTTGCCGCCCGAGAAGGAGCTGGAGGGCTCCTACCTGGCCCCCGTGACGACCGGGAAGTACGTGTGGTCGGCCAATCCGGACAGCGGTCGGGTGGCGCTCATCGATGCGACCAGCCTCCAGGTGCACACCGTGGATGCGGGGTTCGGCCCGACCTATCTCGCGGCGCTGCCCGGACAGAACGGCGCGGCCGCGAACGCGGCCATCGTGCTCAACGTGCTGGGCAACGATGCGACGCTGATGCGCATCCAGTCCGACGGCAGCATCGGCACCAAGACGCTACCGACCCAGGCGGATGCGAACTCCTGGGCGATCGGGCCGACAGGGCACTGGGCGATCGCCTGGAGCGACGCCAGCAAGGCCAAGAACCCGGATCCCACGCAGGGCTTCCAGGAACTGACGGTGATCCGTCTCGACAGCGGCCAGGAGGCGGCCACCGAGCTCAGTGTCGGCTATCGCCCCACCCGCGTGAGCTTCGCCAAGGACGGCAAGCACGCCTATGCCGTCACCGACCCGGGCATCTCGGTGATCGCGCTGGATGGCGCGGCTCCGCAGGTGACCGCCCTGGTACCCGTCACGGACAACCCAGCTGACAACCCCGCTTCGCGCGACGTGACGATCACGCCGGACGGGTCGCTCGCTCTGGTGCGTCGCGACGGCAGTCCCGACGTAGGCGTTGTCACCCTCGCCACCGGCGATCGCTTGACGCGCACGCTGCCCGGCAATGTCACCGATCTGGATCTGAGCCAGGACGGCTCGCGGGCGCTGGCGGTGGTGCGGTCGACCTCCCAGGTAGCGGTGTTCAAGGTGCCGGACATCGCCACCAGCACGAACCACGACACTGCGACGATCGCCGGCGAACAATTCGGAAGCGTGTCCCTTTCGCCTGACGGAAAGGTAGCAGTTCTGTACGAGAACGCGGTCGACAACAACCACGTTACCCTCCTCAGTCTCGACAGCCAGAGCTACCTCGACCATCGCACGGTGGATCTGAAGGCTCCCGTGCAGGCCGTCTTCGTGTCCCCCGACGCACAGAACGCCCTGGCGCTCCAGTCGACCCCTGCCGGCAGCACCAAGGCGGGAGCGTTCAGCGTAGTCCCGACCACGGTCGTACGCGCCCCCAGGATAGAGGGCACCGACGCGCCGCCGACCGCAGTCGCCATCGCGCCATCGCCGAGCAGCCGAGCGCTGGTCACTGTGCGCGACGACCAGCGCCGCCAGTTCGGCGTGTACGTTGTGCGCATGCCGTCGCTGCAGGTGGACTACCTGCCGCTGGCCAGTCCGCCGATCGCGACCGGGATGGTTCCGGCGGCCGGCAAGGGCTACGTCGCGCAGCTGAATCCCGACGGCCGCATCACTTTCATCGACCTGACCGACGGCAGCGCCCGCACGCTGACGGGCTTCGAGCTCGCCGCCAAGGTTGTGAACTGAAGAGGAACCGATGAGCAGACCGAGACAGGGCTTTCGCACGTCGAAAATCCACGGAGCCGGGCTCCTTCTGGCTGTCGTTGTCGCGCTGTCGTTGGTAGCGTGCGGCAGTCGCAACGCCTTCTGGGACGCACCCATCGACATGCCGGTGCAGACGTTGGGGCTGAGCGGCTCCGTAGCCGTCGTCGACCCATCGCTCGACCGCGTGCTGATGGTCACCGCCAGTGGGCGCTCGCTGTCCGAGACGCCGCTCAAGGTCGGCAAGAACATCGTCGCGGCCAAGGCCTCGCCGGACAAGAGCACGCTGTTCGTGCTGTCCAACGGCGTGCAGCCACGCAAGAAGCCCAGCGACGAGCGCCCCAGCCTGACCGTGATCGACGGCGGCACCAAGCCGCGCGTCAAGGCACGCTTCACCCTTACCGACCCGCTGCAGGGCCTGGCCATCGATCCGGAGGGCGAGTGGGCCGTGGTCTACGACGCAGGCGGCGTCGTGGTGAACCCGAACGAGCTCATCTTCGTCAACCTCAAGGATCCCAGCCAGCCGCCCTATCCCAAGACGATCCGCAGCTTCGGCGGGCGGCCCGAGCGGTTCACGTTCACCAGCTCGTTGGCGCTGCCCAAGGGCGGCTCGAGACGCATGCTCATCGTGCAGACCGATCAGGACGTGACGCTGATCGATCTGGCGCATCTCGACCGCGACGAGGTGACCGTGGCCATGCCGCAGACGGCGACCGGCGATGTGGGGAGGCCGGCGGAGGTCGCGTACAACGACGGCGATCCCAAAGACAACACCGACGCGCGCATCGCGGTGCGTCTGGCCAACGACAGCAGCGTGCTCTTCTTGCAGCTCGGCCCACCGCCGGCAAACAAGCCGAACGTGGACTACTTCCCGACGCCCAACATCGCGGATGTGGGCGAGGTGCCGTCGGCGATCGACTTCGTCCAGACCGACGGAGGGCTCAGGCTCGCCGCGCTGGTTCCGGGTCTCAAGCAGGCCGCGCTCGTCGATCCGGCGACCACGGTGGTCGAGACAGTCGACTTCTCCAAGCCGTACACCCACCTGACGCGCGTGACGAAGGACGTGACCAACAAGCCTTCCAGCAGCGACGTGGCGCTCTTGTGGAGCAACCAGACCAGCGGTGTCGCGTTCTGGTCCCTGGGAAAGACGTCGGGCACGCCCTTCCGCAGTGTGGACCCGCACGACATCGGGATTGCGGTCAAGCAGGTCATCGACGTGCCGGGCGACACCTACGCGCATCTGAAGATCCTGCAGAGCGCGGGGGACGCCGAGTTCTACGTGCTCGATCTGGACAAGCGGACCAGCTTCCCGATGCTCACCGACCAGTCGGGGTTCGAGCTTTCGATGTCGCCGGACGGGCAGCGGGTCTGGGCGTTCCGACCGGGCACGCCGGAGTTCGCCCGCATCGACCTTTCCGACCTGCACCCGACTTCGCTCACGGTGGAGCGTGATGTCGCCGCGGTCTACGACATCCAGCGTCTGGACGGCGGACGCGCGGTCCTCGCCATGCACGAAGCGGGCGGCGCAACGACGGGCGAGGTGGGCGCGACCGTGCTGGACGCGCTCTCGCCGGACACGGCGGATTCGAGCTTCTACGGCGGTTTGATGCTGGGAGGTACAAAGTGATGCGTTGGCGGATGCCGCTCGGGATCGGTCTGTTGGCGTTCTCCACGGTGCTGGGCGTGCCGGCACTGGCGCACGCGGAGCGCCCGGCGCTGGCCGCGGCCGTGGCCGCTGAAGGCGATACCGGCCAGCAGCAGGCGTACTACTCGACGCAGGGGCCGCTCGGTTCGTACCAGACGCACTGGGAAGCGACGGTCGGCGTGCGCACGGCGTTTGTCACCGACGGTGGCTTCGACCCCTACGCGACCGACAACGCGCTGATCCAGCTGAGCGTGGGGGGCGGGCGCACGCTACTTTCGCAGGGTCGCTTCTCGCTCGCGGTGATGGGCTTGTGGGACTACGGCGAGCGCCAGGCGACGGCCCGGGGCGAGCGCACCCAGCTCGATGTGCACCGCATCTCGATCGGTCCCGAAGCGCGCTACCATGTGATCCCCCGCTTCTTCGTCTTCCTGCGCACCTCCCCGTCCGCGATCTACACGGCCGCCCAGTTGGACGAGTCCATCACCGCGGTGAGCCTGTATTCGCACAAGTGGGTCGCGGGCTTCGACGGCACCGCCGGCGCGGCCTTCGAGGTGATCGGAAAGAAGAGTGGAGAGTCCAGGAAGCCCAGGTTCTGGGTGGTGGGCGAAGGCGGCTACAGCTGGGCGGCGCCTGCGGACGTCAATCTCCGTCCGGCATCCGACAACGCCTCCGCGCCGCAGCGGGTCGCGCCCGTGCAATTGCCGACACTCCTGCTCCGGGGCCCCATGTTCCGTGTCTCGGTGGCCCTGACTTTCTGATGCGGGGTTGGACATTTGCACGCATTTACCTACACATCCGATAGGCCTGTCGCCGCAGGCCCCCTTGTTGCCCGAACGTCATGCCCCGGTGACAATGGGGTGGACGCGGGCTGAGGGATTGCTAGAGTAATCTCGTGCAAGTCGTGCTCCGGAAACTGGGTCGGGGCTCCCGGGCTGTGACCGGGCGTCTCGTCCGGGCGCCACGCAAAGGTTCGGTGGTCGTCATCGAGTTTTCGGACGGTATGCACGAGTACGTGACCACACCGGTCAAGCGCGTGCTGAGGCTGGCGTCGCGCGATGTCTTCTACATCGAGACCGTGAACAGCCGCTATCGGCTCGAGGTTCGCGACCGCGAGCGCGCGCTCGAGGACGCCTCCAGCGGCTGACCACCGCCGACGCAGCTAGTCTGCGGCAAGGGCTGGCGGCCGGGGCCACAACGCTGTATCGAGGCCCGGGCGGACAGCGCGTCGCAGTCCCCACAGCACCCAGACAACAGGACGAGTACTGACAGATGGCCAGGTTCGATCGCCGCAATTCGAAGAAGATGAAACGCCGCAAGGCCCAGCGCAGCAAGAAGGAGCGCCTCAAGCGCCGCGTCGAGGAGAAGCGCAAGGCTCGCGCGGCATCCTCGAAGAAGAAGGGCTGAGCGCTTTCCGCCAGCGGGGCGAGCGTCGCTAATCTAGCGGATCGTCTTGCTGGGAAAGTGCACGTCGTGCTGCACGGGCCGCAGCACCTCGACTTCTTCGCCGAACAGGCCGATGTCGCCAGCGACGCGCTTTTCGCGCACCAGCTGCCATCCGCCCTTTTCGGTGTCCCGCCACAGCTGCGCCACACGGGTCTGGCGCAGCATGGCTTCGTTCATCCGCTCCCAGGAGATGTCCACGTCGACCGTGGCGTGGTGCAGATCCTTGAGCTTGAGACCCGATAGCTGGACGTCCAACACGCGCAGGTTGTGACCCCAGTCGGCGCGACGCTCGAGGAAGCTCTGGCGCGCGCCGCGCGCTGCGTGCTCGACGGCAATGTCCATCCGTCCGAATCGGGCTGCGATGTTCATCTCCCGTGCAGCATCCGTGACCCGTCGCGACTGCGACGGAGGAGCGAAGCAGGCGCCGAGTCCCAGCGCGAGAGCCAAACCCGGGACGATGAGCTTCATGGACGTCATCGCGGCCCGTCGTAGCAGCAGCGCTCCAATCCGGAAAAGAAAGCGGCCCCGACCCAGTTCCGCTAGAACGGCGAAGCCGCCACGAAGTACAGCTGTCCCCCTGGGATCGCGGCAGGGTCGTCGACGCCGTGGGCGTAGCCGACCCTGAGCGTGGCCTCCGCGAAGTAGCCCAGCACCAGATCGATCCAGAGCTCGGCGCCGACGCCGAGGTGATAGTTCTCGAGCGGGTGGGCAAGGTCCATCTGGTTGAAGGCGCCGCCGTAGTCGGCGAACACCGATCCGCTCAAGGTCCTGAGGAAGACCGGCAGCGTGCTGATGCCGCGATCGGCGTACAGGATGGGAAAGCGGTACTCGGTGTTGAGCAGGTTGTACTGTGAACCGATGAACTTGACCGGCGCGTAGCCGCGCAGCACGAACGGGCCCTGGTCCACGCCGTTGGTGTAGGCGTCCAGCACTGGCGTGTCGCCGAATCCCCCCGTGTAGTACAGGCCGCGACGCGGGTAGGTGCCGACCGCGGCAGCGCCCGCCAGTGCGACGGCCAGCACGTGGTGGCGCGCCCACGGCATCGGGATGTAGCCCGTAGCCCGCGCGCTGAACGCGGTCAGGGTGGAATCGCTGCCCAGCGCGCGCGCCGCGAAATCGCCGCCAGCCGAGAACGAAAATCCCTTTTCGGCGCTGATCGCATCGGCGGTGCTCTCGGCGTTCGAATAGGAAAATCCCAGGTGCAAAAGCCCCAGGTAGCCCCGGTCGGGCAGGCGCGTGACCCTGGAATACGGGTCGGCGACCGGCCCGACCGGCAGCACCGAGTCGAACTTTGCAATCGTGTAGTTGAGCCCGATGCTCGCCGAGTCGAACTCGCCCAGGAGCGGATACGAAAGGCCGGTCGTGGCGCCTGTGAGGTGTTCGGTGATGATCGGCGTCTGGTCGCCGTATCGGAAGCCCGTTCGCGGTGCGGCGGAGCGGAACAGGCTGGCGCGGAACGTGAACGGCAGCTTGTGGTAGGCGTAGCCCAGCCTGACCGACGGCTCCCCCTGTTCTGTTTCCACAGTGATGCTGGCGCTCAGCGAGTGCAGTCCCACGGCGTCAGCGGCCGTCGTGGAAACGGTGAGCGCCTGGCCGAACGTGCCGGGGCCGTACTTCAGTTGATAGGCGCGGGGCCGCAGCGACGGGAGTGGGTTGTAGCGCGAGACAGGCCAGCGCTTCGTGTAGCGTTCGGGCGGCGTCGCCGGGCGGCGATCGATGTACGGAAGCGCCGGCAGAAAGCGCGACCTGTCGAGCGGCATGCTGAACAGGTCGAACCCGGCCGAGGTGTAGCCGATGTAGAACAGCGTGCGTCCGTCGGGCGTGACCTCGGGCATGTACGCGCCGGTGAGCACGTTCGTCACCTGGCTCAGTTTCCGCGAACCGATGTCGAACGCGTACACGTTCGCGATGCCCGTGCGATCCGAGGTGAAGTACACGGTGCGACCGTCCGCAGACCAGCTGGGCTGCTGGTCGAGCGCGCGGTCGTGGGCGATCTCGTAGAAGCGACCGGTCTTCACCTCGACGATGCGGATGTCGCGGTAGCCGCCGTGGGTCCAGGCGCTGTAGGCCACGAAGCGCCCGTCGGGGGAGAAGCGAGGCGTGTAGGCCTGCTCGTAGCGTGCGCTCGGCACCAGCACGCGCTGTCGCACGATGCGGTGGCCGACCGTGAAGTCCGCAATCTGGAGCGTGCTCGTCCCAGCGTGGTTCGTCACGTAGACGATGTGCCGTCCGTCGCGGCTCACGTCCGGTTCGCGCGCGCGGCGCGACACGGTCAGCCGCTTGCGGGTCCTGCTCAGGCCGCGCGGCGCTCGGGTCCCGCGGGGTTGGCGGAACAGATCGTTGAAGTAGTACTGTCGTTTCGATGGCGCGACGCTGTCGAACACGACGCCGCAGTCGCTGTCGAACGACAGGGTCGTGCCGCTCGAGCGGGTGATGATCTGTTCGTGGGCTTCGTCGGCGCGGCTGCGGGACAGGAGCGGGACCCGATACACGCCGCCTGTCCTGTCGCCGTCGTCGGAGACGTAGAACACCGCTTCGCGCGAGCCGGCCCGTGCGCAGCGTGGAGCGAAGCGCGGACTCGAGGCGTAGCGCCCGCGATGCGTGAGCTGGGTGCCCTGTCTGAGCCCGCGACGGCGTACGGCGGCCACCTGCGCCGCGTACTTCTTCTCCAGGTACTTGCGCCAGCCACGGTACAACTCCGGATAGGTCCGGCCGGTCACACGCCGGATCGAACGGTTGATGCCCCACGGGATGATGTTCGACCCGTAGTCGGTGGCGACCGCTGCGTAGGTGTTGTGCCCGTAGATGTGGTCGATCCACTCGATGAATTCGGCCCCATACAGGTACCAGAGGTTTCCCGATGGCCAGCGCCTCGCTGGGTTGCTGATCTGGTCGAGCCGGGCGAGGCGGTGGTCGAGCACGTCCGCGCGCAGGTACATGTCGAACTGCGAAGACCTGAGGCGGCCTCCGCTCGTGTGCTCGGTTTCCATCGCTACGGCCAGGCCCTCCAGAATCCAGCGTGGCTGGGCCTGGTTGGGTGCGACCGTCTTGCCGAGCACCGCGTTCACCACCGCCGGGATGCCCGAGATGTTGTCGATGTGCACCGTGTGCGTCAGCTCGTGCGTCGTCAGCTCGAGCAGCCAGTCGTCGTAGTCGGCAAGCGGCGACATGTCGTCCGGCGCAGTCACGTACAGGCGGATCTCGTTGTACGGCAACGCGGAGGACGAGCCGTTCGCCGAGTCGGTGCTGTCGGTGAGCAGCACCTCGGTCAAGTGCGGCGCCCAGCCGAGCTCGGGCACGAGTCGACCGTAGGCGTCTTCAAGCAGGTTGGCGGTTCGCTGCGCTTCCGGCTCCAGACCGCCCGAGAAGTGGACGTGGAAGTGCGGCGTATCGATCGTGTACCACTCGAGATAGGGGTCACCCGCGCAGGCGCGTCTCGTCGCGAATGACACGAGCAGTGCGGCAAGCAGCGCCGCCAGCAGGCGCAACCTGTCGCCGCGCACCTTCTGGACCCGGCCTCGGTCTACAGATCGTCGTGGAACAGCGGTTCGCGATTGCGCACGTAGCGGTAGACGAGCTGCCGCCCCTCGGGCGAGATCTGTGTGAACTGCGCTCCGAAGCCCGGAGACGAGTCGGCACCGGAGTTGGGTGCATCTCGCGTCCACCGGACCACGGCTCGCGCCTCGAACTCGTAGCCGCCTGGCAGCGACACCTTGATAACCACGTCCTGTCCGATCTGCGGGAGCTGGTAGGTAGCGATGAAGATGCCGCCCGAGTCGATGACGTCGTTTCCGCTGAGCCCCTTGTAGAAGTTGGTTGCGCTGTGCGCGCCTAGAGCTGCTTCCACGCGCAGCGTGCTGCCGTTGCTCGGCGGCCCGGCAGAAGGCTGGGCCGCAGGTTGGGCGGGAGCCGGCTGCTGCGGCGGCCACGCTGCGGGAGCGGCTGCGGGTGCAGCGGCAGGTTGCCACTGGCCCGGCGGGGCGCCGTAGGGCTGCTGCGCGCTCGGCGCCGCGAACCCAGGCTGCTGCGCAGCCGGGGCGGCCTGCTGGGGAAAGGCCTGCGGGGCCTGTTGCGGGTACGCTTGCTGGGGCTGTGCGGGGGGAGGTTGCTGAGGCGCAGCGCCGCGATACGAAGGCTGCGTAGCCGGCATGGCGCCGCCCTGATTGTCGTCCATGACCACGGTGCCGCCGAGCCCAGGCGCCGGTGCGGCCTGCGGCGCTTGCGGCGGCATTTGCGGTTGGGGAGCCATCTGCGGCGGCATCTGCGGCTGGGGCGCAGGTGGGGCAGCCATCGGTGGTTGCGGCGCGGCTGGTGCGGCCTGGGTCAGCCCGTGAACCAGGCCCAGCGAGCCGGCTACCGCCTCGACCGCCTGGTTGACGGCGGGATGGCTCGCGGATTGTGCCTGGAGCAGGGACAGAGCGCGGCGAACGGCGGCGAGCGCCACCGGCCCGGCTTCTCCCAGTGCGCCCCCGTGTGTTGATTCGATGCGATGCAGAGCGCTCATGGCTTCGGCGACCGGTTCGGCCACATCGCCCAGCTGCGGCGGTACGCCCGGCGTCTGCAGTGCGGCAAGGCCCTGGGCCAGATTCTCACGCGCGCTTCGCGCGGCACTCACGGGATCGGTCATCCATTCCCTCCAAGGGGCCCGGAGTCTAACATGCCCCGCTCTCTGACGCGCGCGGCCACGCTGGCTCTGTCCAGCTGCTCATCGCCGGTCACGTCGAGCGCCTGCTCGATCTCGATGCCGCCGTCGCCGGTCCGGATCACCACGCCTGGCGGGTCGCCCAGCACAGCTGCCTCGCCGGGTTGCAGCAGAGTCGGGACACTGGCCGTGGGGGAAGCCTTCGTCACGAACAGTTGCTGGCCGGCAACGTCGAGTGCCAGACCGGGGACCGGTGACAGGGCCCGGATGCGTCGGAGCACGCGCTCGGTCGGCCACGTCCACCGGACACGGAGCAGCTCGCCGTCCGGCTCGGGGGCCCAGGTGGCCCCGCGCTCGTCCTGCGGAGTGCCGGGCAGCGTGTCGCCGGCGTCGAGGCGCGCGACCGCCGAGCGCAGCAGCCGCAGCGACGGTCGGTCCAGGGCCCGCGCGAGCTGCCAGGCGTTCCTGTCGCCGATCGCCAGGGATTCCGCCAGCAGGACGTCTCCGGCGTCGTAGTCGGGGGTGAGCCGGTGCACGCAGGCGCCGGTCAGCTCGTCTCCGCTGTCGATCGCCCAGAAGTACGGGTCGGGTCCCCGGTGGCGGGGCAGCCGCGACGGGTGCACACCGATGCCGCCCCGGGCTGCTGCGCGCAGCCACGATTCCGGCAGGCGCCGCGTCCAGAACCAGCTGACCACCAGCTCGACCTCGCTGCTCGCGAGCCGGGTCGCCACGGTGCGGTCGAGGTTTCCGCCCAGCGTGGCGGCCTCCAGGACGCGTTCGCTGCCCAGCAGCCTGCACAATCGCCGGCGACCGGGCGCGTCGATGGGCGACAGAGTTGCCAGCGCCAGGTCGTGTCCGTCCGCCGCCAGCAGGCATCCAGCGAGGGGCAAGCCGAAGTACGCCAGTCGCATCGTCGTCGACCAGCGTAGCGGTGCCAGCACAGGCCGAAAAGTTGTTCGATCTCGGGCACGCCTGCTACCCCCGGCTCTATGGACACTAGCGCCGGGAGCCGCTCATTCCGTCCGCTGCTCCGCGCGGGAAACCGCTTCGATCCACTCGCTGCGCGCCGCCCCATCCTGGTGTTCGAGAACGTGCACAAGGCATATCGGGCGGACGCGCCGGTCCTGCGCGGACTCGACCTGGAGATCGAGCGCGGCGAGTTCGTGTTCATCACGGGGCCGTCCGGCGCTGGCAAGAGCACGCTGCTCCGGCTGTTGTACGCGGCGGAAACCGTGGACACGGGCAGGATCCTGTTCATGGGCCGCGAGATCGGCCGTCTAACCGACGGGTCGGTGCCGTTCCTGCGCCGGAACATCGGGATCGTCTTCCAGGACTTCAAGCTGGTCGAAAACTGGTCGGTGCTGGAAAACGTCGCGCTGCCGCTGGAGGTGCTCGGGGTTTCCCAGCGACTTGTCCGCCAGCGCGTTGGCGAGGCGTTGGAGCGAGTGGGCCTTGGAGGTCGCGGATCCGATCGGGCTGGCACCTTGTCCGGCGGCGAGCAGCAGCGCATCGCCATCGCGCGCGCCATCGTGGGCGAGCCCGCCCTGGTGCTGGCGGACGAACCAACAGGCAATCTCGATCCGCAGCTTGCCGTCGACATCCTCGGTCTGTTCGAGGACATCCACGAGACGGGCGTCACTGTCCTGTTCGCAACCCACGATCGCTCGTTGCTCGACGTCCGGCCGCGCCGGGTCGTCGTGCTGGACGAGGGCAAGGCCACCGACGTGCCGGGTGGTCTCGACGAACCCATCGGTCCCGCGCGCCAGGTGGCCTAGGAGCAGCCCCATGCCGACCCGTTCCACCGACATCCCGCGCCGTCTTCCGTGTGACGGGAGGTGCGCTTGACCCCTCTGGAGCGCGCCTGGCGCGGCGGTCGCAACGACTGGCGACTGCACCTCTTGAGCATCTTCTCGGTTGCGGTGGCCTTCGTGTGTCTCGCCTCGGCATTGCTTGTCGTGGTGAACGTTGCGGGCGTCCAGAGCCGCTGGGCGCGCACGGGGCGCATGTCGGTTTTTCTCAAGGCTGGAGCCACCCACGACCAGGTCGCCGACATCGAGAAAGCGCTGCACGCCACCGCCGGCGTGGAGAAGGTGCGCTACGTGTCGAGCGACGACGCTCGACGCGAGGTTACCGGCGACAACACCGACAAGGTCCTCTCGGCGCTGCCTTCGGACGCGTTCCCCGCGTCCCTGGAAGTGAGCGTCGGCGAGAACACGACCGGCGCGCGCATCGACAGCATCGCGGCGCAGCTCGACAAGCTGCCGGCCGTCGACACGGTGGAAACGTACAAGGCCTGGAGCGATCGGCTCGGTACGCTGCTCGCCGGGGGCGTCTCGGCAGCGGGGCTGCTCGCACTCGTCGTACTAGGCGCCGTGATCAGCGTGGTCTCGTCGACCATTCGCCTGACCTTGCAGCGCCGCCGCATCGAGGTCGAGGTGCTCAAGCTCGTGGGGGCGACCGACAGCTATGTCCGTCGCCCATTTGTCCTCGAGGGAGCGGCGCAGGGCGCGATAGGCGCCGCGCTGGCGATCGGGCTGCTCGGAATACTCTACGCGATCGTCCAGAGCCATTTCGATTCGCAGCTCGGAACGCTGCTTGGAATGCAGCCGACGTTTCTGCCATGGAGCGTCACGCTGCTGATGGTGTTGACGGGTGCCGCGCTGGGCGCGGCTGCGGCCTATGCCAGCCTGCGCAGGCTGCTCGTCGTGTGACAGGGGCAACGTGAGAATCCGGACACTGATCGCAGCTGCGCTCGTCACGGTGACCGCGGCTGCCGCCATGCCGGGTTCATCGGGCCACAAGGCCGATCGCGCCGATCCGGCGCCAGCCGCTGCCCCGGTCGCTCCAACCACGCCGGACGGCGTGGACCGGGCGCTGGCCCGGCTCGACAGCGAGCAGCGCCGGGCGAAGAAGGAGCTTCGCTCGCTGCGCCGCGAGTCGAAGATGGTACGCCGTCGCACGATCCTGCGAGGGCGCGCCTACGTGCGCGTGGCGCGCGCCGGCCTGCTTCCGATCGGCGGAGGCTTCGACGCGCTGATCGAGCACGCTTCGCGCCTCGAACGACTGCGCCGGGCGCTCGCCCGCGATCTTGCGCTCGAACGCAAGCTCGATGCACGGCGTATCGCTCTCGGCAAGCGCCTCGAGGCGATCGCCGAGCGGCGCATCCCGCTCGAAGCCGATCAACGCGCGATGAAGCAGGCCCGCACCGCGCTCCTCGCTGAACGCGACCGCGCGGCGGCGTTCAAGCGCGCGTTCGAGAGCAGTGGCCCCGGCGCGCCTACCGCCATCTACGGCGCTGCGGTGGGCCCCAGCGATCCGACGGCCGTGTCGTCGGGGGGCTTCGCGTCGATGAAGGGGCGTCTCCCGTTCCCCGTCGTCGGGCGCACCGAGATCCACCAGGCGCAGCGCAGGTCCGCGGACGGTCCGGGGCTCGAGCTGCGGGCGCCGCTCGGCTCGCCGGTGCGCGCCGTGTACCCGGGGCGGGTCGCGTTTGCCGACCAGTACGCCGACTACGGCAAGACCGTGATCGTCGACGAGGGCGACGGCTACTACACCGTCAGCGCCAACCTATCGGAGATCAACGTCCAGGTTGGCGACGACGTCTCCCAGGGCACGCGTCTCGGCAGCGTCGGCGACAGCGGCAAGGGTGCAGCGCTGTACTTCGAGATCCGCAAGGGCGCCGACACGCTCGATCCGTCGCCCTGGTTCGGAATCTAGCCTCCCGGAGCCTGCTGGAACGGGCTATGCTTCAAGCAATGCGGGGTGCATTGCTGCTTGGGTCCCTTTCCTTGATCATGTTGTCGAGCGTCGGGGCGGCTGCCCAGACCGCGCCGCCTGCCGGCACGGCTCCAGCTCCGCCACCCGCCTCGACGGCGTCGCCCGCCGCGCCAGCGCCACCACCGCAGGCACCGCCGCCGGCGGGTTATCGCTATCCGGGCTATCCGCCACCGCAGGCGGCATATCCGGGCTACCCGGCGCCGTATGCCCCGCCCCGCAAGCCTCCGCCCAAGGAACTCGCCTACCACGAGGGGATGACGGTTCCGGATGGCTATCATCTGGAGACCTCGGTGCGCCGCGGGCCGGTGATCGCCGGCTCGATCGTGCTCGGTATCCCCTACGTGCTCGGGCTCGCCATCGCGGCGGGCGCCAACTACGCCAACTCCAGCGCCTGGCTCGCAGTGCCGGCCATCGGCCCCTGGCTCACGCTCGGCATCCGCAACCACAGCTGTGGCTCGCAGGACGTAGGCTGTGATGCGGGCGAAGTCCTGGCCCGCACGTTCCTGGTGCTGGATGCGGTGATGCAGACCACCGGCGCGGCGCTGCTGATCTGGGGCGTCGCCGATCGCAAGCAGCGCGTGCTCCGCGACGATGTGGTGCGGGTCATCGGTGTTGCGCCGACCCGGGTTGGCTCGGGCTACGGCCTCGGTCTGCTGGGGACGTTCTAGAAGCCATCGGCCTCTGGGCCGGTCGGCAGCGCGGATTTTCCACGCAACCCGCTGCCGCTCCGGACCGACGGGAAGGGCGTTCAGTTCCGTCATACCGGAGGTACAGATGACCACCCGAATCACGTCCAGCGGCCCCGCCACCGGGGTCCAGTCCACCGTCACCGCCGCTCGTGTCACGCCTGCTCCAGCGCGCCCCTTCAAGCAGGTCATGAACGCTGGAGAACGCGCGGTCGTCAACGGCGCCGAAGCCGCGGTCAGCCGCTTGCCTGGCGGTCCGGTGCTTGCGGCGGCTTTCCGGCCGGCGCCAGGCGCCGGCGGCGTCGACCCCCAGCTCGGCTCGGTGGGCGGCGGCAGCCGTCGCGCCGAGGGACCGACCGGCACCGCAACCGATCCCTCGGCCAGCGGCGGTTCGGCACCGAACATGGACCAGGTCCTGGCCCAGAGCGCCGACCAGAACCTCTACTACCTGCAGCTGCAGGAGCGAATCAGCGCTGAAAACCGCGCCTACACCGCCGTGTCCAACGTCCTGAAGGCGAGACACGACACTGTGAAGAACGCCATCTCCAACATCCGCTAGAATAGGCCAATGGGCATCGACGGTATTGGCAAGCCCGGCGGTCTTCCGCCGGGCGCCGGCGGGATCGGGGGACCGGGCGGTCCGGGAGCGATCAAGGGCGAGAGCTTCCACGTTGACAAGGCCGCCGGCGCGGAGCGCGTCGAGGGGACCGACCCGCTCGGTCAGCTGCAGCGCGGCGACATCACGCTCGACCAGTATCTGGACACGCGCGTCGCCGACGCCGTACAGCACCTTCAAGGCAAGCTGCCACCCGACCAGCTCGACTTCGTGAAGCAGAGCCTGCGCGAGCAGTTGAGCAGCGATCCCGTGCTGATCGAGTTGGTGCGCCGCACCACCGGCGCCTCGCCCGGCGAGCCGCCCAGGTAGGGCTTGACGCCCCCGGCCCAGGACGGGCTCGCCTCCCAGCTTTCCGTCCGCATCGGGGAGCTGCTATCCCACAACGCAGATGGCACGTAGCCGGCGGAGCTCCACTCGCGTCGTGCCCTTGGGGGATGTCGCCCAGGGTGATCCGCAGCTCGAGCTGTTTGGTGCCCGTGCTCTCGCTCTGGCCGACGCCGCTCGGCTGGAGCTGCCCGTTCTCGACAGCTGGGTGTTGCCTGCCGAGGCGTTCGACGACGCGGTGGAGCACCTTCTTCCCCCCGCGCACGATCCCGCGTCGCTGCTCAGGGTGATCCACCGCCCGCGTGGGCTCGAGCGCGCTGCGCGCGCGCGCGACCGGTTGCTTGGCGCCCCGCTGCCGTCGCTGCGCGAGGAATTGGCTGCGTTCTGGGAGGAGTGCGAGACGGTTGCCGAGTGGGGGCTCGTCGTGCGCGCCAGTCCGACGCTCGCCGACGACAGCGTTGCGGCGACCGCGGGGCTCTCGGCCACTCGCGTTGGCGTTCGTGGTCTGGATCAGCTGGAGCGCGCGGTGCGACAGAGCTGGGCTGCCGTGGTGCAGGAGGACACGCTGCGCTACCTGCGCGCACACCGGGTGCGTGAGCTGAGCATGGCCGTCCTGTTGCAGGTGCTGCCGCGGATTCGCGCTCGTGGCGTCCTCTTGACTCGCGATCCGCTGCATGGTCCGCGTGCGGTCGAGCAGACCGACGATGCCGAACCGCGGCTTCTGGCGGTTCGGGTCGCAAGCGCTGCCTTCGGACTGGGCGCGCCGGTCCACGACGGCGTCGCGGCACAGGACCTCGTGCGGTTCTCGGCCGACGGACGTGTGCTCGAACGCCGCACGGCTGCCAAGGCGCAGCGTCTCGTAGGCGGGCCGCATGGCCTCCAGACGACCAGCGTCGCGGCGCGGAAGGCGGGCCGCGCGGCGCTGTCGGACCACAGCGTCGAAGAGCTCGCGGTCATCGCCCAGCGCCTGGACGACGCCGGGCGCACGCAACGCGACGTCGAGTTCGTGGTGGCGCAAGCTGGCGGCGCGCGCATCGCGGACGTGCGCCAGAGTCAGGGTCTGGGCTACCCGGAAGGCGGATCGCCCACGACGGTCTGGTCGCGGGCTGGGCTCGGCGAGTCGCTGTCCGGCGTTCCGAGCCCACTGACGTGGTCGCTCGTCGATGCGTTCTCGCAAAAAGGGCTCGAGGACGCCTTCGGCGCGTTGGGCTGCAAGCTGCCGCGCAACGCGACGCTGCTCCAGCGGGTCCACGGACGCTTCTATCTCAACCTGTCGGCGCTGGTGCCGGTCGTCGCCCACATCCCCGGCATCGATACGCTGGCACTCCTGGACCTGGTCCACGACGACAGTGCCAATGTGCTGGCGGGCCAGCTCGAGCTGAAGCGCCGGCGCGCGACCCTGCCGGGTCTGTCCATCACCGCAGCGCGCCTGCTAGCCCAGCAATCGCGTCTCGCCGACGATCTGTCGCGCTTCGAGCGAGAGGCAGCGCAGCAGCAGGCATGGCTCGCCGAGATGGACCTGGCGATCCTGCCGGACGACTCGCTGATCACGACGCTGAGAGAGACCTACCAGTTCTTCGAACGCACCGCCGAGCTGATGCTCGCCTCCACCATGGCAACGCTGGCCGCGCACATCGGCCTGAAGACCGTGCTGGCTCGATCCACCCCCGTCGAGGCCGAGCGCCTGGCGCAGGCCATCACTGCGGGAGTTGGAGAGCTGGATACCGCAGCTCCCGGTGTGGCTCTGGCGCACGTTACGGGTATCGTGCAGCACGATCCCGACGCCGCCCGCCTGTTTGCACAGGGCGCGGTCCACCAGCTCGCGGATGTGCCGGAGGGACCGGCGCAACGAGCGCTGCAGCAGTTCATCGAGGCGTACGGCGACCGCGCGCTCCGCGAGAGCGAGCTGATGATGCCGCGCTGGAGCCAGGACCCGCGGGTGCTGTTCTCGATGGTCGCTGCCGGTCTTCGTGCCGGGGTGGTGGATCCAGAGGAGCGCCTGTCCCGCGCCCGGGTGCGTGCGGATCGGGAGATGGCTGCGGTCGACGCGCGCGTGCCCTACGTCGAAAAAGCGCTGGTGCGCGCTTTCGTCTCGCGCTGGCGCGTGCTCGCCCGCTTGCGGGAGCGGATGCGCGTCGCCATGGCACGCACGCTCAACATGCTGCGCATCGTCGTGCTCGACGTGGACCGGCGCATGCGCCGCATCGATCCGACCCTGGTCGATGAGGCCGCGTTCTTCTGCACCTTCGACGAGCTGCTCAGTGCCGTGGGCCGCTCCCGCGCGGACCTCGCTCCCGTCATCCGCATGCGCCGCGCGGCGTACCATCGGGACGCGAGCGCGAGCGATCCGCCGGAGACCTTCGTGGGCGCGCCGCCGACGGTGTCGTTGCCACCGGTGGGAAGCGCTGTCCTGCACGGCATCGCGTGCGGTTCGGGAACCGTCACCGGACGCGCGCGACTGGTCGGAACGCGCGGGGCTGGAGCGGCGGATCTCGAGCCCGGCGAGATCCTGGTGCTGCGTGCCCCCGATGTCGGTTTGGCGCCGTTGTTCATGATGTCGGCCGGGGTGGTCGCCGAGCTGGGCGGCCCTTTGTCGCACGGCGGCGTGGTGGCTCGCGAGTACGGCGTGCCCGCAGTCGTCGGCGTTCGCGGGCTGGTCGCCAGCGTGCGGAACGGTGAGCGGTTGCGCGTCGATGGTGACCGGGGCGTGGTAGAGCGGCTCGAAGCATGAGCGCACCCAAGCGCAGAGCCGATGAAGGCGGCGCCCGGGTCTGGGTCGCGTCGGCCGAGCGCGCCCAGCTGGGCGAGATCATCCGCCGCATGGGGGGCGCGCCTGGTGCCCTGGAGCAGGGACGCGTCTTCGTCGATGGGCGACGCACGCGGGATCCGGCGCTTTTGCTCGAAGCCGGTCAACGCGTCGAGCTCCACTCCCAGCGGCGGCCGGGAGGCGAGGTCGCGCTGCTCGACCAGCGCGATGGGCTGGTGTTCGCGCTCAAGCCTCCCGAGCTGCCGACCGAGCCCGATCACCACGGGCTGGACTCGCTCCGGCAGCGCGTCGCCGAGATGATGGGCGTGCCCACAGGCCAGCTGCACGCGGTGTCCCGTCTGGACGTGGGCGTCAGTGGGGTCGTGCTGCTCGCCATGTCGTCCAGAGCGCGTCGTCACGTGGAGTCGGTGCGCAGTCGAGGTGCGCTGCGGCGTCGCTACGTCGGCATCGCAGAGCACGCGCCGGCGCCGGTGCAGGGCTCCTGGGACGCGCCGATCGGCGCTCCCCCGCGGGGCCGCGGACAGCGTTGCGCGCCAGGGCCGGGATCGAAAACCGGCCGAGACGAGGTACGCCGTGCTGGGCGCTTCGGCGAAAGGACTGCGCTCGGTCGGGCACGGCGCACGCGAGCTGTCGCCTACGTTGGTCGCGTTCGAGCCGCGCACGGGCCGCACACACCAGATCCGCATCCACGCATCCGACGCAGGCGCGGCGCTGCTTGGCGACCGACTGTATGGCGGAGCCCTGGCGATCGCGCTTGCCGATGGGCGGGTCATCGAAGTGCCGCGCATCGCGCTTCACGCGGCCTGGGTCGAGCTGCCCGATCTCAAGGGGAGCACATGGCGGGTGCAAGCGCCGGATCCCCGGGATCTGGTCGAGCTCTGGAGCGATCTCGGCGGTAGGACCGGCGCGTGGGACGCAATTGCCGATGAACTCGCTGCTCCTCGAGCGGCTCTGGAGTAGTTTCCCGGCCATGTCTTGTCGCCTCGGACCTGCAGCAGCGCTCGTCGGGCCGCTGGGTCTGGCCGTCGCGTGTTCGGCGGCCCGCTACACCACCAACCGCGGGCCGGAGGTTGCGTTTCCGGCACATATTCTCGAAGGGCGTGCCAGGGATGCCGGCGCCGCCGCGCCTGATTCCAGTGCTGCCCGGCCGAAGGCTCCAGGGGCGCTGGCCAGACAGCCCGTCGGCAGCCAGCCCGATCCGGATCCCCTGCGGGTTGCCCGGCAGTGGCAGTACACGCTGCTCTACAACCGCGGAAAAGTGAGCGTGGAGAAGGTGCAGGCCCTGCGCTTTCCGCATCCGGTCGTGACGGCGCGCAACATGGGGCGCTACGCCATCGAGCTGTGGATCGGCCACGAGCTGGTGGATCGCGTGCGCTTCGATTTCCCTTTGGTTGCAGCCGAGGCGCCCCAGCACGGCCCGAGACACCCTCTGCACGAGCCGCCCACGCTGGCAGCGGGGGCGGTCGTCACGCGGCGGGTGCTCGTTCCTGCCAGCACCCGCGCCACCCGCGCCGTGCTGGTGGATCGCGCGACCGGCGCCCGGCAGACCCTGCCATGGCCGCCGGACCATCCGCTGCCTCCGCCGGCTGCGCCCAGCCACGCCCAGCGCCGGCCCGACGCTGGGCCCGACGCTCGTCAGCCCGTGGCGCTGGACGCTGGGCGGGACTGACGCTCCGGGAGGTGGCGCACCGGTGGCGCTTCGTGCGACCCTTACGCCGCCATGCACTGCGAGTCCTGCGGTCAGGAAAACATAGACGGCGCGCGTTTTTGTGCGAAGTGCGGTGCGCTTCTTCCCGTGGAGGAGCACAAGGAGGACCCGCTCATCGGGCAGGTTATCGGGGGGCGCTACAGGATTACGGGTGTGCTGGGCGAAGGCGGCATGGGCGTCGTCTATGTCGCCGAACAGCAGATGGGCTCGACGGTGCGCAAGGTCGCCGTCAAGACCTTGCACCCGCACCTGTCGCAGGATCCGTCGGTGCTCGCGCGCTTCCACCGCGAGTGCGGCACCGTCGCGCAGCTCGAGCACCCGAACACCATCAAGTTCTACGACTTCGGCGCGACTGCCGACGGAACGCTCTACATCGCCATGGAGTTCGTCAAGGGCCACTCCTTGATGGACGTGATCGAGCAGGGGGCACTTCCACCCGCGCGCACGCTCAAGATCATGAAGCAGGTGTGCGGTGCGCTCGACGAGGCCCACAAGCTGGGCATCATCCACCGCGACCTCAAGCCAGAGAACATCATCCTCACGGACCGCGCCGGCGAGACCGACTTCGTGAAGGTGCTGGATTTCGGCATTGCCGCACGCACCGAGTCCAGCGACGCCCAGAAGGAGCAGAAGCTCACCCAGCAGGGGATGGTGCTGGGAACGCCGCCGTACATGAGCCCCGAGCAGTTCACGGGCAAGGAGCTGGATGCCCGCAGCGACATCTATTCGCTCGGTGTGATGGCCTACGAGATGCTCACCGGGCGGCTGCCGTTTGAAGCCGACACGCCGTGGCAGTGGGCGACCCAGCACATGACCGCGCAGCCCATCCCGTTCGATGCGACGCCCAGCAGCAGCGGGATTCCGGAGTCCATGCGCTCCGCAATCATGCGCGCGCTGTCCAAGGAAAAGGAGCAGCGCCAGGACACTGCCAAGCAGTTCTTCGAGGAGCTGTCGGGTGGCGGAGGCATCACGGTGGATGCTCCGGCGGCGAGCGGTCCGGTCTCCTTGGGCTCGGCTGGAACCGCGGCGATGCCCGCCGCACCCAACTTCGCAGCGATGGGCGCCGCTGCTCCAGCGGCGCCAGCGGCTCCGGCGGGAGCGCCTCCCGTGGCGGCCAACGTGCCGCCGCCTCCTGGCCCATCACGGGGCAAGAGCGGGGGCGGCAAGGGGCTCATCATCGGCCTCGGCGGGCTCGGCCTGGTCCTTCTGGTGGCCATCGTCATCGTGGTTGCCCGGGGCATGAAGCCGTCCGAGCCGGACCAGGCGCTGGCCAATCCGTTCTCGAGCGCGTCGAGTGGCGCCACCACCATCGCGCCGCAGGTGGAGACGGGGTCCACGGGCAGTGCGGCGTCGGCTCCGGCTCCGACGGAGACCCAGCCCACCGCCACGCCCAAGCCGGTGCACACGGCCGCGCCCGCTACGCACCAGACGTCGAAGCCCGTGGCGACGGCCAAGCCGAAACCTGCGGCGAACAGCGCCCAGGCCTGTTCGGCCTGCATCGCTGCGGCGCAGGGTGGCAACATCAGCGGCGCGGCCGCCAACTACTCCCGATGCACCGATGCCTCGGCCAAGCAGCGTTGCGCCGCGCTGGCTCGCGCACGGGCACCCGGAGCCGCTCGCACGGCCGCGTTCAACGGCAACTGCAGGCAGGCCAAGGCGATCGCAGCTGCCGCGCGGGCGATGGGTGCGGCGACAGGGGCGTTGAACGCCGCGATCGCCTCCTGCAAGTAGCGCAATCCGCTCCCTTGCGGCAAATTGTGTTGCAATCCCGGTCGCTTGACGCTGGTGTATACATTTTGCAACACCGTTCGCTTGACGCTTTGGAATAGCTGGGTCTAGATCGGGGCTGCCGTCGCTTTGGACCGCCGCGACTCGCTTCATACGCTTCGAAACGTGGACATCGACCCTTCACGGGAAACCCCACTGCCAAGGTAGTCAAGTTGCGATGAAGACCAGGATGACCTGGCCCGAGCTCTGTCGGTCGGAGCAGTTCAAAGGCCTCTGGGTAGCGCTCGACAACTGCCGCCTCGACCAGTCCACGCTGCAGCCCATCGAGGGTGATGTGGTGGATTCCGATGAGGATCTGGCCGAGCTCTGCAGCCGTATGCGGGAAGCTGGCCGGACTTCCTGCTCGCTCCTCTACTGCGAGGACGAGGTGCTGGTGGAGTCGCGGCAATCGGTCCCGGCGCCCAGCTCCGAGCGCACCGGCCTCGCGCGCTGAGCGACCCCACCCGCGGGCCTGCCGGCCCTGCCCAGCGCCCCCCTAGCGCACGATCGGCTTCACGACGGCCTTGCCGTCCTTGATCACCACGTCGAAGTCGATGTTGCGGTTGCCGTGCCGCTTGCGCAGCTTGGATTCGGCCGCCTCGAGGCTCTTCTTGAGCCCGTCCACGCTGATGTTGCGGTGGTCGTTGGTCTTCTTCCGGGCGTCTACCAGCCGCGCGTGCAGCTTGCGGACCTGGTCCTCGCTCATTCCCGCCTGCCGCGGGGTAGCGGCGGCGCGGGGTCGAGCGGGTGGCGGCGCGGCACGAGCCGGAGCCGCCGGAGCCGCGCGTGGAGGTGGAGGCGGGCGGCCCTTGGCGCCGGAAGGAGCCGGCGATGCGGGCTTCGGAGCGGGGCCCGCTGCGGACTTCGAAGCCTGCGGCGGCGCGGGACGCGCACTCGGCGCGGGCGCCGGACGTCCGGGAGGGGGTGGACGCCCCGCCTGCGCGGGCCTCGTCGGCGCGGGCCCCGCCGGACGCGCCGGAGCGGTTGGGCTGGCGACCCGGTCCGGGGCTCTCGCCTGGACGGCGGCTGCGGGACGCACCGGCTTGGGGGCTTGTTGCCCACCGAGCAGATCGTCGTCGAGGTCGAGCTCCAATCGCCCCGAATCCTGCTTGGGCCTGGCGCTCGCGCTTCGCGCTGGGGTTCCCGGCGGTGGCGGGGCCGTCGGCTCGTTATGCGGCGGTTCCGCGGCGGCTTGTGGACCCCCCGCGTCGGAGCGCCCGAGCGCTGCGTCGACGGCCCGCTTCGCTTCTTCGAGCGGATCGTAGTTCTTGTCGTCGAGCGCGGCTCCCAGCTCCGCGGCGAGCTGCTTCTGTGCGTCCTGCGCCTTGTCCGCGGCCGCCGTTTCGGCCTTCTGGCGGTTCCTGAAGCGCTTGCGCGCCACGATCGTCAGAGCCTGGTCCGGTCCGAAGTTCTTCTCGGCCCGCAGCAGATGCCGTTTGTACGTTCCGTTCTCGATCTCGCGGCAGATGCGTTGCCAGTACTGCTGGAAGGTGTTGTAGCGCTGGATGATCGTCTGGAGCTTGAAGCGTCGCGCCGTATTGCGGATCTGCTCCCGACGCAGCAGCCAGATGCGTCGATCCACGTCCTTGCGCGCGACCGTCGGTTCGATCTTCTCGATCCCGAGGAAATACTGCTCGTAGAGCGAGCGCAGGCGTTCGAGCCGGGTTTCCAGCTCGTCGATTGCAGCCTCTACTTCCTCTACTTCCACAGTCGTCTAGTGGTCCGGCAGGGGCGTGATCTCGAGGTTGTCGAAACAGAGCGGGACTGCCCAGTCGTTGAAGCCGAAATGGTCGTGCCCTGCGCCTTCCAGTGGCTTCGGATCCTTGTAGTCGAGCATTTCGATGTCGTTGACGTACCAGCGCACCGTATGGCCGTCACTTCGAACCACCTTGAAGTGATAGATGACATTGGCGCGTACAGCTTGCTGCTTGAGATCGGAGCTGCCCGGCTTGATCACGATCTGCGGTCGGTCCGGCGCGTGTTCGTTGATGCGCGCGAGCACGTGGTAGTGGTTCTTCCACCCGCCGAAGATCGTCAGGTAGCTGGTCGCGTTCGTGTAGGAGACGCCCGTTGCCGTGCTGTGGCCGTCGCCCCAGTACTCGGCTTTGATGTCGCCCTGTGACGAGTCGGTGGTCGCGTCGAACTCGATGCGCGCATTGACGGGAAGGCGGCGCTTCAGCCAGATGCCATGGTTCTTGGCGCCCTTGCCGCAGAGCTGGCCGCGCTGGATATGCCAGACCGGCGATTTCGCGTCCCAGTCGGGCCCGATCGCGGTGCGGTTGAAGGAGTCCAGGAACGGCTTGGTGATCAGCGGGTCTTCTTCCCGTGCCTGCTCTGCCGAGCCGGGCTTGGGCTTGGCCGCGGAGGCGGCGGGCGCCGCAGCGCTGCCGGCGGGCGCTGCAGCGCTGCCGGTTGGTTTCCCGCCCGAGGCCGTCGCGGAGGCAGACGGCTGGATGGGCATGGCTGGATGAGGTGGAGCTCTGCGACTCTGGGCTTTCAGCCGCAGCTTGGCCGACGGCCTCAGCTGGCTAGCCTGCACCGACCGCGGAGCCGGGCGGCGAGCGCCGGCATCATCCGTCGGTTTCTCGCGTTGAGATGGGACGCACGCGACCAGAGTCACGGCGACCACTGCTGACCCCATCAAGCGCAACACTGCGGCATGCTAGCACCCCTCTCGTGAAGTTGTCGCGGCCTGGCCAGCGAGCACCTGGAGCCCTTCGGTGCAGAGCGGCCGGACTGGTCGGCTCGCCGTTTCGCGGCTAAGGAGAGCCCCCGATGCATCCCATCCTTTTCAGGATCCCTCTTCCCCACTGGAACGTCCCCCTGTTCCCGACCCTGCTGGCCGTGGCCGCGCTCGGAGCGCTGGTTGCGCTGTTCGGCTGGCGCAAACAGGCCGTGGATCTGCTGCTCATCGGCGCCGTGCTCGCGCTCGGCTGCGCCGTGGCCGCGTTCCGCTTCAGAGGTCAGTACTACGCGCTCGGCAGCCTGCCCATCTACAGCTACGGCGCGATGCTCTGCCTGTCGCTCGTGGTCGGGTGGTACCTGACCCTCGGATTGGCCCAGCGGGATGGCCTGCCCCGCGAGACGATGGCCAACTGCTACTTCGTTACCGCGGTCGGGGCGCTGGTGTTCGCGCGCCTTCTGTACGTGGCGACGAATCTCGACGAGTTCCACGCTCTGGCCGACATCGTGAACATCCGCCGCGGCGGGATGGTCGCCTACGGCGGATTCCTCGGCGGGTTCCTGGCGTCGTGGCTGTTTCTGCGGATGCACCGGATCCGCTTGATGCCGTGGGCGGACGTCGCGGTGCCGAGCCTGGCGTCGGGCCTGATGATCACGCGCATCGGCTGCTACATGTTCGGCTGCGACTTCGGCAAGCCGCTGTCGGCCGACGCCCCCGGCTGGTTGAAGAAGCTCGGCACCTTCCCGCGCTGGCCGAAGGGCACCCTGCCGCAGGGAGCGGGTTCTCCGGCCTGGATCCAGCACGTCAACCACCGCGGGCTGTCGCCGGATTCGCACGCGTCGCTGCCGGTGCACCCCACCCAGCTCTACTCGTCGCTGATCGGGGCGTTCCTGCTCGTGCTGCTGCTGTACATGCGACGGAAGCAGAAGTTCCGCGGCGAGGTGTTCTTCACGTTCGCGTTCGCCTACGGGCTGTTGCGCTTCCTCATCGAAATCATCCGCGATGATCTGGAGCGAGGGGCCTTCGGTCCGTTCGTGGCGCAGCACATCTACATTCCGCTGGCGCTCCTGGTGTTCGCGGCGGCCTACTGCTACGGCCCGGCCCGGTCCATCACCAAGCTCGGCCTCCGGCACGCGACACAGCTGGCGAGCGTGATTCCGGCATTCGTCGCGTACGTCTGGCTCAAGCCCGGTCAGTTCGACTCCGCGACGCCGATCCAGCTGTCCACGTCGCAGTGGATCGGCCTGCTCAGTGCCGTGGGCGTCGCCTTCGCGTGGAGCTACTTCCAGCGCGCCGCCGAGCTCGACCCGGAGGGGGCGATGAGCCTGGGCTTCGAACCCGGCGCGTTCGACGAGGAAGACGAAGACGAGGCGGAAGACGAAGAGGAAGAGGCCGAGGAGCCCGCCGAGTCCGATGAGCCGGACGCGGAACAGGACGACGACAAGCCCGCCGCCCGCAAGGCGGCGCGCAGCAAGCGGCGCAAGAAGCAGAAGGGCCGGAAGGCGGCGGAGCCGCCGCCGGAAAAGGCCGACGACGAGCAGGACGAGTCGCCTTCCAGCGAAGAGCCGAGCGGCGGCGAGGAGCCCGAGCCGGCCTGAGCCGGCGTCGGGAGTGCGGCGTCCGGCACCCTGGAACCCGGATCGCCGTGTCGTGTGGCACAGTCGATCTGGCACACCCCAGGCGCGAGCCGCCGCAGAATCCCTGCCGGGCGCCGGCACGGGGATTGCTGCGGCGTGGCGCCATGTGGCGTTCGAGCTTGGTGGCTGCCTGCGTGGCAGCCGTGACTCTGGGTGGGTGTGCGGGCAAGACCGAGGCCGGCGGAACGGGGGGCGGCGCCGGGCTGGACGGGGGCGCGGGCACCACCGGCACCGGGGGCACGAGTGGAGGTGGCGGCTACGGCGCTACCGGAGGGACGGGGGGTGTCGTGTCGAACGGCGGAACCGGAGGCGGTGCCGGCGCCACGAGCTGCAACACGGGAACGCCGCAGCCACCGGCCTGCGGCGCGGCGCTGTGCGGAAACGGCAAGATCGACACCTGCAACAACTGCCCCGACGGCGGCTTTGGCGGCTACCCCGGTGGAGGTCCGCCCTGCCAGAGCAACGCCGAGAACTGCGACGGAACGGTGCTTGGCGGAGCCAGCTGCACCTCGCTGGGCTTTCCGGGCGGCACGCTCTCGTGCGGGGCCGATTGTCGCTTCGATACCTCGGCGTGCGTGCGCTGCTCGGCGCTGGGCGGGCATCTGACGGGCTGCAGCGACTCGGTCGCCGACGCGTCGTCTCCCAGCGCGCTTGCCGTCGCTGCGACCGCGCAGGAAATCGGCGTCGCCTGGATCTCGCGCAGCGCCAGCGGTCCCGGCGTCTGGTTTGCCCGCTTCAAGCCGGACCTTACGCTGATCGCGAAGAGCGGACCACTAGCTGCGGACTGTCCGCAGGAGATAGCTCTCGCGACGCGCCCAGGGGGCTGGGACATTGCTACCAGCGGCTACGGCCACAGCGTCGAGCTGTTCGCGCTCGACGCGACCGGCAAGGTGACAGACAAGAAGGTCGCCGCTGTGCAGGGACACGGCGCGGTCTTCGGCGAGCGCGCCTCGGGCGGGCCGCTGCTCGCGTGGATCGACGCGGGCTCGCAGTCGCTGGGCGCGGTGGTGGTGTCGGCCGACGGCATCTCCACCACGACGGCGGCGAGCATTCCCATGCCGAGCACTACGGTCGACCGTTTCATGTCCGCTGCCTTCGTCGGCAACGGCTTTCTGGTGGCGGTGCGCTCGGGAAGTCGCGTGGTGGTCGGGCGTGTCGGGACCGACGGTACGACCAGCGGAGCGGTCACGCAGCCCGTGCCGGCCGAGACCGAGGTGCCGGCGCTGGCCTCGGCGGGCAACGAGGCGCGCATGGTGTACGAACACTTTGCCCAGCCCATCACCGTCGAGATGGTGCGCCTCGACCAGTCCGGCCATGCGCTGGCCAAGCCGGTCGTGCTCGGAGGCGCGCCCAACTACTACAACAATGCCTATCCGGTCGCCGACGGCGCGGACACGCTGGTCGTGATGGGCAGCTACACCGGCACGGTGTACCAGGCGAAGCACCTCGACGTGATCCGCGTGGACGGCTCGGGCCAGAAGCTCTGGGGACCGCAGACGATCGCGACCGATCCCACGATGCTGACCGGCTACGGCGCGGCGATGAGCGGCAGCGAGCTGGTGAGCGCCTTCATCGAGGGCGGCTCGATGTACCCCGCGGGGATCGGGCTCGCGCGCCTCACGCCCTGAGAGGAAGGGCGAGCCGTCAGGAGCGCGCGAACTCCAGGCGCAGCTCGTGCTCGCCGCCGATGTAGACGCACAGCTTCCGTTCATCGACGTCGCACACGGCAAAGGCCGCTGCAGCGCGTCCGGGGGCGTCGTCGTCCAGGTTTTCCACCAGGCTCTGCAGTGTGATGTAGGGGATGCCGGCGATCACGTCGACGTGGTTCCAGTGCGCGTGGCCGTTGAACACGGCGAGTACCTTGCCGCTGTGTTCGATCACGGCGCGCAGCTTGCGGCGCTCGGCGACGCGGCAGATGTGCGGCGCCTTCTCGAACCAGCGGTTGCCCTCGAGCGACTGGTCGCTGGCCGGGTGGTGCATCAGCACGATGGCGGGCAGCGTGATCTTCGCCAGGTCGGCGGCGAGCCAGTCGAGCTGTTCGGCGGGTAGGTGCACCGCGACGTTTTTCGTCTCTTCGGTGCGGAGCACGCTGAAGTGCACGCCGCCCACGTCGCGGCTGTAGTAGAGCGGTCCTGCGTGCTGCCAGAGCGCGCGCAGCGCGTCGTCGTCGAGGTGGATGCTGTCGTGGTTTCCGGCGACGTGCATCAGCGGAGCTTCGAGTCGCGACAGAGCCGACAGGAATTCCGCATAGCGGTCGCGATCCGCTGCCGGGGAGTCGTCCTCGATCGCGTCGCCCAGGTTCACGACCAGGTCGGGGTGGACGAGCCCGTTCATGCGCTCGACGAAATCGCCGAGCAGCCGCCCTGCATCGTGCGACAGCTTGCGCAGCCTTCCTTCGAAATAGGCGGCGGGGCCGAAATGGACGTCGGTGACCAGGGCGAAGCGCACGCCTCGGCAGCTTGGCCCAGTCTCCTGCCCGCGTCAGCCCTGGAATGCTGCACGAAAGGTCAGTGTTGGCCGAGGAAACGGGTGATTGGCTGGACCTTGCGCGCCGTCCAAGTATAGCCTTCCGCGTCCGGGCGCCCGCGCGTTTCCCGAGCGTTCGAGTCACAGGAACAGAGGCAACGAGGAGCTTTCGAAATGTTTTCGACTAGAGCGATGATCCTTGGGCTCGCGAGCGCCGTGGCTGCCACGAGCGCCGTTGGTTGCAAGAAGGACCAGACCCCGCCGCCGCAGCAGGCGGGCTACCAGCAGGGCGCGTATGGCCAGCCGGGCTACGGTCAGCCGGGCTACCAGCAGCAGCCGGGCCAGCCGGGCTACCAGCAGCAGCCAGGGCAGCCGGGCTATGGCCAGCAGCCGGCACAGCCAGGCTATGGCCAGCAGCCGGCACAGCCGGGCTACGGCCAGCAACCGGGCTACGGCCAGCCCGCTCCGACGACGACCGCACCCGCACCCACAGCGCCCGCCGCGGGCGCCGCCGGTGGTGCGGCCCAGCAGATCGATCCCACGATGGCGGCTGCTGCGCAGCCGATCCTCACCAATCTAGCCCGGAGCCAGATGGTGGCCGGTTCGCATCCCGTGGGCTCGACGATGGCGGGCAACTTCCAGCAGGGCCAGACGCTGACCACCGAGATCCAGCTGCAGCCCGGCAAGTGCTACACGGTCGTGGCCGCGGGCCTGCCGCCGGTGAGCGAGGTGAACGTGCAGTTCGTGGCCGTCTCGCCGCTGCCAGGCATGACGCCGGTGATTGCTGCGGATCAGGATTCCGGGCCGCAGGCGGTGCTGGGCAAGAAGCCCAACTGCTTCAAGAACCCGGCGCCGTTCGCGTTCCCGGTCAAGGTCGTGCTCACTGTCGCCGGTGGGCAGGGCGTCGCCGCCGCGCAGGTCTACGAGAAGTAGCCGCGCGCTCGGTGTGATGCTCGGCGGGAGTCGCTCGATGAGCGGCTCCCGCTTGGCTTTTGTGAGGTCGCTCGACGCCCGGAGCGGGGCGGAGTACCTGGAAGCTCGGGACGCGAGGGCATGAAGAAGAACAAGCGGAGCTCGAGTCCTGCCCTGGTTGCGACACGCGGCGCGGTGAAGGTGCTGGCGATGCTCGTTGGCTTGCCGGCCACCCTGATCGCGCTGATGGCGTGCACCGGGCGCTTCACCGATAGCGGTTGGATCCGCGTCATCGTGGCGGTGGCAGTGGCGCTGGTGGTGCCGTCCATCATTGCCGATCGGCTGTTGCCCGAGGACGACCCGGTGCGGGCGCGCGGGCTGCCGGGGGACGTGTTCGCGCTGACGTGGCTCGGGTTCGGATTGCTGTTCGCTGTGGGGCTGCATGGCCTGACGCGGCCCTGGCTCGCGGACGAGGGAGCGCGTCTGGACCGATCGGGGCTCGGCAGCGTCGCGGCGGCCGCCTACCTGCTTGCGGGGGTGCAGAAGCCTCGCCCGCAGAAGGCCCTGCCTCTGCCTGCCGCTTCGTCGTCCGCTCCGGTGCCCGCTCCCAGCGCCTCCAGCCCGCCGCCGCCGGCCAGCGCATCGGCGCCCGTGCTCGACACTCCGGAGGACGCGGGAGCGGTGACCCCGAAGCCCCCCGAGCAAGGGGACAAGACCCCCGCCGAGCTGTTCAAGGAGCTGGCGCCTGCGGTGGTGACGATCGCGGTCAAGGAGTCCCACGGGCGCGAAGCCAGTGGGACCGGCTTCTTGATCGATCATCACGGCACCATCGTCACCAACCACCACGTGATCGGCGAAGCGACGCTCGTGCGGGTCCGCTTCATGGACGCGACCTTCGATGACGTCGAGCTGCTCGCCGACTCGCCCGACGACGACCTGGCTCTTCTGCGCGTCGATCTCGAAAAGCCGAGCCAGGGCAAACCCGTCGATGTGGATCCTGTCGTACTGGGGGATTCGGATACCGTCGTCGTCGGACAGCACGTGATCGCGATCGGCAACCCGCTGGGGCTCGATCACACGCTGACGGACGGGCTGGTGTCGTCGCGGAGGCTGTACCAGGAAAAGCGCTGGATCCAGATCTCCGTGCCGATTTCACCGGGGAACTCCGGCGGTCCGCTGTTCGACATGCACGGCCGGGTGGTGGGCATCACCACAGCGCAGTTCGCCGGACTGTTCGGGCGCGTGCAGAACCTCAACCTGGCCGTTCCGGTCAATACGCTGAAGAAGCTGATCCACAGCGACTACCCGGCGCGGCACCATTTCGGCAGCGCCGCGCCGTCTTCCCACTGGTGATCCGTGCGCTCGAACATTGTCTTTGCAGTGCTGGTCCTGATGCTCGGCGCCTTCGTCGGGGCGCTGGTGCTGCGACATCGCGTTGCCGCGAAAGGCACGGCGCCGGTCGCAATGGTTCAGGCTTCCGCGTCGGCATCGGCGTCGCCACCGGCATCGGCGTCGGCACGCGCGCAGGCGTCGTCTGGAGCTCCGGCGCCCGCAGCAAGCGCGCGCGTCACACCGACGCTGGGACGACCGCTGCGCGTGGTGGCGCTCGGCTGGGATCTCGCGGCCGCCGGGGTTGTGGCCAACGGCGGGCTCGCGCCGGGCGACAAGCAGAGCCGGTTTGCAAAGAGCGATCTCGACGTGCAGCTCTCCGTCGTGGACACGGCGCATGATGTCGAGCGTGCGCTGGCCCGCGGTGGCGCGGACAAGCGCGGTGCCGACGTGGCGGTGCTTCCGCTGCCGCGCTTCGTGACCTCGTTCGAGCACCTCAAAGCGCTCGACCCGGTGATGTTCCTCGTGACAGGCTGGTCATCGGGTCGCGAAGTGATCGAGTCGAGATCTGGCGCGCTCGCCAAGCTGCCGAAGAAGGGCGACATCAAGCTGGGCGCGGCGCCCGGTTCCTCGGCAGCGTTCGTCGGCCTGTTCGCGCTCGACGTGAGCGGTATCGAGCTGTCGCGTGTGAAGCTGGTCGCTCCGGGCGCGAGCGACGCCGACCTGGTTGCGACGGAACGAGATGCGGAACAGCGCGATGCCGGCGCAGCGCGGACGTTGCTGTTCGGTACCGGGGACGCTTCGCATCTGGTGCCGTTCGTGGCCGTGGCGCAGCGCTCCCTGCTCGACAAGCACGAGAAAGCGCTGGAGACCTGGGCGCGGGTCTGGCTGGCTGCTACGACGGACATCGCGGCCGACGCGAGCACCGCCGCGCGGCGCGTCGCGCGCGAGAAGGGGGCACCGGAGCCGCTGGCGCTCCTGACCCGGCTCGGACAGGACGCTCGCGAGACGCTAGCGGGCAACGCCGAGCAGCTCGGGCTGTCCGGCCGCGGCGCGGTGACGCTGGAGTCGCTGTTCCAGCGCACCTGGCGCATCTGGCGCGACCTGCAGCTGCTCGGAACGCCTGCGCCCGAGCGGGCCCCGCTGGACGGTGATGTGGTGGCGGCGCTGGTCCGAGCCGCCAAGCCCGGCGAGCTTCGGGCCCAGCAGCCGCGTCCCGCCCCGCCCGCAGTCGACGGGGGCGCCGCGCGTCCCGCGCCGGAGCGCCCGCCTCTGCTGGTCTTCCGGCAGCCGGGCCACAAGCCCGACGTGGACGCGCTCGTGCCTACCGCGGGGCTTCTGGCCGGCGTGTTTCCGCGCTCGCCGATCGAGATCACGCTGTTCCACGGTGCGCTCGCCGACAAGAAGGCCTCGCAGGCTGCCGTGGATCGCGTGGCCGAGCGCTATGGCCTCGCGGCTAGCCGGCTCTCCGTCGGGAAGCTCCGCTACGATCCGGGCTCGTCGGCCGCGGCGGCTGTGCTGCCGGCGCGCTGACGCTCTAGACGAAACCGGTCGCGCGGTGCCGCGTGCGGTAGAGCAGCACCAGGAACACCGGACCGCCGATCAGCGCGGTGACCGCGCCGACGGGCGGCTCGGTGCCGAGCCAGCGGAACGCGGCGCGCGCGACCACGTCGCAGCCGACCAGCGTCGCAGCGCCGAGCAGGAGCGAGCCCGGGATGAGTACGCGGTGGTCGGGCCCGGTCAGGCGTCGCACCGCGTGCGGCACCACCAGCCCCACGAAGCCGATAAGTCCCGTAAGGCTGACGATGGCGCCGGCCACGGCGGAGGCCGCGAAGAACACGCGGCGTTCCAGTCGCCCCACGTCGACGCCCAGATGTTCCGCAGGCTCGCGGCCGAGCGCCAGCAGGTTCAGTTTGCCGGAGTCGGCAACGAGCAGCGCGGTGCCGGCGAACACCCACAGCGCCGTGATGACGAGCTGGCGCGTCGACGGAACGTCCAGAAAACCCATCAGCCAGAACAGCAGCTCCTGTGCCTTGGCCGCCGAGACGAGCGTCTTGATGAACGTGATTACAGAAGCGGCGACGGCGTTCACGATGACGCCGGCCAGGATGATCGTCGTGCCCGACACATCTCCGCTGGCGCGCGCGATGCCGTAGACGAGAAACGTCGCGATCAGGCCGCCCGCCAATGCGGCAACGGGGACCAGGGCCGCGCCGAGCAGCGTGAAGGCGCTCGCACCGAGAACAAGGGCGAGCGTGGCGCCCGCCGCTGCTCCGCCCGACACACCGAGCACGTACGGGTCGGCGAGCGGATTGCGCAGGAGCGCCTGGAAGGCGACGCCCACCACGGCCAGGCTGCCGCCGGCGAGGGCGGCGAGCGTGACGCGCGGCAGGCGCGCCGCAAACAGGATGGTCGCGTCGAGGCTGTGCGGGTCCGACAGCGCACGGGAAAAGCTGATCGGCTCCGCGCCGAATCCGAGCGCCAGCCACACGCTGACGACCAGCAGCACGAACAGTGCGAGATTGACAGCGAGAGCGCGGCGCATCGCGCGCTCAGTGGGTGGCGCGCGGACGCGTGGCGTGCGGTTCGGGCTGCGGGCTGTTGCGCTCGTGCAGGATGCGCAGGCCTTCAAGCGTGAGGTTCTCGTCCACCGACTCGATGCTCTGGGTGTGCCGCGCGATCAGTGGCGACAGTCCGCCGGTGGCCAGCACCGTGCACGGGTAGCCCAGGTCCGCCTTGAGCTTGTCGACCAGGCCGTCCACCAGCGACGCATAGCCGTAGACGACGCCCGACTGCAGCGAGTGCGTGGTGTTGCGGCCGACCACTCCGGGCGGCTCGGCGATCTCGATGCGGGTGAGTTTGGCGGCACGGCCGAGCAGCGCGTCGAGGCTGACCTGGATACCCGGCACGATCACGCCGCCCAGGTACTCGGCCTTTGGCGAGATGCAGTCGAACGTCGTCGCGGTGCCGAAGTCGACGACGATGACGCCGCCGTGCACGCGCTCGAACGCGGCCACGGCGTTGACGATACGATCGGCGCCGACGTCGCGCGGGCTCTCGTACATCACGGAGATGCCGGTCTTCAGTCCTGGTCCGACGATCAGCGGCTCGCGCGCGAAGGCGCGGCGCAGGGCGTCGGCCATCACGTCCGTCAGGGGCGGCACCACGCTGGCGATGATCGCCGCGTCGATCCAGTCCGGCTCGTGCCCATGCAGCTGGAACATCTGGTGCAACAGCACGCCGTACTCGTCCGCGGTGCGAGTGCGCACCGTGGAGGCGCGGAAGGTCTTCCTGAGCGTGGTGCCTTCGTACAGTCCGAAGACGACGTTGGTGTTGCCGATATCGACGGCCAGGAGCACGAGTCGAGCCTAGGTCAACCGCGGCCATTCCGCCACACAGCGCGGTGTGACCGGTCCGGCGCCCCCGGCTCGCTGGCTTCAGGGCGCGTCGACGGTCGTCTTGTGGATGACGTCGCCCACGGCCAGCAGGTTCCAGTTGCCGCTGGCCCGGCCGACCAACGGGTAGTTCCCGTCGAGGTGCGGATACGGGCCGAGCGTCACGAACAGCTGGCTCGAGCCGGTGTCGGGACCGGCCAGGGCAACGCCCACGCTGAGCGGCGTGTAGACCAGCGGCGAGTCCTCGTTCGGCAAGGGCGCTTTGCCGGCGCCACCGTAGCCGTCCCGTTCCGGGTCGCCGAACTGCACCACGAAGCCGGGCACGACGCGATGGACGCTCATGTTGTTGTAGAAGCCGGCCCTGGCCAGCTCGACCACGCGGGCAGTCGTCACCGGGGCAAGCTCCGGGTCGAGGCGGAGCTCGAGTGTGCCCACGTCGGTATGGAGCTCGAGCTTCACTTTCCCCGCCAGGGCCTGTGCCAGCTCGGGCGGCGGCTTGTCCGGTGGTGTGAACTTGTCGCAGCGGCGACCGCGGTCGCCGAGCCCTCGAAGCGCCTTCTCGGCGTGCTTGCGCAGCGTGGGGTTCGGGTCGTGACAGAATTTATCGAGCTTCGGCTTGAACGCGAGCAGCTGCAGCGCCGCGACGGCGTCCATCAGCGAACAGCGCACTTCAATCGCGTCCGGCGGGCGCTTCACGCCGAAGGCCTGCTCGAGAGCCTTGACCACAGCGGTTGCGGGCTTGATGGCAGCCGGGGGCGCGCCGCCGTCCTGTTCGGTGGGTGGCGTACGCCGCTCGGTCTCGGCGCGATCGGGAAAGCCCGCCAGCACCTGTGCCGCCGTCGCGACCGTTCCGGCCTGCTTGGCTCCGAGTGCGGCTTCGAGCAACTGCTCGGGATGCGGGATTTCCGGATGCGTCGGGATCAGCTCGAGCGCGGCCTGACGCACCACAGGGTTGTCCGACGTGGCGAACACCTTCCAGCGCCGATAGCGCGCGGCGGTCAGCGGCCCACGCCCCAGCACCTTCACGACCGCCAGAGCGCCGGTCCGGCCCTTCGGGTCGGGATCGCAGCCCACGAGCCTGTGGGAAAGGCTCGCCGTGCCGGCCAGGAGCGATGCCGAACGGCAGCGCAGCTTCACGATGCGGCGCGTGAGCGCGGCAGACCCGTGCTCCGGCAGCGGCAGCTCGGCCAGCTTCGACAGCTCGTCCTTGGCAGCGCGCGCGGGATATTCCAGGGCGTCGAGCGTCGAAACCAGCGGTCCCCAGTCGGGGGAGACGAGATGCTTGGCATCGGCGGTCTTGTCCGTGGGAGCGAGCCTGGACAGCGCGCCGATCAGTGCGGTCTGTCCGCTCTTGCCGAACTTCGCCAGCTCGCGGGCGGCATCGGCTCGTGCATCGGCGGCCACGTGCAGGTCGACGAGCACCCTCGACAGCGGTTCGACGGCGGCGTCGCCCGCGTGCCCCAGAGCACGGACTGCGAAGCGCAGCGCATCGCCCTTCGCGCTTGTGAGCACCTTGTCCGCGACGGCCAGGAGCCGCGTCTGCACGGGAGCGCCGAGGGCCCCGAGGCGGCTGATCGGGAACAGCGCGTTGTCGAGCGGATGGTCCTTGCGGCTCGCAGCATCCAGCAGCGCGACCACGGTCGCGTCGTCGAGGTGCTTGTGCTGTGAAGCGAGGGTGCCCAGCGCCAACGCGGCGGCGTGTGCGCGGGGTCCGGAGCCATCCAGCCATGCGCGCAGCGTGCGCTCGGCTTCGCTGTCGTCGCAGCGCCCCAGCGCGTCGTTGATCGCGAGGATCGGATCGAGCGGGTCGGCGGGGTGCGTTCCGCTGCGAGCCCGCGCCGGTGACAGCGCCAGCGAGGCTGCACGCGACACGAGCAGCCGCACCGTCGTGGGACCGTGCCCGGCGCAGGTCTGCCCCAGGCCAAACGCCGACCAGGCGACGACTTGCGGGTCCTCGTCGGACAGCGAGTGGGCCAGCAGCTTGTCGGCGCGAGTGTCGGCGATGCGCGCCAGCGCCCGCGCTGCGTGTCGTCGTACGTCCACGTCGCGGCTGTCGAGATCGGTGTCCTTGACCGCGGCGGAGTCGCGGCGCGCTTCGGCCGACACCAGCGCCTTGATCCGGGCCTGTGTTTTGGGTGGCGGGCCCTTCTCCGGTGTCGAGGCGGAGCTGGACGCAGCTGCTCCCGCGGTTGGCGAACCGTCGTGGTGCGCGCAGCCCCGGCACGCGGGCAACACGGCGAGCAGCAGAGCCAGTGCCGACGACCTCACGCCGATTCCGGGCCTCGATGTGCCAGCCGGGTGAGCCACCAGCTGCCGCGCTCGCGCAGCGCGCGCGCTAGCCGGCGTGCCGAGGGCACTGGTGGGGACTCGGCGGGCAGCGCCGTGGCGTCGAGCCCGACCAGGTGGAAGCTCGCCAGCGCGCGCGGCATGTGCCAGTCGCACGTCACGACGCCGACGCGCCGGCTGCCGCGCGCGCGCAGGAGTCGCTCCGAGTAGACAGCGTTGCCGAGCGTCGTCAGCGACTGCCACTCGCGGATGATCGCTTCGGGGTCCACGCCCAGCGCCACCAGCTCCTGACCGAGCGCGTCCGTCTCGGCCACGCCGTACCAGCGGCGCCCGCCGCTGGCGACGATCACCGGGGCGACACCTTCGTGCCACGCGCGTGCAGCCCGCCGCGCACGGCGGAGCGCGGCCGCAGCAGGCTTCCCGCCGGGCCCGATGCGGCATCCGAGCAACACGATGGCGTCGAGCACGCGGCGAAGATAGCCCCCGCGCGTCTACAAATCTCCCCGTTTTCAGGTGTTGGGTCCGCCCGGTGCTACCATCCCGCCCTCATGACCTCGCCGGCTCGTGTCGCTGCAGCCGTGGTGCTCGCCGGTGTGGCGGCGCTGGGCGCCAGCACGCTGCTGATCCGGGCGAAGCACCACGCCGGGCACTCCGCTCCGGTGGCTTCCGTGGCCGGCGCCCCGGCCAGGGTTCCTGGGCCGGTGGAGTCGGCCGCGCCGCCCGATCCGGACGCGCAGTGCTCGGTGCGCCCGCTGAAGATGCCGAGCGGTCTGCCGACGGAGCTCACGTGCCGCGAAGCGCGGCAGGTGATCGCAGAGGTGCGCGCCCGCATCGCCGAGCCCGCCGGCCATCCCGAGCCGCGGGCCTTCGCGCAAACGGTCACCGGGTGGCTTGATCCCCACGGGCTGTGGTCGGCCGCACCCGACGCGCCGGCGGCGCGCACCATCCGCAGTCTGGCGGTGCCGCTCATCGCCGAGCTGGAGAGGCCGCCACGCGCCGATGCCCCCTGCGCCGCAGCGCGCCGGATCGCCGCGGTGACCCAGGGCTGGGTCGAGTCGTTGCGGCGCGATTTCGACGCGGCCGAGCAGCGCGCCCCGACCTTGTCGCGGGCGCGCACCTTCGCGCTCGACAGTCGCGGCGTCTTCCAGGATGACCCCGTCACGCGTCCCTCGCGCCAGTTGGCGGCGGAGCTGGGCTCGCGCGCGGGCAGCTTTGCCAAGGCCTACGGCTGGGCCGGGCAGAAAGTGGAGCAGAACGCCGCCGAGCGGCTGCTGCCGATGCTGGGCATCGATCACTGGACGGGCATCGTGCTGGCGGCAGCCGTGCGCGCGTACGTTCCGGGCATCGACGCGCACGGACAGTGGGCGCCGCTCGACGAGGAGTGGTCGCTCTACTCTGCCGATGCGACGGTGGACACCGGCCCGCGTCTGTGGGGGCAGATGATGCGGACACCGATCGGCGTGCGCGTCGTCCAGGACCCCGCGCCGCCGCTCCGGGTCGGCGATCTCGTGCTCGCCGTCGGCGGCATTCCCACGGCTGGGCTGAGCGTCGAGCAGGTGGAGCAGCTGTCGCGCCTGGAGGCGGTCGGCGGCGAGACATCGCGCAGCGTCCAGCTGCTCCGGCGGGGCGCCGCGGCTCCGCTCGGGGTCGACGTGGAGCTGCCCGGCGACGCCGACGACTCGTCGCCCGAGCCGCAGCTCGATGCCGAGCGCGTGCCGTACGGCGATGGCGAGGTGCTGGTCGTCTCGGTGCCGGACGTGCCGGACGGTCTGGGCGACGAGCTGGCGCGTCTGGTGGCGGACGCCCGGACCGGCAAGCCGCCTGAAGGCATCCTGCTCGATCTGCGCGGCAACGGCGGAGGCTCCACCGACGGCGCAGCGGGGGCCATCGGTGTCTTCCTGCCCGGGGCTCCGAGCTTTCCATTGCGTCATCGCGGCGGCACGCTGGAAATCCAGCGCGCGGTCACACCGCCGTCCGACTCGCAGTGGCACGGCCCCGTCGCGAGCCTCGTGGACGGGTACACCGCGAGCGCCGCGGAGATGATCGCCGGCGCCATCGGCAGCTATCACCGCGGTCCGATCGTCGGATCGCGGACCTTTGGCAAGGGCTGCATCCAGGAATACTTCGACGATCGCTCCGGTCTGGGCGTGCTGCGTCTGACGACCATGCTGTTCGCGCTGCCCGACGGCTCGCCGTTGCAGCACGTGGGCCTTTCGCCGGATATCCGCATGGGGACATCCCCGGGGCGCGACACCGAGAAGACACTCGCGGACACGCTGCCTTCCTGGCGGGGCCCCGACGTGCGTCGGAAGGCGCTGGTCGGAGGTCCCGCATGGCCCCCCGACCACGGGCACGTCGGACCCTGCCGGGATGTCGCAGTCTGCCGCGCTCTCAGGCGCCTCGGCGCGGCGTCCGTGCGGCGCAGAGCGGCAGCGGTTGTGCCGCGGGGGCCGCGTCGCACGTCCAGCGCTGCGCACTAGAAGCGCCGGGTGCCAGCGGCGCGGGCTGGTTTCCAGGCCTGGAGCCTGCTAAACGCCTGGACAGAACGGCGGCCTCGCGTGAGCTCGGGAGGACGCCCGAGGTCAGATGGGACGTACGACGACGCCCCCTAGCGCAAAACATGACGAGTCTTCCAGCAGGCCCCCGGGCCCGGAAGAACGCACCGGACGGCGACCGGCGAAAGCCCGGACGAGCCGCCGGGGAGCTGCCAGGACGAGCGCCGCCAGATCAGACGAGGAATTGGTGACGCAGCGCGTTACAGACGCGGACAGTGCTGCTGCAAAAGCTGAAGAGCGCCGCGCGGCGCGCCGACAGGCACGCCGCGCGCGCAGCGAGGCCCAGGCAGCGCGCCGAGGCGACCAGCCGGCGGGCGGAGAAGCGCGGACCGAGCGCAAGCGTCGGTCGCGCGCGCGCAGCGAGCCCCCTGACAGCGAACCGGCGCCGAAGAGCTCGCGCGCCCCGGACTGGGTCGAGCAGCCGGTGGTCTATCCCGTCGAGCTCGACGAGGAACGCGTTGACGACGATGCCGCCAAGGTCGTGCGTCGCCTCACCCGACATGGCTACGAGGCCTATCTCGTCGGGGGCTGCGTGCGCGACCTGCTCGTGGAGCGTTCGCCCAAGGACTTCGACGTGGCCACCAGCGCGCGTCCCGACGATGTGCGGCGTCTGTTCCGCAACTCGCGCATCATCGGCCGCCGTTTCCGCCTGGTCCACGTGCTGTTCGGAGGCGGCAAGGTGATCGAGACGGCGACCTTCCGCCGCAGCCCGCAGCAGGACGAGGACAAGAACGGCGATGACCTGCTGATCCGCAACGACAACGTGTTCGGCGACGCGCACGAGGACGCCGCGCGGCGGGACTTCACCATCAACGGCCTGTTCTACGACCTCGAGCGGCGGCGCGTACTGGACTGGGTCGGCGGCATGCCGGACATCGAGCGGCGTGCGGTGCACACCATTGGCGATCCGGTGGTGCGCTTCCTCGAGGATCCGGTGCGCATCCTGCGCGCCATCAAGTTCAGCGCGCGCCTCGATTTCGGCATCACTCCGGACGTGTACGACGCCATCGTCCACTGCCGCGGCGCGCTGGCGATGGCAGCCCGTCCCCGGCTGTTCGAGGAAGTGCTCAGGCTGATGCGCGGCGGCGCCGCGCATCGCTCCATCTGGCTCGCGTGGGAGACGGGCGTGCTCGATGTGCTGTTGCCCGAGCTGGCCGCGTACCTGTCCGACGTGGAAGAGAGCCACAGCCTGATGTGGCGGCTGCTCACTGAAGTCGATCGACGCACCGCCGAACGGGGAGCGCCACTCGACGACATCGTGCTGTTCACCGTCCTTCTGCTCGAACCGATGCGCGAAGCCTGCAGCGGCACGCGCGATCGTATGGAAGCGGCCTACGACTTCATGGAGGTCGCGGTCGATCGGCTCAACGTGCCGCGTCGCATCGCCGACGCGGTGAGGCGCATCGTCGCTGTGTTGCCGCGACTCGAAGCGGGGCGCCCTGGGCGCTTCACGAACACGCCGCTGTATCCCTTCGCGCACGAGGTGGTCGAGATGAGCCAGGGGGCGCGCGGCGCGGCCTCGCTGCTCGGTCCGGCACCCGCCGATGCGGACAGTGCGGGGGCGCGTCTGGGCCGCCGCCGTCGTCGCCGTCGACCACGCCGCCGGGAGTCGTAGTCATGGCCGAGTCCGCGGCCAGCTCGCCGCCCGACGACCCGGTGGCGGTTGCGCGCCATGCGCTGCTTGAAGGCGTCGGCAAGGAAGTCGCGGCGTCGTTTCCCGGCATCACGCGTCTGGGCGGACAGATCGTCGCGGCGCTCTACCTGACTGACGAGCCGCGCTCGATGGATCAGCTCTCGGCGGAGCTCGGCCGCTCCAAGAGCAACATCTTCGGCAACCTGCGCGCGCTAGAAGCGGCGCGCATCGTCGAGCGCAGCCGCGAGCCCGGCTCGCGCCACGATCTGTTCGCGCTGCGCGGCGCGTACCCGGACGTGATCGTCGGCGCCTACATCACGCGTATCCGTCGCGTCACGGCCGACAAGCAGGTGCTCGTGGAACACGCGCTCGGCCTGCTTGGCGACGCCGCCAGTCCCGAAGCGGAAGCGCTGCGCGGTCGCCTCGACGACCTCGGTCGCAAGTACGCGCTGTTCGGAAAGGTGTTCGACCAGCTGTTGCCGGATCTGGAAGGCCCCATCGACCTCGAGCGCCTCATCGGCCGCGTTCCGCCGCAGGTACTGACGACCATTGCGGCGATCGTTCGCGCGGCGGTGGACATCGGACACCGCTGGTCGATGCGCGAGCGGTAGCGGAGCCGCGGTTGACACCCGTCAACCGCTCCTTAGCTTGCGACGAGCACCCGGAGGGAGGGGAACATGATCGTCGCACGCTGGCAGATCGACGCGCGTTTCGGGCACAAGGCGGAGGTGATCACCTCGATGAGGCGCTGGCTCGAGGAAATCGGCAGCCAGGTCGGCTGGAAGCCGGACAACACGCGCCTGCTCACCGGTTCGGTGGGAGTCGCGGAGTCGACCGTGATCACGGAAGTCGAGTTCAACAGCCTGGCCGACCTGAGCAAGGCCTGGGATCGGCTGGCCACGATCGATGCCCACAAGCAGTGGAGCAAGAACCTGGAGCCGTCGATCGTCTCGGGCAGCCACCGCTGGGAAATCCTGCGCAAGGTCTGAGAGCGCCGCCATCCAAGGACCGTCCTGCAGTTGGTGTCCCTGACACTGCGGGGTACAGGCGGTCATGCGATTCCGACAGGGAAGGTGCGTCCGACCATCGATGATGGTGGCGACGATTGCAGTGCTGGTCGGAGCGGCGACCAGCGCTGCCGCCAATCCTTTGTGCCGCGCCCCGGGGCTGGTGCGGGCTCCCGACGACGTTCCCGCCAACTCCCGACACCACGCTCTGGCCATGGCCGGCACGGCAGGGGCCGTGGCTGGCGCCCGGTACTACGACCTGGGTCCGCTGAGCGCCCTCGTCGCCCGATACGGCTACGCGCCGTTTCGATCGACCGCAGCCGTGGCCGGCTTCGATCTGTATGCGAATCTCGGCCCGGTGCGCCTCGGCCTCGAAGCTGCTGGAGGCCGGCGCTCCAGCCAGCGTCTGCGGCCCAGCCAGGAGCTCGCGCTCGACAGCTTCGACGTGTCCTTCCTGCTCGGCTACGACGTGCTGCGGGACGACGATGCTTCGGTGTTCGTGTCGACGGGGTTTGCAGGTGGAAACATCGAGCTTGCGACACGCGGCAAGGGCATGGGCGGCCTCGTGACGCTGCAGGGCCAGGAGTACGGCGTCATGTGGTACTACACCGCCTTGCCTCTGCAGCTCGGGGCGCAAGATTTCCTTCGGCTGGGCAGCGCGGATCCGGGAGACGTGTGGGTGCTGCGGTTCGGGGCGCGTGCAACCTGGTTCCAGCAGCTCGCGGGTGGCTGGAGCACCATGTCGAGCAAGAGCGGGGACAAGGGGCGCGACGTCCGCGGTCCCCCGATGGACGCAAGCGGCCCGGGTCTCCTGCTCTCGCTGGCTGTTGGTGTCGCAAGCGCCCCGCACTGAGCCAGAAACGGCGCGCGCACCACAGGTGCGACCTAGACATACATCGTCCCCCTGATCCCTACGCGGTCTCGCTGCTAGGATGGCCGACGCGTGACGATTCCGACCCAATACGTCCTACGGCAGATGAGTCGGAACATTTCAGGTCCCGTTTTGTCTGCGTAGGTTTTCGGGAGTCGCCGGATGTTGGATTGGCGGTGGGTGAGCGGAGCGGTCACGCTGCTGTCGGCATGTTGGCTCGGTGCATCCGCGCCCTCGCCCGCGCTGCCGGTGCTCTCCAGAACTGCAGCTCGCGATCTCGCTCCATTGGAGGCGTACGTCGCGTCGCATCCCGACGACGCGCAGGCGCTGACGCGGCTGACCAACGCCTATCTCGAGAGCGCTCAGCCGGGCCTGGCGGAAGCGGCGCTGGAACGCGCGCCGGCACCGGTCCGGCGGGAGCCGCGTGTTGCCGATGCGCGGGCCCGCACGCTGTCCTACCTTGGCCAGCCGCGACTCGCTCTCTTCGTGCAGCGCTCCATGCTCGCTCGCTGCAACCAGGTACAGTGCTCGCGCACGCTCACCGCGCACGCGGCGCAGCGTGCCGGCTGGCTCGCCGAGCTGGTGCGCATGGGCGTGCGCGATCCGGCGCGCCAACCCAGGCTGGCCATGGTCGCCTATCGCCGCTCGGTTCGGGAGGTAGCCCTCGATGTGCGGTGAGCCTTCCCGAACCCGGTTGCGCTTTGCTTCCACTCACAGGCGGGCCTGGTGAGCCGCCCGAGCCCCCTGACACTCGGCCTGCTGCTGGTCGCTGCGACGGCTAGCGGTGCCTGTTCACAGATCGCACGGCTGCGCGCCAAGCCCGCGCCGCGGCCGACGCCGGCTGCTTCTCCCGACGACGACAGTCGCGCGCCGCCGCCCATCATGCCGCTCGCGCTCGCGCGCGACGACGACTACGTGGTGCGCGTCGTCGCCGGTACCGTCACCTGTTCCGGCACGCTGGTCGACGAGGATCGCGTGCTGACCGCACATCACTGCATCAGTGCCCGCAACAAGTTCGGCGACGTGCAGCAAGAGGACGCTGACCCGGCCAGCGTGCGCGTCGAGCTGGGCGGCGACTACCTTCCCTGGGGAGAGGTGGGCGTCAAAGCTATCGTGGCGCCGCCATGCGGCTACGACGGCGGGACGGGTGACATCGCGGTGCTCGTGCTCGAGCGGCGCTTGATTGGCGTGGCAACACTGCCGCCGCGGCTGGACGCACCGCCGCGCATGGGCGAAGCGCTGGAGCCGGTCGGCTTCGGGCGCTGCGCGCTGTCCGACGACGGCATCCGCCGCAAGGACCGCATCGGCGGGCAGATCGACCACATCTCCCACACCAGCTTCCAGTTCGAAGCCTCGATCTGCCCGGGCGACTCCGGCGGGCCTGCACTGAGCCGCAAGAGCGGGCAGGTGGTGGGGGTGATCTCCGAGAGCGTGATGGACGGAGATCCGCGCACGGTCGGCCGCTCGGAATTCACGCGGCTCGACCAGTGGCGCCCCGTGTTCGCCACTGCGAAGTTGATCTCCGAGGGCGCGAGCCCCGCCGAGCTGCCGCCGATCGCCGGCTGTCCCAAGAACTAGGCCGGGTCCGGCCGGGCGGCGCGAGCGCTGCGTGCGTCTGCCGTGGAGCGGCTGCCAGGACCCCCTCCAGATAAGTGCCCGGAGCGGCGCGATGGGGTACGCTCGCGAGGTTTCAATGCGAAAGTTGCTGCGCATCCTGCTGTGGGTCGCCGTCGTGGTGGGCGTCCTGGTCGGTGTTGCGCGGGCATTCTTCATCCGCTGGTGGCGCGTTCCGCTGAACGACCCCTATCTGGAGGCGTCGATCGAGCCGTCGCTCAGGGGCGGGGACCTGATCCTGCTCTGGCGTTTCACCAAGCCGACCTTCGGCGATCTGGTGATGTGCCCGGAGCCGGGCGCTGGAGGGCGCGTCGTGATCGGGCGCATCATGGCCGAGGCCGGCGACACCATCAGCATCGACGGCGACCGCGTCACGCTGAACGGCAAGTCCGTCGAGACCGAGCGCAGCTGCGACCAGGTCGAGTTCAAGAGCAAGGACCCGTCGCAGGGCCGAGAGGTCAAACAGCGCTGCGAGATCGAGACCCTCGCCGGCGAGAGCCACATGCGCGGCTCGACCAGTGGCCACAAGGTCGCGCCCCGGCAGACGCTGCACAAGGTCGCTCCGGGCAAGGTGTTCCTGGTGAGCGACAATCGACTTTTCCCTTATGATTCCAGGGACTTCGGGACGGTTGACCGCAGCACATGCAAGGAGATGGTGTTCTTCCGCCTGGTGGGACGGAAGGGCTTCTTCGATGCCAAGCGCCGCTTCACGTTTATTCAGTAGGCGAGGGGTGGCCTTGACCCCCGGAGCTTCGGGCTCGTAGGTTCGGTCGGCTAGATGGCGGAGCCAGCCTTCGAGATCGGCATCGTCTGCGGCCATTGCGACACCTACACCCCGATGGGGGCGTCGTACTGCCCGAGCTGCGGCCAGGACCTGTCGCTTTTCCCGAAAGAAGCGGCCGCCGCGCGTGCCAAACCGGGGCTGACCGTTCCGGCGGCACCGATGGAACAGCATTCCATTCCGGAGCAATCTGATAGAAGGTCCGGGGACCCTGGAGAACAGGCCCGCCCGGGCCCCTCGCCGGAGGGGTTATCGGAGGAGGAGCTGATGGACCAAGCCAAGTACTACGTTTGCAACTCGTGCATGACGCCTGTTCCGAGCGGGCACAAATTCTGCGGCCGCTGCGGCTCGCCGGTGCCGGAAGAAGTCCTGAACATGCAGGTGGACTTCTTCAGCGACATGCAGAACCCGGACAAGGCGCGCCTGATCCTGATCCGGGGCGAGGGCATGGACGGCCTGAGCTACCACCTCAAGGCGGACCAGCACCTGGTCGGTCGCACCGGGCAGCTGGAGTTCCCCGACGACCCGTTCGTGTCACCGAAGCACGCGAACTTCTTCTATCGCGACGGCAAGCTCATCGTTCGCGACGAAGGCTCGCTCAACGGCGTCTACATCCGCGTGCGTGGCAGCGTCGACATCGCTCCGGGCGACACCTTCCTGGCGGGCGAGCAGCTGTTCCGGCTCGACCCCACGCCGAAGGCCTCCGACGGCGCCGATCCGGACGGCACGTTCTTCTACTCCTCGCCGAAGTACCCGAGCGCCTTCCGCCTGAACCAGATCCTCGAAGGCGGCGCCATCGGCATGACCGTGTGCGCGCGCGGCAACACACTGCAGATCGGTCGCGAAGACGGCGACCTGAACTTCCCCGGCGACATGTACATGTCGGCCAAGCACTGCACCGTCGAGGAAAAGGACGGAAAGTTCGCGCTGACCGACTACGAGAGCCGCAACGGCACCTACGTTCGCATCAAGAGCGAGCAGCAGCTCGGCCACGGTGACTACGTGTTCATCGGCAAGAAGCTGCTGCGCGTCGAGACGAACGTGAACTGAGCCGTCCCGGCTGCCACCTCAAGTCGTCCGCGGCGCCCGTCACTTCAAGGCGGGCGCTGCGCTACACTACCGGTCACGATTTCGCCACAGGCCAAGGAGTGACGCTTCCGGTTGCCGCGTTTGGGGTCGGGGCCCCAAACGCCCACACGACCAAGCATCAGAACGAAGTTCCCCGGCGGGAGGCAGCCCGGACGCTCCAGTCGTCGGCGCTGCAGGTCGAAACGGTGCGGTCAGGACGAGCTGCTGCTCCTGTAGCGGAATCACGCTCGGTGATTTACGGGTACTGGAACGTCACCGTCACGCCGCCGGGGTTCGTTTGCGAGCACTGCGACGGGCTCAGCAACGGGACCAGGCAGTGGCACGAGTAGTCGTTCGCACAGGCCGCGGGGATCGGCTCGCACGAATACGAGGGTGGGTTGCAGCACGGCCCGCCCTCGGCGACCTTGCAGTACTCGGTTGCCGAATCGCACGTCAGCGACGAGCCACACGCGAACTGTGTGCCGGCTCCCGCGTCGATTGCCATGCACTTGCCAGCGCGCGCTAGCGGTGCCGTCGAATAGCCGCTCGGCAGCCCCGTGCAGACGACGTTGATCGTCGTCCCGTCGCACGCGCAGCCCGGGGAGTACGCGCTGCACACGGCTCCGGGCGCCGGAAAGCACTGACCCTGCGCGGCGCAGGCGTCGGCCTCGGGAAACCCGCAGATGCCGCCTGCGCAGTCCTGGTTCGTCTTGCACGGGCCGCCCGCGCTGCCACCAGCGCCACCGGTGGCCGAGCTGCCGGCGGAGCCGCCGGTGGCCGAGGAGCCCGCCGAGCCACCCGTTGCCGAGGTGCCCCCCGAGCCGCCGGTCGTCGAAGTGCCAGCGGAGCCGCCGGTTGCCGAAGTGCCGCCCGAGCCAGCGGCGCCGCCGTTGGCCGACACCTGGCCGCCGCAGCCTACCGCGAGCACGAGCAAGCCGAGGCTGCCACCCCGGACGCGCGCCATGGTCAAGCGAAGGAATGTCATCGCCATCACGTGTCCCGGTCACATGGAAGCACATGCTTGCCTGGGGCGCCACGGTCGCTGCGCTGAACGAGGCGCGTTCGAGGGCGGGCGAAACAAACCTGTCCCCGACGTGAGCCGTTTTCCGGCGATGGTGACACAACGTTCCATCATGGACAGGTCGAACCGCGTGCGCGCCGGGCCGGAGTGGGTGGTCTCCGCAGCGTGACGGCCGCGGCAACGGGACGGCGAGCGCAGGGGGTGGCGTTTCTCGCCGCGCTGCTCGTCGTGGCCACCGCGTCGATCGCGCGCGCATCGACCTACGATCTGCACTACCGGGTAGATTCCGGCTGCCCCGATCTTGCGGGTTTTGTCGCGCAGATCTCGAAGCGATCGCCGCACTCGCGGTACACGACGACGGGCGCAGACAACCACTTCGCGGTGCGGCTCTCGCGGGAGCGCGCAGCCTGGAAGGGCGAGCTGTCGCTGCGGGGGAGCGAAGCGCCGCGCAGCGTGTCGGGCGGCAGCTGCACATCGGTGGCCGAAGCCCTGGCGCTCATCATTGCCGTCGAGCTGGATCGGCCGAGCTCCAGCCCTCGAAGCGCGCCGCCGCCGCGGCGGAATCCGGGTCCGCCTGCACCGAAAAAGCCGCCACCGCGCCCGGCGCCTGGACCGCGAGGGGTGCGGCTCACGGCGTTGGGCACGGGAGCGGTCGCGATTGCGGGTCCCGCGCCGACCCTGCTGCTGGGTGGCAGCGTCTTCGCCGAGCTCGGGTGGTCACGCACGGCAGGCGCTGCACTCCGGCTCGCCGTGACGCGCGCGACGACCGGCATCCAGGCCCGCGCTTCCGGCCATGTCCGCTTCGTGCTCAACGCGGCTCGAGTCGAGGGCTGCCCGTTCGCGCTGGGCACGGGCGAGGCGAGCGTCACCGCTTGCCTTGTCGTCGTGGCTGGCGCCCTGCACGCGGAGGGCGTCGCAGTGGCCCAGCCGGAGTCCGTGACGCGCTCGTGGGTCGACGTGGGCCCACTCATCCGCACCGTCTGGTTGACCTCGGAGCCCATCCACCTGGAACTGGCGGCGGGCTTCGGGGTCCCGCTGACCCGGCGCGCGTTTGTCTTCACCCACCCGGAGACGGTCGTCCAGGAGCCGTCCGCGCTCGCTGGCCGGGTGGGGATCTTCCTTGCCGGGGCGCTGCCGTGATCAATTCCGCCGCGCCCGGGAATAGCAGATTGGTGACTAGCCTTGCAGCGGATCCACCGCGCGCGCCGGACGCCGGTATCTCGGCACGGGAGACGTCGGACGCACGTGCGGCGCGGCTGCGGGCGCTCGTCCGCCAGCACTACAATTTCGTCTGGCGCTCGGTGCGGCGTCTGGGCGTCCCGGAAGCCGACTCCGAGGACGCGGCGCAGGACGTGTTCATCTCGCTGTCGCGTCGGCTCGACGACGTGGAGCAGGGGAGGGAACGCGCGTTCCTGTACCGCGCTGCGATGAACCATGCCGCGCATGCGCACCGGACGCGCCGCCGGCGGCGCGAGGTGCCCGACGAGGCGCTGGACGACCGCGCCTCTGCCGTCCGGACGCCGGAGGAGCTGCTGGACCGCGCCCGGGCCCAGGCGATGCTGCACCACGCGCTGGGCGCGCTCGAGCTCGACCTGCGCGCCGTGTTCGTCCTCTACGAGCTCGAACAGATGACGATGGCGGAGATCGCGACGCTGCTCGAGATCCCGAACGGTACGGTGGCGTCGCGCCTGAGGCGGGCGCGCGCCATCTTCGTGAAGGAAGTCCGGCGTCTGGCCGGGCCCAGCGGGGAAGGTGTGTGATGGATTTCGTCAGGCTTCTCGACGACGACACGGAACCGGGGGCTCGCGCCCTGCTCAGGCATGCGCTCGACGAGCAGCCCCCGGAAGGCGCGCTCGACCGCGCTCTGTCCGGTCTCGGCCTCGTGGGCGTGGCGGCGGGTGCTGCAGGCGGTGCGCTCGGCGCAAGCGCTTCAGCCACGGGGAGCGGCTCGCTCGTCTCGGTCGCGAGCATCGCGAAGTCCGTCCTCGTGGGAGCGGTGGTGGGCACGATCGCGACAACGGGCGCGTTCCACGCGATGTCGCCGCGCACACGGGCCCAGGAGTCTGTGGCACCCACGGTTGCACGAGCAGCACGAGCAGCACGAGCAGCACGAGCAGCGCCGCCGGTACGAGCACCGGCGCGGGCTCGCACAACGCCCCTCGTGCCTGCCAAGCCCGACGCACCGCGCGCGCAGGTCGTGCACCGTGCCAAGGTGGCCCCGGCGCGTCGGGCTGTGCCGTCCGCGTCCGCGTCTGCGCCGGCTCCGTCCACAGCCGCGTTTCCGCTTTCGCCCGAGGACGCCCTGAAAGCGGAAGTTGCTCTCATCGATCGCGTGCGGGCTGCGCTGGCTCGCGGCGACACGGCCCAGGCGCTCGTGCTGCTCGCACGTCACCGGAGGCAGTACCCGTCGGGTCCGCTCGCGCCGGAAGCGTTCGTGCTGGAGCTCACGACGCTGATGCGCGCGGGACGCGGCGACGTAGCGCGCGCGCGGGCCAGGGCCTGGCTCGCTTCGCATCCCGACGGCGCATATGCAGACCGGCTCCGGAAGATCGTGGCGGAGTGATCAATCCGTCGCCCGGCGGGAATGGACCGACATGCGACACCAAACCCGGATGATGTTGACTTCGGCGCTGCTCTTCACGCTCGTCTCGTGCAGCAGCAAGGATCCTATTGGCAATCTCGGCGGCGGGGCCTCGGCGGGCTTGCCGAGCTCGGCGGGGGGCTCGCTGGGCTCGTCCGGTGGCTCGTCGGGCTCGTCGGCCTCGTCCCCCAGCGGTGGGAACTGTGAACTCCCCGACGAAAGCGGAGGAGCCGGCGGGGCCAGCGTGACCGGAACGTTCGGCTCGTCGCTGACCGGCACCTGGACGGGCCAGGTGACGGGCTACAAATTCACTTCCGGTTCCGCAGACGTGCGGCTGGTCATCACGGGCGGCGATCCTCCGGGCTACGTGGTGTTCGGCGCCGGCGCCGCTCCGCCCCCGGCGACCGATGGGGATATCGGCTATCCGCCGGACATGCCCGTGCCGCAGGGCCCAGGATCCGGTCCGGCCTACTGGATCGAGGAAGGCTTCCACTACGATGTGCTCTGGGCGAGCGTCACGGCCCAGACCGTGCAGCTGTACGTAGCGACCCACGAACTGTGGCAGGACTGGTGTCCGCTCCAGACCTCGTATAGCGAGGCTCCGATGCCGAGTTGCGGCTGTGTGCCGAACTACGGCAGCGCCTTCAACCTCGAAAGCAATGATTGCAGCTTGCAGAGGCTGGACGGTACGCAGATCCCCGTCGACTGCAAGAAGCTGGAGCTGTGCAGGCTCGGCATGCCGTTCGAACCGTGCAGCTGCACCGCCAGTGGGTGCCACGCCAAGCTCGACCTCGACGTCTCCTTCGAGCTGTCCCGCGGCACGGGCTTCCTCGCGGGCACGCTGCAAGCTCCGTTCGGCAAGGGCCCGATTTCCTTGTCGAAGTCGAAGCTCTAGGAGGCGAGGTAGATCATGCGAATTCCAAGCTGGTTGTGGTTGACGCCGACACTGCTCGTGTCGGCCTGCGGCGGATCGGCCGTGGAACAGGGTTCGGATCCGGCACAGCTGGTCCAGGACGCGTGCAATAGCATCGTCGGACTGCAGTGCAGTTCCGTCACGCAGCAGCAATGCAACCAGGACATGAACCAGGCCCGCACGGACGCCGCGGCCGATGGCTGCGGCTCCGCCTTCGACGCTGTCGCGGCGTGCTACGCCAAGAACATCACGGACTGCTCCGAGGCTCCACGCAACGTCTGCCGCATGCAGCTCCAGAACCTCGACAACTGCGAGGCGAAGGGTGGCAGCGCCATGTGCAGCGGGGGCCGCGGCAGCCCGCCGCCAGGCGCGCCCGGGTACTACGACCAGTGTGAAGTCACCTGCGCCAGCTGGAGCGCCCAGTGTGAAACCAAGACCTCCCCGATCCTGGAGTGTAGCTGCACGTCGGGTCCCAGATCCGGAGCGACCTTCACGGCAATGAGCTGCAACGACCTCGTCACCACTCTCGGCGCGCAGCACTGCCAGGGGTGATGCACGTCGAGCCAGCATTGCGCTAATCTGTCCGGGTGAGCTCGCCCTACCTGCGCGCGCTGGCCTGCTCGAAGTGTGGTGCACCGCTTCGCGTGGAACCGGACCAACGCATCGTCAACTGCAGCTATTGCGGGACCAGCCACGCGTTCATTCCGCCGCCGCCCGCAGCCCCGCCGGACGTGAGCTTTCAACCCGGTGAGCGGGTTGCCGTCGAGTGGGGCGGGGTCTGGTGGCCGGCGCGGGTCGTGAAGGCTGCCGGCCCCGACCGCTGGCTTGTCAACTATGCCGACTGGGACACGGCGTGGGACGAGGAAGTGGACCGATCGCGGATCCGGCACCGGTCGGCTGCGGACGCACGCACAGGGAGCCCTATGCGGACGCTCCTGGCGATCGCGCTCGGCGGGTTGGTGCTGGTGGGGGCGGCGGGCGTCCTTGTGCTGGTGCAGCACCGCGCAGCGACGGCGGCAACAGTGGCAACAGCGGCTCCGGACTACACGGTGGGCGCGACGTATCAACAGGGCGAAGCCGTCAAGGTCTACTGGAAGTCGACCTGGTACGACGGTCACATCCTCTCGGTGGAAGGCAACGGCAAGTACGAGATCTCCTACGACGGCTGGAGCAGCAGCTGGGACGAGACGGTCACGGGCCGGCGACTGAAGAAGAAGCCCGGGGAATCCACCGCCACGCGCGCCGCGGACACTCCGAAGGGCTCCTATCACCAGGGCCAGGCCGTGCTGATCGAATGGAAGCGCCGCTGGTGGCCGGGGCGCATCAAGGCGGTGGCCGGCACGGACCGCTACTTGATCCACTACGACGGCTACTCCGCGTCCTGGGACGAAACGGTCGGCCCCTCCCGCTTGAAGCCGCGTTGAGTGCCGGGCCGGGACGCGAGCGCGCGGCGCGTGGCGACGGCAGTCGCTACTGGATCTTGTACAGGTGCACGGCCCAGGGGGAAAAGTCGTCCTGGAATGCTGCGCCGGTGATCGGGATCTGCCGGTTTTCGCCGATCACTTCCGCCTGCGCGCCCGCGGGGATGTTGGTCAGCCCCGAGAACGTCGCGTGCGTCGCGGTGCCGCGCATGTCGACGGCGAAGATGTACGTCGCTCCGCCCTGCCGCTTCAGCAACATGTCCACCGGCACGCCCTGGGCCGAGGAAGCGACGCTGCCGCCGTTGATGATGGGCGGCGTGTTGAGGACGGGAGCCAGGTCGTGGATCTGCTGGTTGATGGCGGCGACGGCGGCCTTCATCGTGGCGTCGTCGAGCAGCGCGTGCTCGTCGAAGGTCGGCTTGAACTCGTGCACGAAGTAGCCGATGCCCATCGAGCCGTGCACGATCGACATCCACACTTCCGCCTTGACCTCGGTCGGCGTGGGCTTGCCCGAGGGATCATCGATGCCGGTGCACTCGATCCAGTTCCACACGGGCTTCTTCCCCCCTGACCAGGTCATGAGGTTGTCGACGCCCTTGGCGACGAGCCACAGCTTGCCCTGCACGTTGGGGTCGGTGGAGTTCGAGGGGTAGATGTCGAACGAGATGACGTCCGAGCCCTTGATGTAGTCGGGGTAGTCGCCGGGGTGCGTCTTGCTGCAGGCGCTACCCCAGCCGACATAGGGGTCGTTGGCGACGCCCTGGCCCAGGTTCAGGAACACCGGCCGCGTCGGGTCGTTGGTTCTCATCTGCTGGTACAGGCCCTGGATCGTCGACGCGGGCACGCACGGGCCGTAGCCACCGCCGCTCGCGGGCTGCGCATTGTCCGGCTCGTCCTGCTGCGTCCACTCGACGATCGTCGGGTCGGAGAGATTGGCTAGCCCCACCGCGTTCTGGTCGCACGCAACGGGCATGTTCGCTGCTGCCAGGTTCGACAGCATCGTGTCGGTCGGACCCTTGTACAGGCCGACGTAGGTGTTGATGCCGATCGCCTCGTAGGCCTTCGCGCTGCTTGGGCTCTGCAGCCACACCGTGATGGGGAAGAACGACGGATCCGACGGCGGCCCGTGACTGAACTTCTTGTAGTACGCCGCGCCGCCTGCCCACGGACCGTACTGATCACCGTTATTGCCCGCCGAGCCCGCGGCGCCGCCCGCCCCCGCGGCTGCGCCGCTGCCCGCCGTCCCCGCCGAGCCACTCGCGCCGCCACCTCCGACCGTACCGCCCGCGCCGCCGGTCGCACCGGCATCGCCCGTCTGGGCGCCGTTCGAGGAGCTCGAACAGCCTGCCGCGCCGAGCGCCGCGGAGCACAGCATGGCCGCACAAAGAATCGCTGCTCTCATATGGAAGATACTACCAGACGCGCGGGCGGCGCGACGTTGAACCCGAGGCTTTGGCTCTCTGCGGGGCGATCAGCGCTGCTCGGCGAGCAGGCGTAGTACGTTGTCGCCGAATATGCCGTCGATGTTGCCGGCCCGGCAGGGCAACCGCTCCACCCAGCCCTTGATCTCCGTGTAGTCGTAGCTGCTGTCGGGCTCGTGGAACCCGTACGGCGCATCGGTGCCGTACAGCACGCGCTCGGGGCCGACCGCGGCCACCGCCTTGCGCACGAGCCGCTCGGACAGGTAAGGGCTCGACACATCGATGTGCAGGTTCTTGTTGGCTGCCACCTGTTTCCACATTCGCGCGAAGTGCGGCATGCCGGCGTGGGCGAAGATCAGCTTGAGGCGCGGGCATCGCTCGGTGAAAAGCTGCCAGGTGCCGTGCTCGGCGAAGCCGAGATGAATCAGGATCGGCAGCTCGAGCTCCTCGCAGCGCCTGGCGATGGGCAGCGCTTCTCTCAAGTGATAGCGGTGCCAGTGCGGGTGCAGCTTGACGCCCACGAAGCCGGGCACCTGCCGCCAGCGCTCCAGCTCTTCAAGCTGGTCGTCGGCTAACCTCGGATTGAGGAAAATCCAGCCCAGGAAGCGTTCGGGGTGGGCGGTCAGCATTCCGGCTACGGACGCGTTGTCGGGGCGCGGGTAGATCTCGTAGACCCTGCCCTTGAGCTTCAGGTGCCCCTCCTTGGTGTAGAAGGAGTCGTTGAGCTTGCGCGCCACGGGGTGGCAGGGCGAATTCATCAGCGCACGAGCAAGCGCCAACACGGCGGTCGGGCTCTCCGGTAGCGGATCGTTCATCGTCGGGATCAGCACCACCCGATCGACGCCGGCGGCGTCCATCTTCCGGATCAGCTGGTCCGGCTCCAGCATGCGGGGCTCGAAGTGTGCGTGCGCATCGATAACCGGCATGCCCCGAGCATAACCACGCCGGCGCGGGGCGGGCGATCCGACCTGCGCGCCTCATTGTGCAGCCGCGCCGCGGACGCGATAATGAGAAACCGTGATGAAGGCGCTCTCCGTCGGTCTCGCCAGCCTGTTCGCCGTGGGCTGCCTCGTGAGCTGCCGCAAACCGTGCAATCCCTCGCACGATCGATCGCGCTGCGACGGCAACACGATGGTCACGTGCCCCAAGCCCGGCGTCGATCAGATGTTTGGTGCCAACCAATGGGTTCGCGTGCCGTGCAAGGCGCCGAGCGTTTGCGTCGACAACGCAGGCGACGTGTTCTGCGCGGTCTCGAAGCATCCGAGCGCCGCCTGTTCCGACGGCGAAGGGCTAGCGTGCGACGGCAAGGATCTCGTCGTCTGCCACGCGGGCTTCGAGACCTTCCGCGGACCCTGCCTCTCCTGCACCCGGGGCGACGCAGGCGCGCCCGTCTGCCGAGGTGGCGCGGACTCCCCATGCAAGACGAACGCCGATTGCGCCGCGCCCATGTGGATATGCAAAGCGGGCAAGTGCGCGCGCCGATAGGCATGCGTCCGCTGTCTACGGCAACAGGATCCGCCCCGGCGCGCCGTTCGAGCCGGTCCAGCTGTGGCAGCTGTTGCAGTTTCCGCTGGGCGGGCTGGAGAGCATGGCGCGCTCGACGCCCTGGGCATTGCGGACGCGGACGTGGAACGGCTGCGCGATGCTCTGGTAGGTGAAGAAGTTGCCGGTCGGTCCCACGGGAAGCGTCAGCTCGGGGCCGGTCGCGGGCGTGATGATTACGACCGCGCTGTTCGCACCGAGCGTGCCGCCGATGCAGTCGTCCGGTTCGTGCGCGGTCCGGTACACGGTGCCGGCGATGCCGAAGCGACCGGCCTCGCCCGAGGCATGACACGCGTTGCACGGGACGCCCGGGTGCATCCTGCCGCTGCCGTCGTCGTCGCCCGTCGACGCCCATCTCCTACCGCTCGAGCAGGTGAGCGGGAGCGAGCTGCAGGAGCCCTTCTGCATGCCGCCCTGCACCCACGCGATGAACGACGCAATCTCCTTTTGCGAAAGCGGCGCGCCGGTCGCCGGCGGCATGGGAGTGGTCGGGTCCTGTACCCGCATCGCCGCCATCTCGCCCATCGTGATGGTGGGGTCGCTGTGCGACGGTCCCAGCAGATCCGCATACGATGCGATCTGGATTCCGGTGAGCCCGGAGTGACAGGTCACGCAACGCGTGGCGATCAGCGTTGCGATGTCGCATGGCAACCCGGCAGTGTTCACGGCGCTGCTGACGGGAACGTGTCCCATGCCCTCCGCTTCGGCGCCCTCGCCGTCGCCCACCCCGAGCGAGCAGCCGCTCGACCAGGTGCAGAGCACGGCCAGCAGCGAAACCGCGAGGAAAACCCGCACAATCGCGGGCAAACGCCAAGTCATGCCATCTCCCCCGAGCCAGGGAACGTGTCCATCCAACACCTACTTCGCCGTTGGGCCCGCCTCCCTTCAAAAGCGGGTACTCTCGAAGCATGTTCACGCGAAACTTGCTTGGGGCATTGGGGGTGCTGCTGTTCGGAGTGACCGCGGCGTGCGGAAACAGCGGCAGCGGTGGTAACGCCGCGACGGGCGGAAGCGGCGGCACGGCTGGAAGCGGCGGCAGCGCAACAGGGGGCAGCGGCGGCAGCGCGACCGGCGGCAGCGGCGGCAGCGCAACAGGGGGCAGTGCGGGCACGGGCGGGAGCGGTGGCAGCAGTGGCAGCAGCGGAACGGCCGGCAGCGGTGGTAGCGCCGGCAGCGGTTCGACGGACATACCCGGCGGCGGCACGGTGCTGTTCGAGGAACACTTCGACGACACCCAGTTCAAGAACCGCGGCTGGTACGACGGGAGCGGAAGCGTGACGACCAGCGAGCACGCACCGGGTAGCACGAGCGCGTTCGAGTGCGCGTTCGCGACGGGCGCGCAGCACTGCACCGGCGGTACGCCCGCGCGTCACAAGATCACGGCGACGCCCACCGTGTACCTGTCCTTCTGGATCAAGTTCAGCACCAACTGGGTGGGCTCGGGCAAGGCGTACCACCCGCACATGTTCCACTTCATCAACGATCTCGAGAGCGACTACGTGGGGCCGTCGTTCACCCACCTGACGACGTACACCGAGATCGTGGCGAACAAGGCGCAGCTATCCTTGCAGGACAGCGAGAACGTCGATCTGAATTGCATCCTGAAGAACGACAACACGTTCGTCGGCTGCAACGGCGATTTCAAGTCGTACAAGTTCACCGAGAATCGGTCTATCTGCTCCTGCAACGGGGTCCAGGGCGACGTGCAGGGTCACGATTGCTACTCCAACGGCGACGGGACGTGGTCGAGCGACCGCAGCTGGTGGAGCAGCAACGCCTTTGTCGACGCGCAGGGCCCGAACTACAAGAGCGATTGGCACCACGTGGAGGTCTACTTCGCCATGAACTCGATCCAGGGCGGCGTGGCCGTCCCCGACGGGAAGATCCGCTGGGTCCAGGACGGCAAGACGCTCATCTCGCACGACAAGATCCTGATGCGCAGCGGCGCGCACCCGTCCATGAAGTTCAACCAGTTCGCCATGCTGCCCTACATCGGCGACGGCTCGCCGATCGCGCAGACCTTCTGGGTCGACGACATGGTCGTCGCGACCGCCCGGCCCTGAATTCGATGTCTTCCCCCGCACGCGACAAGACACGCTGCGGCCAGACAGGAGACCCGGTCCACTCTCGGCAGTCCCTCACTACGCGAGACTTCGAACCCATGGAACACCTCCCCCAAAGAGTCGCTCGCGATTTCGAGCCTGCCGCCCGGGGGCGTCGCCGCCGTGGTGCGACTGCTGGGTGAAGGCGCGACGGTGCCGTTCATTGCGCGCTACCGCAAGGAGGCGACGGGCGCCCTGGACGAAGTCCAGATCCGCGCAGTGGCCGAGCGCGCGCGCATCCTCGGGGAGCTGGACGCGCGCCGCGCCACGATCCTCGGCACCATCGAAGAGCAGGGGGCGTTGACGGACGAGCTCCGGCGCCGTATCGAAGCGTGCGCCACGCGGGCGGAGCTTGAAGATCTGTACGCGCCGTACCGACCGAAGCGGCGCACCAAGGCGTCCGTCGCGCTGGAGCGCGGTCTGGGCCGTCTGGCGGAGCGCATCCTGGCGCAGTCCGATGGCGGTCGCCCCGAAGACGAAGCGCGCGCCTTCGTGGACCCGTCGAAGGAAGTGCACGGCATCGAAGACGCTCTGTCCGGCGCGCGGGACATCGTGGTGGAGGCCGTCGCGGATAACGCCGACTGCCGCGCGCACGTGCGCGAGACGCTCTCCAAGCGGGGTGTGCTCGAGACCCGTGCCGTCAAGTCGAAGACGAAGGAGCGTACCAAGTTCGAGGACTACTACGAGTTCTCCGAGCCTCTCGCCAGGGTGCCCTCGCACCGCTATCTCGCCATCCGCCGCGGCGAGACCGAGGGCGTGCTGCGCGTGAAGGTCGCCGTGGACGACGATCGCTGCCTGGCGCGGCTGGAGCAGATCATGCGCCTGAAGCCGCGCTCGCCCTGGGCGCGGCAGCTCGAGCAGGCGATAGAGGAATCGTACAAGAAGCGCCTGCACCCTGCGCTCGAAAAGGAGACCCGCGGCGACGTAGCCGAGCGCGCCGAGCGCGCCGCCATCGACGTGTTCGCGGAGAACCTCGGGCAGCTGCTCATGGTCGCCCCCTTCGGCGCGCGTCCCGTCGTCGCCGTCGATCCCGGCATCCGTACCGGGTGCAAGTGTGCGGCCCTCGGCCCCGACGGCGCGTTCAAGACCCACACCACGGTGTACCCCCTCGGCTCGAACGCCAACCGCGAGCGCGCCGAACAGGACTTCGTCGCCTTCGTGAAGCGCCACGGCGCCGACGCCATCGCCGTGGGCAACGGCACCGGTGGCCGCGACACCGAGCGCTTCGCCCGGAAAGCCCTGGGCGGCTCCACCATGGTCGTGAGCGTGAACGAGTCCGGCGCCAGCGTGTACAGCGCATCCGACGTGGCACGCGAGGAGATGCCGGATCTGGATCTGACCGTCCGCGGCGCGGTGTCCATCGGCCGGCGCCTTCAGGATCCGCTGGCAGAGCTGGTCAAGATCGATCCGAAGTCCATCGGAGTGGGCCAGTACCAGCACGACGTGGACGCCGGCCTTCTGGAGCAGAAGCTCCGCGAGGTTGTGGAGAGCGCGGTGAACCGTGTGGGGGTGGAGCTATCCACGGCCAGTGCGTCGCTCCTGTCGTACGTGGCCGGAGTCGGCCCCAAGCTGGCGAAGGCCATCGTCGACGAGCGGGGACGCCGTGGGGGCTTTTCGCGCCGGACCGACATCCTGAAAGCAAAAGGACTGGGACCGAAGGCCTTCGAGCAATGCGCCGGCTTCCTGCGCATCCGCGACGGGAAGAATCCGCTCGATGCATCGGCGGTGCATCCGGAGCGCTACGCCCTGGTGGAGCAGATGGCGAAGGATCTCGGCGTGCCGCTCTCGAGCCTGGTGGGCAACGCCGAAGCCGCGAAGAAGATCGACATCCGGAAGTACGCGAGCGGCGACGTGGGCGAGCCCACGCTGCGCGACATCGTCGCCGAGCTGTCGAAGCCGGGGCGCGATCCGCGCGACACGTTCGAGGCACCCCAATTCCGCGACGACGTGAACGAGGTCGAAGATCTACAGCCGGGCATGGTGCTGGAGGGCGTGGTCACCAACGTGACGGCCTTTGGCGCCTTCGTGGACGTGGGCGTGCACCAGGATGGGCTGGTGCATATCAGCCAGCTCGCGGATCGCTTCGTGAAGACGCCCAGTGACGTGATCAAGGCGGGCGAGCGCGTGAAGGTGCGCGTGCTGTCCGTGGATCTGGAGCGCAAGCGCATCGCCCTCAGCCGCAAGGGCGTTTGACGGCTCGTCGGTCCGGCGCGAAAACCGCCCAGCGCTTCCAGAAAGAACTTCCAGCCGCAGTCGTACTCGTCGGATGCGTGTTTTCCGTACATTGGCGTGAAATCTCGAAATCCGTCCCGACGTGAGCCGCTTTCGAGCGATGACGCCACAACGGTCCATCATGATGGGGAAGGCCAGAAGTGCGCCGAGGGCAGCGCTGCTCGGCATCGGGCTGGCGGTAGCGACCGCCGGGTGCGGCGGCAAGGCGCTTGTGAAGACGACCTGCGGACCTGGCTCGGACAGCCGGGTCGCCTACACGCACGACGGGCGTGTCGACTTCGCCGTGGCCGGCGAGCAGATCGTGGCGAACCTGCAGGACTTCATCGTGGAGGTGCCGCTTGCCGGAGGGGACGGGACCAAGCTCGTCCAGGCCCTGACCACGGGGGAGCTGGCCGTCGCCCAGGGCAGCGCGTTCTATGTCGGGGAGCATGGCCAGCTCAAGGCGCAAATCCAGGCGCTCTTCTCCGTGCCGCTAGCCGGCGGACAGCCGCAGCTGGTCATCGACAACGTATCCGGCAGCCCGATCAGCAGCGACGGCGACTCGGTGTATCTCCAGACCGACCAGACGCACGTGCTGGAGGTGGACGCGAAGTCGAGCGCGACCGTTACGCTCCAGCTCGACAGCCAATTGGGCTATACCGCGTTGGTCACGGCGTACGGCGGTTTCGTCTACGTGGTCGGGCAGGACCCGACCGCGGGCAATGCCGACGTGATCGAGCGCATCCCGAAGCAGGGCGGCGCCGCGCAGCGCATCTACTCGGCGAGCGGCGCATCCGTAGGGAGCCTGACGGCCGACGCTTCAGGGCTGTACTGGAACGAGATCGAAGCAGGCACCTACGGATCGGGCAGCATCCGTCACGCGAACCTGGATGGTTCGTCCCCGGAAACGCTGCTGCCGCACACCCGCGCGATCTCCCTGGATGCCGACGGCGGGGCGCTCTACTTCTCGGAAGGCGACCGCATCGCCAGACTGACTCCCGACGGTCACGACACCACGCTCGTGCAAGGCCTCCAGCACCCCAGCGCGTTGCAACTGAGCGCCCACGACGCCGTGTGGCTCGAACAGCTCAAGACCGACCCGAACGTGTGGATGATCGAAGTGGCGTGCGTGCGCTGAGCGGCGCCCTGGCGCGGCGCGCTTCAGGGTCGCTTTCTTCCCGCACGCACCAGGCTCTGGGCGGGGATGGTCACGCCCGTGGACCAGCTGGGCTTCAGGGCTAGAGCCCCTGTCGGACAAGCGCTCACGCACTGCAGGCACCTCGAGCAGGCGTAGTGCGTCGATGCGTTGATCATCCCTCCCTCGTGCAGGCTTCGACCGTCGGAAAGCTCGGCTACGTAGCACGCCTTGTCACACAGGTTGCAGTGCACGCACTTGCTCTCCTCGAGCTTCACGCGCAGGAAGCTGAGCTTGTTGAGCGCGCCTCCCGCCCAGGCGATGGGACACCCGAGCTTGAAGTACGAGTAGAGGCTGCGTTGCTTTCCGTCGCCGGCGCCGAGCATGACCTCCATGATGGCGCCCATCGGGCACACCCAGCGGCAGAAGTACTTGCCCAGGAGGACTCCCGACACCGAGCCCACCAGCACCACCCACCACAAGCTCACCCCGTAGTGAGCCACCGCGTACCAGGTTGCCACCCCCAGCGCCGCCTGCACCATCCTCCGACGGTTGACGATGCGTTGCAGCAGCGTCTTCTTCCGGGCGCTCACGATGCCCTCCTCGCCGGCACACCGGCGGACCGCTTCTTCGCTTGCTTTGCCAAGCGCGCCAACGACTGGAGCAGGGCCCGCGTATCCGGCTCGTCGGAAAGCGCGTACACGCGACACCTTCCATCCGGCGTGCACCTGAGCAGCCCGGACGTGGCGAGGATCTTCAGGTGCTTCGACACTGTGGCTTGCTCGGTCCGGCACACCTCCACCAATCGGGTGACGTTGGCGGGCTGGTGCGCGAGCTCGCCCACGATGCGCAAGCGCAGTGGATGTCCCAGGACACCGGCGATTTCCGCCATGCCGGAGAGATTCGGTTCGACCATGGCAGACGTATGCCACAGGCGACATATGTCAACAATGGAATACGAGTGACGAGGCCCATCCGTAAATGACGCCGGCTGGTGTCTGCCAGGGGGGCCGGGCTTCCACGGCGTGCGCCCCGGCTCTAGTTCGTGGTCTTCATCACCGTGCCGTCGAGGAAGTTGGTCCAGTAGACGCTGGTCGCGTCGAGCGCGAGGCCCATTGGACCGTTCTGGCCGGAGGCCAGCGTGGTGATGCTTCCGCCTGCGAGGGGCAGTTTCGCTATGGTGCCTGCGCCGTTGCCGGCATCGTTGCTCCAGTAGACGCTGGTCGCGTCGAGCGCGAGGCCGACCGGACCGGGCTGGCCGGAAGCGAGCGTGGTGGGACTTCCGCCTGCGAGCGGCAGTTTCATCACCGTGCCGTCGTTGTTGCTGCCCGAGGTGACCCAGTAGACGCTGTTCGAATCCACTGCGATGGCATTCGGGTGGGCCTGCGCCGAGGCGAGTGTGGTGGGGGTTCCGCCTGCGAGCGGCGCTTTCATCACCGTGCCGCTGCCAGCGCTGTTGCCGTAGCTGTCGAAATAGACGCTGGTCGCGTCGACCGCGATGGCGTTCAAAGCAGTCTGCCCGGAGACAAGCGTGGTCGGGCTTCCGCCTGCGAGCGGAACTTTCATCACGGTGCCGTCGCCGTAGTTGGTCCAGTAGACGCTGGTCTTGTCGACCGCGATGCCATTCGCATCGCTCTGTCCGGAGGCGAGCGTGGTGGGGGTTCCGCCTGCGAGCGGCACCTTCATCACGGTGCCGTCGCTGCCGCTGCCGTAGTCGACCCAGTAGACGCTGGTCGAGTCGACTGCGATGCCACTGGGCATGTACTGTCCGGAGGCGAGCGTGGTGGGGGTTCCGCCTGCGAGCGGCACCTTCATCACCGTGCCCGGGTGGACGTTGTCGGTCCAGTACACGCTGGTCGAGTCGACCGCGATGCCGACCGGACTGAGCTGACCGGAAGCGAGCTGGGTGACAGGGCCAGCGCCGCTGTCGGACGTGGCGCCGTCAGACTTGCCGCTGTCGGACGTAGCGTCGGACGCGGCGCCGTCGGACGTGGCGTCCGACGCGGCACCATCGGACGTGGCGTCCGACGCAGCGCTATCCGACGCGGCATCCGACGCAGCGCTGTCCGACGTGGCGTCCGACGCAGCGCTGTCCGACGTGGCGTCCGACGCAGCGCTGTCCGACGCGGCGCTATCCGATCCGGCGCCGTCGGACGTTCCGGCATCATGGGAACTGCCCGAGGAGCTCGAGCCGCTGCCGCCGCACCCGACCGAGAGCGCTCCGAAAGCGACCAGGTACACAAGAAAGCGTGGGTCGGTGAATCGGTTCATCGACCCACGCTGGCGCGCCCGCCCACGAGTGTCAACGACGCCGCCGTCTCAGTTGGTCGCGAAGGCGACGTTGAATGCCGGCACCTTCTCGCTCTTGCCCGCGAAATCGAACTCGCGCTGTGGCGTGTAGATCGCATCGATGACGGCGATGACGTCCGAGAACGGCGTCGTGTTGTCGGTGTGGAGCACGGCCTGGTCGAACTTCCTGTCGGTCGCGGCCCGGTGGTTGCCGTTCTTCTCCCACTCCTGGGAGATCGTCCTGGCGAGATCGGGGTAGGTGTAGTCGCCGTTCGAGCCGACCGGCCCCTTCTTGCGCGGAACGTCGATGGTGTTGACCACCGTGCTCCCTTCCTTCCACACCAGCTGGAACTTCCGGTCGCCCCGCATCTCGACTTCGAGCTGCTTTTCCTTCTTCGCCGACGGCCCCTTCACTGGGCCGGGCACGCGGGCGTCCGCGTTGATACGCGCCATCTGCGACCACACCGCGGTGACCAGCAGGAACATCACGAGGCACAACAGGAAGTCGATGAACGGGATCAGCGGAATTTCGTGGTTGGCTGCGCGCTTCCCGCCATGTCCGCCGCCGCCAGTGTCGATGCCAGCCATGAGTGCTCCTCTCTTCGCCCTGATCCAACGTTGAGGGTTCGAACGCCTGACCGTAGGAGCTCGTCAGTGCCTGCGGACGGACGTTCCTTGAGTGGGACACGCAAGCGCAGAATTCCTTGCCCAGATCCCCAACGTGCCTGACGTTTCCCGGTAGGCCGGAATAATCCGGCAGGTGAACACCACGTCCGGCTACGTTGGCTGACTTCTCGCGACAATCGAGACAGATGTTTTCAGTGCCCGCGCCACGTTACGGAATGGAAGAAGCGCAGTGCTGTCGCTTCCCTGAGGGCGCTTGCCCGGTCGGCGATCACGCCCAGCTGGTAGAGGTGGTTGCCCACGATGAACATTCGCCAGCGCAGCTGGTGCTTCTTGGTCATCAAGAGTTCGCGCCCTCGCACACCATCGTGGTCTACCGCGGACGTAAACAGTATCTTGAAGCCGGACGACTGCATGCCCGACGCCGCGTGGTCCAGAATCGCGTCGGCGGCCTGGGGATACGCCGCCACGCGCGGGTCCAGTCGGGTTGCAGCGACGATGAAAGCCAGCTCGTCGACTCCACCGAGGTAGTACGTCACGGTCTTCGTCTTCGTCTTCGGGTCGTCGCTGGCGCTCTCCATGGCGTCGGCGGGGACGGAAACCGTCATCCCTTCCTCCACCCACGGCGCGATCCGCCACGGAACTTCGACGCGGCAACCGTCGACGAAGCGTTTCGCAACCGACGGATCGATGGCGTGGTCCGGGTCGGTAACGCCGGCCAGGAGCATGCCGTCGCCGACGACGACGAATCGCCGGACGACGTTGGCGCCGTCCTTGTCCTTGCCGGCCGCGTCGACACCACGGAAACCGTTGTCGACGAGCGAGTGCACTTTGTGAATGCCCGGGCCGAGTAACTTCACGGCATTGGCCAGCGCCACCTTGTCGTCCCTCCGGGCCTTCATGTCCACAAGCATGCACAAAAACGTGGTGCTCTTCTTCTCGAGTGAAAATCCCGAGTAGTGCAGCGTCGTGCCTTTCTGTTGCGTGTCGCCGACCGCCTCGTTGGGCGGCTGTGGAAAACGCGCGCGAAGCCCGGAGAGCGGAAGCGAGTACTGTCGCCAGCTGGCTCGAGGTGCCGAGGAGTGCGGAGCCGCGTGCGCAGCAGGTCGCGTCGCGGGACTGCAGCCAACCAGGCAGCACGCCAGCACGCCAAGAAGCCGGGTCCCCGTCACGGCTTGGCTCCCTTCGCGTCGGCGCTCCGCAAGACGACTTTCAACCCCAGCTTTTCCAGGGGTTCGCGGGCATCGTTGACGGGGCCGTAGGCCACCACCGTGGCGTGGTCCGGCAGCAGATACTGCTTGGCGACGCGCTGGACCGCGGCCATGTTGACCATCTCCTCGCGACGGTACAGCACCTCGTCGACATCCGCCGTCGCCGCGCGCGTTGCGATCTGGACCAACTCGCCGTGAGTCGCCGCTGCATCCCTGTAGGGCTTCCTCATCCAAGCGAGCACGCCACGCTGCGCATCGAGCAACTCGCTCGGGGGAAGGGCTCCGCTCCGTAGCTTCTCCATCTCGTCGAAGACGGCTCTGACGAAAGTGCTCACGTCGAGCGGCGGCACGCTGCACTCGACGTGGAGAAACGGCAGCTCGGCCGGAAGCCAGGAATCTGTCGTGAGCGCCCCGTGGTCCTTGACGCCCAGCTCGGACAGATGGCGGTCGAACGACGACCCGGCCAGGAAGAAGTACGGCACCAGCAGTCCCACCGCGAGATCCGGATCGTTCCAGCCCGGAAGCGGCACGTTGACCGAGACTTCGACCTGTTTTGGCTTCGGGTCGTCGAACAAGTACGCGCCCGCGCTGGCGTGCAATGCCCGGCTCTTCGGCGCCGCCTGGACGCGGAGCGGCTTGTCGGCTTTCGCGAGTGTCTTCTGGACCGCGTCGAGCGTCGTGTCGCCCGAGACGACGTAGGTGACCTGCGACGCTACAGCCTGGCTCTGGAGATAGTGCGACAGCTGGGCGAGTGACAGCTTGTCCGCACCGCTGTCCGGTGGCGGCAGATGGTAGCGGTGCCGGGCAGGGATCATCGAGTTCAGCAGGTACTGTTCGAGGCGCGCCGGCGTCGACAGCTCCCGCTTGCGCCTCTGCTGCGTCAGCCGGCCGAACTTCGCGGCGTCGAGGTCGTGCACAAGGAGCACCTGCGTCGCCAGCGTGGCGGCCTTGTCGAGATCCTGCGGGCGCACCGTGAAGTCGACCCACATCGCGTCGTCGTTGTAGTTGCCGACAGTGACGAACACGGCGCCGAGACGGCTCGCCGCGTCGTAGAAGCTCTGTCCGTTGTCGAGACGGCTCTTCAGCAGAACCGAGGGCAGCAGCTTGAACGAGCCGCAGCACGGCGGCTTGTCGCGCCAGCGCAACACGGCGGACAGCCGCACCAGGCCGCTGCCCGGGCGCGCAAGGAACAGGAGCCGCGCGCCGCGGTGCAGGTGCACGTCGTCGGCAACCGGTGGGGAAAAGCCGCCACCGTTCTGCGCCCGCGGGGGAGCGTAGCGGAACGCCTGGTCCGCAGGCGGTGGGAGCGGCCGCGCTGGATCAGACGGTTGGGGCGCCTGTTTGCGAGCGGGCGCGGCTGCCGGCTTGCCGGGCTCGAGGATGCCCTCGGTGCGACGGGAAAGCGGAAGCTCGCGCTTCACGGCGGCGGCGACCTGCCCGACCGTCAAGGTCGCGTAGTGTTTCTGGTACGTCGCGTAGTAGCCGGGATCGTGTTTCAACACCCAGCAGTCCGTCGCGAAGCTGGCGCGATGATCGAGCGCGTCGTTGAGCATGGCGGTCTGTGCTGCGAGCAGGCGCTGGGATGTGCCCATTTCCGAACTGTCGATGTGACCCGCGGCCAGCGCCCGGATCTGCTGTTCGATCGCGGTGCGAAGCTCCCCGACGTTGTGCCCTGCGTCCGCGACGGACTCGATCGTGAAGGCGCTGGCGTCGTCATTCGAGGATTGTCGCGCGCCAATACTCTGCGCGATGTGATGTTCCACCAACTGCTTGTGGAGTCGGGTCATCAGCACGCGGGCCGCGACGTTCGAGCGCCTGGTCGTCCTGTGTGAAGTACGCCGCGGTGCGCCACGACAGCGCGATGGCCGGGTTTTTCACGCCGGCCTTCATCTCGAAACGGTGTGGCGTTGGCGCCGGATGATGCCGCGGCGGCAGGTCGAGCGGGGTGCGCGGCAGACTGCCGAAATACTGGTCGGCCCACTTGTCTACACTGGCCGCCGGAGCTGCGCCGTAGACGGCGACGACGGCATGATCGACTCCGTACATCCTGCGTGCTCGCTGCCTCAGCTCCGCAGGTGAGAGCCGGCGCAACGCCGCCAGATCGAGACCGTGGCCGTAGGAGTCGGCAGGCCCGTACGCCTCCGTCTGCGCGCGATCCCACAGCTTCGAGTACGGGTCGTCGTCGAGTTGCTGTTTTCGCTGTTCGAGGTCGGACATGGCGTCCGCAACCGAGGCCGCGTCGATGCCGTCGGAGAAGTACGCCGCGCGATCGCTCGCAAGCCAGAGGGCGAGACGCACGGCCGACGCCGGCACGAGCTCGCGCAAGACCGTTCGATCCCTGAGAGCGAGCACGTTCGGCTGCCAGGGCGGGAAACCCATCGCGCGGATCAGGTCGTCGCGGTCCTCCCGCCGCACGTGACGGGTCGAGACGCGCTTCAGAAGCGCACCCATCAATTCGGAAAGGCCAGGACTGTCAGCGGGGTCGTCCGCCATTCCGACCGGAAAACGCACGACGATTGCCGCGAACGGCGTCTGCGCGTCGTGGACCTCGATGAGCTGGGCGCCGTTGGCCATCGAGCGCGGCGTGCCGGGAGCCCCGGTGGCGTATGAGGAGAAGGCAGCTGTTCCAATGAGAAACGCGCCAACAACACTCCAGATTCTGATTCGTCCGAGCCCCATCCAGTAGATAAGAGTCGGCGCGCAGCGCTCCGGTCAAGCCGCGCGACTGATTTCCCTCTGTTCAAGCATCAGGCACAGCGCTTGCAGTCGATGACAGGCCACAATGCCTGGATTCTTCTGCAGACCGTCGCGGAGCTTCTGATCGCGTTTTCGACTGGAGCCCGCGGCCGGCAGCCTTCACCCACCGTGCCTTCCGAACAACAGACCGTGCCTCTGTCGCACATTCCCGCGAGCGATGGGAGCGCGCGAGAAGAGGACGCACGACGGCCAATCGGCAGGAATTCCATCGGCGATCAAGCGAGGTGGTTCGCGCGGCAGGCTTTGCGAGCCGCCCAGTACGCCGCTGTCCAGCTCGCGCACCTCGGGAAGCGCGGACCAGAGTGGTATCGGGGATTCAACACCCAGGACCTGCTGCTCTCCAGCCTGCTGGCCCGTAGCGTTTGCGAGGACGATGTCGTTCTCGACATCGGCTGCAACAGAGGCCACCGGCTGAGAAGTCTGTCTCTGTTTCGCTCGGCGAAGCTGGTCGGGGTCGATATCCTCGATCCAGAGCCGCTGCCCAATCCGCTCGGCACGCCGGTACAGCTCTTGAAATTCGACGGGACGAAGCTGCCGTTCGAAGACCAGTCGGTCAACGTCGCGATGCTTTGCTACGTCCTCCACCACTTGCGACCCGCACACGCGCGGAAGCTGCTGGCCGAGGCAAGGCGCGTCACGCGACGCACGATCCTGATGCTGGAAGACAGTCTGCCGCGGTTCGAGCTGCTCTACGATCTGCGCAACCGATTCCATCGACTCGATGGCAACCTGGAGTTCTTCGGCAGCGACACAAGCCGCTACGTTGGCAGCAACGAGATGTTCCTGACTCACGACGATTGGGTCGAGCTGCTCGAGGATGCGGCGGGCGCGAAAACGGTCGCTGTGCATCCGCTACACGGATACACCCGCTATCGGCACCACACGCTCCTCGTCGCCTCTCTGTAGGACGTGCCAGAAGCCCCCGGTCGATCCGCCCTGCATGGAAAAGCGTCTCTTCCCTGCCGTCGCGCGTTCGTGAGACCCTGTCTCATGACCTGGCGATCCTCGTGCAGAGCAAATGCGGCCTTGGCTGCGATACTGGTCACCTTCTCCCCCTGTGCCGCTGCCGCGGCTACGCTTTCGTTCGGCGTGGTCTCCCCCGATGTCAAGGTGCGGCCGGCCGACACGCCCGCGACCACGCCGTCGGCGACGTTGCGCGCGGCCAAGAACGAGTTCGAGCCGTTCCAGATCGTGTTCACGAGCTCGGGCGGCCCCACGAGCGGGGTGTCGGTCACGCTTTCGAAGAGCCTGACGGGTCCAGGCGGGGCGACTATCCCCGACAAGAACGTCGTGCTGTATGCGGAGCGCTACTACCAGGTCGGCACGCCGTCGAACTCCGAGGGCGCAGCCGGACGCTGGCCCGACCCGCTGGTCCCCAACGTCGACACGTTCTTCGGCGAAAAGCGCAATGCGTTCCCGTTCGACGTGCCCGGCACCGAATCCCGGGTCGTGTGGGTGGACATCCTGGTCCCGGCGGGCGCTGCCGCCGGCGACTACAGCGGCGAGCTGGCCGTCGAGGTGGGCGGGACGCAGCAGGGAACCGTGCCGATCGCGCTGCACGTCGGCACCTTCTCGCTGCCTTCCACCGCCACGTTCACCACGGCGTTTGGCATGGGCTGGGATGCACCGTGCCTCGCCCACTACGGCAACAACTCCTGCGACACGAGCTGGAACGAGCCCAAGGCGAACGCGCTCAGGGAGCTGTACCTGCGCGCGGCGCTGGACGATCGCTTCACGATCTCCGACAGCGACTACCAGCCGCCTTTTGGCGGCAGTCAGGCGCCCTACGAGCAATACGTGATGCCGCTGGTCGACGGTACGGGCCCCACGCGACTCAAGGGCGCCAAGCTCACCGCCATCCGCCTCGACGGCGGTGATTCGAGCGTCGGACAGTGGATCACGTACGCCAAGTCCAAAGGCTTCTTCGATCGCCTGTTCTACTACCCCATCGACGAGCCCGGCTCGAACCAGAGCCAGTGGAACTCGCTCATTGCCTCGGCGCAGGCGCTGCATTCCGCCGACGCGAACGCACGCATCATCATCACCTCGGACATCGACGAGGCGACCTCGGCCGGCGCGACCAGCGACATCGACATCTTCGTGCCGGTCATCAACTACCTCGACGACAAGTCCGGCAACACGTACGCGGGCAACCAGCGCCCGAAGTACGACAGCTGGCTCGCGGGCAAGTCGAACCGCCTGCTCTGGTCCTACCAGTCCTGCATGTCGCACGGCTGCGGCAATTGCGGCGACGCGACAACGGACAGCTACTTCACAGGCTGGCCGCAGATGGTGATCGACTCGACGGGGGTGCAGGACCGGGCCTTTCCCTGGGTCGCGTTCGATCTCGACGTCACCGGCGAGCTCTACTTCGACACCACGCACCAGCTGACCACGGCCTGGGACCCCGACGGCCAGTGCGATTTCTCCGGGTCCGGAGACGGAACGATCTTCTATCCGGGCAAGCCGTCCGTGATCGGGGGCACGAAGGACATCCCGATCGAGTCGATCCGCATGAAGCTCATCCGCGAGGGCATGGAGGACTACGAGTATCTGGTGCAGGCCGCCAAGAAGGACTCGGCCAAGGCGCACCAGATCGCATCGACGCTGTTCCCGCACCCCTGGGACACGCACAAGACGGCGGCGGATCTGGAGAACGCGCGGAACGAGCTCTTCGACATGCTCGACACGCCGGGCACGGGCGGCAGCGGCGGTGCGGGCGGCAGCGGCGGCACGTCGGGAACGGGCGGTGCAACGACGGGCGGCAGCGGCGGGATCGACGGTGGCGCCGCGGCCGGCGGCAGCAGCGGCAGCGCCGGCAAGAGCCCGGGAAGCTCGAAGAGCGGCGGGTGCGGCTGCCGCACGGCAGGCGGTCCGACACCAGGCGATGCCAGCTGGTTGCTGTTTCCGCTAGCATGGCTGGTGGTTCGGCGGCGCTGCTGGCGCCCAGCAACGCGCGCGTAGTGACGACATTCTCGGAGAATCGGCCTCCGAACGGTAGTAGCCTGCGCGGCATGAAGACGCGCATCACCGAGCTGTTCGGCATCCAGCATCCGATCATCCAGGGCGGCATGCACTACGTGGGCCTCGCCGAGCTCGCGTCTGCCGTGTCCAACGCCGGGGGGCTCGGCATCATCACGGCGCTGACCCTGGGCACGCCCGAGAACCTCGCCAAGGAGATCGCCCGCTGTCGCGAGATGACCGACAAGCCGTTCGGCGTGAACCTCACCTTCCTGCCCGCCTTCGCCGCTCCTCCCTACCCCGAGTACATCGACGCCATCATCCAGGGCGGGGTGAAGATCGTCGAGACCGCCGGCCGAAACCCCCAGGAGCACATGCCGGCGCTCAAGGCAGCCGGCATCAAGGTGATCCACAAGTGCACCTCGGTCCGCCACTCCCTCAAGGCGGAGAAGATCGGCTGCGATGCGGTGAGCGTCGACGGCTTCGAGTGCGCCGGTCACCCGGGCGAGGACGACATCCCCAACATGATCCTGCTGCCCCGGGCGGCCGAGGAGCTCACCATTCCGTTCGTCGCCTCCGGCGGGATGGCCGACGGGCGCAGCCTGGTGGCTGCCCTGGCGATGGGCGCCGAGGGCATGAACATGGGAACGCGCTTCATCGCCACCAAGGAGGCGCCGGTTCACGACAACGTGAAGCAGGCCATCCTGAAGGCGACCGAGCTCGATACGCGCCTCATCATGCGCCCTCTGCGCAACACCGAGCGCGTGCTGAACAACCCGGCGGTGGAGCAACTCCTCGAGATCGAGCGCGAGAAGGGGGCCGACCTCAATATCGGGGACATCATCGCGCAGGTGGCGGGGATCTACCCGAAGGTGATGGAAGAAGGCGAAGTCGGTGCCGGGGCCTGGTCCTGCGGCATGGTGGCGGGCCTGATCCACGACGTTCCCACCGTCAAGGAGCTCATCGATCGCATCATGGCCCAGGCCGACTCGATCATCACCGAGCGCCTGGCGGGCCTCTCCGCGGGCTAGAAGTGATGCGGGGACCGCGTTGACGGGTCGTCCACAACGTCGTGCTGACCCGTGACGGGATCGCGGGCCTCACGGGCACGCGCCGCGCTCCTTCTGGCCATGGTTCTGGCCGGCGCGCTGGTCGGTGTGGAAACGGCTGGCCGGTAGCGTCCGTGCACGATGCGCCGGAGCGGTCGCGAAAGGGATTCCGAAAATGGGGGTAGACGCACGCGCGTTGCCTTCGGTAGGGGTGGAAGCTGTCATGCGCGTTTCTCGTTTGTCTCCGTTCCTTGCGCTGCTTGCCGCTTTCCAGCTTGCGGCATGCAAACACCACAGCACCAAGTCCGGCTCCGCCGCCGCCGCGGTGTCCGCCGCAAGAAAAGCGGCGGCGCCGGCGAAGAAGGGTACCGGCCCCGACGCTTGTGCTGTGCTCACCGCTTCGCTCGTCCGCACCACGCTCGGCCTCCCTGCCAGCGTGCAGCTCCAGAAAAAGGACGAGCACGGCATGTTTCCGATGTGCACCTACTCGTGGCCGAACCCGAACGCGGCCAAGCAGATGGCCGCATACAGGAAGCACGAACAGGCGCAGATGCAGAAGATGATCGCGCACATGGGGCAGCACAAGGGGGCGCAGGATCTGGTCGATATGGTCAGCCGCCCGCCTCCCAACCGGGACCGCGTCTCGCTCACGCTGGTAGGCGATCAGTCCAGCTCCGCGGAAGCCGCGCGCAAGAGCTTCGAAGCGAGTCAGCGCCAGGTCAACCAGGGCATCAAGGGCACGGTGGATGCGGGCGGCACATCGCAGAAGGTCACGTTCCGCATCAAGAACCATCCCGTCACCGGCGTGGGGGACGAAGCACGCTGGAGCCCGCGGATGGCGCAACTATCGGTAGTGGCCGGCACCCACATCTTCCACGTGATCGCCCAGACGCAGGCCAAGCGCGCCGCCGATCTCGCCGACGCCAAGAAGCTCGCTGCAGCGGTGATCAAGAAGCTCTAGCGCGGCGCGTAGCGGCCGGCGCGCACCGCCGCTCGCGGTCGTCAAAGCATCGCTTTACGACCGCGAGCCCCGTGTCTCGCGCGTGGCCTATTGCTGGAAGCAGTACAGGCGCACGTTGGTGCGGTTGCAGTACTGCAAGTAGACGTGGGTCCACTTGCTGCTCGCGGCGTTCAGCACGCCGACCTCGGCGATCGATGCGCTGGCGGCGTTGCTGGTGAAGCCACTGCAGCCGTTGGGCGTGGCCGCCGCGCCGCTGGGGGAGGTGTTCGTCCACACCTCGCTGTTGGTCAGCGTGTTGCCCTGTTCGCTCATGTCGATCGCGTGGGTGAGCGTACCGTCCGTGAGGTCGGCCCAGTTCCTGGCGACCAGCGTGCCGTCGAGCAGCCGGTAGGCGCCCTTGCTGTGGGTGAAACTCGTGGACGGGTTGGACTTGCTGTCGGACGCCCGGGCCTTCCACTTGCCGCCCAGCGACTGGGCGTCGGCCGCGGTCTGGCAGATCTTGTCCGCGCCGGCCGTGCCGCCCAGGTTCGCGCTCTGGAAATCCTGCGTGACGAAGATGCGCGCGGAGGCCACGCACTTGTTGTTCACGCACCCTGGAGCGGCCCGCAGTGGCACGGAGCACCTGCGTGCGCGCCTCCCGCACCGGCAGCTCCCGCGGCTCCACCTGTTCCGGCGCCGCCGTCCACACCCGCGGTGCCGCCGGTGCCGGCGCTGCCGGCCGAACCAGCGCTGCCAGCGCTACCGCCCGTCCCCGCTGTCCCGGCACTGCCGGCCATACCTCCCCCGAATCCGCCCGTTCCCGCGCTTCCAGCCGAGCCACCGGAGCCGGCAGTGCCCGCGGAGCCCGCGGTGCCCGACGAGCCGGCGGAGCCATCAACGCCGCCGTCGGTGCCCGAGCCGATGCTCGTGCTGCTGCTTCCGCCGCACGCTTGCGTCGCGACCAGGCCCAGTACTGCAGCCATGATCAAAGAAGGGGTTCAATATCTCATATTGTGTGCGTCTCCAGATAAAGGCAGAGAAGGCGATCGTGGGATCGCTATCCATGTCGGCGGGTCGGAGCAACACATACTTGTCCCGGCCGGGCGAATGCCCGGGACCGCTTGAGGAATGCGCCGCACTTCGTTCGTGCTCGAACACGCGGTTCGGCCGGCCGCTACTTCGCCAGATCCGCTTCCAGCTTTTCGCGCACCTTCGCCAGGATCTCCTGCTCGAGGGCGACGGACTCCTGCTCGATAGCCTTGCCGCGGGCGATGAAGTCGGCCACGCGCGCCTTGTCGGTCAGGCCGGGGCAGTTGATCTGGACGTTGAGGAAGGCGCCGTGGACCGCAGCGCGCGCGGCCAGGGCGCCGACGCCCGCGTCGGAGATGGAGGCCGGGTTGCCGATCTCGGCCATGGCCTTGGCCACGTCGAGCGCGGCGCGGGAAAGTTCCATCACGCGGAAGGGCACCTCGATGGCCGCGACGGTGGCATCCTCTATGGCCTGCTTGCGCGCCTGCTTGTCCGCCGCGGTCTCCTGGGGCATGCGGAACGCCGCCATCACGCGGTTGAAGGCCGCGGTGTCCTCGTCGATCAGGCGCAAGAGCTGGTCGTGCAGCTCCTTGCCCTGCTCGGCCCAGTCGCTCATCTCCTCCCAGCGATCGTCCCAGCCGCGCTTGTGCGACGACAGGTTGGCGACCATCGTGCCGAGCGCCGCGCCCATCGCGCCCATGGCAGCAGCCACCGAGCCGCCGCCCGGAGCGACCGACTCGGAGGCCGTCTCCTCGACGAAACCCCGCACGGTCAGATCGACCAGCCCGGGCGGGTCGTCCTTGGCCATCACGTACTCGATGATCTTTTCTTCGGGGACGAACGGCTTCAGCTCGTCGAGGCCCATCGACTTCACGGCGATCTTGATCAGCTCGCGGTCGGCGACGCCCACCGAGCGCTGCTGCTTGCGCAGGAAGTAGCGCCCCGCCTCCAGCATGGCCCCGAGCGGGATCAGACCCACCAGCTCGGAGCCGGTCACGCGCAGGCCACGCGCGCTGGCCTTGTCGCACACCTCGTCGAAGGCGACGTGGACGGGGGTGACCGAGATGTTGGTCAGGTTCATCGAAATCTGCGCGATGCCGTACTCCTCGATGAACCAGCCGATCGCCTTCACGCACTTCAGCGTGCCGGGGACCATGACCGGGTTGCCCTTGTCGTCGCGGACGACCTTGCCCGTCAGCTTGCCGCCCTCGCGCTTCTCGCGGCCGCGCTCGCGCACGTCGAAGGCGACGGCGTTGGCGCGGCGGGTCGAGGTGGTGTTGAGGTTGACGTTGTACGCGACCAGGAAGTCGCGCGCCCCGACGGCGGTGGCGCCGGCACCGGCGTTGAATTCGCTGGGGCCGAAGTCGGGCTTCCATTCCGGATCGGCGAGCTTGCTCTGCAGTCCCTCGTACTCGCCGGCGCGCACCGTGGCGAGGTTTCTGCGCTTGTCGCTCGTGGCGGCGTTCTCGTAGCAGTACACCGGGATGCCCAGCTCGCCGATGCGGCGGCCGAGCTCGCGCGCGTGCGCCGCCGTCTCTTCCATGCTGATGTCCGCCACCGGCACCAGCGGGCACACGTCGGTGGCGCCGAAGCGCGGGTGCTCGCCCTTGTGCTTCGACATGTCGATCAGCTCGGCGGCCTTGGCGGCGGCCTTGACGGCCGCCTCGATCACCGACTCCGGCGCGCCGACGAAGGTGACCACGGTGCGGTTGGTGGCCTTGCCCGGATCGACGTCGAGCAGCTTGACGCCCTCGACGCTCTCGATTTCATCGGTGATCTGCCGGATCACCGTCATGTCGTTGCCTTCGCTGAAGTTCGGAACGCACTCGATCAATGGCTGCGGCATGCTGACCTCCTGGCGCGGCGGACCTTAGCCAATCGCCGGGGCGCGGACCAGCCCGGCCTAGCCCACGATCACCAGATCATCCTTGTGCACCACGACCAGGTCGTGGCCTTCCGTCCCGAACAGCAGATCGAGATCCTTGCCCTTGAGCCCGGCGGCGCGCGCCACGTCGAGCGCGCCGAGGCGCGTCAGGCCGCGGCCGACCTCGGTGCCGTCGGGGGCGACGAGGCGCACGGAGTCGCCGGGGTTGAACTGGCCGCGCACGCCGAGCACGCCGACCGGAAGCAGGCTGCTGCGACCGCCGCGCACGGCGCCCACGGCGCCCTCGTCGAGCAGCACGGTGCCGCGCGGGCGCAGCGTGTAGGCGATCCAGTGTTTGCGGGCGCGCAGGGCGCGACCGACGAGCGGAAAGAGCGTGCCCACGTCGTGACCGGCGAGCACCTCGCCCAGCACGCCCTCGCGCCCGGCCGGCGCGATCACCACCTGGGCGCCAGCGTGGGAGGCTTTGCGTGCGGCGTCGAGCTTGCTCTCCATTCCCCCGCTGCCGACACCCTGGCGCTGTTCCAGCTTCCCCACGACGGCGTTGTCGCTCATCACGGCGATGCGGCGGCCCTTGTTGTCGAGCACGCCCTCCACGTCCGTGAGCAGCACGAGCAGGTCGGCGCCGACCAGCGGCGCGACCATGGCTGCCAGCTGGTCGTTGTCGCCGAAGCGGATCTCCTCGGTCGAGACCGTGTCGTTCTCGTTGACGATGGGCACGGCGCCTGCGTCGAGCAGCGCGGCCAGCGCTTCGCGCGCGTTGTTGACGCGCAGCCGGTCGGCGAGGTCGGCGTGCGTGAGCAGCACCTGTGCGACCGTGAGGCCCTCGGCCGCGAAGGCCTGCTCGTAGCGGTGCATCAGCACGCTCTGGCCGGCGGCGGCCGCGGCCTGCAGCCGCGCCATCTCGCGCGGGCGGCTGCGATAGCCGAGCCGCTCGCAGCCGATGCTGATGGCGCCGCTCGACACCAGCACGAAGCTGCGCTTGCCGCGCGAGTGCGCGGCGATCTCGGCGGCGATGCGCTGGACCAGATCGCTGCCGTCGGAAAGCGCGCGCGAGCCGATCTTGATCACGACGCGCCGCGCCTGGGAGAGGGATCGTCGCTGCTCGCTCACGGGGCCTCTTTATCCGGGATCCGCGCCAGCGGCACCAGCTCCAGGACCGGCACCGACAGCTCCAGCGCGGCGGCCAGCACGTCGTTGGGCGTCGCGTCGGCGCCGAGATCGACGATCAGCCGCGCGCTCGGCTCGGCCGCGTTGAACGGCAGCGCGCGCCCGCCGGCGCCCGCTGCCTGCACGCCCAGTCCGCGCGCCTCGAGCTGTCCGGAAAGCTCCGCGGCGCCGTGGGCGACCGTCACCAGGTAGCGCTGCCCGGGCGACAGCGCGTGAGCGGGCGGGCCCTGGGCGACCAGGCTGCCCGCTTCCAGCACCAGCACCTCGTCCATGCGCTCGAGCAGGCCGCGCGCCGCGCCTGTAGGCGCGGGATCGGCCACCGACCAGAGCAGTTGTCGCCCGGCCGAGGCGCGATCGACGAGCGGCAGGAGGCGCTCCTGCGACGCTGGGTCCAGCCCGTCGAAGGGCGCTTCCAGCGCCAGCACGCGCGGCGCGCCGAGCGTGGCGTGCGTGATGAACAGCGCGCGGCGCTCGACGGCGTCGAGGCGCGCGAGCGTGCGGGGGCCGAGCGCCGACAGGCCCAGGGCTTCGAGCGCGGCGTGCGCGCTGCGGCGGCTGTCGCGCGCGGACAGCCCGAGCAGCCGCGCGCTTTCCGCCAGGTAGCGCGCGACCGTCCACTTGGCGGGCAGCCCGCGCCCGGGCCGCGCCAGCCCTACCACGCCGAGCGCCGTGGCGCGCGCCGCCTCGCTGCCGTCGATCTCGACGCGCCCCGCCGCGAGCTGTGCCTCGCGGCCGAGCAGCGCGAACAGCGGGGCCCACGCGCCGACCAGAGCGATGCGGCTGCCCGAGCCGACACAGGACAGCCCTTCGAGCAGCGCGCCGCCAGCTGCGTCGATGCGCGCGCCGTCGCACAGCAAGAGCGGCGCGGCCTGTTGCGATGCCTCTGTCATGGGCCGACGGGAACGAGCTCCATGCGGGCCATCGGCGCATCGGGCGGGTGGACCACGAACGGGCTCAGCGCCTGCAGCAGATCGAACAGCTGCGGCGGCAGCGCCCCTCGCGCAGCGGTGCTTTCGTGGACGCCCTCGATGCCGAGCAGCTTGCCGATGATGGTGGTGTTCGGCGGCGGCAGCTCCTCGATCGGCGTCTCGGGCGGCAAACCGGCCTTGGCGCGCGCATACGCCAGCGCCTGGCGCAGCCCGCCGAGCTCGTCGACCAGGCCGCGTGTCTGCGCCTGCTGGCCGGTCCACACCCGCCCGCGCGCGACCTTGTCCACGGCCTGCTTGCTCATGCCCCGGCCCTGCGCCACGCGCGACAGGAACATGTCGTAGAACTGCGCGACCTTGTGCTGGAGCTCCTTGCGCTCGCTCTTGGTGAAGGGACGGAAGATCGACTCGGCGTCGGCGCGCGGCGCGGTCTTGTAGGTCTCGATGTTGACGCCGATCTTCTTGAGCAGCTGGGCGATGTCGGCCTTGCCGTAGAAGATGCCGATGCTGCCCGTCACCGTCAGCGGGTCGGCGAAGATGCGCGTCGCGGGCGAAGCGATGTAGTAGCCGCCGCTGGCCGCGTAGCTGCCCATGCTCACCACCAGCGGCTTGACCTTGGCGGTGAGCTCGACCTGGCGCCACATCACGTCGGCGGCCATCGCCGAGCCGCCGGGCGACTCGATGCGCAGCACCACGGCGCCCACCGTCGGATCCTCGCGCACCTTCTTCAGCGTGTCGGCGATGGTGTACGAGCCCGCCAGGCGCGTGCCGATGAGCGGGATGGTCTTGTTGCGGCCGTCGATCATGTCGCCGTCGACGTAGACGATGGCGACGCGCTTGACGTTGCCGAAGCGCTCGGGCGCGCGCGGCGCGCGGCCATCCTTGATGAGCAGCGTCTTGCGTCCCACCAGCTTGTCGACGGCGTCCTCAATCTGGTCGTCGAAGGCGTAGCCGTCGATGAGTCCCGCGGCCTTGGCCTCGCTGGCCACGAACGGGCCCTTGGCGATGCGCGCGCGCAGCTTGTCGACCGGAATGTGGCGACCAGCGGAGACGCCCTGCATGAAGATCCGCTCGTACTGCTGCAGGAGGTCGATGGTGTCGGCGCGCGACGTGGGGCTGGCGCTTTCGCGCGTGAACTGCTCGGGCGCGCTCTTGTGGATGCCGATGCGCACGAAGTCGGCGCGGATGCCGAGCTTCTTCATCAGGCCGGCGAAGTACATGTACTGCGTGCGCAGGCCCGCGAAGCGCAGCCCGCCGGCGGGGTTCATCAGGATGCGGTCCGCGGCCGAGCACATGTACAGCGCGGAGCCCGGCGCGTCCTCCAGGTGGCAGAGAACGCGCTTGCCCCGGGCGCGCAGGTGGTAGATGGCGTCGCGCAGCTCTTCCACGTGCGCCAGCGAGCTGGCCGGAGCCGTCCTCAGCTCGAACACCACGGCGTCGATCGCCGGCTCGTCGTCCGCGATCGACCACAGCTGCCTGAGCAGCGCCACGTGCTGGCGCGTGCCCGGCGTGCTCTCGATGCGGATGCGGATGGCGTAGCGCGGCACCTCGGGTCCGGCCGGCTCGCGGTAGCCCTTGAAGGCCACTTCGGTCTGGATGCCGTAGCTGTTGTTCCTGCCCAGGCCGTTGCCGGTCACGCCGCCGCCGCTGAGCTCCATCGAGCCGCTGGGCGTGTTCAGGTAGAAGGCGAGCGCCGCGGACGCGGTCCAGGCGCGGCCCTCGGGGCCCGAGGGGCTGTTCTGTGGGTTGCTCATCGAGAAGCCGCCGCGCAGCCGTCCGATGGGCGGGATGTCGATGCCGAGCGTGGCGCGCGGCACCCACACGCCCTTGTGGCCCGAGTCGATGTAGCGCGCTTCCAGCCCCAGCTCGGCGGTGCGCGTGCCGAAAGGCCGGATCGCCACGCCCATGTCGAAGGCGGGATCGAGCCGCGTGCCGCCGGTGCTGACCGGGCTGTTGAAGTCGTGCGCCACACCGGACAGCGCGATCTGGTCGAAGGGACGCCAGCTGAGCCCGGCGTTCCAGGCGCTGTAGCCGTCCGACTGCGCCACGCGCGAGTAGGAGTGCTGGTAGCTGATGCCGAGCGAGGCGGTCTTCGAGTCGCCGAGCGCCAGACCCCAGGTCAGCCACTGGTAGTTGCCGGCCGCGTAGCGGTCGATGCTGGGCAGCCCCGCCGGCGGGTAGGGCGCCAGCGAGCCGGCGGCCCGCGGCGGATCGACCAGGTCGAAGCGCAGCCCGGTCGACAGCGGGATCAGCGGCAGCGGGAAGCCGAGCGCGATGGCGTGGCCCTGCCAGGGCACGCGGGTGTCCTCGTCCAGGTAGATGCTCGACCAGCGCAGCTCCGCCGCCGGCATGAAGGCGAGGTTGGCCGGATTGAGCACCAGCGCGGTGGTGTCGTCGTCGCTGGCGACGCTGCGCCCCAGCGCGGGCAGCGGCAACGCGCGGCGGATGGGCTCCTGTGCGTTGACGGCGACGCCGCTGGAAACCAGCAGCAGCAGCAGAAGAAGTAGCAGGTAGCGATGTTGTTTCATGTGGCAAACCCGCGGGCTTTCGCGACGGCCTCGATCTCCGGCCGGCGCGCTTCGAGCTCGGCGGGATCCTTGACGGGCAGGAAGCGGGACGAGGCGCCCTCGCGCGACACGCGCAGGAAGCGCGTGTCCAGGTGGCTGGTGACCTCGCCCACGAGCCGCTCGAACTGGATCACCGGCTGGCCTTCCACCTTCTTCGTGACCGCGAAGAAGGTCCAGTCCATGTCCAGATCGTGCAGCGCGCGCGCGTCGAAGTGGAAGGTGTTGGTGTTGAACACGCGCACCTGCGCCGGGTCGAAGCCCTCCGGCAACCGGAACTCCTCCAGCACCACCGGCCGCCCGTCGAGCCGCACCGGGATGCCGCCGCGGTCGGAGCCGACCTTGTCGACCACCTCGCAGGTGACCTGCGTCTTGCGATCGAGGTGCCAGCCGATCACCACCGGGTCGACCGTGGCGCCGAGGTTATCGAGGTTGGCCATCATCAGCACGCGCCCGCCCTGCTCGACGAAGCGCGAGAGCAGCCCGCTCTCCTTCAGCGCGTCGGGCAGGTCGCCGTGGCCGGGCGCGTGCTCGCTCACCCGGCCCGCGGCGTCGTGGAACAGATCGCCCTCCGGCGTGAGCCGGAGCGAGAGCGACTGCGGGAAGACGGCGACGCTGTCGCCGTCGATGCGATCGCCGAGCGCCTGGCGCAGCCCGGCGTCGGTGGCGGCGCTGCTCATCAGCCACAGCGGCACCTTGCGGCCCACGCGCTGTTCCAGCGCCTGCATCTCGGCCAGCCTCAGGTCGAGAAAGGTGCGGCCGGGCAGCGCCTCGACCAGCGCCTTGACCACGCCGCCCATGCGCGTGGCCATGCCGCCGGCCAGCACCACCAGCGCGCAGCGTCCGCTGGCGAGCGCCGCCAGCCCCAGCGCCTCCAGGCGTTGCGACTCGGGCGAGCCCGGCTCGGGCAGATCGCTCACGTCGTCCGGCGCGGGCGGCTCGACCTGGCCGCGCACGCGGTTGTCCGCCGCGTGATCGACCGGCCCGTTGCTGAGCCGCCCCGCCAGCCGCTCGAAGCGATCGGCGTCGAAGTGGTGCCTGTCCAGCAGCTCGCGAACCGGTTGCGGGAGCTGCTCCAGCTGCTCTTTGATCGAAGCCATGGCCGCCGCAGCGTAGACACTCGCCCGCCCGGGCGCCACCGGCGCTCTCGCCCCCGGCAGGTCCCGGGATCGCCCCGGCAGGGCCCGGGATCGCCCCGGCAGGGCCCGGGATCGGCCCGGCAGGCCGCGGTGCTGGCGGTCGAGGGCGTGCTGCTGCCCCGGCAGGGCGTGGGAACGGCGGCGACGGCGCGGGGGCGCCGGGGCCGGGCGTGCGGAAGCCGCGGCAGGTCGCGGTTTCCCTGCGGCAGGGCGCGGGAGCGCCGACCCAGGTCGTGCTGGAGGCTCGGCAGCTCGCGTACGAGCGTCGGCAGCTCGCGTTGGAGCGTCGGCAGCTCGCGTTCGAGCGTCGGCAGCTCGTGCGGGCGATGGCCGCGAGCGTGCGCGCGGCGGCTCAGCCTGCGGCGGCGGCTGCGGCCGCGGGCTCGCCAGCGCTGGCGGCGCTGTCGAGCTCGGCGTGGTCGGCGCTGTTGTGCTCGATGAACTGCTTGTACTGGCGCGAGGTCGGACCGAACACGGCGCGCACCACCTCGGTGCCGTGCACCAGGAAGGAGTTGGCCGCCAGGCGGACGAGCGCCGTCGTCTTGCTTGGCGGGCGTGGTTCCGCTTCGCGCGGCACGTGGTGCGAAGCTCGGACGATGCTACCGTCATCGGCCGCGCCTGGAAGGTGGTAGCATCAGGAAAGGTTGGACCGGGCGCTCGCAGCTGAGCGGCGGTTCGTTGGACAGACTCGCACTGCATCTGCATTCTCCTTTTCTGCAGCAGCGCCGTTCTGGTTTCGGGGTCCGGATGGCGCTCGGGCGAGGTCGTCGACAAGCTGGCGGCGCCGAGCCGGCTGGCTCTGCTGGTTGGCGTCTTGCCGAGCCTTCAAGGCGGTGACCTGGGAGGTAGCGGCGGCCCGAGGCTGATGCGGCGTCGCGTCCGGTGACGCCTGCGTCTCGCTTCCGGCTGGCGGCGTCGCCGCCGCGCGAGATCATCGCGTCATTCCATCCGGAGAGGCGTCGGCTGGTGACTTGCCGCTGCCGTTCCGGGGGACGCGACCGCTCTCGCTGTCCAACAGGCCGCTGCAGCAGACGAGCGCCGTCGTGTCGGCTGGCGGGGCTGGTTCCCCTTCGCGCGGCACGCTCGGCGACTATCGAACGAAGGCAGCGTCGCGAGCCGCGCCTGGAAGGTGTTACCATCGGGAGAGGTTGGACCGGGCGCTCGCAGCTGAGCGGCGGTCCGTTGGGCAGACTCGCATGGCACCTCCGGAGCTGCGGGCAGCACGAAGTACGACTGGGACCTCGGTCGCCCCAGCGGCGCGGGGGGACAGCTGGTGCGCCGTCGGCTCGGACGCCAGGCAACCAGCCCAGGGGGCCGGATCCGGTGCATGATCGGGGCCCCTAACGATTTGCTCGTATGTTCGGATTCTCGTTCAAATGGCGCATGCTGACTCTGACCGGCGTAGGGACACAGCCATAGCTGTCGCCGTTCCGCTCGCGATAGCCTTGGTAGCCGCAGTAGTCACGGGGGTGCGACCGGCTGCGGTCGCTATCGGCATTGTCATTACCGTATCCTCCGCCTTTGGACTTGTACTCGACACGGCCAGGGCTACTCGTCGGGGCACGACCGGCGCGCGGTATCCCCGAAGGGTCTTCGCGGAGCTTGTCATTCTGGCGTCGTGCGCCGCACTTGCCCACCTGTTCGGCCTCTGGGAGCTCTTCCTGTTTTGCCTTCTGGCTGTCGCGATCGGCCTGGCGGTGGTCGGCGCGGCCTGGTTCGTCCTGGCTCTCATGTTGCGGAAGATCGCAATCGTTCCTCCAGTTGGTCCAATCGACTTCTTGAGGCGCGCGGCCGCATTGAGGGAGTACGCCCACAAGCTCGGACCTGCGCTGATTGCTCGCTACGGCACGGCACAGGGGCACTCGGTGGCGAGGGTCCGGGCTCTGGCGCTGGAGACGCACGTGAGCCGTAGGTTCCTTCTCTATGCGTGCGCGATGTTCGCGGACAAGGAAGACTTCCAGATTTGGGTCGTGTCTGGCGAAGACGGGCGGGCGTCCGGGTCGGGGGAGGACGCATACAGAAGCCAGAGACGTAAGCCGCTGGAGCTCAGCTGGGACGCAGCAAAAGCCGGGGCAATGTATGAGGAGATCCGCAAAATGGCAGCGCCGCAGATTCGTCTTGTCGAGCGTTGGGAGAGCGACGGGCAGCGAGAAACGCAGAACTCGGCATAGTGATGCCGCCTGTCGCGTCCTGCTCGTTGTCGCATCCGGTGACGCCCGCGCCTTCCTTCTGAGCGGCGGCGTCGCTGCCGCGCAGGATCATCGCCTCGTTCCATCCGGAGAGGCGTCGACCTGAAACCTTCTGGCTGCTGTTCCTGCCGAGGCGATCGACCTCGCTGCCCAACCTACGCCCTGAGGCGTTCCGCAAGCGCTATCTCGAGTCGCTGACAGCGTATGGAAGCAGCGGCGAGCCGCGCTTCTTCAGCGCTTCGAGGTAGCGCGACTCGTCGTACGGAGTGCGGTCGATCCAGCAGCGGTAGAGGATGCGGATCCACTTGAAGGCGAGGGCTCGCAGCGTCGCGTTGTAGGCGGCGCCCTTGGCGCGCTGGCGCTCGTAGAAGGCCTTGGCCCAGAAGGAGCGGGGGATGGTTTCCTTGACCCATTCGACGAAGGTCTGGCGGAGGAAGCGGGAGCAGGCGTAGCGCCAGTGGACCCAGCTCTTGTTGCCGCTGCGTTCGGTGACGGGGGCGATGCCGGCGTACTGCTGCACGCTCGCGGCGCTGTCGAAACGCTCCCGGCGCTCGCCGAAGGCAACGAGCAGGCGCGGCGCGAGCACGGGGCCTGCGCCGGGCAGCGACTCGAAGAGCTTGAAGTCGGGCAGCTTGCGGGCGAGCTTTTCGATCTCGTCGTCGAAGCGCTGGATGGCGGCGCAGACGGCGCGCAGCTACGGTAGGAGCAGCTCGACGACGAGGCGCGCGGGCTCGATGGCGCCGGCGTCGGTGGTGAGCGGGCGCTCGGCTTTCAGCTCCTCGATGCGGCGTGCGATGCTGTCCTTGCGGCGGACGTTGTGAGCGCGGAAGAAAGCTTCGAGCGTGCTGCGGCGTGCGCGCTGCGCGGCCTGCAAGGTGGGCCAGCGCTCGACGAAGTCGATGAAGATGTTGGTCGACTTGTCGTCGAACCAGCCCAGAACCTGCGGGAAAATAGGCCTTGAGCGCGTACGTGAGGCGGTTGGTGATGCGCACGCGGTCCTGCACGAAGTCGCGCCGCTGTACGACCAGGCGGCGCAGCTGTCGCATGGGGACGCTGTCGCGGCGGAGTGGTGCGACGCGCTCGGGGTGACGACGGAGCAGGTCGAGCGCGAGCTCGGCGTCCGTGGGATCGTCCTTGGCATTGCTCGGCACGAAGGCCTTGCGGTACCGAGCGAGCGTGCCCGGGTTGACGGGGAAGACGACGATGAAGTCGTACTCCAGCAACGCGGAGACGATGGGCCCGTGCTCCAGCTCGACCGCGACGGCGACGGGTGCTCCGCCGAAGCGCTCGCGCAACCCGTCGAGCCAGGCCTCCAGCGCGACAGGGCGATGCTCGACGATGCTGCGCTCGAGCTTGTCGCTTCCCGGCACCTGGAGGCACACGTCGTGCTTCTTGTCGGCCCAGTCCAGACCGATGAGTGCTGCGAACTGCCTCGACTGTTTCTCCTGTTTCTGCACGCGACCTCCTTGCGGTAGGGTGGGGTCGGGACATGCACCGCCGTGCCCATCGAAGGCGATATGGCGAGCCGGTTGCAGCGGCTTTCCCTGAGTATTCGTTTTCGGGCAAGGCGCACACGCGGGCTCGAAGGTAAGTTGGAGAGCATCCTGTGCTCGCTGCTGAATATTCGTAGCCCGCGCGTGCATGTCCCGCTTCCATTCTCCATCGGGTTGGACGGAACCTGGGGGAGAGGGACGGAACACCCATAAGGCGGCTGAAGCAGTCGGCCGCCCGCCGTCTCGCCTGCAAGGTCCTTCCGCGCGCCCGTGGTGGACTACCACGGGCTCGGTCATCGCAACCTGATGCGTTATGGTTGCTGGTGCGGCCGCTGCTGAACGGCGGTTCGTTAGGCGGGCGTCGACAGCGCCCGTGCGATCTTCCTGGGCAGCTCGATGTCTGCGAACCGACGCGTCGGGTACAGGTAGTCCTCACCCGACTCGTCGATGACTCGCACGAAGCCATCGCTGTGCGCGTCAGCGTCTTCCAGCGCGATGTAGATCTTGCCGCGTTCGAGCGACGCCGCGTACCCGTCGTTGGACAGGCAAACCACGTATCGGCGTTTCGGTCGGGCCATCTCAGGATTCCGGGAGGATGCGCTTGAGCTTCAGTTCTTTTCGGCCGATGCCGTGCGCCTCGTACCAGTGGAGCTCGGCGGTGCGGACCCGACCATCTGCAAACCGAATCCTACCAATGCCCTTGCGCTTGCGCCAGCGACCGGGGCCGTGGACCTTCCTGAGCCGCGCGATCTCACGGATCCCACGCCCGGTCGCGATCGTCTCCGCGTCGCGAATCGTGCCGATGACCTCGAAGTCCACCGGAGCCACGGTATCCCATTCGAACGCACGACCCCTATGGCGATCCATAGCCGCCCAACCTACGCCCCGAGGCGTTCCGGAGGCGCTGGCTGGACTACTGCCACTTGCAGCCGGGCTGCGAGTCGCAGCTGACCAGGTCGGTCTTCTGGCTGCACGGCTCCGGGGTGCCTTCGCACTTGCCGCTCCAGGTGCAGCTCGCTTCGATGCACGCGCTCGAGGTCGTGAGCGTGGAGCAGGCCCCGGGCGTGCCCGAGCATTTGTTGCCGCTCCAGGTGCAGCCTGCGTTCTGGCATTCGGGTTTCGACAGGTAACCGGTGCACGCGTCGGGCTGTGATCCGGAGCAGGTTCCGGATCCGATGCTGCAGCCGTGTGCCGAGACTGTGCACTGTGCGAGGGTGAGCTGGCCGCAGGGCGTGGCCGTGCCGGTGCAGCCCGTCGCTGCGCCGCCGCTGCCGCCCGTCGCTGCGCCGCCGCTGCCGCCCGTCGCCGCGCCGCCGCTACCGCCCGTCGCTGCGCCTCCTGCGCCAGCTGTTCCGCCGCTCGAGCTTCCGCCCGTCGCGCCAGTGCCCGCGCTGCCGCCGCTCGAAGCGCCGCCGCTCTGGCCGCCTCCGGCCGCGCCCGCAGCGCCGCCCGCGGAGTCACCCGCGCCGCCGTCCGTCGTGCTGCTGGTGGTATTGCTGGAGCCGCAAGCTGGAAGCGCGAGCAAGCCGGCTGCCGCGACGACCAGGAACCGGTTCACCGATCGTGACGCGCACCAGCATAGCGGGTAACGCGGCGCGGAAGAACAGCGCCGTGCATGGGCTCCGTTTGCATGTGGCGAGCGCTCGCGTCCGCAGCGACGCCTGCGCGCGGGGAGCGCGTGCCCGCGGATATCCAGCCACCCGGAGAAAACGAACGGCTGGATAGACACCTGCGCGCCGTGGCGCCACAGTCGCGACATGAGCTTGGCTGTGCGGCTGTTGGCTTTCGTGCTGATCGCGCTGTGCGGCTGTGTGCCGGCCGCGCCGGCACGTACGACCCGCACGGAAGCGATGCACGGACCGCCGCCGCCGCCGTCCAGGCAGCGCACGGCCTGCGGGGAGCTCGCGGCGGGGCCGCACCAGGACGCGGAGCCCGCGCCGCCGCCCGATCCCAGCGGAAAGAAGGTGTGGGTGCGCGGCTACTGGCACTGGGACGGCGTGCGCTACGCGTGGGTGAAGGGGCACTGGGAGCCCGCGAAGCCCGGCTTCGCCTGGCATCGCTAGGCGGCGAAGGGCCGGGCGCGGAGCGCCGGTGCGGCCAGGTTCCGGCGGCTGGCGGACATCTGGCCTTCGAGCGCGTGGTGGCGCGGGCGTCCGGTGCGTCGGGGCGCAGCGGCTTGGCGGACATCTGGCCTTCGAGCGCGTGGTGGCGCGGGCGTCCGGTGCGTCGGGGCGCAGCGGCGGTGTGCTGGAGGCGGTCTGCTGTGCGAGTCGACGCGGGGGCCCGCGGGCGGCGAGTTGGGTGCCGAGCCGAGGCGGCGAGTCGGGCGGCGAGCTGGGTTCGGAAATCCTTCATCGAGAGCTTGACATCTGTTCAGTAAACACTAGGTTCCCTGCATGTTTTCCGGGGGTGCCGTCGCTTCGGCGTGGGCGTCCGGTGCGGGGGTGCGCGGCGCGCGTGCGCTTCCGCCGGACGGGGTGGTGCGTCTCGACGCGCGGCTGGCCGAGCTCGCGCGGGGCGAGAGCCGCACGCGACTCATGCTGGGCGAGCTGCTGGAGCTACTGGTGAGACGCGATGGGCATCACGAGCTCGGCTTCTCGTCGCTCGGTGCGTACGCGCGCGAGCGCTGCGGGCGGAGCACGCGCTGGGCGAACGAGTCGCGCCTGCTCGCCTTCCGCGTGGCAAAGCTGCCGCAGCTGCGCGCTGCGCTGTCGGGCGGGGCAATCGGCTGGTGCATGGCGGAGCTCGTTGCACGTCACGCGACGCCGGAAACGGACGCGGCACTGACGGAGCTCGCGCTCGGCTCGACGGTGCGCGAGATGCGGGCGCATCTGGCCGAGTTGGTGGGGGTTGCCTGTGCGGATGCGTCGCCCGCTCCCGCCGAGCGCGGCGCCGTCGACACGGTGGCGCTCGGTGTGACGCTTCCCGCCGATCCCGGGGCTGCCGACACGGTGGCGCTCGGTGTGACGCTGAGCGCGGCGGACATCTGGCTCTGGCAGTGGACCCGGCGCTTCGCGGAGCACGCTCTGGGTGAGCACACGACGGACGGCTTCGTGCACGCGCTGCTTTCGGAGGCCTACAGCTCGCTCTCGCATCAGCTGCCGGCGAATGATCTGGAGGTGTTCGAGCAGAGCGACCGCGAGGAAGATGCGAGAAAGCGGTGGCGGCAGCAGCTCGACGCCTGGCGCGACGAATCCGAGCGGCGTTGCGAAGCGAACTTCACCCAGCGCGGTCCCGGCGGGAACCGCGCGGCGGCCATGTTCGAGCTACCGGGGAGCTTGCAGGCACTGGACGCGCGGATCCGCCAGCTTTCGCGGCAGCTGGCCGAGCGCGAGGTGGAGCTGGGCCGCGCGGCGCGCGCGTTCCACGAGGCTGAAGGCTGGCGTCGGCTCGGCTACGCCACCGAGTCGCAGTACGTCCGCGAGCGCCTCGGCCTCTCGCCGTCCAGCTTCAAGGCGAAGGTCGCGCTCGCGCGCCGCTGGTGTCAGCGGGTGAGGGAGGCCCTGGCCGCAAGCGAGATCGGCTACGAGTCCGCGCTCTTGATCTCGCGCGTGGCAACCGCCGAAACCGCCGAGGCCTGGGTGGAGCGCGCGCGCGCCCGCACCGTCAAGCAGCTCGAAGAAGAGGTGCGCGCCGCCGAGCTCGCGCGGGACGTGGGCGGACGGGCCACGCCGCCACCCGAAGAGACGCTACAGCAGATCCGCCAGCTCGAGTCGCGGGTGCTCATTGGCGATCGCGACGCAGTGCTGGAAGCACAAAGCCAGATGTCCGCCAAGCCCGGCGCCCGCGCGGCAGCCGTGCGGGTGTATTTCCGCGTGGCGCGGGACACGGCGCGCTTCTGGCGCACCCTGGCCGGCGTGATGCACAAGCACCTGCCGCGTGACACGAGTTTCGTCCGCTTGCTGTGCGACACCTTCTGGAAAGCGTGGCGGCACCTCACCGAGCGCCACGAGAAGTACGCGCACATCTACGCGCGTGATCGCTACACCTGCTCGAGCCCCGTGTGCTCGCGGCGTGATGTGACGCCACATCACGTCCGGTTCCGGTCGCGGGGCGGCAGCGACGAGGACGACAACGTGATCGCCCTGTGCAGCTGGTGCCACCTGGAGGGCGTGCACGGCGGCCGCCTGGAAGTGACGGGAACGGCGGGCAACTTGAGGTGGGGGCTGGGGCGGCCTACGCTTCGGAGGTGACCGCACGCTGGCGCGTTCCGGCGCTTCTTCTTCTGCTCCTCGCCGTGGCAATGCCGGCACAGGCGGGCGGGCCGATCGAGCACGAGTACATCAAGCCCGACCCGGCCGAGGATCTGCGGCTGAACGCCACGACGCGCAGCGGCTCGATGCCGGCGGCGATAGAGACGCCGAGCGGTGTGGTCACCGCGCCCGATTCGCAGCAGACCCCGGCGGAGAACAGCACGGCCTACGGCGGCGGCTCGACTCCGGACAGCGTCGACGCCACGTATCGCATCGACCGCGACACCACGCGCCCGGACGAGGTCGGCTACGACGATCCGTTCAGTCCGGCCATCACGCCGTTCAAGCGGCTGTACGCGTTCGACTCCGTCGACCCCGAGCTCGAGCTGATCGTCGCGGACAAGCGCCTCAGGCCGATCCACGTCGGCGGCAGCGTGCACGCCGGCGACGACCAGTTCTACGCGGACATGGTGGTCGACCTGACCGAGAACACGCCGGTGCGCATTCCCAGCGTGGGTCCGGGCGCGCGGGTGCTGGCGGTCACGGTGACCCCGCCGCTGCATTTCCAGCTGTACCGCGACGGGGCGGACAACTGGTTCATCAAGGCCGCCGTGCGCAAGCGCGTGCGGGTCACGATGCAGCTGGCGATCCAGCGGGCGGTGTTCGGCAGCCCATTCGCGGACGTGTCGTGGCCGGCGCTGGCGGCGGCGCTGCCGAAGCTGCCGGCCACGGTACAGAGCGCCGCGCAGAAGGTGCTCGACGAGCTCGGCGTCTCGCAGTCGATCAGCCCGCGCTCGGCGGTGGCGACGCTGGTCGCGCACTTCCGCGCCTTTTCGCCCTCTACCGACTTGCCCAAGGGCAGCGGCGCGGCGCTCTACCAGGAGCTGGCGCTGTCGCAGAAGGGCGTGTGCCGGCATCGCGCCTACGCCTTCACGATCACGGCGCTGGCGCTGGGGCTGCCGACGCGCATGATCCGCAACGAAGCCCACGCCTGGGTCGAGGTGTTCGACGGCAGCCTCTGGCACCGCATCGACCTCGGAGGCGCAGCCGGTCAGCTCGACGTGAAGCAGAACGACAACCGCCCCGTGCACTCGCCGCCGCGTGATCCGTACCCCTGGCCGAGCGGTTCGAAGAGCGGGCTCGACATGGTCGATCACGCGAGCAGCTCCGGTAGCCAGCCGGGGGGTGCGTCGTCGTCGAGCAGCGCGGCGGGTAGCGGCTCGGCTGCGTCGGGTGCGGCGCCCGCGCCAACGTCGTCGTCCGGCGATGTCGATTCGTCGGCTGATGACCAGCGTCCGCGCTCGGAGTTGACCCTGTCGCTGGGCGAGAGCCAGGTGCGTCGCGGAGAGCCGCTGAAGCTCTCGGGCCGCGTGGTTGCCGACGGCGAGGGCTGCCAGCACGCGCGCGTGGACGTGAAGCTCCGGACCTCGTCGGGGCAGACCGTGCAGATCGGGTCGCTGGCGACCGACGACGACGGCAACTATTCGGGCGCGGTGGTGGTGCCGCTGGCGCAGGTGGACGTGGGCGACTACGACGTCGTCGTCTCCACCCCGGGCGATGCACGCTGCGGGCCAGGTAGTGCGGACTAGATCCCATGAGCGACGTTATCGTCCCCTTCATCTACGAGCTCCGGCACAGGAAGCTCAAGGTCGGCACGCAGGAAGCAGTGCAGCTCGCGCGGGCGATGTCGCTCGGGTTGCACGAGAGCTCGCTCGACGGCTTCTACTACCTAGCGCGCGCGCTCTTGGTGCACACGGAGAGCGACCTCGACAAGTTCGACGAGGCCTTCCTCGCCCACTTCAAGGGCATCATCGTCGAGTCGCAAAAGCTGGTCGACGAGCTGGAGGAGTGGCTGAAGGACCCGAAGATCCTCGAGGGCCTGACGGACGAGCAGAAAGCCGCGCTCGAGCAGCTGACCCCGGAGGAGCTACGCGAGCTGTTCGAGCAGCGGCTGCGCGAGCAGAAGGGGCGGCACGAAGGCGGCAACCGCTGGATCGGCACCGGCGGCACCAGCCCGTTCGGCACCGGTGGCTACCACCCGTCGGGCATGAGCGTGCGCGCGGGCTCGCAGGGCAAGGGCGGCCGCGGCGGCGCGATGGGCATGGCCGATGCGCGCCGCTATCGCCCCTACCGCTCCGATCTGGTGCTGGACGTGCGGCAGATCCAGATGGCGCTGAGAAAGCTCCGCAGCTTCACCCGCGAAGGCGGCGAGGATGAGCTGGACATCGACGCGACCATCGACGCGACCGCCAGGAACGCCGGGGAGCTCGAGATCATCACGCGCCCCCCGCGGCGCAGCAACGTGCGCGTGCTGCTCCTGATGGACGTGGGTGGTTCGATGGATCCGTTCGCGCACACGTGCTCGCAGCTGTTCAGCGCGGCCAAGCGCGCGTCGAACTTCCGCGAGGTGCGCACCTACTATTTCCACAACACCGTCTACGGGCGCGTGTTCTCGACGGACAGTCTGATGGAGCCCATCGAGGTGCCGCGGCTCTGCGATCAGCTGAACAACCGCTGGAAGCTCATTATGGTGGGCGACGCGGCCATGGCGCCCGGCGAGCTGCTCGGCACCGGGCCGTGGGGCTCGCCGGCGGGCGACCGCGCGCTGTCCGGGCTCGACTGGCTCCAGGTGCTCTCCGAGCGCTTCGAGCAGCACGTGTGGCTCAACCCGGATCCGCCGCAGTACTGGAGCGGCGGCACGTCGAAGGTGATCGGCGAGGTGTTCCCCATGTACCACCTCACGCTCGATGGCCTGAGCGAGGCCATGCAGCACCTGTCGCGCGGCAAGGGGCAAGTGCGGCGCTGACCGCCGCCTACTCGATTCCGGGCGGGGTGGGGGCGGTCTTCTCGGTGCGCCTGACGCGCACGGCGACCTCGCCCAGCACCTTGGTCTCGGCGTCGTCCGGGATCTTCTTGCCCCACGGCTTGCCGAAATACAGGTCGTACCTGTCGGTCTGTTCGGGTGGCTGGCGCTTGTCGGCGCCCTTCCGTCCAACCCAGACGGTGAAGCCCGAGTGGTCGCGCTCAACGTCGAGCGCCAGGCGCTTGTCCGCGGTGTAGCGGGTGCGCAGTACGCGCCAGCCGGCCAGGCTGTCGCCGGGGCGGAGGCCGTCGAGCAGCGCGCGTGCGCCCTTGGCCTCCTCGCCTGGCTTTTCCGCCGCGGCAGCGGAGCTCGAGGGCGCCGTGTCTCCGGTCTTCACCGTGCGCGCGACCGAGAGCACGAACAACACGAACACGACCAGCGCGCCCGCCACGCCGAGGGCGCAGCCCAGTCGGTTCTTGAGCGACGCCACGCTACTCGGCGGCCTTGCGCAGCTTCTCGGTGTTCGTGATGAGCTCGCGCAGTGCGGCGTCCTGCGTGCGCGCCGCTTCCTCGATGCGGCTGGCCGAGCCGAGCGCCGCCTCCGACCCGCGCGTGTGCTGGCGATGCGAGGTGTTCAGCTGGTTGACCATATTGCTGATGCTCTCGATGGCCTGCGTGATCTGGCGCCCGCCGCGTGCCTGCTCCTGGCTCGAGCGTTCGACCTGCTGTGAGATGGTGCGCATCTTCTCGCCGCTCTTCATGATGAGCTCCGAGCCGCGCGCCTGCTGCGCCGTGGCCGCGGCGATCTGCTGGACGGTCTCGGCAATGCGCCCGATCGCATCGGTGACCTGCTTCGAGCCCTTGGCCTGCTCCACCGTCGCGCGCGCGATGGCGCGCACCATGTTCGTGCTCTTCTGCGAGCTCTCGAGGATCTTCTTGAGCGCGCGCTCGGCCTCGTTCGAGACCTCGACGCCACGGTCGACGTTGAGTGCGCCGCGCTCCACGGCCTGGATGGCGTTCTTGCTCTCCGCCTGGATGGTCTTGATGAGGTCGGCGATCTCCTTGGTGCTCGCTCCCGCGCGCTCGGCCAGATCCTTGATCTCGTCGGCCACGACGGCGAAGCCCTTGCCGTGCTCGCCGGCCTGCGCGGCGATGATGGCCGCGTTCAGCGCGAGCAGGTTGGTCTGCTCGGCGACCTCGTCGATCACGTTGAGGATCTGGCCGATGGCGTCGATGCGGGAACCGAGGTTGGAGATCACCGCGACCGCTTCCTGGCTGCTCTCCTTGATGCGGTAGATCTCGCCGATGGTCTTGAGGATGGCTTCAGCGCCGCGTTCGGCGTCCTGCGCGACCTCTTCGGACAGGCGCGCCGTCTCGTTGGCGTTCGACTGCACCTGGTCGATGGACACGTCCATCTGGTTCATGCTCGAGCTGGTCTCCTCGGCCGTGAGCGAGAGCGCGTCGACGTTCTTGGCGACCTCCTTGATCGAGAAGGCCATCTCCTCGATGGACGCGACCGTCTCGCGCACGCTGGCGGCGAGATCGACGATGTTCTCGGCGACCTCGTCGTTGGTCGCCGTCATCTCGAGGATGCTGGAGCTGGACTCCTCGGCGCTGGCGGCCAGAACCTCCACGTGCTGCGCGATCTCGCGCAGCGACGCCGTCATGTCCTTGATGTAGCGAGCCGTCTCTTCGCTGGCGTCGAGCTGGGTCGCGACGCCTTCGGTCAGCGAGCGCAGTGAATCCGTCACGGCCTGCGCGGCCTCGGCGGTGAGCGCCAGCCGCTCCTCGTCGCGCTGCCGGAGCGCGCTCAGCTCGTCGGACACCTCGCCGAGCTGGTCGTAGAAGCGCGTCGTCTCGGGCGGCGAGCCGGCGGGTGCGTCCACGCGCCGGCCCTCGACTGTGCGCTTCACCGCGTCGGTCAGTGGCTCCAGCGCGACGCCGGCCGCGCCGGCTTCGCTGCTCGAGAAGAAGAGGATGATCGCCGCAACGACGCCGAGAGCGAGCGCGTAGCCGAGGAACTCCTTCTGCATGACGCCCACCACGACGGCCGCCGCGATGATCGCCAGGATGCCTATCAGCTGTCGCTGGGAGAGTCGATTCATCGTGTGCGCCTGCCGGCGCGAGCGGCGGAGCCGAAGCCTCCGCGCGCGCGCGCTCCAGCCGGCAGCCTATTGGCGCGCCGGGCGGCGAACAAGCATTTGTACGTCTCAGCGCGTGGGCGGTTCGGGAATGCGCTGGCGCTTGCCGTGCGCTTTCTTCGGCTTCGCCGGCGTCGGCTTCGGGCCGGGAGCGCCCGCATCGGGCTTGCCGCGCATGCCAGGGCCTGACGGCTGCTTCGGCTGCCCCTGCCTGCCCTGGTTGCCCTTGCCCGGGTGCGCAGCCGGCGGCTTCCCCCGGGCCGGTTTGCTGGGCGTGGGGTGGCTTGCGGAGTGACCGGGCTCGGAAGATCGACCTGGGGTCGGGTGCGCGGGCGGCGCCGGACGCCTGCCTTGAGGTGCCGGATGCGCGGGCGGCGCCGGACGCCTGCCTTGGGGTGCGGGATGCGTCGGCGGCGCGGGTCGGGCACCCCCCGGCGGATGATGGGGCGCACCGGGACCAGGTGATGGTGCACGGGCTCCAGGTGCCTGGGCCGGCCGAGCGGCCTGGTGTGCAGGGCCCGGCCGATACGGTACGGCGGGCCCGGGGCTGGCCGCTGGTGGAGCTGCCGGTTCAGCCGGGGTCGCCCCGTAGTGGTGGTGGTGGCCGTAGCCCGGAGCGGCGGCGGCGCCCGCCGGCAGCAGGGGTGGAGCTGCCTGGGGCGGCAGACCCTCGCGGGTCGTGATGACGCAGCCGCTGCTGCCCAGAAGAAGAGCCAGCGTTGCCAGGACCGATACCGTTCTCATCGTCTCGAATGCCTCTCCGTGCCAGTAGCTTGCTTAATTAGACGGACTGCCCGGCCTTTTCTTCCTTCCGGTCTCGCCGGTCCGGGGCGATCGGGGTCCGCTGGGCGCGCTCTTCGGTGCTTCGGTGAGCAGCGCTGGCCCTCCGACCGGTAGCGTGACGGTGAACACCGCGCCACCGCCCGGCGCGTCGCTGTACGCGATGTCGCCGCCGTGCTCGACGGCGATGCGCTGCGCGATCGCAAGGCCCAGGCCCGTGCCGTGAGGCTTGCTCGTGGCGTACGGCTCGAACAGCCGGTCGCGCATTTCCGCTGGAACGCCGGGACCGTTGTCCCGCACTACCAGCACCACCGTGTCGCGCGCGCCCCGCGAAAGCTCGATGTGCACCTCGGGCGCCTGTGCCGAGCTGGCCGCGTCGATGCCGTTGACCAGCAGATTGGTCAACAGCTGCACGATCTGATCCCGGTCCGCCACGAGGGTCGGAGGACAGTCCCGGGTTTCAAGCGACACGTGGGCGCCGCTGCTCGAGTGCAGCCCGACCACCTTGCGCACCGTTTCCACGATGTCCATCGGGGCCGGATCGGGTGGCGGCAGCCGCGCGAAGCGCGTGAACTGCGTGACGATGTTGCTGATGCGCGCGACCTCGTCCAGCACCGTGCGCGTCGCTTCGTCGAAGTACTCCTCGAACGCGGGATCGCCCCGCGCATGCAGCCGCCTCAGCGTCTCGACCGCGGCGCGGATCGGAGCCAGCGGATTCTTGATCTCGTGCGCGACGCGCCGCGCGACCTCGCGCCGCGCTGCGATGCGCTCGGTGGCCGCCAGTCGTTTGCGCAGCGCTACCAGGTCGGCGATCGTCTTGTTGAACGACTCGGCGAATTCTTCCAGCTCGCGGCCGCCGCCGCCCTGGACGGGCTTCGGTTCGCCCGCGACCACCTCACGCGCCTGGCGCGACAGATTCACGATCGGTCGCGCCAGTCCGCGGGACATCAACATCGCCACCAGCAGCGCCGCCCCGAAGACCGCGCCGCCGATGGCCAGGATCGTCCAGTCCAGCTGCTCCAGCGCGCGGTGCAGCGGCACGCGCGAGCGGCTGGCGATCACGGTCATGCCGCCGAGCTCCGGCAGCGTCATCGGCGCGATCATCGCGTCCTTGTCGGCGGTGGGACGCGACAGCGACAGCTTCACGCCGTAGCTCCGGCCGATGTCGTCGAACAGCGACTGGACGTGGCGCGCCGCATACAGCCCGACCCAGGGCCCTTTCTGATCCGCCGGTCGCGTGCAGTGCGCCTCGACGGCGAGCGGCGACTCGCTCGTGCGCAGGCTGGCGGTCTCGACCGGTTTCCGCATGCGGGCGAGCAGCTTCAGGTCGCGTTTGCCGACCAGACCTTCCTTTCCCGCGCCGAGGATGTCGCCGCGGTTCGTGACCAGCACCAGCTCGTCGAGCCTGAGGGCCTTCATCAGCTCCGGTACGCGCAGGCTGAGCGACAGCCGGCGCGCGTCGAGATCGCCGCGCTTGAGTCCGATCAAGGCGCTGTCTACCAGCGGGTCGTGATCGCACACCGGATCGATGAGCGCCGGCAGATCCACCATCTGTCCGCGCAGCTCCTTCTGCAGCCGCTGCTTGACCAGCTCGAACTGCTCGCGGAAGCGCTGCTCCTCGGTGTGCCGCCAGGCCTCGCGCACGCCGAAGCCGAGCGCGGCGGTTGTGGCGATCGTGAGGATGCCGATCGCGACCAGCAGGCGCTGGGCTAGCGTCACGCCGGCATCGTAGCCGCTGACTCCGGCCCGCGGGGCGGTTTATGGCCTGTTCGTGAAGGTTTCGCTCCTGACCGGGCAATATCAAGCGCCGACATGCGCCCGAGGTTCCACGTCTGGATCGTCGTACCGGGCGTGGCCCTCGGGGGCGTCACGGTCGCCCGTTCGGCCGCAGCGCAGCATGGAACCAGGCCGAGCACCGCAAAACCCGCGGTCAGGAAGAAGCACGTCATCGTTCCGCCGCGGCTGACCTCGCCGGCGAAGGTGAACTACCCCGACGGCGCGAAGGGCAACGCCGTGGTGGTGCTCACCCTGACCGTAGAAAACGACGGCAGCGTGGGCCAGCCGCGAGTGATGTCGGGCGCGGAGCCGTTCGCTTCGGCCGCTGTGGAAGCGTCCCGGAGCTGGAGCTTCAAGCCGGCGACGCGCGACGGCCAGCCGGTGCCGGCGCGCATCCGGTTCGAGGTGAAGTTCACCCAGCCCCCGCTTCCTCCGCCGGCGCCGGCTCCGAAACCCGAACAGCACGTCGCGCCGCCGCCGAAGCCGAAGAAGCGCACCGCGCGCCCCCACGCCGTCGCGAAAGCCAAGGGCATCGTGATCGACGTCGAGGGCGAGAAGCTCCCGCCCGATTCGACCACGCTCACGGAGGCCGAGGTGAGGCAGCTGCCCGGCGCGTTCGGCGATCCGTTCCGCGCCATCGAGGCGCTGCCAGGTGTGACGCCGATCGCGTCGGGGTTGCCGTACTTCTACGTGCGCGGCGCGCCGCCCGGCAATGTCGGCTACTTCCTCGACGGCGTGCGCGTGCCGTATCTCTATCACGTCGGGCTTGGGCCTTCCGTGGTGAACCCGGCGATGGTCGACAGCGTCTCGCTCTACTCCGGTGGCTACCCGGCGCGTTTCGGCCGCTTCACCGGCGGCATCGTCTCCGCCAAGACCACCGCGCCCCGCACCGACCTGCACGGCCAGGGCACGCTGCGCCTGTTCGATGTTGGCGGCATGGTGGAGGACGGCTTCGCGAACAACCGCGGCACGGTGCTGCTCGGCGGTCGCTACTCGTACACGGCCGCGCTGCTGTCGCTGATCGCGAAGAACGTGCAGCTCGACTACCGCGACTACCAGGCGCGCGTCACCTACGACGTGACTCCGCGCGATCGCATTGGTCTGTTCAGCTTCGGCTCGTACGACCTGCTCGGCCAGAAGACGTCGAGTGGCCTGGATACCTTGTTCGGATCGGAGTTCTACCGCCTCGATCTGCGCTGGGACCATCGTCTCGATCACGGCGGCAAGATCCGCTACGCGGTGACGCTGGGCTGGGACCAGACCAAGGTGCGCAACACCCAGAACGCCCGGGATCAGATGCTCGGCGCGCGCACCGAGCTGGACCAACCTGTGAGCAAGAGCGTGCGCGTGCACTTCGGCGCGGATACGGAGCTCGACCACTACACCACCAGCAAGCAGACCTACGCCGACCCGGAAAATCCCGACACGCAGCGCTTCAACGCGACGTTCCCACCGCGCGATGACATGGCCATGGGTATGTGGCTCGACGCGGTCACCGAGGTCAGCCCGACCGTCGAGGTTACGCCAGGGGCACGCGTCGACTACTTCACGTCGGGCGGCGTCGCGGAACCGAGTGTGGACGTGCGCCTGTCCGGGCGTTTCAAGGTGGCCAAGCACGTCCGCATCGTCCACGCCTACGGCATCGCGCACCAGGCGCCGTCGTTCATCGTGCCGGTGCCGGGGCTGTCGCCGGCTCGGCTGCAGGGCGGACTGCAGACGAGCCTGCAGACCAGCGCGGGCGTGGAGTGGGACCTGCCTCTGGCGATCAAGGCGCGCGCCACGCTGTTCCACAACGCCTTCTTCAACATGAGCGACACGCTCGGCTCGTCCACCGGCGACCCCATCGACAACCTCACGCAGCGCAGTCTGGGCGAGGCGTACGGCCTGGAGGTGTACATCCACCGCTCGCTGACCAAGCGCATCGGCGGATTTCTCTCGTACACCCTGTCGCGTTCGACCCGCAGCCTGGGCCGCGAGAAGTTCGTCGCGTCGTTCGATCGCACGCACGTCCTGAACGTGGCGGTCGGCTACAACCTGGGGCGACGCTGGCGTGCCGGCACGCGCCTCATGTACTACACGGGCGCGCCGAAGATCGTCCGATCGCATGGCCTGGTGCCACCGCTGCGCACCGGCACGCCCCAGCGCGACCCGCCCTTCTACCGCATCGACGTGAGGCTCGAGAAACGCTGGCTGATCGAGCGGACCCGCTGGCTCGCTCTGGTCATCGAGTGCCAAAATGTCACCTTGAACAAGGAGACCATCCAGAGCACCCAGATTGGCCCGGTGACGATACCGAGCATCGGTCTGGAGGGAGGGTTTTGAGCATGCTGCGCCTGCGCGAAGCCAGCGTCGCCCTTCTTTTCGGCGGGCTGCTTGTCGTCTCGCCCGCCTGTCTGCCGACGGACACGCGCACTCCGCCGGGCAGCCTGTACACGAGCGTCCAGAGCAGCGACATGACCCGCGACGGCATTGAGGCCAGCGCGACCGCCGACGGTTGGTCGATCACGTTCCAGCGTGTGCTGGTCGGCATCGGTCGCGTGAACCTGGGGGATCACAACTCGAGCTGCACCCGCTACTCGAACCGCGGCTACATGCGCCTGCTCGACATGCAGGTGGCCGGGCAGCAGAAGCTGAACATCGCCTATGCGCTCGGGCAGTGCAGCGTGTCGTTCCGGGTGGCCTATCCCGGCAGCGAGTCCGCACTCGGCCAGGGCGTGAGCGAGGCGGACCGGGTCTTCATGGACACGCCGAAGCTCGACGGCTACGCCGATCCGACCCGCCCGGGAATCGCGGTGTACGTGAAGGGGACGGCGACGCGCGCCGGCAGCGTCAAGCACTTCGCCTGGGCGTTCCGCCGGCGCATCAGCTACACCGGCTGCGGCAATGACGCCACCGACGCCGGCGTGCGCGGGCTGGCGCTAGAGTCGCACGATGCCTTCAAGGAGAACATCGTCATCCATGCGGAAACGCTGTTCCAGGATCGTCTCGATCCGGTGACGGCGAAGCTCCATTTCCAGCCCTACGCCGATGCCGACAGCGTGACGGGCAACGACGACGGCGTCATCACGCTCGACGAGCTCGGCAAGGTGCGGGCCGCCGACGCCGGCATCCAGGATCTGGCCTCGAGCGGACTCGGCGGGGTCGGCGGATTCGGGGCCGACGCGGGCAGCTTCGACGCCTCGGCGGGCCTGGGCGGCGCTGACGCCGCAGGCCCCGGCGCTGACGGCGGCCTGGCTTCGGTGACGTTGGAAGACTACATCTACCTCCGGCTCGTGCCGGCGATGACCCGCTACAAGGACATTGCCGGCGCCTGCACCACAGGAGATGTGCCGTCCGGGCGCTTCTAGTCGAGCGGCACGCGCTGTCCGCGCCCCACGTCGATGCGCAGGTGTGACCTGAGGGAAAGGTGCTCGGTGCTGACCGAGTAGCGGAACAGGTGCCTCAAACGCTCCGCGACCGGCACCGACGTGGCCTCGTCCCTGGAGCTCTTCACCATCGCCAGCGCGGCGGCCAGGTCGTCGCAGAGCAGCAGCCCCGCGCGATCGGCGGTCAGATCGACGGCGTTGACCCAGCGTGCGAGATCGACGGTCGCGCCGCGCCGCAACAGCTCCGACACGGGCTCAGCCAGCTGGTCGCGCGCGGGGCCGACGAGCGCGCGCGACAACACCTCGTGCGCTTCGTGGGTCGGCCCCTCCAGATCGGGTGCGATCGGCAGGCGCGGCGCGATCAGCTTGATGGCCGCGAGCAGCCACGCCTTGAGCCCAGCGACTGTCGGGATCAAGAAGCGCGCGTACAGACCGGGGCGGAAGTAGGCCAGGTGCGCCGCGGCTACGAACGCCGCTTGCCTCGTGGGCAGGTCCTTCGACAGCCCCGCTGTGCCGAGCGCGATGGCGCCGGGGTTCGAGCGCAGGAGTGAAATCGCACCGCCGAGCGACGCGTCGTGCACCAGCGGCGGCAGGTTCATGCCGAGCACGCCCGCCGCGCGGTCGAGTGCCTTCGCGAGACCCGAACCGCCGTTGGATGCATCCACGCGCTGGTCCATGCGGAATCCGAACTTCTCGAACGCACGGGTGCGCGCTGTGACCATGCTGGGCTGGATCAAGCGGAACACGTGCGTGACCTGCGGGTCGGCGCCCGGGTGCATGAGCAGGTTCTTCCACTCGTCGTCGGTGACGTGCGCTGTCGTCGAGGGCAGCTCCGCGCGGCGGTGGAGGCGGAAGAACGCTTCCTGTCTAGGCGTCGCGCGGTGCAGCGCGGCGAGCGCCTGGCAGACGCACCACACCCCGTCGGGGCGCTGCGCCTCGGTGTACAGCGTGTGCAGCGTCTCGTACGGCTCGGGGCGGTACGGGTCTTCTTGCAGGATGTCTTCCTGTGCCTGGATAGCCTGTGACGCGTAACGGGTCGGTTCCGACGCATACAGCTCGGCCAGGAGCTTGCCGCGGCGTTCGCTCTCCGGAGCGAGCTGGTAGGCTGCTTCGGTCGCGGTGATGGCATCCGTGATACGCAGCTGCGACAGATGCAGGTCCGCCAGCTTGTCGAGGATCCGGAGGGCGGAGTCGCGATCGCCGCGTGCGGACACCGCGCGCAGGTGCGCCTCAAGAACGCGCACCGCCCCGTCCACATCGCCGAGCGCCTGGTGCAGCTCTGCGGCCTCGGTCGCGGCGTCCGCCAGCCCGGCGTCGAGAGCCAGCGCGCGGTCGAGCAGCTCGACGGCCCGGGTCTTGTCGCCCATCTCCTGCGCTGCCACGCGGGCAGCGGTGTGCAGGTACTTGGCCTTCTGGCTCTCGTCGTCGACCAGCTCCGTCACCTCCATGATGACCTCGACGAGCTTTGCCCAGTCCTTGCCGGCGCTGTACAGGCCCAGCAGCTTGAGCAGTACCCGCCGCTCCTTCGGGCGTTCGGCGAGCGCGGCGAGGTAGCGCCGCGCGGCGGCATCCGCATCGCCCAGCTGCTGGTCCGCGATCTCGCCGAGCCGGATCAGGAGATCGACCCGCGCGTCGGGCGCCACGCGGTCGAGGTTGCGCTCGAGCGTGCGGTCGAACTCGGCCCACGCTTCGCGTCCCTCGTGGATGCGCGCCACCGCGGTCAGCGGGCGCGCATCATCGGGTAGCAGTCGTGCTGCCCCTTCTAGAGCCTCGAGCGCTGCGTCGCCTTCGCCGAGCTGGCGCCGCGCTTCGCCGAGTAGATACAGCGCTTCGCCGCGCTCGGCGAAATGCTGGTGCCGGTCCAGGCGGTCGTGCCAGGTGGAAGCGAGCTTGGCGGCGCGTTTCCAGTCGCCGCATTCGGCCGCGAGCGCCGCGCTCCGGCCGAGCGCGGCGAGATCGTCGGGCGCCAGCGCGAGCCGGCGATCGGCGACGGCGAGCGCTTCCTTGCTCTGGCCCAGCCGCGCCAGCGCGTCGGCGTAGCGTCCAAGAACCTCCGGGTCCTCGATGCGCTCACCGACCTTCGCATACGTCTTGACGGCCGCTTCCAGATCCGCCGCGTCGTACGCCATGTCCGCCAGGAGTGTGTGGGCAGCGGTGTTGCCTCCGTCGTAGTCGACAGCGCGCAGCGCTGTTTCCCTTGCGAGCTGCATATCGCCGAGACGTTCATGCTGCAGCTTGGCGAGATCGACGCAGAGCCGCGCTCGCGCCCAGTCGCTGTCGGCCTGTTCGATGCGGCGCTCCAGCACGCCGATGGCCGCGTGGGTGTCGCCCTGCGCCAGGTAGGCTGCCGAGAGCCGGTCCAGAAGTGCCGCGTCGCGCGGCGTCGCTTCCAGCGCGCGCTTGTAGCGTTCGATGGCGCCGCCCGTCTCGCCGCGTTCTTCAAGCAGGGCCGCGGCGCTCGCCCAGTGCCGCGCCTGCTCCGCCGCGGTGCTCGCCTTTTCCGCCATGGTCTCGATGGCGACGAGCGCCTGGTCCTGGTCGCCCAGCCTGGCGCGCAGCTGCGCCACGCGGCCGAGCGCCACGACGTTGTCCGGATCGAGCTCGAGCACCGCTTCCCAGCGGGCTAGCGCGGGCTCGGCGTAGCCCAGGCGCTCGTCGAGCACTTCCGCGAGCGCTGTCAGCTTCTGCACGCGCCTTTGCGGTTCGAGCTTGAGCTCGAGCTGTCGCTCCAGCGTCTTTGCGAGATCCCGCCAGCGCTCCAGCGCGGTGTAGCAGTCGGACAGACTCTCGAGGGCACTGGCGCGCATCGCGTCGAGCTCCAGCACCTTCTCCAGCGTGTCGGCGGCCATCGTCCGGTCGAGGAATTCCTCGGCGTAGATGGCGGCGATGCGCTCGAGCAGCATCGACTTCTGTCCCGGCACGACAGCCAGTGCGAGTTGTCGATGCAGGTTGTCGACGAGCTCCGGATAGCGGCCGAGCCGGACGTAGATGCGCTCCAGTCCGCCCAGCGCATCCAGATCGTCCGGGAACTCCACGAGCACGCTCCCATAGCGGCGCGCCGCCGCCTCGGCGTCGTCCAGCGAGTGCTCCTCGATGCCGGCGATCTCCATCAGCAGTTCGCGGCGCTCGTCGGTGCGCAGCGCCGCCGCGCGCCGCTCCAGGATCGCGATGGCCGCCGGCAGATCGCCCTCGCGGCGCAGGAGCCCGGACAGCCCCTGCGTCGCAGCCGCGTGCGCGGGATCCTCGGAGAGCACCTGTTCGTACAGGCGCTTGCCCGTAGCGGGATCGTCGAGCCGCTCGACGCAGATCCCGGCGGCTTCCGCCCTGAGCTTGCGTCCGAGCGAGGGCGTGACAGCTGCGTCCGCGCGCAGCACCAGCACACCGACCAGCTCGCGCCACAGCCTCGCTTCCCGGTACAGGTCGGCCATCTCCCTGAGAGCGAGATCGTTGGCCGGATCGGTCCTGAGCACGGTCTGGTAGCACTCGACGGCCATGTCGGGCCGCTTCAGCCGCGAGGCGTACCAGCGCCCCATGTAGCCGAGAAGCCGGCTCTTCTGCTCGGGCGCGAGGTCACCGGCAGCTTCCTCCGAACAGCTTGCCAGCACCTCCGACCAGGCCTGCACATCGGCGCCGGCCAGCCGCTCGATCTGTTCCGCGTAGTCGCTCTCGCCCGGATCGGCCGTGAGCGCCTGGGTGAACGCCACGAGCGCCTGCTCGGCGTCGTCGAGCTCGACTGCCAGCAGGTTGCCCACGCGCGCAAAGGTTGCCGCGCGCTCGCGAGCACTCGGGCTCTGCTCGGCCCGGGCGAGCAGCGTCTCGACGAGTCGATCGTGCTGGCCGAGACGGCGGTAGATCCGTTCCAGACGCGCCGAGGCGATCTCGTCGGCTGGATCGATCGCCAGGAGCTTCTGGTAGGTGCGCTCCGCGGCGTCGAGGTCCGAAGCGGTGCGTTCGAACAGCGCGGCCGCGCGGTACAGAAGCCGCTTTCTTGCTTCCAGCGCCTCCGGTCTATCCTCGAGGTCGTCAGCCGCCATCCTGAGCGCTTCGCCGATGCGTCTCGGGTCGGCGCCCTGGTCCACGGCCGCCTCCAGCGTGGCAGCGCGCACTTCGTCCTCGGGAGCTTCGAGCAGCGCCTGGGCACGGCTGTCCAGCTCGGTATCCGGCAGCAGGCTGTCGCGCCTGACGGAAAGCTCAACCAGCGACTCGAGCACCTCCAGCACGACGCCGGCGTCTGCCGGTCGCTGAGATGGGTCCCTCTCGAGCAGGCCCATCACGAATTCGTCGAGCTCTCCTGTCACGAACCCCCGGGGGGCGTGGAAGCTCAGCGGATCGGGATCCTGCGTGAGCGGCAGGAGCCATCCCGCTTGTCCGTTGGTTTCCGAAAACACCGGGCGCCCGCTCATCAGTTCGTAGAGCAGCGCGCCGAACGCATATACGTCGCTGCGCGGAGTGGGCGCCGCGCCGGCGAGCAGCTCCGGAGCGGCGCGCCGTGTTCCGGCCGGTGGCAGGCGCGCTCGCAGGAAGTCGGCACCTGCGTCGAGCAACACGACCTGTTCGCCGGCGTCGTCCGACGTGATCAGGATGTTGGCCGATGCGAGATTGCCGTGGGCGATGCGCTGGTCGTGCAGAGCAGCGAGCGTCTCCAGCGTCGAGCGCAGCACCGCCCAGAGCTCGCGCAGCCGTGAGGCACCGGTGCGTTGAAGTCGTGCGTCGAGCGTCTCGCCCTCCACGTACGCGTGCACGAGCGCGAGCTGTCCGTTGGCATCGAGCGTCTCGAGCCGCGTCGGCACTCCGGCATGTTCGCGCGCCTCGAGGCGGCGGTTCAGCGCCAGGAAGCGCTGCACGACGCTGCGATCACGCGTGCTGTGTCGGTGCATCAGCTTGAGCCGCACCAGCTCGCTGTCCCGCCGCGCGGAGTAGACGGCTCCAAGCGCGCCTCGACCCAGTCGACGTTCGATCACGTACCCGTCCAGCGCTTCCCCCGGTTCGAGCAGCTGGTCCGCCGACGCGCCGTCACGAAGACGCGCGAGCGCTGGATCCGCGCTCTGCCTCAGGGCGATTACCGCGTCGCACAGTGCTGCGATCGCGTCCTCTTCGTGACAGCGATCGGCCAGCGCCTGGGCGAACGATCCCCTCGCACCCTGACCCCCGATCTGATCCGGTTCGGCTCCCAGCACCCAGCGGCCGAGCTCCGTCAACTCGGCCAGGTCGAACAACCGCTCCAGATCCGCCCCCAGAATATTCGAATCCATAGTAGGCGACGGTGACCACGCTTTTCGCCGGAATCAATCCACAGTTTCCAACGGCGAAGTCCCCGCATTTTTTGCCGGCCCGCGGGCTCCCGTCCGGCCACCCTCGGAAGCGTGGGCGCCGCCGCGCGGGCCGGGGGGCTGGTTGCGCAAGGCCCCCGGCTTTGGCAGGTTCCCCAGCCCGTGCTCAGACGCTCCTGTCTCGTTGCGCTCGCCCTCACCGGCTGCTCTCCCGCCGTAGCGCCGCTTCCCGCACACCCGCATGCGCCACCGGAGGCGTCCGCCGGGGTGAGTTCCGATGCCGGCGCGCCGAAGACGCCGACGGCGCTGCCGTCGGTGCAGCTCGCAGCGGTGCCCTCCGGCACCTACGGTCCCTACATCGGTGCGCGGCCCGGCAGCACGGTGGCCGTCTGGGCGGAGGTGTCCTCCAAGGGCAAGTCCCGCCGCTGGTACACCGTCGCGCTGGCTGCCGACTCCACGCCGCTCGGCAAGCCGCTGGCGCTCACCGATGCGCCGGATCAAGTCGGCCTGGTCGCCGTCAATCCGGCAGGCGGGCCCGCGAAGGCCGTCGGCGCGGGAAAACCTGCCGGGCTCGAGCAGCCTGGCTTCGTTGTGCTGAGCACGCGCCGCGGCTTCGGCAGCCAGCAGATCGAAGCCATGGTGCTGGGTGTGCGGGGCGAGCTGCGCGGCGGTCCCACGGCGCTCGCGGAGCCGGCGGGCGAAGTGCTGTGGGTCGACGCCGTGCCGACCTCGCGGGGCACGTTGGCGCTGTGGGCGGTCCAGCACGGTCGCAGCGCCAATCTGTTCTCGGTCGAGCTCGGAGCCGCCGGGCAGATGGTCGGCGACGTGCACTCCGTGCTGAAGGACGCGCGCGCGTGGCAGGCTGTACCCGTCAAGGGCGGTGCGGCTATCGCGGCCGTCGTGGCTCACAAGGGGCGCGACAGCGCGGGGCCCGTCGAGGTCGTCTATCTCGATCTCGACGGCAAGGCCGGCAAGCCGCTGGTCGTCAGCTCGTCGCCCACGGCCGAGCTGGATCTGGACATGGCGCGGGTACAGGGCTCGCTGGTCCTGGCCTGGTCGGACGAGCGCGATCTCGAACCGCGCATCTATCTCGCGGCTATCGACGCCTCGGGCAAGCTGGTCCACGCGCCGGCACCCGCCACCGCGCGGGTCGGCGAGCAGGCGCTGGTGCGCGTGGTCCATCCCTTCGAAGGGCAGGGGCGGGCCTACCTGGCGTGGGAGAATCTCACGGAGCGTCCCGTCCACGGTCGCGCGCTCAAGCTCGCGCCGCTCGGTGCCGACGCCAAGCTGGGCAAGTCGCGGGCCGTGCTGCTCATGTCGGCCGAGGACGGCAGCGTGCCGGAGATGGCCGCGACCCCGGATGGGCTTGCTGCGCTCACGCTCGCGCCGGCCTGCCGCAAGGGGAAGGACTGCAGCAACGCCGACGATCTGCCGACGTTCATCCGGTACGGACACGACATGCACGTTGTCTCCGCCGAGCCGGCGCGGCTTGCCGCACTCGGCGGTCGCGGCGTCTCGCTGGCGTGGGGTCTGACCTGTCGCCGCCACGGCTGTTCGATGCTGGCTGCCGAGGCCAAGTCACCCGCGCCCGTCTTCTCGGTGGACCTGGGCGTGCACACGGGCGACTGGACACCGCCCGGGCACCACGTCACGCCGCCCCGCCCGCCGCGCGTGCTGTCGAATGCCGCCGTGGCAAAGGTCGCGCCGCTCGCGGACGTTTCCGCGACGCGCGTGGGCGACTCCACGCTGGCTGCCTGGGTGACCTATTTCGATCCCACTACCCCCTACAAGCGCCTCAAGCATCCCGCGCCGGACGGCCGTTACGATCCCACGCGCGCGCTGCTCCAGGTCCGGGCATTTCCCGATGGCAAGGCGCCGCTGGAGACCCGGACGATCTCGCTGCGCGCGCGCTCGCTGGGCGGCGTCTCGCTTGCCGCGGGCGATCCGTCGAAGCACGAGGCCCTGCTCGCCTGGGCAGCGGTCAACAACAAGCAGCCGCAGGTGTTCGTCACGCGCCTCGATCAGGACGGCAAGAAGCAGGTGCAGCACGCGCTCACGCACACCAAGGGCGAGACGAGCGACGTGGCCACGGCCTACGTGGGAGACGGGTGGCTGGTCGGTTGGGTGGACGAGCGGACCGGCGACCCCGAGGTCTACGTGACCAAGGTGAACCGCGACCTGAGACGGATCGCGCCCGAGCATCGAGTGACCAGCGTGTCGGGGGCGGCGACTGGGCTTGTGATGTTGAGGCGCGGCGACCACACGCTTCTGGCGTGGGCCGATGCGCGCGATGGAGCGCAGCCGGGCTGGGCTGACATCTACCTGTCCCGCATCGACAACTCGAACGCGAAGCCGCTCGCTCCCGAACAGCGCCTGATGGCCACGCGCCCGCACTCGCACTCGCCCGTGCTGGCAGCGTTCGGGAAGAATGCGGTGGTGGCCTGGGTGGAGGCGCGTCCGCAGAACCTGCTGGCGAGCGACAGCCCCGGCATCCGCATTGGCGAGCTCGACCCGGATGGTCATTTCATCTCGCCGCCCGTGGTGGTGCCGGGCGACGGCGGCTCACCCACGTCGGTGGGCGTGAGCTGCACGGATGCAATGTGCGGTGTGGTGATGAGCGTCGACGTGGGCCACCGCGCCGTGCTGCAGGCGTTCGAATGGCATCCCGGTCAGGCACAGCCGCACCTGTCGCGTCTCTCCGGGCTGACCGGTCCGTCCGGCGAGTCGGTGTTCCCCGTGTTGCTCGGCCGCGATCTATTCTTCGCCGATCAGGCTCACGACGGCGGAGGAAGCGTGCGCCGGATCCGCATCCAGTGGGACTAGCTCGGGCAGCCAGGTAAAAGCGCGGACAAAAAAATGCCCCCCGGCTAATGCCGGGGGGCGATCGACGTTCAGTTTGCTGAGACGCAGGACGCGCCTGCCTACCCACACGTTGCTCGCGGTGTCCTTTTTTTTGGGTTGGACACTCTTGCTGCTGGGGTGGCTCGGGGAGGAGAGGCGCGCGGGAGCGGCGCGCGAGAGCCACAGCAATAAACGTCGATACAGTCCTTTGTTGAGCTTCCCGATGCCTCCTTCGCTCTCACCCGGCTCAACCCTCGCCTCTGGGGGGGTATTCCGCTCGGGTCCCGAATTTCGAAAAAAGTATTTCCGTTGTGATATCCGCATGTTACGGAACTGGCTCCAGCGCGACTGTGCGAGCTGACGCGCCGCTCCGGGGTCCCGCCTCGTGTCTACTCCCGGGCAGGGCGCCCCGTCGACTCCGTGGAAATACCGTCCATTGGCGGCAGGCTGTGGCTCCAGGCCGACGCCTCTGCCTCCGCTTCGCGCTCCAGTTGTGACAAGATCGCAGCGTGTTCGAGGTCCGCTCGATCCTGTTCGCGACCGATTTCGGCGAGGCTGCCAAGTCAGCTGTGTCCGAGCTCGAGCAGGTCGCTCGCCGCTACGACGCGGAGGTCGTGCTGGTGCATGCCATGCCCGGCTTCTGGCGGGACTGGTTGTCCTCGGGTCTCGTCGAGAAGCAGGAGCAGGAACGACTGGAGAGCTGGGCGGCGAAGCTCTGCGAAAGCGGCATCCAGGCCCGCGCCGAGAAGCTGCTGCATGGAAACGCCGCCGAGGCGATCGTCACACTCGCCGACCGCCTGAGCCCATCCCTCGTCATGATCGGTGCGGGGGACGCTTCGACCATCGAACGGCAGCTCATCGGCAGCACGGCCGAGTCGGTCGTGCGGCACGCGCACCAACCCGTCTGGGTGGCCAAACCCAAGCCGGACGAACCTCTGCTCGACGTGATGTGCGGAGTGGACGGCTCCGCCGCGTCCGGTGCAGCGCTCGATGCCGCGGCCAGCGTGTGCCAACGCTTTGAAGGCAAGCTCACCGTCGTCAGCGCGCTGCACGGCCCGGACTTCAATCCGATGGGTCTGAGCAAGCACGAAGTGGAGAGCGAGATCGCGGCGTACCGCACGCAGCGCGAGCAGGAGCTCGACGCCTTCGTCGACCAGCGCGACCTGGGCGGTGTGGAACCGACGCGGCTGTACGAGTGGGGTCTGCCCTCGGACGTGCTGCTCTCCCACGCCGACGACGAGGAATACGACCTGATGGTGCTGGGCCGCAGCGGCCGCACGGGTCTGCGCCGGGTGCTGCTCGGCAGCACGGCCGAGCGCGTCATGCGCCGCATTCCGTGTTCGCTGCTCGTCCTGCCCGCGCCGGGCTGAGCGGCGCCCTCCGCTTGACGGTCGCCCGCCTTCAGCTGTCCGGATGCACGACCGTCGTGCCGACGAAGCGGCTCTGCCACTTTTCGCGCAGGGCGTCCTTGATGTGCGAGAGCGGAAACACCTCCGCGACGTGCGGCGTGATGCGTCCCTGCTCGGCCCAGTCGAGGATCGTCTGCAGGCGCTCTTTGCGCATGGCGGGATCGCGGTGCGCCGAGATGGCGGCCGGGCTGCCCAGCACGTCGAGTGACTTCATCATGATCAGGTTCGTTGGCAGCACGTTCGCGTTGGGCGCGCCGCGCTGGCCCTTGCCGCGCGCGACGAAGGGTGTGGCCGCCCAGCCCACGATCACGAAGCGCGCGCCGAAGCGCACGCAGCGCAGGCTCTCCAGCGAGATGTCGCCGCCCACGCTGTCGTAGACCACGTCCACGCCCTCGCCGCCGGTCAGCGCCTTGACCTCGTCGCGGAAGCGCCGGACGCCGCCGCTCTCGTCCGCTGTCGTGACGATGTGGTCCGCGCCCTCGGCCTTCACCACGGCGAGCTTGTCCGCCGAGCGTCCGGTCGCGATCACCTTGGCGCCAACCAGCTTGGCGACGTGCACCGCGGCCAGCCCCGTCGAGCCGGACGCGCCGTGGATGAGCACCGTCTCGCCCTCGCTCAAGTGACCGCGGTGGATCAGCGCGTGGTATGCTGTCTCGTAGTTGCCGAGCAGGCTCGCTCCCTGGTCGAACGACAGCCGCGCGGGCAGCGGGATCACGCCGTCTTCCGGTGCCACGGCGTACGACGCGAAGCCGCCCCACTTCTGGTAGGCGCCGAGGGAGCGCGGTCCGACGTGGAAGCCGTCCGCGATCACCCTGTCGCCCACCGCGACGCGGCTCGCTTCCGCGCCCGTCCACACGACCTCGCCCGCGTACTCTAGCCCCGGCGTGTACGGCGGCTCGACCATGTGCTGGTACTGCCCGCTGCTCATGAGCAGATCCACCCAGCCGACCGCCGCGCTCTTCACCGCCACGATGATGTCGCGCGCGCCGAGCTCCGCCGGATCCGGCGGCGGCTGCTCGACCAGCTCGAGGTAGTTGTCGACGGCGTCGAGCGGGCTTTCGCCGTACTCGCGCAACACGACGCGCTGGCCTGTCTGCATGCGACGCGCATAGCGCTGCGCGGGCGGCGCGCCAATGTCCGGCGTCTACGGGTACTGGTCGGAGCGCATGATATCCCCACCGCTCGGGACACGAGCCGGGCGCTTTTCGTAGCTCGTGATCGACAGTATCGAGATCAGCACGGCGAACAACACCGCGACGACGATCGCGACGCATCCGGTCCGCTTCTTCAACGGAGCGGGGGGCGGCGGATCGCGCGGTGGCGGGCTCGGTTCCCGGTACGGATCGGACACGCATCCAGGCTACACGAGGTCCCGCGGCCGGCGCTCCGCGCGTCACGCTGTGGTGGTGGCCCCGGCCGGCGGAGCCGGACTTGGGGCCACCGGGCGCGCGGAGCCCCGCGGGGTGCGGGGCGGAGCCCAGCCACGACCGATGCGAGCACGCCTGGACGCGCTGCGACGACAAGCGCGGGGGCAGCCCCTTCACAGCTGGATGCTCCCCCGGCGTGGGTGGGCGACGTGCCGCCCGCGCGTGCTCGCTCCGCTGCGCGCGCGGGGGGCCCTCAAGCGCGTGCTCGGGCGGCCGTCGTTGTGCGTCGGGGTAGCGCGCCCAGCGACGCATCGCAGCGCCGTATGCCCGAGCCGCCCTCCGCGCGCGCGAGGGTCCCGCATTCAATGTGGAGGCGCAGCGTCGCGGGGTCGCTGCGTCGCTGGCAACTCAGTGGGCGAGTTGAAGCACGGGGGGGGCGATGCCCGGGAAACGGGCATTTCGCTGAACAAGTTGAAGCAAGGGAGTTGAAAGGTCCGGAAATCGGGCATTTCGGGCGCCAAGCTCACCGAGAAGGGGTAAAACGCCCGGATTCCGGGCATTCTGGCGAGCAAGTTCGAACTTGCGAAGCTGGATGCCCGCGCTTGCCGCACGCGGGGCAAGGCGGGCCAGCGGATGCGCGGACGGGGTCCGCTTCTGGCCGCCACGCGTGGACGGCCGTGAGCCGACCACGCGTGGCGAGCTCGAGCTACATCACCAGGCCGCCGTCGACGTCGAGGCAGCGCGCGTTGAAGTAGTCGCACTCGAGCGCGAAGCGCACTGCGAGCCAGATGTCCTCGGGGACGCCGATGCGTCCGACGGGGATGGCGGCGACGAGGGCGTCGCGTGCCTTCTGGTTCATGCCCTGCGTCATGGGCGTCTCGATCATGCCCGGGGCGACGGCGCCCACGCGCACGCCGAACTTGGCGAACTCGCGTGCCCAGGTCACCGTGTTGGCGGCCAGCGCGCTCTTGGCGGCGACGTAGTTCGACTGTCCGCGGTTGCCGTGGCGCGAGACGCTCGAGATGTTGACGATGACGCCGGGGCGCGTCTCGCGCTCGGCCATGCGTCGCACGAGCTCGCGCGACATGAAGGTCGCGCCGCTCAGGTTCACGCCGATCACGGCGTTCCAGTCCTCGGTCGACAGCGTCGTGATCTCGCCCGTCTTGCGGTCGCGCTTGACGAGCAGACCGTCGCGGATGATGCCGGCGTTGTTGACGAGCGCGTTGACGCCGCCGAGCTTGTCGTCGGCCCACTTCACGAACGCTTCGCAGTCCTCGGCGTTGGACACGTCGAGTCGCCGCTTCTCGATGGAAGCGGGGAGCTCGGCGAGGCCGGCTTCGTCCACGTCGCCGGCGGCGACGCGGGCGCCTGCTTCGGCTAGCTGTTTGGCGAAATAGGCGCCCATGCCGCGGGCGGCGCCGGTGACGATGATTCGGAGATCTTCCAGTTTCATGGGGGGGTCCTTCTTTCAGTGGCTTTCAGCCTCTAGCGGTGATCTTGTCGCGCAGCCATTCGCCGAGCTTGGGGTACAGCTCGCTGGAAGCGCGCTTGCCTACCACGGCGCCGACGTGACCGCCGGGGATGGACAGCACGGAGCTGTCCGACGAACCCGAGCTCTCGCCCAGGGCGCGCGCCGCGGGCGGTGGACAGATCGCGTCACGCTCGGTGACGATGGTGAGCAGCGGGCACTTGATGTTGCCCAGGTCCACGCGACGCCCACCGATGTGATGCTCGCCGCGGACGAGCTGGTTCTGCTGGTACAGCTCGCGGATGTAGCGGACGTAGGCGGCGCCCGGGAACGGGATGTTCTCGCTCGCCCACTGCTCGAGCGCCTGGAAGGCCTCCAGCCGCTGTGGATCCTCGAGCCGCTCGAAGAAGGTGACCCACTTCGAGATCTGGGAGGTCGGACGCAGCGCGATGAAGCCGCTCTGCATCTGCTGCGCACTGATGTTGCCGGCTTCGGCGATGGCGGCCGGATCGAACCAGCGCGGGTCCGTCATGGTGCCGAGGAAGCCGGCGTGCTCGAAGTCGATGGGACCGGCGAGGTTGACCAGCGCCGCGACGGAGTCGGGCTCGAGCGCGGTGTGGATGGCCGTGAGCGTGCCGCCGATGCAGTAGCCGAGCAGGCCGATGCGCGAAACGCCGGTCTCGCGCGACACGCGCCGCACCATGCGCCCGACACGGGCCACGACGCTGTCCCACTCGAGGTAGCGATCCTCGTCGTGAGGAATGCCCCAGTCGAGGCAGTAGACGTCCAGGCCGGCGTCGAGCAGCGCCTGCACGACGCTCGCTCCGGGCCTGAGGTCCAGCACGTACCAGCGGTTGATGAGCGACGGCACGAGCAGCACCGGCGGCCGCTCCCCGGGCTTGTCCGGGGAACGGAACCGGTACAGCGCTGCGGTGCCCTCGCGGAACAGCGTGTCGCGGGGCGTGGGCGCGGTGACCATCCTCTTCAGGCTCCCGTCATCATGTCGGCGCTCTTCGACACCGCCTCGAAGCCGAGCTTGCGCCACTCGGCCGCGAGCTGGCTGGCGTAGGTCATCGACTCCTTCATGAGCTTGGCTGCCTCGTCCACGGCTTCCTGCGCGCGGGTGACGCTCTGCCCCTCGAGCTTGGCGAATTCGGTGCTCATGGCTTCCATGCGCTCGACCTGCTGCTTGGCCATCTTGGTCCAGGCATCCATGATTTGCTGCGGCTGCGTAAAACCGAAATTGAACATGATCCTTTTCCCTTCCCGCACGATTCTTGGTGGTTTCCTTGTGCGGCGCCGCGAAGCTAGGTCCCGGTCCGGACCCTGTCAATCAGATTTTGTTGCGCCGCAACATTTTTGTTTGTGCGGCGCAGTACCGTAGGGCGAGCGTAGAGAGCCCCGGCGACGCGACAGCGAGCCCGCGATGAGCGAAGCGAATCGCGTGAGGGGGGCGCGGGGGGCGAAGCCCCCCGGGAGGATTCCGGTGGGGGTGGGCGGGCGGGACACAAACCAATCCCACGACGCCGAGTGCGGAGCCGTCCAGCGCCTGTCGCTAGCGCTTGCGCTTGCTGCCTCGGATCTCGCGCTTGAGGTCGGCCAGCTCGCGGCGCAGCTCGGCGATGTCGTCGGCTTCCTGGGCGCGCGAAACCGGTTCTTCCGGCTCGGGCGTGGGCGTCTGCGGCGGTGCAAAAGGCTGCTGCTGCTGGCCCCAGAGGCGGCTCGAGACCAAGCGCGCCAGCGCGTTGCCGGCGCTGAACGGCACCGTCGCGAAGGGAAAGTACGGCGCGACTGCCTCCGCACCGTGCTTCGCCGAAACGTACAGTTCCAGCGCTCCCGACATGTACTTGCCGAAGAACTCGCCGAGCGCGTCGTCCTGCATGCGGATGAGCTGGACCAGCAGCGGCACGGGAAGCATCTTCGCCGCGGGCGTCTCGAGGATGATCTGGGTCAGCATGGCCTGCGTCAGGTCATCGCCGCTCTTGGCGTCGATGACGCGCACGTCCGACCCGGAGCGGATCTTCTCGGTCAGCTCGTCCTGGGTGATGTAGCGGCTGGCATCGGTGTCGTAGAGACGCCGGTTGCTGTACTTCTTGACGACGATGGTGCTCATATTGCGTTGCAGCATCATGGCCCCACGCGGGAGCCTTTGCAAGGCCAGTCCATGTTGCGCTGCAAAATGCTCCTTGACGGGGATTAGTGACGGGTATACGTAGGTCGCCACGCCTGCGTGGTGCAGCGCAACAAGGAGGCGGGTCGATGCACGGTCCGATCAAGCTACAGGGGCTGACAGCGGCAGCGGCCCTGTTCGCGGCTTTCGCACTGCTGTCTGCCGGCAGCGGCTGCAGCTCGGCGGCGGGCGACAACAGCCAATGCAGCGTCGGAGCGGACTGCGCGTCGGGTGCTTGCCAGGCAGGGCGCTGCATCGCCACTACGGGCGGCAGCGGCGGCGTGACGGGTGGAGCCGGAGGCGCATCCGGGGCGGGGGGGCAGTCTTCGAGCGCCGGCGCCGGTGGCGTGGGCGGCAGCAGCACGGGGGGCAGTGCAGGCGCGGGCGGCAACGCAGGATCCAGCGGCAGCTGCCTGCCCAACAACGACGGCGTGATCGAGCGCAAGGAAGTGCCGCTGATGGCTGGGCTCAAGGCCACGTTCATGACCGCCCAGAACGCCACGGTGGACACCGCCGGCAGCACGGCGTCGAACGGCAGCCGCAGCTGGGACCTGAGCGGCAGCCTGCCCGGCGATCAGCCGGTGCTGGTCACGACGCAGTCGGTGAAGGGAAGCTGGTACGAGAAGGACTACCCCGGCGCAAGCTACGCCGCGCAGCTGTCCGCATCGCAGCCGCTGCTCGGCGTGTTCCAGATCACGAACGACTCGCTCTTGCTGCTGGGCGTGGTGTCGCCGAAGAACGGCGCGACCCAGACCGAGCTCAAGTACGCGCCGCCGGTCACGGTGCTCGCCTTCCCCTTGAAGGAGGGCAAGACCTGGACGACGACCTCCAATGTGACCGGCGTCGCACAGGGAATCCTGGCCAACTACACCGAGAAGTACGTGGACAAGGTGGACGCGCACGGCACGATGAAGACGCCGTTCGCGGACTTCCCCGTACTGCGCACGCAGGTCGTCCTGACGCGCACGGTCGGCATCTACCCGACCGTCGTACGTACCTATCTGTTCACCACGGAGTGTTTCGGCACGATCGCGTCGATCGTGTCCAAGGACAACGAGCAGAACGCCGAGTTCACGACTGCTGCCGAGGTGCAGAGGCTGTCGCCATGAAACGCGCCATCTGGCCCCTCGTCGTCCTGGTCCTGCTCGCTACAGGTTGTATGCCAGCATTCCATCGCGGAGCCATGCCGGGGGAGCCGAAGCACGCGACGTTCGCCGAGGTCGACGGCGTGCGCGTGCGCTACGTCGACGTGGGGAAGGGCCCGGCGGTCGTGCTCTTGCACGGCTTCGCGTCGTCGCTGGATACCTGGGACGGCGTGATCCCGGTGCTCTCGAAGAGGCACCGCGTGATCGCGCTGGATCTGAAGGGCTTTGGCTGGACGGGGCGTCCGCCGGGCGACTACTCGCCGCGGGCGCAGGCCAAGCTGGTCTTCGACCTCCTGAAGCAGCGCCACGTGGATCGGGTCGCCGTCGTCGCGCACTCGTGGGGCTGCTCGGTGGCGCTGGCCATGGCGCTCGCGCACCCCGAGCGGGTGACCCGCATCGCGCTGTACGACGCCTGGGTGTACGAGGAGCAGCTGCCCAGCACCTTCCAGTGGGCGCGCGCAGGTGGGCTGGGCGAGGTGCTGTTCGATCTGTTCTACAAGGAGCTGCCCGGCGAGAAGATGTCCGCGGCCTTCTACAACCAGCGCTACGTCACCCAGCAGCTGGTCGACGAGGTGAAGGCGGCGCTCGGGCGCCCCGGCACCACCGCCGCCGCGCTCGCGGCGGTGCGCGGCCAGCGCTTCTACAAGGTGCAGGGGCGCTACAAGAAGATCGCGCAGCCGGTGCTGCTGCTCTGGGGCCGCGACGATCGCGTGGCACCGGTCAAGGTCGCCAACCGCCTGCTCAGGGATCTGCCCGACTCCAAGCTCATCGTGTACCCGCGCTGCGGGCACTTCCCGATGATCGAGGCGGCGTCGGCGTCGACGCGCGATCTGGTGCACTTCATCGGCCAAGGCGCCACGGCGTCGGCGCGCCCGGCGCCGGCGCACGTTCCGTCACCTGCGCCGGTGCCTGCCACGTCTCCCGAGCCCGGGCCCGCGCCTTCGCCACCTGCCGCTTCGAAGCCGGAGCAGAGCGGAACCTGAGCCATGCCGCGCGCCGTTACGCGAGCAGCCGGAAAGGCGTGGAGCGCTGCGTTTGCAGCGCTATTGGCGCTCTCGGCGGCGCCCGGCGCGCGCGCGACGGGGCTCAGCGACCACGGCGAGGACCTGCGCCACGCGCCGGAGCACATCTTCAAGCTCACCGGCTACTACCGGCTGCGCCTCGAAGCGCTGCAGGACATGGACCTTTCGCGCGGGCCCACACCGTCGGGACAGCTGCTGTATCCGGTGCCGCTCGCGGACCCGAAGGCGCACACGCTCACGCGCGGCGACATGCGGCTGCGCACGGATCTGGCGATCTATGCGCCGGGTGGCGGGCTGGCGGTCAAGGCGCGCATCGACTCGCTCGACAACGTCGCGCTGGGCAGCGCGCCCCAGGGTATTCCGGCGGGGACGACCACGCAGGTGGCGTCGCCCGCGCCGATCCGCATCAAGCGCGTCTACGGCGAGGCGCTGACGCCGTTCGGGCTGCTGGCCGCGGGGCGCATGGGCAGCCAGTGGGGCCTGGGCATGCTGACCAACGGCGGCGACTGTACCGACTGCGACAGCGGCGATGCGGTGGACCGCGTTGCGTTCGTGACGCCGCTGCTCGGGCACCTGATCGCGGTGGCGTACGACTTTTCGGCGACAGGGCCGTTCGTGCCGGATCGCGCGGGCACCCGCAGCATCGATTTTGCGCCCAGCGTCAACGTGCACACCGTCACGGCCGCCATCATGCGCTACCACAGCGCCGAGGCGATCCATCGGCGCAGCAAGGCAGGCCTCGGCACGTTCGACTACGGCGCGTACTACTCGCACCGCTGGCAGAAGAACGACATCCCCGCGACCTACCTGCCGACGGCGTCTCCGGTGCCGATCGATGCGTCGCAGGTCATGGTGCGCGGCTACAACGCCGACGCGATCGACCTGTGGCTGAGGCTGATGGCGCCCGGTGTCCACATCGAGGCGGAAGGGGCGTGGCTGCACGCGCGTGTGGCGCAGCCGTCGTTGATCCCCGGCGCGCTGTTCAACAAGCCCGTCACGTCCAACCAGCTCGGCGCGGCTCTGAAGAGCGACTTCGGCTCGGACGACGACCCGCTCGGCGCGGGGCTGGACGCGGGCTACGCGAGCGGGGACTCGGCGCCCGGCTTCGGCGCGTTTCCCGTTGCCGGCGCCCCCGCGCCGAAGCCCGGCGACCTCGACGGCGCGCAGTCGAACCCGCCCTACGACAACACCGTCAACAACTTCCGCTTCCACCCCGACTATCACATCGACCGCATCCTGTTCCGCGAGATCATCGGGACCGTCACCGACGCGGTGTACCTCAGACCCCACGCGCGGCTGACCGTGTTCCATGTCTCGAGCGGCACGCTGGAGGCGCGGGCCGCGGTGATCGCGTCGTGGGCGGTCAATGCGCAGTCGACACCCGGGCAGAAGCGCCCGCTCGGCGTGGAGGTCGACCCCACGCTCGGCTATCTCAGCAACGACGGCTTCGAGCTCGCGTTGGAGCAGGGCACGCTGTTCCCGCTTTCCGGTCTCGACAACCCCTTGCTCCACAAGAAGGCGCAGCCCGCGCAGATCTGGCGGCTGCGTTTCACGTTCCTGTTCTGAGGGTTTCATGCAAGACAGTCGCGCAATCCTATTCGGTCTTGTGGTGCTCTCGCTGTGCAGCGCGTGCAGCGATGGCGCGGCGAATCCCAAGGCGCGCGCAGACTACACCGGGGCGCCGCCCGCAAAGCTCTCCTGCGTGCCGAACCTGGACGGGAAGATCGACGCCAGCGAGATCCAGCCGGCCATCGGTGTGCCGCTCTCGTATCTGGTTTCGCCGGCGGGCACCCAGCGCACGGTGAACGTGGCCGGGACGGTCGACTCCCACGGCAAGCACTACTGGGACATGTCCGTCGACTACGCCAGCGATCAGCTTGCGCACATCGAGCCGACGGCGATCGCGGGCAAGTGGTACGAGAAGTCGTTCCCGGCGGACGCGTTCGTGGCGCCTTTCGACACGGCCGACACCGTCGAGCAGATCCTGCGGGAGGACGACAAGGCCGTGTATCTGCTGGGGCTTGCTTCGCACGACAAGTCCCCGCCCGAGGGGCAGACGCTGCTCATCTACGACAAGCCGGTGTCGCTGCTCGAGTTCCCGCTGCAGCCGGGGGTGAAGTTCGTGTCCACGGGCACCGTCCAGAACGGCAAGCTGCGCGGCCTGCCCTACGCCGGCAAGGACATCTACGAGGTGAGCGACGATGCGATCGGCGAGCTGAAGCTGCCGCAGCTCACCTTCACGCAGGTCCACCGCATCCGCACCAAGGTGACGAACCAGCCCGCAGTGGGCACCAGCACCACGCAGGAGCAGGTGTCGTTCTACTTCGAGTGCTTCGCGGAAGTGGCGCGCATTACCAGTCTGCCGAACGAGACGGCGGCGGACTTCACGACGGCATCCGAGGTGAGACGCCTCGGCATCGACCGCTGAAAGAAAGGAACAGACGAATGTTCGGTTGGGACATGAGCAAGAAATGGTTCGATCGCTGGGAAAACGCGACGGCCCAGTATCTCGAGCACTGGCTGAAGAGCCCGCTTCTGCTGGAGCCGGCAGGCGCGTGGCTCACGGCGATGATGAAGGCCAAGACGGCGAGCGACAAGGCGACCGCTGCGTGGTGGGGCGGGCTCGGGCTGCCCACCAAGCGCGACCAGGAACGCGCGCTGCACGCGCTGAACCAGCTCGAGAGCCGTTTGAACGATCTGGAAGAGAAGCTCGAGTCACAGCAGAGCTGAACCGGGGAGGAGTACACCCATGTTGGACATCACGCCGTATCTCGAACTGAAGAGCGCGCCGCACGCCGTGTTCGACGCGCTGGACGAGCGGCGCAGCCGCCCGCGCTTCATGATGCCGACTGGTGACGGCGACTACCGCGCGGTCACCTGGGGCTCGTTCGCCGACAGCATCCGTCGTGCGGCGCTGTTCCTGGCGGCGGCCGGGTTCGAGTCGGGCGACCGCGCGGCGGTGTTCGCTCCGAACCGCGTCGAGTGGATGTCGGCCGCGCTGGCGATCCAGTCGGCTGGCGGTGTGATGGTGCCGATCTACCCGGCCAGCACGGCCGAGCAGGCGGCGTACGTGGTCCTGCACAGCGACGCGCGTTTCGTGTTCGTCGACACCGCACCGCTGCTCGGTCGTGTGCTCGAAGCATGGCCGAGCTACAAGAACGTCGAGCGCATCGTGCTGCTCGACGACACGCTGGATGCGGCCGAGGTGCTCGCGGGGTTGCGCGCCGAGGGGCACGAGCTACCGAGCGCGGCCGAGGTCGAGAAGAAGGTGGTCTCGTGGTCGCGGGTGCAGGCGCTCGGTGCCGCCCGCGACGCCGAAAAGCCCGGCGAGTTCGAGGAGCGGCTCGGCGCCATCTCGCTCGATGCGCCCGGCATGATGCTCTACACCAGCGGCACGACCGGCAACCCCAAGGGCGTGCCGCTCACGCATCGCAACGTCGGCGTCAACGGGTTGGATTGGCTGCGCTGCAACGCACCGCTGCTCGACGAACAGGCAGTGGACCTGCTCTGGCTGCCGATGAGCCACATCTTCGGTTTCGGCGAGGCGTGCATCGGCAACACGCTGGGCTTCACCACCTACCTGTCCGATCCGGTGAGCGCGCTGGGCGAGCTGCCGCGCGTCAGGCCGAACGTGTTCATGAGCGTGCCGGCGTACTGGGAAAAGCTGGCGATGCAGGCGCTCGCCGAGCCGGACCGCGACAAGCAGCGCGCGAAGCTCGGCGAAGTCACCGGCGGCCGGCTGAAGTTCTGCCTGTCCGGCGGTGCGGGACTGAAGCGCGAGGTGAAGGAGCTGTTCTACGATTGCGGACTGCTCATCATCGAGGGGTACGGGCTCAGCGAATGCTCGCCCACGCTCACGCTCAACCGTCCCGGCGAGTTCCGCTTCGACTCGGTCGGCAAGCCGCTGCCGAGCGTGGAGCTGAAGCTGGCCGAGGATGGCGAGATCCTGGCCAAGGGCGACAACGTCTTTTCCGGCTACCACAAAGACCCCGACGCGACGCGCGAGGCCTTCACCGAGGACGGCTGGCTCAAGACCGGCGACGTGGGCCGCTTCACGGAAGACGGCTTCCTGCAGATCATCGATCGCAAGAAGGAGATCCTGGTGACGGCGGGCGGCAAGAACGTGCCGCCGGCGAACATCGAGCTGCGTTTCGCGGACGACCCGCTGATCGCTCACCTGGTGGTGTACGGCGACGGCAAGAAGTACCTGGTCGCTGGCGTATGGCTGGACCCGGAGACGGCGGACGCGGAGCTCTCGAAGCGGAATGTCGCCCCTGGCGAGCGCAAGCAGGCGCTGGAGGCCCTGGTGCAGGAGCGCATCGACCGCGTCAATGCGGAGCTCGCGCGCTACGAGCAGGTCAAGCGTTTCGTCATCATGGACACGCCGCTCACGGTCGCGGGCGGGCTCATGACCACGACGCTCAAGCTCAAGCGCAAGAAGATCTACGAAGCGCTCAAGGACCAGTTCGAAGCCCTGTACGCGTCATGAAGCGCTGGCTCAATCTCGCGACGCTCGCCAAGCGCCAGCCCAGAGTCGGGCTGACGCCGGCGGACGTCGTGCACCACGAGAACAAGTGGAAGCTACTCCGCTACCGGCGTGCGCCGGATGTGAAGCCGCTCTCCACGCCGATCGTGATGGTGCCGTCGCTCATCAACCGGCACTACGTGCTCGACCTGATGCCGGGCAAGAGCATGGTGGAGTACCTGGTGGGGCGCGGGCACGACGTGTTCGTGATCGACTGGGGCACGCCGGGGCCCGAGGATCGCTTCCTCGACTTCGACACCATCACCGACCGCTACATCGGGCGTGCGCTGTCGGTGGCCAGTCGCAAGGCTGGCACCGCGCGCGCGCACCTGTTCGGCTATTGCCTCGGCGGCACGCTGACGGCCATCCACGCCGCGGCCCGGCCGGAGCGCGTGGCGACCTTGATGGCGCTGGCTGCGCCCATCGACTTTTCGGACGACGGTCTGCTGTCGACCTGGACGCGCACGAAGAGCTTCGATCTGGAGGCGCTGGTCTCGGCGTTCGGCAACGTCCCGTGGCAGCTGATGCAGGCGTCGTTCCACATGCTCAGGCCGACCCTGAATCTCTCCAAGTCGGTGCACCTGCTCGACCGGGCCTGGGACGACCAGTTCCTCGATGGCTTCCTCGCGCTGGAAAAGTGGGGCAACGACAACGTGTCGTTTCCGGGCGAGTGCTACCGCCGCTACATCCAGGAGCTGTACCGCGACAACGCGCTCGTCGCCGGGAGCTTCACGCTGTCCGGTCGTCCAGCGCGACTCGAGAACATCCGCTGCCCGACGCTGGCGGTCACCTTCGAGCATGACAACATCGTCCCCTGGAAGAGCGCGGCGGCGCTCGTCGAGCATGCCGGCGCCGAGGACAAGGACCGGCTGCATCTTGCCGGCGGCCACGTCGGAGCTGTGGTCTCGCGCAAAGCCTCGAAGGGGCTTTGGCCGACGCTTTCGAAATGGTGGAGCGAGCGGGATGCGCTCGGCACCTCTGCCTGAGCGTCCGGATCTAGTTGTCGGGTTCCCAGGGTAGCGTCATCAGAAACGCGGTCGCCGTCAGTGCCTGGACGTCGTGGCGGATGCCGGGGTCGAGCGACATCAAGCGGCCGGCGCTCTGGTCGACGGGGCGATCGGGAAGGTCGATCCGGATGCGTCCGGAGAGCACCTGGATAGAGAGCGGCTCGTGCACGCAATGCTCGGCCAGGCACCGTCCGCGCGCGAGCGCGACCAGCACAATGCGCATCGTTGGCGTTTTGACAAGCGTGCGGCCCGCGTGACCGTGCTCGAGATACTGCGGGCTGCTGCGTAGGCTCTCGATCTGGCGCGCCAGATCGAAGGTCCCGTCATGTGCGGGCGGGTGGGGTTGGTTACGGCCGCTTTCGACCGTCTGGATCTGCGTCATGTGTCATTCCTCCACGGAGTGGCGGAGCCGCACGCTGCGGCATCCGCCCGGGGCGTCGTTTGCGCCTCTCCAGCGGGTAGATGCATGAATCGCACCATCCTGCGGCGCGGTAGCGCGCGCACCGCCGCCGTCGCGGGACGCGAGGTCCGCGCCGCGTGTTTCCGCCCGGAGCCCGTCGCTACAGGAGCGACTTCAGATCGAGCATCTCCTCGACGTTCGGCATCAGAACCAGCTCGACGCGGCGGTTCTTGGCGCGGCCGGCCGGGGTCGCGTTGCTGGCGATAGGATCGGTGGAGCCGTAGCCGGAGGCGCTCCAGTGTTTCGGGTTCAGGCCGCCGCCTGGATCCTTCTTCGCGTCGGTCGGCGTGATCAGGAACACGAGCACCTGGCGCGCGCGCATGAGCGACAGTCCCCAGTTGTCGTGGAAATCGCCGGCGTGCTTCTTGAGCGGCTGGTTGTCGGTGTGGCCGGCGACCTGGTACTGGCGCTTGCTCAGCGAGGGATCGCTGCGGATCACCTCGGCGACCTTGAGCAGGATGTTCTGGCCCTTCTTGCGCAGCTTGTCGCTGCCCGAAGAGAACAGCACGTCGCCGGGAAGCGAGATGACCATGCGGTTGTTCCGGATCTTCACGTCCAGGCCGAGGCTGGTGAGCTTCTGCAGCTTCTTGCGCAGCATCTCGAAGCGCTGTTTGATGCGCTCGAGGGTTTCGGCGCGCTGCTTGTACTCCGCCAGCGCGGCCTTCATCTGCGCGACGCTCTGCGAGAGCTGCTGCTTCTCGGTGCCCGCCGCGCTGAGCTTCACGCCCATCTTCTCGAGCTCGCCGGTGAGATCCTTGACCTTGCCCTGGGCCTTGTCGAGCTCCGTCTGGAGCTCCGTGTTCTTCTGCGACAGCGCGTTGTACTTGGCCAGCTGGGCCTGCCACTCATCTTCGGAATGGCCGCAGCCGATCACGAGCACCAGCGGCAACAGGATCAATAGACGCTTCCACACGGTCGGCCTCCTTCTCGTCAGCCGCCGCAACATGCCAGAAAACGCCCGATGGGGCGAGGCGGGAAGCACGGCCGCGGATTGTCGGCCCGAAGCGCCGGGGGAACAACACTTACGTCGGTTCGTCTTCGTCGTCTTCTTCGAGCGTGCTCTTGGTGCGGCGCGGGCGGACCAGGTCCTTGGCTGTCTCGCGGACGAGCTGTCCCATCGTCGTGCTGCCGGAAGCGCCCCGCGTCGCACCCAGCGTGTCGGCCACGAACGCGCCGCGCTTCCCCATGGGACGCGGCGGGCCTATCGTGGTGTCCATACGCGTCTGTCGTTCGAGCTCGGCGTTGATCTCGGCGCCGAGCAGGATTGCGATGCCGGACACGTAGAACCACAGAAGCAGAACGATGATGGCGCCAAGCGCGCCGTAGGTGTGGCTGAAGCGTCCGAAGTTTTCCACGTACAGCGAGAGCAGGTACGACGCGCCTAGCCAGATTGCCGTGGTCAGCGTCGCACCTGGAATCACCCAGGACCAGCGCGCGAGTGTGCGGTTCGGCGCGTAGCGATACAGGATGGCAAGGCCGAGCATCACAGAGACTGCCAGGGCCGGCCAGCGCAGCAGCGAGAACACCCAGCGGGCCTCGTCGGCGAGTCCGAGAGGGCGCATCAGTCCGGGGACCACCGCGAGCAGCGCTACCGCGAAGGTGACGAACAGCGATGCGCCGATTGCGAAGCCGAGCGCCAGCAGGCGTTGGCGCAGGATGCCGCGCGTCTCGCGCTCGTCGTAGGCAGTGGTGATGCCGTCGATCAGGCCCAGGACGCCGCTCGATGCGCTGATCAGCGAAAACACGATGCTGCCGATCAAGCCGAGCGTGAGCCCGGTGCCGGACGTGCCGGCGATACGCTGCAGTTCCTTGAGGATCAGCTCGCGAGCGGTCTCGGGGACCGCGGCGGTCAGACGTGCGACCCAGCCTGCGATCTGGTGTGGATCGGCGAGCAGGCCGTACAGCGAGATGACGGCGACCAGAGCGGGGAACAGCGCCAGCGTGGCGTAGAAGGCCACGCTGGCGGCCAGCATGGGTACGTGGTCGTCGGACAGCTCCGCGCCCACCCGCCACACCACGTCCAGCCAACCTCGCGGCGGAATGCCGAGTGGCGTGCGCGCATCGCGGCCAGCACGATCGCGCTGTGGGCGCTCGCGCTTGGCGGGTGTCTCCCGCTCGACCTTGGCCGTATCGCTCATGTCCTCCGCACAATCTGGGGCGGGACGCGGCGCCTGTCACCGTCGAGGTTTGGGCCATTTGAGCGCTTTCGGGAGGCTGGAAGAACGTCTGGTGGCAACCGAGCGGGTGTCCGCGCCACTGAAAACGTGACTTTATCGGGCGTATGACCGCGCGCAGCGGCTTTGCGCGCGGCTCTTGAAATCCGTGCGCGATTCCACTGAGCTAGCGCCACGAGGTGCGGCATGAAGACACGAGCTTTTGAACTGGCCGCGGGCTCGGCGCTGCTGATGTGCGCGGCGCTGGGCTGCCACGACGAGAAGAAGGCTGCGGCGAAGGCCGCTCCAAGCGCGGCCAGACCGGCGGCCAGCGCTCCGGTGGTGGACGACACACCCAAGGGCTGCCAGGCGACAGGCGACAAGCCCGTGCAGATCGGCACGGTGCTCGGAACCGTCGACGGCTTTGGTCAGGACGGTACGACGCTGTACTACACGTCCTGGCAGCTGTACGGCGGCCGGGGTGACTTCGGCACCATCCGCAAGGACGGTCACGGCGGCCACACCATGGCGTCCCTCTCGCTCGAGCCCCAGAGCCTCGCGGTCGGCAACAAGAATGTGTACTTCACCTCGGGCATCCGCCTGATGAGCATTCCCAAGACCGGCGGTGATGCGCACAAGCTGGTGGACGTGTTCTCGTCCAAGAGCATCGCGCTGTACGGCAAGAACATCCTGGGCGTGCCGGGTGACTATGGTCCCTACGATCGCCTGGCGGAGATCGCGAAGAAGGGCGGCGACGTGACCGAGCTTGCCAGCGGCGATCGTCCCAAGGTGAAGCAGGGGCCGAACGGCTACAGCCGCGTGTTGACCGACCAGCATGCGGCCTACGTTACCGATTCCGGCAACGGTCGCATCCTGGCTTTCCCGCTTCCCAAGGGAAAGTACAAGGTGGTCGCTTCGCACCTGAAGAAGCCCTTCGACCTCGCGATGGACGACACCACGCTGTACTTCAGCCTGGCGCTGAAGGGCGAGTTGATGAGCGTGCCGAAGAAGGGCGGCAAGGCGAAGAAACTCGCATCGGGACTGGTGAAGAATGCGCTCATAGCCGGCGACGCGAATGGCCTGTACGCGCCGTTGGCGGGCAAGGCGGACGACGACCCGCAGGCGCTCTCCGAGATCTCCACCGAGGATGGCAGCGTCAAGCCCTTTGCCATCGTGCCGGCTCTGCAGACCGTTTCCGCTATCGCGGTCGACAAGGCCTGCGTGTACTGGGTGGTGCGGCAGGACGCGACGAAGAGCGTGGTGTACGCGCGGAAGCGCTAGCCTGCCTTGGGGTCGTCGGTCGCTCAGGGCGGCGAGACGCCGCGGCTCTTGTTCACGACGATGCGCGCCTGGACGCCGTTGGCGGCGGACTGCGACGACACCACGTCGTAGCCGCTTTCGAACAGCTTCTGCAGGTCCGCCTCCGTGGGCGCGGCGGCGTTGGTGTACGTGAACGAGCGGACGCCCGCCGGGTGCAGCCGCGTGGGCGTGAGCGACGAGACATCGACGCTGGGGTCGAACTCGTACATGAAGGCGCGAGGGTTCTTGATGGTGTTCAGCAGCGTGTCGACCTCGGATACATTGGTGCCGATGTCCATCAGGTAGTACACGCTGTCCGAGCCCTGGATGGTCGGGATCAGGTTCTGGAGGTCGGACGTGGAGATCTCGAGGAAGGCGAAGTCCTCCGCGTGGTCCGCGTGCACTTCCTGGATGGTGCGCGCGATGTCGGTGCTGAGCTTGACCGTGAGCTCCACGACCATCTTGCCGCGCAGGTAGTTCAGCACGTCGTCGAGGCGCTGGAACTTCTCGGTGAGCGACGGGAAGCGGTGGCACGACGTGACCTCGGCCGCCGTCATGTCCTCGATCTTCTTGCCGCTGCAGTCGATCGACTCGTAGGTCTGGATGGGGCTCGAGTGCGAGATGACCGGTACGTTGTCCTTGGTGACGCGCACGTCGATCTTCACGCCGTCGCAGCCATCCGCGTAGGCCGCTGCGAGCGCGGCGTTGGAGTCGTAGGGCGCGCCGGTCAGGCTCCAGGCGCCGCCGTGGGCGACCGCGAACACGCGCGGGCAGGTCGGGTCGGTCCAGCAGACCGCGAGCGAGTTCCGGTACGTGCCGCCGGGCGTGCCGCCCTCGCTGGATGCGCCAGCGCTGCCTCCGCTCCCGCCTGCGTCGCCCGCGGCGCCACCGGCCGCGGCGTCGCTCGACGCGCCTCCTGCGCTGGCATCGCTGGTCGCGCCCCCGGCCGCTGCGTCGCTCGACGCGCCGCCCGCGCTGGCATCGCTTGCCGCGCCCCCGGCCGCTGCGTCGCTGGATGCGCCGCCAAAGCCACTGCCCGTAGTGCCACCAGCTCCGCCGCTCGTCGCGCCGCCGCTGCCGGCCGTCGATCCACCGCTACTGCACGCGGCGGTGCACGCGACGAGCAAAGCGACAAGACCCACACGCATGTCGCAAGACTACCACGCACTCCGAAGGCTCATGGCGCGCTGCGTCGAGCGGCGATCCGCGCAATCAGTGCATTGCCGCCCACAGGATACCGAGCAACGCTGCGGTTCCGCCCAGCAAGATGAGGGTGGCCGCCCAGCGCTTGCGGGCGCGTTCCTGGTTGATGCGGTGCGCAGCCTTGTCGATCTGCACTTCGAGTGCAGCCGGTAGATAGATCACGGTTGCCATCGTTCCCCCTTGTAGGTGTGCGGAGCACATCGCGTGCCAAGTTCCGCGTTGGGGCCCGGTCGCCGGCCGGGGTGCGCGTTGCCGAGCTCGAGCGCGAGGACGTTTGACGCCGGAAACGCCCGGAGCGACCCTTGATGGCGGAGGACTCCATGCGATTTGCCGGATCCGTATCGTGCATGCTGCTGGCCGCGGTTCTGGTCTCGGGCTGCGGTGGTGCGCCCGACACGGGGAACGAGGACTTCGGGACTGCGCGCGAGCCCTACAGCGCGCCGGTCTCGGCCTGCACCAAGGCTGCCATCCGCGCGGGTGCGCCGGACTCCGCCCAGGGCATGCTCGACCGTGCGTACGTGTGGATCAACAACAAGATCATGTACTGCCAGTGCGTCGAGACCGGCACCAGTGGCTATCGCGCCGACTGCTCGGGCTACGTCTCGTACATCTGGAACCAGGCGAAGCCCGGCAACACCACCTCCAGGTTCCCGAACGGGCCGTACGACAATGGTCACGCCAAGGCGATCACCTGGTCGCAGCTGACGATTGGAGATGCGCTCAACTACTCGGGCAACCTCTCGACAGGGTCCGGACACGTGATGCTGTTCGCCGGCTGGGTGAACAGCGCGCACACCAAGCTCTGCTCGATCGAAGAGAGCCACTCCGGGACGCCCGCGCACATCGGCCAACACTCGCTCAGCGATCCCGGCAGCTGGTGGCTCGGCTCGGGAACCTTCAAGGACATCTTCCAGCCGATCCGCAAGACCGGCTACGTGCCCAACGACCTGCCGAAGGGCTACCTGGACAGCGCCGGATGCAGCGCCATCAAGGGCTGGTCGCAGGACCCCGACACGCCGAAGAAGGCCATCTCCGTGCAGCTCTTCTTCGACGGCAAGGCAGGCGCGTCGGGCACGACCAAGGTCACGACCACGGCAAACGTCACGCGTCAGGACCTGTGCGGCCCGCTCGGCTCGTGCAACCACGGCTTCTCGGTCGCGCCGCCGAGCAAGCTGCTCGATGGTCAGTCGCACAGCGTGTACGCCTACGGTATCGACAGCACCACCGGGAAGAGATCGCTGCTCAAGAGCACGCCGAAGACGCTGAAGTGCGCTCCGCCGTCGACGGGCACAGGGGGCTCGACCGGCGTCGGCGGTGCAGGCGGCGCGAGCAACAGCGACGCTGGCGCCATGGGCGGTGCGAGCAACAACGACGGCGGAGCCACGGGAGGCGCGAGCTGGGTCGATGGCGGAGCCGCGGGCGGTGCAGCTGGCGTGGGCGGAAGCGGCACGCCCGGCGAGCAGAGCCGCGTCATGAGCGGCGCTTCCGGCAGTTGCAGCGTGGGCAGCCCGGGTACAACGGGCGAGCATGCGCCGCTCTGGGCGCTTGCAGGCCTGCTCGCGCTTGTCGTCGTTCGCCGGCGCGGCGAACGGGCGGCATAGTCCGGCGCGCGCCGGCGATACTCCACGTTCGGCCGTCCAGCCTGCCCGACGCGTGGCGTCGATGCTCGCCAGAAGCCGCCGCGAGGCTTATCACTGCAGCACACCGGCGCACGGACTGCGCTCAGCACGCTTCGATGGAGGAAGGATATGCGCGCCTACGAGCTTCAGGGACAGGGGATAGACTCGCTCGCTATCGTTCAGCGGCCATCGCCAGAGCCAGGCCCTGGGCAGGTGCGGGTCCGCATCCGGGCTGCCAGCCTCAACTACCGTGATCTGCTCATCGCCCGGGGTGGATACGGTCGTGGCATGCGCCAGCTGCCGCTCGTGCCGCTGTCGGACGGCGCGGGCGAAGTCGTCGAGATCGGCGAGGGCGTGACCAGTCTGCGCGTGGGCGATCGCGTCGCAGGCAACTTCTTCCAGAAGTGGATCGACGGGCCGTTCGACCCGGACAAGGCAGCTTCGGCGTTGGGCGGCGCGATCGATGGCGTGCTGGCGGAGGAAGTGCTGTTCGAGCAAGGCGCCGCTGTGAGGTTTCCCGCTGCGCTGTCGTACGAGGAAGCCGCGACGCTGCCCTGTGCAGGTGTGACCGCTTGGGTCGGACTGGTGGAGCTCGGAAAGCTCGAGCCGGGCCAGACGGTGCTCGCGATGGGAACGGGCGGCGTCAGTATCTTCGCACTGCAGATCGCCAAGAGCATGGACGCCCGGGTCGTGCTCACGTCGAGCCACGACGAGAAGCTGGTTCGCGCCCAGGCGCTCGGCGCCGACGCGACGATCAACTACAAGACCACACCGGCGTGGGACGTGCGGGCGCGCGAGCTCACCGGCGGCCGCGGCGTCGATCACATCCTCGAAGTGGGCGGCGCTGCCACGCAGGCAACATCGCTGGCGGCCCTCCGCGACGGGGGGCATCTGACGCTGGTGGGGCTGCTCGGCGGCCAGCGTGCGGATCGCGAACAGGTCGAGAAGAACGAGCGCGGCATCCGCGTCGATTCGGTCTACGTCGGCAGCGCACGCCACTTCCGCGACATGAACACCGCCTTCGAACACAGCGACCTGCGTCCGGTCGTCGACCGTGTCTTTCCCTTCGAACGAGCCCGCGACGCCTACTCGTATCTCGAGGGCGGCGCGCACTTCGGCAAGGTCGTGATCCGCGTGTGAGCGCCGGCCCGCTGCCGGGAAGAAGCGTGAGGGCCGGGTGCGTGGCGGAGGGGCCCGGGCCGTGGGGTTCGGTCCGCGAGTCGACGGCCCCCTTGCGGGGCTGCGACGCACGACGTTAGCTTCGGGGAAGTCCCTGTCTTCGCGCTGCTCGATGCGCAGATGACCGATCAACGACGCCCCAAGTCCCCGGAGTCCCCGTCCCACCAGCCTTCCCGGCACGAAGTGGAAGGGCGCGCCGCGCCCGCCGCGTCGGAGCACGAGATCATAGCGCGGCCCGATCCGGAGGGAATTCCCACCGTCGGTTCGGAGGAACTGTGGAGCAAGAAGATCCACGCCATCGAGGAAATCGACCGCGGCGGCATGAGCTACGTCGCCCGGGGGGTGGATCGGACTCTGAAGCGCGACCTGGCGCTCAAGGTCTCGCCGCTGCCGCGCAAGCAGATGCCGCGTGCTCAACTCGCGCGCTTCCTCGAAGAGGCGCAGATCACCGCCCAGCTCGAGCACCCCAACGTCGTTCCGGTGCACGAGCTCGGCCTCGATCCCCAGGGACGCGCCTACTTTTCCATGAAGCTCGTCCACGGGCAGTCGCTCGAGACGGTGCTGGAAAAGCTGCACGACGGCGATCCGGAGACGGTGTCGGAATTCGGTCTGCGGCGCCTGCTCGACGTCTTTCTGCAGGTGTGCCAGGCGATCGAGTACGCACACGCACGCGGGGTGATTCATCGCGATCTGAAGCCGTCCAACATCATGGTTGGCGACTTCGGCGAAGTGCTGGTGATGGACTGGGGCGTCGCCAAGCTGATGAACGGCGGCGACCTTGCTGCCGGCAAGGCAGTGGCCATCTCCGCCGAAGAAGCCAACCTGCCAGAGGTTCGAGAGTCCGTTCCGCCGCCGAATCCGCGCGTCTCCGTTACCTCGCTTCGAGCCGGCAAGGAGGCGCTCGCCACGCAGGCCGGCACACTGATCGGCACACCGGCCTACATGTCACCGGAGCAGGCCCGGGGCGAAGCGGTGGACGAGCGCACCGATCTCTACGCGCTTGGCGTGATGCTCTACGAGATCCTGTGCGGCCAGCTTCCCTTCGATGAAGAGGATCCAACGCAACTTCTGCTGCGGATGCTGCGCGAGAAGCCGGTGCCGCCATCGAGTATCAATCCCCAGACGCCGTTGGCGCTCGAAGCGCTCGCGCTCAGGCTCCTCGAAAAGGATCCGGACCGGCGTTCACTCGAGATCTCCGAGATCCGCGCGCACATCCAGGACTACATCGAAGGGATCGCACGCGATTACAAGAGCGTCAGCCTGTGGACCAATCTGCTGTGGACGGTGGGGGGACTGTCGCTGTTTGCGTTCCTGGTGTGGTACCTGACCGGAGAATCGATTGCGGCGCTGTTCGTGCTTGCGCCGGCCACCGTTTTCAATGCGGTGGGGTGGTTCCTGTTCGTCCTGGCGCTGGGGGTCCCGCTCTGGTCGGTCTATCTAGCGCTTCGCCCGCGGGGCGATCGCGACCGATTCGCGCCGCCGAGCGCCGACGAACGATTCATCGGGCGCTACCTCGCGCATCGCACGCTCTCGGCAGCCGTGGCGCCGGTGTTCCAGCTGATCTTCATCGGAAAGATCGCAAGCTTCGCCATCGGCATGATCCGCGCCGGACACGCGACTTCCGCCGAAGTCGTGCAGCGCGTCACCACCGAGCTACGGGCTCAGTGGGGACAATCGCTGATCGTGATCCTGGTCTTCCTGTTCTGCTACTTGTTCTTCCTGTCGAGCGAAGCGCGATTTTCACGCCGCATCGATCGCTACGACGACCTGGTCGCGCGGTCGCGCTGGGAAGCGGTCTGGCCGTTCTTCCTGATCCTGCTGCTCCTGCTCACCATCGGCGCCACCAGCGTGCTCGACTGGGCGCTCGCACGTCGCGGTGACCTCCGGAGTTTCGTGCACTATTTCATCACGGCGCAGCCGCTCGACCTGGTGGACATCGGCAAGACCCTGGTGTTCCAGGGCACGTTTCTGGCCGCACTGGTGCTGTTGACGGTGCTCTTGTCGTTTCCCTTGCCTGAAGTGCTCGCCGCATTGCGCTTGCCGTACCAACCTGCCGATCAGGCAGCGGTCGAGCATCGTGCTCGCTACTTCGCGCGCTCGCTCGCCGTGCTGCGCGTCGCGCGCGTGGCGTGGTTGTACGGCGGCGCCATGATCGGCGTGTTGACCGCCATGACGGTCCTGTCCGACCCGAGCTCGCTGGCGCTGGTCAAGGAAGTGGCCTACATCCTGGCGCCGTCACTGGTCGGTTTCGTCGGCTATGCGGTGACGCGACGGCGGCTCAGCCATTTTCTGCGTCAGGCTCCTGCGGTGGAGCAGCTTCTCGCGCGTCAGATACGCACGTCCCGCCTGGAGCTCCGGCGCGTCGTAGCCCAGCGCCTCCGGCAGGCGCCCTGGCGCCATCGTCTGCTCCAGCTCGTGGTGCCCTTTGTCTGCGTGGCGGCGTATCTGATCTGGACGGGCAGCGGCATTCACCGGCGTGCCATCCGGCACCTCGTCATGCCGGTCTCGGCGCAGGGCTGGCTCTTGATTCTGCCCTACGTGGCCCTGGTCCCGCTGCTGCTCATCCGCGATCCGCTGCAGGCGCTCTGGCTCGAGCGCAAGTCGAAGGAGCAGCCGCTCCCAGCGCCCATGGACCTGTGAGCGCGTAGCCCGGAGAGGCGCCGGCCCGCTGGGCGGACTGGATCGGCCCGCTCGCTGGAGCTTCTGCGAAATCGGGCTACCATCCACCGGCCAACTTGCAGAGCGTCGAGGACCAGGAACAGCACCGCGAGCCGACGCGGCCAGCAGCGAAGGTCGTTGCGGAAGAGCCGCGGCGTGTGGAGCGCGTGCGCCGCGCGATCCGCCGCCGGCGGATCGCCACATGGGCGATTCTAGCCGCGCCGATGCTGGCCTCGCTGGTCCTCGATGTCACGCATCGCCCGCACCGTCTCGAGCTTCTGACCTGGAAGTACCGCGGTTTCTACGCGCTGGCGGCGCTCGAGAGTCTGGTGGTCTGGGGGCTGTTGCTGTACGCGGCGTCGCGCCGGCGCGGCGTGATGCGCTGGGTCGCCACCGCCCTGTTCGTTATCGGGATGACGTGTGCTCTGGGGGGCCAGGCGTACTTCTTCGACCAGTACAACGTCTACCTGGACATCGACGTGTCGCGCTTCGCGTCGAACCTGATGGACAGTGTGTTCAACCAGCTGTTCGCCGACATCGGCAACTATTTGCTGGCCAATCTCTTCCCGTTCCTCGCCGCCGTGGCGCTGGTCGTGGCCGCGCGTTTCGTGATCCGCCCGCGACGGCGTCCGGCTCGCTTCGCTGCGATCCTGGCGCCGCTCGTGGCCATCGGCTCGTTCGCGATCCCTACGCAGCACCGGACCCTCGAGGCGTCCACGCCCGACGTGCTGTATCTGAACGCGGTCGGCGGACTGATCGCGACGCAGCTTGGCTGGACGGACCAGTCGCACCAGCTCCGGCCCGGCGTGCGCCACTCGCTCCCGCTGCCAAAGCTCACGCCGCACCCGGCGCGCCCGCGCAACGTGTTGTTCGTGCTGCTGGAGAGCGTTCGCGCTGATGCGACCTGCGTCAAATACGACCCGAACTGCCGCCGCACGGAGGCCACCAACAAGCTCCTGCCGACTCGCTTCCCGCTCACCCAGATGCGGTCGATGGACTCGACGACGGCGATCTCGCTGTCGGTGCTCTGGTCCGGAACGGGTCCCGAGGTGCCGCGCAAGGTGATGCTCACCTGGCCGCTGATCTTCGACTACGCGAAGGCCGCCGGCTACGACACGGCGTACTGGACCAGCCAGAACCTGATGTTCGGCAACTCGCGGCTGTTCGTGAAAAACCTCGGGGTGAGCCACTTCGTGAGCGCGACCGAGCTCTGGCCGTACTCCAATCTCGACCTGGGGGCGCCCGAGTGGCTGCTGACAGCGCGCGTCAACCACGAGATAGGGCAGCTCAAGGAGCCGTGGATGGCGGTGGTGCACCTGTCGAACACGCACTACCCGTACTTCGTCTCGAAGCGCTACCCGCGGCCGTTCCAGCCCGACTCGACCAGCAAGGCACAGGCAGACAAGTTGGCGTTCTGGAACCACTACCAGAACTCGGTGTACCAGCAGGACCTGCACATCGCGGCCATCATCAAGCACCTGCTCGCGACGCCCGCGGGCAAGCGCACGGTCATCGTCTACACCAGCGATCACGCCGAGGCCTTCCGCGAGCACGGCGCGACCGGCCACACCTTCAGCATCCTCTCCGAGGAAACGCACGTGCCCGCGTGGATCTACGCTCCGCCCGGCACTCTGGGTCCCGAGGAAGAGCAGAACCTCAGGGCCAAGGAAAATACCTACAACTTCCACATCGACATCGCGCCGACCATTCTCGACCTGCTAGGCGTGTGGCACGATCCGGCCATCGCTCGCTACAAGGAGCTGATGCACGGCCACAGCCTGCTCGGTCCCCAGGTCACCGATCAGCCGGTGGCCATGACCAACTGCGGTGGAGTGTGGAGCTGCGCGTACGAGAACTGGGGCTACGCGCAGGGGCGGATGAAGGTGGAGGCGCGTTCCTGGGACCAGAACTGGCACTGCTTCGACGATGCGGCCGACCCGCGCGAGATGCATCCGATCGTCCCGTTCAACCCCGAGTGCAAGCGTCTCAGGGCGGATGCACTGCACACGTTCGGGCGGCTTCCGGGGCGGCCCAGGCACTGACGGCGAGCGCGGAGTGGGCGACGGCTTCGAGCGGTCGGAGCGAGGCTACGGCGCGCGCGAGAGCGCGTGGAAGAGTCGTTCGATATCGGCGTCGGTGTTGTAGAGGTGCGGCGTCACGCGCACCGAGTTGCCGCGGACGCTCACGTACACCTGTTCGCGCGCCAGCGCCTCCGGTAGCCCGCGCGGCACGCCGTTCGGGAACTGGAGGCCGAGGTAGTGCCCGGCGCGCTCGGTTTGCGGTAGCGAGGCGAGGCCGAGATCAGCAGCGCGGCGCGCGATTGCCGACGTGCGCGCCGAAAGCGTCTCGGCGATGGCTTCCACGCCCCAGTCGAGCACCTGCCGGAGTGCGGCGACCGCCATCGGTACCAGCACGAAATTGGAGCGCTCTCCCACGTCGTAGCGGCGCGCTCCGGGTTGGAAGTCGTCGCGGTAGTTGACGAGGCCAGCGAAATTCTCCGAACCGGCGCGGGCGATCCAGCCGTGCTCGAGCGGTTCGCCGCCGTGATGCTGCTCCGCGGCGTACAGAAAGCCGATCGAGTAGGGGCCGAGCAGCCACTTGTACGCCGCACCGATCAGGAAATCCGGCTGCACCCTTGCAACGTCGAGCGGCAGCGCGCCGAGCGACTGCGTGACGTCGAGCACCAGTGCAGCGTCCACTTCGCGGCAGCGCTCGCCGATACGCTCGAGATCGAGCAGCGCGCCGTCGGTCCAGCGGCAGTGCGGCAGCGCCGCCACTCTCGTGCGCTCGTCCATGGCGGCGAGCACCGCGTCCGTGAAATCGCCATCGGCGGGGCGATCGATCGCGACCACCTCGGCGCCGCGCGCTCTGGCGAGCTCGCTCCAGGCGTAGACGTGCGACGGGAACTGCTCGGCGAGCACGACAATCCGCTGCCCCTGCTCGATCTGCACGTTGCGCGCAGCGACGGCCACGCCGTAGCTCACCGCCGGAATCAACGCCACGTCGTCCGGTGACGCTCCGACGATCTCTGCGAACAGAGCGCGCGCCTGCTCCGATTCGTCGAAGAAGTCCGTCGGCGAGATCTGCCACGGGCGCGCCTTCTTCGCGACGCCCTCGCGGCCCGCCTCGATAACAGCGTGCATCAGCGGCGCCATGTACGCGCAGTTCAGGTATGCGATGTCGTTGGGCAGGTCGAAGAGGTGGCGCTGGCTGGGGATCATGACGACTCGGGGTGGGGATCGCGACGGAGCCGGGAGGCTAGTCGCGATCGCGGCGATAGAGCCAGCAGCCGAAGAGCGCCAGCAGTGCCAGGGCCGGCGTGCCGTTCGAGCGCGAGCCGGCGGTGCGGCAGCCGCAGCCGCCGCTCTTGTTCGAGCTTGCCGGCGCGCCGTTCGCGCCGCCCGCGCCGCCCAGAGCCCCGCCGCCCGCCCCCGTTCCGGCCGTGCCCACTCCGCCGCTGCCTGCTCCACCAGCACCACTGCCGCCCGCGCCGCTGCCGCCGCTGCCGACGCCTTGTCCTTCGAGCGTCACGACGCCGTAGCCGGGAATCTTCACCGAGAGCTTGCCGGCCGCCGCGTCGAGCGTGGAGGTCTGCCAGAGCTTGCCATCGCTGGAGGTGACGACATTGAAGCTCGACAGGCTTGCGGGATAGGCCGGCACCGCGAGGCTCGCCGTGACGTCCTGCGCCGAAGCGTTCACCAGCTCGACGACCAGCGTGCCGTTCGCGTCGTGGACATAGGCGCTGGCCGCGAGCGAGGTGGAGCCGCTGACGGTCGTGTCGACGCGCACCGCGCCCGGGCGGATGAAGCGGAAGAAGTGTTTGGCCGCTACATACTTGGGGCTCTGGTCCTTCAGCGTGCTGTCGGTGAGCGACTCGGTGTTGACAGACTTACCGTCGCTGAGCTGCCAGTAGGCCCACGCGCTTTCCTGTCCCGCGGTGAGGGCCTGCTCGATCTTGAGCGCGATGCTGAAGGCGCCCTTGCTGGGAAAACCGCTGGCCGGCGACAGCCAGTCCGGCTGCTCGCCACTCGTCTCGGTCATCCAGCTTTTCTTGCCGTAGCTCGAAAATCCCTTCACGCTCGCCGGCAGGCCCGCCGCGGGGCTCTTGTTCCAACCGTTCACCCACCAGTCCCACTGCTGGGGCGTCGCGCCGGCGCTGTTCACGCCGTCGGCGGCGTAGCCGTGGATGCAGAAGAAATCGAGCGCCTTGTCCGCCTGCGGATCCGCGGCGATGTGCGCGAGGTACTGCAAGTTCTTCTCGGTGAGGTTCATGCCGCCGTATTCCCACATCCCGTAGCCGTCGCCGCCAAGCAGATCCTCCGGCCCCATGATGCGGATCGACTTCAGGTCCGGGTACTTGTCGAGCTCGGCGCGCGCCGCCAGGAGCGCCTTGATGTAGCCGGTCGAGTTCGGGTAGCTGCACGAGTTGTAGAAGGTCTCGAAGTTGAGCTCGTTCTGGATGCTGACGGCGTAGAGCTTCACGCCGAACTTCTGCTGGAAGCCGCGCAGATAGGCCGCCAGGCCACGGGCGAACTGGGTGAGGGCGCTGGTGGGTCCGGTACCGCCGAGCGACGAGTCGTCGAACGCCGCGCGCGGGGTGCCGGAAGTGTCGAGCACGCCGCCGGAGAAGTTGCCGCCCCAGATGAAGGGCCACGCCGTCCCGTTCTTCGGAGCGGGGTCGCTCTGTCCACCGATGATATGCCCGCTGGAGAGCTTGAGCCATGGAGCGGGGGACCACATGGAAGCGAATAGCTTGAAGTCGCCGAGCTTCGCCTTGTCGCTGTCGCCGAGCTGGGCGAGCAGCCCCGCTGTTTTCGGACCGTCGTTGTCGTAGTCGAAGTACTGGACGTTCTTGTCGATGTCTGGACCCATCACGGCGATCTTCGCCCGCTGGCCGCCGAAGACCCGCTGGTAGTCCGAGAACGTCCGTATACGTGCGCACGTTGTTGCCGTCCGGGCCCGGTAGAGCCATTGGCGCCGCCTGTCCGAACCAGGGCGAGTTGTAGTGCAGGTCGGAATACGGAGCCTTGAAGTGCGGCGTGATGTCGAAGCGCAGCATCGAGCACTCGAGGTCGTCGAAGTACAGCTTCTGGAACCACGCCTGCTGGCCCTCGGTTCCGGACAGGCAGGTGCCGAATCCGTCGATGGTCTGCTCGCGCCCCGCCTGCGACGTGTCGATGCTGATGCTCTGTGCTCGCGCCGGCGTTGCCGCGCAGACGAAAGCCGCTGCCAGGATCGCCGCCCATCCCTTGTGACTGCCCATGAGCCCCATGAAACCGGTTCGGGGCGCTGGCGTAAAGGGGGCGTGGCAGACGGCGCGTTACTCCCGCGCAGGCGTTGCGACGAAAGGCCGGTCTTCGTGCGCGCACAGGATCTGCACGACCTGGCGGCCGCTGGTGATGGCGGTGGGCACACCACCGCCGGGCTCGACCCACTGCCCCGCCATGTAGAAGCGCTGCAGACCCGGTAGCATCTTGTCGACGTGCGACAGCGCTCCTCCGTGCGTCGGCATCCAGCCTTCATACGAGCCGCGCCACGAACGCGACATGTTCCAGTACGTCAGCGGAGTGGCGATGTCGGTCATGCGTAGCGCGTCCTGGATCCCCGGGAACTGGGGCTCCAGGACTGACAGCGCTTGCAACGCGACTGCCTCCTTGGCCGCCTGGTAGCCCGTGCCGCGCGTCGCCCACCACTCGTAGGTTGTGGGCGCCAGAAGCTGCACGACGCTGTGTCCTGGCGGCGCGTAGCAGGGGTCGTCGTTCTCGATCCGTAGGTTCAATTGGTTGTCTTCGCGGCCGCCGAGCTCGAACGGCTCCACGCCGTCTACCAGCATGAGCGACGGAACGTCCGTGAGTGGCGTCGCCACGCCGAAGCTGGCGAGCACGATGGGGTCGAAGAGCTTCCAGCTTTCCATGCGCTCGCGCATCACGTCTGAGCCGTAGCGCCCGCCGAGCAGACGGAACACCGTCTCGGGACCGCTGGAGGTCGAGATCACAACGTCCGCATCGAGCAGCGTGCCGTCGTCCAATCGGACGCCCTTGACGTGGTCCTCTTCCACCAGGATCTCGTCAACCGTCGTGTTGACCAGCGCTCGCCCGCCAAGCCGCTTGTAGCTGTCGATCAGTGCATCGCGGAAAGCCGCCGTGCCACCGACGGGTCGCGACAGAAAGCCGCGCTCCAGGTAGCCGAGTACCATCAGCAGGAACAGGGTAGGGGCGTCGGGCGGAGCCAGCCGGTGCAGGAAGCGCGCGAGCAGCGGGCTCTTGATGTGCTCCTGCACCCACTGCTCGAGCGGCTTGCGGAAGTGCAGCAGCGTTCCGAGCCCATGGCGGGTGCTCCAGAAGAAGGATACCGATTCCCGCAGGGATGCCAGCTCGCGTGGATGGTCCACTCGCGGATCGACCTCCGCGAAGGTCCGTGCACCCGCGATGATGCGGCGGATTTCGTCCGCGTCGTGGGGCGCGAGCCGCTCGAGGTCGCGCGCGAGCTCGTCGAGATTGCGCGTGACGGCGATCTCGATGCGGTCGTGGACGTGGCGGTAGGTCGTGAAGTGCTCCAGCCTGCGGAGCGTCACCTTCGGCAGGATGCCGAGCTCCTCGTACACCCGGGCAAATGGACCTCCTGTCAGCCAGTGGATGCAGCCGTCGACCAGATACTCGCCGCGCTGCCACGCAGTGCAGACGCCACCCAGTGCCAGGTTGTGCTCGACGATTGTCGTAGAGAAGCCGCTCGCCTGCGCGTAGCAGCCAGCTGATAGACCCGCGAGCCCGCCCCCGATGATCAACACGTGTTCGTCAGCCATGCCCTGAATTCGAGCAAGTCGCGTGCCGCCTGGAAGGCGCGCCAGGCCTGCTTTCGCGCGCATCGGTTGCGTCGGGGAAGCAGGAGAGCGGCAGCGGTCGCGTTGATCGCGCTCAACGCGGCCTTGCGGATCTGACCGGATGCTGACAATCGCGTGAAACCCTCCCGACAGGGCAGCTGATAGGCGGAATGCATGACGGGTGTTTTGCTGGGCTGCTATTCGTACGCGGAGTTCTTCGGGACGGCGCTGGCGTTTCTGCCCGCCATGGGCGTCTCGCACCTCAGGCATCGTCACGACCCGACGCAGCGCCTGCCCGGGCGCTGGATGCGGCGCTTCGGGCGCACCACGTCCAGACTCACACCGGTCTGGCAGTTCTCGGTCGATGGGACTCCGCCTCTCGACATCCTGGAGAACGCCTACGTTGTTGTCGCCAACCACGAGTCCACGGCGGATCCGTTCCTGCTCTCCTGGCTGCCGTGGGACATGCGCTGGATCGCCAAGGTGGAGCTGTTCCGAATGCCGCTGATCGGCGCGCTGATGCGCTTCGGGGGCGACATTCCGCTCGAGCGCGGCGTGCGCGAGAGCGTCGAGCGCATGCTCTCCGAGTGTCGCCGGACGCTCGACGCCGGCATGCCCATCATGATGTTTCCGGAAGGCACGCGCTCGCCCGACGGGCGGCTCCTGCCGTTCAAGAATGGCGCGTTCCAGCTCGCGATCGAGGCCCAGGTGCCCGTGTTGCCGATCGCCCTCGCCGGAACCCGCAACTGCCGCCCCAAGGGCTCGAAGTGGTTCGGCCGGGCTCGGGCCCATGCGCGCGCGCTCGAACCGATCCAGACGCGCGGGCTGGGCCCGGGGGACGTCGAGAAGCTCAGGGACCAGGCGCGGCGCCGCATTGCCGAAGCGCTGCCGGCGGTGCGCGAGCTGGTCGGGGTGCCGGCTGGTGATTTCGACTCGCTGGCGCCGCCTCCGCCTCCCAAGCAGGCGACAGCCCCTCGCGAGTCTGCACGCGCTTCCGCGCCGGCCATGTGAATCCGGCGGGGGCCCACGCTGCGCCGGGGCCGCGCGCTGTCGGACGTGTGCATCCAGCCACGCAAGCGGCTAGGTTCGGGGCCCTATGAAGCCGACCTCGCTTATCGTCGCTGCCGCCGTCGCGCTCTCCGCCTGCGCGCCGGCTCCCCACGTCGCGCCGCCCACCAAGGCCGCTGCGCCGACCCCCGCGCCCAGTGCCTCTGCCGCGCCCGTGGCGGCAAACAAGACCGCTGACCCGTTTGCGTGGCTCGCCAAGGTGCATGGCAAGCACGCGATGAAGTGGGTGCACGACCAGGACGCGCGCACCAAGGCCCGCTACACGAGCGACGCGGCGTTTTCGCACATGCGCGATCAAATCCTCGAGGTGTACGACTCGGATGCGCGCATTCCGTACGTTCGTCACCGCGGGCAGTACCTGTACAACTTCTGGCGCGACAGGCAGCACCCGATGGGACTCTGGCGTCGCACCACGCTCGCCAGCTTCAAGAAGCCACACCCCAAGTGGGACGTCTTGCTCGACCTGGATGCGCTCGACAAGGCCGAAGGCAAGCGCTGGGTGTACCAGGGCGTGCAGTGCATGAAGCCGAAGTACAACGACTGTCTCCTGTATCTGTCGCCCAATGGCGGCGACGCGCACGCGGTGCGCGAGTTCGACCTGAAGAGCAGGTCGTTCGTCAAGGACGGCTTCAACCTTCCGTCGGCGAAGAGCGAAGTGGGGTGGATCGATCACGACCACATCTACGTGGGCACGGACTTCGGCCCGGGCTCGATGACCCAATCGAGCTACCCGCGGATCGTCAAGGAGTGGACCCGCGGCACGCCGCTCGACAAGGCGAAGACCATCTTCGAGGGTAAACCGACCGACGTGGGCGTGGACGCGAACCACGACCGCACACCGGGCTTCCAGCGCGACTTCGTAACCGTCGCGAAGGACTACTACCACGCCGAGCTGTACCAGCGCGTCGGCGACAAGCTGGTGCGCGTCGAGGTGCCGCTCGATGCCGACGCCTACGCGCATCGGCAGTGGCTCGTGGTCAAGCTCCGCTCGCCCTGGACCGTCGACAAGACGACCTATCCGGCCGGCGCGCTGCTTGCCGCACCCTTCGACAGATTCATGAAGGGTGACCACAAGCTCGACGTGCTGTTCAAGCCGGACCAGCACACAGCTCTGGTGTCGCAGAGCTGGACGCGCCACCACCTGATTCTGGACGTGCTCGACGACGTGAAGAGCCGCCTGGAGGTGCTCACGTTCCGCCACGGCAAGTGGGCCGAGAAGGAGCTCGAAGGCGCGACCGGCCTCAACACCGTGTCGATCGCCAACACCGATCCGGATGACAACGACGAGTACTGGCTCTCGGTGGAAGGGTTTCTCACGCCCTCGTCGCTCTTGCGCGGCGTGATCGGCGCCGGAAAGCCGAAGCTCATCAAGCACGAACCGGCGTTCTTCGACGCCACGCCCTACGAGGTGAGCCAGCATTTCGCCACGTCGAAGGATGGGACGAAGATCCCGTACTTCGAAGTCGCGAAGAAGAAGCTGCCGCTCGACGGGAAGAACCCCACGCTGCTCTACGGTTACGGCGGTTTCGAGGTGTCGCTCCAGCCCTACTACAGCGGCGCAGTTGGCAGGGCGTGGCTCGACCGCGGCGGCGTGTACGTGGTGGCGAACATCCGCGGCGGAGGCGAGTACGGCCCTAGCTGGCACGAAGCGGCGCTCAAGCAGAACCGCCCGAAGGCCTACCAGGACTTCGCGGCGGTGGCGCGTGATCTGATCGCGCGCAAGGTCACCTCATCGGCGCACCTGGGAGCCGAGGGCGCCAGCAATGGCGGGCTCTTGATGGGCAATATGCTCACGGGCTGGCCGACGCTGTTCGGGGCCATCTCCTGCGAAGTGCCGCTGCTCGACATGCGCCACTACACGCATCTGTCCGCCGGTGCGTCGTGGATTGCCGAGTACGGCGATCCGGACAAGCCGGCACAGTGGGCCTACATCAAGAAGTTCTCGCCCTACCAGAACCTGCACAAGGGCACGGACTATCCGCCGGTGCTGTTCTACACGACCACCAGCGACGACCGCGTCGGGCCGGTCCAGGCGCGGAAGATGGACGCGAAGATGGAAGCGATGGGCGACAAGAAGGTGTGGTTCTACGAGAACACCGAGGGTGGCCACGGGGCCGGGGTGGACCATCGACAAGAGGCGTTCATGCACGCGCTCGCCTTCTCGTTCCTGTGGGACCACGTGAAGTAGCAGCGCCGGGAGGCGCTGACCGCGCGGCGCCTCTCAGGTTGCCACGACGTCGGCAAAGCAGAAGCCGGCACGCGTGACGATCTCGCCCACGCGGATGTCCAACCGCTTCGCGAACATCGGCCCCGCGTAGCAGAAAGTGTGGAACTCGCCGCGCTCACCGCAGGGGTCGACGCCTTCGGGCAGTTCCGCGAGCAGCTCGTCGTCGTAGCTGCGTCCCACGAAGCGCTCCGGAAGCTGCTTCGGGTCGACCGCGGTGAGGACGGCGCGCACGCCCGCGTCGATCATCTGCCGCGCCAGCGGCGGCGTGTCGGCGGGTGTGCCGAAGAGCGGAAAGAGCGGCTCGATGCCGGTGCCTGCGAGCTTGTCGATACGGTAGTCGCGCACGTCCTCGAGGAACAGATCGCCGAATGCGGTGTGCGTCACACCTTCGCTCCGCGCCTGCTCCAGCGCGGCTGACATGCGGGCTTCATACACCTCGTTGGGGCAAGGCCAGGGAAGCAGCACAGGCCACAGCGGCAGCCCTGCAGCGGCGGCCTGCGCTTCGAGCAGCTCGCGGCGCACGGCGTGCATGGCCACGCGGTCGGCTGCTTCGTTGAGCGTTGTGAGCAGTCCCACGATTTCAACGTCCGGCTGGCTGCGAAGGACGTGGAGCGTCCAGGCGCAGTCCTTGCCCGAGCTCCATGAAAGCAGCACGCGACGGGTCATGGGTGCGAAGGATAGCGCATGGCCGGAAGCATGCGGGAGTTGCCAGACGACTCCGGCAACTGCTCGAACTCATCAAGCATCGCCGCGTCGTTCGTCGATTCGAGCCTGGTCAGGCGGTCGACGAGAGCGCTCTCCAGCGCGTGCTCATTCAGTCCGAACCCTCAGTTGCCGGCGTCTGTGGCGATGCCATGCGCCGCGCCGACCTGCTTTCGCAGCAGCTGCATTGCACGCTTCAACTGGACGTCGGAGCTTGCCTGGAACTGCGGCTCGGTCATGCTCTTCATCTCGAGGGGGATCAGCATCGAAGCGCTCTGTGGAAGCGCGACCTTCACGCTGGGTACGATGCCTACGTGCCAGATGCTGTGCCCATCCGGCGTCAACCATTCCCGCACCGCAAGCAGAAGGGCAGTCCCGCCTTTCAAAGGGAACTCCCGCAAGACCGTTCCGGTACCGAACGTCTTTGCTCCGACCAGTTCGGCGCGTTTGGCATCTTTCAATGCACCGGAGACAATCTCCGCTGCACTCGCCGTGCCTCCGTTGATCAGCACGACCATCGGAAGATCGAACTTCTTGCCGCCCTTCTTTACCGGCACGGGCGTGACCTTGCCGTGGACATCCTTGCTCAGGACCACATTTCCACCGTGCAGGAACTCGCTCGCCACGGAAATGGCCTGGGCCAAGAGCCCGCCAGGATCACTTCGTAGATCCAGCACCGCAGCGTCTGCACCCGATTTTCTCGCGTCGGAAAGTGCATTCTGCAGCTCGCGGGAGGTCCCCTTGCTGAATACCGCGATGCGAACGTCCGCAATCGATGCACCCGGGATCATGTGCCAGGTGACGCTCTGCACATGAATGCGGGCCCGTGTCAGCGTCACCGTCTTCGTCTGGTCCGTCTCCGGGCTCAAGATGGTCAGCGAGACATGGGTGCCCGGCGGCCCTTTGATCTTCTGAACCGCCTTCTGTAGAGGCAAGCCGGCGACATCCACTCCACCCACTTTCAAGATGACGTCATTGGGGCGCAATCCCGCCTTCTGCGCAGGCGTCCCATCCAGCGGCGCCACGATGACAATGTGCTTGTTCTTCTTCTTGACCTCGGCGCCGATGCCGGCGAACTCGCCCCTGAGCGAGCTGCGCTCCTCGGCCACCATCGCCGGCGTGAGGAATACGCTGTGAGCAGTGTCGCCCAGCGCACCGACCATGCCGGAAATTGCGCCGTAGGTCAGCTTCTCCGGAACGATGGCGGAACGATCCACGTAGTGCGCCTGGATGTCCCTCCAGGCCTGTTCGACAAGCGGCATGTCCAGGTGTTTCCCACCGGAACCTGGAGCCGCAAAGCTCGTCCCCATCAAGGCGCGACGATCCAGAGCAACGCCACTGAGAGCCCCGCCGAGGAAAATCGCAACGACTGCTGCAATCAGTGATGGGTTCGATTTCATGCGTGTCCTTGAACCTCCGGGACCTCGCGATTGCCGACGCCAGACTTCTGTTTGCACACGAGCCCACACAAACCTGGCAATTCAACCCGCTCGGGGCGTGTTTCAATCCCCTGTCTGGTCACAATCCCCAATCCCCGCACTGCTCGAGGTGCCCTGCCTGCGGACACGGGCGTCGAGGTATTCCGGAACGACTGGCGTCGCTCGGGGGTTGATCCCCTGACCGACGCCTGGAGCGTCCGCACCAACCACCATGAATCTCGCAAATCCCCCGTCATTCCGGACCGCTGCAGGCCGACTCGTGCTGGCCACAGCGACTTTTCTTCTCGGCGCGTGCGCCCCGACCCGGCCTGCCGAAAAGCCAGTGGCGAAGGCCACGGCAGCTCCGGTCAAGGTCAAGCCGGCCCCGCCCAAGGCCACCCCGCCTGCGTCGAAGGCCGTCGTCCGCACCACGCTGCCCAATGGCCTGCGCGTCGTCGTCGTGCCGAACCGCCTCGCGCCGGTCGCTACGATGGAGATCAACTACCTCGTCGGCTCGAACGAGGTCCCGAAGGGCTTTCCCGGCACTGCCCACGCGCAGGAGCACATGATGTTCCGCGGTAGCCCGGGGCTGTCGGCAAACCAGCTCGCCGACATCATGGCCTCGCTCGGCGGCGACATGAACGCCGACACGCAGAACACCATCACCCAGTACTTCATCACCGCGCCGGCCGAGGATCTGTCGGTCGTCCTGCATGTGGGCGCGGCGCGCATGGCCGGCGTCGACGACTCGGAAAAACTGTGGGACAAGGAGCGCGGCGCGATCGAGCAGGAGGTCGCGGCCGACAACTCCGATCCGGAGTACGTGCTCTACACCAAGCTCCTCGCCGGGTTGTTCAAAGGCACGCCCTACGCCCACGACGCTCTCGGCACGCGCCCATCTTTCAACAAGACGACTGCCAAGGCGCTGAAGGCGTTCCATGACGCGTGGTACGGGCCGAACAACGCTATCATGGTCATCGCGGGCCATGTGGATCCGCAGAAGGTGCTGCCCGAGGTCAAGCGCCTGTTCGGTTCGATCCCCAAGGTCAGCCTGCCCGCACGCCCGGCAGTTCACCTCGCGCCGGTCACGCCGAAGACCGTGCGCATGAAGACCGACCAGCCCTACGGCTTCGTCACGCTGGCCTTCCGTCTGCCCGGCTACAAGAGCCCGGACTTCGCCGCCGGTCAGGTGCTCGCCGACGTCCTCGACAGCCATCGCGGCCCGCTCTACGCGTTGGTTCCCGAGGGCAAGGCGCTCGAGGCCGGGTTCCAGAACGAGCTCTTCCCCGAGACCGGCATGGGGTTCGCCTATGCCGTCTTCCCCAAGGGCGCGGACACCAACGCACTGTCCAGAGCGCTTCGCCAAGCGCTCGCCGAGGCAGTGAAGAAGGGCTTCGCGTCCGACATGGTCACCGCTGCCAAGCGCCAGGAGGCGACCGCGACCGAGCTCCAGAAGAACTCGGTCTCCGGCCTCGCGCAGGCCTGGTCGCAGGCATTGGCGGTCGAGGGCCGGACCTCGCCCGAGGACGACGTGCGGACGATGAAATCGGTAACGGCCCGAGAGGTCGATGCCGTCGCGCGCAAGTACCTCGACCCAGGCTCCGCGCTCGAAGCGATCCTGACACCTCAGCCGTCCGGCAAGCCGATCGTCTCGAAGGGCTTCGGCGGCGCCGAGAACTTCGCTCCGTCGAAGACCGAGAAGGTGACGCTGCCAGCGTGGGCGAGAGCCGCGCTTTCCAAGCTCGCCGTTCCGAAGAGCGCGGTCAGCCCGACCGAGACAATCCTGCCGAACGGCTTGCGCCTCATTGTCCAGCCGGAGTCGGTCAGCGACACGATCAGCGTCTACGGCGAGGTCAAGAACCAGCCGGAGCTCGAGGCGCCCAAGGGTCAGGACGGCGTGGAGCAGGTGCTCGGGCGCCTGTTCGACTTCGGCACGACGACGATGAACCGCATCGCCTTCCAGAAGGCGCTCGACGACATCGGCGCGCAGGAGAGCGCCGGCACGGACTTCCAGATCAGCGCGCTGGCCGGGCATTTCGACCGAGCGGTCCAGCTCCTGGCCGACAACGAGCTGCACCCGGCGCTGCCGGCGAAGGCCTTCCAGATCGTCAAGGCGCAGGTCTCGCACGCCGTCGCCGGCCGGAACCACAGCCCGGACTATCTCGCCCGGCGCGCCCTACGCGTGAACCTGGTACCCAAGCGCGACCCGGAGCGGCGCCAGGCGACGGCGCGTACGGTCTCGCGACTGACGCTGGACGACGTCAAGGGGTATTACAAGCGCGTCTATCGTCCGGACCTGACGACGTTGGTCGTCATCGGCAAGGTCACTCCTGCTACGGCCAAGCGTGTCGTGATGAAGTACTTCGGCGGCTGGACGCGCGAAGGCAAGCCGCCGGCGACGGATCTGCCGAAGATCCCCGCGAACCGGGCCACGCGCACGGACGTGCCCGACCAGAGCCGCAAGCAGGACAAGGTGACGCTGGCCGAAACGCTAGGCCTGACGCGAGAAAACCCCGACTACTACGCGCTCCAGCTCGGCAACCACGTGCTCGGCGGCGGCTTCTACGCGACCAGGCTGTATCACGATCTGCGCGAGGAGTCGGGTCTCGTCTACTACGTCTCCAGCCACTTCGACGTGAAGCGCACGCGCGCGACCTACAAGCTGGGCTACGGCTGCGATCCACCGAACGTCTCGAAGGCCCGGGCCATTGCCGTGCGCGACCTCGAGGCGATGCGCACGACTCTCGTCACGCCAGACCAACTCCAGCAGGCCAAGGGGATCCTGCTCCGTGACATCCCGCTACGCGAGTCGAGCGTCCATTCGATCGCCCACGGCCTCATCCAGCGTTCGATCCTGGGCCTGCCGCTCGACGAGCCGACGATCGCCGCCAGGCACTACATGACGCTCGACGCCCAGGCCGTCCGCGCCGCTTTCGCCAAGTGGCTCAACCCCGCCCGCCTCATCCAGGTCGTCCAGGGCCCGGCGCCGAAGTAGTCACCGGCGGAGGAGCGGGCACCTGGTGTTTCCGGGATGTCGTCGCCACCGTTGTTCTGCAGCACGAGCGCACGAGGCGATGTCTCCGTGTGCGTATATGGCATTGACACTCGTCATTCGTGTTCTGTATCGTTTGGGCTTCGCTCGGGCTACTGGGGCTTGAACTGGGATTGCTGCGTCTCGAGGAGAACAAGTGAGCGACGACGAGTACCTGGACATCCCGCTGCCCGAAGGGGCAAGCGTGCGGTACCTCGCACCCGACTTCGCGTTGCTCGAGATCGTGGAGCCACAGGCCCGGATCCCAACGGCGCTCACCGAGGCGGAGCAGGACATCGCGCTGCGCGTGTTCCAGGGTGAAACGACGCCGCAGATTGCGCGATCGCGCGGCGTAAGCCCCAGAACGGTCGGCAACCAGCTCGAGTCGATCTTCCGCAAGCTGGGTGTGGCGTCGCGTGCCGAGCTGGTGCTGTTGTTGCGCCACGTGCCGCGATCGAGGCACTGAATCGGCTGTGCCGGCTACTCGTCGCGTCCGCCGGGAATCCGCCACCGGACAAGACTTGAACGGCGCCGCGCGATCGTCCAGATCGCGCTTGTGCTCGACACCTTGCTTCATCGCTTCCGCGACGCCGCGCGCGCAGTAGCTGAACGCATGGTGGCGGCTGTACGGACCGGCACAAGGGCCAGCCCCAGCCCTGTCGTCAGCGGGCTGCTCCGCGACGCCGAGAACATGCTCCTCCGCCAGCAGCTCGGGGGCTCAGAGCGGTCCGCGGCGCTGCGCGCCCCGGCCCTACGGAAATGATCGGCCGCGTCGAGTGGCGGTCGCCGCCGGCGGGCGCGAAGCATAACGCCCTCAGGGAATTCCCTATGTCCGGTCGGCCCGGGGTTCGCTAGACCAGCAGGATGCCATTCCCGCGTCTGACGGTTCTTGTGCTCGCAAGCTGTGTAGGGGCCCTGGTGCTCCCTGGCTGCGGTTCCAACGGCGGCTCGGGCGGCTCGGGCGCGTCGGGGGGCAGCGCGGCCGGGGGCAGCGGGGGAGCGGGGCCGGGGGGCTGCGCGAGCGGCAGCTATGACGACGACGGCGACCCGACGACGGCGTGCGTGCCTTGGACGGCGTGCGACCCGGGCCAGTACGTGTCGACGGCCGGCACGGCGACGAGCGATCAGGTGTGCGCGGGCTGTGCCAGCGGGACATTCAGCACCGCCGCGGACGCGGCGGACTGCGTTGCCTGGACGACCTGCCCGGCGGGCAGCTTCGTCACGACGAAGGGCAGCGCGACCTCCGATCAGACGTGCGCCCCGTGTGCACCGGGCACGTACACGACCGACGCGAATCAGTCGAAGTGCGTCACGGCCGCCGACTGCCCGCCGGGAACGGTTCAGACCGCGCCAGCGACGGCGACGGCGGCGGCGGTGTGCAAGGCGTGTGCGGCGGGCGAGTACTGCGCGGGCGGCGACGTGCCACCGAGCGCGTGCGGCGGCGGCACCTGGGATCACGATGCGGATCCCTCCACCGCTTGCGTGGACCGCACGGTGTGTGCGGCGGGTAGCGCGGTGACGAGCGAGGGCAACGCGACCACGGATCGGGAGTGCGCGGCGTGCGCGGCCGGGAGCTTCAGTGCGACGGAGAATGCAGCGAGCTGTACACCGTGGACGACGTGCGCAGCAGGGACGTACGTGTCGAGCGCGGGGTCGGCGACGGCGGATCGGACGTGCGCGGCGTGCGGCAGTGGGACCTACAGCGCAGCGGAGAATGCGTCGGCGTGCACGGCGTGGAGCACGTGTGCCGCGGGCACGTACGTGAGCACGCCTGGCAGCGACTCGAGCGATCGTGTGTGCACGGCGTGCCCGGCCGATACGTACACCTCGGGTTTCAACCAGTCGGCGTGCGTCGCCGTGGGCGCGTGCGCGCCCGGCACCATCCAGACGGCGCCGGGTACGGCCACCTCGCCGCCGACCTGTACGGCGTGCACGGCGGGTGAGTACTGCGCGGGGGCCACGGCGCCGGCCGTGCCCTGCGGCGCCGGCGCCGGGACCTGGGACGACGACGCCGACCCGGCGACGGCGTGTGTCGCGCGCACCACCTGCTCAGCAGGGACGTACGTGAGCAGCGCAGGCAGCGCGACCAGCGACCGGACGTGCACGGCGTGTGCGGCGGGGACGTACAGCACGACCAGCAACGCGGCGAGCTGCACGGCGTGGACCACCTGTGCGGCGGGGACCTACGTGAGCAGCGCGGGCAGCGCGACCAGCGACCAGACGTGCACGGCGTGTGCGGCGGGCGAATACAGCGCGACCAGCAACGCAGCGAGCTGCACAGCGTGGACCACGTGTGCGGCTGGCACGTACGCGAGCAACACGCCTTCGGCGACGACGGATCGGATGTGTACGACCTGCACGGCCATCGCGAACTGCGCGTCCGGGCTGAGCTGCACGAGCGCTTCGGACCAGACCTGTGGCACGTGCGCGGCGGGCTACGCTCTGTTGTCGGGTGGAACGGTCTGCGGCCTGCCGTGGACCAGCGAGTTCGGCACGACATCGGACGACGAAGGGTATTCGGTGGCCGTGGACGGGAGTGGGAACGTGTATGTCGCCGGGTACACCGGCGGTGCGCTCTATGGAGCGACCGCGGATGCCTTCGTGCGGAAGTACAGCAGTGCTGGCGCGGTCCTCTGGACCCGGCAGTTCGGCACGGCATCGGACGACTACGCGTACTCGGTGGCAGCGGACGGGAGTGGTGACGTGTACGTTGCGGGGTACACCGGTGGCGCGCTGGCTGGCGCGAACGCGGGCTACTCTGACGCCTTCGTGAGGAAGTACAGCACTGCTGGCGCGGTCGTCTGGACCCGGCAGTTCGGCACGGCATCGGACGATCAAGCGGACTCGGTGGCGGTGGACGGGAGTGGGAACGTGTACGTCGCGGGGAACACAGGAGGCGCGCTCGAGGGCGCGAGCGCGGGGGGTGCGGACGCCTTCGTGCGGAAGTACAGCAGTGCTGGCGCGGCCCTCTGGACCCGGCAGTTTGGCTCGGCAACCCGCGACTACGGCCTTTCGGTGGCGGTGGCTGGGAGTGGCGATGTGTACGTCGGCGGGTACACCGATGGCGCGCTGGCTGGCGCGAACGCGGGTAACTATGACGCCTTCGTGCGGAAGTACAGCAGTGCTGGCGTGGCCCTCTGGACCCGGCAGTTTGGCACGGCATCGAACGACTACGAGTGGGCGGTGGCAGTGGACGGGAGTGGGGACGTGTACGTCGCGGGGGCCACCCTAGGCGTGCTCGATGGCGCGAGCGTGGGTAACTATGACGCCTTCGTGCGGAAGTACAGCAGTGCTGGCGTGGCCCTCTGGACCCGGCAGTTTGGCACGGCATTGTACGACTTGGGGCGCTCGGTGGCCGTGGATGTGACTGGGAACGTGTACATTGCCGGGTACACCACCGGCGCCCTCGAGGGCACGAACTCCGGAGGTTCGGACGTCTTCGTGCGCGAGTACGACAGCGCGGGCAATGTGGTCTGGAGTGGCCAGTCGGGCACGGCCGGCTACGACTACGGCTACGGGGTCGCGGTCGACAGCAGCGGACTCGTATACGTGGCCGGCTACACGTCCGGCACATGGCCCGGCCAGACGAACGCAGGGGGCGCAGACGCCTTCGTGACCAGCTTCTACCCCTGACGCGCCCGTGTGTTGCGCTCGGGGAATTCCCTATCGAGGCGTTTTCCCCGGGTGCGCACACTGGTTCGAACGGCCTGCGACACGGATCAATGGAGGTGGTCATGAAAGTCTACATGCGGTGTCTTGTTGCTCTACCCCTGCTTCTGGCGAGCGCGCCGGCGCACGCTGGCGACACCAACACCAACGTCTACTACCTGTATGTGATCAAGAACGGCAAAGCCGCTGCCTGGAAGGCGTTCGATTACCAGGGCGAGGACTGGCGGAAGAAGCAGGACGCGCTCGAGGCCCGCATGAAGGCGGAAAACGGCGTTGATGAGATCCACCTGGGAGGTTCGCTACCGAGGGGCAAGTGCGGTGCGATGTACAGGACGAGCGATAGCCCGAAGTACTACAACTTCGTCTACGCGACTGGTTGGAAGGAACTCATCAATACCGTCGCGGCGATGCAGTTCAGGCACCGGGCGTCACAGCCGTACAGTATCCACGTCGTGGACATGCGCTGCAACGGCCACTTCACTCCGCCCGCGAAGCTCGGACGCCCTTGGTCTACATGGAAGCTTGCTTTACAGCCCCGGAAGATCCGCAAGGACCAGGCCGAGGTCGTGGCCTACCTGTCGAACAAGCGGGGAGAGCTCAAGAGCTGGATCGGCACGGACCGCCAGTGGCTGCAGGTTCGCGACGCGGAGAACCGGGCCATGTCCAGAGACCTAGGCACACAGCCAGACACCGCAGTGGTCCTCCAGCCGGGTAATTGCGCACTCAAGCTCGACGATCCAGGGATGCCGTTCGCATTCCCGTCATCGCCGGGCTTGTTTGCTGCCAGGGTCAAGGCGAGAGCACTGGCGAATGCTGGCAAGCACGTCACCTGGATCCTCTGTTCCGATACCTTGAGGGGAAAGGCGACGGTCCAGCGATTCAAGGGAGGCCATGTCTCGCGGGCGCAAGGCAGCAACATTGCGGGCCTATACGTAGCTGCCGCCCGCTGTGCCGCTGATCCCGACTCCGACGAGTGCAGGAACGCTTCCACATACTGTGTGGTCAAGGGGCCCGGTCACTATCGCGGCTATGTCCACCGCGCGTCAGGCGCCCTGACGGCCAGCCACATCGGTCGCGGCGTCGAGCATTTCCAACTATCGGGTGACCTCTCCAGCGGCACGTACACGATCTTCTACCCGGTCGGGGGCACCAGCTGTTCGGCGACGCACAGCACGCAGGCGACGGCGCAGATCGACACCTCCGCTTCGCCCGCGGAACTGCGCGTGAGCTACCAGTACAGCCGGCTAGACACGAACACGTGCCGACTGGTGCCGGCCGGACCCCTCACGACTACTTTCTACAAGACGGGGCGGACCTGCGCTGGGCCCTAGATGGGTGTACTGGCTATCTCGCGCATCCGCCAATAAGAAGGTCTCGCCGGCGTCGTGCCTTTCTCGTCGGCCCCGGCAGTGCAGAGCTCGAGCTGCCGCTGTCTCGAGCTACGCGGCGCCGGATGATGGCGGACGTGGCTGCTGGAGCCGCACGTCCAGCTCGGGTAGCTCGACGATCTGGTAGGTGGCCGAAGCCATGGCGACCTTGCCGCCGCTAGCGTTGACGTCGTCGAGAATGCGCGAAAACAACTGATCTTTCACGCTGCGGCGCTGGGTGTAGGGCACGACGTAGCGGACCGTGAACTCGATCCAGTTGTCGTTCGCGACCAGCGTCACCATCGGCGCGACCTGCGCGTGCTCGAGCTTGTAGCGGCCTGTGATGCCCGTCCACGTCTTCTCGGCACGCTCGACGAATTCGCCGCAGACGTCAGCGACGGCGCGCTCGAGCAGCTCGCGCGCCAGCCGGTGATCGCTGCCGTACTTGATTGGTAGGCGGACCTCGTCCCAGAGAAAGTCGAAGTCCGCCGAGTAGTTGTACACGGGCGCCTTGAACACGAAGCTGTTGGCGACGCGCACGATGCGCCCGTTGTACAGGTCGCCGTCGACCCAGTCGCCTGTCTCCATCAGGGTCGTACGCAGCACGCCGATGTCGATCACGTCGCCCTTGATGCCGCCAAGCTGCACGCGGTTGCCCACGTCGAAGAAGCGACCGAACAGGATGGCGATGCGCCCGGCCACGCTCGCGATTACCTCCTGCAGCGCGAAAGCCACGCCAGCTCCGATCACACCGATCGACAGCGCGAATCCGCGCAGACTGTCGCTGAAGGTCGCGAGCAGCATGAGCACGATGAGCGTCCAGCCGACGTAGCCAACCAACTTGTTGGCGCTGTAGCGCAGGCCCGGCTCGTGGACGCGCGTGCGCACCAGCCGGCGCACGCCGCGCATGGCCAGCAGCATGAGCACGAGGACGACCAGAGCCGTCACCCCCCGCGTCGCGAGCGGTCCCCACAGCCCGGGCAGCGTCTTCTCCAGTTTCTGGATCCACATCTACGCTCCAGCCTATCGCGCTTCGTCGCGGGTGTGGGAGCGGTGGATTCGTTGGGGGCGCCGTTGTCGATGGCGAGCACACCGCGCCGCGCGCGTCGTCAGCAGTCATGGCGCGGGCGCGGGCCATCCCCTCCAGCTAGCCAGCGTCCAGGACGTTCGACCGGCTGCGCCGCGACATCCAGGCGGCGCAGGGGAACAATCCGACCCGGCGGATGGTCTCCTTGGCTGTTGCCAGGGTGCGCGATCTGGGTACGTCGCGTGCGTTCGTAAAACAAACTCAAATGGAGAATGATTTCATGAGGATTGCAGGGCTCGCGTTGTTGCTCGCGCTCTCGGGTTGCGGTGGCGCGCTCACGTACAAGATCGCGTCGTCGGCGAAGGCGCCCGGCGCCAATGCGACCGTCAAGGCGGACATCTCCAAGAATCAGCACATTACGCGGCTCACGGTGTCAGCTGCTCACCTCGCACCGCCGGCGCGCATCACCGCTGGCACGAGCATGTTCACCATCTGGGCGCGCAAGGGCCCCGAGTCGCAGTGGGTGCGTGTGGGCAACCTGAAGTATGATTCGAGCTCGCGCGAAGCGAGCTTCCAGGGCACCGTGCCGCGGATCAACTTCGATATGGAGATCACGACCGAGAAGGACGACAACGTCGCCTCGCCGTCCCCCAACATCGTCTTCTCGCAGCACGTCGGGCCCAGCTGACCCGAGCGCATGCATGCTCCGCGCAGATTGCGGCGCAAGCGACCTAGAACGCGCCGTCTCGGTTGTCATTTTTGCATGCTCCGTTCCGTCACGTCCCGCGCTTACGTGCGGGTCGGGGCGGGTCGGCGGCCGCCGCCGGCGAGCCAGGCACTCGCCACCCCTCGCCCGTGTGATCCCGCAGGCATGGAGCGGGCGCGCCGGTTGTGAAAGCCGCGCCGCATGCTGCGTCCGCGGGGGTCGTGCCCGTCGCGCTCTGGCGATGCGCGAGAAGGACGCGCAATGCAAATGCTCGCTCGTCTTTCAGCGTGAGTGTCGCTAGCGACAGCGCGGCGAACATGGGGTCCCGGATCACGGCGCTTTGCACGAGCTTTGCGTCGGAACAAAGCGCAGCGGCCCCGTCGCGTCCATGTTGCCAGACTAGCTGGGCGATACAGATTTTCCGCCGGGGGAGATGGTGGAACTACGGCAGCTCGGCAGGAGCGTCCTGCCCCCGTCCGTACGGTTCCAGCTCAGGCGTGTCGCGCACGGGCTGGGCGTGCAGATGGATCGAGCACGGCTCTGGAACTGGGAGCATGCGTGGCTGGCGCCCGGGAGCGCGCCGCGTTTCGCGGTCGAGTACCTGGGTCGCCGCTCGCAGCGCTGGCAACTCGCCGAAGTGCTCGGTCTCGACGAGACGCCGCTCGACGGCGAGCCCGCCGGCGTGCCGCGCCTGCTCGCGAGCGAAGCGCTGCTGCCTGGCGCGTTGCGCGTTCCGTTCCATGTCGATTCGATCGTCCGGCTGGGCCGCTCCGTCGACGAGATCCTCGCCGGATACCACCCGGAGCTGCGCCGCGTGCTGCGCAAGTACGGTCGGCGCGCGGCGACGCGGCGCGTGGTCGACGAGGCGGACATCGCCCGCGTGAAGCGCGACATGCTGGACGCCTTCGGCAGCGCGCGGCACGGCGAGCGCGTCGTCAATCTGTCTCTGGACGCGGTGCGCCGCCTTGCGCTCGAGACCGGGCGGCTCGACGTGGTGGTGCTGGACGGCGAGGAGGTCGCTTGCCATCTCGGCTACGTTATCGTCCACAACGGGCAGCGCTACTGGGACGGCGTTCGCGTCGGCTACCCGAAGGCCGTGTACGGAGACTCGCGGCGGTTCCGCGTGGCAAACTCCATCAACACCTACCTCGGCATCTGCTGGGCGGTCGCGAACGACTTCGACTACTACAGCCTGGGCATGAGTCCGGCGCGTCCGGAACATGGCCGGCTGCAGTACAAGCGCCACCGCGGCGGCGCGCTGACCGCGGACTTCGCGGATGCGTTCTTCTGGCTCAAGCTGCCGGGGCCGTCCGCGGAACTGTTCTGGGAGGCGCCGCTCTTCTCCGCGCAGCACGGTCGTCTGACGCTGCACCTCGGTCTGCCCGTGGGCCCGAGTGACGACGAGGTGCTCCGGCGCTACCGTGATATGGGCTTCGACGGGCTGTCGACGGTAGCGCTGCACAGCGCGCGGCCGGCGAGCTCCACTCTGCGTGTGCGCCTGGCAGAGCTGTACGCGCGACACCTAGAGCCCCCGGAGCTGATCGAGCTCGCGAACTGACAGCGCGGCGAAGCGCTCGCGCGTGACTGAACCTCGTCGTCAGCGGTGCGCCAGAGCTGGCGTCGCTTCAGCCGCGCTCGTCGAGTCGCGCGGCCAGCGCTCTCAAGAGCGCGCCCATCCACGGCTTCATGCCGTCGAGCTCCGTGCGAACCACTTCGCCCGCAATCCGGCGCACGGTCGTTGGCTCGAGCGCGCGAACGGTGGCCGTACGGGACCCGGAGCGGAGGATGGCCATCTCTCCGAAAACCTCGCCAGGACCCATTTCCCGGACCCGCCGCCCCTCGATCGTCACTTCGCAACGGCCGGTTTCGATGATGAACGCATGGTCGCCCTGCTCGCCTTCGCGGACGATCGTCTCCCCGGCGGGGAAGGGGACCCGCTCGAAACCTTCGCCACCGCGCACGAAACGCACCAGATCCGCACGCAGCGCTCTGGCCGACGGATGGCGGTCGTCGGGCTCGCGTGAAAGCGCCTTCATCACCACGCGCGAGAGGCCCGGCTGAACCCACGGCGCACGCTCGCTGACTGGAATCGGTTGGCAGCGTTCTGCCTGCGCAACGGCGTCCGCGGAGCTTTGCGCGCGGTAGGGAGGGCGTCCCGCGATGACGTGATAGAGGAGCGCCCCCACGGCGAACACGTCTGCGCGTTCATCGAGTGGGCCACCTAGCGCCTGCTCGCGTGACATGTAGCCCAGCGTGCCAACGACGGCACGCGGCCCGCCGCTGGTGGGCGCCGCCGCACGCGCGCGCTCTTCGTCGAGCAAGCGCGCGAGGCCCCAGTCCATGAGGTAGGCCTGACCGTAGTCGCCCACCATGACGTTCGCCGGCTTGATGTCGCAATGGAGCACGCCGCGCGCATGCGCGAACGACAACGCATCGCAGACCTTGATCACGGTGTCGATCTGGTCGAGCAGCTCTTCCCATTCGGGCGGCTCGCCCTCGGGGCGGGCTGCGATCCAGTCGGCAAGAGTGCGACCTTCGACCAACTTCATCGTGAAATGGACCTGGCCGTCGCCGGCGACGCCGAGGTCGTGGACCGGGACGACGTTCGGGTGGTCGAGCTTTGCCGTGACGAGCGCCTCTCGCACGAGCAGCGAGGCGTTGCCTTCCGAGTGCACGAGATCCGCCGCAAGTCGCTTCTGGGCGACGGTTCGTGCAAGCGACCGATCCGTCACGCGATGGATGACGCCCATCCCTCCACTGGCAAGCTCCCCCTCGACCACATAGCGCCGCGCCTGCGCTTCGCGGAGCTGGTCGAGGACGGTAGGACGAACGGAGGCGTTGCCTCTGCCCGCCGCGGCCGCTCCGCGCCCCAAGCGGCGGGTCTCCGCGTCTTCAAGCCGGTCGTTGGATGTTCCGCTCGACGCCGGTCCGGCAAGGTCCCCGGCAACCCAGGTTTCCGGCTCGGAGCGCCGTTTCACGGGCGGGACTCCCCGCTCGCTTCCGTGCGGCGTGGTTCGAGCAGACAGCGCGCGGAGCGCTCGAGGTAGAGCTGCGTTGTCCGGTCGTCGGGCATGACGCCGAGGACGTCGCCGAAGCACTTCAATGCATCGACGTAGCGGGATGCGGCGAAATGCCCGAGTCCCGCGTTGAAGGCGGACAGGGTCTGGTTCTTCAGCGCACGCCGCTCGCTCTCGTCGCCCTCGAAGACGTCGTAGACCGCCACCTGTTGCTGCCGCCCTCGAACCTGCACGCGATCGAGGAAGCGCATCTCGAGCTCGCCTTGAAGCCCTTCGAGCACGAGCTCTGCCGCCACGATCCGCACACCGTAGGTCTTGGTCAGCCCCTCCATGCGCGCTGCGGAGTTGACGGTGTCGCCCACCACGCCGGTGTCCGCGCGCTGCCCATCACCGATCACCCCAATCGTGAGCGGACCGGCATTGAGCCCGATTCCGATTCGAATCGCGGGACGACCTTGGGCGAGCCGGAGCGTGTTCCGTTCGTCCACGGTCTTCTGCATGTTCACGGCGGCACGCACCGCGTCGGCCGGAGAGCGCGGGAAGATCGCCATGACGCCGTCTCCATAGAACTGCGCCACCAGGCCGAAGTGCTCCCGGACGACCGGTCCGACGCTGTTCAGGTGCTCGTTGATGAACGAGAACGCCTCGCGTGGAGTCATCTGCTCGGCAAGTGTGGTGTAGGAGCGGACATCGCAGAACATGACCGTCATGTCGCTGTGGACATGATCGCCAATCTCCACGGCACGGATGTTCGAACGCCCCAACTCGGCGAGGAACTGGTTCGGCACGAAGCGTGCGAGCGCATCGTTGGTATCGCTCAGCTCACGTGTACGCTCCGCCACCGCCGCCTCGAGCAGGCGATTCTGGTCGCGCAGAAGATCGGTGGCGTGCTTGAGGCGCAACTGCGTGCCGACCCGCGCGAGCAGGATGGAAGGTGTAATGGGTTTGCGGATGTAGTCCGCCGCACCGATCGCGAGACCCAGGCTCTCGTCCTCGTCGTCGTGTCGGGAGGTGAGGAATATCACCGGGACGTCACGGGTCTCGGGGCGTGCCTTGAGGCGTTTGCAGGTCTCGTAGCCGTCCACTTCCGGCATGACGACATCGAGCAGGACCAGGTCGGGCGGGCTCGAAACGGCAACGTCGAGCCCGCGCTCGCCGCCCGTCGCCACCTTCACGCGATAGTGCTCCTTGAGTATCCCGCTGACGAGCCGGAGCATGTCCGGCGTATCATCGATGATGAGGACGGTCTGCTCAGCTTCCATGGGCACTCTCGCCTCCAACCGAACTCACGATCTTGTGGGCACGTTCGAAGTCGAAGGCGTCGAGCGCCGAGACGAGCTCGGCGACGGCCTGCTCCCCGACCTCCTTCGTGAGCGCCGAACGGTGGGCGGCGAGCCAGTCGGTTGCCTCGCTGTCCGAGTCGGCAATGAGCGCGCGGAGCTTTTCGAGGTCCACCTCGCTCGCGCCCGGGCTGGCTTCTGGAGCGGGCTCGACGGCTTGCCGCAGCGCTTCGACGACGGCTCCGAGGTGGGCTTCGAGCTTCGCCAGCAGCTCGTTCATCTGCGTCTCGTCGCCCTGCTCGAGCACGCGACGGAAGCGGCCCGCCAGCTCGTGCACCTCGCGTGCCCCGATGTTGCCGGACACGCCCTTGAGGGTGTGCGCGACCCGATCCGCCTCGGCGGCATCGCCCCGATCGAGCGCCTTCGAGATCGCCTGCACCGCTCCTCCGTGGCCCTGTGCGAAACGGCGTAGCAGGTCACGATACAAGGTGACGTTGCCTCCCGAGCGGGCGAGCCCGTCTTCGGTGTCGATCCCGGCGACGGTCGGGAGGTCGGCTGCCGCCGGCTCGTCCGTGTCGACCGGCGCTTCGGCGGCGTCCGTCGCCACGCTGTTCCTTGCCGGAACCAGTCGCTGGAGCGTCCCGAAGAGCAAATCCATGTGGATCGGCTTGGTGACGACGTCGTTCATGCCCGCCTCGAGGCACTGTCCGCGTGCGTCCGCGAGCGCGTTCGCAGTCACGCCCACGATCGGCAGAGCCTTGTGCGACTTGCGGATCTCGCGCGTTGCCGCCAGTCCGTCCATGCGCGGCATCTGCAGGTCCATCAGCACCGCGTCGAAGGGTTCTGCTGCTCCCACCACCGCGTCGACTCCTTCCACGCCGTCCACCGCGATGTCGCAGTTGATTCCGGCATCCTGGAGGGCCGAGACGACGATCTCGCGGTTGATGTCGTTGTCTTCCACCACGAGCACACGGGCGTCGCGCAGCCCCGGATAGTGCCGTTTGCGCGACCGCTTTCTCACCGGCGCCCGCCCTCCTGGCGCGAACACGTCGACGAGGCTGTCGAGGAGCTGGGACGGCCGCACCGGCTTGGTGATGAAGCCGTCGGCACCCGCCTCCTCCGCCTGCTCGCGGTCCTTGCGCCCCCCGAACGCGGTGACGAGCAACAGCCGCGCTTTGGCGGTTCGGGGGTTGCCACGCAGCTTCCGGACCAGCTCGATGCCGTCCATGCCCGGCATGCGGAGATCCGTGAGCACGAGCCCGTAGTCCCGCTCGCCCACTCTAGCGAGGGCCTGCTCTGCGCTCTCGACCGCGTCGGCTTCGATGGCGAAGCGGGCAAGATAGCCCGACAGCACGTCCCGCGCCGATTCGTTGTCGTCGACGATCAGTGCGCGCACGTTCTCGAGCTGCTCGGGGATCGCCCGCTCGCCCTGCTCCTCGCAGCCGAAGCGCGCCGTGAACCGGAAGGTCGAGCCCACGCCGGGCTCGCTCTCGACCGTGATCTGGCCACCCATGAGCTCGACGAAGTGCCGGCAGATCGACAACCCCAGACCCGTCCCACCGAAGCGGCGGGTCGTGGAATCGTCGGCCTGGGCGAACGGCTCGAACAGGCTCTTCTGGATCGACTTCGGGATGCCGATCCCGGTATCGCGCACGCTCACGGCCAGCAGCAGATCGTCACCGTCGCGCTCGCCGTGTAGGTGGACCACCACCTCGCCGCTCTCGGTGAACTTGACCGCGTTCGAGACGAGATTGATCAGGACCTGACCGAGGCGCGTCGGATCGCCGACCAGGACCTGCGGAACGCCATCGACGTTGAGGACGAACTCGATGCCTCGTTTCATCGCCAACGCCGTCGCCGCGGACGTCAGCTTGTCGAGCACCTCGTCGATACGGAAGGGAATGCGCTCGAGGTGGACAGCGCCGGCCTCGATTTTCGAGAAGTCCAGGACGTCATTGATAATGGCCAGCAGGCTCTCCGCGGACACCAGCGCCTGCGTCAAGAGGTCGTGTTGGCGGGGCGTCAGATCCGTATCCAGAACGAGATTGGTGAGGCCGAGCACGCCGTGCAGCGGCGTGCGGATCTCGTGGCTCACCACTGCAAGGAACCGCCCCTTCGCTTCATTGGCAGCGTCCGCGCGCTGCGAGGCTTCCTCGGCCTCGCGCTTCGACACTGCGAGCTGGGCGTTCGTCTTTGCAAGACTCAGTATGGCGGCCCCGCGGCTGCGCGCGAAGTAGAGCGCCAGACCGAACACCACCGACGGAACGACCGTGAAGTTGAGCCCGAAGAAGATCACCGACAGACGGTGGCTCCCGAGTCCCGCCGGGACCACCAGTACCGAACGCGCCTCGAGCACGGCCGAGATCACCACCAGAACAAGGAACAGGCCGATCCACCGGAAGCTCGTGCCCATCTCCTCGAACGAAAGCGAGCCGACGAGCCCGACCATCCCCCACAGCATCATGCTGCCGCTCGGTCCGAACCCGCCGAGCACCCACTGGAAGAGGAAGGGCAGGAGAATGCTTGCTCCGACCTGTACCAGCCGAGCGAAGCGGAAGTTCTTCCAGAGCGCGAAGGTAGCGAAGTTGAGTGCTGTGACGACCACGTAGCCGTACGGCACCAACGACTGCTCCCACAGACCGCCGTAGACCGAGATCGAGCCCCATAGCAGTCCGCCGCCGCTCATCAGCGTGCCAGCGAAGAGCATCAAGCGGTGCTTGGTGCGCTCCTCCCTGTCGTCTCCGGGGCGATCGCCGATCGCCGCCACGCGACCCCAGAACGTCGCCGGGGGCTCCGAAGCCATTTCGCGGCCGTTCGACTCAGCGCTCACCGACATGCTCCATTCGTTTTCGTTCCGCGCGATAGTCCCAGTTGCTCCCGCGCCAAGGCGCGTGTGGCGAGCTCGAGCTGCACCATCAAGGAGCGGACCGTCGCCTGCGCGAAGTGGTAGGCGAGCGACCGCTCGGGATCGCCCAGTGCTGCGAGCGCGGCCGGCGCAAGCTCGAGCAGCGTCGCGCCGTCACGCACCACGGCCGTCATCCGCTCTGGGGAGGAGGTCAGTGCGCCGATCTCTCCGACCAGTCGTCCCGGTCCCATCAGCCCGAGACGCGAGGTCCGGTCGTTCTCGCTCACGCACAGCTCGATCGACCCACGCAGCACGACGTAGACGGAGCCACGAGACTCGCCCGCACGGAATACGACGCTGTTTCGCTCGAAGGTCAACAGCCGCCCAGCGGACGCCAGGTCGCGTACCTCTGCGTCCGACATCCCGCTCGCGACCGCGAGCCTGGGCAGAACGGCGAGCGCGTCGAAATCCGCGCCAGGCGTGATCCGCGTATCGCTCGGGATCGTCGTCACCGGCGCGCGCCCGAGACGCAATCGCTCGTCGGACACGCGGACGAGGGATCGCGCTACGTGCTCGGCAAGACGCCTGAGCAGCGCCAACGATGCAGGGTGGTAGTGCGCACAGAGCGCCTGCAGGTCGCGCCGCAGCATCGCAAAAACCTCGCTGGGTTCGAGCGCGGTGGCAGTGGCGGTACGGCGTTGCCCTGCCGACACCAGCGCAAGCTCGCCCAGCACGCCACCCGGCCCCAGCTCGGTAAGCCGCGAGCTTCCGCCCCCGGGCAGGTAGACGTCGACGCCGATCCGTCCGCGGGTCACGAAAAATGCCGAGTCGGCAGCCTCTCCCTGCCGTACCAGCAGCTGCCCCTCGGTCAGTTCACGCCGCGACAGCAAGCGACGGATCGCGTCGTGGTGGTCGGTGGGGAGATTGTCGAAGAACGGGTGGGAGAGGTTCAATGTTCGACCTCGAGCAACTCGACACGTCCCCCCGCCCGATCCACCACCAGCGCTCCGTACTCGGGCACTTCGACCCAACCCGTCACGTCGCGCGTCAACGGCTCGGAGGCGACCGCCACGGCATCGGTGGAGCCCGGATCACCGACCATGCGCCAGATGCCGTCGACGCATCGGTAGGCTTCGCCCGTCGTGAACCAGAGGCTCAGGTAGTGATGCGTGCCAGCGGCTGAACGCTCCAGGTCCTCCAGTGGATATCGGCCGTAGTCGAAGGTGTAGCGCAGTCCGACGATGGACTGCCCATCGCAGAAAAAGAGGTTCAGGGCGCTGTTCACGTCGACCTGGTGCTGGGCGCGCACCTCGCGCAACGTTCGCAGGGTGGCGTGAACGGCCTCGAGCAGCGCGTCGGGATCATCCCGCCCCCGGCGTTCGAGCTCGGACAACACCAATGCGTAGACGGTCTCGCTGTCGGTGGTGCCGCGAACCTGCTCGCGCACCGCGGGTGTGGCCCGCGCGAGCAGATCGAAACGCATCTTCGAATGACCGATGAGGTCTCCGTTGTGCGCCATCGCCCATCGCCGCCCTTCGTAGAAGAAGGGGTGCAGGTTGTGCGTCCCGAAGCCCGCATCCGCCCGGTACTGGATGCCGCGTACATGCGCGAGCACGCAGCCGGCGCGCAGCTTCCGGGACAGTGCCTCGAGGTTCGCGTCGTAGATGGGCAGCTCGGTCGAGCGGTAGGTCCACGGCCGTTCCGGCATGTGCGACGACGGGTCCCACGCCACCATGCCAAAGCCGCCGAGATTCAACATCTCGAGCAGCTGCGGCTCGTAGGACTGGCGTACGAGCGAGCTATCCGGTCGGTACAGAAGCTCGTCCACGACGAGCGGCGGACCAATGTATGCGAGGGCACGACACATGGCGATCTGTCAGCGCGGCTCCGCCGCCAGCTCCTGTACGACCGACGCATGCTCCTCGGGCGAAACCGAGAGCGCGACGCGAACGAACGACGCGGCCGTTGTGCCGAATGCCTCGAGCGCGCTGCGGTAGGCGGCGAGCCGGGCGTCTTCGGTGCGCTGCGCGCGCTGGTACTCGCGCAGATCGTCTGCCAGCTCGTGCGGAAGGGGGAACCAGCGCAGGGCCTCGACTTCCGGCTCCAGCTTGGCGGGTTCGAACGCGGGCGGCCGCTGTTCGATCGCCGCTTCGAGCAGAGCCCGGCCCCGGGACAGCTGCTCGTCCAGCGTCGACGCATCCGTCGTGGGCCAGCGCCCCTCCCAGGCTGCGACCCCGCCGTCGATGTGGAGCTCGTCGAGGCGAGCGACCTGATGTCCGTGTTTCTGGACGTCGCGATGCGTCCAGAGGCCCGAGCGCGGCTCGAACGCGTAGCGTGGACCCAGCGCCCAGCCGTAGACCCCAACCAGCTGCACGGCGGAGACGATGTAGCAGAGTTCCTCTTCACCAATGAAGTAGTTGAAGTTCACCCGCGCCCAGCCCGGCTTGATCGAGCTGAAGCCGTTGGCCGCGCATGCGAAGAGCCTCTGCCCGGCGCTTTCTCCCAGACCCATCAGCAAGCCTCCGTACGGGCCAGCGCACGAACACCCGCCGCGCGCCTGGATACCGAAGACGTCGTTCAAGAGCGCGACGACCAACCCGTAGTGGAGGAAACGATTGCCGTGCCGGATCAAGAACGAGGTGATGGAAAGGCGATCCGCGTCGGGATTGCCGACGATCTCGATGGCCGGGTTCGCCCGCCAGGCCTCGATCGCGCGGCGCACGTAGTCCTGCTCCACGGTTTCGATCGTTCCGGCGCCAATCTGTCCCTTGAGCTGGAAGGCCAGCCCGCAGCGAATCGAACCGAGGATCTCGGGTGTGCCGCCCTCCTCGCGAGCTTCGATCGCGTCCGTGTACAATGTCTGCGCGGACGTGACGAAGTCCACCGTCCCGCCGCCGGGGTCGGCGGGGACGGTGTTTTCCGCCAGTGTACGCTTGATCACGAGCACGCCCGGCGTGCCGGGCCCGCCCACGAACTTGTGCGGCGAGATGAAGATCGCGTCCTTGTAGGCGAGAGCCGCGTCGACACCGGGACCCGACGGGTTCATGTCGATCTTCACGTACGGCGCGGCCGCCGCGTAGTCCCAGAAGGACAGCGCGCCGTGACGGTGCAACAGCGTTGCTACCGCGACGGTGTCCGCCTTGATGCCGGTGACGTTGGATGCCGCCGAGAACGTCCCGATCCTCAGCGGTCGGTCGGCGTACTCGACGAGGCGTTCCTCGAGCTGATGCACGTCGATCTGCCCGTCGGCGTCGAGACCGATCATCACCACGTCCGCGATGGTGTGTTTCCACGGCAGGATGTTGCTGTGGTGCTCGTACGGGCCCACGAAGACCACAGGGCGCTGCTCCGCCGGAATCGCTTTCGACAGCCCGTAGCGCGCGTCGAGATCGGGCGGGATCTGCAGGCCCAGGATCCGCACCAGCTTGTTGACGGCGCCGGTCGCACCCGAACCGACGAAGATCACCGCGTCTCGCTCGTCGCCACCGACACTCTCGTGGACGATCGCTCGCGCTTCTTCGCGAAACTCCGTGGTCTGCAGACCGCTCGCCGATGCCTCCGTGTGGGTGTTGGCATAGAGCGGCATGACCCGCTTTCGCAGATAGTCCTCGATGAACGACAGCGCTCGACCCGACGCGGTGTAGTCCGCGTAGACAACGCGGTTTTCGCCGAACGGACCGCGCAACGCCACGTCTCGCCCGATCACGGATCGACGCACGAGGTCGATCTTCGCCTGGACGTCCGCGTCGAGCTCGATGGGCGGCGCGAGCGCCGGTAGCTCGGCCAAGGACACCAACACCGATTGCTCGACGCTCCAGCCTTGAAGCTCGCCGAGCAACGGCATGGCCTCCTCGAGGGAAATGGTCCCGCGCGCGCCTTTCGAGCGGATGGTCGACGCATGCACGCGCACCAGTTGCTCGCGGAGAGCGACAAGCAAGAGCTCCGCGAGCGCACGCCACGTTGCATCCGGAAGGGCTTCGATGGCGTCGCGGGAGAGCTCGTACACCCAGGTGGGCTCGAGCGCGACGAGCGACGCCGTGCGCGGTCGGCCCTGCAGCATCGCGCTTGTTCCGAGCAGCGAAGCCGGTCCGACTCGACCGACCTCGATCACGCCGCCCCTGGTCGAGGCGACCATCACGCGGAAGCTGCCTTGTGCGACGATGTACATCGAGTCGGCGGCATCGCCCTCGACGCACAGCGCTTCGCCGGGCTCGAGGAACAGAGCGTGTGCGTGGGCGACAAGCTCCTCGACAACGCCGCTGTCGCTCTGTGAAAGGACGGGCAGGCTTGCGACCACGGACGCCAGGCTCGGAGGCGCAGGCCGTCCCGTCAGGCTGCGAACGAGCCGTCGGAAGACGCCCGGAGACTCGCTCCCCATCTGGACGTCCTCGCCACCCCGGCGACGGGCGAGCTCCTGCTCGTTCTGTGTCAACCGCGCCGACATCGTGGCAATGGCAGCGTCCAGGACGGCGTCGAAGAAGGGGGACTGCTCGCTGCGCAGTGCCGCGAGGCGAGCGCGGTCCAGCAGCCACAGGACCGTCGGTCGTATCGCCTGCAGATCCGCGGTGCGACGTTCGTGCGGCGTCAGGGCGGAGGCCTCGCCGAGCAGCTCGCCAGCACCCACGATGCCGCGCTCGTCCCCGTCCACCAGCACCCGCAGCGACCCGCGCTCGACCCAGGCCAGCGAGTTGGCCGGCTCGCGCCGGCGCCAGAACCACTGACCTCCCTGGAGCTCGAGGCGTCTCCAGCCAACCCGGGCCCTGGCCCCGGGGTCGCGGAGAACCGCGTCGAGCAGCTCGGAGCGACTGCGTCCGTGTGCGCGCATGTAAGCTCCGGATGATCGCATCCTGGAGCGGCGTGGGGAATGGTCTATCCGTGCCACCCGATGGTAGCATTCGTGCCACCCGGGACCCTGATGGATCTGGAACGACTGCGCTACCTGGTCGCGATCGCCGACACCGGTTCGATCCAGTCCGCGGCTTCCAAGCTCCGAGCGGCGCGCGCGACCGTGCGACGCCGTCTCACCGAGGCCGAGGACGCGGTCGGGGCGCCGCTGTTCCGTCGCACGAGCGAGGGTCTCGTGCCCACCGACGCCGGGGCGATCCTGGTGAACGGGGGACGCGAGATGATGGCCGCGGCCGATGTGCTCGTGCGCGCCGCTTCGTCGCTGCACTCCCAGCCACGAGGCGAGCTTCGAGTCGCGGTTCCCGCCGGTATCCACCCCGGTCTGGTGGACGAGGTCATTGGGGGTCTACGAGCCAGCTTCCCGCAGCTCGTCGTGCACCTGTCCGTCGACAATCGCCCGCTGACGGCGCTGCTCGACACCACCGACGTTGCCATCTCTGTCGACTCGTGCCGCGTTCCCGAGAGCTGGGACGTCGTGGGCGAGAGAGTTGCTCGCAACCGGCTGGTAGCAAGCCAGAGCTACCTCGACGCGCACGCGCCCGTCGTCCAACCTTCCGATCTGGCGGGTCACCCGCTCTTCGTCTACCGCCCCAAGCCCGGCGCGCCCGTCGATCGCCTGCCGCTGCTGGGCGGAGGAGAGATCGCAGTGGAGCCTGCGGTGACATCGAACGACATCCTGCTCCTGCACCACATGGCGGAGCGGGGAAGCGGCATCTCCTGGGTGCCCGACGGCGAGCTCCCCGCGATCCTCGCTCCTCACGTTCGCATGCGTCCGGTGCTCGACGACGTCGTCGGGAGCATCCGCACCGTGCGGTTGCTGGTGCCCAAGGGGCTGGCAAGCACGACCCCGGTGCGGCGGATCCTGGAATGCTTCGGGCAGATGCTTGGCCCGGGCTGATACCTGCTCCACAAGGTGCCCGTTCCAGGCGGCGAAGCCGCGGGTCGTTGCGCGGTGGAGCTCGCTTCCCGGGACCGCGCTGGCGCGGGCTTTCGGTGTGCGCGTCGATGTGCGTCCCGAGTCCGTGGGGCCATCGGCCTGGAGTTTGTTGTCGCGCCGGCGCGGAACCGCGCTCTCGCGGTTTGCGGAGGAGGCGACGCGCTGGCGCGCGTCGTGGTCGCGCGGGGCGGCGAGCTGGCGAGCTTCCATGAGGGCTGTACTGGCTACCTGAATCATCCGCAGGCATGAAAGCGCCGGTCACGCTGCGCGCCGGTAGTCATGATGAAGCCCGTTCAGGACGGCGTGCCCGGTGACCGGCCCGTTTCCTGTGCCGGCGGAGGACGAACCGATTGGAACGAGCTGACCGATACCCTGATGAGGCCGCGCCCGGTTGAAGTACGCAAAGCAATACTCCTCCAGCACGCGATGCAGGTGCTCTTCGCCGAGTACGATGACGTGGTCCAGGCACTCCCGACGCACGCTCCCCAGAAACCGCTCGCAGAACGAGTTCATGCGAGGGGCCTTCACCGCGGTGCGGAGGACCCGGATACCGGCGGCCTCCGCCGCCCGTTCGAAGTCGGGGCCGAACTTGTCGTCGTTGTCGCGCATGATGAACCGCGGTCGACCAGCTCTGCCCCCACGGGCGCGGCCCGCGTGCCTGGCGCATGTACTTCTGGACGGTGCGCTTCGCCACGTGCACGCCGAGCTTGAGCAGCTCGCCGCGGATCCGTTCGGCGCCCCAGAGCGGGTTCTCCTTGGCGAGCCTCCGGATGAGCTCGAGCGTCTCCGACGGCGTGCGTCGGGTCGGCATGCCACGCCCGCGCACCGTGGACTTCTTCCGCCAGAACAGCCTGAAGCCTGCCCGGTGCCAGCGTAGGATCGTCTCTGGCCTGACGAGCAGCACCGCGTCACGCCACTGCGGCACGAAATGGGCGAGCGCGACGAGAAGCCCGCGCTCGTGCGCCGCGAACCTCGGCTTCTTGACCCGCCGTGCCGAGACGACGAGTTGCTGACGGAGCAGCAAGTTCTCCGCGATGAGCTCTCTGCGCGAACGAGCCACGTCGCGGAGCAGCCCGCTGATGACAGGGCCCGGGCTCGGCCGTGTGCCGGTCCGCACTGCCGCTCCCAAGCGTTCGACTACATCGCGCATGGCGTCGCGAAAGCGATGAACGAAGGCGTCGAGCACGAGCGCGATGTGCCCGATCGCGCCGCGCCGTTCAAGTCTTGTGCGCGGCGGATTCCGGAGCGATTCTGCGGCGGACGCGAGAAGAAGTAGCCAGCACAGGTGGGACAAAGCCCCGCATCCCATTGTCCCCCCTCGATCGCCGTTCCGGCTTCTTTTGTGGGCCATGAAGGACTTGAACCTTCAGCCAACGGATTAAGAGTCCCGGTGCTGTCCCCACGGCAAACGGCTGGAATTGCAGGTGAATTCGGCCAGATCCGGCGGGGTGGCGAGGGGACAGGAGTGGACACGAGGGGACAGGAGGGGACAGCCCGTGCTGACCGCGAGGTCATCGTAGGACGGCGCGAAAGGACACGTTCGAGCCCGGCACTGCTGATGTGCTCCAGTCGCGCCGAGCACTATCATGGCGCACGGACATGAGACTCTGCGTCGTCAGTCCCGACCATTCGTCGACGACTGGAAGGGCTCACTTTGGCGTGAGCTTCATGACGGTGCCATCACCCGAATTGGTCCAGTAAACGCTGGTAGCGTCGACCGCGATTCCGTCAGGGTAGCTCTCGCCCGAGGCCAGTGTTGTGGGCGTGCCACCATCCAGCGCCACCTTCACAACGCTGCCTCCGTGGAGGTTCGTCCAGTACACGCTCTTCGCGTCGACCGCGACAAATTCTGGGTCGGACTGCCCGGAAGCGATCGTCACGGGAGTTCCGCCATCCAGCGGGACCTTCGCTAGCCTGCCATCGCCTTTGGGCGTCGTGGAAGTCGTCCAGTAGACGGCGTTTTGGTCGACGGCGATGCCCGTGGAGGATCCTTGTCCGGTCGCAAGTATCGACGGTGCGCCACCACCGATGCCCACCTTCTTCACGGTGCCATCCGCGCTCGTCCAGTAGACGTTCGTTGCGTCGACAGCGATGGCCATCGGTAGTGTCTGCGCCGAAGCAAGTACCACCGGAGTCCCGCCGTGTAGCGGAATCCGCATTAGCTCCGTGTCATGGATGTTCGTCCAGTAGACGTTTGTGGCATCGGAAGCGATGAAGTTGGGCCCGTTCTGGCCCGATGCGAGCGCGACCGGGGGCCCTCCGTCGAGAGCGACCTTCATCACGCGGCCGTCATAGAAACTCGTCCAGTAGACGCTGGAGCCATCCACGCTGATGCCGTCTGCCCCGGCACCCGAAGCAAGCAGAACGGCCTTTCCACCGTGAACATCCACCTTCATGACACCGCCACCAACCCAGTTGCCGATGTCATCCATGGCGCCGATGTTGGCCCAGTACACGCTGGCGGCGTCGACTGCGATGGCCAGCGGATCGTCCTGCCCTGAAGCGAGCGTCACGAGACAGCGACCATTTGTGCAGTCTCCACCGCAGCAGACTGTGCCGCACAAGCTCTCGTTGGAGGGACAAGCGCAGGCACCATCCTGACAGGTCTGTCCGAGGATATTGCAGACCGTCCCGCAGCCACCGCAGTTGTTCTTGTCGGTTTGCGGGTCCACGCAGCGCCCCTCGCACGTCAGTAGCGTGCAAGCCCCAGGACTTGTCCTGGCAGCCCCCGTGCCGGTCGCACCAGAACCCGCGGAACCGCGTGCTCCACCGGACCCGGCTGCAGTTGCCGCACCGGCCGAGCCTGGCGTTCCCGCTCCAACCCCCGTTCTTCCACCGCATCCAATGAAGATCGGCACGATCACGACGGCCCACCGCAGGAGCTGTGCGATCCTCAACGTCATCCCCACCGGTTCCCAAAGCGGGATATCCCGGCAGCTCCCCGCAGCATGCTCCGGTCAAACAGTGTCGACGAATTGACCGAGCCGTGCGACTGCCGTGCGGACGACGACACGCCCGGTATGGTTGAAGGTGTCCTAGCCATGTGCCGCATCCCAGCGCCGACTGGCATCGAATGTGGCACGCAGATGACGGCGCTGAACCAGCCGGTCTCGCGTACGAACTCGACCGTCTTCTTCATGAGCAGCTCATCGAGCGCTGCCGCCAGGTCTCCTCGTCGAGAATCCGGTGACGCGACTTGCGCGGGACCGCCAACATCCTGAACTTCGAGTTCCGCCTCCGTGCGCCGAACTCAACCCGGCCTCTAGAAGCATTACCGGAATGCCACGACGCCGCCACCCTGCCCAGCAGCGTAGACAAGCAGCCCATCCGGCCGGAGCGCGGGCGAGCCCGTGACCTTGCCAGGTAGGTGATGACGCCAGACGAAGTGTCCGTCAGCCGCTATCGCGACAGCTAGCCGTCCGACACCCACGAACGCAGTCCCCGCGCGGTCAACGGCGGCAGAGGCTCGAACAGGGGATCCGAGTTGGCGTTTCCAAAGGATCCGGCCGTCCTTGACGGCGTACACGAATCCGTCGTCCGACCCCGCGATTATCCTTCCATCGAAAGCCCTGGACGGAGTGGAACGGACCGCTCCACCCGTATTCACCCGCCAGAGCAGGCTGCCGTTATCGCGCACAGCCGAGATGGAACCGTCGTTGTCACCGAAATAGATAACGTGGTCGATGACCGACGGCACGCTACGGATCGTCGAGCCAGTGCGGAAACGCCAGAGGACCCCCGACGACGGGTCTGCAGCGACCAGACCCTGCGTCGTGCCCACGTACAGGGTTCCGTTTCGCGAGACCGCCGGGCTCGTAGTAATCGGCTCTCCAACGTCGAGCGTGTAGAGCTTGGATCCCAACATGTTGAAGGCCTGGATTGTCGGGTCCTGCGCACCGACGAAGATGGTGCGGTGCTCGACAGTCGGCGCGGTCGGATGACCGCCCACGTGGACCGTCCAGCGAACAGATCCGTCGGCCCCAACCGCCACGAGGCGGCCATTGTTGGTCGTCACGATGGCGCCATCATCAGCGGCGTACGCGGGAGCGCCTACGACAGCGCCCGGGAGTTGGCTACTCCAGAGAACCGAGCCCGTCGGTGAGAGCGCCACGAGTGATCGGTTTGACCCGACGTAGACGCGGCGGGCAGTCGAGAAGACCGGCGCACCAGACGAGCCCTTCACTCCAGCTACCCATGCCACAGTATCCGTTCCGGGGCCGAGCGCAGGCGATACGCCCGAGTGGGCCGCGTTCCCGCCTTCCATTGTCCACGGCGTAGAGGGCGCACCGGAGAGAGACAGGCTGGCGGCGCTTGAACCCTGACTCCCGAAAGCAGCTAGGGGTGGCTGCCAGCCGAAAGCGGGACGTGCAGCTGTGGTCGCGGCCCCAAGGTGTCCAGCCTCGCGATCGTAGACGAAAACCTGGGTGGGGCCCCAGCTGGAAAACTCACCCTGCCGGATAGTCTGCGAGGATAGAACTGACAGCGACGTTGTACCGGTCATCCCGATGGCGGAACAGACCCCAGCGTTCCTGAACTTGTCACCAAACTGGCTGCCATTGGCACCGAGGCTCTCCCAGGGAGAGCCGGCAAGTGCTACGCGGGTGCCGGTGGACCCCACCGCCCAGCCGAACCCGTCTCCGTGCTCGGGAACCAACATGTTGGGCCCAGAGTCGTTCACCACATCGTTCTGCTTCAGGAAGAGTTGCCCGTCCGATGTGATCAGCTTCCCAGAGCCGCTACTCTGAGTGCCGCGCAGCACTTGCACCGCCCCCTCGCCATCGTCTTCGTAGGGAACGCCGACAACGAGATCGTCGTATCCGTCGCCGTCGGCGTTTGTGATGGCAAGCGAGTAGCCGAAGCCATCCGGTGTGTTGGCCACTGGATAGGTATTCGTCTCGGGGGTATCCTTGACGCCATCCGCTCCCTGTGCAAGCCGCTGTGTTCGCGTGGGGTCCAGCCCACCAGGACCTCCGGGGACCACGTAGACAGCTCCTCCGACCGCCTCGAAGGGAGCTCCAATAGCCAGGTCGATGCAGGGTCGGCCCCTGTAGAAATCCCCGTTGAAGTTTCCGGCAGCCAGCGACCTCCCCAGGACGTCTGTGATGTGGGGAGTGAGCCCCATCGTCGCCTTGTCAATCACCACCGCCCGATCCGATGATAGGCCCGCCGTGCCACCGTAGAAAACCACGACCAGACCGGCGCTAGTGGCGCCCCCGACGTCTGCCTGCGGTGCGGCGATAGCTGCATCCTCGGCCCCGTCACAATTGAAGTCTCCCGTAGTCATGGCCGCGCCAAAGACGGGGTCGCCGTTCACATCGTTTGCCGGGTCGAGGGCAGGCGTAGCGAGAGCCGTCGCCAACTGGCTGGCCTTGAATTCCGTTTCGAATGTTCCCAGGCCAGTGCCGTAGTTGCCCGGAATGACGAAGACGTCGCCACCGGTGGTTTCATCAGGTGACCACACGAGTAGGTCGTCTGCGCCGCTGCTCGCCCCACCCGTGTCCACGTCGCCAGCTGCCACCGTGCGCCCGAAGAAGGGGGTACCGCCCGGCGTGATGCCAACGTCCGCGGGCTTCAGCTCCGAATAGTCGCCGGAATTGAGCGAATTCTCGATGAAGACGCGCCCGCCATAGCTCGGCGTGCCCACCGCGAGTTCGGAGTGCCCCATCCCGTCGAAGTTGCCCCACGCGAGGGAGAAACCGTAGAAATCGTCCGAGATGCAGTCGCGGGGGCATGTCTGCCACGTCTCTCCGCCGTCGCACACTCCGTTGCCGCACCCTTTGGGCGTGCAGTCGCCAGGGCAGCTCGCCGCCGTCTCTGTCTTGGCGTCGCACACACCATCTCCGCAGCCGTCATGGCAGTCGCCCGGGCACGTGACGTAGCTCTCGTACACGCTGCAGAGCTTGTCGCCACAGCTCCCGGTGAGCTCGTCAGTCAGAAAAGTCACGTAGCTATCGCCATAGACGAAGTCCACGAGACCGGGCACACCGATGGGCTGCCCGCGTACCAGTGCGGTGCCTGGACTGCTTGCAGCATAGTCGTCGGTATCGTCTCCGTCGATGTCGAAGCCCCGCGGCCCGAACTGCATCGGCGTCGTCAGCCCGTCGGTCTTATGGCCGAGGTACACGCTCCTGCTCCCGTCCTTGCGAAACACAGTCGCGTCCGCAAGCCCGTCGGAGTTGTAGTCGCCGGTGTCGTAGAAGGTGATGGGATTGCTCTGATCGTTCGAAACCTGCCAGGCCGTTGCGCCTGTGCCCACCGCGTGCTCGAAGGTCGCCAGCGAGAAGGAGGAGGGGGCCGACAGCGTCGAGGCATCGAAGCCGTTGAAATAGAAGGGAACGCCCGACACGTAGAGGATTCCGTCCTCCAACCCGTCCCCGTTGAAATCCCCGCCGTCCACGCCCGTGAACGCTTCCGTCGAAGATGGCGTCACCTGCGTATCGAACTTGACCGTCCCCAGTCCAAGCGAGCCGAGAGTCGACGAAGTGAACTTGAACGTCACCTGTATGGTGCCTGAAGGCGCACCAAACTGCACCCCATCCGGCACGCCGTCGCCGTCGAGATCCCACGGGTAGATCATCGGTGCTTCCAGGCCCATTCGCGAGTACACGAAAAGCGCCAGTTCTGGGCCGGCGGTGTAGTTTGCAAACTGGCCATCATAGTTTATTAGTTCGTTGCCAGTTCCCCCGCGCGGATCACCCCAGCTACCGATGCCGGCAATCGCGCCCGTCGACGTGAGGCATGGGCCGCCCGAGTCGCCTGGCACCGGCTGTTGCACGCCCGCGTCAGGCTTGTCGGAATCCACTAGGTCGTCCTTCGCCGTAGTACCACCGCCCTGATACACGGAGAACATGTCCGCTCGAGGACCCGGGAAGAGCGGGCTCCAAAGCTGTACGTCAAACTTTGTCCTCAGGCCGTCAGGCTTCTTCATCAACACATTAGGAAAGGACACGACCGTGAACGACGCCGCTCCGAGTTCGCCAAATTCATTGCCAGCGTCGGGGTCTGGTGCACCGGCATGGGGCACATGCTGGCCGTAGCCGTAGCAGGTGACGACCGTCCCACTGATCGGCGACCCGAGACAGACCGGGGAGTCGCCAGCGTGCACACAGGCGAGGCTCACGGACCGTACAAAGCTCGTCTGCAAAGATGAGAAAGGTGCCTTCAGCTTGATCAGGGCAGCGTCGCTTCCCGCAGTCCTTGCGCCGAAGGTGGCTCCCGGTGCCGTTCCTTGCCACGCCGGGGCCCGTTCCACGCCAGCGAACCCGCAGCTCACCAGATCCCCGGTATTCGGATCGAGCGAGCAGGTAGTGGACTGAGGCGTCGTGTCATTTGGCAGCGTGACGGTTACCTTGAAGCTCGTCGCCGTGCCGCATTTGTCGGTCGGGTGGTACTGCTGCAGGTAGCCTTGGTCGACGCTCAGCAGGTGCGCAGCTGTCAGCACCCACTGCCGGTTGACCAGCACTCCGGAGCCTAAGTGACAAGCCGTACCGGTATCCTTCTCGTCCACCTCGATCTTCACCATACCGTCGTCGTGCGCCACGCTGTCCGAAACGACTGGGGTGTTGAAGATGGCCTGGCCGCCGCGTCGCACGTTCTCTTTGGCGCTAGTGCCCTGCTCGCCGCAGCCCAGGAAAGCCGGAGCCACAACGAGCGCGAGAGTGCACAGCAGGGACCGTCTCGCGAAGTACGCTGTCGACCCAGTCGCCACAACTCATCCTTCCCAGCCTGAGAAAGGCCGCTTTGTACGGTCTCTCCATGGCCCCGCTGTGTCAAGAGACCATGGGGAATGGACGAGCCAGGAGGCGTAGTGCGTAGTGCGTAGTGCGTAGTGCGTGCGTGATACGCCATTCTACATGAAACGCCACCACCTCACGCTGCAAGACGCAGCGCGACGCACTTCGCGAATCGGCACGAGCCGTACGTAGCCTGAGGGATCCCCCCATCTCGCGCGAGATTTTTTGCAGGCAGCGTGAATCCATCGGCGTGCGACGCGTCCAACGCGCATGACGCACGCCAGAGGCCACGCACGAGCACGTTCGACCCAGCCAAGGTACCGGAATCGCGACAGGCGGCCGCGATTGGCGACGACGGAGATCACGAGCTTCGTTGCGATGTTGTACGCTGCGCATCTTCACGCGAAGCGCACGGCTTCGCTCGCCAATGGAGTCATCGGCGTCTTGTTTGCAGCAGGTCTCGGCATCCACACGATCGGGCGCGCGCTGGCGGAAGCCACGGGGCGCAAACGAAAGCACGCGGTCAAGCAGATCGACCGACTGCTGAGCAACGGCGGAGTCCAGCTTGGTGCGCTGTTTCCGGCCTGGATCCGCTACGTGGTCGGTCCGCGGACGGAGATCGTCGTCGCGCTGGACTGGACGGAGTTCGAGACAGACGACCACTCCACGATCTGCGCGTACCTGATCACGCGACACGGGCGAGCCACTCCGCTGATCTGGAAGACAGTGCAGAAGTCGACGATGGCGGGGAAGCGCGGCTCGTACGAGATCGAGTTGCTGGACGTGCTCGGCGAAGCGCTGCCAGGCGAAGTCGGCATCACGGTGCTTGCCGACCGTGGATTCGGCGATCAGAAGCTCTACGAGCACCTGGCGTTCCTCGGCTGGGACTACGTCATCCGCTTCCGCGAGGGCATTCTCGTCACCCATAACGGGCAGACGAAGCCCGCCGCCGAGTGGGTCCCGCCGAGCGGTCACGCGAAGATGCTGAAGGGCGTGGCCGTCACCGCCGACAAGACCAGCGTGCCCGCCGTAGTCGTCAAGCACGCCAAGGGCATGAAGGAAGCGTGGTGTCTCGCGACAAGCCGCGCCGACGATGGCGCGGCCGCGGTCGTCAAGCTGTACAGCCGCCGCTTCACCATCGAGGAGACCTTCCGTGACACGAAGGACATTCGCTTCGGCATGGGTCTGTCGTCGACGCACATCCGCGACGCTGGCCGGCGCGATCGACTGCTGCTGCTCGGCGCGATGGCGCACGCGCTGCTCGTGCTGCTCGGTGAAGCGGGCGAGCGTTGCGGCCTCGACCGCACACTGAAAACCAACACTTCGCCCAAGCGGCAGATGTCGCTCTACAATCAGGGAACGTTCTGGTTCCGCGCCCTGCCGAACATGCACGAGGAAGATACGGAGTTGCTCCTGCCGGCCTTCGACGAAGTCATCCGCGAGCACGAGTTCTTTCGCGATGTCTACGGCGTCATCTAGGCTACGAAATGAGGGGATGCTTCAGGTACGTAGCTACTGGCCGTGTGCGTGTCGCAGCCGATCGCGCACGACCTGGCGTTGCCGGGATGTTCCCAGGCTGTTCAAGCCAACCGCAACGCAGGGCTTCTCGGCCTTCTGCAGCCCGCTTGTCCCTACGAGCCACAGCTTGTCACCGAGCCACGCCGCGTCCCTTACCCTGCAGGGCGCGACAAGCATCTGCGAGACAGTCCCACAAATTCGGAGAAAGCCGCGACCTGGGTACGGAGAAAGCAGCCAAGCGGCCCCATCCGGCGCGAGTGCAAGCCCAGAGTCCTCTCCGAACGGATGGGGTACCCTTACGTAGCGCGACAAATCGAGTGACACGAACAGCTCGGACGCCACGCCCGGTGCGAGCGCCCAAGCGTGTTGTCGATTGCCGCGAATGGAGTGGGGTAGGTCCGAACGGGATCGGAACGGTGTGGAATGCAGAACGCCATGACTCCAGAACACGAGCCCCTTGGGATCGTGTTGGAAGCGCCAGCCGAAATTTTGAGCCCGGAAAGAACAGCAAGTCGCTACGCTCAAAACGGAGCAGCAGCCGGCCCGTATCGAACGTCCGGATGCCGCAATCGCCGGATACCCCGCATCGTACCCAGGAAAGCGGGTCACGAAGCAGGTAGGCGCCCCCGGCGATCGGAACAACGGAACACCGGGTGGTCCTTCCGACAGTAAGTTCAACCGTACCCGGCGGATGTGCGGATTGACCCAAGGCATAGAGAGTGTCGCCCACCGTCGTGGCATCCATCCAATCAACCACAGGACACCGAGGTTTCGGCCTCGACCATGTCCTCCCATCGAACACCACGAGCCCGTCTGGTTGCCCCGCGCTACGCTTCGTAAGCACTATGGCGCGGTGTGTCCCTGCGGCGATCATTGTTGGCAACTCGCCGGGATCGAGCGGCAACTCGATGCGTTGGAAGCGTACCCCGACCGTGGACGCGCATCGTTCCGGCGGGAACGTCGGCTTGTGCATCGGCCGAGCACTCATCACAGGCTTCGCAGCAACGGTTGCCGAACCCGGTGCCGACGCGCGACCACGCGCCGGACAGCACGAGGCAAGCATCCCGAGCACCAGAACCGGAATTCCCCGCGTCACGGTTAGGCAATGTACCACGAGGGCATTGCCAGGTATCCCAACGACGAGTTGTTGACATGCCGTCGCGGCGCGAAATCGGCATAGGGCTGGTGTTTGCAGTCGGCATCCTGGCCGTGATCATCGCCCTGCGTGAAGGCCAGGCAAAGCAACGCCGCTCGGGGAGCGTAGCGCCCGCGGAAACGAGTGCGAGCGGAGCGTGCGCGTGCGACGCCGATCGCGGGCTGCAGCAGCGCGGCTGCGCCCAACCGCCGGGAATCAGAGGACATAACGCCGAGACTGCGAAGTCGTTCTGTAGGAACAAAATGAAAATGTCGGGTTTCTGCCAGATTGAAATGTCGGGTTCCCGCTACGGGCTCGGTCATGACGCTGGCGCTCCTGACCATGAGCCAAGAAGAGATCGATCGCGCCGAGTGGATGATGCGGATTCACGAGCGGCGCGCCACGCAAGTCCAGGTCGCCGAGCGGCTGGGGCTGAGCGTGCGACAGGTGCAGCGGATGTACCGGGCCTACAAGGCCGGTGGCGCCGCGGCCCTGGTCTCCAGGAAGCGCGGTCGCCCCAGCCCGCGCCGGCTGCCTGACGAGCTGAAGGCCACGGCACTGGGGCTCGTGCGGTCGCTCTACAGCGACTTCCGGCCGACGCTGGCTCGCGAGAAGCTTTCCGAAGTGCACGGCGTGACGGTGTCGGTCGAGACGCTGCGCCAGTGGATGATCGCCGACGGGCTCTGGGTGCCACGCGCAGCGCGCCGCGCGAAGCCGCACCCACCGCGTCACCGCCGGCCCTGTCTCGGCGAGCTCGTCCAGATCGACGGCTGCAACCATGAATGGTTCGAGGAGCGCGCACCTGTTCCGGCTACCTCAATCATCCGCAGTCATGGGAGCCCTGGCGTCACGCCGCTCGCCGGTAGTCGTGATGAAGCCCGTTCAGGACGGCGCGCGCGGTGACCGCCCCGGTTCCTGCGCCAGCGGATGACGAACCGATCGGGACAAGCTGTCCAATACCCTGATGAGGTCGCGCCTGGTCGTCCGCGCGTGGAGACGATAAGCTGACTGGACCGGGCATGCTCCAGGGGGAACAGAAGATATTCGGTGTCAGCAGGAGGGAGCGATGAGCAGTCGCTGGGTCGTCCTCGCAGCGGCGGGCGTCGCGTCGGGCTTCATCACCGGCGGCTGCAGCGGCCCGAAGTCTGGCGGTTCGCAGCCAGTCAGCAAGGAGGACTACGTCAACGCCCTGGCTCATGCCGTTTGCGACAACATCGCAAGCTGCTGCCAGAAGAAGAACTACACCTATAGCGATGCCCAGTGCCTGGCCCGGTTGCTTGCCACCCCGGGCCTGCCCCCGGACCGCAACTTCAACGCCCAGCAGGCCGGCGCGTGTGTCGATCTGTACGCAAGCGCTGCCAGGAGTTGTGCGGTCAGCGATGCCATGGCGGAGAAACTGCACGTCGTGTGTGGCGCCGTGTTCACCGGAACCAAGGCTCCAGGCGCCGCCTGTCTGGACGATTCGGAGTGCGCGCCACCGAGCGGCGGGGGCGCCTTCTGCGACTTTCCTGGCACGTCGGTCACGGGAATGTGCGTCGCCGTGACGCACGCAAAGGAAGGCGATTCGTGCGTCGGCACCTGTGACCTGCAAGACGGTATCGTCTTCGGTTGCTACAACGGCAGCGGAGCCGCCGTTCCCGATCACGGCGGCGCTTGCTACACGAGTGACGGGCTGTACTGCTCGAACCAGGGTACATGTGTCCCCCTGACCGGTCCCGGGCAGGACTGCTCTGTCATTCCCTGCGCGGCAGGCACCTACTGCGATCTGTACGGCTCGGGCGTTTGCCAGACCTACGCGCAGATCGGCGGCGATTGCAGCCAGGGCCAGGAGTGCGTTTCCAGCGCGTACTGTGGCTCCGCCGGCACCTGCCAAGCGACGTCGTCGGACACCTCGATGGCGACCCCAGAGCTGTGCTCCGGGGTCGGCGGGAGCGGCGGCCCGGACGCAGGACCGTGAGCCTCGCGGCGTCTGTGGCGAGAGCGACGATGCTGGAAGTAACCATCCCCTGCTCGAAGTGCCGCGAGCCCATCGGCTTCGGGCAATCGAAATGCCCCAGCTGTGGGGCAACCCCGTCACCGGACGAGCGGCTCGCGCTCCACGAGCGGCTCACCGCGTCGAGCTCCGACTACCGCGACCTGCAGGAACACATCCATTCGGCGCGCACGGTGCTGCTCATCATCGCTGGCGTGTACCTGGCGGTCGGAGGCCTCGGGTTCTTGATCCACGGCCGGGCGCTCGTCACGACGCCGCACGAGGACGCTCTAGCGTGGAGCGCGCTGATCGGCGATACGCTGATAGCGGCCGCGTTCCTCGCGTGCTGGCGCGCGGCACGAGCCGCGCCCTTGGCGGCCATCCTCGCTGCGATCGTCCTGTGGCTCGGACTGCAGGCGCTTGCTGCTGCGACGCTGTCCGTGTCGCTCCTGTCCGGGCTCTGGCTGAAAGCCGTCGCTGCGATTCTGCTGCTCCGCGGAGTCGTCGCCAGCGCCCGCGCCAGCGCATTTCGACGCAAGCTGGAGAGCGCGGTGCGACGGGCGGAGTGAGGGAGGCAGCATGCCGATCACGGCGTCGGTGCGCGGCGATTCCGGGAGAACTCCCGACTTCTGCTGGTGCAGACAAGTTCGGCGATCACCGGCAGGTCGCGAGCGCCTTCATCGACAAGCTCACCCCGTCGCGTGACGCTCCGGTGCACGTCACGTTTCGACGGCTTGCTTGCGCAGGCCCCAACAAGAGGATGGCCCGCCAACAGCATCGTGGTGGTTCTCCAGGCGAGCAGTGGTGCCACTGGGAACGCCAGGTGGTGGGCGTCACGTAACGTTCGGTTCTCCACCGCTACGTGGTGCATGGGTAGTTCTTCGCTGTGCAAGTGTGCATCACACCCAGGGGTGATTGACCTGAAGCATCCCCTCATTTCGTAGCCTAGATGACGCCGTAGACATCGCGAAAGAACTCGTGCTCGCGGATGACTTCGTCGAAGGCCGGCAGGAGCAACTCCGTATCTTCCTCGTGCATGTTCGGCAGGGCGCGGAACCAGAACGTTCCCTGATTGTAGAGCGACATCTGCCGCTTGGGCGAAGTGTTGGTTTTCAGTGTGCGGTCGAGGCCGCAACGCTCGCCCGCTTCACCGAGCAGCACGAGCAGCGCGTGCGCCATCGCGCCGAGCAGCAGCAGTCGATCGCGCCGGCCAGCGTCGCGGATGTGCGTCGACGACAGACCCATGCCGAAGCGAATGTCCTTCGTGTCACGGAAGGTCTCCTCGATGGTGAAGCGGCGGCTGTACAGCTTGACGACCGCGGCCGCGCCATCGTCGGCGCGGCTTGTCGCGAGACACCACGCTTCCTTCATGCCCTTGGCGTGCTTGACGACTACGGCGGGCACGCTGGTCTTGTCGGCGGTGACGGCCACGCCCTTCAGCATCTTCGCGTGACCGCTCGGCGGGACCCACTCGGCGGCGGGCTTCGTCTGCCCGTTATGGGTGACGAGAATGCCCTCGCGGAAGCGGATGACGTAGTCCCAGCCGAGGAACGCCAGGTGCTCGTAGAGCTTCTGATCGCCGAATCCACGGTCGGCAAGCACCGTGATGCCGACTTCGCCTGGCAGCGCTTCGCCGAGCACGTCCAGCAACTCGATCTCGTACGAGCCGCGCTTCCCCGCCATCGTCGACTTCTGCACTGTCTTCCAGATCAGCGGAGTGGCTCGCCCGTGTCGCGTGATCAGGTACGCGCAGATCGTGGAGTGGTCGTCTGTCTCGAACTCCGTCCAGTCCAGCGCGACGACGATCTCCGTCCGCGGACCGACCACGTAGCGGATCCAGGCCGGAAACAGCGCACCAAGCTGGACTCCGCCGTTGCTCAGCAGTCGGTCGATCTGCTTGACCGCGTGCTTTCGTTTGCGCCCCGTGGCTTCCGCCAGCGCGCGCCCGATCGTGTGGATGCCGAGACCTGCTGCAAACAAGACGCCGATGACTCCATTGGCGAGCGAAGCCGTGCGCTTCGCGTGAAGATGCGCAGCGTACAACATCGCAACGAAGCTCGTGATCTCCGTCGTCGCCAATCGCGGCCGCCTGTCGCGATTCCGGTACCTTGGCTGGGTCGAACGTGCTCGTGCGTGGCCTCTGGCGTGCGTCATGCGCGTTGGACGCGTCGCACGCCGATGGATTCACGCTGCCTGCAAAAAATCTCGCGCGAGATGGGGGGATCCCTCAGGTAGCGCACGGACGCGACTACACGTGACCTGGACCTTCAGGATCTCAGCCGAACCTTGAAGTGGGACGCGGTACCGTTGTTCCTCGCCCACGGCCCCGACCCTCATCAACTGCTCCTTGGTCCATGCAACCAAGTCGCCAGCAACGTCGGCCTTGCGAATCAAGTAGTACACTCGATGTGCGCCGCTTGCTGGATACAAGCGGAAGTAGTCGGAATCGGCGTCAGGGCGAACGACACCGTCGAGATAGTAGAGATCGTATTCAGCCGTGGGAGCTTGCTTGGTGGCGCCCACGACTTCGTCAAGGGATGGCATGTTCTGACTCCTATGGATGGAGGAGAGGGAGAGGGTCATGGTATCTATCTGGGCACGGAGGGGCAACGAGGCCGGGGGGCCGAAGGCTGGCTGCCGTTTTCCACATGATGTCCACCGGGCAGTTCCATGAGACACGCATAGGATGTTCAGCTAGACGTAATCGGAAGTGGGAGCGAGACTCCGGACCCTGGAGGGATCCATGACCATCTGGGACGACGCCCCAAAGGGCTCAAAGGAGACGTTCGAGTTCATCAAGGAGCGGGCCAAGTACATGCGGACGGTGAGCTACGAGGAACTTGGTGCGGCCGTCGGGCTGCCGCCGATCGGCACGAACAGGCCCCTCGGCTTCATCCGCGACGCGATTTGTCGCCCACGGGGGCTTCCGTGGCTGAATGCACTGGCGGTGGGGAAGGGAACCCACGTTCCTGGCGAGAGCTTCCTTCCGGAGGGCGTGTCAGAGGAGGGCACCAAGAACGAGCTGTTGTGGTGGCGAGGGATGGTCTTGCAGGTCTACGCGTACCCCTGGGAGACGCTCAATGTCGGAGGCGTGCAGTTCCCCGAAGGAGCACCATCGTGATTGTGTGGACCGGCAAGCAGACGACCGATCCTGAAACTTTCGACCCGGTGCTCCAGGCCGATGCGGACGGTAACAAGGTGTCCGTCCGCATCTCGCAGGAAGCCGTAGAAGACTACGGCATCGATGCCTGCAAGCGGGTTGCGGAGCAGAAACTCACTGCTGCCAGCGAGTCCGGTACGCCCCCGAAGCAGGTGCAAGTGACGACAGCAGACTTCGCCGGGCTTGAAGAACGGCAGGGCAAATGACCAAGCCCAAGCCGATCCAAACGGTGAGCCGTGCGACGAGCGGCCTGTCACCTTGGTACATCAAGGGCAGCTACGTCCTTGACGTGGTGTTTCGTGATCGCCTCGGCCCCGTCCAACATGCTGCCGACCTGGATGTCTTCTACTTGAAGGGACAGGGCAAGCCGACCAAGTCCGACATCGAGCCGGTGCTTCAAGCCGCAGGGCTTCCGCCTCTACCGCCCAAGGGCATTCATGGTCCGTTTGATGTTGATGACCTTTCGGCTCTGGACGGCGTTGGGCGTCCCGTCTTCAACATCGACCTGTGGCACATCCGCGAGGACGGCTCCCTCAAGACACGAAACCAGGCGGGTACGTCGCCCGCATCAAGGCCCGCATGGGTTGACCAACCCGTTGTTCGCACAGACGCACTTGTTGAGGGCGGCAAGTTGCGATGAGCACTGCTGGGTCGACACGTTGGATGTAGCTATCTGGAACACGTCCTGGTTGCTGCACACAGCGTCGGCCGACTTTGCTGCGCAGTACCAGAACGCGACGCGATATTTGCCACAAGCTACCGCCGTTCCCAGGGAGCGGCACTGCGTCTGGCAATCGACGGGGCACTGGCCGGTCGCCGTTTGACAGATGAACTTGCAGCTCTCCTCCAGGGACGGGGTGTTCTGCTTCGGGGATTGCGTCGCCCCCCCGCACCCGCTCACGAGTCCGAGCGCAAGAAAAGCTATCCAAGCTCGCACCAGACTCTCCTAGCGGAATGGCAGGACGGGTCGACTGTCGCCCCGCTGTGGTCATCATGGGACATTGGGGAGGCCCGACGCAATGCAGGGATTGGTAACACAGCGGCCTCCGGTGCAGCGTCTCGACCCCCGGTCGAATCGTCGGCGAATCGTCGGCACCGACGCGAACGAGCCCCAACGGAGTTGTCGTGGAACTGTCGTGGCGTCGGACTTTCAGTCCGGTGCATGCGGCCTGGTGCGGAAGCCAAACCCAGAAACTGAAAGAGGTTCCGCACTTGGCCGCATCGGCCCGCAGCGTTGTCGCGGTGCGGGGACTTCGAATCCGCAGGTCGCCCGTTCGAATCGGGCGGGGCGCGCCGCAGTTTCGTCGCTTGCAGTCGCGGGCGGCTCCATTTTCGGCTCACTCCGTTTCCTGCGGTCCTCGGCTACGCCTGCGGTCCTCGGGACCTCATGGCCGGACCCGCTCGGCCCAATACCCACTGCGCTTCCCTTGGCGGCTTGGGTCAGCCGGTTCGAATCGGGCGGAGCGCGCCAGTGTTACGTCTCTTACGGCGTGGGCGCTGCTGTTCCGTACTAGTCCCAGGCCTTGCGGCCTTCCAGGCGGCTGCGCACGGCTTCCAGGTGCACCACGCGGCCGCGCTTGACGATGCGAGCCAGCGACTCGTCCGTGCGCTGGACCGCTGACGAGACCACCTCCAGCCCCTCGCGCAACAGCTCCGCCTCGGCAGGCTCCGGATCGCGCTTTTCTGCCTCCACCACCTGCTCGAACTCGTCCAGCATCGAGCCCAGCACATCCCGCCAGCCCTGCGGCATGCGTTCCTCCGGGAGGTTCCGGCGGAGCTCCGCCACCCGTTGCTCCAGGCGGTCCAGCTCGACGTGGACATCCGTCATCGAGACCCGGGATCGCAAAAAACGGCGCCGAGGACAAGGGCCGCCCCGCCCGCGCCCTTTGATCCCCGGCAAGCTGGCCCGGGGCCCTTCGCAGGGCTTGACCTCCGCGACGACCATGGTAAGAGCGGCGGTCCGCAGAGTGCGTTCCCCCTCGGGGGCGCTTCTCTCGGGGCCATTAGCTCAATTGGTAGAGCAGCGGACTCTTAATCCGTTGGCTGAAGGTTCGAGTCCTTCATGGCCCACCCGGAACGCAGCGTAAGCACGACGGAATCTGGCGACGTTGCCGCGTCGAACCTGGGCGTGGGATCAACTTGGGATCAATTGGATCAGCTCGCCTGATCCCAGGATGCCGCCGCCGCGGTTTCCCGACCAGCCTTGCCGTACGGCAAACTGCCGCGCCGAACCTCCGGCCAGGCTGGGGTGAGACGGGGAGGCCGCCGCGAGCCGCAGCCCCCCTCCGAGCGGCGTGTCGCGGCTGGCTACGGCGTGCCTGATGCGCACTACGGGTTCGACTCGTGCAGATCACGAAGCTCCGGAATCGCTTCGTGGAGTGGAGCAAACGTGCCGAGATGAAGCTCCCGGTGCGTCCGTGCGGCTCTTTTGTAGGTGTAGATCATGGCGCTGGTCGTATGACCGGTTCGATCCGTAACCCAGGCTTCGGTCTTGCCGTTGGCAAGCGAGACCGTGACGAATCCGCCCCTTAGATCGTGAGCGCGGAGCGCCATGCGCGTCGCGCTGGCTTCGAACAATTGGTCCCGATTCACGCCTGCGATCTTGAGATATCGCCGTAGCAGACGTGCGGCCTCGTATGGGTCGATCTTCTCGCCGTCCGCACCCAGTAGGACCGCACGCTTTCCGGTCGCCCGCTTTCCGAGGATGCGCTTCCAAGTCTTGAGCGCTTCGACGACATGCGGGTCCAAAGCCCAGCTCCTCGGCTCGTCGGTCTTGTTTTCGTCGAGCACCAGGACCCCGTTCTGAAGATCGACGTCGGACCAAGCAAGCCCAAGTGCCTCCGAAACGCGCAATCCCTCACGTGAAAGCAGGCCATAGAACAGGCGATTCAGCAAAGGAACAGCGGTGCACGCCATCAGCAGGGCATCCTCGCTGGGGTAGAGGTAGCTTTTCGCTTTGGCGCTCTTGGCGCGAGGGATGAAGCCACGAGGGAGCGGCTGTGACTTCAGGATGCGCGCGGGAAACACGGCAAGCGTCAACACGCGGTGCACGAGCTGCAGCACGTGGCGGCGAGTTGCCGGACTCAGCGCGGCCTCTCCGGTGGGCAGACCCCTCGTCACGCGCTCAACAAGGTCAAGCGCGCGATCACCTTCGAACGCTGCCATCGGCTCGCTGCCTATGTGCGGGAACACGTACTTGCGCAACCTCGTCTCGTCGTCCTTGGCAGAGACCTTCGCAGGAACATGATCCGGGTAGTGCTCGTGGAGCTTGCCAGATGTCCACAATGTGGCGAACTCTTCGAACGTTGGCCCACCTACCGCGCGTTTGGTCGGTCTCCTTGAACTCGCGCCAACGTTCTCGGCAACCCAGCGAGCGGCGTAATGCTGCGCATCTTCGTCCGACATGAATGACGCGGATGTCTTGTTGTCAATTCTATGCGAATGCCGCAGGCCATCAGGGCCGTAGAATCGGATGATGTAGCCTCGCCCCTTCTCGTAGTTGACGTTGAATCTGACCGCAGGTCCATCTCCCGCGATATCATCACTGTGCGGTGAATCCCGCATCTCGACACCTTCCGCCGACACGATGCCGACTAGCAGGTGCGTCACGCTCTGGGCGTCGACACGAACATTTCGGCCAGCACGGCGAGCGACGAGAGCGCCGCGCATGAGCATGCGGCGGACCGTCTTGACGGACACCTTCAAGATGGCGGCCGTCTCATGAAGCGGGCCTACAGCGACTTCTTCGACGACTTCGTGGAAGTCGCATCAGAACCGAAATGGTTGATGCTACCTCGGTTCTCGTCGGAGGGGAGCCGGTTCACGGGCGAACCGCCACGTGACAACTTTGCCGAAGCGGCAGCCACCGAGGACAAGGCGAACCGGGAGAGGGCGGGCAAGGCCAAGGCGAACATCTTGGAGTTCCTCGTGTGCACGCGCCGGCTGGTTGATGGCACCGCGCGCCGACAGGGCGATGGCCGTCGTGCCGGCGTTCACGGTGCGCGCGGCGTGATGGACATCGCGGCAAGCGCGGGCTCGGCGCCGGCATGATGCCGCCTCGCGGCAGCGCCGTGCACGACGGCGCCGCCGGAGACGACCCGTCAGTCGAAACGCACGAGCGCTTCGCCGGCACGCACGACGACGTTGCGGTCGACGAGCTTCTTCTTGCGCCGCCCGGCGTCGCGCAGTGCGGCCGTCGCCAGGCGGTCGATCTCGCGCAGGGAGCCTTGCGACAGCTCGTGCAGCGCGGCGAGCGCGTCGTCGGGAAAGAGCGCGCGGTCGGTGCCGGCCTGGGCGAGACGGTAGCGGACGTACTCGGCCGTGTCCTCGACGCTGGCGGGTGGGATGAGAAAACGATGGTGGATGCGCGTGAGCAGCGAGCGGTGCGCGCGGCGCTGCAGGTTGCCTTCGAGTTCCGGCAGACCGACGAGCAACAGCGAGAGCAGCGCCTTCGCGTCCCACTCGTAGTTCATCAGGATGTGCAGGTGGCCGAGCATGTCCGGATGGAGCAGGTGGGCCTCGTCGAGCAGGAAGATGGGGTGCACCTTGTCGCGCCGCAGGTCGTGCACATGCGTCTCGACAGCCAGGAAGAGGTTGGCCGCCGTCGAGGTCGGGTGCAGCCCCAGCGTGTGGCAGAGCAGGCGGTAGAAGTCCCGTCGCCCGAGTGTGGAGTTGCGGCAATACGTCAGACGGAAGCCCGCTTGCGGGAGCCGGTGCCGTAGCGCGCGCAGCACGCACGTCTTGCCGACGCCGGGCTCGCCGAGCAGCAGGACGCTCTGCCGTTCGGCAAGCGCTTCCTCGATATCGGCAACGAGTGCGGCCTTGCTTTCCGGCAGCCACAGATCCGCGTCGTCGATCTCCTTCGAGAAGGGCGCGGTGCGCAGACCGAAGCTCGCGAGGAGATCAGAAGAGGTCGCCATCAGAGTCCTCCTCGCTATCGACGAGCGTGTGGCCCGGGTCGAAGTCGACGGGCGTGCGCGGGCGCTTCGGTATAGGGCGCCGGGGCCGCCGGCCCTTCCTGCCGTTGGCGACGACATCGACGATGTGCAGCGGGACGCGCTTGTCGTCGAGTTCGATCACCGGCTCCGTGCCGTCGAAGAGGCTGGTCGCGACCGTGACGACCTGGCCTGCAAGGTAGCCGAGCGGCACCTCGTACGTCTTGCCATTCATGCTGATGGTCGAGTCGCGACGCACCCGGCGACGCTTGCGGACGGTCAGCGCCACGCGCAACTCCTCCTCGGTGACCGGGACCTTCTCGCCCTCGGCGAAGCACGTGGCCGGATCGCGACCCAGCAGCCCCGCGTGCGGCGACGACTGGTAGTAGCGCACCAGCCAGGTGCGGAGCTTCTGTTCGACCTCGGCGAGAGAAGCAACCTCCCCGATGTGCGACAGCGCCTCCTCCCGCATCCGGCGCCAGAAGCGCTCCATCTTCCCGCGCGCCGCCGCGTCGTACGGCTTCGCGTGCAGCAGCGTGATGCCAAGGCGCGAGCAGACCAGTCGCAGGATCTCGCCCCGGTAGGTGGCGCCGTTGTCGAGGTAGAGCGCGTCGCACTTGCCGTACTGCATGAGCGACTGCGATAAGAGCGTGAGCATGGTCTGCTCCCGCTCGTTGCTCGCGACGCGCAGGGCTACGACGTAGCGCGAGGCGTCGTCGAGCATGCCGTGCACGCGGACCGGCACGCGCCGGCCGTCGAGCTTGAGCGTCGGCCCGTGACAGACGTCGCCGTGCCACAGGGCGCCGGGGCGCTCGGCCTGCCAGCGCAGCCGGGCCTTGCCCGCCTCTGCAGCCACGTCCACCGTCCGCGCCAGGCCGCGCTCGGCCAGCAGGCGACGCACGGTGCACTCCTTCACCTCCGGACCGATGCGCCCGTCGGCTCGCAGCGTCCGCAGCATCAGTGGCACGCTCACGCCAGGATGCTCGCGCCGGATGTCGCAGAGCAGCTCGCGCAGCGCCGGGTCGAGGTCGCGGCCACGACCGCGATCACCGCGAGCGCGAGGCACGAGCGCGGCCAGGCCGCCCTTGCGGTAGGCATACAGCCAGCGCTCGAGCGTCGATGCCGAGTAGCAGCGTGTCGTGTCGCTGCCAGGGGGCCGCACGCGCTGCTCGCTCAGCCGGCGCAGCGCCTCGCTTCGTTCGCCGTGGCCCAGCAAGCCCGCGCGCGTCGCCAGCTCGCCGATCAGGCTGTGGCGGAAGACCGCCACCTCCTCGCCGTGGTTCTTCGGGGTCAGGTCGTTCATTCGATCTCCTTCGCGGACTCGTTGTTGGCGTCCGCTAGACCCCTCTTGCCGGCCCGGGCGCCCGCCGTGCCCGATCACTCGTGGTGGATCGGGACCGCCGGCGCGAGCCGCCCCGGCTGCCCATCGCGCGCGGCGCCACCAGCACGCGGCGTCGCGAGGTGGATCACGCCGCGATCAGCGCGCCCGCGAAGGCGCTCGCGGCAATGTCATCGCCCGGCGAGTGTCCTGCGCGCCCCGCGAGCACGAGCATCACCTGCTCGGCCACGCCCCGGCGCGAAAGGCCGCCGAGCCCGGCCTCCCCGAAAAGCTCCCCCCGGCGCGCCGACTCGATCCAGCGACTCAGCGTGATCCACCGCTCCGTCGCCGACATGCCCACGACACGCGACGGACTCGTCCTGTCCCGTACCGCAGCGCTCGTCGCACCCCGCGCGCAGAGCGCCAGGGCCAGCGCCATCGCGCTCGCACCGTACCACCGCCGACGCAGCAACCCCCGTGGCCCGACGACGATCACCGCCCGGCACGCCCGGCAGCGATACCGCCGCAGCTGTACCACCACCTGCTCCGGAGCCTCTCCGGGCAGCCCCCGGCCCGCGCACCTGCCGGTCGACAACACCGTGCCCGACGAGCACGAGCGGGCCGCCAATCGGCCGCGCCGCAGCCCCGCAGCACGGGCACGAGCCCGGCCGCGCGGCGGCGCACGACGGCATGCCCTCGCTCCAGGACTTGATCCCGAGCGGGCTTGCGACAAACCTCGTGGGGCTTCGTTCTCGTTCGATGCGTGCCGAAGCACGACGGAGGGGGCGAGTCCGTCCAAAGAAACGCCCTCTCCGTCACCATTCCTGGCTCGTGCTCTCCTTCGAGCCGAGCGCATACCTCCGCCTCGCCCCGCTGGACATCTTTCGCGGATCGCCCCCAGCGCCTGGCCGCGATGCACCTCGCGCAGCCGGTCGAACAATCGCCCTGGCGGGCTCAACTACGAGGCGCGCCTACAACGTCT